>NZ_PKOJ01000009.1 GCF_002860325.1 Neptunicoccus cionae | reverse complement strand
CCAGATCGGCGGCGGAAATCCGGTAGATGACCAGAAAGTCGGGCCCGCAGCGTTCACGTACTGCGCGCACGATCTCGACCGGGAATCGATGGCGCTTCTCGGCGCTTCCGCCCCAGTCGTCTTCGCGCTTGTTGGTGTGGGTAACGGTGAATTCGTTAATCAGGTATCCCTCGGACCCCATGATTTCGACGCCATCGAATCCTGCGGCCTGCGCGTTGGCGGCTGCCGCGGCAAAATCCTCGATGGTTCGGAAAATATCGGCTTCGGTCATTTCACGCGGCACGAAACGGTTGATCGGTGCCCGGATTGGCGACGGGGCAACACATCCTTCGATCTTTGCATAGCGCCCGGCGTGAAGGAGTTGCGCGCAGATCAGGCTGCCTTCGGCCTGCACCGCCTCGCAGATCGGGCGCAGGCTGCGCGCCTCTTCCGGGTCGTCGATTCGTGGACCTTCGGGATCAAATATACCCTCGGCATTGGGGGAAAACCCGCCGGTGACCAGAATCGCCGCCTCCCCCCGCGCACGCTCGGCGTAAAACGCGATCTGTTTGGCTATGCCGTCAGGCTCGGTTTCCAACCGCGTGTGCATCGACCCCATGATGACACGGTTTCGCAATGTATGCTGGCCTGCGCGGATCGGCGAGAGCATGGTCCCGAAGCTCTCCGTTGGCTTATTTTCCATTGTGGGCATCCTCCTCAAAACTATGCTTGATCTGTATTCTAACAAATGTTAGATTTTTGGAAAGATAAATTTCGGTCATTGGGAGGAGCACCGATGCAATTCCAGCCAACAGACGATCAGAAGGCTTTTCGCGAAACCGCGAAGCGCTTCGCAACTGAAAAACTTGCGCCCACATATCAGGAGCGCGCAAGCGGCCATACCTTTGATCGTGCGCTGATCAAGGAGATGGGCGCACTCGGTCTGATCGGGGCCGATCTGCCGGAAGAATTCGGCGGACTGGGTGAAAGCTCTGTCGCGTCAGGGCTGATCGTCGAAGAGATCGCCTATGCTGATTTCAACGCAAGTTACGTGCAGCTTCTCGGCTCTCTCATGGGCGGAATGGTTGCCAAGCATGCCTCCCGCGACATCGCGTCGAAATGGGTGCCCAAGGTTGTTTCGGGTGATGCCGTCATTGGTCTGGGTCTGACAGAGCCGCGCGGCGGATCGGACGCGGCGAACCTGATTCTGAAGGCCGAGAAATCCGGAAACGGTTGGCGGCTGAACGGTGAAAAGACATCCATGAGTTTTGCCAGTCAGGCCGATGCGGCGGTCGTCTTTGCCCGCACCGGCGATCCTAACGGTGGCTCACGCGGGGTCAGCGCCTTTTTTGTCGATCTGAACCAGGACGGCATCAAGCGCACGCATTTTGACGACATCGGCACCAAGCCCGTCGGGCGTGGGTCGGTGTTCTTTGACGACGTCTTCGTGCCGGCCCAAAACATGATGGCCGAACAGGATCGCGCCTTCGGAACGATCATGGCCGGGTTTGATTATTCGCGCGCACTGATCGGGCTGGAGTGCCTGGGTGCCGCGCAAGCGTCGGTGGATGAAACCTGGGCCTATGTCCAGGAACGCGAAGCCTTTGGTGCGCCGATTGTGCAGTATCAGGGCGTCAGTTTCCCGCTGGCCGAAGCCGAAACTCAACTGACCATGATGCGCCAGCTTTGCTATTACACGCTGGACCTGCGCGACCGTGGTCTGCCGCATACGTCCGAGGCGGCCATGTGCAAATGGTACCTGCCCAAAACCGCCTGCGAGATCCTGCACCAGTGCCTGATCCTGCACGGACATTACGGCTATACCACCGACCTGCCTCACCACCAGCGCTATAACGATGTGCTTGGTCTGCAGATCGGTGACGGCACCGCGCAGATCCAGAAGCTGGTGATTGCCCGCGAGAAGGTCGGACGGATGGCGCTGCAATATGACAAGAAGGCGACGGGAGCTCAGAAATGAACGATCCCATCATCGTCACGACCGAGGGCAACACCGGCATTATCGAGCTGGCCCGCCCCGAGAAATTCAATTGCCTGTCACTTGACGTGCATGAGCGCATATCTGCCGCGCGTGCGGAATTCGAGGCGAACCCGGCTATCCGGGCGATCCTCATCCGGGCGCAGGGCAAGCACTTTTGCACCGGCGCCGATCTGGTGGAAGTGAAAGGTAAATTGAACGATCCCGCCGCGCTGAACCACTTCATCGCCTTTGGCATGAACACCCTGCGTGCGCTCGAAACCTCCTCCCTCCCTGTCGTCGTGGCGGTGCAGGGGTTGTGTCTGGCCGGCGGGATCGAACTGATGTTGGCTTGCGATGTGTGTTTCGCCGCCGAAACCGCTCAGTTCGGCGATCAGCATGCACAATTCGGACTGATTCCCGGTTGGGGCGGCTCGCAGCGGCTAACGCGGTTGATGGGGCAGCGCCGGGCGCTCGACCTGATGTTCTCAGCCCGCTGGCTTGAGGCGGGCGAGGCCAAAGAGGCCGGTCTGGTCAACTATATCGTGCCGGATGCGGATCTGCATCCGGCCGCGTTGGAATACTGCCAGAAAATCGCCACCCGCTCGCGTCCGGGTATCGCCGAGATGAAGCGGCTGGCGCGGGAAGGCGCGGACCTGGGCATCGACCAGCAAATGCGGCTGGAGCGTGACGCCGCCGTGCGCGCGCTGCCCAGTGATGACGTCGCCGAAGGGCTCGACGCGTTCGAGAACCGACGCCCCCCTGAATTCAAGGCTTGAGGACGAAACATGGAATTCACTTTGAACGACGAACAGCGCCAGATTTACGAATACGGCGGTCAGTTGGCGCAGAAATACGACAATGCTTATTGGCTGGACCACGCGCGCAGGCATGAATTCCCGCAGGAGATGTTCAAACAGATTGCTGATGACGGCTTTCTGGGCATCATGGTGCCCGAGGAATACGGCGGCGCCGGCCTTGGCATGACCGAAATGGCCCTGTTCATGGAAGGCACCGCCAATCACGGCATTCCGCTTCTGATGATGGTGGTCGGGCCGACCATGTCGCTGGCCCATATCGCCAGCCACGGGAGCGAATTCCACAAGAAGGAACTGCTGCCGGCCGCCTGCCGTGGTGATATCCAGTTCTGTTTCGCGATCACCGAACCGGGGGCCGGATCCAACACGATGAAGGCCACCACGCTGGCCAAGCGCCGGGGCAACCGGTTCAGCCTGTCGGGCGAAAAGACCTTTATCACCGGCGCCGAGGTATCGGACTATTGTCTGGTGGTAGCACGCACCAAGCCCCACACCGAAGTCAGCCGCAAGACCGACGGCTTCACGCTCTTTGCGGTGGACCTGAAGAAAAAGGGTGTCGACAAGCAGCGGGTGAAGATCTCGATCCCCCTGCCCGAAGAACAGTGGACCCTGTTCTTTGACGAGGTCGATCTGGGCCCCGAGGACGTTGTCGGCGAGGTTGACGAAGGGTTCTCGATCCTGTTCGACAGTCTCAACCCCGAACGCATCATCCTGGCCGCTTTGTGCTGCGGCATCGGCCGCTTCGCGCTGAACAAGGGGGTGGCCTATGCCTCCGAGCGCAATGTCTTCGATCAGCCCATCGGCGCGCATCAGGGCGTGCAGCACCCGATGGCCAAGGCGCACACAGCGGTCGAGATGGCCAGCCTGATGACCCGACGCGCGGCCTGGGAATTCGACAACAAGCTGCCCGCGGGGGCCTCGTCGAATATGGCCAAGTATGCCGCCGCCGAAGCTGGGATCGAAGCGGTGGACGCCGCGCTGCAGGCGCATGGCGGATCGGGTTTCACAGAGGATACGGGACTTTACGAGATGTATCCGCTGGTGCGCCTGTTGCGTACGGCACCCGTGAACCGCGAGCTGTGCCTCAGCTTCATCGGCGAAAAGGTCATGGGTCTGCCGCGGTCCTATTGATCGCCCGGTCCGGAACGGAGGACAATATGCAATTTGGAATGCGCTTCCGGCGGGAGGATGCCGCCGATAAGGTAAACGATCGTTTCTGGCACGAAATCGAGGGCACGCCGCTTGACGAAGTGCGCCGCATTCAGGAAGAGCGACTGCGTGCGCAGATGGCCTATCTCAAGACGAACTCGACCTTCTATCAGGAAAAGTTAGCCGAAGCGGGCGTGGAGTTCGACGATATTCGCACCATCGAAGACCTGCAAAAGCTGCCCTATACTTACAAGACCGAGATCCGCGAAAGCCTGGCCGCCGAGCCGCCGTTTGGCAAACACCGCGCCGCGCCGATGGCCGACATCATTCAGATGCAGGCCTCGTCGGGCACCACCGGCAGCCCCTCATATGTTGCCCTTACCGAATCCGACGCCGAAATGTGGCACGAGATGACAGCGCGCTGCTTCTTTGCCAATGGCGTGCGCCCCGGCGACATGGTGTTGCACGCGTTTTCGCTGGCCAAGGGCTTTGTCGGCGGCATCCCCGTGATGCAGGGATTGCAGTACATGGGCACAATCGATGTGCCGGTGGGGGCGGATGGCGGCGCGGAGCGGCTGCTGCGCGCTTGCGCCGACACGCGTCCGCGCTGCATCGTCGGCGCGCCGAACTTCGTGCTGCACCTGGCGGAAAAAGCGCCAGAGGTGCTGGGATGCAAGGCCAGTGAGCTGGGCGTGGAACAGGTGGTTGTCGGCGGAGAACCCGGCGGTGGCATCCCGGCAATTCGCGCCAAGATCGAAGCGGCCTGGGGTGCGAAATGCACCGAAATGCTGGGTGGCACCGATCTGGGTGTGACCTACTGGGCCGAATGCGACGCCCAGTCGGGGATGCACATGGTCAACATGGACTATATCATCACTGAATTGCTCGACCCCGAGAGCGGCGACATCATCCCTTGGAAAAAAGGCGCCGAGGGCGAGATGATCTATACCGCGATTGGCCGTCAGGCGAGCCCGGTGGTGCGTTTCCGGTCCGGCGACTATATCGAGGTGATCGACACCGAATGTTCCTGCGGGCGTACCGGACCCAAGATCCGCTGCACCGGCCGGACCGACGACATGCTGATCGTGCGCGGGGCCAATGTGTTCCCGTCGGCCATCAACAGCGTGATCACCGAGATGGTGCCGGACACTAACGGCGTCATGCGCATCGTGGCCGATTTCGAAGGTCATACCACGCAGGGCGCGCTGAAAGTGATCGTCGAACGCGGACCCGACCGCGATACCGCGGACGATGCTGCCCTCAAGAAGAAAATCGAACAGCGGCTGCGCGACGCGCTCGTCTTCAAGGCCGACGTCCATCTGGTGGCGGCTGACACTTTTGAAAAACCCGGCGCCGCCAAGGTTGCCTTTGTTCTGAGAGAATACCCCGAGCTGCCATGACAAAAATGAAATCCCTACTCGATACCGGGTCCGATGACTTCCGGCAAAACGATACACAGTATCGCGACAAAGTCGGCGAGCTGCGTGCCCTTCGCTTGCAACAACGTGTCGGTGGCCCTGAAAAGGCCCGCGAACGGCACGTGTCGAAAGGCAAGATCCTGCCGCGCGAACGCGTCGAACGGTTGATCGATCCGGGCACCCCCTTTCTGGAAGTCGGGGAGCTTGCCGGGCTGAACAAATATGATGGTGTACCGCCGGGGGCGGGCATCATCACTGGCATCGGCGTGATCGAGGGCCGTCAGTGCATGATCATCGCCAATGATGCCACCGTGAAGGGCGGCACCTATTTCGGCATGACCTGCCGCAAGCACGTGCGCGCCCAGAAGATCGCGTGGAAGAACCGCCTTCCGGTGATCACGCTGGTCGATTCCGGCGGCGCGTTTCTGCCGGATCAGGAGAACATTTTCCCCGACGAAGGCCAGTTCGGCTCAATCTTTCACCAGCAGATCGGCATGTCCGGTGACGGGGTGCCGCAGATCGCTGTCGTCATGGGGCCTTGCACTGCGGGTGGTGCCTATATTCCCGCGCTCTGCGATGAGGTGGTGATCGTGCGTGGCCAGGGCTTCATGTATCTTGGCGGGCCGGAACTGACCTTTGCTGCCACCGGCGAAAAGGTGGATGCCGAAGAACTGGGCGGCGGCAAGATGCACTCGTCCGTGTCGGGTGTGACCGACCATCTTGCCGAGGATGACGCCCACGCGCTGGCCGTCACCCGCGAGATCGTCAGCCATCTGGGCGAAAAACCCCTGCCCCGCAAGACGCCCAAGACGCCGCTCGCGCCCGCCTATCCGGTCGAGGAAATCTACGGCATCGTCAGCCGCGACCCCAAGGTGCCAACCGACAACCGCGAGATTGTCGCACGGCTGGTGGATGACAGCAATTTCCACGAGTTCAAGCCGCTTTATGGTGACACGATCATGACCGGCTGGGGCCGGATCCACGGCCACGAAGTGGGCATTCTCGCCAATACCGGCGTGCTGTTCGTCGAGGCCGCGTTGAAGGCGACGCATTTCATCAACCTCTGCGTCCAGCGCGATATTCCGCTGCTGTTTCTGGCGGATGTGAACGGCTTCATGGTTGGCCGCGAGGTCGAACAGATGGGCATCGCCAAGGCGGGTGCCAAGATGATCACGGCCATGTCTTCGGCCCGGGTGCCAAAGTTTACCATCATCACCGGCGGATCTTACGGGGCGGGATACCTGGCAATGCTGGGCCGCCCGTTCCAGCCGGACGCAATGTTCGCCTGGCCAACAGGACGGTCCGCAATCATGGGGCCGGAACAGGCCGCCAGCGTGCTGGCGCAAGTCCGCGGACAGATCAACGAACGCGAAGGCAAAAGCTGGACCCCCGAAGAGGAAGAAGCCTTCAAGGCGCCCATCCGCAAGGAATACGAGGATTTTCAAGGTGCTTACAATTTTGCCTCTAACCTCTGGATCGACAGCGTGATCGAGCCTTGTGAAACCCGCGATGTCATGGCGCTCATGCTGGATGTGACCTCACGCAGACCCAAGGCCGAAACCAATTTCGGCGTGTTCAGGATGTGAGGAGCGAGTCATGAAAATCAAAACGCTTCTAATCGCCAATCGCGGCGAAATTGCCTGCCGGATCGCGCGTACCGCGCGGGCCAGCGGCATCACTCCTGTCGGCGTACATTCGCAAGCCGACGCCAATGCCCTGCATGTCCGCGAGATCGGGCAATCAGTCTGCATCGGTGCCGGACCGGCGTCCGAGAGCTATCTGAAGATCGACGCGGTGATTGCCGCCGCGAAATCGGTCGGTGCGGATGCGATCCATCCCGGTTACGGCTTTCTGGCCGAGAACTCTGATTTTGCCCGTTCGGTCGAGGCCGCCGGCATGATCTTCATGGGGCCAACGCCGGACACGCTTGACCGTTTCGGCGACAAGGCCAGCGCCAAAGAGGCCGCCGTGGCGGCCAGCGTCCCGGTTATTTCGGGTGCCGAAGGCGCGTGGTCCGATCCGCAAGAGATTGCCGATGAAGTCCGCGCAATGGGCCTGCCCGTTCTGCTCAAGGCCGTCGGCGGCGGTGGCGGGCGCGGCCAGCGGCTTGTCACCGATGAGGCCACGCTTGTGGAAGACATCGAAGGCGCCCTTCGCGAGGCGAAATCCACTTTTGGCTCCGAAGGGCTTTTGCTGGAACGCTTCCTGCCTGAAGCGCGCCATGTCGAAGTGCAGATCGCGGGTGATGGCAAGGGGCACGTGGTGCACCTGTTCGAACGTGACTGCACGCTTCAGCGCCGTCACCAGAAGGTCATCGAAGAGGCTCCGGCTTGGGGCTTGCCCCGCGCGCTGCTGGACGAGATCGCGCATGACGCGGTGCGCCTGGGCGAAACGCTTGACTACCGCGGCCTAGGCACAGTGGAGTTTTTGGTCGCGGGCGAAGAGTACTTCTTTCTTGAGGTAAACCCCCGCATTCAGGTGGAACATCCCGTCACCGAAGCGATCACCGGGCTGGACCTTGTTGCGCTTCACCTGCGCATTGCCGAAGGCGCGGGCCTTGGCCTGATGCAGGATGACCTCAAGATCAACGGCCACGCGGTCGAGGCGCGGCTTTATGCCGAAGATCCGGCGATGCAGTTCGCCCCGTCGACCGGCACCTTGACCACGCTCAGCTTGCCGGAAGGTTTGCGCATTGACAGCGGTGTCGAAGAAGGCGACGCAGTGACGCCCTTCTATGATCCGATGATCGCCAAACTGATTGTGCATGCGCCGGACCGGGAAACCGCCTTGGCGCGGCTGGCGACAGCCTTGGATCACGTCGCAGTTGAGGGTGTGCAAACCAACCGCGCCTTTTTGAAAGCACTGGCGCGCAATCCCGAATTCGAACAGATGCAGGTTCATACACGCTGGATCGACGGCAGGCTTGACGCACTGACGTCCCCCCCCGCCCTTGCGCGCCCCGAGTTGTGGAAAGCCGCCGCTGCCGTTCTCTTCGTGGCGTCCGACCGGCGTGACCCATGCGCGGACCCTTGGACCAATCTTTCCACGTTCACTGGCTGGCGGCTTGGCCTGGGCGGTGACCCGCTTGAAGCGGGACAGCGCGTAACATTGACCGACACGACCGGTGCATCCGAAGAACTGCGCGTCGGCCCTGTCAAATCCGGGGACCGATACGCCGTGATCGCAGAAGACGGCACCAGGATCATCCTCGCCGTGCGTGAAATTTCGCCCGGTAGCTGGCGCGTCGCGGAAGGTGAGTCCATCTTTGTGCTCGCCGCGCGCCGCCACGCTGGCGTGATCGAAATGGACACGCCCGAAGGCCGCCTTGTTTTCCGTCCAGCAGCCCCGCTTGACTTTGCGGGCGGCGATGCGGCGGCGGATCGGGCTGTGGCCTCACCGCTGACCGGCATGATTGTCGAGGTCAAGGTTGCAGACGGGCAGACCGTGGCCGAAGGCGATGTGCTCGCGGTCATGGAATCCATGAAACTTGAAATCTCGATCCGCGCCACCGCAGCGGGGATCGCCAGCAACATTTCCGTCTCGAATGGGGACATGGTCGATCGCGGCCAGGTCATCGCCGAGATACTACCATCCGAGGAGTGATGAGATGAGCGACTTTCCCAAATTCGTCGAGTTTCGTGAAGAAGGCCCGCGTGAGGGGTTTCAGATCGAAAAGAAGATCTATCCGATCGAAGAGCGCATCGAACTGATCGACATGCTCAGCGAAACCGGCCTGAAACGCATTCAGGTCGGCAGCTTTGTCAGTCCGCAATACGTGCCTCAAATGGCCGATACCGGTGAACTGTTCAAGCGTATCAAACGCAAGCCGGGCGTGAATTACACGTCGCTCTGGCTGAACGACAAGGGGTTTCGCAAGGCCCTGACGGCGCATGAGGTCGATATCGACCCGCGTCTGCTGTTCTATCCATCCGAGGCATTTGCCCAATCGAACAACAATTGTTCGTCCGAGGAAATGCGCGAAAGACAACGCGACTGGGTCCGGCTTTATAAGGAAGAGGGATACACGGTCGACGCCGCCTATGTGATGACGGCCTTCGGCTGCAATTTCGAAGGACCCATCCCGCAAGAACGCATCCTCGACGATTTCCGCTTCATACTTCAGCTGTGCGAAGAAGAGGATATCCCGGTGCCGATCCTTGTGGTCGCCGACACCATGGGCTGGGGCAACCCCGAGGCGGTCAAACGTATGATCGGCGCACTGCGCGAACTGGCGCCCGAGGCGCGCATCGGCATGCACATCCACGACACGCGGGGGCTTGGGATCGCCAATCTCCATGCCGCCCTGTCGATGGGCGTGGACATGTTCGAAAGCTCGGTCGCCGGTCTTGGCGGCTGTCCTTTCGCGGGCCACGGCCACGCCCGCGCCGCAGGCAATGTCTGCACCGAGGATGCGGTGTTCCTGTGTCACGAGCTCGGCATCGAAACCGGCATCGATTTGGACAAGCTTATCGCAGCGGCGATCAAGGCGGAAGAGATCATCGGCGTGCCGCTCATGGGCCGGGTCATGCATACCGGCGGCCTGGACAAATATCGCAAGGCAAGCTGAGGGAGAATGAAGATGACAAAGGCACTTGATGGAAAGGTGGTTCTGGTCACCGGGGCCGGCGGTGGGATCGGGCGTGATATCGCCTTGATGGCAGCCTCGGAAGGCGCTGCCGTGGTGGTCAATGATCTGGGCGCGTCCCTGAAAGGCACCGGCCAGACCGAAACTGCGGCGCAGAAAGTCGTCGAAGAGATCAAGGCCGCAGGGGGCGACGCCATTGCCGATGGCGGCAACGTCACCGACCCCGACGCCGCCCGCGCGATGATCGAGGCCGGTGTCAAGAAATTCGGCCGCATCGACGCGGTGGTGAACAACGCCGGCATTCTGCGCGACGGGTTCTTCCACAAGATGACCTACGAGGATTTCGACGCGGTGGTGAAGGTCCATCTTTACGGCGCTTTCAACACCAGCCGCGCGGCGGCCGATTATTTCCGCGAACAGGAGAGCGGTGCTTTGGTGCACATGACCTCGACCTCGGGGCTGATCGGCAATCTGGCGCAGGCGAACTATTCAGCCGCAAAACTGGGCATCGCGGCCTTCTCGAAATCGGTGGCCCTCGACCTCAAGCGGTGGAACGTCCGTTCGAACTGCATCGCGCCCTTCGCCTGGAGCCGGATGATCTCGTCTATCAAGACAGACACCCCGGAACAGGTGGCGCGTGTCGAGAAGATCAAGGAAATGACACCGGCCAAGGTCGCGCCAATGGCCTGTTTTCTGATGAGCGACCGCGCGGCTGACGTGTCCGGTCAAATCTTTGCGGTTCGCAAAAACGAGATCTTCCTGTTCAATCAGCCCCGCCCCGTGCGGTCGGTCCATTCCGGTGATGGCTGGACCGCCGATGAAATCGCCGAGCGCGCCATTCCCGCGCTCAAATCACAGTTCACGCCGCTCGAAGTTTCGGCGGATGTCTTTTCATGGGATCCGGCCTAATGGGAAAACGCAAAGAAAAAATCAGCTCCGATATTGCCTGGAGCACCTCTGACAAGATCAGCGTGCGTGGCCTCGACCTGCCGAACGAGATCCTCGGGCACATGAACCTCGGCGATCTGGCGTTCCTGCAGTTGACGGGACGCAAAGCCACGCCCGAGGAAAGCCGGGTGTTCAACGCCATCGTCATTACTCTTGTCGAACATGGCATCACGCCTTCGGCTCTGGCGGCGCGGATGACTTACATGGGTGCGCCGGAATCGCTTCAGGCGGCCGTTGCGGCCGGGCTGTGTGGGCTTGGCACCGTCTTTGTCGGTTCGATGGAGGGTGCCTCGAAATTGCTTTACGAGGCGCTGCCGCAGGAAAAACTCGGCACCGGCGTCGATCTGGATGCGCTTGCCGTCGAAACAGTTGAAAAATTCCGCGCCCGCAAGGCCATCGTGCCGGGGCTTGGCCATCCGGTGCACAAGCCTGTCGATCCGCGCACGCCGCGCCTGTTCCAGATCGCCGCCGAAAACGGAAAATCCGGTGAATACATCGCGTTGATCCAGAAAATTCAGGCCGTCGCCGAAGAAAAATCGGGCAAGATGCTGCCGATCAACGCCACCGGGGCGATCGGTGCAATCTGCTGTGAATTCGGCTTCCCCTGGAAGATCGTGCGCGGCTTTGGCGTCATGGCGCGTGCCATCGGTCTGGTCGGTCATATCCTCGAAGAGAGCGAAAACCCGATTTCCTATGAGCTGTGGCAGCGCGCCGAACAGGAAATTCTTGAAACGTCGGGACCGGGAGCGAAGTAACCAATGCAGACGTCAGCCCCAGACACTCACACCGATCTGCGCGACGCCTTGCGCGCACTTTGCGCGCAGTTTCCGCCAGAATATCATCGCAAGTTCGGCGAAAACGAAACCTACCCCGAGGAATTCGTCGATGCGCTGACCCGCGAGGGCTGGCTCGCGGCGATGATCCCCGAGGAATACGGTGGCTCGGGACTGGGGTTGACGGAAGCCTCGATCATCATGGAAGAGGTGAACCGCTGCGGTGGCAACGCGGGTCATTGCCACGGGCAGATGTATAATATGGGCACGCTGCTGCGGCACGGTTCGGACGCGCAAAAGCAGAAATACCTGCCCAGTATTGCCAGCGGCGAGTTGCGCCTACAATCCATGGCCGTGACCGAACCGACAACCGGAACTGATACCACCAAACTGAAGACCACCGCGGTCAAGAAGGGTGACCGGTATGAGATCAATGGCCAGAAGGTCTGGATCAGCCGCATCCAGCATTCTGACCTGATGATCCTTCTGGCACGCACCACGCCTCTGAACGAGGTCAAGAAAAAGTCGCAGGGTCTGTCGATCTTTATGGTCGATCTGAAAGAGGCAATCGGCAACGGCATGGAGGTCCGCCCCATCGCCAATATGCCCGGCCACGAAACCAATGAATTGTTTTTCGACAACCTGGAAATCCCCGCTGAAAACCTGATCGGGACCGAAGGGCGCGGGTTTTACCATATTCTTGACGGGCTGAACGCCGAACGGACCCTGATTGCAGCGGAATGTATCGGTGATGGATACTGGTTCGTTGACAAGGCCCGCGCCTATGCCGGCGACCGCGTGGTTTTCGACCGTCCCATCGGCCAGAACCAGGGCGTGCAATTCCCTATCGCAAGGGCCTATGTGAACGTCGAGGCCGCCAATCTGATGCGCTTTGAGGCCTGCAGACGTTTCGATGCCGGGCTGGATTGCGGGGCGCAGGCGAACATGGCCAAGCTGTTGGCCGCTGATGCCAGCTGGGAAGCGGCCAATGCCTGTATCCAGACCCATGGCGGCTTCGGTTTCGCGCGGGAATACGATGTCGAGCGCAAGTTCCGCGAGGCCCGACTGTATCAGGTGGCCCCGATCTCGACCAACCTGATCCTGTCCTATGTCGGCGAGCATATCCTCGGCATGCCGCGATCCTTCTGAGGCCGCAACCATGAGTGAGATCGACCTAGACGCGCTGGCGCCCTGGCTGGGACGCACCGAAACCAGTGAAGATGTTCTGACGCAGGGACTGATCGAAAAATTCCGTGCCACGTTCGGCCCGCACCTTTGGGGCGGAGCGGGTGATGTTCCGCTGGGAATTCATTGGTGTATTGCCCTTGATACCGTGCCAGCTGCCGCCCTGTCAGAAGATGGCCATGCCGCAAGGGGTGGATTTCTGCCCCCGGTACCGCTGCCCGCCCGCATGTGGGCCGGCGGCGATGTTACACATATCGCGCCGCTGACGATCGGCGAAACCTTCACCAGACGCTCGTCGATCGGGGATATAACGGCCAAGCAGGGCCGCAGCGGAGCGTTGGTCTTTGTGACCATCGAACACGAGTATTTTAGCGGCAACCGGCTTTGTATCCGGGAACAGCAGTCGATTGTCTTTCGTAAGATCACCGCGCCCCGCCCGGTGAAGAGCGCACCCGGCGCGGGCGACCCCGCCTCGCTCAGATCGAGCCTGACTCCGGATCCTGTGCTGCTGTTTCGCTATTCGGCGCTGACGTTCAATGCCCATCGCATCCACTATGACCATGTCTACGCCACCGAAGCCGAAGCCTATTCCGGGCTTGTTGTGCATGGCCCATTGCAGGCGACGCTGCTTCTGAACCTGGCGGCGAATGCGTTGAAGACGTCGCCCCACCGGTTTTCTTTCCGCGGACTCGCACCGCTGACCCTGCCCTGCGAATTGCAATTGCACAATGAAGGGACCGGTGCCTCCGGGACAGTCTGGTGTCAGGATCAAAAAGGTCTTCGAAGCTTTTCCGCAGAGTACGCGGCTGTCTGATCGGTTTTCTTCGGTAGCGAATTCAGTTGTTGACTAAATTTTCTAACATCTGTTAGATTGTGCGGGGAAACTTGGTAAACAGCCCAGGCAAACCTCTGAACAAAGAGGTGGGAGGAGAAACGATGCGAGGAAAACTCGTTCTCAACGGACAACCCTACGGTAGGGCTGTGCGCGACTCCATGACGTGTCGGGAAAAGGCACGGGCTGCATCATGACTACGAATGGCGGGATCGTCTCATCGCCGCTTGCGGTGCGTGGTGCAACTTTGAAATTTGGCGGTGTGACGGCGCTCGACGATGTGAGCATCTCTGTAAACGACGATGAATTGCTTGCGATCATCGGCCCGAACGGTGCCGGAAAAACATCACTTCTGAACGTTACTGCGGGCTTCTACCGTCCGCAGAAAGGCCGTGTCGAATTGTCTGGTCAGGACGTGACCGGCCTGCGCGTTGACCAGATCGCCCGGCGCGGTTTGGCGCGGACGTTTCAGGGCACCCATCTTTTTGCCGGGCAGACCGTGGTGGAAAACATCATGATCGGACGTCACATGCTGATGAAATCGAATGTGATCCAGGCTTTTTTCCAATTCGGTCCCGTGATGCGCGAGGAATCGGAACATCGCGAAGCCGCCGAAGAGATCATCGACTTTCTGGAGATCGAGGCAATCCGCAACCGGCCCGTGGGCACGTTGGGGTACGGGCTGCGCAAACGTGTCGATTTGGGCCGTGCATTGGCGCAGGAACCGTCGATCCTGCTGATGGATGAACCGATGGCCGGCATGAACTCGGAAGAGAAAGAAGACCTCGCGCGCTTCATTCTCGATGTGCGCGAAGCGCGCAAGATTCCGGTGGTTCTGGTCGAGCACGACATGGGCGTGGTTATGGACCTTGCCGACCGGATTGTGGTGTTGGATTTCGGGCGGGTGATCGCCGAAGGCACCCCGGAAGATATCCAGAAGGACCCGGCTGTGATCAAGGCATATCTGGGGTAGCGGTATGGTCAAACAAAGAACAGCAATGGTCTATTCAGACCCGGCAGTGACACATAGCGAAACCCTGCCACAGGTGTTGCTCGCGCGTGCAACCTCCTCGCCGAACGACCTCGCCGAACGCCACAAGCGCCTTGGTATCTGGCGTGAATTCACCTGGGCCGATGTGCTTGACAGGTTTCGTGCCCTGGCGCTTGGGCTGGAGAACCTGGGCCTGTCAGCGGGCGATTCCGTCATGATGATCGGCGAAAACGAACCCGAACATTTCTGGGCTGAATACGCCGTACAGTCATTGGGCGGCAAAGTCCTGTCCGTCTATCCGGATCAGAACGCCGAAGAGATTCTGTATCTGGCCGAAGACTCGCAAACGCGGATTTTTCTGGCGCAGGATCAGGAGCAAGTCGATAAATGCATCGAGATCGCGGGCAAATACCCGGGTGCCCTGGCGATCGTTTACTGGGATGATTCCGGCCTCTGGGGCTATGATCATCCCCTGTTGCATTCCTTTGAAAGTGTGAGCGCGGCAGGACGTCAGATCCACGCCAAAGAGCCTGCCAGATTTGAAGAACACGTCAAACGCGGGCGGGCGGACGATACCGCCTTGCTGTCCTATACCTCCGGGACCACGGGAAAACCCAAGGGCGTTGTCATTAGCCATCGTTACCTGTTCGACAACTGCTCGCGGGTGATGGGGGCAATCGAAATCGCGCCAGGCACGGAATACCTGACCTACATTTCCCCCGCCTGGGTCACGGAACAGATTTTCGGCCTGTCGATCGGTTTGATCGCGCCCATGGTCGTCAATTTCCCCGAAGGCCCCGAAGACGTGCTGACCAACATTCGCGAACTGGCGGTTGACGCGCTGGTGTTCAGCCCGCGCCAGTGGGAGAACCTCGCTTCTATCGTCCAGGCCCGGATGCTGGGTGCGGGCAAGTTCCGCAATGCGATGTACAATTGGGGTATGAAAGTCGGCCGCAACGTTTATGTCGAGCGGCTGGAGGGGCGCAGCCCCAGCCTTGCCGCACGTCTGCAGCTTCCCTTTGCCGAGGCGCTGGTGCTGCATCACCTGCGCGACAATCTTGGCCTTGGTAGGGCCAAAAACGCAATGAGCGGCGGCGCCCTGATGGCACCTGACGTCTTTCGCATGTTCCACGCGATGGGGGTCAAGCTGCGCAACGTCTATGGCGCGACCGAAATCGGCCTTCTGACTGCGCATGTCGGCGAAAGCTATCAGCTGGAAACCAGCGGCAGCTGGATGCAAAGCAACACGAACTACGGCGACCCGCTGGACTACAGAGTCTCGGACGAAAGCGAGCTTCAGGTGCGGGGCGGATCGGGCTTCGGCGGCTATCACGGCAAGCCCGAAAAGACCGCAGAGGAGCTGACCGAAGACGGTTGGTACAAGACCGGTGACGCGGTGTCGATGACCGACGACGGCGAGCTTTTGTTCTTTGACCGTGTCAAGGACATGCGCCGCCTGGCAAACGGGCACAGCTATCCGCCGCAGTTCATCGAAACGCGGTTGCGCTATAGCCCCTTCATCAAGGATCTCATGACCCTGGGCGACGAAAGCCGTGACTTCGTCAGCGCGCTTATCAATATCGATATGGAAGTTCTGGGTCGTTGGGCGGAAGAGAACAAGATCAGCTTCTCGACATACACCGATCTGTCGCAGAAACCCGAAATTCTGGAGCTTATCAAAGGCGAAGTGGCGCGCATCAATGGCCTTCTACCCGAAGGCTCGCGCATCGCGCGGTTTGCGAATTTCCCTAAAGAGCTCGACCCGGATGAAGGCGAGTTGACCCGCAGCCGGAAACTCCGGCGGGCCTTTCTGGAGGAACGATATGCAAACCTTGTCGAAGCAATCTATGGCGGCGATGACAAGACCGATCTTGAAATCGCCGTGACCTATCAGGATGGCCGTCAAGGCGTTCTCAAGGCCACGGTTCGCGTATCAGATGTCGAAAACGCATCGAAGGCTGCCAAGCGGCAGTCCAAAACCTAAAGGAGGTCAGCGAAAATGGTTTATTTCATCAATGACATTATAACCGGGGCTTTGATCGGCCTACTATATTCGCTGGTGGCCATGGGCTTTGTCGTGATTTACCGCGCCAGCAAGGTATTCAACTTCGCGCAGGGCGAACTTGTGATCATCGGCGGGTTCATCGTCTGGTTCACAACGATGCAAGCGGGGCTTAGCCTTTGGTTGTCGATACCGATTTCGCTGGTTCTGGCTGGCTTGGTCGGCTACGCAATCGAACGGATTTTTCTGACAAAGCTGATCGGTGAATCGGTTTTTTCGATGGTCATGGTCACTGTCGGCCTGCTGATCCTGTTGCGCGGGCTGGTGCTACTTGTGTTCGGTCCCGCCGTGCGGCCCTTCCCGATCATTTTCCCGCTGAAACCGTTGTTCCTCGGTGATATGTTGATCCCGATGAACCTCCTTATGGGTGGGATCATCACCATTGTCGCCGCCGTCGGGCTGTCGTGGTTCTTCAACCGGACCCGGTCGGGCCTGCGGATGACCGCAGTGGCAGAAGATCACGTCGTGGCATCTTCGATGGGGATTTCAGTGAAGGGCTCGATTGCCTTTGCCTGGGTGCTTGGGGCAATCCTGTCCACGATCGGTGCAATGATCTTTCTCAGCGGCAAATCGCTGACCTTCCTGGCCTCGGATATCGGGTTCGCGGCCCTGCCGGTGGCGCTGTTTGCCGGGTTGGAATCCATCGGCGGGCTTATTCTGGCAGGAATAATCATCGGAATCGCCCAGAGCCTGACCACCAACTATCTTGACCCGCTGATTGGCGGCTCACTTGGCAGTGTCGTGCCATACATCATCATGCTTGCCATTCTGCTGATCCGGCCGACCGGCCTGTTCGGCTGGCGCACAATCGAGCGGGTGTAATCCATGGATCCCTCCGGTATTTTCCCGACAAGCTATCGCAGTGACAGACGTATTATCCGAACGCGCTGGCAGGTGCTTGCCCTCGTCTTGTTCATGGCTCTGCTGTTGTTAGCGCCTTATCTGGTAAGCGGGCGTATCATCGCTATCCTGAACATGATGATGATCAGCGCCGTCATTGCCGTAGGGCTTCAGATCTGCACCGGCTATGCGGGCCAGATTAACCTGGGTCAGGCGGCTTTCATGGGGGTCGGGGCCTATACGGCCTCGATACTTGCCTCGAAGACCGGCCTTACATTCTTATTGACGATTCCTCTGGCCGGCCTCTCGGCTGCGCTATTCGGCTTTCTCTTTGGTTTGACCGCGGCGCGGATCAAGGGGTTTTATCTGGCTCTGACCACGATTGCGGCACAGTTCCTGTTCCACTTTGCCGTATTAAACCTGCCGTCAACCTGGATGGGTGGATCAAACGGTATCACCGTGCCGCCCGCAGAACTTTTTGGGCTGCGCTTCGTTGGCGAAACTGCGCAGTTCTACATGAATTTTGCGGTCACCGCGATCATGGTCGCGGGCGCATTCGGGATCGTGCGGTCACGCTTTGGCCGTGCTTTCGTGGCGGTCAGGGATGATGACGTGGCCGCAGGTATCATGGGGATCAATGTCGCGGCCACCAAGGCGAATGCCTTCCTGATCGGCGCTTTCTATGCGGGTGTCGGCGGGGCGCTGTGGGCCTATCTGATCCGCTTCGTGGGGGTGGACCAGTTCACCCTGTTTCACTCGATCTTCTTTGTCGCGATGATCATCGTCGGCGGGATGGGATCAATCGTGGGAGCCCTGGTCGGTGTCTTCATTATCCGCATCATCCAGGAAATCATCGCGACGGTCGGCCCCAATATTGCCGACTCGGTATCATTCCTTGGCGGAGACATCGTGTTCGCCGGCATGAATGTCGTTCTTGGCGGCGTGATCGCATTGTTCATGATCCTCGAACCCAAGGGGCTGATGCACCGCTGGAACATAATGAAATCATCTTATCGTATCTGGCCGTTTCCCTACTGAAAAAATAGAGCGGCTCTTAACCTGGGAGGAAAAATATGACTTACCAAACGAAACAAGGCCTCCGCGGCCTACTGGCAGCGTGTGCCATAGCTGTTGCGGCAACTATGCCTTTGAAAGCGCAGGCGGAGGCAACCTATAATCTCGCCCTGCTGTCGGACTTTTCCGGCCCCTATGCTGACATCATGCCCATTCTGGCGGGCGGACGCGAGGCTGTGTTCATCTGGTGGAATGAAACCCGGGGCAAGGAACTTGGCGTTACGCTGAACTATAAGAACTACGAAACCCGCTATGACGCGGCACAGGTGGCGAGCCTCTGGCCCGGGATCAAATCGGAACTGGATCCGATTGCGGTCGTCGGCCTTGGCGGGCCTGACGTTGCCGCCCTTTCCGAACGCCTGCCGGAAGACAAGATTCCGATGTTCATGGCCACGGCCAGCTACGGTTTTGCCTGGAAACCGAATTCTTGGATTTTCAACCCGCGTCCGACCTATTCGCACGAAAGCGCCGGCTTTCTGAACTGGATGCGTGAACAGCGAGGTGGAGACGGTCCGCTTAAGGTTGCGATCCTGGCTTCCGAGGCCTCGCCTGCCTATGTCGATATGGCAAAGGGCCTCGAACTCTATGCCGAAGAGCACCCCGAGGAGATTGACCTCGTCGAGGTCATCTATACCGAAGTGCAACCGACCGATCTGACGGGGCAAATGCGCCGCGTCGTGCGGGCCGGGGCCGAGGCGCTGATCATCCAGACGAACACTTCTATCGTAGTTGCGGCGAAACGTGGACTGCAGGCCAACGGTTCGAACATCCCGATCATGATGAGTTCGCATAACGGGCTTCCGGCCTCGGGCGGCGCGCTTGGCGGGCTTGATCAACTGGAGGGCGATTTTGAAGCTTACGGCATGGCGATCGCGGCCGATGAGGGCACTCCCGCGCGGCAATTCTATGAAACACTGGTTGCCGATTATGGGCTCAAGGCGCCCTGGAACGTCGTGACCGCAATGGGCGTGTCTCAGGGCCTCTTTGTCGCGACCGTGATCGATCACGCGATTGCGGCGAACGGTGCCGAGGGCCTGACCGGAGAGATGGTACGCGAGGCGCTCTTTGCCAAAACGATCACGACCGAAGAAACCCACGGCTTTCTTCCATCCCTCACGTTCACTCCCGAAGCGCCTTTCCCTTTGGAAGGTCTCAAGGTGAATGTGGGCACTGTCAAAGATGGCAAGATCACCATCGAAGCGATCGGCGTCGACGTTCCTGACGTTCATAAGTGGTGAATTAATCCGGGCGCCGCAGTCGCGGCGCCCGTCCTGATCCTTGGCCCCGGGCAATATGACCATGCTGGAACTCAATAATGTAGAAGTGACCTATTCCGACGTCATCCTGGCGCTCAAAGGCGTGTCCATGACAGTCAGTGAAGGTCAATGTATTGCTCTGCTCGGTGGCAATGGCGCGGGCAAAAGCACGACGCTCAAGGCCATCTCGGGAACGCTCAAATCCGAGGATGGAACCGTTTCGGCAGGGTCCATCGTTCTGGACGGAACCCCCGTTCAGAACATGGAAGCCTCGGAAGTCGTGAAGAATGGCCTGATCCACGTGATGGAAGGCCGGCGCGTGTTGCGCCATCTGACGTCAGAGCAGAACCTGATCGTCGGCGGACACATGGTGCCCAATTCCGCCGAGCTTAAAAACCGCCTGGACCATGTTTACACCTTGATGCCTCGGCTTGCCGACCTCCGAAATCGAACCTCTGGCTTCATGTCTGGTGGCGAACAGCAACTGCTGCTGATTGGTCGGGCCATGATGGCCAAGCCCAAGATCATCGCGATTGACGAGCCGTCCCTGGGTCTGGCCCCGATGATGATCCGGGATGTTTATGAAGTGCTCAAGCAACTCAAATCAGAAGGCACTACCTTTTTCCTGGTCGAACAGAACAGCGCTGCTGCACTGTCGATCGCCGACTACGCCTATGTGATGGAAAATGGCCGTATCGTGATGGATGGCCCGGCAGACAAGCTCGCTGACAACGAGGACATCAAGGAGTTTTATCTTGGTGTCACCGCGTCCGGCGAACGCAAAAGTTATCGTGCAATCAAACATTATCGCCGCCGCAAGAGGTGGCTGGGATAGGAAAGGAACGAAGATGAGTGAACTGCTATCCATCAAGGGTCGTACCGCAGTAGTAACCGGAGCGGGTCAGGGCGTGGGCCGACAAGTCGCGCTTTATCTGGCTGAACACGGGGCCGGTGCCGTCATCGTCAACGATTTTCACGCCGAACGGGCCGAAAGCGTTGCCGCGGAAGTGGAGGCAGCCGGTGCAAAGGCGATGCCGCTCGCGTTCGATGTGTCGGATTTCGACGCGGTCGGCGCGGCGTTTGCCGAGGCTCAGAACGCCTTCGGCGGCGTGGATATTCTGGTCAACAATGCAGGCAACGCCGGGCCGACATCGCGTCTTGACGATCTTGTCCCGTTTTGGGAGTCGGATCCCACCGAATGGCGCCGCTGGATGGCGACCAATTTCGATGGGGTTCTGAACTGCACCCGTCACGCCATGCCCTTGATGGTCAAAGGTGACTATGGGCGCATCGTGACCGTCATTTCCGACGCCGGTCGCGTCGGCGAGCCGCATCTGGCGGTTTATTCCGGTGCCAAGGCCGGTGCGGCAGGCTTCATGCGGGCCATCGCCAAGGCGGGTGGCCGGTTCGGGATCACCGCGAATTGCGTCGCCCTGGGGGGAACGAGAACGCCGGCTGTTGCCGACCTGATCCCGGATGCAGAGACCGAGAAGCGGGCATTGTCGCAATATGTGATCCGCCGTCTGGGCGAGCCGGAAGATCCCGCCGGAATGATCCTGTTTCTCTGCTCGGATGCCGCCAGCTGGATCACCGGACAGACCTATCCGGTGAATGGCGGGTATTCTTTTGCCTGCTAGAGCCGAAAGCGGACGGAAGCCGCCTCTAGCTGGCGCTGTCCGAAAGAACGCTGTCATTGTCTGCGCCAAGCTCTGGTGGCAGGTCAGGGGCTGCGGTCTCGAAACCATCGAACTTCAGAGGCTGGACAAGGAACGTCTCGGTCCTGCCGCTGTCATGCGCGATCGTGCGCAGCAACTGTCGCGCACGCACATGGGGGTCGTCCAGCGTTTCGACCAAGGAATTGACCGGACCCCAAGGCACCCCCGCCTTGTCCAGAAGATCGCCCCATTCGGCGCGCGTCTTGCCGACCAGAACCGCCGCGATCTCTTCGCGGAGCGCGTCCTTGCGGGCGACACGGTCGCGGCCTGTCAACGGCGCAAGATCCGCTCTGTCGATCACATCGCAGAACGGTTGCCAGAACCAGTCCTCATGCGCGATGGACAAGGTCATGAGCTTGCCGTCCTTGCAGGTGAACACGCCGTAGCCCGGCTCGGCGATGAACTCGCCCAGCGGTGTGCCGTTGGCCGCCGGAACAAGGAATGCCGTCAACATCGAAACCACAGCGTCCGACATGGACACGTCCACGAAACGCCCCTGTCCCCTCCGCTGGCACGATACGACCGCCGACAGGATTGCGATCGCCGCGAACAACGCCGCGCCCACATCCGCGAGGGGGATCGCCGGAACAGGGCCCGGTTGCCCTGCATCGGCCTGATCGGCCAGCAGGCCGCCAACGCCTTCGTAGCTCAGGTCGTGGCCGGCACGGTCACGATAGGGGCCGTCCTGCCCGTAGCCCGAAATCGACACGTAGACCAGCCGCGGGTTGACGCCACGCATGTCCTCGAACCCGGCGCCCAAGGCCGCGAGCTTTCCAGGGCGGAACCCTTCGACGATAACATCCGAAACCTTGGCCAGTTCGCGAAACCGTGCCAGCCCCTCGGCCGATTTCAGATCCAACGCGACGCTGCGCTTGCCCCGGTTCAGAGCCCGGAACAACGGCGGAAACTGCCGGGCCGGATCACCGATGCCCGGACGTTCGATCATGATCACCTCGGCCCCCATGTCGGACAACAGCATTGTCGCGTAGGGGCCGGGAAATTGTTCAGCAAGGCTGAGAATCCTCAGGCCGGCCAGGGGTGCATTACTCATATCAGTCTCCAGCTCTTGTTTTGTCCGCGTGCGGGTCCGACCCAGTGCAGCGCAGATCGCCGGGAAAGACAAGGCAAAAAACCAAACTTCCATTATTTTTCAGGATCTTAGCATGAATGAAGCAAAGCAGACGCTATTTGTTGAGCGGGTGGCAAAAACTGAATGGATTACCTTCCAGCGCACCGAACAGCTCAACGCGATGTCAACGCAGATGTTGCGAGAGATCGCGGCCGCGCTGGAATCGGCGCTGGCCGACGATGCGGTTCGCACAATTGTCCTGACCGGTTCTGGCCGGGCATTCTGCGCCGGTGCCGATCTGAAAGAAGTTGCTGGCACCAAACATGCACCGGGCGAGCCGGATCTGATTGATCTTGTCGATCACACGTTTGGACTGATGCGACATGGGCCCAAACCCGTGATCGCCGCCGTGAACGGGCTGGCCATGGCGGGCGGTCTGGAAATGGTGATGGCCTGCGACCTGGTCTTTGCCGCCGAAAGCGCGCAACTGGGCGACGCACATTCCAATTTCGGGGTCTTTCCCGGAGCAGGCGGTGCGGCGATCCTGCCGCGCAGGATTGGACTGAACCGCGCGAAATACCTGCTGTTCTCGGGCGAGAACGTTTCGGCGCGGGACATGATGGACTGGGGGCTGGTCAACAAGGTCGTCACGGACGAAAACCTGCGCAACGCGGTGCAGACCTTTACCGACAGGCTGGCAGACAAAAGCCCGGCGGTCTTGCGCCGTATGAAGGCGGTTGCTAACCGGTCGCTGGATGTGGACGAAACCGCCGCCCTGTCCGAAGAGATGCTGAACCTGCGCGCGCACATGCGGTCCTGGGACATGCACGAGGGCCTGTCGGCGTTCAATGAAAAGCGAAAACCGCAGTTTCGCGGATACTAGATCAGGAGGACAAACGATGCAGGACATTTACGTCGTTGGCGTCGGGATGACGCAGTTCGGAAAATTCCGGGACAAAACCATCAAGGCCATAACCGGCGAGGCCGTCGCCGCCGCCCTTTCAGACGCCGGAGTGACGGCTGATCGCATCGACGGCGCGTTCTTCTCGAACGCGGTGCAGGGCCACATGGAAGGCCAGCACATGATACGGGGCGAGATCGCGCTACGCGAGATGGGCATTCAGGGCATTCCGGTGGTGAATGTCGAAAACGCCTGTGCCAGCGCCTCGACCGGGTTCAAACTGGCGGTGGATTTTCTCAAGGCGGGCAATGGCGATTGCTGCCTCGCCATAGGCGCCGAAAAGATGTATTCCGACGACCGCGCGTTGATGTTTTCGGCCTTCGACAGCGGCTGGGACGTCAGCAACGGCGACGAGGTCGCGCAACGGCTGGCCGATCTGGGTACCGGAGTCGAGGAACCCGAAGGATCGAAATCGCCCAAGCCCTACAGCGTGTTCATGGATGTCTACGCAGGCTTCGCGCGGTTGCACATGAAGACCTTTGGCACCACGCAGGAACAGTTCGCCGCCGTCGCCGCCAAGAACCATGCACATTCCGCGCATAATCCGCTGGCGCAGTATCGCGATGCCATGAGTGTCGATCAGGTTCTGGCCGCGCCGCCCATCACCTATCCGCTGACCCTGCCGATGTGCGCCCCGATCTCGGACGGTGCCGCGGCGGCCGTGCTGTGCACGGGCGAAGGGCTCAAGCGGCTGGGGCTCGATCCCGCCCGCGCGATCAAGGTCAAAGCCGCGATCCTGCGCTCGGGCACCGACCGTCCGCCGGAAGATTACAAGAACCACCTGACCCGGCTGGCCGCGCTTCAGGCCTATGAACAGGCCGGGCTCGGCCCCGAGGATATGTCAGTTGCCGAAGTGCATGACGCCACGGCCGTCGGTGAAGTGATCCAGATCGAGAACCTCGGGTTTGTCGAATTCGGTGAGGGCGGCCCGGCCAGCCTGCGCGGCGACACAAAGATCGGCGGACGCATTCCGGTGAACCCTTCGGGCGGATTGGAATCCAAGGGCCACCCGGTCGGGGCCACCGGTATCGGGCAGGTCTTTGAACTGGTCACGCAGCTGCGCGGCGAAGCCGGCGCGCGTCAGGTCGAAGGGGCACAGAACGCCATTGCCGAAAACGGTGGGGGCTTGCACGGGGTAGAAGAAGCTGCCGCCTGCGTCACCATTCTCGGCCGCTGAAACAAGGAAAAAACTATGGAAAACGTGATCGCCGCCGCTCAGGCAATCTATACAAACGAGCAACGCATGTTGCTGGAGCACTTCCGCAAGATGGCCGAGGCAGAGTTCGCTCCGCTGGCCGAGAAATACGAAGACCTCGGACACCCGCCCGATGCGAAAACGCTGAAGTCCCTGTTCGCCAAGGTCGAGGAATTCGGGCTGATCAGCGGCCTGATACCCGAGGAAGACGGCGGTGCCGGAATCGACCGCATGACCTATGGCATCCTTTACGAGGAACTGGCCCGGATATGGGCCGATCTGGCAATTGCGGTCCTGATCCAGGGTCATGCCGTGTTCGCCGTCAACCTTTTGGGAAATGCGGCGCAGAAAGAGGCCTATCTGAAGCCGCTCCTGCGCAGTGAACGGATCTGTGCCACGTGTATTTCCGAACCAGAGGTCGGCTCGAACGTGCGCGAGGTCAAGACCCGTGCAGACCGCGAGGGCGACAAGATTTTCGTCACCGGCCAGAAGCTCTGGATTTCCAATGGGGCCCAGTCGGATTTCGCCATCGTTGTCTGCAATCTGGACGACGGTATTTCCATGGTCATCGTCGACCGTGACACCGGCGGATACGAAAGCCGCGAATTGCGCAAGATGGGGCTTGTCGGTGCTTCGACCTGCGAATTGTTTTTCGACCGGGCGGAAACCACCGCCGAGCATGTTCTGGGTAATGCGGGCGGAGGCCTGTTCCAGACTTTGAAGCTGTTTGAAAGCGCTCGCGTGTTTGTCGGCCTGACGAGCATTGGCATTGCCCAGGCAGCACTGGAATGTGCCGTCAAATATGCGCAGGATCGCGAACAGCATGGCAAGCCGATCGGCGCGCACCAGTTGATCCAGGGCTACCTGGCCGACATGGCCACGCACCTGGATGCAGCGCGCCTGTTGTGTCAGCGCGGGCTGCAACTTTTGGACCTGGGCGTGCGCTGCGACACCCAGACCTCGATGGCGAAATGGTATGCGACAGAGATGGCGGTAGAGATCGCCGGAAAAGCGGTGCAAATCCACGGCGGCAACGGCATCACCAAAGAGTTTCCAGTCGAACGGCACTTTCGCAATGCCAAGGTTATGCCGATCCCGGACGGGACCACCGAGATTCAGAAGCTGGTCATCGGCCGGAACTTGACCGGGTTGAACGCGTTCTGACTCTTGGGAGCGGCCAGGATGTCCTGGCCGCTCCCAAGTCTGTTGGAACGCTTTCCGGTTTCAGCCGATCTCAGCCGTCTTTTTGGTTGACGATCAGTTCTGCATTCTCGGGTAGTTCCGCAACAATGCTCACCTCGTCGGCGCGAATTCGTGCATGCAGTTTGAAGGTTTCGATGGCGGCTGTTTCCGCAGCAGAAGCGTCGGCACCGTCTTCCAGCACAAGCGAGAGGCGGATCATGTCGCGATCGTTCTCGCGCGTTACCACGGCCTGCGCGGCCGTTGCGCCGGGCGTACCGATGACAACTTCTTCGATCACGCGCGGATAAACGAATATCTCGCGCACTTTGACCGCTGCGCCGACCCGGCCCTGCAGTGCGGAAATCCGGCTGACGGTGCCATCCGCGTTGCTTTCCAGCGCAAAGGCGCTGTCGCCGGTACCGAACCGGATCATCGGCCAAGTTGCATCGCGCGCGGTCACAACAACCTCGCCCGGTTCCCCGTGAGCGACCTGTTCTCCACTGTCCGGATCGCAGATTTGCACCACGCGGTCGGGATGAACTCCATAGCCTTCGCCGCCATCCTCATAGGCGACAAGGCCCAGATCCGCAGTGGCATAGGCAGCCCAGGTGGAGACGCCATAGTCGGCCTCAATCCGGCGGCGCTTGGCCATCCAATCGCCCATCTCTCCGCCGAGGAAGGCCGTCTTTACCTTCCATGCGTCGCGGCCATAGGTTTCGATCACTTTGTCCGCCAGCGTCAGGAAAAACGCGGTCGAGGCGCAGATCGAGGTCACGCCGGTTTCGACGATGATCTGTGCCTGAAGCTCGGTATTGCCAACGCCTCCGGGGATAACCGTGGCGCCGGCGGACTGTGCCGCTTCGTCGAACAGCAAGCCTGCCGGCACGAGGTGGTACATCCAGGTGTTCAGGATGATATCCCCGGGCCCCACGCCGGCCGCCTTGAACAGCAGGTCCAGACCGTGGCCGCCACCGCCCGATAGGGCCGGTTCGAAAATCGGGCCGGGGGATACGTAGATCCGCCCGATATCCTTGAGATCCGATGCGAGGAACCCGCCGAAGGGTGGATTGTCACGCTGGATCTTCAGAAGCTCCTCCTTCTTCATCACTGGAAGACGCGAGAGGTCCGCCACCGATGTGACGGCTGCCGGATCAAATCCGGCAGCCGTAAATCGCGATTTCAGGCCAGGAGCCTTTTCGGCCGCAGCGGCATAGGCTTGCGCTATATCTTGGTAGATATCTTCAGACATTTCCATGCCTCCTCGTCCAATCAGGCGTTAAAGCGGGCAGTCCTTGCGGAAGTTCGGCGCGCGCTTCTCCCGATGTGACAGAACGCCTTCCCTGACGTCTTCACCCATGAAACCGAGCATCTCCAGCGCGGTCGACGCATCGAAGATCGGGCCAGCCTGGCGCAGCCAGTTGTTCAGCGAATACTTGGTCCAGCGGATTGCGCTTTGCGAGCCGTTGGCCAGCTCGACGGCCGTGTCCAAAGCGATTTGTTGCAACTCGTCATCTTCGACGCACATTGAGACAAGGCCGATGCGCTCGGCCTCTTCGCCCGAAACCGGCTTACAAGTCATCAGATAGTATTTCGCCTTGGCCATCGAAGTCAGCAGCGGCCAGATGATCGCCGCGACATCGCCAGCGGCAACACCCAGGCGCGGGTGACCATCGACAATCTTGGCCTTCTTCCCGGCAATCGAGATGTCGGCGAGGATGGCAACCACAAGACCGGCACCGGCCGCAGGTCCGTTGATCGCGGAAATGATGGGTTTGTTGCAGTTGATGATGTTGTAGACAAGGTCCTTGGCCTCTTTCCAAGTCTTCATGATCTCGTGCGAGTCGCCGATCATTTTTTCAATCAAGCTAAAATCACCGCCGGCGGAAAACGCCTTTCCCGCGCCGGTTACAATGACCGCGTTGATGTCGGGATCACGGTCGATATCGATCCACATGTCCGTCATCTGGGTATGGGTTTCCGCGTCCACGGAATTAAAGGACTCAGGGCGGTCAAAAGTGATGCGCAGGACGCGATCCGCCGGGTAGTCAAATTTCAGTTTGTCGTACTTTGCATAGCGCTCCGACATAGTTCTTTTCCTCCGTAGGGTGTGGGTATGAGTATGGGTTCAGCCAGGCAGTCCGAGGACGGCCTTGGACAGAATGTTTCGTTGGATTTCGTTCGACCCACCGTAGATCGTGGTCGGCCTGGCCTTATAAAAGCTCGCAAGGACATCGACACTTACGTTGCCGACCTGAAGTGGCCCGATGGTACCGCCGTCGGGGCCGGCAGCTTCGATCATAAGCTCGGTAATGCGCTGAAAGCACTCAGTCACCCAGATTTTGAGCATCGAGACATCCGCGCCGAGCGTTTCACCTCGCTTGAGCTGATCGGCAAAACGGGCGTATAGCGCGGCGTGATCTTCAACATCGAGTGCGGCTTGGGCAAAGCGGTCGCGGAACACCGGATCATCGAAAGCGCCACGGCCCCGGGCAAAGCTTTCCAGTTGCCCCAGTGCGTTCTGGGCCAGGCTTGGTGAGCCGATGAAGATGCGCTCGAAACTCAGAAGCGCCTTGGCCATCGTCCAGCCCTTGTTCAACTCGCCCACGAGGTTTTCACTGGGCGTACGGGCATTGTCGAAGAAGACCTCGCAAAACTCGGTCTCGCCCGACAGGGTAGTGATCGTGCGCACCTCGACTCCGGGTTGATCCATCGGAGCGAGCAGGAAACTGATGCCCTGTTGTTTCTTGGGCGCATCCGGATCAGTGCGCACCAGCATGAAGATGTGCGTGGCATCATGCGCCATCGTGGTCCAGATCTTCTGTCCGTTGATGACAAATTCGCCGCCATCAATCTCTGCGCGTGTGCGCAGGTTGGCCAGATCGGATCCGGCGCCGGGTTCCGAATAGCCCTGACACCAGATGTCTTCACAACTCAGGATACGCGGCAGCCAATAGTCTTTCTGTTCCTGGGTGCCAAACTTAATAATCAGTGGGCCGACCATCTGCACGCCCATGTCGCGGCCACGATTGACGCCCCAGCGTTGCTGCTCCTCGTAGAAAATCAGAAGCTTGGCGGCGTTCAGCCCCATGCCGCCGTATTCCGCAGGCCAGGCCGGCGCGACCCAGCCCTTGGCGTGCAGCTTGCGGTGCCAATGTTCGATCTCGGCGAACTTGGGACGATGCGGCAGGTGGCGCAGTTCCTCGGGATATTCCGCCTCGAAGAACTGGCGCACTTCTTTGCGGAAGTCCGCATCGCTCGTTGCGTTCCAGTCGGTCATTGTGCTGCCCCCTCTGCTTCGCGTGCATCGAACCAAATCCGTCTGTGATAGGCGTCGTCGCCCAACCAGGCCGACAGCACCAGCGCCCGGTTCAGGTAGAGCCCGATATCGAACTCATCGGTGTAACCGACCGCCCCGTGCAACTGGACCGCGTCGCGGGTAATCCTTTTGGCGGTCGTAACCGCACGCGCCTTGGCACGGCTGGCAAGCTGTGCCCGAACCTTCTGATCGGTTTCACGGTCCATCAGCGCCAGAACTTCGCGGACGCCCGCCTGTGCAACCTCGCACATCACGTTAAGGTCGACGGCTCGATGCTGGATGACCTGGAATGACCCGATCGGCTTGTCGAACTGCTCGCGCGTCTTGATGTAGTCGAGCGTAATCTCGAAGGCGCACTCGCTCAGGCCGACAAGCTCTGCCGCGGCTAGCGCCGTTGCATCGGCGACAGCCTCGGCAAGCGCAGCCTGAACCGCGTCGCCGCTGGCCAGTTCCGCGGCCGGTATTCCTGAAAACGAAAGCTCGCCCAGGGAACTGCCGTCGGCCTGCGCCCGCCTGGTCGTAACAAGCCCGTCCGCGTCTGCCTCCGCCAGAACCAGAACCGGACCATCATCTCCTTTGGCCACAACAAGGAAGCCGTGCGATCCGGTCGCGCCGACCACCCAAGCCTTGCTGCCGGTCAGCCGTCCGTCTGCGTATCGGCAGGTCGCATTGGCGGGCGCTCCGCCCGGGCCACGTTCCTGCCAGGCAACCGCCAGTGAAATTTCGCCGCCGATGAGCTGCGCCATCTTCGGATGTTCCGGGCAAAGGCGGCGCAGAAGGCCGAGGCTCAGACCGATCGTCAGCACGACCGGTTCCGGTGCAATCACGCGACCGGCCTCTTCTGCGATGACGCCCCCGGCGGCCAAGCCCATGCCAAGACCCCCCTGATCTTCGGGCACCGCCACGCCGAATACGCCGGCCTCGGCCAATTCCCGGACCATTTTCGGGTCGAAACCGCCGTCGGCATCACGTAGTTTTCTGGCTCTTCCACTTCCGCCCGCGCGCTCGAACAGGGTGCGCGCGCTCTCTCGCAACAGGCGAAGGTCTTCTTGTTCGCTGGAAACTGTATCAGTCTGTGTCATTTTGTTTTCGCTGAATCATCACAGGGGTGTCGGTCGAAAAAACGATCTCGCCTTTGGGGTTTTTGGCGCTGAGCGTATAGTGCAAAATACCTCTGTCGGGCTTGCTTTTGGACGGCGTGACCGAATTGACCGTCATATCAACATCAAGGGGTTCGTTCGGGCGCACTGGCCGCAGCCAGCGCAATTTGTCAAAGCCCATGCCACCGATATTGGCAACATCGACCATCATCTCGGTCATGACAGGCTTGAACACCTCCAGCATCGTCTGAAAGCCCGAGGCGATCAGGCTGCCATGTATGGTGGCCGCATAGTCTTCGTCGGTGTGCAGCCGCTGCGGATCCCATTCCTTGGCAAATGCCTTTATTGAGGCTGCGCTCATCGGGGCGCTGCGAAAGTGATAGACTTGGCCCGGCGCGAAATCCTCCAAATACCTCAAGAAGCATCCTCCTTTGCGAAACCGGAATCGTATCCGCTTGCATCCCTGGAAATCCGTACGCGGTTGAATTCTTCCAGCTTCGGATAGGTTTCCTTGAACGCCACCAGGAATTCGTCCATGGGCGCGTCGAAATAGAGCCCTCGATCGTTCACATATTCCATGTGCCGGTGGTCCTGTTCATCGAACTCGTGGAACAGCGCATCGTGATACCCGTCGAAGACCAGAGGCTTGACCCCGAATCTTTCACACAGCTCCATGTTGAATGCAGGTGTTACCTTGTAGGGCTCACCATCCAGCCACAGTTGAACGTAGCCGTGATAGATGAATAGGTCAGTCCCCATCAACTCCTGCAGCTTAGGGGTGTTCAGGTGGTTGCGCACATCGGCAAACCCAAGTGCGGCGGGGATACCCACAGCACGCAAACAGGCCGCAAGCAGGATCGCCTTGGGAACGCAAAATGCCGCTTCTGCCCCTGCGATCCGGCTGGCACGGTAAGAATCTTCATCCAGCGCAAAACAATATGGGTCGTAACGAATGTCGTCGCGAACCGCTTCAAACAGACGGATCGCCTTGTCCCGCTTGGTTGCATCCAGCGAAAGATCGCGCAAAGCCGCTGTCGCAAACCCCTGCACTTCGAGGCTGTCGCTTTCGACATAGTGCGACGGCATGACAAAGCGCTCGGCTTCTGCAGGCAGGTGGTCATCGGACTCGGCCATTAGATCTCTCCATTTTTCTAACAATTGTTAGAATAGTGATTCACCACCAGCACGTCAACGGGATTTAATCTGTGTCCGGCGCGTCCAGCCCGTAACGCGCATTGTCTTCTCCCAAGGCGGCCGCAACTCCGACCGAGTTGGCCGGAGACCGGAACTCCGGCGCAATTGGTAGCGGCAATGCGGGCGCATTCTGGCCGGATATGCTCAGGGTTCGCCCAAAAACGTCACGCGCTTTGAAATGCGGGTCACGCGACGCCTCGGCGTGCGTTTTTACGACCGAACAGCAACAATCTGCCGCCGCCAGCAAAGGCTCCCAATGGGTCGAGGGCTGTTTCCCCAGACGACGCGCAACTTCCGCAGCACAGGAATCAGGCTCGGACCAGTCATCGCGAAGCGCCGACGGCAAACCGATGACATCGCAGAACGACTGCCAGAACTTTTCTTCCAACGCGCCAACGGCGATCTGACGCCCGTCCGCAGCCGTATAAAGCCGATACCGGGCCAGGCCGCCCGTCAGGCGGCGGCTGCCGCTTTCGATGTTTTGCCCGGCGATCACAACTTCGGCATGGGCCCAATAGGCAAAGGCGAACGCCCCCTCGGACATGGCGATATCCAGATGCGTCCCCTGCCCGCTTGCCTGCCGCGCGATCAGGGCCAGCAGGATATTCATCACCGCCGGATAGGTTCCGCCTCCGATATCGGCGACCAGCCCGAACGGCATTGTCGGTTGGTCATCGGGTCCGCGACTCAGCGATAGGATACCCGCATCGCCGATGTAGTTAAGGTCGTGGCCAGCGGCGCTGGCCTTTGGTCCGGTCTGGCCATAGCCGGTGATCGAACAATAGATCAGACCGGGATTGATCTCGCGCACAGCCTCATATCCCAGCCCGAGCCGGTCCATCACGCCGGGACGGAACTGCTCTACCAGAACAGCGGCCTTTTCAAGTAAAGGCCGCAGAGCATCTACCGCGCCCTTTGACTTGAGGTCGATGGCCACCGACCGCTTGCCTTGGTTCAACACAGCAAAGCCGATGCTCTCCCCGTCGATCATGGGTTCCGTGTGGCGTGCGTCCTCACCGACCCCGGGCCGTTCGAACTTGATAACCTCTGCCCCGGCCTCGGCAAGCATGAGCGTCGCCATCGGACCGGGAAGAAGGGTGCTGAAATCCAACACCAGAATATCCTTGAGCGGTTGAGTCATCTTCTGCTCCTCACGCGAAGCGCGCGGCGCCATTGTTCAGAACAACGACGTCGCGTGCCGGGACCGACGCGCGAAACCGGGCCTCGCCGTCCTCTTCCCAAATTTCGAACCGCACGGTTTCGCCGGGATAGACCGGTGCCGAGAACCGAACATCCAGACCGACAAGCCGGGCGGCGTCGTAATCCAGCACCGACTTGAGGATCGCTCGGGCGGCCAGACCATAGGTCGCCAGACCGTGCAGGATCGGGCGGTCGAACCCGACAGAACGGGCGACCTCCGGGTCAGCGTGAAGCGGATTGAAATCGCCGCTGAGGCGATAAATGAGCGCTTGGCGCGGCAGGGTTTCGATTTCACAGACGTGATCGGGCGCGCGGTCAGGCAGCGCTGCCGGTGCCGGGCCCGCCTTATTTTCACCGTCAAAGCCGCCATCGCCGCGACAGAAGGCCGACATCGCCACGCGCGCCAGCTTTTCACCGCTGTCCGCGTCGATGATATCGCGGCTTTGGTAGATGACGGCTCCCTTGCCCTCGCCCTTGTCGGAGATGAAGTCGATCTTGCTGCGGCCGACAATCCGGCCATGGGTCGGCAGCGGCTTGTAGATATCCAGCCACTGTTCACCATGTAACACTTGCTGCCAGTTCACACCGGTCTTGGGATCGCGCAGCCAGAAGCCGGGGTACCCCATAGTGACCGCCATCGATGGAACCGTCTTCAGCCCGTCCTCATAGACGTAGGCCAGTTCCTTTTTGTCGGTCGGATCCTCGCCGAACCCTAGGCCGAGCGCATACAGGATGGTATCCCGCTCGGTCAGCGTCTGTTCGATTTCCTCAAAGTCCCAGTTCGACAGTGCCTCGAAATCCAATGGCATTATCTTTCCTCCCTTAATTGCCGTCAGAGCGTGTTTTGCGATCCAAGTATTGCCGTGACCTGACTGGACAGCACACCGCCGTTGCCATGCGCCAGCGCCAGGTCGATATCCTTCAACTGAATGCCCGGCGCGTCGCCACGGATCTGACGCGCAGCCTCGATCACGGTGAAGATTCCGTACATCCCGGGGTGCACGCAGGACAGGCCCCCGCCATTCGTGTTAACAGGCAAGATGCCGCCAGGCGCGATGCGCCCGCCTTCGACGAAGGCCCCGCCCTCGCCCTTGGCGCAGAACCCCAGATCTTCAAGAAACAGGATGGTATTGATGGTGAAGGCATCATAAAGCTCGACCGCCTGGATGTCCGCAGCGGTCACTCCGGCCGCAGCAAAGGCGCGCGCGCCCGAGTCGCGGGCAGCGGTCACGGTGAAATCTTTCATCTGCGAAATCTGCCGGTGCGAGCTTTCCGCAGCACTGCCCAGCACATAGACAGGCGCCTTTGGGAAATCCCGGGCGCGGTCCGCGCGGACCATTACGATCGCGCCGCCGCCGTCGGTGACAAGACAACAATCGCGCACGGTCAACGGATCGCCCACCATGCGCGCGCCCAACACGTCCTCGCGGGTCAGCGGGCCGCGCTCGAACGCTTCGGGATTGTGGTGCGCCCAGGCCCGCGCGGCAACGGCCACGTCGGCCAGTTGTTCGCGGGTGGTGCCGTATTCATGCATGTGCCGCGCCGCGGCCATCGCATATGCCGAGATCGGATAGCGCGGATTGTACGGCGCCTCATAGGCCGGCGGGCGCGAGGCGGTCACCAGTCTGCCCGACGCGGTGCGCTGGTTGGAGCCATAAACAATCAGGGCGACATCACACAGGCCGGCATCAAGCGCCATGGTCGCTGACGTCAGATAATTCACGAAGGATGATCCACCCGACATCGTGCCATCAATGAAACGCGGCTGAATGCCCAGATACTCAGCCGCCATAAGCGCCGGCATGCTGTCTTCCATCATGGTGCAGAACAGCCCATCGACGTCGAACAGATTCAGCCCGGCATCGCCAAGCGCTGCAAGTGCGGACTGCGCCATGACATCATATGCCGTCAGACCATGGGCCTCTCCAAAACCGGCATGACCGGTTCCCACGATGGCGGATTTTCCCCGAAGTTCAGCGGTCATATCTTATCCCTCCGATGGCTTGAAAAGCACGGCCGGAGCGCCCTCGGCCTCGCTCACGAAAGCGGTTACAGCCATGTCGATGGCGACCTCACCTGGAGCAATGCCCTCGACCCGGCTCATCATCCGAACGCCCTCGTCCAGCTCGACAACGCACACATTGTAGTCACCTCCCCGTTCGGGCTTTCGGCGCACGACGGTTGTGGTGTGGACCCGTCCCTTGCCGGTGGCCTGCTTCCATGAAATCGCGGCGCCATGACAATGGGGACACAGGACGCGCGGGAAAAAATGATAGGCCTCGCAGTCTTCGCACTTTGGCAGCAGGATCTCTCCCTTTGTCAGTGCGCCCTGGAAAATCTGGTCTGGTCCTTTGGCGTCCGGCACCGGCGTTCTCCTTCAAGTAATCAATTCTCTGGTTAAGCGTATTGATAATAAATCTAACAAATGTTAGATTTAGTCAACCTCTTTGGAACATTTTCGGGAAACTCATGTCAGGTTCAGATTTAGCCCCCCTTTCTGGCAAACTCATAGTTGCGCTGGAACAGGCAGTCGCCGCGCCTTTTTGCTCCTCGCGACTGGCCGATGCCGGCGCGCGCGTGATCAAGATCGAACGCAAGGGCACAGGCGATTTCGCCCGCGCCTACGATACCGCCGCCAATGGTGAAAGCGCCTATTTCACATGGCTGAACCGAGGGAAAGAATCGGTCGCCCTGGATATTAAAGCCGGCGAGGACCGGGAAATCCTGCTCAGGATGCTGGAAAACGCGGATGTGTTTATTCAAAACCTGCTGCCGGGCGCGCTGGTCAAGCTTGGGCTCGATTCCGCCACGCTGCGAGAGAGGTTCCCGCGTCTCGTGACCTGCGACATCACCGGATACGGTGAGGACGGTCCGATGCGCAATGCCAAGGCCTATGATCTTCTGGTGCAATGCGAAAGCGGTCTGGCATCGGTGACCGGCACGGCGGACGGACCGGGGCGGGTTGGCGTTTCCGTCTGCGATATTGCCACCGGTATGACAGCCCATGCCGGAATTTGCGAAGCACTTGTCGGGCGTGATCGCACCGGCAAGGGCAGCGGTGTTTCGGTGGCAATGTTTGACGTGATGGCCGACTGGATGTCGGTTCCGCTGCTATATCACGATTACCTTGGCAAGCCGACACCCCGTGTCGGACTGAACCACACGGTCATCTGCCCGTACGGGGCCTATGCGTGCAAGGACGGTCAGCTTGTCGTCATTACCGTGCAGCACAGCGGCGAATGGCAACGGTTCTGTGAACACATACTGGGCGACGCGCCTCTGGCAACCGACCCCCGGTTTCACGACAACACGGCGCGAATTGAAAACAAGCCCGCGCTCGAAGCGCTCATCAAGGCCGTGTTCTCCTCTCATGACCGCGCCGAGATGCTGAAGCGGCTTGACGCTGCGGGCATTGCCTCCGGGGCCGTGAACGACGTGGCGACCCTGTCCGATCACCCTCAGCTTGACCGGTCCGTGATTGGCACACCCTCCGGCGAGATCAAGGTCCCGACACCCCCGATCCGGCGCAGCGTCGGCGAAACGACACTGGGCCCCTGCCCGGCCTTCGATGCGGAAGGCAAAGCCCTTCGCGCCGAGTTCTACCCTCGTTCAAAAAAAGGTTGGGCAACTAAATGACCGCTGAGAAAAAACCCGCGATCCTTCAAGGCGTGAAGATCGTGGATCTGACTTCGGTCGTTTTCGGACCTTTGGCGACGCAAATGCTGGGCGATCTGGGGGCCGATGTGATCAAGGTGGAAGGCCCAGAGGGCGATCTTCTTCGCCAGGTCCAGCCATCACGCAACAAACTGATGGGCGCCGCTTTTCTGGGTACCAACCGTAACAAGCGCAGTGTCGTACTCGATCTGAAGACGCAGACCGGTCGGGATCGATTGCGCAAGCTGCTTATCGATGCCGACGTGATGATTTCAAGCATACGGCCTGCGGCGCTAGCCAGATTGTCTCTCGATCCCGAAACCCTACGCCAGGAAAATCCGAACCTGATCACGGTATCTGCCACTGGATTCGGGCAGGACGGACCCTATGCCGCCCGACCCGCGTTCGACGATGCCGTCCAGTCGGTTTCCGGGTTAGCTAGCCTGGCAACATTGCGCGATCCCGAAGCGCCGCCCGCATATGCCCCTACGATTCTAGCCGACAAGCTTGGCGGCGTGACGGCCGCCTATGCCGTGATGGGAGCCCTGTTCCACCGCGAGCGTACGGGAGAAGCCCAGCATGTCGAGGTGCCGATGTTTGAGACGCTGGCCGCCTTCCTGCTGGCCGAACATCTGGATGGTGCCACCTTCGAAGAGACCCCGCAGGATTTCGGCTATGCCCGGATGCTGGTTCCGCATAGGCGTCCGGTTAAGACGGCAGATGGATATATCACAATTCTGCCCTACACCAACGTACAATGGGCGCGGTTCTTCAAGGCGGTCGGGCGCGATGACATGATCGACCACGTCTGGGTCACTGACATGGACACCCGTAGCCGCAACATCGGCGCTGTATACGATATGGTGGCGCAGATTGCCCTAACTCGGACAACAGATGACTGGCTTGCCCTGATGGAGAATGCCGACATACCCGCCATGCCGGTGCGCAACCTGTCGGATTTGCCGAACGATCCCCATCTTGCCGCGACCGGGTTCTTTCAACAGATTGATCACCCAACCGAAGGTGCGATCTGGACGACACGCCCGCCGATACGATTCTCGGCAACGCCGGCGCGGCATGATCACCGCCCTGCCCCTCGACTGGGGGAGCACAGCGAAGATATCCTCGGGCCGGGAGAAGAATAACCCCCCCCGGCACCGAACGGATCAAACATCCATCGAACGTGCGATCAGTTCCTTCATGATCTCGTTGGTGCCGCCATAGATCATCTGGACCCGGCTGTCGGCATAAAGGCGCGCGATCGGGTATTCCATCATGAAACCATAACCGCCGTGCAGTTGCAGGCATTCATGCATGACCTCGTTTTGCGTCTGGCTGCCCCACCATTTCGCCATCGAGGCCGTGGCCGCATCAAGTTCGCCCTTTTCGAGGCGCACGAGCCCGTCATTGACGAAGGTGCGCAGCAATTCGGCCTTGGTCTTGCATTCCGCCAATTTGAAGCGTGTGTTCTGGAAATCCATGATGCGGTTACCAAATGCCTTGCGGTCCTGTACATATTTCACAGTTTCATCGATGGCAAAGTCAATGAAGCCTAGCGCGGTAACGCCAATCATCAGCCGTTCCCAAGGGAGCTGCTTCATCAACTGGTAGAAACCTTGCCCTTCTTCCGGGCCAAGCAGGTTCGCCGTAGGCACGCGCACATCCTCGAAGAACAACTCAGCCGTATCCGATCCCTTCATGCCCAACTTCTTCAGGTTCCGTCCCCTACGAAAGCCTTCGGCGTCCTCGGTTTCCAGAACGATCAGCGAAACGCCCTTGGCGCCAGCGTTACGGTCGGTCTTTGCCACGACGACAACCAGATCGGCTGTATGTCCGTTGGTGATGAAGATCTTCGAGCCGTTGATCTTGTAATGGTTGCCATCCTTTTCCGCATGGGTCTGGACGTTCTGGAGGTCAGAGCCCGTTCCTGGCTCGGTCATCGCGATCGCCGCGACACTGTCGCCGCTGACCAGCTTCGGCAACCACTTTTTCTTCTGTTCTTCGCTGCCATAGGCGTTGATATAATGGATTACGATGGACTGGATGCCATAGCCCCAACCCGTGTCACCGGTGCGCCCTTGCTCGTAAACGGTAATCGCATCGAACCCGATGCCGCCACCGAACCCGCTATATTCTTCGGCAATCGAGCCACCCATGACACCCTGTTGACCGACTGTTTTCCAGAAGTCGCGGTCAACAATGCCCTGCTCCGCCCATTTTTCGATGTTTGGAGCCATTTCGGCATCAAAAAGCTTGCGTGTGCTATCCGCGAACATCTTGTGTTCATCTGCGGCCCAGGCCGAACTATTCGTAATCAGAGACATTTTGGAATCCATTCCTAAGGTTGGTATTGCCAAAAATCTAACATCTGTTATTTTTTCGGCAATGGCCCAGTCTCAAGGCAAACGCCGCGTTATTTTGCTCGAGACGGCTTTCCTGAACTGGCGCGGTATCACCTTCCTACTCCCAGGCAAGTTCCACCAAGGCACCGAACGCGCAGGTCAGGGTAACGGGCTGACACTGGGCAGTACACGGCCTGCGTGACGCAAAAAATGAAGAACCGGAGTGAAAATGAAAGATATCGTAGTATTGGATGGTGTGCGAACAGCCATCGGAACCTTTGGCGGCTCTCTTTCGGGCACGTCTCCGATCGAACTGGGTAGCATAGTGGCGAAAGAGGCGCTTGCGCGTTCAGGTGTCGAAGGCAAGCAGGTTGGAAACGTTGTTTTTGGCCATGTTATTAACACAGAGCCGCGCGACATGTATCTTAGCCGCGCGGCGTCTATTGCCGCTGGCGTGCCAGAAAAGGCGCCCGCAATGAACGTCAATCGGCTCTGCGGTTCTGGGCTACAGGCTATTGTGTCAGCGGCGCAGTCGCTGATGCTGGGTGATGCAACAATGGCTCTTGCCGGTGGCAGCGAAAGCATGAGCCGCTCGCCCTATATCGTGCCAGCCATTCGCTGGGGGCAGAAAATGGGTGACATGGGTGCAACTGACATGATGCTCGGCGCGTTGAACTGTCCGTTTGGCACCGGGCATATGGGCGTAACAGCGGAAAACGTCGCCGCCGAATACGACATCACGCGCGAAGCTCAGGATGCGTTTGCCCTTCAAAGCCAGGAGCGCGCTCTGAACGCGCTCAAAGAGGGGTATTTCAAATCCCAGATCGTTCCCGTCGAGGTCAAGGTCAAACGCAACACTGCTTCTTTTGACACCGATGAACACCCCAAGGCGAGCACAGTTGAAATGCTCGGCAAACTGCGTCCGGCCTTCCAGAAGGATGGCACCGTGACGGCGGGGAATGCTTCGGGTCTCAATGATGGGGCCGCCGCAGTTGTGTTGGCCACGGCAGATGCTGCATCAGATGCAGGGTTGAAACCGCGCGCACGCCTGCTTGGATATCATGTTGCAGGAGTACGCCCGGACATCATGGGAATCGGGCCAATTCCGGCTGTCGAAGGACTTTTGAAACGTACAGGCCTGACAATTTCTGATTTCGACGTCATCGAGTCAAACGAAGCCTTCGCGGCTCAGGCTTTGGCCGTGAGTAAAACTCTTGGTCTGGATGGCAACAAGGTGAACCCCAACGGCGGCGCAATTGCTCTTGGACATCCTATCGGGGCGTCGGGGGCCATAATCTTTGTCAAGGCGCTCTACGAGCTGGAGCGTACCGGCGCAAAACGCGCGCTGATTACCATGTGTATCGGTGGTGGGCAGGGGATTGCCCTAGCCATAGAAGCCATGTGAATTAGAGTCTATGGACATCTCAAAAAAGCGGTTCCCTTTCAATTAGGAACAAGATGAGTATACAAAAGAAGGCCCGCCGGATGGCGGGCCTTCTCGCATTTGATGTGACGCGATTTACAGCGCGTCAGTCAGGGCCGGGACGGCCTCGAACAGGTCGGCGACCAGGCCGAAGTCAGCAACCTGGAAGATCGGTGCTTCTTCGTCCTTGTTGATCGCGACGATGATCTTCGAGTCCTTCATGCCAGCCAGGTGTTGGATGGCGCCCGAGATGCCAACGGCGACATACAGTTCGGGGGCAACAACCTTGCCGGTCTGACCCACCTGCCAGTCGTTGGGAGCATAGCCCGAGTCGACAGCAGCGCGCGAGGCCCCAACGGCGGCGCCCAATTTGTCGGCCAGCTTCTCGATCAGGGCAAAGTCCTCTTCGGAGCCAACGCCACGACCACCGGACACAACCACGCCAGCCGAGGTCAGCTCGGGGCGGTCGCTTGCGGCAACCTTGTCTTCGACCCAGGACGACAGGCCTGGATCGGCAGCGGCCGACACGGTTTCGACGGCGGCCGAGCCACCTTCGCCAGCGGCATCAAAGGTCGAGGTGCGGAAGGTGATGACCTTGGTCGTATCCAAAGATTTGACGGTTTGCACGGCGTTGCCGGCATAGATAGGGCGTTCGAACGTGTCTGCATCGACAACGCCAGAGGCGTCCGAAATCACCATCACGTCCAGCAGCGCGGCGACGCGCGGCATGACGTTTTTCGCGTCGGTCGTGGCGGGTGCCACGATGTGCGAATAGTCACCGGCCAGCGACACGATCAGCGCGGCGGTGGGTTCCGCCATGCGGTGACCCAGCGACGCATCTTCAGCGACCAACACCTTGGCGACACCGTCGATCTTGGCGGCGGCTTCGCCAGCTGCGGCGGCGGAAGCACCCGCGGCCAGAACGGTCACGTCGCCCATTGCCCGGGCGGCGGTGACGGCTTTGGCGGTGGCGTCCAGCGCCAGTTCACCATTGTTGACTTCGGCGAGTAGAAGAACAGCCATTACACAGCCCCCGCTTCTTTTAGTTTCGAAACCAGCTCGTCAACCGAGCCGACGATGATGCCGGCGGCACGTGTTGCCGGCTCGGTCGTTTTGACCACTTCAAGACGCGGCGAAGTGTCGACGCCGTAATCGGCGGCGGTTTTTTCGTCCAGCGGCTTCTTCTTGGCCTTCATGATGTTGGGCAGCGAAGCGTAACGCGGCTCGTTCAAGCGCAGGTCCACTGTGACGACTGCAGGCAAGTTGACCTTGATAGTCTGCAAACCGCCGTCGACCTCGCGGGTCACCACGGCCTTGTCGCCGTCGATGTCCAGTTCCGAGGCGAAGGTGCCTTGCGACCAGCCCAACAGCGCCGACAGCATCTGGCCGGTGGCGTTCATGTCGTTGTCGATGGCCTGCTTGCCGGCTAGGACCAGACCGGGGTCCTCTTCCTCGATGACTTTCGCCAGGATCTTGGCGACGGCCAGCGGCTCGATGTCGGTGTGGACGTCATCGGCGGCGTTAACCAGAATGGCACGGTCGGCGCCCATGGCCAAAGCGGTGCGCAGGGTCTCTTGCGCTTGCTTCACACCGATGCTGACAACGACGATTTCGTCTGCCTTGCCGGCTTCTTTCAGGCGGATGGCCTCTTCGACGGCGATCTCGTCAAAGGGGTTCACCGACATTTTCACGTTGGCAAGATCGACACCGCTTCCGTCCGCTTTGACGCGCACTTTCACGTTGTAGTCGATCACGCGTTTGACAGGCACAAGCACCTTCATCTACGGTCTCCTTGGGTTGTTAGATATGGTTTCTACCGACCTATCGGTCGTTGAATTCGGGTTTTCTTTTCTCGGAGAACGCTTTCATGGCCTCTGGAAAATCATGCGCACACAGCAAAACGCTTTGGGCATCGCGCTCGATGTCCAGCGCCTCCAGATAGCTGCACTCTGCTGCGGCGCGCATCAGGCGCTTGGCGGTCTGAATGCCGAACATCGGGTGTGGGGCGATCTCGTGGGCAATTTCCAGAGCGCGTTGCTCGACCTGGTCGGCGGGTACGCATTCTTCGACAACGCGCAGTTCCCTGGCGGTGCGCCCGTCTATTTCACGACCTGTGAGAACAAGCATCCGCGCCACGCCCGCACCGGCACGCTGCTGAAGCAGCCAGCTCGAGCCGGTGTCGGGACAGCCGCCGACGCGCGCAAAAACTTCGCACAACCGGGCATCTTCGGCGGCTACGACGATATCCGCAGACAGCGCCAGGCTGAGACCCGCACCAAATGCCACCCCGCATACAGCAGAAATCAGAGGCTTGCGAAACAGATAGGCCGCGCGTCCGCCATCGTGAACCCGGTCGACCATTTCCGATGTCGCCCTTGCGCCTTTCGCGATTTCAGCCTGAAATCCAACGAGATCGCCGCCGCTGCTGAAATGATCGCCACCGGTCATGACAACGGCACGGATCGTATCGTCCCGTTCGGCTTCGCGCAGGAGTGTCACTAATTCCTCGACGAATGCAATGCTGTAAGGGTTGCGTTTAGTTGGCTGAAGAAAACGCAATATTCCGACATGGCCATCCCTGTCCAGACGAATAAGTTCAGTCATTCCAGTCTCCATCAGGTTCCAGTCCAGACCGGTGCGCGTTTTTCAGCAAAAGCCTTGGGGCCTTCAATCGCGTCGTTGCTGGCGTACACGACCTCGTGCAGGCGCTTACCTTCTTTCAGACCACCCGCGCAGCCCAGGTCCATGGTTGCGCGAACGCCGCCTTTGGCGGCGATCACCGAAAGCGGGGCCCCGCTGGCTATGCGTTTGGCAAGGTCAAATGCCCGTGCGCGAACGGCATCGGGGGTGTCCTCGATATAGTTGGTGAACCCGTATTCGTGCAGACGCTCGATCGGCATCAAATCGCCGGTCAGAACGATTTCCATAAGGATGGGCTGCGGCAGCATGGACAGCGCCGGCGACGCCCAAGGCGATCCACGACCGATCTTTACCTCGGTAATGCCAACCTTGGTCCCCTTGAGACCGACCCGCAGATCGCAATTCAGCGTCAGCATCATGCCGCCCGCCATCAGCGACCCCGTCATCGCCGCGATGATCGGCTTCTTGCAGGCGCGCATGGTCTCGTGAAATGGATCGCGCATCTTTGACAGGATATCGACGCCTTCGTCGCGCGCGATTTGCGTGGCTTCCTTGAGGTCCAGCCCGGCGCTGAAAACACCGCAATCGGCCGTGGTCAGTATGGCCACACGAACGCTGTCGTCCGCCTCGATCTTTTCCCAGGCATCCGTCAGCCCGTTCGTCGCGGCCACGGAAAGCGCGTTCTTGCGTTCGGGCCGATTGATACAGACGGTCGCAATGCCGTCTTCGATTTTTACATCAATTGGGCTCATGATACCTGCTCCGTTTTAACTGGTGACATTCTAGTGCGAAGCTTCCCCGCGACATGTTTGCCGCGGGGAAGTTCCTGCTTATTCGACAGAGAACGACTTGGAACTGTGCTTGATGACTTCCCACACAACGTCGAGATAGTCGGCGCTCCAGTCGGTCAGCGGAACCCAGGTTTCGCCATTCCACTGTTCGACCCGGGTCTTGCCGCCGCCGCCGTGGTCTTCACCGGTTACGGTCACCGGGGCCATGACGCCGTCGCCATCGAAGTTCTCGATCGATTCATAGGCAGCCTTCATGCTTTCTGGCGTGAGCGGCCAACCGTTTTCGGCAATCGCGATACGTGCGGCTTCAAAACCGGCCGAGTAAATCGCCATGCCCGTGTTGTAGTACACGTCGCGAACAAGGCTCTCGGGACCGCTGCCCTTGCCATTGGCATAGTAGGTGTCCAGCATCGTCTTGACGATCGGAACTTCCTGGCCACCGGCCACGTTGGTCCCGCGCAGGATGCCCTTCGCCTCTTCCTCGCCGATGTTGGCGATATCGACTTCGTTCAACCAGTTAACCGACAGATAGCGGTCGATCGGGAAGCGGTTGCGGCGCATTTCCTTGGAGGCGACCACGTGTCCGCCCGCCAGAAGCCAGCTGATCACGTAATCTGGCTTATCACGGCGGATATTGCTCCATGCGCCGGCTTGATCCGACCCGGGGAGCGGCACAGGATAAAGCTCCAGCTCAAACCCTTCCTTTTCAGAAAGTGTTTTCAGGATCTCGATCGGTTCCTGACCGAAGGGATAGTCCAGATAGATGAACCCGATCTTTGCTTTGCTCAGATCACCGCCCATCTGGCCTTTGATGAAGGCGACATCGTTGGCGGCCTGCTGCCAATAAGTCGGACCAACCGGGAACACCCAGTCGAACACTTCACCGTCAACCGCGTCGCCGCGGCCAACGAAGGACTGCATCAGAACGTTTCCGTCCTTCATGGCCCGCGGCAGGACCGCGTTCGTGACGGGCGTGGAAAGAAAGTTGAAAAGGAAAACACCGTCACGCTTGAGCTGCTCATAGCATTCCACGCCACGTTGCGGTTCGTTGCCATGGTCGCGAATGATGATTTCAACCGGATGGCCTTCGATTCCACCGTTTTCGTTGGTGTACATCGCCAGGTCCTGGGCTGCCTGGGCCACCTGCGGTGAAATGAACGTGTACGATTTACTAAGGTCGAAGCAAAGTCCGAAGGGGATCGGCTCCTTGTCCTGTGCCGCAGCCACCGTCGCGCTTGTTGCCAATGCGGCAGTAAGGGCCACCGCCTTGATGTGCTGTTTGATTTTCATATTCTCTCTCCCGTTGGTTGATTTTAGGGCGGCTAAACTGTTTTGTGAGCGCCGCCGCCCTGTACAGCGCCACCCTTCCTACTATCAGCCTGTCACTGCTCGTATTTTGCGGAACTTTCCTTAACCACATCCCACACGACATCGCCGTATTCAGAAATCCATTCGGTTTGCGGCACCCAAGCCTCCCCGTCCCACATTTCGATGCGCGTCTGGCCACCGCCGCCATGGTCTTCGGCCGTTACCGTAATGGGGGCCATCAACCCGTTGGCGTCATAACCCTTCAACGACTCGAGTCCGGCCTTGTAGGATGTCGGAGTGATTGGCAGCCCTTCGAGTTCGACCGCGTTGCGCGCGGCTTCGAACATGATCGAATACATGGCCAGCCCCGTATTATAGAAAACGTCCTGCGTCTTCTCAATCGGGCCCGAGCCCTGTCCGTTGTCATAAAGCTCGGTCATGATCTCCTTGAACAGGGCGACATCCTGACCGCCCACGACATTGGTACCGCGCTTGATGCCTTTGGCCGCATCAGTGCCGATATTGGCAACATCGACCTCATTCAGCCAGTTGACCGAAATATATTTTTCCATCGGGATGCGATTGCGCTGCATCTCTTTCGATGCGACCACATGGGCACCGCCCAGCATCCAGACGATCACGTGATCGGGCTTGTCGCGGCGCACCTTGGACCATACTCCGGCCTGGTCGCTGCCGGGCAGCGGAACGGGGTAAAGCTCAAGTTCGAAACCCTCTTTCTCGGACAGGGTCTCGAGAATCTCGATTGGCTCCTGCCCGAAGGGGTAATCGAAGTAAACAAACCCCACCTTCACGTCCGACAGATCGCCGTCATGCAATTGCTTGATATAGGCAACGTCATTGGCGGCCTGCCCCCAATAGGTAGGCCCGATCGGATAGACCCAGTCGAAAACCGTGCCATCCACGGCATCGCCGCGGCCGACAAGTGACTGCATCAGGATACGTCCATCTTCCATGGCCCGCGGAAGGATAGCCAGAGACACCGGGGTGGACAGTGTATCGAAGACGAACACACCCTCGCGGCTAAGCTTGGAGTAGCACTCGATCCCGCGCTGCGGTTCGTTCCCGTGATCGCGCACGATAACCTCGACCGGTTCTCCTCCGATGCCGCCCTTCATATTGACCAGTTTGGCGAGATCCTGTGCCGCCTGGGCAACCTGCGGCGTGGCAAAGGTATAGGCTTTGCTGAGGTCGTAGCAGACGCCAATCTTGAATGGCTCAGCCAGCGCCTGGGTGCCGAACATCGCTCCGCCAACCATTGAAAACACGGCCAACGCTTTGGTAAGTCCCTTCATTTGATCCTCCCTGAACAATTTCTGAATAGTACCTCAGCTCAGCCAACGTTTGCGTCGGCTGTAGTGCTTGACGTTGTGAAAATCGGTTTCTTCTCCGCCACCCAGATAAAATTCCTGAATGTCGGAGTTGGATTTGAGCGCCTCGGCCGTGCCGTGCATGACAACGCGGCCGTTCTCAATCAGATACCCTTGCGAAACAATCTCCAGAGCGGCCAGCGCGTTCTGCTCCACCAGCAGGACGGATACGCCCTCCTCCTGATTGATCTTTTGCAGGATGCCGAAGATTTCCTCGACCAGGAACGGGGCAAGGCCGAGACTTGGTTCGTCGAGCATCAACAGTTTCGGCTGCGTCACCAGCGCCCTGCCGATGGCCAGCATCTGTTGCTCGCCACCAGACAAATAGCCTGCTTGCGAATTGCGGCGTTCGGCAAGTCGTGGGAAATAGTCGTAAATCTTTTCTTTTTCCGCATTCAGCGCCGATCGGGACATTCCGCGCGGCGCAGCAGCGGTCAGGTTCTCGTCGGGGGTCAGGTGTTCAAAGACCCGCCGCCCTTCGATGACGTGACAGATACCCATCCCGACGCGGTTTTGCGCGAGCACTTCGGTTATGTCTGTTCCCTGGAAGGTTATTTCACCTCGGCTGATGCGTCCGCGCTCTGCCTTCAGAAGACCGCTGATCGCTTTCAACGAGGTGCTTTTGCCCGCGCCGTTCGAGCCCAAGAGCGCGATCATCTCGCCTTTTGGCACCTTGACCGAAACACCTTTGATCGCCAGCATTACATTGTCGTACAGCACCTCGACACTGTTCATGGACAGAATGTGCTCGGCTTCAACTTTTTCTTGCATTGGCATTTCCCTTATTTCTTGAACTGATCGAAGGGCCAGACCATCAGATAGTCTCTGATGTTGCCGTAGAGTTTTCCCAAACCGAGCGGTTCGATCAGAAGGATAATGACGATCAGTGCGCCATAGACCGCATTCGGGATGTGAGCGAGCGTTTCAACATTGATCTGCATACCAAGCCCCTCGCTCACCGTGACGACGAGACCGTTCACCAAACCGGGGACAAGAAGGATCAGAGCAACACCGAAATAGGATCCGATTACGCTGCCGAGGCCGCCAACGATCACCATCGCAAGAACCTGGATAGATACGGTGACCGAAAACTGCTCCGGCGCGGCAAGAAAGAAGAAGGTGGCGACAAGCAAAGCACCACTGACGCCCGCGATGAAAGACGAAGTCGCGAAGGCTAGGATCTTGTAATAGAAACTGTTCACACCCAGGATCGCGGCAGCAAAGTCTTTTTCGCGTACCGCGACCAAGGCACGACCAAGCCCAGTGCGTTTGAGATTCAGCATGAAGATCGTCACCAACACACACCATCCGAAGGCGACATAGTAAAAACCGGTATCAGAGGTAATATCCTGCCCAAGAAACGCCAAAGTTGGTGACTGGAGCGATGCGTGCGAGCCCCCTGAAATCGCCGGCGAGTGGGTCAGAACCCAGTCCATCACGAATTGCATCGCAAGAGTCGTGAGTGCGAGATAGAGACCCTTGACCCGCAATGCGGCAAAGGCGAACAGGCTGCCGATCACAGATGACGTCAACCCGCCAATGATCAGGGCGAATTCCCATGGCACGCCGAAACGCGCCGCGTGGATCGCCGAATACGCCCCGACGGCCATGACCGCAGCATAGCCCAAGTGAAGTTGGCCAGCCCAACCTGTCACCAGGTTAAGTCCAAGGGCGGCGGCCGTCCAGATCAGCCACGGAAGCATGTAACTGTTCAGGTAGAGCGACGGTATGATGAATGGCGCGGCAAGTCCAATCAGGAAGATGAATACAGCCAGGTTCCGGTCAGCAGGTACCTTGAAGATACGACTGTCGGATACATAGTTGGCGTGATGGACACCGGAAAGTCTATAAAACATCCCTTAGACCCTTTCAATGTCGTGACGACCGAACAGTCCATGCGGACGGATCATGACCGTAAGAATGAGCACGGCGGCGACGATAAGCTCACGGCTTCCGCCTCCGACAAGCGGATCCAGAAAATCGGCACCAACGTTTTCGACGACGCCCAGAATTATGCCCGCGATCACTGCGCCGAGGATACTGTCGAGGCCACCAAGAACGGCCACCGTCAGGCCCTTCAGAAGCAACAGCGACAGCGCCTGATCTACACCCTGAACCTCGCCCCAGATGACGCCTGCGGCGACGGCAACAACTGATGCCAGTGCCCAGGACAACCCTACGCCGCGCTCAACCGAAATGCCGACCGACCACGAAGCCATGTAATCATCCGCGATCGCCCGCAACTTGATCCCGGTCCGGGTTCGGAAGAACAGCATGAAGGCGACAAAGAGTGCGAGCGCAACACCGGCACCGACAAGATGGATGCGGCTGATGAAGATGTCGCCCAAGAACAGCGGTTCATAGCTGACCCCCAAGTCAACCGAACGGGATGTCCCCCCCCAGATTGCAAGTGTTGTTCCCCGCAGGAAGATGTCCAAGCCAAGTGTCAGCATCAAGATCATGACGACCGGGCGGCCCGCGAGACGGCGCAGGGCAACACGTTCGATGCCAAATCCCAGGCCGAACATGATCACCGCAGCAAGAGGAATGGCCAGCCACAGCGGCAGACCCGCGTCATGCGAAAGGGCAAGAACCACATAGGCCCCGACCATTGTCAGCCCACCCTGCGCCAGATTGGGCACCGAAGATGCTTTGTAAATCAGCACGAGGCCGATAGCGAAGAGCGAATACAAGAGACCCGTCAAGGCTCCATTGATCGCAAGCTCAGATAGAAAGACCCAATCCATTTATACCTCCCTGATGGGAAGGCTTCTTTCGACCTTCCCTACTTCCCCTGTCTCGTAAGTCACCTGCGCGCTTACGTGGACATCTTTTGAACCGTCGTAGAGCGCCGCGATCACGTCGACATAGCGTTCCTGTACGACCTTGCGTCGCAGTTTTCGGGTCCGCGTGATCTCACCATCGTCCGGGTCGAATTCCTTCGGCAGGCTGACAAAGCGTTTAAGACGCAACGGCTCTGTGACGGCCTTATTTACCCGTTCGAATGCCCCGTGCAGCAGCGCCGCGACCTCGTCGCGTTGCGACAAATCGGAATAGGACACATAAGGCACCCCGTTCACTTCGGCCCAGTGTCCCACTGCCTCGAAATCCACGCAGACCATGGCAGTCAATTCATCCAGGCCGGCACCGATAACAGCCGCATCCTTGATATACGGGCTGAATTTCAGCCGGTTCTCAATGTAGTTTGGCACATAGCGCTCACCTCCGGCTGTATGCATGACCTCGGAGACACGGCCCAGAACAACCAGGTGTCCGTCATCCTCCAGATACCCGGCATCGCCGGTATGCAGCCACCCGCCCTCAAGCGCTTCAGCAGTCGCTTCGGGTTTGTTGAAGTACCCTTCAAACACGCTGTCCGAACGCACCAGGATCTCTCCGTCTTCGGCGATTTTCACCTCGACGCCAGGTGCGGGTTTGCCAACGGTATGGAGGCGCACCTCGCCCGGAGCCTGAATCGCATTGATCGCGCTATTTTCGGTCTGGCCGTAGAGTTGGCGCAATTTGATTCCCAGGGCTCGGTAGAAAACAAAAGTGTCTTCGCCGATCGCTTCCCCGCCGGTGAACGCGTTCTTGAGACGGCTCATCCCGAACTGGTCCTTGATCGGGCCGAAAACAATCGCCTCGCCCAGAAATCGGCCCAAAGGCTCCAGTGCACCGCCGCTTTTGCCATTCAGCTTGCGTGTCTCGGCGGCAATCGCCCGGTCCATGAAAAAATGGTACAGCCATTTTTTGACCGGGGTCGAGTTTTCGATACCCACCTGGATTGTCGTTAGCATCTGGTCCCAGCTTCTCGGCGCCGCCAGATAGAATGTCGGAGCGATTTCGCGCATGTCGCGCACGACGGTTTCCTGACGCTCAGGCACGTTCACGGTGAACCGACAGAGCAGCGCCGCCGCGACGGTAATGGCGAAGTCGCCCACCCAAGCCATCGGAAGATAGGCGAGGATTTCCTCGTTTTCGTCGAATGCACCCGCTGCCTGCCCGTTCCTGGCCGCAGCAATAACGTTCTTTTGACTCAGAACGATACCTTTCGGCTTGCCCGTGGTCCCTGAAGAATGCATGAAGATGGCCGGATCGCCGGGCTTTGCCCGACCAAAGAGATCTTCGCGCAAGCCCGGGGTTTCATTAAGATCGTGCTGACCGACTTCGATCAGGTGATCCCAGGACATCAGCCCTTCAACCTCATAGAATCCGAGGCCTCGCGCTTCATCATAAATGATGTGGTCGATACCCTCGGCGCCCGCGTCCTTCAGTTCCAGGATCTTGTCTACCTGCTCCTGATCTTCGGCGATGGCCGCGACGATTTCGACTTCGCCAAGAAAGTGCCGAAGTTCTTCGATTGTCGCGCCCGGATAGGCAGGCATTGTATAGGCGCCCAGCAACGAAACAGCCAGCATGCCGCCGTACAACCGTGCACGGTTATCGCCCAGAATAAGTACTGCCTTGCCCGGCTTTACGCCGATTTTTTCAAGTCCGGCCGCGCAGGCAAGCACCTCTTCGGCGTATTCCGCCCAAGTGGTTTCTTTCCAGATCCCGCGTTCCTTTTCGCGAAGCGCGATATCCTTTCCGTGGCGCGACGCGTTTTGCGCCAGCAGTGCACCAATCGTATCGCCGCCCGAAGACTGTTTTTGCGTCAAATCAGTCATGCGACCCTCCGATATATGCCTCGATGACCCGCGGGTCTTTTACAACGTCCTTCGGGATGCCGCTGGCGATCATTTCGCCATAATTAAGCGCCAGCATCCGATCACAGATGCCGGTGATGACATCCATATGATGCTCGATCAGCAGAACGCTGACGCCGCGTTCGGCACGGGCATCCAGAATGAAGCGGGACATATACCCCTTCTCTTCCTGATTCATGCCTGCCATCGGCTCATCGAGTATCAACATTTGCGGCTCGGCCACCAATGCCCGCGCAAGTTCGACCCGTTTTTTCAGCCCGATCGGAAGACCATCGACCAACTCATGTCGGATGCTTTCAAGCTGTAGAAACTCGATCACCTCCTCGACGATCTTACGGTTCTCGATCTCTTCATGCCGCGCCGCCCACCAATAAAGCGCCGTGCGTAAGACGCCCGGTTTCATGTGGATGTGCCGCCCGAGCAGGATGTTGTCCAGAACGCTCATCCCGTTGAAAAGGGCAAGATTCTGGAACGTCCGCGCAACCCCGAGCTTGGCAACCTTATGAGGCGCTGTGCCCGTGATGTCTTTTCCCGCCAGCCGGACAGTGCCTACGTTTGGCGGATAAAACCCGGTAATTGCGTTCGTTAGCGTTGTCTTGCCGCTACCATTCGGTCCGACAAGCCCAAAGATTTCACCTTGCCGAATGACGAGATCAACTCCGGTGACAGCAACGATGCCGCCAAACCGTCGTTCGACCCCGTTGCACTTCAGAAGCGCCCCGCCATCGGTACCAACTGCTATTTTATTCTTCGTTGTCATCTGGATCTTATTGTCCCCATTAAGGTTCATGGCTTTCATCAGGAAATCAGGAAATGGTCCGGTCGACCCGTTGGCCATGGGTCCCCCCACAATTGCTGCCCACCGTCGATGTTCAGAACTTCACCGGTAACAAACTTTCCTGAGTTGGCCGCCATATAGACAACACCTTCAGCGACATCCCATTCGTCCCCGGCGTGCCGCATCGGATTGGAATCCTGGAAAGTTGCGGCACCCTCTGGAGGGTAGTTCCCGAAACCGTTGCTTTCGCAGCAACCCGGTGCCACGCAGTTCACGCGGATATCATGCGGCGCCCACTCCACCGCCACCGATTTGGACAGGTAAATCACCCCCGCCCGAGCTGCACAGGTATGAGCGATGCCAGGCATCCCGCGCCAGATATCCGCCACGATATTTACGATGGAACCCGGTTGCTTGTTCTCAACCCAGTGGCGCGTCGTGGATTGCATCATCCACCAGGTTCCGTTGAGGTTGGTGTCAATGACGGCGGTCCAGCCTTTCGGGGAAAAATCCAGCGCAGCCTGTGGAAACTGCCCCCCCGCATTGTTCACCAGAACGTCTATGGAGCCGAATTCCTGATTCGTCTTAGCGACAAAATCCTCGACCTGTTCAGGGTCACGGATGGTCATGGGCACGGCGAAAACTCTGCCCCCAAAACTCTCGAGGTACTCTTTGGCGGAGGCCAGCTTTTCCTCGTTGCGTCCATTGATCGCCAGATTGGCGCCCAGCCTGGCGAACAGAGCCGCAATCGCCAGCCCCAAACCTCCGCCTGCGCCGGTTACAACGACGGTTTTGCCCGCGAACAAATCATGTGCGTAAACGGTTGTGCGTTTTGACAGGTCTTCTCGCGAAGACCCGAACTGCGTCTCACTCATGACGCCTCCTCCCTTTTCCCCTATTGCGGGGCTTTGTCTGATAATCTAACGGACGTTAGAAAAATAATCAAGTAGGGAATACGCGCTATCCCAATCCGTGTCTCGCGGTCAGTAAGACTTTGGAAGTCCTAGCGCTTTTTCAGCAATGAATGATAACAACATCTGCGGCGTCACAGGTACAATGCGGAACAAGAGCGCTTCTCTGACCAGACGCTCCACGTGATATTCCTTTGCGTAACCGAATCCGCCAAAGGTGATCTGTGCGGCCTCGGTCGCCTCAACCGCGGCGTCGGCGGCCAATAGCTTGGCTGCGTTCGCCTCGATGCCGCAGGGCTCCCCCGCATCGTAAAGGGCGGCGGCGTGCATCACCATGAGATTGGCCGATTCCACCCGCGCCCAAGCCTGAGCGAGCGGATGCTGAACGCCCTGATTCTGACCGATAGGCCGGTCGAAAACCACTCGTTCATTGGCATATTGCGCCGCGCGGGTCAGAGCGTTGCGTGCGATGCCGATGCATTCGCCCGCCACAAGGATGCGTTCTGGATTCAGCCCATGCAGAATTTGCCGAAACCCCTTGCCCTCTTCTCCGATCAGGTCTTCGGCAGGTATCGGCAACCCGTCGATGAAGACCTCGTTCGAATCGACAGCCTTGCGCCCCATCTTTTCGATCTCTCGCACATCAACGAAATTACGGTTGAGATCGGTATAGAACAGGCTCAGCCCTTCGGTCGGGTTAGTCACATCCTCAAGCCGCGTTGTTCTGGCCAGAAGCAGCATCTTGTGGGCAACCTGCGCGGTCGAAATCCAGACCTTCTGACCATGCACGACATACCTGTCTCCCTGTCGCACCGCCATGGTCTTCAGCTTTGTGGTATCCAGCCCCGTCGTCGGTTCGGTGACGCCGAAACAAGCCTTTTCATCACCTGCGATCAGGGGGCTCAGCATGCGCGCGCGCTGTTCATCGGTCCCGAACTTCACCACCGGGTTGAGCCCGAAAATGTTCATGTGGATGGCCGAGGCCCCGCTCGCGCCAGCCCCTGACTCAGCAATCGCCTGCATCATGATCGTAGCTTCAGTGATCCCCAGGCCGGCGCCGCCGACCGCTTCAGGCATGGCGATGCCAAGCCAGCCGCCATCGGCCATTGCCCTGTGCAAATCATGGGGAAAACCACCGTTGCGATCCCGGTCCAGCCAGTAGTCATCGTCGAATTGTGCACAAATCCGCAGAATCTGGTCGCGGATTTCCTGTTGGTCGGTGGTCATTCTAAATGTCATGGCGTCCCCTTGCCTTCCAGTCTCACGAGTCCTGCCTCACAAAGGGCAGAGATTTGCTCATCGTCAAAACCAAGATCGCTTAGAATACTTCGGCTGTCTGCGCCGGGCGGTCGTCCCAGCCAGCGAAGTTCACCGGGCGTCGCGCTTAGATGCGGGATCGGACCGATGACCTGGGTCTGCTCGCCCTCGACCGATACGATGTCCCCGCGATGGCGTATCTGCTCATTGGTCGTGATCTCCTCGACGCTCAACACCCGAGAGGCAACCGCATCATGTCGTGCGAATACAGCCGCAACTTCTTCAGCGGTGTGCTGCGTGACGAAATCATTGATCGCGTCAAAGACCACCGCCATGTGCTGCGACATCTCGCCGAGTGTCTCGAACCGCGGGTCATCGGCCAAAGAGTCCCCTCCGACCGCGCGCAACAGGCGTTGCGCAGTTTCCGCGCTACCTGCCGAGACGGTCAGCCAAACCCCATCGGACGTGCGGAACATGCCCCCCGGCGCAAAGTCCATCGGCTGGCGCAGCCCGTTGCGCCGCGGTGAATGGTTCGCACCTGTCATTGCGGGAACAGGATAGTCCATCAATCGAAGCAGCGCTTCGAACACCGCAAGATCGACAACCTGACCCCGTACTATCCCCTTTTCGCGGGCAAACAGCGCAATCATGATTCCCAATGCGCCCATCAGGCCTGTCGTGCTGTCGGCCGCCGGAAATCCGGGGTGCATCGGCGGCCCGTCAGGGAAACCGGTCAGATGTGCTAAACCACTCATGGCTTCTGCCGCACGACCAAACGCAGGTACGTCCCGCATCGGACCTTCCTGTCCGTAACCCGAAACGCGCAGAACAATCAGATCTGGGTTCCACTCATGAAGGGTTTCCGGCCCGATACCAGCACGTTCAAGCACGCCCGGCCGGAAATTTTCGATAAGAACATCGGCACCTTCAACCAATTTGCGCAGGATGTCCCGGCCTTCGCCGGACTTCCAGTCTAGGCTCAGAATCTTCTTGTTGCGGCCCAGCGTCTTCCACCAAACGCCCGCTCCATCCTCTGCCTTGGGCCCGAGGTCGCGCATCATATCCGTTCGGTTGGGTGCCTCGATCTTGATGACATCTGCACCGAAATCCGAGAGCAAGGCTGCCGAAAAAGGTCCGGCAATTACGTGGCCAAGTTCGATGATTTTCAGGTGATCAAGGGGTCCAGGCATTCGTTCTCGCCGCCAGTAATCTAACATTTGTTAGAATAGTAGCCTCGTGGACGGCAAACCTCAAGACTTGAGATTGCGAAATGGGGGTCTGATGCCGCAGAGTGCAAAATAGTACGCTACAGCGCTTCGATCTAAGATTGAATAATTTGGTCTCTTTCTGCTCCCTTCGGTTGAGTGCGAGAAACGATAAGCCATGTATCAATCTAAAGTCGAAACGCTTCAGTTATCCAACGAGCGCTATTGAATTGCGCCGTTTGGACCATGGACTCTACTTCGAAACTCCGCACGAGCCGCCCTGGGATCGTCGGACTCCCGGAGCTTCGCGACGATTCTCTCCGGTTTTGTTTTTTCTGGGCCATCCCGCTATCCTCAAATTGGCTCGAAAACCTATTTTTGGGGAGGATCGTTGCGTCAGGCGGTCGCCGCTAGGCCGTCCGACTGTGTGTCCCGTTTCGGTGGCCGTATCCGGAACAGAAGCGCATAGAGCACCGGAACCGCGACGAGCGTCAGGACCGAAGCAAAGGCGAGGCCGCCCATGATCGTCACCGCCATCGAGGCAAAAAACGCATCGGGCAGAAGCGGAATCATGCCAAAGATCGTCGTGCCGGCGGCGAGCACCACAGGGCGAAGACGGCTGACTGAGCCGTCGATCACCGCCTTGTAATCGGGCACACCCTGTGCACGTAGAAAGTCGATCTCTTCGATGAGAACGATTGCGTTCTTCATCAACATTCCCGAAAGCGACAGGAAGCCGAGCAGGGCCGTAAATGTGAAGGGCAGACCGGTGAACAGCAACCCCAGGACCATGCCCGTCACGGACATTGGCACCACGAGCCACAGGATCAGCGGTTGGCGGACTTTGTTGAACATCAAAATCGAAATCGTCAACATGACCAGGAAGCCTAGGGGAAGCTGCTTGCCAAGCGACTCCTGAGCCATCTGCGCACTTTCGAATTCGCCACCCCATTCCATTGCATAACCGTCGGGAAGCGGGATGGATTCGATCTCGGTGCGGACGCTTCGGAAGGCCTCATCCGCGGTGAGATCGCTGCGGGCACCGCCGAGAGCGGTGATCGTCCGCTCCCGGTCGCGCCGGTGAATGAGTGCCTCGACAAGACGGGGGTCGAACCTTTCGACAAGGTTGGCCATGGGTACATAGGACCCTGCCCCATCGGACCACACCGATAGGTCACGAAGGCGGTCAACTCCGTCGCGTTCGCTCTCGGGAAGCCGGAGATGGATCGGAATCAACACGTCGTCCTCGCGTAGGTCGCCAACGCGCAGTCCGGACGTTCCATAGCGGATGGTATCCGCGATCGCTCCACGCGTTGCGCCAGCCAGCCGCATTCGTGCCTCATCGACGATGGGTTCGACGAGGATCTCACGCTGCCGCCAATTGGTGCGCGGATTGGTGATGGTTCCTGCCTCCTCGTAAATCCTCATCGCATCATCCGCGAGCTGGCGCAGGATGACCGGATCGGGTCCCGAAAAACGAACTGCAACATCGGCACCGGAGGGCGGTCCGAACACGATCTCTTCGACACGGATCAGAGCGTGGGGGAATCCGGCGGGCAAGTCCTGGTTAAGTCTGCTCGCGATCGTCGCGGCGTCCGCAACCCGGACGATGAGTTGGCCATAGCTGGCATCCGCCTGCTCGGGGTTGTATGTCAGCATGAATCGGCTTGCCCCGCGCCCGACGAGGGCCGTTACCCCGGTTACGGCATCCTCATCCATGAGAATCCGCTCGAGCCGCTGCATCTCTTCGTCGGTCGTGTTGATATCGGTTCCCTGCGGCATCTGGAACTCAACGTAGAAAATCGGCGTGTTCGAGGCGGGGAAGAAGGCCTGCTTGACCTGTCCGAAAGCCATAACGGACCAAACGGTGATGCCAATGATCGTCAGAACAACCGGAATGCGGACGCGCAGCGACATCCACAAAATCCCGCGATATGTCGCGTAGAACACGCCCTTGTAGGGATTATCCGAAATGTTTTTGGGGGTCTTGAGCAGCAGCTTGCCGAGATACGGCGTCACCGTGACTGCCAGGACCCAGCTTGTTAGCAGCGAGATGGCGATCACCGCGAAAAGCGAAAACAGAAACTCGCCCGTGGCGTCAGGCGACAGCCCGATACCGGAAAACGCCATGATCCCGATAACGGTCGCCCCCAGCAAGGGGATTGACGTGGCGCTTTCGGTCTCGGCAGCAGCGTCTTCTGCGCTTTTTCCTCGCGCCATGCCGATCACCATCCCTTCTGTGATGACGATGGCGTTGTCGACCAGCATCCCCATCGCGATGATCAGGGCGCCCAGGCTGATCCGCTCCATCTGTATCCCGAACACTGACATGAAGAACAGTGTAGAGAAAACGGTGAGCCCGAGGGTCGCGCCCACCACGAGGCCTGCGCGCCAACCCATGGTCAGCATCAGCGCACCGACCACGATCGCGACCGACTGTCCGAGGCTGACGAGAAAGCTTGAAACGGATTCGTCCACCACGACATGCTGCTCGTAGATCGGAATCATCTCGACACCTTCAGGAAGCCCCAACTTGAGCCGTTGAAGCCGTGCTGAAACCGCCTGACCGACTTCGACCACGTTTTGGTCCGTCAACGCGGAAACGCCAAAGGTAAATGCCGCCGTGCCGTTCTGCCGGATGATCTGGCTAGGCTGTTCGGCCGCCTCGCGGGTCACGCTGGCGATGTCGCTGACAGCGATCTGGCCGACATTTCCGGCCGTGCCCAGCCGCAGCTCCTCTATCCCTTCGGGGCTAATATAGCCCGGCGGAACCGATAGGCCGATCCGGGCAGGGCCCTCGGTGATCTCGCCGTTGGTGAACACCTGGTTTTCGTCTGCGAGAATGCCCAGGATCTGGGTCGGCGGAAGGCCCAGCATCTCGAGGCGTGCAGACGGGATCGAGATGGTAATTACCTCTTCGGAGAGGCCCTGAACCTCGACCTTGGCGACGCCATCGACAGTGACCAGTCCGAGCCGGAGCGTCGTGGCCAAATCCCTCTGCTCCGATGGGCTCAGACCTTCGGTCGTTACCGCATAGAACATGCCATAGACGTCGCCGAAATCGTCATTGATGATGGGCGGTAGCGCCCCTGCGGGAAGGTCCCCCTCCACGTCGCTGATGCGGCGGCGCATTTCGTCCCAAACCTGCGGGATCTCGTCCGGGCCATAGGTCATCTCGATCTCGACGGTGATCTGCGCCATGCCCGGCATCGACTTCGATTCCACCCGGTCGAGCTGCTTCATTTGCTGCAGCGCATTTTCGACGACGTCGGCGACCTCCTCTTCAACCTCCAGAGCCGTGGCGCCGGGATACGGTACGAAGATGAGCGCCGTTTTGAGCGTGAAGCTCGGGTCTTCAAGGCGACCGACCGTGTTCAGCCCCCAATAGCCGCCGAGGAGACAAAAGATGATGGTGAGCCAGACCGCCACAGGACGCTCGATGCTCGCTCGTGAGATGCTGAGTGCCATGGTTCTATTCTTGTCCTGTCAAAAAGAACGGGATCAGAGCCCCGAAACTGTCACGGTCTGATTGTCCCTGAGCCGCCACCAGCCACCGGAAACAACCAATTCGTTGCCCTTCAGGCCATCCAGAACGACAATTTCGTTGTCGATCGGAAGACCCAGACGGACCGCCCTGCGCGTGACCTGGCCGGACGTTTCTTCGTAGATCCAGATGGACGGTTCGGTTCGGCTCGTCGTATCCACCGCCGAAACCGGAACGATCACTGATTGCGGGGGATCTGCTTCTGCGGCGATGGCGATGCGCACATCCGCAGTCATCCCGGGCAGAAGACGCGAGTCGATATCACCCGTGATCGCAAGTTCCACGTCGTAGGTCTGCGCCGTCCGGTCGGCATCGGTCGCAAACGAGCGAAGCACCAGAGGCGCGGTGTAACCCGGAACAGCCGGAAAAGTTGCAACGATCTCGAAGGCATCGGGTGCCGACCGGGCAATGGCCGCAAGTTCCTCTGGCAGGGAGATCACCAGCCGCATCTCGCTGACATCCTGTAGACGCGCGACAGGCGCGGCCGACGTGACGTTGACGTATTCTTCAACGAAGGTGCGCGCCACAATCGCGTCGAATGGCGCGACGATTTTCGTTTGGGACAGGCGCCGCTCTGCCTCGCGGAGCGCGACTTCTGCCTGGACGAACTGCGCGCGGGCCGTGTCGAGGCGCGCGCAAGTTCGGAATTCGCCAGGTCGTAGGACGCCTGAGCCCGGTCGACGGCGAGTTCGAAATCGATTTGGTCGAGCTCCGCGATCACCTCGCCCTCGCGAATCGTGTCGCCGGGCTCAACCTAAAGGCGAATGATCTGCCCGGGTATCTGAAACGCAAGGCCCACCGTTCGAGCAGGTTCGACGCGGCCTGCAACGGTGCGAGACTGACTTACGACGCGATTGAGCGCACGGGTCACTTCGACCGTGACTGGTCGCTCCACGTTCGCTGCAGGCCTTGTATCGACTTCTGCCTCCAGGGTGTCCGTCGCGGTCTGGGTCAGCACATCGGTCAGGAACGGCGAAACAAACGGGACGGCAACGGCCGACCCGGCCGCTACCGCAATAACAAAAACGATCCGCTTCAAACTTCGTGTCTCTCTATTCGAGTTCATTAATCATGGCCCTCAATTGCTCGATGACGCGTCCCCTGAGATCCGCGCCACCGTCGGGAAGGCCCAGAAGTTTCTGGAACCGAAGTCCCTGGATCGCTAGGACGACAACCATAGCACCCGGAGTGTCTTGTGTGTCGGACAGGATACGCTCAAGGTCGCCGGTCAGTTCAGCCCGTAGCGGATCGAGCAGCCGCGGATCTGACGCGGCAGCCGCGAGAATCGCCATCGAGAGGTCGTCATCGACGGCTCTGGCTTGCACGATTGCTTCCAGGTGCCCACGCAGGGTGCGGGATCTGCGATCTTCCGGGACTGATGCCAGGCGTTCGCGATGTTCTGCGAGCATCTCATCAAGCAGCCCGGCAAGAAGCGCTCTCTTGGTCGGAAAATTGTATAAGACCCCGCCTTTACTGAGATCGGCCTCACGCGCGACGGCGTCGATCGTAATCTTTCCCGCGCCCTCTCTGTGCGCAATTGCCCGCGCAGCGCCGAGGATCCTCGGTGACGCATTCTTTGCCTGCATTTTGGATTGTATGGTCATTATTCACCGTCCATTCGGCAATTTTATTGAGAGATTTGGAGCACTGCCCCGTTGTCGGAAAGCAAGGTCAGTTCAGAGCTCTACTCTATGCCCGCCCCCCATAGAGTCGCAGGAATGCAGTGACTGCATCGGCCGCATGCTTGTCCCGCTCGACTCTCTTTTGCACGGCCAGCAGGCGTGGCATCAACAGTCCAGAAACGCAAAGATGTATGAAGTGATCCGCAACTCGCAGAGGATTGTCGATCTCAAGCGCGCCTTCCCGGGAAAGGCGTTCCAGAACTTTACTGATGAGTTCGCGTGCCCGTTTCGGTCCGGCACGAAAATACACCTCCCCGACCTCGGGAAGCATCTCGGTGGCACCGATACACGTCCGCAGAAGGCGGATGTAGGTTTCGTCCAGAACGAGATCGATCATGCGCAGGGCAAGTTTTTCCAACTGGGCGCGCGGCTCGGGACCTGCGGACAAGGGTCGGAGGATCTCTTCCGCAAGCCGACCGCATTCGGATTCCACGACGCTCAGAAACAGCTGCTCCTTGGTTGGGTAATAAGAATACATTGTTGCCTTCGACACTTTCCCTTCGGCGGCAATGGCATCGACGGTGGCGCCTTCATAACCGCACCGGAAGAAGACCTCGCGCGCGCCGAACAAAACCTCGGCCATTTTTCTCTCGCGCATCTCGCTCTTCCTGTCCTGTGCAGCATTGCGGGATTTCAAACTTGACTGTACCGTCTAGTCGGTACAGTAAATTGATTTTTTATGTGGCGGCAAGCCGCAAACCTGGGCGGATCGTTCGGAGTGAGTGCCGCCTGTCAGGCATACCCAACGCGGCTTTCAATTCGTCATGAGCTTCGGGCCGTGCTCCGTTCGCGGTGCTTTCTGGCGCGGGATTATTCCGCGAACAGGACGGACGTCATCATTCCGCCGAGCGTGCCGTCCCGTCGAAAGCACCCTCCGCCTCCCAGCGGCGTGCAATGGATCCAAGGGTGTCCAGCACACCGCGCAGCTCCGCGCCGCGTTCAGTCAGCCCGTATGTGACAGCGGGCGGGATGGTCATGGCCTGCTCGCGCCAGACCACGCCGGCATGTTCCAGCATTCTCAGCCTCTCAGTCAGGACCCGGGTGGAAATTCCAGGCACCAGCCGTTTGGTCGCGCCGAAACGCTGTGGACCCTGTTCGGACAGAACCCAAAGGATATAAATCGTCCAAGGTCCCGTGATAACACGCAGCAGCGCCTCCATCGGGCAGGAAGCTGGTTGGACGCTTTTCATTGTGGATAGCCCTCGCAGCCCACGAAAGTAAGTTACTTTTAAGTGCCTACTTTAACTGATGAAGCAAGGCACCTAATGATACTATATGGAAAACGGCAGCCTAACAACCCGCCGAAAACCGGGAGAGCGGCAGTGAGTGACAACGTGGCAAAATATGTCTACTGGATCGCGACCGGCCTTGTGGCGCTGGTCTATCTGGGTGCGGCGGCCTTCTACATCTCATCCCACGACATGGTCGCGGGCATGTATCGCGAGGTGTTGGGCTATCCCACATACATCATCTGGCCACTCGCAATTTTGAAGATCGTCGGTGCGGTTGTGATTCTCTGGCGCCCTTCGGCGGTGCTGGCAGATTGGGCCTATGCGGCAATGTTCTGGCATCTGGTGCTCGCCTTCGGGGCGCATGTGGGCGCAGGCGATCCGGGTTGGCCGCCGGCGCTGGCGACCTGGGTATTCCTGATCATCTCGTGGCTGACCGCCAATCGCGTGCGTGCGGTCAAGTCGGCCTATGCGCCGGCAGTTCCGGCAGCGCCAAACTGATCTGATGTGGAGTTGCCACGGCGCCGCCCATAGCCTCGGACTTTGGGGTACAAAAGGACGACAACATGACTGAAAAGCAGCCGACAGTGTTTGTTCCCCATGGGGGTGGCCCCTGTTTCTTCATGGACTGGAACCCGCCTGACGTCTGGGATCGGCACCGCAGATTCCTTGAGGACTTGCCTGCGAGCCTGCCGGCAAAGCCCAAGGCGCTCCTCGTGATCTCGGGCCATTGGGAAGAGCGGGTCTTTACCTTGCAGACCAACCCCGCCCCGCCTCTGCTGTTCGACTATCAGGGATTTCCGCAGCATACCTATCAGCTGACCTGGCCCGCGCCGGGCGAGCCCGCGCTGGCGACCCGCGTACGCGCACTTTTGGAAGACGCGGGATTCCAAACCGGGGCCGATGCTGCGCGTGGCTTCGATCACGGGGTATTCGTTCCACTAAAGGTGGCTTTTCCTGAGGCCGACATCCCCACCGTCCAATTGAGCCTGCGCGACGATCTCGACCCCGAGGCGCATCTTGCCGTCGGTCGCGCGTTGGCGCCCTTGCGCGACGAAGGGGTGCTGATCATCGGATCCGGCAATACCTATCACAACATGGGCAAGATGATGCGGGCGATGAGGGGCGGACCGGACGGCACGGTGAACGGCGGAGACTTTGACCGATGGCTCACGAGTGCGGTGACCCATGAAGACCCCGCAGTGCGCCATGCCATGCTGGCCGAGTGGGATCAGGCGCCCGGCGCACGCGACGCCAATCCGCGCGAGGAACATCTGATCCCGTTGCACGTCGTGGCCGGGGCTGCGCTTGCGGATCGAGGGGAAAAAACCCTCGAGGACCACGTGTTGGGCGCGGTCGAAAGCGCGTTTAGATTTGGATAGGACCAACCATGAGCTTCGAACTTCCCCCGCGGCAGGGCCCGCGCCCCGACACCACCGATTGCGCCCCGCATGAGCAGGTGTCGCAGAACTCCTCGGCAGAGATCCACGCATTTTTCAAGGAGAAGGCCTTCGCCCTGCCCTTCGTCGAGCGCTGCCGGTCGGGCATCTCGGTGCCTGGCGCCGAAGCACTGGTCTTGCCGGTGGCGCATGCCTGCGGCCCGCGTGAAGCCTTCATGATCGGACGCGAATTTGCCCATGTGCATCCCTCCTATGACGGTTCGTCGCACATGATGCTGCCGCTGGCGGCGGTCGAGGAACTCATCGCCAAAGGCTGGGGCGAACCGCACCCGATGGCGTCGGCCGGACACATCCCGGCCAATGCGGTCATGGCGTTTGCGCCGCGCGATGGGTCAGAGGTCGACGTCATGATCAAAATCCTGACCACGAGTTGGGACTTCGCCCGCGGCAAGCTGGCCAACCCAGCGCAGGTTCACATCCACGGCTGACTCTCTCTCAAAGAACAGGAATACGCCCATGGCAAGCTTTCAGAACGGACCATTTATTGTCACAGGCGCCTCCGGCCAGCTTGGACGCCAGGTAATCGATCAACTGATCGAGGCGGGCGCCGGTCCGATCATCGCGGTCACGCGCAACGCCGACAAACTCGCCGAGTTTAGGAACAAGGGGGTGGATGTTCGCCAAGGCGATTTCATCGCGCCCGAAACACTGGGTCCGGCCATCGCGGGCGGCAAGCGGATCCTGATCATCTCCCCCGACGATCTGGAGCCGGGCAAACGGCTCGCGGCTCATTCCAATGCGATCGCCGCCGCACGCGAGGCGGGTATTGACCACATCGTCTATACCTCGCTTGCCAGCCCGGTACCCGAAAGCCCCATCACTTTCAGCAAGGATCATCAGGACACCGAGAAGCTGATCGAGCAAAGCGGCGCCAGCTACACGATCCTTCGCAACAACCTTTACACGGATCTGTTGCTTATGAGCGGACCGCAGGCGATCGACATGGGGCAGCTCTTTGCCGCGGCAGGGGACGGACGGGCGAGTTACGTCACACGCGCCGACTGCGCCCGCGCCGCCGCTGCCGCGCTGATGAATGCGACCGACCGCGAGGTCCTGGACATCACCGGGCCCGAATCCACCGGCCAGGCCGATATCGCGGCGCTATTGTCGGACATCGCGGGCACGGACATCCCCTACGTTCCGATGCCGGCCGAAGACATGGTTCAGGAGATGATCGCAAATGGCCTGCCCGAGTTCATGGCGCGTGTTTTCGCCTCTTTCGACCAGGCAACCGCCGAAGGCTACTTTGATGTGGCCAGCGACGATCTCAAGACGCTCACCGGCAAGTCTGGACAGTCGGTTGCCGATTTCCTGACCGAAAACCGGGCGGTGCTTCTTCGGGCGCCGCAGTAACTATAGAGGCGGACAAAATCATGAAACTCTACAACGCGAATTTCTCGCCCAATGCGCTGCGTGTGCGGGCGGTGGCACACGAACTGGGCGTGGACCTCGAAATCGTCCAGGTCGACATCCGGGCCGGGGGCAACCGCGCGGCGGAATTTCTCGCTCGCAATCCCAATGCAAAGGTGCCCGTCCTGGAGGACGGGAATTTCGTGCTTTGGGAATCCCGGGCAATTTGTGCCTATCTGGCGGGGCTTCGGCCCGAGGCGGGCCTCTATCCTGAGGGCCGCAAGGCGCGGTCCCTCGTCGATCAATGGACCTGGTGGCAAGCGATCCACCTTGGCCCGGCGATGCAGAAATTGTCCTTTGAGCTGTTTCTCAAAGAGAAATTCGGCATGGGCGATCCCGATCCGACTGTGGTCGAAGCGGAACGAAAAGCCACAGATCAGTTCCTTGCCGTTCTGGAAACCGGACTCGACGGCAAGGACTGGATCGCAGGCGCACTCAGCCTTGCCGACTTCTATCTTGCGACCACCTTCATGTATCGCGATCAAGCGGGGATTTTACTGGACCAGTACCCAGGAGTTGCGAGTTGGATCGACCGGCTAGAAGCGCGTGACAGCTGGCAAGAGGCTGTGGCACCCCTAAGGGCGCTTTTCCGCTGACGTCGTGATCCAGGGGGTAACATACCCCTGACGAGTGCCGAGGTTGACGATACGGTCGGCCGTTGTCATCGCTTTGATCTGATCGTGGGTCAGAAAGTCAACTGACCTAGCCTCCCGATCAGGTCATCCAGTTCGCGGATCATCCGCTCACCTGACAGTGAGCGATCCACCACAGTGGCCGCCAAGGCTTCGCGCGTGCAGTCATCCACGATGCACAACACACGGAACCTTTGGCCATTAGCAAAGGCATCGGACACGAAGTCCAACGACCAACGCTGATTGGCGCGATCCGGCACTAGGATGGGCCTGCGCGTACCCAGTGCGCGTTTGCGTGATCACCTGCGGCGCACGGCCAGCCCTTCCTCGCGATAGAGACGGAAAAGCTTCTAATGGTTCACTTCAAAACCCTCTCTGGCCAAAAGGATGCCCTAACTACGATATCCGAACCGGCGACGTTTATTCGCCAGTTCCCGCAGCCATTGGCGCAGGGCGTGGTCGCTCCGATCCTGATTCCGATATGACTGGGAGTTCCATAAGTCCTTGATCCAGGCCTGTGGGTCACAAAATCTGTTGTCGCTTCATGCAGTTCTTTACGAAAAATATCTGCGGTACCAGATGTTGGTTCTTACATACCGTGGGCAAGAAGCCGTGGAAGAACATCGAAAAAGGCCTAGTCCACATGCTTGCGGCCTTCTGACGTTCTGCGAACTTGGCTGGCATGACCCCGGGTCCGACGCGGATAGCGGACTTAACTCTTGCTGCGGGTCTTAGGCGCGCCGCTTTCGCCCGAGAAGTATTCGTCCCAGGTGCGCCCGAGTCATGCGCACTCTTGGCCAAGAGCCAACTTAACATATGCTTGCTTATACGTTTTTGAGCCGTCACCCCGGCAGATACTAAGCTGCAATCCGCCACATCCGGAACCGCCCCTGCCCTGTAACCTCGCGGATCAAGCCTTTCTTTTCCATCCACGCGAGGTTTCGTTGCACCGCCGCGCGACTGGCACCGATCTGAGTCTCAGCCATCGGCGCGGACACCAGAGGCCATTCCGCGAAGAGAGTTAGCAAAGCAGGAGGCGTCTTGCCTGATAGTTTCGCCATTTCGCCCTCTGCCTGAACCGTCCAAGTCTCAACCAAATCCAAATGCCGCATCGCCGTTAGTATCGCGCTGTTCATCCCGTCCAACCAGCGGGCCAAGCGTTCAGGTGGCACGCCCGAGGCCCGCAGCCCCCCTGCCCCGCCCATGGCCAGCGGAGCAAAGATGGCTCCATTGCCGTCGCTGGCCGCGATCCTGCCAGCAGTTACAGCGGCCTCAATACGGTCTCCATATTGGCCGAGGCCAGCCAGACTCCAGAGGTGAAACCCCATGCAAGCGCTCGTGATCGGGTGGAGGTCAACCGCTGCTGTCATCACGTCCAGCCAGCTCCCTGCACGCTCGTCAAAGCGCTCGGCATTGTTCTCGAACTTCTCAGGATCACGCCGATTCAGGAAGGACGCCAAATCTACCATTGGCTCCGGACCACTTGTCAGGCGTCGCACGGCCCATCCGGCCCGGGCCAGTGCTTCCGAGTCATCCTGCACTCCAGACAAACGCATGGATATCCAAAGCGCCAGCCGATCGGGGCTCACACGATCGCCTGCGAACCAGCTGAGATCCGCCGCCTCTATTAGAGCCAGTCTGTGCCGCCAGCCCTCCGGGCCGCGCAGCAACCGGTCATCCAGAGCACCCAGGCGTCCAGCCACCTTTGCCAGCCGCGCAGTATGAGCACCCTCTGCCTTTGCCCAATCTTCGATGACCACGGTATCAGGCGGTTCCGCCCGCGGCCCGGGAGGCAGATCATCCGGTTCTTCTTCGAGCGGCCCGGGCAGAAACCAGAGGTCTTCTTCGTGAGCCTCTTCATCCCCCTCGGTAATGATGAGAGGGTCATCGAAATCATCACTAAAAGTAGATGCTTGCGGCTTCATGTGTGCAAAATACCAACTTTATGCACATTACCCAAGCGATTTTGTGGCCATTGCCCATGCTCTTTACATAGTATTCGCGGGCGACTGCCGGAGGAACCTCTCTGATCGCGTTCAGGATAAGGAAACCAAGGGGTTCTGCACCAGCACGACGAGAGAGCACTCTCTTGCATTCGTTTACAAACGGTCGTTTAGTAACGGTATATGAAATTGCAAACGGCCGATTTTCATGCCCCTGATAGGCTACGCCCGCGTATCGACAGAGGATCAGACCCCCCTGCCCCAGTCTGAGGCCCTGCAAACTGCGGGCTGTGCCGAGATCTTTGAAGAGCACGCCTCAGGCGGCAATCGTGCCCGGCCGGTGCTTGCCCGCTTGCTGGAGCGCATTAGCAAGGGCGACACGCTGGTTGTCGTACGGATCGACCGGCTCGCACGGTCTCTGTCGCACCTTCTCGAGGTGATCGAACGGTTGGAGGCCAAGGGGGCGTTCTTTCGTTCCATTCAGGACCCGATCGACACCGGATCCCCGCAAGGCAAGTTCACGCTGCAGGTTCTGGGCGCCGCGGCCGAGTTCGAGCGGTCGCTGATCCGGGAACGTACCAAAGCAGGGCTGGCGAGCGCCCGTACCAAGGGCCGGGTCGGCGGGAACCCTGGACTGCGGGCCAAAGACCCTGCTGCTCTTCGCAAAGTACGGCTGGCGCGACAAGACGGCTACATGGAGCGTCTGAACGAGACGGCACAAGATTGGGTGCCCCATGTGCGCCGGTTGCGACCCGACTTGGCCTGGGAAGACGTGGTGCGCATCATCAACGGCCCCTTGCCCGAGGCGCGTCGCTGGACCCAAAGCCGTCTCTTGCGCGCTGTGAAGGCCTATGTCGGCGACGGCTTCCTGCCGGCCGAGGTGCTAGCCCGCGCCGGGCGCCGCGAAACCGACGACCGTCTGCCCGCCATCGTCGCCGGCATCAAGGGCGCGCACCCCGACATCACGCTTCAGGCGATCTGCACCCGGCTGGAAGCGATGCGCGAACGCACGCCTCGTGGCCGAACAAGATGGCAGCCGTCTTCGGTGAAAATGCTGTTGGAGCGGGCGGAACGACTTGGCCTCATGCCGTACGAATCGAGCCAAAATCAGATGTAGCTTCTGACCCGAATCCAAAAAATTTCACCGGGAGAAAACTCCGCAGGAGGCAGAAAGTGCCATTAGTTGCTTGGGGTTAGCTGCTAATGTGCCAACTCAACAGAGTAGCGGCTCGATTTGGTTAGATCTGCATTTAATATATCTATATCAATGACTTGCTGAGTTTTTTACACGACAACACCTATAGGTGTTGTGGATAACTTTCACACTACATTTAGATTCTTCTTGCCGGACTCACTGGATCGTGGCATTCCCATTCTGACGGCAAAACGCGTCAGACACGCTGTACACCGTCAGAATGACTAAGAGCCTCAACAGAGGCCGAGAGTGGGCGGCAGGACATGGATGATCGTAACATTGGATACACGCAAGGCATAGGCTCTTCCGATATCGGAGCATTTGCCGACAATCTGGCTGAGTCTTTGGATCGCCAGATGAAGATCGCTTTCGAACCCGAAGAACGAAAGTCCCTACGTCGCTTCAGTTCCACCGAAGTCGCCGGCCTCCTGCGCGTAAGCACATCTAACCTGCGCAACCGGCACAAGGACGGCAGCTTCCCGGAAGTGCATACAGACAACCGCGGACACCGGTTCTACACAGCCCAAGAGATTGATGAGTTGCGCGATGTTCTTGGACGCACTGGAAAGAACGCAGAAAGCTACCGCCCAGGTCGACGTGATGGCGATCGTCTCCAGGTGATATCCGTCGTCAACTTCAAAGGCGGCTCATCAAAGACTACTGCAACGATTCATCTTGCGCAAAGGTATGCCTTGCGCGGTTACCGCGTGCTGGTCCTAGACCTCGATCCGCAAGCAAGTTTGACCACGTTTTTCGGCTTTCGGCCCGAGCTTGAGTTCGCCGATGGCGGCACAATCTATGATGCTTTGAGATATGAGGACCAAGTTCCTCTCTCGAACGTCATCCAAAAGACCTACTTCCATAAGCTCGACATGGTGCCCGCCGGTTTGATGCTCTCGGAGTACGAAACCGAGACCGCAAACGCTCTCGCCCGTCGCGTACAGCCCATCTTTGCAGAGCGCCTCGCCTTGGCGCTTGAAGAGGTTGAGGCAAACTACGACATCGTCCTGATCGACTGCCCGCCTCAGCTTGGGTTTCTAACCCTGACTGCGCTGGCAGCCTCGACGGGGCTTTTGGTTACCGTGGTACCTGGCATGCTTGACATCGCATCCATGAGCCAATTCCTGAAGCTTGCTTCAGAAACGGTCAAGGCCGTGGAGGAAGCCATCGGTCGGCGTGTCACATGGGATTTTGTCAAGTTCCTGATTACCAGATATGAACCGTCGGACGGTCCGCAGACCCAAATGGCAGGCTACCTGAGATCAATTCTGGCAGGTCAGGTCATGACAGAGCCAATGCTGAAGTCTACGGCGATCTCCGACGCGGGGATGACCCAGCAGACCGTCTACGAAGTCGATCCAAGCCAATTCATCAGAAAGACAATTGATCGCGCCCTGACCAGCGTGAATGGCGTTGGCGATGAGCTAGAGCAGACGATCCAAATGGCATGGGGGCGTCGCTGATGGCCCGAAACATCTTCAACCAGCCTCCAAGGAATGAGACGGAGAGCGGAGCCCCCTCCCCTACCCCGCCAAAAGCGGCAAAGCTGCCGGGATCTGTTGGAGGATTGCGCGACTCTTTGCGCGAGATCACAGCAAACTCGATTCGCGATATCGAACCCGATCAGATTGACATGGATGGGCTGCGCGATCGGTTGGTGCTGGAAGATTCCAGTATCGATGAGTTGGCCGAGAGCATTCGCAAGCATGGCCAACAAGTGCCCATCATGGTCCGTCCATCAGCCCAACCGGACAGATACCGCATCATCTACGGCCGCCGCAGGCTTGCGGCGATCCGTAAGGTCGGTGGAACGGTCAAGGCAATTGTTCGAACCTTGGACGATGACGCATCTCTGATCGCTCAAGGCCAGGAGAACAACCTCAGGCTTGATCCGTCTTTTATAGAAAAGTCTCTTTTTATCAAAGAGATGCAAGAATCCGGGTACAAACCCGGTGTCATTCAAGATGCTCTAGGTCTGACCCGGCAAGGCGTATCCAACCACAGGGTCGTCATAGAACAACTGCCAGACGGTCTTGTTCAACTCATCGGGCCAGCACATGGGATCGGACGACGGCAGTGGGGTGATCTAGCTGCCTTGTCGGTGAAGGTAGATTTGGTGGACATCGCCAAAGAGGCGCTCGCCGCCCTGCCCGACGACACTCCTAGTTCCGAAAAGTTCCAAGCGGTCTATTCGGCTTGCTCGAGCAAAGCACGTAGCGACAAGAAGCCGCCCAATCGTGGGCTGACTTCGGTCATCAATGATGAGAACGGCAGTTCATTGGGCACGCTGACAATCGATGAGAAGGCGATCGCGCTCAAGGTCACCAAGAAGGACAATCCAGAATTCGGCCAATGGCTCGAAGAGCACGCGGAAGCTACGCTTTTGCAACTCTTCGTACAGTGGCGGAATGAGAGAGGCTCTGGGTCCTAACCCAGGCCACACAGAGCAACACGAGCAGAGGAGAAAAGCGAAGACCCGAAAGAAAAGAGCCCCCCAAAGTTTCCCTTGGAGAGCCCTCATCATCTGATTAGCATCTTTGATGTAGCAACCTCCAGCATACCGGTCAAGAGTCACCGATTCGGTGGACTGATATTTTTTGCCTTTTTCCACGAAAATTCGAGGAAAGAGACGGGGAAGTTGTGGGCCGAACGGTCGTCGTGAACAAGCCATGGCATTTACAAAACTCTCGATCGAAGCCGCAGGTGCTGATGCAACCCGCGGCTCATTTCCCCCATCTGAAACCGACGTCTGGACCATCTTCAGAGCCCTGAGAGATGCACGCAGCGTGTTTGGTCTACGTCCTGGCCACATACAGACACTTCAAGCAATGCTCAGTTTTCTGAAACCTGGCCATGGCGAAACGGTTTTTGCGTCTAACAATTCACTTTGCCAGCGCGTTGGCGGAATCGACGAACGGACACTCCGGAGGCACATCAACCGCTTCGTTGAACTCGGATTCATCAAGCGCAATGACAGCTCGAACCGAAAGCGCTACCGCGTTCGCTCATCCGGCGGGGAGTGCATCAGCTATGGATTGTCTCTCACCCCCCTGCTCCAACGTGCGAGCGAGCTTATAGCCATCGCGCAAGAGATGGAGAATAACCGGCGAGATCGGATATTTGTCCGCAAACAGATCCTTACAAAGCTCGCCCATTTGGAAGAGCACGATCCTAGCAACGCATTCATCAACCACGCACGGAAAGCTCTACGCAGGAAGCTGAGCCTCCCCGAATACCACGCTCTGCTCGCCAATACAGATGCAGAATGCCAGAGTTTGTCTACCCCGGATGACCCGCCTGAAACTATGGAATTGCCCGCCAATGACGGACAAACTGTCCGGCATCAATTTAAGTCTGAAGAAGAAAAAAAAGATTTAGATAGCAACATAGGCCTTGAGGCCCTGAAACCAGACTTGCTGACCTCAGTCTGCGATCAGGCGACATCGTTCTCCACAGAGAGACTTAGAAACTGGTTGGACATTGAAAACCATGCTCGAACACTTGCACCCATGATGGGCATTCACCCAGAGACTTTCGAGAAAGCCAAGAATGCTGTAGGAGCTCAGAAAGCCTCATGCGCGATCTTCATCATGCTACAGCTTGGAAAACGCATCAGGGATTTTGGAGCGTATTTTCACAGTATCACCCTGGGTCAAAGACAAAACCAATTTGATCCATTAGCTTTGATCAAGCGACTGTCCGAAAACAATGAGCGAACTGTCTAATGTCCACCGCGGTGGACTTCGAACGAGAAGCGGCGCTTGTGGCAACCAAAACTGTCCAAACGCACCTAAGGGCGCGTGGTGGTTCTTCGGTTTATCTCAGACCAGCAGATGTCCACCGCGGTGGACAAGTGACACACGAGCAAGCCTTGATAAACATCTGGCCGCCCATGGAAGAAATCGACGTCCAGGCATTACGCCCTAAATGCCTAAAGTTATTGTGGGAGGTCACCCTCTCCAAAGAGGTTTGGAAAGAGCCGCTCTCGATAATCCAACGGAAACGCCAACCGAACCGGCGTCTTCGGCGAGGCAGACGTCAGGTATCCAGCGGCGGTCAGTTTACTCAGCGTGTTGCGAGCAGTACGCTCGGACGTCTTGAGGACAATCTGCGCATCGCCTCGTTCCAGTGCCCCATGCCGAAGAACCGCCGAGATTAGTTCCGGCGCTCGCTTATCATCGATGGTATCTGCAACAAGACGACGATACCGTTGGTCCAACCCGCCGAGATCGAACAATCTTGCTGAGAAGGTGATCTGGTCGAGCGTCACCTTTAGGAACCATTCACTAAACGTCTTCAGTGCCGCTTCTGACAGGTTCCCCCGTCCGTCGCGGTCTCCGCGGCGTGGACTGTCGGCCAGATCCATCATCCGTTTGTACTCGCCCCGATCGGTTAGCCCGCGGGCCAGCCCACGTGATACGGACCAGAGCCCTTGGCCACCAATGCCCGCTGTGAGGGCCATGGCATGAGACATCAGTCTGCTGACACGACCGTTACCATCCGGGAAAGGGTGGATGTAGTTGAGCCGGTGATGCGCAGAGGCGATCGCGATGATCCGTCCGCTCGAAGACCGCGCCGCAATCTGAAATCGTTTGTCGAAATGGTCCATGAATGCCGCGACGCGCGACGATGAAGGAGGTAGGTGGCGCCCGACCGCAATTTCCCGATCATCATCCTGGCGCATGCGTCCCGGAACGATGGGCTCTTGTGTGCCGTCGGGATGTTCGATGACCCGAAACTCATCCGGCATCTCGTCGTAGAAGCTCTTATGGACCCAAGTCAGGAATTCGACGGATGTGGGGCGGGGCAGGGTGCCCTTGCGATGCATCTCGTCGATGGCCCGTTGAACGATGACGTGCGCCCGGGCCTCAAGGGCGAGGGGACGGGTTTCTTCCTCAAGCTCGGCACCAGCCAGCGCCCTTTCGATGTCGCGGGGGCGCGTGTTGTGTCCTTCGATCAGGTTGGAGTAGTAGCAGTTCATCACACGGACGAGATCGGCAAGTTCGGCTGCGCTGTCATGATGCAACCCTTGTCCCAGCCCGGTGGCTTCCCTCTGGATGTCGACCGAAAGGTCTGCCAGTTCTGTGGGAATATGCTCCTCGAAGAAGCAGGGTTCGATCCTGGCGGGTGTTTCCAGCATTTTTGCCGATCTTCCATGTTTGCAAAGTATCTGAAAAATAAACACATTTCGTACTTTCAAGCAAGGTTTTGCCGATATGCGTTGCCGATCTTGCCTGCCGATCTGAAATTGCTGCATGAAATCAATGGCTTCGGCAGATGGGCCGGGTTTCAGTTCTGTTGTGTGCAGAAAGGGCCTGGGAAAAGAGAAAGTGTTCTTCGGGTTTTGTGACTGCCGGATGAGGGCCTTTGGGGTCCCTCGGATGGGTCCGGGCCGGGTTCCGGTCTGCCGTTCCTGACGAAGGGCATTCCCATGCAAACAGGTGTCTTGCGCGTGTTGCGCGCGACCGCTGCCTCGTGGTGGCGACACAAGGAACTACGCCGAACCGGCCAGACGGCGCTGGCACAGCGGCTCGAACGCCAGACCGTCCTGCGTGATCTCGGCTATCTGAAGCAGGCGGCGTCATTGCCAAACGCGCATGTGATCTGCGGGGAGGGTGGGACGTTCCTCCATCTCGGTTGGACCACCGTTTCAACCTTCGCGCCGATCGAGCGCTTTCCCCTGGCCACTCTTGCGGTCGCACGAGGGACCCCGTTCATCGATATCCGACACATCAGTGCCGTCATCGCCTTCGCGAACTTGCCGTGCGTGGCGCGGGACGGATCGGCCGACCCTGACCCTTGCGGTCCTGGCAGGTCCGTCTCGCTGACCACCTACATCGACATGGTCGAAGGGCTCGGCGCGAGGATCCTCAACGATCCGCGGCCCCGTCAGTCAGCCTGATCACCATTCCCTCTCATTAAAACTCGAAAGGAGGCCAGCCATGGCCCGATCCCGCACGCCCAAATTCGATGCCTCCGAGGTCATCACGAACGAAATCATCCGTATCATTGAGCGCGGCGTCCTGCCCTGGCGAAAGCCCTGGACCGCAGGCGGCAGCTCTCGCCCACTGCGCGTGGGGGGTGAGCCCTACCAGGGGGTCAACAACTTCCTGCTGACGATGCGCACCGTGATGGCGGGCTATAGCTCGCCCTTCTGGATGACGCTGCCTCAGGCCAATTCCTTGGACGCAAAGGTCCGCAAGGGCGAGAAGTCCTCTGTCGTCGTTTATTACGGCCAAAGCCGGAAAGACGCGGGCGGCGCGGACGACCGCAGGGATGGCGATGATCGCTCCGAGGATGCCCGCGTCTTCCGCTTCCAGAAATCCTACCGAGTGTTCAATGCCTGCCAGATCGATGGCCTGCCCGACAGTTTCTACCCCGACCCGGAGCCCGCGCCCGAGCATCCGCCGTCCGAGCCCATCCCGCACATGCAGGCGTTTTTCGATGCCATCGACATCACGACCGTCTTCACGGGGACGGAAGCCTACTATCTGCCGCCCGTGGACAAGGTCTACATGCCATCCATCACGCGGTTCCAGGACCCGCGTAATTTCTACGGGGTCTGGGCGCATGAGCTGGCCCATGCCACGAAGGCCCCCCATCGACTGAACCGTGATTTCGGGTTCTCGAAGTTTGGCAACACGTCCTATGCGCGCGAGGAGATCGTCGCGGAATTGACCTCGGTGTTCCTGGGTCAGACGCTCGGCTTCACGGCGCATACGCTCGAGATGAATGCCGCCTACCTCCACAACTGGTTGCGCGTTCTTCGGTCGGACAAGGGTGCGATCTTCAAGCACGCCGCAGATGCGCAGCGCGCCTGCGACTATCTGATCGCCAGATCGGAGACGGGCAGGGCAGGGCGCAGCGCCGAGGCGGCATAACAGACCTATTGCGGCGAAGCGGAAAATGGAAGGTGTGAAAACGGAATGACGAATGTGGTGATGACCACGGATGGCGGCAATGCGCAGGGAGCGGAGTTTGCAAAGTGTGAGCTGTTTCCGACAGCGGCCATTCGTGTAGAATGCGGCGAAAGCCAAGTGCGAGCCCTTTGTGCCTACGTCCGTTATTCCACCAGTCACGAAGTCACGTCAGAGCAGATTGCGTATGAAATATTATGAGACCTTGGAAGATTGCGGCATGAACAACTACGCAGATATCGGATTGGCTATCGATCTAGCCGCAGATGCCGGAAACCTTCCGAAACTCAATGAGTTGGTGTGCACGATTGACGCATTGCTCGGCCAGGAGGGGCAGAACAAAGCCGTTTTGTTCTATTTTCGAGCCAATGCCTATTCGGCTCTTCGAACGACTGATCCCGAGTTCCAAGAGCGCCAGTTCGATTGGGAGCAACCGGAACTGACCAAGGAAATCATTTCTCTTCGAGAAGCAATCCGCTCTTCGGAGTTCGCGGACTTGGATATCGTTCGGCGTTGTCAGGTACTGACAAATTTGGGCAATGCTCTCGATGCCGTAGGCCGACCGATTGATGCACTCGCCGCTTGGGACGAAGCGCTCCAGATTGAACCGAAATTTGCAATGGCCCTGGCGAACCGTGCCAGCGGGCTATCTGGTTACAGTGCAGCATTCTACGATCCAGGGCATCAATGCGTTTTCTTGGCCGAGGCCGCGAAAGGATTTGAATTTGCCCTTGCAACCGATGCCATATGGGACAGTGAATATCCCGACTCCGTGCGAGAACAGCTTGAAGCGAAGTATCAGCATGTCCGTGCATACTTGGCGGTGAACTGTGATCTGGCTGGCTTTGATCCCGACAAGTATGAACTCGGTGACACGTCTGACGCGCGAGCTTTCAACTGTTGGCGCTTGCAGCATCGCTTGTTCCTGAACCCGCTAAATGACATCGGGGCGCACAGCATCGCCGCACAAGATGTGTTTCATCTGCCCAATCACACTTATGGCTTAGACGAGCCCGTGATTTTTCCAAGATACTTTGACCTTCTGAAACAGGAGTATGTCGCTGCATGCACCTTGCTGTTCGAAGGGCTGGAGGGAGAACGGGTTTACGCGGCTGACCAAACCTTGTTGGGGTTCGAGCACGCTGACTATGCCATCAACACGGTGCAAACCGAGAAGCAAAAGGCCGCGTTTCGCATGGCGTATTCGCTGCTCGATAAATGTGCTGTGTTCATCAACGACTACTTCAAGCTCGGCCATGATCCCCACAGTCTGAGCACTTCGTTCAGAAACGTCTGGTATTGCGGACGAGGAGCCAAGCGAGTTCTTCACCCAAACCTACCAATCAAGAATTGGCATTTGCGCGGTCTCTGTTCGCTGTCATTGGACTTGTACGAAAATGACTTCCGAGAGACTGCGTCACCTTTGGCACATCAGGCTTGCGACGTCCGCAATGCGGCAGAACACCGGTTTGTGTCCGTACATGAGATGTTGTTGCACACCGATGACATTGGAGCCTGTTTGGCACTGAGCGCCTCTGACCTGGAAAGCCAAGCTCTGCGCATGTTGCGTTTGGCTCGATCAGCGATCATCGGCTTGTCGCTGGTGGTTCAGCATCAAGAGAAACACTTGAAAGAAAAAGCGTCAGACTTGGTGATGCCGATCTTCGCCATTCCGAAGGACCCTCGTTGACCCGTGGCATCGCAGTCATCGGCCTTTGCTTTTGCCGAAAGCGACAGCACACTGTTTTTGTGGTGGTCATGGCGGGTTCCCCTTCTCCTTAGCCACTTTTGCCTACCTGGTCGTTCCGCACCATGTCCGCTCAGGGCTGACAGCGGCCATGCTTCCGAAAGCCCCAATAGCCGCATATCCCGCACACCTGACTTTTGGATTTATTCGGGCCGGGTAGGTTTGTCTGGGTTCCTCCGCCAAGCGGAAAAGAAAAAGCGGGCTTTGGGAAGGGTGTTTCAACTTCTCAAAGGAGATCCCCATGCCCATGACCGTTCAACTCCAGCCAGACCGTCCGGATCCGAGTGTGATCGCTGTGCAGAACGACGCGTTTCGCAAACTTGCATGCGTTGGGGTGCCGCCCGCGCAACCCATCCAGGGCCGCATGCATGTCACCCGCTCGCTTATGGAGGCCGGCGATGGCTTCATGGCCGAGGCGGTCAAGGCAACCGGTGAGTTTGCCACGTTCGAGCCTGAGAATGATCCCGAGGGCTGGCACGATTTCGGGGCGGTCGAGATCCGGGGAGAGACCGTGTTCTGGAAGATCGATCTCTATGAAGCAGACTCGGACTTCCGCTATGGCGCCGAGGCCCCGGACAATCCCGCCACCACCATGCGCGTGCTGACCATCATGCTGGCGCGCGACTGGTAGGGCAGGGGACACCCTCTCCTGACACCACAGGCGATGAAGGCCCTCTGACCCCTCAAAGGGAAAGTGGGCCTTTTGTCGTGGTGATCCCTGAAGCCGGGGATTGGCCACGCCCGCGCGCACGCGGGCCACACCTCACCCTCCTGGAAGGATATCCCATGACCACAAGCTTTGCTCCCCTTACCGTCGCTATCGGCGATCTCGTCCCGCATCCAGCCAATGTGCGCAGCAACGCGCCGGAAACCTACGACCCCGAGAACATTGCCCATCTGAAGGCCAGCATCGCCGTACTGGGCCTGCTCCAGCCGCTCCTGGTCCAGAAGCTCGACGGCAAATATGCTGTCCTTGCCGGTGGCCGACGCCATGCAGCCCTGAAGGAGCTGATCGCCGACAAGGCCACCAAGGGGTTCACTGCGAAAACCAAGGTCGACTGTCGCCTTGTCCCAGACGACTGCGACGTCACCACGGCGTTGTCTCTTGCCGAGAACATCACCCAAGCGCCGATGAATGCCATCGACGAGTTCGAGGCCTTCGCCCGGATGATGGAGATCGACGGCCAGACGCCCGAGACGATCGCCAAGATATTCGGCACGACAGTCGCCGCCGTCAAAGGCCGATTGCGTTACGGCCTGATCCACCCCGACATCCGCGCCGCGGCCCGGGCCAAGACGATCACGCTTGATACGATGAAAGCCTTCGCCGAGCACCCGAGCCAGGAGGTGCAGCGCGAGGTTTTCGAGGCGCTCATCAAAGACGGCGGCTATGTGCAGGCCTACACCGTCCGCCAAGCACTGAAATCCCGCGGTGTGCAGGTCAGCGATGATATCGGCGCTTTCGTGCGCGCGGACTACGAGGCCCGCGGCGGCGCCGTCGCAGCCGATCTGCTGGATGAGCATTCCGTGCTTGAGGATGCGGCTCTGGTCGAAACCATCCTGCTCGAGAAGCTCGGTGCCGCTGCCGAAGAGGCCCGTATGAGGCTGGGCTTTGCCTGGGCCGATGCGATGGTCCGCTATGACTACGCGACCCTGGCCGACTACGGACGCGTCTATCCCGGCCCGATCCAGCCCGACGAGGCCGCCCAAAAGCGCATCGATGAGATCACCGCCGAACTCGAGAAATTGCAGTTCGAAATGGAAGATGAGGGGCTCGAGGACGGTGCCTACAATGCCCTTTACGACCGCGTCGACGCCTTGGAAGAGGAAGCCCGCGATCTGCAGGAGGCCTACAGCGCCGAGGACCTCGCGCGGTCTGGGGTGATCGCGTCGTGGCAGGGTGGGCAGGTGACCCTTCATGTTGGCCTCGTCCGCCCGGAGGACACCGTCAAAGAGGAGGGCGCGCGCGGCTCCTCGGCTAACCCGACCGGGGAGGAGGCCCCGGATGCCGGCGAAATCACTTATCCAGCCTCACTGGCAGAGGACCTCAAGACCGAGCGAGCTATGGCCCTTGGCGCCGCGATGGCGCTGCATCCGGAGGCCACGCTCGATCTGACGCTCTTCAAGCTGGTGAGCGACGTTCTGGCCAGCGGCATGAGTGTCACGCAGGCGATCAAGATCGATGCCCGCAAGGAATACCGCAACCACGCCAAGATGGACGAGATCGACGAGACCTCGCTCGAGCAGGTGGCGGCGGCGCATGATGCGCTTGATCTGTCCTGGCTCGATGACAGCCGCGCGCCCGCCGATCAGTTTGCGGCGTTTCGCGCCCTGAAGGCCGGCGAGAAGGCCAAGCTCGTCGCCTATGCCACCGCCAGCACCACGCGGTCCTGCTTCGCGCGGGACCGCCAGCGCGACAGCCTGATGCATGCGTTCGAGATCGAGATCATGCCCGACATCCGCGCCCACTGGACGCCGAATGCGGCGCTCTTCAACCGCTTCAAGAAGGCTTGGCTCCTGAAGATCCTCGGCGAGGATCTGGGTCTCGCCCAGGAGGCGGTGACGCTGGCCTCGTCGAGCAAGAAGGAGATCGTCGCCTTTTGTGACAAGCTCTTCGCCGAGCCCTTCGCCACCCTCACCGACGCGCAGCGCGCTGCCGTGGCCGCCTGGTGCCCGCCGATGATGCAGACCAACGGTGTCACCTTTGATGAGGCGGAGCCCATCGCGGAATCTCCGGAGCCTGACAGCGAGGTCGCGCAAGCGGCCTGAGCCTTTACGCGACCCGCGCGTGGGCCATGCCACCCGCGCGGGTCGACCCTCCCACACCCAACGAAAAGACATCCCTATGGCTATTCTCAAGTTCTCTGCATCCGCTGTCGCGGCGCAAATCGCACATGCGCGCGCCTGCAAAACCTTCCTGCCCAACTGGAACGGGCCCGTGGACAGGCCCGCCCTGATCCTGATCGTCGGCAACGGTGTGCATCTGCGCTCAAACGGCATCGATGGCACGACCACCCGAATCGTCACCACCGAACAGGCCGATCCCTCCTTCGCCTTCGCCGACGGCATGAACCCGTTTCGGGACACCGACTGGATGGCGCAGCGCCGCATGGCGTTTCGCGATCTGACCGGCCAGTTCTACACCGACATCCTGGATGACGTACAGGTTCTCATCGACCGGGGGCGGGGGGCCATCCGGCTGGCCACCGATGGCCACAGCATCCGCGTCTTCGTGCGCCGGGCCTCGGACTATCTCATCGGCAGGACCTACGAGGTGCCCTCGGGCCTCGGCGGCACCTTCCGGGTCATCCTTAAGGATGCCTGCGACACCTTTGCGATCGTGCAGAACTGCGGCAATTCGGCGTTTTGGGAATTCGATGATGATGAAGCAGCACCAATGTCCCGAGAGCGCGCAGCGCGGCAGGGTATTGGTGCTTCGACATATTCCCATAAACGCTGCGAGGATTTCGACGCCATGCAGCCCTACCGCGTGCCGCTCGATGCGCTGATGGAAATCGATGACCGGAGGGCGGCGTGATGGGTTGGCTCTTTTACACCGACGGCCGCGTCCAGACCTACGCGGATGAGAAAGCGGAAATCGCCCGGCTCTGCACTTTCGAGGGCGACACGCGCAAAACTGAACTGGTCAAGGCCTGCAAGGTGGGTTCGACTTGGTACGCGGCGGCAAAGGTCACAAATATCGACAGCACCCCTGTCGAAGACACGACCTATGTCACCGATGCGGATGGCTCCATCACTTTCGCCGCCGTATTCCTTACCCGATATGATGACGGCTGCTGGGGCTACAAGGACATGGAGGAAAGCGCGGGACCGGTCGAATCCCGCGCGCCACTGAGCCTATTGGCCCTGCTGTCCGAGCTGAAAGACCCAGACAGCTATGCTCATGCCTGGCGCCAGCGCTGCCAGGACTGGGCTGCGATCCCGGACTACGAGGAAGGCGACAAGATCAAGCTCGCAGCACCTGTGACGCTCACCGATGGCAGTACCTGCCAGATTGTCACCGCGACCCACTACAGGCGCGGGCGGCAAAAGCGCCGCTGCTACCGCATCGAGGAAACCGGCGGGCTCGTGCGCCTGTCGAAAGCCTCGCTCGCGGGCTCGGAGCTACTCAGCTCCGCGAAAGGTGCTGCCAGCCCGGTGCTGGCGGAGTATCTCGCGGGGCGACATTAGGTCCTGCGCCGGACGGTTCATCGGCCTGCCCGGCGACAGCAGATCCTGCAGCTTATCTTGACATGGCAATGCAAATGCATTACCTATCGCAGGCAGCAAAGACCCCCATTCTTTCAGGAGACTGCCATGACAGCGCTCGCACAAGATGTCTCGAAACTCACGGATCGGTATCAGACGACCGTGCCGGCGGGTGTGCGCAAACAGCTCAAGCTGGGCAAGGGCGACCAGATTCGTTACTGCACCGAGCCGAGTGGCAGGGTCTATATCGAGCCCGTGCGCAGCGATGAGGAAGATCCCGTGCTCGGAGCCTTTCTCGATTTTGTCGAGGCCGATATCAAGGCGCATCCGGACCGCATTCGGGCGTTCGATGGGGCTTTGCATGACCGTCTTGCAGCACTGGTCGGAGACGTTGACGTCGATCTCGATGCGCCGCTATCGCTCGAGGATGAATGAGCGGCGATAGCGTGCCCGCCCAAGCGCCCCTTGTCGTAAACGGATGGTCGATTTATGCGCATCCGCTCTTTCTGGATCAGCTCGAAGGGCTGACCCTGGAGGTCGAGGCGCGTAAGGCACGCGATCCCAAGACCTGGCGCAAGAAAAACCCGACGAAACGGCTGGCCGCCATCTTCAAGCTGGTCACCGAGGCCATACCTGCAGATCCGGGTGCCGCCGCCTTCCGGCAAGGCGGCACACTCGGCGATCACCGCAAGCACTGGTTCCGGGCGAAATTCTTCCAGCAGTATCGGCTGTTCTATCGGTTCAACAGCGATGCGAAGGTCATCGTGGTGGCGTGGGTGAACGACGACAAGACCCTGCGCGCCTACGGCAGCAAGACGGATGCCTATGCGACGTTCAAAGGGATGTTGGAAGATGGCAATCCACCTGACAATTTCGACGCGCTCTTGAAAGAAGCAGCGGCGGCGGACAAGCGGTTCGAGACGTCCCTTGAAGCAGCGCCCGATCGGTAAGTGGGGTCGAATGCCCGAAGGGGCGGAATCCCACGCTAGGGCTGCCAGTAAGGGGGTCGTTCTGCGTTTCAATCTCCCGTCACCATTGGGCCGAGTGAAATAGGCGACATTGGTTTATAACATGGCTGGTAGATGAAATTCTCAGAAGTCCCTCCTTATTCGTACACCTGCCGTTCGCTGCATCGTGTACGAACTGGTAAGATGCGGACAATGTTACCTTTCGCTGCGGCTGCACCAACGGCTGGTTTTAAAGTCGGTCGTTGACATTATAAGTCATGGATCATAAATGACGTTTATGACAGATCATTCCTCGACCAAAGAAACGATTATTGATATTCTGCACGTGGCCAATTGGCTTCAGGGCCGGATTGCGGAAATCCTTGCGCCTCATAACGTGAGCCTGCAGCAGGTCAAAGTTTTGGCGATTATCGCCAGTCAAAAAGACCAATTCGCGACCGTCGGCACAATCCGCGAGCAAATGCAGGACCCGATGTCCAACGTGTCCCGCTTGCTGAACAAATTGGTTGAAAAAGGCCTGGTCAGCAAAGAACACGGCACCGATGATCAACGTATTGTCCGTATTCACCTGTTACCCGCTGGGTACGACGTGATGACAAAAAGCCGTCAAGCCATTGATAATGGTCTTGATGCACTCTGCCACCTTAGCGCCGATGAGCTTGGGTCTCTCTCCGCGCTGCTATCCAAAATCAAAATGTAGCAGCAATTATTTATGCATATATCGTCCATGACATATAGTGTCATGACACCAAAGGAAAACTAATGAAGCAAGACACCTCAACGAAAAAGACAGCCGTCCTAACCGCCTCATACTCGGGGCTGGGTTTTGAACTTTCACGCCTGCTTCTTGCGGATGACTATCGGCTTATCTGCGTCGATAGGAATACAACCAAAAGCACCAACGCTCGTCAGGTTTTGTTGTCCGAGTATCCAAGTGTCGAGATCGTATCTGTGACGGCGGACATGGCGTCTTCGGCCTCGATCACGCAGGCGGCACAACGCATCTTGGAGCAGGTGGCCAACATTGATGTGTTGTTTCATGTGGCCGGCGCCGCCACCGCGAAGCCAGAGTTTTCCTCGGCCGGGAACGAGATGCACTTTCAGGTAAACACTCTGGGACCTATCGCATTGACCCATGCGCTGCGTCCGGCCCTTTCTTCTGGGGATAGCAACGCTGTGGTTGTTGTCGTCGGCTCAAGCGCCATGAAAATGGCGAGAACCCTGAACGTCGAGACATTGATCAATCCACCAAAGTTCAAAAAGATGAGCGGCCCCTATGCGCAGTCCAAGCTCGCCATCACAACCGCTCTTGCTGCATTGAGCGACGATTACAAGGCGGAGGGCATTTTGCTTCGTGTGGTTGATCCCGGTCCCAGCCGCACAGCCATGTCAAAAAGTGACGCCATGCCATGGATAGTTCGTCGCATTCGACGTTGGTTCCCATTGCCAATCGTTGGCGCCCGCAAGATATTTTCAGCGGGTGTTTCGGAGAAATTTGGCTCGGAAACAGGCATTTATATAGAACGGGACAAAATCGTTAAGCTGCCTGCCCCAGCGACCAATCAAACGACTCAGAAATTATTGATGAGGTTAATTGCGGAATGCGAACAATCCAGCGCTGAAAAAGCGCCATGAAAGTAGTCATTCTGGGCGCAGGTGTTGCTGGTTTGTGTAGTGGGATTGCTCTTATTCAACGTGGGTTCAATGTGGAAATCTTTGAGCGAAGGGCTTCACCAGCAACAATCGGTGCAGGCGTTGTTCTGTGGCCAAACGCAACGCTTGTTTTGAAACAACTAGGGCTATTGCCAAGGATCAAGAAACTGTCTGGCGCACCAAACCAGATGCGTAGAGTCTCTTCGTCTGGGCAAGCGCTCGGAAACCTCGACATCGAAATGATCAACGAACAAATCGGGGGCGGCAGTTTGTCCATATCACGCAGCGCCCTGATTGACGTCATGTATCACGCCTTCCTTGAGGTCGGTGGCCGCGTTCATTTCAGCCAGGAAGTTGCTGAATTGACATCTAAGAGCGATGTGACGAAGGCAAGTATCCGGTTTCGATCAGGGCTTGTCCTCACACCAGAGATCATTATTGGGGCTGAGGGGCGAATGAACTCTCCGTCTCGGCAATATGTTCTGGGGCACAATACCCCCGTTTTTCAAAAGTTCATAAACTGGGTTGGCATAATTGAGACTGAGCAAAGTGACATAGACAACAAGGTCATTTTCGATTTTTGGGGAGTAGGCGCACGGTTTGGGATTGTTCCCTTGTCGCCCCAGAGCGCCTATTGGGCAGCAGGCGTTACTGCCAGTAAGGTAGGAGAAAATAAGCCAGAATACTATAAGGACGAGATGTTGGCCGTGTTCAACGCGTGGCCAACTCAGGTCACAGATCTGATACGGGACACGCCAACACATAAGATCAACAAGATCTATGTTCATGATCACGACCCCGTCGAAACTTGGCACCGAAATAACCTGATACTCATTGGTGATGCGGCGCACGCTCCGCTTCCGACCTCCGGACAGGGGGCATGCCAAGCCATCGAAGACGCTTGGCACATTGCGCGAGCACTGGAGCAGAGCGGCAGAGACACACTGAAAGCGTTCCAAAATTTCACGGACACTCGACATGCAAGAACCGCAGGGATCACAATGGCAGGCCGTCAATTCGCACAGACTGTATTTAGTGACGACCCTGAGTTTTGCCGTGCGCGTGATGAAGCAAGCAAGTCTGCTGACTTTGGTATCCTTGCCAAAGCGATGGCAGTCGGGTGGGCAAACCCGTTCGGAAATCTACTGGCTAAGGAGGCTTAAACTTTACATCGCTAGCAGACATTCGTGGGTCGCGCAGCATCGGTCAGTTTGGGCTCTGAGTCAGATTTCGCCGCGCTTTCAATGAACGGCGGCTTTGAGCTTCACGTAGGATTCTGCCCCCTCCGGAATTCGAATCCTAAGTGGCCCGACTTGATTTGACCACAATGGCATTGCCGTTTACGTCACCACGCTGGGTGATGTAGCAACGACCCATAGTAAAGTGGAAGAAATCGCAATGGACCCAACGGATAAGGAAGGGCCGGATTTCGGCACCGATGAACAAGGCGCGCCTCACCTGACGGGGCACCGTTTCCCAATTGCTGTGCGCGTTGCAGACATGCCCGATGACCTCGGCAGGCTTCTCGGCCCGGGTCTCGAGGAGCACTTCCGTGGTCGCTAAAGCGAATTCGTATGACGCCTGGTTTTGCGCGCAGGTGCAGGCCGCGCTGGAGGATGCACGCTCGGGAACATCTCAGGTTCAGGTGATGCAGGCCGCACAGGCATTGATTGATGCGAAGCGGCAGGTCGAACCCAAGTCCTGACCAAGCCTTGGGGGGCAGCGCGGTCTGACCCCCGTCACCCTGAAAAGCGAAAGCGGGCTTTTTGTCCTTTGGAACTCAGACCCTGATCCAAAGGAAACCCCCATGTCTAAGCCCAAACCGGCAAACCCGGCTCTCTCAATCCCCCACCCTGACCTCGTCTCCGTCCTCGCGAAGATCTGCGCGGAGGTCGACCTCCAACCCCTGCGCAGCTCAGCGCTCGCGCGCATCATGCGCGAGACGTTCCATGGCAGCGATGCCGGCGGTGCCTGGGACTGGCGCATGGCCTATGACCTGATGCAGGCCGCGGCTGTTCAGGTGCTGCTGCGTGGGGACGGCGCGGCAGGTGACATCGCCGCTGCAAGGCTGCTTGCCTCACGGCTGCTGACGGAAACCCGCCGCTCCGAGCAGCAGATCCGGCTGCAGCAATTTTCCACGCCGCTGCCATTCGCGACCATGGCGGTGCGGGCCGCAGCGATCCGCAAGGGCGAGACCGTGCTGGAGCCCTCGGCTGGCACCGGTGCCCTGGCTGCTTTCGCCGCCCGGGCCGGTGCCACGCTTCTGCTCAACGAGATCGACCCCTTTCGCCAGCGCCTCCTGCGCGCGGTTTTCGGCGGCGAGGTGACGGGCCATGACGGTGAGCATATCGATGATCTGCTGCAGACGCCGGTTCTACCCGACGTCGTGGTGATGAATCCGCCCTTCGCCTCCTCGGTCGATCGGTCGCGGGACAAGCACATCGCCGCCAAACATCTCATCGCGGCTGCAAAGCGTCTCGCGCCCGGTGGGCGGCTGGTGGCGATCATGCCGCCGGGATTCACGCCCGAACGCGATGCCGCGCATTGGTCACGCGCCTGCGGTCTCCTGACGCCGCGCTTGGCGTTGACGATGTCGGGGCAGGTCTACCGCAAGCTCGGCACCTCTGTCGAAACCCAGCTGATGGTCTTTGACAAGGTGCAGGAGGACGGCGAAATGATCCGCGTCACTGTACGGGATCTGGATGAAGCCTTGGCATATGTCGATGCCGTGGCCGCAACCAGGACCGAGATGCGCCCCGTACAACAGGCAGCGGCGATCCCTAACGGGCGGCCGACCGTTCCATCCTCTGTTCCGCGCAAGACCGCCGCTGCGCCTGTCGCCGCCTCAAAACCCCGGGCCAATGCCGTTGTCCCGCTAGTTTTCACGAGCCTTGATATCCCGCGCGACAACACGCCGATCTCGGACATCTATGCGCGCTATCGTCCGCAGCGGATCGAGATCGCGGGTGCCCAGGAACATCCCACCCCGCTCGTCGAAAGCATCGCCATGGCCTCGGTTGCACCGCCCATGCCCTCAAACACGGGCAGTGATGACTTGCGCCTGCCCACACGGTTGATCGAGGAGGGAGATCTCTCCGAGGCGCAGCTCGAGACCATCATCATGGCACACGATGCCCATGGGCGCGACCTGCCGGGGCGGTTTACGATCGATGACGACCAGACCAAGCTGACGCGCACCGATGATGACCCGGATGCACGTGCCTATCGCCTTGGCTATTTCCTCGGCGACGGCACCGGTTGCGGCAAGGGCCGCGAATGCGCGGGGCTCATTCTCGTGAACTGGCTTTCCGGGCGCAGGAAGGCGATCTGGGTCTCCAAATCCGCCACGCTCATCGAGGATGCCATCCGCGACTGGACCGATCTCGGCGGCTCGCCAGCCGACATCCAGCCGCTCTCCAAATGGAAACCGGACCAGCCCGTCCCTATGGGTGACGGTATCCTCTTCGTCACCTACGCCACGCTGCGGTCCGCGGGCAAATGCGGCACCACGCGACTGAGCCAGATCCTCGACTGGATGGGCGCAGACTTTGAAGGCGTCCTCGCTTTTGATGAGGCCCATGCCATGCAGAACGCGGCAGGGTCCGAGCAGGGCAGGGGGGTCAAACCCTCCCAGCAGGGCCTTGCTGGCCTCCGGCTGCAACTGGCAGCACCCCGCGCTCGCGTCTTCTACATCTCGGCCACGGGTGCGACGAGCGTCCACAACCTCGCCTATGCCGCGCGGCTGGGGCTCTGGGGGCAGGGCCCCGAATACCCCTTCCCAAGCCGCGAGAGCTTCGTTTCTGCGATGGAGGCAGGCGGCGTCGCTGCCATGGAGGTGGTCGCGCGCGATCTCAAGACGCTCGGGCTCTACACGGCGCGTGCCCTCAGTTTTGATGGGGTGGAGTATGACGTGCTCGAACACGCGCTGACCCCGGCCCAGATCGAGATCTACGACGCATACGCGGGTGCTTTTCGGATGATCCACCACAATCTTGAAGCGGCGCTGACTGCGACCGGCGTCAACGACGCCTCGGGGGAAACTAATGCGTCGGCCGCACGCGCCTCGGCCAAGTCCCGCTTCGAGAGCACGAAGCAGCGCTTCTTCAACCATCTCCTGATGGGCATGAAAGCCCCGACCATCATCCGTGCGATCAAGGACGACCTGGCGGCAGGCAATGCTTGCGTCATCCAGGTTGTCTCGACAGGCGAGAGCCTGCTGAAGCGTCGGCTTGAGGCGATGGACCCGGAGGATGAACTCGTCGAGGGTGCCTTGACGCCGCGCGACTATGTTCTGGGCTACCTCGAACAGGCCTTCCCGATCCATGCGCAAAAGCTGGTCGAGATCGACGGCAACATGGTGGCGGAACCCTTGCGCGACGAGACCGGCGCGCTGGTCGTCTCGCGCGAGGCGCTCGCCCTGCGCGATGCGGCAATGATGGAACTGATGACACTGGCGCCGATCCCCTCGGCGCTCGATCAGATCCTCTGGGCCTTCGGCGATGAAGCCGTAGCCGAAGTCACCGGGCGCTCCATCCGCCCTTTGAAGGCCGAGGATGGTCATCTCTTCATCGAGAAGCGCGCCGCCAGCAGCAATTCCTCCGAGACCCAAGCCTTCATGGAAGGCGAGAAGAACATCCTGATCTTCTCCGATGCGGGTGGCACGGGCCGGTCCTATCACGCGGCGCAAACGGCGAAGAACCAGAAACGGCGGCGGCACTACCTGCTGGAGCCCGGCTGGCGCGCCGATGCGGCCATCCAGGGGCTGGGCCGTACGCATCGCTCGGCCCAGGTAAGCGCGCCCTTCTTCCGGGTCTGCACCTCAGATGTGCATGGCGAAAAGCGTTTCACCTCGACTATAGCCAAGCGCCTCGACCAGCTAGGGGCCTTGACCAAGGGTCAGCGCGAGACCGGCTCGCAAGGCATGTTCCGCGAGGAGGACAATCTCGAAAGCCCGATCGCACGGGCGGCTCTGCGTGGGTATTTCGCCGATCTTGCCGCCGGGCGCGCTGAGGCGATGAGCCACGAGAGCTTCACCGACTGGACGGCCCTGCGGCTGATCGACAAGGATGGGGTGCTCCTTGAGGAGCTTCCCCCGATCCAGCGGTTTCTCAACCGGGTGCTTGCCCTGCCCATCCACATGCAGAACGCACTCTTTGCCGAGTTCATGCGCCGGATTGCTGATCAGACGGAACGTGCGCGCGCGGCGGGCACGCTCGATCTCGGCGTGGAAACCCTGCGCGGCGAAAAGATCGAACAGGTCTCCACAGAGGATCTCTGGACCTGCCCGAAATCCGGCGCCGTGACGCGGATCATCGGGCTGGAGGTGACCGACCCGGTCCACGTCCTTGGGGCCGAAGAGGCCATGTCGCGCAATCCCGACAAGCTGCCGATGGTCAACCGAGCGTCTGGCCGCGCGGCGCTCATCTCGGCGCGGCCCATGCAGATGTATGACGAGGATATCGTCACGCTCATGCGCAAGGCGGTGCGGCCCAATGGCTCCAGCTACCTCGAAGAGACGCGCTTCGAGTCCTCGGCCTGGGAAGACATCGGAAGGCCCGAGTTTGCAGGACTTTGGGATGCCGAGGCCGCATCCCTGCCCAAGACCACCACGACCAAGCTCTACCTGTTGACAGGACTGCTGTTGCCGATCTGGAAGGACATCCCGACCACCAATGAACGCATCTACAGGGTCACGCCGGACGGGGCGACAGCGATGATCGGGCGCACGCTGAGCGAAGAAGGGGCGGCCGCGCTGCGCGCCCGCTTCCTCGTCTCAAACCCGCAAACACCGCAGGAGATGTTGACCGCTGCGCTCGGCACCACGGCGCCGGTCGATCTGGGCCAGGGTCTCACCCTGACCCGTCGCCGGGTCGCAGGCGAGATGCGTCTCGAGCTGGGCGGTGCGGATCGGGGCATGATTGAAGGTCTCAAGGCCATGGGGTGTTTCACGGAGATCATCGCCTTCCAGTTGCGGGTGTTCCTGCCGCATGGGGATGGGATCGACACATTGGGCATCCTCTCCCGGATTGTTGGAACCGGACCAGACGCCACGCGGGACGTAACTTCAGTGGCAGCAGAATAGGCGAGGGGACGATCATGACACTCGAAGAGATCAAAGCCGCCATCGATGCCGGTCGGACCGTGCATTGGGCCAACACCGGCTACCGCGTGCACAAGGACAGCCTCGGCCAATACCTGATTACGTTTGAGCCGAACGGCAGCACCTTCGGGCTGACCGACCGGAGCGGGCAGCGGTTGAACGGGGAGGAAGCAGAGTTCTTTATCGCTGGACCGGAGGGTGGCGACGAGAAGAGCCAGGACAGCCAACTGAGAGCAGACGGGCAGGGGAGGGGCGTCGTACCCGGCGGGGAGGTGGCACAATCTCTCAGGCGACAGCGCTGAACTGAAGGTTGGGAAGAAAGGAAAGCGAGCTTTCTGGTTTGTGATCCCAGGAGGGGTCGAAAAAGCAATCCCGGATGCGCTGGCAAGGACGTCAGGCACCGGCCAATCCAAAAGGAAACATCCCATGTTCGCAGGAACCCTCACCCGCAATGTCGAGACCGCAGCCGCTCAGTACACCGGCATGATCCACTCGACGCGCTTTGACATCGCCATCCAGTTGGAGGCGCGGGCCAAGATGTCCGAACGCAGCCCGGATTTTGACGTGACGGCAGTCAACAAATCAGGCCGCAAGGTGCGCATCGGCACGGCCTGGAACGAGACCGGCAACACCAGCGGCAACCCCTACATCTCGATGCAGATCGATGTCGGCTTGGGCCCCTTCCGGGTCAACGCGGTGCAGACGAAAGAGGCGCGCGCGGCCCAAAGCGGCGAATTCGAGATCATCCCTCTGGTCTCGAACGGCCTGATGAAATCCGGCTCGATCTCGGGGGAGCTCACCGCCATGGACGCCGACAACGCCTTCACCGGCTACATCGCCAACATGATGTTCGATCTGGAGTTCATGCTGATCGAGAACAGCTACAAATCCGAGGAAACCCACCCCGATTACCGTATCGAGGTCAGCTCGCCCCGGGGCACACCGATCCGCGTCGGCTCGGCCTGGATGGCGAAAAGCAGCCGCACGGGCAATGACTACCTGTCGCTGCTGATCAACACGCCCGATGGCGACCTGCGCGTGAACGCCGTGCAGAACGAAGAGCAGCGCGGCGGGCAGGCCTTCTCCATCATCCCGTTCATCGACAGCGGTGAGCAGCCGCAGGACGCAGGCGCGGGGCTGTCGCTGGTCGCGTGATCAACGCGTAAGAATAGACGATCTGAACCGAAAGGGGAGCCGTGAGATCACGGTTCCCCTTTTGCTGTGTTTGTTTCAATAGAGCGATCGAACTGCCATTTCATGTGGAGGCCCGATGTAGATGCGATGCCGAGATAGGGAGCGCTGCGCGGGGTCTCCAATACAGTCAGACTTGTACAACCGCTTGAGCGGCAATCAAGGCGTCAACAGCAACTTGAACCTCGGCATAGAGCTCGGTCTCCGACTCTTCCGCATCGATTTCCACGATCAATGCATAGCGCACAGAAGGCAAACCTTCAGCGAGAAGCTTTTTCGATTTCCACCATCCAGTGACTGGGTGAACGGCCAACAAGTTCCGCCTTGCTAGATCTGACGCCTTGCATGTCAGTTGATCGATATGCAGCGATCCGACATGACGCCGATTGCTACCGTAGTCCCAAAGATCATCTTCGTAGCTAGCGGGACCATCAGGCTGTTCGGCCGCCTTGCTGATCCGAGCCAGGAACTGGGCTTCGCTCTCGCCAGCGCGATTGAGTTGGAAACGTAGATTGTGGGACGCGTAGCGATATCGAACGCCGCGCGAGGCCTCGGACGGGTTCGGAGCGATAAAGCTGCTGAGTGCCACCCGTAAGGTCACATCGGCATTGCCGAGCGCGCGCAAAGCCTCAACGGGCCAGGGAAGGGCGAACAGCTTCATCTCGTTGTGGACATCACCGCCGGTCTTTTCAGAAATCCCGTAAGGCGTAATCGTATCTTCCACGATGAGGGTCAGCGCGTTCGACGCACTGCGGCGGGCACGGGCCATGTCCGGCACACCATATCCATAGCGCTGAAAAAGTGGCGTGTAATGACCCTTGTTTGGCTGGGCTGGCAGATGTGCACGCATCTGCTGCGTCCACCGCGCTGAAGACACATAGAGACCACGGACTGTCTCGGGCCAAAGCGTCGGATAGTCAGACCAGAGTTCCGTTACATCCTTCGCTGCAAGCGCTGTCGCAGCGCTAGTGTCGAAGGTGAATGTGAAGGATCGGACCGGATAACTGTGGTGCGTCGAAAGGAGTGATAACCATCCGTGCCGCATTGGCGGAGGCATGGCACTTAGCGCCCAGTTTCCACCCTCAAGGACGACATCCGGCTTGTTCGGCCAGTGGGACGACCACGATGCAGTTCTCGAAGCTGGCGACAAGTCGCCGAATGGTGCAAGCGCTTGGGCCAGCTCTCCGTCTGGCAGTACGGTTTTCTCTGTAAAAGCTCCGACAGACAAAACATTCCACGCCTGGGCCGGCGATTCGATTTCGTTGTCCTCGTGATCGCATCGGTCGAGGTAGTTTCCGGCACCAAAGGTGAAGTTGTCGGTATTCCCTGCCGAAACAAGTACCAAGCGCTGTTGTTTGATGTCACCTGATACACCGGCGGCAAGCTGATCGACTTCCGTTGACCAGGAGGTGGGAGCTCCGTCGTGCGGCGTATCCTCACCTGTCGTCGTCGTCATGGCAAATGTACGGCGTCGGTGGCCAACCTGTTCTACTGTATTGATAGCCTGCTTGGTCACCGCGCCAAGGAGATGATGCGGGTTCATCCCTGCATCAGGCAGCAGCTTCACGGATTCCAAACGGTTCACGACCTTAACTGGGTTCGCCTGGTGCAGTTTCAGCGTCAGATCGCCAAAGAGCGCAAGTCCTCCCATCTCTGTGCCATGGCCCTTCACATCCTCCAGTCCCCAGGCCGGGTTGGCGGCATGTCGGTCATCCACGCTGAGCGCTGGCTGAATGAGAGGATGCGCGCGACTGACACCGGTATCCAAAAGCGTAACGTAGCCAGGATCGGGATTGTCAGTGTAGGTCGTACGGCCCGCGAGCTCGTCGACCCACTGCGCCTGTTCGGCCACCGGCAAGCCGTCGAAGAAATCCGCTGTGATGGTCGGAGCGGCAAGTGCGCGTACGCCACCCAGTCGCCGGACGGCTTGGGCAAGCTGATTGCGATCGGCCTGGACGACCACCACTGTATCTTCGGGAAACTCCAGCCGATCCGCGCCCACAGTCACACCATAGTTTGGCGCTGCTGCAACGAAGGCCTCGGTCATTTGGGGCTCGAGCCAAGCCTCCCAGACGGTCGCAACATCCGCCGCGGGAAACTTGCCTGGAGGGCTGCGCCATAGGGCACGCAATCCCGCTTCCGTGATGGCAGCAACGCTTTGCACCAGGTCCGCGTTCTTCGGACGGCCCGGGACAATTTCACCATCTTTCTCGCGATCAGGCGTGTCTTCAGTCCGAAACTGCTCGACCTTCATACGTAGCTTTTCGATACCCTTGGCAGTCGCAAACACCGTCGCGCGCTCTTGGGCGCCACCAGGAACTGGAGTATCTTCGATGCGAAGAAGCATCAGGCCGCTGGCGTCCAAGCTGTCCTTTTTCAGGCGCTCGTCGATGCGGGAGGCGACTTCCAGATAGACGCCGGGAAGTTCGGCTGCTGGAATATCCGGCAGCGCGTCGATTGCCTGAAGCAATGCTTGGGCGTGCGCAGCGCGATTGGGGACATCACTTGGTCTTTTGGACCCGCCCCCGCCCTTTGCCTGGAATGGGCGCGGCTGTCCTAGATTGCGAAGGTGAAAGTGTGGAAGCTCTCGTGCCATTGTCGTTGGTCCCTAAATCTTGGAGCGACCGTCGGCGTTCGAGGGCGTCAAGTAAATCCTGTGTCGCAATCTTGTCAGTATCATTCAAAACCGCACGTCTCGCGGCATCTTCCGCCGCCGCTACAATATCGGCTGTTGAGAGGCCAGTGGCGACATCCGTCACCCGCTTCCATCCTATTCGATTGAACGAGAAACCGATCAGACGGCGTTCGAGCGCTTGCCTAATGGCCGGGCCATCGGGCATGACATAAGGCAACACAAGATCGAAGCGGCGCAGCACCGCGCGGTCAAGAATTCCCGGCAGGTTTGTGGTGGCAATGACGATCGAAGGCCCGGTATCCTCATCTAAGAACTGCAAGAATGAGTTCAGAACCCGCCGGGCTTCGCCGACGTCGTTCTCACCGCCCCGGGCGGCAGCCAAAGCGTCGATTTCGTCGAATAGATAAATACCGCGCGTCGTCTTAATGGCATCGAAGATCATCTTCAGCTTCTGCGCTGTTTCACCCATGAACTTGGTGATCAGCCCGTGGAGCATGACCGAAAATAAGGGGTACTGCAGCTCCCCGGCCAGTGCCGACGCACTCAGTGTCTTGCCGGTACCGGGAGGACCTGAGAGGAGAACACGCCTCCGTGGCTTCAGGCCTTTTGCCTCGAGCTTTTCGCGCATGCGCGTCTCGAAAACGAGATGCGACAGTTCACTTCCAATCCTATCCGGTAAGATTACATCGATGGTTCGCTCCGTCGGATAAGACGCGGCAAGAAACTCTGCAAGATCGCCGCGAGGCATTGCGATAGGGGTGACTGCAGGGGTTCGCTTTGCTGGCGGTTTTTGCCCCGCTTCAGCCCACTGCCGCAACTGTTCAGCCAGCCGAGTGTGTCCCTTCTGTTCTTCGGCCGCCGAGAGTTGCATCGCCAGATCGTAAAAACGATCAGCGTCCCCTTCTGCGTGGCTCTTAACGAGACCGATGAGTTGTTGGGCGGAAGCCAAGGTCGGACTGCTCTTTCTGAATGATCATTTTCAGCGTTGATAGGATCTTGTCTACATCCGAACCCTTTAATAGACCAGACAATTTGCACGGTTTGCATGCGGAGTGTGTCGGTTTTGTGCACTCGACCATCGACCTGAGTCCCAGCCTTGCGGCCTCCCCAGCTCGGCTTCGCGTGTCGCAGGGGAGAACGGCCCTTCGGTCCGTCGCGCATTCGGCCTTGCGGCCTCACCGCGGCGTCGCACCCAGGCCCCCGGTTTGCCCGCCTCGCGAGCACGTCCCTCCCCGGCCGCTCCGCCGGATTGCGCTCTGGTCTGTTTTGCGGGGCAAAACGATTCCCCCGCTCCATCCGTCTCCCGCGTCCGGTCGGGCCGTTTGCCTGCTCGGGTCGGGTAAACCTACCGTCAAAACACACACATGAGTGCGGAAGCATATCCTCCGGATGGCCCCCAAATCAGCCCGCGTCAAGGATCGCAAAACTTTTTGGCGAGGGCGGCGCCAGTGGTGCGGGGCGGTCCCGTGCGTGAGGGTGCGCGTGTCTCGGGTGTCGCGCTCGGAAAACTTTTGCGCCCGGCAAGCCGGCGGCTGCGCCGTCCCTGACCCGGGCAGATTCGGAAACCAGGCATTCGGCCATGCCCCCACACTCACGTGGTGGCCTAGGAACCGAACACTGGAGACCAGACATGGCTTACGACACCGCAAACACCTACGAGACGATCGAACTTTTCGGACTGACCGAGAAGGACGCGCAGCTGCCGATCCCGGAAGATCACATCCTGACCGACCGCATCATCCGCGAAAGCTTCGAGGCTTTGCTCGGGCAGCTGCGCGGGACCGGGCTTGAAGCCGAAATCGAACCGCTGGCCCATGGGCTCGCGACGATCCTGCAGCGCCGCAAGGTGGCACTCGGCAAGGAGGTCGACCGCACCGCCGACAAGATCGGCGCGCTGGCAAAATCCCACGACGGATCGGAGATCGCTGAGACCGCGCTCGAAGAGGCGCAGGCGCGCTTTGTGCAGCTGCGCGAGATTGTCGGCGCCATCGAGGTGATGAGCGAGGCTGCGGCGGAATGCTACGAGATCGAAACGGGCCACGCCTTCATCCCGGCAGCCGGGTCGCGCGCAAGCGTCCGGGCGCAGGAGACCGGGGCGATCTTCGAGGCACGGCAGCTCCTGGAGCAGCACGACCGTGAAACCGCCGAGAAGTCGAAAGTCGAGGGGGTGCCCCTGATCGTCTCGGGCGCCACCGACTGGACCGATGTCGATGTGATCTTCAACACGCTCGACAAGGTTCGCGAACGGATCAAACAGAACCGCAATCAGGAGATCTTCCTCTGCCACAAGGGTGGCAAGCACGGGGCGGAGATGATTGCGGCTCGGTGGGCCCGGGCACGCGGGATAGCACAGGCGCGCTTCGATCCGCGCTGGTCCGCGCATGGGCGGGCAGCGCCGTTCAAGTGCAACGATGAAATGCTGGACGACAAGTTCGCGGCGACGGGGGTTGTACTCTTCGGCGGCAACGGGGTCGCGCTGAACCTCGGGCAGAAGGCGGAAGCGAAAGGTCTGACGGTCATGCGGGTTGCGGACCCGGCGAAGAAGGCGTCGCAGGATTGAAGAGAGGGGGTCGCGCTTGGCGCGGCCCTTTCGTTATGTCTCATGGTGCGTGCGATCGGTCACGCGTGATCGGCAGTCTGCGGCGTCCAGTACCGTTATCCCTCTACCCGGTCCGTCAGAGTGCGGTCCATCCGCATCGGTATGGGCTCGGGATGGTGCGCACCTCACGCACATCCTTAGCAGCACAAGACGCGAGAGATCGAGACGTCGCAAATGAGGCTGAAGACTTGCGCGTCCCTCGGGTGGTGTTTCGGAACATCGCGCGTACGCGGGCGGGCTCCGAAACACCCCGGCCAGGATCGGCAGGACGCGAACGCGGATGGTGGTGTCGGCGTGATGGCAAGGGCCATCCGGGTCTCTCCTTTTTGCTCATAGATGTGGATCGCACGGGGGCGGCCCAATCGTGCCCTCCGCTTCGCTTCGGCAAGCACAAATACGGCTTCCACGGCTGGCCGCGGACCCTCCGCATTTGCGCTTGCGACCGAGCCTCTTGCCCCCGTGCCGGGCGATCCCCATCGCAACAAGGAGTAACCCAAATGACCAACCACTACGTCGCCACCGTCCCCGTCAAGTTCACCGACACCGATGGCCAGGAGCGCACCCGTTTTCAGCGCGTGGGTGCGATGTTCCGCAACACCCGCAACGGGGACGGCTCGGAGTTCTTCAGCCTCAAGCTCGACTTTCCCGTCGCGGTCTCGGAGCTGGTGATGTTTCCACCGAGCGCGAAAGATCCCCAGGACTAAATCCTCTCACGAGAATGGGCCGCCCCAGCACGATCTTGGGGCGGCCCGATCCCTGTTCCAGGGATGCCGGTCTCTGCGCGTTCAACGGACGCACTCCGCCCGGAATGATCAGGCCGCGACAGACCGGCCAGTCAGCCTCAAGGGGGCCATCCACAAAAACCTATCGGCCAGGGCCTCCCGGTTTTTGCGGCAGAGATTTGGGACCAAATCTGGCCCTCCTTGACCCTGCCTGTCCGCCCTGTCGGTGGGGTTTGCACCCGCCCGCGTTTCCGTCCGAACACATGCGTGTTCGGCCAGAGCCTCGGGCGGGGCTGGCGGACGGGACCCCTAGGACAGATGGGTCGCCCGGTGGTGAGGGCGGCAGAGCCGCGTCCCTGCGGGCCGCGGGGGAAGCGGACCCAAGGCTTCCTGAGCCTGAATGCGACTTAAGTATATAATTGACAGCTTGGTATATTTTCGTAAGGTAGGGGCGGCCTTGGTGGAAGGTAGCAGGAAATAGGGGGTCTTTCTTCGCATGTCTCGCTCAAAACGCCTCATCGATACGGAGCGCATGGAGATCGTTCGCGAAGCTGCGGAAGGCGTTTCCACTTCAGTGCTGGCGGAACGGTTTGGCGTGTCGGTGCGGGCGATCCAGTACACGCTCAAAGTCGATGCCGAGCGCCAGACGGATGCCGCGATCCCAGTCTCAGCAGTCAGTGTGAAGGTCACGGCTGCGGAGCTTGCGGCGCTCGACGAGGTGCTGGCCGAGGCCGGGGTCGAGAGCCGTGCCGAGGGACTCAGGCGGCTCATTCAGGCGGCAGGCGGGGTGTTCGTTCCGGACGCGCAGATGGCAGCAGAGATGGCGCGCTACCGCGCCTCTCTGCACGAGGTCGGTAATGGGGTCGCGCAGATCGCCAAGCAGATGACGCAGGCCAACCGGCAGGGGCAGGGGGCTGGCCCGGAGTTTACCGAATTGCGCCTTGCGCAGATGCGCGGGCTGGCGCGGTTCATCCTGGATTCTGCTGACGAGATCGATCTGCTCCTGCGCCGCCGTCGCGATGGGATGCAACTGCAGGCCACTGCCGCGCTGAGGGAGTTTGCCCATGCGGCTGAATGATGCCGTCCATTCCGTCACGGGCGAGGTCTTCCGGGATGGCTGGAGCCGCGTCCGGGGCTCGATGCACGGTCTGCACGTGGCCAAGCAGACCCAGCTTACCCGCGCGGCAGCAGGGCATCGGCCTGCGGTCTTCAAGGCGATCCGGGGCGGGGGTACACATACGAAATCGCAGCTCGCAAACCAGCTCGATTACCTCACCACCAAGTCCACCCATATCGTCGACAGTAGCGGGTTCCTGGATGGGAAGGCGAAGCTCGAGGCGGGCGACATCAAGGACCTCACCGAGCGCTTTGCCAAGCGGTGGGATGCGGGCTTCAAGCCCAAGCTCGGACAGACCACCCACATGCTCATGTCCTTCCCCATCGGCACGCGCGGCGAGGATGTGCGCGACATTGCGACGGATGTGGCCGAGCGGTTCTTCCAGACCGATGCGGGGCATTTCGACTACATCATCGCGGTGCATGAGGACCGCGATCACCCGCATGCGCATCTGGTGCTGAACCGTCGCTCGCAGGAAGGCGAGTTCTTCTTTCTGGGGCGCAACCATCGCTTCAACTATGACGACTTCCGCCTCGCCATGGTCGAGGAGGCCGAGAAGTACGGTGTGCGCCTGGAAGCCACACGGCGGGTGGATCGCGGCGTCGTGCATTACCCAGCCCGCACCAGCGAGGTTTACGCCGCGATAGACGAGGGCCGCGCGCCCCGCGAGCGGGAACGCGTTGGGACCGACCTAGCCCGGACGCTGGCGGAGATCGCCAACACCAGAACCGTCTACCATTCGCTTGCCGCGGAAGCCTCCCGGGAGGCCCGCGAGGATATCGCCGCAGCACTTTTTCGCGCGGGCGAGGTGCTGGCGCATGGCGGGCAGGTGGATCGAACAGGAGATGTGTATATGGCCGAGGATCAAAGCTTTGAGAATCTGAGAAGCCTCTATGCCGAGAAGCTCACGCGGGTGCAGGGTATGATCGCCGAGAAGTCTGACGCGGAACGTCCCGTGCTGGAAAAACGTCTCATCGAGATCCAGACGCAGGTCCAGCACATGCAGCCTCTCGGATTGCGATCATCCACGCTGTCAGAGACCCCCTCGGAGGGCGGGATCTATTCCGAGGCCAATATTGACGCCAGCCAGCGCGAGCGACTGGCCGAGTCCGACCTGAGATCGCGCATTGACGTCGCACTACGGGGCACCGGGATCAGCACATCGGAAGTGGTGGCCCGGATCGAGACGGGCGCCTCAAATGCAGCGCTCGAGCATCAATGGATCGCCAATGATCTCTCCAAAGTGGCCGAGGCGCGGGATCTGAACCTTGAACGCCGCGCCGATCTGGAACAGGCGCGCAACATTCTCAACGATGTGCATGTGGAACTTGGGACGCTGCTGGAACGGGAGAACGTGCTACGCCGGGATGGTGTCATGGAAGCGGAACCGGTCAGCGAGCAGTTCCATTATCATGAGGGCGCGGTGCGGGCGATGGAAGGGACAATCCGTCAGGAGATGCGCGCAGACGGCCTGACCGCGCAGCAGATCGAGGACCGGGATTGGGAGGTTGTCTCGCGGGCAGAGCGCCGGATCGAGACCGAGCAGCGCGCGTATCTCGAGGCACACCAGGAGCTGCTTGCACGCCCTGGCGATGTGATCGACCGGTCTGAGCCCTACAGGGAGACCATCGCCGATGCGGCCCGCGCCAGCGAGATCACCCGCGAGGTCGACCGCATCATGGAGGGACGCGACCTCCGCACGCCCGTTGCAGATGCTGTCACGGATGACTTGCGCGCGCGCTATCCGGACATGCCGTCCCACCTCGCCCGCGGGCTTGGCGCGACCTATGCGGCCGTCGTCCAGATCCGGGACACGGAGGTCATCAATCAGGTCCGCCGCGAAAACGAGATGCGCGAGGGGCTCGGGTCTGGCACGCGCGACGAAGTTCTCGCGACCCGCGATGAAACGGCGGCGCGGTCTGAGCGTGCCGACCGCCTCGCAGATGAGATTGCACTTGTTTTGGACCATGAGCGGGCGGGGGAGTTGTCCGCGCCCTTCGAGACCGAGGCGGAGCGGGACGCCTTCCGGGACGAGATCTCGCGGGTGCTGGATGACCGCCAATTGGGCCGGCTTACATCCGGCGATGCCGATGCGCTGGAAAAGGTTCTCGAGGACCGCCTCGACCGGCTCTATGTAGCCAAGGTCTACCTGCAATCCGATGCCGCGACGGCCAACACGGAGGCCTTGCGCCAGGTGGTCGATGATCTCTCCGACGCCGAATATGAAAAACACCGCGCGACAGACTTGGATGGCGAGACCGAGCGGGGTCAGGTCCATTGAGCGCCTCCATGGGAAAAGCGCGGATCGCGACAGGGGTCTTGCTGGTAACGCTGGTGACCGGGGCCATGGGCTATACGATCGCCTCGGCGGTGCTGACCTACCAGGATCTCGGCTTCGGGGCCGAGATCGACTTTGCCTATATCGCGCAGAACTATCCGGCGATCCTGGACCGCCGCCCGGAGGACGCGCAACTTATTCACCTGATCATCGGCAGTTTCGCCGCCGCCGGCCTGATGCTGAGCCTCGCCCTATCGGGATCGGCCCTCACACGCTTTGGCCAGACCCATTGGCAAAGTGCGCGCGAGATGAAGGCCAATGGGTTCTTCGGGGCGCCCGGGACCGGGTTCATCCTCGGCAAGCTGGGGACGCCGGGCTCCCGCGCCAACTACATCTGCTCTAAGGTCTTCCCCCATGCGCTGATCGTGGCGCCCACCGGCCGCGGCAAGACCACGGGCTTCGTCATTCCGAACCTGCTGACCTGGCAGGGCTCCGCCGTGACGCTCGATGTGAAGGGCGAGTGTTTCGAGGCCACGGCCCGGCATCGCGCAGCCCAAGGTGACAAGGTCTATCGCTTTGCCCCCACCGATTGGGAGGGCAAGCGCACGCATCGTTACAACCCGCTCCTGCGCATCTATCAACTGAAAGATCCCGCGCGCCAACAGATGGAACTGCAGCTCCTGGCGAGGCTGTTCCTGCAGAGCGACAACGACCGGGTGCAGGGCCTCCTCAAAGGCGGGATCGATCTCTTCGTGGCGGCAGGGCTGCTAGCCTTCCAGCGCAAGCGCCCGGCCTTGGGCGAGATCTACCGCATCGCGGCCTCGGGCGGGAACAAGCAGAAGGAGTATTTCGCGCGCGGCCATGAGGTCGACAACAGGGCCGCCAAGCTGATCTTCACCCGGCTGGCCTCGACCAACAACGATACGCTGACCTCTTACGTCTCGCTCCTGATGACCTCGGGGCTCGACCAATGGCAGAACCCAGCCATCGATGAGGCGACGGCGGTGTCGGACTTTGATTTCCGGACGATCCGCAAGAAGCCCTTTTCGGTCTATCTCGTGGTCCAGCCGCTGATGGTGAAGCCGCTCGCGCCGCTGATCCGGCTGTTTTTCTCCGACCTGCTCTCGGCCATGCAGGAAAAGGATCCCGGGCCAGACGAGCCGTGGCCAGTGATGATCATGCTCGACGAGTTCAACCGTCTCGGCAATATGCCCATCGTGGTCGAGAGCATCGAGACCCTGCGGACCTATCGCGGCCACCTGGCCGTCGTGACACAAACCATCCCCGCCCTCGATGAAATCTATGGCGAAAACACCCGCCGTGCGCTGCAGGGCAATGCCGGCGTGAAACTCTATCTCACGCCCTCGGACGAAAAAACCGTCGAAGAGCTGAGCAAAGCGGTTGGCAAGACCACGAAGACCGTCATCACGCGCTCCCAGTCCATCGGGAAGAACCCCTTTGAAGGACGCAGCCAATCCACGCGGACTGAAGAAAGCTCCTTGCTCCCTGAAGACGAGGCGCGCCGCCTACCGCTCGATGAAATCGTCATGGTTATCGATGCCCAGATGCCGGTCCGTGCAAAGCGGATCCAGTATTTTGACGACCGGCTCTTTAAGGCGATCCATGCGGCGCAGACGGGTGAATTGCCGTTTCCAGAGCCGGGGGGAGGGGGATCGCAAGGCACGCTGCCGCTGAATGTGCGCGCCATGCCGATGACGCCGCCGTCGGATGGGCCAGGGGGAACAGGAGCCGATGTGGAGAGGGCGAGCCAGGCTGGCGATGGTCAACCGTCAGGCCAAGCCGACGCCGCTCCAAAGAAGACCGCGCCTGTCGTTCAAGCCGTTATCGCCGAGGAGCAGCGACAGATGGAAATGGATTTTGCTGTCCGTGTCGCGGATGCTGAGGCAGCGGGCGAAGGCGATGAGGCGCAGTTGCGCTCAGCTGTCGATGGCTTGGACGACATGGAAGCGTTGCTGCGTCAGGACAGCAGGCAAAAGCTAGTTGCTCGATAGGATGGCGGGCGCGTTCAGGAAGTTTGCTGCCGCATATTTAGGTCTGACGTGTCGCATTCGCTCAGTGTTCTAAGCACAGCGACAGAATTTTTTCGGCATAGACCTGAGACGCGTGTTCTACCGAGCTCTTCGTCACCAAGAATACCCACATCATGAGTCCAATTATTGCGGCTCCGCAAAGCAGTGCCCCGAGAACGAACGCAGTCGACCCGATCTCGAGATCATACAAGAAATATGCACTTCCAAGAGTCACCGTGGTGGTGATTGCAATGCCCAATGGTTTCAACCCGAGCAAATTGCGCGCGAACCCATACGCAATGTTCTCATTCAACAAAAGGCTTGCTTCTGATTGCGGGCGGGTGTGCTCAAGCAACCAACGTACTGCTAGTAAGCGTTCATCCTGAGCGGTCTTTGGGTCCTGGGTCTCATCAACTAAACTCGGCAAGATAATCTTGCTATGTTTCTCAATGTATGAGCGACACCTCGTCTTCATGTTCTTGGGTAAACGATCATCGGAAAGGGAAAGCAAAGACGCAGTATGCAGACGTCCAACTCGGCTGCCCATTTTGCGCTCAACATTTTGACCAGACTTTCGCGCCAACCGGGTCAACGCGAACAGGACCCCGCAAGTGACGACAAATGCAGCTATGGCACCCAATTGGGTCCAAACAGCTGGAAACCAAACAAAGACAAAAAGGAGCGCGGGCAACAGCGTCAAAAGCGCCGGATTGAGACGGGCAGTCCTATCGTAGCGGTCCATACCGAACATCTTATCCATCTGCATGAACTCTTCGATGAAAATTAGGCATTTTCGTCTCCTCCGAGTTCGGAGGACAAGCCCACCGCCTCTGCGATAAGCTGACGGTACCCAGTTGGGGTTCGGATAATCATCAGAACGGGAAACAGCTGTCCAATTGCAAGCTTGGCCGCTGTACTGAAATCAGTTGCAGAGGGACCAGTGGACGCAAGGTGATTGTGCCACGTTCCTAGCGCGTAGAGAGTGTTTCCCGAAGACTTGGATAATTGTGCGAGCTGATCACTCAAACCTTCGGTACCCAGAACAAACTCCGTTTTAGAAAATCTGCTATCGGGCGGAGCTGGAATCGTATCTACGACTTGAAAGACGTTACCGATGGCCGAGAAGCGCCCGACCAAAACACCGCCGGTTTCAGATCCCGGCTTGCGCGCAATTTCAGCGTCAATTTCTATCGTAACCCGGCGGGCAAGCCGCGTTTCAAGCGCGCCCATCTTGGGTCCTTTTACGATGGTATAGGGTTCAACGTTATGGCTTTCCCAATTCTGGGAAAGACCATCGGCCTGCAGGTGCCCAATGTTGAATTGCCCACTTTCATCTATATACCTCCCGGAAAGCACGTCGCTTGTCAGCTTCGCGAGCGGAGCCGCCATCATAGAAAGCCGAGTGTCTGAGGCAATCATCGAGAAGCTCGAGCATCCTTGACCAATGATGATCTCGTCAGCGCTTTGGCCCATCACTTTAGATCGGAGTGCGTCGTCGCTCCGTAAGTGGTGATAAAACTCGGTCATCAGGTCGCTGCTACTGGGGTTGGCTCTCTGGCCTGACACCGAGAAGAAACCAATGTCACTATCACCCATTAGGCTTGCTTCCATCACCCGTGGTGTCTTGCCCTTCGCCCAATCTGTATAGCTCAGGGTTTCCCGCAAAACCGCAGAGGCGGTAGTGTTCAATATTGCTTTGGATTTTTCGAGCTTCAGTTTTCTGCGAAGCTCTTTGGTGCGCAGCACAGTGTTGGCATCAATCCGATACCCATCCGTCTCCTGCGCAAGTTTGCTGACGTCATGCGCAAATTCCCCAGCTTTGGAAGAGTAGAACATCGAATCCAAATCAGCAGAATACGGCAAGCAGGAATGTCGCGCGTAATTGTGCGGTTCCATGGTGTCGTTGTCTACGACCGATATCGGGGCACGGCCGGACCGCGCGAGATGCATCGCAATTTTCGAACCTAAGCTTCCACAACCTAGCATGGACCATGAAAGCCATTGCGAGCTGGGATCACCATGCGAGGTTCTTCTTAAGACATCGATCGAGATCGAATCTCTGTGGCCCGCCAAACGGACAATCGCACTTGATGTCGGCTTGAGATCATCCACAGATTGGAATTCGATCACATATGGGCAGATTTCAAGAGGTGAGGCTTGGCCAATGAGATTGAACGGTCGGCGGGCGATCAATATCACTGTGACTGGCAACGCCTTTTTGATGGTATAACCGTTGAGCTTCGAACGCAGCCACTTCATCCTCTCTGCCAGCATCTTGCCGCAGCCGTAGAGTTCAGCGCGTTCGTATAACTCTGCAACGTTGCCTACTGTCTCTGGAAGATAGCGGTCACAGATGATTGGCTTTCCGTTTGGATGCTTGCCGGGCCAGACAATCAGTCCGAGGCTAAACCCCGTCCATTCGTTGTCACCTTTCGGGACCTGTCCAAGGGATTTCAGTGTCTTTTCATCAATTTTGACCTGCTCATTGCCCTTTAGACAGATTCGATAGTAGGGGTCGGACTGACCCATCTGCGCAAGAACCCACGTACGGTGCCAAGTCCCGCCGGACCTACGTTTAACTACACTCCGGATCTGCGAGGCATCTCCAACAATAAGGTCGTTCAAGTGGTCACGCCGAACAAATTCCCAACCATGTTTTGGATCATTCAGTTTCAGCATCGCTGCTCGATCGAGCCAGTCCAGAAGTTGCTGGAGAAGCGCAAGAATACCGCCCCCGGACTGAATTAACTCACGTGGAGATCCGAAAACGAGGCACGGTTCGGGCGCTGAACCGGCTGCACTTGGCTGTAAGTGAGGATGGGACCGGTCAAAGTCGTCCCGTAAACTCGGGCGCGGTGCAAACAGAGGGAAGGAGACAGGAAACGATAGTTTGACGGGCTCGACACGTCGTACTCCCGACGGGCTTTCGCCTCGAAACCGAGATGGAAGTTCCGATTTGATTTGTAGAGTCACATCCACCGGACAATCGTCATCAGCCCGCGACGCAATGGCTATGCCGATTACTTGAGGGTGCTTGTCCAGTGTGCGAATTGCACGGGCAATGGCTACGGGAACGGCTAGAAGATCATCGACGGTTACCATGCAGCTGACTCATGCCAAGTCTGAGCCACAACCATGAGCATGAGCCTCGACTCCAAGAGCGGACGATGAAGAGATAGCGGCTGCCATTTTCAGGGACGCGACTTTTGGACCATGTTCGGTGATTTCCATCTTTAGCGGCTTGTCACCTTTTTCGTCCTCTAAACACAGGAACTCCCCATTGATTTCCGCTTCGCTCAGAATGGCTTCATATTCTTCCTTTGCGCGGATACAGGGCGGATCGTTGTCGTCGTCTACAACACTCTTACTGCTGGCCAGGATTATTGCACCGCCGTTTGCTTGCGAAAGAGCTGATCGGGCATCTTCAGAAACTACCGCATCTTTTCCCTTTTTGGACCAGCTGTCGTGCGACAGTGACCGCCAGGAACAATGATGGGGCGCGATCAAGACATCATATGCAAGAACCTCGGGAGCTTCAGAATACTCTGCCCAAATTTTCTCCCAAATCGCCACTTCGGCGTCACCACCAAACAGGTACTGGGCGGCGTTTTCGGTATCATCTTTCGCAAGCGTAAACTGAGTGATGACACTAGAGTTATTCTTGCTGAGCAACTCTTCTTCGTCTTCATCGTCCGTGACCGGCAGCGGAGCCAACAAGACCGCCTTGAAACTGTCATCTGCTACGCCGCAAATCTCGGAAAATGCCTCGCCCGTTTTGATCAGAATGTCGGCCAAATCATCCGTCTTGCCGTCCGCATCCTCGCTCAGGATCAAAATTCTGCTTCCGTCTTCGATATCTTTGTCCTGGCGGAACATTTCAACGCGCCGGCGCGCTTCTGTCGCCCAAGCCTTTGCGTCAGCGCAAAGCTTGTTGGTACTGCTGGCACGTCTAAAAACAATTGGGGAAGACCACATTTCGCGAATTATGATCTTGTCGTCTTCGGGCGACCAATCCTCAATTTTGCCGAGATGAAAATGGTTCTGCAGTCCAGAGCAGTGATCCATGTCCGGATGCGTCAGCAAGAATGCATCGATAAACAGACGTCCGTCGCTGTCACGGTCAAGCGCTTTGCGAAGCTGTGCTCCAACATCAGGCACATCCTCATCTTTGTAATCAGCAGAGGCACTAATATTTATGTCTACGAGAATATAACGGCCACTCTGTGTTTTGATTAGGCTCATGTCACCATTGGCGACTTTGAAATGCGAAGTTTCGACGCTCATCAGTACTGCTCCTTAGCTTGGAAAACCTGAGTGACGCGCCTCCCACCGAATCGAACAAGTTTACGCTTTGTTCTCAACATAGTTGATCGAGGATAACCTTTCAACAACATGTTGTGTCCCGCAATAGGCATCGCCAAAATTCTAGTACTGGCTAAGGTCTGCTTTAAAAACCTGCGCCGCTGCGTTGATGGGATGCGCAGATGTCCACTTCGTTTTGGGCCATCACCGCTTGCCAAGGCGTCCCAACCTTGAAAGCTGTGCCAGCATCCGGGCTCCTGTTCCAGTCGTATCACCGGATGGAGCTACGGTTGGCCCACCAGCAGTATTGGGTCGGCTTGGCAACGCTTGCACACCAAAAAATTGTCGCGCGCGTAGAGCTGCATATTCCGCTCCAGTCGCACCTCCGATGGCGTAGCGGTTGTAGACCTGTTGGCCGCCTGCAAGCCCTCGGGCAAAAGCATAGCTACCGCCGAATCCAGCTGAGAGCGCTGGCATCATGATGTTTCCAGAAATCGCCCGAACCAGGAATGGCGTTGCTATGATGAATCCCTTTGCCATCAGCACCATCATGAAGAACGGAATGAGCGCGCCGATGTTGGAGGCGCCTTCCGGGTCGCCCAACTCAGCAAGAAGCGCACGCGAGACACCAGTGATGGTCGCAAATACGCCGGCAACGACGATGGGGTACATCGCAAAGGAAATCAGCGCCGAAAGCCAGCGCGCGAAATAGTCCTTGGTCACCTCAAAAAGGGTCAGGAAGATCATGACCGGAGCAATCCCGATCAGCAGAGCGATCATGAGCCTGGACGCAACGACGATGAACGCCGCCAAGCCACCGAGGATTGAGAGCAGCAAAACCCCAAGGGTGTCCAACAGGGCACCGGCCATCCAGTTCAGTTCAGAGCCCGCGGCATTCAAATAGTCCCCGAGCGCCGCGATCAGGTCATCGAACTCCTCTGCGAAGGTGCCGGATGGGCCGGGTGAACCGCCGCCGACTGAGGCCACGAGCGACCCGGCAATGCTGTCGATCCCGTTCAGGATCGCCGCAGCAAGGATGTTGAACTGCACCCAGTTGGTTGCAAATGCGCCTATCAGCCCGACTTTCACGGCGAGCCAGAAGGCCGTGCGCCCGTCCATGGCGCGATACTGGTAGATCGTGTTGATGAAAACCAGAATGACAACGAGTGTGGTGCCGAGTACGAGCATCGTTCCGACTGTTGCAGCGACCGCACCGAACTGCGTCTCGGCAGCGGTATTGAGATAGCCTTCAGCCGTTTCCACGAAGTAGGTGACGACACTCATGGAACCCTACCAGTTCCCGGCGGCTTCGCAGATTGGCATGGCTTCGCGTCGAATCTCATTTGCCTGCCGTCGGTATTCTGACGTTGCTTCCACGATGTCCCAGTATTCAGATGCGGCGAAATGCTCGACGAAGACGCCTTCGGTTGCCTCCCAAGAAGGATACCGCGTGGGACATTCACAGCTTTGGGCTTCAACGATGCGTTGCATGCTTTGTGCCCGGTAGATTTGCTGAATCAGCAGCCGTTTGTGGGACTCGCGTACATCGATGTCTTTCATCCACTGTGGCTCTGGAGGCTGGTCGGGACAAACATCTGGCTCGTTGTCGAGCGTTGGGATCAGGTTCCGTTCAGCGACGCCAGCGGTTGCGCCAAGAACGACGAGCACGCTTCCGATTGCAACGGCTCGCATCATTCTGATGCCGCCTTCGTACCAGCAGTCTCGCGCTTCAAGAACGTGGTGTAGCCGTAGTCACCGGCATCGGCGGTGATGACTTCCCACCCCTCCGCGCCGCGCTCATTTAAGGCACTTCGCATCGCGTCGTAGTCCTTTTGCTTCTTCACCTGGAAGAACAGGATGTCATATTCAAAGGTCTTCATTGTGAAGCTCCAATCTCGGTTGCGCCGGGGAGGAAAAATTCTGTGATGCCGCGTCGGCCGTCGTGGCGACCGGCCTGGATGATCACATCGATGGAATTTTCGATGTACTGGATCATGTCGGCATAGGTCATCGGGATTTCGGTCTTGAGTGCCGCGATCGCGAGCCTTTGCACGGCTAATTGCGGGGTTTCGGCATGTAGCGTGGTCATGGACCCGCCATGGCCGGTGTTGATGGCCTCGAGGAACGTCATTGCTTCCTTGCCCCGCACCTCGCCGAGGATGATCCGGTCGGGGCGCATACGCAGCGTTGCGGTGAGCAGCACATCGGCGGTCTGGAACTCCGCATCGCGATTGGCGATGAGGGTGACGGCATTGGGCTGGGTCGGCAGAAGCTCGGCGGCTTCCTCGATGGTGACTATCCGTTCCTCGGCCGGCACGTGGGCAAGGATCTTCCGTGCGGCGACGGTCTTGCCGGTGGAGGTGCCGCCCGAGACGATCATGTTGAGCTTGTTCTCGACGCAAAATGCCAGCGCATCATCGATCACGCCCGCGGCCACGACGGCGCGCAAGGCGCGCTTCTTTTCCACGCGCAGGTCTTCCAGTTTGCGTTCCTTGCCATAGAGGAAATCGAGCGCGATGCCCTCAAGCGGCAGGCTCGAAAAGAACCGCAGGCTAATCGACATGGCCGAGAGCACGGCAGGTGGGGTGATCACCTGAGCTCGGATGGGTCGCCTCTTATAGGTGATCGAGACCGAGACGATGGGGCGGTCCTTGCTCATCGTGGTGTTGGCAGAGGAGGCGATCTGGTTGCCGAGGTCCTTCACTTCGGTTGCGGTCAGATTTTTGTCGAGCCTCCGCATGAAATGATCACCCTGGAATTCGCCCCAACAGGTTCCGTCTGGGTTGATGCAAATCTCGATGACATCGTCGCGGGCGGCGGCGTCGATCCGGTCGAGCGAGGTTTCGAGATAGCTCAGCGACATGGGCTCAGAATATCTCCAGATCGCGGTCGACCATCACCGTGACGCGGGCGCCCTGGTCGACATAGATAACGGGGCCGATGGAGAGGTAATCGCCGATCACGCTGTCCGTGGCATCGGCAAGATCATCGCCAACGTCTTCGAGCACATCCGCGGCGGTCTCATCCTGGACGTTTGCAGCGGCAGCGCTTGGTGCGGCGGAAATCAGCGAGATCAGTGCCGCCGAGCCGAAGCGCTCATCAAAACGGGTGTCGACAAAGCCCGTGACGCCGGAGCGGCCCAACTTGTCACCCCCGAAAGAGCTGATCTGGATGGTTTGATTGTCGGGCAGGATGATCCGGTCCCAGGCGATGGTGACGCGGCGCTGCGCGATATCAACGCCCGATCGATAGCGCCCGATGAGGCGGGAGCCGCGTGGGATCAGGAGGCGGGAACCATCGAAACTGAACACATCTTCTGAGACCACGGCGCGGGTCTGGCCGGGCAGGGAGCTGTCGAGGGCGGTTTCCATCACGGCCTGGATCATCGTGCCCTGGATGATGGTGTTGGAGGGGTTGGCGATGACCTCAGCCTGCGTGACGGACGTGGGCAACGCGCCATTCAGCACGAAATCCGTCACCTCGCCAAAAGTGCGTTCGGTCAGAGCCGTTTCATTCGCTCCGGAGGCACCGCCAAAAGCGATGGTGGGCGAGGTGATGCGCCGCTCCTGAAAGGCGCGTTCCTCCGCGGCGCGGCGCTCCAGCTCGGCCATGCGCCGGGCTTCTTCCTCGCGGCGCAGCCGTTCTTCTTCCCGCGCGCGCAGCTCATCCTCCGTAGGGCCCGCTGGAGCGGGTTGGGGTCGGCTGGCCTCGAGTTGGGCCAGTTCCAGATCCATGCGGAGTTGCTCAAGGCTGCGATCCCGCGCTGTGAGCTCATCGCGAAACTGCTGCTGCGCGGCTTCCGAGGCGGACTGCAGGGCGGCGATCTGGGCGGTCAGCGCATCGATGGCTTCGGCGGCTGCCGTATCTTCTTCCACCACCGGTTCGGGCGCATTGCGCAATTCTTCGATCTGGGCCTGAAGGGCTGCAAGCTGTGCCAGAAGTTCTGCATTTGGTTCGACAGGTTCCGGTGCGACCAGAACCACTTCGGGCTCTGGTGGAGGTAGGGTTTCGATGGCGCCAAAGCCGTCGCCCTCGTTCTGGAACACGTCCGGCGTTGCCGTGGGCAGGGCTTCCTCTTCTTCGGGTTGGGACACGAGATAGAGCAACGCACCGCCCGCGCCGATCACGAGGACGACGACCAATGCGAGAAGAGGTGAGCGCCGTTGGGTCGGGGGTGAGCTCGCGCCTTTGCCTTGTTCGAGCGCGGCGAGGCGTTTCTCGAGGTCTGCGTTTCCGGTGTCGCTCATGATCCCACCCCCGCAGGCGGTGTTGCCTCGATACAGACAACCTCTTCCCCGATCCTCAACACCCATTGCCTGTTCACCCCGGAGACCCGGATCACACCGTCGTCGGTGGCTTGCGTATTGACCGTCCGCTCGCGGCCATTGGCGTAACGGAAAATCGCGGGCACGGGCGCGTTCCAAGGGAATTCGAAATATGTGAAGGTTCCGTCATCCCAGACGCGGGTCGGGGTGAACTCGGTGCGCGCGCTGGCCCCGTAATTGTAGTTCGGCGCTTGCGCAGCGATGGCGCGCGTCGGACGTGTATTGTCCTCGGGGTAGCGGAACTGGACCACATAAAAGGTCGGGCTGCGGACCTCCTGGACGTTGAAGTAGTAGCTGCGGCGGTTGGTATAGACCGTGACATTGGTATGGACACCGCGTGCGACAGGCTTGATCGCGAAGGCCTGACCGCCCGGGACGCCATCGATCTCAAACCCTTCCGTGTCGCCTGCGATGATCGAGCGGATGCTTTCACCCTCGCCGAACTCGATGGTGGTCACATGGGTGAGCGAGACGTTGAGGCGGTAGACCTGGCCCTCCTGGTAGGTGGCCAGCCGAACCCGGTTGTCATTAGGCCCGCCGCGCGGGATGGCTTCGGCGAAGGCGAGGCCGGGCAACAGGGCAATGACAAAAACAAGCGGTCTTAAAAAGAACAACGTCAATTCTCCAATCTGTCGGAGCGGATGGAATATTCGAGCACTGTGAATCCGAACGGATTGGTCCAGACCTCATCGATGGAGCGGCGGGTCTCGGGGCGGAACTCGAAGAGAAGCGTGGCGGTGAAAAGACCGGTCTGGACGCCGTTGATGGACGTCAGGCGCTTGCGCAGGCGCACTGTGGCGCGGTTTGTGCCGATCCGGTTGATGCTGAGGATTTCGACGTCGAGCCGAGCATTGGGGCCATAGACCATCGGCGGGTAATTCTCATTGGCGCTGTTCCAGATCTGGCGCAGTCCGCTCTCGGCAGCCCCGTCGGAGCGCCGCAGCACGCTCCGGATGCGCAGGTCATTGTCGAGCTGGTTGTAGACCTCGCGGTCCGTCACGTAGCGGAACACCTCCGCCTCGATGATCGCCTGGTTGGCTGTGACAGACGTCGCGCCCACCGAGGCCTCGGGCAGGGCAAAGCCGGTGGCGGGATCATAAGGCACGACCACAGGCGGCGGATCGACATCGAGGATCGCGACAGCCGCCGCGCTCAGGCATCCGAGGATGCCGAAGATGAGACCGATCAGCCCAAGGCGCTGCCAGAGCCGTTCGCGGCGCAGGGCACCGTAGACCAGTTCTTCCTCGATGATTTCCTGTTCACTCGCCACCATTCAGGCCCCCGCTCGGCGTTTCGAAACAAGCGGCATCGGTTCTTCGCTGCCTCTCGCTGCGCTCGAACGCGAAAACCGAAATTTGATATTCTGGGTCAATTTCGAAACGCCCTAATCAGCCCGCAGGTCGGGTAGGGTGAAATCCATGAAGCGCTGTTCCTCGGCGATGGTGGCCGCATCGATCACGCCGCCGGTGCCATCACCCACGGTCTGCACAGCTTCGAGCTGCCACATGGCGACGAGCGCGATTGCCAGTTCCGCCGAGACGCGCGTGTTGAGATCAATGCTCTCCTTGAGTTCGTCCATGTCATCAATCAGCCCGACAAGGCGGTCTACCCGCTCGAGCGACTGGCCGGCATCTTCATAGCTGTTCTGAGCGGCGGCCGAGACCAGCGCGCCAGTTGTTGCCTGCGTCGCCACGCGGTTGGCTCCGGGATTTCCGCTGGTGGCCATTTCCGAGAGGGTGTCATCGTCAAATCCGAGATCGGCCAGGACCCGGTCCATCTGGGTTTCGATCTCGCCCGCGCCGGAACCGGAGAGGCCGGAAAAGTCCCCTGTCTTGATGGCTTCGATAGTTGCGAGGATGTCTCCGAACTCCTGATCGAGCAGGCCGTTCAACTCGTCTTCCATTTCGGTGCGGATGATTTCCGGCAGTTCGGCGAGGCGGGTGAGGGCTTCATAAGTTCTTTGCAATTCGCCAAGTTGTTCCGTGAGTGTCGCAAGCTGTTCGCGGAGCTGCGTCAGCTGCTCGTTCTGCAGGATCTCGTCTTCGATCATCTGCCGGAGCTGCTGGATGTTTTGCGCGATGTTCTGGGTATCGACGACGGGCACGCCTTGCGCCAGGGCAGGGGAGAGGGCTCCCAGATACAGGCCAATCCCAAGTGTCGTGGCCAAGGCCGTCTTCATGAGTAAATGTCGCATCATTCAATCTCCCTGATCGTAAAATCCATGAACGCACCCTCGGCCATGCGGGCGCTGGCCTGGGCCAGCTCTTCGGCTGAAAGGACGCGGGTGCGCGCCGCCTGTAGCCGGATGCGTGCGGCGACGAGGCGCACGAGTTCGGCGCGGATATAGGTGTTGAGTGCGATGCTTTCCTGCACGTCTTCCGTCTCGGAAATCCGTTCGACGATGTCGGAAATGCGCAGGGCGGCTTGGCGGATCGCGGCTGGTGAGTTGCTGCCATAAAAGGCCGCCCCATGACCCGTGAGCGAGAGGTTGGCATTGGCGAGAAGCGCCGGATCGATCGTGCCAAGCGCATCGATCCCGCCGATACGGGTCAAATAGAGATTGTAGCGCTCCGGGATAACCTGGATGTAGTGCTGGGTCTCTCGGAAGGGGGGCACGCCGCCATACTCGAAAACCCGGCCTGGTCCGGCGTTATAGGCCGCGAGCGCGTTGATGATATTGCCATCGAATGTGTTGAGCTGGGTCGCGAGATAGCGCGCGCCGCCATGCACCTGCAGGTAAGGGCTGTCATAGTATGCCGGGTTAATGCCCAGATCGCTGGCGGTGCCCGGCATGATCTGGGTGAGACCATAGGCGCCGACGGGAGACCGTGCCCCAATGGTGAAACGGCTTTCCTGCCAGATGAGCGCTTGCAGCAACGCGCGCCACTGGACGGGTGAGAGCCCTGCGCGGCCAACTCCCGCAAAGCCGCTGGTTTCCTGGGCGACGCGGATGATGAGCTGCTCGATGGTCTCAGACGCGTCCCCGAACATCTGCGCACCGCCGGGATTGGGATCGATCTCGCCCGTGCCATAGACGGCTTCTACGGCGCGGTCGGGATCGCCGCTGCCGCTTTCCAGCCTCGAGACCATGGCCGGCAATCCCTGACCGCCGAAGCTGGTCTGGGCATCGAGGATGCGTCGGAGGGTTTCCAGCTGCTCCCGTTCGATCTCGGCGACGAGTTCGCGCACTGCAAGCTTGTCGGCCTGAACAGCCAAGTCTGCCTCGCGATCGCCGGTCTCGACGATATCACGCGCGGTCAGCCCACTGTCATTGGTCGGCACGCCTTGGGCGATGCCGAGACCGGGCAGCAGGCAAAACGCCAGGATATGAAGCAGGCTAGACTTCAATGTCGTCCTCCGGGGTGCCAAGGGGCGTGAATTGGCAATCAGGCGCGACAGGGGCTGTCGATGCCAGGAATGTGAAGCAGTTCGCCTGCGGCTCCCGGTACTGGGTGCAGGAGGCCAGCGCGCCGAGCGCGGTGAGAAGAAACAGGATACGGATCATGAAAGCCTCCAGAAGTCTGGGCGGTCGCGGTAATCGGCGCCGACAAGCGCTTCGCCCTTTTCCATGCCGCCGAGGATGGTGAGATTGGGCCCGAGAGCACTGAGATCGGCATCGACCACGATCGAGCCCTGATCGTCGCGGATCAGCGCGAGGCGGCTGTTGCTGCCCGTGTTGAGAAGGACGTCGAGCTCCTTCTCCGTGAGGTTCAGCATGGCGTAATCCGCAGGCTGCGCTCGGATATTGGGCAGCAGGATCTGCGTCGGCACCGCCTCGACGATGGTCTTGCCGGTCCGGGTGCGCTCAAGCTGGCTTGCGTATTGCGTCATCATCACCGCGACCGTGTTCTGCTTGCGCGCGGTCACGAGCCAATTCGACAGCCGCTCGGCGAAATACGCGTTATCGAGGGCCTTCCAGGCCTCGTCGATCACGATGATGGTGGGGCGGCGGTCTTCGATCTCGCGTTCGACCCGGCGGAAAAGATAGGAGAGAACGGCCATGCGCTCCTTGTCGGCCTCGCTGTCGAGAATGCCGGTCAGATCGAAGCCCACCACATCGCCTTTGAGCGAGAACGTGTCCTCGAGGCTCTGCCCGAAGATCCAGCCATAGCGGCCGTCCTCAGACCACTCGAGCAGGCGCTGGTGCAGATCGGCGCCATCATCGGTGGACACAAAAAGCGATGCGAAATCCCGCCAGTTCCGCAGGGCCGGATTGGTGGCCTGCGCGTTCTGGCGCACCACTTCCTGGATGCGGTTGGTCTGCGCCGGGGTCAGGGGTTTGTCGGCGCGGTAGAGCAGGGTGGCAAGCCAGTCCGAGAGCCAGGCGGTGCCGCGGGCATCGGTCTCGGTCCAGAGCGGATTGAGACCCGTGGGCTGGCCGGCGTTCAGGGACGCGTAGCGCCCGCCATTGGCGCGGACCGCCATCTCCATACCAAGACGGTAATCGAAGACGAAGATCCGCGCCCCTGCTCGACGGGCTTGGGTCATCAGGAAGGCGGACAGCACCGATTTGCCCGACCCGGGTCGTCCCATGATCAGGGTATGGCCGCTGGTCGGTTCTTTGTCGGGCGAGCCTTGCTCGTGATAGGAAAACCGGTAGGCGCTCTGCTCCGGCGTGGGCAAATATGTGACGACCCGGCCCCAGGGGGTAAGTGCTGCAGGTTTGCCGAGCTGTGTCCGGTGGAAGGCCGCAAAATCCGCGAAGTTGCGGTTGGTGACGGCGCTGGCGCGGACGCGCTTTGGCTGGTTGCCGGGGTGCTGGCTGAGGTAATGGGCCTTTGCGGCGACCCGCTCGCCAATCATCTTCACGCCTTCGGTTGCGGCAGCGTTCACGATCTCGGCGCTGAGGGTTTGCAGTTCTTCGAGCGTGTCGCAAAAGAGCGTCACGACCATGTGATGCTCGCCGAAGCTTTGGCGCTTGGCCTCGAGATCATCGGCGGCGATGTCGAGGGCTTCTAGGAGCGAAAGGGCTGCGTCTTGGCTGGCCTGCATCTGGCGCTTTTGCCGCTTGATGCGGCCCGCCATGAGGTTCGAATTGATCGGCGTGAAGGAGTGCGTCACGATCATGTCGACCGGCAGGTTCAGCATGTCGAACATGGTGCAGGAGGTGCCTTCCGAGTATTCTCCGATGGTGAAGCTCTTGCCGTAGCGGTGGCCCACGACGCCCTCGGAAAGCTCGAAATGGTCGCCGTGAAACGTCACGCGGGTATTGGCGACGTTGAAGGACAGAAAGCCGTAGGTGTTGGCCGGGTAGAGCGGCAACTCGGTGCCCGTGTTGAGCGCGCCCAAAAATCCCACCAGCTCTCCCGATCCGGCTGACAGCAGGCGCGGCTTGAGCTCGGTAAGCCCCGAGAGGAAGACGTTCACGGCCTCGCCCAAGCGCTGCAGGCGTTTGCGGGTCTCCTCCTTCAGTCGGTCCGGCGCGCTGCGGCTGAGGAACGGCAGGAGGCTTTTGGGGGGTGGGCGGTGAATGACGGTGAGCGTCAGCGTCTTGTCGCGCAGTCCGCTGGTTGCGAGCTTGGCGCGCCAGCGCCGGTCCACCTCGCCCGCGAAGCTGTCTTCACGGATGGGGTCGAGATCAGGTTTGATGGCCTTGGAGACCTTGTGGACGTAATAGCTGAATTCCGGCCCAAGTTGCGCGACGATGCGCGCAAAAAGCGCCGTCACCTTGTCGAGATAGGCATCGTCCGTCGTGTAGCTGTTGATCCCCTCGAGCCGGATACAGCGGAAGACTTCGTTCACCCGGGTCCGCACGGTCTGGTCGTCGACGAGGCTCACATAGGGCAGCATATGCGCGAGGCGGGTCTCGCGCGCATACCAGTCTGGCGTCATTGTGCGGGCATCGAGCGCAGCATCACGGGCGTCATCACGGGGCATAGCTGTCCCCGCCATGGATGGACCTGTTGCGCGTGGGCGGTGTCTCCTGCAGGGCCGTCATCATCACGTCGATGAAACGCGGGTCCCAATCTGCGGCCTTCCACAGCACCGGATAAAGAAGGGCGGCCACGCCCAGCACCACGATGTGCTGGACCCAGACGAACAAGAGCACCGAACCGAAAAGCCAGACCATCGCGTACATGATGGGCAGGCCCAGAAGCTTCGGCGGGCGCACGAGGCCGAGAAAGAGAGGCGCGCGCTCAGCCACCGGCAAAGACCGCGGCAACGATGGTGGGGGCGGCGGCAACACCAGCGATGCCCACGAGGACCCAGAGCGCCTGGCGCAGATCGATGATGTTGAAGAACCAGCTGAGAAAGACCCCGAGAACGGCAAGCGTCGCGATGACAACGCCAAGTGGGCCGGTCAGCGCATCGACGATGCCCTGTAACAGGCTCTGGATCGGGGAGAGATCAATGCTCTGGGCGAGGGCGGGTTCGGCAATCAGCAGGAATAGCGCCAGCGAGGCGACAAAGAGGTTTGAAATCTGTTTCATGAATTTGATCCTTCCAATCGGGCCACGACAGTCATGACGCGGGCCACGTGGTTCTGGGTTTCTCGGTAAGGGGGAATGCCACCGTGTTGGTGCACGGCGTCCGGCCCCGCGTTGTAGGCCGCCAGCGCCAGATGCGGATCGCCGAACGTCTCCAGCATCATCGCGAGGTAGCGGGCGGAGCCGTCGAGGTTCTGCAGCGGATCACGCGGGTCGACGCCCAGATCACGCGCCGTCGCTGGCATCAATTGACCAAGGCCAATGGCACCTGCACTTGAAATCGCATCCTGCCGGTAGGTGCTCTCAACCTCGATATTGGCCTGATAGAGAGCCAGCCAATCCGTCACGGAAAGCCCCGCGCGACGCAGCCCCGGATGGCTGGCATAGCGCAAGGCCGCGGTCTGAATCCCGGAGAGGACATCGTCGCGGGGCAGGGGAGTCGGGCGGGCAAGGGCCGCGACTTGGACGCCCTCTTGCTCGGCCTCTACCTCGCCGAAGATCGCGATCCCGTCGGAGGCCGAACCCTGACCAATCCCGTCATTGTAGTTTCGAGCAAAGCTGCTTTGGGAGCGGGACGGGGTTAGCGAGCCGTCGCTCTCCATGACCAGGACCATTTGCGCGGAGGCAGGTGCTGCGACCAGCCAGAGGCAGACGAGGTTAGTTGTCAGCGCCCTTGTCTGCTGGGGCTTTGTCTGGCGGCGCAAGTTTGTGCGTACGGCTTGTCCCCGCCTCAAGCGGCAGGTCGACATGCGCAAAACCAAGGCCAATGAAGAAAGACACCACGCCAGAGATCGTCTTGAACTCGCGGATCTTGATATCGTTGTAGGTCGTCCGCGTGCGGGCGGTGACGAGGAGCTTTTCCACCCCGTCATCAGAGACAACGCGCATGATCCAGACCCCGTAATAGCTGGGGCCTTTCTTATGTGCCGACTCCTGGCACAGGATTTCTGCGCTATAGCCGCTTTCCACGAGTTCGCGGAACCTGGCTTCCGTAACCACATTAGGTGCTTCGATGTCCCAGTTCATGGCCCGGCTCACGCTTTCTCCAATGGCGCAACCCCGGGGATTTCTACTTTAACCCCGAAATTACGATAATATACTATTAACCGCAAGGTATATTTTTGCGGAGACTGCCCTGTCGCGGCTACGCAGACATTGGACAAGGTCATTTGCGTCTATCATGGAAGTAAGTACAGATACAAACCCCTGAGTGGAGTGCTGGTTCAGTTGGCCTGCAATACCGATTCTCTTACTCTTGCCGATAGCGTGAAGAGGCGCCCCGCACCCATACAACCATTCGTTATATGCGATCCGCTAGCAACTCGGATCCATGCGAATATTATCCGGCGGGACGTTCAAACCTACACACGGACATCAGAAAAATAATGATGTCTCGAGAAGGGGCGTGAATGATTTTTTGAATCAACACGCTAGTTCAGCCATGACTACAGGCGAATTGTACAATTGGTGGTGAATTTACAGGTTGAACATTTTAAGGTTCAAGCATTTAGGTTTGAAAAAATGGATTAGAAACCGATTGATACTAAGTTTATAACTGAGACTTATTGCGTGGGTGTGATTTCTTCATAAACCACGCGGCCCCGGTAGTTGGTGATCCACATTCGGCTCCTTTCGCCGGTGTTCCACTCATAAATCCAACCGACAACTTTTCCAGAATGCCGATCAAGAATTCGGCCTATGGCTTTTGCCTCGAGCCGGTCTTCATCACAGTGTGTTGCACGTTCCATATTCTGCTCCGGAGAGGTGATGTGCCCTAAAACTTATCAGCACTTGACGTGTGTACCACTCAAGGTTGAAGCTAGAGGGAGAAGAATGCACGAATCGATGTGAAATTCGGCGAATAAAAACGAAACGCAGGCGTTCAGAGTATTGATTAAGAACGGAAAATATTTTGTCACACCACCTGATGCTGAAAGCGACTTCAAGCGGTTGTTCCAGCAAATGGCTGCAGCAGGTGCCGGTCGACCTGCGGACAAAGATGGATTTCCAGTCGGACAATGGACACCGGAGCTTTTGGCCGATGCAATTTCAAAGATCGATGCAAACTGTAATGGAATCGACTTAAGGACTGTGCAGCACTGGTTTCAAGAAAATGACAAAGGGATAAGTGCGGACAATATTCGCTGGCTGGCACGGATATTTGGATGCGGCGATCCAGAAGCGTCGAACTTATGGCAAGTAGAGCTTAGCTTGGCGAATAGGCGACTCGCCGCCGAAAGGAAAAAACGAAAATCTAGCATCTCGTCACAATCAAGTTACACGGATGTATTGCAACAAGTGAGGCCGGACCAAAGCCGTGCAGGCGAACCGTCTACAGTCGCTGAAAGGAAGCGTGCGCGCGTCAATCCAGCGAGACAAACTGAAGCCCTATTTACCGGTGAAAGCTCAATGGCTTTACCGCTCGTGGTTTTTATAGGCGCCAGCGCACTTGGGCTGATCTCATTCACACTAAACATTCACAGTATAGTTTTTGCGACAGAAATTGGCCCGTCCAAGCAGATTGGATTTTTATGGGCGCCAAATTGGACAATCACGTTTCTGACTGTTCTGCCCCTGTTTTTGGCATTGGTGATAGACGTGTTGCGTTGTTGGAAAGAGGAGTGGCGAATTAGAATGGAGGAATTTTCTGACCCGACCTTTCCTGCGGTTAGTTGGGATCAGCGAGTTACGGCGGCCTCTTATACCTTTTGGGCGACGCTTGTTGTGACCGTTATTATAGCGTCTGGGTACAATTGGGTAGCAACCCACTTGATCCCGTTGCTGAATGGCGATCCAGGCAATTGGGCGGTAGATTGGGGGCGAATTGCTATTTTTCGCCCAGACTTGATATCTTTATACGGCGCAATTCTTTTCACAGGTCTTGTGTTTCTGTACAATGGTTTCACAGCTTATGTTTTCTTTTCTGGCCTCATTTTCCTCCACTTGATCAAACACGACTACGTGTATCTGGTGAAAGGTCTTGTGGGCCGACCCAAAGAGGCCTCAAATCCGGTGGTTGAACACATTGGTTTTTCACTGATAACTGGGATATTCCGTTGCGCTTCTTTGGGTATTTTCATCACCATCCTGATGAAACTTCAGTCCAGCTATCTGCAATCCAATAGCACTGACATTGTTGGTTGGCTGGCCGCAGATTTTTTATCGCCTTTCAGCGGCGAAGACTCTGCCGAGAGTGAATATTCATCTTTCGGAACCGCACCTGGGAGTTATTATAGTTTCTTTTGCCTTCTGGCGATTACGGGAACATTCGCTAATGCGTCATTTGTAATAGGGAGGGTCTTGGAGCGGCTCAGTAAACTACATTCGCGAAGCCGGTATCTGTTGCCGTGGGTGTTGATGAATGGATCCGTGGCTCTGCTAGTGGCATGTTATTTTCTGACCGGAGTTCTACCCGGATTTACAATATTCTTGCTTTTTTCAATGCTCTTCTCGGCCTACCTTTTTGCCATGCCTGTTTCAGCATGGCGCCGTACACCTTGCAAAGGAAAATAACTATGAATTACTCTAGTTTGATGGTTGATGCGCCATTTTTCCCTCAGGTAGCAGAGGGCCCTGCCAGCGTGGATGCGTATTGGGTAAAGACCGAAGACGATGTGCGTCTTCGAGTTGCGCGTTGGCATGGGGAGTCTTCTCCTAAAGGAACAGTGTTTGTGTTCCAGGGACGCACGGAAAACATCGAAAAGTATGGTCGCACAGCGGAAGCGCTTCACAATTCGGGCTACGTGGTCTTCGCCATTGATTGGCGCGGTCAAGGGCTCTCTGATCGGCTCACTGATAATCCAATGACAGGCCACATCGGCCAATTCTCTGACTACCAAAAAGACGTAGCGGCAATGATCAAGGCCGCTGAAGCACTCGATCTCCCGAAGCCTTGGTATTTGATTGGGCACTCTCTCGGTGCCTGTGTTGGACTACGCGCGATTATTGATGGATTGCCGGTTTCTGCCTGCGCGTTCACTGCCCCTTTGTGGGGCGTAAACCTTTCAACCATTCAAAGGCTCGCCGCTTGGCCTTTGTCATGGGCAGCTCAATTCGTAGGCAAGGGACACTCATACGCCCCGGGGACTCGGGGAGAGAGCTATGTTCTCCAGACAGCCTTTGAAGACAATAGGCTGACACACGACCCGGAAATGTATCAATACTACGTAAACATTTCGGAACAACTGGTTGATCAACAAATTGGCGGCCCAAGCATGGGGTGGCTTTTTCAGACGCTGAAAGAAACGCGATCATTGTCAAAAATGCCGTCGCCGGACACGCCATGCATCACCTTTTGCGGTGTCGAGGATAGCATTGTCGCAATTTCAGCGGCGCAGGATCGAATGGCCCGTTGGCCGCAAGGAAAACTCGAGTTGGTTGAAAATGCAAGGCACGACGTTCTCTGCGAAGTCCCGAGTATACGTAACGAAGTACTGGCCAGAATTTCTGAACTGTTTTCATCAACTTGATTTAAGCTTTGTTAGTAGTTGACTTGCTCGAACCCATAGTTCCCATCATAATCGCGCCAGTCCACGAAAACAGACCGATGATAGATACTTGGGCAGTGATCTCCCCACAATTCAAGTCCCACGTAGGCCAAGGGGAGGGCGGCCACTGAAGACCTCTGCCATAAGAAGTCACCTTGGGTCCCGTAAGTTCCAAGGACGACAACCGCGCTTCGATTGCATTCGCCATCAGGCCCGGATTTGTACTGCTGTGCATATCGGACGTCGAAAACACGAATTGACCGCACGAAATTGAATTCTGGAGCGCTGATGTCAATGTTTGCACGCTCCTGAACCAGGCGCAGGGCAAGATCCACAGCGAAGAGCTCGCTTGAGGTTTCAACAATGCTTAAAACGGCCGCCTCTGCCGTTGCTTCAGGTGCACTATGGGTCGTTGGGAATGACTGGCGTGGGCGCATATCATCAGCTTGGAACAAGGCGTCGATGATCCGGTCTGTTCCCTTCTGCTGAGGTGCGATCTCGTAGGACGCGCCCATAGGACAGCGCCAGATCTGCAGCGGGGGTTCTACGGGCCAGGGCGTGATCCGCCTGATGAATTCAGCACGCGCACGAGAGCAGGGAACGGAAGCTGGCCAACCACCAGAAAGGCACAGCAGAATCGCGCAATCGATGGGATACGCTTGAGCACTTGAGCTCGAATGCAGCGGAATTCCTGTCAAAGCCAGGGTCATGACCAACGGTACAAGTCGGGTTCTAGGTAATACGCTCATGATAGGGTTCCTTGGCAGGGGAATTCCAACATAAACTCAATAGTATACTTTCGCAACACATAATATATTGTAAACGCCATTCAGAAATGTCACTGGCCGTGCAAAGCAGAAGTGTCATCAAAGGCGCTAACGGTAGCAAGGCTTAGCAGCCCGAAGACCTCATATATCGCAGGGTTGGTAAGCCTTGCGGGGTCTGGTTATAGACCAAGCTTGCGGCGCTCTTTCTTGTTGTAGAAGGCTTTGATGCCTTCATCGCGCACGAGCTCTTCGAAGGCGCGCCAGGCGAGGACATCGCCGAAGAAGGGCGGGCTGTCGGCAATCGTCAACGTTCCAAACTGGTTCTCTACGGACAGGATCCAGCCGGGATGGATGCTGGTCTTATAAATCTCGACGTCGAAATGATGCCCGTCGATGGTCACGATCTGTGTGTAATCGGAGAATATTATATCTGGGTCGTCTTCGGTATCCATGCCACCAATCTTGGGGCTATTCCGCCACGTGTACAATCTTCTTCTTGGCCCGTGATCCTGACGGCCGCCCAGGCGTTTTACCGTTTGGCTTGTAGCCCATCTTCTCAGAATTTGTCCTGACCGGGTATTTTGGTGGGGCCTTATCTTGCATCTCTTTGATGTACTCCAGCACGGCACCAAGGCACTTGTTGTCGGTGATGGCGGCGTGCGTCACGCGTTGATCCATGTCGAAGATTTTGTAGGGCAGGGATCGGCCTTTTGAGCGCACCTCAAACCGCCCATCAACAAATGCATAAGTGTCCACGTATTTACCGACCAGACCGCGTGTCACATCGCTTTCTTCCAGCATGATCCGCTTGCGGTCATAGGAGAAGGTCAGTTGTTTGCCGACATAGCGTGTATCGCGCCAGCATAGCACATCATCGAGCCGATCTGGCTCGACATTTAAGGCGCGGTGCAGGTTATCGGACTTGGCAGGAGCCTTTGCAAATTGCGCGTTGTGACGCTCCTTAAAGCCTTGCAGATAGGCGTTTCCGGCTTCCATATCCGAAATACCGGCAAGCCTCAGTTCCTTCACCAACCGGTCCTGTAGAGTCCGGTTGGCACGCTCAACGCGACCCTTGGCCTGACTTGAATTGGCGCACAGAATCTCAACGTTCAGCTGGTTCAGCGCACGCCCAAACTGGGTCATACGCGCACCACCTTTGGCGTCTTCCTTGGCCACGCGAAACACCGTGTGCTTGTCGCTGTAGAATGCGACGGGACGACCGTGATTGAGCAGATAGCTCTCCAGTGCTTCGAAATAACTGAACGTGCTCTCGGATTTGACAAACAACAACTCCATCAAGGTGCTGGTGGCATCGTCGATAAAGACGAGCAGGGTGCAGGGACCAGAACGATCCTCAAACCAACGATGATCCGAGCCATCGATCTGGATCAGCTCGCCGAAACATTCCCGGCGTAGACGCGGCTGGTGGAACTGGCGGCGCTGCTTGCGAGACAGCCAAATGCCATCTTCAACCATCCACTTCCGAAGCGTCTCGCGAGAGACTTTGAAGCCATGATGTTCGGCCAGCATCTCAGCCGCCAGTGTAGGCCCAAAATCCGGGTACTGTTCCTTGATCAGACTCAACGCATAGTCGCGTTTGGCTTTGTGGATCTGATTGTTTGGAATTTTGCCACGCGATTTGTGCCGGATCGCCGCTGCGCCATCCTGACGGTATCGCTTGAGCAGCCGGAAAACCTGACGACGTGTCAGGTCCAGCATGTTCGCCGCGTTGTCGACGCTCAGCCGGCCATCATCGACCTGTGCCAAAACTTCCACACGGTTCAACTCGCGCTCGCTCATAACCACCCATCCCATGTCCACGCATCCTCACATCGTTTTGCGAGGAGAGTGACACTTCTGCTTTGCTCATGGGTGACATTATCGCTTTGCGTGATGGTTCAAGGGTCGTTGCGACGTTTTCCGCTATCTCAGTTTCATGATCTCTTCTCTGAACGCTTCGGTTGGGGTTCGCCATCCCAGGCACTTTCTGGGTGTGCCATTCAGGCGGTCACAAATCGCCTTCATATTGCGATTTGAGAGCGCTGCGAGCTGGGTGTCGCGTGGCAGATATAGACGCGCGCGTTTGTTCAGGTTCTCGACAATTGCTTCGAAATGTGCACTGTCTTCTGCTGGACCCGGATCGAGAATGAACCGACCGTCAGGTGTATCAATGATGTAGCTGTTCGTCCCGTGATAGGTCATCTTCCCGGGATTGCTCGCAACGATCCTCAGGATTCCCTCGGCCACCTGTTCTGCACGCGCGCGACACGGTTCCGGCTCTGTGTGAAACATGCTGCGTTTTGTCATTGAATACGACCACTTTCTGACAGTGAAAAGTCTGGGACTTGCAAAGCCGCCTTTTGCTTTTGCATAGCTTTGGAAGCCTCGGGCTGGCGTCCAGCGCCGGTCAGAACCGGCGCTGGAACAAGGCAACAAAGCCCAGCAGTCAAGCGTGACCCCGATTATGGAAACCTGTGTACAGCACTACAGCAATTGCTGCCTTCGTCAGGTCTCCAAGCAGGAACGGGTAAAGCCCGGCGTTCAGCAATTTTTCGCCATAGCCGACAAAGCTACCCAACCAGAATAGCCCTGCGCAATACATAAGTATCGAACCGGAAAGGACCGCTATAGATGCTCTGATTGAAGGCGGAAGCCCTGCCAGCTTTTGAACCATCCATCCTGCAGCCGCCGCCGCGAGCGCAAACCCAATCAAGAATCCGCCAGTGGGACCCGCAAAATAGGCCAGACCCGCCGGTGCGGGAGGCGTGCCAGCGAAAACCGGCAGGCCAAACAGACCTTCCAGAAGGTACGCAGCGACAACTAGACTACTGCGCACCGGCCCCAGGAAAAGGCCGAGACCCAAGACCACCAGGGTTTGTGTTGACATCGGTACCGGGTAGAACGGCACCGCGATTTTGGCGGATAGTGTCAGAAGTATTGTGCCGATGAGTATTATTGAGATATCTCGGGTCAGTCTTGCGACCGGTTGGCGTTGAGTGGCTTCCAAATTCATCTGTTTCGTCCTTGTTTCTGTAGATCGTTGATTTGCTGGATAGGGAAGCTCACATGCGCTTGGCGACTTCTTCCAGCATGACCTCGCTCGCACCGCCGCCGATGGCCTGAACACGGGCGTCGCGCGACATGCGTTCAACCGGGGTTTCGCGCATATAGCCCATGCCGCCGTGAAACTGGACGCAGTCGTAGAGCACGCTGTTTACCAGTTCGCCGCAATAGGCCTTGACCATCGAGACCTCTTGCACGCAATCGTGGCCCGCCGCATCCAGACCTGCGGCATGATAGACCAGCTGCCGTCCCGCCGCGATCCTCGTCTGGCAGTCTGCCAGCCGCTGGCGCACCACCTGCTTGTCCCATAGAACACCGCCAAAGGCCTTGCGCTGCTTGACGTATTCCACTGTCATGTCCAGCGCGGATTGCGCTTCGGCACAGGCCATTGCGCCCAGGACGATGCGTTCGTTCTGGAAGTTTTTCATCACCGAATAAAAGCCTTTGTTAACCTCGCCCAGCACATCCTCGGCCGGGATGCGGACATCCTCAAAGATCAGTTCGGCCGTGTCCGAGCAGAGCCAGCCGGTCTTGTTCAGCGCCCGACCGACCGAAAAGCCCGGCGTACCCTTTTCGATCGCGAACATGGTGATCCCGCGGGAACCCTTTGCATCGGGATCGGTCTTGGCACCGACAAAGTAGAGGTCGCCATGCACGCCGTTGGTGATGAACATCTTGGTGCCGTTCAGCACCCAGTCCGACCCGTCCTGCACCGCGCGGGTACGCATGCCAGCCACGTCCGATCCTGCGCCCGGTTCAGTCACGGCCACGGCGGTGATCTTTTCGCCCGATATGATCGATGGCATCCAGCGCGCCTTCTGTTCCGGCGTGCCGGCATTTTCCAGATGCGGCGAGGCCATATCGGTATGGACCAGTACCGTGGCCGAGAACCCGCCGAAGGTAGACCGCCCCACCTCTTCGGCCAATACCACGCTGGACATCACGTCCAGCCCCGCACCGCCATATTGTTCGTCATAGCGCATGCCCAGCACGCCCAGATCGCCCATTCGGCGCAGCACGTTGCGGGGCACCATGCCCTCCTCTTCCCAGGGCTCCGCCTTGGCTGTTACTTCGGTTTCAATGAACCGGCGCAGCTGGTCGCGGATCATGTTGAGGTCTTCGTTGAACGGGCCGGTGGCCGCGGTGATGGTGTCTTGTCTGGTCATGTGTTTTCCTCTGGATCGAGTTTGATAAGTGGGGCGTGCCCGGCGACCGTATCGCCAGGTGCACAATAGATTTCTGTCACCACGCCCGCGACCGGCGCGGGCAGGCTTTGCAAGAGTTTCATGGCCTCCAGCACCACCAGCGTGTCTCCGGCTTCGACGCGATCGCCGAGAGCGACACGCACCTCGGCAACGGCGCCGGGCATGGGTGCGGACAACAGGTCAGCGCCGCCAGATCCACCGGTGGCACGTTGCAGATGCTGGTCTTCCAGCGTGCGCAGGTCTGTCGCGGTCATTCCGGCTGGGGTTTGCAGGTGCACCCGCCAGTGACCCGGCGCGCGCGTGACATGAGCGATGCGCGAAAACGGAACCCCGTCGATGCGTCCGCTCAGACAGCACCCGGTCAGAGCGGCACTCTCGACCGTGATGGTTTGGCCATCCGGCTGTATTGCAGTCAACTCCGACCCGGAGCCGCTGACGCGGATCGGGTCGTCTTTGGTTGTATCCCAATAGAAGGCCGCACCGGGCTGTCCCGCAGGGGCTGTGAGTCGCCATGACCCCAGGCTTTCCCAGGGCGACGCGCCCGCCGGGACGAGACGCAGATGCAGCGCCATCGCGGCAAAGGCCATGTCCCGGGGATCAGCGGACGGTTCAGTCCAGCCGCCTGGGAACATCTCGGGCAGGCCCGAGGTATGGTGCCGGAACGCCTCAAAATCCGGGTGTGCCAGTAACGCGCGCTGATAGGCCAGGTTCAGGCCGACGCCGCCGACGGCAAAAGCATCGATCGCGGTGATCGCCCGGCGGATCGCCCCGGCCCGATCCGGCGCGTGGACGATCAACTTGGCAATCATGGAATCGTAGTGGTGGCCGACGACCGAACCGCACTCTACCCCAGTATCCAGCCGCACATCCGCGGGCGGCGCCCAAAGGGTGATCTCGCCCGTTTCGGGGCGGAAATTCTCGGCCGGGTTTTCGGCGGCGATGCGGATTTCAATGGCGTGCCCGTCAAACTGCACATCGCTTTGCGTCAGCGGCAGCGGCTCGCCCCGCGCGATGCGCAACTGCCATTCAACAAGGTCGATGCCGGTGATGGCCTCAGTCACAGGGTGTTCCACCTGCAACCGGGTGTTCATTTCAAGGAAGTAATATTCGCCGCGCCCGGGGTCATAGAGGTATTCTACCGTCCCTGCGGAGCGATAACCGATCGCCTGCGCCAATCGCACCGCCGCCGCGCGCATGTCGTCGCGCACAGCCTCGGGCAAATCGGCGGCGGGGGCCTCTTCGATCAGCTTTTGGTGGTTGCGCTGGAGAGAGCAATCACGGTCGCCCAGATGCAGCACGGTGCGGTGGGAGTCGCCCAGAACCTGCACTTCGACGTGGCGGGCACGGGGTGCGTAGCGTTCGAGGAATACCGCCGGATCGCCGAAGGTGCCCTGCGCTTCTGCCCGGGCAGATGCAATCGCTTCGGGTGCGTCGCTCAACTCGCGGACAAGCCGCATCCCGCGACCGCCGCCGCCTGCGCTGGCCTTGACCAGAAACGGCGTGCCGAGCGCTTTCGCTTCTTCTAGCAATCGCGCGTCAGACTGATCTTCGCCGCGATAGCCTGGCAAGACGGGCACGCCTGCGGCTTCGGCGGCTGCCTTGGCCTCGATCTTGCTTCCCATCCGTGCGATTGCAGCGGCAGAAGGCCCGATGAACACAAGGCCCGCCGCCTCGACCGCTGCGGCGAAACCGGAATTTTCCGACAAGAAACCATAGCCCGGATGCACTGCCCCTGAGCCGGTCGCGCGCGCGGCGTCCAGAATGGTCTCGACGTTCAGGTAGCTGTCCGCAGGCGCGGCCCCGCCGATACAGACGGCGAGATCGGCCTCCGCCACGAAGGGCGCGTCGCGGTCTGCTTCCGAAAACACCGCCACGCTTTCCAGACCCAGTTTACGGCACCCGCGCTGGATGCGGCGGGCGATCTCGCCGCGGTTGGCGATCAGGACTCGGGTGAAACTCATTTGACTCGCCATGACGGAATGCCCTTGTTGAGGAAGCTGTTGATACCTTCGATACCTTCTTCGGTTTCCCAGGCATCGGCCAGTCGGTCGGCGGTGTAGATCATATTGGTTTCAAGGTCGTGGGAGCCGACATAGGCGACGAGAGCCTTGGTGTCGGCAACGGCCCCCGGTGCGGCCTGAAGGTGATCGTGCACCACTCGGTCCACTGCGACGTTCAGGTCGTCCGGAGCGGCAACTTCGGTCAGCAGACCGATCCGTTCGGCGCGCGTCGTGTCGAACAGGGCGCCCGACAGCATGGTTTCGCGCGAATGTACCTTGCCGATGCGCGCCACGACGTAGGGCGAGATATTCGCGGGCAAAAGGCCCAGTTTCACCTCGGTCAGGCCAAAGCGCGCGCCTTCGGCACCGATGGTATAGTCGCAGACTGAAATCATGCCGACCCCGCCGCCATAGGCTGGCCCGTTGATCCGGCCGATCAGCGGTTTGGGCAGGGTATCAAGGCGGCGCAACAGATGCGCCAGCGTGGCGCTTTGTTCGACCCGCTCAGCGCGGGTTTTCTCGACGTTTGAGGCGAACCAGTTGAAATCGCCGCCCGCACAGAAGCTTTTTCCCGCGCCGGTCAAGACCACGATACGCACGCCTTCATCCGCGGCGAGATTTTCGGCGGCATCATAGAGCTCGGCAATAAGATCGCCGTTCAGCGCGTTGTGTTTTTCGGGGCGGTTAAGCGTCACCGTGGCAACGCCGCGCGCATCAGTTTCGACAAGGATTGTTTTGTAGGTATTGGTCAACTTGAAGCCTCACATTCTGAATACTGGCGTGTGGCGCCCTGCCTCGGGCACCGAAGAGACAATGGCCAGGCACAGGCCCAGAATATCACGGGTCTGCCCAGGCTCGATCAGCCCGTCATCCCAGAGCCGCGAAGTGGCATAATAAGGATCCGATTGTTCGCCGTACTGGGCACGCACCTGCGCCTCGATCCGGGCCAGATCGGCCGCCATTTTGTCCGGGTCGCCCGCTTTTTGACGGCGCAATTCGAGCATCACGTTGGTGGCGATGTCGGCGGACATGGTGGCCAGCTCTGCAGTCGGCCAGGCAAAGAGGAAATTCGGCGCGAACCCGCGCCCGCACATGCCGTAGTTGCCCGCCCCGTAAGAGCCGCCCAAGAGCACCGAAAGGCGCGGCACCTTGGCCACCGACATGGCATAGACCAGCTTGGCGCTGTCCTTGGCGATTCCGCCGCGTTCGGCGTCGGTGCCGACCATGAAACCGGAAATGTTGTGCAGGAAAACAAGCGGGATGTTCCGCTGATCGCACATGGATACGAATTGCGCGCCCTTGAGCGAGCTTTCGGACAAAAGCGCCCCGTTGTTGGCCAGAATACCCACGCGATAGCCGTGGATCCGTGCCGTGCCGCAAACCAATGTTTCACCCCATCCGGGCTTGAACTCGCGGAATTCGCCGGCGTCGATCATTCGCAGCAGAACCTCGCGCATGTCGTAGGGCTCCTTGCGGTCGGCGCTGATGACGCCAAGCAGCTCGGACGGATCATGCGCAGGCGGCTGGGGTGCCTCGTCTGGCTGAATCGGGCGCGACTGACCAAGCTCGGCCACAATGTCGCGCATCAGTGCGAGCGCGTGGTGCTCGTCCTCGGCCAGGTGGTCGGACACGCCGGAGACGCGCGAATGCATCTCGGCCCCACCTAGAGTTTCACCATCGACCTCTTCGTTGATCGCCACCTTGACGATCGAAGGCCCGCCCAGATGGATGCGCGCGTTGCCCCGCACCATGATGACCTCGTCCGACAGCGCCGGGATATAGGCTCCGCCCGCGGTGCAGCCGCCAAACACGGCCGAGATCTGCGGCAAGCCGCTGGCCGACATGTTGGTCTGACGATAGAAGGAGTTGCCGAAGTGGCGCGCATCAGGAAAGACCCGGTCTTGTTCGGGCAGATAGGCCCCGCCACAATCCACCAGATAGAGACAGGGCATCCGGTTTTCCGCCGCGATTTCCTGGGCGCGGATGTGTTTCTGCACTGTCTCGTGGTAAAAAGACCCCCCCTTTACCGTCGCATCGTTGGCGATCACTATGCAGGGCAATCCGTGGACGATCCCGATCCCAGTGACGATCCCGGATCCAGGCACCTCGCCCCCGTATTGCCCGTAGGCAGCCAGCGACGACAGCTCAAGAAACGCGGTGCCCGGATCCACCAGCAGGTCGATCCGTTCCCGTACTAGGAGTTTCCCGCGTTTGCGATGCCGCGCGACCATGTCGGGGCGCCCGCCTGCCGTGGCCTCGGCAATGCGCGCGCGCAGGGTCTCGACGCGCTCGCTTTGCGCCGCGTGGTTGCGAGTGTAGGTCTTCGACGCGGTCTGTACCGCTGTTTCAAGACGTGCCATATATCAGGTATCCTGTCTTTCGAGTATCCCGTTGAGGAATACATCGGCATAGGTGCGTGACAGCGCATCGGCGCTGCCGCGGTTCGGGTCGAACCAATCAAGCGTGGCGTTCAGTGTACCGATCAACATCAGGCGCAGCTGGCGGATATCGACGTCGTGTTTCAGCGCGCCGTCATTCTGAAGCCGGGACAAAAGGCGGTCCCATTCGGCCTCATAGGCGCGCCTCGTCGGCAGATTGGCATCCCGGACGGGCTGTGGCACTTGCCCGAAAATACGCACATTGGCCGAGGTATAATCGCTGACGTCGAGAAGCGCGCGCAGATGCGCTCTGATCGCGGTGCGTAGGATCGTTTCGCCATCGGTATCCGACGGCAAGGCGGTGACGGCTTCTCTCATGCTCTCGTGAACGACTTGGATACCAGCATCGAGAACGGCCGCAACGATCTCGTCCTTGGAGCCGAAATGATAATATATGCTGCCCGCCTTGATCCCGGCGGCCTCGGCGATTTTTCTGAGCGAAACGGACCCATAGCCCTGTTCGCGGAAGAGTCGTGCCGCAATATCCAGGACGCCATCCCGCCCGACCGCTCTGCGAGAAGTCTCGCCGACCTTGATTGCTGTGGTGTCCGTCATGGGTCCTCTTTCCAGCAAACTGCCTAACTAACATATGTTAGGTACTTTGCTGCAATAAGTCAATACTCCTGAACGTGTTGGATTGGTACTTATGGAAAGTGCCGTCCGAGCAACCGTCAAATGGTCGCCCGAACGGAAAGTTTTCAGCCAAGGCCCAAACGCTCGGCGTAGTGGCTGGTGCTAGATCACGAATCCGCCGCCGCAAATAATGTGCTGACCCGAGATGAAGTTCGATTCTGGCGCACAGAACAAATAGACCGCGCCCGCGGCCTCTTCCGGAGTGCCGACCCGGCCAAGTGGAATCATGCGTTCCATCTGGGACAAGAGATCAGGGTTCACGCCGACCTTGATCTCTTTTTCCTCGACCTTGATCGTGCTGTCCCCGTCCGCGCTACCCTCGGTCAAGCGGGTGCGGATCGGTCCGAAGGCTACGGCATTGACATTGACTTTGTAGCGCCCCCATTCCTTGGCCATTGTCCGGGTGACCCCCAGGATTCCGGCCTTGGCGGCGGAATAGTTGATCTGGCCGGCATTGCCGCCGGTCCCCGCGATGGACGAGATGTTCACCACCTTGCGGAACACCTCTTGCCCGGCGGCGGCCTCTTCCTTGGCCTTGGCGCTGATTACCGGCTGGGCGGCGCGCAGGATCTTGAAGGGCGCGGTCATGTGAACGTCGATGATCGCCTGCCACTGCTCGTCGGTCATCTTCTGAACGACGCTGTCCCAGGTGTAGCCGGCGTTGTTCACGATGATGTCGAGTCCGCCGAAGCTGTCCACGCCCGTCTTGATGAACCGTTCGGCAAAACCGTCTTCGGTCACGCTGCCGGCGCAGACCACCGCTTCGCCGCCAGCGGCGCGGATAGCTTCAGCGGTGTCATTGGCCGGGTCGGCATCCAAATCGTTGACCACCACGCGCGCCCCTTCCGAGGCCAGCTTGAGCGCGATCTCGCGGCCAATGCCTCGGCCCGAGCCCGAGATCAGGGCAACACGCCCGTCGAGTTTTCCAGTCATATTAGTTCCTTCCGAAAGGCGCTATCAGGCTTTTTCATAAAGTGTGGTGACACAGGCCCCACCGAGGCCCAAATTGTGCTGAAGTGCCAAGCGCGCGCCATCTACCTGGCGCGCATCAGCCTGCCCGCGCAACTGCTGGACAAGCTCGGTACATTGCGCAAGGCCGGTCGCCCCAAGAGGATGACCTTTGGACAACAAACCGCCCGACGGGTTGGTCACGTATTTTCCGCCATAGGTGTTGTCGCCATCATCAACAAACTTCGCAGCCTCGCCTCGGCCGCAAAGGCCAAGCGCCTCGTAGGTGATGAGTTCGTTGTGGGCGAAACAGTCGTGCAGTTCGACCACATCCACGTCTTCGGGCCCGATGCCCGCAGCCTCGTAGACCTGATCGGCGGCGCGCTTGGCCATCGAAAAGCCGACCACCTCGCGCATATCATGGGCTTCGAAGGTTTCCGGACCGTCCGTTGTCATGGCCTGCGCCGCGATCCGAACCGAACTGTCCAGTCCGTGCTTGTCGGCGAATTCCTTGGAACAGATGATCGCGGCGGCTGCGCCACAGGTTGGCGGACAGGCCATAAGCTTGGTCATGACGCCGGGCCAGACCACCTGCGCAGCCATGACGTCTTCCGCCGTCACTTCCTGGCGGAATAGGGCAACCGGATTCTTCGCCGCATGTCGGCTGGCCTTGGCGCGGATCTTGGCGAAGGTCTCAAGAGGCGTGCCGAACTCGTCCATATGCGCCTTGCCCGCACCGCCGAAGTACCGCAGTGCCAGCGGGATCTCCGAACTGCCAACCAGATCGTCGGTTTCCGCGTCGAAAGCCGCAAACGGGCTGACCCGATCGTGAAACATCGCGCCGATTGCGCCGGGTTGCATTTGTTCGAACCCAAGCGCCAGAGCACATTCCACCGCCCCGCTTTCCACGGCCTGGCGGGCCAGGAACAGGGCAGACGACCCGGTCGAGCAGTTGTTGTTCACATTCACAACCGGGATGCCGGTCATTCCAACATTGTACAAGGCGCGCTGACCGCAGGTGCTGTCGCCATAAACATAGCCCACATACGCCTGTTGAATTTTTTCGTAGTCCAGACCTGCGTCGGCCAGAGCAGAGCGGGTCGCCGCGGTTGCCATGACATCGTAGCTCTCGGATTTTCCCGGCTTCTGGAACGGGACCATCCCGACGCCGGTGACATAGGCTTTGCCTGTCATTTCTTTCTCTCTCCCATGCTTCGTCCGGCGATTCTGAACGCGCTGCCAAACCAATTTCTACCATTTGTTAGAATTTAGATCCTAACCCTGGGAACTGTCAACATCTTCACGCCGTGACGTCGGGTGCTTGCGTTGTTTTCTAACATATGTTTGTTTTTCTTGACTGCGGGTTCTGGAAATCAGTACATTTTAGGCCTTTGGATTCCGGCAAGACGGGCGATGAACATTTGTTGCTTGTTTCCTGAAATCAGCGACACCCAGACTACGAAAGGCAGAGAGAATGGCGTATTGTTATGAATTCAAGGGGTTTATACCCGTTGTTCCCGAGGACACGTATGTCCATCCTCAGGCCATTTTGATCGGAAATGTCATCTTGGGTCATGGATGCTACATCGGACCCGGAGCAAGCCTGCGGGGCGATTTCGGCAGGATCGTGATCGGCGACGGCGCCAACGTCCAGGACAACTGCACCATCCATTCCTTTCCCGGCCGCGATGCGGTGGTCGAAACCGACGGTCATATTGGCCATGGCGCGATCCTGCACGGTTGCACTGTGAGCCGGAATGCTCTGGTCGGTATGAACGCCGTCATCATGGATGGCGTTGAACTTGGGGCGGAATCAATCGTTGGCGCGCGGGCTTTTGTGCGAGGCGAAACCGTCATTCCGCCCCGTTCGATGGTGGTCGGATCTCCGGCAAAGGTGATCCGCGAGGTCAGCGAGAAAGAGGTCGCTTGGAAGACCCGCGGCACGGCGGAATACCAGCAACTCGCGCGTGACTGTCTGGTCGGATTGATGCCCATCGAGCCGCTGAAGGTGGTCGAGGCGGACCGGCCCGAGATGGCTGCCTCTGACGTCGTTTCCATTCAGGAGGCGCGGCGGACGTCGTCCTGACCTGTCCGGTCTCGGGACGGATTTCTTCGGATTCCGAAAGCGCCAGATCGTAACGCCTTGATAGGGTACGGCACTCCGTAGCTCGGTGTGCCGTCCCTCGTACAGTTACAGCCGGAAGATCCCGTAGTGCGGATCGTCGATCGGCGCGTTCAGCGAGGCGGAAATCGACATGCCAAGCGCATTGCGTGTGTCCGCCGGGTCAAGGATGCCATCGTCCCACAATTCCGAGGTCGAGGTATAGGCTTCGACATCTCGGCGGAATTTCTCCAGCACGGGATCACGGATCGCGGCGATTTCTTCCTCGCTCAGTTCTTTGCCTTCGCGCTGAAGCTGCCGGATCTTGACGTCGGCCATGGTATTGGCAGCCTGATCCGCACCCATCACGCCGATTTCGGCCTGCGGCCACATGAACAGCGTGCGTGCATCCCAGGCCCGTCCGCACATGCCGTAATTGCCTGCCCCGTAAGAGGCATTGGCGATCACGGTAAACTTCGGCACGACCGAGCCGCCCTGCGCCATCAGCATCTTGGCGCCGTCCTTGGCGATGCCGCGTTCTTCGTATTCGCGGCCCACCATATAGCCGGTGATGTTCTGGAAAAAGACCAGAGGCGTACGGTTCTGGTTGCACAGCTGAATGAAATGCGCGGCCTTGAGCGAGCTGTCGTTGAACAGCACCCCGTTGTTGGCGAGGATGCCGACCTTGTAGCCCCAGATGTGAGCGTAACCGCAAATCATCGTGGTGCCGTAGTCGGGCTGGTATTCGTGGAAGCGCGACCCGTCTACGATCCGGGCCAGAACCTCGCGCATGTCGAATTGGGTTTTCCGGTCCTTGGGAATGATCCCGTAAAGCTCCTTCGGGTCGTAGTAAGGTTCTTCATAGGACGCAGTTTCGATGATCGTTTTCGGTGTGCGTTTCCATTGGCTGACAATCTCGCGCGCCAGTGAAAAGGCGTGCTGTTCGGTCGCGGCGCGGTAATCGCCGGTGCCCGAAACCGAGGTGTGCATGACCGCCCCGCCAAGTTCCTGAACGCCGACCTCTTCGCCGGTGGCCGCCTTGACCAGTGGCGGACCGCCAAGGAAAATCGCCCCGGTGCCTTCGATGATGATGTTGTAATCGCTCAGCGTGGGCACATAGGCACCGCCTGCGGTGCAATGCCCGCCGACCACAGCAATCTGCGGGATATTGGCTTGGCTCAGCTTGACCTGGTTGCGGAACACCCGCCCGCCCAGATAGCGGTCGGGAAAAACGCCGTGTTGCAGCGGCAGGAAACCGCCGGCACTGTCGCAGATATGTACGACCGGCAAACGGTTTTCCAAGGCCACATCCAGAAGGCGCACGATCTTTTTCACGGTATGCGGATACCAGGCACCGCCCTTGACGCTGGCGTCATTGGCATGAATGGCGACCTCGCGGCCCTGCACGATGCCAATGCCCGTAACCACGGCGGCACCCGGCACTGTACCGTCATATTCGCGACAGGCTGCGAGGGTGGAGAATTCCAGAAACGGTGTGCCGGGGTCCAGCAGCAGTTTTAGCCGTTCGCGCACGCCCAGCTTGTTTTGCCGCTCAAGGCGGTCAATGTCGCGTTGCGGGCGTTCGAAACGCGCCGCGTGCTGGCGGGCGTGAAATTCCTTCAGCCGCGAGGACATGGCGGCATAATTTGCCTTGTAGTCGGCGGCGTTGGTATCGATCAGACTTTCAATCCTGCGCATTCTCACTCCTCCTCCGGGGCCAATTGGGCCAGGATATCTTTCAGCCCAAAACTGTCGCCTTCGGCGAATGGCATTTCGGCAACGACCCCGTCGCGTGGCGCCGTCAGTGTGGTTTCCAGCTTCATGCTTTCGATAACCAAAAGCGGCTGGCCTTCTTTAACTGTATCGCCGGGTTTGACCGCGGCCGACACCACGACTCCGGGCATAGGCGCGACCAACCGATCATCGCCTGTGCCACCATCGCTTCCAGCCAGGCGCTCGGCGGGATCAGCCCGCCCGACTTCGTAGGTGCGGCCGTTCATGTGCACAAAAGTTGCTTCCGGCCCCACGGCCAGTCGCAATTCGCGGACAACACCCTTAGCCCGCAACGTATAACCGCCCGGCAGGCCCGTCGGGTCCAATTGGCAGGCAACAGTACCATTGGGGGTATTAAGTACGAACCGGCTGCCATCATGGCCCAACCAACATTCAGTCTCTTCTCCGTCGATCTGAAAAATCCGTTGCATCAGTTTCTCCACCCGCCCATCTTGCGGTGCATTTCCGGTATTTGCATTACGTCGCTCACCAGCCGTTCGTCTGACAGGGCCGCCGCCGCCATCAGCAGGTCAGAGATATCTTCCCCCGGTGCAGTCAGCGTTTCGGATTGTTCAGCTAGGAAGCCGGTTGAAACATCGCCCGAGGCAAAATCTGGATGTGCAAGGATTGCATCTAGGTATCCGGTGTTGGTCGTCACCCCGAGAACCACATAGTTTTGCACCGCTTGCCGCGCACGGGCGATGGCCTCCACGCGGTCGCGGCCATGCACGATCAGCTTAGACAGCATCGGGTCGAAATCGGTGGTCACCTTGCCGCCGTCCAGAATGCCGCTGTCCACGCGCACGCCGGGGCCGGAGGGTTCATCCAGCAGCAGGAGATCCCCGATCGAGGGGCGGAAATCGGCCGTCGCGTCCTCGGCACAGACGCGTAGTTCGATTGAATGGCCAGTCTGGGGAATATTCGCCTGCGTCGCGCTCAGCCCCTCGCCTGCAGCGATGCGCAGTTGCTCGGCGACCAGATCGAAGCCAGTCACCAGTTCGGTCACCGGATGTTCGACCTGAAGGCGGGTGTTCATTTCGAGGAAGTAAAAGGCCCCGTCCTGCGCATAAATGAATTCGACGGTCCCTGCCCCGCGGTATTTGACGGCGCGGGCAATCCCCGCAGCGGTTTCACATATCTCGTCCCGCTGTTCTGGGGTCAGCGCCGGTGACGGCGTTTCCTCGATAATCTTCTGGAACCGGCGCTGGATCGAGCATTCGCGTTCCCAGAAATGGACCACGTTGCCCTGCCCGTCACCCATCACCTGCACCTCGATATGGCGCGGACGTTCGATATAGCATTCGACGAACAGACGACCGTCGCCGAAATACCGCTGGCCTTCGCGGCGCGCGGTTTCGATTTCGGTCTCCAACGTGCTATCCTCGCGCACGACGCGCATGCCCTTGCCGCCGCCTCCGGCCGAGGGTTTGATGAGTAGCGGATAGCCAACGGCGCGGGCGCGTTCGACAAACGTCGCCGGATCGTCATCCTCGATGGCCGAAGGCGCCACCGGAAAGCCGCGCTCTTCAACAAAGGCGCGCGCACGGATCTTGTCGCCCATCAGGTCGATGGTCTCGGACGTCGGGCCGACAAATGTCACACCGGCCTCTTCCAGCGCCGCGACGAAGGCCGCATTCTCGGACAAAAAGCCATAGCCGGGATGCACCGCATCAGCGCCGATCTTTTTTGCGGCATCGACGATCTGCGGAATATCGAGATAGGCGGCCACAGGCGTCGGGCCGTCGATCATCACAATCTCGTCTGCGATCAGATGGGCCGGCCCCTCTTGTTCAGCGACGTGGCGCAACACAGCCGTCGCAAGGCCGCGGGCCTTGGCAGTACGCAAAACGCGCGCCGCGATTTCACCCCGATTGGCGACCAGGAGTTTTGAAATGGTCATGGTATTGTCCTTTTAGTTCCGGTCCGAGGCGTTCAGCCCGTCGCGCGCGGCCAGATCGACCGGCACAGGAATTTCAATATCAAGCAGCATCTGCGCAAACCCTTTGCCTTGCGGATCGATGCGGACCGAGGCGATGCCGCCCCCGCCCAGCGATTCATGCAGCAGGAAGTTCAGCGCATGGCTTCCGGGCAAATCAAAGCGTTCGACCGCGCCGTCACACAGGTGGGCGAAATAGGCTTTCACCGTGTCTTCGGTCAGGGCCGACCGGATATAGGGCAGATACTCCGGCTTGCGCGCAAGGATGCCGATGTTGGCGATATCGCCCTTGTCGCCCGAACGGCCCCACGCCAGGTCGACGAGGCGCACCTTGACCGCGTCCGGACCGGGCGCGCGGCTATCTGTGGGCGGCGCGGCAGGCGGATCAAGTTGCACAGGTTTGGTGGCCACTGTGACGGGCACATCCTTGCCATCAACCTCAACCGCGACGGGGGTGTCGGCCTTGTCCTGAAGGAAGGAGAACAGACGGACCACCGGCTGTACCTTTGGCCGTCCGGCGAAGAACCCGGTCAGACCCTGCGCGGTCGAAATCGCCATGGGTGCGATTTCTCCGGCAAAGATGTTCAGCGCGGCGCGATCATCATGGACCGCGCCGATCTTGAGCACCACTTCGCGCGTCAGGGCGCGGGCGTTGGCGCCATAGGCGGCCTCGGCGCCCAGCACTTCGACGCTAACCTGCCGGAAATCGCCCATGTTGCGGTCGCGGAAAATTCGGCGGCAGCGGGTCAGGATCGCCTCGGCCACGCGCTCGGCCTTGGCGGGGGCATCAATCGCGGCCAGTGTCAGGGTAGAGACCGCGCGCCAGCCATCGGCATGGGTCGCCGACACCTTGTAGCTGTCGGTGCGCCCGAGACCCTTGCCGCCCTTGACCAACACCCGATCGGGTCCGACCTGTTCAAGGGTAACCCCGGACCAGTCGCAGGTCACGTCGGGCAACAGGTAAGCGCGCGGATCACCGATTTCATAGAGCATCTGCTCTCCGACCGATCCCGGCACGACCAGCCCGCCGGTGTCAGGCGTCTTGGTCATGACGAAACTGCCGTCTTCCGACACCTCGACGATGGGCATCCCCATATTGTCCCACCCCGGCACGTCCTGCCAGTCGGTAAAGTTGCCGCCCGTTCCCTGGGGGCCGCATTCGATCAGGTGGCCGGCCAGTGATCCCTGGCTGAGCTTGTCCCAGTCGTCATCGCCCCAGCCGTATTCGTGCATCAGGGGGCCAAGCGCGACCGCGCTGTCGGCGCAGCGCCCCGTGATTACGATGTCGGCCCCGGCATCCAGCGCGGCCGCGATGGGGCGGGCACCCAGATAGGCGTTCATGCTCCAGATGTCGCCCGGAAACGCGACATCCGAGAACATCTCCGTCTGGCCGGCGGCGCGGATGTCGTCGGCCCGCGCCGACAAATCATCGCCCAGTACGACTCCGATGGACAAATCGATCCCGACCTCGGCGGCGGCTTTGGCAAGCGCATCGCGGCAGCCGCGCGGGTTCACGCCCCCGGCATTGGCAACGACCTTGATGCCCTGACGTTTGATTTCAGGCAGCCACGGAACCAGCGCCTTGACGAAATCCGGCGCATAACCCGCCTCGGGCGTCTTTGCGCGGGCACGCGCCATCAGCGACATTGTCACCTCGGCCAGATAGTCGAACACCAGATAGTTGATCTCGCCCTTGGAGACCAGTTGACCGATCGCTTCAGGCGTGTCGCCCCAGAATCCCGATGCGCATCCGATGCGCAGTTTTCGATCTGACATATGCTTCTCCTCCCCGCTTGTTTAGCGGCCTGTCCATTCAGGTTTGCGTTTCGCAATGAAGGCATCAAAGCCTTCGCGCGCGTCTTCGGTCTGTGCTACTCGCGGTAAAAGTGTTTCTGCAAACCGCATTTGCTGCGGATAGGTCATGTCCTCCATCGCGTGACAGGCGTATTTTCCCAGCCGGATCGCGCTCGGCGACTGCGCAGCAATCTGGGCAACCAGTTCTGCAACCTTGTCGTCCAACCCTGCGGCATCGGTCACATAGTTGACCAGATTGAATTGCAGGGCTTCCTCGGCGGTCAGAGGAACGCCGGTGATGAACATCTCCATCAGCCTCCGCCGAGGCAAAACACGCATCATCGGTGGTACGATCGTCATGGGAAACAAACCCACCTTCACTTCCGGCGTTCCGATGCGGGCGTGGTCCGCCATCACAGCCAGATCGCAGGCACAGATAATGCCCGCCCCTGCCCCCATCGCGACGCCGTTGACACGCGCGATCGTCGGCTTTCGGCAGGCCTGTATCGTTTCGAACAACCTTCCGGCGAAATGATCAGGATCGGCCGGATCCTGAACGAACGGACCACCGTCCGCACCCGCCTTGATGTCGCCGCCGGCGCAGAAGGTGCGATCTCCCTCGCCGGTCAGAACGATCACACGGCAATCGCTGTCCTTCTCGGCAGCATATATGGCGGCCATGATCCCGTCTGCGACTTCACGGTTTAGGGCATTTCGATTCTCAGGACGTCGAATCGTGATACGAACTTCGTCGCCACGCATCTGCGATTGAACAACGCTCTCACCCATTTCCGAAGCTCCCCCAAAATAGTTTGTGCGCCGTGCCTTCTAACGTCAGGTCGCAAAAAGCTTGGCTTGATCTATTTTCTAACATGTGTTTGATTTTGGTCAACACCACAAACGACATTTCTCGGGAGGATGATATGACGACTCAAAGTGAGGCTATCGCGGCTGACCTGGAAGCCATCAGGGCAAACTATTCGTTGACCGACGAGCAACGCCAGATTGTCGATCACGTGGATCGTGTGTCGCGCGAGGTACTGCACCCGTTGCAGGCGCGCATGGACGAGGAAGAATGGTGGCCCGAAGACCTGTTCAAGCAAATGGGTGAGCTGGGCCTGCTGGGAATCACCGCTCCCGAGGAGCTGGGCGGATCGGGACAAGATGAATTCACCCAGGCGCTGGTGTCCGAGGTGATTTCGAAATGGAACCCGGCTGTGGGGTTGTCGCATGGCGCGCATGACAACCTGTGCCTGAACAACCTGCTGCGCAACGGGTCCGAAGAGCAGGTAAAGAAATACGTACCGGGCCTTTGCTCGGGCGAGCTTGTCGGTGCTCTGGGTCTGACCGAACCGGGTGCGGGATCCGATGCGCTTGGGTCCATGGCGACCACCGCGCGCCGTGACGGTGATGACTACGTCATCAACGGCTCGAAGATCTACATCACCAACGGCCCGATTGCCGACGTGATTCTGCTTTACGCAAAGACCGAGAAATCGAAGGGCGCCAAGGGCATTTCCGCCTTCATCATTGAGACCGACAATCCCGGCTTCAAGGTGGCGCAAAAGCTCGACAAAATGGGCTTCCGAGGCTCTCCGACCGGAGAGTTGGTGTTCGAAGATTGCCGCGTGCCCGCATCCGCCATGGTGGGTGAGGAAAACACCGGCGTTTCGGTGGTAATGAGCGGGCTGGATCTGGAGCGTGCTATGGTTGCCTCAGTCTGCGTAGGTATGGCCGAACGGGCGCTGGAATTGGGTCTGGAATACGCCAAAATCCGGGAGCAGTTCGGCAAGCCAATCGCAAGTTTCCAGATGATGCAGTCGAAACTGGCCCAGATCTACATCGAGGTCGAAACGGCGCGCGCCTTCGGGTATCGAGCGCTGGCCGCCTGTACGGGCCTGCCAAAAGGGGCCGGAGGCCGCGGCGAAATTCACAAACTGACTGCGGCGGCCTGTCTGTACGCCGGCGAGGCATTCAACAAGGCGGTGACCGAAGCCTGCCATATCCATGGTGGCTCTGGCTACATGCAGGACACCGAGATCAACCGGTTGTTCCGCGCCAACAAGTTGTTGGAAATCGGCGCGGGCACAAGCGAAGTCCGCAAGATCATCATTGCCGAAGAACTTCTGCGCGCCTGAGGGGGGGACGAAACCATGAACAAGCAACTTCGCAACGACACCGCTTTGCCAACACATTTCATGACGGAGGAGCAACAGGCTCTGGCCGATCAGGCCGGCAAGTTCTTCATGTCCGAGTTTCACCATCTGAATGCGGAAATGGACGACACTGATGACCTGCCGCCTTCGGTCTTTCCCAAGCTTGGCGAGATGGGCTATCTGGGCCTGAACGTGCCGCCTGAATTCGGCGGTGCGGGGCTGGATTTTACCTCGGCCTGTATCATCACCGAACAGCTTTCGCGGTCCTCTGCCGCCATCGGGCTAACCCATGTGGCCCACGACAACTTGTGCGTCAACAACATCTATCGCAACGCCAGTGACGACCTGCGCCGCAAGTATCTGCCGGGCCTTTGCGACGGCACGCTGATCGGCGCCCTGGGGCTGACCGAACCCGGCGCGGGGTCTGACGCGCTCGGTTCGATGCGGACCACGGCCAAAAAGGATGGAGACGACTACATCCTGAACGGTTCCAAGATCTACATCACCAACGGACCGATTGCCGATCTGGTCCTGGTCTATGCCAAGACCTCGCCGGAAAAAGGGGCCAAGGGAATTTCCGCCTTCATCGTTGAAACCGACACGCCAGGTTTCAAGGTTGCCCAGAAGCTCAACAAGATGGGCTTCCGTGGCTCGCCCACCGGGGAACTGGTGTTCGAAGATTGCCGCGTTCCGGCCAAGAATATGGTCGGCAAACTGGATGGCGGCGTTGCCGTGACGATGTCCGGGCTGGATCTGGAACGTGCCATCGTCTGCTTCAACGCAATGGGCATTGCGCAGCGGGCGCTGGATATTTCCATCGACTACGCCAAGACACGGCAGCAATTCGGCAAGCCGATCGCCAGTTTCCAGATGGTGCAGGCGATGCTGGCCGACATGTACACCCAGATCGAGGCGGCGCGCAGCCTGTCCTTGCGTACCGCGGCCATGTGTGAGGGCCTTGAAGAGGGCGAAGGCGGGCGTGGCGAGATCCACAAGCTCACCGCTGCGGCAATCTACAAGGCCGCCGAGGCGACATCCTTCGTGCTGGACAAGGCCGTCCAGATTCACGGCGGTTCGGGCTATATGCGCGATACCGAAGTGAACCGGCTCTACCGTACCGGTCGCGTGCTCGAGGTCGGCGCGGGCACCCAGGAGGTGCGCAAGCTCATCATCTCTGGCGAACTTCTGAAAAACTAAGGGGGCTGAACATGAGCGAAGAAAAATCAAGACGTTACGCAGCGGACCTCATGGCGGGACAGGTTGCCCTGGTCACGGGATCCGGATCAGGTATGGGCCGGGCGACGGCGCTTGAAATGGCCTCTTGCGGGGCCAGACTTGCGCTGTTTGCGCGCCGGGAAGAGCCGCTGGAGGAGACCGCCGAGATGATCCGGGCTGCGGGGGGCGAGGCGTTTGTGGTGCCCGGCGATACCCGCGACGAGGACAGTATCGAAGCCGCGATGGGACGCATCAAGGACCACTACGGACAGCTCGACGTTCTGGTGAACAATGCCGGCGGCCAGTATATCGCGGCCGCCCGCGATATCACCAACAAGGGCTTCGAAGCCGTGATCCGCAACAACCTGATCGGGTCATGGCAGATGACCCGCGCCGCCGCCGATCACTTCATGTATGACAACGGTGGATCGGTCGTGTTTGTCACCGCCATCTCGGCGCGCACCGCGCTCAGCGGCTTTACACACACCGTCGCCGCGCGCGCCGGTGTGACCGGCATGATGAAGACGCTGGCCGCCGAATGGGGCGAGTATGGCATCCGTCTGAACTGTGTCGCGCCGGGCACGATCAAGACCGAGGCGCTTGGCCGCTACCCCATTTCACCGGATCGATGGAAAGAGCTTAACCGCTCGGTCCTGAACCGGATGGGTATGGCCGAGGACATCGCTGGGACGATTATCTTCCTTGCGTCCGATCTGGGGAATTTCATCACCGGCGAAGATATCTATGTGGACGGTGGGGAAACCCTGCATATGGGCCACGATGCCCGCGACATGATCAATCCCGACATGTTCGAAAAACGCGAACGCGGAGATGGAAAGAATGAGTAAGCAACCCGTCCTTTTGGACATTTCCGACAGGATCGCCACGGTCACGCTGAACGATCCCGAGCGTCGCAACCCGATCACCGGTAATGAAATGATCGCCGTTCTTTTGGACACATTCGCCAAGGTGCAGGCAGACCCGCAAGTCAGCGTCATGATCCTGACCGGCGCCGACCCGGCCTTTTGTGCCGGCGGCGACATCAAGGAGATGAACGACCCCGACAGCGTCTTCCGCAAGGAGCCGCTTGCGGCGGCGCAGAGCTATGTCGATGGGGTGCAGCGCCTGCCACAGGCGCTCTATAACCTGGATGTTCCGACGATCGCCGCGGTCAACGGACCCGCGGTCGGCGCGGGGTGCGACCTGACCATGATGTGCGACATGCGCATCGCCTCGGAGAAAGCAAAGTTCGGCGAGGTGTTTCTGAATCTCGGGATCATTCCGGGCGATGCAGGCAGCTGGTTCCTGTTGCGTCGTCTGGGCCACCAGATGGCCGCCGATCTGACCTTCTCGGGGCGCATGGTCGAGGCCGAAGAGGCGCTGGAGCTTGGCATGGTGCTTGAACTTGTGCCCCATGAAAAATTGATGGAACGAGCCCGCGAGCGGGCCGCCGTCATCGCAGCGAAACCACCGCGCGCGGTGCGGGTCGCCAAACGTCTGATGCGCAATGCCGAACGGATGGACCTACCGGATTTCCTGAATTCCGCGGCGGCCTATCAGGCACTCATGCATCAGACCGAAGACCACCACGAGGCGGTTGCTGCTTTCATCGAGAAACGAAAACCCAACTTCACTGGGCGTTAAAGGAAAGATCGCATGTCTGACATCACCAAGAAGAAGATGGAGCAAATCGCGCAAATGTGGAATGCGCGCGGCAAGGGCCTGATTACGCATATGGCGCTTGAGATCGAAGAGGTTTCGAGCGAAGGTGTTCGGGTTCGGATGCCGTTTAATCCGGATTTTTGCGTCGATGCGGACCAGACCCTGCTTCATGGTGGTATCCTGACGGCTCTCCTGGACAGTGTCTTCGGACTGGCAAACTTTGTGGCAATCGAGGGCGTCAGCACCATGGCCACTCTCGACCTCAGAGTTGATTACCTGCGCCCCGCCTATTCGCGCGCGGATGTCATCGTTCGCGCGCATTGTTTTCGGAAGACCCGCCATATTGCCTTCAATTCCGGCAGCGTCTGGTTCGAGGGCCATGAGAATGCTGAAATAGCCCGTGGAGCCGCCTCGTTTGCTTTGACGCGCGGCGGCACTGACCTGTTTGATGCGATGACTAAAGGAAAAACCTCGTGATGGATGTGCAAACTGCCAATGCCAATGTATCCAGGGTGCCGTTCTTCCGATTTCTTAATTTTGAGATCCGAAGCTTGGACAACCTTCATGCCGAGGCTGAAATGACCTTTGATGACCGCCATATCGGTAACCCTGTCATGGAGTACTACCATGGCGGAATCATCGCGAGTTTCATGGAAGCCACGGCCGCGATCGCGGTACAGCCCGACTTCGCGGATGTCCCGGCCAAGCCGATTAACCTGACCGTCGATTACCTCCGACCTGGCGTGAAGGGCCCGCTTTTTGCCCGCGCCAACGTGACGCGCAAGGGCAAGCGGATGGCGAGCGTCAGCGTGATCACCTGGCAGACGGACCGGGAAAAGGCGGTTGCGGAAGGGCTGTATCACTTCCTTCTGGTCTGACCACTGCGACTGCTTTCAGGTCGTGCCTTGTCCTGTGGACGGGGCGGTTTCCCGGTTGCAAATTCCTTCCAGCAGAAGCTTGATGAGCATACCGGAGAACTCAGGCAGTGAGAGATACCCTTCCACTCCTGCCTTGTTCGGGTCGAACCACTCTACCGTCCAGTTCAAGGCACCCAACATCACCTGGCGCAAAGGAACGATCTTGATATCCGACCTTATGGCACCGTCTTGCTGCGCTTCGCGAAGGATCATGTCCCAAAGTCGTCCGTAGTCGTGGCGAATGCCTCGGTGCCTTTCCCGAAAGTGGTTGGGCAGCATCCCATAACTTCTGATGTTCGCTGAGGTGAACTCGCTTGCCTTAAAGAGAAAATCGAGATGCGTCCAGATTGCGGTTGCTATTCTGGTGTGATGATCGTATGGGGAATCGAACTTCTGAACGGCTGCACTGACACCGGATAGCAGATCGCTTAACCCTTCGTTGAGTACCTCGTCCACGATCGCTTCCTTGGATTTGAAATGGTAGTAGACGCTACCCGCCTTCATGTCCGATTCGTCAGCGATCTTCCGCAGCGTTGTCGCCTTGTAGCCATTGTCCCTCAGAACGCGCGCCGCCACTCGCAGGATCTCTGCGCGGGTCTTCGCGGCCTTGCCGTTGGTATCAGGGATATTGACGGGAGCGGCGGGGGTCAGCTTCAGACCTTCTGTTTCAGCTCTGCGATCCAAACACATACCGTCAAGTATCAGCTTGCTCATACGTTCAGCGAGGATGTGCACCGGATACTTTTCGACATCGTACCATTCCACGGTCCAGTTCATGGCACTCAGGATGAACTGGCGGATCACAGTAATGGATATGTCTCTTCGAAGGTGACCGTTACGTTTTGCTTCTTTCAGGAAATTGCCCCAGGCTGCTGCATAAGAGGCACGCAGATCACGGTGGGGAGCGCGTGTTTCATCCGACAACATCGGATAGTTCCGGATATTGGCCGAGGTGAAATCGCTCTCAGTCAACAGGTAGGTCAGGTGGGTTTCGATCAGCAATGCGAAAGTCCTGCGGAAATCCTCCGGATTCTTCTTTGCAACCCGAACGATTTGACTGACCGTTTCGTAGAGCTGACGCACACCAAGTTCCAGAACCTCGGTGAGAATCTGATCCTTGGATTGAAAATGGTAGTATATGCTGCCGGCCTCAACGCCCGCTTCCTGCGCGATATCGCGCATCGTCGTCGCGTGATAACCTTCATACCGAAAAAGTCGAGCGGCCGCCGAAAGGATCGCTTCGCGGGTTCTCTCCAACTTGCTCAGATCATCGTCTGCTCTCTTGGCTGCGTCTGTCATCTGTACCATTCCATGTCGATACTTGCCGGTGGTGAGGCTGTCCATTGCAATAATTCTAACAAATGTTAGAATATGAAGGAGAACGTACCGAATCAAGTTCTCTACGAAGGTCTATTGGAGAAGGAGGACCTCCTTATGCGAGGGTTGAGTGGGAAACGGGTCATCGTGACCGGCGGCGGCAGCGGCATTGGTCGCGCGGTTTGCGGACGGTTCGGCGAAGAAGGTGCCGAAGTCGCCGTTTTCGATCTGAACAAGGATGGGGCGGAAGAAACTGTCCGACTGATCACCGAGGCTGGCGGAAAGGCGCAGGCCTTCAAGGTAGATATCACCGACCGCGCCCAGGTCGACAAGGCGGTGGCCGAATTCGAGGCCGGAGGCCCGATCGATGCGCTGGTGAACAACGCCGGCTGGGACGTGATTAAACCGTTCCTCGATACAGATGTCGATCTCTGGAAAAAGGTCATCGACATCAATCTATACGGTCCGCTGAACATGCACCACGCGGTGCTTCCGGGCATGGTGAAGAACGGTGGTGGCCGCGTTGTCAATATCGCGTCCGACGCTGGTCGCGTCGGGTCATCGGGCGAGGCTGTCTATTCGGCCTGCAAGGGCGGCATCATATCGTTCACCAAGACTGTAGCGCGCGAACTTGCACGCAAAGGTATTCAATTGAACGCCGTCGCCCCCGGCCCGACCGATACGCCGCTGTTCGCACAGGTTGCCCAGGGCGAAGCTGGTGAAAAAATTGCCGAAGGTCTCAAGCGGGCAATTCCGATGAAGCGCCTGGCGCAGCCGACAGATTACCCTGGCATCATCTGCTTCCTGTCGTCGGATGACGCCGGATTCATCACCGGCCAGGTGATATCGGTTTCGGGCGGCTTGTCCATGCACGGTTAACCGCTGGTCGCAGCGCCTGTTACATGGCGCTGCGACCAAGCCGTGACAAGATATTTTACCTCCCCGACTGGCCGCGCTCACTGTGCGGTCTTTTTTTGAAGAAAGGTGATGAATGTTTCAGCCAGACTCTGACATTCAGCGTTCAAGCACGCTGACCGCTTTTCTGAAGGACTGGGGCATTGACAGTTACGAAGATCTCGCCCGCCGCACCAATGAGGACCCGGACTGGTTCTGGGGCCGGATCATCGACCACGTCGGCATTCGGATCGCGCGACCCTACACACGATTGCGGGACATCTCCGAAGGTTCAGAATCGGTCACATGGGCCGTCGGAGGCACTTTGAATCTGACGGAAACCTGTCTTGACGCCCGAATTGCCGATGGCCTGGGCGAAAAAGTCGCGATCGACTGGATCGGCGAAGACGGAAGCCGCTGCCGCTGGACCTATTCCCAACTTGCCGCCGAAGCCGCCCGCGCCGCCTCGGCCCTTGACGCGCGCGGCGTAAAGCCCGGTCAGGCGGTGGGCATTTATATGCCGATGATCCCCGAAATCGAGGCCGCGCTGCTGGGTATTGCCCGACTGGGCGCGGTCGCGGTGCCGCTGTTTTCCGGCTTTGCGCCCTATGCCATCGTATCGCGCCTGAACGATGCCGGTGCCGTAGCGGTGCTGACAGCGGATGCCACACCCCGGCGAGGCAAGCCGGTCTGGATGGAGGCGGCGCTTGCCGAAGCCCTGACCGAGGTACCTTTGGTGCACACCGTGGTCAGCCTGCGACGGTTCGGCGGCGCGGTGGCCGATCCGACCCGCGATCTCGACTGGACCGAAACCGTGGGCCCCGCCAGTCCGGATTTCGCCGCTGTTCCCGTCAAGGCCGAAGATCCCTTCCTTATCGCCTATACATCGGGCACCACCGGGCGGCCCAAAGGCGTCGTGCATACCCATTTGGGGGTGCAGGCCAAGGCCACGGCTGATTTCCTGCTTTGTCTCGACATGAAACAGGATGACCGGCACCTGTGGATGACCGACATGGGATGGGTCATGGGACCGCTCACCCTTTTGTCGGTGCTGCTGTCGGGTTCAACGCTGGTGGTTGCTGAAGGCGCACCATCGATGCCCGGCGATCCGTTCAGACTTTTGCGCCTTGCGTCCGAGATGGAGGTCACGCATCTCGGCGTGGCGCCAACCCTGGTACGGCAGTTCATGACGCAGGAGCTCGAGCCGCTGACAGACTACGACCTGTCGCCCCTGCGCATTGTCGCCTCGACCGGGGAACCCTGGACCGAGGACGCCTGGCGCTGGCAACTGGATCATATCTGCCGCCGCCGCGCGGTGCCGCTGAACATCTCGGGCGGGACCGAGTTGTTCGGTGCTATTCTGACATCGACCGTGCTGCACGAAATCAAGCCCGGCGGATTTTCCGCCCAGGCCCTGGGGGTCGGCGCGAAAGTGCTGCGCGAGGACGGCAGCGAAGCCGCGCCGGGCGAGGTGGGCGAACTGGTCGTTACCCAGCCGCCTCTGGGGCTGACCCCGGCCATTTGGGGCGACCGCGATCGCTACCTTGAAACCTACTGGTCCAACTTCCCCGGCCTCTGGCGGCACGGCGACTGGGTGCGCTGCGATCCGGACGGGACATGGTTTATCCTGGGCCGGTCTGACGACACGCTGAACATCGCCGGTAAACGGATCGGCCCGCCCGAGATCGAGGCGGCCCTGACCGAGAGCGGAGAGGTGGTGGATGCCGCCGCCATCGCGGCACCTGACGACATCAAGGGTGTGGCCGTCGTCTGCGTCTGCGTGGCGGCACCGGATGTGTCGCTGGACGCGGACCTCGTGGACCGGCTCAAGGATCGGGTCGGAGAGATCGTCTCGAAACCCTTCCGCCCGCGCGAGATCCACTTTGTCGAGGCGCTGCCAAAGACGCGTAGTATGAAAACCATGCGCCGGGTCGTGCGCGCCGCCTTCCTCGGCGAAGATCCAGGCGATCTGTCGTCGATCAGCAACCCTGAAACCATTCAACCCATCGCAGACCTGCAAAAGGAAAAGCCATGATCACTGTATTCGGAGCCACGGGCACCACCGGCGCGCCTCTTGTCGACACGCTTCTGGCAAAGGGCGCTACCGTGCGCGCTGTCACCAGTGACCCGGCAAAGGTTGGCACGCTCAAGGCCAAGGGATGCGAGGCGGTCGCCGCGGATTTCACCGATCCCGCCGCGCTGGCGCGGGCCTGTGACAGGGCAGAAAAGATATACCTGGTCACGCCTGCCCATCTGGACATGCGCCAATGGAAGGCGAACGTGATCGAGGCGGCCAAGGCCGCCGGGGTGCGCCATGTCGTTGTGGGCACCGGGCTTGGCGCCTCGCCCAAGGCGGGGCCGACCTTCGGCAAATGGCATTCCGAAACCCAGGAACTCTTGAAGCAAAGCGACCTTGACTGGACCTTCGTTCAGCCGACCTATTTCATGCAGAACCTGCTGTGGCAGGCCGGCAACATTGCGAAGGACGCGGTGTACTACGATGATCTGGGCGGCCCCGTGGCCTGGATCGACGCCCGCGACATCGCGGATGTCGCCGCCGAGGCGCTGACCGCTCCGAGGTACGAAGGCAAGGGTCTTGGTCTGACCGGACCCGGAGCCCTTGCCGGAGAAGATATTGCCGCTCTCCTGTCCGCAGTGACAGGGCGAAATGTCACCTGTGCCCCCCTTTCGGCGGAGGATGCGAAAGCGGGCATGGTGGCCGGTGGGATGCAGGTTGAGGTCGCCGGAGCCATGGTCGAACTGGCCTCCCTCGCGCCCAAGGGCTACCTTGCCGGCATCGAGACAACGGTCAGCGACGTATTGGGCCGCCCGGCCCGTCGATTTGCTGATTTCGTCGCCGAGAACCGGGATGCATTCGTTCAGTGACCTAGCGGCGCCGCCGCTCTATCTCGAGCTGGTGCCGCCTCTGGAAGCGGTCACACAGATCGACCACCTTTTCATGTTCCGCGATTCCGGTGTGCTTAGCCGTCGTGGAAGCGGGCGGTTCGCAACTGACCTCTTTACCCTTTCGATAACCTGCGACGACAGCGACGGGGTACGCGTTTCGCTGGCAGAACCGCGCCCTTGTTTCACGCCCCGCCCAAGGCCATTCCGGGGTGTCGTGGCCGGGCTGCGACTGTCGTCACGACCGCAGCGATTGACGGACTGCAAAGTGCTGGACATGCTGGCCTTGGAACTGGGCCGCGTACAGACCGAGGAGGATGACCTGCCTGCGCTTGTCGCGGTGCTTGACGGCCTCGCGAAAGGCCTGCGCTTTGCCGCGCCACCCGGAGCGTACAGCGACCGGACCGAACGTCGAAAGGTGCGGGCGGAAACCGGCGTGTCGCGGCGGAGGCTTGCGGCCTCGCGACGCTTTCGTCAGGCTCTCGGGCAGCTTGCGTCACAGACCCTGCCGCTGAGCGATCTGGCGCTGGACGCCGGATATTACGATCAATCTCATTTGTCCGCCGCTTGCCGGACCTTGGCCGGCAAACCGCCCGGCGCGTTGCGCGCTCAGTCCGCAACGAGTCGATTTGGCCTTTCGCTACAAGATGCGCGCCTCAAAGACCGCCTAAGAGTGGTCATCAATGAATGAAATCGAAGAGGAAGACCCGCCATGACGCGATTCGAACCGAAAAACGCCGACTATGACGCAAGGGTGCATGACAGTTTCAACCGCCAGCACGTGATGCATACGTTGGGGATCAGCATTGCCGAGTTGTCGCCCGGCCGCATTGTTCTGGAAATGGCACATCAGGATACGCTGACCCAGCAGCATGGTTTTTTACATGCCGGAATCGTGTCGACTGCGCTCGACAGCGCCTGCGGATACGCGGCCTTTTCGCTGATGCCCGCGGAAGCGGCCGTTTTGACAGCCGAATTCAAGATCAATCTGCTCAACCCGGCCGACGGCGAACGGTTTCGCTTCGTCGCTGACGTGGTGAAGCCGGGAAGGACTCTGACCATCTGCGAAGCGCGTGCCTATGCCGTGAAGGGCGAGGATGAGAAGCTGGTCGCAACGATGACCGGAACGCTTATGGCGCTTGTGGGACGAACGGGCGTGGTGGGCTGACGACCGGGCTGGGGCGCAAATCAATCCGCGAGCCGGGCTTCTAGGACATGCCGCTGGACCTTTCCGCTGGTCGACCTGGGAAAATCCTCGAACGCGATAAAGCGAAACTCGCGGGGGCGTTTGTAGCCTGCGAGGCTTTCGCGGCACAAATTCATCAGCGCCTCGGCATCCGGCCCGTCATCGCCATGGGCGACAAAGGCCACCGGGCTTTCCCCCCATTTCGTGTCAAATGCCCGCACCACCGCGGCATCGACCACACCGGGGTGGGATAGAAGGACACGCTCGATTTCCGCCGGGTAGACGTTCTCGCCGCCGGTCTTGATCAAGTATTTGGCCCGGTCCACAAAGTCGACCGTGCCGTCCGCATTGCGCCGGAACAAGTCACCCATGTGGAAAAAGCCGTTGCGGAAGTCGCGGGCGTTGGTGTCGTCGGCGTTCCAGTACCCTGAAAACAACGTTGGGCCCCGCACTGCCATTTCGCCCGGCGTTCCATCGGGGACTTCGCGGTCGTCGGGATCGACCAGCCGAACCTCGCAAAATGCGCTGATGCGCTTGGAAAGCCGGTCCGGGGTAACACCCGGCGCGATCAGATCGGCGGTCCCCGGCGGCAGGCCGGTTTCGGTTGCCCCGAAGGAATTCAGATAGGGCGTGTCCAGAAGGCCCGTCAGTTCCGCGATTTGATGCGGCGGCACCAGATCGGCCATTGCGCCGCAAACCTTGATGCCCTTCACCGGCAGAGGGTTGGCGCGCCGGTCTGCGATAAAGGCGTCCAGCGCACCCGGCATCATCACGAACCAGCCGATCCTGTGGCGCGACAGCGCCTCGTTGATGACCGCAGGCTGCAAACCATCCACCATCACCACGGTCCCGCCCCGCAGGATTGTCGCCAGCGCATGATCGGTGGACGCCATGTGGAACATCGGTGCCCAGGCGATGAACCCGTCGCTGGGATCCAGCGCCAGTTGTGCCGCAAAAGCCATGGATCGGGCGATATGCGCGCGGTGGCTGATGAGCGCCCCCTTGGGCAGGCCCGTGGTCCCCGAGGTGTAAAGGATCGTCAGACCGGCCTCTGGATCGTCTACCATGGTTCCGGTGCGCGGGTCCGGTTCGACCCCGGCAATGGCCGTGTCCAGGTCTGGCCCGACGGTCAGACAGGGTGTCGCCGCGACGGCCCGATAGGCTTCTGAAAGATCCGGTTCGGCGACGGCGAGAACCGGCGCGACCAGATCGATGCAATGCCGCAGTTCATCGGGAGCAAGCCGCCAGTTCAGGCAAGCGACGATCGCGCCGATTCCCGCCGCAGCCAGTTCGACCTCCAGGTATTCAGACCGGTTGTGCGACAGGATCGCGATCCTGTCGCCGGGCGCCACGCCTCGTGCCAGAAAGACGGCAGCCAGACGATCGACGCGCCCCAGCAATTCGCCGTAGGTCAGTTTCTTGCTGCCGTCCTCAATGGCCAAAGCCCTGGCGCAGTCCTGTGCGCGGGTTCGAAAGATCGAATACAGATCAGCGCGCCCTGCACGGATGACGTCGGTCAGCATGGCTTCCTCCCTTGCCAGGGCTTCGGTTCAGAGACTTTGCGCCAGACGCACCCCTTCATCAATGGCGCGCAGAGCATCAAGTTCGGCGGCCTCCTTTGCCCCGCCGATCATCGTAACCGTGACGCCGCGCGCGGCAAGCTCTTCTGCCAGGGCGCGTTCCGGCTCCTGGCCAGTGCATAGCACAATCGTATCGGCCGAGATGATCATTGGGCTTTCGTCCGTGAGGATATGCAGCCCCGCGTCGTCGATGCGGTCATAGGTCACCCCGCCCATCGCCTCGACCCCGTGTTTGCGCAGCGCGTTGCGCAGGATCCACCCTGTTGAAACTCCAAGCCCCGCGCCGGGTTTTGCTGCCTTGCGCTGAAGCATAACGACTTTGCGTCGCGACGGTTTCGGTGCCAATGGATCGCCAGCCAGGGCGCCCGGCGTGGCAAACTCGGGGTCCACGCCCCATGTTTCGCAAAAGGCGTCTGTGTTGGCGGCCTCGGCGGGTTCGGTCACCAGGAATTCGGCCACATCATGGCCAATGCCACCGGCCCCCATCACCACGACACGGTCGCCCGCCTCGCGGTCGCCGGACAGGATTTCCGCATAAGTCGCGACGCTGGGATGGTCGATACCCGGCAGGTCGGGAATACGCGGCGTGACCCCTGTGGCGATAACCACATGGTCGAAACCGTCAAGATCGTTCACGTCGGCCCGCTGCCCCAGCCGCTGTTTGGCCCCGTGCTTTCTCAGCTG
>NZ_PKOJ01000008.1 GCF_002860325.1 Neptunicoccus cionae | reverse complement strand
ATCAGCAGGAGCAGAGAGTAGCTTAATTTACGCCAGATCCTGTCCGACAAATGGGGAGCAGCTCACAATGGCGTCATAAGGGAATAGGGCCAGCTTTCTATAAGTTAGGCCGGAAAATCATTTATCGCGGATCTGATCTCAATGATTGGGCAGAGGCCCGGCGCGTTGAGCCTTCCAAAGGGGAGGTGCTCTAATGGCCAAGCGTATTTCGTCGCGACTTGTCAAAAAGGATCGTCTGTACACCTATGACGAAGCTGGCGATTTACTCGGCATCACTGGCCACACGGTACGGGCGTGGCGCTCGAAGGGGCTGGACGTAATGACAGCCAGTAAACCTCATTTCATTTTGGGCGCTGCACTCATTGCCTATATCGAAAGCAAACAGATCAAACGTTCTTCTAAGGGCGCTTTAGACGAGATGTTTTGCTTCAAGTGTAAGGCGCACAGAAAGCCGCTAGGGGCGATGGTGGACTACATCCCCATAACAGAAGTTCGGGGGAATTTAATGGGGATATGCGGGCACTGTGAGGGGCCGTTACATCGGTTCACCAGTAAAGCCGGCTTGGGCAAATTAAGCGCCATATACGAAATTGCGATCAAGGGCGCATCTTGAGCCTATGCGAACCCCTCAATTCCAGTTGGAAACCGCACTTTCTCCAACCCCGCCTAACAGCCCTAAATCCGGTCACCTGATCCACAAATAAGAAAGGAAACTGCAATGAGAAAAGTTGTTGAAGAAAATGAACGGATGAAACGTAAATATGTGTTCTATCTGGAGCAAGCCGAAGGGCTGGATGTTAAGTCCACGGACAAGGTTCTTGCCGCAATTTTGAAGTTTGAGCAATCTACTGGATTCAAGCCATTCAAGCGGTTTCATGTTGAGCAAGCCGCCAAATTCAAGATTACTCTTTCCCAGGCAAAAAACCAACGTGGGCAGCAATTGAGCCATTCGACAATTGACGCAACCTTAGCCCTAGTACGGAAATTCTTTCATTGGCTCGCTGGGCAAACGGGATACAAAAAGGTTCTGACCTATAGTGATACCCGTTATTTCAATAACAATCGTAAATCGGCACGAATAGCGCATACCGCGAATGAGAAGAAAGCGCCAACGCCAGAAGCCGCATTTCACGCCTTCCAAGCCATGCCCAGCGCCACGGAGTACGACAGGCGCGACAAAGCGTTGTTTGCCTTCTTTATGCTCACAGGCGCGCGCGTGGGGGCTGTGGCTTCCCTTCGGCTCAAACATGTTGATCTCTTTCATGGCAAAGTGTTCCAAGATCCCCGCGAGGTGAATACCAAAGCCGCGAAAGCTATCGACACGACATTCTTCCCGGTGAATCCGGCCTATCTTGAGTGCTTTACGGCATGGATTGAATTTCTGCGTGCTGTGAAGTTCTTTGATCCGACGGATGCGGTGTTTCCTAAGGCTCAAATGGGGCTAGCAGAAACAGGCGGTTTTATCAAAACGGGATTATCCCGTGATCCGTTCTCAACAACAACGCCGCTGAACAAGATCATCCGCAATGCCTTTGCGATGGTGCAGTTGCCGGAGTATACGCCACATGCCTTTCGCACCACGTTAGTCAAAATGGCGAATGATCGGTGCAAAACAGTAGAGGAGTTCAAGGCATGGGGAATGAACATCGGGCATGAAAACATGGCGGTGACGATGGGATCATACCTGCCTATTGATAAGCATCGCAAAGAAGAACTGATTAAGAACTTGAAAACAGCTTAAAGGGGTTTGTTTGTAGCCGCTGGTCTATTTAGAAAGGAAGGACAGTGAGCCGATAAAAAGACTTTCTCTACACGATTGAAAGGCGTTTGCGCTGGGCGATTGGGTTGAGTAGAGTTTGCTCAAATATATTGAGGCTCCAATGCAAAATTCCCTTTCACAAGCGCTTGAAAATATCCGTTTAAACTCCGTTTCTGAATTTGAGAAGGGCGAGTATTTTGAAAGGCTTGTGAAGGTTTTTCTAGAAAACGATAATTTGCACACGCAAACGCTCGACAAAATCTGGCATTTCAAAGATTGGGCTAAGGAATTTGGAAAACCCTCAAATGATACTGGGATTGACCTAGTTGGACGACATGCAGATGGTTTAGGATTTTGCGCAATCCAGTGCAAGTTTTACGCCAGCGATTCCAGTATCAGCAAGAAGCACATTGACTCGTTTGTTTCAGCCGCGTCCACGGCGGATTTTGTCAGTCTGGTCATTGTAGATACTACCCTCAAAGATTTCAGTCCGAACCTAAAAGCAATGCTCGATAATCTTGACCGGGATTGGCATCGCATTGCGTTAACAGATCTTGAAAAGAGTCGGATTGATTGGGCGTCTTATTTTCGCGACCAAACCGTCAGACTAGAAGAACCTAAAAAATTACGCGATCACCAAAGAGAAGCGCTTGAGGCTGTCCGGTCTGGGTTAGCGGAGGCTGATCGGGGTAAGCTGATAATGGCCTGTGGTACAGGCAAAACCTTCACTGGCCTCAAGATTGCTGAGGAACTGGGCGGCAAAGGAGCTATGGTTCTTTATATGGTGCCCTCATTGGCACTGATGTCGCAAACGGTTCGCGAATGGAAAAACGATTGTGATGAAGAGTTCTTGGCCTTCTCTGTGTGTTCCGATGTGAAGGTTGGTAAACGCCAAGGCGACGGTGACGCAATCCAATTCACAGTTCACGACTTGGCGTTTCCAGCAACCACGGATGCAGGCAAAATTGCTGGTCAGATTGCAACTGCTGACCGTGACAAAATGACAGTAGTATTCTCCACCTATCAATCCATTCAAACTATATCGGATGCCCAGAAGTCCCACGGGCTGCCAGAGTTTGATTGGATTATTTGTGATGAGGCGCACCGGACCACAGGCGCAACGATTGAGGGCGAGGATGAAAGCAATTTCGTCCGTATTCACTCGAACGAGCATGTGAAGGGCAAGAAGCGGCTGTATATGACCGCTACGCCTAAAATCTATGGTGAGAACGCCAAGTCAAAAGCCAAGCAACATGACGTTGAGCTGGCATCTATGGATGACGAAACGAAATTCGGCAAAGTTCTGTTTCATCGCGGTTTTTCTTGGGCTGTCGAAAATAACCTTCTGTCGGACTACAAAGTCATCGTTTTGGCGGTGGATGAAGGTCTTATCAGTTCCGGTGTTCAAACCCGCTTGACAGAATCCAGTGAAATGAAACTGGACGACGCGACCAAGATCATCGGGTGTTACAAGGCGCTGACCAAGCACGAACTGATAGGCGAGAAATCGGTCAACCCGCAGCCGATGAAACGCGCATTGGCATTCTGTAAGAACATTGCCGTTTCCAAGATGGTCACGGAAGAGTTTTCCGAAGTCGTTGAGGAATATAGCGCAAGCGATCTGGTGGACGATGGGCGAGGGCCTGTCTTGGATATGCAGTTGCGCCATGTGGATGGTACATACAACAATAGCCAATGCTTTCCCCTCAAACTCTACGAACCTGCCAGTGCCGATGATGGCCTCTTTGCCACCGGCGAAACTGGCTATACCGAACGCGACGGGATAAGCGATGCGGGGCTAAAGCACTTTCAAGACGCCTATGCGGGCGAGCAGATCAGCAAGGAAGACCTGTTCTATTACATCTATGGCCTGCTGCATTCCCCCGACTATCGCGAGCGGTTCAAGAACAACCTGTCCAAAGAACTCCCCCGCATTCCCGCAGTCAAAACCGCTGCCGATTTCTGGGCCTTCTCCAAAGCAGGCAGGGCGCTGGGCGATCTGCATGTGAACTACGGGGCCGTTGAGCCTTACCCGGTGGTGATCAAAGAGGGCGACCTGCGCTTGGCCGACATCCCCAACCCCGAAACCTTCTACCGCGTCGAAAAGATGAAGTTCGGCGGCAAAGGTAAGGTTAAGGACAAAACCACCGTCCAATACAACGCACGTATCACCATGACAGGCATTCCACTCGCCGCCTACGACTACGTCGTCAACGGCAAACCCGCGCTCGAATGGGTGATGGAACGCCAATGCGTGAAAACTGACAAAGCCAGCGGCATCGTAAACGACGCCAACCGCTATGCCATAGAAACAGTAGGCAACCCCGCCTATCCGCTGGAACTGTTTCAACGGGTGATCACAGTAAGCCTAGAAACGATGAAGATCGTGAATGGTTTGCCGAAATTGGATATTGATTAATTTTTTTTTGAAAGTCGAATTATGGAACTAACAACTTTTACAACTAACCCTCGTTCGTTGGAAGACCTGCTTAAAGAAGCCAGAAACGGTAAGCTACAACTGCCTGATTTTCAGAGGTCATGGGTATGGGACGAAGATCGCATTATTGATTTGCTTGCATCAATATCCAGAGCCTTCCCAATTGGCGCAATCATGACACTAAAAACAGGTGGTGAAGTGAACTTCCACCCCCGTCCAATTCAAGGGGTCAATGAGCGAACAGATTTTCAACCGGAAGAATTGTTGTTGGATGGCCAGCAACGCATTACCTCAATCTATCAGGTCGCAATGCGTGGTGAAGTGGTAGAAACGACTACCGTCAAACATAAAAAAATCAAACGGTGGTTCTATGTGGATATCCGTAAAGCAATTGATCCAGATATTGACCAGTCTGAGGCAATTTTTTCGGTACCCGAGGAAAAAAAGTTGAAGGTCAGTGAGAATTGGCCTGAAGGGTTGAATTTGCAGAAAAGGGAAGACGAGTTTTCAAACCTAGTTTTCCCGCTCTGTGAGTTGTTCAACTGGAGCACATGGCAAACGGATTTGATTACCTATCTTAATTCGAACGGCACATTTGCAGAGTTATGGAACGATGTAATTGTTCCGTTCGAAAAGCAATTCGTTAACATTTTCAAAGGTTATGATGTTCCAGTGATCTCGCTTGGAAAGTCCACTAGTAAAGAGGCCGTTTGCACAGTTTTCGAGAAGGTAAACACTGGCGGTAAAGCGCTCGACGCGTTCGAGTTGGTTACTGCAATGTTTGCCGCAGAAGGGCATAAACTTCGTGACGATTGGTACGGCGACGGTAAGGTGAACGCTGGATACGCGGCGCGTATTTCATCTCTTAACTCTATTGGCGAAGAGAAATGGGGGGTGCTTTCTAAAGTAGACAACACTGATTTTCTTCAGGTAATTTCACTCTTTCACACGCGCGATCTGAGGCGTGCAGCAATTAAGGAAGGCAAGCAAGGAAAAGAACTTCCTCAAGTTACTGGCAAAAGGGCAGCATTGCTAAACTTGCCACTGGCGGCCTATCTAAAATACCGAGAAATTGCATTGTTGGGTTTCCAGAGAGCCGCGAAATTTCTCCATATGTTAAACATTTTCTATGTTCGTGATCTTCCATATCAAACCCAGATCATACCCCTTGCTGCAATACTTGCCGATATAGGTAATCGTTGGGAGAGCGTAGCTATACGGGACCAATTGACAGAGTGGTATTGGTGCGGCGTTTTTGGAGAGTTGTACGGTTCGGCGGTGGATACACGAATTGGAACTGACTTTCTAGAAGTCCCCTTGTGGTTTGACGGTGGAGCAAAGCCCAAAACGGTCTTAGATGCCAACTTCCATAAAGACCGATTGTTAACAATGCGAATGAGGCTATCAGCCGCATATAAAGGTGTGAATGCGTTGCTGATGCAGAGTGGTGCAAAGGACTTGCGATCTGGCCAAAAATTTGAGCACACGACTTTCTTTGATGAGGCCGTGGATATTCATCATATTTTTCCTCAAAAGTGGTGTATGGATAATGGAAAAGACAAGAAAGTGTACGATTCAATCGTAAATAAGACCCCATTGTCAGCAAGAACAAATCGCATTATCGGGGGACAGGCACCTTCCAAATATTTGAGAGCTCTGGAAAATGGCTCAGAGAAAGAGCCCAAGGTTTTACCAGATGCATTGGATGCCTATCTAGCAACACATTTGATAGACGCAGCACTGATACGCGCTGATAATTACGAGTCGTTTATCTCGGCGCGACAGAAATCACTTTTACGTCTGATCGAGGTTGCAATGAAAAAGCAGATTGTATCCGAAAGCGAGGATGAAGAGGCTTGGGGGGACCGTGCGAACTTCTAGAAAGAGGCGCACAATTTTCTATCTTGTGGTATTTTATGTGGTATAATTTTTTTGTGTTTATATTTAAGTAAGCAGAATCAAGTATTTGAATTATTTGTTATGCGGACTGTCTGTCCGCCACCCACCCCTTTTTTCTGGTTTCTCTTTCCGATGCAGCCTTCAGTGCGCTTGGGCGGGTTTTGGCGTCACATTTACGCCTGTTTCACGGGGTATAGAGGCGTGAAACGACAGATGAGACTTCATGCGCGATCTGCGGGTACCCTTTCTTGCCTCCTTTGAAGGCCTGCGCGGCTTTGCTGCATTGGGGATATTTGTCTACCATTTCCACCATGTTCGCGCTTTTGATGCGCTGACCTCCAAAGCGCCGGTTTTCTTCGGGCAGGGCTGGATGTTTGTTGATCTGTTCTTTGTGCTGAGTGGCTGGGTCATGGCACATGTCTATTTCGCCAAGCTGTCGCACCGGAAGTGGAGCGATGTAGCCGGATTTATGGTGGCACGTGTTGCGCGGCTTTATCCGCTGCATGTCACTGTGGTTTTAAGCTGGTTTATCATTTTCCACGTCCTGGGCGGTGACGGGCTGGACTCGGGCACGCTTTCCCGTCTGGCGAGCCAGCTGTCCATGACGTTTACATGGGGAGATCTCGCAACACGCCCCTTTGTCGCCCCGACATGGTCGATCAGCGCCGAATTTGCGGCCTACCTGCTGTTTCCCGTGCTGGTTTGGGCCGGTGTCCCTGCAACACGGCTGCGGGCAATTGCGCTGATATTGGGCGGGGTTGCAGGCTATGTCCTGTTGCACTCGGCTTTCGGGACGATCCACGTCATTACCGGAATGGCCCCAGTCAGGGCGATCGCGGGGTTTGTTATCGGCGTGGGGATGTGGAAGCTGGTCGGAGATTCTCAAACCCTCGCCAACGCGCGAATTCTGGAGGCGCTTGCCCTTGTTGTGTTTACCGGTACGGTTCTGACAGGCATGTCTCCGTTCGGGTTCCTCGCGGCTGGAATTCTGCTGGTCTGCGCCGTCTCAACCGACAGGGGGCTGATTGCACAGGTTCTTCAGATGAAAGCGTTCCAGGTTTTAGGTCGCCTCAGCTTTTCGATGTATATGTGGCATTGGTTCGTCATTGTGGCCTTTCAGAACCTTTCCACTTCCTTCTCCGCGACGGAGGGGCTGGTTGTTCTTGCGGGAACTGTTATCGGCGTTTTGATCTGGTTAGAGTTTTCGGTACGGTATATCGAACAACCGATGGGGCGGGCCTTAAAATCACTTCTCAAGCACGTTACATACAAGCCACGCCTGCAATTTCGCGGAATGAAAAGCCTGAACCATGACACAGACGCTCAAAATAGTTTATGACGGGGATTGCCCGTTCTGTGCGCGGTATGTGCGGTTCATCCGGTTGAAGGATACAGTCGGTGATGTCGATCTGATCGATGCCCGTTCGGATGATCCGGCAGTAGAGCAGGTGCGCGCGACTGGCGTGAACCTGAATGACGGAATGGCGCTTATCGACGGGGACCGTATCTATTTTGGTGATGAATGCATCCACCGCCTTGCGCTGATGAGCACACCGTCAGGTCTCTTTAACCGACTTAATGCTGCGGTGTTCCGTTCGCCCGCTCTGTCCCGGCTGCTGTATCCGGTGCTTAAAACAGGACGTGCGATAACTTTGCGCCTGATGGGACGGACCCCGATCTGACGGTTAGTGGGTGCAGGTTTTCGGGCGGGCAAAATCGACCGGCTTGAAGATCAGGAATTTCTGTAAAAAACGGTTTGTCGCGTCGTATGTGTTCACCCAGTCGGTGCCTGTTTCAAACGGTCCGCTGTTAGAAGCAAGCGTGGCGACCATTCCGGGGTTGCGGGAGAGCAACCTGTCCAGTTCATACCGGACGATTGTTTTACCCGCCGGTTCGTATTCAGCATTAAACTGCGGCCCTGACAGACGCAGAAGGGTGAGCGGGTCTTCCTGATAGGTAAAAGTGTTCGGAAGCCGCCCGTGGATCAGGTGGTTCGTCTGTCCCCCTTCAGTATGGAGATTGCTGAACATCGCCATGGAGCCTTCGGTTTTCAGGCCGAGATAGGGGCTCATACCATTGAGGAAGAACAGGGCAGGGAAGATGTAAAGCCAGTTCAGTTTGTAGTCGCTCCGCGTGTTCTGCGGTTTATGCATGGAGAGCATGACAAACGCATAAAAGACGAAGCTGTAGACTGCGAAGTACCACACAAAACCGCTGTGGGTGGGTACCGCTTTGGACAGATCCCACAACATGCCGGAGGTGATCAGATAGCTGGCACCGAAAAGGATCAGGACCATACGGCCGATCCATAACATGCGTGTCTCGCCGCCAGCAAATTGCATGATTTTCCCGACGCCGTAGTCCACAGCCTGTTTGGGCAGGAAAAGCGCATAAAGCACGAGCACTATCGTCGAAAAATCCTTGTAGTAGGCGTAACCTGTAAATCCTATGACGATGTGGAAGGGCAAACCGACCATCATGCCAAACCGTTTCAGGCGGGGAATGAAAAGGGCGACCATCGCAATCGCTTCGACGATGAAGGTCAGGTAGATCGCGCCATAGTGGCCAAGTGCGAAATCTTCCAGATACACATGACCGGCGAGAGTGCGATACAGGACCACGGCGCAACTGACGACAGGGTCCAGAAAATCCGAGTTGATCTTGTGGTAGATGCCGTAAAAATAGAGCCCGGCCAAAATCCAGCGGGCAGGACCGGCTATGGAGGAAAATACGCTTTCCCGCATGTCGCCGTGTCGTGGCGTGCGAAAAACGGTTGTCAGGTAAACGGCGCCGACCACCAGAGCGAAAAAGAAAGCCGTCGTCTGGTTGTTCGATGCCAGTGGAGAATGGAGCAGGTAATAGGCGACGAATGCGGCCGAATTGATTCCGAGAACCTGCCAGAGGCGGGGTATGAGGATTCCGGCAAGGCTTATCCCCATCATGATGTAATGGAAGAACGGCGGCAGACCCGAGGTCGGTTCGATCAGCCCCCAAACCTGCAAGAAGTATAATGACGAGAGCAGGGTAACGATGCCCAAACGGTCGATCGGTTGGGGCGCCGTCAACAGGCGGGGTGGTGACCTAAACGCTGAACCGGTTTGCACTCGTCGTCCTGCTGCACTTGTTCCTTATCTTGCGTGTATCATTCTTTGCTGCTCTTTTGTCCAGAGACCGGCCTTTCCCGTGTTCCTTTTCCACGCTGTCGCGCCTCCTTCTGTTTAGCAGAAGGCGAATTCGTCGGCAGGAGGGCAGGCGACGATGGCTGGAACTTCGGCTATATCTGCGCCGGACGCTGCCCCGAAGCTTCCGAAAGCAGAGGAGAAAGGATCGTCGCCGGGAACAATCCGCGACGGGGCCTCAACTGCGATTGTGGGTTCTGCCTTGGCCGGTTCAACAAAGGTAAATGTGTCTGACAGGGCACCTGCGGCGGCTGCGATGGCAGGGTTGCCAAAGAAACCGGCGTCGTCGCAGTTGGTCCGTGTTGCCTTTGCAGCCGGTGCTACGGTGCCGCTGCCGGTTTCTTCTTCCGGCTCTGTCGGGGTCGGTTCGGAGGTGCCTTTACCGTCTGTAGGGATGATGATCCGGGCTACTTCGAAATCCTGCTCGAAGGTGTAGCTGATTTCTCCGTCGCTTACGGCCAGTTCGATCCGCGACACAACAGGAACTTCGAACAACCGCTCGTATACTGTTCCTTTGAACTCCAGAAACTTTTCGGGGATTTCGGTGCGGATCACATCGGCCCAGACGTATTCTGCCGATGTTTCTTCCTGCAGAGAAACAGTGACGGTCTGACCGGACTTCTTGATGTCGCCTGCTGTCAGAAAGACCACCTGTTCGGTTTTGTCAGCGTAGGTGTAGGATTGATAGTCTTTTGCATCATGATTTTCCGACCAGGATCCGTCTTTGAAGGAACCACCCAGAAGTTTCTTTCCGACCAGGCTGTCGGACAGCAGGCTCAGTGCTTCCCCGCCGTGGCTGGTCGCCTCCAGGGAGCCGTGCTCGCCATGCCAGAAGTAGCTGTTCTCGTGTTTTACAGTGCCCCAGAGCGACAGGGCGTCTGCGCCCAATGCAATAAAGGACGTGAAAGCCTCGATTGTTTCGCCGGCCTGACGGGCGCCAATGCTGTTGGCTTGCAGTTCCGCAATGTTGATATCAGAAACATCGAAAGGGTTTTTGGGATCGTAGGTATGTACCGGTTTGCCCACATTCCACGCTGACAGGTTCTGATCCACATCCCGACCCAAGACAGCGCTCCAGATCTCGTGCGCATTCTCGATTTCAGTAAAGCCGAACGCATCAACGTTGCTTTCCAGATGGTGGGACACGATCTGGTCGATCCGGTCGAGGTTCTTCGGCTCGATTTCTCCGATAATTGTGCGCGGGCTATTCGTTCCGGATTGAATTGCTACGGAAACTTCGATCCCGTCGGGATTGTAGCGGCTGCTCGACGCGATCTCGTCAATGGTTTCAAGCATCGTATTGGCAACCTGACCATAGCTGCCCTTTGAAGAGTATGTCTTGCCCTCCCATCCCATGGCGAAGGTTTCGTTGCCGATTTCAAGGGTCATGTCTGCGGGCAGTTCGCCAAACTCTCCTGCAAATAGTTTGATAAGGAATTTCTTGAGATCCGCCTCGCAGGCCTTCAGGTCGTCAGCGTAACGACGGGTCGGAAGGATCATCGAGAATGGTTGGCCAAGGCTGTTGGCATAGGCCAGCATGTCGGTCAGTCCCTTGCCCTCGTCAGAGCCGTCTACGAGGAACAGGTCCGGGTTTGTCAGGCGGTAATCATCGGTCTCTGCACGGCCTCCATCGGGCCAGCGGATGAAGTTGCCTTCATACCCTGCATTGTCATGGGATTTTTCGAAATTTGAGAGAGTTGTGTAAGTGGTATAGATGTCGCCAAAGTGTTTTTCGGTAACTTTATAATCTGTTGCATTTTTGTAGGACTCAACCTTAACGATTGTGTCCGTTTCTGGAGCAGATTTGGTCTTTGGTAGTTCTGCTGTCTCGAAATCATACATATTGATAGTCATCTGGATGCCCCGCATTTCTCTAAAGGAGTGTGTATTTCCCTTAAAAAATTAGCAGGAGCGTTTGAGAAACGTTACTGAGCAGAGGGTTAAACTGGCCCTACGCCGCATAGTGCGACCTGTACAAAATTGAGGCCAAATGTGTTCGTTTTGAGGCGTGCGCTATCCTTTAGTCTACAAATCTTCAACTTTAGGTAAAAATAAGGCGATAACGTCACGTATCCGGAAACAATCCTGGCCGCTATTGTTTCCGAATCGGCAACCCGTCACAGAATCGCCTCAATTCGTGACCCGTTTCGCGCCACATCGTCGTTCTGTTGGGTTCGTCCGCCGGTTCAGTGCGTCTTATCCTTTCGCACCAGGTTTCTACCCTTTTGAACTTTTGAACTGACGCCGCCTTTTTACTAGCTGTGGAAACAATAGTCTGATCGCCCGCGCGCAAGTAATCCGTCGGGCATCGAGAACACGGCGAGGAAAACATGAACGGACTGGTTGATAAATCGGTATTGGACGAAGCCATTGATATTCTGGGTAACCGCCGGCTGCGGCGCTCTATCCGAAAGGGGTTCCGGAGCCTGAAAGAGGATCTCGACCAGCTTAGCAACCTGGACGGAACGGCAAATGCGGGGTTCTGGGCCAACCGTGTCCATCTGGCTTGTGGACCTTGCGCCGTATTTGGTGCCGCAGCATTGACCGAGGCGATGCGGGAACTGGAAGACGAGTTGCGCAACGACCGCCTGGACAATATCCCGCAGAAGTCCCGGTTGATTTCCCATCTCGCCATAAGCACAGAAAACGAATTGAACCGGTTGACGAAAACAAGCTTTTTTTAAGCTGCTTTTCCTAGCAGCTGGTAAACGCGCTCGGCTTGGTCGAAGCGCGTTTTTTTGTGCCCGATACGGTAATCGATACCGCCGGGAGCAGACTTTGTTTCGATGCGTTGTATAGGGCTGGCAAAGAGATTGCGGGCAGAAAAAGCAGCGGTGCCTGTGTGAGCAGCGCAGGAGGGTGTCGCGCCTTCAGGGGTGCGAGCCATGTAAACGGCGCCGCCACTTTTTCTATCCCCGTAAACACGCCAGCCGCTTGGTGGGGGGCTTGGAATTCGGGGCATAAGCCCCCCACGTGGCTGGCGTACTTCCTTTATACAGCGCGAAAGGCGGAGATAGTTGGTCTCGAAAGTATAGTTTGAGTTTGCAAAAGCATATTACCCGAAAAAATCCGCCCAATTTGAACGAAAAAGCCGTCAGACGCAGTTTGCGTTTAACGGCCTTTCGAATAGCAGAGCATTTCCGGTCGCTCAGATATAACCGGCTTCTTTTGCAATCATGGCAGCATGGGTGCGGTTGCGCGCGTTCAGCTTTTTGCTAAGCGTTTTGACATGAAGCTTTACCGTCACTTCGCGCAGGTCCAGATCGCGCGCGATTTCTTTGTTGGCCTTGCCATCGGACAGACCTTTCAGAACTTCCTTTTCCCGCGGTGACAGGAGTGTGTCGAACTCGTGGGCGGCTTCGTTCCGCTGTGCCATAAAGCTGACGGGGGCGAAGGTTTCACCGGCCGCCATGAACCGAACGGCGTTTAAAAGGGATTTCGCAGCCATTGTTTTTGGCAAAAAGCCGGCTGCACCCGCTTCGAGTGCAGCTTCGGCAACAGATACAGGGGCGGTGCCAGAGATGATACCAACCGGCTTTTGTTCATTGGCGTCTAGTGCCTTGGCCAGTCCGGAAAGACCGCTCATCCCGGGCATTTCAAAATCCAGCAGTACCAGATCGAAAGGACCGTCTTTTTCAATGATTTCTAGGGCTTCCTGTAGATTTGCCGCCGGTGCTACCGTATTTTCAGGATCAGATTGGATATAAGCTGCGATAGTGTCGCGAACCAGGTCATGATCGTCTGCAATCAAAATTTTCATTTGCTTCATTCCACTTTGCGCTGACCTTTTGGAGTATAACTCCGCTATGCCAACTTTTCTATCGTCTCTATCCGATACTATATCGCTCTGCTGTAGGGTCAGAAAGACGCTTGGTATTTCGCCTTTAACCTTTTGAGAATCTCAAAATCAACAATCTAAAAGCCGTTCGATACCAATGCTACCCAAGAACTATCCTTTGGTATAGTCGTCCTATTCTATATTGCACATGTAACCTCAAAAGCCTTGGTTTAAACCTGAGCCTGAGACATCACCTATATGCGAACAGGAGCAAACTCATGAAAAAACCAAGCATTTTAACATCTGCAATCGCCGCGCTGATGTGCGCGCAAATATCTTTCGCATCCACCGCTGCAGCAGAAGAAGCTTTAGCCGCGCCAAGCGGAGAAGTTGTTCTTACAATCAAAGGTGAGATTGAGAAAACCAATACCAGTGATGCGGCTGCTTTCGATCTGGATATGATCCACGCTTTCGAAGCCACGGAATATCAGACGGATACCATCTGGACCGAAGGCGGGCAGGTGTTCAAAGGCGTATTGCTGAGCACTCTGCTGGACTCCATTGGTAGTGACGGCGGCGAAATCAGCGCGATTGCCGCGAATGATTATTCAGTGTCGATCCCGCTGAACGACGACACTTTCGAAGGTGCTCTGGTAGCTTACGAATTGAACGGGAAACAGATGTCGCGCCGTGATAAAGGCCCGCTCTGGATTGTCTATCCTTACGACTCCGACGAAAAATACCGTTCTGAAACTGTCTACAGCCGGAGCATCTGGCAACTTGACCGCATCACAGTGCAGTAAGTGATCCAATGAACTACTTCAGCAGGGCCGGCGGGAAGAACGCGTCGGACGTAAAAAACAGGTCCCGGTTCGTTTTCCGTCTTGTATGGACGATTATCCTCATCGGGGGGATCGGCCTTGTGGTCCTGCTGAGTGCGCAACTCTCTTCAAAAATCAGGGAAATGCGCGAGGTTCCAGAGGACAACGCACAATGGAACCTGTCCCAGATCGAAGTCGCGTTTCTGAAGCTGCGTATTGCAACTGACGGGGTGCTGCTGAAGGGTGAGTCTGCACTTCCGGATTTTCGTAAGTGGTTTGATATCCATTACAGTCGCATCGATCTTGTCAGCACAAGCAAAGATGCGGTGAACATTCATCATGACCCCGATTTGCACCACCTGCACCAAATGCTGCTGGATTTTAATCGCGAAATGGTCGTTTTGGTGGATGGCCCGGATAATATACTGTTGGCGAATATGCCCCTTATCGCAGCAGAAATGGATAAGTTAGCCTATGCCCCGCGCGAATTGTCCGTTGGGGGGGTCGAGCTTAAAGCCGAGCATTCCGATACCAAACGCAAAGAGATTGTTCAGATCCTGCAAACGATCGCGCTGGTTTCAACCTTCGTTGTGATAAGCCTTATCCTAGCATTTCTGTTTGTTTGGTTGCAGCGGCGGCGCTTGAACGTGCAATCCGCCGAAATCCGGAAGGCCGGGAAGTTTCATGAAACCACCCTTCGTGCATCACTGGATGCGATTGTTGTGGTGGACGGCGCGGGCAAGATTACGGATTTCAACGGCTCCGCCGAAAAAGTGTTCGGACTGGCCCGAGAGGACGTGATCGGGCAATCCCTCTCTGATACGATCCTGCCGGAACGGTATCGAAGCGCCCATGAGGCGGGAATGGCCAATTATACGAGTGCGGATAGTTCGGGTATCGTAGATCAGGGGCGTCTGGAACTGGTGGCGGTTCACGCGGACGGTCATGAGTTCCCTGTAGAAGTCTCTATCTCTGAAGCGCATAGCGAAGACGGGCGGATCTTTGTGTCCTACATCCGTGACATCACCGAAGAAAAACAGATCAAGGAAGATTTGCGTAAAGCGCGGGATCAGGCGCTTGAAGCCTATCAGGAAAAATCCCGTTTCCTTGCGGTTATGAGCCACGAGATGCGCACTCCGCTCAATGGCATCATTTCCTCGCTTCACCTGCTGCGGGATGATCCACTGACCGAACGCCAGGAGCGTTTTGTAAATCTCGCAGATCATTCCAGCAACGTGCTGCTCAATCATATCAACGATGTTCTGACGATCGAGCGGCTCGACTCCGGCGAAACCAAATCCGCGAAACAGGTTTTCTCTGTACGGGACGTGGCAGAGGACCTGTTGGATGTAATGCGCCCGCTTGCGGACGAGCAGAACACCAGCTTGGTGCTGGAGTTTGAGTGCGAGGACGCCTGTGTGCTTGGCGAGCAACGCCAGATCGAACAGGTTCTGACCAATCTCCTCAGTAACGCGATTAAATTCACTGCAAGCGGTCAGGTGACTTTGGGCATCAACTCGCGGTGGATGCAGGACAAAATGCTCGAACTGGATTTCTCTGTCACCGATACCGGCGTGGGCATTTCCGAGGAAGATCTGAAAACGGTGTTTGATGATTTCGTGACTGCGGAATCCCCTTACGAGCGTACGACCAAAGGAACAGGGCTCGGGCTTGGGATTGTGCGGCGTCTGGTAGAGTCGATGGGTGGTGAGCTGCACTTTGACAGTATTCTGGGCGAGGGCAGTGTTTTCGGGTTCACGGTTACCCTGCCTGTTCAGGAAGGGGCCCTGCCCACGAAGGAGGAGGCTGCGAAAGGCGCGCAGCCATCGACAGAGAGCGGCTTGAAAATCCTTGTGGTGGAAGACAACCCGATCAACCGCGAACTGTTAGGCGCGATGCTGGAACGGGACGGGCATGTGGTGTCCTTTGCCACAGACGGCTTTGAGGGTGTCCACGTGGCCAGCAAGAACGTCTTTGATGTTATCCTGATGGACATCAGTATGCCCAACATGAACGGGATCAAGGCGACGACGACGATCAAAAGCTCTCAAGGTTTGTCGCGCAATACGCCGATCTATGCCGTGACCGCCCATGCCATGCCAGCCGAGATTGCCGAGTTTGAGAAAGCGGGTATGGAGGGGTGTCTGCTTAAACCGATCCGCGTTGAGAAGCTGCGCGAGATCCTGAACAAAATCTCTCAGGACAGTCAGGCAAGCGTGCCCCCGGTTGAACCACCCGCAACGAAAGATGCCAATGGTATCATTCCGCTGCTCAGCGCCGAGCAGCTTATGAAATTGAGAGAGCTTTTCGGACCCGACACCATGATCGAAAAGGTTCATGCCTTTCTGACAGAAGGTGATGGGCTGATGGAGACCGTTTCTGGCACCACTCTAGAGCAGGACCGCGAAACGTTACAGTCTGCGACCCACAAGTTTAGCGGTTCTTGTGCGATCTTCGGGGCGGCGCTCTTGCGCCAGACCCTGACCGAACTGGAGACAGCGTGTAAGGAAGAAGACGGTAAAGCCGCAGCCGCTTTGCAGGCCAAAGCGCTGGAAGAGTGGACCCGCACCAGAACCGCGCTTGACGCAATATATACTTAAGGGATCAATGTGCTGTCTCTTTCCAAGAGCGGCAGACACCTCCGCTGCGAATAACGCACAAAAAGAAACGACGCTGTCCGGTAATGCCGGAAGCGCCGTTTCCTTGTACGGTGTGAATATTCGTAAGTGTCAGGTGTGTGGCGTTTTCCTATCCTCCCTTTGTCCGTTTCTGGAATTCCCGGTCCTGTCTCCGGTGCATTGACTGTCTTAAGAAGCTGCTCTGATGTTCCTCTTGAGATCATCCTAACGATATTCCTGCAGGCGGGGGGTGCGAAAAGGGATAGGAGTCGGTCACGTCGGGACATGCCGCCTGTTCAAAAGCATAGTATCAGGGGGGGGTAGCCTTAGCGGCATGCCCCTTTGTTCGGTCTTCAGACCGGCGCTGTAAGGAGACTAACAGGAGTAACGGATGCTCAGTTGCCTTTGGAAATGTCCAGTTTCGTCTTGAGCAATGCGACCTGGCACACTTCTCCGGCGATTTCCCGTTTGGGACCAAAGGCGCCGGAGTCGAGATCGAGCCGGCTGCTCCAGCGTTTCCACAGATGCGGTACAATGCCGATTACGAATTTCGCACCTTCTTTGTAGGCGGCGTCCGTAATGGCTTGCAGCAGCTGCTTTCGCACTATCAGACGATCGCGCGCGGGCACGTCATCTGTGACAAAAATTCTGGAGGCTTCCCAGACTTTGGGGCTGACCGGTGCTTCGCAGATCAGCAGGTCGGAAGGGATGTCTTCAAGCAATCCGCGCTGGGCATCGCGAATCATGTAGGTGTAAATTCCGCATTGAGCAGTGGTCGGGGTCAGTCTGACACCGGCCAAAATCTCTCCGTAGCGGTGCAGAACCAACCATCTGCTGAAGGGATTGTCGTATTGATCGAATTCGTAACCGTCGACACTCGGTAGTTCCCAACCGCGTTTTTCGATGAAAACCCGACGTCTGATTTGCAGCAGATCGTGAAACATTTCGCCGTATCTGTGCATATTTCCCATCGAAAGGATGCTCACCCGTATGGCTCCGCGTGTCGGGCCGGTGCTCCGGCGTGGTGACGGGCGGGCGGAGACGGGCAGGGCCTGCTTATCGGCCCCGATCGACAGGTCATGAAAGGATGAAAGGCTAGAAGCTTCAACCGACTGGGAGTTGATCGAAAAGGGGTGACGCAGCGATTTCACTGTATTCTCTTTCGGACGCGGTGACGTTTTAAGTAATGAATACCACAGATTGAATCGCAGGACATGGGATAACTTACAGAATCACAATATTTCGGTGTTTTTTCGCGGCTAAATTTTGAGCAATGTAAAGAAATGACAGTGAATTTCGGAAAGTTCTTGAAATAAATTTTAATTCCGAACTTAATAAAAATTATTGTTTTCATGAAGTTGCGGGATTGCTGCAGTTGTTTCCAATTCTTGACATAAAGTTAACACATTCCCCTGAGATCCCGTGGGACTGGTCACGTGTAGTGTTTTTTTGTCACGCACGAGCGGAGTAGCGAAGTTGCTGCCGCATTTTTATGGAAGTCGGAGAGACCGTGTATACTAATGATGGGTTAAGATTACCCGAATTGAATGGTGCCGTTTCCGGCCCTCTCTCACATCCCTAAAAGGTAATATCCCACGTTGATACATCAAGGCAGCATACTGATCTCGACTGATCCGGCCTCTCTGAAAAAAGTTCAGAGGCGGATGGTTGACTATGTCGGATGTATTTCGGGTTTACTTGTACAACGGCAGACAATCTTTATGGCCACCGCTATTCTTGCGGCGGTTTACTTTGACTTCTGGATTGCTGTCTATTGTCTGACCCTGATCCAGATCACCGAAGTTTTCGATATTTACCTTGCGCGGCGGGTGCAGGAGGACGAAAGAACCGGCTCTTTGCGGAGGGTCGTTATCAATTATTACGGGCTGCTGCTGAACACCGTTCTGAACGCTTCGGCAATTTGCTATTTTATCTTCACAATCGCGCGGCAAGAGGGCAACACGACCCACTTTACGCCGATGTTTTTCCTGTTTGCCGCGGCCCTGTTTGCCGCCATGAACAACCATCAGGTTCTGGCCTATATTGGCGTACGTCTGCTGATCTACACTGTCACTTTTCTGGCAATCCCGATCATTGATATCGTCGAGACAGATGCCGCGATGATGTCGCCGATCTGGCTGGAGATGTTCACGGTTATCTTCGTTCTGTTCTTCATCGTCGACAGTTCGCTGGTCTACATCAAACTTTATCGCAACAACCTTGAACAGATGGAGACACTGAAGGAAGAGAAGGAAAAAGCGACCTCGGCCCTGATCGCCAAATCGCGGTTCCTGTCTACCATCAGTCACGAGTTGCGCACGCCGCTGACCTCTGTAAGCGGCGCAATCGCTTTATTGGACAGCGGCGCTATGGGAGAGCTGTCGGACCATCAGAAACGGACTTTGCAAATCGCACGCAAGAACGCGGCCAACCTAACCGAACTGGTCGGCGATGTGCTGGATGTGCAAAGCCTTGAGGCGGACGAATTGTTGGTCAACATGACTACTGTTTCCTGCCCTGTTGTGCTGAAATCGGTTTATGAAGCCAATTTCGCTGCAGTTGAAAGTCAGGGGCGTAAACTCGTGCTTCAGGACCCTCTGCCGGAACTCAAAATCAGCGTGGACAAGAAACGGCTAGAGCGGATTATGGCGGGGCTGATCTCTAACGCTGTCAAGTTTTCCGGTCCCGATACCACCATTTCGTTAGGATTGGCCGAACGCGGCGACAAGGTTGATCTGACTGTCGCGGACCAAGGCGAAGGTATTCCCGAAGGTCAGGAAGATGCAGTGTTTTCCAGTTTCACGCAACTGGACGGCACAGATGTGCGCAAGGCGGGAGGGACCGGACTTGGCCTGTTCCTTGCCCGCGCCGTTCTTGAAAAAATGGACGGGACGATCCGTTATGACAGCGTCCTGGGCGCCGGTACGACTTTCACTATCACATTCGACAAGATCAAATCACAAAAGGAAGCGGCTGCTGTCGCTGCTGTTTAGGTAGGCGGAGGTTCTTTCCTCCGAGGACATATAATGACTGAGCTTAAAAGAATTCTACACGTAGATGACGAGGACGATATCCGGTTTATCGTCCAGATCACGCTGGAAATTGCGCGGGGATACGAAATTAAATCCTGTGCAAGCGGCAAGGAAGCCATCGAGATTGCACGTAGTTTCAAACCGCAACTTTTACTGCTCGACTTCATGATGCCGGAACTGGATGGAGAGGAAACATGGAAGGGTATCGCAGCCATTGACGGACTGAGCGATATTCCGGCTATCTTCATGACAGCCAAGGCTGAACGGAGCAATACGGACCGTCTTATGGCGGCAGGCGCCGAAGCGGTGATTACAAAGCCGTTCGAGACAAACGACATCGCAGATATGATAGACGACTGCTGGGAACAACACACCCGTAAAGCGGCGTCTTCCACAGGCACAGCAGTCTGACCTGACGTCTTCGTGATCAATTTTCTTCCAGTGACTGGAACTTTCGCGCGTCCCACCTGTTGGGTCTGCAAAGCGAAAGGAACAATCCATGGCGAAAATTACCACGCAGAATCCGGCAACCGGCGAAAAACTCCAATCCTATGACGTAATGAGCGAGGCCGAGGTATTGGAGCGGTTGGAAGCCTCTCACGAAGCCTTTCTCGAATGGCGCAAACTCTCCCACGCCGAACGTGCGCCTTACCTCGAAAAAATTGCTCAAAAGCTGCGGGACAACGCAGACGAGCTGGCCGAACTGATGACAAAAGAGACCGGCAAGCTGTTGAAGGACGGTCACACGGAAATCGAAATCTGTGCAGCGATCTTTGAATACACTGCGAAAAACGGACCCGACATGCTCGCGGATGAGCAGCGGGCCCACGGGGACGGAAAGAAAGGGATCGTGACCTATCAGCCGATCGGGGTGATCTATTCAATCCAGCCGTGGAACTTTCCGCTCTATCAGCCTGTTCGCGTTCTGGCAGCGAACCTTATGGTCGGGAACGGCTGTGTGCTGAAACACGCGAGCATTTGTACGGGCTCCGGGCTGCGATTGCGTGAACTTTGCATAGAGGCAGGATTGCCCGAAGATCTGTTTCAGGTTGTGGTGATTGACCACGATACCTCTGACAAGCTGATCGAGCACCCCAAAGTGCGCGGTGTGACTATGACCGGCAGCGATGGTGCAGGCCGACACATCGGCTCGGTCGCGGCAAAAGCGCTGAAGAAAACCGTGTTGGAGCTTGGGTCAAATGACGCCTACCTAGTGCTGGAGGACGCCGACGTTGAAACCGCTGTGAAGTTTTCGGTTATGGGGCGGCTTTATAACAACGGGGAAACCTGTGTTTCGGCCAAACGCTTCATCGTCACAGACAAGGTTTACGACGCGTTTGTAGATGCGTTTGTAGAGCAGATGAAGGCGATCAGAATGGGCGATCCGACGGATGAGGATACCCAGCTTGGTCCGTTGTCGAGCGAAGACCAGTTCAACACCGTTAAAGGTCAGGTTGAAAAAAGTGTGTCCCTTGGTGCTTCGGTACTTTGCGGGGGCGAGGTGCCTGAGCGCACCGGTGCCTATTACCCCGCCACCGTTCTGGCCGATCTGAAAGAAGGCATGCCAGCGTTTGACGATGAAATCTTCGGGCCGGTCGCCTCTGTCATCCGGGCGAAAGACGACGAGCATGCGATGCAGCTTGCCAATGACAGCCGCTACGGCTTGGGCGGAGGAATCTTCTGCAGGGATGAGGACCGCGCGCTCAGGCTTGCCCGAGAGCATTTTGACACTGGCATGGTGCGGATCAATTCATTTGGCGCCGCCGATCCGAACATGCCTTTCGGTGGCGTGAAGGATTCCGGTTACGGCCGCGAGCATGGCGGTTTCGGAATGAAGGAATTTGTCAACGCCAAGGCAGTCTTCCTGCCCTGATGACGCGATCAGGCCCCCCTTAGAAACGGGTGCTTTCCCATTGCGCAAAGCGCCCATCCAGAAAGAGAAGGAGAATTACAAATGGCTAACAAGAATGTACTCGTTGCAGGCGCAACCGGCAAAACCGGACGGCAGGTTGTCCGCAATCTTATCGAGCGGGGTTACAAGCCGACCGCGCTTGTGCGGGAAACATCTGATACCAGTGTGTTGCCTGAAGGTGCGGAACTGCGTCAGGGGGATCTGACCGACCTGCAGAAAGGCTGCTGTTCCGGCATGGACGCTGTGGTCTTCGCTGCTGGCGCAGGCAGCGGTGCCAGCGCGGAAATGACCGATAAAGTCGACCGTGAGGGTGCTCAAAGTCTGATGGATCAGGCCCGTGAGGAGGGCGTCGAACGGTTTGTTATGCTAAGCTCTATCGGTGCGGATCAGGAAAACCCGCAAGGCGAACTGGCCCACTATCTGAAAGCAAAGCACGCGGCGGACGAGCATCTGAAAGCTTCCGGTCTTGACTATGCGATCCTGCGTCCTGTGGCACTGACAGATGACGGGCGCAGTGCCAAAATTGTTCTGGGTTCGGATGTGGATGCCAGCGCCAATGCTTCCCGTGCAGACGTTGCGCATGTGTTGGCAGAGGCGGTTGAGACAGATATGTTTGTGGGTAAAGAGCTGAATATGCAGTCCACAAACCAGCAATTGTTCTGAATATTCAGGTTAAACCGGAGAGCGGCGGGCGGATGGCGTCCGCCGCTCTCGCCGCATTACAAGCCGCCGCATTGCATGATGAAGTTTAGCACTTCGTCCACGCCTTCGTTCTTGCGCAAGGCGCAAAAGGCAAAAGGACGTTCGCCGCGCATCTTTATACAATCTCGTTCCATCACTTCCAGCGATGCGCCCACATGGGGGGCAAGATCGGTTTTGTTAATAACCAACAGGTCCGATCGGGTGATAGCAGGGCCGCCCTTGCGGGGAATTTCCTCTCCTGCGGCTACGTCGATTACATATAAGGTCAGGTCGGCCAGTTCAGGGCTGAAAGTGGCAGACAGATTGTCGCCGCCGCTTTCGATCAGAACCACTTCCAGATCGTCATGACGCTGCTGCATTTCTGCGATTGCAGCCAGATTGATCGAGGCATCCTCGCGGATCGCAGTATGGGGACAGCCGCCGGTTTCCACGCCGATAATCCGGTCCTGCGGCAGCACTTGCATCCGCATCAGGGCTTCGGCGTCTTCCTGTGTGTAAATGTCATTGGTGATCACCCCGATGGAAACAGCAGGGTGGAGCGCACGGGCGAGAGCGGCTGTCAGTGTGGTTTTGCCAGCGCCAACAGGTCCGCCAATGCCCACACGCAGGGGGCCGTTCAGTACTGTCATGTGCGAAAAATCCTTGGTTGTAGCGTTTCGTGTTGCATGGCTGCGATGTCCGACAGGAATGCCGTGCTTTCCAGATCGTCGAGCCCTGCCTGTTTTGTTCCGGCGGCAACCTCTTGGCAAAGGGGCAACAGTGCGGCGAGGATTGCCTGCCCGTCGGTCTGGCCCAAAGGCATCAGGCGCTGGGCGGCAGACACCAGATTGCCGGTCATGGATTGCACGAACATAACCGCCGTCAGATCAACGTTGAGAGAGAGCCGCGCAGCACTTGCGCCGACAGCAACCGGATAGATCAAACCGGAGGCTTCTCCGCCCCAGACCGCTGCGGACGTTTTGCAGAAGGCCGCGCCTTGCACGCTGGTTTCCAGCCGACGTTCTGCACTGGCAGCAAAGGCCAGCCCTGTGTCGTTTACCTCTGACAGGGCAGCGGGGGTGCTGCACACATAGGCGGCGCGCAGCAGAATGCAGTCATTGCGCCCGCTACCGTGTTGAAGGATGTCTTCCAGCCAGTCCGAAAGATCCCCGCCTGATTTGATCAGACCGCTGTTAATCGCTGCTTCCAGCCCGTGGGAATAGGCGAAAGCGCCAATCGGGAAAGCAGGCGAAAGCCACTGCGCCAGTGTCAGCGCGTCCTGTTCAATGCTCATGGGAATGGGCGTGTGTGGCGGAGTGTGCCCCGTCATGGGCTGTGGCCCCATGCGCATGAGAATGGGTGCGCCCGTGACCATAAGCGCCACCTTCAGGTGTAAAGGGACGGTTCACCCGTGTCAGAGTTGCGCCGAGGTGTTCCAGCATATGCCCGATAACCGGATCATCCTGAATTAACAGGTGGTCACGACCGATCTGACAGGGCGTGTGCCGGTTTCCCACATGCCACGCAAGGCGGATCAGATCCGGGCCAGTCACCTGCAACAAGGCTTCGCAAGCGGCTGTAATGCGGATCAGCCCGCCGTTTGACAGCTCCAGCGCATCCCCGTCGTTCAGGGATGTGGTCTGGGGTAAGTCCACCAGAAACGGAATGCCATTGGCGGTGGTCAGCCGTTTGCGGCGCAAAAAACGGCCCGTGTAATCCAGAACGCAACTGTCCGCCGCTCCGGTCCAGTTCCCCGCTCGGTGAAGGTTTTGTGCTATCGGAAGCGTGCCCATCGTAATCCCCTAGAACATGAAGTAGCGTTGCGCCATCGGCAGGACTTCGGCGGGCTGGCAAGTTAGCAGTTCACCATCCGCGCGGACCTCGTAGGTTTCGGGATGGACTTCGATTTCGGGCAGCGTGGCATTCAGCACCATGTCCGACTTGCCAATGTTGCGGGTGTTTTCAACAGCAACCGTCTGCTTTGACAGGCCAAGCTGGTCGCGCAGTCCGTCAGCCTGCGCCGCACCGGAAATAAAACTGACCGAGGATTGGCCGAGTGCGCCGCCATAACTTGCAAACATCGGACGGGAATAGACCGGTTGCGGTGTCGGGATCGAAGCATTCGGATCGCCCATTTGCGCCACCGCGATACTGCCGCCCAAGAGGACCATTTCGGGTTTCACGCCGAAAAAGGCCGGAGACCACAGGGCAAGGTCCGCCCGTTTGCCTACGGAAATATCCCCGAGCACATGGCCGACCCCTTGGGCAATCGCCGGATTTATCGTGTATTTCGCAATATAGCGGCGCACCCGCAGATTGTCGTTTTCGCCGGTTTCCTCGGCCAGACGCCCCCGCTGCTTTTTCATTTTGTCGGCGGTCTGCCATGTGCGGATCAGCACTTCACCGACACGGCCCATGGCCTGACTGTCGGACGCGATGATGGAAAACGCGCCCATGTCGTGCAGGATGTCTTCGGCTGCGATGGTTTCACGGCGGATACGGCTTTCGGCAAAGGCGATGTCTTCTGGAATAGATTTGTCCAGGTGGTGACAGACCATCAGCATATCCAGATGTTCTTCCAGCGTGTTAACCGTGAAAGGGCGTGTCGGGTTGGTGGAAGAGGGCAACACATTGGCATCGCCGCAAATCTTGATGATGTCCGGTGCATGGCCGCCGCCAGCCCCTTCGGTGTGAAACGCGTGGATCGTCCGCCCCTTGAGCGCACCGACCGTGTGTTCCACAAAGCCTGATTCATTCAGCGTGTCGGTATGGATCATCACCTGCACGTCCATGTCATCCGCCACAGACAGGCAGCAATCAATTGCTGCGGGCGTGGTGCCCCAGTCTTCGTGCAGTTTCAGCGCACAGGCGCCGCCCTTGACCATTTCCACCAGCGCCTCCGGGCGGCTGGCGTTGCCTTTGCCGGACAAGCCGATATTCATGGCGATGCCGTCAAAGGATTGCAGCATCCGCCCGATATGCCATGGGCCGGGGGTGCAGGTTGTGGCCAGCGTGCCCTGTGCCGGACCAGTGCCGCCGCCAAAGCAGGTGGTCACACCGGAATGAAGGGAATCTTCCATCTGTTGCGGGCAGATAAAGTGGATATGGCTGTCCATACCGCCTGCAGTCAGGATGCGGCCTTCGCCTGCGATCACTTCAGTTCCCGGACCCACGATAATATCAACACCGGGTTGCGTATCGGGGTTGCCGGCTTTGCCGATGGCGTGGATTAAACCGTCCTTCAGTGCCACATCCGCCTTGTAAATACCGGAATGATCCACGATCAGCGCATTGGTGATGACCGTGTCCACAGCGCCCTGTGCGCGGGTGGCCTGCGATTGCCCCATCCCGTCGCGGATCACCTTGCCACCGCCGAACTTGACCTCTTCACCATAGGTGGTCAGATCCCGTTCCACCTCGATGATAAGATCCGTGTCAGCCAGTCGCAGTTTATCCCCTGTTGTGGGGCCGTACATTGCCGCATATTGCGCGCGGGAAATTTCTACAGGCATTCAGAGCGCCCCCATAATCTGTTGGTTAAAGCCGTAAACCTTGCGATCACCCCCAAGCGGGATCAGCTGCACTTCCCGCCGCTGGCCGGGTTCGAACCGCACCGCGGTTCCGGCTGCAATATCAAGCCGCATCCCGCGGGCCTGATCACGGTCGAAATCAAGGGCAGGGTTGGTTTCGGCGAAATGATAATGGCTGCCCACCTGCACCGGCCGGTCGCCGGTGTTGGCGACCATCAGCGTCACGGATTTGGCACCGGCGTTCAGGGTAAGCATGCCTTCAGCAGGAAAGAGTTCTCCGGGGATCATGTGGGGCTCCTAACGGATAGGGTTGTGAACAGTGACAAGCTTGGTCCCGTCAGGGAAGGTGGCTTCCACCTGCACTTCGTGGATCATTTCGGGGATGCCTTCCATGCAGTCGGCCCGTGTAACGACCTTGCCGCCAGCCTCCATCATATCGGCCACAGAGCGTCCGTCGCGGGCACCTTCGACAACAGCGTCCGTGATCAGGGCAATCGCCTCAGGATGGTTCAGCTTGACGCCACGGGCAAGCCGCTTTCGGGCCACGTCAGCGGCGAGTGCGACCAGAAGTTTTTCTTTTTCGCGGGGGGTAAGTTGCATGGATCAAAGCCTCCAGGATGCGGGCAAAGGGGATTGGGACAGATGCTCCAACAGGGGCATCAGGCTGCGGCGCAGCATGAAACTGTCTTGTGCGAGCTGGCGGATCACCAGTGTATCGGGTGCAATCAGGCTGGCACCGGCCGTGGCAGGTAACAGATCGCGTACAGCGGCCAGATCAGCGGAAATGTCCGGTGCAACGCATAATACGCTTGCCATTGCGCCTGCCTTGTTGGCAATGGCGGGGCGGGACAGGCGGGCGGCAGCGTCGCCGCTGATCTTCATCGCGTCAAGGTAAAGCGGGCAGCCGTCCCGCGTCACCGAAATGCGATCGTGAAAATGAATGTCGTGCAGAACTTCTTTCATCGCGGCACGCCCGAATACGACGGGTTCCACCATTAACAGGCGGGCGTCGCCGTGCAGGTCTACAGAAAGCCGCCGGTTGAGGGCGCAGCGTTCAAACAGGATCAATTCTTGTGGCAGCCAGTTCATCTGCGCGCCGGACTGAACGGTTATTCGGGTTGTTACCCTGCCGGTTTCGCCCCTTTGTGCACGGTAAGCCCGCTCTGCCGCTTGGGTCGTCAGGCTAAGCGCTGCATTTTCCTCGACAGTGATATCCAGATCATACCTGTCGCCGCCGGTGATGCCTCCGGCTGTGTTCACAAGGATCGTTTCGGCGCCATCGGTCAATTGTCGGGGGAAAACCAGCTTCAGCGCACCGGACTGGCGCAAATCCGCAATGCCAGTGCGGCCTGAAGGGGCGGCGCGCAACGTCAGCTTGGCCGCACCGACAGCGCGGGGCTGGGCCGGACTGACAGGCCGGAGGTTTATGGAGGCAGGACTGTTGATCGGATTTCCTCACGCGGGTGCGGTAAGTTTCGTAGGCTCGAACAAAGCACGATCACAGCGGAGGGCGCAGGGGCAGAGAGGGACTGCATTTTCTGCCCTAAAAACAGGCATATGTATAAAGTTTAATCTAAATTTGTATGGTTTGCACAAAAAAGTAGCGACACGTAGCAGTGCGCAGAAGGTAGGGTTTTTCGCGCATCCGGCGTGAGATTCTGCCGGATGCGCGATGTGAAAATCGTTTATTTGGACAGATCGAGCGGTGTCCGGCCAAGGCTGGCAATCCGGTTGAGAGTCTGAAGGGTTTCCTCTGCACTGCCGTTTTCATAAGCTGCCTTCAGATCGCTCGTCGCCTGTGCAAATTCTTCAAAGGCTTTGTCGATCTGTACCGAGGTTACGGGCAGGCGACCGGTCGAGTCGATAAACCGCTCGCCCAGATCGCAAAGCAATCCGTAGGCAACTGCGCGGTCGGCATCTTCCGTCATCGCCTTTTCAGCCAAAGCGATGGTTTTTGTATAGGCCGCACCGCTTTTGCCGTTGCTGCGCAGGGTTTCCAGAATTTGATCGAACATCATTAGCGTGCTCCTTAAAGGGTCAGATGGGATATGCCGCCGTGTCTGGCGGACCAGTCGAGAGGCGCGTTCAGAAAGCCCTCGACCTCGGTGAGTGTTTTTGTGTCAAAGCGGTTTTGCTTCTTGCTTGCGGCCAGAACATCCCACCATGTGGCAAGGGAATGAAGGGTAATGCCGTCCGCGTCCAGCCTGTCTCGGGTTTGCTGGAAAATGTCGTAGTAAAAGACGACGATGGCGTGGTCCGCCCGTGCTCCGGCGCGGCGCAGCGCGTTACAAAAATTGATCTTGCTGCCCCCATCGGTTGTCAGGTCTTCCACCAGAAGCACCCGTTGTTCTTCCTGAATATCGCCTTCGATCTGCGCATCGCGGCCGAAGCCTTTGGGCTTTTTGCGCACGTAATGCATCGGCAGGCCCATTTCCTTGGCGATCCATGCGGCAAAGGGAATACCAGCAGTTTCACCGCCCGCAACCGCGTCGAACTGTTCAAACCCTACGTCCCGCAAAATCAGCGACACGGAAAACGCCGTCACCATATCGCGCAGCCGCGGATAGGCGATGATCTTGCGGCAGTCGATATAAACCGGGCTGGCAATGCCGGAGGTGAAGGTGAACGGTTTCTCCGCATTAAAATGCACTGCGTCGATTTCCAGCAGCATATTCGCGGTTGTTTCGCTCATCACCTCGCGGGGTGGGAAATGGCTGCTCATCTGTGTTCCTTTACAATCGGTTGCGCTGTGACAGGAGAGGGTTTCAACATGGGGCGCTCTTAACCAGATACTCATAAATGATCGAGACACCAGCGAGAAAATCCTCGATCTCCATCGCTTCGTCCGGATTGTGAGAGCCGTTCTGGTTGCGCACAAAAACCATCGCAGCGGGAACGCCGGCGTTGGAAAATACCGCCGCATCATGGCCGCCGCCCGACGCCATCGTCGTCGGCTCCATGCCAAGGCGCGCCATGGCCTGTTCCAGTTGCTCCACCAGTTCCGGCGTCATCAGGGCAGGGGGGGTGTTGTTCACATCCCCAAGGTCAAAGGACACGCCGCGCTCTGCTGCGATCTTGTCCATTTCTTCGCGCAACAGCATCGCCATCGCTTCCAGCACTTCGCTGTTCTGGCTGCGGATATCAAGGCTGAAGCGGATTTCATCGGCAATGCGCGACATGGCGTGGCGTTCGGGATCGGTCCCGACCACGCCAGAGGTCAGCACCAGATCGTCGCCTTTTTGCACGATGGTCAGCCAGCTTTCATCCAGACGGTGCAACAGGTCGGCCATCGCCAGCACAGGGTCTTTTCGAAACGCGCGGGGCACGGCACCGGAATGGCCTGCCTCCCCGATGCAGCGCACCTGTTTGTGGCGGAAATTGCCGCGAATGCCCGAAACAACAGCTGCAGGTTGGTCCTTTCCGATCAGCAACGGCCCCTGTTCGATATGCAGTTCGATATATTCCAGAATGTCGGCTTTATCCATGAGCGGTTGACCTCGCGAAACCCGCGCCATGTCAATTCCAACATCCGCCATGTGATCCGCAAGGCTTCGCCCGTCGCCTTTATGGGCGGAGGCCAGTTCGTCAGCACCAAGGGTGCCCATCAGCGTTTTGGAGGCGATGTAGCAGGGTCCGAACCACGCGCTTTCCTCGCCCCGCATGGCCAGAACCTTTACAGGGCGGGCAAAACGGGTCCCGTTCCTGCGGGCGCGGAACAGGCACATCAGACCGGCCAGAACGCCCGCCATACCGTCGTAGTTCCCGCCCATCGGCACAGAGTCCACATGGGAGCCGACAATCACGAATTTTTCTGCATCCGCATCTTCGGGTAGGGAAATCAACAGGTTCTGCCCCGCATCGGTTTCCACAACCAGCCCCTCTGCACGGCAGAGATCGGCCAGAAATTCCAGAACTTCGGTCTCTTTGGCGGAGTAGGACGGACGGGACACGCCAAGGCGGTCCCGGCTTATGTTGTAGATGTCGTCGAACCATTGCGTTGCAAGCCGCAACTCGTCCGGGTCGACAGTGAACGGGGCGGTGGTCATGGGGCGGTCTCCATGAAGACGACAGCATCGGCGGCATTCTCATCGCGAACCGATCCGACCAGATCGCTAACGCTGGCGATATTCCGGGTTTCCAGATAGGTTTCCAACTGCCCGAGCAGAGTCACCATAATGTTGGGATTGATAAAGGTTGCGGTGCCGATCTGAACCGCCGTGGCCCCTGCAATCAGGTATTCCACAATGTCTTCTACCGTGGAAATGCCGCCGCAGCCGATAACCGGAATCTGAACCGATTTGGCGCATTGATAGGCCATGCGCAGGGCAATCGGTTTTAGCGAAGGGCCGGACAGACCGCCCATCAGATTGCCGAGTTTCGGTTTGCGGGTATCGATGTCAATCGCCATCGACAGCAGTGTATTGGCCACCACCAGCGCATCGGCGCCTGCCTCTTCCGCGGCAAGGGCGACCTCTATGGTTTCCCCTGTATTGGGGCTGAGCTTGGCCCAAAGCGGCAGGTCAGAGGCGCTGCGCAGCTTTTCCATCACGGTAGTGGTGGTCGATGGACGCATGGCGAAGGCCTTGCCGTCTTCTTCGATGTTAGGACAGGAGATATTCACTTCAATCGCGGCCACACCGGGCACGGAAACCTGCTCGCAGATGCGTGCGAATTCATCGGCGGAATTGGCCGAAATACTGACGACCAAGGGCACGTCATAGGCGTTGTAGAACGGGATCGTATTGTCGATGAAATGCTGCACGCCCTTGGATGGGATGCCGATAGAGTTCAGCATGGAGCCGCGCACTTCGCAGACCCGCGGGGTCGGGTTGCCGCCCCGCTTTTCCGCGGTGATTGTCTTGGTTACATGGGCGCCCAACTGGTGCAGGTCCAGCACTTCGGACAGGTCTTCGGAAAAGGTGCCAGAGGCGGGCATGATCGGATTGGCCAGCGTCAGGCTGCCAATTTGAGTGGAAAGGTTTACCATGCCATCGCCTCCTCTATGCCAAAGACGGGGCCTTCGCGACAGACCCGTTCCTGTGTGATTACGCCCTTGCGGTTAAAGGAACGCACGCAGCATTGGCACATGCCAAGCCCGCAGGCCATTTGCTGTTCCAGTGCGATTTCACCGGGGATGTTGTGGGTCGCACCGATCTCTTGCAGCAGCTTTAGCATCCGGTTCGATCCGCAGGTGTACATGGCATCCACGCCCTGCGCCGCGATGCGACCTTCGATGATTTCGCGCAGGTTTTCCAGACCGGAGGTGCCCTCGGCATCGGTGACAGTAATCACCTCTGCGCCAAGGCTTTTGAAATGGTCGATAGACATCAGGACATCGGCGCTACGGGCCGAACAGATCGCAACCAGCTTGCGGTTCAGGCGTTGCGCTTCTTGTGCTAGCGGCGCCAATGTCGCCAGCCCGACTCCCCGCGCCAGCAACAAAAGGTTCTGCCAGTCGTCGCGGATGCGAAAGCCAACCCCGAGCGGACCAAGCACGTTCAGCCTGTCGCCCTTTGCCAGTGTTGCCAGCGCCCGCGTGCCTTCGCCAGTGACTTTGTACAGGAACTGCAATTCGCCTTTGTCAGCGGAATAACCGTAGATGCTCATCGGGCGGCGCAGGTAGGGTTGCTCGGTGGTGGTGACAGGGCAGAGGATGTGAAAGAACTGTCCCGGCTGGCAGTCCAACACGCATTGCGGCGCATCGAGTGTCAGCAGACGGTACTCGCCATTCACAGCTATGTTCGACTTTACAGAGGTTTCAACTTCGTGAGTTGTCCCGTTCGCCGGAGAAACCTCTCCGGCGGTATGCCGTTGTATCAGTGACATGTTTTGCCTTTCTTAGCCGAAGAGCATCTTCGGGATGAAAAGTGAGATTTGCGGTACGTAGGTGATCACCAGCAGGACGAGGATGTTGACGAAGACGAACGGCCAGACCCCCCTGATGATGTTCAGCACCGGTTTTTGCAGGGTGGAGGAGGCCACGAATATATCCAGACCAAAGGGCGGGGTGATCATGCCCAGACTGATGTTCAGTGTGACGATCATCCCGAAATGCACCGGATCAACGTCAAGGGCCGTGGCCACCGGAAACAGCGGTGGCACAAGGATCAGCAGGGCAGAGTTCGGATCGATGAACATACCGGCAATCAGGAAGCAGACGTTCACCGCCAGCAGGAACTGGATCGGTCCGGCATCAATTGCTGTCAGGAAATCGGTGATCTGGGTCGGCACCTGCGCCAGTGTAACGTAAAAGGAAATCAGCCCGCCCATCGCCAACAGAATAAAGATCACGCAGGTGGAAATCGCGCTTTGTTCGGTGATGCGGAACAGGTCCTTGAAGCCGAAATTCCGGTAGACGACCATTTCCACAAAAATGGCGTAGATAACGCTGACGGCGGCGGCTTCGGTGGGTGTGATGGTGCCGGAATAGATACCGCCAAGGATAATCACCGGCATGCCAAGTGCCCAGGCTGAATCCTTCAGGGCTTGAAACCGTTGTCCCCAAGAGGTCTTCGCATCGGGCTGAATGCCTTTGCGCTTGGCTTCGATCCAGACCATGACGGCAAAGGCCAGTCCCAAAAAGATGCCCACAGCCAGTCCGCCTGCAAACAGACGCGCAATAGAGGTGCCTGTCATCCAGCCATAGATGATGAATGTGATGGAGGGCGGGATCAGCAGGGCGGTTTCCGCACTGGCCACCAAAAGACCAAGGCTGAACTTCTCGGAAAATCCGTTCTTGCGCATCTCGGGATAGACCATCTTGCCCATCGCCGCCACCGTGGCAGGGGCAGAGCCGGAAACCGAGCCAAAGGCCATAGACCCGCCGATCACTGTATGCCCCATACCGCCACGGGTATGGCCGATCATGGCGCGTACAAATCCTGTCAGGTTGCGCGCAATCTGGCCCGATCCCATCAGATGTGCGGCAAAGATAAAGAAGGGGATCGCCAGCAGGGTGGAATGGTCCACGCCGCCAAAGATTTTTTGCACCACTGCCGGATCAGGCAGGTTGCCATAGAACAGTTCCTTGGTGGCAAGTGCAGGGACACCCAGCACCAGAAACATCTCAAAGCCAAGCACCAGAAGAACAATGGCGAGCGCGATAACAATCAGGATCATGCGTCATCCCCTTCGATTACATGCTGGTTTTCGGAAAAGCGGTCGATGACGCCGAAAAAAGACAGGGCGAAGCGTAAAGCGAGCAGGCCGAACCCCGTAACCGGAGCCATATAAACCCAGCCGATGGGGATATTCAGCGTCGGGCTGCGCTGGCCGGTCATCAGCACAAATTCCACAAGGCTCATGCCGAGCCATGCAAGATAAATTGCAAAGAAGAACCCGACCCCGTCGATCAGTTTCAACAGGACAGTGCGGGGCATGCCGGACAATTTGTTGCGCAGGGTGTCGATCCCGACATGACGTCCTTTTTCAAGGGTCAGGCCGAGGGCGATAAAAACCAGAAAGATATTCATGAAACGCACGGCCTCTTCGATCCATGCAAAGCGGCTGGCAAAGGTGCCGCCGATCTCCCGCGCGACGACATTGCCGAAGAACAGAATGACCATGGCAAGGAAGACGCTGACGAGAAAGGTTCGTTCCACAAGTCTGAGTAGGTTTAGGAGTTTCAAATTCGGTCCTCTGGCTGCAACCGGCAAGGCGGATCAGGGGGAAAACGAGATCGGGCCCGACAGTGGCGGGCCCGACCGGAACGCAGAACGCTTACTTGTTTGCGTTGTAGATTTCGATCAGGGCTTCGCCCTCATCACCTGCGCGCTTGATATAGGCGGCAGTGGCTGGCGGTGTCATTTTTTCGGCAAAGGCTGTGCGCTCTTCGGCAGAGGCTTCGCGGATATTGATGTCGCTTTCGCCGATCACTGTCAAAGCTTCCGCAACAGCCGCCGCTTTATGCTCGGTCAGGGCAGGGACAACTTCGTTGAATGTGTCCTGAATGACAGTTTTGTATTCGTCCGGCAGGCTGTTCCACCACATCGGATTGAAAAGAACCATGTCTTCCATCGCGCCGTGCTCGGATATTACAAGATAGTCCTGCACTTCAAAGAACTTCATGCGCTGGATGGTGTCGAGCGGGTTTTCCTGCCCGTCCACAACGCCGGTTTGCAGGGATGTGTACAACTCGCCAAAAGGCAGTGCGATGGCAGAGGCGCCAAGAGCGTTGAACTGTTCGATCAGGATGTTGGAATCCATCACGCGGAACTTCTGGTCGGCAAAGGATGCAATATCATCCAGAGGCGCGTTGGAGGTAAAGTTCTTCATACCGTTTGGCCACCAGGCCACACCCACGACACCACGTTTGTCAAAAGATGCAAGCAACGCATCCCCGAACGGGCCCTCGCGCAGGGCTTGGGCGGCGGCGGCATCAGCGGGCATCAGGTAAGGAATGTCCAGCACAGAGACGACTGGGTTGAATCCGCCGAGGAAGGCCGCCGGTGCAACAGTCGCTTCCAGCGTTCCAAGCTGCACGCCTTCGGTCATCTGGCGCTGGTTGCCCAGTTGGGCCTGCGGGAAAATCTGGAATTCAACAGCGCCGTTGGTGCGCTCCTTAACCAGTTCAGCAACTTTTTCCAGATGCACATGACGGCTTTGCTGGGGGGATTCCAGATGGCCGATACGTGCCGTGAAGTCTTGTGCAAGTGCTGGCGCGGCAGACAAGGCCACAGCCCCGAATGCAAGTGCGCCCAGCGCGCGGCGTGTTATTGTTTTTTTCAACGTCATTGTGTTCTCCACTGTTAATCGTTGCTAAAGGACCGCAGCAATGTATCAAAGTCAAGACAAATCTCAAAAATGAGAAAAATCTAAGTTTTGTCTACACAGATGGCAAAATCTGGACTAAACCCGATGAACCTAACGTGGAAAAAGCCCAGAGTATGACATCTCAATATCAAATGATTTCGGACATTGGCAGACGGTTGAAGTCCTATAGACTCGGTGCCGGGCTGACGCCAGAGGAGGTTGCAGCGGCGACCGGCATCTCTCGGGCGGCGATTTACAGATATGAATCCGGCCAGCCGATCCGCGTTGATGCGCTGGGCAAGATTGCCGATCTTCTGGATGTTTCACTGGCATCCTTGTTCGGGGTGGGGTCGGAGAATATCTCTTCGGCGATCACGTTTTTCGAGCGTCTGCGCCAGATTGAATCAGAGGTGGACCAGATTACAGTGCTGTTCGGGCCTGTACCCTATTTGCTGACCACAGATGCCTACGACGAGATGCTGCCGCAGGTTTTACGGGAAAGCGTGCCAGAGACCGCCGCCAACCGCGACGGGCTGGAAAATACGATTTCGCAGCTTATGGACATCCTGCTGCAGCGCAAACAGCAGTTCCGCGAACGCAAGCCCAATATCATCGGTCTGGTCTCGGCCACAGATCTGGAGCAATTCGTCGCCTCGGGTTTTGTGGGCAACCTGCATGGCGGAGCGCCGGTTCCGGCTGAACGGTTTGAGGTGGCCCGTCAGGAAATTCGCAACATCCAGTCCCTGATCGAAGAACAACCAATCGGGATGCAAATCGGGATCGTACAGGATTCGATGCCCAGTACGATTTTTCAGATTCTGCGCAAAGGCACCAGCGCACAGGTGGCGACGAGTCCGTTCCGGCTGGGGGCTTCCGCCAACGTGCGGATCGGTGTCGCAACGATTACTGCAGCAGAGGAATCCGTAAAACTGCACCAGTCGGTGGCAGAGCGGATCTGGCAACAAAGTCTGAAAGGGCAGGAGGCTACAGAGTTGTTGCAGCGGATTATGGACGTAAAAGCATAGCTTAATCTGCGATGCTTAATCCCGTTCCAGTAATGCCAGAAATCCTCTGCCCGCATATGAATAAAGCCCTGCGATCACGTCCTGATCGTCCGGTCGGTTTTTGCTGTCTGCCAGTGCGGATATGCGCCAGCGTGATGTGACCAGTCCCAGTACCGCCGAAATTGTAAAGACAAATCCCTGCGCCACTGTGGCAGGCGGGGCGGCGGGAAAGCGTTCAGTCAGTGCCATTAGAAATCTTTGTGCTGTGGGATCGAAATACGTCGCCGCCAGTGTGGCCCAGCGTTGATCGGAGGACACTTGCGCCACCAGCCGCGCATAGGCCTGCCAGCCCGTGTCATCCCGCGCAAGTGCCAGAAACGGATCAATAAAGGCGTGCAATACCGCCAGAACCGCTTCCTCTTCGGAAAGGTTTGCAAGGTCAGGCCGGATGCGAGCCAGTTCCGCCAGCCGTTTCTGGGCCAGCGGTTCGGCGCGGCGGGCGACGATGGCTTCAAAGAAATCCGCTTTTGCCCCGCCGTGATGGTTCACGAGTGCGGTTTGGACTCCGGCCAGTTTGGCAATATCCCGGATCGAGGCACCGTCGAATCCCCGCTCTGCAAACAACTGCTCTGCACTGTCAAAAATCCGCTGACGGGTTTCCAGAGACCGTTTGGACGGCGCTCTTTTGCGTTTGATTTCATCCACTTCGATACCTCTCAAGATTTATCTTGCCTTATATTGAACGATTGTTCAATGTTATTCGGGATTGAGGAGGCATATTTTGGCAAAAGACATTACAAAACCGCAGGGCACGCAGAGTTATGCGCTGATCGGGGCAGGGCCGATGGGATTGGCGATGGCGAAAACCCTGAAAGAGCAGGGCATCCCCTTCCACGGGTTTGAGCTGCACAAAGATGTAGGCGGGCTGTGGGACATCGATGCGCCGCTGTCTACCATGTATGATACCGCGCATCTGATTTCCTCCAAGACGATGACGGAATTTGCAGATTACCCGATGGCAGAAGATGTGGCGGAATATCCGTCTCATCGTGATTTGCGGGACTATTTCCGCGGATTTGCGCAGCATTTCGGGCTGTACGACCATTACACTTTCGGTGCCCGCGTAACATCTGCAGAACCGCTTGGCGGTAACGGGGAGGGCTGGCGCATCATTTGGGAGGTGGACGGCGAAGAATACTCTGCCGAATTTGCCGGCGTCCTGATCGCGAACGGCACACTGTCCGAACCCAATATGCCGGAATTTGAAGGGAGCTTTGACGGAGAGTTAATCCACTCCAGCGCCTATCGTTCTCCGACGCAATTTACCGGAAAACGGGTGCTGATCGTCGGGGCGGGCAATTCGGGGTGTGATATTGCGGTGGACGCAATCCATCACGGTAAATCCTGCGAACTGTCCATGCGGCGGGGGTATTATTTCGTGCCGAAGTACGTATTCGGCAAACCGGCAGATACGATGGGCGGCATGATCAAACTGCCCATGTGGTTGAAACGCAAGGTGGACGGGGCGATCCTGAAATGGTTTGTGGGTGATCCGCAGAAATACGGCTTCCCCAAACCGGATTACGAGCTTTACGAAAGCCACCCCATCGTCAATTCCCTGATCCTGTTTCACGCAGGCCACGGTGACATTAAAATCCGTGCCGATATAGACCGGATGGACGGTAATACCGTCCATTTCAAGGACGGTACGCAGGGCGAATACGACATGATCCTTGCTGCGACGGGGTACAAGCTGCACTATCCGTTTATTGACCACGCCTTGCTGAACTGGCGGGGGTCTGCCCCCCATCTTTACCTTAACGCGATGCATCCGGAGCGGGATGACCTGTTTGTGCTTGGCATGGTCGAAGCCTCGGGGTTGGGCTGGCAGGGGCGTCACGAACAGGCCGAGATGATCGCCCGCTACATCGCCGGATTGCAACACGGCAATGATGAAGCGAAATCCCTTCAGCAGAAGAAAGCCAAAGGATTTGAGCGGGCCACTGGCGGGATGAATTACATCGACCTGCCGCGTATGGCCTATTACGTGGATAAGGCAACCTATCGCGGGGCCGTGAACAAGCACATCAAAGCCCTGAAAGAGAGCGCGTGATGCAGGATCTTGACACAATCATGCTGAACTTCAGTCCGGCCAGCCTGATGGCGCTGAATGCCATTCTTGCCGTTGTGATGTTCTCTATCGCACTTGACTTGCGGGTGGATGATTTCCGGCGGGTGCTGGTGGCGCCCAAAGCCCTGATCGTCGGGCTGGTCTCGCAGTTTTTACTGCTGCCTGCGCTGACCTTTCTGCTGGTGCTGGTAACAACGCCGCGCCCGTCGATCGCCCTGGGTTTGATCCTAGTTGCGGCCTGTCCGGGGGGGAATATTTCGAACTTTATCACCCATCGTGCAGGGGGAAATGCGGCCCTTTCTGTGTCGATGACGGCCTTTGCCACGGTGGGGGCGGTGCTGTTGACGCCGCTCAATATCGCGTTCTGGGGCGGGCTCTACGCCCCAACCCGCGCGGTGTTGCAGGCCACGGCCATTGACCCGGTGCAGGTTGCGATCACGGTGACGCTGATGCTGCTGTTACCGCTGGCGCTGGGCATCGCGCTGAACGCCCGCAAACCGGCACTGGCAGGGCGTCTGCGCAAGCCTATGCAACTGGCATCCATGGGAATCTTTGTGGCCTTCATCGTGTTGGCGCTGGCGGCGAACTGGGGCTTTTTCCTGCAATTTGCATGGTTCGTCGCCGGATTGGTCGTGCTTCACAATGCACTGGCGCTGGCGGGCGGGTTTTCCCTTGCCAGTCTCGCGCGGCTCAGCCCGTATGACCGCCGCGCCATTACAATAGAGACCGGCATCCAGAACTCCGGTCTTGGACTTGTGCTGATCTTCGGCTTTTTCGGAGGCTTGGGCGGCATGGCTGTTGTCGCGGCCTTTTGGGGTATCTGGCACGCGATTTCTGGCATCGCGCTCGCCAGTCTGTTCAACCGGACCGAGGCCCAAAGATGAGCCGTATTCTGATTACAGGGGCGGCGGGTGCTGTGGGGCAGGCCCTGCTGGCGGAACTTGACCCTGCGCAGCATCAGGTGATTGCCACGGACCTGCACCAGCCCGCTTTGCCGGAAGGTGTTACCTTTGAAAGGCTTGATGTGACAGGGGATGACCCGGACCGCGTAATCGGTGCGCACCGGCCGGATACGGTGGTGCATCTCGCCTCTATCGTTTCGCCGCCCAAGGGGTCCACGCGGGCGTTTGAATATGATGTGGACGTGAAGGGCACCCGTGCTGTGCTGGCGGCCTGCATCAAACACGATGTGCGGCGAATTGTGGTGACATCCTCCGGTGCGGCCTACGGTTATCACGCGGACAACCCTGTTCCCTTGCGCGAAGGCGATCCCTTGCGCGGCAACGAAGCCTTCCCTTATGCCCATCACAAGCGGCTGGTCGAAGAGATGCTGGCACAGGCGCGGCAGGATCATCCCGCATTGGAGCAGGTCGTCCTCCGGGTCGGCACAGTGCTGGGCGCGGGGCTGGAGAACCAGATTACCGCCCTGTTTCACAAACCGAAACTGTTGATGCTGCGGGGATATGACAGCCCGTTTGTGTTTATCTGGACGCAGGATCTGGCCCGCATTTTGCGGCGGGCTGCAACTGATGGACCATCGGGTATCTTCAACGTGGCAGGGGACGGGGCGGTTGGCATCCCCGAACTGGCGGAACGGCTGGGCAAACCTGTGCGCACAATTCCGGCAGGGCTGGTGCAGTTGGCGCTGGCGGTGGCCAAACCGCTTGGCCTGTCCCGCTATGGGCCGGAACAGGTGCGATTTTTGCAGTTCCGCCCTGTACTGGACAACACCGCGTTGAAACAGAGGTTCGGCTACACACCTGAACTGACCAGTCGGGAGGTGTTCGAGCTATGGAGAAAGGCGGCAAACCTGTGAAAACAGCAGTGATAACCGGCGGCGCCGGAGGCTTGGGGCAGGCCATGACAACCGATTTGTTGCTGCAGGGGTGGCAGGTCTATCTGCTGGATTTGCCAAGCGATCAACTGGAGCGGATGGGCCGGAAGACAGGCGTCACAGCGCTGGCTTGTGATCTGTGCGATGCTGATGCGCTGAACGCGGTGGCGGCGCAAGTTCTGGCACAAAGCCCTTCCATTGATCTTGTGGTTTATAATGCAGGGCTGACCCAGATCGGACCGTTTGAAACACAGGATATGTCGGCCCATCGCAAACTGTTCGAAGTGAATTACTTTGCCGCCGTGTCTTGTGCTGCGCTGTTTTTGCACGCGGTACGGCAGGCAAAAGGCACCCATCTGGCCATGTCTTCGGTGGCCGGATTCTCGCCCCTGACGCAGCGCACGGCCTATGCCGCCAGCAAACATGCGCTGGAAGGGTTCTTCAAATCGCTACGCTCCGAAGAGCGGGCCCATGGCGTGAAAGTGCAAATCGCTGCGCCGTCCTTTGTTGGCACCAATATCGGCCGCGCAGAACCGCAATCCGGCGGGCTGGCCCGACCGGGGTCGGCCACAGATGCGGTGGATGTCATGACGCCGGAACAGGCCAGCGTGGAAATCCTGCGCGGACTGTCAAAAGGGCAAGAGATGATCCCCGTAGGGCGGGTGGCGCGATTGGCATGGTGGCTGAACCGCATCGCGCCGCGGCACTATCAAAAGCTGATGGAGCGCAATGTTGGCCTGTGAGCGGGTGTTACACTGGTGTCATTTATTGCCTCACATCCCGGCGTGACCCGACCTGAAATTCCCCGAGTTCGACAGTTTGCGGGCAGGGAGAGTCGGGCCGGAATTGTCTCATATTAATTCTATTAAGTAGGTTCGATTTGTACAAGTTTAGCAATTTAAAGTAGATTTACGAAAATCGTTGCATCTGCAGGGGCGGAGTCTTCGTCGTATTCGTCGCTAAAGACCTTGATTAACCGAATTATAAAACTTGATAGGTAAAAGGAACTTTGCGTCACAGAGTGGAGGTGGTTGCTTCAATCCGCGCCAGGAGGTGTTCAAATGATTCAACAATTGAAACGGATCTCAAAGAGATATTATGCTAACGGATTGTATTTATTGTATTATGTTGAAAATTTGTGATGGATTTTTCTGTTGCCGATTGTCAAGTTTGATCCGTAAGATGTGTCGGAAAAACTTCGAAAACAGGCTGAAACTTTGTGGCGAGACTTTGTCGAAACCATGGCGGTCAAAAAACCGTGGCAAGAAAAATTTTCCTAAATTGCACAAAATATTTTGGCGGATAGTCACACAAAAGACGGTGATTGCCAAAGCGTGATGTGCTAATAGTGTAATAAGGGAGTGAAATTTTAGGCGTGAGATGCCGGTGGGGCTTTTTTAATTTTTGGTTCGTTTTAACGTGGATTTGCATAGCGACTGACTCGTATTTTCAGAGTCGTAGATCAATCCACCTATCCAGATAAGCCTTAACGGTTTCTTTACAATTTTTATGGAGCTCTTTTTGAGCGGGTGCGGGGTCGTACTCGTCATTATTTTTTTGAATACTAACGAGGTTTATCATGGCAGTCGTAACAATCACCGTCGCAGATTTTCTTTCAGCTGGCTCCGCATACAGTCCAACGGATGATGTCGTTCTTGTCGATACCGCAGCAAACATTGCAGGTCTGACACCTGCACAAGTTGCCGATCTCTCTGCTTTCAACGTCGATACAATCGATGCATCGGATGACGGTTTGTACCTTTCGGTCGCGCAACTGAACAATCTCGGAGGCGTGGCGCTGACCGCCGGAGACACGCCGGCATTGCGGGACACCCGAGCCTCCATCGAAGCCTTAACAGGTACACAGCTCGCGAATTTTGCAGCGCTCGGGGTCATGGTCCTTGATGCTTCTGACGATTTCCTCGTGCTTGATATCGATCAGGTGACGAACCTTGGTGGCATGACTTTCGCTGCCGGGGATACGGTTGTTCTGTCCGATACCGGTGCAAATATTTCCGGATTGAGTGCCGGGCTGATTGGTACACTTGCCGCTGCAGGGCTGTCCTCAATAACCGCTACAGATGTCAACCTGACGTTCTCTACAGCCCAGTTTCTGGCCCTTGGCGCGATTTCTCTTGAAGTTGACAACAACATTACTGTTTCCGACACAGGGGCCAACATCAGCGCGATGAGCGTGGTACAGATCAGTTCCCTGTCCAGCAAGAACATCGACACGCTCTCTGCGAGTGACGGAAGCCTTGCTCTGACTGTTGCACAATTCAATGCCCTCGGATCGGTTGCGCTGGTCGAAGGAAATACTGTTACCCTGCAGGATACCTCTGCCAATCTTGCTGCGCTCACTGCTGGCGAAATTTCGGCACTGGCGGGCGCAGGTGTAGACGTTCTTCTTGCGACGAATGGTTCGCTTGCCCTGAATGTTGCGCAATATCAGGCGCTTGGAACTGTTCTTCTGACAGAGGCGAACATAGTAACCCTTGCGGATTCAGGCGCGACGATTGCGGCCCTTTCCGCTGGCGAAATCGGCGATCTGGCCACAGATTTGATCGATGCGATTGATGCTCTGGATAACACGCTGGATCTGTCCGTAGCTCAGTATTCGGCGCTTGGTGGTGTTACGCTCACCGACGGGGATACTGTCACTCTGGTTGATACAGGCAGCGCTCTGGCTGGTCTGGATTCCACTGCGATTGGTGGACTTGCGGCGGCCAACGTTGATGCTCTTGATGCGTCCGACAACATGCTGGTTCTGTCCCTTGCCCAAGTCAATGCCTTGAACGGGGTAACGCTGGCTTCTGACGATCTGGTCACAGTATTGGACACTACGGCCAGTCTGGAGGCTCTGGTGCCTGCGGATTTCACGGCGCTGGTGTCTTTGAATGTAGATGAAATTTCTTCCACGACCGGTATTCTTTCCCTGACGGTCGATCAGCTGGCGGCCTTCGGAACGCTGAAAGTTGCCGCCAGCGACACAGCCACGCTTTCTGATGCCGGCGCTGCGATTGGAGGGATGCTTGCGGCAGATATTGCCGCACTTTCTGTCAAAGGCATTGATTCCATTAATGTTTCCGATGACGCTCTGTCCCTTAATGTGGAACAGGCGCTTGCTTTGGGTTCCGTCGGATTCGACGCCTCGGATGTTGTGACTATTGTGGACAGTGCCGCGAACCTGCAAACGCTTACAGCGGCGAACATTACGGCGCTGGCTGCTTTGGGCATTGATGCTCTGGCTTCCACGGACGGAACGCTGTCTCTGGATGTGGCGCAATATTCAGCGCTGGCGGCGTCCAGCATGTCCCTGACAACCAGCGATACCGTGACATTGCTGGACGCGGGAAGCGCCATTGCGGGGCTGGACAGCAGCGCCTTCGCGCAGTTGGACACCAACGGAATTGACGTTATCGACGCCAACGATGACGCACTGTCCCTGACTGTCGCCCAGTACGAAGCACTCGGTCCTGTGACATTGACAGAGGGCGATATCGTAACGCTGGCGGACACCGGCACGGAACTGAGCGCGCTGACTTCAACTGAAATCGGGAATCTTGCAGGGGACGGGATTGACATTCTTGATGCTACGGTTGGCGGTCTGACACTGAACCTTGATAAGTTCAATGCGCTGGGCACGGTTGCCCTGACCGAAGCCGACGAGGTGACAGTCGAAACGACCTTTGCTCAAGCTATTGACTTTCTTTTCTTTACGCCTGCGAAAATCGCCGAAATGGCGGCCGCGCATGTGGATTTCCTGTTCTCGACAGATACCAATCTGCAATTGAATGCTGCGCAGGCCGTTCAGATGGGCGCCATGGCGATCGCGGAGTCCAATCAGGGTATTCTCGGGGATACAGCCGCCAATATCGAAGCCCTGTCAGCCACTGAAATTGCTGCGCTGGCCGCGCGGAATTTTGACCTGATTTCTGCGGAGGGTAATCCTCTGGCCCTGACTGTCGAACAGATTCAGGCCCTGAACGGCGTTTCGCTGTTTGGCGGGGATCTTGTGACCGTGACGGACACCGCCCTAAACATTCAGGCTCTGGACAGCACGGCGATTTCGGGCCTTGCCGGATTGCTGGTCGACGGGATCAAATCTACGGACGGAACGCTGACACTGACCGCAGCGCAATTCTCTGCGCTTGGCACTGTGACGCTGGATGCAGCAGACACGGTTACTCTGTCTGACACAGGTGTAAACCTTGCAGCACTGGATATTGCTGCACTTGATGGCAAGAACGTTGACGTTCTGTCTGCCAGCGATACAGACCTGAATCTGACCGCAGCTCAGGCTACGGCGCTTGGAAATGTGACGATTGACTCTGCGACTAATGCCACAGTGGTTGATACGGGCACCAACATCCAAGGCATGAGCGAGACAGTGATAAGTGCTCTGGCTGCCTCCGGGATTGATGCGATTGATTCCAGTACAAATGCGTTCGCATTCTCGCTGGCGCAGTACAACGCGTTGGGTACTGTCGCTTTGACAGGGGCCGATACTGTTACCATCACAGACGCGAAGGCGACCCTTGAAGCACTGAATGCAACCCAGATCACCGCGCTGGATGCGGCAGGTATTGATATTCTGAACACAACAGAAGACGCAATCACCCTGACCGTTTCGCAGGCGACTGCGCTGGCGGATATCACGCTGGCCGTTGAAGATGATGCTGCTGTCGAGGACAGCGGTGCAACTATCGGCGCATTGAGCAACACGGCAATCGAAGCCCTTGATGACGCGGGTATCGACCGGATTGATGCGACTGACAACGTTTTGACGTTGAGCGTGGCACAATACCTTGCCCTTAGCGGTATCGAACTGACCCAAGCCGATGTCATTACCCTTGCTGACACCAATGAAAATATCGCGCTTCTGGACGCAACTGCATTTGACGGGTTGAAGGCCGCTGGAATTGATTCAATTGATGTAACGGACGGTACGTTGACCCTGTCTGTTGCCCAGTTCAGAAATTTGAATGGTGTACTGCTGACGGATAGCGACACTGTCGTGCTCTCGGATACCGCAGCCAATCTGGAATCCCTTACATCTACGGAAATCGGCAATCTGGCCGGCCTTTTCGTTGACAAGCTTGATGCAGGAACCGACCCGATTAATCTGGACGTAGCGCAGGCTACGGCCTTGGGTTCCGTTACTGTGGAAACAGCAGGTAGTACAAAGGTCGTTGATTCTGCTGTGAATATTCAGGGAATGACCACGACGCAGATCTCCGCTCTGGCGGGGGCCGGATTTGACGAGATCAGCGCCACAGACACAAACGTCACACTGTCCGGTTTGCAGGTCGCAGCGCTTGGTACTGTCGTTATGGACAGCGACAACTACGTCACCCTGCAAGACACCAACGACTATCTGTCCGGCCTGACCTCTGTCGAGGTGGCCGAACTGGCCGCATCCGGCATCGATGAAATCGACTCTTCGGACAATTTCCTGATCCTGTCCCTTGCGGCCTACCGCGCACTTGGCACGGTGTCTTTGAACAGTGGTGATTCCAATACCATAAACGACACAGGTGCCGCACTTTCAGGTCTGACGCTCTCTGAAATCTCCGGACTTTCCGGCGCGTTCGTGCACATACTAGCCAGCAAATCCGGTGTATTCGCGCTCAGTGTCGAGAAATTGAACGCATTGGGCGCTGTTGCGGTCACAGAAACGAGCAATTTTGTTCTGACCGACAGCCAAGCCAATATTGAAGCTTTGACAGATACGTACATTGGCGGGCTTGCAGCCCTTGAAGTCGACTCGATCGACTCTCTGGATAATGTGCTGAACCTGACAGTGGCACAGGCCAATGCCTTGGGAGCCGTGACGCTTACAGCAGGTGACATGGTTACAGTTGTCGACACTGCAACGGCAATTGACGGACTAACCGAAGCGAATATCCTTGCTCTGGATGCTGCCGGTGTTGACAAAATCGACGCCGGAGGCGGTGCTTTTGCTCTGACGCTTGCCGAATACAATGCGCTCGGCAATGTGGCGCTTAAGCAGGCCGATGATGTGACGCTGGCAGACAGTTCCGCCAATCTGGCCGCGCTGGATGCCGCCGCGATTGGCGGATTGTCCGCTGACGGTATTGACACAATTGATGTTTCAGACAATGCGCTGACACTTTCCGTGGCCGAAGCACTGGCCCTGGGTACGGTGACGTTTGCTGCGGACGATGTGGTGACAGTTCTGGACACAGCAGCCGCGATTCAAGGACTGACAGCGCTACAGATCGAGGCATTTGACACGGCTGGCATTGATATTCTTGACAGCACCGAAGGTGCATTCAACCTCACTGTTGCGCAGGTCAGAGCGCTCGGGGGCATCGTAGCTGCCGGTTCCGACACCGTGACCCTTCTGGACATCGGTGGGAACATCGCCAGCCTGTCCAGCACTGAAATTGCAGCCCTTGCAGGTGCAGGCATCGACAGGATTGACGCGTCCAACGTGGTTCTGTCCCTGTCCGTGGCCCAACTGCACGCGCTTGGCACTGTAACGCTTACGTCTTCGGATTCCATCAGCCTGTCGGATACCAGCGCAAATATCGCCGCGCTGAGTGTTGCGCAGATTTCTGCGCTTTCGGGTCTGAAAGTGGATCTGATCAACGCGACAGATGATGTTCTGGAGCTTTCGCTCGCCCAATTCAACGCAATTGGCACCGTGGGGATCAACTCCGGTGACAATATGACAATTCTGGATACCGGCGCAAATCTTGCGGGACTTACCCCGGCACAGATCGGTACGCTGGAAGGGAAGGGCGTTGATACCTTCAAAGCGTCTGACGGGATCCTTGATCTGACGGTTGCACAGTTCAACGTCTTGGGCGGTGTGGATCTGGTTGCAGAAAATACTGTGACCTTAAAAGATACTGGTGCGGCTCTTGCCAGCCTGAACGCGAGCAATATCGCCGGTCTGGAGGCTGCCTATGTGGATGCCCTTGATGCAACAGACAATGTTCTGGATCTGACGGTTGATCAGGCCACAGCGCTGGGTGCGGTGACGATTGCGGCCGACGATCTGGTCACAATCAAAGACACTGGAGCGGCGATTGCCGCGATGACTTCTTCGGAGATAGGCGCTCTGTCCGCTTCTGGTATCGACGCCATAGACGCCAGCGACGACGTTTTCTCCATGACCGTTGAGCAGGCGACTTCTCTGAACGGTGTGCTTATCGATGCCAGTGATACAGCGACGATATTTGATACGGGTGCTGCAATCGCCGGAATGTCGCAAGCCCAGATTGCGGCACTTGAGACGTCCGGCTTCACCAGCATTGACGCGAGCGATGACGCGCTAAGCCTGTCTCTGGCGCAGATCGGTGCGCTGGGTACGGTCACTCTGACCGAAACAGATACTGTTACTGTCGTTGATACCGCTACGGCTCTCGCTGCCTTGACCCTTACAGATATTGCCAACCTCAAAACAGCGCAGGTGGATATCCTGAAATCGAGCGACGGAACGCTTGCACTGACCGTCGAGCAATTCAATGCGTTGGCACCAATCGAGCTAACAGACACCGACATAGTGACGTTGACAGACACAGCCGCAAATCTCGAGGCGCTTTCGGTAACCGAGATTCAGGCACTGGGAACTGCTGGAATTGATGCACTGGATGCAACAGACAATGTGTTGTCCCTGTCGGTTGACAAATTGAACGCTCTGGGAGCAGTCGAACTGACGGATGCGGACGAAGTGACGCTTCTGGACAATGGGGCGACTCTTGGCGCTCTGACGGCAGGTGCAATCGCGGCTCTGGAAGCTGCAGGCGTGGACGTAATCGACTCTGACACTGACGAGATCACACTGACCATCCAGCAATACCAGTCGCTTGGCGCAGTGGAACTGACACAGCTTGACAATGTAACGCTGGCAGACAGCAACGAAAACATTGCACTGCTGTCCGCTCTCGCAATCGAAGGGCTTGCTGCAGATGGCATTGATGTTCTGAAATCGACCGATCCGGTACTGTCCCTGACTGTTGCGCAGTACGAAGCATTGGGAACAGTGGAACTGGTTGACGCCGATTATGTCGAACTGGACGACACAAGCGCAAATCTCGAAGCGATGAGCGATACGCTGATTGCTGGCCTGACGGCCAAGGGCATTGACGGTATCCGGGCGGATGACGCCACTCTCAACTTCAGTGTGGCCCAGGCAACCGCTCTGAACGCGGTCTCCATTCTCGGCACCGCAGTTGTAAGTGTTGTTGACAGTGGTGCTGCCATTGGAGCGATGACAGCCACAGAAATCACTGCGCTTACCGGTGCCGGTTTTGACGCGATTGATGCTGATAACGATATTCTGACACTTGATCTCGCGCAGTTCGATGCGCTCGGTTCTGTAACCCTTACGGGTGGTGATGCGGTTACGCTGAAAGATACCAATGCCAATATTGGAGCTCTGTCCGACGGTCAGATAAACGGGCTTTCCGCAGCGGGTATCGACTTCCTTGAATCCTCGGAGGCTGATCTTACACTCAGCCTTGGCCAGTACTTCTCTCTTGGCACGGTCGAACTGGTGGCCGGGGATAACGTCATTATCGCTGACAGCTCTGCGAACCTGCAAAGTCTGAACACCACCCAGATTTCGGAACTGTCCGGTAATCTGGTGGACGAATTGCGCGCGCTTGACGGACAACTTTTCCTGCTGGTGGATCAGGTAAATGCGCTTGGTACGGTAACCATCAGCGCGGCCAGCAACGCTGTGCTGCGCGATACAGGTGCAGAGATTGGTGGCATGCTGGTTGCCGAGCTTGAAGCGCTTGAAGGTGCCGGTATTCAGACGATTGAAGTTACTGATACCAACCTGACCTTCGACGCGGCGCAAGTTGTTGCTTTGGGTACTGTAACCATCGATACGAATGCCGTCGTAACGCTGGCAGATACAGGAACTGCAATCAGCGCTTTGGATGCAACAGCTCTGGCAGGACTCGCTGCGACCGGTGTTGATACAATTGACGCAACTTCGGGCGTGATCTCGTTCACGAAAGCCCAGTTGTTCGCTCTGGGAACTGTGTCCCTGACACCCGCAGACGACGTTACACTGTTGGATACCGCTGCGAATATTGAAGCCATGACTGTTGGCGAATTCAGCGCTCTGGCGGGGCTGGGCGTCGATGACATCAGCGCCGGCGGTAATGCTGTCTCGATTTCGGTCGATCAGGTCGATGCTCTGGGCGTACCATTCAATCCGGCAGATACTGTGAGCGTTGCAGATACAGCTGCAAATATCGCTGCTATGAGCCAGTCTCTGGTCAGCAAGCTCGCTATGGTCGGTGTTGACCACGTTGAACCTACTGACGCGGTTCTGAACGTAGGTGTTGCATTCGCGACCAGTCTCGGGACTGTTACTATCGTTTCCCTGAACGATGTAATCCTTACAGATACCGTAAGCGCACTGTCTGCAATGACCGTTGCAGAGATCGGCGATCTGGCAGGGTCGGGCTTCTCGCATATCGACTCTACCAATGATGTCCTGAGCCTTGATCTGTCACAGTTTGCTGCATTGGGGACAGTTGTCCCTGTAGATGGCGATACAGTCACTATTTATGATACAAGTGCTAACCTTTCAGCGCTCTTGCCGTCCGAGATTGCTGACCTGAACACCGCAGGAGTTGATATCCTTGAGGCTTCCGAGGGTACGCTGGCGCTCAATGTGGCTCAGGCGTTGCAACTCGGTTCAATCGTCCTCGAGATGGACAACACGAATACGCTTGCCGACCTGGCTTCCAATATCCAAGCATTAACGGCCAGCCAAATCGCGGGACTTGCGGGGCATGGGTTTGACATTATCAATGCTACAGACGGCGCGCTAAATCTGAGTGTCGGCCAATACCGGGCGCTTGGAACGGTAAGCCTGACCGGTTCGAACAACGTGACTCTGGTTGATACAGAAGCGAACCTTGACGGGTTGACCCTGACCGAATTCGGGAACCTGTCCAGCAACGGTGTGGACTTCCTTGACTCCAGCAACAACTCACTTCTGCTGACAGTCGCAGAGTTCAATGCTCTTGGATCCGTTCAGTTGACAGCGGGGGACGTTGTAACCCTGCGCGATACCGGTGCAGCAATTGCAGCCATGACCAGCGGACAGATCGGAGCGCTGAAAGCGGCCAATGTGGACGTGCTTGATGCCACCGACAACGTGCTGTCGCTCAACTATGCGCAATTCAGCGCTCTTGGAGGTGTAAATCTTACCAATGCAGATGTCGTCACCCTGCGTGACACTGCAGCGAACCTGGGTTCCCTGACGCCGACACAGTTGGGCTCGCTCATCGGTGTTGATATTGTGGACAGTTCCGACGGGATCCTATCCCTGAACATTGAACAGGCGCTGTCTCTCGACGGGCTGGTTATCGCGGGCACAACTGTTGCTACCCTTGCGGATACAGCCGCAAATCTTCAGGCACTGACACCCGCGCAGCTTGCGACGTTGAACGGGATCGGAATGGACCTGATCGATACAGATGGCGACATTCTCACCTTGAGTGTGGCTCAGGCTGTGGCTCTTGATGGTATATCTGTTGTTTCTGAAGATGCTGTGACACTTTCTGACACTGCTATCAATATTCAGGGAATGACGGATGCGCAAATCGGGGCGCTGGCCGCCAGCGGGATCGATACCATCGATTCAACAGACGATACGCTGACCCTGACAGCAGCACAAGCGGCTGCTTTGGGTGCGGTTACACTGCATGCAAGCGATTTCGCGCTGCTTGAGGACACTGGCGCAAACATTGCGATGCTTGCTCCAACAACGATTGCGGCATTGAATGTGTCGGGTCTGGACCGGATCGCAGCATCCGACACCGGTCTGAACCTGACAGTAGCCCAGTTCGAGGCCCTTGGCAGTATTGCGCTTACGGATGCGAACACAGTTGTTCTGGTGGATTCCGGTGCAAACCTGGGTGCGATGACGGCAGCAGAGATTGCCGGTCTGGAAGGTCTGGCTGTTGATGCTCTTGATGCCAGCGACAACGTTCTTGTTCTGAATGTCGCGCAATATAACAGCCTCGGCGCTGTCGAACTTGCGCTGGATGATATGATCACGCTCAGAGACACCGAAGCGAACCTCGACACTTTGGGCCTTGTCGGTATTGCGGCTCTGGCTGGTGACGGCATCGATGTGATTGACTCACTTGATGATGCGCTGTCCTTGACAGTGGCAGAGTATCAGGCACTGGGGACCACATCACTGACAGTTGAAGATACAGTTACGCTCGAAGATGTGGCTGCGAATATCCAAGCCCTTCTGGCGGGTGAGATCGGCGCACTGGCGGGTAAAGGTATCGACATCATAGACGCTACGGATACGGCTCTCTCCCTGCGGGTAGATCAGTTGGAGGCGCTGGGAACAGTGGCCCTGACAGCGGCTGATACTGTAACTCTGAGTGATACCGCAGCCAATCTTCTGGCGATTGCCGACCTGAGTGCTTTGGCTGCGCTTGAAGTTGATGCGCTCTATGCAACTGACGGTAATCTGAACCTGACCTTTGCCCAGATTGAGGCTCTGGGAACGGTTACAGCGGATTCCATCGCAGAAGTCGTCCTTGCGGATGGCTCCATGACAATCCAGAATCTGTCTCTGGTACAGCTTGGTGCGCTGGCTGCGGCCGGTGTCGACCGGATTGATGCGACAGACAATCTGACCTATCTGACAAAAGCACAGGTTGATGCTCTTGGAGCCGTGGCTCTTACGGCGGATGACACCAATTTCCTTAAAGACACAGCTCTGAATATCGGAATGCTTACACCGTCCGAGATTGTCGCCCTGCAGGGCAAAGGAATCGACACCATTGCATCTGCTGACATCGGTGCAGCGTTCTCGGTTTCCATAGCGCAATATGATGCGCTTGGTACTATTACACTGAACGCTTCTGATACTGTAACCTTGGTGGATACAGGAGCCGCACTGGCCGCGTTGACTGAAACGCAGCTTTCCGGTCTGGCAGGCAATGAGATAGACGCCATTGATGCAAGCGATAACGTTCTGTCACTTACAGTGGCCAAGCTGAACGCCCTCGGAGCCGTATCCCTGACTGGCGATGACGTGGTTACATTGCTGGATACAGCTGCAAATATCGCTGCCCTGGCTGTGGGTGAGATTGCAGCTCTCGAAGGTCTTGGCGTGGACATCATTGATGTCAGCGATGGGGCGTTGGCTTTGACTTATGCGCAATTCGACGCGCTGGGTGCTGTGGCTCTTACCGATGCGGATACTGTTACGCTGGTTGATACCGGCAGCAACCTGACAGCACTTAATGCGACCCAGATCGGTGCGCTGGAGGGGGCCGGTATTGATGCACTCGATTCCACCACCGATGCGATGGCCATAACCCTCGAAGAATTCAATGCTTTGGGTGCTGTTACCCTTGAGACCACTGACGAGGTCACACTGACAGCAACCGGCAGCGCACTTGGCGGCCTTACATCTACGTTTATCGGAGGCCTTGCTGCGGCTGGTATCGATATTCTTGATGCAGAGGACGACGTTCTTACACTGGACCTGTCGCAATATAACGCCCTTGGTGGTGTGGAGCTGACCGAAGCCGACGAGGTGACACTGGCTGATACCGGTGCAGCACTTGGCGGGTTGACTGAAACGGAAATCGCGGCGCTTGGCACTAGCGGTGTCGATATCATTGATGCGACGGATAACTCCCTGACGCTTAGCGTGGCACAATATCTTGCATTGGGAACAACCGCTCTATCCGAAGATGATACCGTCACAATCTCCGATACTGCGACGAATATTCAGTCCATGACAGTGACGCAACTGGCCGGCCTGGCAGGCGCAGGAGTATCCTTCATCACGACCGGAGGTGCGCAACTTACTCTAAGTATTGCTCAAGCCGGTGCTTTGGGCACAGTCTCTGTCGCGATTGGCGATCTCGCAGTAGTCTCTGACACTTCTTCCTCGTTGTCTGCTCTTACAACAGTTGAGATTGCGGCTTTGGGTGTAAGTGGTATCGACCGCTTGGATGCAACAGACGATATGGTGTCCTTCAATGTGGCTCAGGCGGCAGCATTAATGAATGCAGGGATTTCCATTGATTACACTGATACAGCGACGCTGGTCGATCTTGGCGCGAATATCCAAGCTCTGTCTCCGACCGACTTTACCGAACTGCGGGAGACAACCGGTATTGATGTAATTGACGCTTCTGATGATATTCTTGAGCTAACCCTAGCACAGTTCAATGCGATCACTGGCGCATGGGGAATGGCACTCCCGAACGCGGAACACATCGTACTTCCGGCGCCGGAAGACATGTCTTTGACGCAGGCGGATGTCATCACGCTCAAGGACAGCAGTGTCGCGCTGGCCGGGTTGAGCGGAATACAGATCGAGGCGCTGGCAGATGCTGGTATCGATCACATCGACGTAATCGAAAATGCCTTGACCTGGACACTCGAACAGGCAAACGCGCTTGGGACAGTAACTTTTGCATCCGATGACGTTGTGACTGTTGTAGGCGCGGAGGCTGATTTCTCGGCCCTGTCGGTATCGCAGATTGCGGCGTTGGAAGCCGCGGGGGTAGATGTTTTTGACGCAAGTGATGATCTTCAAACGCTTAGTGTTGCACAGTATCGGGCTCTGGGAACAATTTCCTTTGGTACGGGTGACGTCGTTACGATCGCAGATACGGGTGCCGCACTTGCCACGCTCACTACGGGCGAAATATCGTTGCTTTCAGCAGCGGGTGTTTCCGAGCTTGACGCGACTGACGGTGCTTTGGACCTGAGTGTCTTGCAGGCCACCGCTCTTGGTAGTGTAGTTGTAGATAGTGAAGATACAGTGACCGTTGTTGACAACTCGGCAGCTCTAGGGTCATTGACCGCCGCGCAAATCGCAGGCTTGGGATCAAGTGGCATAGACACTCTTGATGCGACCGATGGAAGTGTGTCCTTCAGTGTTGATGCAGCCTTGGCTTTGGCCGAAGCAGATATAACCATCGAAGCTGCAGATACGGCAACCATTCTGGATTTGGGCGCACTTATAAGCGGTTTGCCGGTAACGCATCTGACCAATCTTGTAGCTGTGGGCTTTGACAAGCTGGATGCAATTGACAACACGCTTAGCTTGAACGTGGAGCAGTACAATTACATCACAGGTGACGGCGGCCTGACGCTTTCGCAGATGGATGAAGTGACCCTGGCGGACACAGCTGCTGCATTCGCCATGCTGGATGCAACGGCGATTGGCGGACTGGAAGCGGCAGGTATCGATAGGCTGGATGTGACAGAAAACATCCTGACGCTTGATGTGCTGAAAGCCAAATCTCTCGGAGCAGTCGTGTTTGCAGCGAACGATGTTGTCACGATATCCGATGCAGGGTACGTATTTGCAGAGCTTACCCCGACCGAAATCGCAGCCTTTGGTACAGCTGGAATTGATACATTCGATGCGAGCGACAATTCGCTCGTACTGAACGTTGCGCAATATCTCGCACTCGGGTCGTTGTCTCTTTCTTCTGATGATGATGTTACGATTTACGACGTGGCGGCCAATATCCAGAACATGACCGTCGCGCAGATTGCAGGCTTGGAAGCCGCTGGTGTTTCCACCGTCACATCGAACGGTCAGGACATCTATCTGAGCGTGGATCAAGCGACTGCACTCGGGGCTGTGACCGTTGGTGACGGGGTAACGGCAATTGTAGCGGATACCTCCGCTGCCTTGTCAGCCCTTACGACGACACAGATCGCGGGCCTTGGAACCAGTGGATTGGAACGGATTGACGCTAGCGAAAATGCCGTTTCGTTCAGCGTGGCGCAGGGGACAGCTCTCTTTGCTGCGGGGCTCGTTATTGACGGCGGGGATGTTGCAACGCTTCTCGATCTGGGTGTGAATCTGGCAGATATGTCAATTTCCGAAATCCAGGACCTGAAACAGGCCGGCTTTGACATTGTCGACGCATCGGATGACGAACTGAGCCTGAGCATCAATCAGTATCAAGCGATTACCGGATACAGTGGAGCGATGGTGTCCGCCAAATCCGACGCGATGGCCCTGCCTTCGGGAATGTCCCTGACGCAGACAGATACCGTCACTCTGGCGGATACTGGCGCGGCATTGGGAATGCTCGGTTCCATGGACATTAGTGGCCTCGAAGCTGCCGGTGTCGACATTATAGATGCCATAGATGATGTTCTGTCTCTCTCCGTTGCCCAATATCAGGCACTCGGGGCGGTTGAACTGACGGCGGATGATGTTGTCACACTGGCCGACAGCGGTTCGCAGTTGGCCGGTTTGTCCGTGACACAGATTTCGGCGCTGGGCGGGGATCATATCGATGTCCTGGACGCAACGGACGACGTGCTGGCGCTTTCGATCGAGCAGTTCAACGCTCTTGGTTCTGTCACCCTGACCGGCGGAGATACCGTAACGCTCGTTGACACCGGTGCAAATCTGGCAGCCTTGACTGTGTCGGCCATCTCGGCACTGCAAGCCGCCGGAGTTGATGCTCTGGATGCAAGCGACGATGTTCTTGTCCTGTCGCTCGATCAGTACAATGCCCTTGGTACGGTTGCCCTGACCGGAGACGATACCGTCACACTGGCAGATACCGGCGCAACGCTGGCTGCTTTGACGGCCACCGAGATCGGTGGTCTGGAAGCTGCCGGAATTGATGCTCTGGATGTCAGCGACGGTGTCATCAGTCTTACGGTCGCACAGGCAACAGCCCTTGGTGCAGTGACTGTTGCGGGTGATGATGACGTTACTGTTTCGGATACAGGTGCCGCCATCGCAGCGATGACATCTACCCAGATTGCGGCTCTTGCAGCCGCCGGCGTAGACAAGATCAATGCGACCGACGGTGCCCTTTCCCTTACAGTCGCACAATATCTGGCCTTGGGAAGCGTCGCGTTGACCGGTGCCAACACGGTCACGCTCGCAGACACCGGCGCCAACCTTGCAGCCCTCAGCGTCGCACAGATTGGTGCGCTGGAGGCTGCCGGTATTGACGGACTGGATGCGACAGATGACGTATTGAGCCTGTCGCTGGCCCAGTTCGGTGCGCTCGCAAGTGTTACCCTTGCAGCAGGCGACGATGTTTCCATCGTTGATACCGGTGCTGCACTGGCGGCCCTGACAGTGTCCGAACTAACTTCTCTTGGTGCTGCCGGTGTGGACGTTCTTGATGCTACAGATGACGAGATCAACCTTTCTGTAATTCAGGTTCTGGCACTGGATACGCTGGTTGTGGCAGACGGTGATACCGCGACGCTGGTGGATCGTGGTGAGGATATCGCTGCATTGTCCGTGGCACAGCTTGCGGCGCTGGAGACCTATAACATCGATGCAATTGACGCCGATGATGACAGCCTGTCTCTGACCGTTGCGCAACTGGAGGCACTTGGATCGGTTGTTCTTTCAGCAAGCGATACGGTTACGCTGGTCGATACAGGGAGCAATCTGGCCGCGATGAGCGTTTCCCAGATCGGAGCCCTGGCAGCATCAGGCGTGAGTGAAATTGATGCCTCAGACAATTCTCTGGCGCTATCAGTTGCACAGTTCCAGGCGCTCGGAACCGTTCAGTTGAGTGCGGGGGATCTGGTTACGCTGGAAGATACGGGCGCAAGCATCTCTGCCATGACCGTCGCAGAGGTGGCGGCACTGTCTGCCGGAAACGTGGATACGATCGATGCAACCGATGATCTGGTTGAATTGACCGCAGCACAAACGATTGCTCTGGGATCCGTATCCATTGCACCTGCAGATATGGGGGTTCTGGTAGATACGGGGGCCAACATCGGTGCAATGACGGCGGTACAAATCGGTGCCTTGTCCGGGTTCGGCATTGACAGGATTGATGCTTCGGATGACGTATTGGCGCTGTCCGTCGCGCAATTGAACTCCCTTGGACCGGTCGCTCTGACAAGTGGCGATACAGTAACATTGCAGGACACGGGAGCGGCACTGTCTGCAATGACAGCCGGTGAAATCGCGGCGCTTGCAGGACTTGGCGTAGATGTGTTGGATGCCACTGACGGCGAGTTAACGTTGACGCTGGCACAGTTCAATTCTCTCGGCGCGGTCGCACTGAGCGAAGCGGACGTCGTCACTTTGCGTGACACAGGGGCGACGCTGTCAGCGATGACTGTCAGCGAACTGGCTGCATTGGAAGGAGCGGGTGTGGATGCACTGGATGCTTCGGACGATGCACTGACGTTTACTCTGGCACAGATTGATGCCTTGGGTGCTGTTTCTCTGACTGCCGGTGATACTGTTACTATCGCGGATACTGGTGCCGGTCTTTCTGCACTGAGTGCAACAGAGATTTCCGCACTGGCTACGCTGGGTGTGGATGTGTTTGACGCAACGGATGACCAGATCACACTGAGCGCTGCACAGGCTGTAGCCTTGGGAGCAATCCTGATCGCTACGGGGGACGATGCAACAGTGTCCGATACCGCTGCGAATATTCAGGCGCTTACTGCGGCCCAGCTCGCTGCATTCGTCGGTGGTGGCATTGATGGTCTAGACGCCAGCGACGATGCGCTTGTGTTTAGCTTCGATCAATATGCCGCGACCAGCGGCATGGAGTTTGACGCCACAGACAGCCTGACGGTAGAGGGCACATCTGGCGATGACGTCTTCAGCAGCGCCAATGTTGCGGTAAGTTTCAAAGGCCTGGAGGGCAACGACGAACTGAACGGTAGCGCACTGGGAGATACTCTGAATGGTGGTGCCGGAGCAGATACGCTGAACGGTGGTGACGGTAATGATATCGCCGATTACTCCGACAGTTCTGCCGGTGTCACGGTGCGCTTGTGGAACGGAACCGGTACGGGCGGCGACGCTGAAGGGGACATTCTCAGCAGTATCGAGGGTATCACAGGGGCTGTGCATAACGATGTACTTATCGGTGCGACGAACTCAGCAGATTTTTTGGATGGTGGAGCCGGTAATGACTACATGAATGGTCTCTCCGGTAACGACACTCTCATAGGTGGAGATGGCGATGACATTCTGGTCGGCGGTGCCGGTGCGGATGTCCTCGACGGTGGTGCCGGTTTCGACATTGCAGATTACGCTGGAAGCGCGCTTGGTGTGACAGTCAAACTGTGGAACGGTACAGGAGCCGGAGGTGACGCCGAGGGTGATACACTCACCGGAATAGAGGGTGTCGTCGGTTCTTCCATGCGGGATGTTTTTGTCGGCGCCGTTGGCGTGAACAACAAGCTCGAAGGTCGGGGCGGCAATGACTTCATCAACGGGTTGTCAGGAGACGATACCCTATACGGGGGAGCCGATAACGACACACTGATCGGTGGAGCAGGTGCTGACAGTCTCGACGGTGGTGCCGGATCTGACGCGGTCGAGTATCTGGCCAGCACAAGTGGTGTCACAGTGCGCTTGTGGAACGGAACAGGCTCGGGAGGGGATGCCGAAGGCGATACCCTGACAGGCATCGAAACCGTGACAGGTTCCAACTTCAACGACTCTCTGGTCGGGGCTGCAAGTGTGGCAGACTATCTGAAAGGGGCTGCCGGCCGCGATTATCTGCTCGGCTTGTCCGGCGATGATACGCTGGATGGCGGTGACGGGGATGACGTCCTGTATGGCGGCGCCGGCGCAGACTACCTGATTGGTGGTTCAGGTATCGACCGCGCAGACTACTCGACAAGTACAGCTGGGGGAGTGACAATCCGGTTGTGGAACGGCACAGGAACCGGCGGCGACGCACAAGGAGACACCTTGGGTGGGATCGAAGACGTAACCGGGACCAGTTTCAATGACGTGATTATCGGCTCTAACAACGTTGCCAACCGGCTCGTTGGTGGTGCGGGTAATGACTACATCGATGCGCTTTCCGGTGACGATATTTTGGTCGGCGGCGCTGGTGCCGATTCACTATACGGTGGCACCGGTAACGATACGGTCGAATACATCCAAAGTACCGCGGGCGTTACAATTCGCTTGTGGAACGGCACCGGTGTTGGCGGTGATGCGCAGGGCGATGTCCTAGGCGGGATCGAGAATGTCAGAGGGTCCGCCTTTAATGACTTCCTGATCGGGTCGACGAACCAGGCGAACTTCTTGCGCGGGGAGGGCGGTAACGACTACCTGAACGGCCTCTCCGGTGCGGATCGTCTTGACGGTGGTGTCGGATCTGACACGCTCATAGGTGGCGCAGGCAATGACGTGTTTGTCTTTGGTACTGGTTATGAAGGGGATATTGTTCAGGAGTTTGAAGACGGTGCTGATACAGTAGATCTGATTGGTGGCTTGACCTATGCAGATCTGACAGTCACCTCGATCTCTGGTGGCGTAAGAGCGACCATTACAGCATCTCCGACCGATTACATCGATTTGATGGGAGTTGCGATAGGTGACATCGATAGCTTCGACTTCATCTAAGCGTGTTCGCCTGGTTGGTAAAACTGCCCGGCGCCGCTCATAAAACAGAAAAGCCCGCTCGGTTAATCCGGGCGGGCTTTTTACATCTGTGTGAAGATTTCTTCAATCTCGTTATAGGAGCAGCCAGTTTAGTAAATTGTAAGCAGCGTTTAACTTTGGTTAAAAATTTACCATCAGGTAAAAATACCGCGAAATTACACTCGAATCATCATTTTCTGTTTACAGCCGGAAAGCCGGATTTCGCGCAAATTTACGTATATATCCCAGTCTACTATTGAAGATTCTCCATAAAATGGCGGATCATTTGTGGGCTAACAATCATGATTTTTGGCCTCGCGATGCCCAAATTGTGGCGTTGTGTCGCCCCTGCCAGGTGGGTTTGCCCTAATTGGGACAGAAACTTGGCACCATTTGGCTGATAGGTTGTTAAGAGGCCAGAAACAGGCGATCTGGCAGGCCTGATCTCGAAATTCGGGCGCAGAATGTGGCAAAACTTGGACAATCAAACTCCTGCAACACCTGCAAACAGAACCGGTTCCTGTTTCGGTGCCTCCCTATCCGTTTGGGCCGATTCGAGTTCTTACGAATAGGGTGGATATGCCTATGCACGTACTGACGGGGGCCAGATTTTCTGCTATTTTTGGTAATACCCCCACGAATTGGTATGTCGTAAGTCGTTTTGCCGAGAACCGCATACTCTCCGGGCTCCTACGAAAGGGGAGGGGCGGCCCGAACACAGAGCATTTCGAATGTGGCTTTCGTAAGAATATGTTCGAATTAAGCAGATTTTTTGATCTGTAGAATTTTACAAAAACCTGCGTTGCATTTTTGCAATAAGGAGGATGTAAAATTCTATCTTAAAATTGAACGAATTTTTCTTGTCGCGCGTAAACTTTTTCGACAGTTTTTAACGCAATTGGAGTGATCGCTCATTACGGGTGCGCATGAATATCGACGTTCGGAATGGTTTTATGGAAAAAGCGTAATAAACCTAATGGGTTGGCGGGTGTCTCGATTTCTCCTTTAGGTTGCTTTTTGCTTTGGATAAGGCCCCTTTTGAGCACTTAAAATCATCCCAAAATGTCACGATAAATCTACTGTTAGTTGCATCAGTTTTTTCAGATTTGCGCCTGTGAATTGTCCTCAGTTAAGACCCAATCCCACCGGAGTAATCCTCAATTATTACCTAAACGTGCACAGTGACGGGCTGTCGTTTGGCGTGTTTATGCTAAGTTTTCATCAGACAGCAAGGCGAAAGCGATGGGTTGAGCAGTTGTCCGGAACCTGAGGGAAGAAGGTTCGCTGAAGAGCGTAGTTCTACCCTGACGTGTTTGGATGTCAGCCTTCGTGCAACAGGTTCGCGCAACTATAGCGGGTCAGTCTGCTGCAGTAGAGTTGGTAAGTTTGAAAGGGGCGAAACTGTATGTTTACGAAACCGACAATTGAAAAGATGGGGGTGGCTTCACTCGGCCATGAAACCGCAGGTCACACAGAGCTATGCGTTGTGAGCAGTCTACAATCGTTAGGCGCCGGCGTTAGCTTGTACAGGACTGGAGGTTCGGCACGGATTAACGTGCCAGCAAACACGCTGCCTAGGTCCGTGAATTAAACGGGCCCGGTCCCAGAAGGCCCTTAAGGCAATCTCGGGGGACCGATGGCAGATCAAACAGTTTCTTTAACCGGCGTGTGCTTTCAAACATTTTAAATCTCAATGTTCAAACACGCTGATCAAATTCAGATGGTGATGAAATGAATACTAAATCGACAAACAATACTTCGCTTGAAACAAATATCCTTGGGAGCGCCCCGGGGGAGAACGTCAATCTCATCGGTGACGTGCTCGACATTTTGACAGTCACTGTGAGTGACATTTTAAACTTGGGGCCGTTTGTACTGGGACTGACAGAAAGCGATTTTGTCGTGGTGTCCGACACCTCCACTGCGATCCAGAACATGACGACTGCGCAGATCGCTTCGCTCGCTGGAAACCTGGTTGACCAAATTGATGCAACGGATGACGTATTGTCGCTCAATGTTGCGCAAGTGAGCGCACTTGGCACAGTGACTCTGGCAGAGAACGATCTGGTTTCAGTGTCGGATACCAGCGCAAATATCGCAGCCCTGAACCTTGTTGAGATTGCCGCTCTGGCTAATGCAAACGTGGATATTCTGGACGCAACGGATGGCGTTCTGTCACTTACTGTTGCTCAGTTGAGCGCACTTGGTACGGTGACACTGGCGGAAGACAATCTGGTCTCGATTTCAGATACCAGCGCAAATATTTCTGCCTTGGGTCTCGTGGAGATTGCCGCGTTGGCTGACGCAAACGTGGATATTCTGGATGCAACTGATGGAAGCCTGAGTCTTAATCTTGCGCAGGCACAGGCTTTGGGGACCGTACAGCTTAAAGCTGCGAACCTGAATGTTCTCGTCGATCTTGCCGCAAACATCCAAGCTCTAAGCGCACTGGAAATTCAGGCGCTGGCAAGTTTGGGTTTCGATTCAATCTCGTCGACCGATGGCGTACTTGCTTTAACGGTCGAACAGTACAGGGCACTAGGAACGGTTCTTCTGGATGGCACAGATATTATTTCTTTAGTGGACACTGAGGCTAACCTGGATACGCTTACTCTTGCCGAGATTTCAGGTCTGGCCGGAAAGGGGGTCGATTACATCGACTCAACGGATGATACGCTTTCGCTCGGCGTAGCAGAATACAATGCCCTCTCGACAGTCCAACTGACAGACGCGGACACAATCACGCTGCTGGATACCGGAGCCAATCTGGGCGCCATGACAGCGGTTCAAATTGCAGGGCTGGCGGGTGATGGCATCGACGTGATTGATGCAACGGATGATGTGTTGGCCTTGTCTGTTGCGCAATACAACGCTTTGGGAACTGTTGCGCTGACAGAAGGGGACAGTGTTTCCCTGACTGATACTGCTGCGGCGATCGAGGCCCTGACTGCGGCTGAACTCGCTGCACTGGAAGGTGTTGATATCATCGACAGCTCGGACAGTGCGCTGACATTCTCGCCTGATCAGGCGCTAGCTTTGACGGGTATGACGATCGCTCCGGATGTTGTTGCGACAGTTGCAGGTACGGCAGTTGAAGTTGCCGCACTCAGCGCCGCTGATTATGCTGCATTGGCAACTGCAGGAATTGATTTTCTGGATAGTGACGGAACGGTGCTTTCAATCGACGTTGCCAAGGCAATTGCACTCGGCACCATGAAGATCAACGCCGATCTGGAGGTTACTCTGGTTGACACAGTTGCAAACATCGAGGCTTTGACGCCGGCACAGTTTGCAGCCCTCGCGACAGCCGGAATTGACATGCTGGACGCTACGGATGGTACGTTGAACCTGTCGGCAGAACAAGCTGCGGCGCTTGGGACGATAACCCTGGCACCTGGCAATGAAATTTCGATGCAAGACAGCGGCGCAGATATCGCTAGCCTTACACCGGAGCAGATTGCAGCCCTTGCAGCTTCGGGTGTAGCGTCCATTGACGTCTCTGACGATGTGCTTGACCTGACTGTGGCGCAATTCGAGGCTCTTGGCTCTATCGAGTTGAACACAGAGGATACCATTACTCTCGCTGACACCGGCGCGAACCTGTCCGCTTTGACCGCAGCAGAAATAGAAGCTCTTGCAGCCAAAGGTATCGATGCGATTGATGCGGAAGATGATGCTCTTGAACTGACGCTGGCGCAATACAATGCGCTGGGAACAGTTGCTCTGGCCGACGGGGACACTGTTACAATTTCAGATACTGCGGGCAATCTGTCCAGCCTCACTGCGGCTCAAATTGCGGCGTTGGCTTCCAGTGGTGTCGATATCATCGACTCTTCCGATGACAGCCTGACACTCAGCGCCGCACAGGTTGCAGCTTTGGGGGATATAACCCTCGCCGGAGGGGATGTCGCCACGCTGGCGGATACGGCTGAAAACATAGAAGCTTTGCTAGCCGGTGATCCAAGCGCGCTAAGTGGCGCCGGTATTGATGTTATTGATGCGACTGACGATACGCTTGCTTTGACCGTAGCCCAGATGACGGCGCTCGGTTCGGTTGCGCTGGCTGACGGAGATGTTGTTACGCTCGAAGACACGGGTGCCAATCTGTCCGGTCTGACGTCTGCCCAGATTACCGCCTTGGCAGTTGCCGGCATCGACCGGATTGACGCCACAGACGACGCGCTTACCCTGACGTTTGACGCATATAATGCTCTTGGCACCATTGCGCTGAGTGATGGAGATGATGTCACACTGAGCGCGACGGGCGATCAGATTGAAGCAATGACACCGGCTGCGATTACTGCTCTGGAAAGCGCCAGCGTGGATAATGTGGACCTGAGCGACGATGCCGCCACACTTTCTGTTGCGCAGGCAAAAGCGCTTGGCAATCTGACCTTTGCATCCAATGATGCGGTGACGGTCTCTGACATCGGTGCCAGCCTTTCCGCGCTGACAACTGCCGAGATACAGGCGTTTGAAACTGCGGGTATTGATGTTCTTGACGCTTCAGACGATCAGCTTACGCTTTCGGTTGAACAGGCCGAAGCCCTGGGGGCGATTGCGCTGTCTGCGGAGGACGAAGTTACTCTGGCCGATACAGGTGCAAATCTGGAGGCTCTGGACGCTACTGCGATTACAGCGCTGGCGGCTAAAGGTATCGACAGCTTTGATGCAACAGATGACCGGATCAACCTTAGTGCTGCACAGGCCGTTGGTTTGGGAACGATTTCTCTGGCCTCCGGTGATGAAGTAGCCCTTGAGGACCTTGGTAGCAATCTCGCAGCTATGACGGTGGCAGAGCTTATGGCAGCCAAAACGGCCGGTGTAGACAGCATTAACGCTACTGATGATGCGATGACCCTTGAACTGGGCCAATACGACGCGGTTTATGGTTTGGATTATGACTCCAATGACAGCCTTGCAGTTGTTGGCACACCGAACGCTGATGTTTTCCGCAAGCCGGATATTGCAGTTACGTTTAACGGGTTGGGCGGTGACGACGAACTCAACGGAAGCGACTTCAATGATACGCTGATTGGCGGTGCCGGAGCAGATATTCTGAACGGCGGAGCGGGCACAGACACAGCTGATTACTCGACAAGTTCCGCTTCGGTTACAGTGCGTCTGTGGAATGGCACAGGTGTAGGCGGGGATGCAGAAGGAGACGTGCTTACCGCTATTGAAGCGGTCGTCGGTTCTACTCTGGACGACACCCTGGTGGGGGCTACCGACAGGGCTGATATGCTGAACGGCAATGACGGTGATGACTATATTGCCGGCCTTTCAGGCAATGATACTCTGGATGGAGGTCAGGGGAATGACACTCTGGCAGGTGGAGCCGGTGAAGATGTTCTGCTGGGCGGCGCAGGCGTTGATCTCGCCGATTACTCTGCCAGTGCAGAGGCAGTGACAGTCAAGCTTTGGAACGGTTCCGGCCAAGGCGGGGATGCTGAAGGGGATAGTCTGACAGCTATCGAAAACCTGCGGGGATCGGATCTTGATGACACACTTATCGGCAGCGTCAGAGAACAAAACACGCTCTTCGGGGGAGCGGGAGATGACTATCTCGACGGTCTGTCAGGCGACGACAAACTCTACGGAGGTGCCGGGAACGACCGTCTGGATGGCAGTGAAGGTGCAGATGAAATCTACGGTGGTACAGGCCTTGACGCTGTTTACTACACCGAAAGTGATACCGGCGTGGTTGTCCGTTTGTGGAACGGTGTCGGTACCGGTGGCTCTGCAGAGGGTGACCGTTTGACCAGCATCGAAATCCTTGGCGGATCCAATTTCGGCGACACGCTCGTTGGATCGAAACGTACCGGTGAAGACCTCAGGGGGATGGATGGTAATGACTATCTGATCGGGCAGGGCGGCGATGACATCCTGCGCGGCGGCGCCGGCGATGATGTGTTCTACGGCGGCTCGGGAGAGGACATTATGCTGGGGGGGGAAGGGCTTGACAGGGTCGATTATTCCGATAACTCCGAAGCCGTTGTCGCGCGCCTGTGGAACGGGACCGCCTATGGTGGCGAGGCCGAAGGTGACATGATGGGCAGTATCGAGAACCTCACAGGTTCCATCTTTGATGACACTCTCGTCGGATCAATGGCACAAGCCAATACCATCAAAGGCGGAGACGGCTCCGATTACATCTCGGGCCTTTCGGGAGATGACGTCCTCTACGGTGGGTCTGGCGATGACCGTATCGAAGGAGGTTTCAACAGCGACCGCCTTATCGGTGGCGCCGGAGCAGATACGCTGGACGGTGGTGAAGGGTCGGATACTGTAGAATACCGGTACAGTGCCGAAGCAGTGACTATCCGTTTGTGGAATGGAAGTGGTGTTGGTGGCGATGCCGAAGGCGATATCCTGAGCAATATCGAACATGTGTTCGGTTCTGGTCATGACGACACGCTGATTGGTGCCGAAAGAGAGGGCAATGTGTTGCGGGGCGGCGAAGGGGACGACTACATCAACGGCCTCTCAGGTAACGACCGTATTGATGGGGGTGCTGGCAACGACATTCTTGTCGGAGGTGCCGGGGAAGATGTTTTTGTCTTTGGTACAGGTTATGGCGAAGATACCGTTACCGCCTTTGAGGACGGCGTAGACGTTGTGAACCTGCTAAACGATCTGACCTTTGAAGATTTGACAATTACCGCCATTACGGGTGGGGTGCGGGCGCAAATCACCGCCGATGCAAGCACCCGTATTGATCTTATGGGGGTGGATGTCAAAGACGTCGACAGTTTCGACTTCGTTTAACGGTCCCTTCAGTTACTCACTATACCGCGTAAAACATAATAAAACCGGCCCGCTTTTGTCGAAAGGCGGGCCGGTTGTTTTCAAGATTACAAGAGAATGCGGACCGCATCACCTCCGCGTGAAACGGGCGGGGGACAGCTCTGCCACTGTCGCAGCGTTTAAATCCGGTGCCTTACCGATGCACAAGGCAGCGCAAAGTGTGGCGAGTGCCGGGGCCGTTTGCACGCCGTAGCCACCTTGACCGGCCAGCCAGAAAAACCCTTCTTGCACGGGATCGAACCCCACCACCGGCGTGCGATCAGGGGTAAAGCTGCGCAGTCCGGCCCAACTGTGGGAAGGGCGTGTTACAGCGACTGTCACCGCCTGTTCATACCGGTAAAGACCTTCGGCCAGCACCATATCATCGGGCCATGCGTCATGGGGGTGGGTCGGGTCTTCATCTGCCGGTGAGACGAGCAACCGGCCTGCATCCGGTTTGGCATACCAGCTTTCGGTGACAGAGGCGAAGAGGGGCCAGTGATCTATGTTGTACCCCTGCGGCGCATCCAGCAGCACCGCAGAGCGGCGCATGGGGGTCAATCCGACGGGGGATGCACCTGCCATCTGCGCGATCTGGTCTGCCCAAGCGCCGCCTGCGTTCACGATCACAGGGGCGGAAAATTCTGTTTCTTTAGTTGTGACCCGCCACAGACCATTGTCGCGCGTCAGACCACAGACGCGGCTGTTCGGAACCGTCTTTCCGCCTCGCCCCCGCAGCAGCCGCAGATAGCCCTGCAACATCCGGTCTACATCTATGTCCTGCGCGTCCGGTTCCAGTATGGCTGCCGCAATTCGTTCCGGTCGCAGGATGGGCACCAGTTCCAACGCCTGTTCAGGGCTGAGATGTTCCAGTCCGGTGGCCTCGCGTGCATAGTTTTCCAGTTCCGTGATGTCTTCCTCGCCGGCGATCAGCAATTCCCCACGTGGCGAAAGCAGGCCACTGTCGCAAATGCCCTCTCCGCTTTGTAGCACAGGGGCCGCAGCATTGTTCAGGGCGCGCAGAACGGCGTTGCCATAGTTGCGGATGAAGATCGCGGCCGAACGGCCGGTGGAGTGATAGCCGAACTGGGGTTCGGCCTCTAGCAGCAGGACATTCGCATGTTCTGCCAGATGGGCGGCAGCACTGGTGCCGGCAATGCCGCCGCCGATCACGATGATGTCCGGCTGGGTCATGCCCCTTGAAACCCGTTCAGGACACTGGTCAGGTTTTCCCCCAGTTCATCGCAAAGATAACCGCCTTCCTGCACCAACAGGGTCGGCAGTTTCAACCCCGCTATGGCCGCCCCGATCCGCCCGAAACCTTCGGTGGTGACGGCCAGTCCCTTGAAGGGATCGTCAATAAAGGCATCAAGACCCAGAGCAATCACAACTGCATCCGCGCCAAAGGCTCTAACGCGGGCAAGGGCACTGTCGAGGGACTTGAGGAAATCCGCGTCGTTTGTTCCACGGGCCAGCGGCAGGTTGAGGTTATACCCAAGCCCTGCGCCTGCACCCCGTTCATGGGCATGGCCCCAGAAGAACGGATAAAACCGCTCCGGATCAGCGTGGTTCGAGACTGTCAGCACATCGTCGCGATTGTAAAAGATGCCCTGCGTGCCGTTACCGTGATGCACATCCACATCCAGAATGGCAGGCCGCAACCCTTTGGCCCGCAGGCGTTCGGCGGCAATGGCCGAATTGTTCAGAAAGCAGAAGCCGCCTGCCAGATCCCCGAAGGCGTGATGACCGGGGGGGCGGGACAGCACATAGGCCGATTGTCCGCCGTCAATCAGGCTGTCAGCCCCTGAAATTGCGGATTGGGCCGACCAATAGGCCGCTTCCCAAGTGCCTTCTGCGATGGGGCAGGCGGTGTCGGCCTGATGATAGCCTGCCTGCCCGACGGCAGAGCGGGGGTAGCTGTCGCTGCGGCTGGCGGGGTGGATGTTGGGGATGACCTCTGCACCGGCGCCGTCGATATACTGCCAGCGTTTGTAGATGTTCTGCAGGAAGGTTAGATATTCGGGCGAATGGATCGCGGCAATCGGGCCAAGCCCTGCATCCTGTGGCGGCTCGAAACGGCACCCTGCGGCCTCTGCACCGGAGCGCAGCATTTCGATCCGCGCGGGTTGCTCGGGGTTGGGCTGGAGCGCACCGCTCGCCATGAAATGCTTGGGGTCGTGGTTCCACTGACGATCGTCAAAAAACGCTTTCATTTGCATCCTTTCAGGGTCTTGAACCCGTTGTTGTCCAGAAACATGGTGGTCTCGCCGTTCTTTGGCACAAAACCGAGCCTGTCGTAAAACCGGCGCGACTGTACCGATTGGTCATATACCACCAGCTTGATGTAGCCTGCCCCCCATTGCGCAGAGGACCACCGTGCCGCAGCCTCCAGTAAGCGCCGCCCGAGCCCGCTGCCCCGCGTGCTTTCCGCCACCCAGAGATCGGAAACAAAGGTTCCCGTGCTGGCTATAGAGGTAGAGGTTACAGGGGAAAACATGATTGCGCCTTCCAAAGCATCCGGTCCGCTTTGGGCAATCAGCGCGTAATAGGCAGGCAGGGGGCCAAATCCCGCCTGTTCCAGAAACTCCGGAGTGGCCGGATGGGGGTCGCCCAGTTCTGTTGAAAGGGCCGCCAGCGCGGTGTTTAACAGGGGCAGGTCGGATTTTTCCACCAGCCGGATGGTTTGGGGTGTCGATAGCATTGTTCTGTCCTGTCGCGGGCAGGCCCGCTCGTTGTTAGTGCAGTGTCACAGGGTTGGGATTTCGGCCATGAATTGGGCCATGGAACGGTCCAGTATCTCCGCGATTTCATCCAGTTGCGGTTCGCTCACGCTCATCGGCGGGCAGACCAGAAAGTGGTCTCCGGACAGGCCGCCACGGGTGCGGCGGGAATAGATGATCAACCCGTTTTCATAGGCAATATCCACCAGCCGTGCATGTGCGTTCAGTTCTGTTGGCAACGGGGCCTTGGTGTTGCGGTCCGCCATTAGTTCAAAGGCCAGCAGCAGCCCCTTGCCCCGTACATCCCCGATCACAGGGTAGCGATGCATCAGCGAATGCAGCCGATCCGTCAGCGCTTGCCCCATGGTTGCGGCATTGCCCACAAGATCCTGTCGTTCGATTTCATCAAGTACGGCCAATCCGGCAGCACAGGCCAGCGGATTTCCCGCATAAGTGTAGCCGTGGATAAACCCGCCCGCGTCCAGCACCGCTTCAACCATATCATTGCGCGCAATCATCGCGCCGAGGGGGACGTATCCCGCCCCGAACCCTTTGGACAGGGCGATCAGATCGGGTGTCACCTCCCAATGTTCCGCGCCGAAGAATTTTCCGGTACGCCCGCCCCCCGTCATGACCTCGTCGTGGATCAGCAGCACACCATACCGGTCGCAAATCTCGCGGATGCGGGGCATGTATCCGGCAGGGGGCACCAGCGCACCTGTTGATGCGCCGCCCACGGGTTCAACGATAAATGTCAGCACGGTTGACGGGCCTTCTTCAAGGATTTTTTCCTCCAGCATATTGGCGTAATGCAGCCCCGTTGCCGGATCGTCCGGGTCCAGCCCGTCGAGATAGGCGCGGGGGGCGGGGATTTTCGGCATGGATTTCATCATCGGATCGAACGGGGCCGACATGGGCGCGTATCCCGTTATCGCCAGCGCACCGAGCGTTGCGCCGTGATAGCTCGGGTAGCGGGAAATCACCTTATAGCGCTGGGCCTCTCCTTGGGTCAGGGCATATTGCCGTGCCATTTTCAGCGCGGATTCCACCGCCTCCGAGCCGCCGGAGACAAAGAATACGCGGTCCAACCCTTCGGGTGTCAGCCCCGCAATCCGTGCGGCCAGTGCCTCGCTCGGTTCTGTCTGGAAATGCAGGCGGTAGCCGAAGGTGGATTTGTCCATCTGTTCGCGCATGGCCGCCAGAACATTGGGGTTGGAATGGCCGATATTGCTGACCATCGCGCCGGATGATCCGTCGATATAGCGTTTGTCAGAGGTGTCCCACATATAAATGCCCTCGGCCCGTTGCAGGTCGGGGCGGGGCAGGCGGCTTTGATAGAAGAGGTGGCTTTTCATGTCAGGTGGCTTTCACGGGCAGGGCGCTGCATTCATCCGCCGCAAGGGTCAGGTTCACGGTGCTGCCAGCAGCAAAGGGACGGCCCGAAATCATGTTGATGGCCTGTAGCTGGGTGTCGCCCACGCGCAGGAAATAACGGGCAAGCTGGCCCTGATAATCCACCGCCTCTATCACTGCTTCTGTGCTGTCTTGCGTAGCAGGGCCGTTTGACAGGAACAGCTTTTCCGCCCGCACCATCAACTGGCCGCGATCACCGTCCCCAAGGGTCGCCGCGCGGCTGGCTGGCACAACGGTTTTGCCGAACTCGGCCGTTTCCAGCACCACCCCGTCGGCATCGCGCCCGATAACACGGGCGGGCAGCAGGTTGGAGGCTCCAAGAAAGGAAGCGACAAATTCGGAGGCTGGGGTGTTATACACCTCGTCGGGGTCGCCGATCTGTTCGACCCGTCCCGCGCTCATCACCACGATGCGGTCGGACATGGCCAGCGCCTCTGACTGGTCGTGGGTTACGAATATCGTGGTGACGCCGATACGGTCCTGAATGGCCTTCAACTCTACCCGCATATCTTCGCGCAGGTTGGCATCCAGCGCCGACAAAGGTTCGTCTAGCAGCAATACATCCGGTTCGATCACAATGGCACGGGCCAGCGCGATACGTTGTTGCTGGCCGCCCGAAAGCTGTTGGGGGTAGCGATCCTCCACACCGGGAAGCCGCACAATATCAAGGGCGTCCCGTACCTTACGCGTTACATCGGATTTCGCCACGCCACGGTATTTCAACCCGAAGGCAATATTTTCGGCGATCGTTCTATGGGGAAACAGCGCATAATTCTGAAACACCAGCCCCAGATTGCGCTTGTGGATTGGGACATCGTTGACCCGCTTGCCGCCGATCAGAATGTCACCGCTGCTGGGACTGGCGAGACCGGAAATCATCCGCAGGATCGTGGTTTTGCCACAGCCCGACGGCCCGAGCAGGGTCGTAAAGGACGCATCCTCGAACACGATATTGGCGTTGCGGACGGCTTTGACCGCGCCAAAGGATTTCTGGATATCGACAAGTTCAACACGCGCCATAGGCAGGGGTTCCCGCTGTAATTCTGAGAGAGGATGCGCGGGCCGGCAATCCGTGCGGCCCGCACTGTGTCTGGTTACCGGTTAAACCGGTATCAACCGCCTTTGGAGACACGGTTCCACTGTTTGGACTGCTCTTTTTCAACTTCGTTCCAGACCACCGGATCACGGAACACCAGTTTGTCCAGCTTGCCTGTCGGATCATAGGCAGGCAGCGCCTTAATGGTGTCGGTCATCTCTACCTTGTTCGGGTCGAGCGAGGTCGGGTATTTCTGCCCTTCAGCCACGGCAATCGCGGTGGCCGGGTCCAGCATGAAGTTCAGCAGTTCCTCTGCCTCGGCCATCGGAGAACCTTTGAGCACGAACATGCTTTCCATCCAAGCCAGACCGTTTGGCGGGTCCATATAGGCGATGGGGTGACCTTGGGCCTGAAGGGCTGCAACGCGGCCCGACCATGCTTCGGTGACGTAAATTTCCTCTTTCGCCAGCAGGTCCATCAATTCCGCGCCGGAGGACCAGTATTTCAGCACCAGTTCGCGGTTTTCGCGGGCTTTGTCCCAAACCGCATCCCAGTCCTGAATATTGTTCGGGTCCTGGTTGGATTGCAGCGCACCATACCAAGCACGGTTGGCCCAGTCGCCACCCCACGCGCCGATCTTGCCCTTCAACTCCTTGTCGAGCAGCAGGTTCGCGCCCAATTCTTTGGCCTTCTCCTCGGACACGAATTTCGTGTTATAGGCGATGCCGGTCGTGCCGTAGTCATATGGAATGGCGGACAGGCTGTTCGGGGTGATCGCCCTGAAAGGCGCGATAATCGCCTCCATCACGTTTTCCACATTCGGGATGTTGGCAAGGTTCAGTTCGGAACCATAACCCGCATCAATCCAGCGTTTGTACCAGCTTACACCGGAGGAATGCAGGATGTTGTGACCATTGGTGCTGCCTGCGGCTTTGATCTTGGTCAGCACTTCGGCTTCACCACCAAAAGTGGCATCGACAACCTTGTTGCCGCTGGCTTCCTCGTAGGGGTTGAACGCATGTTTGCGCAGCGCTTCGGAGACGACACCGCCCCAGCCTTCAAAGTATAACTCTGTCCCTGCGGCGCGGGCCTGTTGCGCCATTGTCGTCATAACGCCGCCGGACACACCTGCATAGATCCCCGCTGCCCCAAGCAGGCCAAAGAAAGAGCGGCGGTCCATATCGCCATTGCCCATCCGCTCTTTCAGCATCTCGTAACGTTTTGTACTGTCTATCTTTTTCATCGGTTCTCTCCTTGTTGGTTGGTTTTTATAGGTTTGGTCTATTTCGTGTTGCGCATGTAATAGCGCGCCAGCGCCCCTGCCATCAGCGGCACACCGACGGTGATACAGATCATCACAAAGCCAAGCGCGTTGATCTCGGGGCTGACAGAATTGCGTAACATGCCGAAAATCTGGGTGGGCACTGTCTCCATCCCTGACGGACGCCAGAAAATCGTTGCGGTGATGTTGTCAAAGGAAATTGTGAAGGCAAACAGCGCCCCTGCAAAAACGGCGGGCAGCATTAGGGGGAAAGTCACGGCAAAGAAGGTTTGCAGAGGGTTGGCCCCCAGACTGCGGGCCGCTTCTTCGTAATCGCGCCGGATGCCTGTCAGCCGTGCCTGCACCACCAGCACCACAAAGGGCAGGGCGATGATGGAATGGCCCAGCAGCAGCAACCCGAAAGAGCGGGGCACATGCAGCCAGCGCATGAAAATCAGCAAGCCCACCGCCAGCACGGTTTCGGGCACCAGCACAGGGGCTATCAGAACCGTTGTGATCAGATCCTTGCCGCGGAAGGTGTAGCGTACCAGCGCCAGTGCGGCCAGAATCCCCAGCGTTGTTGCAATAACCGCCGTACAGGCCCCCAGTACGAGCGAGGTGCGCAACGCGCGAATGATTGCCTCGTTCTCGGACAGTTTGACAAACCAGCGAAAGCTGAAGCCCTCAATCGGGAAGCCGCCGAACTGGGAGGAATTGAACGCCAGCACCAGCACCACGCCGATGGGGGCAAACATGAAGATGTAAACCAGAATGGTGTAGGTTTTAAGCAGGGTCCAGATGCGCAGTTTCATGTTATTTGAACGCCTTTGACAGTTGGTTCAGCCCCATCAAGCGGCTGTAAAGCACCACGACCAGCCCCAGCAGCAGCAAGAGCGTGAAGGACAGGGTTGCGCCCATCGGCCAGTTCAGCTCTGTCACGATGGCGTCATAGATCAGGTTGCCGAACAGGAAATCGCTCGGCCCGCCAAGGATCAGCGGCGTGACGTAACTGCCCCCCGTTAATACAAAAACCAGCAGGCAACCGGCGGCCAGTCCCGGCATGGACAGGGGCAGGGTCACTTCGCGGAACGCCTGCCACGGGGTCGCCCCAAGGGTGCGGGCGGCGGGCTCCAGATTTTCATCTATGCCTTCCAGACTGACGTAGATGTTCAGGATCATGTAGGGCAGGAACACATGGATAAAGCCGACGATGACAGTAAACTCGTTATACATCAGGGACAGCGGCGCATCGGTCAGGCCAAGCAGTTGGAACAGCCCGTTCAACGCCCCCTGATTGCCGAAAATATGTATCCAGCTAAGCGTGCGGATGATGAAGCTGATCCAGAAGGGCAGGATCAGCAGCAGCAGCAAAAGCCATTTGTCGCGAAATTTGGTCATGGCGATGAAATAGGCAGGGATATACCCAAGCACGGCGGCCAACACCGTGACGATCACCGATAGCCGCAGGGTTTTCCAGATCGCAATGCGGTAATAGCCGTCCGTCATTACCTCGGACCAGTTGCCAAACTGAAACGCCACCTTATCTACGGCAAGGTCGATATTCTCGTAAAAGGAATAGACCAGAATAAAGGCCATGGGGATAACCACCAGAAGGGTGATGGCCATAAGGGAAGGGGACAGCAGCAACCAGGGCCGCTTGTCTATACTCTGTTCGCTTGATGGCATTCCGGCCCCTGTTCCCTAAAGTCCTGTTAACTATTGCATGGTGATCTTGAATTGAGCAAATTGATATAAAGCATGAATCACATTAATTAGGTTAATGTGGTCGGTGTTTAGTGGTTTAAAAACTTGTAAGGCAGGGCCGATGACGGACCGTGGTGACGAAAAATTTGTGATCGGGCTGGACTGGAACCTGCTGCGCACCTTTGTGGTGATTGTCGAGGAAGGCAGTATCACCCGCGCCGCCCATCGTTTGTTGCGCGGACAGCCTTCGGTCAGCCTTGCGCTGCAACGGCTTGAGCAGGAATTGAACTGTCAGTTGATCGAGCGGTCCAAGGGCAGCTTCCGCATGACGCGGGCGGGGCAGCGGCTTTACGATGAATGTATGGATATTTTCCGCAGCGTTTCGGGGCTGAAAGAAATCACCACGGCTTCCAGTACCGAAATATCCGGCGAGATTAGCATCCACCTTGCCAGTCATGTGATCACTCCCTTGCTTGATGATCTGTTGACTGAAACGAAAACCCTATACCCCAAAGTCAGCTTCAACATCAAAACCGCCACAAGCGCGGTTGTCACCAGCGCCGTGCTGGACCGACAGGCAAGCTTTGGTGTCTGTCTGGTCAACCGTAAGCTGCCTGATTTAAGCTATGATCTGCTATACCGCGAATATTTCAGCTTTTATTGCGGTCCCACACATCCTTTGTTCGGTCGAGAGAACCTGACAATGGAGGATTTGCGTGGTCATGACATCGTGACCTTTGACACCGACGACCTGAATGATGCGCTCCGCCCTGTGGCCTTGCTGCGCAAGCAGTGGGATATGGCGCAGCGGATCGTGGGGCGTTCCTCGCAACTGGAAGAGGTGCGCCGGATGATTCAATGCGGGCTTGGTATCGGGTCGCTGCCGATTCATGTGCTGGAGCGGGATGTGCGGGACGGCTTGCTCTGGAGGTTGCCTCCCTATGACGATCCACCGGAGGTCGATATCTACTTGCTGCGAAACCCGAGGAAGAAACTGAACCGCGCAGAACGGATATTTGTGGAACGTCTGTTGGAGCAGATTCGCACCCTGCCATTAGCACAGCGCACCTATCCGGCACCCGTATAGGTGCCCGATTTGCCGGGTGGAATTGCGCGACCGAAGCCCTGACCTTAGCGTGAAAGCGGGTGTGGTCAAGAAAGCGGTGATACTCCGGACCAGAAGTGACAACTTACTTGACAATTAAGGAAAACTCTCACTAGCCTGATATTGAATAGTGGAGTGAAAAAGACATTTAAGCCTTTGTTTTTCCTGCTGGTGCTTGTTTGCGCTTCGCTTTAAGGAGAGCGCCGCAGCTCCGAAAGACTGCTCGCACGGGAGCTGCCGCTTTGTGCCATTCGGACAATTGTCTCCTGCGTCCGCAGGGGGCGTTAACGTGAGCAAAAAAAAGAGGAGAACACTATGCGTTTCATGAAACATCTTGCTTTTGCAGGGGCGCTGCTGGCCGGTACAGCCGGTATCGCACAAGAGAAATTCATCACCATCGGGACAGGCGGTCAAACCGGCGTATACTTCGTTGTCGGTCAGTCGATCTGCCGTCTGGTGAACCGCACAACCGCTGAAACCAACCTGAAATGCACTGCGCCTTCCACCGGCGGTTCCATTGCCAACATCAACGCCATCATGGCTGGTGACATGGATATGGGTGTGGCCCAGTCCGACTGGCAGTACCACGCCTATAACGGCACATCCAAATTCGAAGGAAACCAGTTTTCCGATGAACGTGCGGTCTTTTCCGTACATGGCGAGCCGTTCAACGTGATTGCCCGCGCAGATTCCGGCATCAAGTCTTTTGCCGATCTCAAAGGCAAGCGCGTCAACATCGGCAACCCCGGCTCCGGCCAGCGGGCAACGATGGATGTTGTGATGAACGCTCTGGGTTGGACAACAGACGATTTCGCGCTGGCTTCCGAACTGAAACCGGCTGAACAAGCGGCTGCGCTGGGCGACAACAAGGTGGATGCGATTATCTACACTGTTGGCCACCCGAACGGTTCCATTCAGGAAGCGGTTTCCACAGTAGATGCGGTTCTTGTGCCGGTTGAAGGCCCTGAAATCGACAAGCTGATCGCGGAAAACCCCTTCTACGCTGCCGCGACCATTCCGGGCGGCATGTACAAAGGTACGGACTCTGATGTGAACACATTCGGCGTTAAGGCGACTTTTGTCACCTCTGCGAAAGTGGACGAAGAAGTGGTTTATCAGGTTGTAAAAGCTGTTTTTGACAACTTTGACCGGTTCAAGCGTCTGCACCCTGCTTTCGAGAACCTGAAAGAAGAAGACATGATCAGCGCCGGTCTGTCCGCGCCTCTGCACCCCGGTGCCGAGAAATACTACAAAGAAAAAGGCTGGATGTAATCCGGCGGTCGTTCTCGACCTTTGTGTAAACTGAAAACGGTTGCGGCGGCCTGCGCTGCCGCAACTGACCCGGATTGAAAAATAAAAGCCCGAAGTGACGGGCCATAGCGGGGAACAGGGGACATCCATGACCAATGATCCAAACCAACAGCAGGCTGCTGCGGTAGAGAATGCTGCAACGGGTGATCGGGGGGGGCTGACGCAAGCCGAACTCGACGAACTGGTGGCATCTTCTGACACAGGCGGACGCGGGGCAATCGGTCCTGTCGGCATTTTCCTGACCTGTGTGGCGCTGGCTTGGTCGCTGTTCCAGCTCTGGATCGCCTCGCCGATCCCCTTCATGGTGGGCTGGGGGGTGTTTAACGATACCGAAGCCCGCTCCATCCATCTGGCATTTGCAATGTTTCTGGCCTTTGCGGCCTTTCCGGCCACCCGATCCGGTTTCCAGATCGGCCTTGGCATCGTAGTGCCGCTGGTTCTTGCCGGTTTGTTTATGATGGGCGCCAAGGACGGTGCTGTGACGTGGTGGATACCGATCGTAGCGCTGGCAGTTGTTGTGGCTGTTGTGCTTGGCTCTCCGAAAGACCGGATTCCGGTGTGGGAACGGGCGCTGGCACTGGTCGGCGCGCTGGCTGCGCTCTATCTGTTTGTCTATTACCGTGAAATTTCAGGGCGCGTCGGTGCGCCTGTGCTTCAGGATTTTGTCGTCGCCGTGATCGGCTTGATGCTGCTTCTTGAGGCCACGCGCCGCGCCCTTGGTCCCGCACTGATGATCGTGGCGTCGGTCTTTCTGGTCTACACCGTGCTTGGGCCTTATATGCCAAGTATCATTTCCCACAAAGGCAACAGCCTGTCCGAGATCGTGAACCACCAGTGGATCACCACGGAAGGCGTCTTTGGTATCGCGCTTGGCGTGTCTACCAGTTTTGTATTCCTATTCGTGCTTTTTGGTTCGCTGCTGGATCGTGCAGGAGCGGGCAACTATTTCATTCAGGTCGCTTTCAGCTTGATGGGGCACATGAAAGGCGGGCCGGCGAAGGCAGCGGTTGTTTCTTCGGCCATGACCGGACTGATCTCCGGTTCCTCCATCGCCAATGTTGTGACCACCGGCACTTTTACCATCCCGCTGATGAAGAAAGTCGGCTTCAGTTCGGAAAAAGCAGGCGCTGTCGAAGTAGCGTCCTCCGTGAATGGCCAGATCATGCCCCCCGTGATGGGTGCTGCGGCTTTCCTTATGGTGGAGTACGTTGGTATTCCTTATTTCGACGTGGTGAAACACGCATTCCTGCCTGCGGTGATTTCCTATATCGCACTGGTTTACATCGTCCATCTTGAGGCGCTGAAAGCCGGAATGGAGGGGCTGCCCCGCGCCTATACCCCCAAACCGATTGTGCAACGTCTGATTGGCATGGCCTTCACCGTCGCTGCGATCTGTGCGCTGTCCTTTATCGTTTATTACGGCATGGGCTGGATCAGACCGGCTTTCCCGCAAACGGCGGGCTATATCATCTTTGCCTTCCTGACCGCGGTCTATGTGGGGCTGCTTTATATCGCCTCCAAGGAAAAGCCGCTGGAGCTGGATGATCCGAACGAGCCGGTAACAAGACTGCCGCTGCCCGGTCCGACAATTCGTTCCGGCCTGCACTTTATCCTGCCGGTTGTGGTGCTGGTCTGGGCGCTGATGGTGGACCGGCTGTCGCCGGGTCTCTCCGCGTTTTGGGCGACCGCCTATATGATCTTTATCCTGCTGACCCAGCGCCCGCTGACCGCAATCATGCGGGGCGATACCGCCTTTGGCGCAGCCATCCGCAATGGTGTGGCAGACCTGATTGACGGGCTGGAAACCGGCGCGCGTAACATGATCGGGATCGGCATTGCCACGGCCACGGCGGGTATCATCGTCGGCGCGGTCAGCCAGACGGGTGTCGGCTCTGCCCTTGCGGATGTGGTCGAGGTGCTTTCGGGCGGCAATATCCTTGCCATCCTGTTCCTGACCGCAATCCTGTCACTGATCCTTGGTATGGGTTTGCCGACTACCGCGAACTATATCGTGGTTTCGGCGCTGCTGGCCCCTGTCATTGTGACTCTGGGCCAGCAAAACGGCCTGATCGTGCCGCTGATTGCAGTGCATCTGTTCGTGTTCTACTTCGGCATCATGGCCGATGTGACACCGCCAGTGGGCCTTGCCAGCTTTGCGGCGGCGGCTGTGTCGGGTGGTGATCCGATCCGCACCGGTCTTGTTGCCTTCTTCTATTCCCTGCGCACGGCAGCCTTGCCGTTCCTGTTCATCTTCAACACCGAACTGCTGTTGATAGAGGTCACATGGGTGCAGGGTATATTTGTCTTTGTGGTAGCAACGATTGCCATGCTGTTGTTTGCAGCGGCGACTCAAGGCTGGTTCCTTGCGCGCAACCGGTTCTATGAAACCATCGCGCTGCTGCTGGTGGCCTTCACCCTGTTCCGTCCGGGTTTCTGGATGGATATGGTTGCACCGCCCTACACAGAGGAAGCGCCGACCGAACTGGCCGCTGCTGCATTGGCGACCCCGACAAACGAGGACCTGCGCCTGCGGGTGGCCGGTGTCAACGATCTGGGCGATCCGATCGAATTCGTCGCCATCCTGCCCATCGGTGAGGGAGCAACAGGGGAGGAACGGCTTGAAAGTTCCGGTCTGATCCTGCGCGAAGCGGATGGCAAGATGATGGTTGATGACGTGCTTTATGACAGTGCAGCTTCCAAAGCGGGGCTTGATTGGGACCAGACGGTGTTGCGGGTGCTGCGCCCTGTGGATCAACCGAGTAAATATCTGATGTTCATCCCGGCCTTGCTGCTGCTGGGGCTGATCGTCTTCCTGCAGCGGGGCCGCAACAGCCGCGCCCTGCGCAAACCGGCTACAGCCTGAGGAGAAAGAGATGTTTAATACGGTTCTTCTGACGATAGATTTGACGGATAAGGATTCTTGGGTCAAAGCCCTGCCACAGGCGATCGAGCTGGTCAGCAACTCGGGCGGCGTGCTGCATATCATCTCGGTGGTGCCCGATATGGGAAGCCCGCTGGTGGAAGGATTCTTTCCGGAAAACTTTGAAGAGAAGGCCGTGGCAGCCGCAAGCAATGCGCTTGACCGGCTGGTACGCACAGAAATACCAAATGACATAAAGGTGAAGCAGCACCTTGCTTTTGGTAAGATTCATCGTAAGGTTCTTAAGACCATCGAAAAAATCAATTGTGATCTGGTGGTTATGGCATCCCATAAACCGGACCGCCTTCGGGAGTTTCTAGTGGGCTCCAATGCGGACAGGATCGTAAGCAGATCTCCTGTTTCCGTTCTGGTGGTGAGGGCTTAAGAGGAGTGCAAAGCGGTGATCGACTCAATCCAACAGAGCCGGCAGCGCAAGCACGGAGAGTATCCTCAATGACCCCATTCGCAATTGCTGGCGTGCAGATGCACGTCAATGCCCTTCAGTCCAATGTCGACGGTATGCTGCAACGGCTCGACATTCTTATGGCGCGGTTCCCGTGGACCCAGATGGTTCTCTTTAGCGAACTATCGCCTTTTGGCCCGCTTGAGCGCTACAAACTGCCCCCCGAAAATGAAACCATCGACCGCTTCTGCGAAGCTGCACGGCGGCACAAGGTCTGGCTTATTCCGGGGTCCATGTTCCTGACGTCCCCCCACGACGGGCAGGTGTATAACACGTCTTTGGTGATTGATCCCGACGGCAACGTGGTGCGCCGCTATGCCAAGATGTTCCCTTTCCTGCCATATGAAGCCGGAGTCGCTGCGGGCACCGATTTCTGCGTGTTCGATGTGCCGGATGTGGGCCGTTTCGGTCTGTCGATCTGCTATGATATGTGGTTCCCCGAAACCACCCGCCAGCTAACCAGTCAGGGGGTTGAGGTGCTGCTGCATCCGGTCCTGACCGGCACGACCGACCGCGACGCCGAGCTGGCCATTGCAAGGGCTACTGCTGCGCAATTCCAATGCTACGTCTTTGATGTAAACGGACTTGGAGCAGGGGGCGTTGGCAAGTCCTGTGTGGTCGATCCGACTTCGCTGGTGTTGCATCAGTCTGCAGGGCAGGAAGACATGTTCCCGATCGAAGTGGATCTGTCGATGGTCCGCCGTCAGCGCGAAACCGGTATGAAGGGGCTTGGTCAGGTCCTTAAAAGCTTCCGCGACCGCTCTGTTGATTTTTCCGTCTATGACCGCACCAGCGGGACAGACGCATTTCTGAATACACTTGGTCCGCTGGAGGTGCCCCAGCAGGGCTCTCGTGCGGGTCTCCATGTGGATGTTCCGGCAGATGCCGAAGCAGAAATACAAGGCCAGAAACTCGCTACCGATGTAGGGCATGTGCCCTTTGTGGGTGGCAAACCAAGCGGCTGATACCGGTCTAGCATCGCTACAAGTGCTATCGGTTGAAGCCTTTAAGAAGGAGAGCAACCGATGGATTCTGTCAGCGAGTATTATTCGGCAACGCAATTGCGGTCTGACAGGTGGGCCGCATTGCGCGCCGCAGTTTCCGCGATTTGCAGGGAAACCTCCCAAGCCAAAATCAAGAACTATTCCGACGAGGTTCAGGAACTGTTCAAAGCGCTGTCGCGTATCGAACCCTATTGGGCCTTTCCGGGTATGCCGGCCTTTGTCCACATGCGCCGCCAGTTCGATAACGGGCATTTTGAGGACGTAGCCTTTTCCGTCACCCGTGTGACCCGTGCCCTGACGACCGGGTCTTACAGGCGGCGTTCCATCCCGCTGGAACGGGACAGTATGGATGAAGAGGAAAACAACGACGAGGCGCTGCTCTCACCCGAGGCGCGGGCCATGACGCGGCCCTATTTCGAAGTTCTCATCGTCGATAATGTGAACGACCAGCAGGAACGCTGGATCAAGAGCAATATGGAGCGGATGCGCCGGATCGAGGACCCGTTCCATTATGAAGCAGTGGTGGTTCCCAGTCTGGAAGACGCGTTGATTGCGGTGCTGTTCAACCACAATATTCAGGCCATCGTCGCCCGTCCGGGCCTGACACTGAAATCCAGAAACGAAAACGAACTTCTGAAGAAATACCTGTCCCATCTGGGCAGTGGTGAGGATCTGGACAATCTGCTGCCGGAAAACTACGGCGCTGAATTGTGCCGCCTGATACAGCAGGTCCGACCCGAACTGGATGCCTATCTTGTCACCGAACGTTCGGTGGAAGAAATTGCAGGTCTGGATTTGGGGATCTGCCGGCGGGTTTTCTACAATCAGGAAGATTTCATGGAATTGCACCTCAACATCCTGCGCGGGGTTGGGGCACGAAACAAATCGCCGTTTTTCACGGCGCTGGTCGAATATTCAAAACAGCCCACCGGCGTTTTCCACGCCATGCCAATCAGCCGTGGTAAATCCATCAGCCGGTCCCACTGGATTCAGGATATGGGGGCGTTTTACGGACCGAACATCTTTCTGGCGGAAACTTCTGCCACATCCGGCGGGCTCGACAGCCTGCTGGAACCAAGCGGGCCGATCAAAAAAGCACAGGAACTGGCCAGCCGTGCCTTTGGATCAAAGCAGACATTTTTTGCCACCAACGGCACATCGACCTGTAACAAGATTGTCGTGCAGGCGCTGGTGCGTCCCGGAGATATCGTTCTGGTAGATAGGGATTGTCATAAATCCCACCACTACGGGATGGTGCTGGCAGGTGCAGAGGTGCTCTATCTCGACAGCTATCCGCTCAATGAATATTCCATGTATGGCGCGGTGCCCTTGCGCGAGATCAAGCACCAGCTTCTGGCCTTGAAAGCTGCTGGCAAACTGGATCGCGTCCGCATGTTGTTACTCACCAACTGCACATTTGACGGGGTTGTTTACAACGTGCAGCGGGTAATGGAGGAGTGTCTGGCAATCAAGCCGGACCTTGTTTTCCTGTGGGACGAAGCATGGTTTGCATTTGCCCGCTTTAGCCCCACTTACCGGCAGCGCACTGCGATGCGCTCGGCCAATAATCTGCGCAAGCGGTTACGCTCGGACCAGCACGTTGCAGCTTTTGAAGCGCAGCAAAAACAGCTCGAAGGTGCCAGTGACGAAGACCTTTTGAACACGCGGCTGATCCCGCCGCCCACAGCGCGGGTCAGGGCCTATGCCACGCAATCCACCCATAAAACCCTGACATCCCTGCGGCAGGGATCAATGATCCACGTCAACGATCAGGACTTCAAAGGCGAGGTGGAGCAGAACTTCCACGAAGCCTACATGACCCATACCTCAACCTCGCCCAACTACCAGATTATTGCCTCGCTTGATGTGGGACGGCGGCAGGTGGAACTGGAAGGTTTCGAGTTCGTCCAGCGCCAGATAGAGGCCGCTATGGCGCTGCGCCGCGCGATCAGCAGCCATCCGTTGTTGCAGAAATACTTCAAGGTTCTGACGGCCGGGGATATGATCCCAGACTGTTACCGCCAGAGCGGGGTCAGCAGTTATTTTGATACGGAACAGGGCTGGACCGACCTGTGGGAGTGTTGGGAACGGGATGATTTCGTGCTGGACGCAACCCGCGTTACGCTTGCTGTGGGCGGCACCGGATGGGACGGTGACACGTTCAAAAATCAGGTGCTGATGGACAAATACGGCATCCAGATCAATAAAACCTCGCGCAATACCGTCCTGTTCATGACAAATATCGGCACAACGCGCTCTTCGGTGGCTTACCTGATCGAAGTGCTTGTGGAAATTGCGAACGAGCTGGACGACCTTCTGGACGATGCGTCAAATATGGAGCGTCTGGCCTTTGACCGGCGGGTGGCAAACCTGACGGAAAACTATCCGCCGCTGCCAGATTTCAGCCGTTTCCATGACGGGTTCCGACCCGATAACCTGACCCCCGAAGGGGATATCCGCAAAGCCTACTACCTCAGCTACGATGAGAAAAATTGCGATTATCTCGAACTGAACGGATCGCTAAAGGCGGCGATGGAAGAAGGAAAGGAACTGGTTTCCGCCAGCTTTATTATCCCCTATCCGCCCGGCTTTCCGATCCTTGTTCCCGGACAGGTTATCAGCCGCGAAATCCTTGATTTCATGCGGGCGCTTGATGTGAACGAAATCCATGGCTACCGCGCGGATCTGGGCCTGCGCGTGTTCACTCAGGACGCCCTCGCAAACCTTGTCTCAGATAAAACCATTCAAACCGCAGCCGAATAATAAAGGACAATACTATGGCGACAGTTCTCAAAAACATCTCTGAAATCCGGCGCTTCTTCCACCGCAACGAAGATCCGATCTATTTTATTTCGGCTACCAATTTCAATCTGCTCGGTCTGGATGAATGGGTCAAAAACTTCAAATATATCTGCTACATAGACTGTTATGGCGGTAAGCATCCGAATGTCTTCTGCCCGTCCGAACAGCCCCACGCGGAATTCCAGAGCATCGAGGACATCAACAACTACCTGCTGCAACACAAAGAGGTCATCGATTTCATCAAGCGGCGCGGTGGCAAGCCGAAATTCGTCTTTCTGATGTTTGACGAGGAAACCGAACGCCTGTCCAAAGAACTGGGCGCGGATGTGTGGTTCCCCAAAGCCAAACTGCGCACCAAGATGGACAACAAGATCGAAACCGTGCGGATTGGCAATAAGGCGGGCGTGCCGTCAGTTCCGAACGTTCTGGCCGAGGTGAAAGATTACGACGACCTGCGCAAAACCTGCGAGAAGGCCAAGCTTGGCCATGATCTTGTGCTGCAATCGGCCTTTGGCGACAGCGGCCACACGACATTCTTTATCAAGAACGAGGCCGATTTCCGCCGCCATGAGCACGAAATTGTCGGAGAGGGCGAGATCAAGATCATGAAGCGTATCGATTGCCGTGGCTCTGCGATTGAGGGCTGCGCCACCAAGGAAGGCACGATCGTTGGGCCGCTGATGACCGAACTGGTTGGCTTTAGCGAACTGACACCTTATCGCGGTGGCTGGTGCGGCAATGAAATCCTGTCCACCGCCTTTCCGCCGAAAGTGCGCGAAAAGGCGCGGGAACTGACCTTCAAATTCGGGGAGCAGCTGCGCAAGGAAGGTTATCGCGGGTATTTCGAACTGGATTTCCTGATCGACAAAAAGACCGGCGATTTGTGGCTCGGGGAACTGAATCCGCGGATCACAGGGGCGTCGTCGATGACCAACCACGCGGCCTTTGCTCACGCGGATGCGCCGCTTTTCCTGTTCCACCTGCTGGAGTTTTCCCGCAAGAAGTTCGATCTCGACACGGAAGAGCTGAACAACCGCTGGGCCGATCCCGATATGATCGACAGCTGGTCGCAGATGGTGATCAAACATACTGACGACAGCGTGGATATCTGTACCGAAGCACCGGAAACGGGGATTTACAAGATGCTGGAAGACGGCCGCGTTGTGTTCGACCGGTTTGATTATCACCGCCGCGCAGTCGAAAGCGAGAACGAGGCGTTTTTCCTGCGTATCCTGCAACCGGGCGACTATCGCTATGAAGGTGCGGACATCGGTATTCTGGTGACGCGGGGCCGCTCTATGACCAAAGGCTTCCAGCTGAACGAGCGGGCGAAAAAGTGGATTCATGGCATCAAGCAATCCGTGAACGGCAAGGCGCTGCCTGTGGCTGACGCAGGGCCTGCGGTAGCCGATCCAGCCTTCAAGATCTTGTAAGGGCAGCCATGTACTGGCGTGCAATCAGCGAAGAACAGCCCGGTTCCAAGTGGTCCGGGCTGTTTGACGAATACTGGCCCCTTTACAGGCGCTGGTGGACGCGGGAAGGGGACAGTGCGCGACCGAGCTATCTGGAAAGCCGCCGTGCGCTGGAAACCCACATGCCCGAGATTGTGCCGCTTTACGACACACTGTGCGAACTGGCGGGCGGCGGCGATCAGGCGGCGCGGTTTCTCAGCTTTTATTGCCCTCCGCCTTATCTGGCAGGGTGTTCGCAGGCAATCTGGACCGGCAAGGAGCCGGTTCTTGTGCGCAACTACGATTACAATCCCAATGCTTTTGACAGTCTGATACTTCACACCGGCTGGCAGGGGCGTCGGGTGATGGGCCTCTCTGACGGCTTGTGGGGAATGGTGGATGGCTGCAATGATGCGGGGCTGGCCATTTCGTTGACTTTCGGAGGGCGGCGCATTGTCGGGACGGGTTTCGGTGTGCCATTGATCCTGCGCTATGTATTGCAGACTTGCGAAACCGCGGAACAGGCGGGCAGGGTCCTTGCCCGTGTGCCAACGCACATGAGCTATAACGTCACCGTGCTGGATGCAAAACGCCAGTATCTGACGGCTATGATGGCACCGGACCGACCTGCCGTGATCACCCGCGCGGCGGTTGCGACCAACCATCAGGAGAACGTGGAATGGGTCAGCCACGCGCGGTTTACCGCCACGGTCGAACGGGAGCGTTTTTTGTTACAGCGTATGGCGCTACACCGTGATCCGGAGGATAAATTTATAGGTGCGTTTCTCAAGCCGCCGCTGTATTCCACTGCTTTCGACGCGGGATTCGGTACGCTTTACACCGCCGTTTACCGCCCGAGATTGCAAGAAATGGAAGTGCGCTGGCCGGGCACGATCTGGTCCTTTTCCATGGATAAATTCAACGAAGGGAGCCGGAGGGTCAGAATCCCCGGTGCTGCTTAGGAGCCTGTAATGTCCCATATCTTCCCCCGCCACACGAAACAGTCCCCACCCGTCGCGGTGCGCGGTGACGGCTGCTACCTTTATGATGCGGATGGTAAGCAGTATCTTGATGCTTCCGGCGGGGCGGCTGTGTCCTGTCTGGGTCACAATGACCGCACGGTTATAGAGGCGGTCAAGGCGCAACTGGACAGTCTTGCCTATGCCCATACGGGGTTTCTGACCTCCGAACCGGCTGAGACACTTGCGGATATGCTGATCGCGCAGGCGCCCGGTGATCTGGACCGTGTTTACCTTGTCTCCGGCGGCTCCGAAGCGGTTGAAGCGGCGTTGAAACTGGCACGGCAGTATTTTGTCGAAAAAGGAGAGCCGCAGCGGGGCCGATTGATCGCCCGCAAGCAAAGCTACCACGGCAATACGATGGGGGCGCTTTCGGCAGGGGGCAATGCGTGGCGGCGTGCCCAGTTCGGCCCGCTGCTGATCGACATGAGCCATATCGACCCGTGTTACGCCTATCGTTTGCAGCAGGACAGCGAGAGCGAGGAAGCCTATGGCATCCGTGCCGCCAACCTGTTGGAAGAAGAACTGCTGCGGGTCGGGCCGGAAACCGTTATGGCCTTTATTGCGGAGCCGGTAGTGGGGGCCACTGCCGGGGCGGTGCCTGCCGTGAAGGGCTATTTCAAGCGTATCCGCGAGATTTGCGATCAATACGGTATCCTGCTGATACTGGACGAAGTCATGTGTGGTATGGGGCGCACCGGCAGTTTGTTTGCCTGTGAACAGGACGGGGTGGCACCGGATATTCTGTGTATCGCCAAAGGCTTGGGTGCGGGATACCAGCCGATTGGTGCGATGTTGTGCAGCAAGGAAATTTACCGGACTATCGAAGAGGGCAGCGGCTTTTTCCAGCACGGGCATACGTATATCGGGCATCCCTGTGCCGCAGCAGCCGGTGTTGCTGTGCTGAAATCCTTGCATGAGCGGGATCTGGTCACAGCGGCGGAGCGTCAGGGCCAAAGATTGAGGGCTGCCCTGTCAGCCGAGTTTAATGCGCACCCCAATATTGGAGACATCCGCGGGCGCGGGCTGTTTGTGGGGGTGGAACTGGTGGCAGACCGGCAGAGCAAGACACCGCTTGATCCGCAACGCAAGACGGCGGCACGGATAAAGGCAGCGGCGTTTGAGGCTGGTATGATCTGCTATCCGATGGGCGGCACCATCGACGGGCAAAGTGGCGATCATGTGCTGCTGGCCCCACCGTTCATTATCAGCGATGCCCAGATAGACGAGCTCGTCAGTAAGCTGGCACGGGCCGTTACTGCAGGACTGTCCTGACGACAGGCAAATAAGACGCAAAAAGCCCGCCTGCATTCGGGAGGAATGTGCAGGCGGGCCATGGGGCGGTTAGGATGGGAGAAGTCCTAGCTGCCGTTTTCGGGAGTTGCGGTTTGCGACACAGGCGCGGTTGCATCATCTACGTCCAGATCGTCTGACAGATAGGTAAGCGTCAGCATCACAAGGATGGCAGCGGCACCGATTGCGACCATGCCAAGTAGCGGGCCGTAGTGGCGTTTCTTCTGTTTTTCAACGTTGGTTTCAGGGGCGGACATGCGTTCGACCTTTCCGTTTGAAATATGGGTTTCACCTACACAACACGCGCGCGCGGGAAAGGTTCCAAAGACTCTGTCTGCCCTGACGGAAAGAATCCCGTTGCACTTCGGTTGCGGGTGGTGCCACGATGCTAAAAAAATAGATTAGGAGTTACCGAAAATGTCCGAACTCTGGGGCCTCACCGCTGCCGAAATTGCCGCGAAAATCCGTAGCAAAGACCTTTCCGCCACCGAAGTTACCAAAGCCCATCTGGACCGGATCGATGCCGTAAACCCCGATCTGAACGCAGTAGTGCAACACATGCCGGAGGAAGCACTGGCAGCAGCCGCCGCCATAGATGCGGATATTGCGGCGGGGCGGGATGTCGGACCGATGGCCGGTGTGCCGGTGACGATCAAGGTTAACGTGGATCAGGTCGGCCATGCGACCACGAATGGCTTGAAATTGCTTGAAAACCTTGTTGCAGAACAGGACAGTCCCGTTGTCGCCAATATGCGCAAGGCCGGGGCGGTGATCGTCGGGCGCACAAACACTCCTGCTTTTTCCCTGCGCTGGTTTACCAAGAACAACCTGCATGGCCAGACGCTCAATCCCCACGGGAAGAATATTACGCCGGGCGGGTCTTCCGGCGGGGCGGGGTCTTCGGTGGCCAGCGGGATGGCTGCTATCGGGCATGGCACGGATATTGGCGGGTCGATCCGCTACCCTGCTTATGCCTGCGGTATCCACGGGCTGCGGCCCACGCTCGGGCGGTTGCCGGCCTATAATCCTTCGGGGGCGGACCGGCATATCGGCGGGCAGTTGATGGCTGTGGGCGGACCGCTGGCACGAAGTATGGACGATATTGATCTTAGCCTGCGGGCGATGGCTGCCGAGGATTTGCGCGACCCGTGGTATGTGCCTGCGCCTATTGACCAGGGCGATTTCCCGCGCCGTGCGGCCGTTTGCCTGCGCCCCGACGGGATGGAGATAACACCGGAAATCGAAGCGGCTTTGCTCGGGGCGGCAAAGGATCTGGCGGATGCTGGCTGGGAGGTGGAGGAAGTCGACTGCCCGCCAATGCAACCCGCCGCTGACATCAATGCCAAACTCTGGCTGGCAGAGATGCGGCAAGGCGTGGATCGTATGGTAGAGCAGGAGGGCGAACCGGACAGCCAGCATGTGTTTGCGGTGATGCAGTCCCTATCCGCGCCGGTGGATGCAGGGGGATTGCTTGACGCGCTGCGGGATCGTGTCACCCACCTGCGCGAGTGGCAGTTGTTTCTGGCGCAATATTCCGTGTTGATCTGCCCCGTCTCGGGGATGTTGCCCTTTGACCAGCAGGCGGATGTTCAGTCCGAAGAAGGGTTCAAGGCGATCATGCGGGCGCAACTGACCCAGCTTGCCGTTCCCGCTCTTGGTTTGCCGGGCTTGGCGGTTGCGACAGAACCGGCAGCGGGGAAGCCGATGGGCGTGCAACTGCTGGCACGGCGCTATCGCGAGGATATCCTGATTGCAGCAGGTCGCGATATTGAAGCCGCACACCCTGCAATCCGCCCCGTTGATCCCCAATAAATCGTGATGCGACGTAACGGCATTGTTTCATGCCCTTGGCGGTTGTGGCGGGAGAGGATTACTCTCCCGTCAAATCTGAATTCAGGAGTATATCATGACAACCTACCAACACGTCGCTCTGGCATCCCGTCCAAAGGGCTGGCCGACGCTTGAAAACTTCCGCTTTGAGGACAAGGAACTGCCCGAAATGGGTGCCGGACAGGTCACTCTGCGTACGATCTGGCTGTCTCTTGATCCCTACATGCGCGGCCGGATGAATGACGCGAAATCCTATGCCGATCCGGTGCCAATCGGGGGTACGATGGAGGGTGGCGCGATCTGTGAAGTCATCGCCTCCAACAACGAAAAATTCGCGGTCGGAGACATTGTCGTCGGGCGCACCGGCTGGGCTACGCACGGCATTTCCGATGGAAGCGATATTCGTAAGGTCGATCCGACCGCTGCCCCGCTTTCGGCCTATCTTGGTGTGCTCGGGATGCCGGGCATGACAGCCTGGATCGGGTTGAACGAAATCGGCAAGATGAAAGAGGGCGAAACCGTCCTGATTTCCGCTGCAACAGGGGCAGTTGGCGGGCTTGCCGGTCAACTGGCCAAGGCCAAAGGCTGTAAGGTAATCGGCGTTGCCGGTGGTGCAGAAAAATGTGCTTTTGCAGTAGAAGAACTGGGCTTTGACGCATGTCTTGACCATAAAGCGGCCAAAGACGGAAAAGAACTGGCCGCAAAAATCAAGGAAGCCGCGCCGCAGGGTGTCGATGTTTACTTTGAAAACGTGGGCGGCAAAACGCTGGAAGCGGTTCTTCCGAATATGAACATGTTCGGCCGCATTGCAATCTGCGGCATGATCGCGTGGTACAACGGGGATAACATAGCCGATGCAGCGCCGCTGCCAGCGGTCTGGTCTACGATCCTGACCAACCGTCTGACCGTGCAGGGCTTTCTCTTCCCCGACCACCAAGACAGCGCGGGCGCATTCTTCAAGGAAGTCGCGCCGATGATGGCGGCAGGTAAGATCAAATTCCGTGAAAGCGTAGCCGAGGGGCTGGAAAATGCGCCGGCAGCGTTTCTGGAGCTGTTAAACGGCGACAATTTCGGCAAGCAGCTTGTGCGGGTTGGTGAAGACCCGAAGGCGTAATGCAACAGCGCGATTGTTAAACAAAGGGGGGCTTGCTGGCCCCCCTTTTTCATTGAGTATTTTTGGAACATTGAAGTTGTTAACTGTCGGGCCCGACCCGTACCATACGTTTCCCGCGGTTTTCACCGGCGAGCAGACCAATCAGGGCGGCGGGGGCGTTTTCAAGCCCGTCCACGATGTCCTCGGGGACTTTGATCGCGCCGGATTCGACCCAGTTCTGCAAGGCGCGCAGGGCGGTTGCGTCCTCATGGGCGTAATCCATCACAATGAATCCTTCCATGCGCAGCCGTTTGACAACCACCATGCCCGGCAGGTTGCGCGGGCCGCTCGGGCTGGACGCGTCATACTGGCTGATCGCGCCGCAGCAGACGACGCGGCCCCGTTCGTTCATGCGGAACAAGACGGTTTCAAGGGTAGAACCACCCACATTATCAAAGTATATGTCGATACCCTCCGGGCAGGCGGCCTTCAGCGCCTTCGACCAGGCCGGATCGCGGTAATCTACGCAAGCGTCAAAGCCGAGTTCGTCCACCACCCATTTGCCCTTCTCCGCACCACCCGCAATGCCGACCACGCGACAGCCGATGGCTTTGGCGATTTGTCCCACATAAACGCCGACCGATCCGGCGGCGGCAGAAACAACGACAGTTTCGCCGGGTAGCGGACGGCCAACGGACATCAGGCCGTGAAAAGCGGTTTTGCCGGCGATGCCATAGACGGACATCAGATGCGACAGTTTCCCGACTTTTGGCAGCTTCAGCGCACCACGGGCCGGAACCACTGCGTGATCGGCCCAAACGGTTTCAACGGCAACAATATCCCCTGTTGTGAACCTGTCCGATCTGCTCTTTGTGACTTCCGCCAGAGCGTAGGTGTGCATGGCATCCCCCGCAAGGATCGGCTGGCGGTAGGTGGCGCCCTGCATCCATGCGCGGTTGGCCGCGTCAATGGACATCAGGATTGTGCGCACCTGTAGCTCACCATCCTGCGGCACGGGAAGTTCGGTTTCTTGCAGTTCAAAATGATCTTGCGTCAAAGCGCCTTTGGGCAGTTCCTTGACGATAACCTGACGGGTTTTCATAGAGTGTTCCTTGCGTTTGAAGTATCAGTTCGGGCGTCGTGTCAGTTGTCGCCCCAATGGGACAATGCGGCCCGGGCGATTGGTGCACCCCATTCCTGCAGGAAGTGGCCGCCCTCTGGTACATCCAGTGCAGGCGGGCAATTGCGGATTACGCTATGCAGCCATTTCATTGCAGGCGGACCGAGCACCGGATCCTGATGCCCTATGGCCATGAAGCTTTCGCCTTCCCAGTTGTGTGTCAGAAAATCCAGTGCCGCCCGCGCGTGATCGACGCCCTCCATCTCGGGGCTGGTCATCACCATATCGGGAAAGCGGCGTACACCGGCTTTGTAGCTCACGTCAGGATAGGGGGCGGCATAGGCCTGTGCTTCTGCATCACTTAGGATCGGCGTGGCCCGTTTCATCAGGGCGGCAATGTCAAGATCCGGATTGGCAGCGTTATAGGCGCGCCAGTCCTCAAACCCTTTGCCGGGCGACTGGCCCACAGCAATGGAGGTGTTCATCACCAACAGTCGGGTGATCCGGTCCGGCATGGCATGCGGCAGGGTCAGTCCGAGCAGCCCGCCCCAATCCTGCACCACCAGCGTGATGTTGCGCAGATCCAGCGCCATTATGAAGGCAATGATCATGTTGCGGTGGAAGTTGAAACTGTAGGTGGAGTCCTCAACCGGTTTGTCAGAGCGTCCGAAGCCGAGCCAGTCCGGCGCAATCACCCGGGCGCCGCTATCCGCAAAAACGGGGATCATCTTGCGGTACAGATAGGACCATGTGGGCTGCCCGTGCAGGCACAGGAAGACCCTGTCAGCATCCTTTGGTCCCTCATCGACGTAGTGCACCCGCAGATCTTTGTAGCCTTCCAGAGTGTCGATGTAATTCGGGGCATAGGCCCAGTCCGGTAAATCGGAGAAGCGGGAGTCCGGTGTGCGTTTGCTGTCCAAGGCAAGCTCCTGTTTGACGGGGGATGCGGTTTGTGAAAAGCCTATGGTCAAGTTTCAAAACCTGTCAATCAATGGGCGCTGCGACGTGGCGGCATACCTGAAATACCTTGAATAGAAGAAAGACGCCAATGACGAAAGAATACCCCCAACACCGGTTTGTCGTGCCCGAAAACGCGGTGGATGTGCTGTTTATCCGTCACGGAGAAACCATTCCGGCCCGCCCCGGCGTGTCTTTCCCAATGAAGGACGGTCACGGAAATCCGCCGCTGCATCCGCGCGGGGAAGCACAGGCCCAAGCCGTGGGCGAACGCCTGCGGAACGAGCACTTTGATGCGCTTTATGTGACCTCTCTCCAGCGGACCCACCAGACCATGGCGCCACTTGCACAACATTTGGGGATGACGCCGATAGAGGAACCGGACCTGCGGGAAATCCGGCTCGGAGAGTGGGACGGCGGTCTTTACCGGATCAAATCAGCCGAAGGGGCGCCGGAATTCATGCGCGCCAAAGCCGAGCATGAATGGGGGCATATTCCGGGCGCGGAAACCACAGCAGAATTGCATGAGCGGGTTGAGCGGGGCCTGTGGCGCCTGCTTGACAATCACGCCGGAGAGCGGATCGCTTTTTGTGTCCACGGTGGCGTTGTGGGGGCGATCATGTCGATTGCTACGGGTTGCAAACCCTTTGCGATGATCGGGGCTTCCAACGGTTCGATCAGCCGGGTTGTGTTAACAAAAGACCGGTTTTTTGTGCGCAGTTACAACGACTGCAACCACCTCGGGGAGTAAGGACGTTCGGGGAGTTGGGCAGACTGCCGGAAACGGATGATCCGGAAGTCCAGTCTGCCGGAATTACCGTGGCGCGGCCTGATCGCTGGTGCGGGTAGATGTTAAGGAAATGAAAAAGGGCAAAGCCGCAGCTTTGCCCTTTAAACTTAATTGCAGCGTGGTCTTAATCGACGTTCAGGACGACTTTCCCCAGCACCTTGCGGTTTTCCAGCAAGCGCAATGCGTCAGCCGCTTGTTCGAGCGGGAAAGACGCTGAAATCTGCGGTTTGATCTGGCCCTTCGACCACATGCCGAACAGCTCTTTCAGGTTGGCCTGATGTACATCGGGTTCCATTTGTGTGAAGGCGCCCCAGAACACGCCAACCACCTGACAGTTCTTCAGCAAGGTCAGGTTCAGCGGGAGTTTCGGAATGCCGGCAGGGAAGCCAACCACCAGAAAACGCCCTTCCCAGCCAAGTGAGCGCACAGCCGGTTCGGCATAGTTGCCCCCCACAGCGTCATACACCACCTGCACGCCTTTTGGTCCGGCCAGTTCCTTGATCGCGCCGGAAAATTCCTTTTGTGCATCGCGGTCCATCTCGCGGGGATAGATCAGTGTTTCATCCGCGCCCAGTTCCTTGCAGAAGGCTGCTTTTTCCTCGGAGGACACAGCCGCAATCACCCGCGCGCCCATCGCCTTGCCAAGTTCGATGGCCGCCGCGCCGACACCGCCTGCCGCCCCGAGGATCAGCAGGGTCTCGCCTTCCTTCAGATTGGCCCGCTGTTTCAGCGCATAATGGGACGTGCCGTAGGTCAGGATAAAGCAGGCCGCCTGATCGAACGGCATGTCGTCGGGGATTGGCACCAGTGTGGATTTATGGGCGACGACATGGGTGGAAAACCCGTTATATCCGGGCACAGCCAGCACGCGGTCGCCCACAGAGACAGTGTCCACGCCTTCGCCAAGGCTCTCGATCTCGCCGGAAATCTCACCGCCCGGCGCAAAAGGGCGCTGGGGCTTTATCTGGTACAAGTCCTTGATAATCAAAGTATCGGGGAAGTTCACACCGGCCGCCCGTACACGGATTACGACCTCTCCCTTGCCCGGTTTGGGGGTTTCTGTTTCGGTCAGTTCCAGTGTCTCCGGACCACCGGCTTCTTTACTCATCATCGCGCGCATTGCGTGTCTCCCAGATCAAAATGACGTTACATCACGCACACGTTCAGGGGCTGGAACAATCTTGTCAACGAACAAGTGAAATGCAATTCTGCCTAGCGGAACATGACGCAGCGTTTGGGAGGAAAGCCGTGCCGTTTGACACCACAAATCCAGAGAAATTCCGCGCGGAAATACGCGCCTGGCTGGCAGAAAACTGCCCTGCCGAGATGCAGGACGGGGACACCACAGCAGATTCGATCTGCTGGGGAGGCCGCAACTGGACCTTCCAGTCTGATGCGCAAAAACAGTGGTTAAACGTCTGTGCCGAGAACGGCCTGACCTGCCCGACATGGCCGCAGGAATACGGCGGGGCAGGGTTTGACCGCGATCAGGAAAAGGTCTGGCTTTCCGAACTCGACCGCATCAACGCGCGTCTGCCGCTGCAATCCTTCGGTATCTGGATGCTTGGCCCGGCATTGCTGCATTTCGGGAGCCATGAACAGAAACTGCATTACCTTCCACCCATAACCCGTGGCGAAATCCGCTGGTGTCAGGGCTATTCCGAACCGGGGGCCGGTTCCGATCTTGCGAGTGTTCAATCCAAGGGCGAAGATAAAGGCGATCACTGGCTGGTAAACGGCCAGAAGGTCTGGACCTCTTATGCGGATAAGGCTGACTGGATTTTCGCCCTTATCCGGACTGACAAGGACGCACCGAAACACAAGGGTATTTCCTTCCTGTTGTTTGACATGCAGTCGGGAGGGGTTTCGACCCGCCCGATCAAGCTGATCTCTGGCGCTTCCCCTTTTTGCGAGACATTCTTTGATGATGTGAAGGTTCCGAAAGACCAGATTGTCGGCACGGAAAACCGCGGCTGGGATGTGGCGAAATATCTGCTGACCCATGAGCGTGAAATGATTTCTGGTGGCGGCTCGGGACGTGGCGCAGGGCGTTCGTTGGCCAAGGTGCTGGCAGATGCGGGACACGACCTGTCCGAAGCGTCCCTTCGCACAGAAGCAATAGCCTGTGACATAGAGGAAATGTCTGTGGCCCTGACGATCGAGCGTTACAAGGATCAGGCTGCTGGCGGTAAAGGTGTGGGCGATGCCTCTGCCATGCTGAAATATGCCGGGACCGAGCTGAACAAACGCAAGCACGAGTTGTTCATGTCGGCGGGCGGATCGGAGGCGCTGCAATGGGACGGTGCGACGGGCAGTTTGCCTGCGGACTGGCTGCGGACCAAAGCAAACTCGATTGAAGGGGGAACATCAGAAGTGATGCTTTCCATCATTTCAAAGCGTGTTTTAGGGCTTCCGGGGTAATTTACTATGACAAATCTGACATTAAACGAAGATGAAACAATGCTGGTGGACAGCGCCCGCGGCTTTCTGGACGAAGCCTCTCCGGTGGAGAAGTTCCGCGAACTGCGCGATGCTGGCAAAGCCTATAACCCCGAACTGTGGAAGCAGATGGCCGATCTTGGCTGGACTGGCGTTCTGGTCCCTGAAGATCAGGGCGGTATTGATATGGGGCACGCAGCGGCCAACCTGCTGGCGCAGGAGATGGGAAAAACGCTGGTATCCTCACCGTTTATCTCCACGGCTGTCATGGCAGCAACGGCGCTGCGGCAGGTGGCGGACAATCCCCGCGCTGCCGAGGCGCTGGCCAAAATCGCGAGCGGTGATCTGACCTATGCACTGGCGCTGGACGAGGGTGTCAAACACGCCCCGAGCAAGACACAGATGCAGGCGGAACGGGTCGGGAACGGCTTTTCGCTGAGCGGGGAGAAAACCTTTGTGGTGGACGGCGGATCGGCCGACCGGTTGTTGGTTCTGGCCCGTACGGGGGATGCGGACGATGCACTGACCCTGTTTGACATTCCGGCAGACCGCGACGGGATCACCCGTACAGCGCAGAATATGATTGATGCCCGAGACAGTGCGCAGATCAGCTTTGACGGTGTGGAGGCCACAGGTGAAGACGTGGTTGGCACCGTTGATCAGGCCATGAGCGTTCTTAATCCTGCACTGCGTGCCGGTCAGGCCGCACTTGCAGCGGAAATGACGGGGCTGAGTTCCGGCGCGTTCGGAATGACAGTCAGTTACTTGCAGGAGCGTAAACAGTTTGGTGTGCTGATCGGCCAGTTTCAGGCGCTGCAACACCGTGCGGCGCATCTGTGGTCCGATATTGAAGTCACCACATCCACAATAGCAAATGCGGGCCGGATGATGGACGAAGATCCCGAGAATGCTGCACTGGCCGTGTCGCTGGCCAAGGCGAGAGCCTGCCAGACCGCAAAGCTGGCGGTGATGGAAGGGGTGCAGATGCACGGCGGGATCGGTATGACCGATGCGTTCGACATGGGCTTCTTCATGAAACGCGCCCGCGTGGCGCAGGAATGGTTGGGCGATTACGGCTACCACGCCGAACAGATCGCGAAAATAAAAGGATATTAAGCATGACAATCCGTTTTGATGGAAAAGTTGCCATCGTAACAGGAGCAGGCATCGGACTGGGGCGCAGCCATGCGCTGGGACTGGCCGCGCGCGGCGCCAAGGTCGTTGTAAACGATCTCGGGGTTGCAGCGGACGGGCAGGGGCGGTCTTCTGCCGAGGCAGAGGCCGTCGTCGCTGAAATCATCGAAGCGGGCGGCGAAGCGATGGCCCACGGTGCAGATGTCTCGAACGAGGCAGAGGTCAAGGACATGGTGCAACAAGCCATGGACAAATGGGGCCGCATCGACATCCTGATCAACAATGCCGGTATCCTGCGGGACAAAACGTTCTCCAAAATGACGCTGGACGACTTTAAAAAAGTTGTTGATGTGCATCTGATCGGCACCGCCACCGTAACACACACCGTCTGGCCCATTATGCGCGAGCAGGGCTATGGGCGGATCGTTCTGACCGCCTCTTCCTCGGGGCTGTACGGCAACTTCGGCCAGTCCAACTATGGCGCGGCCAAGGCAGCGATGATGGGTCTGATGAACGTGTTGCACATGGAAGGCGCGCGGGACGATATTCGCGTCAACACGCTGGCACCAACCGCGACAACCCGCATGACGGAAGAGCTGTTCACGCCGGAAGTAGGTGAGTTGCTGCGCCCTGAAACCATTACACCGGGCGTGCTCTACCTTGTTTCAGAAGACGCACCTTCCCGCGTGATCATGGGCGCCGGTGGCGGCTCTTTTGCGCAAACCCGCGTGTACGAAACCAAGGGCATTACCCTTGGGGGTGATGACATCACACCTGAAAATGTCGCTGCCCAATGGGATAAGGTAACAGACCCGACGGATCAGGAAATCCTGACCCAAGCTTTTGAACAAACCGGAAAATACGCCAAGAACGCCGCCGATCTGGCTGGCATCAAACTGGAAAAATAAGGAACTAGCATAATGCGCGACGCAGTTATTGTATCTACCGCCCGTACACCGATCGGCAAAGCCTATCGCGGTGCTTTCAACGCAACGCTTGGTCAGGAACTGGCCGGCCACGCGATCAAACACGCAGTGCAGCGCGCCGGTGTCGAAGGCGTTGAAGTGGATGATGTTGTGATGGGCGCTGCCCTGCAACAAGGCTCCACCAGCACCAACATTGCCCGTCAGGCGGCCATTCGCGCAGGGCTCGGCATCACAGCGCCGGGTATGTCACTGGACCGTCAGTGTGCTTCTGGCATGATGGCGATTGCGACAGCGGCAAAGCAGGTCATCACTGATGGTATGGATGTTGTTGTGGGGGGCGGTGTTGAATCCGTGTCCACCGTGCAAACACCGAATATGTTCCTGACACCTGACCCGTGGTTCAAAGAGCATCAGCCCGATATGTATATGTCCATGCTGGAAACCGCCGAGACCGTTGCGGCCCGCTACAACGTGTCCCGCGAGGCGCAAGATGCCTATGCTGCACAGTCCCAAGCCCGCACCCACGCAGCCCAGCAGGCTGGCAAGTTTGATGACGAAATCGTGCCTTTGACCTCCACCATGAAGGTGATGAACAAGGAAACGAAGGAAGTCACCGAGCACGAAGTGACGCTGGACAAGGACGAAGGCAACCGCCCGAGCACGACTGAAGAGTCGCTTGCCGGTTTGCAGCCTGTGTTCAAGGACGGTCTGGTCATCAAGGAAGGCAAGTTCATTACCGCCGGTAACGCCTCGCAACTGTCTGATGGCGCGTCTGCTGCGGTTGTGATGGAAGCCAAACTTGCCGAGCAGAAAGGCCTGCAACCGCTGGGTCGTTATATTGGTGTGATGGCTGCCGGTCTGGCACCGGACGAGATGGGCATCGGTCCGATCTATGCGGTTCCAAAACTGCTGAAAGCGCATGGTTTGAAGATGGACGACATCGGTCTGTGGGAACTGAACGAGGCTTTTGCCGTCCAGGTGATCCATTCCCGTGATGTTTTGGGTATTCCGGACGAGTTGCTGAACGTGAACGGCGGCGCGATTTCTATCGGCCACCCTTACGGTATGTCGGGCGCGCGGATGGTTGGCCATGCGCTGATCGAAGGCAAGCGTCGGGGCGCGAAATACGTTGTCTGCACCATGTGTGTTGGTGGCGGTATGGGCGCTGCGGGTCTGTTCGAAGTTCTCTAAAACACCGTAACCCATCAGAAATAATGAAACGCGCCGGAGGTTCCGGCGTGTTTTCAGTCAACTGTATAACCTGTTAAGGATCGCCTTCATGTCCCGTCCCTGGAACGCAACCCACGCCGAGTCCCACCTGCCCAAAGCCCTGCAGGGGCTGCGCATCCCCGCCGTTGCCTCCCCGATGTTCATCATTTCTGTGCCTGCTCTGGTCATTGCCCAGTGTAAGGCGGGGATCATCGGTTCCTTTCCAGCACTCAACGCCCGTGAAGCAGACGGAGAGCATCCGCTGCTCGACACATGGCTGACCCAGATCAAGGAAGAACTGGACCGCCACAATCAGGCCAACCCGGACACACCTGCTGCGCCCTATGCGGTGAACCAGATTGTGCACCGCTCTAATGGTCGTCTGGATCGGGACATAGAAATCTGCGTCAAACATGAAGTTCCGGTCTGGATTACCTCGCTTGGGGCACGGGTAGAAGTGAACGAAGCTGCTCATTCCTGTGGTGGCATCACGCTGCACGACATCATCAACAATAAATTCGCCAAAAAGGCGATTGAAAAAGGCGCTGACGGCCTGATCGCGGTTGCCGCGGGTGCCGGTGGCCATGCCGGTCCGCAATCGCCGTTTGCGCTTATTCAGGAAATTCGCAGCTGGTTTGACGGTCCGCTGCTGCTGTCCGGTTCCATCTCCACAGGCAGTGCGATTGCTGCTGCGCGGGCAATGGGGGCAGATCTCGGCTATATCGGGTCGCCGTTTATCGCAACCGAAGAAGCAAATGCCGTACAGGGTTACAAGGATGCTATCGTCAACGGCTCTGCCGCCGATATCGTGACTTCCAGCCTGTTTACCGGCGTTTCCGGCAACTACCTGCGTCCGTCGATTGAGGCAGCAGGCATGGATCCCGACAACCTGCCGTCAGCCGATGCTTCATCAATGAACTTCGGGTCCGGATCTTCCAAACCAAAGGCGTGGAAGGAAATCTGGGGTGCAGGGCAGGGGATCGGTGCGATTAACGCCGTGCAGCCTGCAGCGCAACTGGTGGATCGGATTGCCAGCGAATACCACGCAACTATGGCGCGTCTTTCCGGCGAAGCCGGTTAACCGGAATGGCGGAACTGATCGTTATCCGGCACGGGCAGGCGTCTTTCGGGGCAGACAATTATGACCGTCTGTCCCCCGCAGGCCACGAACAGTCCCGCCTTGCGGGTGCCCTGCTGCGTGCGCGGGGGTGGGTGCCGGACCGCATCGTGGTCGGCTCTCTCGTGCGCCAGTTGGAAACCCTGAATTCGATGGGTTACGACAACCCCGAGATACACGCAGGCTTTAACGAATACGACTTCCACAACTTGCTGCACACGCGCTACAACGGGGAAGTGCCTGATCTGGTTATGGGGGATCGCAAGACCCATTTCCGCACCCTGCGCGAGACCATCTTTGAATGGCAGGACGGCGGCCTTGCGGGCGCTTCCGAAAGCTGGCTCGATTTTACCACACGGACCGAAGATGCGCTGGCAACTGCAACCCGTGAAGGCGCAGAGCGGGTTCTGGTCGTCAGTTCCGGCGGCGTAATCGGACAGACTGTAGCCTCTGTTGTAGGGGCGGCGCCCAAAATGATGATGACCCTGAACCTGCAAGTCAAAAACACCTCGATGACCAAGATTATCTTCTCTGGCAAGAAACGGTTCTTGCATGAATTCAACGCCACACCGCATCTGGATTCTCCGGAATTCGCAGAGATGCTGACCTACAGTTAGGGGATGCCATGAGTGATACACAAACGCTGGATGCCGCCGTCGTCGCGGACTATCTTTCGGATAAGATCGACGGGTTTGAAGGCCCGCTGGAGGTTGAAAAATTTCAGGTCGGCCAGTCCAATCCGACTTTCCTGCTGAGAACGCCCACCCGCAATTTCGTGCTGCGGCGCAAGCCACCCGGAATGTTGCTGAAATCGGCCCATGCGGTGGACCGTGAATTCCGTGTGCAGTCCGCGCTGGCAAATACGGATGTACCGGTGGCCAGAATGCACCACCTTTGCGAGGATGACAGCGTAATCGGGTCTATGTTCTACGTGATGGACCATGTGGACGGGCGCAATCATACGCTGCCCACCATGCCGGATCAGGACAACGCCATGCGCAGCGGCGTGATTGACGATATGAACCGCGTGCTGGCCGCCCTGCACGATGTGGATATTGATGCCGTGGGCCTGTCGGATTTCGGCCCGCCCGGTAATTATTACGAACGCCAGATTGGCCGCTGGTCCAAACAATACCGTGCATCGGAAACCGAAACGGTTGCCGATATGGATCGTCTGATGGAGCTTCTGGTTGAGCAGACACCGGCGGATGACGGCCAGCGCACATTGGTTCACGGGGATTACCGGATTGACAATATGATGTTCGAGAAAGACGGGCCGCTGTGTCTGGCCGTGCTTGACTGGGAACTTTCCACCATCGGCCATCCCTATGCGGATCTGGCGGCGGTGATCATGCAATGGCAGATGCCTGCGACAACGGAAGGCCGCGGTCTTGCCGGCGTGGACCGCGCCGCTCTTGGTTTGCCGACAGACGCCGAATTTATCGCCCGTTACTGCGAACGTCGCGGCATCGGTCCGATTGACAATTTCGGCTTTTATCTGGCATTCAATTTCTTCCGGATGGCGGCGATTATTCAGGGAGTTCTGAAACGTGCGCTGGACGGGAATGCGTCTAATCCGGAGCGCGGCAAACAGATGGGGCAATATGTGCCGGTCTTTGCCAACGCCGGTCTGAAGGCGCTTGAGCAGGGATAAAGTAAATGGCCGAGATTCATGTCATTCCGGACCTCGACGAGGATAAGGACCGCAATTTCATCACCGCGCTGGCCCGCGGGCTGGATGTGTTGCGCTGTTTCCGGCCAAATGAATCGGTCCTGACCAATACAGACATCGCCAAACGCACGGGGTTGCCAAAACCCACCGTGTCCCGCCTGATCTATACCCTGTGCCGTCTTGATTACCTGTCGCTGGATGAAAAATCGGGGGGCTACCGGTTAGGAGCAGGGGTGCTGTCGCTTGGCTTTGGCGTTTTGTCCGGCATGGAAATTGCCGAGCGTGCGAAGGAAGAGATGCTGCGCCTGCGGGACGGGCCGAACAGCTATATCACCTGTGCGCTGGCGGAACGTCATTTGACCGACGCGATCTACATCGCGGTGGAGCGGTCTTGCGAAGATGTGTCCTTGCGGCTTTCGATCGGATCACGGCTGCCACTGTTCTTTTCGGCCATCGGGCGGGCTATCCTGGTCGGGCTGGACGAAGCCGGACTCGAAGCTGCTTTTGCCTGCGGTGCCGAGTTTCTGCCCGATCTAGTAGCGGAGCAAAAAGCGAGCTACGCGGAGGCGAAAAACCAGTACGAAAAAGTCGGTTTCTGTTCCGGTTTCGGTGACTGGCGTCCTGATGTGAATGGCGTGGCTGTGCCCGTGCGCGGGCTGGACGGACGTGTGTTCGGATTGAATGTCGGCGGACCGTCCTTTCATGTCAAACCCGATGAACTGGAGACGGTCTACGGGCCGATGCTAGTCAAATCGGCAGAGCTTTTAGGGATGAACCGGCGATGAATGACGGATCCGATCTTTTTGAAGAACCTTATGAATATCAAAAGCTTCTCGGTTATAGTGTAACCGCTTGGGCCGAGGGTGAAGCTACGATAGAAATGCCGCTCGAAACCAAGCACGGCAATCGCTACGGGCTGCCTCATGGCGGGGTACACGCCAGTCTGCTCGATACCGCTATGGGGTTTGCCGGAAGCTACACTGGCGATCCCGATGCGCCACAACTGGTGATGACCCTGTCGATGACGGTGCAATATCTGTCGCGCCCGAAAGGCAAGCTGCTGATCGCCAAAGGCTGGCGCACGGGGGGCGGACGAAAAACCTATTTTGCTGATGCAGAACTCAGCGATGAAACCGGAGAGCTGATCGCCAAGGCCACAGGCACCTTCCGTTATCGCAGCCGATAGGGCTACGCTTTTGCAGCGTCCTTCTCTGCAATCCTGTCTGCGAAATGCGTTAACAATTTGTGTTTGAATATCTTTCCGGTCGCGGCGGCAGGATAATCATCAACAATGAAGATATGGCTCGGAACCTTGTAGGCCACCAGCCGTTCCCGCAGCCAGCGTTTCAAGGTTTCTTCGTCCAGCCTGTCCGTGCCTTTCACGAAGGCAAGAATTTCCTCGTCGCCCTGTACCATGCGTCCTACAACAGCGGCCTGAAACACATCGGGATGTCTGGACAGCATCGCCTCTATTTCCGGGGGGTGGACGTTGAAGCCGGAGCGGATGATCAGTTCCTTCAGACGGCCCACGATATGCAGCCCGCCGCCTTCGTCAAACCGGCCCAGATCGCCGGTGCGGAAAAAACCGTCGTCGGTCATCGCTTCGGCCGTGCGCTCGGGATCGCGATAGTAGCCTTTCATCACGTTTTCGCCCCGCACTTGTATTTCACCGATGCCATCTTCGTTTTTGTCCCACAGCCGCACATCGATCCAGTCGTAAGGCTTTCCGACACCCACATCGTCTCGGGGGCTGTCGTTGTGAGTGGCCGCGATGGAAGGCGAGGTCTCTGTCATGCCGTAACCGTTGTTAAGCGGTATGCCAAAGACCTTTTCCGCCCGCGCTTTCAATCCGGGATCAAGGGGGGCGCCGCCGGTCATCATGCTGATCAGGGCAGGGGCATTCAGTTCTTCACCGGCTTCGTGCAAATGCTGCATGATCGCCGCCATCATCTGGGGCACCGCAGGGAAACGGGTGGCCCCGTCCCGCAGCAGCGCAAGTACAGCCAGCGTGTCAAATCGCGCGAACAGATGGAGCGTGGCCCCGGCGATCATGGCGGGCAGAAAAACCGAGGCCAGCGCGTAAATATGAGTTCCGGGGAGAACACCAACCACGCAGTCGTCCGGTGTCAAACCGTGAAAGCGGGCAGAGTTCCCTGCGCTGAACAGCAGGTTGTTATGGGTTAGCATAACGCCTTTGGGCGCACTGGTCGTGCCGGTAGTGTACAAGAGAACCGCAACCTGATCGCTTCCCGCACTGACCGGCTCCGTTTCGGTTTCCTTAACCTTTGTGGCATAAACCGGACCGCAGGCGAGCGCACCGATCTTATCCGCCTCCATCCGCTTTGCATGGGCGCGGGCCGGTTCAGAGGCACTGTGGGTGAAAACCACACAACGCGGGGAGGCATGGGATGCTATCGCGGCAATTTCTTCGGCGGATTGTCTGGCGTTTACTAACACCAGCCACGCATTCAACCGGCTGGCCGCAAACACCATAGCCGCGTAGAGAACTGAGTTCTCGGCAACCAGTACAACTCGGTCTCCACCGCGCACCCCGTGGTTCTGCAAAATTTGTGCCAGCGCTGCGGATTCCATCTGCAATTCGCCACACGAAAACGCAGTGCCGTCAAAATCCACAAGCGCTTTTGCACTGGCGGGTTTCCCCTCCAGAACCTGATGTAACCGATCCATTGCATTCCTCCCAGATGCCGCGCTCCCACACGCTCGAGTGAGTGAAACAGAAACACGTCCGTCGAAAAAGTATTAAATGTAATGACGTTGCAGTTCGGCGAAAGACCCAATGTGACCCAACGTTACGAGCTGGTGAAATACTTGACTTATCACCAGAGTGTGTAAGTCTTTCAGGTATATCAGCCGCGCCTTGAGCGCAGGACGATATTCATTCTGGGAGGAATAATAATGATCAAGAAAACCAAATTAGGCATGGCCACGGCACTGGCCGTCAGCTTGGGCGCGTCTGTAGCTTTTGCGGATACCGTAAAGATTGCTTTCGTTGATCCGCTGTCCGGACCGTTCTCGCCAACAGGGACCAACGGGTATGCCGAATTTCAATATGCTGCTGAAAAGCTGGTAAATGAACAGGGCGGTGTTCTGGGCGGAGACATGTTCGAGATTGTCGGCTTCGACAATAAGATGAGCCCGAAAGAATCTCTTATTCAGGTGCAGGTCGCGATCGACCAGGGCATCCGTTATATTGCGCAGGGGAACTCTTCGGGGATTGCGCACGCGATCACTGACGCTGTGAACAAGCACAACCGCCGCAACCCCGACGACCGTGTGCTGTTTCTGAACTATGCCGCTGTCGATCCGGCGCTGACCAACGATGCCTGTAACTTCTGGCACTTCCGGTTTGATGCCAACGCAGACATCAAGATGGATGCGCTTACAGATGTTATGGCAAAGGACGAAAACCTCAAGAAGGTCTACGTGATCGGCCAAGACTATTCCTTCGGTAAATCCGTGGCTGCGGCTGCTGTCAGCAACCTTGAAGCAAAACGTCCCGACGTAGAGATCGTCGGAAACGAATTGCACCCGATTGGTAAGGTGAAAGACTTCACACCTTATGCTCGCAAGATCGTTTCTTCCGGTGCCGACGCCGTGATTACAGGCAACTGGGGTGCGGATATGGTTGGTCTGGGTAAGGCAATCATCGACGCCGGTTTCGACGGCCCGATCTACACTTACTATGCGGCCTCCAACGGCATTACCCGCACCTTTGGCGAACAGGGTACAGGCCACATCTATCTGGTGAGTGAGGGCGCTGTGAACCCGCCTGCTTCGGACCGGACTGCGGCTTATGTGGAAGGGTTTGAAGCCAAATACCCTGACCACGATATCACCCAGCCCCGTATCGCGAATACGATTGAGATGCTTGCGAAAGCGATCAATGAAGCCGGTACCGCAACTGATGTTGTTAAAGTGGCCCAGGCTCTGGAAGGGATGGAACATGACAGCATCTGGGGTGGCAAACTCTACATGCGCCCTGACGACCACCAGATCATTCAGAACGTCGACATCCAAGAGCATACCAGCGAAGGTATCCAATTCTTCATGGACGCCTCCGACTGGGGTATGAAACTGGTAAGCGAAGTCGAGATGGCTGGCATGGACAGCCCGACGACCTGCAAAATGAAGCGCCCGTAAAGGCTGTGCTTTGCGGCCCGCTTCGGTTTCCTGAAGCGGGCCTTTTTTGTCAAAAATTCAAAAATCGTTAGGGTTGGGACACGATGGAACTTGTTCTCGTTATCCTGATTGACGGTCTCGTGTATGGATTGCTTCTGTTTATGCTTTCCAGCGGGTTGACGTTGATCTTTTCAATGATGGGTGTGCTGAACTTCGCCCATGCCAGTTTTTATATGCTGGGCGCTTACTTCGCTTATCAAATCAGCCGCTACATGGGCTTCTGGCCGGGGCTGATCCTTGCGCCGATCATCGTCGGTGTCGCGGGAGCCGCGATCGAGAGGTTCGGGCTGCGTAAGGTACACCAGTACGGCCATGTGCCAGAACTGATCTTTACATTCGGTCTCGCCCTGCTGATCGAGGAAATCGTCCAGTTCTTCTGGGGTAAGAACCAGGTTCCCTATGATGCGCCCGAAGTCCTGCAATTCGCGCTGTTCTCCATCGGAACAAACGAAATTCAGGCCTATAAGGTCTTTATGATCGCAATTTCCGTGCTGATCTTCCTGTGTCTGCTCTACGTGCTGACGAAAACGCGGGTTGGTATGATTATTCAGGCCGCTCTGAGCTATCCGCGCACGGTTGAGGCTCTGGGCCACAATGTTCCGTTTATCTTTATGGGGGTATTCGGTGTGGGGACTGCACTGGCCGGTCTGGCCGGCGTGATCGCTGGACCGCAACTCGGGACATTCCCGGGGATGGCCTTCCTGCTCGGCTCTATCGTGTTTGTGACCATTGTTATTGGCGGTCTCGGCTCGCTCTGGGGAGCGCTCGTCGCGTCCCTGCTGATCGGCTGGATGACCACATTTGCCGCCTCTTACAACGTTGCGATGGCGGATATCCTGATGGCTGTCGGCTTTGAAATGCCCGAAGAGATGTCGGAACACGCCTTGCGGGACATCTGGACACTGACCCTGCCGCAAATCGGTCCGATCCTGCCTTATCTGCTGATGGTCGTGATCTTGGTATTCCGCCCCTATGGCCTGTTCGGAAAGCGTGACGCATGACAGATACAAGCTCTATAATGGCAAAGAAAAGGTCCTACGGCGGGTTAAGCACGGGTACGGTAGCCCCTTGGGTCATCTGCACGGCAATTCTGCTGGTCCTGCCCTATGTGTTCCAGTCGAACTCTGCTCTGACGATTATGAACCAGATGGCGATCACTATCGTTTTTGCGCTGGCCTATAATATGCTGCTCGGGCAGGGGGGCATGCTGTCCTTCGGCCATGCGGTATACATGGGTATGGGCGGTTTCATGTGTATGCACGTGATGAACTGGGTGGAATATGAAAATATTCCGCTGCCCCTGCCACTGTTGCCGGTTATTGGCGGCTTGTTCGGCATGGGCATGGCGACGATCATCGGATCGTTTTCAACCCGAACCGCCGGTACTGTTTTTGCCATGATCTCTTTGGGTATTGGCGAACTGATCGCGGCCAGCTCTGTTATCGTTGTCGCCTTCTTTGGCGGCGAGGAAGGGGTAAGCGGTGACCGGACCTATGGCCTGCCGGTCTTCGGCTACGAGTTCCTGACCAAGATCGAGGTTTACTACCTGACCGCCGGTTGGCTCGTCCTGTCGGCGTTGCTTATGTACCTGTTTTCCAGAACCCCTGTGGGGCGGATGGCGAATGCGGTGCGCGACAACCCGGAACGGGCGCAGTTCCTTGGCTATTCGGCCCGTTGGGTGCGGTTCTATTCTTTCTGCGCCTCGGGCTTCTTTGCCGGTGTTGCAGGTGGTCTTTTCGCGATCAACTTTGAAATCCTGACGGAAGAGAACCTCAACCTCGTCACCTCCGGTTCGATCCTGTTGATCACCTTTCTGGGCGGCGTCGGGTTCTTCTTTGGTCCGATCATCGGTGCCATCGTATTTACCCTGCTGCAATCGGTTCTGTCGCTGCAAACCGAACTCTGGCAGCTTTATGTAGGTGCCCTGTTCGTTCTGACGGTGATGTATTTCCCCGGCGGACTGGCAGGCGTTCTTATGATGCATGTGGTTCCTTACAAGCTCGGGAAGCTTGGCACGCTGGTTGTGCCTTACATCAAGACGCTGATCCCAGCGGCCATCGGCATTCTGGGGCTGGCAAGTTTCTGTGAGCTTATGTTCCACTTCAAACATGCCGCGGTCGGAGAGCACGACATGAGCCTGTTCGGTATCGAGTTTTCGACCCACAGTCCGATCCCTTGGATTGTGATTATCGGTTTAACTGTCATCGGGTTCTGGCTCGCGAAACGCAGCTCTGCGGAACTGCGTGAAACATGGGGCAACGCAAATGTAATGACCTCGTCCAAAGAAGGAGGCGCGCAATGACGGCTGCACTTGAACTTGAAGGCTTGCGCAAATCCTTTGGCAAGACCGAGATCATTCGCGGGGTGGACCTGTCTATCGGCAAGGGCGAACGCCATGCCATCATTGGTCCGAACGGGGCGGGGAAATCCACCCTGTTCAACCTGATCACCGGACGGTTTCCGCAGACCTCCGGCCATGTGCGGTTGCACGGGCATGATCTGGCGGGAAAGGCCCCGTTTGAAATCAACCGGATGGGACTGTCCCGCAGTTTCCAGATCACCAACATCTTTCCGCGCATGACGGTGTTTGAAAACGTGAGATGCTCTTTGCTGTGGTCGATGGGCTACAAATACAGCTTCTGGAACATGGTCAGCAAATCCCGTGCATTGAACGAAGGGGCGGAAGAGATCCTTGAACAGATCAATCTTTCCAGTCGCCGTGACTTGCCTGCGGGCGTTCTCAGCTATGCAGAGCAACGGGCGCTGGAGATCGGCATCACCATTGCGGGCGGGGCGGATGTGATCATGCTGGACGAACCGACAGCGGGGATGTCCAACACGGAAACCGACTATATCGTCGGGCTGATCGAAAAAGTCACAGAAGGTAAAACCCTCATCATGGTGGAACATGACATGGGTGTTGTCTTTGGTCTGTGTGACCGGATCAGCGTGCTGGTTTACGGCGAAATCGTAGCGACCGGCGAACCCGAAGCGGTGCGCGCGGATCAAGCGGTGCAGGAAGCCTATCTTGGCGCAGCATTGGAGGCAGAGCACTGATATGTTGGACGTAAAAGACCTACACGCCTACTATGGCAAATCCCACATCCTGCAAGGGGTGAACCTGAATGTTCAGGAGGGCGAGATTGTTGCCCTTCTGGGGCGCAACGGGGTCGGGCGCTCGACCACATGCAAAGCCATCATGGGAGAGGTGGAACCCCACGGTTCCGTCACCTTCAAGGGGCAGGAAATTGCTGGTAAGAAAGCCTTTGAAATCGCCAACCTCGGGATCGGTTACGTGCCCGAAAACCGCGATATCTTTCCGGGGCTGACCACACGTCAGAACCTGATCCTCGGCCTGAAGCCGGGGCAAAAGGATGAAGACGGGCGCTGGTCGATGGAGAACATGTTCGAAATGTTTTCCAACCTGCGGGAACGGGCCGATGTGGAGGCATCGGTCATGTCGGGCGGGGAACAGCAGATGTTGACCATGTGCCGCACATTGATGGGTGATCCTGACTTTGTCATGATCGACGAACCTACCGAAGGCCTGTCTCCACAGATGACCCAGCGTGTGGCCGAACTGCTGAACCAGATCGCCGCACGCGGCGTGGCGACGTTGCTGGTGGAACAAAAGCTGTCCATCGCAATGGATATTGCCCATCGGGTTTATGTGATGGGGCACGGGCAGGTGGTGTTTGAGGGCACGCCGGCAGAGCTGAAATCACGGGACGATGTGCGCAAGGAATGGCTGGAGGTCTAACGACCGAAGGCTTTTGTCCCGAAGTAACAGGACCGGCGGATCGTCTTCCGCCGGTCCTATCCGTTCAGACTTGTCAGTTCTCTTTGCCCAGCCAGTATTCCAGATCGGGCAGACTGTCCTTTCCAAAGAAGGGTTCGTCCCCGACAAACATGGTAGGTGCCCCGAAGGCGCCACGCTCTGCTGCCTGATCCGTCAGTTCGAACAGACGGTCTTTGACCGGCTGGCTTTGCGCTCCTTCAATAATCTCGGCCGCGGGCAGCCCGTTCGCTGTCAGTGTTTCTGCTATCACCGCAGGGTCATCCATTTTCAACCCGTCCTTCCAGACCGCATCAAATACAACGTCGATGTAGCGAGGGCCGTAATCCTGCGACTGTGCGTAAATTGCACCGCGCATCACGGCAGTGGTCATAACCGGAAAGTGGGGGTTGAATTTGAAGGGTATCCCGTACCGCTCGATAAAGCGGTGCATTTCACGGCGTTCGTATTCCAGCTTGTTGGTGACTCCGCCAAAGGCCTGAACCGGCGGTGTGTTGTTGGTGATCCTGAACAGTCCCCCCAGCAGGATCGGAATATAGTTTGCCTTGGCTCCGGTGCGGGCTTCGATCTGGTCCATGATTTTGTGGACAAGATAGACATTCGGGCTGGCAAAATCATATAGAAAGTCGAAATTCTTCATTGTGTTCCTCCACACGGGTTATGCTTTGATACTGTCAGAGACGGTATTTCCGGACAAGGTAGCAGAAAGAGGCTGACCTATTGGATTAACTCGGGAAAACGGTCGCAACGTCACCCGTTTCGTCGCGCAATAATGTTAAAAAAAATCGGACAATCCCGTCAGAATTTGTAAAGTGGCCCAAACTGAGGAGAGGACGACCATGCAAGGTTTGATGATGAACCGCCCCATGCGGGTAAACGATATTCTGACATTCGCGGCAGAGGTCCACGGCGACAGTGAGGTTGTCTCTGTCACCGTAGAGGGAGGCACCCACCGCACCAACTACCGCGCCATAGAAGGGCGCACCCGTCAGGTGGCCAAAGCGTTAATGAAGCTGGGCGTGAAACAGGGGGACCGTGTGGCGACTCTGGCCTGGAACGGGTACCGCCATTTCGAACTGTATTACGGTATCGCGGGTATTGGTGCGGTCTGTCACACCATCAACCCGCGCTTGTCAGCGGAACAGATGATCTACATCGTCAACCACGCCGAGGACAAAGCGATTTTCGTTGACCTGACTTTCGTGCCGATCCTGAATGCCCTGAAAGAACATCTCCCCAAAGACCTGATCTATGTGGCCATGACAGATCGTGCCCATATGCCAGAAACCGACCTGCCCAACCTTCTGTGCTATGAAGAACTGGTGGAGGCGGAAGACGCGGATTACGAATGGCCCGATTTCCCCGAAGATACTGCCTGTGCGCTGTGTTACACTTCGGGCACCACGGGCAACCCGAAGGGTGCGCTTTACAGCCACCGTTCCACCGTGTTGCACGCAATGATGGCGGGCGTTTCCCTGCAAACCAGCCTCAGCCCGGGCCAGCGCATCTTGCCTGTTGTGCCTCTGTTCCACGTCAACGCTTGGGGTCTGCCCTATGCCGCACCGCTGACAGGTGCCTCCCTTGTGTTCCCGGGTGCCGCGCTGGACGGACCAAGTGTTTACAAGCTGATGCAAGAGGAAGAAGTCTACTCCGCTTGGGGGGTTCCAACCGTATGGTTGGGACTTCTGGGCGAGATCAAAGCGCAGGGCGGCAAGCCTTCGGCCTTTGGGGAAGTGATTATCGGCGGTTCTGCCGCGCCGCGTTCCATGATTGAAGCCTTTGAAGGTATGGATGTTTCGGTTTGCCACGCTTGGGGTATGACAGAGATGAGCCCGATCGGGACCGTTGGTCTGCTGAACAAGACGCAGGATAAACTGCCGCAAGGCGAACGCATTGATCTCAAGGCGAAACAGGGGCGTCGCGTCTTTGGTGTGGACCTTAAAATCGTGGATGAAGACGGCAACCGCTTGCCCCACGACGGCGAAGCGCAGGGCGAACTGTATGTGCGGGGCAACACCATCGTTTCCGGCTATTACAACAACGAAGAGGCGACCAAAGGCGCGCTGGATGCGGACGGTTGGTTCGGCACCGGCGATGTGGCCAAAATCACCAGCAGCGGCATGTTGACCATCACCGACCGTGCCAAAGACCTGATCAAATCGGGTGGTGAATGGATCAGCTCCATCGATGTGGAAAACATGGCGATGTCCCACCCCGAAGTGGCCAATTGCGCCGTGATCGCTGTGCCCCATCCGAAATGGGACGAGCGCCCGTTGCTGGTGGTTGTCCCGACAGCGGACTCTTCCAAAGACGTGGCGAGCATTCAGTCTCACCTGTCGGAAAACCTAGCCAAATGGCAGGTGCCGGACGAGGTGATCTTTGTAGAAGACCTGCCCATGACGGCCACAGGCAAAGTGTCCAAATTAACCCTGCGCCAGCGTTATGCGGATGGCACACTGGCGGGATAATCCGTCTTAATGAACACCAGCTGATCGGGGCGGGCCTGTGCCGCGCTCCGGTCAACTCCTTCAGGGCAGTCCGGTGAAACGGCTTCCTGTTTGCGGAAAACCTGCGGTCACGTCACGTCTTTCCGAACCACCCTTTATATAGCCATTGAACTGCATGTTCCGCCGTTGCAAGCTTTGCACAATTAAATGCAAAGCAGTTGGAAGGAATGCCCATGCAAACCGCGTCACCTCAGTCCGCAGGATTTGATCCGGACCGGATGGGCCGTATCGGCACATGGATGGACCGCTACGTTTCAGAGCGCAAATATGCCGGATCTTCCCTGCTGATCGCGCGGGGCGGCAAAGAGGTTTATTTCAACGCGGCCGGAGCGCGGGATATTGAGGCAGGCCTGCCGTTTGAGCGGGACACGCTGGCGCGAATCTATTCCATGACAAAACCGGTCACATCCGTGGCGATCATGATGCTGGCCGAACAGGGGCTGTTTCATCTGGATGCGCCATTGTCCGATTTCATTCCGGCCTTTTCGGATTGTACCGCGCTGGTGGACGGGGCGACCAACCTTGATCAGGTGACGCCGTGCCAGACGCCCACGCTGCACCAACTGCTGACCCATACCAGCGGCTTCAGCTATCCGTTCAATCCGGGCGTCCTGCCCGCTGCGATGGAAGAGAAAGGGCTGATTTTCCGCGCCGATCAAGGCCCGCTTGAAGGAGTTGTGGATCAGCTCGCCGAACTGCCGCTGGCCTTCCAGCCGGGCAGCAGATGGGAATATTCCGTGTCCATTGACGTGCTCGGGCGTGTAGTTGAGGTGGTCTCGGGGCAGAGCCTTAGCGCGTTTTTTGCCGAAAAGATTTTTGCGCCCCTTGGTATGACGGAAACTGCATTCAGCGTTCCGGAAGGTACCCAATCCCGCTTTGCTTCGCTCTACACACCGTTGGCGGGGGATGCGATGGCGCTCAATGCAGCAAAGGAGGGCGGCAATCCACTGCGCCTGATCGACCACGCCGACACAAGCGCCTATCGCAAGGCCGAGACGTATTCTGGCGGCGGCGGTCTGGTGGGGACAATCGACGATTACATGAAATTCTGCGAGATGATCCGCTGCAAGGGATCAGGCAACGGGAACCGTTTGCTGTCCCCGAAAACAGTAGATTTCATGACCCGAAATCATCTGCCGGGCGATATCGCCTCTATGGGACCGAGCAGCTTTGCCGAACAACCGATGGAAGGTATGGGCTTTGGTCTGGGCGGTGCTGTCGTACTTGATCCGGCCCGCGCCCGCGCACCGGGAAGTGTGGGGGATTTCAGTTGGGGCGGTATGGCCTCTACTTTTTTCTGGGTTGATCCGGTGCTGGATCTTTCGGTGGTGTTTTTCACCCAACTCTCCCCGAGCAGTTCCTATCCGGCCCGCCCGCAACTCAAATCTTTGGTGCATGGAGCCTTAATGCAATGAATACCCCGGTGAAAGAACGCCCGATCCTGTGGACCCCGTCAAAAGAGCGGGCGGAAAGCTCCCGTCTGGCGGAATACATACGCTGGCTAGAGCAAAACCGCGGGCTGACATTTGCGGATTACCCCGCGCTGTGGGAATGGAGCGTGACAGAGCTGGAGGATTTCTGGGAAACCATCTGGCAGTTCTTCGATCTGCAGTCCTCTGCCCATTATACCAGCGTTCTGGACAAACGGGTGATGCCGGGGGCGAAGTGGTTTGAAGGCGCACGGCTGAACTTTGTGGAACAGATCCTGCGCCATGTTCCACAGCGGGGCGACGCGCTGGCGATTTCTGCCCGATCCGAAACCTTTGGTACAGAGCAACTGACTTGGGCAGAACTGCATGGGCAGGTGTCCAGTCTGGCGGCGCACCTGCAGGATATGGGCGTTGAAAAGGGCGATCGTGTGGTCGCCATTCTGCCCAATGGTCCCGCCTCTGTCGTGGCATTTCTGGCGACGGCAAGCCTCGGGGCGATCTGGTCGCTGTGCGCGCCGGATATGGGGGATGTGGCCATCGTGGACCGCTTCGCCCAGATCAAGCCCAAAGTGTTGATTGCGCAGGACGGATATGTTCATGCGGGTAAAACCGTGGACCGCCGTGGCATCCTTGCGACCGTAACGGAAAGCCTGCCAACGCTGGAGCATCGCATCGTGCTGCCGTTCGCAGGGGAGCTGCCAAACGGGGCCCGCAACTGGGCCGATCTGTTGGACCGCAAAGCCGGTTTTGCGCCGGAACAGGTGCCTTTCGATCATCCGCTTTGGGTGGTTTATTCCTCCGGCACTACGGGCAATCCGAAACCGATTGTACACGGTCACGGCGGGGCGCTGGTTGAAGGGGCCAAACAATCGCTCCATCAGGATCTGAAAGCAGGAGAGCGGTTCTGCTGGCTGACTTCCTCTGGCTGGATCATGTGGAACTCGCAGCTGCTCTCACTGGCACAGGGGATGACGCTGTCCATTTTTGACGGCGCGGTGAACTATCCCGATCTGAATGTTTTGTGGCAGTTCGTTGCCGAAGAAGAGCTGAACTATTTCGGTGCGGGGGCGGCCTATTTCGGAACCTGTGCCAAGGCAGGTGTCACACCTGCCAAGGATTTTGACCTGTCAAACCTGCACTCGCTCGGTTCTACCGGCTCGCCCTTGTCCGAAGACGCCTACGCGTGGATTTACAGGGAAGCGAAAGAGGACATCTGGCTTGCACCGATTTCCGGTGGCACCGATCTGATGGGCGCATTTGTCTGTGGCAATCCGATGGATGTGGTGCGGGCCGGAGAGATGCAGGCCCGCGCCCTTGGCAATGCGGTGCGTGCCTTTGACGGGGCCGGAAACGAGGTGATCGGTGAGGTGGGCGAGCTGGTTTGCACCGAACCGCTGCCTTCCATGCCGCTGTATTTCTGGGGCGACGAGGACGGATCCCGCCTGCACGAGAGTTACTTTGATACCTATCCCGGAGTCTGGCGCCACGGTGACTGGATTGAAATCACGCCGCAAGGCGGGTCGGTGATTTACGGACGCTCTGATGCCACCATAAACCGCAAGGGCCTGCGCATGGGATCGTCCGAGATCTATCAGGCGGTAGAAGGGCTGGACGAGGTGATGGACAGCCTTGTCGTCGATCTGGAGTTTCTGGGCCGCGAGAGCTTTATGCCGCTGTTTGTAGTGCTGCGGGACGGTCTGACGCTGGATGACAGCATTAAGACAAAGATCAACACAGCGATTAAAAACGGAGTCTCGGCGCGGTTTCAACCCAATGAAATCATTCAGATCGCAGAGGTTCCGCGTACAATTTCGGGAAAAAAGCTGGAAGTTCCTGTCAAAAAGCTGCTTTTAGGCGGAAATCCGGAAACTGTGGTGAATCGCGACAGCATGGCCAATCCGGAGAGCTTTGACCGATTTATTGCCTATGCGGCAGAAAGAGAGACCGGATGACCGACATTGTGGCAGAGTTGCTGAACCTGCTGGAAATCGAGCAGTTGGAAGTGGACCTGTTTCGCGGCATCGGTTCGGGCGGCGAGACGACCATGCGGATTTTCGGCGGGCAGGTGATCGCACAGGCGCTGGCGGCGGCTTATAAAACTGTAGACGGGCGGTTGTGCCACTCGCTTCATGCCTATTTCATCCGTCCGGGTGATCCGTCTATTCCAGTCATCTACTCTGTGGACCGCGCAAGGGACGGGGGCAGTTTCACCACGCGTCGGGTGATTGCGATCCAGCATGGCAAGCAGATCCTGAACATGTCCGCCTCTTTCCATGTGGAAGAGGAAGGTCTGCATCACCAGCATGAAATGCCAAAAGTGCCAGAGCCGGACACACTGGAATCCCGTGCGAAATGGCGCGAGGAAAACAAAGACAAAGTCCCCGAAAAGCACCGCAAGGAATTTCTTCGGGCGCGTCCCATCGAAATTCGCGAAGTGGCACCACAGGACTGGTTTGCCCCCAAAGTCGTGGAGGACCGCAACCATCTGTGGTTCCGTATGCCGGGTGCGCGGGACGCAAATCCGCAGATGCAGCACTGCCTGATGGCCTATGCCTCGGATATGAACCTGCTCGGCTCCAGCCTGCGCCCCCACGGCCAGACGTGGTTTACAGGGCAGGTGATGACCGCCAGTCTGGACCATGCCATGTGGTTTCACGCGCCGGTGAATTTTGCCGACTGGCATCTTTATACGATGGACAGCCCGTTCACGGGCGGGGCGCGCGGATTTAACCGTGGCACCATCTTTACCCATGATGGCAAACTGGTGGCCAGTGTCGCGCAGGAAGGTCTGATGCGGCAGATCAAGAAGAAGCCGGAATAGACCCTTCATATGAAAATGCGGGACAGTTGCCTGTCCCGCATGGCCTCCGGCGGGGATATTTGCCCCAAAAAGAGCCGCTTGCCGTTCAGATTGCACCGCCGTAGATGCGGTTCAATTTGCGCATCCCGCCGATCCATTTGTCGTAATTGTCGGTTTTGTTGCGCATGTAATCCAGCACTTCGGGATGGGGCAGCACGAGGAAGGTTTCATCGTTAATGGTCTTCACGCAGGCCTCGGCCACGGCTTCGGGTTCGAGCATCCCGTTGAGCGAGGCAACGCCGTCCTCATGACCTTTGGTCATGGCGGAACGGACCGCCTGCGGGCAGAGAACCGACACTTTGATGCCCTGATCATTGTAAGTCAGCGCCAACCATTCTGCGAGCCCAACTGCGGCGTGTTTGGTCACACCGTAAGGGGCGGCACCGACTTGGTTGAGAAGTCCGGCGGCTGAGGCGGTGTTCAGCAGATAGCCGCCGCCCCGTTTGCTCATCAGCGGGACAAGGTGGCGCGCGGCCCAGACATGAGACATCACGTTGATATCCCAGATCTTCTGCCAGTCGTCATTGGGCACTTCGACGCCGCCGCCCACAAGGATGCCGGCGTTGGAGCAGAACAGGTCAATGGGGCCTTGCTCGGCCTCGGTCGTGTCAATGAGGGCTTTGATTTCCTCTTCATTGCCAACATTGACCTGAAACGACACACCGCCGATTTCCTTGGCGGTGGCTTCTGCGCCGTCGCCGTCCAGATCGGCGCAGACTACGCATTTTGCACCTTCTGCGGCGAAGCGAATGGCAAGCGCCTTGCCGATACCGCCGGCGGCACCTGTGACGACGATGATTTTATCTTTGAGTTCCATAGTCTTCCCTTATGTCCACATGACCGAACCGCCATCGACGGTGAAGGCCTGTCCGGTGATATACTGGCTGGCTTTGGAGCCAAGGAAGACCGCGATGCCTGCAAAATCTTCCGGTTCGCCAAAACGCCCGAGCGGAATTTCTTTGGTGGCCCGTTCCGCAGCCTTTGGATTGTCCCACAGCTCTCGGGCGAATTCCGTGCGCACTACACCGGGACACAGCGCATTGACGCGGATGCCCTTGGCGCCGAATTCGGCAGCTAGGTTACGGACAAGGCCGATCACTGCCAGTTTTGACATGGCGTAAGTGCCCAGCATGACCGAAGGCTTGAACGCACCGATGGATGATGTGAAGACCATCGATCCGCCGCCGTTCTTTTCCATATCGGGTGCTACCAGTTGCGCCAGCCACAGGTTGGACTGGACGTTGACCTGCATGGTCTTTTCATAGGCTTTGTCGGAAATGCCCGATGTCGGGCCGTAGTAGGGGTTTACCCCTGCGTTGCCGAACAGGATGTCGATAGTGCCGGCCAGTTCGTGGGTTTTTTCCACCAGCGCTTCGAGCTGGTCCTTGTGGCCCGCATTGCAGGCTACGCCAAAGGCGCGGCTTTTGCCGCATTCCTTGTTGATTTCGGCAGCGGCCTTATCCAGATCTTCCTGTGTACGGGCAGAAATGACCACCTTGGCGCCGTGCAGCGCCATAGCTTTGGCCATCTCGAACCCCATGCCTTTGGACGCGCCGGTGAGCAGCGCGACCTTTCCTGTCATATCAAACAGTTGTGTCATGTTTATGGTCCTTCAAACTTGCGACCGGCGGCAATGATCGGGGCGCGGTCGTTGGACGCTTTGAAAGTCTGGACCTCGGCGCGGGCCACGACGTGGTGGTGTACCTCGTCCGGACCATCAGCAAAGCGCAGGGTGCGCTGACCGGCGTACATGTCAGACAGCGGGAACCACTGGGACAGACCGGCGGCACCGTGGACCTGCATGGACTGGTCAATGATGTCGCAGACTTTCTCTGGTACCATCGCCTTGACCGCAGACACCCAGATGCGGGCTTCTTTGTTGCCAAGCACGTCCATCGCGCGGGCGGCTTTCAGCACCATCAGGCGCATGGCTTCCAGTTCGATCCGTGCGCGGGAAATGGTTTCCATATTCTTGCCCAGATCGATGATCTTCTTGCCAAAGGCTTCACGGCTGAGCGAGCGTTCCAGCATCATTTCCAGAGCGCGTTCGCCCTGACCGATAGAGCGCATGCAGTGGTGGATCCGCCCTGGCCCAAGACGAAGCTGGCTGATTTCAAAGCCGCGACCTTCACCCAGCAGCATGTTTTCTTCCGGTACCCGGACATTGGTAAAGCGGATGTGCATGTGACCGTGAGGCGCATCATCATGGCCGAAGACGTGCATCGGGCCGAGGATCTCTACACCCGGTGTGTCGATAGGCACGAGGATCTGGCTTTGCTGTTTGAACGGTTCCGCATCGGGAGATGTTTTCACCATTGTAATCATGATCTTGCATCGTGGATCGCCTGCGCCGGAGATGTAGAATTTCTCGCCGTTGATGACCCATTCGCCGTTTTCCAGAACCGCAGAAGTGGAGATGTTCTTGGCATCTGAAGAGGCTACATCCGGTTCGGTCATGGCAAAGGCGGAACGGATTTCACCGGCCAGCAGGGGCTTGAGCCATTTTTCCTTTTGCGCAGGCGTGCCGATCCGTTCCAGCACTTCCATGTTGCCCGTATCGGGCGCTGAACAGTTCAGCGTTTCAGAGGCCAGAGGGTTTTTGCCCAGTTCCGCTGCGATATAGGCATAATCGAGGTTGGACAGGCCCTCGCCGGTTTCCGCATTGGGCAGGAAGAAGTTCCACAGCCCGTTTTCCCGCGCCTTTACCTTGGCGGTTTCCAACAGCTCCAACTGGCCCGGCGCGTAAGACCAACGGTCGGCGCGGCCTTCGCCCAGTTTGTAAAATTCCTCGGTGATCGGGTCGACGTTATCGCGGATATGCGCGATCACAGCGTCCAGCAGCGGTTGTGCCTTTTCAGACATGGCAAGCTGGTTCAGCTTTGCGTTGTGTATTCCGAGTGACATGGTTCTATAGTCCTTTCCGCTTAGCGGTTTACCCAATTCGGTTTTCGTTTTTCCACGAAGGCATTGACGCCTTCTTTGAAGTCTTCGGTTTTCATGAGGTCCTGAATGACCTCGCGGCTGTATTCGTTGCTTTCGGGCAGGCCTTCGGCAACATTCATGGAGTTCAGCACACGTTTCGTGGCCTTGACGGAGGAGGGAGAGACGGAGGCGATTTCCTGTGCCTTCTCCATTGCAGCATCCAGCAGTTCGCCGTGAGGGACGACTGCGTTCACACAGCCCAAAGCCAGCGCTTCGGTAGCGTCGATCTTGCGGCCTGTGAACATCAGTTCCTGCGCGGCCAGCCGCCCGATGTAGCGGGACAGGCGCTGCACACCGGAAGCGGCGGCAAAGAAGCCGACCTTCACTTCGGGCAGGGCGAATGTGGCCTGATCGGAGGCGATGATGATGTCGCAGGACAGCGCCGTTTCAAAACCCCCGCCCATGGCAAAGCCGTTCACCGCAGCGATAATCGGTTTTTCCAGATCAAAGCGCGAGGACAGACCGGCAAAACCGTTGGTGCTGACCGGTCCCTTGCCACCCTGCGCGGTGTGCTTGAGGTCATTACCGGCGGTAAATGCCTTGTCGCCAGCCCCTGTCAGCACCGCCACCCAGAGATCGGGATCGGCGGCGAAATCATCCCAGCACTGTGACATTTCATCGTGCATCGGGCCGTGAATGGCGTTGTAGACCTCGGGCCGGTTCATGGTGACCAGCAGCACGTTGCCGCGTTTTTCGGTGGTTATAAACTCGTAAGCCATATCAGGCGCCTCCCTTTGTTTTCAGTCCGCCGGTGTTGATGTCGGTGAATTTGCCATCTTCGGCGGCCAGCTCGCGCAACAGGGCGGCAGGTTCGCAGGATGGATCTTCGTTGGCGAGTTCTTCCATCTTGGCCAGAACCGCCTTTGCACCGACCATGTCGCCATAGAACATCGGGCCGCCTTTGTCGGCGGGCCAGCCGTAGCCGTTGATCCAGACCACATCAATATCCGACGGCCGTTGAGCCTTGTTTTCTTCAAGGATTTTAACGGCTTCGTTGATCATCGGATAGATACAGGCTTCGATAATCTCGCTTTCGGGCATGGTGATCGGTTCGGCTTTGGTGATGTCTTTGATGATCTTTGCAGTTACATCAGAGGGCGTGGGGTTGCGGTTCTCGTCGTAGTCATAAAAACCCGCTTGGGTTTTCTGGCCGCGACGGTCCATTTCGCACAGGGCATCGCGGATCGGGTTGTCCGTCTTTGCACCTTTGGACCAGCCGATATCCAGTCCGGCCAGATCGGACATCTGGAACGGCCCCATCCGAAAGCCAAATGCGTTCAGCGCTGCGTCCACGTCCCAAGGCAGCACACCTTTGGCCACAAGACGGTTTGCCTGATCCTGACGGGCAAACAGGATGCGGTTGCCCACAAAGCCGGGGCAAACCCCCACCAGCGTTGCCACTTTGCCGATCTTTTTGGCCAGATCCATACAGGTGGCCACAACATCGTTGGCAGTATGATCCGCACGCACGATTTCCAGCAGTTTCATCACATTGGCAGGAGAGAAGAAATGCAGGCCGATCACGTCCTCGGGCCGTTTGGTCACGGCAGCGATTTCGTCAATATCCAGCGCCGAAGTGTTGGTGGCAAGGATCGCGCCCTGTTTCATCACAGCGTCAAGTTTGGTGAAAATATCGCGTTTGAGGTCCATATCTTCAAACACCGCTTCGATCACCAGATCACAGTCGGCCAGATCGTCGATAGACAGGCAGCCCTCAAAGCGGGACATGCGCTCGTCCACTTCTTCCATCGGGAAACGCCCCCGTTTGGCGGAGCGTTCGTAGTTCGCACGTACAACGCCGAGGCCGCGGTCCAGCGCCTCCTGTTTGGTTTCCACGATTTTCACGTTCAGACCGGCGTTGACAAAATTCATCGAAATGCCGCCGCCCATCGTGCCAGCGCCGATAACGCCAACCGTCTTGATAGGGCGCAATGGTGTCAGATGGGGCAGGTTTGGCACTTCCCAAGCCAGCGTTCCGGCGGTTTCGAGATAGTCGGCGACGTCCGTGTGCGTGTCCATGAGATCTACTCCTTTGATAAACAGGCGCTGCGCAGGGCGCGACGGTCGAGCTTGTCGGTCGCACCGCGTGGCAGCGGGGTGGTTTGGAACCAGTAGCGGTCCGGTATCTTGAAATGGGCTATGTGAGCGGAAAGGAAACTGTTCAAGTCCTCAGCCGTGACGGTTTGCCCCTGTTGCAGCGTGATCCCCGCGCCTACGATTTCTCCCAGTCTTTCGTCGGGCACCGAGAAGGCACACGCCTCCCGCACGGCGGGATGCTTGTGCAACGCGCCTTCTACATCCAGACAGGCGATGTTTTCGCCGCCGCGGATGATGATGTCCTTCTTGCGATCTACAATCGTAACATAGCCGTCGGCGTCCAGTGTCGCCATATCACCCGTGCGCAGCCAACCGTCCTGAAATACTTCGGCGGTGGCATCGGGTTTGTTCAGGTAGCAGCGCATGTTTGCAGGGCTTTTCACGGTCAGTTCGCCCACTTCGCCAAGGGGAAGCGGCTGGCCGTTGTCGCCAAGGATCACAAGGTCCTGAACCGGGGGGAGCAAGCGGCCCGCAGAGCCGGGTTTATCGGCGTAATCGGGGCCGGTGATGCCAAGCCCGACAGCGTTGGTTTCGGTCATTCCCCAGCCCGAGGCCACGTTGGCCTGTGGAAAGGTCTCTCCTAGTTGGGCTACCTGCGCAGCAGGGCGTTTTGCACCACCAGCACCCACATATTGCAGACAGGGCAGGCTTGTGCCCATGCGTTTGGCCGCGGCCATCAGATCGGCGGACTGGGTGGGCACGCCAAGGAAGCGGGTAATCTTTTCCGCCTCGATTACGCGCACGGCCTCTTCCGCGTCCCATTTGTGCAGTAGCACCAGTTTCGCGCCCATTGGCAGGGACAGCAGGAACATCGGATGGGTGGCAGTGACGTGAAACAAGGGCGTTACGATCAGGATCGCCTGCGGTCCGGGATCAGGGGCAGGGGGTGCATCGGCAGGCGCCATCAGGGGCGGCAATACCAGAGACATCAGCCAGGTGAACACAGCAGACATCGCGCCGCGATGGGTTTGTACCACGCCTTTCGGGCGGCCGGTTGTGCCGGAAGAATACATCACCGCCATATCGTCGTCTGTGGCGATTTCCACATCGGGCCAGCCCGCAGGTCCGGCACTCTCCAGCAGGTCTTCGTAGCGCCGTGCGTCTTTCGGGGCGTCCCGCAGGGCGATCATGTCCGGCGCGGCATCCCCGAGCGCGGCTATGCGTTCAAACCGTGGTCCGTCAGCAAAGACCAGAATGGCACCGCTGTCTTTCAGCGCATATTCCAGTTCGTCTGTTGTCCACCAGGCGTTCATAAAGACCACCACCGCTCCGATGCTGGTGATCGCCATCATCAGGATCGGAAGTTCGGGATAGTTCCGCATTGCCAGCGCAACGCGGTCGCCCTGTTTGATGCCCAGTTCGTTTCTGAGCACCTTTGCCATTCTGCAAACATCCGTGCAAAAGGCGTCATAGCTCCACCGTTCGTCGCGGTAGACCAGATACTCGTCTGCGCCATTGCCGTGGGCCGCAGCGCTAGCCTGCAACAAGGCCCGTAGATGGAGCGGGGCGTTTTTGAACACGCGGTAATCCACGCCGCGGATTCTGGCCTGTTCAATTGCAAAACGCGGGTCCGTTGAAGTGATATGTGCGGCTGCCTGTTCCAGTGTCATTCCGCTCATGAGATTGGCCTGTTGTCAGGCGCGCATCGGCCAAAGGCCAGCATCGCGTGTAAGTTCATGTTGATCCGTCCTCCCAAACGGGTGGTGAGCCCGCTGACAGGCTACACACCAGCACAGCTACAGGTCATAACATCGGCCCTGACTTGGCAAGTGGCTTGCGAAAATTCCCTAGCGTAACGGAAATTTGACCCTAGGTCGTTTGTTGCCGGGCTTTGAAGATTTTCAATGGCCTAAGCCACAGATTAGCTTTTTCTTACTTGCGCCTGTGGCGTGGCACAGGCACGGTCTGCCCATATGTCGATTCTGGGTGTGCCGCCTGTCCAAAGGCGCTACCCTGTAGGCAAATCGGGAGAAGGGCGTTTGAAACGTCCTGTCCGGACAGGAACAAAGACGATAAAACGGGTGGCTTCCACCTATATACCAGGAGAAAACATGCAGTATCATACGCCAAGCAGTTTTGATGATGCAGTGGCACTCGCCAAAGACGCACAAGGCGTCACCCGCTTCCTTGCGGGTGGGACGGATGTGCTGGTGCAGTTGCGCGCAGACATTGTTACGCCAGATGTACTGATCGACATCAAGAAAATCGCAGGGGTTTCGGATATCACCCGCGAAGGCGACGGCTGGCGCATCGGCGTAGCGGTCACCGGTGCCGAGATGAGCGAACACGACACTCTGGGCAAGGAATGGCCGGGTCTGGTTGAGGCTATGGATCTGATCGGTTCAACACAGGTGCAGGGGCGCGCAACGCTGACCGGCAACCTGTGCAACGGCTCTCCGGCGGCGGACAGTGTGCCTGCAATGGTTGCGGCGGGTGTAACCGTGACAGTCACAGGGCCGAACGGCGAGCGTAAAGTCGCGGTTGAAGATATTCCCACGGCTCCGGGTAAAACCAGTCTGGAAGCGGGTGAACTGGTCACGGCCGTTCACGTTCCGGCACGGGGCAAATCCGGCGGCGACGCCTACCTGCGCTTTATTCCGCGCACCGAAATGGACATTGCGGTTGTGGGATGCGGTATCAACCTGCGCCTTGATGGCAAAAAGATCGTCGAAGCCCGTGTCGCACTGGGTGCGGTTGCCCCGACTGTGCTGCTGGTGGAAGAGGCTGCAAACGCGATCATCGGCACCGAACTGGATGACGCTGCACTTGAAGCGCTGGCAGAGGCCGCAAGTGCCGCGTGTAATCCCATCAACGACAAACGCGGAACCATCAAGTTCCGCACCCATGTTGCCGGCGTGTTGGCAAAACGCGCAGCAAAAATTGCATACCAACGGGCGGAGGCCGCATCATGATCCACGTAAATACCAAAGTTAACGGCGACGACGTTGAATTTCTCTGTGATCCGCGCGAAACCCTGCTGGACGCGCTGCGCGACAAGCTGGGCCTGACAGGCGCAAAAGAAGGCTGCGGCACCGGCGATTGCGGTGCCTGTTCGGTGACCATGGACGGGCGGCTTGTCTGCTCCTGTCTGGTGCTTGGCGCCGAGGCAGAGGGTAAGGAAATCGCCACGGTCGAAGGTATGGCCGAAGGGGAAAACCTGCACATCCTGCAAGAGAAGTTCATCGAACATGCAGCGCTGCAATGCGGAATCTGTACTCCGGGTATTCTGGTCGCAACCAAAAACCTGCTGGAAAAACACCCCGAGCCGACCGAGACGCAAGTGCGCTACTGGCTTGCAGGCAACCTGTGCCGCTGCACAGGCTATGACAAAATCATTCGCGCGGTTATGGAAACCGCTGCCGATCTGAGAAAGGCTTCCTGATATGGCGTTCGACGAGACAAAAACAGAAGATTTCAAAGTTGTCGGCCAACGGGTAAAACGCCCCGACGGTGTGGACAAAGTGACCGGTAAAGCCAAATTCGGCGCGGATGCCGTGGCGCCGGGCATGCTGTTTGCAGCGATTGTCCGCTCGCCGCATGCCCATGCGCGGATCGTGAAGATCGACACCTCCAAGGCCGAAGCACTGAGTGGTGTCAAAGGCATCGTCACCCGCGCGGATTTCGCGACCGGCCTGACGGGCGGCGATCTAGACGTCCTTGAAAACGTTATGGCGGGCGAAAAAGCGCTCTATGACGGTCACGCGGTTGCAGCCGTAGCGGCAACATCGCAGTTGGTCGCACGGGATGCAGCCAAACTGGTTGAAGTGGAATACGAAGTTCTGCCGCACGTGACGGATGTAGACAAGGCGATGGCATCGGATGCGCCGGTCATTCGCGAAGGGGCGGCAGACCAATCCGTTCCCGAAGGAATGCACCCGAATGTTGTACGCTATCACGAAAGCGGCCACGGCGATATCGAAGCCGGTTTCGCAGAGGCCGATCTGGTGGTTGAAGACAGCTTCAAAACCGAAGCGACCCATCAGGGCTATATTGAACCCCACGCCTGTCTTGCCCAGCTTGGCGGCGACAATAAGGGCGAACTCTGGTGCTGCACGCAAGGTCACTGGAACGTGCAAAAGCTCTGTGCGGCGATGCTGGGTCTGGAAACTTCGCAACTGCGGGTGACAGCCTCTGAAATCGGGGGTGGTTTCGGTGGTAAAACTGCCGTCTTCATCGAACCCGTAGCACTGGCGCTGTCACGCAAAACCAACCGTCCGGTGAAACTGGTGATGAGCCGCTCTGAAGTCTTCCGCGCTACAGGCCCGACGGCGTCTACTTCTATGGACATCAAGATCGGGATGAAAAAGGACGGCACCATCACCGCCGGTCAGGGGACTTTCCGTCTGCAAGGCGGGGCTTTCCCCGGTGCGCCGATGGAATTTACCGCCATGTGTGCGTTTGCGCCCTATAACCTGCAAAACGTAAAACAGGTCGGCTATGACGTAATGGCCAACCGCCCGAAACAGGCAGCCTACCGCGCGCCCGGCTCGCCAATGGCAGCTTTTGCGGTGGAAAGCGTGATTGACGAGCTGTGCAAGAAACTCGGCCTCGACCCCATCGAAGTGCGCCTGAAAAACGCCTCCAAGCAAGGCACCAAAGCCAGCTTTGGCCCAACGTGGGATCGTATCGGTCTGGTGGAAACACTGGAAGCCGCGCAATCCCACCCGCATTATTCGGCACCGCTGAAAGAGGGGCAGGGCCGTGGCATTTCCTGCGGTTTCTGGTTCAACCACGGTGGCGAAACCTCTGTGACGCTGGCCCTGTCCGAAGACGGGACAGCGCAGCTTTCGGTAGGGACACCGGACATCGGCGGCTCTCGTGCGTCTATGGCGCAAATGGCGGCTGAGGAACTGGGCATTCCTTATGAAAACATCCGCACCACAATCGCGGATACGGCAACGCTCGGCTATAACGAGGTGTCTCATGGCTCTCGTGTGACCTATGCCTCCGGTCTGGCCACCATCAAGGCAGCCCGCGCAGCGGTGAAAATCCTCTGCGCCCGTGCGGCTGCAAAATGGGGCATCGACGAGGACGCAGTAGTCTGGGAAAACGGCTGTGCCAAACCATCCGGCCCGAATGCGGGAGAGTTCGACCCGCTGCCCATCGAAAAGCTCACCCGCAGCATGGGGCGCACTGGCGGTCCTATCGTGGGCCACTTCGAAGCAACTCCCGAAGGCGCTGGCGTGTCCTTTGCCACCCATATCGTCGATGCGGAAGTGGACAAGGAAACCGGCCAGACCAAAGTCGTGCGCTACACCGTAGTGCAGGACGCAGGCAAGGCGATCAATCCGGCCTATGTGGAAGGCCAGTTCCAAGGCGGTGCAGCCCAAGGCATCGGCTGGGCGCTGAATGAGGAATACATCTACGGCGAGGACGGGCGTTTGCAGAACTCTGTTTTCCTTGACTACCGTATTCCTGTGGCCTCCGACCTGCCGATGATTGACACTGTGATTGTCGAAGTCCCGAACCCCGGCCACCCTTACGGTGTTCGCGGTGTGGGCGAGACATCCATCTGTCCGCCACTGGCTGCCATTGCCAACGCTGTGTCCAATGCGGCGGGCGTGCGTCTGAAGGAACTGCCAATGTCGCCACCGCGCATTCTGGCGGCGCTTGAAGATCAGGCGAACAATGGTTGAGGTAAACCTCTGGTCCGGCCTGCGTGCCTTTGCTGATGGCAAGGATTGCGTAGAGGTGGATGCAAAAAACGTCGGCGAGGTCCTTTCGGGCCTCGTCGAGAAATACCCCGGGCTTGAGCATGTCATCGAAGCGGGCGTATCGGTTGCCGTGGACGGCAAGGTCATCGCCAGCGGCCTGACTGAACCCGTCAAACCGGATAGCGAAGTTTACCTGATGCAGCAGCTTAAGGGCGGCTGACGGGCTAGCCTTCCATCGCTCTTTTTGGGATAAATATCCAAGTTCTGCCGTTGCTCCGGCAGGTGAATTTACAGTTAACACAACCGGTTAGAGTCACCGGTTAATGTGCCGGACTAACTTGTCCGGTGCAGGAAGATGTTGATCTGGTCGGCCACCCAATCGGGTTGCTGGTGCAAAATCCAGTGATCCGCCGTGTCGTGTTCCGCCACAGTCAGATCATCGCAGTATTGTGCCAGACCGTCCCGTGTTTCAGGTCGCAGCGCTGTGTCCTTCATACCCCAAAGCAGCAAATGCGGCATGGTGATGCGCAAATCGGAAGGGGTCCATTTTGGCAGCTTCTCAGGGGCTATCGGCTTGCCCGGTTCCGCCACCAGCAGCGGCGTGGCGCGGTACCAGTTGATCATGGCGCGCACTCCGGCTTCATCCCGCCACGCGCGGTGGTATTCGGCGCGCAGCTCATCGGTCAGCCAGCTCATGTCCATCTTATCAGAGAACAGGGCAAACATCCGCTCGAAATTGTTTTCCGCCAGCTTCTTTTCAGAGCCGGGGGCGCGCAACCATTCGATATACTGGCTTGCTTCGGACTGGTCCCCTCCTGCGGCCAGTTCTGTCTGAAAAGGAGCAGGGTGGACCCCATTGGCGATGATCAGACGTTCAATCATACCGTCGGGCGCACGCATGGCGCAGGCATAGGCGATGGAAGCGCCCCAGTCGTGGCCGATCAATGCTGCACATTTGCCTTTGCCAAAACGCTCGATCATGGCCAGCACATCGGCTGCCAGATGTTTGGCTGCATAATCGGGGACATCGCCTTCACGCCAAGACCCGCCATAACCGCGCTGGTCCGGTGCGACGCAATAATACCCTTCCGCAAACTCTGGCATGACCTTGGCCCATGCGCCGCAGTATTCGGGGAAACCGTGCAAAAACAACAGCAGAGGTTTTCCGGGTGTACCTGCTGTCAGGGCGTGAAATCTCTTGCCGTTCAGATCGAAATGGATGTTTTGCACGATGCTCTCCGCTGTCCTCTTTCGATACAAGTCTAGGCAGGGTCCTTCGCTGTTTCCAGACATCCTGACAGTGCCGCAGCGTCATCCACGATGAGACCTAGCGGAATATCCCGCAAGACATGTTCCATCGGTCCGCTTCGGTCCAGCGGCGCTGTCAGTTCGTTTGCACAACCACCCCCGAGCAAGCTGCGCGCTACACTTCCGGCAAGGTATATACCGTCCTTTGGCATGAAATGCAGCGCAAGCGACGGCAGATAAAGTGCGACCAGTTTGCGATAGAGATCACGGGCTTGCGCGGCTTGTGGATCGGTTCCGGCTTCTGCGTGGCTGGCGATGGCTTCACCTGAACAGGTCTTGCCTGACAACTGCTGGAAAAGGCGTTCAAAACCTCGGCCGGACAGAATGTCCTCGACAGTGGTGCTGGCTTCGGGCGCCGTGCCAAGCGTTCTTGCCAGCAAATCAGCCATATCGCGGGGCAGGGGTGTGTGACCGATTTCGGCTGCGACAACCCCGTCGCGCCCGGCCATAGTAATCCGCGTGGCACAATTCACGCCGGTGCCCAAACCGAGCACCACGGTCTGCCCGTTGCCGCGCGTCTTGTTGCCTTGGCGGATCTGTGTAACCTGATCGGGCGCCAGACAGGCCGTTGATCGCGCCAGTGCAGAGAGATCATTGATCAATCGCAACCCCGGCGCGCCGGTCGCGCGGGCCGCAGCTTGGGCATCAATCACCCAATTGCGGTTTGTCAGTTCTGCCACGTCTCCGGCCACTGGACCTGCCACGGCGATACAGCCCCCGTTTACGCCTCGGGGCGGGGGGCATTCGGTCAGGTAGGTTTGCAGCACATCGCCAAATTGCGCGAAATCCTTGTTGGGGAAACTGCGCTGCGTGCCTGCCAACAGCCCCGCATCATCGCCATAGGCAAAGCGGGCGTTGGTGCCGCCGATATCGGCCAGAAGATAACAGGCGCTGCTCACGTTAGTGTGCCGCCGCCGTTTCGGGCTTTTTGCCCATGATAATCATCGACAGAATGTCGTCTTCTGTTACATCTTCCACGCGCTCTGTTCCCACAAGCTGGCCGTTTTTCATCACCGAAACACGGTCGCAGAGTTCCATCATTTCGCGGGTATCGTGGCTGATCAGGAAAATGCCAAGCCCCTGTTTCTTCAATTCCTGGATCAGGTCGGCCACCATTTGGGTCTCGTGTACGCCAAGCGCGGCTGTCGGTTCGTCCATGATCAGGATGCGGGCATTGAAATAGACCGCGCGGGCAATGGCAACAGACTGGCGCTGCCCGCCTGACAGGGCTGAAACCGGCTCTTTCAGCTTTTTGAAATTGGGGTTCAGCCGTGCCATGATCTTGCGGGTTTCGGATTCCATTCGCGCATCATCGACAAACCCGATGCTGTTGGTCAGCTCGCGCCCGAGAAACAGGTTTGACGGGGCGTCCAGATTATCCGCCAGCGCCAGCGTCTGGTAGATGGTCTCGATGTTATAATCCCGTGCATCGCGGGGGCTGGAAATTTCGGCTTTTTTACCGTCGATCCAGATCTCGCCTCCGTCCCGTTGATAAGCACCGGACAGGATTTTGATCAATGTGGATTTACCTGCCCCGTTATGGCCGAGCAGCCCGACGACTTCGCCCGGATAAAGGTCAAGGCTGACGTGATCCACGGCGCGGATGCCGCCGAAAGAGATCGAGATGTCACGCAGTTCCACAAGCGGTTTTTGGGTGTGTGTCTGTGTCATGTTCCGGTACCCTTACTTGGAGTTGCGGCGGTAAAGAATGTCGAGAAAGACTGCGAAGACCAAAACGGAGCCGACAACAACTTGCTGAATGGCGGCATCAAAGCCGATCAAAACCATGCCGGTTTGCAGCGATTGCATCACGAATGCGCCCAGCACCGCGCCGTAGATGGTGCCCACGCCTCCGGCCAGTGACGTCCCGCCGATCACAGCGGCTGCGATCACGTAAAGTTCGTCCAGTGTTCCAAGAGAGTTGGTTGCAGAGCCGAGCCGTGCCGAAGCCACCACGGCGGAAAGGCCGGTCAGGAACCCCATCAGGGCAAAGATTTTCACGGTCATCCAGCGGGTGTTGATGCCTGCCAGCTCTGCCGCTTCAGGGTTGCCTCCAATGGCATAGACATAGCGGCCAAATCGGGTGCGCGACATCAGGATGGTCATCAGTATTGCTACGGCCACAAGGATCAGCACCGGAATGGCAAAGCCGTGAGAGATGAACAATCCGCCTTCAGGCACCGTAATTCCTGTTTCTGCCACATGGCGTCTGACGATGCCTTTAGGCCAGTAATAGGCGTTCACCAGCAATACCGCGCCGATCACCGCACCGCAGCCTGCGATTGCAAGAAAGGTTTCCGCCCAGACAGGGCGCATCGGAAAGCCGAACCCCCGCCGGCGTTTCCGCCCGAGCCACATCATGCCAAGCACCGCTGCACAGCCGATTGCGCCGATAATCCAGCTTCCGGTCGCGCCGATGGCGCCATATGGGCCGCCGCCCAGCAGGGCAAAGGTAGGATCAACCGGAGAGATTGTTTCGCCCCGTGCCACCAGAAACGCAGCCCCGCGCCAGACAAGCAGCCCGCCCAGTGTGACGATAAACGCCGGAATCTTGCCGTAGGCGATCAGAAATCCGTGGAGCGCGCCGACCATTGTACCCACCAGCAGGCCGGAACAAATCGCCAGTATCCAGAGCAGCGGATGCCCGAGCCCGATAAGTTGGGGCAAGATATAGACCTGTGTAACCCCCATAATCATGGCACAGAAGCCCAGAACCGAACCGACCGAAAGATCGATATGGCGGGTCACAATGACCAGCACCATACCTGTTGCCATGATCCCGATAGAAGCGGTCTGCACTGACAGGTTCCACAGGTTGCGCGGTGTCAGAAAGGCACCAAAGCCGTGGGCAAGCTGGCCATACAGGTGAAAACCGACCCAGATCAGCGCCAGCGCACCGATCATCCCCAAAAGTCGGGTGTCCAGTTCTGTTGCCTGAATAAAGCGGGCAAAGAGGCCGGTCGGCCTGTGTGGGGCGGTAGCAGCCGGAGTGTTGGCGGTGTTATCGGTCATAAGCGGTGTCCCGAACCAGTGTCTGTAAGAGTCAGCTAAGCGTACCGTATCCCTAGACCTCGTAGCGTAGTCAGAAGCCTGTAGATCCGGCCGACAAGAGCCTTAGAAATTGGAGTGAAGGAATTAGGGGCAGGGCACAGCCGGACTGGTCCGGCAATGCCCTTGTTGATTGGATCAGCAGCCTGTAACGCCGTCCATTGCGCCTTCACAGACCTTGTCTTTGGCGATATGGCCTGCGTCGATCACAACATTGATGTTGTCTTTGGTGATTGGTGTCGGTTCCAGAAAGATGGCGTTCATTTCTACGCCTTTGGAACCGCCGGACCATTTAACAGCACCCTCAACAGCATCAAGTGCTGTGCCACCGGCCAGAGCAACGGCGATTTCAGCGGCAGCCGTGCCAAGCTGGCGGGAGTCTTTCCAGACGGAAACGGTCTGGGTGCCCCGTGCCACACGGTTGAGTGCCGCGTGGTCACCATCCTGTCCGCCGACCGGTACTTCCATACCTTGCGCTGCCAGTGCAGCAATTACGCCGCCAGCCATACCGTCGTTTTCCGCCAGAACCGCATCAACATTGTTGTTGTTGGCGGTCAGGATCTGCTCCATGTTTTTTTGGGCATTGTCCGGTTTCCACCCGTCCGAGAAAGCCTCTCCGACGATTTTGATCTTTCCGGCGTCTACATCATCACCGATCACTTCCATCATACCTTCCAGCAGGAAGGCCGCATTCGGATCGCCTTTGTCGCCTTTGATGATGGCAAAATTGCCTTCAGGTTGTACGGCAGTCACGGTTTCCGCGATGATCCGGCCCACGCCTTTGTTGTCAAATGTCAGATAAAAGGTACGGTCGTCTTCGATCAGACGGTCATAGCCGACGACCGGAATTCCCTCGTCATCCGCTTTATCAACTGCCGGTCCGATGGCATCCTTGTCCATCGCCAGAATAATCAGCGCATCGGCACCTTGTGCGATCAATGCTTCTACATCGGTAAGCTGTTTCGCGGCAGAGGCCTGTGCATCAGCGGAAATGTATTTTGCACCCGCAGCTTCCAGCGCCTTTTTGATGGCTGCTTCGTCGGTTTTCCAGCGTTCCTCCTGAAAATTCGACCAGCTTACGCCCACAGTCAGATCGGCGGCCAGCGACATGGTTGTCATGGCAGCTGTGGCCACAGCCGCAAGCGCGACAGTAAATTTTTTCATGGTTCCCTCCCAAGGATAATGCGACCCGCACATGTCCGCGTTTTGGACTGCGGGTGTAGAAAAGTGATAGCAGTTTTAATTTGAAAATCAAATTAAATCAGGGCAAACTGGTTTAAGTGGGATTTTACGTAATAATCCCCTAGATTTAGACCCACAGTATTCTGGGAGCGGCACCAATGATCGGACAGCAACGCAGTTTTGGCAGGCGGGTTCTACTGGCAGCGATTCGCCAGAACAGCCCGATTGCGCGTATCGATCTGTCTGAACAGACAGGCATCAGCCGCGCCACAGTGACAACAGTAACCGCCGAACTGATCCGCGCAGGACTGGTTGAGGAAGTGGCAGCACAGGGTACGGAAATGGCGCGTGGACGCCCGCGCGTGGATCTGAAAATCCGCGGTGCGGCCCATCTGGTGGCAGGCATAAAAATCGCCAACAGCTCGCTTTCACTGGTGCTGATGGATTTTGAAGGCAACCAACTGGCCGAGCACAGCCATGTTCTTTCCAAAACGACACTCGGCACAGAGGCTTTGGTGGAGGAACTTGCCGGTGCGCTTGGCGATATGTTGACGCCGCTGGGCAAGTCTGTGTCGGATCTGTCGGGGGTCGGTGTCGGGATTGCGGGGATTGTCGATGTGCAACAGGGGCTTGTCCACTGGTCGCCCTCCTTGTCTGATCGCAACATAAACCTGCGCAGTGCAATTGATACGGCGCTGGGTGTTCCCGCCTTTGTGGACAATGATGCAAACCTTGTGGCCATGGCCGAGAAAAGCTTTGGTCTGGGGCGTGAAGCAACGGATTTTATCGTTGTCACCATCGAAAGCGGTGTTGGTATGGGGATTGTCATCAATAATGAAATCTACCGTGGGACGCGCGGATGCGGTGCGGAATTCGGCCATACCAAAGTCCATCTGGACGGAGCACTCTGCCGCTGCGGCCAGCGGGGGTGTCTGGAGGCTTACGTCGCCGATTATGCGCTGCTGCGCGAGGCCAGCGTAACCCACGCAGGTGCAGGCGCGTTGACAGGGGAAACGGACGAGCAACGGATCGAGGCCTTGTTGCAGCGGGCCCATGACGGCGATCCGGTCGCAGGTAACATCGTTCTGCGGGCGGGGCGGATGTTTGCGATGGGGCTGGCCAATATCGTCAATATTTTCGATCCACAGCTGATCGTACTGGCAGGGGAACGGATGCAATCCAACCATCTTTACGCCGAGGAAGTGATTGCAGGGATCAAAGACTCCATCGTTCAGGTGGACCAGTCCCCGCCGGAAGTGGTGATCCATCGCTGGGGCGATCTGATGTGGGCCAAGGGGGCTGCGGCCTATGCGCTGGAAGGTGTTGAGGAGATGGCCGTTGAAGCCTTGCGTGCAGGTGAAATTTAAACCGCTGGCCCTGCTGGCTGCGGTTATTGCTGCTCCGGTTGTAGCGGAACCGGCGTTCCGCCCCGTGACCGTGCCCGAACACATTTACACCGGCGGTTGGGAGCATTTTGTAGGCGGCGGTGTTGCCGTGCTGGATTGCGATCAGGACGGGTATCCGGATCTTTATGTGGCAGGTGGCGAAACCCCTGCGCTGCTGTTGCGCAATGCTACGGCTGAAGCGGGGGAACTGGCGTTTTCCGCCGTGCCCGCCAATGCAGCGGCTGTAACGGGCGTGACCGGTGCCTATCCGCTGGATATAGACAGTGACGGTTTTGCTGATCTGGCGGTGCTTCGGGTCGGGGAGAACCTGCTGTTGCAGGGCGGTCCGGAATGTCGTTTTACCCCGTTTGATAATTTGGGCTTTCAGGATGTATCGGCTTGGACAACTGCCTTTTCCGCCACATGGGAGGGCGGAGCGAAGCTGCCCACGCTTGCCTTTGGCAATTACGTCAATCGGGATGATCCGGACGGCCCGTTCGAGGCCTGTGATGTGAATTACCTCTATCGCCCCGAAGGCGAAGTTTACGGCGCGCCAATCCCGCTGTCTCCGGGGCTTTGCCCGCTGTCTATGTTGTTCAGCGACTGGTCCCGTAGCGGGCGGGCTGATCTGCGGTTCAGCAATGACCGGCATTATTACGTGACCGGCGGGCAGGAACAGCTTTTGAAAATGGCAGAAAGCCCGCGTTTCTACACCGCAGACGAAGGCTGGCGCGAACACAAGCTCTGGGGAATGGGGATCGCCAGCCGTGACCTGACAGGGGACGGATTGCCAGACGTCATGATGACCTCGATGGGGGACCAGCGGTTGCAGTTTCAGGATGGCAGTGGACAAAAACCCGCATTCTCGGATGCGCCTTACGATCTTGGCGCCACGGCGCAGCGGCCCTTTACAGGGGGCGACGGGCGGCCCTCTACCGGCTGGCACGTGCAATTCGGCGATGTGCAAAACGACGGGCTGGACGACATCTTTATTGCCAAAGGCAATGTCGAACAGATGCCGGGTCTGGCGATGAAAGACCCAAACAATCTGCTGGTACAGGACGCGGACGGGAGTTTCACCGAAACGGCAGAGGCGGCGGGCGTGGCCAGCCTGCACCGCGGACGCGGCGGCGCTTTGGTGGATCTGGACCGTGACGGGCTGCTTGATCTGGTGGTGGTGAACCGCCGTGCGCCACTGGAGGTTTACCGGAACGTAACACCGGACGCGGGGCGCTGGACAAGTCTGCGGCTTGCGCAAACAGGTGTGAACAAAAACGCCGTGGGTGCGTGGTTAGAGGTAACGGCGGATGACCGACACTACAGCCGCGAGATCACGGTGGGCGGGGGACACGCGGGCGGGCAGCTTGGGCCGGAGCATTTCGGGCTTGGGGAGGCATCGGCGTTTTTGGTTCGGGTGATCTGGCCGGACGGAGTCACAAGTGACTGGACTACGCTGGCCAGCGATACCGCTTATGTGATCCGCGCGGATGGCACCCGACTGGCGGTTGCGCCGGAATGAAGCGGGTCATTCGACGGGCAAACCGCTTGGCACTGTCTCGGGCACGCCCAGCCGCCCCTTCAGGCTGACCGGATCGCTCAGGCTTGCAAGAAAGGCAAGGATTGCGTCGATTTCAGGCTCGCTCAGCTGAACCGGAGCCAGTTCAATGGCAGCTGCGATCCGGTCAGTTTCGCCCTTGTCGGTAAGATTGGTAAAATCCTCGGCCCCCACCAGTTCGGGGAGCAGGGATTGCGCCTTCGTATAGCGCCGCAAAGACGCCTCTGGTGAGAGGTGATGTAACACCATCTCCCGCAGATCGGCAAAAGCACCGTTGTGCCCGTAGGGCGCGGTTTGCGCCACGTTGCGCAGGGACGGGGTGCGAAACCGGTAGGCGTCCTCTGCCGCGCCTGTGACGCGCATCCGGCCTTCGTCTTTCTTGTGCCGCTCGAACCGTGCCGCTTTTCCCGGTCCGATCTGGGGTAGGCCGATGGCGTGAAACCCGTGATCAGTCTGGAATTGTCCCGCGTGGCACGCATCACAGCCTGCCTTGCCGTAAAACAGCTCCATTCCCAGCGCCGCTGCGGGGGCAAGCGGGATGCCGTCCCGCAGGAATTGGTCAAACGGGCTGTCGTCTGCGCGCCATTCAAACGCCATGAAGGCGGCAATCGCATTGGAAATGTCAGAGAAATGCAGCGGGGATTTGGTGCCTTCAAGCGCTGCAAACCCGCGCGCGTACTCCGGTATGGCCGCAACCCGTGCAGACAGGATCGCCCAGGCGCCGTTTGGTCCGGTAAAGAAGCCCTGCCGCACGGCCTGGGCCACATCGTTTTCGGAATAATGCCCTGCCATTTCGTCGGGCGAGAGCACCGGAAACATGGTCTGGGCTGAAAGAACCCCGTTAAACCCCTGTTCCATATCCGCACCAAGCGGGGTGCGAAACCCCATCGGGTCGGTATCGTCCGCCTCAAGCCGACCATCGTGAAACAGGGTCTGGAACTGGGTTGCGCCGAGATTGAACAGGGCAGGTGCATTGCGCGGGATGCGCTGTTCGGGGAGGTTGTCCGGATCGCTGCGCCGCGCTGGTCCAAGCCCGATGCCCCCATCCCCCAGCCCGAGAGATACCCCGTCAGATGTCGCAAGCCGCGGGTGGTGGCAGGTGGCGCAGGACACGGTTTTATTGCCGCTCAGGATCGGGTCATAGAACAGCAGTTGCCCCAGACGCACCTGCGCCATATCGGGCTTTGAAAACTGCGCATTCGCTTGCGGCAGCGGACCGGATGCAGCCGGAAAAGCCAAGGCAATCAGGGCGCTGGCCAGCAGGATCGGGCGGAGCGGGGTCATGGTGTCTCCGGCATCAGGGATACGGTCACAGTCGCAGCGTAGGGGTGATCCGGTGTGACCACAATACTCGGGTAGTCCGGCCTGTTGATCGCATCGGGATAGCCTTGGGGTTCCAGACATATCGCACCAAAGGCGCGGTGCGTTTGCCCCTGCAGCGGCGCGGCACGTTCCGACAGATGCTGCGCGGTATAGACCTGCAGTCCGGGCTGGTCCGTAGCCAGCGTCAGCGCAAGGCCGCTGTGGGACAGATGCACTTGCGGGGAAGCCGCGTTCAGGCAGTAGTTCAGATCAATGCCTGCCCTGTGCGGGTCGGCGGTACGGATGGATTTCCCGTCGCGAAAATCAAGCGGCTGCCCCGCAAGCGACAGGGCAGAGCCAAGGGGGATACCATTGGCATCTGTGGGCAGCAGCGCATCGGCGTCGATCCGCAGGCGGTGATCCCTAATCGTGCCGTGCCCCGCAAGATTGTAATAGGAATGCTGTGCCAGATTGATCGGGGTCGGGCGGTCTACCGTCGCGCGCATCCTGTAGCTCAGGCTGTTGCCCTCCAGCGTGATAAGAACCTCAAAATCTACCGCAGCCGGAAATCCCTGATCGCCGTGAGGGGAATGCAGCGTCAGCCGCAGGGCGCTGGTGCCATCCGCTTCCGCCTGCCACAGACGTTTGTGCAACCCGTCCGCCCCGCCGTGCAGAACGTGTGGACCTTCGTTCGGGGGCAGGTGATAGGTTTCCCCGTCCAGTTCAAACCGCCCGTGGGCGATCCGGTTCGCCACCCGCCCGACAATACCCCCCAGAAACTGCGGATTGTCCAGATAGGCGGCAGGTTCCCGATAGCCGAGCACGATGCTGCGGGACGGCCCGCCAAGATCGGTGCGCCAGCTTTGCGTGACCGCACCAAGATTCAGCAGCGTCACCGCAGACTCTGCGCCCGTCAGAGTAAAAGCGCGAATGTCTGCGGGGACGGGCATCGCGGGATCAGACGAAACGGTTCACGATGTTTTCCAGCCGTTCCTGTTTACCACTGCGGGGCTCTGGCGCGATGTCGCCTGAAACGACCTTTTCAAAGATGCTGTCGAAATCGCTGTCGAGCATCGCCTTGGCCGTAGGGTCATCCCAGCCACTGTAACGCTCTTGCAGGGCGCTCTCCAGCCCGCCGTCCTCGATCATCGCGGCGGCGGCTTTCAGCCCGCGGGCGCAGATGTCCATCGCCCCTGTGTGTGCGGCGATCAGATCGGAAGCATCCAGTGACTGGCGCCGCAGTTTGGCGTCAAAGTTGGTACCACCGGTGGTAAACCCGCCCGCTTTCAGGATGTGATAATAGGCCAGCGCAACTTCGGGAACGTTGTTGGGAAATTGGTCTGTGTCCCATCCCGACTGGTAATCGTTCCGGTTCATGTCAATCGAACCGAACACCCCAAGGGCTGCAGCCGTCGCGATTTCATGTTCAAAACTGTGACCCGCAAGGATCGCATGACCCTGTTCGAGGTTCAGCTTCACCTCGTTTTCCAACCCGTATTTTTGCAGGAAACCATAACAGGTGGCCGCGTCATAATCGTACTGGTGTTTAGAAGGTTCCTGCGGTTTGGGTTCCACAAGGATCGTCCCCTTGAAACCGATCTTGTGCTTGTACTCCACCACCATATTCAGGAAGCGGCCCATGTGATCCAGCTCTCGCCCCATATCGGTGTTAAGCAGGGTCTCGTAGCCTTCACGCCCACCCCAGAGCACGTAATTCTCGCCGCCCAGTTTCTGCGTCGCGTCCATGCAAGTTTTCACTGTTGCGGCGGAATAGGCGAACACATCGGGATCGGGGTTTGTCGATGCGCCGGACATCCAGCGACGGTGGCTGAACATATTGGCTGTGCCCCACAACAGCTTGATGTTGCGGGATGACATTTTTTCACCGAAATAATCGATGATTTCCTCAAAATTCCGCAGGCTTTGTGCAAATGTGTCGCCTTCGGGCCGGATGTCTGCATCGTGCCAGCAGTAATAGGGCTGGCCGATGATGTCGAACATCTCAAAGGCCACGTCGGCTTTCAGCTTGGCACGGGATTGGTTGTCCTGCGGGTGCCACGGACGTTCAAATGTGGCGCCGCCGAAGGGGTCGCCGCCCTCCCACGCAAAGGAATGCCAATAGGCGATGGCGAAGCGTAGGTGGTCCTCCATCCGCTTGCCCATCACCATTTCGTCGGGGTTGTAATGGCGGTAGTCGAATTCCGTGCCTTCTCCGTCGCCGACGAATTTTGCTGGGGAAATGCCGTCAAAGAAACCTGTTGTCATATCATAATGCCTTTATTGCTGGATAAACGGCGCGGTAGGCTTGGTAAGCCTCTGCATACGCCTTCGTTAAATCGGAGTTCGGGTTGATCCGGCGGGAAATCGCGGGTTGCGTCATGACCTCTTCCGGTGCTGCACCGCTCGCCCCGCAGATAGCGAGACGGGCCGCCCCCATGGCCGCACCGTTTTCGCCGTCTTCGGGCAGATCAAGGGGCAGGTCCAGAACGGTGGCGATCAGTTCAAGCCAGTAGTGTGAGCGTGATCCGCCGCCAATCGCCATAAGAGAGGTCAGTTCGGTGCCGGTCGAGCGCAAGGCATCGAGGTTCTCGCGCAGGGCAAAAGCAACACCTTCAAACACCGCCTGCACCAACTCGCGATCACCCGTGGCATGATCCAGCCCGAGAAGCGCGCCGCGAATGGTGCTGTCGTTGTGGGGGGTACGCTCCCCTGACAGATAGGGCAGGAAGGTGACGGTTCCCGGCGCAGCCAGAGGCCCGTCCAACAGCCCCGCCAGTTCACCCGCAGGGGTTTTCAGAGTGCGCGACAGCCAGTTGAGGCTATCGGTGGCCGACAGGATCACGCCCATCTGATACCAGCGGTTCGGAACCGCATGACAAAACGTATGCACAGCAGAGGCGGGCAGGGGCGCATAGCCGGATTTTCCGGCCAGCAGCACACCCGAGGTGCCAAGGGACACAAACCCCTGTCCTTCATCCAGTGCACCGATGCCACAGGCCGCGGCCGCATTGTCGCCGGCGCCACCGACCACAACGACATTTTCGGGCAGGCCAAGTTCGGCGCAACGTTTGGCGCTGACAGGAGCGGCGACCTCTGATCCTTCTACAAGGCGGGGCATCTGGGTACGGGACATGCCGGATTGCTTCAGAAGTGTCTCCGACCAGCCCCTTGCCCCCACATCCAGCCAACTGGTTCCTGCGCTGTCCGACATATCGGAAACGCGTTCTCCGGTTAGCCAGTAGGACAGATAATCCTTGGGCAGCAATACCGTGGCAACGCGGGCGAAAACCTCCGGTTCGTTGTTTTTCACCCACGCCAGCTTGGGTGCGGTGAAGCCCGGAAAAACGATGTTACCGGACAGTGCGTGAAAGTCGGGCATTGTGTCCAGTTCGGCGGCTTCTGCATGGGCACGAGTGTCGTTCCACAGGATACAGGGGCGCAAAACCGCACCCGCTTCATCCAGCAGGGTCGCGCCGTGCATCTGTCCTGCCGTGCCAATCGCTGCCAGCCGCGCCATAAAATCGGGGTGGGTTTGGTGAAGTTCACCAATCGCTGTCTTACAGGCTTTGATCCAGTCGGCGGGGTCCTGTTCCGACCAGCCTGAATGGGGGTTGGCCACCGAATAGGCGGATTGCGCCGCGCCGATTACGGTTCCGTTTTCCTCCACAAGCAAGGCCCGCAGCCCCGATGTCCCGAGGTCGATTCCCAGATAGGTCTTCATGCTCTCTCCCTTTGGGGTAGTTATTCACATATTTAATTTTTCTGTCAAATTAAAAAATTTCAGAACCTGCAAAAGCATAAGGGCAGGCGGTTTCGCTCTCGCTTTGGGGGTCGGCCACCGCTAAGAGGGGCCATGGATATAACAAGTGTAACCGTTGTTGCCTCCCTTGCATTCCTGTTTGCAGGCTGCGTTAAAGGCATTGCAGGCATTGGTCTGCCCACTGCTGCTATTGCGGGGATGACGCTGGCGATAGAGCCGCGTGTTGCGATTTCGCTGATCCTGTTCCCGATGTTGGGGATCAATGGCTGGCAGTGGTTGCGTGGCGGTCATGTGTTGCGCACGATCCTGCGCTACAAGGTATTTGCAACGGTGCTGTGTATCGGTGTCGTCGTGACAAGCGTACTGGCGCGGGATGTGGATGACCGCTGGCTCGCTGGTGCGCTGGGCGTGGCCATCCTGATCTTTGTAGCTGTCAGCTGGCGCGGCTGGCTGCCTCCTGTCAGGGCCGAACATGATACGCTGGCGCAGTTTGGTTTTGCCACACTGGCAGGCGGGATCGGCGGCCTGACTGCGGCATGGGCAGCACCCTTGGGCATGTATCTGTCCGTGCGGCAGGTGGAAAAGGACGAATTCATCCGCGCCACCGGATTTCTGGTGGCGGTGGGCAGTATCCCGCTGGCGGTGTCTTACGCGCAATTGGGGTTTCTGGGCGGTCCGCTTGCACTGACCTCTGCGCTGATGATCGTGCCTGCACTGGCAGGTTACGCAATCGGTGAGAAAGTTCGCAACCGTCTCTCGCCTGCTTACTTTCGCAACACAATCCTGCTGGTGTTCCTGATTCTCGGCCTGAACCTGATCCGGCGGGCTTATTTCGGGGCTTGAGCGAACCGCACCTTTCGGGGGTGCGGTTCGTGTGCCGGCATAACGGGGCTCAGTCCGTGTATTTCGCAGGTGAGGGGCCGCGATAGAACTGGATCAGTTCTTCGGGAACTTCGGTTCCGTCATAAAGGAACGGCAGGATACCCCTGCGCCCCGACCTGCCACGGCTGTTACGGATATCGTCGTCAGAACGCGTAACCCGCTGGCTCATCCGCAGGCCCCATTCGTGCAGATGCGCGTAAAGCTTGTCGCGTACCTCGCCATGATCCGCACTTTCGCCCAGATCGTAAAACTCCTCGGGGTCGGTCTTCAGATCGAACAACATGGGGCGGTAGCCCGCCGCTGAATGGATCAGCTTATACCGCCCGTCAAAAACCATAAACAGCCGCGCATCGCGCGGCTCCAAGCCCAGTGCAACCGCTTGTGGTGTCACCGAAAAATCATATTCCGAAATCGCATAGTCGCGCCACTTTGGCGTGTCTCCGTGCAGCCACGGCATCAGGGAGCGGCCTTCGATGATGTGATCCGGAACCTGCCCCCCGGCAGCCTCTACAAAAGTGGCGGCGAGGTCGATGCTCTCCACCAATGCGTCACAAACAGTGCCCCGTGTGCTGTCCGCTTCGGGGCGGGGATCAAAGACGATCATCGGCACTTTGACGGATTGTTCGTGGAACATGTCCTTTTCGCCCAGCCAGTGATCCCCGAGGTAATCCCCGTGATCCGATGTCAGCGCGATCATCGTGTCGTCCATCTTTCCGGTGGCTTCGAGATGGTCCAGCAGCCGGCCCAACTGGTCATCGCACTGTTTGATCAGCCCCATATAGGCGGGGATGACCTTTTCGCGGACTTCGTCCCGCTGGAAGGCGCTGGCGATCTTGTTGCCCATATAGGCGCCATAAACCGGATGCGGGTTTTCCCGTTCCACTTCATGGCGCAGCGGGGCGGGCACATGGTTCGGCCCGTACATGTCGTGATATGGCGCCGGCACAATATAGGGCCAGTGCGGCTTGATGAAAGACACATGGGCCAGCCACGGGCCTTCTGTCTGATCCACAAAACGGATGGTTTCAGACGTCAGCCACGGCGTTTCGGAGTCTTCTTCGCGGATGTTGGCGGGTTTATCGGCATTGCGGAACATCCAGCCGCTGGCGATCTGGTCGTCGGTGATGCCGGCATTGGCAAAATCCGCCCAGGGGTTCTCGCTCGGGTAGCCTTTGGACTTCAGGTATTCGTTGTAAGGTGATCTTTTTTCGTCATAAAACCCGTCCGGACCTTGCCCCCAAAGCCCGTCATCGCGGCACCAGTTGTCAAAGCCGCACTCTGCCTGACGCGCGCCGATTTCACTGTCGGCGGCCAGCCCCAGACGCGCCATACCTTCGGCGTCGGCCTTCATATGGGTCTTGCCGATAATCCAGCTGTTCATCCCGAGTTTGCGCAGATGATCGCCAAGCGTCACTTCCCCCACACGCAGGGGAAAGCCGTTCCATTGCGCCCCGTGCGAGGACGGATACCGCCCCGTGTAATAGGACATCCGCGACGATCCGCAGACAGGTGACTGGACATAAGCATTGCTGAAGCGGACCCCTTGTGCAGCAACGCGGTCGAAATTGGGGGTATGTAGGTGGGGATGTCCGGCGCAGCTAAGGTAATCAAAGCGCAATTGGTCATACATGATAAAGAGAATATTCATGGGGCCTCCTTGGTGTTGGCATTGTTTACTGAAGCTGTGGAAATCCCGCAACCTGTTAATATGTTAACGATCAAGTCTCGCTGCGGCTTGCGCAAAATCCGTGTTGGATCGGGAAGAGGAACTTGCTAGTCAGGCCCCATGAAAAAATCCATTACAGTGCAGGCGCTTCCATTGGTGCTGCGAAAGCTTTGCAGGTGATCCGCCGCGCGAATATCGCCGGTGCAGGGATCGGCGGTTTGACAGCAGCTCTGGCGCTGGCGCGGCAGGGCGTTGAGGTTTGCGTTTTTGAACAGGCGCCCGCTTTAGGCGAGGTCGGGGCAGGTTTGCAGTTGAGCCCGAATGCCATGAAGGTGCTGACGAATCTGGGGCTGCAAGAGGCGGTGAACGAGGTGGCTTTCGCCCCGCAATACGCCCGTATCCGGGATGGGAAATCGGGGCGTGATCTGGCCGTCTTGCCCCTGAAAGATCAGTGCGAGAAAGTCTACGGCGCGCCCTATCTCCATGTTCACCGGGCTGATCTGCACAAAATTCTGGAAGAAGCGGCAGGCCAACAGGGCGTCCGCGTTAAAACCGGTTCGACTGTAACGGGGTACACTGACGTTGGCCTTCTGGCGAACGGGGTGGAGCAAGTAGCCGATCTGAATATTGGCGCGGATGGTATTCGTTCTGCGATCACCGCGCAGATGCATCCGCAATTCGGCCCTCGCTTCACAGGACAGCTTGCATGGCGCGGCACAGTGCCCACAGCGGATTTACCCGATGGGTTGATCCCGCCGGATGCTACAGTCTGGGTCGGGCGGGGTAGTCACGTGGTGACCTACTACCTTCGCGGTGGGAAGCTTGTTAATTTTGTTGCAGTTGAAGAAAGGGACGACTGGCAAAACCCTGACTGGAGAGTCCAGGGCGATCCCGCTGATCTTCTGGCCCGGTTTTCCGGCTGGCACGGAGACATTCACACCCTGCTTGGCGCTGCTCGGAGTACCCACCTTTGGGCGTTGTTTGACCGCCCCGAACTGCCGGACTGGTCTGACGGGAGCACCGGATTGCTCGGCGATGCCTGCCACCCGACACTGCCGTTTATGGCGCAGGGCGCGGCAATGGCGATCGAGGACGCCTGCGTTCTGACAAGATGTCTTACCCAAGGATCACCGAGTGCGGCTGGTGCGCTACAACATTACACCCGTATTCGTAAGCCCCGCACAGCCCGATTGCAAAGTCGTGCTCGCAACAATGCGGCCCTGTTTCATCTAGATGGACCGTTTCACGGCGTCGTCGCGCGGGCTAAATTGAAGGTTGCCGGATCCTTGCCGGACAGGCTCGGTCTGCGCCCATTCGACAGTATCTACGGCTACGACGCCACAACTGTCGCGCTTTAAACATTCGCTCCGGTTGGACGGGCAGGGTTATCAATCGGGCAAGGCGGTGCAGGAAAGTGGCAAATTCTGCCTGCATTCTGATGTTTAAGTTGAATTAACGTGTAAGTTAACGCAATCTGTAGGCAAGATCATTTGGCCGTGGGTATTTTGCACCCGTCGGGAACACCGTCCAAGTGGCATTTTTATTGATAAGCAATACTATGGCTGCCCAGCCTAGGAGGATTAGAGATATGGCTTCTACCGAAAATGACGATCTGATTGATGAGCGCACAGCACTCGGCTCGGTACTGGTTGACGGGCTTGGCGGGGACGACAGCATTCTTGGCAGCACGTTTGACGACAGCCTCTCGGGGTCTGACGGATACGACACTATTTTCGGCGGCAATGGAAACGACGAAATCAGCGGTGGTGAACAACGCGACAATCTCTATGGCGGCGCGGGGGAGGATATCCTGTCCGGTGATGCTGGCAACGACCGAGTGTACGGGAAGTTGGATGCGGATACGATTTTTGGCGGCGAAGGCAAAGATATCCTGCGCGGTAACGGTGGCGATGATGTGGTCTTTGGTGGCGTCGGTAATGATACGATAAAAGGCCAGAACGGAGCCGATATTCTCGATGGCGATGATGACGATGATTACATCCACGCTGGCAACGGGGACGATATTGTACGGGGGGGCTCCGGCAACGACGAATTACGCGGTGGCCACGGCGATGACCGTGTCACCGGAGGAGATGGCGACGACGAAATTCACGGCGGCACCGGCAAGGACCGGATATATGGTGGCGACGGAGATGACGATATTTACGGCGGTTACGGCAAAGACCGGATTCAGGGGGGAGACGGTGACGACATAATTGCCGGCGGTTACGGTGGAGATGATATTCTGGGCGGTGACGGCGCAGACTCCATCCGCGGCGGGCGCGGGCGCGACACCATCAAGGGCGGCGACGGGGACGACATTATCGCAGGCGGTGCCCACGATGATACGCTCTTTGGTGGAGACGGATACGACGTGGCCGTCTATGGCGGGTCTATCTATGATTATTCCTGGACCACGTCCGGCAACAAGGTCACGGTTGTCGACAATAGCACCCGCAACGGGGACTCCGGCACCGATGTGTTGCAACAGATTGAAGTTTTGCGCTTCAATGACGGGGAAGTTCTGCTCGGTAAGACAAACAATGCACCTGTTGTGACGGCGGAGAATGTGTCTGTCAGCGAAGGTGGTACCGTCGGTTTTACCGTCACCGGAGTGGATTTCGATAAAGATACTATGTCGGTTTTCGATGTGGTCTATACGGGGAGTGGCGACTACTCGATCACGGGCTTTACGAATACGTTAAACAGCAATCACTCGGAGTTCGTCGCGAGTGTCAGCTTTGCCACGTCCGGCGGGTTCGAGGCGTTGGCCTTTGGCGAATCCACAGTCGAACAGATTGTCTTTACTCTAACGGACGGAAATGGTGGCTTTACCAGCAAGACGGTGGAAATCACAATCACTGGCGAAAATGATGATCCGGTTGCGCAGGCTGGAACCGTTTCGGGTGACGAAGACACGGTGATTTCCGGCAGTGTTGCGGCCACTGATGTGGACGGCGACACGCTGACCTTTGCTCTGGCAACGGACGGGTCAAACGGCTCGGTCATTTTGGCAGCAGATGGCAGCTACACTTACACTCCTGCTGCGGACTTTAACGGCACGGACAGCTTCACCTACACGGTGAGTGACGGCAACGGTGGCACGGATACACAGACGGTCAATATCACCGTGAACGCGGTAAATGATGCGCCGGTTGCGCAGGCTGCTATGGCTTCGGGGGACGAAGACACGGTGATCTCCGGCACCGTTGCGGCCACTGATGTGGATGGCGACACGTTGACCTTTGCTTTGGCAACGGACGGGACCAACGGCTCGGTCGTTATGGCAGCGGATGGCAGCTATGCCTACACACCGGATGCGGATTTCAACGGCACTGACAGCTTCACCTACACTGTAAGTGACGGCAACGGCGGGACGGATACCCAGACGGTGAACATCAGGGTTGATGCGGTGAACGATGCGCCTGTTGCACAGGCCGGAACCGCCTCGGGGGATGAGGACACGGTGATTTCCGGCATGCTCCTTGCCAGTGATGTTGACGGAGACACCCTGAGGTACGCAGTTGAGACACAAGCCACGCATGGCACGGTCGCGATCAGACCGGACGGATCCTACGCCTATACACCCGGTGCGGACTTTAACGGCACGGACAGCTTCACCTACACGGTGAGTGACGGCAACGGCGGGACGGATACGCAGACGGTAAACATCACCGTGAATGCGGTAAATGATGCGCCGGTTGCGCAGGCTGGAATGGCTTCGGGGGACGAAGACACAGTGATTTCCGGTACTGTGGCGGCTTCTGATGTGGATGGCGACACGCTGACTTTTGCTTTGGCAACGGACGGTTCCAACGGCTCGGTCGTAATGGCAGCGGATGGCAGCTATGCCTACACGCCGGATGCGGATTTCAACGGCACCGACAGCTTCACCTATACGGTAAGCGACGGAAACGGCGGGACGGATACCCAGACGGTCAACATCAGGGTTGATGCGGTGAACGATGCGCCAGTCGCACAGGCCGGAACCGCCTCGGGGGATGAGGATACGGTGATTTCCGGCACGCTCCTTGCCAGTGATGTTGACGGAGACACCCTGAGGTTCGCAGTTGAGACACAGGCCACGCATGGCACGGTCGCGATCAGACCGGACGGGTCATACGCCTATACGCCCGGTGCGGACTTTAATGGCAGCGACAGCTTCACTTATACGGTGAGCGACGGCAACGGTGGCACGGATACGCAGACAATCAACATCACCGTGAACGCGGTGAATGATGCGCCGGAGGGGTTAACCGCCGAACTGGCAGTAGATGAAGACGGTACGATAACAGGAATGCTTGTTGCGCAGGATATAGACGGGGACAGTCTTACCTTTGCCCTTGATACTGCCGCGAGCAATGGTGTTGTGACGGTCTCTGCTGATGGCAGTTTCAGCTACACGCCGACAGCGGACTATTTTGGCACGGACAGCTTTGCCTATAGCGTTGATGACGGTAATGGCGGTGTTGTGTCAAAAACAGTCCTGATCGATGTGGCCTCGGTCAACGATGCACCGGTTCAGACCGCGCCGGTGCCGGATCAGCTTGTGACCGAAAATGGCGGAACGGCTTCGGTGGACCTGAGCAGCTTTGTCTCTGATCTTGAAACAGCGAATCTGTCCTTTTCGACCGTTAGCCTTGTAGACAGTTCCACAGGTCGTTCAGTGGCCATCGGGACCTCTTTCACCGGTGGTGTTCTGAGTTTCAATCCAAGTGAACTTGATCTTGCTCTGGGCGACACATTTGATGGTGTCTTTACCATCAGGGTGGATGACGGCAGCGGGGCTGCAAACAGCACGACACAGATATCTTTCAATTTGACCGTGAACGGTTCGAATGACCCAACTCCGATAAATACCAACAACGCTCCGGTTGCAGCGGATCTGGTTCTGCGCAAGGGAGATATAGATCCAATTGTCATTGACCTGAAGGAACTGGCAACGGATGCGGACGGCGGAGATGTATTGTCCTTCGGGAATATTGTCATTTCCGGTAGCGGGCGTGAGGGTTCTGTCACGTATTCCCTGTCAGACGGCGTTCTGATCATTGATCCGGCCCAGTTTAATATTGAGCCGGATGAGACGACAGGCGTTGCGCCTGAAGTCGAACTGGAAATTTCGTTTGATGTGAACGACGGGGCTGGCAAGGCCAATAGCGTTGACACAGGGACCATCCTGCTGACAATCGAAGACGGTGCCGGACCTGTAGAAGAACCGGACACGCCGAACAATCAGCCGGTGTTTACGAATACAATCGTAAATGAGGCTGCAACCGACCGGAACATCGTGATTGATCTTTCGGAATATGCATCGGATGCGGATCTGGACGACCTTTCGTTCACCGTTTCCATAACCGGCGGTACGGATCTGGATTACGAGTTGCGCGGGACCACGTTGCATATCGCTTACACGGATACGGACATCACCGGTCTCGGGGCTGGGGACAGTATCTCGACCGAATTTACCGTCACTGTGGATGATAATACCGGTAGTGCAAATGCAACCAATACAGGCACTGTGACCGTGAATATCGACGGTCCTTTCACCCCGAGCCCAGCCGAAAATAGGGCGCCGGTAATCTCCGGTCCGATTTATGGTCTGGAAGTTGTAACCGACGGCTACGATCTTGTGACCTACAGGGAATCCGGCTCGGACCTGGTTGAAATCGGACGGACGCATGTCGTCGGTACAATCGTAACCTTTGATCTGGACGATTTCGCAAGTGATGCTGATGCTGACGCGATCAGCTTTTCGGACGTGTCGGTAACGATTGGAGGTGCTGAAGCAGGCGGTTCGCCAAATACCATCTCCAGCAGCTTTGATCCGGCCACAAACGTATTGACGTTTGATATTGCGGATTTGGGTCTTTCAGACGGGGAAGAGCTCCCTGTTTCAATGAACTTCACCGTGACGGATGATTCCGGAGCCGAGAACGCGTCGACAACAGGTTCCATAACAGTTGCTGCATCTGATCCTGCGGACGCCGCCGCAGCCACTACAACGTTCGATTTTGAAGAGTATTCTTCGGAAAGCGGGAGCACTATTTCGATTGGCGGCGTGGACGGATTTGTCTTTAGCGGTTCAACCAGTGTGTTTGAAACGGACGAGCCTTCGCTTGATCCGGAACGTCCCAACCCAGTCGGGCTGGCGAACGGACAAGTCTCCTTTGAAGGGGATAATGTGCTCGTGGCGAACGTGGATGGAACCGGAGAAAACTTTGCCGTTTACGCAGATGACGCCACGCAACGGATCGGCAATGAGCCTTTGTTTTTAAACAGTTTCCCTCCCGGTTTCGCTCATATTTTCGATCCGGACAGCTACGGTTTTGGCGGCGAGTTCAACCTTGAAAACGTTTCTATCAATCCCGTTTCTTCTGACAATGTGACGATCCGGATTGTTTCTTACCGTGCCGAAATCGTGGAAGTACCAAACGGCTCCAACTCCGATTATTACGCTGACTATGTCGAGGTAGACTCGTTTGACTTCATCGTCGACGCTTCGACTGTTGCCACCTCGATCGACTTCAGTAACACGCTGTTTGACGATCCTTCCGTCGATTACGACAGCAAATTCGACGGTATCAATGCGGTTGAAATCTATGCGCTGGACGGATCGAGCGTTGTCATCGACGATCTCTCACTGACACCTGTTTAATCCGCAAACGGAAAAATCCGTATCCGCAGATGGGCCGATGGTCTGTCTGTGGATCCGGTATTATTCAGCGAATTCAGTGAGTTCAGTCAAGGTGTCGAGCGTGTCAAAAGCCTCGAACAGAACACGGCGCTGGTCAGCCGAGAGGGACTCTGTCAGAACATCATGCCGTTTTTGCATGAGTGGAAGCGTTTTATCGAGCAGGTCCCGTGCCAGAGGCGTCAGCTTGAGGTAGGACTTGCGATGATCGTCAAGGTCGTGCTCGGTTTCCAGATATCCGTCCCGGATCAACGATTTGACAGCCCGGCTGATCTGCCCTTTGTCGATTTTCGAAATCATCGATATTTTGGTATGTGTCACATCATCGGCGGAATTGACGACCGTTAGGATACGCCACTGGGCAAGAGAGATGTTGCTGACAGTCTGGAGAATCCGGGTCGATTGCGCGTTGAACCGCGTGTGAAGCTGGGCAACGCGGTAGGTAATGATTTCAGAGTATCGCAATTTGCGATTCCCGTGCCCGACCAGAGGTAGTCGCTCTTCCATCTTGGGTTGCATTCTCTTGTTCGTAAAATCCCGCACATTGATCGCGTTTTTAGTTGATGTGTCAACCGCAAAGCGACAGCGGCTTAAAAGGGATTCACAGGTGAGGTACGACGTGTCGCCGAAATCCATTGACGTTGCAGTGGATAAAAGGCAAAAAATATCCAACATTTCTTGAAATGCTGGATATCATGATCTTCAAGCGCACCATTGGTGAGGACGACTCTATCGTTGCAATGCTGGCCTCTGCCCTGCGGCGCGATATTGCGTTCGGAGCATTGTTGCCGGATCAGAAGCTCAAGATCGAACAACTGCGCCAGCGTTATGGCGGGTCGAACCATTCCATGCGGGAAACACTGCGGCTGCTGTCTGCCGAAGGGCTGGTAGAGGCAACAACCCAACGGGGTTTTCGCGTGACCAGTGCAACGGAAGAGGACCTGCGTGATATCATCATGGTGCGCGGCCAGATTGAAAGCGCTGCGCTGGAGCTGGCCATACAGCACGGTACTGTCCAGTGGGAGGGCAGGGTGATGGCGGCCCATCACGGTTTGCGCAAGGCTGAAACCGCTGTGGCGGCAACACCGGATGATCTGACCGCACTTGAATGGGACGAAGCCTGCAAGGCTTTCACCGCGACACTGATCGAAAGCTGCGGTTCGCCGCGGTTGATTGACTTGCAGGAGAAATTTTTCAATCAATCCCGCCGCTTTCGGCTGGCGTTATTGCGCGAAGGCCGTTTGGATTTCGCCCGCCGCAAATCACGCCAACAGGCGCTGCTGAATGCAGTGCTGGAGCGGGATGTAAAAGCTGCGCTTGAGGTGCTGGCCGAGGATATTGAAGCGGAACTGCGGTCAGAACCGCGGCAGAATTAGCAAATTATACTGAAACCAAATCACTGGGAGGAAACCATGATGACATTGAACCGCCGGAAGGCACTGATCCTGATGGGGGGCGCGGCTGCTGCCTCGACACTGGCGGCACCTGCGCTGGCCAGCAACAAAAAGATTACTGTGGGCGCGCTGCGCTTCACATCCCACGCAGGCAGCTTTGTGGCCTTCGAGCGCGAGTATTTCGCGCAAGCCGGACTGGATGTTGAGTTCAAGTTCTTTCAGGCGGCCCAGCCTATGGCCGTGGCGATTGCCTCGGGCGATGTGGATTATGCAGTAACAGCTGTGTCCGGTGGCCTGATTTCGCTTGCACAAAAAGGCGCGATCAAGGTGATCGGCGGCGCACTGTCTGAAGAAAAAGGCATCGACGGGCAGAAAATCCTTGCTTCCGACGCGGCGTTCAAGGCCGGCCTGACCTCACCTGCGGGGCTGGACGGCAAGACCTTCGGGATTTCCACTGCCGGTTCCTCTTTCCATTACATGGGGTCCAAGATTGCGGCGGCAGAAGGCGCGGATGTCAGCTTCAAACCGCTGCAAAAGGTTGGTGCGATCATTGGCGCACTGAAATCCGGCCAGATTGATGCATGGTCCATCGTGCCCCATATCGCAAAACCTCTGGCAGGCTCCGGCGCGGTGCACATCATCGGTGACGTGGCGGATTATATCCCGAACTATCAGGTCACAACGGTCTTTACCTCTGCCAAGAACGCAGCGGACGAACGTGGCATGACCGAAGGCTTCCTGAACGGATATTCCAAAGGGGTGGCGGATTATAACGCAGCCATGATCGCCAAATCAGGCGGTGAGGATGGCGTGAACGAGATGGTCGATCTGATCCACAAATACGTCTACACCGACCGTCCGCGCGACAAGGCAGCACCGTCGATCATCAACGGTACCATGCGCTTGAACGAGAATGCAGCGTTAAATTCGGCGTCGATCGAAGATCAGTTGAACTGGTTCCAGTCCGAAGGTCTGGTGGATGCGGATATCACGCTCGACACGCTGGTGGACGCATCTTACGTGGAAACCATCAAGGCCTGATCCGGCCTTTTCCCTTTTGAATCACTGAAAGCGGGGCGGCATTAGCGCGCCCCGCAACGCTTTACCGGAGCCTATGCCAAATGGACATCCGTCTGGAAAATGTCAGCCACTCTTACGATACGTTCGAGGTGATGCGCGACATCTCTCTTGAAATTCCCCACGGCAGGATTGTCTGCATCGTGGGGCCGTCAGGCTGTGGGAAATCCACGCTTTTGCGCTTTATCGGCGGGCTGGAGCGCCCCAAACAGGGCCGCGTCCTGCAAGTGGGCACCCCGCCTTCGGATTGCCTCAACCCCCTAACATACATCTTTCAGGACTTTGCCCTGTTGCCCTGGCGCAGTGTAGCGGGGAACATTTCACTGGTGCTGGAAGACCACGGCATCAAAGGTGCAGCGGCGAAAGAGATTATCGACGATGTACTGGCGCGGACCAAGCTGACGGATTTCGCCAAGGCACTGCCGAAGCAGCTGTCGGGCGGCATGAAACAGCGGGTCGCGATTGCCCGGGCTTTGGCCGTGAATCCGGCTGTGATGCTGATGGACGAGCCGTTGTCCGCGCTCGACAGTCAGACACGGGAGCTGTTGATGGACGATCTCGTGTCCCTGTGGACCCGCACGCCGTTCACTGCCGTCTATGTCACCCATAATCTGGCAGAGGCCGTGCGTCTGGGGCATTCCATCGTTGTTCTGTCTCGCAGGCCCGGCCAGATCCGCGAGATCGTGCATCTAGACACCCCACTGGCCGAGCGCCAGTTCGGTGATCCGGAATTGGACCGCCAGCAAAGACACCTCTGGCAATTGATGCGGGATGAAGCCCGTGCAGCAGATGCGGAGTTGCTTGATGTCTGATACAGCTATGTCCCATACCCCCGCAGAGGCCCGCACCGTCAGCTTTCGGGGCGGTGGGTTCGCACCTGAACGCAAACGCTGGGTTGGTGGTGTCGTCTTTGTCCTGCTGATCGCCATTGCCGAATGGGGCACTCGTTCCGGCTGGATTTCCGCTTTGACCTTGCCCAAGCCTTCTGACGTTCTGCAAACACTGATAGAGCTGCATCAATCCGGTCTGCTTTACAAACACCTGTCGCCGTCGCTGTCCCGTCTGGTGGTCGGGGCCGCACTTGGGGCAAGCTTCGGGATCGGCGTCGGGGTTCTGATAGGTTTGTTTTCCTATATCCGCGCAGGATTGGTGCCATTGGTGGCAGCGATTTTCCCGATCCCCAAAATTGCGCTGCTACCATTGTTCGTGATCTGGTTTGGCATTGATGAAGGCTCCAAATATGCGTTGATCGCCTTTGGAACCTTTACCCCGACTGTTGTCGCAACCTACGGCGCGGTGGACAATGTGGATCGCAGCCTGATCCGTATGGGGCAAAGCTTTGGCCTGTCGTGGTTGTCCATCGTGCGCAAGATTGTGCTGCCCGGGGCAATGCCGGGTATCCTGTCGGGTTTGCGGATCAGTCTTGCGATTGCCATCATCCTGCTTGTCGCGGCTGAAATGCTGGGGGCGGAATACGGGATCGGGGCCTATATTCTTGAAGCTGGCGCGCTTTACGATCTGGAACGCTTATTTGCGGGTGTGTTGATCCTGTCGGTTCTGGGTGTTGTCGTCAGCACGTCAATCGGATTGATCGAACGCCATCTTCTGGGCTGGCGCAGTTAAGATACGGCGCTGCGGTTCACTCCGCAGCGCGGTTTGCCGACACTTTCCTGTGACACCCCTTGCAAGGCAGGCTGTTCAAGCCGATATTAATAACATGACCCACCCCGAAAGGGGCCTGCGGCACTCCGCGTATCAGGTCAAAACTCTCTGACCTCTGCTCCTTTCGTCACTTGCGAAGGAGTACATCATGTTCAAACGTCTCACATCCTCTGCTCTGGTATTCGGAATGGCTGCGTTGGCACCCCCCGTTGGCGCGGCCCCCTGTGGACCGCGGGAGGAACTCGTCACCCATCTGGCGGAAAAATATCAGGAGGTCCGGCGCGGCGCGGGCCTGAGCAGCGCCACCCGTGTGGTCGAACTGTGGAGCTCGACACAGACAGGCAGCTTTTCGGTCCTGCTCAGCTATCCCAACGGCATGGCCTGTGTTCTGGCCACGGGTAGCAACTGGAGCGAAGCAAGCCCGTCCGAAACGGTTATCGTTCCCGACAGCGATACCGCCACCTGACGCCGGACAAAAAAAAGGCCCCGCGCGGCGAGCGTCGGGGCCTTTCGGAATGCTGTATAATTTGGATTAGTCTGTCAGTTTCAGATCAGTCGCGGCTTCGCGACCGTTCCGGCCTGTTTCAACTTCAAAAGAGATTTTCTGGTTGTCGTTCAGGCCGTTCAGACCTGCACGCTCAACAGCGGAAACGTGTACGAATACATCGGATCCACCGGCGTCCGGCTGGATGAAGCCGTAGCCTTTAGTCGAGTTGAACCATTTTACTGTTCCGGTTGCCATAACGTGGCGCTCCTATCGTTTTTTCGCCGCCCGCACTGTGCTGCGACTGGTGGTGTAGCTCAGTGTCTTAGGTCGGGTCTGCTACATCGAAGAAGGAGCGGATCGTATAAAGATGAACCTCACGGGGGAATCTATGACTCACGCTTTTGAATATTGCAAGTGAAGCTTTAATGACCTCCACAGGTTGCGAAATTGCGCCGAACAGGTAGAAAACGACGCAGTACATGGGAAATTGATGATGAAACTATACGGTTTGAAAACCTGTGATACCTGCCGCAAGGCGCTCAAGGCGCTACGGGATGCAGGGCAGGAAGTGGCTTTTGTGGACGTGCGGGCCGACGGGATCAGTGACGCGGACCTCTCGCGGTTTTACGCGACCTTCGGGGATGATCTGGTGAACACACGCTCTACCACCTGGCGGGGTCTGGAAAGCACCGAACGTGCGCGAGATCCTCTGGCACTTTTGAAGGAGCACCCGACCCTGATGAAACGTCCGGTGGTTGAGGCGGGCGAAGAGCTTACGCTTGGCTGGACGAAGGCAGTTCAGGAGAAATACCTTTAGTTTTCGTTACTTGTGTCAAAATCCGGTCCACTGAAAATGGACCGGCCCCTTTGACAAACAGCACTGCGAACAGGACCATCCACATCAGCCGCTGGTCAAGGATCAAGCTGTCGGATGGACCGTCAAACCAGGCGCCCAGCGTATTGCCGGAGATACCGTGGCCATAGACATCCACGATCGTCTGCACTGCAACAAACCCGATCATACCAAGGGCTGCCAGACGGGTGAACAGCCCGATCAGGATCAGGAACGGCAGCAGGATTTCGGCAGAGGTCCCTGCCACCGCAACCAGCCATTCAAAGGTGCCCATCTGTGTGATGTCATATCCCGCAGCTTCAAACGATTTGGGGAAAATCTGGATGTAGGCGTTTTCTGTGGGGGACAGAAATCCGAAGAAACCTGCGCCTGTTTTGGTAAAGGCGGACTGCCAGAAATACCACAAGAGAACCGCCGCAAAGGCAAAACGGGCAAAACTTGGCAAAAGCCAGCCTTCCACAGCACGCAAAACAGAGTCCATGATAGAGTTGTAGAGAGAAAGTGCAGCAGTCATGGAGTTTCCTTTACAGGTGTATTTCAACGATCAGGTCGGATTGCAGTAAAAGCACAATTCCGGCGGTAAGATCGAAGGCGCTGTCTTGGGCGCTTGCGGTGTCAAAAGCGGTGTCGAGTGGCTCACCCTGATGGAGGGCACCAAGAAAGGCAGCCATTGCGGGTGAAACGAGCTGCATCTGCAAATCGAGCGCAGGTCGGGTGATGAGCGCGGTCTGTGCCTCGGCTGGCGGCTGCGGCGCATCCGGCGTCATGTTATACTCCCAAATTCCGACAACGGGATAGCGGCTCGGGATGATCTGCATGGCAGGTGCAAGCGTCAGACGCAATTGCATCAGCCGGTCGGGTGCAATCTGTGACAGGGCGTCGGCAGGCACGGGCGTTGCATCGGTGGCATGATAGGATTTGCGTCTTGCCAGTTCCAACCGCGCCACATCCGGCAGGTAGGGTACATGGGCCAGCGGCGCGAAATTGTCCAGAAAATCGGGAAAATCAGTGCCATAGAACATCAGCAAAGGCGTCGTTGGCGGGTGCTGGCGTACATAAAGTCCAGCCAGATTGCGGAAGTTTTCAGCCCCGATCAATTTGCGGATTACCGGAAAGGCTGTCTCCATCGCATCCATCAGGCTGACCACTACATTGTTGCGATAGACGTTAAACCGCTTCCCCGCAGGGCGGCCGAGCGGATCAATCAGCCCGTCCGGTACGGGGTGCGCCGGATCAAGCAGCGCCTGTGCAAATCGGGATTGCACGGCCATCAGTTCGCCCTTGCTGCCGGTGCGGCAGAGAGCAACCGGTCTGCGCGCGCGGCCTCATTCGCCAGAACGTCCCATTCGGGAATATCATTATCCCATTCGATAAGGGTCGGGCGGGGACCGGCTTTGGCGAGTGTATATTCGTAAAGTGCCCAGACCGGATCCACCACGGGACGGGAATGGCTGTCGATCAGGAGGGTCGCGCCAAAATCATCAGCATCCTGCTCGTGGCCGCCAAGGTGCAATTCTCCCACCAGATGGGTCGGGAAGGCGTCAATGTACCCCTCGGGGGAATAGTTCTGGTTGGTTGCGGATACAAAGACGTTGTTCACGTCAAGTAACAGGCCGCAGCCGGACCGCTGCGCCACTTCTTGCAGGAAGTCGATCTCGGAGCGGTCGCTCTCTTCGAATGCGACGTAGGTGGAGGGATTTTCGAGCAACATTTGTCGCCCGACCGTGTCCTGAACCTGATCTATGTGCGCGACCACGCGGTCCACGGTGGCCTGCGTATAGGGCACAGGCAGAAGATCATTCAGGAAATGGCTGTCGTGGGTAGACCATGCGAGATGTTCGGAAAAAAGCCCGGGCTGCAGCCAGTCTACCAGCTTTTTCAAGCGGTTGAGGTGATCCACATCAAGCGGCCCTTCCGCCCCGATAGACAGGCCGACACCGTGGCAGGACACTGGAAAACGCTCTCTCAGGTGGCGGAGTTGTGCGATCGGGCGGCCCCCGTCACCCATATAGTTCTCGGCGTGGATTTCAATCCAGCCGATGCTTTCGGGGTTTTGCAGAATGCCGTCCAGATGTTGTGCCTTGAAGCCGACTCCGGCGCGGTTTGGCACCTGATCCGGTCTGTTTGACTGTGTGTCCAGCATTTTGGAAATCCCCTGTGTTTGCGGGTGTTCGATAGAAGGGTGTCGGCCGTATTTGCGGCCAACACCCTGTTTTGTGGGGGCTGATCAGCTTGGCAGATCACGTTCCAGAGCTTCGGTAGAACCGGTGCGGGCTGTGCCGTCTGCCATTTCGGGCAATTTGATTTCGGTGCATGTGCCAGCATCCACCAGCGACCATGCGTTGCCTTGGTAATCTACAGTGGATGTACCGGCGCAGGATGTACCCGGACCAGCGGCGCAGCCGTTCTGACCGGCAAGGGAAACACCGTAGCATTTTTCTTTGGATTGCGCAGAGGCAGTGTTGGCATGGGACACAACTGCGGCTGCAACTGCAGAAGCAACGGCGAGTGTTTTAACTGTATTTGACATGTAAGGTTCCTCTCTGTCGTAAACTTTAAGCCGCACCGTCGAAGACCTCCAAGATGCGGTAGAATGAGCGTAGCCAAGCAGGGTCATCAATAGCTACTCACATGGATGTGTATAACACGTAGTTCAGCGATTGTAACATTCCCATAGGGGAAGGTTTGGCCTGGGAGAGGTGGGTTGAGAGGGGGGTAAGGGTCTGAAGTATATAGAGTTTTAGAAATTCACGATTGGGGGGAACTAACGGCAAATGCCCGTTGGCCCGTCGTCCGGACACAAGCGGGGTAGCGGTAATGTAACAGATATTGCAACGAAATTCCGGGCTGTTCTGTAGAAACTTTTTGCCCCGAAATGCAAAAAGCCCCCGCGAAGGGGGCTTTCTTCCTGTCTGTCGGCACGCGTTGAGTTAGCCGACGAAGGCTTTCTCGACCACAAATTCGGCTGGCTGGCTGTTGGAACCTTCGGTCATGCCAGCGGCCTCGCAGATGGCTTTGATGTCCACGTTCAACCCCATAGAACCACAGACCATCAAACGGTCTGTTTCCGGGTTGAGAGGCGGCAGGCCGAATTCCTTGGCCACTTCACCATCTTTCAACAGATGGGTGATCCGACCCATACGTGCGCTTGGCTCTTGTGTGGTGGTCGGGAAGTACTTCAGCTTGTCGCCAACAACTTCACCGATCAGGGGATCATCAGAAAGGGAGGCTACCAGATCCGCGCCGTATTTCAGCTCTGCGGTTTCACGACAGGTGTGGCAGAGGATCACTTCGTCATAGCGCTCATACAGGTCGGGATCGCGGATCAGCGAAGCAAATGGCGCGATGCCGGTGCCTGTGGCGATGAAATACATCCGTTTGGCAGGTAGCAGCGCATCCAGAACCAGCGTTCCCACGGGTTTGGGGCGCACAATCACTTCGTCGCCAACCTGAATGTTTTGCAGCTTGGATGTCAGTGGACCATCCTGCACCTTGATGGAATAGAACTCCAGTTCGTCGTCCCAGCTTGGGGAAGCGATGGAATAAGCCCGCAGCAGGGGTTTCTGCTTGCCGGTTTTCGGATCGGGATCGCCCATGAGCCCGATCATTACAAACTCGCCCGAGCGGAAGCGCAGGCTGGCCGGACGGGTCACGCGAAACGAGAACAGCCGGTCGGTGTAATGGGTAACTTTAGTGACGGTCTGGGCGTCGGGAAGAACTGGCACAGGCTTGGCCTCGGTCGTGGTAATAGGATTCTGATCCGTCATTGTCGTATTCCTGTCGAAAGGTCAATTGTTAGTGTAATAACAATTATGCTGATTTTTGCAACCTGTTTAGGTAGCGGTGTTCGGTCCAGTTGGCGCGGGCGAGCCACTGGTCTTCGGGCTGGCGGTTGGCGATGCTCTGTTCGATTTCCACCTCATCAAAGCCCACACGCCGCGCCATGGCGTATTGATCTGCAATCACATGGCCATAGGCGCGCAAGCGTCCCTTATAGCCGAGCAGACGGGCGGTGCGGGCAATGGTGAAGCCGCGCCCGTCATGGGCGTTTGGAAAGAAAATGCGGATCATGCCCACGGTATCGAAATAGGGCTGCAACTGCTGGGCGGTCACGGTGTTTGGTACATCCAACCCGTAACCGCGCTTGGGTTCAGCGCCGCCCTGTGTCGCCACATCCCAGTCGAGAAGCGGGCCTGTCCAGTCGTCCTGAACAAAGCCGCTGTCCTGAATAAGTACTGTATGCGTCATGCCTCAGGCTCCTCTGACGATCTTGCCATCTGCGCCGAAGTGGATGCCACATTCGACCTTGTCCTGCCCGCGCCAACGGCCCGAGCGGGGATCTTCATTGCGGCCGACCGGCGTGGTGCAGGGGGCACAGCCGATCGACGGATAGCCTTTGGCCACCAGCGGATGGCGGGGCAGGGCGTTATTTTCCATATAGGCGATCAGATCCTGCTGGCGCCAGTGGGCCAGCGGGTTGATCTTGATGCGGATGTCGTCTTCGCTCTCGAACAGGTCCAATACCGCACGCTGGCCGCTTTGGAACCGTTTGCGTCCCGTAATCCATGCGTCATAATCGCCCAGTGCCTTTTGCAGGGGTTCGGTCTTGCGCAGCGAACAGCAGGCATCCGGCGCTGTCTGGTGAAGGGTTCCATCAGGATCCGCCGCAGCCACAGCCGCAGCATCCGCCCGCACAATGCGCATGTTTTTCAGGCCCAGCTTTTCGGCCACTTCGGCCTGATAGTCGAGCGTTTCGGGAAACAGCATTTCGGTGTCGATCATCACCACCGGCGTTTCCGGTTTGATGGTGGCAACCATATGCAACAGAACAACCGATTCAGCCCCGAAAGAGGACACCAGCGCCACGTTCCCCAGAAGGGGATCGTTCAGCGCCTCGGTCAGCACGGGAATTGCAGCATGGTGGCGATAGCTGGAGTTCAGCATCTCTACACGTTCGGGAACAGTCAGATAAGCGGCTTCTAATGGCATGGCGTGCGTCTCCTATTCGGCTGCGATTTGTTCGGCGGGATAAAGCACAGCCTTGAACGGTGCGGCCCCCAAACGGCGGTAGGTTTCGATAAAGGTCTCATCGGCGCTGCTGCGCAGGTCGAGATACCCGTGGATCAGGCGCTCGATTGCAGGAACAATCTCGTCATAGGCGAACCCCGGTCCGGCACGTTCACCGATTGCAGCGGTTTCCGTATGATCCCCGCCAAGCGTGATCTGGTAGTTTTCAACACCGGCCCGATCCAGACCCAGAATGCCGATGTGACCCACGTGGTGGTGGCCACAGGCATTGATGCAGCCTGAAATCTTGATCTTCAGCGCACCGATGTCATGCTCCAGCTTCAGCTCGTCAAAGCGTGTGGCGATCTGTTGTGCCACAGGAATTGAGCGCGCAGTTGCCAAAGCACAGTAGTCCATGCCGGGGCAGGCGATAATATCGGAAATCAGTCCGATATTGGCCGTGGCCAGACCGGCTTCGCGCAGACGGGCGTAGATTTCGGGCAGGTGCGATTTGTGGACATGGGGCAGGATCACGTTCTGCTCGTGGCTGATACGCAACTCGTCATGGCCGTATGTTTCGGCCAGATCCGCCATCACGCGCATCTGATCCGCTGTCGCATCGCCCGGTGTCTTGCCGTGTGCCTTGGTCGAAATGGTCACGATGGCGTAATCGGGGTTCTTGTGCTCCGCCAGATTGGTATCCACAAAAGAGCGGAAGGACGCATCGGCATTCTGTGCGGCGTAAAAAGCATCCAGTGGCGCGTCAATAAAGGCAGGCGGCGCGAAGGCTTCCTTGATCGAAGCGTACAGCTCCTGATCATAGCCCCCAAAAGCCTGCCGTTGCAGAACAAAGGCTTTTTCCACCTCGTCGCGGATCACATCGAGCCCGTTTTCATGCACGGTGATCTTGATCCGCGCCTTATATTTGTTATCGCGCCGTCCCAGACGGTTATAAACCTGAAGGATGCTTTCCACATAAGGCAGCAGGTCTTCGGCTGGCAGGAAGTCACGGATGACCTTGCCCACCATGGGTGTGCGGCCCAGACCACCACCAACGATCACTTCGTAACCGGCTTCGCCATCCGCACCGCGCACCATGCGCAAGCCGATGTCATGGGCTTTGGTCACAGCGCGGTCGGTTTCGGAGCCGACCACGGCAATCTTGAACTTGCGCCCCAGAAAAGCGAATTCAGGGTGGTCGGTGGACCACTGGCGCAGCAGTTCGGCGGTGGGGCGGGGGTCTTCGATCTCATCCGCAGCGGCACCGGCAAAATGGTCCGAGGTCACGTTGCGCACGCAGTTGCCGGAGGTCTGGATGGCGTGCATCTCTACCTCTGCCAGCGCGTCGAGGATATCAGGCACATCCCGCAGCTTGGGCCAGTTGAACTGGATATTCTGGCGCGTGGTAAAATGCCCGTAGCCCTTGTCGAATTTCTCGGCAATCATGGCCAACTGGCGCATCTGGGAAGACCGGAGTGTGCCATAAGGAATGGCCACCCGCAGCATATAGGCGTGCAGTTGCAGATACAGACCGTTCATCAGCCGCAGTGGCTTGAATTCGGTTTCTGTCAGGGAACCGTCGATACGCCGTTCCACCTGTGCGCGGAACTGTTTGTTGCGCTCGGCGATGAAATCTTTGTCAAACTGGCTGTAGGAATACATGGTTTATGCCTCCGCTTGCTTGCCGTGGTGGTAATTGCTAGGTCCGGTCATGCGAAATGTTTCGCGGAAATGGGCCGGCATCGGTTTGTCGTCAGGGCCAAGGGCCGCATCCGCGAGGTAAGGGCCGACGATCACATCCTGCTGCTTCTCCGCAAGGGTCAGCACGTGGTTCGCCAGTTTTTCAGTGTCGAGATAAAGCGCGTCTTCAAAGGCACCCACCCAATCGCCTTTTTCGTCCCAGTAGATCACATCACCGGACAGAAGGTGGTTTGCGGTCAGAACCTTCGGGGTAAATTTCTTGGCCATCAGGCTTGCTCCATTTCGTCAATATCAAGGTCAAGCGCCACTTGCGCTGCCGCCCGCGGTGCCAGACCCAGCAGCATGACTGCGGGACCGGACACATCCGAGGCGTTGAGGATTTCTGGCAGGGTCAACAGGGTTGCCTGCAAAATGCGCTGGTTCGCGCGGGAGGCGTTTTCGACAACCGTCACAGGTGTTTCGCCGTTTGCGCCGTGCATCATCAGACGCCCGCGCAGGAAGCTCGCCGCTTTCTTGCCCATATAGACTGCGGCCACCGCATCCGGTTTGGCCAGATCGCGCCAGTCCTGATCCGCAAAGCCGTTCACATCATGGGCAGTCAGGAACTTCAGCGCAGAATTGCGCCCCCTTTGCGTCAGGGACAGTCCAGCCCCCGCAGCCGCCGCCGACGCTGCCGTGATGCCCGGGACAACCGCCCAGTCCACACCCGCCGCATCAAGCGCATCCATTTCTTCGTCCAGCCGCGCAAACATCGCCGGATCACCGGATTTCAGCCGCACCACATGGTGGCCCTGCGCCGCATGGGAAATCATCAGATCGTTGATGTCCGCCTGCGACCAGCTTTCGCCAAAGCCCCGTTTGCCGGTTTCAACGACAATGGCTTCGCGCCGCGCCAGCTCCAGAATTTCGCCGGTGACCATCTGGTCGTGCAGCACAACGTCTGCCTCATGCAGCAGTTTGCGTGCCCGAAGGGTCAGCAGCTCCGCATCCCCCGGACCAGCACCCACCAGATCGACGCGTCCCGCACTTCGTTTGGCCGCGATTGTCTGCGCCAGCAGGTCTTTCAACTCTGTGCGAACGGCCTGTTCGCCGCCGGACGTCAGCGCCTTTGGCCCGCGCTCGAAGTAAAACCGCGACCAGAAATCCCGCCGCTTGCGGCCCATAGGAAGAACCTCGACCGCGCTGCGAAACGCCTGTCCCAGACGCGCAAGTGCGCCAAGGGACGGGGGCAGGGCCTCTTCCACCTGTGCCTTGATGTGACGGGCGAGAACCGGTGCCGCGCCTTCGGTGCCGATGGCAACCGTGACCGGATCACGGTCTACAATAGCGGGGGTGATGAACTGGCTGTCTTGCAGGTTGTCCACGATATTTACCAGCGCACCGCCCGCGCGACCCAATGCTGCTACACGCGCGTCCGCTGCGTCATCGTCCTGCGCTGCGTAAACCAGACGTGCGCCATCCACGTCGTCCGCCTGCATATTGCGGCGGTGCAGTGTGATGCGATCCGCTTTGGCCCAGCTTTCAATCAGCTCTACCGCTTCCGGCGCAAAGACGTGAACCTCGGCTTCGGTCTTGAGGATCAGCCGCAGCTTTGCCACCGCCGTTTCGCCGCCGCCAGCCAGCAAAACCCGCTGGTTCACAAGATTCACAAAGATCGGAAAATGCTTCATTGTCCCGTCCACTTTCAATTCGTTAGGCTCGATATAGCGGTTTGGAGGAAGAAATTCCATTTACAAACCCGATTTGACGTGAAATAGGAAAATATGACTTTCGAAAGCTTCCAAATTGGAACAAGCGTCGCGAAATGAGAGGAAAGACAAAATGTCCATCGCTCTAGACCCTCTGGACCGGAAAATCCTTGCGGAATTGCAAAAGGATGCCTCCCAGTCGCTGGATGATATCGCCCGCACGGTCGGGGCCAGTAAGACGCCTGTCTGGAACCGCATCCGCAAGATGCGCGAGGCGGGCCTGATACGCGGCCAGACAACCTTGGTCGATCCCGAGATGTTGGGGCTAGAGGCTTGTTTCTTTGTGCTTATCCGCACATCCGAACACGATCAAAGCTGGCAGGATGCCTTCCTGAAAACCCTGCTGGAACGCCCCGAAGTGATGGAGGCGCATCGTCTTGCAGGGGACATTGATTACATCCTGAAGGTGCGGGTCAGTAATGCCAAAGCCTATGACACATTTTATCAGGCGCTGATCTCTGAGGTGAAAATCTTCAACGTCACCGCGCTTCTGTCTATGGAAGAAATCAAGAGCACAACGATTCTTCCGGTCTGAAAAGCGCACAGCACTCCGGTTTCAATGTTCCGGAAATACTCGATTTCCCGACAACGGGCAGCACCCTACTTTTTAGCCAAACCGTCTGCCTTGCGCCGCACAATCACTGTGCGCAGATCGTGCATTGCCATCAGCAGATCATCCGCAAACATCTCGATCTGTTCGTCCGTAGCGCGGGTCTGCACCCACTGCGCCGTCAGGTTCAGGTGGTCTGTGGTGCGCAGCAAATCGTCAATGCGCCGTTCTTCGATAATCTTGCGCCGTGCCACGACCCATGCGTCAATCTCGTTGCGCTCTGCCGCGGTGGGAATCTGATCCCCCTGAGGTTTCACTTCGCCAGAGCGGATATTCACCACGGCGATTTGTTGCATGTCCAGACGGCGCTGGCGGTTCTCGGCATCAACACGATACACCGCCGCACCGTTTTCGCGAACACGGAAGAACAGGTTTTGCAGGTCGGCCATGGGTTCTCCTACTTCAATCGGGCGCAAAAATTCTGGATGCGGGTGCAGGCATCCGTCAATTCTTCACTGGAGGTGGCATAGCTGACACGAAAGTTCGGCGACAGACCAAAGGCTGCGCCAAAGACAACAGCAACGCCTTCTTCTTCCAGCAGTTCGGTAGCAAACACCTCATCAGAGGTGATTTCCACGCCCTTCCGTGTTGTCTTGCCAATGCAATCTGCGATGGAGGGATAGACGTAGAATGCTCCGTCAGGGGTAGGGCAGGTGATGCCTTCGGCCTTGTTCAGCATATCGACCACAAGATCGCGGCGATCCTGAAACACGGGGCGGGAGGTTTCGATATAATCCTGTGCGCCGTTCAACGCCTCGACGGCCGCCCACTGGCTGACAGAGCTGGGGTTCGATGTGGATTGCGACTGGATCTTGCGCATCGCTCCGATCAGATGTTTCGGCCCGGCGGCATAACCGATGCGCCAGCCTGTCATCGCATAGGCTTTGGAGACGCCATTTACTGTCAGGGTGCGCTCGTAAAGCTTGGGCTCCACTTCCGCAGGGGTGCAGAACTTGAAATCCCCGTAGGCGAGATGTTCATACATATCGTCGGTCATCACCCAGACATGAGGATGGCGCAGCAGCACATCTGTCAGCTCTTTTAGCTCTACCGCGCTGTAACCTGCGCCCGAGGGATTGGACGGAGAGTTGAAGATCAGCCATTTTGTTTTCGGCGTGATCGCCGCTTCAAGCTGGTCTGCGGTCAGTTTGAATCCCGTCTGGATCGAGGTATCGGCCACAACAGGGGTGCCTCCGGCCAGCAGAACCATATCGGGATAGGACACCCAGTAAGGTGCCGGGATCACCACTTCGTCGCCGGGGTTCAGCGTGGCCATCAGCGCATTGTAAAGCACCTGTTTACCACCCGAAGAAATCGAGACCTGATCCGGTGTATAGTCCAGCCCGTTGTCCCGTTTGAACTTGGAACAAACCGCCCGTTTTAACTCGGTGATGCCATCGGGGGCGGTGTATTTCGTTTTGCCTGCGTCAATCGCGGCCTTTGCTGCGGCCTTGATGTTGTCCGGCGTGTCGAAATCCGGTTCGCCCGCGCTCAGCGCGATAACGTCCCGTCCGGCGGCTTTCAATTCTGCCGCTTTGGCGGAAATCATAATCGTCGGAGAGGGTTTCACCCGATCCAGCGTTCTAGACAGAAAATCCGACATAACTTACCCCTTCTTGTATCTCGCACTGTCTTAGGAGGGCGCTGCGCGGGGTGCAAGGAAAACCCTGTCATGCAGGCTCTTGCCTGTCCCGCGGCCCCGTTCTAGAAGGCGGTATGGAACAGATGCACCCAAAAGACGAACCTTATGAGACCCGCCTGCGCAGACTGCGGATGCGTTCCTGGCGGCGTGGTATGAAAGAAATGGACCTGATTTTGGGTCGTTTCGCAGACACGGAACTGGCCAATCTGGACGCTGAAGCGCTCGACGCCCACGAGCATTTCATGAACCAGCCGGATCAGGTGCTATATTCGTGGATCAGCGGTGCTGCACCCACTCCAGAAGAATTCAAACCGGCTCTAGCGCGAATTTTAGACAATTTGTCAGTAAGATAATGGCAATTTCGAAAAAAATAACTTCTGTTTAACGAGTTGTTCGAACTTTTCCGCAATTCTGCCTGTGAATGGCTAATGGCGGAGAATAATGATGAGCATTCATGCACAAGTAAACCCAACCGAAGTTGATACCAAAGGGCCGGAGTTCCTTGGCTCTTATCTTGAAACACTTTCAATGGTTGAACGCCTTCACAGGCTGCTGCTTGACGTAATCAAGGATGAATTCGAACGTCTGGGGTTGCTGGATATAAACTCAGTTCAGGCGCTATTGTTGTTCAATATCGGTGATAATGAGGTGACCGCAGGCGAATTGAAATCCCGTGGTTACTATCAGGGTTCCAATGTGTCCTATAACCTCAAGAAACTGGTGGAGGCTGGGTACATGCACCACCACCGCTGCGAAATCGACAGACGCGCCGTGCGTGTCAGATTGACCGAGCGGGGGCGTGAAATCCGCGCTATCGTCACTGATCTTTTCGAACGGCACGCCGGTGGCATGGTCGGGCAGGACGTCATCGGAGAAGTGGGTTTGAAGAACATCAATACAGTGCTGCGGCGGGTGGAACGCTACTGGACTGATCAGATTCGCTATATCTATTAAAGCAGCCGACTGCATCTGATGGGCAGATGGGACTGGGAAAAACCCGGATGTTGCATCTATTCCAAGGGGTTGAACAGCCAGACTCAAGTGTATTCAGTTCAGGTTCCGGCTGACACATGCGGCGTTTTGTGGTCTAACTGTCTGTGCTAGAATACCCTATCTGGGTATCGACCCGACGTTCGGGCCGCAATTTTAGGGTGCCACCTATGGATTATGACCAACATATCGACGACGCTTTGAACCGCCTGCATGATGAAGGCCGGTATCGTGTGTTCCAGAATATCCGCCGGATGAATCAGCAGTTTCCCCGTGCGATCTGGTCAAAACCTGATGGCAGCGAAGCGGAAATTACCGTTTGGTGTGGCAATGACTACCTTGGGATGGGCCAGCATCCGGTGGTTCTGGATGCGCTGAAAACAGCCGCAGACGAAGCCGGCGCCGGTTCGGGGGGCACCCGAAATATCTCTGGCAATACAGCCTATCACCACGAGTTGGAGGCAGAGCTTGCGGATCTGCACAATAAAGAACGGGCGGTTTTGTTCACGTCTGCTTATAACGCAAACGAGGCAACGCTTTCGGTTCTGCCCAAACTCTTTCCCGGCTTGGTGATCCTGTCTGACGAACTGAACCACGCTTCCATGATCGAAGGCATCCGTCACGGTTTCGGGGAAAAGCACGTCTTCGCCCATAATGATGTGAACCACCTGCGCAGCCTGCTGGAAAAGCTGCCCCGTGACACACCAAAACTGATCGCATTTGAATCGCTTTATTCCATGGACGGGGATTTCGCGCCCATTGAAGAAATTTGCGATCTTGCGGATGAATTCAACGCCCTGACCTATATTGATGAAGTACATGCTGTCGGGCTCTATGGTCCGCGCGGCGGCGGCATCACGGAACAGGACAATCTTGCTGGCCGGATCGATATTATCAATGGAACGCTGGCTAAAGCATACGGTGTTATGGGGGGCTATATTGCAACCTCCGACCGGCTGGCCGATGCCGTGCGCTCTTATGCGCCGGGGTTCATTTTCACCACCTCGCTGCCACCTGCAGTTGCCGCCGCCGCAGCGGCTTCGGTCAAGCACCTCAAGACAGACAATGCCTTGCGTGGCCTTCACCAGAAAAAAGCTGCGTTGCTGAAAGCCCGCCTGCGCGCATTGAACTTGCCGCTTGACGATCAGGGCAGCCATATTGTTCCGGTCCATGTGGGAAATCCGGTAAAATGTAAAATGCTGTCGGATATGCTGTTGGAAAACCACGGTATTTATGTCCAACCCATCAATTTCCCGACAGTTCCCCGCGGCACAGAACGGCTGCGGTTTACACCGTCGCCGGTCCATACCGATGCTATGATCAACGCTCTGGTTTCGGCGCTGGACGGGCTTTGGGGTCATTGCGCGCTGAACCGTATGGATATGGTCGGATAAGCTTCGGGTTGCCCAAAATCTGAGCGTTCTTGAGCGGTTTTTCGCCACCTCGTAAAATGCAACAATTTTTGTGCGCAGGGGTGCACAAAAATCGTATCCTGTGGTAGAGATGCAATATAACAACGGATGAACGAATCGTCCGATGCGGGGGCAACCGCAAAACAAGTATCCGGACGCAAGGGGTCAGGCAGGTTGGATGGACAAGGGCTTTGGGAAACAACAGCCACGCGGCTTTGATACGTTCGAGGTAACACTCGGCGACCAAATGCGCGGAGAGCGAGCCACGCTCGGCAAATCCCTGCTGGATGTCCAACGGGATTTGCGGATCAAAGCCACCTATATTTCGGCTATCGAAAACTGCGATCCTTCGGTCTTTCAGACGCAAGGGTTTATCGCCGGGTACGTGCGGTCCTATGCGCGGTATCTGGAAATGGACCCTGACGAATGTTTCGTCAGATTCTGTGAAGAAAGCGGCTTCAACGGGGTACACTCCGAACTGAAACCCAATTCGCTCGCCAACAAATCTGCAGCCTTGCTACACACGCCGGTGCGTCCTGCAACTGCCGACCCGATTGCGCGGCCCCGTATCCCAATGACCCCGCCTTCCGCCAGTTTCCTGAGCAATATTTCGCCTTCCGCGCTCGGTTCCGTGCTGGTGCTGGCCCTGTTGGTCGGTGGGCTTGGATACGGCAGCTGGGCAGTCCTGCAAGAAGTCCAGCGCGTGCAGTTCGTTCCGGTGAACCAGACGCCGGGTGTGACGTCCGAAGTAGCAACCCTTCCGATCGAACCTACGTCCCAGCGGGATAATGTTGTGGCTTTGAACCCGACCTCGGATTTCCAGACCTCGAATCTGGATCAGCTTTATCGGCCGACCGAACTGGAAGTGCCGCAAATGGTGGCGCGGGATGCGCCGATTTCATCCTTCAATGCGGGCAGCCTCGGGGCTTATGCGGATTTGCAAACACGCGATGTGCATCCCCCCGTTGTGGAGCAGGTGGAAGAAGCCGCGCCGCGCGTTGTTGCCGAAGGCCCGCCGCCCGTGGATGTGGTCGCTCTGAAACCGGCGTGGATTCGCGTTTATTTTGATGACGGGTCTGTTCTGTTCGAAAAAATCCTAGACGCAGGGGAACGGTACCGCATCCCGAGCGATGTTGACGGTGCCAAGCTGCGGGCCGGTAACGCAGGTGCGGTTTTTGTTATGGTCGGAGACAATACCTACGGGCCGGTCGGAAATCGCGGCGGGGTCGTGCGCGATGTGGCTTTGGGCAAGGAAAACGTGACCGAGACGATGGCTCTGGCCACGGATTTGTTCACCACGCCACTGGCGCCACCTCTTAACGGGATGAACCCTGTGGCCGATGCAAGCGGGTCAAACTGATCTGCGGCATTGCAGCACTCGTCGCTGCATGTAAAACACCCTATATGCAGTAGAAACCGAATACTCGTCAGGAAACCCTATGTCCCTGAATGCCGTGCGCCCGTGGCGCAATATTTACCGCCGTAAGTCCCGTCAGATCCACGTGGGGTCTGTGCCTGTGGGGGGCGATGCGCCGATTTCAGTGCAAACCATGACCAATACGCTGACCCATGACGCGGCAGCGACAATCAAACAGATTCAGGCCTGTGCGGATGCTGGGGCTGATATTGTCCGCGTGTCCTGTCCCGATGAGGCAAGCACTAAAGCCATGCATGAAATCGTGCGGGAAAGTCCCGTTCCCTTGGTAGCGGACATCCATTTCCACTATAAACGCGCGATTGAGGCGGCGGAAGCAGGTGCGGCCTGTCTGCGGATCAATCCGGGTAACATCGGCAGCCCCGAAAGGGTGCGCGAGGTGGTAAGTGCTGCGCGGGATCACGGATGCTCCATCCGCATCGGTGTGAATGCCGGCTCGCTTGAAAAGCACCTGCTCGACAAATACGGAGAGCCCTGTCCTGATGCGATGATCGAGAGCGGTCTCGATCATATGCGCATTCTGGATGACAACAATTTCCGCGAATACAAGATCAGCGTGAAAGCTTCTGATGTGTTCATGGCGGCTGCTGCCTATCAGGGGTTGGCCGAAGCAACGGATGCACCCATCCATCTGGGAATAACCGAAGCAGGCGGGCTGACATCCGGTACGATCAAATCCGCAATCGGACTGGGCAATCTCTTGTGGATGGGAATCGGTGATACCCTGCGTGTCAGCCTGTCTGCCGATCCGGTGGAAGAAGTCAAAGTGGGCTTTGAGATCCTCAAATCGCTGGGCCTGCGCCATCGCGGGGTGAACATCATTTCCTGCCCGTCCTGTGCCCGTCAGGGGTTTGACGTCATCAAAACCGTTGAAATCCTTGAGAAAAGGCTGGAACATATCAAAACCCCGATGAGCCTGTCGATCATCGGCTGTGTTGTGAACGGTCCGGGGGAAGCGCTGATGACGGATGTGGGCTTCACGGGGGGCGGTGCCGGTTCGGGCATGGTCTATCTGGCGGGCGCGCAGAGCCACAAGATGTCCAACGACCAGATGATCGAACATATCGTAGAGCAGGTTGAAAAGCGGGCGGAACAGATCGAATCCGACGAAGTAACCAAGATTGCCGTTTAGGCAGTCCTTGAAAAGAGGTGTTGTGATGTTTGGCTGGTTCCTGATTGCACTTGTTGTTGCTGCCCTGTTGTGGTTCCGCTTTGCGCCAAGCAATCCGGCACTGTGGCACAAAGATCCGGCCACTGTTCAAAAGACGGCCAAACCGAACCAGTTCCTGATGCGGGGTGGCGCGGATTCTGACGGCGCGGATACGGCAGCAGAAATCTTTGATGTTCCGGCAGAAGAACTCGCCAGAGCCTTTCACAAGGTTGCAATGGCGCAGCCACGGGTCAGCGTTCTGGCAGAAGCAGACAATGACTTCTGGATCACCTATGTGCAGCGCAGCAAATTAATGGGATATCCGGATTATATCTCTGTACGCATTGAACCTGTGGGCACGGACAGATCCGCGCTTCTGGTCTATTCACGCTCGCGCTTCGGCCGCTCCGATCTAGGGGTGAACAAGGCCCGCATGAAGGACTGGCTCGGACAGTTGCGGCAGGCTGTTGCGCGATGACAGACACCCTTGTCCGGTGTCCCGCCACATCGGGTTGTTCAGGGACATTTCGCATCGGGCCTGGAAATCCCGCCCGTCCACCCGCAGACAAATGACTTCGCCCAATTCAACCCGAGCCCCGGTTTTATCGGTGCAGTAACAGTCAGGCCAAGTTACATCGGCATTTTGTGCAAGTGCGGCCGACCCGAGAGCCGACACGAGCAAACCGGTCATTAAAGCGGTTCTCATCCCCTAATAATAAGGGATTTCCGCCGATTTGTCACTTACTGCTTGACCTGCGGCCTGACGCAGGTGATTTCACGCCTATGATCCCGATAGAAAAACTTGAACAGATAAAACAACGCTTTGCCTTTCTGGAGGCAAAGATGTCCGAAGGTAGCGCCAGCGATGATTTCGCTGCACTGTCAAAGGAATACGCAGATTTGCGGCCTGTGGTGGAAACGATCCAGCAATACCAGTCTCTGCTACAAGATATTGCAGAGGCCGAAGATATGATGGCCGATCCCGAACTGCGGGAGCTTGCAGCCGAGGAACTGCCAGCGCTTCAGGAGCGATTGCCTGCCCTTGAACATGCCGTACAGCTCAGCCTTATTCCCAAGGACGAAGCAGACGAACGTTCTGCCATTCTGGAAATCCGTGCCGGTACCGGCGGGGATGAGGCCGCCTTGTTCGCGGGGGACTTGTTGCGGATGTACCAGCGCTACGCAGAAGGCGCGGGCTGGAAGTTTGAAGTGATGGAGGAAAGCGCCACCGAACTTGGCGGGCTGAAAGAAGCAGTGATCAACGTCAAAGGGCAGGGGGTTTTTGCCCGTCTGAAATTTGAAAGCGGTGTGCACCGTGTGCAGCGTGTGCCGGTTACCGAAAGCGGCGGGCGCGTGCACACTTCGGCGGCGACAGTTGCGGTTCTGCCCGAGGCGCAAGAGGTGGACATCGACATCCCCGCCAGTGACATTCGTATTGATACCATGCGGGCGTCCGGTTCCGGCGGGCAGCATGTGAACACCACGGATTCGGCAGTTCGAATAGTGCATATTCCGACAAACATCATGGTCGTCAGCGCCGAAAAGTCCCAGCACCGCAACCGAGAGATCGCCATGCAGGTGCTGCGCACGCGGCTTTACGATCTCAAACGCCAGCAGGCGGATGACGAACGGGCCGCCAGTCGTAAGGGGCAGGTCGGCTCGGGGGACCGTTCGGAGCGGATCCGCACCTATAACTTCCCGCAGGGGCGTCTGACGGATCACCGGATCAATCTGACGCTATATAAGCTGGATCAGGTGATGCAGGGCGATCTGGACGAGATTATCGACGCGCTGATTTCAGATGATCAGGCGGCCCGACTGGCAGAGATGGACCCATGATCCAAACCGCTTCTATGGTGCTGCGCAGTGGCACGAAATTGTTGCGCGACGCGATTGGCGACGGTGCGAACCGCGACGCCCGCATCCTGATGGCGCATATGATGGGGATTCCCGCAGACCGGCTGACGCTGGAATTGTCGCGTACCATCACCCCAACGCAGGTGTCCCAGTTCGAACACATGATCAAACGCCGCGCTGCGCACGAGCCTGTGTCCCATATCATTGGAAAACGGGACTTCTGGAAGCATGAATTCAAGGTCACGCCGGATGTGCTTGATCCGCGCCCTGAGACCGAAACACTGGTAGAGCTCGCTCTCCGCGGACCTGCGCCGCAGAGCATTCTGGATCTGGGGACGGGATCGGGGTGCATCCTGCTGTCGCTGCTGGCAGAGTATCCGGAAGCCCGTGGATTGGGGACGGATATGTCCGGGAAAGCCCTGAACGTTGCACAGGAAAACGCCGCTGCGCTGGGACTGGCAGATCGTGTCAGCTTTATACAGGCCGACTGGTTTAGCGGACTGTCCGGACGCTTCGATCTGATCGTCAGCAACCCGCCTTATATCACCGCGGCGGAAATGGATGAGCTGTCATCGGATGTGCGGGATTACGAGCCCCATCAGGCCCTGACACCTGGTGGCGACGGATTGTCTTCCTATCGCACGCTGGCAGCCAGTCTGGCACATTTTCTGGCCCCCGCCGGGCGGGCGCTGTTTGAAATCGGCTACAAACAGGGACCGGATGTTGTGGCAATTTTTAGGGATGCAGGTTTTACAGAGGTTAACCTTCACAAAGATTTGGCGGGCCATGACCGGATCGTCACCGTTTCCTAGGCGAAAACCGGCGAAAAGGGCAAAAATAATGCTCAAGCGCCCGATTTCACCGCATTTTCGCTTGTCATGGGAACCTTAGCCATTGTACTTTGGCCTATCGGATGATGGAACCGGTCGGTTCTCATCCCCTAGCATCCAAATAGGCATCTGGACTTTAGGTCTTTACGAAGACTGCTCAAAATCAAAGACGAAAAAGGTACTCGGATCATATGAGATCTTCTAGCAAATCGCGCTCGCGCAACAAGAACCGTTCCAACCGTTCCAATCTCGGGAATGTGGTTAATCGGGTGTTCGACAGTTCCGGCCCCGACGGTAAGGTGCGCGGCACGCCCCAGCAGATTATCGAGAAATATCAGACCCTGTCCCGCGATGCCCAATTGTCCGGTGACCGTGTAGCAGCTGAAAACTTCCTGCAACACGCCGAACATTATGTTCGCCTACTGGGTGAGGCTCAAAAGGAAATGGATCAACGCCGCGAACAGCAAGAAGCGCAGCGTCAGAACCAGCAGAACAACAACAATAACAATCAGGCTGGTGGCCAGAATCAGGGCTCTAACCAGCAGAATAACCAGAACAACGGACAGCAGCAGGAAAAGAAACCTGCCCAGAACGCCAATGCCAACGGTAGCGGAAACAACGCACCCGCACCGGCGGCTGTTGATCCGTCAGGCGAACAGCCTTCCATTCCGCAAAGCGATGACCTGTTTCCGGGACAGGAAGACGACAGCAATCTGGTTGAAACACCGGAAAGCAAACCGGCCAAGCCTGTAAAGAAAGCTGCTCCGCGCAAACGTGCACCGGCAAAGCCGAAGGCGAAACCGGCAGCGGAAGCTGCGGAAACCCCTGCAGAGCCGGCACCGGCTGTAGCAGAAGACACCAAAGCCGCAGAGTAAGGCTTTATTGCGCCCGAAGCTGTTCGCTAAGGGCGCAAAATCCGGCGAGGTCGATTTCTTCGGCCCGTTGCGTCGGTTTGATTCCCGCAGCAACAATCCTGTCTTCCAGATCCGGTGCCAGCCCCTTCAGGCTGGCGCGCAGCATTTTGCGGCGCTGACCGAAGGCTTTGGCCACTGTGCGGGACAGCCACACCGGATCAGCGGGATAGCGCGGTTCTTCCAGACGCTCCAGATGCACGACGGATGAGGTTACCTTCGGGGGCGGTGTGAACGCTTCCGGAGGCAATTCCATCACGATTTTTGCATCCGTGCGCCACTGCGCAAGGATTGACAGTCGGCCGTAGGTCTTGCTGCCGGGTTTTGCCACGATCCGCTGGGCGACTTCTTTCTGGAACATTAACGTCAGGGACTGCCAGTAGGGTGGCCATTCGGCGGGTGACAGCCAGCGGGTCAGCAGTTCGGTGCCCACATTGTAGGGCAGGTTCGATACGATCCGTACAGGGGCTGTCAGATGCTCCCACGGGTTGATTTGCAGCGCATCGCCCTGAATCACTGTCAGCTTGCCGTCGTAATGCTCTGACACTTCGGCCAGCGCAGGCAGGCATCGGGGGTCCTGTTCAATCGCCACCACATTGCGCGCTCCTTCCAGCAACAACGCGCGGGTCAGACCGCCCGGACCGGGGCCGACCTCCAGCACATCGCAGGTGGTCAGATTGCCCGCCTGCCGCGCGATTTTTGCCGTCAGGTTCAGGTCCAGCAGAAAGTTCTGGCCAAGGGATTTCTTGGCCCGTAACTCATGGGTGTTGATCACCTCCCGCAAAGGGGGAAGACCGTCAATGCTCAGCGTCATAAAGCGCCCTCGCTTTGGCCATGTCGCGCGCACGGCGCAGGGCCTCTATCAGTGAAGTGGCATCTGCAACCTGCTTTCCGGCAATGCCGAAGGCCGTGCCGTGGTCGGGGGAGGTGCGGATGAAGGGCAGGCCGAGTGTCACATTCACGCCTGCCGAAAAGTTCAGGGTCTTGATCGGGATAAGGGCCTGATCGTGATACATGCAGACCGCTACATCATAGGTGGCACGGGCGGCCGGATGAAACATGGTATCCGCAGGCAGGGGGGAAGTGATTTCCATCCCTTCGGCCCGCAGTTTTTGCAGAACGGGTTCGATTAGGGTAATCTCCTCGCGTCCCATCACGCCGCCTTCACCTGCATGCGGGTTCAGTCCGGCAATGGCAATGCGCGGGGCGGCAAGGCCGAAATCCCGTACCAATGCGGCGCGGGTGATGCGGATGGTGTCTTCCAGAAGGTCCGCGGTCAGCGCCTGTTTCACCTGTTCGAGCGGGATGTGGATTGTCACCGGCACCACCGACAGTTCAGGCGCGGTGAGCATCATCACAGAGCGTTCCACCCCGCCAAGTTCAGCCAGAAATTCGGTGTGACCCGGATGGGGAAAGCCCGCACCTTCGATCAGGACCTGTTTGCTGATCGGGTTGGTACACACGGCGCTGGCTGTACCGTCTTTTGCAAAGGCAACAGCCTGTTCGATAGAGGCAATAACGCCCGCTGCATTCGCGTGGTCCGGTTGACCGGCGGTCGCAGGAGCGGCGAATTCCAGAGGCAGCAGGGGTACACCCCTGGCCATCGCGGCCCGGGCCTTGGACGGGGCGGAAATTTCCACGGTTTCTGGGAAATGACGCGGATCGCCGATCACAAAAAAGGTCAGTTCTTCCTTCAACGCAGACCATGCTGCGCGTGTGATTCCCGGCCCGACTCCTGCAGGGTCTCCGCTGGTCAGAGCAATGGGACGGGATCGTGGATCTGTCATGGGTAAACGATGACAGCATCGCCTTTCAGTTCTTGCAGATACCCCTGACCCAGTGCGCTGACACGCTGGTTGAACAATCCGTTGCGGATGTTATCCCGTGTACCTTCAGGCAGGTCGCGGGTCCGGTCACAAAGCATCACAACGCTCAGAGTACCCGCCGTATTGGTGTAATAACTGGCTTCATGCCGGTCGAGCCCGGCCAGCGTCACGGCAATGTGGTCGGGAACCGTTCCAACCGTCTGGCTGTGATCGGTGTATCCCGGCACGGCAAAGCGTTCGGATTGCGCCCGCAAGTCGTCGCAGGTGTCAACGTCATTGATCAGATCGGTCGCCTCTGCCAGCAGACGCTCTGAACCGGGTTCTCCGGGGATATCTACCGTCGTATAGCTTACAGAAACCACCTGATCGGCTGACGGAGGATCGTTGCGCACGCCACGCAACTGGAACAGACCGACAGTTGCGCCAAGTGTGACAGGGGCTGTCACTTCGCCCGGTTGCAAGGCCATGATCTGGCCTGCGAGTGCTGCGGGCAGTTGCGCAACTGGCAACCAGTCGAGACGGCCGCTGCGGGCACGGCTGGGTGCGCGGGAATAGCGGCGGGCTGCCGCTGCAAAGGCGGCTTCGGAGCGAATGGATTTTGACAGGTTGTCAGCAAGTTCCAGCGTCTGCGCATCAGTCTGCTGGTTAAGGGGAAGACGGATTTCCGAAAACAGGATGGACTGAGAGGGGCGCACAGCGATCAGGTTCAACGTGGTATCGATTTCACTGTCGCTTACATTGGCACGTCCGGCGAACCGGACCTGAACCAGATTACGCCACAACAATCCGGCACGCACGAAATCCTGCATGCTTTCCCGCGCCGCGCCCCGTTGGGCCACGAACTGGTAAAGCTGTTCGCCTGTCAGATTGGCGCGACCGGCAAACTCGTCGACACCGGCTTCGATTTCTTCATCGGTCACGTTGAGGCCAGCCTGTTTGGCGGCTTGCAACCGCAGACGATCCTCGATCAGTTGCTCTTCGGCGATTTCGCGCAGATCGCCGGTTGTCCCGAACGCCTGCAACAATAGAACACGCTGGCTGATCTCAAAATTGGTCACAACGCTGTCATTTACCCTGATGGCAACGCCGTAAGGGTTGCTGCTTTGTGCAGATGCAGGGGAAGCAACCGCCATCAGACCTGCCATTATAGCCATTGCCACTGATTTCATATCTACCACCTGAACTACCCGCTTAAAGCTGCACATCTGCGTGCATATTTTGTGTTTCTCTTTTTATTGCCCAGTCCGGCCAGTTCCACGGTCAAGCCGACCTCACGTGTAGTGCTTACAGCATCATCCGTATCGTATTCAAGCGAGAGCGAAAGGTTCACTGCGACGCATTCGTTTTCGTATCGCACACCAAATTCACCGCTTGTCGCGTGGCCTGTTTCCAGATTCTGCCGCCATTCACCGGCGTAGGTCCAGTAATCATTCCGGCGATAGCTGAGTTCGAGCGAAGCTTCGTGGCTGCGATCGGAAGCACCTGCGACAACATCCTGCTCCAGATAGATATAGGTTGCCGCAGTCGAAAGACGGTCAAAATCCATCGCCAGTGTTGCTTCGTTTTTAGAAACGCTGAAATCGCTGTCAAAGAGGGTGCGATTGCTGAAATCAAAACGGTCCTGATAGGAAAGGGTAACGGCACTAACGTAGTCCGAATGGCGCCCGTCGAGTCCTGTGCCGGTGCCAAACTGGTTCAGGTCTTCAAGCCGGTAAACCCGTCCCACTGTCAGGCCGTAGGACCAACCCTCGGGATTGTATCGGGTGTAAGAAACACCGACATTGGCACGAAGACCCCGTTCTGAGTCATCAAAGCCCGGAAACCGGTTGTAGGAAAACAGGTTGGTTTCCTCAAAGTTCAACTGGACGCTGTCTTCATTCGGGTTGGCGCGGGCGTCTTTCGGGGACCAGACCAGTTGCACCCGCGGTTCGATGACATGGGTCACACTCCCGTTCTGGCGGGACAGCGGATAGCGCAGGTCTACGGCGGCGGTGGGGATGGTTTCAGACAGGGTGCCATCGTTGAAACCGGTAATGTTTTCGGTCAGGTAGGTGCTGGCAGCAACACCGGCGTAAGCCGAAACGATCAGGCCGTTGCGCAGGTACCAGTCGTTGCTCCACTCTGCCACCAGACCGGCACGCGCGAACCTGCTGTCGTCTTCGCGCAGCAGGGTAACCGATTGCGCCGTCAGGGCCAGTTTGCCGCCGAACCATGGATCACGCCATGTCTTGCGCCCGTAAATTTCCGGAAATACCAGCGGAATTTCCTGATCGATCTCATTCGTGCGCAAGCTTTGAATGTATGACGCGCTTACGCTGGCAAAGGAGTCCTTGCGGGTACGGCGCAGGGTCACAAAGGATGTCAGGCGATCTTCGTCCTCTTCTCCGATGCCGTAATCGTCGCGAAAGTCATTGTCAGACGCTACGTCGATCTGGAACTCCAGTTCGATCTCGTTGGGAAGCTGAAACAATCCGGTCGCCGTCAGGGACGAACGGGTGTCGTTGTCTTCCAGATCGTCGGCCAGTGTCAGGTAGGAATCAACTTCGAAATAGCCCCTCTTTACATATCGCCGGTACTCGGGGTTAAGGAGGAAAGCGCCCTTGGAATAGACCTGAGTGGTCACGGTCAGATCCGCATGTTCCCCAAGCGGCCAGTAATAGGGAATTTCCATCCCGTAGCCGAGTGTATTGGAACTGGAAAATTTAGGAACGAGCATCCCTTTGGCACGGTTTACGCCCGGTTCCGGCACGCGCAGGTTCGGGACATAGGCCACCGGTATCCCGATCACATCCAGTGTGGCATTTTCAAAGTAAAGCTGGCGGGCCTCTTCGTCGTGTATCACGCGACGGGAGCGGATTTTCCAGAATGGAACGGGATATTGCGAACAGACCTGACAGCTTGTCGCGACGACCTTGTCGAGCACTTTGAACGCGCCATCCTGTCGGTGCATCCTCTCACTGACAAGCTGCAACTGCTGTTGGATTAACAGTTCCGCCCCTTCGATCAGCCCGTTTTCCAGATCCGTATCCAGTTCAGCGCCGGCAGCACGCGTAATCACGTCCTTACCGTCGGTCAGGGTCATCCGGCCCGGTACTGACAGATGGCGGTTGCGCTGGTCATAGACCAACCGGTCGGTCGCCAGCACCTGTGTGCCGCGGAACACCTGCACATTGCCGGAGGCGGTCAGCACGCCGGTTGCAGGGTCGAAACTGACAGTGTCGGCTATCAGAGAAATCGGACGGGTTTCTTCGCTCGATGAAAGATTTTGCGGTTCTGCGGTTTGCGCTTTCACAGGTGAAACCCCCGTGAGGGCAAGAGGTGCGCTTGTGGCAAAAAGGAACAGCAATGCCCAACGTTTCATGACTTACCCGTCCTCAAATCTGAGGAACAACCCCACGGCAAACAAGTTAGCAGCAAGCGGAGGCGCCCAAGCCGCCGCGAAAACGGGAATCTCCCCCGCTTCTCCCAGAGTCATAGCAAGATTTTGTAGGAAGTAGAGTGAAAAACCACAAATTAACGCGATAAACACCGAGACTCCGAGGTTACCCATTCGCGCATTTTGCAAGGTGAATGCGGCGCCGATAATCATCATAGCCATAAGCATCAGGGGCCGCGCCAGTTCCATATTCAGATGTATACGGTGGGGCAGGGTCGAAAAACCGGCGTCGCCGATTGCGCGGATGGTACGCCATTTGTCCCACAAAGGCACAGCTTCCGGTTTGGGGTATCCTTCCAGAATTTGTTCCGGTGTGATGTCGGTTGGAAACCGCTTGATCTCGAAAACTTCAGACGTGCTTTCAGGGTTGGCTGTTGTGCGGTCCGTGCGCCAGTATTTACCATTCGTAAAGACCCACTCGCCCTCGCGCAGGATCGCGGTACGGGAATAGAGGCGGGACACAAGCTGCCCCTCTGCATCAAATTCCAGTGCTGTCGCCCCGCGCAGACTGGTACCGCGCGAATTGGCACTTTCGGCATGGATCACTGTGTGGCCATCCGCATCTTTCTGACGCAACCAGAAGCCGTCCTCGCTGAAGGAAACCGTTTTGGTGTTCGAGTTTGTGTAAGTTTCCCGAATACTGTCATGCTGGATCGCAAAAAACGCTGACAAAGGGTTTAGCACCAGCATCGCCGCAAGCCCCAATCCAAATGCGCTAAGGGACGGGGCTACCATCGCCTTCAGGGCTGACACCCCGACAGCGCGGGTTACGACAAATTCGTTCGAACGCGCCAGACCGACACAAAACGTCAGTCCGCCGAGCATCACGATGATGGGCATCGCTTGTAAAACCAGCTCGGGAGAACTGAAGGCTGCCAGCCACGCTGCCTGCCCGAAATCCACCCCGTGTTTTGAAAGCCCGCGAATGTTTTCAAGGGTCTCCAGTACAAAGATCAGCAAGGCCAGCACCGCAAAAACACGGACAAATGCCCCGAGAAACCGTTTTGCGAAATAGAAATACAGGGTCATGGCAGGCCTCTGTTGGGGAACAGAAGGCCACGCAGCCCTGATTTCCAAGGCGCCTGACCCATACGGATCATAAACAGCACCGCCAGAAATGCGACGAGCACAGGCGCGTAAAGTAAGGGCCAAGCTTGCGGTGTGGCCTCAACCAGTCCCTGAAACACACCACGGGCGGAATTGATCGCAACCATGAATACCACCCCTAGCGCAATGCGCAGGAAAAAACCGCTCCGGCTGAACCCCGCCGAGAGCAGGACAACCGCACCGAGTACGGGTACGATGATCGCGAGAAGGGACTTCACAAGTCGATCATGAAATTCCAGCATCGCATCCCCATTTTCAGAATCCGGCAAGTCCCAGCTATATTGTTCGCGCGCCGAAATCTTGCGGGCGCCGACCGTTTTGGCAAACTGGCTGAGGTCATAGCTCAGACTGTCAAACTGGATGGTGCTGAGGGTGCGCGCTTCCGGTTCGAACTGCTGGATTGATCCTTCAAACAACACCAGTTTCGGCTTGTTTTCCGAAGAGATCAGCTGTCCCGAGGCTGCTGTGTGGGTCACAATCACGGTCTCGTCGCGGCGGTCATTGATCAGCACATCCCGCAAGTTTCCCTCTGGCGTGGTCTCTCCGAAAAAGATCGTCACCCCATCCGCAGGGCTTGCAAATTCGCCAGCCACAATGAATTGCGTCAGGTACTCCTTGCTGATTTCGTATTGCCTGTCCTGAAAGGTCGAAAGGGACCAGGGTGTTGCTATATGTGTTAGAAGGCTCATCAGAAGAAAACACAAAAGGCCAAAGGCAAAGAACGGCGTCGTAGTGTTCGCCGGCCCGTGGCCGACGCCCATGAACACCACCAGTTCGGATTCCGAATACAATCGGTTGGTCAGGTATATCGCACAGGCAAATGCTGCGACAGGGACAACAGTTTCCAGAACTTTGGGCAAAAGATAGAGTGAAAGTTCCGCAAAAACGCCTCCCGATTGCCCGTTGCTGATGACGACATCCACAATGCGCAGCGCCTGGTTCAGCCATAAAATGCCGCCAAAGATCACCATGAAAAACAGAAACGGCCCCAACAACTGGCGCAGAACATACCTGTCTATCCGTTTCACCTTTGCAGACCTCTGGTTTCTCCAAGTCTACCTGACCTAACGCATTTTTTTCGGAGGCAACAGACGCAGGTGGTCAAATCGGCTGAAAAACGTTAAATCGGGGGAAAACACGCAAAATGAAAAGGGCGTTCAATGACTTCTCCCATCTCTCCTGACTTCGTGGAAACCGATCTGGACCGGATCGACAGCTTTGAGGGCAAAATTGTATGTTTTCTCACGCCCGCAGGCGGGCTGGACCCTCTGGCGCGGCGAGTGAACAAACTGGCCAGAGGCGTGCTGGCGCGGTTCTCCGAATCAGAAGCCTTTGAAAACATGAAGACAGGTGCGGTTCAGGTGATGGACTATCCTGCGAATATTGCTGCCAAGGCGATCGTGATCGTAAAGCTCGGGCGCAAGGCAGATGCCGAAGTGGCCCGTAAGGCCGGTGCCGATGCCGCAAAGGCCGTTGGCAAATCCGACGCCATGCTGCTGGCCGGTGCAAACCGTGCGGCAATTGACGTGGTGCAAGGCTATGTGCTGCGCGCTTACGATTTCAGCGACCACAAATCCGGTGAGAAAACCGAACAGGGCGGTCTGACAGTGCTGGCCAATAACGTAGAAGAAGCGAAATCGGCCTATGCAGCCCGTCAGGCGGCCAATGAAGGGGTCTTCATGACCCGCGATCTGGTTAATGAACCGGCCAATATCCTGACGACAACGGAATTTGCCAACCGTCTGACAGAAATGGAAGAAATCGGGTTGAAAGTGACCGTTCTGGAAGAAGCGGACATGGAAAAGCTGGGAATGCATGCGCTGCTTGGTGTGGGGCTTGGTTCTGTCAGCCCGTCGAAGCTGGTGGTTATGGAATGGACCGGCGGCGGGGATGAAAAACCTTTCGCGCTGGTGGGCAAGGGCGTTGTCTTTGACACCGGCGGGATCAGCCTGAAACCGGCTGCCGGCATGGAAGACATGACCATGGACATGGGTGGCGCGGGCGTTGTGGCGGGCGTGATGAAAACGCTGGCGCTGCGCAAGGCGAAAGCCAATGTTGTCGGTCTTGTCGGGTTGGTCGAGAACATGCCCGACGGCAAGGCGCAACGTCCGGGTGACGTTGTGACCTCCATGAAAGGCGACACCATCGAAGTGATCAACACCGATGCCGAAGGGCGTCTGGTTTTGGCAGATGTACTCTGGTACGCGCAAAAAACATACGAGCCTGTGGGGATGATCAACCTCGCCACGCTGACCGGTGCGATTATCATCGGGCTTGGACATGAAAACGCGGGTGTGTTTTCCAACAACGACGATTTGTGCAACCGCTTCCTCAAAGCCGCCAAGGCCGAATCCGAAGGCGCTTGGCGGATGCCGCTCGGCGATGCCTATGACCAGTTGATCAAATCCCGCATTGCCGACATCAAAAACACCGGCGGCCGTGCGGCAGGTTCCATCACTGCAGGACAGTTCCTGCAACGTTTTGTAGAACCGGATATGCCGTGGATTCACCTCGATATTGCCGGTGTGGCCTCGGTCAAGTCCGCCACGGACCTTGCCCCTGCGGGTGCAACAGGCTGGGGCGTTCGCGCGCTCGACCGTCTGATTGCCGATAACTACGAACAGGTCGATGGCTGAGGTTTTCTTCTATCACCTGACTCGATCCCGGCTGGAACAGGCGCTGCCTGACCTGCTGGAAAAAGTGCGTGCCAAACCCTGGCGCGCACTGGTGCGGGGCAGGGAGGATAGCAAGCTGAACCAACTGGATGCCGCACTCTGGCAATACCGTGAGGACGCCTTTCTGCCCCACGGCATTGCTGGCGGCCCCCATGACGCAGAACAGCCGATCCTGCTGACGCTGTCTGATGATAACCCCAACAACGCCGAAATCTTGTTGCTGACAGACGGGGCAAAAACCACCCCCGAAGAAGTCGCCCGCTATGCCCGCGTCTGCCTGATGTTTGATGGCAATAATTCCGATGAACTGACCGCCGCGCGGGAAGATTGGAAAACCCTCACCGCCGCGGGGATCGCGGCGCAATACTGGGCACAGGAAGACGGACGCTGGACCAAGAAGGCAGAAAAAGCGGGAAGCTAACTCCGGCCCGCTTCAATGTTCCAGAAATACTCATGACTCAAGGCCGCAGGATCAATTTGTCCCCGCGCATGGAGATCTCTGAAAACCGGTTGAGGTAGGTCATTCCCAGAAGTGACCCGTTCATTTCTCCGCCATTAACCGAGGCCCGAACATCATAATCTACCAGATCCCCGAGCGCGACGCGGTCAAGTACAGTGGAGGCTGTTTCGACCACGCCATTTGCGGTGTTTGCCCGCCCCAAATAGCTGAGACTGTCCGGGTCAATACCGACTTTGATCGCGTCCTGACGGCTCAGAACGATTGAAGTCGCGCCTGTATCTACCACAAATGGAACGGTTTTTCCGTTCACTTCCAGCGCAAGGTAGAAGTGTCCGTCCCGTGCGCGCTGCACGACATAGCCGTCACTGCTCATCGTTGCACGGGATGGCATAATCTGCTGTTTCAACGTGTCCGAAAACCCGTAGGCGATGATCACGCCAACAAAAATCAGTCCCCAGATCGCGGCTTGTTGCAGGCTTTTGCCCAGCTTCTGGCGGTAGCCGAACAGGAAACCGCTGCCAATAAACAGCAACAGCAAGGTCAGATAGAAGAAATAGGCCTTCTCGTCACCGCTCATATCACGCCCAATCCGTGCATGCCGTCCACAACGAATTGCACCGCCAGCGCTGCCAGTAACATGCCCAGCAGCCGCGTCACCACGTTGATGCCGACTTTGCCAAGCAGGCGTTCGACAGGGCCCGCCAGAAAGAACAGCGCCAGAACAAGGGCCAGTACCAGAAACAACGCGCCAAGGGTGATCGACAGTGCCTGCACGCGGTCGGTCCCGCCCCCCGCCAGCAGGATCACCGCCGCGATGGAACCCGGCCCCGCAATCAGCGGTGTGGCCAGCGGAAAGACCGAAGGATCGGGCCGGTCAGAGGCTTCGGTCTGGTTGCCCCGCCGCTCTGCGCGTTTCTCAAACAACATGTCCACCGCTGTCATAAACAGCAAAACACCCCCCGCGATGCGGAACGCAGGCATGCCGATGCCAATCCCTTGCAGGATCTGATCACCGGCAAAGGCGAACAGCAACAGCACAAACAGCGAAATTCCGGTAGAGCGCAGGGCAATGCCACGGCGTTCGGTTTTCGTATGCTCGCTTGTCAGCGCGATGTAGAACGGCAGCAGGCCGATCGGGTCGATAACGAGGAAAATCGTAACGAAAGCAGTGACAAACAGATCAAACGTCATTGGCTCTTTGCAAGCTCCAGTTCTTCGGACGCGGCCATCCACAGTTCTTCGGCCCGCTTCAGACCGTCATTAATTTCGCGGGCTTTGCCCTGTAATAACATCAGTTTGTCGCGGTAAACAGGGGTGTATAGATCGGGGTCGGCCAGCCGGTCCTCAATTTTGGCTTTCAACTCTTCCAGCTTGGCGACACGGGCTTCGCATTTGGACACTTCCGCCTGCAAGGGCGCAATCGCCTTGCGCTGCTCGGCAGCAGGCTTGCGTTTCTCGCGGGGTTTCTTCTTTTCAGGTGCCGCAGCAACACCGCCGCCGCCCCGCTCGCTCAGCAGCAGTTTCTGATAGGCATCCAGATCCTCATTGAAGGGTTTGACGCTGCCATCTTTCACCAGCCACAGACGATCCGCCACCATGCCCACCAGATGGGGGTCGTGGCTGACAAGGATCACCGCACCGTCATAATCCATCAAGGCGCGCACCAGTGCCTCGCGGCTTTCGATATCAAGGTGGTTTGTCGGCTCGTCAAGTATCACCAGATGGGGCGCATCAAGTGTGGCCAGCAGCATCGACAGCCGCGCTTTCTGGCCACCGGACAGTTTGCCCACCAGCGTTTCGGCCTGTTCCGGCCCGACGCCCCCCTGTGCCAGCCGCGAGCGCAGCTTGGCAGGTGGCATTTCGGGACGTTCGCGGGCCAGATGTTGCAGCGGGGTTTCGTCCAGATGCAATTCGTCCACCTGATGCTGGGCAAAATAACCGATGCGCAGTTTGGAAGAGGCGATCACCTCTCCTTTTTGGGGCACCAGCCGGTTGGCAAACAGTTTGGACAGGGTGGATTTACCCTGACCGTTCGCCCCGAGCAGCGCGATCCGGTCGTCCTGATCAATCCGCAGGTTCAGGTTGCGCAGGATCGTGACATCGTCATAGCCCACGTCCACTCCGTCCAGTTTCATGATCGGTGGCGAAAGCTGTTCGGGAGAGGGGAAGTTGAACGAGGCCACGTTGTTTTCCGTGGCGGCCGCAATGGGTTCCATCCGCTCCAGCATTTTCAGACGGGACTGGGCCTGTTTTGCTTTGGATGCCTTGGCGCGGAAACGGTCTACAAAACTTTGCATATGGGCACGTTCTGCCGCCTGTTTCTTGGCCGCTGCCGCCAGTTCCGCCAGTTTTGCACGACGCACCGCATCGAACGTGTCGTAATTTCCCTGATAGAGCGTCAGTTTCTGATCCATCAGGTGCAGGATCGAATTGACCGAGCGGTTCAGCAACTGGCGGTCGTGAGAGATCACCAGCACCGTATGGGGGTATTTCGCCAAATACCCTTCAAGCCAGAGCGTGCCTTCAAGATCCAGATAGTTGGTCGGTTCATCCAGCAAAAGCACATCGGGTTCAGAGAAAAGCACCGCCGCGAGCGCAACGCGCATCCGCCAGCCACCGGAAAAATCGGCGCAGGGGCGGGCTTGGGCCTCTTTGTCAAATCCCAGACCGTGCAGAATGGCAGCGGCGCGGGCCTCGGCGGAATAGGCGTCAATATCGCCCAGCCGCGCATGGACCTCGGCAATGCGTACCGGATCATCGGTGGTCTCGGCTTCCTCCAGCAGGGCGGCCCGTTCCGTATCGGCCATCAGGACCGTATCAAGCAGGCTGTCGTCACTGGCGGGCGCTTCCTGTGCGACGCCGCCGATACGGGCTCCGCGGGGAATTTCAACGGTCCCCCCGTCCATCGCCAGTTTGCCGGTGATCAGGTGGAACAGCGTCGTCTTGCCCGTCCCGTTGCGTCCGACAAAGCCCACCTTGTGGCCGGTCGGAATCGTTGCGGAAGCACCATCAAATAAAGGACGGCCCGAAATCGAATAGGATATATCTGTCAGCTTTAGCATGCCTCGCAATGCCCCAGTGGCCCGATACTGTCAACAGGGGCTGAATGGGTGCTTTCCAATAAGGATGTTCCATGCTATCGCACCGCCAAATTCACCAACCCAAAGGACAGTCAAAATGGCTCTCGAACGTACTTTCTCCATCGTCAAACCAGACGCAACAAAACGCAACCTGACAGGCAAAATCTGTGCCATGCTGGAAGACGGCGGCCTGCGCATCATCGCGCAAAAGCGCATTCAACTGACACTGGCTCAGGCTCAGGCGTTTTACGCTGTCCACAAAGAGCGTCCTTTCTACGACGAATTGTGCGAATTCATGGTTTCCGAGCCGATCGTTGTTCAGGTTCTGGAAGGTGAAAACGCCATCCTGCGCAACCGTGAAATCATGGGCGCAACAAACCCTGCCGATGCTGACGAAGGTACAATCCGCAAAACTTTCGCTCTGTCCTTGGGTGAAAACTCCATCCACGGGTCCGATGCCCCTGAAACAGCCGCTGAAGAAATCGCGTATTTCTTCTCCGGTCTGGAACTGGTTGGCTAAGCCGGCATTTTGATCGGCGGGCGGGATCATCCCGCCCCAAAGGAAAAGGGCCCTCAAGGGCCCTTTTTTTGTGCTGTTACGCTAACGGGTTCTCTCAGTCGGCTGTGACATGGCGGATCACGCCCATGACCGGTGCGACTTCAGAACTGGAATTGCCGCAGCTATAATAGTTGTGATGGGTTGTGATATCTACATCGCCAGAGGTGTGAATCCCTACACCGTAGTGATCCGAATTACCCGACCCGCCCGAAGCAAGGTGGATGGCACCGTCAATAACCAGCGTCAGATTGGTGGCCAGAAACTTTGCAGCCATATGCACATCGGCATTGGTCATCACTGTCACACGGTCAAGCGGGTCACAGGAATAATTCGACGCGCCGATTGTGGTGCCGGAAGATCCGGAGATGCCACTATCGCTGGTCGACAGGATAAGGGTCCCTAGCAGGTCGGCTTCACTGCTGAAGTTTATCGGGCAATCTGTGATGACCGCCAGATCCTTCAAGGGCGCATTGGAGAAGTCGAGTGACGAAACCGATTCAACTTCGCCATCCGCACTGTTCTTGTTTTTTCCGTTGCCATTGCCATTGCCGTTACCGTTGCCATTACCATTTCCGTTCCCGTTGCTGGTACTTGCCGTGGCAGGTACTGCGCAACTTACGCTATAGGTCAGGCCCTCGGGTATATCTTCCATCAGGGAAAACTCCGTTGCGGAGATTTCGACAACAGATCCACGTTCCAGATAAGTGGTTTCGTAATCCAGTTCGCTGAGCGATGAGAGATCCCTGTCCAAGGCGCGTCCTTCGAAGAATGCCTCCTTGATAGAGCTGTCGCCGGAGTCAAGAAATGACAGTTCCGTCCGTTCGATCCAGTCCGCAATATCAGGCATGATGTATTTGGTTTCGTAAGCCGCCTCAACGATTCCGGGATTTTTGTCGTTATCGTCGCATTTCGCACAAAGGGTAAGGTCGGGCATGGTGACATAGGCGCCATCGTCAAACACATTGTGGTTTGACATCGTCACATAATCGTTGCTGTGCAGGCAGACGCCTTCTCCGAACCCGTTATGGGACCGCAACTGGATGTTGCCTTGTGCAAACAGCCCTTCGGTATTGCTGCACCGCTGGGTGCCCGCCATAGCAGTGGCGGCAGAAGCGGAGAAGGTCCATTCCTCCAGCCCGACCCAGTTCAGCAGGAAGGTCGAAACACCGTTTTTGGTGGATTCATCGCGCCTTAGCGTAACACCGACCGCATTTGCCATGCCGGAGTCGCTCCAGGTGGAATCTTTGGCATTGTAGTTGGCTACCACAATATCAGAGGCGGAGTTCGCAATTACAGGGCCGAAGACGTCGCTGGGATAGTTCTGCTGGACCGATGCAATCGCCGCAGCCCGCGCATCCCCTTCGGAGCCGGTATTCATCAGCGCGACCAGCCCCGCATGAGAAGCCGCTTCCGCAGTGACGGTCAGGTGTTCCTTGGCGTTGCGGGCGTTGCTTACGTCGATAGCAAAGCCGCTTCCGGCAGCCAGAACGGCGAACCATGCAAGGTTCCAGCCGGTCGCGCCGCCGTCTTCATCGCAAAGGAAATCGGAAATCTGGTTTTTCAGATAAGGCATGGGTCTCTCCTTAAATAGGTTCGAGCGCATAGGTCACTACGGCGGAAATTTCAGTTCCCTGAAGGATTTTGAAAATGCCGAATGATGCGATGGTGTCAGCCTGGCCAAACAAGCGCACAGTCACGTCATTTGAAGTAATTTCCACTTCGGTTTCAGGTTCGACACCGGAATAGGTGGCCATCTTCTTCGCGTAGGCCTCGGCCTCGCTTTCTGTCATGGCATGGCGGGCAACTTGTCGGGCGGTATCCCGTGCTACACCCCAGTAGTTTGTTTTATATGCAAAAATTGTGCCCACATCGACAGCCCCTGTCATCAGGGCAACAAAGACCGGAACCCAGAGCATGAATTCTACGCTTACCCCGCCGTCTTCGTTGTGACGGGTTCTTCTTATCAATTTGGAAAAGCTTGAACGCATGTCGAACTTCCCTTCTGGCTAATGTTTTGGCTGCCCCTAATTTGGCGGGCAAATGCGGTCAGAAAAGGGAATAGGTGTGGCTGATGATTATTAATTACATTGTTTAGTAACTTTTTAAGATTTTGTTTTTTAACGAATATTTTAATGCTTGCGTCAGGTCGCCTTAGGGTTGTGCGGATTGTGGTGGGAATGTCCGAGCATTGTCATAATTCTTGCACATTCTCGGAACGGCGAATCCGGAGTATTTCGCATGTGGAAACAGTCTGCGGCGTAACGTGATTCACTGTTTCCACAGTGGTCCCAAACTGGCGGAGTTCTCATTCGAGCTCGCCAATTAATTTGCGCAGGGCGGCGGGATAGAGCTTGTGCTCTTCCACAAGAACGCGCGCTGCGAGATCACTGGCTGTATCACCGTCAAGGATCGGGACGCTTGCCTGTCCCAGAATCGGGCCATCGTCCAGCGCGGCTGTGACCAGATGCACAGAACAGCCGCCTTCTGTATCGCCTGCATCAAGGGCGCGCTGGTGGGTGTGCAGCCCTTTGTATTTCGGTAGCAGGGAAGGATGGATGTTCAACATCCGGTTTTCCCATTGCGCGGTAAACTCGGGGGTCAGAACCCGCATGAACCCTGCCAGACAGATAACGTCCGGTTTGTATGCGTCCAGAACCTTGGAGATTTCAGCTTCAAAACCGGCGCGGTCACTGTAATCGCGGTGATCTACGGCGGCGGTGGGAACACCGCGCGCGGCTGCTTTGGCCAGACCACCGGCTTTCGCGGAATTGGCCAGTACCAGAACAGGTTGTGCCCCGAAAGACGGATCTTCCATCGCATCCAAGAGCGACAGCATGTTGGAGCCGCCGCCCGAGATGAAAATGGCAACCCGCTTCATCAGAGCGAACCGGAGTAGGAGACCCCACTGCCAGCAACTACCTTACCGATGGTCATCGCCTCGACGCCTTCACCTTTCAGTGCATCCAGAACGTCCTGCGCCTGATCCGCAGCGGCGATGGCAATCATGCCCAGACCGCAGTTGAAGGTTTTCAGGGCTTCGGCCTGATCCAGACCGGCGCCCTTGATCAGCCAGTCAAAGACGGGCAGGCGGGTCCATGCATCAAGGTCGATTTCAGCCCCCAGACCTTCCGGCAGGGCGCGGGGCAGGTTTTCTGTCAGACCGCCGCCTGTAACGTGGGCCAGACCGTGCAGCCCGCCGGTTTCCAGCGCGGCTACCGCAGGGCGGACATAGATTTTGGTTGGTTCCAGCAGGGCTTCACCCAAAGTGCCTTCTCCGAAGGGGCAGGGTGCATCCCAGCCAAGGCCGGAGTTTTCAACGATCTTGCGCACCAGTGAATACCCGTTGGAGTGAACCCCGCTTGACGGCATTCCGATCAGCACATCACCTTCGGAGACATTTGCGGGCAGCATTGCGCCTCGTTCCATCGCGCCGACCGAGAAACCGGCCAGATCGAAATCATCCGCTTCATACATGCCGGGCATTTCGGCAGTTTCCCCGCCCACCAGCGCAGTGTTGGCCTGACGGCAGCCCTCGGCGATGCCCTCGATCACTTTGGCAGCACTGTCTACATCCAGTTTTCCGGTGGCGAAGTAATCAAGGAAGAACAGGGGAACAGCACCCTGACAGATAAGATCATTGACGCACATAGCCACCAGATCAATGCCGACCGTGCCAACATGGCCTGTATCAATCGCGATGCGTAACTTGGTGCCAACCCCGTCTGTCGCGCTGACCAGAACCGGATCGTTGAATCCCGCAGCTTTCAGGTCGAACATCGCGCCAAAGCCGCCAAGCCCGTCCATAACGCCGGGGCGTTTGGTGCTGCTTGCAGCGGGTTTGATGCGATCTACCAGTGCGTTACCGGCATCAATATCCACACCGGCATCGGCATAGGTCAGGCTGTTCTTGCGATCGTTCATGTGGGCCTCCAGAATCTCTTGCATCCCTGTAACGTAAGGGCGCTTGGTTGAAAACAGCCATTGCGCCGCGGCGGGACTGGAATAGAGTGCCGCCATGACTCAAGATCGCCCCCTCCTTGGCATAGCCTTCATGACCGGCTTTTGCATTCTGGCCCCTGTCGGGGATTCGATTGCAAAGATTCTCGGGGATTCGGTGCCTCTCGTACAACTGCTACTGGTACGATTTGTTGCGCAGGCAGTGCTGCTCTGGCCGATAATCTGGTTTACCCGAATGCCGGTAAGACTACCGAGACGGTTCTTCTGGTTGATGGTGTTGCGCACGATTCTGCATATTTTGGGGATCGGTGCGATGTTTACATCCCTGCGGTATCTGCCACTGGCTGATGCCATTGCGATTGCATTCGTAATGCCTTTTATCATGCTACTTTTGGGGAAATTTGTATTGAACGAAGAAGTTGGCCCTCACCGGCTGGCGGCTTGCTTCGTCGGTTTCTTGGGGACGTTGCTGGTGATCCAGCCAAGTTTCGCCGCAGTGGGCTGGCCGGCCTTGCTGCCTTTAGGGGTTGCAGTAAATTTTGCTTTGTTTGTTCTGGTAACGCGGCAGGTTGCCAAAGACGTGGACGCCATGAACCTGCAAGCACAATCCGGCGTGATTGCCACTGTTCTATTGCTGGGGGTTCTTCTGGCTTTCTCGGGGAGCGAACTGAACATGTTCGCTGTGATCAGCCCAAACAACTATGAATGGGGACTTCTGGTCGCGATTGGTGTGCTCGGTACCGTGGCCCATCTGCTGATGACATGGTCGTTAAGGTTTGCGCCATCCGCCACGCTTGCACCCATGCAGTATCTTGAGATCCCAATGGCGACGATTGTGGGCTATCTGATCTTTAAGGACTTTCCCAACCCGCTGGCCAGTCTTGGAATCTGCATCACCATCGGGGCTGGGTTGTACGTGATCTTCCGGGAGCAGCAATTGTACCGGAAAGGCGCCTGAAAGATGCTTGACCCTGACGCAGCCCTTGGGTATCGCTTTGCCCACCCTTACGGGGGCCTGTAGCTCAGTTGGTTAGAGCAGAGCGCTCATAACGCTTTGGTCGTAGGTTCGAGTCCTACCGGGCCTACCAATTTGCCTAAAATTCGTGCATAGTCTTCTCTTGGCTTGGAAAAACGCCAAATAGGGGGGATTGTATGATAGCAACGCGGCTCAAGAAACTTGCGCTTACACTAAAGTTGCGGTGGCAGCTCTGTTCCAGACTGGGCCTGTTCGCGGTGAGGGGGGTGCGGGTCAGAAAGATCGAAGACCGATCTGTTGTTGCTACTGGCGCCTATAAAGGTCAGCGAGTCGTCTACAAACAATATCCGCAGGAAAATGCAGTTGGCCGCGCAAAACGGGCCTGCACAGAGTTGCAGTTTCTGGAAAAGAACCTGCCGGCCCCGTATTTCGTGAACGGATGCATTGATACAGTGCCTGATCTGGGGGTTGTGATCCTGAAGTGGGTTGACGGTGAAACTGTACGCCACCTTTACAACGAAGCGGACGCGCCGGAACGCGAGGCCATCGTCTTGCAGGTCGCCGGCTGGCTGAAAGCCTGTGCTGACCTGCGGAAAAAGGAAAAGCCTTTGAAGGCCGCCCATCTTGTGGCGCGTCTTGATGTTTCGGATAACGAAACCCTGAGCGGCGAGGAGCGTTCCCTTCTGGAGGCCATGCTGGCAGAAATGGAAGCGCTGGCAGAAAGTATCGAGGCCAAGCCGGTAATCTATACGAGTGGCCATGATGACATGACGCTGGTTAACCTGAAAATCTGGAACGGCGGCCTTTATGCTATTGATATCAACAAAGAGCGCTGGCTTCCCTTGATGCGCATGGCGGCCCGTTTTCTGGTAATGAAGGATTTCTTCACGCCCCCGGACGGGCAGGAACTGTTTCACGGTTTGCCAGCCAAAGAGGCGCGAATGTTCCTGAAGGCTGCTGGTGTTGCCTTGCGGCAAAAGCGCGTGGTCCGGTACTTCATCGCAGAACAGATGGTCCGCGTTTACGTGGCCCGCGAAACCGAAGCGGAAAAGCAGGAATACGCCCGCAACCGGATGCGCGCATTTCTGGAAAAACAGTCCGAAACAGCTTGAAAGGAATACCTTGCCGGTGCTGTGCAAACCTGTTTCAAGGAGAGGATACAGTATTCAAAAATGCAGGACAGATCCCAAGCCGGTCCGTTCCAGCAAAAATAACAGGATAGTTTATGCTCGATTACGGTTCGTTTTGTTATCTCGATGTCCAGAAGACCGGATCGAGTTTTGTCGTCGATTTTTTGAAGCGCCATGTTGCAGGCGAACCGGTCAAGTTCTTCAAACACCGTCGTGTATCCTTTAAGAGGGCCAAACAGGATGGCGAGACGTTTTATTTCATTACGGCGCGCGATCCGCTCGATCAGTATAAAAGCCTGTATCACTTCGGCCTGACCAAACCCAACAGCCCGATCCGCCGCCGTCTGGACGCACATTTCAGCGGCGGGGACAGCCTTTATGCCGAAGGCGCTGCCGGGTTTCACAACTGGCTGGAATTTATGCTCGATCCGCAGAATGCCCGTTTTTATGAAGCGCCTTATGCCGAAACCCATGCGGATATGTTCGGCTATATGACCCATCGCTTTCTAACCCTTGGCTTGCCCGGTAAGCACAAAGAACTGAACGCGTTCAAGGATCGCGAACAGGTGCTCCGGCGCTACAAGAACAAGGGGTTGCCCAAAGCGGTGATCCGCAATGAAAGCCTGAATGCGGATCTCGCAGCGTTGATCAAGTCCGAACTTGGTCCGAACCTGCTGGATGCGGAAGCAGCGGTAAACGAGTTGATGACCTCTGACACCCGTATCAATGCCTCAAACCGTGACGACGCCAAAGACGACCTGTCCGATGATCTGCTGCGGGCGGTGCAGGATCGCGAATGGTTCCTGTTCCAGCAGCTTGGCTATCCGGCTTACGTTTAAAAGCCTCAGGCGTCCAATTCGACCCAGATCGGGACGTGATCGCTGGGTTTCTCGCGGCCCCGTGTATCGCGGTCGATCTGGCAGTCCAGCAGCAGGTCGGCGCATTGGGGGGTCAGCAGGAAGTGGTCGATGCGGATGCCTTGGTTCTTGTTCCAGCGACCCGCCTGATAATCCCAGAAGGTGTAATTCATCGGCGCCTGATTGCGGGCGCGGAAGGCTTCGGTAAAGCCGAGGTTCTTGACCCGCTCAAACGCGGCGCGGGATTGGGGCAGGAACAGTGCATCATCCAGCCACGGTTCCACGTCCCAGCAATCTTCGGGCTGGGGGATCACGTTGTAATCGCCTGCCATCAGCGCCGGCTCTTCCGCAGCCATCAGATCACGGGCGCGGGCGTGCAGACGCTCCATCCATCCCAGTTTGTAGTCGTATTTCGGACCGGGTGCCGGATTGCCGTTGGGCAGGTACAGGCCACAGACACGAACAGCCGTTTTGTCGCCTATCACCGTGGCCTCGATCCAGCGGGCCTGTTCGTCTTCGTCATCGCCGGGCAGGCCACGTGTGATGTCTTCCAGTGGCAGTTTGGAGAGGATCGCCACCCCGTTAAATGATTTCTGCCCGTGGGTTTCCACGCGGTAGCCCAGATCCTCAATCGGTTCGCGGGGAAAATTCTCGTCCACCGATTTGATTTCCTGCAACAGGGCCACATCCGGTTTCGCCTCTTCCAGCCACTGCAAAAGGGCAGGCAGGCGGGCTTTGATCCCGTTGATGTTGAAGCTGGCGATTTTCATGTAAGCTAGTCCTTTGATTGCCGCGCAAATATCGCGGCAATCCTGTCAGAGAACAAGCGCAAACCGGTCCCGCTAGGGGCGGTTTACATGCTGAAGCTGGTACCGCACCCGCAAGAGCTGCTGGCATTGGGGTTTTCGATTACAAAGCGTGCGCCGATCAGTTCCTGACTGAAATCAATCACCGCATTGGTCAGGAAGGGCAGGGAAACACTATCCACCAGCACCTTCTGTCCGTTCTTTTCAAGAACAAGATCATCATCGGCAGCCGCTTCTTCCAGTTTTATGTCATACTGGAAGCCGGAGCAGCCGCCGCCTTCGACGGCGACGCGCAGGCATTGGGACGCGGTTGCGCCTTCGTTGATCTCGGCAAGCCGTTCAAACGCGCGGTCGGTTACTTTGGGGGGCAGGGACAAGTCCATCTGTTAACGTCCACATCAATCGTGTAAGGTTTCCCTAAACATAGGCTGCGATAAACGCGGCATCAAGGACAAGACAGACGTTTAGATCGGGGCCTCAATCAAATGTTAGCGAATTATGCCAGTAATCCTGCGAATAGCAGGGGTCGGCTTGTGGATGAGGGGCACTCCGCCCACCGCTCGGCCTTTCAGCGGGATCGGGACCGGATCATCCATTCCACCGCCTTCCGCCGGCTGAAACACAAGACGCAGGTTTTTGTCGAACATGAAGGCGATCACAACCGCACCCGTCTGACCCACTCGATTGAGGTCGGGCAAGTGGCGCGGACGATTTCCGGTGCGCTGGGCCTGAACATAGAGCTGACAGAGGCGGTGGCGCTGGCCCATGATCTGGGCCACACGCCGTTCGGCCACGCCGGAGAGGATGCGCTTGATGAATGTATGGCGCCTTACGGCGGCTTTGATCACAACGCGCAGGCCATCAAGATCGTCACCGATCTGGAACGCCATTACGCGGAATTTGACGGTCTGAACCTGACGTGGGAATGTCTGGAAGGCATCGCCAAGCACAACGGTCCGGTGTTGGGGGAAATCCCCTTTGCACTGGCGGAATATAACGCAAAACACGATCTGGAACTGCACACACATGCAAGTGCCGAGGCACAGGTGGCCGCCCTGTCCGATGATATCGCCTATAACAATCACGATCTGGATGACGGGCTGCGGGCGGGTTTGTTCAGCATCGACGATATTCTGCACCTGCCGCTGGTCAAACCCTGCTTTGCCGAAGTGGACCGCAAGTATCCCAATCTGGACCCTGACCGCCGCCGCCATGAAGCCCTGCGCCGTGTCTTTGGTCTGATGGTAGAGGATCTGCTGACCGAAAGCCGCATCTGGCTGGAAAAATCCGGTGCCCAAACCGCGCAGGACATTCGCAATCTGGACCATCCGGTGATTGCCTTTTCGGACGAACTTTTATCCGGCCTGAACGCGATCCGCGAGTTTCTCTATGCCAATATGTACCGCCACCCGGATGTTCTGGTCGTGCGCGAGGAAATGACCGCCGTGCTGCGCGATCTGTTCCACCGGTTTATGGATAACCCTGAACTGCTGCCCGAGGGCTGGACCCCTTACAGCGACGATTTCGCCCGCGCCCGACTGGTGGCGGATTACGTTTCGGGCATGACCGACCGCTTTGCACTGAAATTGCACAAGGAGTGGGGCGGGGTGAGTTGACCCTTTGCGCCAACATGCTAAACCGCGCCTGATACATAGGAAAGCGCCATGAACCTTTTTGCAGACATCAGAACACTCGTGCTCGACAGCCTGACAGCCCTTCAGTCCGAAGGCGTGCTTCCGGCCGATCTGGATTTCACTAATGTAGCGGTAGAGCCGCCCCGTGACGCCTTGCACGGGGACATGGCCACAAATGCGGCAATGGTGCTGGCGAAACCTGCCAAATCCAAGCCGCGCGACATTGCCGAGGCGCTGGCGGCAAAACTGTTGCAGGACGACCGGATTACAGCGGCAGATGTGGCTGGACCGGGCTTTTTGAACCTGACGCTCGACCCTGCAAGCTGGACCGCAATTGTGCCGCTGGCAATTCAGTCCGGCGCCGATTTCGGCCGTTCTGACATGGGGCAGGGGAAAAAGGTCAACGTGGAATATGTTTCTGCCAACCCGACAGGCCCGCTGCATGTGGGCCACACACGGGGCGCGGTCTTTGGCGATGCACTGGCCAGCCTGCTGGATTTTGCCGGTTATGACGTGACGCGGGAATATTACATCAACGATGGCGGTGCGCAGGTGGATGTGCTCGCCCGTTCGGCCTATCTGCGGTATCTGGAAGCGAATGGTCAGGAAGTAGCGTTCGAGGATGGCACCTATCCCGGTGACTATCTGATCCCTGTGGGCGAGGCGTTGAAGGAAAAATACGGCGACAGCCTTGTGGGCAAGCCGGAATCCGAGTGGCTGGCTGATCTACGGGCCTTTGGCACCGAAGCCATGATGGATATGATCCGTGCCGATCTTAAGGCGCTGAATATTGAAATGGACGTGTTCTATTCCGAAAAATCGCTCTACGGCACGGGCCGGATCGAAGCTGCGATCGACAGTCTGAAAGACAAGGGCCTGATTTATGAGGGCGTGCTTGAACCGCCAAAAGGCAAAAAGCCCGAAGACTGGGAACCACGCGAGCAAACCCTGTTCAAATCCACCGAACACGGCGATGATGTGGACCGTCCGGTGAAAAAATCCGACGGGTCATGGACTTATTTTGCCCCCGACATCGCCTATCACTATGACAAGATTTCCCGCGGGTATGACGCGCTGATCGATATTTTCGGCGCGGATCATGGCGGTTACGTCAAACGGATGAAAGCAGCGGTTTCGGCCCTGTCTGACGGTCAGGTGCCGGTGGACATCAAGCTGACCCAGCTTGTCAAATTGTTCAAAGACGGTGAGCCGTTCAAAATGTCCAAACGGGCAGGGACATTTATTACCCTGCGCGATGTGGTGGAACAGGTGGGCCCCGATGTGACCCGTTTCCACATGCTGACCCGAAAGCAGGATGCACCACTGGACTTTGATTTTGACAAAGTTCTGGAGCAATCCAAAGAAAACCCAGTGTTCTACGTGCAATACGCCAACGCACGGATCTGTTCGGTCATGCGCAAGGCGAACGAGGCGGGTGTGGATACATCTGATGCGATACTTGCAACGGCGGATATGGGCGCGAACACCCATCCGGCGGAACTGGCACTGGCCCGCAAGCTGGCTGAATGGCCGCGTTTGCTGGAGCTGGCTGCCAAACACAACGAGCCGCACCGCGTGTCTTTCTACCTCTATGAACTGGCGGCGGAATACCATTCCCTGCACAATCTGGGCAAAGCCGAGCCGCAACTGCGCTTCTGGCAGGCAGATAGTACCGATCTGTCTCTGTCTAAAATTGCCCTGATCCGTGCCGTTTCGGTTGTTTTATCCGCCGGTCTTGGTATTCTGGGCGTAACCCCGATGACCGAAATGTAAATCGGGCGTCTGGCGGGCTAACATATAAATTGCCACAGGCACCGGACCCTGCAGGTTCGGGTGGTTTCAAGAATAACGGCCCCGGAACGCACAAATAAGGCGGAATAACCGCTTGTTTCGGGGGTTGAGCAGTTAAGCACATGCAATATCGTGTGCGAGTAAAGAGGCGAACCTGATGTCCAAGAAGAAGACGGAGTCAAAATCCCAACCGGCGGCAGGTGCCGGAGGTCTGGGAGTTGTGCGAACAGCAGTCAACTGGGGTGTAGCTGGCCTGTCGGTCGCTGTCGTCGGCGGCTTTGTGTACTGGACGGTCAGCCTTGGCACCCGCGATCCCCATGATGTGCCGATTATCCGTGCGATGGTCGGCCCGTCCCGTGTCGCACCGGAAGATCCGGGCGGGATGCAGGCCTCCCATCAGGGGCTGGCGGTGAATTCGGTTCAGGCCGAAGGCGGTGTGGCCGCCCCTGCCAATACTGTTGTGCTGGCCCCGGAGCCGGCGCGTCTGACCCAGGAAGACCTGCCCGCAGGAGAGGCCGCAAAAGTGACCCGTGTCTCTGCCAAAGCGGAGGATGACACAAGCCTTGAAGCGATCAACGACGAAACAGAAATCGACGTCGAGATCGAAAGTGGCGACGGTGAAGCGGTGGAAGCCGATCTTGACGCGCTTGAGATTGTCGAAGATGTGGCAGAACAATTTGCAGAGCGCGAACAGGCCAATGTGGACCCGGCCACCATCCCGCGCAGCAACATTCGCGGTACACAATACTCCCCTTCGGCATCGTCCCGCCCGCAAGTACGGCCGAACAATCTGGAAACCCAGATCACCCGTGTACAGCCGACCTCGTCCCAGTCGGATGAAGTGCCGGAATTCCAGAGCGTGGAGTCCGTTCCCGCAGGAACACGGCTGATCCAGCTCGGAGCATATGACAGCGCCGAACTTGCCAAAGCGGACTGGCTGAAGCTGTTAAAACAGCACAACCATCTGCTGGAAGACAAAAAACGTCTGGTGATTGCAGCGAAATCCGGTGGGCGCAAATTCTACCGTCTGCGGGCCGCCGGATTTGATTCTCTGGATGAATCCCGCGCGCTTTGTTCTGCCTTGTTGGCGGTTGGTACGCCCTGCATTCCTGTGACGGCCCGGTAATGGCACCGCGCGCTGCCATATTCGGCTGTCTCGGCCCAGTGCTGTCTGCAGAGGAAACCGCTTTCTTTCGCGCGGCAGACCCTTGGGGTTTCATCCTCTTTGCCCGCAACATCGAAACACCGGGCCAGTTGCGCAGTCTGACTGCACAACTGCGGGACGCTGTGGGCCGTGATGCGCCGATCCTGATCGATCAGGAGGGCGGTCGCGTGGCGCGGCTGCGTGCTCCTCACTGGCGGGAATGGGATGCGGCCCTAGATTTTGCACAGCGGGCAGGGGCCAACGCACCACAGGCCATGCACCTGCGGGGGCGGATGATCGCTGCTGAACTGCATGACCTCGGGATAGATGTTAATTGTGCGCCCATGCTGGATGTGGCGACACAAGACAGCCACGCAATAATCCTGAACCGCTGTTACGGATATGATCCCGAAACCGTCGCAGCCAATGGGCGCGCGCTGGCCGAAGGCCAACTGGCCGGTGGTGTCCTGCCGATCATCAAACATATTCCGGGCCACGGGCGTGCTTCGCTTGACAGCCATTTTGATTTGCCAAAACTCGATACGCCACTGGCAGACCTGCAAGCCTCTGATTTTGTACCATTCTCGCGCCTGTCCGACCTTCCCATGGCCATGACGGCCCATATTATCTATTCTGCGATTGATCCGCAAAACTGCGCAACGCTGTCCCCTGCGGTGATTGACGTCATCCGGCAGGATATTGGTTTCGGCGGATTGCTTATGACAGATGATTTGTCGATGAAAGCGCTGTCGGGCAGTTTTGAAGAGCGTACAGCGACCGCGCTGACAGCAGGCTGTGATGTGATCCTGCATTGCAACGGAGAACGGGGGGAAATGGAACCGATCCTGAGTGAAACCCCTGAGCTGTCCGGTTTGGCGGCATCCCGTGCAGAGGCCACGCTGGACCTGCGCCACAGCCCTGAACCTTTTGATACCGCGCAAGCAGAAGACGCGTTGGCGTTGCTGATGGAAGACGCGGTTCATGGTTGAAGAAACACCCGCTGACGGTTCAGAGGCCGCGATGGACGCCACACAGGCGCGGATCGCCTCCGAGGCGCTTCTGATCGATGTGGATGGCTACGAAGGACCGCTCGACCTGCTGCTGACACTGGCGCGGACCCAGAAGGTGGACCTGCGCAAGATTTCCGTGCTGGCCTTGGCAGAGCAATATCTTTCCTTTGTAGATCGTGCCAAGACCCTTCGGATTGAACTGGCGGCAGATTATCTGGTGATGGCGGCCTGGCTGGCCTTCCTGAAGTCGCGTCTATTGTTGCCTGCCGACCCGCAGGAAGATGGCCCTTCAGGTGAGGAACTGGCCGCGCATCTCGCATTCCAGCTGGAACGGCTTGAAGCCATGCGCCGTGCGGCGGCAAAGCTGATGGCACGGGACCAATTGGGGCGGGACTTTTTCGCACGGGGACTGCCAGAAGATACAGGCGTTAAAAAAACCGTCGTCTACAAGGCCACCGTGCTTGATCTGATGCAGGCTTACGCGCGGCTGAAAACCAAGGACAGTTTTGCCCCTCTGCACTATGCCGAACGGGACAGTGTGCTGACCATGGAGCAGGCGCTGGAGCGGATGAAATCCCTGATGGGACATGCGCTCGAATGGTCCGACCTGTCGCAATTTCTGCCTGACGGCTGGTCTGACGACCCGAAAAAACGACGCTCTGCCACGGCCGCCTCTTTTGCTGCGGCGCTGGAACTTGTCAAAAACGGCTCGCTCGAAATCCGCCAGTCCGATACATTCGCGCCCATCCAGTTGCGCAAGAAGGGGGTCTGAGGATGTCCGATGACAAACCGGAACAGCCTGCCAACATCACCGAGAGCCTGTTCGAAGCGCCGCCGATGGCCGAACAGGAACGGATGATCGAAGCGATCCTGTTTGCGACAAGCGCGCCGCAGACCAAGTTGCAAATCGAAAACCGGATGCCCCATGGTTCTGACGTGGCCGAGGCGATGGCCCGACTGCGTAAACGGTATGAGGGACGTGGAGTTAATCTTGTACGGGTCGGCGATGCCTGGGCGTTCCGCACCGCCGCCGATCTGGGATTCCTGATGCAAAAGGAACAGGTGGAAACCCGCAAACTCAGCCGTGCAGCCATTGAGACACTGGCGATTATTGCCTACCACCAGCCGGTCACCCGCGCCGAGATTGAGGAAATCCGTGGGGTTTCCGTTTCCTCGGGCACAATTGACATGTTGATGGAGCTGGACTGGATCAAGCTGGGCCGCCGCCGAATGACTCCGGGGCGTCCGGTGACATTCGTGGTGACGCAACTGTTCCTTGATCACTTCGGACTTGAAAACGCCCGTGATCTTCCGGGTGTTAAGGAACTGCGCGATGCAGGGCTGCTTGACAACCGTCCGCCCCCGGGGGCGCTGCAAATCCCGAGCGACGATCCCGACACTGCAGAAGAACAGGATGATATGTTCGGCTGATCCGTTCAATTGGAATGTGGACCGCAACGGTCTATACTCCGTAAAAAGCGTAAAGCGGGCAGGAGCCAAGGCAATGAATGTAAACCAGATCGTTAACCTGATTATCCGGATGATTATGCGGCGCGGGATCAACGCGGGCATCAACAAGGGAATGGGCATGGCGCGGGGTGCCGGAAAATCCCGCACTCAGGCAAAGCAGAGCCGCCCGCCCATGACGCCTGAAGAAGAAGCCGAGTTTCAGGAGTTCAGGCGCCAGAAGAAACTGGCGCGCAAACAGGCCGAAAAGCAAAAGCGCAAGAATGATCCGATAGACCGGATGTAAGACGCTACATGCGGAAATGTTTGGACAGTTTCAGTCCCTGACCCTGATAATTGGACTTCAGATCTGCGCCATAGAGCACATCCGGCACCTCTGCCATGTATTCATACACCAGCCGCCCGACGCTCTGGCCATGTTCCAGCGCGAAGGGCGCTTCGTGGCAGCGGACTTCCAGAACGCCCCGTGATCCGGTGCCCCCTGCTGCGGAATGGCCGAAACCGGGATCGAAAAAGCCTGCGTAATGGACGCGGAATTCCCCGACCATCGCCAGATAGGGCGCCATTTCCGCCGCGCAGTTGGGCGGGATATGGACAGCTTCACGGCTGACAAGAATGTAAAAAGCGCCCGGATCAAGGATGATACCGCCGTTGCGCGTGGTGACGGGTTCCCAAAATTCGGACGGATCGTAATGGTTGATCTGGTCAAGGTCGATCAGACCCGTGTGTGGTTTGGCACGGTAGCCCACCAGACCGTTCCTGTCGCCGTTCAGATCCACCGAGAAGCCCAATCCGCTATCAATCTGGGCGATACCGTCCACCAGTCCGATCTCTTCGTGCAGGGCTGCCAGAGCATCGTCGGACAGTTCCGATTTGCCCCGCCGGAAGCGGATCTGGTTCAACCGCATGCCCGGTCGCACCAAAACGGAAAAGCTGCGCGGGCTGATTTCTGCATAAAGCGGCCCGGTATACCCTTTTTCGATCCGGTCGAATTCGATTCCCCGATCGGTGATGCAGCGGGTGAACAGGTCCAGCCGTCCGGTCGAGCTTTTGGCGTTGGCCACCGCGTTGACTTCAGCTGGCAGGTTCAGGGATTCCATCAGCGGTACGACATAGACACAGCCTTTTTCCAGCACTGCACCCTGTCGCAGGTCGATCTCGTGCATCTGGAATTCCTGCAAACGCTCTGCCACAGTGCCATTCGCCCCTGCAAGGAAAGAGGCCCGTACCCGCCACGCTTTGGTTCCAAGACGCAGGTCGAGCGAGGCCGGCTGGATCTGCCCTTCAACAGGGGGAACCGTTGTGCGGATTTCCCCGCGCTCCAGCATCTTTGCAATGGACTGGCTGGAAACTACGCCTTTTGTTGTCATAACGATCCCTTCCCCTGCTCTTTAAGGGCTTATGCCGTATTTTATGCGGCACTGCACTTAAAAAGTGTCCGGTGGCAACGCGGTAACGAACAGTCGGGATTTGGATATTTGAACCAAAAAGAGCCAAAGCCGGCGCGCAAAACATTTGGAGCCTCTTTTTGGCAAAATATCCGCGGGGTCCGGGGCCGCCAGCCCCGGTCGGGCTGCGGTTGTTGACTGAATTGTCCAAGGGATAGGTGGGGGAAATGGTCGGGCTAGCAGGATTCGAACCTGCGACCTCTCGTCCCCCAGACGAACGCGCTACCAAGCTGCGCTATAGCCCGACACTCTGGCGTTCATGTAAGGGTTTGGGCGCGGCTCTGCAAGTCAGAACTGCACCCAAACCAACAAGTTATGACGGCCGGTTTTCATGCTGCTTTATGGAGCGGCGCATTTTGTTGCGGGCCATGCGCAGGCTGTAATAGAGCATCTCGATTTCGCCCATGGTTTTGGAGTCGTAATCATCCGCTGTGCCGATGCGGTAGGGGGCGTTCATAACCATATCCGGCACCAGTCCGGCCCAGTCTTCGGCTTCTTCGTCAGCAGCGGCTTTGGCAAGTGCGGCCTGTTGCGCAGCGGCCTGACGTTCAGCCTCTGTGGCTTTTGCCTGCATGGCAGGGTCGACAACCGGTTCATCCGTTTTTTCGGACGCAGCCTCGGTGGTATCTTCAACCGGTGCTGGCGCGGACTCTTGCGGATCGGGCGATTCCGAACCGGCTTGGGCGGCCTTGGTCTCTTCTTGGGGTGTGTCCTTGCTCATCGGCGTTTCCTCTGGGGAAGGGGCTGATTCTGTAACGGGGTCTGCAGTTGTACCGGCAAGCGGCTTTTCTTCCGGTGCTGCCTGCTTGGCTTTTTTTACTACGCGCACTTCTACAGCGGGCTTGGGTTTCGCCTCTTCCTGAGAGGTTTCCTTCACCATTCTGGAAATATCCGCCTTGTCGGCGGCATCCGCAGTGGACTGCGGTGTCACGACAGGCGTGTTCAGGTCTGGCGAGAGTTCCATGACGTGCTTGACGCCCTTGTCCTTCAAGAGCGCCTTGGCCGCCTTGATTGTCAGTTCGTCAAAATGCAGCAGCTTTTTGATGCCCCCCAGCAGCATCATATCCTCGGGCCGGTAATACCGCCGGCCGCCGGCACGCTTCACCGGTTTGATCTGGGGAAAACGACTTTCCCAGAAACGCAGGACATATGTTGGCGTATCAAGCCACTCAGATACCTCTGAAATGGTGCGAAACGCGTCTGGAGATTTACTCATTTACACTTGGTCCCTTTAGGACTTGTTACCGTTGGCCACACGGTCCTTCATCAGGTGAGAGGGCCGGAAGGTCAACACACGGCGGGGCCGGATTGGCACCTCTTCGCCGGTTTTAGGGTTGCGGCCGATCCGTTCGGTTTTGTCTCGGATGCTGAATGTACCGAAAGACGAGATCTTTACGTTCTCGCCGCTGACCAGAGCGTCAGAGATATTATCCAGCACACTTTCAACCAGATCGGCTGATTCATTACGTGATAGTCCAACTTCGCGAAACACGGATTCACTTAAATCCATACGTGTTAAGGTCTTACCGCCCATAACTGTCTCCCTGTTCTATTCACAAACACTAGGAGAAATCCGATTTACCTGTCAACTGCAACGCATTGGTACATAAGAAATAATTAGCGCAAGCCGCGGGAAAGCCCTTTGAGGGGAAGGAGTTTAGTGGCGGTGCCGGACGACAGAACGTTACAATAAATTCGCATCAGGGCACTACGAATCACCAGCGCAGGACGACCGAACCCCAAGCCAGACCGCCACCGATGGCTTCAGCCACCAGAAGCTGGTTCTTTTCGATCATGCCTTTTTCCACAGCGACAGAAAGAGCGAGCGGAATAGAGGCAGCGGAGGTGTTGCCATGATCCTGCACGGTAACAACGACCTTCTCCATCGGTACGCCAAGCTTGCTTGCGGTGCTTTTGATGATCCGCAGATTTGCTTGGTGGGGGACAACCCAATCCACGTCTTCATGGGTGAGACCGGCTTTGTGAAGGGAGGCATTTGCCGTCGCGGCCAGTTTGGAAACCGCGTGTTTGAAGACCTCACGTCCCTCCATCACCAGATGACCGGTGGTTTGGGTGGAGGATACGCCGCCGTTGACGTAGAGTAGGTCGTTGTATTCACCGTCCGAGTTGAGGTCGGTGGCAAGGATACCGCGGTCGCTGCTTTCGCCTGTGCCTTCCTGAGCTTCCAGGATCAGCGCGCCAGCACCATCACCAAAGAGAACGCAGGTGGTGCGATCTTCCCAGTTCATGATCCGGCTGAAGGTTTCCGCGCCGATCACCAGAACCCGTTTGGCCTGACCCGAAACAATCAGGGCATCCGCATTGGCCAGCGCAAAGGCGAACCCGGCGCAAACGGCCTGAATGTCAAAGGCAAAACCGCCTTTCATACCCAGACGGTGCTGTACCTTCGTGGCAGTAGAGGGAAAGGTTTGGTCCGGCGTGGAAGTTGCCAGCACGATCGCGTCAATGTCGCTACCGCTCAGGCCTGCGTAATCAAGGGCCTTTTGGGCTGCTTTCACTGCCAGATCGGAGGTCAGTTCGCCCTCTGCCGCGAAATGGCGGCGCTGGATCCCGGAACGGGATTGTATCCATTCATCGGACGTATCCAGTTTCGCTGCAAATTCCTCGTTTGGAACAACACGTTCGGGCAGATAGTGCCCAATGCCAATTGCAACTGATCGGATCGTCGTCATTATTCAGAATTTCCCGGTGGTTTTTAGGAGCCGTCGGCAGATGTGCCGGTGGTGTCATCCTCATCTTGTCTGTTCTGCATGCCGGATGCAACACGCGCTGCCAGTTTTTCGGTAAAGCGTAACTGTGCAAGCTGCTGGGCCAGCCGGATCGCAGCGGCAACGCCGGTGGCATCTGCCGCGCCGTGGGATTTGATCACAGTACCGTTCAACCCCAGAAACACACCGCCGTTCACGCGACGGGGATCGATCCGGTGCTGCAACCGCCGCAGGCTGGGGTAGGCGAAAATGGCTGACAGGCGGGACAGCAGGCCGCTCTTGAAGGCTTCGCGCATCCGCAGTGTAATCAGCCCTGACGTTCCTTCGCCGGTTTTCAGGGCAATATTGCCGGTGAAACCGTCGGTGACGATCACATCAACCTTGTCAGAGTGAATATCACCGCCTTCGACAAAGCCGACATATTCGAAATCGTTCAGAAGCGCGTCTTCTTCGATAATGTCGTTGGCTTCGTGCAGTTCGGGGCGGCCTTTGTGTTCCTCGGTGCCCACATTCAGAAGGCCGATCCGTGGGCGCTTCAACCCCAGCCCGTTGCGGGCATAAGAGGCGCCCATCAGGGCAAAAACCTTGAGGTCCTGCGCATCGGCGCGAATATCCGCCCCGACGTCGAGCATGACATTGAAGTTTTGGGGATTAAGGGACGGCCAGAGTACCGCAATTGCAGGACGTTTCACGCCCGGAGCCTTGCGCAGGCGAATCATGGACAGCGCCATCAATGCGCCGGTGTTCCCGCAGGACACAGCAACGCTGGCTTCTTTGGTGCGCACGGATTCCAGTGCGGACCACATGGATGTGCCCTTGCCGTGGCGCATGACGTGGCTGGGGCGGTCGTGCATGTCTACAACGCCTTCAGCGTGGCAGATGCTTACGCGGCCCTCAAGCACTTGCTTGCGCTTGATCAGGGGCTCCAGCGTGTGCTGGTCCCCGTGCACAATGAACGAGATGCCGGCGTTTTCACCGGCAGCCTTGGCCATTCCATCAACAACAACGGCGACCCCGAGGTCGCCGCCCATCGCGTCAATGGAAATGACTGTTTTGGAAGCAGAATCAGAGCCGACAGTTACGCTGGTTTGCATGTCTGGTCAGCTCAATCTCTCTTGCTCAGGCTGCGTCTTCGTCGATTTCGACGTCGTCAACAACGGCAACTACTTCACGGTCGGCATAGTGGCCGCAAGCACCACAAACGTGGTGAGGGCGTTTCAGCTCTCCGCAGTTCGGGCATTCGTTCGGGTTATCCGCAACGAGTGAATCGTGGGATCGACGGTTTCCGCGACGGGAGCGGGTAATTTTATTCTGTGGGACAGCCATGTCACAACCTCAAGATATGGCGGGTAAACACTACCCGGATGCGCGGTGATGTAACCCTTGTTCGTCGCAAGAACAAGGCGTCATTTCCCGCCTGTAGATAAGAGCCGCGAAAATACAAAGATACTGTGTCTTAGCAACCCCTTTTCCATGTGTTTCTACGATTTGTCCATTTTTTCTTTTAATGCGGCCAGTCCTGCAAAGGGTTTGGCCTCGTCGTCGGTCATCGGTTTGACGCCCGGTTCCGCAAAAACTGATTCTTCCAAGGCTGCGCTATCGCTGCGGGGATAATCCGGCATCGCCAAGGCAACAGATTCGATAGCTATGTTTTCAAGGTCGATCACCGTGCCAAGCGGGTCCTGATCCACATCTTCTGGCATCTCTACCACAGTGTCGGGGTCCGGTTCGTGCCAGTCGGCAACAAAGGTGCGGGTGACGGGTTCATCCAGACGGGTTTTGACCGGAGCGAGACTGACAACGCAGGCCTGCGTGATCGTAGCGCCCAGATCCGCGGCCAGCGTCCAGTCACTGCGCCCGCGCGGCGAAAGGGTGCCGGTGAGCCGGAGTTTCTGCACTTCGAGAATGCCGAGCGTTTCCTGCGCGGCCTGTAACTGGGCCTTGTCAAAGACCAGATCGAAGTCAATGGTCCGGCCCGAAGGCATATCGGCGACCGGTATTTGTGCACGTGTGTCCACCCGCTTTTGTCCGCTACCGGATTTTGCTGCTGGTTTGCCGTCGGATTTGGCCATTGGACCCCTCATATCGTCAGTTTTGCGTTACTCTCTTCCATAAGATATTTGATTGTCGGACGAGAGCAAGCTATGACACGCCAGTGACATAAGAAACGGGGCGCAGGCAACATGCAATTCAAGCATGCCAGAAAGATCAGAACTACACTCGCGATCATCGGCCTGTCCGTGACTGTCGCCTGTGCGGCAACCTATACCAACCACGGCTATGTCCCGACAGAGAGCGAACTAGAGAATATCATAGTGGGGACAGATACCCGCAGCACCGTGGCAGAGACGATCGGTCAGCCGTCCTCAACCGGCGTTCTGTCGGACGGAGCGTGGTACTATATTTCCAGTCGGGTAAAATATTATACGTATCATCGCCCCGAGACGATTGAGCGTACAATTCTGGCGGTGTCTTTTGACGCCAATGACAAAGTTAGCAATATCGAACGTTTCGGTCTGGAAGACGGACGCGTGATTACCTTTACCCGCCGTGTGACAGACAGCGGCGTGCAGGGAACCGGCATCTTCCGCCAGCTGATCGGCAACTTTGGCAATATCAGCGCAGAGCAACTGCTCGACGAGTAATCCCAACAAAAAAAGCCCGCCATTTGAAGGGCGGGCCACTGTTTCAGTTCCTGAAGGGCAGGGGGTATCCTGAACCCCTGTTTATTCCTGTTCGAAGGTCAGGGCCGCGCCGTTCATACAGTAGCGCAGGCCGGTTGGTTGCGGGCCGTCGTTGAATACATGGCCAAGATGGGCGTCACATCTTGCGCAAACCACTTCGGTGCGGCGCATGAACCAGCCGTTGTCCTCTCGCTCCTCTACAGCTTCACTGCTTGCAGGTGCGTAGAAAGACGGCCAGCCGGTGCCGCTGTCAAACTTGGTGTCGGCATCAAACAGCGGCGCGTTACAGCAGACGCAGTGGAACACGCCCGGGGCTTTGGGATAGTTATCATTGGTAAAGGCCCGTTCCGTGCCGCCCTTGCGGGTCACCTTATAGGCCAGATCGGACAGTTGCGCGCGCCATTCTGCATCGCTCTTTTCAATCTTGTCTGCCACGTCATGCTCCTTCATCGAATATCGACATTGTCGTTTAGTGCTTGGTCCCATAGATATAGTGAAACAGGGCGGCTGCAAGCGGTCCGATCAGTGATTGGTGATGGATGACCGCATTTGATAACAGGATCACGTCTGTTCCGGCCGTGTGCAGGGGCAGCTTGCAAGCCCGCATGGCCACAGGCGCGGGTGATCTGGAAGCGGCGCAGCGTTTGCGTCACAAGATGTTTTCCGGCGGACAGGCCGCAGACAGCGGCGCACTGGATGCAGACGGTTTTGATCCGAAATGCCAGCACGTTCTGGTCGAGGATACCGAAACCGGAGCGATCCTTGCCTGTTTCCGTTTTTTGCACCTTAACAGTGGCGCGGATATCGGCATCAGCTACTCTGCCCAGTTCTACGATCTGGAAAACCTGCACGGTTACCGCGAACCCATGCTGGAAATCGGCCGGTTTTGTACAGCCGAAGGTGTGGGCGACCCTGATGTGATAAGGCTTGGCTGGGCCATGCTGACACGCTATGTGGACGCCCACAGCATTGGTATGATGTTTGGCTGTTCGTCCTTTCCGGGCAATGATACGCGGCCTTACAGGGCGGCTCTGGCCCTGCTGCACCGGCGCCACCTTGCGCCTGTCGAAATGGCACCCAAGCCCAAAGCCCCCGAAACCCGCCCGCTGGCATCCGTCGGGAAATCGGGGCAGTGCGATGGCAGAAAACCCCTGCCAAGCCTGCTGCGGACCTATCTTGGAATGGGGGGGTGGGTGTCCGACCACGCCGTCATAGACCGCGCCCTTGGAACGTTTCACGTCTTCACTGGCGTAGAGATTGCGAAGATACCCCAGCGGCGGGCGGAGCTGTTACGGGCAGACGCGCGGTGAGGGGGCTGACTAAGGCCGTCTGACAGCAACATCCTCGTAGTCGCCTACCCGCAGATAAGCGTATTCCCTGACGAGTTTCAGGGTCGGTCGCAAACCGAACAGGATCGAGCCGATCAGGAACAGCCATGTGCCCGCATAAGCGGTGGCTTCCCTGAAGAACAAGATGCTGCCCAGCACAAATAAAGAGGCAGCGGTGACATCAACCACCGTATAGGCCAACTCGAAATACGCATAAATCTTCTTGTGCCGCTCGCTCAGATTCCGTGTGTCGGGATCAAATATTTGCATGATTGTCTCCTGAGTTTGGGAGGTGTCTCTCAGGAGTTAACAGGTTGCTGAGGCTGAAGTTCCGCGACCAGGAGGGAAGGGTAGTGCTTATAATTAGTTGCTATCTTTAGAAAGCTATTTAAAGTTGAGTGAATATTTGAGTGAAAGGTAATTTATGCTGGCTGCAAACCTATCCCGTCTGGCTACTGAATATACTTACGAACGTGCTAAACAGTTTACTGGTTCAACTTTTGCAGATTTCGTGAGACACGATATCGCTATGGATGCCAAAATGGCGCTATCACTCTGGCACTTTGATTTGAATGTTAAGGCTAGCGTAGGGCAGGGGGGGTGGGCCTCAGTACCTTGGCTCGGATTTTTTGATCCATTGGTCACTGAGACGGCGACGCAAGGATTCTACGTAGTCATTTTGATAAACCCAGACGAGCAGGCAATCATCTTGTCCATGAATCAGGGAACTACTGCGATTTACCATGAGTTTGGCCAACTTCGGGGGCGCGAGATACTCAAAAGGCGGGCTAAAGATATAGCCGACCGGGTGCCGGAGTTTAAAAAGCATTTTTCCGAAGATCCGATCAATCTTAGCTCTACAGCTGGTTTGCCAGCAGGATATGAGGCTGGACATGCGTTTGGCAAAACAATGCAGTGTGGCGACCTCACAGAAACGGGTCTTTCGGCTGATTTGTATCAAATGCTCGTCCTATACGAGACTTTAGTTAGCCGAGGGGGGACGACTCCGAGCGAAGTTATGCAAGAAGAGGCGGCGGGAAAAGATGTTGAAGAGACGCGCCGATATATTCTTTCTCGACGAATAGAGCGATCCCCGCGAGTGCGTAAACAGGTCCTGAAAGTTAGACCTGCGATTTGCGAGAGTTGTGGTTTGGATCCTAAACGGGACTACGGATTTGATGGGCCTGTTCATAAAACCCCACTTGATATACACCATACAGCACCGCTTTTCGGTTTGTCCGAAGGAGAAACACGAAGGTACAAAATACCAAATGATTTTCTGGTTCTCTGCCCGACCTGCCATCGCATGATACACAAAAGTGACAATCCGTCCGACTTAGAGGGACTTAAATCAAAAATTCGATTTAAGATCGCAAGAAGCGTAGCTTCTCACCTACTTTGAATGTATCGAACAACTATTGGGTCTCCTTTTTCTCCTGACCGCATCTCAGGAAAGCCTATTTAGCACTCTGCTAGGTGTGACTGAAAATACCCCCCCCAACCATCACCCGCCGGTATGACTCATATGCCGTGTCATTGTCCCTGCCACTTCCTGCCGTGAATAATCGAAATCATGGCCCTTGGGCTTTTTCGCGATGGCGGCGTGGATGGCGTGTATCAGCGGGGTGTTGTCTTCGGGGTTGTCCCGCAGCACGCGGCGCAGGTCGGCTTCGTCTTCCTGTCCCAGACACTGGAACAACTGGCCGGTGCAGGTCAAGCGCACGCGGTTGCAACTTTCGCAGAAATTATGGGTCAGGGGGGTGATAAAGCCGATTTTCTGCCCTGTCTCATTCACCCGCACATAGCGGGCCGGGCCGCCGGTGTTTTCTGACAATTCGGTCAGGGACCATGTTTCTTCCAGACGTGCGCGCAGATCTTTGAGGGACCAATACTGGTCCAGACGGTCCTCATTCCCGAGATCGCCCATGGGCATCACCTCGATAAAGGTCAGATCCATGCCTCGGTCTGCACACCATTTCACGATGGTTTCCAGTTCGTCCTCGTTGCCGCCTTTCAGCGCAACGACATTGATCTTGACCCGCAGGCCCGCCTCTTGCGCGGCGTCGATCCCGTCCAGCACCTGTGCCAGACGGCCCCAGCGGGTGATCTTGGCGAATTTCTGCTCGTTCAGCGTATCAAGCGAGATGTTCACCCGCCGCACGCCACAATCGGCCAGTTCCTGCGCAAAGCGGCGCAGTTGTGATCCGTTGGTGGTCAGGGTCAGTTCGTCCAGCTTGCCGCTGTCGATATGGCGGCTCATGGCGCGGAAATATTCCATAATGCCACGGCGTACCAGCGGTTCGCCCCCCGTAATCCGCAGCTTGCGCACACCCTGTTCTACAAATGCCGTGCACAGACGGTCCAGTTCTTCCAGCGTAAGAAGCTCTTTCTTGGGCAGGAAGGTCATGTTTTCGGACATGCAATAGACGCAACGGAAATCACACCTGTCGGTTACGGAAACCCGCAGGTAGGTGATGGCGCGCTGGAACGGGTCTACAAGTCTGGGTGCATCTGTCATAGGGCGAACCTAGGGGGTGACTGCCAGCGCATCAAGGGGATTCCCACCCCTTTTTCGGGGAGTTGAATTGGAACGCTGCTGGACCTATCGTCTGGCGGGACACCGCCGCCTTGTGCAACCGCAGGGCCAATGACTTAGACGACACCGCCCCGTAACACCGACAGGACATTCGCCATGAAAACATCTCTTCTCCTTACAACGGCTGCAACTCTGGCGCTGGCGGGCTGCGGAGACAGGGGATTCGGATTGTTCAAACGGGGCGGGGACGCGCCGAAACCGGTGGCACAAGCGCCGCTCGAAAACGACGTGCGGCCAAAGGCGCGTCCTGACACGCCACCGCTGAATGAAGGGGGCGCCCTGACACAGGCCGCGGCAGGCGCTGTCAGCGACTCCGAACTGGCGGAGGCGGTCAAACCGGTGGAACGCCCTGAACAGGACAAGGGCACCACCGTGGCCTCGCTCGGCCTGTTGGAGCGGGACGGGTTCTGGCTGCGCACCCCGCTGGTCACATCCGAGGCAGACGGGCGCGTGGTGCTGGAACCTTCGGGGGCATCGGTGAATGTCCGGCTCCTGCCAAGCGGGGGAGAAGCGGGTGCCGGTTCGCAGCTTTCCATCGCGGCGATGCAGGTGCTTGGCGTGCCGATTACCGATCTTGTGACAGTGCGGGTGTTCATCCGATGACCCGTTTCGCCGATCCGCTTGTGCCCCGCCGCGACAGCTGGCGGGCGATGCGTGCGGCGTTTGAATGGCCGGATCTGGACCGGTTCAATATGGCCAGCGCCTGTGTGGAACGCTGGGCGCGGCAGGATCCCGAACGCACGGCGCTGATCTGCCTGAAAGACAGCGGCGCAGCCACACGGGTGTCGTTCCAGCAGTTGGACAGGCTCGCCAACCGCTTTGCCAATGTGCTGGTGGCGGGCGGGGCAGGGCGCGGGGACCGCTGTGCCATCCTGTTGCAGCAATCCTTAGAGACCGCAGTCTGCCATTTCGGGATCTATAAAACCGCAGGCGTGGCCCTGCCGCTGTTTACCCTGTTCGGGGCTGACGCGCTGGAGTTCCGGCTGCGTGACAGCGGGGCGCGGGTGCTGGTGACGGACAGCGCCAACCTGCCCAAAGTGCTGGAGGTGCGCGACCGCCTGCCAGACCTTGAAACCATCTATTGTATCGACGGGGCAGGGCCGCAGGCGCGGGACTTTCACGCCGATCTGAACGCCGCCTCTGACAGTTTCCGCACGCAAGCCACCAGCCCCGATGACCCCGCGCTGCTGGTCTATACTTCGGGCACCACAGGGCCGCCCAAAGGCGCGCTGCACGGGCATCGTGTGCTGATCGGCCATCTGCCCTGTATCGAAACCGCCCATAATTTCTTCCCGATCGAAGGCGATCTGCACTGGACCCCTGCGGATTGGGCGTGGATGGGCGGGTTGATGAATACCCTTATGCCGAGCCTTTATTACGGGGTGCCGGTGGTGGCCTATCGCATGGGAAAATTCGATCCGGAACGGGTTTATGACCTGATCGCGGCCCATTCCATCCGCAACGCCTTTCTGCCGCCTACCGCGTTGAAACTGATGCGGCAGGTGCCGGCACCGGGTGCGACAACCCTGCGATCCGTTCTGTCAGGGGGCGAGGCGCTGGGCGCCGACATCCTTGACTGGGGGCGCAAGGGGCTGGGGCTGACCATCAACGAGATCTACGGCCAGACCGAATGCAACCTTGTGCTGGGCAATTGCGTGCGCAGCTTTGACCCCAAACCCAACAGTATGGGGCAGGCGGTGCCCGGTGCCGAGGTGGTGATCCTTGACCCTGACGGCACCCCGCTGGACTCCGGAGAGACCGGAGAGATCGCCATCCACCGCAGCCACAGGGCGATGTTCCTGAAATACTGGAACGCACCGGAAAAAACCGCCGCCAAATTCAGCGGCGAATGGATGCGCACGGGTGACATCGGCACCTGCGACGAAGAGGGCTTCTTCGCCTTCTCCTCCCGCGATGACGATGTGATTTCCTCGGCCGGATACCGTGTTGGCCCGAGCGAGATCGAAGCCTGCCTTGGGGGCCACGAAGACGTGGTCTTTGCAGGCGTGATCGGCGTGCCGGACGAGATACGGGGCGAGGTGGTCAAAGCCTTCATCGTCCTGCGCGAAGGCGTGTCACAGGAGGGCATGGAGCAGGTGCTGATCGATCGGGTGAAACAAAAAGTCTCCCCCCACGTCGCCCCCCGCTCTGTCAGGTTCCTGACGGAAATGCCGATGACCGCGACCAGCAAGATCATGCGGCGGGAGTTACGGGCGCTGGAGTGAGGGGGGGTTAAGGCAATCGCCCCCCTATCAAGCCGGAGAAATGTTTCCAGATGCCTTTAAAATTAGGCATCTCTATTGATTTCAAATCGCCTGAAACTTCCAAAAGTTTCTCTCGGCTGGTGTGCCAAGCCGCTTTGGGGGAGTTTTTCACACTTTCCCAAACCTCTTGTTTCGTCGGGATTTTCATAGCGCAAATCTTATCTCTGTCGTTGGCGTGGGAGACATCGGGATTGATTGCAACCTGAAGCTCGTAAATATCCTTCATGTTGGCACAAGCAACCTGAAGTTCGTAAGCAGTTGCTGCAAGTACAATTGCAATACCGTAAAAGGGAATACTTTCGCCAGGTATGCTGGAAAGGTTAGTGGCCGTTGCCCTCACCGTTCTCTTGGCAACACGGTTGAGAACCTCTGAAGAAGCTTGTTTGACTGTTGTGGACTTACCCCGCATACGGATCATGTCTTTGTTCCGGAGAGCAGCAGTCTCCTTTGAAAGCTTGGCGACTCTCGTCCTCTCTACCGCAAGACTGTCTTCTAATCGGGCGATCTTCGTGGATTTTTTTTGTGCTTCGATGCCGCTTCGCCCCATCACAGTGGAGCCTGCACCAGCTACAGCGGTGATAGCCGTGCTGGTAAGTGCCGCCACCGCAGTGACTGTATGGCTGGCAACAAAAAATCCGAGAACTAGAATTATCGTCAGAATACGACCGATGTTCGCGATGTTACTTATGGATTTCAGAATGGTTGAGAATAAGTTTTTGTACATAAATAGAGCTGCTTGTTGAAAGTGAATTTCTTTCGTTTGATCGTGCAGAAAACAATTGTGTGCGGCAAGTAAATTCCCCCCCCTACCGCGGCAGCCTGAACGCCGCCTTCAGACCGCCCAACCTTTCACTATCCCCGAGGTTCAAACTCCCCCCGTGGCTTCTCGCAATATCGGCGGCGATGGCGAGGCCCAGTCCCACTCCGCTGCCTTTGTCCTGATTGCGGGCGGTGTCCAGACGGGCGAAGGGTTTTACGGCGGTTTCTCTCTGGTCGGGGTGGATGCCGGGGCCGTTGTCTTCCACCACGAACTCCACAAAACCGGCCCCCGTATAAAGGGTCAGTTCGCTCCGGTCGCCGTATTTCGCGGCATTGGACAGCAGGTTTGCAATCGCCCGCTGCACGGCGGGGCGGCGCATTTTGACGGGTTCTCCGGCGGCTTCGGCCCCTTCAAGGTTCAGCGGGATGACCCGACCGCCGCGCTCGGCATTGGCGACGACCTGCTCGGCCAGCGCAAGGGGGGACACCATCTCGTCCTGCTCCTCGCTGTCGCCTTTGGCAAAGGCCAGAAACTCGTTCAGGATGTCCTCCATCTCGTCCAGATCCCGCGCCATCAGGGTGGTTTCCTCGTCGTCTGAATCCAGCAGCGACAGGGACAGTTTCAACCGTGTCAGCGGCGTGCGCAGGTCGTGGCTGACGCCCGACAGCATCAGCGTGCGCTGTTCGATCTGCCGTTCAATCCGTGATCGCATGGACAAAAACGCATTGGTGGCCGCCCGCACTTCGGAGGCGCCACGGGGATAGAGCGGCAGGGACTGGCCTTTCCCGAAGGCATCGGCAGCACGGGCCAGACGGCGCACGGGGCTGATCTGGTTGCGCAGGAAAGCGGCGGCAAGGGCTGTCAGGAAAATCGCCGCTGCCACCATCGCCACCAGCAACTGGTGCGGATTGGCGGCAGACACACGCTGGCGGGGCAGGGTGAATTCATATGGCGTACCGTTCACCTGTGCAATCAGGGTCACGGCGCTTTTGGGGCTGGCAAGGTCAATGACGCGGGCCTCCGGCACTTCGGCGCGGAGTGTTTCAATGACGTAGCGTCCCGAAAAATCCAGACTGTCCTTCAACCGGTCCGGTGCATCCAGATCCGCATCGGGCACAGGGCGCAGCGTGATCTGCAAATCCCGCGCCGCTTGTGTCGTGTCCTGCCCGTCTTTCAGCAGCGCAATCAGGTGGTTAAGGTCAAGGGATGTGGACTGCGTCATCTGCCGCGATACGTCCTGAAACAGGCGTTCCACAAAGACAACGCCGACCACGACCTGAATCAGCACAATGGGCACCGCAAGGATCATAAAGGCGCGGCCGAAAAGGGATCGGGGCAGATAGGGCTTGAGCCATTTGTTAAACATCACCACAACAGCGTTACGGGCGGAACCGCCCCTGTGCAACCCAAAGCTGGAGAGCCGCTGATGTCTGACCCGTTTGATCGTTCCTATACCCCCAAAACCGGAGAGCTGGAGCAACTCTCGCCTCTGGTCGGGGTGGTGACAGCGCCCAACGCCGGACCGATGACCTTTACCGGCACCCAAACCTATCTGGTGGGGCAGGAGACTCTGGCGGTGGTGGATCCGGGGCCGGACAATGACGCCCATCTTGCCGCTTTGGTGCGGGCAATTGGCGGGCGGCCTGTCAGCCATATCCTTGTGACCCATTCCCATGTGGACCACTCGCCTCTGTGTCGCCGCCTGTCCGACGCCACTGGCGCACCGGTTCTGGGGTTTGGCACCGCGAATGAAGGCCGCAGCGCGGTTATGGAGCGTCTGGCCGCCCAAGGCGATCTTGGCGGCAATGAAGGCATCGACGAAGGGTTCGCGCCGGACCGCAAGATTGCAGACGGTGAAGTGATTGAAGGGGACGGTTGGGCGCTGGAGGCGATTCACACGCCCGGACATTTGTCCAACCATTTGTGTTTCGCCGTACAGGACACCGGCGCGGTGCTGACGGGCGATCACGTCATGGGCTGGGCCACCACGATGGTGTCGCCGCCGGATGGTGATTTGACCAGCTTTATGGCCTCGATGGAAAAACTGGCCGCGCGGGACGGGGACACTGTCTATTTTCCGGGTCACGGCGGGGCGATCAAGGATCCCGCCGCCATGGTTTCCCATCAGATTCGCCACCGCAAATCCCGCGAGACGCAGATTCGCCAGGCGCTGGCAGGGGGAAACCCCGCAACCGCGCTGCAACTGGCCGAACAGATTTACACGGATGTAGACCCCCGCCTGATCCCCGCCGCAACACGCAATGTTTTTGCCCATCTGATCGACCTGTCAGAGCGGAAACTTGTGGAAGCAGACCGCCCGATTTGCGTCGATGCCGTGTTCTTCGAAAAATAATCAAAAAGAAGTAAAATGGCTATGGACGCCCCAAATACCCTTTGCTATACGCCCATCACCGCAAGGTAAAAATGTTCCGGCGTAGCTCAGCGGTAGAGCAGTTGACTGTTAATCAATTGGTCGTAGGTTCGATCCCTACCGCCGGAGCCATTTTTCCCCTGACCGACTGCGGTTTTCATACCTTGAAGATCGTAGCGAAAAAAACTAAGCCCTGTTTATGAGAACGATAACAACCACCGAACAGCTGGCAGAGTTTTGTGCCCATTGTGCCAAATTCGACTATGTCACCATCGACACCGAATTCTTGCGGGAACGCACCTATTATTCCAAGCTTTGCCTGATCCAGATGGCCCATCCCGGCGACGGGGATGAAGGCGCTGTCCTGATTGATGTGCTGGAACCCGATCTGTCCCTCGATCCGCTTTACGCGCTGTTTCAGGATGAAAGCGTTGTGAAAGTGTTTCACGCGGCGCGGCAGGATCTGGAAATTTTCTACGTGGATCGTGGCATTTTCCCCAAACCCTTCTTTGACACGCAAGTTGCGGCAATGGTGTGCGGTTTTGGCGAACAGGTCGGCTATGAAACGCTGGTGCGCAAGATTGCCAAGGCGCAGTTGGACAAATCCTCGCGGTTTACCGATTGGTCGGCGCGGCCCCTGTCAGAGAAGCAGAAGCACTATGCGCTCGGCGATGTAACCCATCTGCGCGAGATTTACGAGTTTCTGAAGCGCAAGCTGCACCAGACAAAACGCACCTCCTGGGTGGAGGAAGAGGTCGAGATTCTGACCAATCCCGAAACCTATAACGCCAATCCTGACGATGCGTGGAAACGGTTGAAAACCCGCAGTAATTCCCGCCGTTTTCTGGCGACGGTACAGGAACTGGCCAAGTTCCGCGAGGCCTATGCCCAGGAACGCAACATCCCGCGCAACCGCGTGTTCAAGGATGATGCGCTGATGGAAGTGGCGGCTACACGGCCCAAAGTTCTCGGCGATCTGGGGAAATCCCGTCTGTTGCTGCGCGAGGCCCGCAAGGGGGCCATTGGCGAAGGTATTCTGGCAGCGGTCAAAGCGGCAGATGCCATTCCGAATGACAGCCTGCCCCATGTGGCGAAGGCGCGTCAGCGCCCTCAGGGCAGTGAAGGGCTTGCGGATCTTCTGCGTGTGCTTCTGAAAGCCAAAGCCGAGGAATCCGGCGTGGCGCAAAAGCTGATCGCGAATGCCTCTGATCTTGATGATATTGCGGCAGGTCTGGGCGCCGATCAGGTGTTTCGTGGCTGGCGGAACGAGGTGTTCGGCAAGGATGCCAAGGACCTCTGTGATGGCAAGGTTGCCCTGTCTGCAGATGGAAGCAGCGTGAAAATCGTACACATCTAACGAAAACGGCCCTGACGCGAGCGACGGGGCCGTAGATTCATACTGCGCTGGTAATAGTGATTAGCGTCTCAGGCTGATCTGGTTCTGACGCCCGACTACGCGAATGGCGTTGGCGGCGTTCAGTTTTTGCTCCGAGATGAAAATTCCCACATCAATTTCGCGGCTATGTTCTCCCAGAACATTGGTCTGGAACTGCGGTTCCTTGGCGCGGAATTCCAGCGTGATGTTTCCGTTTTCGTCCGGTTGAAGATCGGTCGCGCTATAGAGGCTGGCATCGTAATATCCCTGACGGGGGGCCACGCCACGGGCGCGGACAATTGCACCACCCCTTGCGCGTTCGAAGCGGGCTTCTTTGATGACACTGATCAGGCCGCCGTTGTTCTGGATTACCGGATCTATTCTTTGTTCCACACGGTTGCGACGGCCAAACAAACCGGATCCGAAACTGCCGGCCGAACTGGCGCTTCCGGCGGATCCTGCACTGCCGGCGGAGCCTGCGCTGTTGGCGCTGCTTCCGGCACTGCTACCCGCGCTGTTGCCCAGACCGCAAGAGGAAACCATCCCGACAAGGAGAACTGCGCCTATAAGTTTTTTCATCTGCCGACCCCGTTGTTGGTCTTTTATTTACGGGGCAAGTGTTAGCCAAAACGGGTTTCAAAGAAAAGGGCCGAGTGACGCGGTGACGAATTATTGGTGGACCTGATCGGGCAGGAGACTTAGGTATCCCACAGGATTTACGCAGGAACGGTTAAGAATGACTGAAGATTTTCAGGAAATCGTGGAAACATTTGAATTCCTTGACGACTGGGAGGACCGCTACCGCCATGTCATTGATATGGGCAAGGCGATGCCACCGCTCGACGAGGCCTTGCGCGTGCCCGCCACAAAAGTGGACGGCTGCGCATCGCAGGTGTGGATCGTACCCCATATCGAAGGGAACGGGCCCGATGCAGTATTTACTTTTCAGGGGGAAAGCGATGCGATGATCGTGCGCGGCCTGATTGCGATCCTGAGCGCGTTGTTTAATAACGTGACGGTGCAACAGGTTGTTGATACGGATGCAGCGGCGGCCTTCGCCCAACTTGGGCTGGACCAGCATCTTTCGGCACAACGGTCCAACGGATTGCGTGCGATGATCGTGCGGATCCAATCCCTTGCACAGGCCAAACTCGCGTCAGATTCATAATCAATATGTTCAGAAAGAATTTGCGCCACTCCGGTTACTGTGACACGGAGACGTGAGTTGACCAGTCCGGTCACACGCGGAGCGATATATGTCTGAAAAACTACAGAAACTTCTGGATACACAAGGCTGGATCCTGACCGATGGGGCAACAGGGACCAACCTGTTCAACATGGGTCTGGAAGCCGGTGAAGCCCCCGAGATGTGGAACGACTGGCATCCGGACCGGATCGCGAAGCTGTATCAAGGGGCTGTGGACGCCGGATCGGACATGTTTCTGACCAACAGTTTCGGCGGTAACGCAGCGCGTTTGAAATTGCACAATGCACAATCCCGTGCCCGCGAACTGTCCCGTATCGCAGCTGAAATCGGCCGTGAAGTTGCCGATAAGGCCGGGCGCGAAGTGATTGTTGCCGGTTCGATGGGGCCGACAGGGGATATTATGTTGCCGGTTGGCACCCTGTCCCATGCGGATGCGGTCGAGATTTTCGAAGAACAGGCCACAGGTTTGATGGAAGGCGGGGCAGATGTGCTTTGGGTGGAAACGATTTCCGCCCCCGAAGAATATGCAGCCGCTGCCGAAGCGATTGGCAATATCGGCGCGCCGTGGTGCGGAACCATGAGCTTTGACACTGCCGGTCGGACCATGATGGGCGTCACCTCCAACGGTATGGTCGAGATGATCAACGGCATGGATAACAAACCCTTTGCCTTTGGTGCAAACTGCGGTGTCGGGGCTTCTGACCTGTTGCGTACCATTCTGGGGATGGCTGCGGCCAATCCGGACCGGCCGCTGATCGCCAAAGGCAACGCGGGTATTCCGAAATATGTGGACGGACACATCCACTATAACGGTACGCCCGAACTGATGGCGGATTACGCGGTGCTTGCACGGGATTGCGGCGCGTCCTTCATTGGCGGCTGTTGTGGCACCATGCCGGAACACCTTGCCGCGATGCGAAAATCTCTGGAAGCCACTCAAAAAGGCGACAAGCCCGATCTGGCAGTCATTGCAGAGCGGATGGGCGGATTTTCGTCCGAAGACGATGGCACAGCCGGTAAACCCGCCGAAACGCGCACAAGACGCCGTCGCCGCGACTAAATCATCTTAAATTGCAAAGAGCGGTCGGATTGTGAAACACATATGTCGCTTATTTCGCAGAATGAAGGTCCCCTGCAAGTAACGTGGGGGCAGAGCCGCCTGTATCAGGGTGCCAAAACTAGTGGGATTTTGCCAAATGTCTGAAGAAGAAGACGAAATCATCCTCTCGGAACTTAGTGACGAGGAACTCACACTTCAAATGCACGACGATCTTTATGATGGTCTGAAAGAAGAGATCGAAGAGGGCGTCAATATCCTGCTGGAGCGTGGATGGCAGCCTTACGAGGTGCTTACCAAAGCGCTGGTGGAAGGGATGCGGATCGTCGGGATCGACTTTCGCGACGGTATCCTGTTTGTGCCCGAAGTTCTGTTGGCGGCCAACGCGATGAAGGGCGGGATGGCGATCCTGAAGCCTCTGCTTGCAGAAACCGGTGCGCCCCGTCTGGGCAACATGGTGATCGGCACTGTCAAAGGCGATATCCATGACATCGGCAAAAACCTTGTTACCATGATGATGGAAGGAGCCGGTTTCGAGGTGAAGGATCTCGGGATCAACAACCCTGTCGAGAATTACATCGAAGCGCTGGAATCTGGTGAATTCGATATTCTTGGTATGTCCGCCCTGCTGACCACCACGATGCCTTATATGAAGGTCGTGATCGACACGATGGTCGAGAAAGGTATGCGGGACGACTACACGGTTCTGGTGGGCGGTGCCCCCCTGAACGAGGAATTCGGCAAGGCGATCGGCGCGGATGCCTATTGTCGTGATGCCGCAGTTGCGGTGGAAACGGCCAAGGAATTCATGGCCAAAAAACACAATCAAGTCAGCGCGTGATGCGCCATGCTGGTTGATGACACCACATTGACCGAAGACGGACTGGATGCGCGCGGGGAAAAACCTGCGCGCATTCTCGTTCTGGCGTGCGGCGCACTGGCGCGGGAAATCCTTGCGCTGTTCCGCCTGAACAACTGGGACCACATGGACCTGACTTGCCTGCCGGCAAAACTGCATCTTTACCCCGACCAGATTACTGAAGCCGTTACCAAGGCGGTGAAAAAACACAGGGGCGATTATTCCCGCATTTTCGTGGCCTATGCGGACTGCGGCACCGGCGGACAGTTGCAGGCCCGCTGCGACGAACTCGGCGTTGAGATGATTGCCGGACCACATTGTTATTCCTTCTTTGAGGGAAACGACGCTTTTGCAAAAGTGGCAGAAGACGAGTTCACTGCGTTCTATCTGACGGACTTTCTGGTCAAGCAGTTCGATGCCTTCATCTGGAAACCGATGGGGCTGGACCGGCACCCCGAACTGCGCGACATGCTGTTCGGAAATTACACCAAACTGGTCTATCAGGCGCAGACGAACGACCCCGCTCTTGATGCCAAGGCACAAGCTTGTGCCGACAAGCTCGGCCTGCCACTGGAACGGCGGTTTACAGGGTACGGCGATCTGCAAACCGCGCTGGAACGGGTGTCGGTTTAGGGGGAATTTCGCTGCTTTCAAGCGCTGGCGCCGGGCCGGGTTGGGGCGTCAGGTTTGACAGAACAGATAATCCGGAGGATACTGTAAGCAATAATAATATGAAGTAGGGCTTAACAACTTCAGGATTATTACCATGCAAGTATCAACAATTTCCCAATTAGATACCAGTTTTCAAAGAATTCTATACGAAACCCTCATAGACGCGGACATGGGCGGCGAAATCCGGTGGGCTTGGCAGCCGGGCTTTGGCAGCAACGGCTGGATCGACATCGGTCCGACCTTTGGAACCGCGCCTTTGTTCCGGTTTTCCGGTGACACACTCGCCCCACACACAGACGGCAGCTTTAGCGGCGTTGCAACGGGATTTATCCTGTACTTTCCGGCATCTCCCTTCCGCGCATTGGAAGTGACGGACATCGAATTGGATTTAGGCGCACTTTTCGATCAGGAATTTGAAACTGCGCCACCGATGGATTTTACCTCGCAGGAATTTGTCGATCTTATCAACGATTTGGAACCTTTCAGCGTTAATGTCTTCGGGAGCGGCGAGAAAGATGTGCTGCAGCTTCACGGGGCAGGATCAGTAGCTAAAGGCAAAGGTGGTGCGGATGTGTTTATCGTACCTCACAAAAGCTTTTTTCAGGACAGTCCCGGAGGAACCCTAAAGATTGTTGGTGGTGGTGGCAAAGATGCAGTAACATTTGAAGAACTCTACCGCCCTTTGCTGATAGGACCAGACGGGCCTGCGGATGGCGATCCGGTTTTTACACTGGGTCGGCGGACATTCGAAACGGATTTAAAGAGTGTCGAGAAATTGTTCGGCACAACGATGGATGATGAGATTCAGTCAACAGGCAGCCTGCGGAAAATCTATGGTCACGACGGCGCCGACTCTCTGTATGGAGGGCTTGGTGAGGATTCGTTTTACGGTGGATCGGGCGGAGATTCTCTTTTCGGGGGCGGAAACAATGACAGATTGTTTGGCGGCGGAGGCGGGGACTACATTTACGGTGGTCCCGGAGAAGACAGCCTGTTTGGTGGCGGCGGGGGGGATTCGCTTTACTCCGGTGGCGGAGGCGGGCTTCTGAACAGTGGCGGTGGTCGCGATCTGCTTTACGGTGGTAGTGGTAATGAAACCTTTGTTACCAAAAGCGGACGGGACGAAGTTCGCACCGGTGGTGGCAAAGACGAAGTCCAATTCTCCAAAAAGCACAATAAGCTTTTTGTTGAAGAAGGAAGTGAAGTGACGGTGAAGAACTGGCATGGAAGCAATTCACTCTTCATCTTTTCAGACGTCGGAATGCCGGAAATGGAATTTGACGTTTCGGATGGCAATACCACCTTGTGGTTCAAGGAGGATGTGTCGGAAACACCAGTCGTTTTGCTTGAGGATTTCGTGATCACAGACATCGACAGTCTGGACATCACCTTTTACGACATACCGATATAGTCTTTATAAATTTCGCCCTGCGGAGATCTCCCGAAACGCGGAATAGCCTGACTTCGGGGCGTTAAACGCGATGCCGTGTTTCTGTAACGGCACCGCGCAGGATCAGCCGACGTAGTTACTGCGGCTCAACCCGTATTTCGCCATCTTCTCGTTCAGCGTCCGGCGGGGCAGGGAGAGTTCTTCCATAACCGACTGGATAGAGCCTTTGTGGCGGCGCATGGTGTTGTCGATGAGCATCCGCTCGAAGGCTTCAACATATTCCTTCAGCGGCTTGCCTTCAGCGATCACATCGGGTGTGGGTTCAGACGTGTCATCCATCAGCAGGTTGGCAATGGAATAGCTGCCGCGACGGTGTTGTAGCACGGCACGTTCGGCCAGATTGATCAACTGGCGGATGTTGCCGGGCCAGGGGGCTTGTAGCAGTTGGGCGGCATCCTTGGCAGACACATCCGGCCCCTCTACGCCGTATTCATCCGCAAATGTCTCCACATAGCGGTTGAACAGGTTCAGAATATCCTCTCCCCGTGCGCGCAGTGGTGGCGGGGTGATCTGCATCGCTGCCAGACGGAAGTAGAGATCCTGCCGGATCGCCTCTTCAAGGGATGTATTCGGGTCCGGTTCGTTGGAAATTGCGATGATCCGCAGCGGAGAGGTGTCCGAACCGCGGTCATGATCCTCCAGAGCGCCGATCAGACGGGCCTGAATGGACGCTGGCAGGCTTTCGACGTCCTCCAGACACAATGTGCCACCAAGGGATGCCTCAAGCGCAGGCGTGCCGTCATCCATCGGTCCGAACAGACGGCGGGCCAGTTCGTCTTCGGCAAAGGCCGCGCAGTTTACCATGATGAACTTCTTGCCCTGACGGGGCCCGCAGGCGTGCAGCGCATGGGCAATCAGGCTTTTGCCGGTGCCGGTTTCGCCTGAAACCAGAACATGCCCGTCAGCCTGTGCCAGATCGAGAATATCCTCGCGCAGGCGTTCCATCACAGGGCTGGACCCCATCAGCTTGCGCAGCAGCACAGTGCCGTCTGACAATTCGCGGCGCAGGGTGCGGTTGTCCAGCGTCAGGCGGCGGGTGTGTACGGCCCGTTTCGTCAGTTCGGCCATCCGTTCCGGATCAAACGGCTTTTCAAGGAAATCATAAGCCCCGATCCGCATGGCCTCTACCGCCATGGACACATCACCATGACCGGTAATCATGATCACCGGAAGCTGGTTGTCGATGCTTTGCAGGCGTTTGAGAAAGGTAATTCCGTCCATTCCGGGCATTTTGATATCCGAAATGAAGATACCGGGGAAATCGCCGTCGATGTTTTTCAGGGCTTCTTCCGCACTGGAAAACGTCTGGGTGCGATAGCCCGAAAGGGTCAACCACTGGGAAATGCTCTCGCGCATGTCCTGTTCGTCATCAACGATCGCGATTGTCATTTGTTCTGCCATGGGGCTCTCTATTCTGCTGCCTGAGTCTGTGCTTTGATCTGTGACTTATCTAGTTCGGGTAGCCAAAACTCAAAGACCGCGCCACCGGATTGTGAATTTCTGGCAATAAGTCGCCCACCGAGGTCTTTGGCAATTCCCGATGAAATCGCGAGCCCCAAGCCAACACCGTCACCAGGTTTCTTGGTCGTGTAAAACGGCTCGAACAACTCGTCGAGGTTTTCAATGCCCTTACCGTTGTCTTCCACCGACAGTTTGATAGTACTCCCGCCTGTCAGGGTGATCGTGATGCGGCGGTCTTCTTGCAGTTTGGTCGCATCAAGCGCATTGCGCAACAGGTTTACGATCACCTGCTCCACCCGCACCTGATCAGCGAGAACCATCACAGGCTCCGGCGGGAGGTCCGACAGGATTTCCACCTTCATCTGGCTGAGTTGTGGCGACATCATGGAAAGCGAGGCTGTAACCGCATCACGCATGTCTACGGCCACCAGATCATCGCCACCCTTGCGGGCATAGGATTTCAACTGTCGCGTAATCGACCCCATTCGTTCGATCAGATCGTCGATCCGCTGGAAAGAAGACATCGCTTCCGTCGGGCGGCGGCGCTGCAACAACAGCTTTGCACCCGCCAGATAGGTGCGCATGGCGGCAAGGGGCTGGTTCAATTCGTGGCTGACAGCAGCGGACATTTCCCCGAGAGCGGCCAGTTTGGATGATTGGGCGAGGCTTTGCTCTGCCACTTCAAGATCCTTTTCCACCCGTTCCCGTTCTGCGATTTCGGCTTGCAGACGCTCGTTGAGCGCTCGCAACTCGCGGCTTTCGGCCTGAAACAGGAAAGACTGACGGATTGCGCGGCGCGACAGGTAGTAAAAGCCAAGGGCGGTGACGATAGCCAGTACCATCAACTCCAGCGCCAGCACCGCATTCACACGGGCGCGGACATCTTCGAACGAGGCGAGATAACTCAACTTCCAGCCTTGGAAGGGAATTTTCTGATCCAGCCTGAACAGGGGTTGTCCCTGAAAATTGGCGTTAACGACACTGCGGTTCCAGTCACCAGTAGCCTGCCATGCCCGTTCCACCGCAGACAGGGCAGGTTGGTTGGCAAGTGCTGCCTCCAGTGTCTGATGGCGGAACTGACGTTCTGTGCTCAGGATAATGACGCCTTCGCTGTCTGACACAAAAATGATGCTGTCCCGCGTGGACCAGCGGTCAAACAACTGGTCAAGGTCCACTTCGATCAGGATGACGCCAACCGTTTCCTTCTGGCTTTGCATCTTGCGCGAATAATAAAAGCCGAGCGCGCCTTCTTTCACTCCATTGGTGGTGAATACCGTGTCAGGGGAGCGTAAAGCCTCTATGAAAAACGTGGAATCCCGCAGGACCGTGCCCAGTTCACGCCTGTCAGATGCAGCAACTACCCGGCCGCCATCGTCCAGCAGCACAATGGACTTTGCACCGATCTCGTCCTTGTAGGAAATCAGCCGTTGAGATGTGCCCACATAATCGTCGCTATTCAGCGCAGAGATCAGCGTTGTATCACGGGAGAGCAAAAGAGGCACAACAGAGTTGCGGTGCAATTCGCTGACCAGCCGCCCCGAATAAAGCGTCATCTGTGCTTCGGCATCGGCGCGGGTGGCTTCAGAGAACCGCTGGGTAAAATAGATATTGGACAGCCAGATCAGCACACCGGTGCCGACCAGAAAAGCAAGCACACCTGCGCGAAGCATCCAATGGCTGCGACGGCTGCGCGGTGCTGGCTCGGTTGTGTTCATTCTGCCAATCTAGGCTGCAGGGCGCAGTTGCTCAAGCTCTGCCTGTTGCTCAGGCAGAAACCAGCGCATCTGCGATGCCCTCAAAGAAGCGTACGCCGTCCGTTCCGCCCAGTTGCGCATCTGCACGACGTTCCGGATGGGGCATCATGCCCAAAACCCGTTTGTTGGCCGATAGAATGCCGGCGATGTCGTCGACCGATCCGTTGGGGTTTTTTGTATAGCGGAACGCAACCCGATCGTCACCGACCAGACGTTCAAGCGTTTCGGCGTCTGCGGAATAGTTGCCATCGTGATGCGCGACAGGAACGGTGACCACTTCGCCCACTGTGTAGCGGGATGTGAAGGGGGACGCCGTGGTTTCCACCCGCAGTTCCACATCCTTGCAGATGTATTTCAGCCCCGCATTGCGCATCAACGCGCCGGGAAGCAGGCCGGATTCCGTGAGAATTTGGAAGCCGTTGCAAAGACCGAAGACATAGCCGCCCTTGTTTGCAAAGTCGACCACAGCGTTCATGATCGGAGAGCGCGCTGCGATCGCGCCGCAGCGCAGGTAGTCGCCAAAGGAGAAACCGCCGGGAATACCGATCACGTCCAGCCCTTTTGGCAGGTCTGCATCCTTGTGCCAAACCATAGAAACATTCTTGGCGCCGCCTGCCACGTTGGCCAGTGCTACCGCCATATCCCGATCACAGTTGGAGCCGGGAAACTGGATAACTGCCGCGCGCATCAGAGAATCTCGACCGAATAGTTTTCAATCACAGTATTAGCGAGCAGTTTCTCGCACATCTGCTTGACGCTGGCTTCGGCAGCGGCCTTGTCGGTTTCGGCCAGATCCAGTTCGATCACCTTGCCTTGACGCACGTCGTTGACGCCGTCGAACCCGAGCGCCCCGAGCGAGTGGGCGACAGCCGCCCCTTGAGGGTCAAGAACACCGTTTTTCAGGGTAACGTGCACACGAGCTTTCATCAGGGGATTCCTTTGGCCAAGAGGTATGGGCGCGTGATAGCGCCAAGCTGTGAATGAGGCAAGAGGCACGCGTGTCGCGGGGGGAGGGGAATGCAAAAACACCCCGAAAGAAAAACCCCGCAGCCTTGACTGCGGGGTTTGGGTCATTTCTCAGGGGCCGGAACGGCCAAGATCGTTCAGTTGACCAGTTTGGGTCCGTCTGTAACATTATTGGCAGGCATCAGTCCCAAACGGCGTGCAACTTCGGTATAGGCATCTGCCAGATCGCCGAGATCGCGGCGGAATACATCTTTGTCCAGCTTTTGACCTGTTTTGATGTCCCACAGGCGGCAGCTGTCGGGGGAAATTTCATCCGCCACGATCAGGCGCTGGAAATCTCCGTCGAACTGGCGGCCGATCTCGATTTTGAAATCCACCAGCTTGATCCCAACGCCATACATGAGGCCGGAGAGATAGTCGTTCACGCGCAGGGCGATGGCAACCATATCATCCAGATCCTGCTGGCTGGCCCAGTTGAAAGCGAGAATATGTTCTTCGGCCACAAGTGGATCGCCCAGGGAATCGTCCTTGTAGCAAAACTCTACGATAGGGCGGGGCAATTGCGTGCCTTCTTCTAGGCCGAGCATCTTGCACAGCGATCCGGCAGCAACATTGCGCACGATGACCTCAAGCGGAATAATTTCCACCTGATGGCAAAGCTGTTCGCGCATGTTCAGACGTCTGATAAAGTGGTTGGGAATACCCAGCGCGGTCAGGCCGTTCATGAAATATTCGCACAGGCGGTTGTTCAGAACACCCTTGCCCTCGATCACGTCTTTTTTCTGCGCGTTGAACGCGGTGGCGTCATCCTTGAAATACTGAACGATGGTTCCGGGCTCCGGTCCTTCGTACAGGATTTTCGCTTTGCCTTCGTAAATTTTTGTGCGTCGCGCCATGATAGGTTCCACATCAGTGTCGGGGGTTTGGGGGTTCTATAGGGTTTGTTGGGGAAAGCAGCAAGCGGTTTGCTTCATGGGCATCGGGCTTCGTTGACTTAAGGGAGAGAGCGGCGGGGACAATCCTGCATAAATTTAAACTCACGGGTGCTTTCATTTGACACAACGGCACCCTAGATTGACAGTATAGCAGTCACAAGGAGACACCCCTGATGAGCACATTTAACGATCGCGAGAAAGCCTTCGAAAACAAGTTCGCCCATGATGCAGAGATGCAGTTCCGCGCCGAAGCGCGCCGTAACAAACTTCTGGGGCTCTGGGCTGCGGGGCTGATGGGGAAAACCGGGGCCGAAGCAGATGCTTATGCCGTCGAAGTGGTAAAATCCGATTTCGAGGAAGCCGGCGACGAGGATGTCTTCCGCAAAGTCTCAGGGGATCTGAACGGTAAGGCCGACGAAGCCACAATTCGCGCGCAGATGGAAGCGCTGAAAGCGCAGGCCAAAGCCGAGATCATGAGCGAGGTTTAAGGCTGTCGCCTGACAGATGAAGCAATCGCATATCGAAAAAGGGCCCCCGCATAAGCGAGGGCCCTTAATAACTAAAAGTCGGTATAAGCGACACAACACGCCAGCCACTGAAGCATAATTCCTCGAAAACCGGTTACCCGATCCCCAACACCGACTGTAAGTAAGGCTACTTGAAAAGGTATGCCTAAAAATACTCTTATTTTCGCCATATAAAAAGTGATAAATATCACATTTTTCGTGGTTATTTATCAAGTGGTATAAAAATATCAGTCATTTTGGTGCTGTTTGTCGGTTTTTGAGACTCCGGCATTCGCGCTGTGCATGAATGCGATCAGTGCGTTGCTGTTGTGAATCACCACCATGGGTGGTGATTCACATGTTAACCTTGTCTTGGGATCAGTCTTTGAAGACCCGCTTGAAGATCGTGTCCACATGTTTTGTGTGGTAGCCAAGATCAAATTTCTCTTCGATCTGTTCCGGTGTCAGGGCTGCCAGAACCTCCTCGTCGCCCAAAAGCTCGGTCTTGAAATCCGCACCGTTTTCCCAGACTTTCATCGCATTGCGCTGCACCAGCTTGTAGCTGTCTTCCCGTGAAACGCCCGCTTGCGTCAGAGCCAGCAATACCCGCTGGGACATTACCAGACCACTGAACTTGTTCATGTTGGCCAGCATGTTGTCAGGGTAAATCAGCATTTTGTCGATTACACCTGTCAGGCGGTTCAATGCAAAGTCAAGCGTGATGGTTGCATCGGGACCAATGGCACGTTCTACCGAAGAGTGAGAGATGTCCCGCTCGTGCCAGAGTGTGACGTTCTCCATTGCAGGGATCACAGCCATGCGAACCGTGCGCGCCAGACCGGTGAGGTTCTCGGTCAGGATCGGGTTCTTCTTGTGAGGCATGGCCGAAGAACCTTTTTGCCCTGCCGAGAAGAATTCCGCACCTTCCAGAACTTCGGTGCGCTGCATGTGACGCACTTCTGTTGCGATGTTTTCAATGGAACTTGCGACCAGGCCAAGTGCTGCAAAAAACGCGGCGTGGCGGTCGCGGGGGATGACTTGGGTGCTGATCGGCTCGGGCTTCAGGCCAAGCTGTTCGCACACATGTTCTTCAACGGCCGGATCGACGTTGGCAAAAGTCCCAACAGCACCGGAGATCGCGCCGGTGCCGATTTCTTCGCGGGCGGTTTTCAGGCGGGTCAGGTTGCGGTCCATTTCCGCGTAGAAACGGGCAAAGGTCAGACCCATGGTTGTTGGTTCCGCGTGGATGCCGTGGCTGCGGCCTACACGTACCGTGTCTTTATGCTCCAGCGCGCGACGTTTCAGGGCGGCCAGCAGGGCCTCTACGTCTGCGATCAGAATGTCCGAGGCGCGCACCAGCTGCACGTTGAAACAGGTGTCCAGAACATCGGAGGAGGTCATGCCCTGATGGACAAAGCGGGCTTCGTCGCTGCCAACATGTTCGGCCAGATGGGTCAGAAAGGCAATGACGTCGTGTTTTGTGACTGCTTCGATTTCGTCGATGCGGGCCACGTCGAATTCTACGTCTTTGGCTTTCCAGACGGCTTCTGCGTTTTCGCGAGGAATGACACCGATGTTGGCCATTGCGTCACAGGCGTGGGCCTCGATCTCGTACCAGATTTTGAATTTCGTTTCCGGCGACCAGATGGCAACCATTTCGGGACGGGAATAACGTGGGATCATGAAGCGAGTGTCCTTTGTCTGACAGGCTTTGCTAATACGGGCAGATGGGCGCGGTTTAGACTGACAGGACGCAACTGACAAGCGCGAGAGGTGTCGCATGTGCCACCGGCAGGACAGGCTGCCGGTGGGCTTGGTCGCTCAGATGTTCAGGATTGGGGCGCGTGACAGACAGCTTCCACATTGTTGCCGTCCGGATCGCGCACAAAAGCCCCGTAGTAATGTTCGTGATAATGGGGGCGCGGGCCGGGTGCGCCGTTGTCTACTCCACCCGCAGCGATGGCCGCTTTGTAGAAGGCATCCACCTCGGCGTGGTTTCTTGCGGCAAAGGCCACGTGCATCGGAGGTTTCTGTTGTCCGTTTTCGCTGATCCAGAAGGTCGCAGCGTCGCGGCCAAATCCGGCTACCTTCACGCCTCCTGTGTGTTCGGTCGGAATTTCCATCAGCATTTTCCCACTCAAAGGGGCGAGAACTGCGAGATAAAAATCTGTGGCGGCGTCGAAATCCGAAACGCTGATACCGGAATGGTCGATCATTGTAATGTCCTCTCGGGGTTGGTTGGAACTGGTTGTTCCGGTGTAGCCTGCCTGTGCTGACATTTTGTGTCAGGAGCAGTGCTTGCAAATTGCAATCGGGAAGGGCTAGGTTTTTTCAACGGGATAGGGACCGGTCATTAACGGGGTAAGGATATGCCAACAGAACTCTTGGTGCTCGGGTTGCTTTGCGTGGTTATCCTCTGGGCGCTGTCTGCGGCGCGACTGGAGAAATCCGCGATTACCCTGCCGATGATTTTCACGGCCACCGGATTCGCCATGTCCTATCCGATCGGTTTACTGGCAGAGGACCATGCCCTTCGGGAAATCGCCCGCGTGGTGGCAGAGGTGACGCTGATTATCGTCCTGTTCGCGGATGCGAGCCATTTTCGCCCCAAACATCTCGCGGCGAGCGTGTTCCTGCCGCTGCGGATGCTGGTGATCGGGATGCCGCTTACCATCGGGCTGGGCACGTTGGTGGCCTATGTAATCTTTCCCACAGGTGGCTGGGCTGTGGCGCTGCTGATTGCGGCGGTGCTGACCCCGACAGATGCGGCTCTGGGGGCGAGTGTGGTCAATTCCGACAGGCTGCCGGACCGTTTGCGCCAGACCATCAATGTGGAAAGCGGGCTGAACGACGGCCTGGCGCTGCCGTTTGTGTTGTTCGGGGCAATTTTAGCTGGCAGCGGTGGCGGAACCGGAGCCTTGGCGCTTGATGCGCTGTTGCAGGTGATCCTCGGGCCACTGGCGGGTCTGGCTGTTGGCTGGGGCATTGCCCGCGCGATGAACCGTGCGCAGAAGGCGGGTTGGGCCAATGAGGAAAGCGAGGCGATTGTCTTTCTTGCGACGGCCTTTGCCGCCTATCTGCTGGCCTCGGTCATCGGGGGCAACGGATTTATCGCGGCCTTTGTCGCTGGAGCAGTCTTTGGCAATACCTACCGCTATGACGCCAGTTTCATCACCGAATTCATGGAAAGTCAGGGCCAGCTTGCAACCATCGGGGCCTTTGTAATTTTCGGTGCGGTGCTGCTGCCTGTGGGCATCGCACACCTCAGCCTGTCGGCGGTCCTGCTGGCGGTGCTGTTCCTGACGGTGGTGCGGATCATCCCGATCATGCTGTCGCTGCTGGGCAGTCATCTGGTCCTGCGAGAGCGCCTGTTTCTGGGGTGGTTCGGGCCACGGGGGCTGGCCTCGATCCTGTTTGCTCTGCTGGTGGTAGAGGATTACGATATCCCGTTCGCGGACGAGATACAGGCCTGTGTGGTGGTGACGGTGTTACTGTCCATTCTGGCGCATGGCATTTCTGCGGCCCCGCTGGCACGTATGTTCGCGCAAAAAGGCGGGCCGCAGCGGGATTGACTAACGCCCCTCCGGTCCGTCGTAATGGCGTTCCACTTTGGCAACGCGCAGGGTGTAATGGTCATACCATTTCTCGCGCCCCATCTTTTGCGCGAAAAGATGTTCTGACACCTGTTTCCAGTTCTTTAGCGCTGCTTCGTCCTGCCAGTAGGATACGGTGATCCCCAGACCGTCCGCATCCCGAGTGGATTCCACCCCGAGATAACCGGGCTGGGCGGCGGCCAATTCGCCCATCTTCTCGGCCATTGCGCCGTAACCGTTATCCGCACCCTTGCGTTGCGCAGTGAAAATGACCGCGTAATAGGGCGGTTCGGGCAGGGGGGCGAAACGGGACATGGGCGGGCCTGTGCTGAGGAGTGATCCTGCAAATATGCCACCCGCCCATCTGCCCTGTCACCCTGTTTCCTGCAAAACACGCACCAGTGTTATTCTGCCGCGATTTTGATGACAGGCTCCATCTGGTCCAGATAGCTTTGCGCCAGATGGCATTTGATCTGCTGGCTGCCCGCCAGATCGCGCATTGGGGGCACCTCGGTTTCGCACAGGTTTCCCGCCACGTTTACCTTATGGGGGCAGCGCGTCTGGAAAGGGCAACCGCTTGGCGGGTTCATGGCGGACGGAATGTCGCCCTCCAGAACGATCCGCTTTTTCAGCACGCTGGTATCGGCAATCGGCACAGCAGAGAGCAGCGCCTCGGTGTAGGGGTGATAGGGCGGAGAGAAGACTTCTCCTGTTGTGCCCATTTCCACCACGTGACCAAGGTACATCACCATGACCCGATCTGCGAGGTAGCGCACGATGGACAGGTCGTGACTGATGAACAGCAGCGTGGTTTTATTCTCCCGCTGGATTTCCATCAGCAGATCCGTCACCGCCGCCTGCACAGATACGTCCAGCGCGGACACAGGTTCGTCCGCCACCACAATCTGCGCCGATCCCGCAAAGGCCCGCGCGATGCCGACCCGCTGTTTCTGCCCCCCCGAAAGCTGTCGTGGCATCCGGTCCGCAAAGGCGCGGGGTAGCTTCACCAGATCGAGCAGTTCCAGCATCCTCTGGCGGCGTTCGGCGGCGGTGTTTCCAACCTTGAAAATCTCAAGCGCACGGATGATCTGGCTGCCTACCGTCATAGAGGGGTTCAGCGTGTCAAACGGATTCTGGAACACCATCTGGATCGAGGCGACGGTTTTTGTGTCGCGGTTTTCAATCGGGGTGTCTTCGATCCGGTCGTTGTTCAGCGTGACGGAACCGTCCGTAGCGGTCTCCAGCCCCATAAGCACCTTTGCGAGCGTGGATTTCCCGCAACCGGATTCCCCCACGATGGCCAGTGTCTCGCTTTCGCGGGCCTCAAACGACAGGGTCTCATTGGCTTTCACAACCCGAACATCGCCACCGCCAAATATGGCATTTGCAGCGACTTCGTAGTATTTTTTCAACCCTTTGACTTTCAGAACCACTTCACCCGGTTCTGTCTTTTTGGTGTTGTCTGCCACGGCAGGCGGGGCCTTCCAGTTGATCTCGTCCACGCGCAGGCAGCGGCTTTCGTGGCGGTCGCGCCCGCCGCCCTCTACGGCGACCATCGGGATCGACCCTTTGTTGCACAGCCCGTTGACGAAATAATCGCAGCGCGGGCCAAAGTTGCAGCCCGGCGGCCGTTCATGGGGCAGGGGAAAGTTCCCCGGAATGGCGATTAGCGGGGAGGCGTTTTTATCTGCACCCGGTAGCGGAATAGAGCGGAACAGCGCCTGCGTGTAGGGGTGGCGCATTTTGTCGAACACATCTTCGATCGAGCCGGTTTCCACCGCCTCGCCGGAGTACATCACACACAGACGGTCACAGGTATCCAGCACCAGCCCGAGGTTGTGGGAAATGAACAGCATAGAGGTGCCGTATTTCTCGCCCAGCCCCTTCACAAGATCGACGATCCCTGCCTCTACCGTCACGTCCAATGCGGTTGTCGGTTCGTCTAGGATCAACAGCGATGGTTTGGACATCAGTGCCATTGCGATCACGATACGCTGCTGTTGCCCGCCCGAAAGCTGGTGCGGATAGGCGTCGAGAATACGCTCCGGATCGGGCAGTTTCACATCGGTGACGACTTCGATTGCCATCTTGCGGGCCTGATCCTTGGAGGTGCCCTCGTGGATCATCGGCACTTCCATCAGTTGCTTGCCGATGCGCATTGCCGGATTGAGAGAGGCCATCGGCTCTTGGTAGATCATCGCGATTTCCGAGCCACGCAGGTCGCGCAACTCTTCCTCGCTCATCGCGTTCAGATTGCGCCCTTTGAACTTGATGGAGCCTCCCACGATTTGACCGTTCTTCCCCAAATCCTGCATCACCCCCAGCGCAACTGTGGATTTGCCACAGCCGGATTCCCCGACCAGCCCCATTGCCTCGCCGGGCATGACCGTGGTGGAGAAATCCATCACCGCGGGGATCTCTCCGGCGCGGGTAAAGAAGGAAATCGACAGGTTCTCGATTTCGAGGATCGGGCCGTCATAATCCCATTTTGTCATTCCGCTCTCCCTTAGTCTTTAAGTGATTGTTCACGCAGGCCATCGGCCAGCAGGTTCAACCCCAGCACCATGGACATCAGGGCAAGGGCAGGGATCAGGGCAGGGTGGGGATAAAGGGTCAGCAGTTTGCGCCCCTCGTTGATGGTGGACCCCCAGTCGGGACTTTCCGGCGAGAGGCCAAGGCCGAAAAAGCCTAATGTCCCCAGCAGGATGGTGGTGTAGCCGATCCGCAGGCAGAAATCCACGATCAGCGGGCCCCGTGCGTTGGGCAGGATTTCCCAGAGCATGATATACCACGGACCTTCGCCACGGGTCTGGGCCGCTGCCACATAGTCCCGCGTCTGAATATCGAGCGCCAGTCCCCGCACGATCCGGAAAACGGTCGGGGAGTTCACAAAAACCACCGAGACAAAGATGTTCAACAGGTTCGGGTCCATCCCGAGCAGGCCGAGAGGGTCGGCGTTGAACGCCAGTCCCGAATACATCCATGCCCCCACCAGCAACGTGCCGGCAATCAGAATGTTGCGCAGCATCGGGCGGGTGAAAAACCGCGACTGGAACAGGATCAGCAGGAACAGGATCGGGAACAGGAACAGGATTGCCGCCAGTATATTCGGGATCGACGTCACCCAAGTATTGCCGCCCCAGATGCGGATTTCCGCCCCCGCAGCGCGGATTTCCGGTGTGACTAGCAGGTAAAACAGCAGGATCACCGGAAAGGCCAGCACAAGGTTCGCCAGGAACGACAGGATCGTATCCGCGCGCCCGCCGAAATATCCCGCAGGCAGGCCAAGGGTGATACCCACCATAAAGGCAAACAGCGTGGCCGCAGGTGCAATGATCAGCACGATCCGGGAACCAGCCACCATGCGCGAGAACACATCCCGCGCAAGGTTGTCGCCGCCAAACAGATACCACTGGAAATCGCCTTCCGCCGCACCGCGCAACGGCGTGCCAGGCAGTTTGTTTTTCATACCCGACGCGGTTTCCAATGCGGCATGGGTCATAATGAAATCGGCAAAGATGGCGGTCAGCACCCAGAACAGCACCAGCGCAAAGCCGACCATTCCAATCGGGCTGTCAAACAGCTTGCCATAAAGTCCGGTCTTGTTTTTGGTCATGATCGACAGGGCGAAAATCACCAGCATTCCGACCCAGACAGGGATGAACTGCATGAACACATAGCCGACGATCTGAAGGGATGTGAGAGGTTCCATAATGTCGTCCCTTCCTTAGCTGACGCGGATGCGCGGGTTGAGAAAAACATACCCGATGTCGGATATGAGCTGCGTCACCAGCACCACCAGAACGGCCACCACCGAAACCCCGAGCAACAGCTCGATGTCGTTGTTTCCGGCGGCCTGAACCAGTGTCCAGCCAAAGCCCTTGTAGTTGAACAGGGTTTCGACAATCACAACGCCGGTCAGCAGCCACGGGATTTGCAGCATGATGACGGTAAAAGGCGCAATCAGCGCATTGCGCAGCGCGTGTTTGAGCACGATGTTGCGAAAGCTGACCCCTTTGAGCCGGGCGGTACGGATGTATTGCGCGGTCATCACCTCGGCCATAGAGGCCCGTGTCATCCGCGCAATATACCCCACCCCGTAAAGCGCCAGCGCCATAACGGGCAGGGTGAAGTTGGCAAAAGTAATGTCATTGGCAGCGGTTGATGCCAGCCCTTTGAACATGGTTTTCTTTTCGATCCAGCCCCATTCGTGCAGGATCGGGGACAGGCCGGTGCGCGAGGATGCGAACAACACCACAAAAATCACGCCGGACACATATTCCGGCGTTGCCGTCGTGGCGATTGCAAAAGTTGAAAGCGATCTGTCCGTGCGCGATCCTTCCCGCATGCCGGCCAGAATGCCGATCACCAGTGCCATAGGCACCATCACGATCAGCACAAACAGCATCAGCCATCCGGTAAGAGACAGGCGCTTTGCTATGATCCCTGACACCTCGCCCTTGAAAACAGTTGAAAACCCGAAGTTGCCCTGCAACACACCACAATAGCGCCCCGTTTCTTCAAGCGGGACACCGGGGCGGGAACAGCGGGTATAGACTTCATCTCCGACTTCGAAGCGGGGTGAAGGCATTACCCCAAGCCATTGACCATACTTAACAAAAACGTTCTGGGTATACCCGCGATTTACCAGCCAGCTTTCGACCTGTTCATCGGTCATGCGCATGTTGCCTTCGGTCTTCGCCAGTTTTTCAAGGTTCGGATGAAGATTGGTCATGAAAAAGACGATGAACGTCAAACACAGGGCAGTCAGTAGCATGACCCCTGTTCGCCGGAGAATAAATCTTCCCATAGATTTCCCTGTCGCTGGGTCGCGTGACCGTTGTCTCCCAGACTGGCTGGGCATTTACAGGGTCCGGACCTTTGGTTTTTGGTTGGTCGTCAGTCAACTGCTAAGCGTGACGGAAAAGGCCAGAGCAATGCTCTGGCCTTTTTGTCTTTTCGTGTCAGGCGGCAAAGCCGATCTTGTGTACGTGGATCTCGAACGACGGGTGCATTTCTGCGCCCACTACACCATCGCGGTAGAAGCGGTTAACGCTCTGCCAGTAAGGTTGGATCATCACCCCGTCATCAACAAGCATCTGCTCCAGTCGCGCCATAACCTCACGGCGCTGATCTGCATCTGCAATTGCCATAGCCTCTGTTACAGCGGCATCGAACTCGGGGTTGGCATAGGCGCTTTCGTTCCAGGCTTCGCCGGAGCGGAAGGCAAGAGCCAGCACCTGAATCCCGAGCGGGCGCTGGTTCCAGTTGGTGGTCGAGAACGGGTATTTCGCCCAATCATTCCAGAATGTTGAACCCGGCAGTACAGTCCGTTTGATCTTGATTCCGGCCTGACGGATCTGGTCGCCGATGGCGTCAGTGGAGTCTTTTCGCCAGTCACTGTCGAGCGATATCAGTTCGTGCTCGAAATCAGCCATTCCGGCCTCTTCCATCAGCGCTTTCGCACCTTCGGGATCATGCACGTGGGGACCGATATCCGCGTATTCGGGATGGATTGGTGCCACCTGATGGTTTGCGGCGACTTCACCATTGTTGGCAAAGCCCAGTTCCAGCACCACGGCATTGTCAACGGCCATGGCCAGCGCCTTGCGCACCCGCTTGTCCTTATATGGCACCATGCCTTCCACTTCGGCCACTTGGTTGCAGCGGGCAACGATGGTGTTGGCGGTCACTGTGGTAGAGCGGTTCCAGCCTTCAAGTGTTTCAAAGATTTCGATATATTCACCATCTGTGCGATAGCCGATATCGTATTCCTCGGATTCAGCCCCTGCCACCCATGCGGCAGGTTCCGTGCCAAAGTCGATGTATTCGATACGGTCTGCGTAAGGGCCGTTGGCTTCGGCATCCCACCATGTGTGGTTCTCGTTGCGTACCACAACGCCCTTAACCCCCGCTTCGAAGGATTCCGGAATGTAGGGTCCGGTACCTACCGGATTGCCAACCATGTTTTCAGGATCATGAGAGGAATGAACAATCGCTGCCGGATAGTCGGCCATGCCCGGGATAAGGGTAATATCGGGATCGGACGGTTTCAGCAAAACAGTGTGGGAGTCCACAACGGTGATCGCACCTTCGGCCGCGGTTCCGTCCTCACCAATAAGAGTTGCCATGCGACCGGCCATGGAGTTGCCTTCCACTGCCTTGTCACACCAGCCGCGGATGTTTCGGGCCACATCCTCAGCGGTGAAATCATCCCCATTGTTCCACTTTACGCCCTTGCGCACGTTCAGGGTGATTTCTGTGGCGTCTTCATTGGCTTCCCAGCTTTCCAGCAGGCGCCCTTCAAAAGAGCCGTCGGCGTTGATCTGCACCAGATACTCCAGCCAGCCGCGGGTGAAATTGGCAATCTCGGACCAGTCATAGGCCCGCGGGTCTTTCAGCGCCTTGCAAGTCATCTGGATGCGCATTGTCCCACCCATCTTGGGCTTGGCGCCATGGGCTGCTGCCTCTGCCATCGGGGTGCCAATCAGTGAATAGGCAACAGCAGCGGTCGCCCCGAGCGCTGTGGCGCGCGATAGGAATTCCCGTCGGGACAGAAGTCCCGCTTTGTGTTCCTTGGCGTACATTTCCACTGCGGGGTGCAGATTAGAGCGAGTCGAGGTCATATGTTTCTCCCTGATAGACCAAGTTTTTTTTGTTTTATTAAGAATAGCACGAATTGCGGTTTTGCCCAAATCGCGGGCTGGCGGGCCCGTCCGAATTGCCGCTTATGTTCTTGAATGCTGTTCAGTTACTTCCCTCCGCCGTCTTAACAGGACACTCGCTTTGGGTGGGTTTTAGAGGCAGGAAAACGACATTGAGTGTCGTTTCCACGACATAGTCAGGTGAGAATACTCACGTTCAGGTGAATGCAGCTCAACTTAGTTGCAACTAGGACGACAGAGACACGAGGCGGTTCAGCCCCGCCGGTTCATCTTATTTTTGCGCCGTCTGGCGGTAAGCCTTGGGGCTTTGCCCCTGTTTCGCGGAAAACAGTCGCGTGAAATAAGCAGGCGAGGAAAAGCCGAGCTGGTTCGAGATTTCCAGAATTTTATGGTCTGTATTGCTTAACATCATGCGGGCCTCTGCCAAAACCCGCTCCTGTATCAAGCGCGAGGCAGACTTTCCGTTCACCTGCTGGCATACGCGCGTCAAATGCGTGGGCGTAACCCCGAGAACCTTTGCATATTCCGCCAGCGTGCGTCCGGTCCGGTAATCTTTTTCCAGCATATTAACGAAGGCTTCCATCAGGCGCTGGGCCGCGTTTGTCTGGGGTTCTTTGAAGTGTTTCTGTGCCATCCGTGCCAGATGAACCGACAAGAGGCCCACAAGGTACTCTACAGCCAGATTGCGCCCGATCCCGCTGGTGTTGAACTCTGCTGAAATGCGATCAAAGCGGTTGGCAATCTGTTTCTGATCCATCAGGTTCAGGATCGGCATGAAAACCGAATGATCCGGCAGGACAACCTGCACTTTCGGATCAACCGTGACGACGACACCGTAAACATTCGTGGACAGTTCCAGCCGGTGGGGGACGTCATGGGGAATGAATATCACTGTATTCGGCCCGAACGACCGCGTGACCCCGTTGATCATGCACCGTCCGTTGCCTTTGGAGATCCAGAAGAATTTATGCAAGCCGTTGACGCTATCAAGCCGCAGTTCAGGATGGCTGGAGCGTAAGGTCCCAGCGAGCGAGCCGACAAAGACCCGTTGTTCAGTGTCCCGGATCAGTGTTGGGCTTTCATCATCCATGAGAGGCTCGCTTTTGGCGTCGAAAATATCAAAATTTATTCTTTATGCCGGTACTAAAGCCCAATCTGCGAATCGAATCAAGAAAAGCTTGAAGCCAATTTTTCAAGCTCTTGATCGGAAATATCATTTTGCGGATCGAGTGCTGTCCATTCCCGCATCCGGTTTCGGAACCATGTGCGCTGCCGCTTGGCATATTGGCGGGTCTGTGTTTTCGACAGATCAATTGCGGTTGTCAGGTCCAGCTCTTGTCGCAGATAGGCGACGAGCTCTTTCGCGCCGATCGCCTGAGCAGAGGGAAGCGTTTCGTCCCAACCGTCGGCGATGTAGGCTTTGACCTCTTCCAGTGCTCCCTGTTCTATCATTAAATCAAACCGCCGTCCGATCCGCTCTGCCAGCCAGTCGCGGTCTGCATCCAGATGAAGGCGCACAGCCTGCTGCGGGTCAACCAGCGGGGGCGGGGTGTCGGCCTGCCAGCGGGACAACCCCTTGCCCGTAGCGCGCAGAACTTCCCAGGCCCGTTGCAGGCGGGCGGGGTTGTTGGCATCAAGACCGGCCAGTGTTTCGGGGTCTTCCCGTTCCAGATCGGACAGAAACCCGTCTTTGCCGGTTTCCAGTCGCAATGTGTTTCCGGCAGAGCGGATATGGTCAGGCACCGGCGGAATTGGGGCCAGCCCTCGGGTCAGTGCGCCGAAATACAGTCCCGTTCCCCCCACTATGATGGGACGTAGACCTTGGGCACGGGCGTCATGCAGACAGGTTTCCACATCCCGTAGCCAATGCCCCGTGGAGTAGCTTTCATATTTACCTACGTGTCCATAAAGCCAGTGGGGCGCTTGCGCGGTTTCGCTTGCATCCGGGCGGGCTGACAGAACTGTCCAGCAGTCATAGACTTGCAATGCGTCAGCATTGATCACGCAACCGTTTGTGAGCGCAGCCAGCCGCAGCGCCAGAGCGGATTTTCCCGAAGCTGTCGGGCCAGCTATCAGGATCGGTGCATCGCTTTGTGTCATATCTTTCGCAACATCGCTGTCTAAAGGTCGTGGTCGGGAATTCTCTTAGGGGATCAGGGCGCAATTTGCCATTGAATCACGCGCGATTATGAGACAGTTTGCGCCGAAGCACCAAAATCGAGGAATCGCGCATGGCTGACGCATCGCATGACGAGCAGAAACCGACATATAAACGTGTCCTTCTGAAAATTTCCGGCGAAGCGTTGATGGGCGATCAAGGGTTCGGGTTGCACCCCCCCACTGTCGAGAGAATTGCCAACGAAATCAAATCTGTTCACGATCTGGGCGTTGAGATTTGTCTGGTGATCGGGGGCGGCAACATCTTCCGCGGTCTTCAGGGCAGCGCACAGGGAATGGAACGGACCACCGCCGATTATATGGGGATGCTGGCCACAGTGATGAACGCGCTGGCCATGCAGGGCGCACTTGAGAGCCTAGGGGTATTTACCCGAGTGATCAGCGCCATTCCGATGGATCAGGTCTGCGAACCCTACATCCGCCGCCGCGCCGTGCGCCATCTGGAAAAGAAACGGGTCTGCGTTTTTGCTGCGGGCACCGGTAACCCTTACTTCACAACCGATACCGCCGCGACACTGCGCGCCAATGAAATGTCCTGCGAGGCCATCTTCAAAGGCACACAGGTAGACGGGGTTTACGACAAAGATCCGAAAAAACATGCCGATGCTGTGCGTTATGATACAGTGTCTTACGACGAGGTGCTGCAAAAGCATCTTAAAGTGATGGATGCCTCGGCGATTGCGCTGGCGCGGGACAACCACAAACCGATCGTGGTATTCTCGCTGGATGAACCCGGCGGCTTTGCTGGTATTTTGCGCGGCGAAGGCACATATACGAAAGTGGGCTGAGACCCGCGCTTGGAGACAGAGCTATGAGTGACGATATTGAAATTGATGTAGACGCTTTGAAACGTCGCATGGATGGCGCAATGACTGCGCTGAAAACCGAATTTGCTTCGCTGCGTACCGGACGGGCTTCGGCCTCTATTCTGGAGCCGGTGATGGTAGACGCTTACGGTTCCATGATGCCCCTGAACCAGTGCGGTACCGTCAATGTTCCCGAACCCCGCATGATTACCGTGACGGTCTGGGACAAAGGTCTGATCAACGCTGTCGAAAAGGCAATCCGGAACTCCGGTCTCGGGATCAATCCTGTGGGCGATGGCATGACCATCCGCCTGCCGATCCCCGAACTGAACGAAGAACGTCGGCAGGATCTCGCCAAAGTGGCAGGCAATTACGCCGAACAGGCTCGTGTGGCTGTACGCAACGTGCGCCGTGATGGTATGGATCAGGTCAAGAAAGCCAAAAACAACGGCATGAGCGAAGACGACCAGAAAATCTGGTCCGAAGAGATTCAGTCCATGACCGATGCGGCAATTGAAAAAATCGATAAGGCTCTCGAAGCCAAACAAGCAGAGATCATGCAGGTGTAAGCCGGCCCCGCCGGCGCGCTCGCAAGGTCTGATATGGCAGGCAAATGATGCAGAAAACAGACCCTGTGACCCACGCGGATCATGTTGCGGTAATTATGGACGGCAACGGGCGTTGGGCAACCGCGCGGGGGCTGGAGCGGCTTAAAGGCCATGTCAAAGGGGTGGACCGCGTGCGCGAGGTGGTGCGCGCGGCACCTGATTACGGCATCGGCTATCTGACCGTTTTTGCCTTTTCCACCGAAAACTGGAAACGCTCCGAACGGGAAGTGACGGGGCTGATGAACCTGTTCAAACGCTATATCCGGGGTGAGGCGGCAACCCTTGACGATGACAATGTGCGCGTGCGCTTTATCGGGGACCGCAAACCGCTGGACCGCAAGCTGCGTTCCCTTATGGACGAGCTGGAAAAGCTGACGGAAACCAACACCGGACTGAAACTGACCATCGCGCTGAACTATGGCGGGCGGGATGAAATTACCCGTGCTGTGGGACGGATCGCCAAAGCCGCCAAGATGGGCATGATTGATCCGGCTGAAGTGACCGAACAGATGATCGGCAATTTCCTTGATACGTCCGATTTGCCGGACCCTGATCTGATTATCCGCACCTCAGGGGAATGCCGCACATCCAACTTTCTGCCGTGGCAGTCCTGTTACGCCGAATATGTCTTTACCGAAACCGCATGGCCCGACTTTACGGTGGCCGAGCTGGTCAAGACGCTGAACCAGTTCAGATCAAGGGACCGCCGGTTCGGTGCGGCCGTAGCGAAATGAACACGGGTGCGGACTTCTCGGATCTGCGCACGCGGATCATCTCCGCGCTTGCGCTGGTGTTCATCGGTCTGGCGCTGGTCTGGGTTGGGGGCGATGCCTTTGGTGTGCTGCTGGTAATTGCAGCCGGATTAATGGGCTGGGAAACCAGCCGGATGCACGCAGATGCTCCGCTGATCAACTACGTTTTCGGCCTTTTGCTGGCAGCTCTGGTGCTCTCGGCGATGTTCCTGCCGGTGCTTTGGGCTGTTGTACTGGCTGTCTTGCTGGTTGGTGCGGTATTTCTCGGGCATCGACGCCCTCTGGCCGTATTGCTGGCAGCTGCGGCGATTACTGCGGGGTGTTTTACCCTGCAGGTTTTGCGCAGCGATTTTGGCATTGGCTGGACGCTTTGGCTGTTGGTTGTGGTTGTGGCTTCGGATGTTGGTGGTTACTTCGCGGGCAAGATGATTGGCGGGCCGAAAATCCTGCCGCGGATCAGCCCCAAGAAAACATGGTCCGGCACGGTTGGCGGTTGGGTTCTGGCTGCAGTTGTCGGGGTGGTGGCCTATAACGCGGGGCTCGGCGGTGTCGGGATCGTGCTGCTTTCGGTGCTGGTCGCGGTAGCTGCGCAGATTGGCGACCTTCTTGAATCTTCGATGAAACGCCGTGCAGGGATCAAGGATTCCAGCAACCTCATTCCCGGCCACGGCGGATTGTGGGACCGGTTCGACGGAACCATCGGCGCGTCCTGTGCGCTTGGGCTGGTGCTCGCCCTTGGCGGTGCCGGAGCTTTGGGGCTGGTTTGATGCGGCGAGTTTCCGTTTTTGGGGCCACCGGATCTATCGGGCAGAATACCCTTGATCTGATTGCCCGCAGGCCTGACGATTTTGATGTAGTTGCCCTGAGCGGCGGCGCAAATGTGGCTCTTCTGGCCGAACAGGCAAAGGCCTTGCGGGCCGAATACGCCATCGTGGCGCAGGAAAACCTGCTACCCGATCTGCGTGCGGCACTCGCGGGGAGTGCAGTGAAAGCCGCTGCCGGACGTTCCGCCCTGCTGGAAGCTGCGGCCATTCCGGTTGACTGGGCGATGTCGTCCGTTGTGGGGTTTGCCGGTCTGGAGATCAGTCTGGCCATCGCTCGCAACTCAAAAACGCTCGCGCTGGCCAATAAGGAAAGTCTGGTATGCGGTGGCGCGCTGCTGAACAGGGTTTGTGAAGATCACGGCACTTGCCTGCTGCCCGTAGACAGTGAACATTCCGCGATCTTCCAATGTATCGGCGGCGCCGACAAAGAGGTGGAGCGCATCATTCTGACCGCTTCGGGCGGACCGTTCCTGCATTCGGACCCGAAAGCACTGGAAAAGGCTACACCGGAACAGGCGATGGCCCATCCGAACTGGGACATGGGGCAGCGGATTTCCATCGACAGTGCGTCGATGTTCAACAAGGCAATGGAGGTTCTGGAAACCCACGCCCTGTTTGATGTGTCGCCCGAACAGATCGAAGTTATCATTCATCCCCAGTCGATCATCCATTCGATGGTCGGGTTCACTGACGGTGCGATCATGGCGCATCTTGGTCCGGCAGATATGCGCGGACCAATCGGTTTTGCGCTGAACTGGCCGGAGCGTGTGGACCTGCCGCTGGAGCGTCTGGACTTCGGGGCGCTTGGCGCGCTCAGCTTCCAGCATCCTGATCCGGCACAATTTCCCGCGCTCGAACTCGCCACCCAGACCATGCAGATGGGGGGGCTGGCAGGGGCTGTATTCAATGCCGCTAAAGAGGCAGCTCTTGATCTGTTTCTGGATCGCAGGATCGGGTTTCTGGATATGGCCCGTGTGGTGCGTCAAGTACTGGCGCAGACAGACGTATCCGGCAGTGATACACTAAACATAAAAGATGTGATTGACGCAGATGCAATCGCACGTGTGAGAGCGGGTGAAGCCGCGCAGAAAGGGTTTTAAACCATGTTCGATTTCCTGTCCCACATACCGCTTGTCGGGGGAACGCTGACCTTTCTGGTGCCGTTCATTATCGTGTTAAGTATCGTGATCTTTATCCATGAATTTGGTCATTACATCGTCGGCCGCTGGTGCGGCATTCACGCCGAAGCGTTTTCCATGGGGTTTGGTCCGGTTCTAAAAACATGGACCGATAAACGGGGGACCCGTTGGCAGATTGCGGCCTTGCCCTTTGGCGGATTTGTAAAGTTCCTTGGCGACGCGAATGCGGCCAGCGGCGGTGCTGACCGTAGCGCAATAGACGCCATGCCCGAAGCCCTGCGCGCCCGCACGTTCGAGGCTGCAGCCCTCTGGAAGCGTGCCCTGACGGTTTTCGCAGGTCCGGGAGCCAACTTTATTCTGTCCATCGTGATTTTCGGCCTGATTGCCATGGGATCGGGACGTCCGTCACCGGATCTGGTGGTCGGCGAGGTGAAATCGGTTCCGGGCGAAACAATCGGTTTGCAGTCGGGCGATCAAATCCGGAGCTTTAACGGCCAGCCTGTTTCAGCGTGGAAGGATTTTGAGGATTTCAAATATCGCGCTGATGAAAACAGCACTCCTACATACGGTGTGCTGCGCAACGGCGAAGAGCTGACAGTCAGCGGGCCGTTCCCATGGCTGCCTATTGTGTCTTCGGTCAATCCGGTCACGCCTGCGGCAAAGGCCGGTGTGAAAAAAGACGATCTGGTGATCGAAATGGACGGCAAGCCGATTGCCTCTTTCTTCGAACTGCAAACCATCGTGCAGCAAATGACCTCTCGTGAAGTATCCATGAAAGTTCTGCGCGGTTCAGAAGTTGTAGACCTTGCGATTACTCCGCGCTCCATGGCGTATGAAAAAGAAGACGGCAGCTTTGGCGAGCGGATGATGATTGGTATCGGGGCAGGGCTCTCGGTGGCCCCAGTCTATGAAACAGTTGGACTGCTTGGCGCGCTGGATGCGGGTGTCGGATCTGTGTGGCATCTGGCCAAAACCTTTGTGCGCACCATCAGCGAACTGGTGACAGGCGGTCTGTCGGTCAAAAACCTGCAGGGTCCGGTCGGGATTGCTGTGGCGTCCGGCGACAGTGCCTCGCAGGGGCCGTTGGAGCTGGTCTTTATGATTGCTTTTATTTCTACAGCAATCGGGCTGATGAACCTGTTGCCGATCCCTATCCTTGACGGTGGTCATCTGGTGATTTTCGCCTATCAGGCCATCTTCAGACGCCCGCCAAGCGATCGCGCCCTTCAGGTTGCAATGGGAGTTGGGCTTTCGCTCTTGTTGATGTTGATGATTTTCGCCACCTTTAACGACATTATGCGCCTTTGAATCCGGAAACGGTTCGATTAGAAAGGGTGTAGAAAATTATAAGGTTCGATTAAGACCTTGGGGGTTTGGGACAGTATGAAGACTTCGCGGATGTCACTGCGCATGAAGCGTAACTTGAAACTCGGTGGTGCAGCTTTGGCGCTTGGTGTGGCGGCAGTTCCGCTGGACAGCGTTATTTCCCTGCAAAGTTCAATGGCTTACGCGCAAGCCACTGCGCGGTTCTCGCGGGTGGATGTGTCGGGCAATCAACGGATTGCGGCGGATACCGTCCGTTCTATCGCCGGTATTTCGGCCGGTGTGACCGTAACCCCCGGTCAAATCAACGCGGCCGTGCAGAATCTCTATTCATCCGGTCTGTTTGAAACAGTAGATGTGCGCCCCGAAGGCGGACGTCTGGTGATTGATGTCGCCGAATACCCTACAATCAATGCTGTCGCTATTGAGGGCAACCGCCGCCTCAAGGATGAAGACCTGATCGGTCTCATTGGTTCCACCCCGCGTCGTGCCTATTCCCCCGCTCAGGCCGAAGCCGATACGCAGGCACTGACCAATGCCTATGCGCAAGCGGGACGACTGGCAGCGCGAATTGAGCCCAAGATCATCCGTCGTTCGGACAACCGCGTGGATTTGGTGTTTGAAGTCCGCGAAGGCCGCGTGATCGAAGTCAACCGCATCAGCTTTACCGGAAACCGCCAGTATTCCGACCGCCGCCTGCGCGGGGCGCTGGAAACAAAACAGGCGGGGCTGTTCCGCACGCTGGTACGCAAGGATACTTTCATCCCCGAGCGGCTGGAATTCGATAAGGAAAAGCTGCGGAACTTCTATCTGAAGCGCGGCTATATCGACGCACAGGTGCTTTCCTCTTCTGCTGATTTTGCGCGGGAGCGGAACTCCTTTGGCGTGAATTTTCAGGTGCAAGAAGGTCAGCAGTACCGTTTTGGCAAGCTGACACTGTCCAGCCCGGAGCAGGACGTTAACATCGAAAACTACCGCAGTGCGATGAAGATCAATGAAGGACGTGTCTATAATCCAGAGCTGGTTAACACCACGCTGGAACGGCTGGACGTGATTTCTGCGGATCTGGGGCTGCCTTTTGTGCAGGCCCGCCCGCGTGTGACCCGCAACGATGATACCCGCACACTAGACATTGAATTTGAACTTGCCCGAGGCCAGAAGCGCTTTGTGGAACGGATCGATATTGAGGGTAACAGCACCACGCTGGACCGTGTAATCCGGCGGGAATTCGAGACTGTTGAAGGCGATCCTTTCAACGCCCGTAAGGTTCAGGAAGCCACTGACCGCATTCGCGCACTTGGCTATTTTGCCAACGTAGATGTGCAAACGCGGCAGGGGTCTGCGCCCGATCAGGTTGTTATTGATGTGAATGTCGAAGAGCAGGCGACAGGATCGCTGGGCTTTGGTGTCGGTTTCGGCACGGACTCCGGCTTGAGCGGTAGCGTTACTCTGACAGAGGATAACTTCCTTGGGCGCGGTCAGGAAGTCGGGCTGACGATCAGCACCACAAGCGACGAACGGGAATACTCTTTCTCCTTCAGAGAACCGAAGATGTTTGATCGTGATCTGGCCGGATCTCTGACCCTTTCTTACCAGACAACAGACGATGATGATCTGACCTATAACACCAGTCAGGTGCTGGTTCGACCCAGCCTTGAATTCCCTGTCGGGGAAAGCTCTTCGCTGGAAACCTCGCTGCTGTTTGCCAGTAACGAAGTGATACCGGATGCGGCTTCTTCTCCGCTTATTCAGGCGGAAGAGGGGCGTAAATCCTCTTTCGGAATCGGCCTAGGCTACACCTATGACCGCCGGAACTCTCCGGTGGATCCGACCGCTGGCTTTATTTTCAGCATCGACCAGACGCTGGCCGGACTGGGTGGAGACAACAAATACTATAAGGCTGTCGCTAATGCCAAAGCGTATAGAAGCATCTTTAACGAAGAAGTGGTTCTTTCTGCTGAAGTTGAAGGCGGTTATCTGAAAGGTCTTGGCGGCAACACCACCAGTGTGATCGACCGGTTCCATCTGGGCGGCAACTCCTTGCGCGGTTTTGAAGCTTACGGGGTCGGCCCACGGGATGTCACTCTGGACGGGAGTGGCGACTCTTATGATGCGGCGCTGGGTGGTAATTTCTATGCGCTGGCCCGTCTCGAGGCGAGCTTCCCAATCGGTCTGCCTGAAGAATATGGTATCTATGGCGGTCTGTTTCTTGATGTCGGGAGCCTGTGGGGACTGGACACTACCACCGCGACTGCGGGTGGTATCACTTCCACGGCGTCCTCTTCCGACTTCGAACTGCGCTCTTCTATCGGGGTGTCGCTGTTCTGGGATACAGCGCTCGGGCCGCTCCGGTTCAACTTTGCCAAACCGATCGATTATGTAGAAGGTGTCGACAAGACAGAGTCCTTTAACTTTACTATCGACACCCGCTTCTAAAGGATGGCGCGGATGACAGGCAGGGCGTTTGGTCTTGGCGCGGTGCTTTCCACCTGTCTGCTGACGGCTGGCGGGTCGGGCGCCATCGCTCAGGCGCAGGATTTTCCGCTTTATGACCAACCTCTGCCGGTTGTCAGCATCAACAGGGAAGCCCTGATCCAGCGCAGCGATCTGGGGCGGCATCTTTCGGACATGTTGGCAGAACGTCAGTCTGCGCTGGTCGCCGAGAACGAAGAGCTTGCAGCGCGTCTGGAGCAGGAAGAGCTGGACCTGACAGAGTTGCGCAAGACCATGAGCGCACAAGATTTCAAGCCCATGGCAGAGGCATTCGACGCCAAGGTCAAGAAAACCCGCAGGGAGCAGGACCAGAAGTCCGTTGATCTGGCCAAGTCACTCGAATCCATGCGTTTCCGTTTTTTCCGGCAGGCCGAAAGCATCATCGTACAATTGATGCAGGAACGGGGCGTCATGTTTGTACTGGACGAAAGCGTCGTTTGGATGAGTCAGGGCGGCGATGTTACAAACACTGTCATAGAGCGGATGAATTCCGCCTATGCTGCGGGTGAAATATCCATCGAATAGTCTTTGGCCTGCCGAAGAGGCTGCGGTTCCACTGGAACCGTGGCACGAGGCAGGCTAAGGTTGGTTTTCTAGAACAAAGGAAGAAGTAATGGCAGACGGCGAGACCGGCAACACGTTGTTAACCGCGGATATTCAAGAAATTAAACGGATGATCCCCCACCGGTACCCGTTTCTTCTGATCGACCGCGTGAAAGACGTGGATCTGAACAAAAGCGCTGTTGGCATCAAGAATGTCACCTATAACGAACCGCATTTTCAGGGGCATTTCCCGTCCAGTCCGATCATGCCCGGCGTAACAATTGTGGAAGCAATGGCCCAGACAGCGGCTGTGCTGGTGGTTATGACGCTGGATATGATCGACAACGATATGCTGGTCTATTTCCTGTCCATCGACAAATGTAAGTTCCGCCAGCCGGTTACACCCGGTGACCAACTTGAACTGCACGTTAAAGTGATCCGCGGGCGTGGTAAGCTTTGGCGCTTCTCGGGCGAAGCTATGGTAGATGGCAAGGTTGTTGCCGAAGCCGAATTCAACGCAATGATGGTTCCACCAGAGGATCAGTAAAAATGGCTGTTCATGAAACTGCTACAGTCCACCGGATGGCGGTGGTCGAAGAGGGTGCTATTGTAGGCCCCGATTGCCACATCGGCGCCTTTGCTGTTGTCGGGCCGGAAGTCACGCTCGGGCGCGGGGTTGAACTGAAATCCCATGCAGTTGTTGAAGGATGGACAGACATCGGCGATGAAACCGTCGTCTTTCCTTTCGCCAGCATCGGCCACATACCGCAGGATCTGAAGTTCGGGGGCGAACGCACCAAGTTGGAGATCGGTAAACGCAACCGCATCCGTGAACATGTGACGATGAATCCGGGCACCGAAGGGGGTGGCGGTCTGACAAAAGTGGGCGACGACGGCCTGTTCATGATGAGCGTACACATTGGGCATGACTGTATCATCGGCAACAATGTGGTTCTGGCGAATAACGCTTCGCTTGGCGGACATTGTATTGTCGAAGACAATGTTGTGATGGGCGCACTATCCGGCGTGCACCAGTTCTGTCGCATCGGCAAGGGCGCCATGATCGGCGGTCTGGCTGCAGTGGTGGCGGATGTTATCCCCTATGGAACCGTGCTCGGGGATCGGGCAACTCTGGAAGGGTTGAACCTCGTCGGTCTGAAACGGCGCGGCTATGACAAGAACACCATCAACGGAATGCGCAGTGCCTTCCGTTTGTTGTTCAACGGCACCGGTTCGCTCAAGGAGCGGGCGGCGAGCCTGCAGCTCGAATACGCCTCCAATGCACTGGTTCAGGATGTGACGGACTTTATCCTCGACGAATCCAGCCGCCACATGACGACCCCAAAAGCGGACTAAGGGCATGGTCAGCGCACCGGATCTGCAACCACTGGCGATTGTGGCCGGTGACGGGGATTTGCCCCAGCTACTTGCAGAAGAGTGCCAAAGATCCGGTCGCGATTTTGTACTGGTCCTGTTTGCCGGATTTTCGCCTGACTGGACCATTGGACTTCCGGTGATCAGGGCGGAGTTTGAAAAACCGGCCCGCATGTTCAAAGCCCTGAAAACCGGCGGTTTTCGGGCTGTTACCTTCGCCGGTGCGATGCAGCGTCCACAGTTGCGGCCGCTGAAGTTCGACTGGAAATTCCTGCGCCTTGCCCCAACCCTGTTGCCCGCGATGAAATCGGGCGACGATGTAACCTTGCGTACGATCACTGCGATTTTTGAGTCTGAGGGTATAGAAGTCCTTGGCGCCCACGATGTGCTTGCAACGCTGCTTGCACCAAGCGGGGTTCAGACAGTCGCGAAACTGTCCAAAGCGGATTGGGCGGACATCAGGCGGGGATTTGATATTGCCGAGGCGGCGGGCCGGCTGGATGTGGGGCAGGGCGCTGTGGTGGCACAGGGGATCTGCCTTGCGGTAGAGAGCATTCAGGGCACCGACGAAATGTTGCGGTTTGTGGCAGATACCGGTGCGGCGTTCCGGCTGGATAATAACGGTGCGCGCGGGGTGCTGTGCAAGCTGCCCAAACCCGGACAGGACTGGCGCACCGATCTGCCGAGCATTGGTCCCGCCACGATGGAAGCCGCCGCGAAAGCTGGTCTGGCCGGTGTGGCGGTGCAAGCGGGCGGCGTTCTGGTTCTGGGGCTGGAGCAAACCGTAGCAAAAGCGGATGAACTGGGTCTGTTTCTGGTGGGTGTCGGGCGGGATGACCCGTCAGGAAACACCGGAGGAGCGACCCCGTGAGGGCGTTTATTCTTGCAGGGGAACCCTCTGGCGACAAGCTGGGCGGTGCTTTGATGGCAGGGTTAAAACGCCTGCATCCCGATATCCGCTTTCAGGGCGTGGGTGGCGCAGCCATGGAGGCCGAGGGGCTGGACAGCCTTTTTGACATGGACGATCTGTCCGTCATGGGCCTGCTGGAGGTACTGCCCCGTATCCCCAAACTGCTACGCCGGATAAAACAGACGGTAACGGCAGCACAGCGGTTTGAACCGGATGTGTTAATCACCATCGACAGCCCCGATTTTTGCCTGCGGGTGGCCGAGAAACTGAAAGCAACCCGCCCGAACCTGAAAGTCGTGCATTATGTCGCGCCGTCCGTTTGGGCATGGCGGCCGGAACGGGCTGAAAAAATGGCCCGCCATGTGGACCATGTACTGGCACTTCTTCCGTTCGAGCCACCCTATATGACAGTCGCCGGCATGAGTTGTGATTTCGTCGGCCACCCCATTGTGGCAGAGCGCCAGCCGACAGGTGACGAAACAGCCGCTTTTGCGCAGGAGCAGGGGATCGACCCCGAAAGACCAGTGGTTTGTCTGTTGCCCGGTTCCCGCAAGGGCGAACTGTCCCGAATGGGGCCGATTCACGGCGAAGTTGCCCGCCGAATTGCAACGCAGGTCGAAGGCGTGCAATTCGTCCTGCCTGCCGCCTCTGCTGTAGTTAATCAGGTAAAGGCGATGGTTGAGGGGTGGGAAGTCGCCCCCTTTGTCCTCGACCCGCGGGGCTTTAGCGTGGCTGCGAACGAGCACCGCAAGCGGATGGTTTTCACTCTAAGCGATGCTGCCCTTGCTACGTCCGGAACGGTTGCACTGGAACTGGCTGCGGCCAGCTGCCCGATGGTGGTGGGCTATAAGGCGAACTACCTGACGACACGGATGGTCAAGAAACTTGCGCAAATCGATACAGCAAATCTTATCAATATCGTTACGCAAACCCGCGAAATTCCAGAGTTTTTATTTGAAACCTGTACGCCGGACCTGATCACTCCGGCGCTGTTGGCGCTGCTGAAAGACACGACTGTTGCCAACGGGCAGAAAGAGGCCTGTGCGCAAACCATGCAGGCGCTCGGGCTTGGCGGAGAAGATCCCGGCGACCGGGCGGCCCGTTCGGTTCTGGCGTTTCTGGATCGGACAGACTAAGGGCCTGCCGGCCCTCTTGCGCCTCGGCGCAATTCACCCGCGGATATTTTTCCAAAAAGAGGCATTGGTTAACCTGTGAAACAGGTCACTTCCGCCTTTGTGATCTTTTGCAGCTTGCGGGGATCAATCGCGAAAAGGTGGCGGGGCGTTCCGGCAGCAGCCCAGATTGCATCATAGTCCATCAGGCGCGGATCCATGAAGGTTCTGATCGGGTTCAGATGGCCGATCGGAGAGACGCCGCCAATGGCAAATCCGGTCTGGCTGCGGATCAGGGCGGCATCCGCCTTGCCAAGCGGTTCGCCCGAAACAATAGCGGCCTGACCGGTATCCACGCGGTTGCCCCCTGCCGTTAGAAACAGGATCACAGCGCCGCTGCGCTCTCCGCGGAAGATGATGGATTTTGCGATCTGGTCCACTTCGCAGCCCTGAGACTGCGCCGCTTGGGCTGCGGTATGGGTATCAATTGCAGTTTCCACTACGGTGATGTTCAGGCCAAGCGCCTCTGCACGGCGCTGCACTCGTTTCAGACTTTTACTCATGCCGGATTTCTGCGACGAATTGCGAAGGGATGCAACTGCGACTTGACGGTTATATCCGATCCGCGCAAGGTCCGAGCATGACTTTGGAAACACAGCTAAAATCCGCTCCCGTTCCGTATAATCCCGAACTCGCCGTTGATCTGCTTAACCGGTTCGAAGGGCAAAACGCACGGACCCGAGATCTGGTGGCCGGAATGGCAGGCACCAGCAGCTATTTGCGTGGTCTTTTGCAGCGGGAAGCGGATTGGTTTGAAGCCGCACTCAAACAAGAGCCGAGCGCCTGTTTTGACGGGGTGCTGGCCGCGGTTGATCCCGAGGATGCGGCCGGTTTGGGGACGGCCCTACGGATTGCAAAACGGCGGATCGCTTTGCTGCTTGCGGCCTGTGATCTGGGCGGTGTTTGGACGCTGGAACAGGTCACGGAACATCTGACCCGCTTTGCCGATTTCGCCACCGATACAGCGCTGCGCGCCCAGATCGCCACTCTGATCGCCCGCAAAAAGCTACCGGGTTGCGGACCCGAGGATATTGAAGATTGTGCCGGTATTGTCGTTCTGGCGATGGGGAAAATGGGGGCTTACGAGCTGAACTATTCCTCTGATATCGATCTTATCGTGCTGTTCGATGACGAGCGTCATTCAGACGAAAACATTGATGAAGTGCGTATGGCGTTTCAGCGGGCCACGCGGAATCTGGCGAAAATCCTGTCCGAGGTTACGGCCGATGGATATGTGTTTCGTACCGATTTGCGGTTGCGGCCAAATCCTTCTGTTACGCCGGTTTGTGTGCCAATGGATGCGGCAGAACGCTATTACGAAAGCGAGGGGCGGACTTGGGAGCGGGCCGCCTTCATCAAGGCGCGCCCCTGTGCAGGAGACATAAAAGCAGGGGCTGCGTTCCTGCAAAGGATCACCCCGTTTGTGTGGCGGCGTCATCTGGATTTTGCCGCCATTCAGGATGCCCACGACATGCGGTTGAGGATTCGCGAACACAAGGGGCTGGGCGGGCCGATCGAGATTTCGGGCCATGATATGAAACTTGGTCGGGGCGGCATCCGCGAAATCGAATTTTTTGCACAGACACAGCAGTTGATTGCAGGTGGTCGCGATCCGGAGTTGCGGTGTTCGGGTACCCTTGATGCGCTGGCCGGGCTGGCGCGCAAGGGCTGGGTGCCAGAGGAGGTAGCCGAGAACCTGACAGCCGCCTACCGTGCCCACCGTACTACAGAGCACCGCATTCAGATGCTGCGGGATGCCCAGACCCATGTGATGCCCACCAGTGAGGAGGGGCTAGCGCAGGTGGCAAACCTGTCCGGCTGGGGCGATGTGGCAGGGTTTCTGGCGGATCAGACTGCCCGTCTGCAAGGCGTTCACGACCGGATCGAAACGCTTTATAGTCCTGTGTCGAACGGAGAAACCGCACAAGAAACCGTTGCGCTTGACCCTGCGCTGCGCGAACAGATGGACAGTTGGGCAGCACTTCCTGCTCTGCGGTCGCCGCGCTCTGTCCAGATATTCGAGCGTCTGCGCCCCGAGATCGAGCGCCGTATCGCTGGCGTGAAACGGCCCGATTTCACCCTGCGGCAACTGGATTCCTTTATCCGCCGGCTGCCTGCGGGGGTGCAGCTGTTTTCCTTGTTTGAGGTCAATCCCCAGATACTCGACCTGTTGCTGGACATCTGCTCTACCGCGCCCGGACTCGCGCAATATCTTGCCCGCAACACCGGTGTCTTCGATGCGGTGCTGAGTGGTGCATTCTTTGGCGATTTGCCAGACGCGGAAGGGTATGTGAAAGGCGCCGAGGCAGCTTTGAGCGGTGTGACGGATTATGAGGATGCGTTGAATACGGCGCGTCGCTGGCAGAAAGAGCAGCACTTCCGGATCGGCGTCCTGATGTTGCGCCGTCTGGCAGGACTGGAAGAAGTCGAGCGCGCCTATTCGGACCTCGCCACTGCTGTGCTTCGGGTGCTGTTGCCGTGGATTGAAGGGGATATCATCCGCCGTTACGGACGGTTTGAACAGCAATCCGTGAGCATTCTTGCAATGGGCAAGCTTGGATCGCGCCAGATGACTGCAAGCAGCGATCTGGACCTGATCCTTCTTTATGATGTTGAGGGGGATATGTCAGACGGGCGCAAGGGGTTGTCCGCGCCCCAGTATTTCGCACGGCTGACACAGGCGATGATCATGGCGCTGTCCTCCCCGATGGCGGAAGGGGAGCTTTACGAGGTGGATATGCGGCTGCGCCCCAGCGGTCGTCAGGGGCCGGTGGCCACTTCCATTAACGGGTTTGCGGCCTATCAGCGGGACGAGGCCTGGACCTGGGAGCATCTCGCGCTGACGCGGGGGCGTGTGGTTGCCGGAGAGAGCGCCAAGGTGGACGCGGTGCGCGACACAGTGATCTCCAAAGAACGGCAGCCTGCTCTGGTGCGCGAGGACGTCGCAGCCATGCGTGCGCGGTTGGCTGCAGCCAAGGGCAATCGCGCCTCGGTTTGGGAAGTAAAGGACATTGCTGGCGGTATTCTGGATATAGAATTGATTGCACAGATGGTGGCACTTCTGGAGGGCTGCGATGCCCGTGATCCCCGCGACCAGCTTGCTGCGGCCAAGGATGCGGAGGTTGCTGCTCTTGCAGAGGTGCATCGCCTGCTTTGCACCGTGCAACAAGCGCAAAGGCTAGTGATTGAAGGGCGGTTTGATCCGGACCAGCTTGGCACCGATGGAATGGGGTTTGTGGTCGGATTTGCCGGTTTTGACAGCGCAAAGGCCCTGCAAAAAGAGATTCTGGCGCAATGTTCCCATGCAGAAGCAGTCATCGCGCGTATTCTGGCGGCAGAGTGACGCCATTGGAATTGTTTTTCCCTGTAGCGGCTGCTAACCGGAAAGGCAAACAGGAGGCAGTATCATGGTTTTTAAAGGCAATCTGGATATCGACCCCCGCGGTTTGATCTATGAGGCATACCGTCTTGATATCGGGCCGGAGGAATGTCGCAGCATCTTTCTGGACTGGGCGATGGGCACACAGCTTGGCGCGGATATGTCAGCCATGTTGCAGAAGCTGCTGGATGAATATGCGGGCAAAGCCCCTGATCACGCCATGACGCAGGTATTGCGCGAAGGGCTGCAAAAAATGGACCGTCCCTTGGGGCGGCAAGGCGGGCGGGCACGCCGCGTATCGTAATCGCGGCGCGCCATTGTTCTTGGTTACGTGGCGTTGCGTGACAGGGAATCGAGTATCCTAGCCCAGCTGCGGATGCCTTTGTGGAAAGAGCGCAGATCGTATTTTTCGTTGGGGCTGTGAATCTGGTCATCATCCTGTCCAAAGCCGATCAGCATGGACTCCGTTCCCAATATCTTCTGGAAGTGCCCTGCAATCGGGATAGAGCCGCCACAGCCCACGTAAACCCCGTCATTTTCCCATTCGTCTGACAGGGCGGTGCGGGCGGCTTCAAAGGCGGGATGGGTGATTTCCATATTGGATGCCGGTGCAGCGCCGTAGTCGATGAAATCCACGCTGCAATCTGCGGGCAGATGGCTGCGGATATGTTCCTGAAAGGCAGCACGGATTTTATGGGGGTCTTGCGTGCCGACCAGCCGGAAGCTGACTTTTGCATGGGCCTGTGACGGGATCACGGTTTTAGAACCTTCACCGGTATAGCCACCCCAGATGCCATTCACATCACAGGTAGGACGTGACCAGATCTGTTCTATCGCGGAACGATCCTTTTCGCCTGCCGGAATGCTCAGCCCGACGTCACCAAGAAAGCTTTCGGCGCTCCAGTCCAGATTACGCCATTGCTCGGCCACCTGCTCGGGCAGTTCGGGCACGCCGTCATAAAAACCGGGCAGGGTGACTGCACCGTCTTCGTCATGCAGGGCGGCCAGTGCCTTGTTCAACACGCGGATCGGGTTGCGGGCGGGGCCGCCGAACATACCTGAATGCAAATCCTTGCTTGGTCCGGTGATTGTTACCTGCTGGCCGACAAGCCCGCGCAACATAGTTACGATCGAAGGGGTTTTCGGCGTCACCATACCGGTATCACAGATCAGGGTGATGTCTGATTTCAGTTCCTCTGCGTTTTCCTTCAGGAAGGGAACCAGAGAAGGGGAACCGGATTCCTCTTCGCCTTCAAAGAAGATCGATACCTTTACAGGCAGCGATCCGGTCACGGCTTTCCATGCACGACAGGCTTCCAGAAAGGTCATCAACTGGCCCTTGTCGTCCGAAGAACCACGACCGCGGATCACCTTGCTGTTCGGGGTGTCCTCGATTGCGGGCTCAAACGGTGGATTGTCCCAAAGGTCAAGCGGATCAACGGGTTGCACATCGTAGTGACCGTAGAATGTGACGTGAATGCCGTCCCCGTCCTGATGGCCGATCACCATCGGGTGGCCGGGTGTAGGCCGTTTGGACGCGTCAAAGCCCAAGCTCTCCAGATCCTTAACCAGCCAGTTCGCAGCTTTGTCGCACTCTTCCTTGTAAGCGGAGTCAGTAGAGATCGACTGGATGCGCAGCAGGTCCAGCAGACGGTCCTGTGCCTTGTCCTGATCAGCGTCAATATGGGCGAGAACGGAGTCGAGTGACATCATTTGGCCTTTCGGTGTTTGTATTCGGATTGGAAAAACTACACACTGTTTCCAAGCGGAGTTAAAGGGCAATTGGCGGATGAAGTCTGAAATCTTGAAACGGCTGGCCAAAGTGGTTTTTCTGGGCGTTGGCATGGCTGGCGGTACGGGAGCCTGGGCCGATCCGATGCTTCGGCAACCCATTGACTGTAGGCTGGGTGAAACCTGTGAAATCCAGCAGTTTATGGATCACGACACTGGAGAAGGCAGCCGTGATTTTGCCTGTGGTATCGCCAGTTACGACGGGCATAAAGGTACTGATTTCCGTGTTTCCGTGCCAATGATGGACGAAGGCGTTGCCGTGCTTGCCGCAGCAGACGGGGTGGTTCTCGGCCTGCGCGATTCCATGACGGACCGCCGGATTGTCCTGCCCGAAGACCGTCAGGCTGTGGAGGGCAAGGAGTGTGGTAACGGTGTGGTATTACGCCATGCAGAGGGTTGGGAAACCCAGTACTGCCACATGAAGCTCGGTTCCTTGCGTGTACAAAAAAGGCAGAAGGTAAAAGCCGGTGATCCTTTGGGAGAGGTCGGCCTGTCAGGCAAAACCCAATTCCCGCATCTGCATCTTTCGGTGCGCAAGGACGGGATTCCGGTGGACCCGTTCGCGCCGGAATTTGACGGGGAAACATGTGCTTACAGCGCGACCGGCACGCTTTGGGAAGACAGCTTTGCGCAGGCTTTTACCTATCAGCCTGTTAAGGTCATCGACCTTGGTCTGGCCGATCGCGCCTTGGATATGCGGGATGTGGTCGACGGGCGCTGGTCTGATTTTACCATCGAAAAAGATGCGCCTCTTGTGGTCTACGGGCTGGCTGTGAACGGGCAGGAAGGGGACCGGATGCAATTGGTGCTGGACGGTCCCGCAGGCAATATCGTGGACATAACGCAAGATGGCTTGGCCAAGCCGCAGGCGCAGTGGTTCGCTTTTGCTGGCAAGCGCCAGCCGGCCGGTGGCTGGGGGCACGGCAGCTATGGGATGACAGTACGCGTGTTGCGCGATGGTGCCATCCTGCATGAACGCAGCAGTACGGCTGAATTGGCGCCCTGACGACCGGATCAGCCGTGCTTTACGACCCTGAGGCTGGAAACCGGCAGGCGAAATTCCCCCAATAGCGCTGTCAGAACACGGATGTGTTTCTGGATGCTGTAACCCGCCGCGCCATCTCTGCGGTCGGTCTCTAGCAGAGCCTCGCGCCGGAGCAATGTCTCTATTGCAAACTCGCGCGTCGGCGTGCGGCTGGTTCCGGTGATGAAGCGCAAATCGGCATCCCGCCGGTAATGAGCCAACCCCAATCGGGCGGCGCTAATCAAAATCTTCGGACGGCGCAAATTGCTTAATATTTCGTGTGATTCGGGCATGATAAATTCCTTTCACGCCCTGCTTAGGCACAAAACAACAACCGTTGCGCGAAACAGGTTTCTGCGAACTGTGGGTAAACTTCAATTTATCCTTTGGAAACAATACATGTGTTTTGTGGATAACTTTAACAAAGTTTTCAACAATTCAACCATTAGTGGATGTGGCCCTCGCTATTTCAGGGTAAGCAAAACATGGAACCACGCGAATGCAGAGACAGTACAAACAACCAGAACCGATTAAGCCACGTGGAAATCTTGAAGAAGCCGCCGCCAGTTATCTGGCACATGTGGTTAACGGAGAGAGTATCAGATCCATTGCACAGGATAAAAATGTGCATCCCTCAACCATCATGCGGCGCATCCGCAAGATAGAATCCCTGCGGGACGATCCGGTTCTGGATCAATATCTTAACAGCGCCGTTGTAAGGGGCGAAAAGAGTGTTGCACCCTTGCGCCCCGCACTGGCCGGGACCGGTCCGGAAACGATGTCGGCAGGGGAAAAGACCCTGCTACGAAGGCTTGGGGAAACCGGATCTCAACTGGTGGTGTCTAAAGGTCTGAAAAAGGCCATGGTGGTGCGTACCAATCCCGATCAAACCCAGAGCCGTACGGCCGTAGTAAACGCCCATCTGGCCGGTTCATCCGTGATAAAGGACTGGCTGCGTTGCGTGAAAACCGGACGCGTCTCGCTTTACGAGATTACCGATGCGGGACGCGCAGCGCTTAAACGTGCGATTGCGCAGGATACGGTAAAGGGTAAGTCACCACAGGAAACCGGCCCATCGCCGGACGTCTTTAGCGAACAGCACAAGGAGTGGGGAGAAAGGGTGATCCACGATCCCGATCGGGGGACGGAGCGCAAAAGGGTTAATCTGCGGGAGAGCCCGTTAACCGTGCTCGGGCGCAAGAAGGACCGATCTGGCGTCCCATTCCTGAGCGGAGAACTGATATCGGCGGGCGACCGGCTACGTGAGGATTTCGAACTGGCGCAAATGGGGCCGCGGGTCGGGCAGAACTGGGACCGTTTCCTGACCGGCGGGCAACGGGGCAGTTTTAACAACAGCAGCGGCGGGTCCAATGCGGCGCAAGAGCGGCTGAGCGCTGCTCTTTCAGCGCTCGGGCCGGGGCTGGCCGATATCGTCCTGCGGTGCTGTTGCTTCCTTGAAGGGCTCGAAAACGCAGAGAAAAAACTTGGGTGGTCCGCGCGCTCGGGCAAGATCGTTTTGCGCATCGCCCTGCAGCGGCTGCTGTTCCATTACGAAACAGAGGCCAATGGCGATTCCCGCCTGATCGGTTAAGGATCAGGCGTCTAAAGCGTTTACAATGTGGGAAAAATCGGACGCTTTCAAAGATGCGCCGCCCACAAGCCCGCCATCCACATTTGCGATCCCCGCAATGTCACCGGCGTTCTTGGGGTTCATGGAACCGCCATAAAGAATCCGCATGTCTTGCGCATCCGCTCCGAACCGTTTCACCAGTGCATCACGGATAAAGCTGTGCACCTCACCGATTTCTTCCAGTGTCGGGGTCTTGCCGGTACCAATGGCCCAAACCGGTTCGTAGGCGATAACAAGGTTGTTCGAAGTGGCGCTATCTGGCGTGGAATCTTGCAACTGGCGGCCAACCACTTCCAGCGTTTGACCGGCTTCCCGTTGGTCCAGAGTTTCACCGATGCAGACAATCGCGGTCAGGCCGGCCTCCCAAGCGGACAGGGTTTTGGCCCGTACCAGCGCATCGGATTCACCGTAAGTTGCACGCCTTTCAGAGTGCCCGAGAATAACATAGCTGGCACCCGTATCCGCCAGCATTGGCGCGGAAATATCGCCTGTATGGGCGCCGGCGGTGTTTTCGTGGCAGTCCTGTCCGCCCACTTCGATCTGCATGTCGTCACAGACTTTAACCATAGAACGGATCAGCGTAGCAGGAGGGCAGATGACAATGTCACAGGTCGCTTCGGGGCAGGCGGCGTGCAGGGCGCGCACCTCGTCCAGTGCCTGACGCAGGCCATTCATTTTCCAGTTACCGGCAGCAAGTTTCTTTGGCATGTCGATCCGTCCCATCCCGTTGATATATCTGCCCTTTGCACGGGCGCTTCGGGATCATTTACCGCAAAAGCGGCGGGACACCAAGGGTGTTGGCCGCCGCCTTGTGCAGAATAGGACGAAAATGTCTTCGGGCGGAACTTGGGTCACATGCCTTCGAACTTGATGGATTCGCCACAGCCGCAGGCTTCGGTCACATTGGGGTTGTTGAACTTGAAACCCGCTTCCAGCAAGGAAACCTCATAATCGATTTCAGTGCCGAACAGGAACATCTGGGCCATTGGTGCGATCATCACGCGGGCACCTTCCTGTTCTACCACTTCGTCCATCGGGTCCACTTCGTCCACGTATTCCATCGTGTATTCCATACCCGCACAGCCGCCCTTCTTCACGCCGATGCGCAGGCCCTTCTTGTCGCCTGCATTCATCAGTTTGACGATTTGCGCTGCTGCCTTGTCGGTGATCGACACAGCTTGTTTTCCAGGAATTCCAAACATGTCAGTCTTTCGAAGCTTGTTACGGGACTAATATAGGGGCTCCCCACAAAAAGAGAACCCCGCAGCGGACTGCGGGGCGCATTGGTAACGCGACTGTGCATGAAGGACAAGCCCGTGTGACAGTCGGGCAGGGGGGATCAGCTTGGGCTGCCCAGTCCCATGCAGTTTGCATAGTAGGTTGTCGTCGCAGGCCAGTCAGAGAACATACCTTCGATGCCAACCTGTTGTGCCAGCACGTCCAGAGCCTCAAAGTACATACCGTCGGTGGTTGTCGCATCCTTGATGGATTTGAAGTACCAGCCGCCGCCATTGGCCAGCGGGCCGGACCGTTCCAGAGACCAGGCGATGATCTTCAGATCTGCGGCCTTGGCCTCTTTCGCATAGGCGCTTGGTACAACCTGACCGTCTTCCAGTGTCAGCAGCATCCAGATCGGAGGGGCAACATAGTTTACACCCATCTCTTTCAGCTCTGCCATTGTCGGCTTGAAGGTTGCCGGATCATTCGGGTCGATCAGGCCTTCGTCATCGTCATGGGCTTCATAGCGGTCGTCTAGATATACAGCCTGTTTGCCAAATTCCGGTTCGTTTTCAACCCAGTAAAGCACATCGCTCAGGTTGAAGGACTGGGCCCAGACATCGGAAGCAGGAACACCCGCCGCTTTGTATTCGTCGATCATCTTCTGGGCATAGTCTTCTTGGGTGAAGCCGTTGAAGGGCATTTCAACCGAAGGCGCTTTCAGTTCAGGAGTGAATTTCACGTCCAGATCCTGCATCAGAGCAATGGATTCGGCGTGGGTCATCAGGGTGCCTTTGGTGGCATAAAGATCTGTCCGCCAGCCAGCAGTTCCGTCCAGATATTCCTGCGCGGAAGCGGCTTTTTTGTTAGCACCGTCCATTTTGGCATTCAGGGTTTTGAACTCGGCCAGTGTGATATCAGAAGCGCGGCATTCGGCTTGCGCTGCGTCATCGCCGTTGGCAGCTGCAAACGGAGTGGTGCATTTGCTGCCAAGATCAGCCGCTACGATGTTTGTCGTTGTGTGCAGGTCGTTTTGCGCGTGGCGACACACCAGTTCCTTGTCAGCGGTGAAAGTCACATCGCATTCAACAATTCCCGCGCCCATCAGCGCAGCAGCCTTGTAGGATTCGGCAGTATGTTCGGGGAACATCAGCGGTGCACCACGGTGACCGATGGAAAAATCGTGCTTCTGGAAATCCATTCCGGCGCAGGATTGCAGTTTTGTTTTCAGCGCACCCTCTGCCATCTGGTCAATCAGATAGGCTGGGCGCGGGCCGAGTTGTACGGATTGTGCCGCCGCAATTGCGGGCACAAGTGAAAGGGCAAGTGTAGTCAGACGCAGCATCAAAGTCTCCTGTATTCACTGGTGGCGCCTATGTGGCGGCCCTGTGTGACAGGATGTCGGCGGCGGGGTAAACTTTGTGTAAACTTATGGAAAAGTTACATAAAGCCCAGTTCAAGTCGTGCTTCGTCGGACATCATATCCATGCCCCATTGGGGTTCCCAGACCAGTTGCACATTGGCAGCCTGCACGCCTGGCACAGCCATGACAGCGTCTTCAACCCAGCCCGGCATCTCTCCGGCAACAGGGCACCCGGGCGCTGTAAGCGTCATCAGGATATCCACAACACCTGCATCGTCGATTTCAATGGTGTAGATCAGCCCCAAATCAAAGATATTCACCGGAATTTCAGGATCATGCACGGTGCGGCATGCCTCGGTAATGGCTTCGTGCAACGGATGGTCCGTCGTCGATGGCTTGATCAGGGGTTGACCTTCGAGGTGTTGGTTTTCGGCGTTCATGACAAGGGGCCTGCTGTTTTATTCCTGACGGTTCTTATATGGAATCTAAGGCGGAGTGTCCAGAATGCAAGAAAACCGGACCTGCGGCGTTTCAGCCCTGTTTCCAGACGGGAACAGGGCGAAGCGGCGGTCGGCTTAGATGGACTTGCGGGTGCGCGTCGGGCGCACGTTGCGTTCAATGTGGTCCATCAACTTTCCAGCCACATTCCGCTGGCTCGCTTTTTCGATACCTTCAAGACCGGGAGAAGAGTTCACCTCCAGTACTTTCGGGCCCTCCGAAGAACGCAGAAGATCGACGCCGGCAAAATTCAGCTTCATGGCGCGTGCTGCCCGGATGGCTGTTTCCCGTTCTGCCTTGGTGATTTTGACAGCTTCGGCCACGCCGCCCTGATGCAGGTTGGAGCGGAATTCACCGGCGGCGGCCTTGCGCCGGATTGCAGCAACCACCTTGCCGCCGATCACCAGACAGCGCACGTCTTCTCCGGCGGCTTCCTTGACGAAATGCTGCACCAGAAAATCCGCTTTCAGACCGCGAAAGGCGGAAATCACACTCTCTGCAGCTTTCTGGGTTTCGGCAAGCACCACGCCCTTGCCTTGAGTGCTTTCCAGCAGTTTCACGATCAGCGGTGTGGAGCCGGCAATGGAAATCAGGTTCTTGGTGTCTTTAGGGGATGAGGCAAAAGCCGTTGTCGGCGTGCCGATCTTGTAGCTGGCAAGGATCTGGTGCGCGTGCAGTTTATCGCGGCTGGAAGTGATCCCGTCAGAGCCGTTGACACAATAGGTGCCGATGGTTTCGAACTGGCGCACCACTGCCGTGCCATAAGACGTGATCGAGGCACCGATGCGCGGAATGATCGCGTCATAACGGGGCAGGATCTTGCCGTCGTAATGGACTTCGGGCGCCGTAGTGCGGATGTTCATATAACAGCGTGTGGTGTCGATGGTTTCAATCACATGGTCGCGGGATTCCGCCTCCTCAATCAGGCGGCGGGTGGAATAGTTGTTCGGCTCTCTTGTCAGAATCGCAATGCGCAACGGGCGTTTTGGCACGTTTGCTAGCGTTTTCTTGTACAAATCGAACGAAAGCTCCGGTTGGTTAAAACCTTCGGCGGGGTTGATCGTCGTGCCCGCAGGGAAAGCCTGACGTCCCAGAAGCATCCGGTAGGCCATATTCTTGCGATCAGACAGGGTCACTTCGATCGGCCAGGACTGTTCGCCAAAGCGTACAGTTGTCTGAATTACGATACGGGATTCCCGTTCGCCGTTCGAACTGGTCACTTCGCGCTGGTCAATCACATCCGCCGAGCAGATAACATGGATATCGTCCCGTTCGGGAATTGGGTTGATACCAAAGCGCACTCTCGGGCGGGAGGTCGTGCCGAATTTCTCGATATTGAAGGCGTGAAGCGCAGAGGTTCTTGCACCTGTATCCACTTTGGCCTTCAAGGCCGGAAGGCCAAGGTCGGGCAGGGAGAGCCATTCTTCCCATCCAAGAATAAACGGTGTGTCGCTGTTGTTTTCTGAATCTGCCATCTTTTGTCCCCTGGTCCCCTGTCACTTTACGCTTGATTTTGTGGGCCATAGCGGTAGAGGGGCGCTATGTCTAACACATTCGGTTTCAACATTTCCGCCCGCCAAGGTCGCGCCCGCACGGGTGTTGTGTCAACACCCAAAGGCGAAATCCGTACACCGGCTTTCATGCCTGTCGGTACAGCGGCCACAGTAAAGGCGATGATGCCAGAGAATGTCCGCGAAACGGGTGCGGATATTCTGTTGGGCAACACGTATCATCTGATGTTGCGTCCCGGAGCGGAACGGATTCACAATCTGGGCGGGCTGCACCGCTTTATGAACTGGGACCGCCCGATCCTGACAGACAGTGGCGGGTTTCAGGTGATGAGTCTGACTGATTTGCGCAAGCTGACAGAAGAAGGTGTGAAATTCCGCAGCCATATTGACGGCTCCGAACATAATCTGACGCCGGAACGGTCTATGGAAATCCAGAAGTTGCTGGGCAGTGACATTGTCATGTGTTTTGACGAATGCCCCGCCTTACCTGCGGATCGCAAGCGGATTGAGGAGAGCATGCAGCTTTCCATGCGATGGGCGCAACGGTCGCGGGATGCCTTCGGGGATCGTCCGGGCTATGCGCTGTTCGGTATCCAGCAAGGCGGTCTTGAAGAAGACCTGCGGGCCCAAAGCGCCGAGGCCTTGCGCAGCATTGAGTTTGACGGTTACGCCATTGGCGGTCTGGCGGTCGGGGAAGGGCAGGAGGCAATGTTTGGCTGTCTTGATTATGCGCCCGGTCAACTGCCCGAGGATAAACCCCGCTATCTGATGGGCGTGGGCAAGCCGGATGATATCGTCGGCGCCGTGCAGCGCGGGGTGGATATGTTCGACTGCGTATTGCCGAGCCGTTCAGGACGTACAGGGCAGGCGCAAACCCGCATGGGGGCAATCAACCTGCGCAATGCCCGCCACAAGGACGACCCGCGCCCGCTGGATGCGGACTGCTCCTGTCCGGCCTGCGCGAATTACTCCCGCGCCTATTTGCACCATGTGATCAAATCCCAAGAGATCATCGGTTCCATGCTGCTGACGTGGCACAATCTGCATTATTATCAGGAACTGATGGCAGGTTTGCGTGATGCCATTGCTAGCGGCAGCCTTGACGACTTTGTTGCAGTCTTTCATGCCCGCCGCGCGCAAGGGGATATTGAACCCTGCTGACGGGCCTGTCCGGTTTTCAGAACAGCGTCTAAAAGTCAGCCCTTTTTTTCTTCTACCTCGAAGATCTGGCGCAACAGGCCGGCGTTTGCCACCATGAACACCACCAGATCGAAAGGATCGGCGGATTTGATGGCAAGCTTTGTGTCCTGAATTTCCAGAAGATCGCTAATGGCGAAAGTGCCTTGCTCCACCATGCCCATCTGCCAGTCGGGCAGACGACGCGTGGTTAGCGGCCCTTCGTCGAGAACTTCAATATCCTTGTGGCGCCAGTCTTTTTCAAGCCGGAGCATCAGATCTTGAATCTTGTCCTGCGGGCCCTCCAGATACTGCACAAAATTGTCCTGCTCGCGGTGGAGAAAGCCGGTGATATCGTCCCGTTTGTTGCACCGGTAACTTGCAATCAGAATGGCGTCATGTTCGCTCGAATTGCGTGGAATCAGCGCGGAACTTTGGTAAATCAGATAATACAATAGATGGCTTCCTTGTGACGCAAAGTCAGAGTTTAACCGTTTGCGGGCGGAAAAATACCGGATTTCACCCAAATACTAGGCAGTGTCCTGCGTTGCTGCAATAGGAAGCTTCCGGAAACGGAGTTTTTCGCGCCTGTGTACTTGCAGGCGTTTCCACATCGCGTCAGAATGGTCTCCAATAAATTCGGCGGTGCTTGACGATCCTGCTGTCAGATACCACATACAAAGACCGAGAAGAGAAGAAGCGGTGTGTTGCTGGTAATCCGGGGCCTGATGCTTCTTGCTAAATAAAGGACGATAATATGACTAACGCGAGCAGCGTTTCTTACCCAGTACTCCCTCTGCGCGACATTGTGGTGTTTCCACACATGATCGTTCCACTTTTCGTTGGACGTGAAAAATCTGTTCGTGCGCTTGAAGCGGTGATGGCCGACAATAAGGAAATCCTCCTGTCCAGCCAGATCGACCCGTCCGAGGACGAGCCGAGCGCTGACAGCATTTACGAGACCGGTGTTCTTGCGTCTGTGCTGCAACTTCTCAAACTGCCGGACGGCACTGTAAAAGTGCTGGTCGAAGGCCGTGAACGTGTGCGCATCACAGAATATCTGGACAACCCGGACTATTTCGAGGCCAACGCAGAAATACTGCAAGAGTCCGTGCGCGAGCCTGAAGCTCTCGAAGCGCTCAGCAGTGCGGTTGCCAAGGAATTTGACCGCTACGCCAAGCTGAACAAGAACGTACCCGAAGAAGCCCTGAGCGCCGCCGCCGAGAGCGACAGCCCCGCGAAACTGGTTGATACCATTGCGGGCCATCTGAATGTGCGGGTGGACCAGAAACAGGAACTTCTGGAAGAACTGGACCTGTCGGAACGGCTGGAAAAGGTATTCGGCCTGATGCAGGGCGAAATGTCCGTTCTTAAAGTCGAGAAAAAGATCAAATCGCGCGTCAAAAACCAGATGGAACGCACCCAGCGTGAATACTATCTGAATGAACAGATGAAAGCGATCCAGCAGGAACTGGGCGACGGCGAGCAGGGTGGCGACGAACTCGCCGAACTAGAAAGCCGCATCGCGGAAACCAAACTGTCCAAGGAAGCCAAGGAAAAGGCCGAAGGCGAGCTGAAGAAGCTGAAGCAAATGTCCCCGATGTCTGCTGAAGCCACAGTTGTGCGCAATTATCTGGACTGGATGCTGTCGATCCCGTGGGGCGTGAAATCCCGTGTGAAGAAAGACCTGAACCGTGCACAGGATGTGCTGGATGCAGATCACTACGGTCTGGAGAAGGTCAAGGAACGGATCGTCGAGTATCTGGCCGTTCAACAGCGTAGCGCCAAGCTGAAAGGCCCGATTCTCTGCCTCGTGGGTCCTCCGGGTGTGGGTAAAACCTCGCTGGGTAAATCTGTTGCCAAGGCGACAGGGCGGGAATTCATCCGTATTTCCCTAGGTGGTGTACGTGACGAAAGCGAAATTCGTGGGCACCGCCGGACTTATATCGGCTCCATGCCGGGTAAGATCATCCAGGCGATGAAAAAGGCTAAAACCACCAACCCGCTGATCCTGCTCGATGAAATCGACAAGATGGGGCAAGACTTCCGTGGCGATCCCGCATCCGCCATGCTCGAAGTTCTCGATCCGGAGCAAAACGCGACCTTCACAGACCATTATATGGAAGTGGAGTATGATCTCTCGAACGTTATGTTCCTGACCACGGCGAACAGCTATAACATGCCTGGCCCGCTTCTGGACCGGATGGAGATCATCCCGCTGTCCGGCTATACCGAGGACGAAAAGACCGAGATCGCCAAACAGCATCTGATCAGCAAGCAGATCAAGAACCACGGCCTGCGGAAAGGTGAATTCGAAGTCGAAGACGCCGCACTGCTGGATATTGTGCGCACCTATACCCGTGAAGCCGGCGTGCGGAACCTTGAACGGGAAATGGCCAAATTGTGCCGTAAGGCCCTGACAAAAATCGTGAAGGGTACTGAAAAGGCTGTCGTTGTAACGAAAGACAATCTGGAAGAGTTTCTGGGGGTCAAACGGTTCAAATACGGTCTTGCAGAAGAAGAGGATCAGGTGGGTGTTGTCACCGGTCTGGCCTGGACATCCGTTGGTGGCGAGTTGCTCTCGATCGAGGCGCTGAAACTGCCAGGAAAAGGCCGGATGAAGACCACCGGCAAGCTTGGCGATGTGATGAAGGAAAGCATCGACGCGGCCAGCTCTTTCGTGCGCTCGATCAGTCCGGATGTTGGCGTGAAGCCGACCGAGTTCGAGAAGATCGACATTCACGTACACGTTCCCGAAGGGGCAACCCCGAAGGACGGCCCGTCGGCAGGTGTAGGCATGGTGACATCTATCGTGTCGGTCCTGACACAGATCCCCGTCCGTAAGGACATCGCCATGACAGGCGAGGTCACCCTGCGCGGGAATGTGTTGCCCATCGGTGGCTTGAAAGAGAAACTTCTTGCAGCGCTTCGCGGCGGGATCAAAACGGTTCTTATCCCGAAAGACAACCAGAAGGATCTGCCGGAAATCCCTGACAACGTGAAAGACGGGTTGGAAATTATTCCGGTGAGCACCGTGCGGGAAGTGATCAAGCATGCGCTGGTGCGGGAACCCGAAGCGATTGAATGGGACGAAGCTGCCGAAGAGGCCGCCGCAGCAGCGGCGCTGAAATCGGCATCGGGCGGGGACAAGCCGACCGTCGCCCATTAAGCGGATCGCACAAGTGAAAACTATCTGGCGCCACAACCATGTTTATGGTTGTGGCGCTGGTGTTTTGGACCAATACTTCCCTGAACGTAACTGAAATCACAATGTAAAGAGGCACCAGCGTGGCTACTTCGACGACATCAACAACCGACCAGACCGACGCGATTGAGACTGACGAAACCGAATCCGCAACCGTTGTGGAAACAGTGGCCGAAGCCGCAGAATTTGACGGTAAGATTCGCAAGAAAGACATCTATGACCATGTGACCGTTGCCACCGGCCTGCGGAAACGGGAAGTGCGCGAAGCGGTCGACGCAACTCTGGCCTATTTCCACAAATGTCTGAGCGAAGGACACGATCTGCAGGTGCCGCCCTTGGGGAAAATCCGCAGTATTGCCCGGGGTGACGGTGAAAATGCCAAACTAATTCATAAGGTTATGCTGCAAAAAGCCAAATCCGAGAAAAAAGATGACGATGAGGGTAATTCTCCTCTTGCAGACCCCGGAAACGCCGATTAAAAGGCCGCTATCGGGTCGTTAGCTCAGTTGGTAGAGCGCTTCGTTTACACCGAAGATGTCGGGAGTTCGAGCCTCTCACGACCCACCATTTACTCAAGCACTACCAGCAAAAGCCCCTGCATCGCGGGGGCTTTGTGCGTTGTAAAGCTTCAAAATGGCCAGCAAACATAATCCGCGTCAAGCTTTCGCTATCGAACAAGGCGAGCAGCAAATACTGCGCAAGTTTTGTAAGGATGGCCATGAGCAAGAAACCACACGAAAACACTGAGCTGGCAAAATACGTTTCGCGTCGCGTTCTGGAGTTGAAATCCAGAAAGTCGCAAAGCGAGATTGCGAGGGAAGCCGGTTACCCGAACCCTGATATGGTTACCATGGTCAAGAACGGCGCAAGCAAACTCGCGCGGGCCCGTGTTCCCAGTATGGCAGCCGCTCTCGAGTGTGATCCGGTGTTCCTGATGGGCATTGCTCTGGAGCAGGCCGTCGGGCACGCAGGCGCCAAAGCTATTCTCGACATCTTCGGGACGCCGGTGACGGAAAACGAACTGGGGTGGCTGGAGGTAATCCGCCTCGCATCGGGAAATAGCGATCCACGGTTGAGTGCGCGGTCACGGGCGGCGCTTCTCGCGATCTTTGGGAAGTAAGCGGGGCGGGGGCAAGTGCATCGGGTTCTGCAATTGCTGCTTTGTCTCAATTGGCGCGGGGAAATTACTTTTGCATCCAACACGTCCATGTCGCGTAACCGGAGTGTTTCGGAGGCAGCGCTGCATGGCTGATGCTGCATGGCTGATAATGTGCTTGCCTCTGATTTCCGAGGAACGGATTTTTATTGGTTCAGCTTAAGAGTGTGATGGTTCTTTCTATCCAACGGGCAGCTGTCTTCTCTTTGCCGAGAAAGGGGGAGCCGGATTGCAAAAATCGCGTGAAGTCGCTGCGGCTGTACCAATGGTTGCTTACGGCCCTGAGCGGACCTTGATTATCACCATTGACGCTGCAATGCAGTATCCTAGGAACGGACTTTATGCGCCTAACGCTTGGATGATGGTTATGTCACGTGACACAGTGTATTTTCCATCTTAGACTAGTGATTAAAATCTGGCTTGTTGCAACAAAAAGTCAAACAGGTTGGGAGCACAGAATTGGCGCATATCAATATGCAACAAACCGAAAACACGAACCCAAGTGCAACCACAGGCCAGCTTAATGAAGGTCGAAAACTCCATCTAAGAATGAAAACTACAAAGAGTAATCGTTTCAACTGCGCAAAGCGGCTCGAAAAGAAAGCCCGGAATCAATCTTTAGTTCTCAATTTTCTTTCATTCCTAACGGTTATCTCTAAGATATATTTACTTGCGTTCGCTAGTGACTTGACGATCTCTGGTGCACAGTTCGTTGGTGTCTTTTCCATCGGTGTTTCGGTGGTTTCAATTTTACTATCTCAACAAGACCCCGTTCGAGAAATATCGAGAAGAGCAGCAGACGCCCATAGATGCGGGCGAGAAGTTAGCCACATCTACCGCGAATTTAAAGGTGGTGAATTAGAAACTACCGCCGCTTCAGATGAATATGAGAAGTGAGCTGCTCCCCATTTGTCGGACAGGATCTGGCGTAAATTAAGCTACTCTCTGCTCCTGCTGATCGGGTTGTGTTCTGTCATTTCTCAGCC
>NZ_PKOJ01000007.1 GCF_002860325.1 Neptunicoccus cionae | reverse complement strand
GATCAGCAGGAGCAGAGAGTAGCTTAATTTACGCCAGATCCTGTCCGACAAATGGGGAGCAGCTCAGCCAATTGCCATCGCCTAAGTCTTTAAGTTTGCCTAATTCTGCTTTGAATTTGAACTGTAAGGTATCTGCGCTCCCAAAGCTATTTGCGGGATCGATTTTAATATTGTTCACAAAATTGGATTTTATCTTAGCTTGCATTGTTGTTCACCTGTAAATAAAGAAAATTAACAAAATTTGAGTGTTTTAACATTACTTGTCCAAGAAGTAGTGCGCAATATTGTAAAAAGTTAAATAATAGCTTCCTCCTCCCCCCGCGCGACCCACCGTTCCCCTTGTGCTCTCTGTCAAACTCCGGTTGATCTGTGGGCAATCCCCTTGGGGAACAGAAACAAAAGCTTACATGGGCTGATATGAAACATTACTCTCTTCTCGATCTCTCACCTGTCCCCGAAGGCCAGACCACGGGGCAGGCTTTGCAAAACACGGTTGAACTGGCGCAACTGGCGGAAAAGGCGGGGTATCACCGCTATTGGCTGGCGGAACATCACAACATGCCCGGCATCGCCAGCGCGGCGACGGCTGTGGTGATCGGCCATGTGGCGGGGGCAACCTCGACCATGCGGATCGGGGCAGGGGGTATCATGCTGCCCAACCACGCGCCTTTAATGGTGGCCGAGGCGTTCGGGACGCTGGCCACGCTTTATCCCGACCGGATTGATCTCGGGCTCGGGCGGGCACCGGGGACGGATATGGCAACGGCGCGGGCCTTGCGGCGGCATATGTCGCCCGAAGATACCTTTGTGCAGGATGTGCAGGAGCTGATGGCCTATTTCGATGATATGCCGGACAACGCTCCTGTGCGCGCAATACCGGGTGTAGGCACCAAGGTGCCGGTCTATATCCTCGGGTCTAGCCTTTATGGCGCGCAACTGGCGGCGATGCTGGGGTTGCCTTATGCTTTTGCCAGCCATTTTGCCCCTGCGATGCTGGATCAGGCGCTTGATGTATACCGGCGCTCTTTCAAGCCGTCTTCCATGTTGTCCGAACCTTATGTGGTGATGGCTGCGGGAGTCTGTGCAGCGGATACGGATGCGCAAGCCGAATATTTGCGCTCCTCACAACTGCTGGCCTTTGCGCGGTTGCGCACGGGCAAGCCGGGCAAGCTGCCCCTGCCGGTAGATGATGCGAAATCGCAAATTCCGCCTGCTGTAATGGAAGGTGTTGAACACGCGCTTTCGGTTTCGGCAGTGGGATCGGCTGCAACTGTGAACACCCAGCTAAAGATCATTCTGGACCGCTATAATCCGGACGAGCTGATCGTCACGGCGATGATCCACAACCATCAGGCGCGGCTGCGGTCTTTCGAGATTGCAGCAGAGGTGCTGTCAGGGCTGGTAAAACCCTGACAGGACAAATCCGGTTTAAACGTCAACCCAGCCGTCGGGCGTCTTCATCCGGTGGCGAATGGTATTCTGCTGACCCAGCGTCTGTTCCAGAAAACAGCCTTTTTTGGCAGCTTCGATCAGTTCGATAACCTTGTCCTGCGGATCGTCGCTGTCAATCAATACGTCTATTTCAAAGGACTTCGGCAAGGTTTCATAAACGCGGCCCTTGGCTTCCCAGTTCCAGACCACGCGGGTTTCCACGTCCAGATCCTTCACTGTAACTTTTAGCCGTTTTGCAAAGGCGCGGATCTGGGTCATGATACAGCCGGTCAATCCGCCTACAAACAGGGCCAGCGGCGGCGGAGCAGAGGCATCACCGCCATGGAAGCTGCCCTCATCCGTGGCCATATGGAACGGACCTTCGGCAAAGGGCTGTGACATGGTCACTTCCAGATCGTTGCGCATCTTTCCGGTCGCGTGGCCCTTGCAGTCAAACTGCACCAGCGCCTGTTGGGGTTGGTCTTGTGTATTGCTCATGGGAATTACCTTTCGTTCCAGTGGATCATCGGCAAGCCGGCCACGGGGGATTTGAAATAGGGGATAGTGGTGCCGCGCAGGCTGCCAATATAGACGTTCGTCAGATCGGGTCCGCCGAAAGTGATGCTGGCCATCCAGTTGGCGATGCTGCCGCCACAGGCCAGTTGCAGATCAGGTGTGACCTTGTCTTGAGCAAAAGCCTTCAGCAGCGCCTTACCTTCTGTGGAGCCGTTGTCGTCATCGAGAAGGATACGCAGATCGCCATCCGGCGTGATCGCAAAAATGCGATCAGTCATCACATGGGTGCCCCAGAGGTTGCCATAGGCGTCAAAGGCGATCCCGTCGATAAAGGCGTTGTGGCTTTCGGGGCCAAATGTTTCGCGACCGCTAAGGTCTCCGTTATCGGCCACCTGAAAACGGGTGATTTTCATGCCGCAGGTTTCCACAGCGTAAAGGTGGCTTTCATCCGCATCTAAGCGGATTTCATTGGTGAAATGCAGCCCGTCCGCCATGATCCGCAGGCCCTTGTCATCGGCCATAGCGATAAAGCCGTCGATGATGTTCGGACTACAGGCCTCCATCCAGTTCGGGATCGTGGTGGAAACCGTCAGCCACAGGCGGTCCTTGCTGTCGCGCAGCACAAAGTTGACCTTGCCAATGGGCTTGCCGTTGATGCTGTCGTACAGCACCTCGCTGTCGCCAGTGCGCTTCATCAGCTCCAGCCGGTCTGTTCCGAAGTTCGAAATCAGGATGTCGCCACTGCGGGCAAATGCCAGCCCGTTTGGCAAGGTGCCGGTGGTGAAGCGGCTGGCGTCATCATTGGCTTGGGCAAAGCCGGTCTCAACTTCTTGCGCGATCAGGGTCTGGGTTCCGTCTGGGCGGATGTGCACCACACCGCCCCGCGCATCCGCTGACCAGAGCGAGCCGTCCGGTTCGGCCAGAATACATTCGGGGCGTTGCAGGTCCGTGCCGACGGTTTTCAGGCTGCCCAGGTCGATCGCAAAGCCGTCGATGGGATTTCCCATGGCTCAGGCTCCTTTGACGATCCGGTTGGCGAGAATGCCAATCTTCTCGATCTCCAGTTCAAACCTGTCGCCGTCCGACAGGCGTTTGCCCAGTTCCAGACCACAGCCCGTGCCGACCGTGCCGGAGCCGATGACTTCCCCCGCATAGACGGTTTCGGATGCGGAGATATGGGCCAGAATTGCGCCGAAGTCATGTTGCATCTGGCGGCTGTTGCCACCGCCCCAGCGTTCGCCGTTTACTCGTGCCTCCATATCAAGAGCAACGGGATGTGGGACTTCATCCGCCGTCAGGATAAATGGACCAAGGATGTTACCCGTGTCAAAATCCTTGCCTTTACAAGGGCCAAGCTGGCCGGGCATTTCGGCCATCTGCGCATCCCGCGCGGACACATCATTCAGGATGGTATAGCCGAAAATGTGGTCGATCCCGTCTGCGGCTTCGATGTTCTTGCCGGTCTTGCCGACAACGATAGCCAGTTCCAGTTCGATATCCAGATGTTCGGCATAGTCCGGCCACTGGACGTCTGTGCCATGGCCGATAAAGGACATGCGATTGCCTTTGTAATAGATCGGCTGCTGGTACCAGACATCCGGCACCTCGTGTTTGCGGCCTGTGGCTTCTTCCATCACCTTGAAACAATTGGTCAGGTGATCTTCGAACACCAGACAGTCACGATACTGGACCGGCATAATGGGCGGCAGGAAGGAAACATCCGCCTGCGCAATCGTGGCGGATTGCTGGGGGTGCTTCACCAGCCCGCGCGCAATGTCGAGCCCTTTTTGACCGGCGTCGATCAGGCTTTGCATGGATGTGAAATCCGCTTCGTCCTGTCCGGCGTGGTTTGCTGCTGCGCGCAAGTCGAGAAGGCGATCATCATCAATTGCGGCCACCAGAAGCGGGCGGTCCTTGTAGGAAACAGTTGCTAGACGCATCAGAATTACTCCGTGAAAATGGCAACAGCGCGGGTGAAACCGGCGGAGGCTGCCTTGATTTTGAAAGGGAAACAGGAAATTTCAAATCCGGTCGCGGGCAGGCTTTCCAGATTGCTGAGCTTCTCCATATGGCAATAGCCGATGTCCATACTGGCGCGGTGGCCTTCCCAGATGATCGAAGGATCTTTGGTTTCAGCGTAAACTTTCGCGGTCAGGGCAAAAGGGGCGTCCCAACTCCACGCATCGGTACCGGTTACGCGCACGCCGCGTTCTGTCAGATACAAAGTCGCCTCGCGGCCCATGCCGCAGCCTTTCATCAGGTATTCCGGCTGCCCGTAGGCTGCGCCGGCTGATGTGTTAACAACAACAATATCAAGAGGTTGCAACTCGTGGCCGATGCGTTCCAGCTCCGCTTCCACGTCCTGCGCCGTGACCAGATAGCCGTCTTCAAAGTGGCGGAAGTCCAGCTTGACGCCCGGATTCATGCACCATTCCAGCGGTACTTCGTCGATGGTGATCGCACGCTCTCCGTTGCTCATGGTGGAGTGGTGGTGATAGGGCGCGTCCAGATGGGTGCCGCAATGGCTGGCAATGGTCAGTTGTTCTACCGCCCAGCCTTCACCACCTGGCAGGTCTTCCTTTTTCAGACCGGGAAAGAAGGACATCACCTGTTCGGCTGTCTGATCGTGGGTCAGATACTCGATCTGGGGCAACATGATCGGCGGATCGGAAGCGATTCCGGTTTCCAGCGGAACAGAAAGATCTACAAAACGACGGGGCATAAACTGTCCTTTCTTAAAGCAATGCCGTGGCGAGCTGGGGGAAGGCCATCACAAGGCCAAGCACCACCAGCATCAGCACCGCAAAAGGCGCTGCGCCGTAAAAAATATCCCCGAGCGTGATGCTCGGATCATCCAGAGAAGATTTGATCACAAAGACCGATATGCCGAAGGGCGGCGTCAGGAGACCGATCTCAACGGCGATGATGGTGATGATGCCGAACCAGATCAGATCCACCTGCAACAGGGACAGAACAGGCAGCATCAAAGGTACAAGGATCAGCATGATAGAAGAGCTGTCCAGAATAGTGCCCATCAGGATCACCAGCAGCACATAGGCAAGGATGACGCCCCAATAGCCGATTTCAGCGGTAGCGACGAAATTGCCAAATCCCGCAGGTACGCCGGACAGGGCCAGCATCCGCGAATACATTTGTGCGGCAATGATCAGGAAGGAAATCGAGGCGGTAATCAGGCCGGTATCGGTCAGAACCTCCCAAAATTCCTTCAGGGTAAGAGCGCGGCGCAGCAAACCGATGATGATGGCGCCGGAACACCCGATGGCGCCAGCCTCGATCGGGGTGAAGAAGCCGCCGTAAATTCCGCCCAGAACCAGACCGATCAGCGTGGCTATCGGCAGTCCCTTGGCCAGTACCTCCCGCGTGGTCAGCGCATCCGTGTCGTCATAAGGATCAGTAATACCCTCACCAATCAGTTTGGGTTTGAACAGGGCAACCAGAAAAATCGCAAGACAGAACACAAAGGCCAGCAGCAGACCGGGCAAGACGCCCGCGATGAACAGATCGCCGACGGATTGTTCCGTCAGCAGGCCGTAGAGGATCAGCAGCAGGCTTGGCGGGATCAACATCCCGAGCACCGACGAACCGGCGACAACCCCGACGGAAAACCGTTTGGAATAGCCATGGCGCCGCATTTCGGGCACAGCAATCCGCGTGAAGACTGCCGCAGAAGCAATTGAAATTCCTGTAATAGCTGCAAAGATTGCATTGGCCCCGACGGTGCCAAACCCAAGTCCGCCGCGTACCCGGCGGAACATGTGGTTTGCCACATCAAAAGCATCGCGTCCCATGCCCGTGACCGAAACGATGAACCCCATCATGATAAATAGTGGTACAACGCCGAAGAAATAGCTCGATATGGTTTCGGAGGCAGCCAGCGCCAGCAGTTTGCCAGCCAGTACAGGCGATCCCTTAATCACCCAGACGCCAACAAAGGACGAAAGCATCAGGGCGAAGGGCACCCAGAACCCGAGATAAACCATAACGACCATGGCGCCAAAGGATGTCAGGCCGATTTCAAACGGGCTCATAGGGTGATCCCTTTCTTGGAGGTCAAGGCAAACAGGCTGGTGACTGCGTGCAGGACAAGTTGCACCAGAAGGGCCGCGCAGCCGATTAGAATGATAAGCTTGACGGGCCAGATCGGAGCCGTGAAGTCACCAACTGTTCCCTCATAAGTGCCCCGTACCCAGGCCTTGACGAACAAGGGTTCGCTTGCGGAAAAAAGCTGCCAGATCAATGCGATGGCGGCCAGAGTGAAGACCAGTTCCAACAGGCTGCGTACCCGTGGCGCCTTCTTTTGGATGTAATCCAGTACCGCGTCAGTGCGGGTCATCCGGCCTTTGCGAAAGGCTTGCGCCACTTGCAGGAATACGATGGCCACGATGGACATGGAAACAATCTCGGGGACGCCGGAGACCGGAGTGTTGAACGCAACACGTCCGATCACATCGGCATTCACCAGCACCATCACCGCGAAAATAAGAAGCGTGCCGATCACATTCAAAATCAGGGTCATAAAGTCTGCGATCCGGCGAATGGCCTGAAACCACGGCGGCAGAAACGCCTGCCCGGAGTCGGCATGGAAATCAGTCATAACGAATGGGTCCAATCAGCTTGGAAAAAAGGGGGCGAGCAGTTGGCCCGCCCCAGTCAGGGAGATTACTCTTGATCCCAGTTGCGCACTGGCGTGGCACCGGCCTCGCGCATGGTGTCCATGTAGGATTTCAACACGCGGGAACCGCCAACACCGTCTGCATCCAGTTTTTCGGCCCAGATCTTTGCAACATTGTCCATTCCGTCGGCCCATTCCTTGCGGAAGGAGTCATCCACCTTTTTGACCGTTGCGCCGTTCTCTTCCATGATGGAGAGGAATTTGCCAACCGTGGCGTCCAGATCCTTGTGATAGGCTATACGGTTGGTGACGGCTGCGTCCTTGAGGGCTGTTTGCACTTCTGCGGGCAGGGCATCAAACCAGTCCTTGTTGGCAGCAATGCCTCCGGCGTATTGCGCGCCGAAACCGATGCGGGTCACATGGGGCGCAACTTCGTAAAGTTTGCCGGGCACCGCAGCAGAGGCAAATACGATAACACCGTCATAAACTCCGGTTTTGATTTCGTTGTAATAAGTGGTCAGGTTACCTGAAACGCCAACAGCGCCGGTTCCCTTCAGCCAGTTTACAGCCGGACCGGGTGCGCCAATCTTTTTGCCTTCGAGATCGGAAATTTCGTTCACCGGAAAGTTTGTCATCAACAGGTAATCATCAATGCCGGTCGCGCCGCCCAAGTATTCCAGACCGTTGGCTTCCCAGGACGCTTTCATATCCGCATCCGTGGCCTGCAGTTTGTCCATCCATTCGGCAACAACAGTTGAATCGCTGGATACAAACGGCGTGAAATAGGTGACATTCTGCACCGCGAGCTTGGCAGGATCGAACAGGCTCGACACCAGCCCGATTTCAGCAAGCCCTTCTTCCGTTGCTTCCAGTTCGTCGCCCACTTTGGCCAGAGAGCCGCCGTATTGTTCACTCCAGGTAATGGAATGTTCAGTGCCTTCCAATGCCGCGTTGACTGCGGGGATGAATGTCTCGCTGACGTGTTTCACCCAGCGAAAAACAGGCGGGTGTCCGGCGACGACCGTGGCGCTGATGTCTTCGGCAGCAACAGGGGGCGCGATTGTGGTTGTTCCGGCCATCAAAGCCGCCGCAAAGGCGCCGTTTTTAATTAGATGTTTCATTCTTTTCCTCCCAGAAGTGAATTAAAATATGATGTGTAATCAGGTCAGTGCGCGTATTCCCGAACAGATAAACGGCACAATTTTTGTCAGCATTTCATCTGCGTCCCCGTCGTCGCACAATCCGTCGGACAGGCGTGCAGGGCGTCCGGTTTTGGCCATCATGGTCATGCCGACACCAATCGCGAACATATAGGCCCAGACCGCATTGGCGCGGGTCAGACCGGGTTCGACCTGCATGAAAGCACTGATGAATTTCTGCGCGATGGGGTCGTAGTATTTCTCGGTCAGCAGTTGTTCTCGTTCGGATGCAGAGTTGGCTGTAGACACCAGAATCTGCGCAAAAGCCCCGCCGTTGCTGGCCTGTGAGATACCGGCCTCGATGGTGGGGCGGAACAGGGCCTCAACTATGGGTTCGAGATCAGGCGTCTGGTCCTGTTTCAGAATTCCGTCCAGAAGGGCGGCTCTACCCTCGTTGATCTGTTGGGACCGGCGTGAAACCATTGCCTCGAACAGGACTTCCTTGGTTTTGAAATGGTAGTGGATCAACCCCTGCGCCACGCCTGCACGCTCTGCAATCTCCCGCATGGTGGCGCCTTCGTAACCGGAACGGGCAAAGACGGTTTCAGCAGAATCCAGAATGGCATCAAAACGGGATTCCTTGGCGCTGGAAAGAGATTCCACTCCGGCCGTTTTCGCGCTCTTCTGTCCCAAATTGAAGCCCTCCCAAGCCTGTAACCGTTGCTGAATTTCCCGTGTTGCAGAAATTAACTGGTCACTCAGTCAGTATTTGGGAGGGCGCGAGTCGAGTCAAGAGGGTATGCACATAGGACCGCCTAGTCAGGGCAGTCGATTATTCAAAAATGTGTAATTTTGTTGCCAAACAATCAGAGTGCTATTTGGGCTTAGCAGCTACCCCAAATCCCTTGCGTGTTCCGTAGCTCCACAGAGAGATTCCAACATCTGTAATGCGAACTTCAAATACGTCTGTAGCGCCAACTTTGTAAGCTTCTTCTTTCAATTTTGCTTCAACAGCTTGCACGTCAGGATCCGGATTGAAAACGGTGGTTTTGTTCACCGAGACTTTGAGATCAGTAACCCTGCTGTATTTGTTCGGATCGAAGGCCCCGGCTGTTAGGCGAACATTCTGCGCACTGAACGCATTTTCTTGGTTTACCGTTTCAGAGGTGGAAACACTGGAGGTATCCCAATCTGTGCAGCCCCCAAACAACGAAATGCAACCTAGGATAATAATTATGCGTGGTTTCATATAAAATTCTCCGATAAAAATGCAATTTATGGTAGCTATCGAAGCGGACGAAATGCAAAAAGTCAAAGAATATTTTAACCCAATATCCACATCTTTCTTCTGCAGTTGGCAGATAATCCATGGTTTTTTTAGAAACAAGTTTCGGTGGAGAAGCTAAACGTAAATGGCGGAGAGACAGGGATTCGAACCCTGGGTCCCCAGAAGGGACAACGGTTTTCGAGACCGCCCCGTTCGACCACTCCGGCACCTCTCCGCGGGGTGTTGCTGGTCGCAACGGGCGCTTCTTAGCTAGGGTTGGGACGCTGCGCAAGGCTGAAAGCACTGGACAGGGACAAGTTGGCTTGTCAAAAGCGCAGGAAAACGGAAATCGGGTGAGTTATGGCGGGCGCGGGCGCAACGATCAAACAGGTTCTTGATGCAGCAGAGCAGGCGGCAAAAGCCGGAGATGCGGCCCGTGCGGTTGCGCTCTACCGGCAGGTTCTGACCAAAGCGCCCAAGCATTCCAAAGCCAAGAAGGCACTGGCGCGGCTGCAAAAACAAGGCGGGGCTGCCAGCCGCGCAATGACACAAGCAGATGCGAATGCACTGGTCCAGGTTCTGAACTCGGGCAATTTCGCGCGGGCCCGTCAGCTGGCCGAGGAGATGTCCCGCGCTTTTCCGAACGAGCCTTTCGTGTTCAACATTCTGGGATATGCCTGCGGCTCGCTCGGCGACCAGAAAGCGGCGGTTGACGCCTATAAATGGGCGATCAAACTGAACCCGAATTTTGTCGAGGCGATGTCAAACTACGGGTCTTATCTGGTACAGATCGGCCGACCGGCGGAAGCTGTGTCAGTGTTGCAAAAGGCGGTTGCCAAAAAGCCCGACTACGCCGAGGGACATCACAATCTGGGTGTCGCCTATGCAGCAGCAGAGCAGCCTGAAAATGCCATGCAACATTACAATCTGGCCCTGCGCCATGCTCCGCGCTATGCCAATGCGCTGAACAGTCGGGGAACTTTGAAGGCGTCTCTGAACGATCGGGTAGGAGCGGAGGCGGATTTCCGTGCGGCTCTGGAGATTGCTTCAAAAGATACCGGCGCGATGGTTAATCTGGGCGGCGTCCTGTCCGCCGATGGTAAAAGTGCCGAAGCGATTGAAATTCTGCAAAAAGCAGCCGTCCTTGATCCGCGAAATACAGATACGTTGATGCAGCTTGGCATTGTACGGAATGAATCCGGCCAGAACGATGCCGCCCTTGCATCCTTCCAGAAGGTTCTGGCGATTGATCCCAACCACGCCAAAACCTTAAGGCTGGTACTGGATATTGTGCCCGCAGAGGAGCGTCCGGAGCTTGTGGAGCATATCCAGCAATTGTTTGATGATCCGGATACACCGGAACTGGACAAGGTGCAGTTAGGCTTTGCTTTGGGGCACTACTATGAAAAGCAGGCTGCCTTTGAACGCAGTTATACCTGTCTCGATCAGGCCAACCGTTTGTACCGCGCAGTCCTGCCGCCGCTGCCACAGTCTGACGATGAAAAGTTCGACCGGATTACGGAACTCTTTGATACGGGCGCACTCAAAGCTCTCGAAGAATTTGCGGATCCCAGAGTGGCCCCTGTCTTTGTGTTGGGGATGATGCGATCGGGAACGTCGCTGGTGGAACAGATTATCGCGACTCATACTGCGGTTTTTGGTGCGGGAGAACTGAATACAGCGACCGATCTGGCGAAACCGATCTACGCCATGGGGGCAAAGGCAGGACAGGCAGAGGCGCAACAGTTTACGCAAGGCTACTTGCGGGATCTGATGCGGAATGCGGGTGATGCACGCCATGTAGTTGATAAAATGCCGGGGAATTTCTTTAATGTGGGGCTGATCCGCACGTTGTTCCCGAATGCAAAGATTGTGAATACCGTGCGTGATCCGCGGGACAATTGTTTTTCAATCTACAAGAACTTCTTTGATACCTACGCCCATCAATACGCCTATGATCAGGGCGAACTTGCGCATTTTGCCAACCGGTATAAAACCATGATGAACCGCTGGGACGAATTGTTTCCTGATGCAGTTTACCACATCCGTTATGAAGCACTGGTCGCGGATCAGGAAGCCGAGAGCCGCAAGCTGCTGGAGTATCTCGGTCTGCCTTGGGAAGACAGTGTTCTTGAATTTCACAAGACAAAGCGGGCTGTGCGTACTGCCAGTGTCAATCAGGTCCGTCAGAAGATTTACCGCTCTTCGGTTAAATCCTGGCAGAATTACGAACGCTTCCTGCAAGAACTGTTCAACGGTCTGGATGCAGATTTATGGGCGGATGCCTTTGTGCAGTGAAAATCGCGGGAACGGGTTGACAACGGGGCGCTGATACAGGATACCCCGCCCACCTGACCGACATCCGTCCGTTGGGTTCTTTTAATGTCGTCTTACAAAGACGCGCCGTCCGAGGCAGGGTCTGACCCTACAAACACCGCCGGTTCTGACCTAGGGATCAGATCACAGGGGGCCGCAGGACGCGGTAGATAAGAAGGTCGAACATATGTTCGCAGTCGTAAAAACTGGTGGCAAGCAGTATAAAGTTGCTTCTGGCGATGTGCTGAAGATCGAGAAGATCGCAGGCAACGCTGGTGAAACCGTTCAATTCAACGAAGTTCTGATGCTTGGTGGTGATAAAACCACTGTTGGCACACCCACCGTAGAAGGTGCCGGTGTTCAGGCTGAGATCCTTGAGCAGGGCAAAGGCCCCAAGGTTATCAACTACGTCAAGCGTCGTCGGAAACACTCGTCCCAGCGTAAAAAAGGCCACCGTCAGCAACTGACCGTTCTGCGGATTACTGACATTCTGGCTTCCGGCGCTGACAAATCCGGCGTAACCGCTGCTGTAAACGGTGCGGGCTTTGTAGCCACTGCTGCTGTTGCAGAGGCGGCTGCCCCGAAAAAAGCCAAGGCAGAAAAGAAAGCAGCCCCTAAAGCTGCGAAAAAATCCGAAGCGAAAGCCGAGAAAGCTGCACCAGCAGCCGAAGGTGCTGACGATCTGAAAAAACTGTCCGGTGTTGGTCCAGCGCTCGAAAAGAAACTGCACGCTGCCGGCGTGACAACTTTCGCACAGATTTCTGCCTGGGGTGCTGATGATATCGCTGAATTCGACGAGAAATTGTCGTTTAAGGGTCGCATCGAGCGCGAAGGTTGGGTAGACCAAGCTAAAGATCTGGCTAAAGGCTAAGGAGAGAACTCATGGCACATAAAAAAGCAGGCGGTTCATCCCGTAACGGTCGCGACTCCGCAGGTCGTCGTCTTGGTATCAAAAAGTTCGGTGGCGAAGCTGTCATTCCGGGTAACATCATCGCGCGTCAGCGCGGCAACAAATGGTGGCCGGGTGAAGGCGTAGGCCAAGGCAAAGATCACACGATCTATGCAACAGTCGAAGGCGCCGTGACATTCCGTAAGGGATTCAAAAACCGCACCTTTATTTCTGTCCTCCCTCAAGCCGAGGCCGCAGAATAAGCCGAACCAAAATCGGAATTTCAAAATTCTAAAGGGTCGGTTGAAAAACCGGCCCTTTTTCGTTTTCAGAGGTTATTTTCAATGGGCGTTGCAGTGGCAACATTTCTGGCTTTTGCAGCCAGTCAGGTGGGTACACCGGGTCCGGCAAACATGGCGTTGCTGGCGACGGGTGCCCGCTACGGGTTGCGCAATTCCCTTCCGTTTGTGGCTGGTGTGGCCTTTGGTAAACAGTTGATCATCTGGCCGATCGGGTTCGGATTGATGGGGCTGGCGACACAATTGCCGTGGTTGTTCACAACGCTGAAATTTGCCTCTGCGGCCTATATCTTCTGGCTGGCGTGGAAGGTTGCAAACCTGAAACTCTCGCCCGGACGGGCCGAAGATGATGCGCCCGGTTTTGCTGCGGGCCTGGTGGTCCATCCACTGAACCCCAAAGCATGGGCCATGATTACCGCCGGTTTTACAAATTTTGTGGAACCCGGCACACCAACGTTGCAGGCAACCGCGATCATCGCGGCCTGTCTGTTCGCCTGCCAGATGATCCTGCATCCTTTGTGGTGCTGGGGAGGAGACAGACTGGCGGCGACGGTCGCAGGCAAACCTGCGGAACGTTGGCTTATGTGGGCGCTTGCTGCGCTTACAGTTTTAAGTGTGTTATTTGTATTGGTTCAGGGAGGTTAATCCATGATGCAGTCTAAAATTTCCGGCCAGATGGTCATACCGACAGAACGGTTCACATTGCGCCCTGTGCGCAAGTCCGATCTCGGTCTTATTGAACTGTTTGCCGGGGACGAACGTCTTGCCCGTATGACCCGTAATATTGCCCATCCGCTGCCTCCGGGGGCCGTTTCAGTGTTTCTGGACCGGGTGAGCAAACCGGATAGTGCCGAAAAGGTCTGGGCTATTGATGGCACCAGTCAGGACGCAGGCGAGCTGTTGGGGCTGATGGAGTTGGAACAGGTGACAGAAGGCCAGTCCGAGGTCAGCTACTGGATTGCACCGCAGTTCTGGAACACCGGACTGGCGAGCGAGGCGCTCAATGCGCTGGTTGCCGCAAACCCGCTGGATGATACCTCTATGGTTGCCAGTATCTTTCAGGACAATCCGGCTTCGGCCAAGGTTGTCACAAACGCCGGTTTTGCACTGATCGGTGAAAGCGAAGTGTTTTGCCTTGCCCGCAACGGTATGGTGAATACATGGGATTATGTGCTGCGGCTCAAAGAATAGACAACAGTCGGGTTGAGCCGCTTCTTTCCTTGATATATCCGTGGCGCAACCTGACAGAAAGCCAGAGACTATGAAATTCCTCGATCTCGCCAAAGTACACCTGAAATCCGGCGCAGGCGGCAACGGCTGCGTGTCCTTCCGGCGGGCAGCCCATGAAGAATACGGCGGGCCGGACGGTGGGAACGGCGGGCAGGGCGGTGACGTCTGGGCCGAAGCTGTTGACGGACTGAACACGCTGATCGATTTCCGCTACCAACAGCATTTTTTCGCGCAAAACGGGCGGCCCGGTATGGGCAAGCAACGGTCTGGCAAGGATGGCGAGGATGTGGTGCTGCGGGTTCCGGTTGGCACCGAAATTCTGGAAGAAGATGAAGAAACGGTGATTGCCGATCTGACCGAAGTGGGCCAGCGGGTTCTGCTTGCGGCGGGGGGCAACGGCGGTTTTGGCAACCTGCACTTCAAATCCTCTACCAATCAGGCGCCACGGCGTGCGAACTCCGGCCAGCCGATTGTGGAGCGCACCGTCTGGCTGCGATTGAAGCTAATTGCGGATGCCGGCCTGCTGGGGTTGCCCAATGCCGGAAAATCCACCTTTCTGGCGGCAACGTCCAATGCACGCCCCAAGATAGCGGATTATCCTTTCACCACATTGCACCCGAACCTCGGGGTTGTCGGCGTGGATAATGCGGAATTTGTGATCGCCGATATTCCCGGACTGATTGCAGGCGCCCATGAAGGGAAGGGTATCGGGGACCGTTTCCTTGGCCACGTGGAGCGCTGCGCGGTTCTGCTGCACCTGATTGATGGCACCAGCGATGATGTTGTGGCGGATTACCACACGATTATTAACGAGCTGGAACAATACGGTGGTGAGTTGGCCCACAAACCCCGCGTGACTGCGCTCAACAAAATTGATGCGTTGGATGAAGTAGAGCAGGCCGAGAAACACAATGCGCTGGAACAGGCGTCGGGCGGCAAGGTTTTGCAAATCTCCGGTGTGGCCCGCGAAGGCCTGACGGAAGTTTTGCGCGCTGTTCGGTCTCAGATCATCACCCGTGACAAAGCGGAGGCGGAACCGGAGGACACCGGATGGCGTCCGTAAATACCGTGTCCAAGCTCGTTAAGGACAATCCGCTGCAAACAGCCCAAAGGGTTGTGATTAAAATCGGTTCGGCGCTTCTTGTTGACGCCGAGACCGGACAATTGCGGAACGACTGGCTGAAATCTCTGGCCAAGGATATAGCGGCGCAAAAGCGGCAGGGGCGCGATGTTGTTGTCGTCAGTTCCGGCTCTATTGCGTTGGGGCGGCGGGTTCTTGGCCTGTCGGACGGGTCACTACCGCTGGATCAGGCGCAGGCTGCGGCGGCTGTCGGGCAGATCCGTCTGGCCCGTGCCTACGAGGAATTTCTGGCGCCTTATGGCATCAACACCGCGCAGGTTCTTCTGACGCTCGACGATAGTGCGAACCGGAGGCGATACCTGAACTCCCGCGCAACATTCGGGGCTTTGCTCAGCCATGGCGTCGTGCCGATTGTGAACGAAAACGATACGGTAGCGACAGATGAAATCCGGTTCGGAGATAACGACCGTCTGGCAGCGCAAGTGGCCTCTATGGCCGGTGCGGATGTTCTGGTTCTTCTGTCGGATGTGGACGGGTTTTATTCCGCGAATCCGAAAACCGACCCGACCGCGCGGAAGTTCGAGACCGTTATGAAAATCACACCAGAGCTTGAAGCGATGGCTGGCGACGCCGGTACGGCTGCTGCCAAAGGCGGGATGAAAACCAAGCTGATGGCCGCAAAGACAGCGATGCGTGCGGGATGCGCGATGGCGATTATGGAGGGTAACCAGCACGAACCGCTTGCGGCGTTGCAGGCCGGAACGGCCTGTTCGTGGTTCCTTGCAGCAACCAACCCGCAAGCCGCGCGCAAGCAATGGATTGCAGGTATGAAGCCGCGTGGCACCATTATTGTTGATGCTGGCGCGGTGGCTGCGCTGCAATCGGGTAAATCACTGCTGTCAGCCGGAGTGGTCTCTGTGACGGGCACGTTTGAACGGGGTGATCCTGTGCGCATTGCGGATGCGCAAAATAATGAGTGTGCGCGAGGACTTGTCGGTTACAGTTCAAGTGAATCCAAAGCGATTTCCGGCTGTCATAGCGCTGAAATTGCCAGCGTGCTTGGCTATGCCGGACGCGCTGCGCTGGTTCACCGTGACGATATGGTGATTTAAAGGTTTAGGAAAAGTCGAGGGACGAGATGGATATTCAGGCAGAGATGCAGCGCATCGGCGCAGAAGCCAAGGCCGCCAGCAAGGTGCTGGCCTATGCCACGCCGCGGCAAAAAGAAGCCGCCTTGAACACGGCGGCCGATGCGATGCAGGAGCGGATGCCTGATATTATCGCGGCCAATGCTAAGGATCTGGAGTTCGGTCGCGAAAAGGGCCTGTCTCCTGCGATGATGGACCGTCTGATGCTGGATGAGGATCGCATTCGCGGCATGGCAGATGGGGTGCGTTCGGTTGCCGATCAGGCCGATCCCGTGGGCAAAGTGATCGCGGAATGGACCCAACCTACCGGATTGCGGATTGAACGGGTTCGTACCCCGCTGGGCGTGATCGGCGTAATCTATGAAAGCCGCCCGAATGTGACTGCGGATGCTGGCGCGCTTTGCCTGAAAGCTGGCAATGCGGCCATCTTGCGGGGCGGTTCGGAAAGCTTCCACAGCTCGACTTTGATCCACGAATGCCTGAAAGCGGGACTGGTTTCAGCCGGTCTGCCTGAGACAGCTATCCAGTTGGTTCCAACGCGGGACCGCGCGGCTGTCGGGGAAATGCTGACAATGACCGACTATATTGACGTGATTGTTCCGCGTGGCGGCAAGGGGCTGGTCGGCCGTGTTCAGGCGGATGCCCGTGTACCGGTTTTTGCCCATCTGGAAGGGATTTGTCACATCTATGTGGATGCAAGCGCGGACATAGAGAAAACCCGCTCTGTTGTAATGAACGCCAAGACCCGCCGCACAGGAATTTGCGGTTCGGCAGAATGCCTTCTGGTCGATCGCGCCTTTTTCGAAGCGCACGGCGCTCCCTTCGTTGAGGATTTGCTCAACGCCGGAGTTGAGGTGCGGGCGGATGAGAGTTTGCAGGGCATTGCCGGTGTTTCGAAAGCCAGCTCCGAGGATTTCGGGCACGAGTTTCTTGATATGATCATCGCGGCAAAGCTGGTGGATGGCGTAGACGGGGCGATCGAGCATATTCAGCAATACGGATCCAATCACACCGATTGTATCATGGCCGAAGCTGGTGTTCCGGTAGAGCGTTTCTTCTCGCGACTGGACAGCGCGATCCTGATGCATAACGCGTCCACCCAGTTTGCAGATGGGGGGGAATTTGGCATGGGCGCAGAGATCGGTATTGCAACCGGAAAAATGCACGCACGTGGGCCGGTTGGGGCGGAACAGCTTACCAGCTTTAAATATCTGGTGCGTGGTGACGGAACCGTGCGGAGCTAAGCGGTTCCAAAAACCCATTAAAAACATGTGATTAGCTGTTAAAGTTTATGCTTACACCACCGCAAAAAGAAAAACCCGCTGAAAGCGGGTTTTTTTGTGTTTAACGGGAACTTTTGTAAGCCTCGCGCGTTAACTTATTAGAAACGCAATATTAACCGCCCCAAGTGCGAACAGGACCACAGTCAAGATGCACAAAGTTCGAGCGATAGTATTTACCAACGCCACCTGCATTACAGGCAAGACCGGCTTTGGCAATCTGCGAGACCGAGCGGGAGCCAAGACGAAGATCCGCGGCCATGCCTTTAATGTGATAGCTGGACTTCGCAACGCCGCTGGAACGGCCGCGCAGCATGTTGTTGGTGCGCGCCGTGCGGTATCCGGAAAGAACAAGGAACGGTTCGTCAGTGTCCAGAAGGTTGTGAGTCGCTGCGATCAGATCCACGTTGCGGCGGTCCATGTTGCGAACCGCATTCTGGCGCCAGTCGCGCATGAAGTAGTTGATCTCTTCCAGCGCCGGTTCAACGTATTTACCTTCGATCCAGTAAATCGTGTTGAGCGATTCCCCGGTGCGCTGGTTCCGCAGGTTCACTTTGCGAATGTTGCCAGCGCCTCTGTTGTAGCTGGCAGCCTTGGCGAAATGCGGTGCTGCAGGGATCATGGTAACTGCTGCGAAAGCGCCCAGCAGTTTGCGGCGCGATAAGATATCGGTGGAAGTGCCCATCATGGATATTTCTCTGTCTCGTCTCTGCGGCCACTCTTTTTCGTGGCTCATTTGTGTCCCGGTAACATTTGATGCCGTTTTATTGCACATTCCGATTCGTACGCCAAGTTCTGCATTTTTAATGAGCGTTTTCCTGCTTATTCCTGCCAGAGCTGCCCGTTTTCTCAGAATGCGTGACCCTTATCACTCATCACATTGCTTGAGAGTGGTAGTTACACAGCATTTTGGGCAAAAATTTGTCACACCCCCGTTTAAACTAGGCCGATCAACGTGTTTACGGTAAACGGGATATAAAGAACCGATAGTGTTTATGAGGGATATATGTACTTTTTACGTACCGGATTACTTGGCGTAGCGGCTGCCGCAGCAATCACATTGGCAGGGGGGCTTGCCGGATCATCGGTGCTGGCCAATACCACAAAAGTCGATCTTTCCGCGGCTATTCTTGCGGATACAAGCATTGCGGCAGATGCCCGTCAGTTCTACCTCAACCGCAACTACGAACCGATTTGGGTCGGGGATGCAAACACCTCCCGGGCCAGCGCGCTTATTGAAGCATTGCGCAATTCGCCCGAGCAGGGGCTTCCTACAGTGAAGTACCGCATCGCCGAGCTGGAAGCGGCACTCCGCAAGGCGCGGGGCGGGGACGGATCTGCGACGGAACTTATGGCGACGCGAATTTTTCTGGACTACACGCAGGATCTGTCGTCAGGCGTTCTGGAGCCGATCAAGGTGGACCGAGAGATTGCGGTGAAACCTCCGCGCCGTTCCGAACTGGCGCTGTTAGAAGCAATTGCCAAAAGTTCACCTTCCGGTTTCTTCCGTGCCCTTGTCCCCAAACACCCCGAATACACCCATCTGCTAAACGAGAAAGCACGTCTGGAACGTCTGATCGGGCAGGGCGGGTTCGGAGAGCTGGTGCCATCCGTAACGATGAAACCCGGCACATCAAGCAAGCACGTTGTTGCGTTGCGTTCGCGCCTGAGCCGTATGGGCTTTGGTGATCTCGGGACGGATCCCGCTTATGACGAAAGCGTAATTAACGCGGTCAAAGCCTTTCAGGAAGAATACGGTATCAAAGTTGATGGTGTTGTCGGACCGGGTACTCTCAAGGTTTTAAACACGCCGGTAAAAACCCGCCTGAAACAGGTTCTGGTCAATCTGGAACGCGAGCGCTGGATGAACCGCGAACGGGGCCGCCGCCATATCGTGGTGAACCTCGCCAACTTCAGCTTTAACCTTTATGACAACAATCGTGTTTCGTTTTCGTCCAATACGGTCATCGGCAAGATTTCCAAGGACCGTACACCCGAATTCCACGACGAAATGACCCATATGGTGGTGAACCCCACTTGGCATGTACCACGCTCCATCACCGGTAAGGAATATCTGCCGCTGCTGAAGAAAGACCCGGGCTTTCTGGCACGCCGGAACATGGTGATGGTCGGAAGCAACGGCCGGGCCGTTAATCCCCATAATGTCAACTTCTCCCGCTATAACGCGCGAAATTTTCCGTTCAATATCAAGCAGCGGCCCTCCAAGCGGAACGCGTTGGGACTGGTGAAGTTCATGTTCCCGAACAAATACAATATCTACCTGCACGACACGCCGTCCAAAAGCCTGTTCAACCGCGATGTGCGGGCGTTCAGCCACGGTTGTGTGCGCGTCGAAAAGCCGTTCGAGTTTGCCTACAAACTGCTGGAACGTCAGACAGCGAATCCCAAGGGGGCGTTCCAGTCCTGGCTGAACACCGGTCGCGAGCAATACGTGAACCTTGAGACACCGGTTCCGGTATATCTGGACTACCGGACCGCGTTTCAGGGCGAAACCGGCAAGATGAACTATCGCAATGACATTTACGGCCGCGATAAAACCATCTTTGAAGCGCTGAGCAAGGCCGGGGTAGCCTTGGACCCCGTTCAAGGCTAGAACCGCTTCAGATTTCGGAAGGACGGGCGCCGGAACAGGCGCCCGTTTTCGTTAAAAGACCGCAATACAACGCAAACTTCGGGGGCAATGTGGCCAGATTTACTATTAAGCAGATCGCATCGGAACTCGGCGCAGAGGCTGTTGGCGACACGGCCCTTCAGGTGGTTTCAGTGGCGGAACCGGCCAATGCACAGGCGGACCAACTGGCCCTTGCGATGGAACCCAGCTATGCAGAGCCGCTACAAGCGGGGAATGCGCAGGCTGCGATCCTGTGGGAAGGGGCCGACTGGCAGGCGTTGGGGCTGAAGGCAGCCATTTTTGCGCCCCGTTCACGCTATGTGTTGTCAGGTGTCACAAGGGTGTTTGAACATGTGCCTGACATTCCCGAAGGTATCCACCCGACCGCCTTGATCGACCCGAGCGCGCAGATCGGCGAGAATGCCTCTGTCGGTCCATTTGTGGTGATCGGTTCGGGGGCTGTGATTGGTGCGAACGCGCGGATTGCCAGCCATGTGTCCATCGGACGGGACGCGCGGATCGGGGATAATGCAACGATCTATCAAGGCGCCCACATCGGTGCGCGGGTGGTGATCGGCCACAGTTTTTACGCTCAGCAAGGGGCGGCCATCGGTGTCGACGGTTTTTCTTATGTCACCCCGAAACCCGGCGCAGTGGAAGAGGCCCGCGCAACGGGGCAGATCACGCAGGCAAGCCAGACCGAAGGGTTTGCGCGGATCAACTCGCTAGGCTCGGTCATTCTTGGCGATCGGGTGGAAGTCGGCGCCAATGCCACGATAGACCGTGGTACAATTGCCAATACAGTGATCGGGGATGGCACCAAACTCGATAATCTGGTGCATGTGGGCCATAACGTAAGTGTCGGGCAGAACTGTCTGCTGTGCGGTCAGGTCGGCGTTGCAGGCAGCACCAAAATCGGGGACCGCGTGGTGCTGGGCGGTCAGGTCGGCGTGGCGGATCATATCACGATCGGGTCCGACGTCATCGCTGCGGGCAAGTCTGGTATTTCCAGTAATGTGCCCTCCGGTCGCCTGATGATGGGCAATCCGGCGATGAAAATGGATCTGAACATTGAATCCTACAAGGCGTTGCGGCGTCTGCCGCGACTGGTCGCAAAGGTTGCCAGACTGGAAAAGACTGTTTTCAAGTCCGACGAAACTGGGTAATCAAAGGGCCAAGACCGAAGACGAGAAGAGTGCACCATGTCCGTCAGCGAAAAGATCCGCGAAATTCTGGCCGAACAGGCTTTGCTGTCTCCGTCTGATATCTCTGCTGATGCCAGTCTTGAAGATATCGGCATCGACAGCATGGGCGTCGTCGAGGTGATCTTCGCCATCGAGGAAGCCTTTTCTATTGAGGTGCCTTTTAACGCCAATGATCCCCAAGCCTCTGCGTTTGATGTCTCTTCAGTTGCGGCGATAACGGCTGCGGTCAACCAGTTGATCGCCGAGCAGAAAGCAGCAGGATAGACCGTGACCAGACGTGTTGTGATCACCGGACAGGGCGCGATCTCTGCGCTGGGAGCAACCGCCAAAACCACCATTGACGGGATGTTGGAAGGGCGATGTGCCATTTCCGCGCTGGAGTTTCCGAATGCTGACAGGCTTTCGGTCGGGATAGGCGGACAGATCAAAGGCTACGACCCTTCAGAGCATTTCACCCGCGCGGAACTGGCCCTGTTTGACCCCTTCACCCAGTTTGCCGTACTGTCAGCCCGCGAGGCTGTGGCCCAATCGGGGCTGGCTTTCGATGATGCGCTCAGCCTGCGCAGCGGTGTAATTCTCGGTTCTGCCGGTGGCGGGCTGCAGACGCAGGACGAAAACTATCGTCTGGTTTACGAAGAAGGCAAAAACCGCGTCCATCCGTTTGTTGTACCACGCCTGATGATGAATGCAGGATCTAGCCAACTGTCGATGATCTTCGGGCTGCGTGGGGCATGCTATACCATTGCCACGGCCTGCGCGTCGTCCAATCACGCAATGGGGCAGGCGTTTCATGCGATCCGCGGCGGTTCGGCAGATGTAATGCTGACCGGAGGAAGCGATTCCATGTTGTGCTTTGGCGGGTTGAAAGCCTGGGAAGGCTTGCGGGTTATGTCTTCAGATGGATGCCGGCCGTTCTGTGCTACGCGCAACGGCATGGTTCAGGGCGAAGGCGCGGCGGTTTTCGTATTTGAAGAACTGGAACACGCCCGCGCCCGTGGTGCCGATATTCTGGCTGAAGTGGCAGGGTTTTCCATGACCGCAGACGCAGGTGATATCGTCGTCCCCAATCAGGACGGCGCAGCACGGGCCATAAGCGGGGCTTTGGCGGACGGCGGCCTTTCTGCGGCGCAGGTCGGCTATGTGAACGCGCACGGCACAGCAACAGCGGTGAATGACCGGACCGAAGTTGCCGCCCTGCGTGCAGCCCTCGGGCCGGCAGCAGAAGAAGTTGCCGTGTCTTCCACAAAATCCATGCACGGCCATATTATGGGCGGCACCGGTGCGGTAGAGCTTCTGTCCTGCATAGCGGCGGTCAAGGATGGCGTTCTAGCGCCTACGGTAAACTACAACACGCCTGATCCGGAATGTGATCTTGATATTGTAGCAAACGATGCGCGTGAAACCTTCGTTAAGGTAGCGATCAGTAACGCCTTCGCTTTCGGGGGCTTGAATGCGGTTCTGGCGCTGAAACGGTTCGCTTGATCATCGCATGAAAAAACCCGCCGGAGCGGGTTTTTTACGAAACTTTACAAGTGTAAGTTTTTCTTACTTGGGTGCAATCGCATTCCAAGCGGCGGTAAATCCGCTAAGGGAAAGATCCAATCCAAGCGGCTGGTCTGGTGCCGTTACAGATGCAATGGTCACAACTGCTTTGTTGCCCGCTTTCAACGCGTTAATCTCTGCTGCGGTCATGCCGAAACGGGCATAACAGCCGAGATTGTCACACCATGTATAGGGATAGCGTTTTGCCTTGGCGGAATCGACTTTCATCACCACTTGCGCTGTCAGCAGAGAGCCGAGAGGTGTCGCCAGATCAACACCGGCGACTGCCTTGCCACCTTTAGGCAAAGCCTGCATGTCCAGCTGGGCAATCGTATTGCCATCTTCATCCTTCAGCAGGTTGAACAGGCGGCACTCTTCTTCTTCACCCTCAACAGCCTTGATGCAACGAACCTGCCATTCGCCGTGTTCCTCACGGAGGTAACCCTGACCCTCTTCCGGGGCAGCGTTTTCTTCGGCAACCTTGTATTCGTTATCAAGAGAGGTGCTTTCTTCTGCAGCAGGCGCCTCTGTCTGGGTTTGCGCCGCATCTGTTTCGGCAGTTGTCTCTTGGGCGTAAGCCAGCGGAGCGGCCATTAACGCGGCGAGTGCAAAGGGGATCAGAGTAGTCTTCATCAGGATGCCTCTTGGCTGTTTCAAATCATTCGGTGCTACATAAAACGATTTAGTCGGAATGTCAGGAAAAATTTTGTGATCCGCGGGGCCTTGCTCATTAAAGACCTGTTCGATCGGGGGCTGGTGTCTTTGTCTGGTGCTGCTGTTGTTTCTTGTTTTGCAGCTGCAATGGGCAAAGGATCAAGAGCGAAGAAGACGCTTGGAGTGTTCTCCTAAGCGTCTTCAATTCTGCGTTTGCAGTTCTCCCCGTCGGACTAGCCGATCATTTGTAAAGGCACGCTAAGACAGAATTTTCCCCGCGTCAACAGTGGCTTGCTTTGTAAAGTTTGTAATCTGTTAGGTATAAACTAATCTTCGATTTCTTTATCGGATGGTCAAAATTTGCGCCCGATTCAGCAGTGGCACCGAGAGGATAAATGGCTATTCTGCCGACAAACAGGCAGGAGCTCACTTTATGCAAGACGGAAAATCCCTTTTTATCGGTGGCGGAGGCCCCGATTATGCTGATCCCCAATCACTCATTTTAAAATATGCAAACCGGCACGGGCTCATTGCGGGGGCGACCGGTACGGGCAAAACCGTAACATTGCAAATTCTGGCAGAAAGTTTCTCTCAAGCAGGTGTTCCGGTCATTCTGTCGGACGTAAAAGGGGATCTTTCCGGGCTTGCAGGTTCCGGATCGCCGCATTTCAAATTGCATGAAGCCTTCACCAGCCGTGCGGAAAAAATCGGTTTTGACGATTACGGTTATGACGCATTTCCGGTCACTTTCTGGGATTTGTTCGGCGAACAGGGCCATCCCGTGCGCACTACAATATCCGAGATGGGGCCGTTGTTGCTTTCCCGCCTGATGGAACTGACCGAGGCGCAGGAAGGGGTTCTCAATATCGCTTTCCACGTGGCAGACGAACAGGGGCTTGCGCTTCTCGACATGAAAGATCTCCGCGCAATGCTCGTGTGGCTTGGAGAGAACGAAGACGCGGTCTCGCTGGAATACGGAAACGTGGCGCGCAGTTCGATCGGTGCGATCCAGCGGCGGCTTCTGGTGTTGGAAAATCAGGGAGCCGATGCCTTTTTCGGGGAGCCGGCGCTCGATCTGAACCATATGATCTCGACCACGCAGGGCGGGCAGGGGCGCATCAACATTCTTGCGGCAGACAAGCTGATGCAATCCCCGCGGCTTTACGCGACCTTCCTGTTGTGGATGCTTTCAGAACTGTTTGAAACCCTTCCCGAAGTCGGCGATCCGGACAAACCCAAACTGGTATTCTTCTTTGACGAGGCCCATCTGCTGTTTGACGATGCCCCGAAGGCTCTGCTTGACAAGGTGGAGCAGGTTGCGCGGCTGATCCGCTCCAAAGGCGTGGGCGTGTATTTCGTAACGCAAAATCCGGCGGATGTGCCTGACGATATTTTGGGGCAGTTGGGAAACCGGATACAACACGCGCTGCGGGCCTTTACACCAAAAGACCAGAAAGCGCTGCGTCTCGCAGCCGAAACCTTTCGTGCCAATCCCGCGTTTGACACGCGGGAGGCGATTACACAGGTCGGCGTCGGCGAAGCGTTGGTCTCTACGCTTGAGAAAAAAGGCATGCCTTCCGTGGTGGAGCGTACGTTGATCCGGCCACCATCCTCGCAACTCGGACCGATCACTGCGCAGGAGCGCAAGGATGTTATTGCCGCTTCCCCCGTTGCAGGCCTTTACGAGGCCGCCGTTGATCGGGAAAGCGCCTTTGAAATCCTGCGCGAACGGGCAGCCAATGCTGCCGCTGAAGCCGAAAAGCAGGAACAGGCCGCACAACAGGCTGGAGAAGCTGAAAAAGCCGAGGAAGACCGCGCCCGTGAATTCCAGCGCGCACGGCGTTATGATGGTGGATCAAGCCGCACCAAGAGCACCACGACTCGTAGATCCCGCAGTGACAGTGTGGGTACGACTTTTGCCAAATCGCTTGCGCGACAACTTGGTACGAAAACCGGCCAGACACTGGTGCGCGGTATTCTTGGCAGCCTGTTTAAGGGACGATAGGCGCTCTTTTTGGAACAAATATCCATATCCCGCCCCCGAAAGAAGAACAGGCTTTACGGGGGCGGCTTTGATGATCCTAAAGGGGTTTGATCCGTAACTGGGTGATCTTGTTCTGCTCGCGTTCGATGATTTCAAACCGGAAGCCGTGGAAGGCGAAAACCTGTCCGGCATCGGGGATCATCTGGGCTTCGTGGATCACCAGCCCGGCGACGGTATTGGCTTCGTCATCGGGAAGGGACCAGTCCAGCGCGCGGTTCAGATCCCGGATCGTCATGGCCCCATCAATCAGATAATGGCCGAGCGTGTCGATCTCGGGTGTCGGCTGGTCGTCCACATCATGTTCGTCCGAAATCTCGCCGATAATTTCTTCGATGATATCTTCCAGCGTAATCAATCCCTGCAGCGCGCCATATTCGTCCACCACCAGTGCAAAGTGGGTTTTACGGCGCAGGAATTCGCGTAACTGGTCGTCAAGTGTGGTGGTTTCGGGGACAAAATACGGGGTCATGGCCACATCAAGCACATTGAACCCGTCCAGATCGCTCGCGGCATCCTGTTCGCCCCGCAGGATCTTGTTCACAGCCCGCAGCAAGTCTTTGGCATGAAGAACGCCGATAATGTTCTCGGGATCGTCCTGCCAGACGGGCAGGCGGGTATGGGGCGATGTAAGACACTGGTTGATAATGTCCTGCGGTGAATTGGAGGCGTCTACCATTTCCATATCGGAACGGTGCAACATGATCTCCTCGACCTCGCGGTCTTTCAGGTCCAGCGCGCCAAGAAGACGGTCACGGTCGTCGCGGTCTACAGTTCCTTCCACGTGGCCAAGGGAGATGGTCCCTGCGATTTCGGCCTGTGCGGCAGAGGCTTCGCTTTCGGCTTCTGCACTGACGCCCAGCGCGCGCAGGATGCCCCGCACGATCAGTTGCACCAGATTTACGACCGGTGCCAGAACCGCCACGACTATGGTGATCGGAAGAGAGACATGGGTCGCAGCCTTCTCCGATTGAAGGATCGCGTAGGTTTTCGGCAATACTTCTGCAAAAACCAGTACCAGAATGGTCATGATCAGCGTCGCAAGGGCCACGCCGCTTTCTCCGAACAGCCGCATAAACAGGCTTGTCGCCAGCGAAGCGGCAAGGATATTCACAAGGTTGTTGCCCAGCAGAACGGCCCCGATCAGGCTTTCGGAGTTTTCAGTCAGGCGCAGCGCACGACTCGCGCCTGCAGAGCCGCGGTCCGCAAGGGAATGCAGCTTGCCCCGCGAAGCCGCCGTCAGGGCAGTCTCGCTGCCAGAAAAGAAGGCCGAGATCGCCAGCAGGCAGATAATGCCCCCGATCGTCAGCCAGGCACTAATGTCCATAGTCGCGGTTGCGGTTTGCGCCGTATCCATCCGGTATTATCCTTACAAAAGGCTGTGTTGTTGCGATCTTAACCTGCTAGCAAATAAACCGGAATAGGGCGGGGGATCAATCATCCGCGTCAGTTTGGCGTCAAATACAAGGAGTGTGGCGCGGGCAGTTATTTCTCTGCAAGCGGATGGTGCTCCATAACCAGTTTCTTGAGGTTATCGTCCAGCACATGGGTGTAGATCTCCGTCGTGGCCACATCCGCGTGGCCAAGCAGCATCTGGATCACGCGCAAATCAGCGCCGCCTGCCAGAAGATGGGTGGCAAAAGCATGGCGCAGCGTGTGCGGGGTGACAGACTCGGGGCTAACCCCGCCGTTGACAGCAAATTCCTTCACCAGTGTATAAAACCGGATGCGCGTCAGGTGTCCGAGCTTGCCATTGGAAGGAAACAGGAACCGCGAGGGTTGTTTCCCCTTTAGGCGCGCGGTCTCCTCATCCCTGTCGCGTCGCTCCAACCATACGGCAACTGCCATCTTTGCCGGGGGGGAAAGCGGTACCAGCCGTTCCTTGTCGCCCTTACCGCGCACCAGCAACATCTCTGGATTGCCCCTTACAGCCGCGACCGGCAGCGAAACCAGCTCGCTGACGCGCATCCCCGTTGCATAGAGAAGTTGGATCAGGCAGCTGTTGCGTAACCGGTCGGTTTCGCTTCGCCCCGTGGTTTGAGCGGCCTCAAGCAGACGGTCCACTTCTTCCTCGCTCAGGGTTTTGGGCAGATGACGCTTCTTGCGGGGGCCTCTGATTTGCGTTGCAGGATCATCCTCCCGCCAGCCCTCTTCAAAGGCAAACCGAAACAATTGGCGCAAGGAAGAGAGCCGACGCGCCCGCGTCGCTTGTGCCATTCCCCTCTGATCGAGCGATATCAGGTAACCTTCCACATCGTCTCGGGTTGCCCGTGAAAAATCCGTGCCGGCATGGCTCAGAAATTCGCCAAATTCCCGTAGATCGGCGGCATAGGCCTTTAGTGTGTTTTCAGAAGCATCATGTTCGGCGTACATGGCTTCGAGAAAGGTTTCGATCCAGTTTTGCATCATATCTGACGGGCTTTTTGCAACAGAACCGCCAATGCAATCTGTCGGGCGTCGTCTTCCATGCCCGCCAGCACCAGCGCTGACAGGCTGGCCTCTACCGCCAGCGGATCGGCGTAACGTGATGCAATCAGGTCAGTCGTGGAGCGCAGGATCGCCTCGCCGAACCGGCCCTGCCGTGCATCCGTAACCGCTGAAACATCCAGTGTCGTTCCATCAAAAGCGGCTTTTACAGCTGCTTCAATATCGTTCTGCGGATTTGGCAAAGCCTGACCCTGAGCGATGGCCTGCAAAAATGCTTCCGTGTCGTGCTGTGGTGTATATTCAAATGTCAGGTCTGCGTAATCGGTTTGGGTCAACCAAAGCCGGTATCGGATCGACGCGGCTTTTGGCGAAAGCTCCATATCCCGCAGATCATCTGCTGCCAGATCGGCAAGAATAAACTCCAGTCCAACCGCTCGCAGGGTGCGATAGGCATCTGGCAGCGCTTTGGAGATCGCCTCTGCGTCATTTCTGTCAATTGCTTCGATCAGGTTCTGAACAGCAGAAATCCGGACCCAGATACCACCGGAGGCGGCCGGCTCTCCGTCTTGATACAAAGAGATCAGCCGATCGGGCGGGATTGCGCCGGACCGAACAAGCCTTTCGGTCGCCAGTACCTGATTGCGCCATCCGGTCTGGCTTTGCAAATCGCCGTGGAGAAAGGCCAGTGGCAGTGCGCGTCCGCTGCGGGGCAGGGCCAGTGCTTCGCGCATGACAAAATCCAAAGCCGTTAGCGGAGAAGGCGGCGGCGGCGCGGCGCTTTCCTCGAACAATTCGGGATCAAGAAAACGGGCAAGCAGGTGTTCGTCAGGATCACTGATCTGGCCAAGTGCTTTGGCCGTGGTCAGCGTCAACGCTGCAGCGGACCAGTCATTTGCACGGGCCAGACAAAAAACGCGGGCCTTGAAATCCGGCGTCAGGCTCGGGTTGCGCAGCATCATGTTACAGGCGGACTGGGCCCGACCGGCCAGTAGCCCGACATCGAACGTCCGGCGAAACAACTCGGGGGTTTGTGCGCCGACACGGTCCAGCAAGGCCTCTGCCTGTTCGAGCGCACCGGCATTCATGAGATAATCCACCCGAGCCAGCAGCAGGGCACCCTTCTGCGAGATATATTGCGGGGGATCAACCTCGCTCAGAACAATCCGCTGCCACAGCGCATTGATCTGTGGCAAGGCACCTTCGTGAAAAGGAGCAACCAGACGGGCAAGCGTAGCCACATCGCTATTGCCCCAGAACTCCTGTGGAATACCGGATTGAGAGGGGCTCAGAATGCCCACAGCGTCGGTCTGGACCGTATCCAACTGGCTTGTGCGGATTGCTTCGGTGGTAATGCCCCCGACGATCCCCTGCGCCTGTGCAGAAAACGGCGTACAGCTTAAGAATACGACGCTACAGATTCTATGTGTCGTCAAGCGTAACAGGGACTGTCACCTCTGTTTTGGGGGCAGAAAGATCGCCCACGAAAGAATACCCCAAAACCGCCAGAAATGCGAGGATCAGTACTAAAATGAGAAAACGGATGATCCTGCCCATTGATTTTGCCTCTATTGCCTTCTTTTCTTACTTTGCCCCTTGATGCTGCCATCAAGAAAGACCCCGGATCGGGCCTCTGGGGGTTGTATGAAGTTTAGACAATGTTATCACCCAAATTGGAATTTGATAATGGGGCATCGGCAGGAACTTGCGTATTTTCCTGACGGACCCCGGGCTTAGGGACGGGCTGGATTGGGCTATCACTTGAAAAAAACGGTTGTGCTGGTCGGGCTGATGGGGGCTGGCAAAACCGCGGTAGGTACGCTAGTTGCGCAAAAGCTGGGCGTGCCATTTCTTGATTCGGATCACGAGATCGAACGGGCTGCCAATATGACGGTGGCCGAGATATTTACCCGTGACGGAGAGGCGTTTTTTCGCGCCAAGGAAAGTCAGGTGCTAGAGCGGCTCTTGCTTGGAAAACCTTGCATCCTGTCCACGGGCGGCGGGGCATATCTGGCTGAAGGCAACCGCGCGCTGATTGCAAAACACGGGGTGGCTTTGTGGCTGCGGGCCGATCTGGAGCTGCTGTGGTCGCGGGTCCGGCATAAAAGCACGCGCCCACTGTTGCGTACCGACAACCCGCGCGAAACGCTGGCAGGGCTTCACACTGCGCGCACACCAATTTACCAGAACGCCGAGATTGTAGTGGACAGCGAAGAAGGGCTTTCCCTTGAAGATATGGCACAGCGGGTAATCCAAACCCTGTTGGCCGACTCCAACAGCGGCGTCACAAAAGGAGCACGCTAATGCGCGAACAGGTAGTCGTGGATCTGGGGCATCGCTCCTATAACATTGAAATAGGCACTGGCCTGCTGGCGGAATCCGGCGCTTATGTTGCGCCGTTCCTGCGCCGCAACAAAGTAGCAGTCATCACGGATGAAACTGTCGCTTCGAAGCATTTACCTGCGCTGCTGTCAGGGCTGGAAACTGCAGGTATAGAGGCCGTCACGCTTCAGCTTCCGGCGGGTGAAGCCACCAAAAGCTGGGACCAGTTGCAGCGTACCGTTGAATGGTTGCTGTCCGAAAAGATCGAACGGGACGACATCCTGATTGCTTTTGGCGGTGGCGTGATCGGTGATCTTGCAGGGTTTGCAGCGGCCATTGTGCGCCGTGGTATCCGTTTCGTGCAAATGCCCACGACATTGCTGGCTCAGGTAGACAGCTCCGTGGGCGGCAAGACGGGGATCAACTCACCTCACGGCAAGAACCTCGTGGGTGCATTTTATCAGCCGCAACTGGTTCTCGCCGATGTGTCATTGCTCGATACGCTGGAGAAACGGGATTATCTGGCAGGCTACGGGGAAGTCGCGAAATACGGCTTGCTCGGGGATGCGGATTTCTGGGACTGGCTGGAGGAAAACGCTGCGGCTGCGGCTGCAGGGGATGTGGCCAAACGCATCTACGCGGTGAAACGCTCTTGCGAGATGAAGGCCGAAATCGTGGCGCGGGACGAACAGGAACGGGGGGATCGCGCCTTGCTGAACCTCGGCCATACCTTCGGACATGCGCTAGAGGCAGCCACAGGCTATTCGGACCGCTTGCTCCACGGTGAAGGCGTGTCCATCGGTTGTGCACTGGCTTATGAAGTGTCCCAGAGGCTCGGGTTTTGTTCGCAGGAAGCACCGAGCCGCGTTCGGGCTCATTTCAAGGCGATGGGTATGAAATGCGACCTGTCGGAAATCGATGGTCCGCTGCCCGATGCCGAAGGACTGATCGACCTGATGGGACAGGATAAAAAGGTCAGCGACGGTGTAATCGGCTTTATCATGGCCCGCGGTTTGGGAGAGGCATTCGTTACCCGTGACGTGGACCTGACTGTCGTGAAATCCGTATTGTCCGAGGCGCTCGCCGCCCGTTAAGAGGCTTCGGCCTTGCGGGTGCGGCGGGTTTCGATCACGCCGGAGGCCAGCGCAACACCGGCGGTGACGATCAGGATGCCAAGCCATTTGAAGGCTGAAATCGGCTCGTCCAGAAACACCCATCCCCCGATTGCCGCGATCACCGGAACCAGCGCGGCTGCGGCGGCGGGAATGGCAGAGCCAAGGGTGCGGATGGCGTAGAGGAAGGTAAAGTTGGCGACAAATCCGGCCATGAACCCCTGAAACACCTGAATCGCAAGGATCGGTGCCGGCACAGAAAACAATCCGGTTCCAAAAAACGCGATTGCCGTAAGAAAGGCCAGTGAGGACCACCCCAGAATAACCACAGCGCCGTCAATCGGGTCCAGCGCCGAGATGTTGAAGCGCACGGTATAGGCCGCCCAGCAGCAAGATCCGGTCAGAAACAGCAGATGCCCGCGCCAGCTTCCCGAGGCGGTGTTGAGGATCGCCTCAAATCCGCCCACGGCCAAAGCCCCGATCAGGATCAGCGCGATACCGGCATATTGAATGCCCGCGTAGGCCCGCCCCAGAAAGATCAGGCTCAGAGCTGCAACAAAAACCGGCAGCATGGACGGGGTAAACAAACCGCCGTCAACCGTGGGCGCATATTGATAGCCAGAGGCGAGAAGAATCGTGAACAGGGTGCCACCTCCGCCGCCGATAACCAGAATATCAAGCCAGTTTGCCGACTTCGGTTTAATGCCCCGTTTCAGGATAAATGGCAGAACTGCGATTGCTGCCGGAACAGAGCGCAGCACGCCCATATCGATCGGGGAAAGCTGCTGTGTCATGGCCGCCCTTGTGGACACCAGATAACTGCCCCAGACGAAGACCGTCACCGCGAGAGCGCCCCAGGACAGAATGAATCGGCGCATCAGACAGAACAGGACGCGCCGCCAAGGACGCAGAATTTAGAGCAGTGGGGATGGTTCAGCTTCACGGGTTTTTCTGCTTCTTCAAGGGTTCGACCCAGATTGAATTCCGGATCATAAGGCAGAAGCGTGCAGGCCAGAACAGAAAGATGGCCGTCGCCTTTGTACTTTACCACCATGCGGGATGACGCGCACATTACATCATTTGGGGATTTGTTCAGAATACCCCAACAGGCTGTGGTGATCTCGGGGACCTCGGCCATTTCATCCATTTCCGGAAACAACATGGTTTGGGCTGGATGGGCCGGATCAATATCAAACCCGTATTGTTTATAGAGCGCGGCGTATCCCGCGCGGCTTTCAGCGTCGGTATCACCCCAGATCGTGCGTCCCGCCACATGCATCGGAATACCCGCGTCCCGCAACCATTCCATGCCTTTTAGGGTCAGGTCAAAACTGCCTTCTCCCCGTTCCTTGTCGTGGTTTGCACGGTCGTAATGGTCCACTGAGATCCGCATGGTCAGCTTGCCCGGATGGGCCTTGTGGAGGTCCAGTATACCGGTCTGTACCCGCTTGCGCATCATCGGACGCATGGCGTTGGTCAGGATCAGGACTTCATAGCCCCGTTCCAGACAAGCGGCCGTTATTTCAACCATTTCAGGATTCATGAAAGGCTCGCCGCCGGTGAAAGCGATTTCTTTCGTGGGCCAGCCACGGGCCTCTATCTGGTCAAGATAATCTTCGACTTCGGCACGGGTGATGTAGACCAGCCTGTCATTGGTGGGTGAACTGAAAATATAACAGTTCTCGCATTCAATGTTACACAAGGTACCGGTGTTGAACCACAGGGTGGTTGCCCCGTTCAACGCAACGGACGCACGCTGTTCCCCTTTGGCGGTGATGTCAGGATGCTCGAATTTCCCCAAAGGTTGCGGGTCGGGAAGGTCGAATTTCTGGTGGTTCATACGGTCTGCCTGTCATTGCTTGCCTGATCGCTATCCGATTGTATGTTAGTTTTCAAAGGAAAGCTTGCAAAACCCACGTAGTTGTGACTGTATGCGACGCAACTACGTTATCGCTAACATTAACAGTTCAGAGGTGCCCAGATGGTCGCTAAAACTATACCGGTTGATCCATTCGACTTGATCATCATAGGCGCAACAGGCGATCTGGCCCGGCGCAAGATCCTGCCCGGCCTGTTCCGTCGGATGTGCGCAGGGCAGATGCCCGAAACGGCCAAAGTCATTGGCGCCTCGCGGGGGGAGCTTGACGACGCAGGGTTTCGCGACTTCGTAAAGGATGCGCTGAAGGAATTTGCGGGCGATACAGCCAAAGACAGCAAATCGGTGGCCCAGTTTCTGGAAATGCTGGAGTACGTGTCTCTGGATGTGTTCGGAGATACCGGCTGGAAGGAACTGAAATCAAAACTGCGCCCCGATATGATCCATGCGGTTTATTTTTCGGTCGGGCCGAGCCTGTTTGGCGAAATCGCCCGCAAGCTATCAGGGCATGGTATTACCGACGAACACAGCCGGATCGTCGTGGAAAAACCGTTTGGCCACGATCTGGAGACTGCAAAAGCACTGAACGCGGAGCTGCGGGCCTGTTTTGACGAACACCAGATTTACCGGATCGACCATTACCTTGGTAAGGAAACCGTGCAGAACCTGATGGCGGTGCGGTTTGGTAATGCGTTGTTCGAACCTTTGTGGAACGCTCAACATGTGGATCATGTGCAGATCACTGTTGCTGAAACCGTCAGCGTAGAGGGGCGGGGGGGATACTATGACAAATCCGGCGCCATGCGCGATATGGTTCAGAACCATCTGATGCAATTGTTGTGTCTGTCTGCGATGGAACCGCCCAGCAAATACGGGGCCGATGCGGTGCGCGATGAAAAGCTGAAAGTGATCCGCGCGCTGGAACCTGTGGCCCCGTCCGAAGTGGTCCGCGGCCAGTATTCTGCCGGTCGTGATATGGCCAGCTATGTCGAACACGCGGAAGATCCAGAATCCAAAACCGAAAGCTTCATTGCGATGAAGGTGAAAGTGGCGAACTGGCGGTGGGCCAGTACGCCGTTCTATCTGCGTACCGGTAAACGCCTGCGCGGGCGGATGTCCGAGATCGCCATCGTGTTCAAGGATCCGCCTCATTCTATCTTTGAAGGGGATTTCAACCGCAAGGGCAACGTTCTGGTGATCCGGCTGCAACCGGATGAGGGAATCACCATGCGTGTAACCATCAAGGAGCCGGGACCCGGCGGTATGCGCCTGACCGAAGTGCCCCTTGATATGTCCTTTGCAGATGCGCTTGGCGATCAGGTCTCTGTCATGCCGGACGCTTACGAGCGGTTGATCATGGATGTGATCCGGGGCGACCAGACCCTGTTCATGCGCGGCGACGAGGTCGAGGCTGCATGGGCTTGGGTCGATCCCATCATCGAGGCTTGGCAGGAGGCGGGCAGCCGCCCTGTACCTTACGATCCGGGCGGTTCGGGACCGGATGACAGTCTGATGCTGCTGCATAAGGACGGACGCCGCTGGCGGGAGATCAAACCATGAGCGAGTTTATCGAATACGACAACCGCGACGCCCTGTTTGAAGGTTTGGCCGACATCGTAGAGAAACAATTGCACGCCGCTCTAGAGGCAAACGGAACTGCAACACTTGCGGTTCCGGGCGGGACCACACCGGCGCCGTTTTTCCATCGGCTGCGCACAGCGGATCTGGACTGGTCCAAGGTCAAGGTGATGCTGACGGATGAAAGGTTCGTGCCGGAAGCGTCCGAGCGTTCCAACACACGGCTTCTGCGCGAAAATCTGTTGCAGGACAATGCAGCCGCTGCAACGCTAATACCCTTCTATAAGGCAGCGGAGGCACCGGAAGATGTGCTTGAAAGTCTGCGCGAAGGGATTGAATCCGCCCTCCCGCTGGATGTTTGTGTTCTGGGTATGGGCGCGGATATGCATACCGCAAGTATCTTCCCCGAAGCGGATCTGCTGGCAGAGGCGCTGGACCCGCAAGCGCCGGTTCTTTTACCCATGCGTGCGCCAAACGCGCCCGAACCCCGCCTGACACTGACAGCGCCCGTGTTGCAGGCGGCCAAAGCGGTTCATATCCTGATCGCGGGATCTGTTAAGAAAACCGCCCTTGCACAGGCACAGTCGGCCCGATCCCCCCTTGAAGCGCCGGTCCGGATCGTTCAGGAACAGGCCATAACCCATTACGCGGATTAAGGAATTTTAAAATGAGCATTTGGCAGTCCCTGTCTGGAAACTTTGAAACCAATGCGTCGCGTTCCATTTTGGGACTGTTTGACGATCCCGAACGTTTCGCATCATTCTCTGCCAGATGCGGGGATTATCTGCTGGATTATTCCAAGACCAATCTGGATGCCGAGGCAAAAAGCCTACTTCTGGACCTTGCGCGGTCCTGTGGTGTTGAAGCCAAACGGGACGCCATGTTTGCAGGTAACGCAATAAACCAGACCGAAAATCGGGCCGTGTTGCATACCGCCCTGCGAAACCTGTCGGGGCGGCCTGTGCTGGTGGACGGGGTCGATGTGATGCCGGATGTTCTGGAAACGCTAGAGGCGATGAAAACCTTCTCGGCTCGGGTACGTTCAGGTGAACTGGCCTCTGCCAGCGGCGCGCCGTTTACTGATGTGGTGAATATCGGGATCGGCGGTTCGGATCTGGGCCCTGTCATGGCAAATATTGCCTTGTCGCCGTATCACGACGGCCCGCGTGTACATTTTGTGTCCAACGTGGACGGGGCAGACATCCACGACACGCTGAAGGGGCTTGATCCGGCCACAACCCTGCTGATCATTGCGTCCAAAACGTTTACAACCATAGAGACGATGACAAACGCCGAAACCGGTAAGAAGTGGCTGTTGCAAGCGGTATCGGAAGAACGGATCGGCGACCATCTGGCGGCACTGTCTACAGCGCGGGATAAAACTGCGGAATTTGGCATCCCCGAAAACCATGTGTTCGGCTTTGCCGACTGGGTTGGCGGGCGCTATTCGGTCTGGGGACCGATCGGTCTTTCGGTCATGCTGTCCATTGGCCCCGAGAACTTCACAGACTTCCTTCAGGGCGCAGAGGAAATGGACACGCACTTCCGCGAAACACCGTTGGAAGAGAACCTTCCGGTCCTGCTTGCGCTTGTAGGGATCTGGCACAGCAATATCTGCGGCTACGCCACCCGCGCGGTGCTGCCCTATGACCAGCGGCTATTGCGGCTTCCGGCCTATCTCCAGCAGCTTGATATGGAGAGCAACGGCAAAGGCGTTGATATGGAGGGCAATCCGCTGCCCCGTCACTCCGGCCCGATTGTCTGGGGAGAGCCGGGCACAAACGGCCAGCACGCTTTCTATCAGTTAATCCACCAGGGCACCCGCGTTGTTCCTTGCGAGTTTCTGGTCGCACGGCGTGGCCATGAAAGCGAACTGGCCCACCAGCATCGATTGCTGCTGGCCAATTGCCTCGCCCAGTCCGAGGCATTGATGATCGGGCGCAGCATGGATGAAGCCCGTGAATTAATGCGCGAACAGGGGTTTGAAGGGGCAGAACTGGAAAAACAGGCCGCCCACCGCGTGTTTCCGGGCAACCGTCCCAGCGTGACCATGATGTACAACATCCTTGACCCGAAAACGCTCGGCAAGATCATCGCGCTCTATGAACACCGTGTGTTTGTGGAAGGGGTGATCTGGGGCATCAACAGCTTTGATCAATGGGGTGTGGAACTGGGCAAGGTGCTCGCCACGCGGATGCTGCCCCTGATCGAAGGCGAGGCCACGTCCGAGGATAAGGACGGCTCCACCCGCGGGTTGCTCGCAACTCTTTAATACGGCAAAGGCTCCGGCTGTTACCAACCGGAGCCTCCGCCAGACTGCCCGTCATGCGTGCCTGTTTATCGTCTTGGATTATTTCGGCACAAGCACTCCATTCACCACATGGATGACGCCGTTCGACTGCATCACATCTGCGGTTGTAACCTTATAGGCATTGCCGCTTTCGTCATAGATGAACACCTGACCACCCGGGGTCAGTTTTGCCGACAAGGCATCGCCGGATACCGCGTTAAAGTGAAAAAACCCGTCTTTGCTTTTCTTCGTGGCTGCCACGATGTCCGACGCCGTCCATTTGCCGGAAACAACATGCGCTGTCAGAATTTTGGTCAGCATCTCTTTGTTTTCCGGTTTCAGCAGCATGTCCACAGTGCCATCGGGCAGGGCGGCAAAAGCGTCATTTGTTGGTGCAAAGACTGTGAAGGGACCTTCGCCTGCCAGCGTATCCACCAGACCGGCAGCTTTGACAGCGGCGACGAGCGTGGTGTGATCGGCGGAATTTACAGCATTCTCAACGATGTTTTTGTCCGCAAACATTTCTGCGCCACCAACCATCGGATTTTTCATGCCATGGCTTTCCGCAAACGCGGCGCCCCCAGCCAAAAGACCTGCGACCACTGCACCTACCAGTATATTTTTCACGATTGTTCTCCCTAGATTGAAACGCCATCTATCGGCGTGTTGTGCAAGGGATACGGCGGTCAGGCAGACGCGGATTGGTTTTGTAAGTCACAAGTTCGTGTGGTTGCGTGATCACGTAGCGCAGCCGCAGTGCAATCACAGGAAACGGGCGTAAACCCAGCGGTTTAACACGGATCAATTCGGAGGGGACTGGAGCGGGTAACGAGAATCGAACTCGTAACTAAAGTTTGGGAAGCTGAGAGAGAAGTCGCCTTTAACTTTTTCTACATCAAGTGGTTGGCGGTGAATTCCAACCATGATTGTAGGCAGTTTGTAGGCGATGGCGATGTGCCAAAAAATGTTAAGGATCGGTGGTCACGAGGCCGCCATAGACACGAGTTACCTCATCTCTCCAGGCGCGGTCGAACCATTTGATGTGGTTCTTGACCTGCTGCTTGATCTCACGGCTTCCCATGATCTTGGCCGCCTTGTGCGCGTAGCGGATGAAGTTTCGGCGTTTCCCTGCGTGAGTGTATCGGCTCCGCATTTCCCGCTCATAGACCTGAAACGACGGTACCTCTTTCGACTTAGCAGCAACCAACTTCGCATGAATCCCGCGCCGCATTTTCCTGAGATAGGCGTCGATGGAAGAGGACCGGATCAGAGTGTGGCGCCCGTCAAAGGTGAAGCCAAGGTACTGGATTGGCTTCGTCGAGATCAGAAGCCCGCCTGAGAAGTCGGCGGTCTCGGTCTTCTCAACCGATATTGCGAGGCCGGAGTCGGCCAGCATCTTTTCAACCACCGCAACCACGTGACTGGCTTTCGCGCCCAAGGGCAGTACGACTGCAATGTCATCCGAATATCGTCGGTAAGAGCCACCATATTTCGAGCAGAGGGCGATCATCTCCCGGTCAAAGGAGCGCAGGTATATGTTGGCATAGAGACCGGAGACAGGCGTGCCTTGTGGGATGCCATAATCCAGCTCGTGGCGCCGGATCAGGCCATTCTTCCGGCCTTGCACATGTGCAATGAAATCCTGTGGTGAACAAACCCGACCATGCCCGTTGCGTCTTCGCCCGAGCAACTTGTCCAGGTCGTCGGTTTCGACCCAAGAGTACTTTGTAATGTTCTGCCAGACACGGCCATGATGGGAATCTAGGCGGCTGACACCTAGTAGTCCGGCGATCTCATCCCGAAGCAGCTTGTGATCCAGGCAATCGAAGAATCCAGAAATGTCCATTGCGAAGACCGAGCATTCTTGCCTGTCTAGGATCTCGTCGAACAACGATTTCGCATGGTGAATATTGGTTCCGCCACCCTTTCGGTAAGCCAGGACGGAGCCTGAACTCCCATCGGAGGCAAGGGCGCTCTCGTAGTAACCGTTAAGGTGAGCGGCATAGCCCTGCAAGTACGCGGCGTCCTCATGACCTGCAAAGCGGATCGGTCGGGTTTTGACTTTCTCCCTTCGGACGAACTCCCCGCCGTCGTCCCGGAGCCAATTTCCAGCATCATCTTTGACGCGAACTAGCCGTCGGGTCACGTCGTTGAAACCGAGTAGGGGCAAGAAGCGGTGCGGCTTTATATTCGAACCGAAGTCGATGGTCTGCTCTCGTTGATCTTCGGGTACCGGTAAGTCGAAGTGCTTGTATTTGCGCTCCTTCGATACCGACTTGAGAATGAAATCGTCGGTCGAGGGGTCAAACTCGTTTTCGGAATGTAGGTAAAACCCGGGCATCAATGAACTCCGTTCTTCAAATGCCCGGGCTATTTGACCTAGCTCCCATCCGCCGCTTTAGCGGCTTTTGGTACGAGAAAACCTAGCGTGGTATGTTGTAACCACGTTGTGCATGGAAGGATGCGACATGACCTGGATCACGCCGACCCGCCTGACCCGGGCGCGGATAGCGCTTGCGGGCCTTAACACTGGTCATCCGGGTCCTTTGCCCCGGGGCATCCTACCACTTAGGGGCTCATATTGCGGTTACAAGCCCCCCATTAAATATTTTCCAAATTTTCAGCGGAAACCTTGGAGCGGGTAACGAGAATCGAACTCGTAACTAAAGCTTGGGAAGCTGCCGTGATACCTTTTCACCATACCCGCTCTGTCGGGGTGATTTAGCGGCTTTGCAGATTGCCGTCAATCGCGGATAGGGGGCTTGACGCGGGAAACCCTGCAGCCTGTTTTAAAAGGGTGCAGGGTTGAAATATGTGACCCTAGCCGCGTCTGCGGCGGCGTCTGCCGCCACCACCGCCTGATGCGCTGTCACCTTCGCCGCCGGTGTTGAAGTTCACATCCGGCAGGGTGACGTGTGTTTCAAGGATCGGGAAGGGTTCAACACTATTCGGAATGGCGCTGGCGTTGACGAAATGCTCTTGAAAGCGGGGTTCGATTGCGGTTTCGATCTTGTGGATTGCTTTCACCGTTTGCTCGATCTCCCGTCGGGAGCCCACATTCAGCAACGCAATTCGTGCGCCCGTTCCAGCGGCGTTGCCAGCACTAGTGACTTTATCCAAGATGCAATCGGGGATCATGCCCAGCACCATCGCGTGTTTGGGCGAGATATGGGCCCCGAATGCGCCCGCCAGCACGATGCGGTCAACCGTATCCACACCAAACTTATCCATCAGCAACCGCGCACCGGAATACAGCGCTGCTTTGGCCATCTGGATTTCGCGGATGTCGCGGTTTGTGACCGTAATGCGCGGCCCGCCGTCGGCAGTACCGTCCCAGACCAGATAGGAATGGGTGCGCCCGTCAAGGAAACAGCGGTCGGTGCCCACTTGCGCAGGGGAGCCGATCAGCCCCGGACCGTCCACAATCCCTGCCAGCCGCATTTCCGCGACCATTTCAATGATGCCGGACCCGCAAATGCCGGTGATTCCGCTCGACAGGATGCTCTCGGCAAATCCTTCCTCGTCGGACCACAGGTCAGAGCCGATGACGCGGAAGCGGGGTTCTTTGGTGACGGGGTCGATCTCCACCCGTTCAATCGCACCGGGGGCCGCGCGCTGGCCGGATGAAATCTGCGCCCCTTCAAAAGCAGGACCCGTGGGGGAGGAACAGGCGAGCACCTTTTTCTTGTTCCCCAGCAGAATTTCCGCATTGGTGCCCACATCTACCACAAGCACGAGGTCTTCGGATTTGTCTGGTGCTTCGGACAGGGCCACAGCCGCCGCATCCGCCCCTACATGGCCTGCGATACACGGCAGCAGATACACCCGCGCCGCCGGATGCAGGTTAAGGCCCAATTCCAGCGCACGCAGGGAAATGCTGTCCGAACTCGCCAGCGCGAAAGGGGCCTGACCCAGTTCAAACGGATCAATCCCAAGGAACAGGTGGTGCATCACCGGATTGCACACAAACACTGCGTCCACGATCAGAGACTGGTCGATGCCCGCTTCGGCCGCGATATTGGTGAACAGGGTGTTCATGCCATCCCGCACGGCGCGGGTCATTTCCTGTGCGCCGCTCTCGTTCATCATGGAATAGCTGACACGGCTCATCAAATCCTCGCCAAAGCGGATCTGCGGGTTCATCAACCCGCTAGAGGCCACCACTTCGCCGGTTTGCAGATCACACAGATGCCCTGCGATAGTAGTCGAACCAAGATCAACCGCCAGCCCGTAGATGGAGCCTTCGTAAAAACCGGGCCAGATGTGCATGATACGCGGGCTGAACATGTCGTCGCCCAGATGTACCGCACAAGTGACCTTCCATTCGCCCTTGCGCAGGATTGGCTGCATTGTCTGGAGAATGCCAAGATCGGCCTCCAGATGGGGCAGGTCCCATTGTTCGCGCAGCGCTTTGACCAGCCGTTCCAGATCGCCGGTTGGGTCATGCATGTCGGGCTGTTGTACCTCGACAAAGAACAGTTTTGTGGACGGGTCCATGACGATGTCCCGCGCCTCCGCCCGTTTGCGCACTACTTGCTTGTGGACCTGACTTTCGGGCGGCACGTCAATCACGACATCGCCCTGAACTTGTGCCTGACAGCCGAGCCTGCGCCCGTCGATCATGCCCCGCTTGGATTTATAGCGCTCCTCTACCGAATTCCATTCGGACAGGGCGTCATCCGCGACGGTCACACCATGTTTGGAAAACTCGCCATACGACGGTTGTATCTGGCATTTCGAACAAATCCCGCGGCCTCCGCAGACACTGTCCAGATCCACCCCAAGCTGGCGTGCAGCGGTCAAAATCGGTGTGCCAACAGCAAAGCGCCCCCTTTTGCCGGAAGGGGTGAAAATTACCAGTGGATCGTTCGGAGTGTTCATGTCAATCGGCCTGTTCTACTTGGGAGGAACCAACAGGGCGACAATAGGCAGGTGGCAGGAAATGGGAAGCCAGCCCGCGTCAGTTTTGGGCTATTTGCGGCATAAATTCCGGAAATTTCCGGTCAGAACAGTGTTATGCCTGCAAAGTAGAACAGAGCGGGCACCGGGGCCACTGCCAACGCCAGTGTAATCAGTGCCCAAGCCGGACGGAACAAACGGCTAAGCCCTGCGGAAAAGCAGATGCCGCCACCACCGCCAAGCACCATATTGCCGGGAATGTTGATCAGAATCGCCAGAAACACATAGCGCCAGTTCACAAACAACGGCCCAAGAAACCCAGGTAGCCGGGATTTCATCAAACTGGTGCGTTGTTCCAGATCAAGGGATTGCGTGTCCCTGACCATCCGGGCCGCCTTACGCAGCCCCCAACTCTCGAGAAACCTCGAGAGTACCGGATAGGGCAGAAGATGCCCCACCAGAAAGGCAAGCGCCAACCCCATGAAGGTGAAGATAAAAACAAAAGGGGCGATCTTTGCCCCTTGCATCGCCATCAAGGCGAACCCGATCTCCACTCCCGGAACGAAAGGCACTGCAATCACGAGCGCATAGACCAGCAGGATCAGGACCAACATGCCCGTAAGCATAACTTTCTTGCCGCCGGTTTCGACCCGTTTCACTTCCGCCCCGAGCCAGTCCAGCGCCCAGTGCAACACCAGCGCCAGCAGCAGTATAACCCCAAGCCGCACCACCAGATGTGCGGCGCGGTTGAGGCGGGATCGTGGGATCGGTTCTGTCAAAAGGGGTTCCACTTCTCAGCCTCCGGTCTACAGGTAACGGCAACCCGTGCCAAGGAGACAGGCCGCTGCCCCTTGTCAGCCCGCGGCTTCCCTTAGGGCGTTCAGGTCCAGCCGGCTGTTGTCCATCGCCAGTTCACCGTCGCTATTGCGCGGCCATTCCGGCTGCGGGCGATCCCAGTAGAGCTCTATCCCGTTTTCATCGGGATCACGTAGATAGAGTGCCTGACTGACCCCGTGATCCGCTGCCCCGTCAAGACGGACGCCGTGCTTGTCCAGTTGCAAGAGCACCCTGCCCAAATCGGCGCGTGTCGGATAAAGCAGGGCAAGGTGGTACAATCCGGCTGTATTTTGCGGCGCGGGGGGTTGGCCTTTGGAATGCCATGTGTTCAGCCCGATATGGTGGTGGTAGCCACCGGCTGCAACAAATGCGGCCTCTGAGCCGTACCGCTGTGTCAGTTCGAATCCCAAAACGCCGCAATAGAAATCTAATGCGCGGTCGAGATCAGATACTTTCAAATGGATGTGGCCCACAGAGGTGCCGGCCGGTGCTGTATAGGAATTGGTCATTATCGTCTCACTTTCGCAAGAAACCTAGTTGCACAGCGCGGAATAGGGAACAAGCGAAGCAAGAAGAGAGTGTTCCGGCCAGCGGAACAAATGTGCGCTGGCCGGAGGTGGTTTTACCCGCGGCGGCGGCGCCCGCCGGTGCGCCGGCCCCGTGCGCCGGCTTCCTGTTCGCCCGCTTTTACAGGGGCTTTGTTAAAGTTGATCCACTCGCCCCCGTGGGCATCGTTGTTCATCAGAAGATTTGCAGCACGAATTGCTGTCATTTCGCTGCCCGGACCGAATTTGGTAGAGCCGAGTCCGGTGATCTGTGCGAACAGCTCCATATCCATGTCGTCCGGAACAATGATTCCTGCTTCAGCCAGTTCCGCTTTTTTCGCGTCCAGCTTGGTCTGATTCACCGGAACGGCCACGGGGTTCATAATGGCGGATGTCATGCCCGCTGCAATCGCCATAGGCAAAAACGCATTATTTACACCGTGACGGTTTGGCAGACCGAAAGACACGTTCGACGCACCACAGGTGGTATTCACGCCCAGTTCCTCGCGCAGGCGGCGTACCAGTGCAAAGACCTGCAAACCGGCAGTTGCCATTGCGCCAATCGGCATTACCAGCGGGTCAACAACAATGTCATGGGCCGGAATGCCGAAATCGGCTGCACGTTCCACGATCTTTTTGGCCACTTCGAAACGCACGTCCGGGTCTTCGGAAATCCCAGTGTCATCATTTGAAATGGCAACAACCGGAACATTGTATTTCTTCACCAATGGCAGGACCATCTCAAGACGGTCTTCCTCACCGGTGACAGAGTTCAGCAACGGACGGCCTTCGGCAGCTTCCAGACCCGCCTGAAGCGCACCGGGAACGGAACTGTCGATACACAGAGGTACATCCACCAGCCCCTGAACCATATCTACAATGGAACGCATCAGCGGTGGCTCGGTCTCGTTCGGGTTCGGGTTGGAATTGTAGACTACGCCAGCATTGATATCGAGGATGTTTGCCCCCGCCGCCACTTGCGCGATGGCATCTTTTTCAACGGTTGAGAAATCGCCTGCTTCCAGTTCGGCAGCAAGTTTCTTGCGCCCAGTGGGGTTAATCCGCTCTCCGATGACGCAGAACGGTTGGTCAAAGCCGATAATGGCAGTTTTTGTTTTGGATTCGACGACAGTACGGGTCATTCAATTCGGCCTTAGTTTTGTTGTGCAGCGGGCAGGGCGGAGGTACCACCATGCTCCATCGCCCAAGTTGCGTTGGTTTTGATCCCTCCGAGCGGGAAGAAGTGCACCTGCTCGATGTTGAATTCCGGGTTGGCGGCTTTATGCGCAGCCAGTTCGGACACAATGCCGGTCGGTTCGAACGGCATCAGCAGCTTGGTGACGTCCTTAGCCCGTTTTTGCAAGACCTTCAACGAGGGCCCAACGCCGCAGGCAATGGCGAATTTGATCATGGTTTGCAGTTTGGCCGGTCCTGCGATCCCGATATGTACCGGAATATCAATACCTTGCGACTTCAGGTCGTTTGCCCATTCGATCACCGGCTTGCTGTCAAAACAAAACTGGGTGGCCAAGGCCATCTGTGCATCTGTTCGTTCTGAAAACGCCTGTTTCCAGCTCAACGCCTCATTCACGTTCTTGCGCCCGCCATCAGGATCGATGTCTGTGTTGGGCTCCGGGTGGCCGGCTGTGTGCAGCCGTTTGAACCCTGCCTTGTCAAACAGCCCTGTCTCAAGAAGCTGCATGGAACAGTGAAAATCGCCGTAAGGCTTGGCCAGACCACCGGCAAGGACCAGAGCCTGATCGACACCGGCTTCTCCCTGATAGCGCGCAATCCAGTCTGCAAGCGTTGCCTCGTCCTTGATGATACGGGCCGGAAAATGCGGCATCGGATCATAGCCTTCTGCCCGCAGGCGCTTTGCCGTGGCCACCATGTCCTCGATAGGGGTGCCTTCGATATGGGCGATGTAAACCCGCGTGCCTTTTGGCAGCAAAGCGCGGAAATCGTCGATCTTTTCGGCGGTTCGTGGCATCACCTCGATAGAATAACCTTTCAGGAAGGCTTCCATGTCGGGATTTACTTCATCCCGGATATCGGTTTTCGAACTGAACTTCAAAAGTGCCATGCGCAGTGCTTTCAAAAGGGGCAGGGTCAATCCCAGCCGTCGTTGTTGATCAGGGTTTTTATGCGATCCTTGTCGTATTCCGCATCCAGTCGGGCGGCTTCGGCGGCTGCAATTTCGCCTTGCTCTCCCTCCACCAAATAAGGGTCAGCCTTGCGCCACTCCGCCAGATAGCTGTCGGTGTCCTTGGCATCGATTTTCATGGCACAGCGGTCAATGGCCTGTTCAAACCGCTCTGGCAGTTGAACCTTGGCACCGCGACGGCCCTTGCCGACGATGACTTGTGCTGGAATATCGCGCCAGTAAACGATTGTGACGTCAGGCATTTCCTAGAATCCTTATTCTCATGCTTGTAGAAAGCTCTATTGTGTTCGCGCCATTATAAGTCGGTCATTTTCGACTGCGACCGTTAATTTAGCGACACCCGTGACGCTTCGGCACACAAAAATAACAAACTTGTAAATACCCGCAGAGCGCCATAGGTTGAAAGTAACAGAATTTGGTGCAAGCTCATGCGAGCCAACAATATGCAACCGCTCCGCCAGAGCGGTCGAACAGGACAGAAAAACAAAGGAACCCCATCAGCCGACGGGGGTCTTTTTGCTGCGCTGGACCTTGGTACAAACAGCTGCCGGATGCTGATCGCACGTCCGCACGGTACGGAATTCGAAGTGGTCGATGCCTTCTCCAAGCCGGTGCATCTGGGCGCGGGGCTTGCAGAATACGGTACGCTGGCACCGGCAGCTATCAAGCGCACGCTCGGCGCGTTACGGATTTGCAGCAAAAAACTGCGCCAGCACGGGGTGAAGCATTCACGTCTTGTGGCGACCGAAGCCTGCCGTCGTGCTACCAACGGCACCAGCTTTGTGAACCTTGTGCGCCGGGAAACCGGTCTGGACCTTGAAATCATCGATCCCGCAGAAGAGGCGCGACTGGCTGTGGTAAGCTGTGCGCCCCATCTTGGGGAGGATGCCGAACAACTGCTGATCGTTGATATTGGCGGCGGTTCGACCGAACTGGTCTGGCTGGACCTGAGCGGCGTCTCCGCGCGAAACCGCGCTAAGGCGCTGGTGGAACTGGACCTGACCAAACGGGGCGGGGGCACCTGCACCCGCACAGCCCGTGTGATGGACTGGAAATCAGTACCGCTCGGCGTGGCAACGCTTAAGGATATGTTTCACGATGTGGATGACGATTGCGCCAAATTCGCGCTGATGTCCTGCTGCTTTGAAGAACAGATTGACGAATTTGTACCGCCGGAAATCGGGGATGGCGCGAACTGCCAGATCATCGGCACCTCCGGCACCGTGACAACTGTGGCGGCGTCCCATCTGGGGTTGTCACGCTATGAACGCTGCAAGGTAGACGGCGTGTCCATGTGCCGTCAGGAAATCGACCAGGTGGTTCAGAAATATCTGAACATCGGTCCGGAAGGGCGCCGCAAGGCCCCTTGCATCGGCACCGACCGGCATGAACTGATCATGTCCGGCGCTGCCATCCTTCAGGCAATCCTGCGGGTCTGGCCATCAAGCCGGCTCACTGTGGCGGACCGAGGTCTGCGCGAGGGATTGCTTTACAGTCAAATGAGCGCCGCTGGCGTGCTAGGCAACAGGCCACATTAATTATGTCGAACGAAAAGAAATCATCAGGTCGCGGTCAACGCGACCTTCGCGTGCGTGTTAAAACGGCAAAGGGGCGACGTCTGTCCTCCAAGCTCTGGCTGGAACGGCAGTTGAACGATCCTTATGTGCAAAAAGCACAAAAGGACGGCTATCGGGGCCGCGCAGCCTATAAAATCCTCGAACTGGACGACAAGTTCCGCTTTCTCGTGCCCGGAGCGCGGGTGGTGGATCTGGGCTGTGCACCCGGTGGCTGGTGTCAGGTTGCTGCAGAACGCACCAATGCCCACGGAGAAAGACGCGGCAAAAAACAGGGCCGCATTGTTGGTGTTGACCTGCAAGAAGTCGATCCGGTGCCGGGCTGTGAAATCCACGTGCTCGACTTCCTCGAAGACGGCGCGGACGACAAGGTCAAGGACTGGCTGGGCGGCAAGGCGGATGTTGTTATGTCCGATATGGCGGCGGCCAGTTCCGGCCATAAACAGACCGATCACTTGCGGATCATGGCACTTTGTGAAGCCGCGGCCTATTTCGCTTTTGATGTGCTGGAAGAGGGCGGAACCTTTGTTGCCAAAGTGCTCGCCGGCGGGGCCGAAGGTGATCTCCAACAGATTCTGAAGCAGAAATTCACCAAAGTTGCCCACGTGAAGCCGCCTGCAAGCCGGTCTGACAGTTCCGAAAAGTTCGTAATCGCAACCGGTTTTCGCGGATAGCGACTGGCTTCAATGTTCTAAAAATACTCCCCGCGGAGCGTCCCGCCCGGAGTAATTATTCACTCCGCATCAAATGATTTTCGGGCGTGAAAGATAAAGCCGAGGAAATTCAGCAATATCTGGGCCGCCAGAATTGCTGTACCGCCGGTATGATCATAGTCGGGTGCTACTTCGACCAGATCAATACCGGCAATCTCGTGGTTTTGGGCAACGCATTGTAACAACTCCAAAACTTCGTAGTACAGAAAACCGCCATGGCTCGGCGTGCCTGTGCCTGGCGCGATTGACGGATCGAAACCGTCTATGTCGATTGTCACATAGACCCGCGCACCCGCAGGGATTCGCGCGGCCGCAGCCTCTACACCCATCTTGCGGATTTGCCGCACCGAAAGGATATCCGATCCCATCCCACGCGCCGCGTCATAGCCTTCCTTGGCGGTGGAACTGACATTTCGGATGCCGAACTGGGACAAGCCGCTGACATAAGGCTTTTCTGCTGCGCGCCGCATGGGATTGCCGTGGCCGAAGCGTACCCCGTGCCGTTCATCCACAAAGTCGAGATGGGCGTCTATTTGTAGAATGTGAATGTCATCTTCCCCGTCAAAAGCGTTGATACAGGGGATGTTGATCGAATGATCGCCGCCGATCGTCACCGGAAGGGCATTGGCGGCCAGCGCCTTGCGCACGGCATATTCGATGTTTGCGTGGCTTTGGATGGTGTCGGTGTGGATGATATCCGCATCCCCCATATCCACAATATGCACATCCGGCCCCAGATATGTGACGTCGTCTTCATGATCATATGCACCGGCATGTCCGAAAGAAAACAGGGTAGAGGCTTCGCGCACTGCACGGGGGCCGAAACGGGCACCGGCGCGGAACTGAGCGCCGAAATCATAAGGTGCGCCGATGATCGCTACATCGGCATCCAGTGCATCCCAATCGGCCAGATAGTCCTTCTTGTTAAAGGTCGCAATGCCGACGAATGGCAGGTTCAACCGCCCGCTGTTATACCCGTGTTCTGCCATCCCCATGCTCCTTATCGTCGCGAAATCTGAAATCATGGTTGGCCTATGACAGCATTCACTGCAATAAAAACATTATGGCCATGTTCAATCACTTCTGGCGCCGCACGCCACCTGCCTTGTTCCCCAGCCTTCTCGGGCTGTTTGGTCTGTCACTGGCCTGGCGTGCTGCGGCCCGTATCTGGGAGGTGCCGGCGGATGTCGGGGAATGGCTCGGGCTCGGGGCGACGCTGATCCTGCTTGTCACGCTCAGCAGCTATGTCGCTAAACTCTGCATCAGGCCAAGTGTACTTTGGGATGACCTGATGATTGATCCGGCGCGCGGTTCGGTTTCGGCAGGATCTATGTGCGCTATGGCAATGGCGGCGTTTTTGCTTCCTTACACCAGCCTCGGGGCATTTCTGGTGTGGTGGATGGCGCTTGGATTGCATCTGATCTATTTCATCTCTGTGGTGTTGATCCTGCTGCGCCACCACAGCACTCTGTCACAAGTGACACCGGTGTTCCTGTTGCCTGCTGTAGGGGTTTTAGTCGCGACACTGGCTGGACCGGAATTGGGCCACATCGGTTTCAGCCGCGCGGTTCTGCTGCTGTCTGTGCCCCTGTGGGCGATAATCCTAGCCGTAAGCGTCTGGAATGGTTGGCGGGCCACCGTACCCCATCATCATCGCAGCAGTTATGCCGTTTTTCTGGTGCCACCGGCCCTTGTTGCGCTCGGGGTTCACCAACTGGACGGTGCGCCGTGGTTCTCAACGTTCTGGATTGTCACGAATCTGACCGGCCTTGTGCTCCTGCCGCTGATCCCGTGGATGGCGCGGGGCGGGTGGTCGGCGGATTGGGGAAACTTCTGTTTCCCGCTGGCCGCATTCAGTGCAGTGCAAATGCTGGCGATAGAATCGGGGCATGGCAGTTTTGCACAAATGTTGGCCGTGATCTCTCTTGGCGCGGGGAGCCTGCTAATTCCCCATATCCTGATCCGGACCTATCAGGACTGGTTCGCCGGAAGGCTGGCCGAGGCAACAAAAGCTGCTGTTGCCTGAGGCCGTGCTGTTTACTTGATCCCGTTCGTTTTACTGGGGATCAATCGTTGGAAGCGCGGAAGCTTTTGTGACAGCCACCACATGATTTACCGATTTCACCCATCGCACCACGCAGGGAATCAAGATCGTTTCCTGCAACTGACGCCATGGATTCGGCAGCAGCAACAAGCGCCTGGCTGCTTTCGGTGATTTTCGGGAAAGTGGTCCAGATTTCCGGAAGTGCAGCTGTCTTACCAGCCATGGCCACATTGTCAGACCCTTCCGGCCACATCGCCATCTGGTTCATGCTCGCAGCAGCCAACAGGTTGTCTGCTGCGGCCTGCGCAGCGCCGGAATCGTATTCCATTGTACCCTTGGCCATAGCGCCCAGTTGTCCCAGATTGAACGCATAAAGCTGCATCAGGGACTGACGTGCCTTGATGGCGGCTTCATTGGCGACAGCAGGGCTGAAAACCCCTGCAGAAAGGACAAGCGCGGTAGCGGTGGTGGCGAGGATGGTTTTCATGTCTGGCTCCCTTAGGTTGATTTCTCTGACAGTCTAGCTTGTGCATTTTCAAAAGATACTCACAAATAATTGACGGCTCATTGTGCAAATTTGCACTAGACTGTCCGAATGGATCACGAAAATTGGGATGACTACCGTTTTATTCTCGCAGTGGCAGAGCAGGGCTCGTTAAATGCTGCTGCGCGGGTGCTTGGGGTGAACCATGCAACGGTTTTGCGCCGTGTGACCGGTTTTCAGGACCGCCACGCCATCCGGATATTCGATCGTGCCCGTAACGGTTATCGTCTCCGCGCGGATCAGACCGGTCTGATAGAGGCACTGAAAGACCTGCGCGGCGCTATGGAGACTGCGGATCGTGCGGTGTCAGGGCAGGGCGCAGGCGTGCGCGGACCTGTGCGTATCACCTCAACAGATTCGCTGTGTGCAACTATTCTGCCCGATATGATAGCCGGACTACAGGCAACCCATCCGGAGCTGAGACTGGACCTGCTGGCCTCTAACCAACCTCTGAACTTTGAACAACTGGACGCGGAAGTGACAGTGCGCCCTGCGGACAAACTTCCCGACAGGCTGGTCGGAACCGAAGTAGCACGGCTTGGATTCGGTGTATATGCCCATGTCGATTTGCAATTCGATCCGGCCAGTCCCCCGTGGCTGTCGATGTCGGGGCCTTTGCTGCGCGCGCGTGCCGGTCAGTGGCAGCAATCCCATATTGACGACAGCTCTGTCGTCGGTGCGGCTGACAGTTTCATCACCCTGCGGGGGCTTTGCTTGGCGGGGCTTGGGGTGACGCTCTTGCCGTGTTTTCTAACGAAGGAGTTCCCGGCCCTGAGACAGGTGCCGGGTTATTTTGAACGCATGGACACCGGAATTTGGGTCGCCAATCATAAAGATCTGGATGCCGTTCCCCGTATTGTTGCCTGTCGGGCGTTTCTGGAGGAACGTATCGCAGGTCACGGCGCGTTGCTCGCCGGTTAGATCAGTCCTGAATAAAACGCACCGAACCGATATAGCCGAGGTTCCGGTTTCGCTGAGCATAGTCAATGCCATAGCCGACAACAAATTCGTCCGGAATTTCAAAACCGGTCCATGTGGCTTTCACATCCACCTCCCGGCGGGAAGGTTTGTCAAGCAAGGCGCAGACTTCCAGACGGGCCGGATTTCGCGATTTCAGCAGACCGATTACGTGTTTCAACGTGTGGCCGGTGTCCACAATATCTTCAACCACCAGAATGTCGCGCCCTTCAATTTCACCGCGCAAATCTTTGAGAATGCGGACTTCTCTGGAAGATTGCATTTCATTTCCGTAAGAGGAAGTTTCCAGAAAATCCACTTCGCAGGGCAGGTCAAGTTCACGGACCAGATCGGCGATGAATACGAAACTGCCCCGCAGCAACCCCACAACCACCAGCTTGTCCGTATCGCGGAAATGCTCGGAAATGGTATCGGCCAGCGCCTCGACCCGTGCGGCGATGGATTTGGCCGAAATCAGTTGGTCGATGACGTAATTGTTGTGGTCCATCAGGCGATTCCCCGTTTGATCTGGTTAGGGCGCCAATTTACTTGTCGTGCACAAAATGTCAGTACCCGCGACAAACAATCTTAGTGACCCTGTCGTCGCACCATCGTAGAAGTCCGCCTATGCCCAAGCACAGTGAAACCCGCCAGATGCCCTATAGCGCGCAACAGATGTATGATCTGATTGCGGATATCGGGGCCTACCCCAAATTCCTGCCCTGGTGTGCCGGTGCGCGTATACGCGACCGCAAACAGGTTGGAGAAACCGAAATAATCGACGCGGATCTGGTGATTTCCTTCAAGGTGTTCCGCGAACAGTTTGGCAGCCGCGTGACACTTCATCCCGACGATCTGAAGATTGATGTGGAATATATCGATGGGCCTTTCCGCTATCTGAACAACCACTGGTCTTTCACACCGCTGGACAATGGCGGCTGCGAGGTGGATTTCTTTGTGGATTTCGAATTCAAATCCGCGATGTTGCAAGCAGTGATCGGGGTTGTCTTCAACGAGGCGATGCGCCGGATCGTTGGTGCGTTTGAGAGCCGTGCGAAAGAGCTTTACGGCTGATCAGAACGTCTGGTCCCGCAAGGCTTTCAAGGCAAATTCGGTGGCAGCAAGGCGGACTTCGGCACGTCCTAAAGCACCAAACTCCCTTGTTATGGTTATGCAATCCGACGGAGTTGCAAGACCGAAACAGACGCGGCCTTCGGGTTTATGCTCTGATCCGCCCGGGCCGGCGATTCCGGTGATGCTGACAGCAATCAACGCCTTTGAATGCGCAAGCGCCCCTTGCGCCATTTCCGCCGCAACCTGTTCTGAAACTGCGCCAAACGCGTCAAGTGAAGCCTTAGTCACGCCCAGCATCTGCATTTTAGCGTCATTGGTGTAGGTGACAAAGCCGCGATCCACCACATCCGACGACCCCGCCACTGCGGTCAGGCTGGCCGTAACCAGCCCGCCCGTGCAGCTTTCCGCTGTTGCCACCATCTGGCCACGGGCACGACAGGCCGCCAGCGTGTCTCGGGCGAGATCAACCGGAAGCATCACGAAAAACCGCCATGGGCGAGATAGCCACCGACACTCAGCACCAGAGCGGCGTAAATACCGGCAAGAATGTCATCAAACATCACGCCGAAAGGGGTGGATTTGCGGTCGGCCCAGCTGACCGGCCAGGGTTTAAGGATGTCAAACAGGCGAAACAGGATAAAGCCCCCCACAAGCCCAGGCCACGGCAGGATTGTCACAGCGCTACCGTGGGACCAGAGCACGAATGACAAAGGCATCAGCGTCAGCCACTGGCCCGCAACTTCGTCGATGACGATCTCTCCGGGATCATGGTTCTCCCTACCGCGGGTTTCTACGGTGGTTGCCCACCAACCGGTGAAGAACACAACAACCGTGGCCAGCAGCAGCAGGGGAAAGCTGCCCTGCGCGTGGAGGGCAACGGCGAAGGGCAGGGCCGCAGCAGACCCCCAAGTGCCCGGAACAAGGGGCAAAAGCCCCGAATAGAACCAAGTCGCCAGAAGTCTTGTCATAGTTTCACCAATGTTGCTGTTGCTTGTGCAGCAATCCCTTCCTTACGCCCTGCAAAGCCGAGCTGTTCTGTCGTGGTTGCCTTCACACTGATCCTATCAACATCGACGCCGGTAATCTGTGCCAGTTTTTGTCGCATGGCTGTCGTGTGCGGGCCGATCTTGGGTTCCTCGCAAATAATCGTGCAGTCCATGTGGGTGATGGTGAAACCACGCTCTGCCGTGCGTTCTACAGCTTTGCGCAAGAAAATATCGCTGGCAGCGCCCTTCCATTCTGCTTCACTTGGCGGGAACCACTGACCAATATCGCCTTCCGCCAGTGCCCCGAAGATCGCATCTGTCAGGGTGTGCATCGCCACATCCGCGTCGGAATGCCCGACCAGCCCCCGATCATGGGGGATCCTGATACCGTTCAGCGTGACATGATCGCCCGGTCCGAATTTGTGAACGTCAAAACCGTTGCCCGTCCGAATGTCCATTTCTGCCCCCATAAGTTGCTCTGCCAGTGCAAAGTCGCCGGCTTGTGTTATTTTGATGTTGGTCTGGCTGCCCTCAACAATGCTCACCTCAAGCCCGTAGGCCTTTGCGGTTTCCACGTCATCGGGCAGATCGTCGCTGGTGGCTGCATGGGCGGTGCGGATGTCGTCGAGCCGGAATGCCTGCGGTGTCTGGGCGCGCCACAAGCCGTCCCGCGACACAGGCGATTGCGCTGTGCCGTTTTCCGCCTTCCAAAGCGCATCCACCACAGGCACCGCAAGGAAAGCTGCCCGTTCATGGCGGAGTGACTCTAGCAGCGCGTCAATATTTCTGCATTCAAGCAGGGGGCGGGCGCCATCGTGAATCAATACGTGGCTACCGTCACAAGCGGCAAGCCCGCGGCGCACGCTTTCGCTCCGGCTTGACCCGCCGAAGACGGGTGGTTCCAGTCGGGGATCGGAAATTAAAGCGATCGTGTCGTTATACAGGTGCAGGTCGTCCGGATGAATCACCACGCGTAGCCGTGTGATCGCCTTACTTGCCAAACAGGCCGAAATGGTATGATAGAGCACCGGCTTGCCCCGCAGAGGCCGGTATTGCTTGGGAATACCACTGCCGGCACGGGTTCCACGGCCTGCTGCGACGATTAGGAATTCTGCTGTTATATCTGACAAATCCGCTATGCCTGCCTGTTGCCTTGCGCCTCCGGCGCCTCACTGCACTCCAATACCCAAAGGGGCCTTTGGTCACAATGGTGAGATTTCCTGCGGTTGCACTTGCATTCTCCGTTCAGATGCACAAGAAAGAGGCATGACCCAAATTCTGATCGGAAATAAGGCAATAACGCCTCCTGTCCTTCTCGCACCGCTGGCCGGAATCACGGATTTGCCTTTCCGCAATCTTGTGAGCCGTTTTGGTGCGGGTCTTGTTGTGTCCGAAATGGTCGCCAGTCAGGAAATGATTGAAAAGCGCCCTTCTGCACAGGCTAGGGCTGAACTTGGTTTCCACGCGGCCAATACCTCTGTTCAGATCGCTGGCAAGGACGCTTACTGGATGTCCGAATGCGCAAAGCTTTGTGCAGGCAACGGGGCGCAGATTATCGACATAAATATGGGCTGTCCGGCCAAAAAGGTGACAAACGGTTATTCCGGTTCGGCGCTGATGAAAGATCTCGATCATGCGGTTTCCCTGATCGAAGCGGTCATCGCTGCCGTGGATGTGCCCGTCACGCTGAAAACGCGGCTCGGTTGGAACGACGATCTGCTCAACGCGCCTGAACTGGCTGCTCGTGCGGAACAGGCCGGGGTGCAGATGATTACCATCCACGGCCGAACCCGTTGCCAGTTCTACAAGGGCAGCGCCGATTGGGCGGCAATCTCGGGGGTAAAGCAGGCGGTGTCTGTACCTGTCGTTGCCAATGGCGACATTGTTGATGTGGCAACGGCACGCCGCGCGATGGAACTGTCCGGTGCTGATGGTGTGATGGTGGGACGGGGGGCGCAGGGACGGCCCTGGATGCCAGCACTGATCGCTGCTGAAATGTTTGGCGCCGATGCACCTGACATTCCGCAAGGTCGGGATTTTATTGATTTTATTTCAGAGCATTACGAAGCGATGCTCACCTTCTACGGGCCGGAGCTGGGCAATCGTGTCGCCCGCAAGCATCTGGGGTGGTACATGGATGTGCTGCCCACGCCTGCCGACCTGCGCAAGCAGATTTACACTGAAACCGACAACGCCCGTGTTTTGCAGCTGCTTCAACTGTTGCCGATGGGGTTCCGTCAGGACGAGGCCGCATGAACCGCGCAGAAACAATACCCCACGGGCTTGCGCCTGACAATTTCGAACAGATCTGGGCCAATCTGCCCTTTCCCGCCTTCGTAGTTGACCCCGATAACTGCCTCCGCCTGAGCAATAGTGCAGGGGAGCAAATGGTGAAAATCTCTGCCAAGATCCTGCGCAATCGCAGCGTTGAAAGCCTGTTCGGAGAAACTTCGGTGATTGCCGAGACAGTTGCGCAAGCGCGGATCAAGTCCGGTTCGCTCATGCAGTATAACGTGGATGTAGCCCTAAGCGGCCTGCATCCTGTGCGCTGCAATGTGCATGTGGGGCCGGTTGGCAGTGATTCTGACGATTTGTTGCTGATTATCCAGCCAACGGGCGTCGCGCAGAAGATGAGCCGCTCTTTGACGCACATGGCAGCGGCGCGCTCGGTGGTGGCCATGTCCGCCATGCTTGCTCATGAACTGCGCAATCCGCTTGCCGGTATTTCCGGAGCGGCACAATTGCTGGCGATGAACGGTTCGGACGAAGACCGCGAGCTAACCGATTTGATCGAGCAGGAAACCAAGAGAATCGGGAAGCTTATTGATAAAGTTGAACATTTCGGGGATGACAGACCTACACAACGTTCTGCAGTGAATATCCACGATGTACTGGACCGCGCTGTGCGCGCAGCGCAGGCGGGATTTGCAAAACACGTTACGTTTTCGGTGGATTATGATCCGTCTTTGCCGGATGCAGCCGGTGATGCAGACCAGTTGCTTCAGGTGTTTCAGAACCTCATCAAAAATGCAGCCGAAGCAGTTGATCAGCCGCATGGCAAAATCAAATTGCGCACTTCTTATAATTCCGGCGTGAAATTCGCCGTAGCAGGCAGGCGTACCGAAACCCTGCCGCTTCAGATTGACATTACCGACAACGGGCACGGGATTCCGGATACACTGATTTCCGAAATTTTCGATCCTTTTGTCACCAGCAAATCCAACGGCAGTGGTCTGGGGCTGCCTTTGGTTTCCAAAATCGTCATGGGGCACGGCGGGCTGATCGATTGTGACAGCATACCGGGCCGCACGACGTTTACCCTACGCCTGCCTGTCTGGCGCACCAAAAAAGGAATTCATTGATGGATGGAACTGTTCTCGTTGCAGATGACGACCGCACCATACGCACCGTTCTTACTCAGGCACTGACACGGGCCGGATGTAAGGTTCGTGCCACCAGCAACACAGCCACTTTGTGGCGATGGGTGGAAGAAGGGGAAGGGGATGCCGTCGTTTCTGACGTGATGATGCCGGATGGTAACGGACTTGATCTGCTGCCCGCCATCATGAAGCGCCGTCCCAATCTACCGGTGATCGTGATCTCTGCACAGAATACGGTGGTGACAGCGATCCGTGCTTCTGAAGCCGGAGCGTTCGATTATGTGCCAAAGCCCTTTGACCTGCGGGATTTGCTGTCCAAAGTCTCCAAGGCGCTAAGCCGCCCGGGCCATGCGAACCAGCCGGAGCCGATAAAACAGGATACACTTGTGGCGGCGGATCCGGCCTTGCCCTTGGTAGGGGGAAGCCCTGCAATGCAGGAGGTTTACCGGATTGTCGCGCGGGTCGTGAACACGGATCTCAACGTGCTGGTTCAGGGCGAAAGCGGAACGGGCAAGGATCTTCTGGCCCGTGCGTTGCACAATCTGGGCAACCGTGCGCAGGCCGGATATGTGCGCATCAACTGTGGCACCGCCACGCCGGAGCAACTGGATCATGCGGTTCTCGGGGATGCGGGACAGGGTGGCACGGTCTATCTGGACGAAGTGAGCGAGCTTTCACCGGAAAGCCAGCTGCATCTGCTGGGACTGACCCAATCGGATGCTGTGCAGGCACAGGGCCTTCGGTTTGTATCATCCACCAACCGGCCGATGCTGCCTTTGATCAACGACGGCCTGTTCCGCGAGGATCTTTTCTACCGTCTGAACGTAATGCCGATCGTGTTGCCACCGCTGCGTGACCGGATTGAAGACATCCCCGAACTCAGCCAGCATTTCCTTCAGGTGTGTGCTTCTAAGGGGATGCCGCGCAAGACTTTGACAAAATCCGCCATGGACCAGATGAGACTGGCCAAATGGCCGGGCAACGTGCGTGGATTGCAGAATTTCATCCAGCGTCTTGTTATTCTTTGCCCAGAAGACGAGATCTCCAGCGATTTTGTGAGCAAGGCGCTAAAGGAAATGGCCGAGCAGGAACAAAGCGGCACACCGGTTGTGGCAGACCGGCTGTCTGCCTCAGTTGAAGCACATATCAAACGGTATTTCGATCTGCACGGCGATGCGCTCCCGCCTCCGGGACTTTACAACCGCATCCTGCGCGAGGTGGAGCTGCCACTGCTCGCCCTGTCGTTGAGCGCGACACGGGGGAACCAGATTCGGACAGCTGAATTGCTGGGCATTAACCGGAATACGTTGCGCAAAAAGATCCGCGAGCTCGATATTCAGGTGACAAGGACCAAGAAATTGACGTAAAACCGCAACAGTAAGTGATGCACTTCTGAAACGGTAGAGCAGTATAATATGCATCTTGGTATTCTTTGGCGGCGTGTAAACGCCTGGCGCAAGAAGCGGCGGGTGCAGACAGTGTTTGCAATTTCACTGGCTTTACTGGCGCCTATACTGGTTTTTACCACCTATTTTGTACTGCGCGCTACAAACGGATCAGTCTCTAACGACCTGATCCGTTTTGTTTTGCTTTGCGATTTTGTCTACGTTCTGGTGGTGGCCGCGTTGGTCAGCCAGCGAATCCTGCGCATTGTTACTGCCCGTAACCGAAAAACGGCAGGTTCGCGGTTGCACATGCGTCTTTCCGGCGTGTTTGCTTTTGTGGCGCTGGTGCCAACCGTTATGGTTGCTGTGATTTCCACCATCCTGCTGAATTTCGGTTTCGAGAACTGGTTTTCTACCCGCGTACAGAACGTGGTGGGGAATTCACTTGCGGCGGCCCAAGCCTATGAAAACGAGCAGCGTAACGATCTGGTGGCAGATGCACGGTTGCTGGCGCAATTCCTGAACCAGCAGCGGCGAATCCTTGGAATCAATGCAGAGCAGGAACTACGCTCTTCTCTGACGCTTGGACAGCAGCGTATCCAGCGCGGCCTCAAGGAAGCCTACGTGATCGATGGGGCAGCCAACCTGAAAGCCCGCGGTGAGCGCAGCTATCTCTTTGATTTCGAACCACCCTCCGAGAACAGCCTGCGAGAGGCTGAGGCCGGCAAAACGGTGGTCATTCAGGATTGGAACAACAATGAGTTCCGCGCACTGGTGCGGCTTACCACTTATCCGGACCGCTACATTTATGTATCCCGCCGTGTGGATGGAGAAATCCTGAACCTGCTGGATGAAACCAAGGAAACCGTCGCGCTCTACAATCAGGGAGAGCAGGAGCGCGACCAGCTTCTGTTTGATCTGGCTCTTATTTACATGGCCTTTGCCCTTATTGTGATTTTGGCCGCCATCTGGCTTGGCTTGTGGTTTGCCGAGCGGCTGTCGCGCCCCGTCGCCCGTCTTGCTGGTGCTGTGGAACGTGTGGGGGCAGGGGATTTGGGTGTGCAGGTCCGCGAGGAAGACGGCGACGACGAAATCGCCATGCTAGGCCGGATATTCAACCGGATGACCCAGCAGGTCAAACGTCAGCACGACGATTTGATTGAAGCGAATGAACGCACTGAACGCCGCCGCCGCCTGTTCGATAGTGTTCTGTCGGGGGTGACTGCAGGTGTGATCGGCCTGAACGAACACGGCCAGATTGCCATGATGAACACCGCTGCTGCGCGGCTTCTCAACCTTGATGAAGAGCGGGATGTAAACGTAAACCTGATCGCTGCAGTGCCCGAATTTTCGGGGCTGTTTGCCAAACTTGAAGAGAAATCCAGCGGCGTTGCGCAGGAAGAAATCCGGCTTACCCGCACCGGAAGTCCGGAAATTCTTCTGGTTCGGGTGGCAAAGCGGGCGGCCGAGGACGGGGAACTCGAAGGCTATGTTGTAACCTTTGACGATGTGACCTCGCTTGTTTCAGCCCAGCGCATGGCGGCCTGGGGGGACGTTGCCCGCCGGATCGCCCACGAGATCAAAAACCCGCTGACTCCGATCCAGCTATCGGCTGAACGCATGAAGCGGAAATTCGGTCCCAAACTGGGCGACGAAGCGGATGATCTGGGGCAGTACGCTGACGTGATTATCCGCCAAACCAATGACTTGCGGCGGATCGTTGACGAGTTTTCAAAATTCGCCCGAATGCCGGAGCCTGAAAGGCGCGATCACGATCTGGCAAAACTGATCCGCGATGTTGTTGTGCTCCAGCAGTCAGCGCTTAGCCCGACGAAGGTCAGCCTTGATATAGAAGCTGAAAGCATTCAGGCAGTGATTGATGCCACCATGTTCAATCAGGCGCTGACCAATCTGATTAAGAACGCGGGCGAAGCCATTGAAGGAATGGAAGAAAAGCCGGACGGATTTGTGCCGGAGATTCGCGTTATCGTGCGCTGCGAGAACGGGGCGACACAAATTGAAATTCAGGACAACGGCATGGGGCTTCCCTCGGAAAACCGCTCCCGTCTGTTTGAACCCTATGTGACACATCGCGATAGCGGGACAGGGCTTGGGCTGCCGATTGTGAAGAAAATTATAGAAGAACATGGCGGCACGCTAGAACTGCTGGATGCACCTGCTTTTGATGAAACAGGAAGGGTGGGCGCAATGGCACGTATCGTTTTGCCATTTGGAAATGAATTGAGTAACGTAACCGAAAATATAAAGGTGGCCTGATCAAAGGCGATCGTCAGGAGTGGTAAAATGGGTGATATTCTCGTCGTTGATGATGAAAAAGATATTCGCGAACTTGTGTCCGACATTCTGGTGGACGAGGGGTATACGACCCGCAAGGCGGCAAATTCAGACGAAACATTTGCCGAGATTAATAAAGATGCGCCGGATCTGATTATTCTGGATATCTGGCTGAAAGACAGCCGTCTGGACGGGATCGATATTCTGAAAACCGTACGGCGTGATAACCCCGATATTCCGGTGGTGATTATTTCGGGTCACGGCAATATCGAAATCGCTGTGGCAGCAGTAAAGCAGGGTGCCTACGATTTCATCGAAAAACCGTTCAATATTGACCAGTTGATGGTGGTGATTGCACGGGCGATGGAAACGTCGCGCTTACGCCGCGAGAATGCGCAACTGAAGGTCAAGGACGTGACGTCTTCGGTTATGGTCGGCCAGTCAACGGCGTTCCGCAACCTGCAAAGCCAGCTGGATAAAGTGACGAAAACCAACGGGCGCGTGATGCTGACCGGGCCATCGGGTTGTGGCAAGGAAGTGGCTGCCCGCTACATTCATTCAAAATCTGACCGTTCCAAAGCGCCCTTCGTTTCGGTCAACTCTGCCAGTATCGAGCCGGACCGGATGGAAGAAGTGCTTTTCGGCCGCGAAGGGGGTGAACGGGGCTTTGAACCGGGCCTTCTGGAACAGGCCCACGGGGGCATTGTTTTTTTTGATGAAGTTGCGGATATGCCCCTTGGCACGCAGTCGAAAATCCTGCGGGTTCTGGTTGAACAATCCTTCACCCGTGTAGGCGGTTCGGACAAGGTTCGCGTGGACATTCGCGTCCTTTCGGCCACCAACCGCGATCTGACACAGGAAATCGCCGCCGGACGGTTCCGCGAGGAACTGTACCACCGTCTGAACGTTGTGCCGATCAATGTTCCGTCGCTGGAAGCACGCCGCGAGGATATCGCATTGCTGGCCCAACATTTCATGGAAGAACTAAACGCCGCTCAGGGCCTGCCGGTCCGGCCTCTGGGCGAAGAAACCGAAGCTTTATTGCAGACGATGACATGGCCCGGAAACGTGCGCCAGTTGCGCAACGTGATCGAAAGGGTTCTGATCCTCGGGCCGGACAAGGGGGAAATCGAACCCTCGGAAATCCCCGGAAACGATAGCGGTGGCAACGGGGACGGGGCAGGGCTGTCCAATACCTATGCCATGTTGCCCCTGCGTGAGGCCCGCGAGATGTTCGAACGGGAGTATCTGATGGCGCAGATTAACCGTTTCGGCGGGAATATCTCGCGCACTGCTAATTTCGTCGGGATGGAGCGCAGCGCACTGCATCGCAAGCTCAAAACCCTCAACGTAGTGACTACAAACAAGGCCGGAACCCGCATTGCTGAAATCGAAGAAGCGGCAGCGGAGTCCCTTGGCGATTGACGCAGCCGTCCAAACTGGTAGCACAGGCCCATAGCGACAGGAGCCTGACATGAAGGTTATCGTATGTGGCGCAGGACAGGTGGGCTGGCAGATTGCCCGCCACCTTGCTGCGGAAAACAATGAAGTTACCATCGTGGACAACAATCCCGGCCTGGTGAATCAGGCCACGGATTCCCTAGACGTTTCCGGTATCGCCGGATTTGCCAGCTATCCGGACGTGTTGCGCCGCGCTGGGGCGCGGGATGCGGATATGATCATCGCTGCGACCCATTCGGACGAAGTGAATATGGTCACATGTCAGGTGGCCCATTCGGTTTTTTCGATCCCGCGCAAGATTGCCCGCCTGCGGGCGCAGTCCTACCTCGATGTGATCTATACCGACCTTTACCAACGGGACCACTTGCCCATCGACGTGGTGATCTCGCCCGAAAAGGAAGTGGCCGCCGCCGCCTTGCGACAGCTTGCAGCGCCTTCGACTTTCGACAACGAGCCTTTCCTGATGGGGGAGGTCGAGATGCTTGGCATAACGCTCGCCGAGGATTGCGCAGTTGTGAACACACCGCTGCGCCAGTTGTCAGAGCTGTTCTCTACCTTGCGGGCACTGGTCTGCGGCGTGCGCCGTGACAATCGTCTGTTTACAGCCACTTCAGAGGACCAACTGTTTGTCGGCGATCAGGTTTATCTCTTTACCCATAAGGAAGACGTGGGCCGTGCGCTTGAAATCTTTGGCAAAGCCACGAAGAAACGGGAACGGGTCATCATTATTGGCGGCGGAAACGTTGGCCTTGCCGTGGCGAGCGAGCTTGAAAAACGCTCGGATCGGGTACGTGCCAAGGTGATCGAGAAATCCCGCCCCGTTGCGGAACGGGCCGCCGAGGCGTTGGAACGGACCATTGTCCTGCACGGCGACGGGCTGGATATGGATATGTTGATGGAGGCGAATCTTGATAAGGCGGATGCGCTTCTGGCGGTAACAGATGATGATAAAACCAACCTCCTGACCGCCACCCGCGCCAAGGCTGAAGGCTGCCCACAAGTGGTGGCCCTTGTAAACGACAACGGTTTGGCACCGCTGATGCGTCCACTGAATATCGATGCGTTTATTCATCCACGCGCAACAACTGTTTCCTCTATCCTGCGTCACATCCGGCACGGCCGCGTGCGGCAGGTTTACTCCATCGGCGATGCCGAGGCCGAGGTGATCGAAGCGCAGGTCATGTCCACGTCGCCGATCTCAGGCAGTGCGATCCGTGATATCAATATCCCCGAAGGGGCCATTATTGCGGCGGTGAAAAAAGGGGATAAGGTCATTCGGCCGGACGGAAACACCCGCATTGAAGATGGTGATGTGGTGGTGATCTTCTCTCTGGCCCGCTACATCGAAGACGTGGAACGGCTGCTGCAAGTTCAGATAGACTTTTTCTAGCCCCATGACCTGGCTGCGCTCCCTTCCTCTTTTCGTTCAGCTGCTCGGCTTTGCGGTTGCGATGATGTACCTGCCGATGGCCTTTGCCATCCGGCTGGAAGACTGGGACGTCGCGCGGACGTTTTTCTACTACACCACGTTCCTGCTGGTCCTGCTGTCGCTCGTGGGGATTGCGGTGTCAGGGTATTCTCCGCCGAATACAGCGCGCAACTATCTTGTGACAGTTTTCGCGTCATTTCTGGTGATACCGGCGCTGCTGGCTTTGCCTTTCAACTATCTTGTCAACTCGATCACCTATTTTCAGGCCTATTTCGAGATGCTGAGCAGCCTTACCACGACAGGTGCGACGCTCTTTGACGATCCGTCAATTGTACCCGCTCCCTTGCATCTGATGCGGGCGATTGCAGGCTGGATCGGTGGGTTCTTCATCCTTGTGGTGGCTATGGCCATTTTTGCGCCGCTGAACATCGGCGGGTTTGAGATATTTGCAGCCGGTAAGGGTTTGCAGAAATCGAGCAACCAGATTGCAAGCGCGGATGCGAAACAGCGCCTGACCCGCTACGGGGAGCAGATTTTCCCGATCTATCTTGCGATCACGGCGGCTTTGACGCTGGCTTTGCTGGTTGCAGGCGATCGCACCCTTGTGGCCGTCTCCCATGCGATGTCGATTGTCTCGACCAGTGGGATTTCTCCGGTCGGTGGACTGAAAGGAGGCTCCAGCGGCTATGTCGGGGAAGTCCTGATGTTCCTGTTCCTGTTTTTCGCCGTGTCCCGCCACTCTTTCTTTTTTGCAAGCGACCGGGAGTTCCTTCAAAACATCAAGCTCGACAAGGAAATCAACCTGACGCTGGCCTGTTTGATCATTATTCCGTTCCTACTGTTTTTACGCCACTGGACCGCAGCCTACGAGGTTTCGGCAGGGGCAGAGGTGCCAAGTGTCATCGCAGCAATTTGGGGAGCGATGTTCATGGTGATGTCTTTCCTGACAACCACCGGCTTTGAAAGCGCGGCTTGGGAAGGGGCGCGCAACTGGTCCGGTCTGGGGACAACCGGTCTGATCCTAATGAGCCTCTCTGTCATGGGCGGAGGGATCGCCACCACGGCTGGCGGGGTGAAGCTGCTGCGGGTTTATGCGCTCTACAAACACAGCCAGCGGGAAATCCAGCGGCTTAACCATCCGAATTCCATCGCCGGTTCGTCCCGCAGGGTCCGGTTGATCCGTCGGGAAGGGGCACAAATCGCCTGGATCTTCCTGATGCTGTTTGTCATTTCGCTCGGGCTGGTGGCACTGGCGCTCTCGGCTACGGGAATCAGCTTTGCTGACAGCCTTCTTTTTGCCACTGCGGGAATGTCCAACACCGGACCGCTGGCCCATGCCGCCGGTGAGAGCTTTACCGGCTACGCCAATATCTCGGATTTAGGCAAATTGATCCTCTGTGTGGCCATGATTCTCGGCCGTTTGGAGGCTTTGGCCGTGATCGCGGTTCTAAACCCCAACTACTGGCGATAAATTACCACAACTGGCCAAAAAGCGGAATTTTCTGCTGGTCAAACCCCGCCCTTGTCTCTTAGTCTCCCTCGGAACGAAAACAATATCCCGCGCCAATCAATGCGGGGCATAAAACTGAAAGCTGACAAAAATGGCTGGCGACAAACAGAATCTGCAGGACGCATTCCTCAACAATGTTCGCAAACAGAAAGTATCGGTTACGATCTTTCTGATTAACGGAGTTAAACTTCAGGGCATGATCACCTGGTTTGACAACTTCTGTGTTTTGTTGCGTCGTGATGGCCAGAGCCAGCTTGTGTACAAACACGCCATTTCGACCATCATGCCGGCGCAGGCCGTGCAGTTGTACGACGGCGAGGAAAGCTGATCCTTGGAACGCGCCTGCGTCCTTCACCCCGATATTGCCAATCAGGAAACACGCCGCGCGCCAGAGCATGCTCTGGCAGAGGCCGTGTCTCTGGCCCATGCCTTGCGACTGGATGTGGCTTACGGCGAAGTTGTAAACCTGCGAAAACCGCAGGCCGGTTTGCTGTTCGGTAAAGGCAAACTGGAAGAGCTTGAGGCACGGATCAAGGCCGAAGAGGTGACACTTGTCATCATCGACGGTCCGGTAACGCCGATCCAGCAACGCAACCTCGAACGGCACTGGAAGGTAAAGGTACTGGACCGCACTGGTCTGATTCTTGAAATATTCTCGGATCGCGCAGCCACCCGTGAGGGTGTTTTGCAGGTTGATCTCGCTGCGCTGAGCTATTCCAAAACCCGTCTGGTCCGCGCATGGACCCACCTTGAACGCCAGCGCGGTGGACTGGGCTTTGTCGGCGGAGCGGGGGAAACCCAGATCGAGGCTGACCGCCGCGCCATTGACGATGCGATCGTGCGGCTGAAGAAGCAGCTCTCTAAAGTCGTCAAGACGCGTGAATTGCACCGTGCGGCCCGCGCCAAGGTTCCCTATCCGATTGTCGCGCTTGTAGGCTATACTAACGCGGGCAAGTCTACCTTGTTCAACAAACTGACCGGCGCGGATGTGATGGCCAAAGACATGCTCTTTGCCACGCTTGACCCGACCATGCGGGAACTCGAACTGCCCGAGGGGCGCAAGATCATTCTTTCGGATACGGTGGGGTTCATTTCGGAACTTCCAACCCAACTGGTCGCCGCCTTCCGCGCCACACTGGAAGAAGTGCTGGATGCGGACCTGATCCTTCACGTGCGCGATATTGCCCATCCCGAAACCGAAGCGCAGGCCGAGGACGTGAAGGATATTCTAGCGGATCTCGGGATCAGCCAAACCGCCAGTGATACGATGATAGAGGTCTGGAACAAAGTAGACCTTCTGCCACCAGAGGCCTATGAGACCGCCCGCAACACAGCGGAGCGTACAGACAACATCGAAATTCTCTCGGCGGTAACAGGGCAGGGCATCGACACCCTGTTAGAGAGTGTCGCCAAAGCGCTCGACGATCCGAAAACCACACAAACCCTGAAGCTGGCCTTCTCCGAAGGTGCCCGCCGCGCATGGCTTTTCGAACAGAATGTCATCGATAGGGAAGAGCTCTGGGATCAGGGCTATGAAATCACCGTAACATGGACCGCTAAACAAGCTGCCCAGTTTGAAAAATACGGAAGCTGAACAGATCAAAGCCTTGGGTGCCGCCAAGGCTTTCAATGTTCCCCAAATACTCCCGCCGGAGGCGGAAATGAAAAGTTTTAAGCGATTGCGCCCTAGCCCTGTGATCCTCCGAAAATTCTAACCCGCAAAAGCCGGAATGGGAAACCGGCAAAATGCTGCTGTTCATTTCCTTGCCAACCGGCGCCCAACCGGAATTTCTTCACCTTTGTGGTTGTGCGAACCGCACAGAGTATGCAATGGAGCGCCTTGAAAACGAAGGGGCAAAGTCTTTCCCCTGCCCATGGATCAAGCCGTTGTTACGGACCCGCAGAAAGATCTTGCTGTGCAAACTCCCTATTATCTTATCGACAAGTCCCGCCTTCTTCCCAATCTTGAAAAGATCGCATGGCTGCGGGCGGAGTCCGGGGTCAAATGCCTGCTGGCGCTCAAGTGTTTTGCAACCTGGTCCGTTTTCGACTTTATGGCCGAATATATGGACGGCTCGACATCTTCATCCCTTTATGAAGTGCGCTTGGGGCGTGAAAAGTTCCCGGGCGAGACCCATGCCTATTCCGTGGCCTATGCGGATCACGAGATTGATCAGGTTCTGGAATGCTCCGACAAGATTATCTTCAATTCCATCGGACAGCTCACCAAATTCCGTGAAAAATCGCGCGATCACATTCGCGGCCTTCGGGTCAACCCCGGGGTTTCAACATCCGGTTTTGATCTGGCCGATCCGGCGCGCCCTTTCAGCCGGCTCGGGGAACACGATCCTGCCGCGATTGAAGCGGTTTCGGACCAGATCAGCGGCCTGATGTTCCATAACAACTGTGAAAACGACAGTTTCGAACGCTTTGATGAAATGCTGACCCTGATCGAACACCGTTTCGGTAATGTGATCCACAAGATGGAATGGGTCAGTCTGGGGGGCGGCATTCATTTCACAGGGCAGGACTACCCCCTTGAACGTCTCGCTGCGCGGCTGAAGGCATTTGCCGAAACCTTCGGGATTCAGGTCTATCTCGAACCCGGCGAAGCAGCCATTACAGGGGCTGCCACGCTGGAGGTCACAGTTCTGGATACCATGCACAACGGAAAAAACCTTGCAATCGTGGACAGCTCCATCGAGGCGCACATGCTTGATTTGCTGATTTACCGCGAACCGGCAAAGATTTCGCCGGACAGTGGTAAGGAGGAGTGGATGATCTGCGGAAAATCCTGCCTTGCCGGAGATATATTCGGCGAGTTCCGGTTCGACGCGCCTCTAAAAGCGGGCGACCGGCTTTCGTTTCAGGATGCAGCAGGCTACACGATGGTCAAGAAAAACTGGTTTAACGGGGTGAAGATGCCAAGCATTGCGATCCGTGAACTGGATGGTCGGACCCGCATGGTGCGGGACTTTAACTACGACGATTTTGCTGCGGCATTATCATAAATCACAGTCAAAAGAGGTCTCTTGGATACATGAAACGCAATGTTCTCATCATCGGCGCCGGTGGCGTTGCACAGGTAGTCGCCCATAAATGTGCTCAAAACAACGACGTTTTGGGTGATCTGCATATCGCGAGCAGGACGATCGCGAAATGTGAAGCGATCCTGAAAACCGTGCATGACAAGAAGGCGATGAAGCAGGACGCCGTATTTAAAGCCCATGCCGTTGACGGAATGGATACCAGTGCTGTGGCGGCTCTTATCAAGGACACCGGCGCACAGATTGTGATCAATGTGGGATCGCCGTTTGTGAATATGACAGTTCTGGAGGCCTGCATCCAGACCGGTGCGGCCTATATCGACACGGCGATTCACGAAGATCCGGCCAAAATCTGCGAAACCCCACCGTGGTATGCCAATTACGAATGGAAGCGCAAGGACGATTGCGCCGCTGCAGGCGTTACGGCGATTTTGGGCGCCGGTTTTGATCCCGGTATGGTGAATGCGTTCGCCCGTTTCGCGGTAGACGAATTTATGGACAAGGTGACATCAATCGACATCGTGGACATCAACGCCGGTAACCACGGCAAGTATTTCTCTACAAATTTCGATCCTGAAATCAATTTCCGCGAGTTCACCGGCACGGTTTACAGCTGGCAACAGGGCGCGTGGCAGGAAAACCGTATGTTCGAGGTGGGGCGGGAGTGGGATCTGCCCGTGGTTGGCAAACAGAAAGCCTATATGTCGGGCCATGACGAGGTGCACTCGCTTGCGGCGAACTATCCGGAGGCAGACATCCGCTTCTGGATGGGCTTCGGCGATCATTATATCAATGTATTCACGGTGCTCCAGAACCTCGGACTTCTGTCCGAACAGCCTGTGACAACTGCCGAAGGGCTCGAAGTTGTGCCGCTCAAAGTAGTGAAGGCCGTCCTGCCGGACCCGTCCAGCCTTGCCCCTAACTATACTGGCAAAACCTGCATCGGTGATCTGGTGAAGGGCACCAGAAACGGCGAAGAGGTCGAAGTCTTCGTTTACAACGTGGCCGATCACAAGGACGCCTATAACGAGGTGGGCAGTCAGGGCATTTCCTACACCGCAGGTGTCCCGCCCGTGGCAATGGCCATGCTGATCGCGGATGGTACCTATGACAAAGGCGTAATGCTGAACGTAGAGGAACTGGATCCCAAGCCGCTGTTTACCTTGCTCGATACAATCGGCCTGCCCACACGCGTCAAGGATGTTAACGGGGATCGGGCCTGGAACGAGACATAAGCAAACTCTGGCAGGCCGCCAGCCAGTATGACTCTGAAAATGGTGTTAACCGTCCGGCAATTCGAACAGATTGCCGGGCGGGATACACAGCGCACTCTGATCAAGTGCAAACCCGCACCAGTCCCAAGGCCTCTCGTCCCTTCGAATGGTCCGCAGAATTCGGATGCCAGGTTTAACGAACCCACTAGTCTCTGTTTTCAATGTTCCCCAAATACTCCCGCCGGAGGCCGCAACACCTGCGGTGCTGGGCAGGAGTCTCGGGTTTGCAACAGATTTGCCGGTAAACTCGTGGTCAGTGCGCTGACTTTAGGCAGGCGGCCTCTTTCCCTTGCGCTGGAAGCTGCTACATTTTGCTGAACCAAGGATATCGCAATGCCATCACTGCCCCAATCCATCGACGCAACCCAAGCAATGCTGTCGGATGAAAACTATATTTGCGACCGGTCGCTTGCCACACTGGTATATCTGGCCCTGACGCTGAAACGGCCCGTTTTTCTAGAAGGCGAAGCCGGTGTCGGGAAAACCGAACTGGCCAAAACGCTGGCCAAGGCGCTGGGGCGGGATCTGATCCGTTTACAGTGTTACGAAGGGTTGGACGCTGCCTCGGCAGTGTACGAATGGAACTTCGCCGCCCAGATGATTGCCCTGCGTGCCGCAGGCGAGGGCGGTTTGGCGGAGGAGGCGCTGTTCAGCGACAAGTACCTGATCCGCCGACCGCTTCTTGAAGCGATGCAGCCCCATGAAAACGGCCCGCCGATCCTGCTGATTGATGAAATCGACCGTACCGACGAACCGTTCGAGGCATTTCTGCTGGAAGCGCTTTCGGACTATCAGGTGACGATCCCCGAACTGGGCACCATCAAGGCGCCCGAGCCACCGATTGTGATCCTCACCTCCAACCGTACCCGTGAAGTGCATGACGCGTTGAAGCGGCGCTGTCTCTATCACTGGGTGGATTACCCGTCGTTCGAGCGGGAGTTTGAAATCCTACAAGCCCGTGCGCCGGAAGCCAGCGAAACCCTTAGCCGCGAGGTTGTGGCCTTTGTCCAGTCCCTGCGTGAAGCGGATTTGTTCAAAAATCCGGGTGTTGCGGAGACCATTGACTGGGCCAAATGCCTTGTGGCGCTGGACGCTGTGGCGCTCTCGCCCGAGGTGATTGCCGATACGCTCGGGGCGGTTCTGAAGTATCAGGACGATATTGCGAAACTGGCCGGATCAGAGGCGACGCGGATACTTGATACGGCCCGCGCGCGCCTGTCTACACAATGAGCCGGGGATGAACCGCGCAAACGGAAACCTTCCGCCGCAGGGGCGGCTGTCGCGCAACATCATCTATTTCGTGCGCACCCTGCGCCGTGCCGGTGTACCGGTGGGACCAGCCCAAACACTGGGCGCGATCCGCGCTGTGGAAGCTGCGGGTTTTAGCGAACGGCGGGATTTCTTCTTTACACTGCGGGCCTGTCTGGTGTCCCGCGCCGAACATCTTGATGTGTTCGAACGGGTGTTTTCCATGTTCTGGCGCGACCCCGAGTTTATCGAGACCATGATCCAGACCATGTTGCCGATGATCCAGACACAAAACGCACCCAAAGCCCCGAAAACCGCAGAGCAACGGGCGGCGGAGGCTATGTTGGAGGGCGCACCGCCTCCTGCACAGCCGGATGTTGAAGATGCCAGAGAGGAAGTGGAACTGGACGCAGAATTCAGCCTCTCAGCCAACGAAAAGCTGCAATCCATGGATTTCGAACAGATGAGCAACGCGGAAATGGCCGAGGCGAAACAGGCGATTGCGCAGATGCGGCTGCCGATCAAACCGATCCGCAGTCGACGCCTGACGCCAAGCCATTCCGGCAGCCGCATCGATGCCCGTGCCACGTTGCGCGGGGCCATGCGCACAGGGGGGGAGGTTTTGAAACTGCCCCGCAAAACCCAAGGGCATCGCAACCCCGATCTCGTGGCGCTCTGTGATATTTCCGGTTCCATGTCTACATATTCGCGATTGTTCATGCACTTTCTGCATTCGGTTTCTCTGGCCAAGGGGCAGGGTTGGGCGCAGGTACACAGCTTTACTTTCGGCACCCGTCTGACCAACATTACCCGCAGCCTGTCTCAGCGCGATCCGGATGCTGCACTGAAAACGGTCGGGCAACTGGCCAAGGACTGGGACGGGGGCACGCGGATCGGGGAATCCCTTGCGGATTTTAACAAGAACTGGTCGCGGCGTGTGCTTTCACGCGGGGCGGTGGTGCTGCTGGTGACGGACGGGCTGGAACGGCAGGACCCCGAAGAACTGTCCCGCGAGGCCCGCCGCCTGCGCCTGTCCAGCCGTCAGGTGATCTGGCTCAACCCGCTGATGCGCTGGGACGGGTTTTCACCGCAAGCCGCAGGCATCCGTGCGCTCTTGCCTCATGTTGACAGTTTCCATTCCTGTCATAGTCTGAATGCTCTGCGTGATCTGACAGAGGCCCTGTCCACGGGCGGATCCGGTGAAAAACAACGATTGATGGCGATGCTATGACACAGACAAATTCCGACAATATGCCCGAAGTGGTGCTCGACTATATCAATCAGGGCCATCGCGCCGCCCTTGCCACAGTGGTTGAAACCTGGGGCAGTGCGCCGCGACCTGTGGGCGCCCAACTGGCGATCCGCGATGATGGTGAATTTCAGGGCTCGGTTTCGGGGGGCTGCGTCGAAGGTGCTGTGGTAGCCGAGGCGCTGGAGGCGCTTGATGCGGGGGATTGCCGTCTGCTGGAATACGGCGTGTCGGATGAGGAAGTTTTCGCTGTTGGGCTTGCTTGCGGGGGGACAATCAAAGTGCTGGTAGAACCTGTCGGCATCGGGCAGGGGCCGGATGTGTCGGACATTGAAGCGATTGCACAGGCCCGCAAGGCACGCCGTCCCGTGGGCATCCAGACCAACCTGACAAACTGGCACCGCAGGTTGATCGGGCCTGCGGATGCACAGACACGGTTTGCCTCGGATAAATCCGGCATGGACGGGGATGTGTTCACTGTGATCCAGAATCCGCCATTACGGCTGGTGGTTGTCGGGGCGGTTCATATCGCCCAAGCCCTGCTGCCGATGGCAAGAATTGCGGGATATGCGCCGTTTTTGGTGGACCCGCGGGACAGTTTTGCCAGCCAGTCGCGGTTTCCGGATGAAACTATACTGAACGACTGGCCGGATGCTGCCGTTGAACAGCTTGGCCTTGATGCCCGCACCGCCCTTGTCACACTGACCCATGATCCCAAACTCGACACGCCCGCGCTGGCGGCCGGTTTGAAATCGGATGCGTTTTACATTGGCGCCCTCGGGTCCGGTCGCACCCATGCCAAACGGCGGGCGCAACTGGAAGAACTGGGCTTTGAGTCAGAACAGATCGACCGGATCAGCGGCCCGGTCGGGCTGGACATCGGCGCGGCCACTCCGGCAGAAATTGCCCTGTCGGTTATGGCAGAGATGACCCAAACATTGCGCAAGCAATGAAATTCGGACCGCTTCCCCTGCGCGACACGCTCGGTCACACGCTGGCCCATTCCTTTCATCAGGACGGGCTGCGGCTGGCCAAGGGCCATGTGATCCGTGCCGAGGATATAGCAAGACTGGACGCGCTTTCGGTGGGAGAACTGACAGTGGCGCAGTTCGCGCCTGACGATGTTGAAGAAAATGCTGCGGCGGCAGAACTGGCTGCGGGGCTCGCCGCGCCGCTGATCCGCGTGACAGAGCCATTGAACGGACGGGTCAATCTAATCGCAGCGCGGGCCGGAGTGCTGCGGCTGGATGCCGGCTCGATCACGGCGTTTAACACGGTAGACCCCTCCATCACCATCGCGACCCTGCCGGATTATGCCCGTGTGAGCGAGGGCACAATGGTTGCCACGATCAAGATCATTCCTTACGCGGTGCCGCGGGGCAAGGTGGAACAAGCTGCAGCGAAGCTGTCCGCCGATAGTCTGACGCTGCATCCGTTCCGCCCGAAAACCGCGCGACTGATCCTGACGCGCACCTCCGGTTTCAAACCGTCCCTGCTGGAAAAGGGTGAAGCGGCTGTACGCGCACGGGCGGTTGCGCTGGGACTGTCGCTTGAGAGCGTCGAAACGGTACCCCACACGCAAAACGACATCGCAAATGCGATCCGGCGGGCCGGTGTTGCGGATATGGTGCTGATCCTCGGGGCGTCTGCTACGTCAGACAGTAATGATGTGGCTCCTGCCGGGCTGGTAGATGCGGGCGGCAGGCTTACCCGTTTTGGCATGCCGGTTGATCCGGGAAACCTGTTGTTTCTCGGGGAGCTTGCGGGCAAGCCGGTGGTCGGACTGCCCGGATGTTGCCGTTCCCCCGCCTTGAATGGGGTGGACTGGGTGCTGGAACGGTTGATGGCCGGACTTCCCGTGACCCATGACGACATTGCCGTGATGGGGGTGGGCGGCCTGTTGAAAGAGGTTCCGGCCCGCCCGCAACCCCGCCGCATTCGCAGATCAGGTAAATCTGCTGCCCCCCATATCCTGTTGTTGGCCGCAGGTCAGTCCAGCCGGATGAAGGGGCAGCACAAACTGCTGCGCGAAATTGACGGGGTTCCGCTGGTTCGGCGCACAGCTGAACGCTTGCTCAAGTCCCGCGCCGGTGGGATCAGCATCGTTATCAATCCGCAAAACGCTGCCGTAGAAAAGGTTCTGAAGGGCTGCAAGGCGCAACTGGTGCCGGCCCGCGATGCGTCAAGCGGACTTGCGGCAAGCCTGCGGGCCGGTATCAACGCGCTCCCCCCCGAGGCCGGAGCCGTAATCATAGCCCTTGCCGATATGCCAGAAGTTACCGCCGGTGACATCGACGCGCTGATCAACGGGTATGACCCTGCGCGGGGGGCTGCAATCGTGGCACCAGTGGCCCCGAACGGGAAACGGGGTAATCCGGTGCTGTTTGACAAACGCTATTTTGAATCACTGGCCAGCCTTGAGGGAGACAGCGGCGCGAAATCCCTGATCGAAGCGGAATCCGACAATTTGCATCTGGTGCCTCGGGGGGCGGGGGTCTTGGTCGATCTGGACACGCCCGAAGCCTGGGATGACTGGCTTGCGGGTCGGCACTCTACCTGACCGCTTGATTTCTGTGCAGACCCGTGGTCTGGTTGCGGTGGGAGGATCCATCATGCCAGCGCAGCAATACGCCAGCCATGTGGAAAAAGTACATGCACAAGTCGAAGGGCGCGCGCCTGCACGCTCTGCCATTGCCGCGTCCTGGGCGCGGTCCATGTTCCATCACGGGCTGGAGCCGGATTTGCGCCGGCCGCAGGATCTGCTCAGCCAGTCCGAACTGCGGTTTGAGCAACAGCGGCTTGACCGGCTCTTGCATATTGCCAAACCAATCATGGAGAACCTGTTTACGGCGGTGGTGAAAACCGGCTGCTGCGTGATGCTGACCAATAAGGACAGCGTGGTGCTGCACCGTCTAATTCATGACGTGGATGAACGTCCGCTGAATGTGCTGGGCGCCCGCTCTGGCGCAATCTGGAGCGAGCAGCGCGTGGGTACTAATGGGGTTGGCACCTGTGCTTTGGAAGAACGCCCCGTGCTGATCTACAAAGACCAGCACTATCTCGAGGAAATCATCGGCATGTCCTGCGCCGGTGCGCCGATTTTCGATGCCAGCGGCGATCTGATTGCGGTTCTGGATATTTCCAGCGCGCGGGATGATATGAACGACAGTTTTGCCCAGATGATGGCCTCTTTGGTCATCAGTGCGGCCAACCGGATCGAAACCGAATATTTCCGTGCGTCTTTTGACGGGGCGCGGATCATCGTCGCGGATGAGGTTACGGCCCTTGGCACGCCGCTGCTGGCGTCGGATCGGGATGATCTGGTGATCGGGGCGAACCGCGCGGCGCGGCGGCTGTACGGGCTTCAGCACGAAACCTTTGATATTCCCCTGCCACGTACAGAAATCCTGCCGGAAGAAGCCCCCGCAATGGGTCTGAAAGATGCAGAACGGGCCGCCATCCGCCGCGCCATGGCCGCGGCACGGGGCAACGCGACCCTTGCTGCGAAACAGTTGGGCGTCAGCAGGGCAACCTTTTACCGCCTTCTGAAAAAGCACCAGTTGTCCTCCTGACGCCGGTTGTCGCAAACATGAGACAGTTTGCAACAGTATTCTATCCTTGCGCCCGTGCCGGACACGGCGCGATCGTTGACAGAATGAAGCCTTCTGCAGTCTAATTTTTAAAAATACGGGAGGATTACATCACATGGATATGTCAGGTGAATACCGCATTGCTGCCCCCATTCAAACGGTCTGGGACGCAATTCAGGACCCTGAAATCTTGCGCGGCGCCATACCGGGCTGCGAAGAACTGGAGAAAACCGGCGAGACGGAAATGTCTGCCAAAGTGTCCCTGAAAATCGGCCCCGTGAAAGCCAAATTCGCAGGCGAGGTTGCGCTGAAAGATTTGGTCGCGCCAAATTCCCTGAAAATAGAAGGGGAAGGCAAGGGCGGCATCGCCGGATTTGCAAAGGGCGGCGCGGATGTGCAACTGGCCGAAGACGGTAACGAAACCATCCTGACCTATCAGGCCGAAGCGCAGGTGGGCGGCAAGATCGCCCAGCTTGGTTCTCGGCTGATCCAGTCAACAGCAGCGAAACTTGCTGACAAGTTCTTTGCCAACCTGCGGGATGAACTGGAAGAAAGTTAACACGTAAATTACATATTCCGGGCCGGTTTGCCCGTCAATTCTGGGAGGAAATCATGACAAAAGTAACAATGACCGTGAACGGGAAGGCGCGCAGCGCCGAGGTGCCCGACAACACGTTGCTGGTGGATTACATCCGCGAGAACCTGCGCCTGACCGGAACCCATGTGGGCTGTGACACGTCCCAATGCGGGGCTTGCGTTGTTCATGTGAACGGACAGGCGGTCAAAGCCTGCACCATGCTTGCTGCCTCTGCCGAAGGTGCTGAAGTAACAACCATTGAAGGTGTCGCAGCAGGCAAGGACGATCTGCACCCCATGCAGATCGCCTTCAAGGAAAACCACGGTCTGCAATGCGGCTTCTGTACGCCCGGCATGATCATGACCGCCACCGATATGGTCTCGCGCTATAAGGAAGCTGGCAAGACGCTGGACGAACATGCCATCCGCGAGGAACTGGAAGGTAATATCTGCCGCTGCACTGGGTATCATAACATTGTCAAAGCGATCGCCGACGGCGCATCGAAAATGGCATAAGGGAGGGCAATATCATGACAGATCAAGGAATTGGCGCCCGTGTCCTGCGCAAAGAGGACAAACGTTTTATTACCGGCAAGGGGAAATATACGGACGATATTGTCCAACCCAATCAGGCCTATGCGGCTTTTGTGCGTTCGCCCCATGCCCATGCGAATGTGAAAAGCATTGACGCCTCCGCCGCCGAAGCAATGGAAGGCGTTGAAGCGGTACTGAACGGTCATCAACTGACAGGGGACGGCATCGGAAACATCATCTGCGGATGGGGGATCACATCCAAAGACGGCAGCCCGATGAATATGGGCGCATGGTCGGCGCTGGCCACAGATAAGGTGCGCTACGTGGGCGATGCAGTCGCCGTTGTGATTGCCGACAGCAAGGCGCAGGCACAGGCCGCTGCCGAAGCGGTGATGGTGGAGTATGAAGTTCTGCCCGCTACCTCCAACGTGCTCGCCTCCATGAAAGAGGGTGCCCCGCAAATCCACGAAAACGCGCCGGGCAACCTGATTTTTGATTGGGAGATCGGCAACAAGGATGAAACCGATGCGGCGCTCGCCTCTGCCCATCACACCACTACGATGGACATCACCAACAATCGTCTGTCGCCGAACCCGATGGAACCTCGTTCTGCTGTGGCGACTTTCGATGAATCTGAAGATCACTACACACTTTATACAACCTCCCAGAACCCCCATGTCGCGCGGCTTGTGCTCTCGGCTTTCTACAATGTAGCGCCAGAGCATAAGCTGCGGGTGATCGCACCAGATGTGGGCGGAGGTTTTGGTGCCAAAATCTACATCTATCCCGAAGAGATCGTCTGTCTCTGGGCGTCGATGAAGACCAACCGTTCGGTAAAATGGACCTCAACCCGTTCCGAAGCTTTCCTGACGGATGCTCACGGGCGGGATCATGTCTCGACCGCGACAATGGGCTTTGATGCGGACAACAATATCGTCGGCTTCAAGGTGAACACCAAGGCGAACCTCGGGGCGTATATGTCCCTGTTTTCTTCTTCGGTGCCAACCTATCTTTATGCAACGCTTCTGTCGGGTCAGTACAATATCGCCAATGTCTATTGCGATGTGCAGACCTATTACACCAATACAGTTCCGGTCGATGCGTATCGCGGGGCAGGGCGGCCGGAAGCGGCCTATCTGATCGAACGGATGATCGAAACGGCTGCGCGGGAACTGGGTGTTGATCCGGGCGAATTGCGGCGTCAGAACTTTGTGCGGGAATTCCCGCATCAGACGCCGGTGATCATGGCTTATGACAGCGGTGATTTTGCCGGAAACCTCGATCAGGCCAAAGCGGCTGCGGATGTGGCCGGATTTCCCGCCCGCAAGGAAGAAGCTGCCAAACGGGGTAAACTTCGCGGCTTGGGCTATTCCAACTATATCGAAGCCTGTGGCATCGCACCTTCGGCAGCGGTCGGATCACTTGGCGCCGGTGTCGGCCTGTGGGAAAGCGCGGAAGTGCGCGTGAACCCGGTAGGCACCATCGAAATCCTCACGGGATCGCACAGCCACGGGCAGGGGCATGAAACCACCTTTGCCCAGCTTGTGTCAGAACGGTTCGACCTGCCGACCGACAATATCCAGATCGTTCACGGCGACACGGATAAAGTGCAATTCGGCATGGGCACCTACGGTTCGCGCTCCGGCGCGGTGGGGATGTCCGCGATTTCCAAGGCGCTCGACAAGGTTGAAGCCAAGGTCAAAAAGATCGCAGCCCATGTTCTGGAAGCCTCTGAGGATGACATTGTCATTGAGGGCGGCGAGGTAAAAGTCAAAGGCACCGACAAGGCAATGGGGTGGCATGAAGTGGGCCTCTCCGCCTATACCGCGCACAACCTGCCCGAAGGCATGGAGCCGGGATTGAAGGAAGGGGCATTCTATGACCCGACCAACTTTACCTTTCCTGCCGGTTGTTACATCTGTGAAGTGGAAGTCGATCCGCAAACCGGTGTGACCGAAATCGTGCAATTCACCGCTTCGGATGACTTTGGTACCATCATCAACCCGATGATTGTGGAAGGTCAGGTTCACGGCGGTATTGCGCAGGGGATCGGACAGGCCATGATGGAACATGCGGTCTATGACGATGACGGGCAGCTCTTGTCCGGCTCTTACATGGACTATTGTATGCCCCGCGCCGACGATGTGCCGAACTACACTGTCAGCCATCACAGCACCACATGTCCGGGCAATCCGCTTGGCATGAAAGGCTGCGGCGAGGCCGGAGCCATCGGGTCCCCGCCAGCGGTGATCAACGCCATCACCGATGCCATCGGCAACAACAACCTGTCCATGCCAGCTACCCCGTCGCGGGTCTGGGCAGCCCTGCAACAAGTCTCTGCGGCGCAAGCGGCCGAATAAGGAGTGAATGACCATGTATGATACAACTTACTACCGTGCGTCCTCTGTTTCGGATGCGACATCGAAACTTGCAGGAACCGAAGACGGCATGTTTCTGGCTGGCGGCCAGACTCTTATCCCGACCATGAAGCAGCGACTCGCTGCCCCTTCCGATCTGGTGGATGTTTCGGGGATCGATGCCCTGAAAAACATCAGCGTAGACGGGGAGGTGGTGACAATTGGCGCAGCCTGTACCCATGCGCAGGTGGCCGGATCATCCGAGGTGGCGCAGGCTATCCCTGCGCTGGCCAGTCTTGCGGGTGGCATCGGGGATCCCGCCGTGCGGGCCCGTGGCACCATCGGCGGGTCCATCGCCAACAATGACCCGGCGGCGGATTATCCAGCGGCCTGTCTGGGCCTTGGGGCAACCATCGTGACAGATACGCGGGAAATTCCGGCGGACGAGTTCTTTGTTGGAATGTTCGAAACGGCCCTTGATGAAGGCGAAATGGTGACGGCGGTTAAATTCCCCAAACCTACCAAAGCCGGTTATGCCAAATTCCCGAACCCCGCGTCCCGTTACGCGATGGTTGGTGTGATGGCAGCTCAAACCGGAAATGGCGTGCGTGTTGCGGTCACGGGCGCTGGCAATGACGGTGTGTTCCGCCACAACGCGCTGGAAGAGGCGTTGGGGGCGAATTGGTCGGCCGATGCCACGCAGGGTGTCGCAACCGATGCGGATGACATGCTCTCTGACATTCACGGATCGGCAGAATATCGTGCCCATCTTGTGTCGGTCATGGCAGGGCGTGCCGTTGACAACAGCTAAGAACTGCTAAATCACGGAAAGGGCCTTTGCCAGCGTTGGCAGAGGCCCTTTTCTGTCTGGAGAACCCGAGGGCCGGCTATGGACATCATTCACATGAAAACCCTGATCGCTGTGGTCGAAGAAAGCAGTTTTACCGCTGCCGCTGCGCGACTTGGAATTGCGAAATCTGTCTGTTCCCGCCGGATTACTGATCTTGAAACCGACCTTGGTGCCCAATTGGTTAACCGGTCTACCCGTTCGGTTGTGCCTACGGATCTGGGGCAGGACTATTATCACAGTTGTCTTGATATTCTGGCGCGGATTGACGCTGCGAACGAGGCTGCCAAATGCAGCAGCGCCACGGTGGGCGGGCGATTGCGCCTGTCCCTGCCGATTGCCTACACCGAAGCAGTGCTGGCCCCCAAACTAGAAGAGTTCGCCAGCAGGTACAAAGATGTGGAACTGGTGATACAGCTGTCGGACAAGCGCGTGGACTTGATCTCGGACGGGTTCGACGCGGCCATAAGGATCGGACACCTTGATGACAGTGGCTTGTATGCCACCAAGTTGGGCGTGACCCGACTGCAATGCTGTGCCGCACCATCCTATATCGAACGATTTGGCGCTCCTCGGAGTTTTGACGAACTGTCTGCCCATGAATGCCTGCGGTATAACAACCTGACTTCGGGTTCAGAATGGGTCGCCCGCAAAGACGGGCAGGAAGTTCGAAAACGGATTACAGGGCGGTTCTCCAGCAACTCTGGCGCGTATAACCGTCGCCTTACAGTTGCCGGTTTCGGTCTCTCTGTGTTGCCGGATTTCCTGATCGGTGACGGCTTTGAGACCGGAGAACTGGTAGCGGTTCTGACCGCATACGACTTCCCGCAAGGCGACGTAAACGTTGTTTATCCACAAAAAAGGAACATGCCTGCTTCCCTGAGAGCCTTGATAACTTTTCTGAAAGAAAAGTGATTCGTTTTCTTGTCTAGCGCATCGTTAAACGTTTCCGCGCGTAAACTTTATTTTTTGTTGTTGGGTCAACTTCCTGAACTTAAACGGATAATACTTTTGGCGCGACTCTATCAAAAAATGTGAACATCCTATATAAATAAGGGACTGAAAGGTGCTGCTTGCAACATCACCTGTGGGAAGAAAATACAAATTTTGACAGGTATCCAAAACTTTTAAGAGGGGGATTCAAAGTGGCGCGCATGGGAGTAGAAGTAAAAAAAGGACGCGTGCTTTGGTATGATGCCAGCCGTGGTTACGGCTTTATCCGTCAGGCAGATACCGGCGCAGATGTGTTCTTGCCAAAAGATGCTTTGGACGCCTTTGGGTTGAGTGGCGTGCCAAGCGGTGCAGAGATCGACTACAACGCGTTTGAGGGTGTGAGCTCGACCAAAGTTGCCGCTATTCACAGGCTGCGGGGCCAGAACGCCCTTTGCTAGGAACCTGGAACGGTTAACGGGCACGTCGGTAACATGCCCGTTTTTTTTGTCTTCAAATTTGATCAGGTCGCGTTGCCGCGCATGATCGCAGCAACACCCGTGCGGGCCACTTCCACCAGACCGAGTGGGCGCATCATTTCCACAAAGGCATCGATTTTTTCCGGAGAACCGGTGATCTCGAAAACAAAGCTTTCAAGCGTGCTGTCCACGACATTGGCGCGGAACACTTCGGATGTGCGCATCGCTTCGACCCGCTTTTCCCCGACACCCGCCACTTTGATCAGCGCCAGTTCCCGTTCAACACTCGGGCCTTCAACCGTCAGGTCATGCACATCGTGAACCGGCACCAGACGGCCCAACTGTGCCTTGATCTGTTCGATCACCTGCGGTGTCCCCGTGGTGACAACCGTGATCCGCGACAGATGCCCTGCATGATCGGTTTCCGCCACGGTGAGGCTTTCGATATTATAGCCGCGACCTGAAAACAGGCCGATCACACGGGCCAGAACGCCCGCTTCGTTGTCCACCAACACGGCGAGCGTGTGGGTTTCGATTTCGTCACCATAGGTGCTTTTCAGGTCATAAGCGCTCTTGCGAGAGGCGCCTTTCTTTATCCGTAGTGCGTTCATTTTGGCCTGTTATTGTTGTGAGGGGTTAGTCGTTAGGGATCATTTACTCATTTGGAGATCAAGGATTGTAGTTCTCCAAAGCTACTGTCGGATGGGATGTAGGCATACCAGATTTAGAACGCTCCAGCTTCAAAGAATGAAATCATTGTGGTCAATCACTACGGTTTCATCTTCCGTTGAAAAGTGAAACGAAATCCTGAAAAGGTCTTCGACGGTTCGCTTTACATAGGAAATATCGTGGTCTCCGCGAAATTCTCTGATGTTCAGGGCCGATACGTCAAAGTCTTCCCCAAATCGACTGAAGTCAAACTTGTCTTTTCCGTCTTCGAAATCCTTGATGTAGACATCGTAACTCGTGGAATGTTCGGGAGCGACGACAACAAACCTGTCAGCACCTTTGCCGCCAGTCACATGCAGAGAATCCGTTTTCATTTCGATTATGAACTTGTCGCGCCCGTTGCCTCCGAACAGGTCCATGTTAATTGCACTATCGCCCGTTCTCAGAATGTCGTTTCCCCGCCCGCCGTATAGATCAGCTGTCAGATGGTTGGCGATTAGTTTGTCGCGTCCGCCCCCACCATATAGCATCCCGCCGCCGGTTATCTTGTCGTTTCCTGCCCCGCCATAAAATTCGCTCCAGCTTGAACCGTCATCAATTAAAATGTCGTTCCCAGCGCCGCCTTTATAGATTCCTGCGTCCGAGCCGCCGAATATGCGGTCGTTGCCACGACCGCCATTCAGTTCGTCGTAGCCCGCTTTGCCTTTGAGGATATCACGGCCATCGCCACCTTCCATAAGATCTACTTCGAGAGAACCAATCAACCTGTCTCGCCCGTCGCTTCCAGAATGGACATGAGTGTTCACGCTCCCCAGAAACTCCAAAGAAAGATCGTCATTCACTTCGTAACGGTTGATGATCGTAAAGTTGTTGTTTTTGGGATCACCGGCTTCAAGTATCGAGTCCACGGTGATTGTTTCATCGTAAATCACATATTGAATTAGGTTACTCATTAACACCGAAACAGGGTCGCTCGAACTTATCGCAGTACCAATCGCAATAGGCAGTTTATCAGTCTCACCTAGGTAAACCGCTCCGAAAGAAATGTCGTCTAATTTGGCAAGATGGGGATCGGTCGAACGAACTTCCAGCGGAAAATAGCTGGTCAATGCATAGACTGTCATATTATTTTCCTCCTTTATCTATACCGTTCAGTTTACTTCCCGATCCCCTTTTTTGCAAAGGGCGCGGGTTAAACCATCACCGCGCCGCCGGATTCAATCGCACCTTCGGTAGAGGCGTTGCCCAGTAGCATTTCATTGTGTGCCTTGCCTGACGGGATCATCGGGAAACAGTTCTCGTGTTTTTCAACCAGACAGTCGAACAGAACCGGACCGTCGTAATTGATCATCTCAAGAATTGCATCGTCCAGATCATCCGGGTCAGACACCTGAATACCCTTGGCACCAAAAGCTTCGGCGAGTTTTACGAAATCGGGCAGGGATTCAGACCAGCTGCTGGAATACCGCTCGCCATGGAGCAGTTCCTGCCACTGGCGCACCATACCAAGGCGTTCGTTGTTCAGGATGAACTGTTTCACTGGAAGGCGGTACTGCATGGCAGTGCCCATCTCCTGCATATTCATCAGCCAGCTTGCTTCCCCTGCGATGTTGATAACAAGTGATTCAGGATGGGCCATCTGAACACCGATAGAGGCAGGGAAGCCGTACCCCATGGTGCCAAGCCCGCCTGATGTCATCCAGCGGTTCGGGTCGTTGAACCCGAGGAACTGTGCAGCCCACATCTGGTGCTGACCGACTTCGGTCGTGATATAGCGGTCGTGATCTTTGGTCAGCGCCTCAAGCCGTTGCAACGCATATTGCGGCTTGATGATTTTGCCTTCCTGCTTGTAGGCAAGGCAATCCTTGGCGCGCCATTCGTTGATCTTGCCCCACCATTTGGAGATCGCCCCGGCCTCGGTCTTGCGTCCGCGGGATTTCCAGATCTTCAACAGATCCTCAAGCACATGGCCGATGTCGCCGATGATCGGCACATCAACGTGGATCACCTTGTTGATGGAAGACGGGTCGATGTCGATATGGACCTTTTTCGAATTCGGGCTGAAGGCGTCCACCCGTCCGGTGATCCGGTCGTCAAACCGTGCGCCGATGCAGATCATCAGATCGCAGTCGTGCATCGTCATGTTTGCTTCGTAGGTGCCATGCATCCCCAGCATACCGATCCAATTGTCGCCACTGGCAGGGTAGGCGCCAAGCCCCATCAAGGTAGACGTCACCGGAAACTTGGTCGCTTCGGCTAGTTCGCGCAGCAGCATGGATGCTGCCTTGCCGGAGTTGATCACACCGCCACCCGAATAGATCACCGGCTTTTTCGCGGTTTCCATCAGTGCCGCCAGTTCGGTGATCCTGTCCATGTCACCTTTGACGCGCGGGTTGTAATGGCCTTTGTCCGCCTTTGCAGGTGCAACATAGGTCCCATTGGCAAACTGCACATCCTTGGGAATGTCGATCAGAACCGGACCGGGACGACCCGAAGTCGCAACATGGAACGCCTGATGCATGGTCTTTGCCAGTTCGTTCGTGTCCCGCACAAGCCAGTTATGCTTGGTGCAGGGGCGGGTGATGCCAACTGTATCGGCTTCCTGAAAGGCGTCGTTCCCGATCATGAAGGTAGGCACCTGACCGGTGAGCACGATCATCGGAATGCTGTCCATCAGCGCATCTGTCATACCGGTCACAGCATTTGTCGCGCCCGGACCAGATGTTACAAGAACCACGCCGGGTTTACCTGTCGAACGGGCATAGCCTTCCGCCGCGTGTGTGGCTGCCTGTTCATGGCGCACCAGAACGTGGCGAATATCGTTTTGCTGGAAGATTTCATCGTAAATCGGTAGCACCGCGCCACCGGGGTATCCGAAGACTGTGTCCACACCCTGATCCTTCAGGGCTTTAACAACAATTTGGGCTCCACTCATCTGACGTGTCATAATCTTGCTCCAGCTTCACATCATAGGATCAGGCATAAAAAAACCCCCGATCAGGGGGGCGCGCATGGGTGTAGGAACGATTGTTACCGTTTCCGCGCCATGCGCTAAGTCACCACGACTAGAATATATACCATTTCCGTTCTCATGGCGGCGACATTATGGACGGTGATTGGGAGGGTCAAGGGCTTTTGCCAAGAAAATGTCGTTTTAGAACCGATTTTTGAAACATTCGGAAAACCAAGCAGCTTTCACCCCAATAAAACCTGTCCAGAGCGGGAGAGAGAATCTCCTGAGATTCGTTTTTGCATACCAATGCAGATTCGGAGCCTGAAGCCTGTCGGAATTGCCGATTTTTTTTGCATTGTCGGACACTAATTTTCCACCCGACGTGTCACCATCCACTGCTTTCCCCTTATTTTATTACACCTCTTATGGTTGCTTTGATTATTTGTTGCTTTTTTCAGGGCGTCCATTGCATGGTGGTCCCGCATACAGCGGATCGCTTGGGAGAGATTACCGATCCGTTAGAAAATGCAAAAAATAACATGGAGGAAATCTTTAAATGGAACGTCGTAAGTTTCTAACGAGTGCGGCGCTTGGTGCCGGTGCTGCGGCGCTGGCCAGCCCTGCAGTCGCGGCAAGCCACGCAAAACAACTGACAATCGTATCTACCTGGCCGCGGGACTTCCCGGGTCTGGGGACTTCTGCACAGCGTCTTGCCGAACGGATCGCCGTTCTGTCCAATGGCGCGTTCAACGTGGAATACTTCGCAGCAGGCGAACGCGTTGGTGCGTTTGACTCCTTTGACGAAGTCGCATCCGGCAACAGCCAAGCTTATATCGGTGCGGACTATTACTGGGGCGGTAAGCACCCAGCATTCAACTATTTCACCTCCGTGCCATTCGGGATGTCCACACCAGAGTGGAACGCCTGGATCAAACACGCAGGCGGTCAGGCTCTCTGGGACAAACTTTCCGGTGAATTCGGTCTGAAGGCTCTGGCTTGTGGTTCCACAGGCACGCAAGCCGGTGGTTGGTTTAACAAAGAAATCAACTCTCCGGATGATTTCAACGGTCTGAAAATGCGTATTCCGGGCCTTGGTGGTCAGGTTCTGTCCAAAATGGGCGCTTCTACAGTGTCCCTGCCTGGTGGCCAGATCTACGAAAACCTTGTTTCCGGTTCCATCGAAGCGACAGAATGGGTTGGTCCTTACAACGACTACTTCATGAAGTTCTACGAAGCGGCCAAATACTACTATACCGGTGGTATGCACGAGCCGGGCGGTGGTATTGCCTTTGGTATGAACAAAGCATGGTGGGACGGTCTGTCCGATTATGAGAAAGCCATCATCGAAGCAGCCTGTTCCGAAGAGCTGGCCCTGTCCCACGAAGAAGCCATCGCGAAAAACGGTGAGTATCTTGGCAAACTGGTCGATGACCACGGCGTTCAGGTTCGTGCGTTTAACGATGATGTCTGGGATGCCTTCGGCGAAGCCTCCGCAGAGGTCTTCGAGGACGCGCGTGCCCACTCTTCGCTGGCGACAGAGGTGGACGACCACTTCCAGAAAACGTTGCGCGCACAAGGTGCGATGCTAGCGGCCTTCGAAGGGACGTTCATCAACCAACGCAACCGTGTGCTCGGCCTGATTTAAGGGTGCGACACAGGCGATCAGGGGCGGGGCTTAACGGCCCCGCTCTTTTCCCGTATTCAAACGCTTTCTCCGACACCGCACATCAGATGCGGGCGGAATGACCGGATACAGGCAACACTAATACTTGATCCCGGGGGGGACATATGGCCGACGCAGAACAACCCGTCGTACTTAGAAAATATGGAACGCCAGCACCGCTGGTGCGTATCATCGGCTGGACGGTTCTTGCCTGTCTTGCTGCTTTCCTGATTAACAACATATTGAACGTAGGCTTCGGCTATGCCCGGGTGATGGATTTCATCCAGGGGCAGGGCGGTGCACTGGCTGTTGGCATGTATGCTGCCTTCATCGCCTGTGCGGTCATCTTCGTCCTGATGACCAAAGATGTGGCTCTGCGCTGGGATGCGGACCGGATACACCGGTTCAACCTCTATATCATTCGCGTCTGTTTCTGGTCGGTCCTTCTGGTCGGTATCGCGGATTCGCTTATTGCGATTTTGCGTGTTGAAAAGGGGCTGGATTTCTTCTTTAGCGAAGATACGGTCCGTTCTCTCGGACTGTCACGCTATGTTGGCAGCTATGTTCACCTTCCCCTCATCGGGCTGAGCTTCATCATCGCGCTGTTCACACGCACACTCGGCTTTACGTGGTTAACGCTCATGATCGTTGCATCAGAGCTTCTGATCGTGATTTCCCGTTTTGTCTTTTCTTACGAACAGGCGCTGATGGGGGATCTGGTGCGCTACTGGTATGCCGCGCTGTTTCTCTTTGCTTCGGCCTATACGCTTTATGAAGAAGGCCATGTTCGGGTTGATGTGCTATATGCGGGCTTTACCGACCGGACGCGTGGCTTTGTAAATGCCTTCGGATCATTGTTCCTCGGGGCGGCGACTGCATGGGTCATCCTTTACATCGGATTGAACGGAAAACAGTCCATCATTAACGCACCGCTTATGAACTTTGAAATCACCCAGACAGGGGGCGTTGGCATGTTTGTGAAATATCAGATGGCCGGTTTCCTCGGGATGTTTGCGATCACGATGCTGATCCAGTTTGTAAGCTATTTTTTCGAAGCAGTCGCTGACTACCGCAGCGAACCGGGCAAGCGAGAACTCGCGCCTGTGGCCCACTAAGGACCGAATATCATGGAAATTCTCTTTCTCGCCATACTGGTCCTTATCATGGCCACGGCCCTTGGCTCGGGCTATCCGGTGGCCTTTGCACTGCCCGGCGCCGCAATTATAACCATCGGACTGGCTGCCGGTGCCGGTTATCTGTTTGATGGCAGTACCGATGCCTATTTCCACTCCGGCGGGCCGCAACAGTGGTTGTCCGCAGGGGTCACGAACCTTCGCGGCGTCTATTGGGAGGTAGAACGGGATACGCTGATTGCGATTCCGCTGTTCATCTTCATGGGCATCATGCTGCAGCGCTCCAAAATCGCCGAAGACCTTCTGGTGACGATGGCCCAACTGTTTGGTCCAGTTCCGGGTGGTCTGGGGATTTCGGTTGTCTTTGTGGGCGCACTGCTGGCCGCGACAACAGGGATTGTCGGCGCGACTGTGGTGGCAATGGGGCTGATTTCCCTTCCAGCCATGCTGCGCAACAACTATTCACCATCACTGGCAACAGGGACGATTGCGGCATCCGGAACCTTGGGGCAGATCATTCCGCCTTCGATCGTTCTGATTATTCTGGCAGACCAGCTTGCCAGCGCCACCGACCAAGCCTCCACGGCGCGTAAGGCGCTGTATAAAGAGGCAACCGGCGAACTGTCGATGCCATCCGTTTTTGATGTGGCTTCAACCTCTGCCGGTGAAATGTTCCTTGGGGCGTTTATTCCCGGTCTGGTGCTGGTCGCGCTTTATATGCTGTATATCCTTGTCTATGCAATCCTGCGTCCAGCTTCGGCCCCCGCAGTGAAATACGCAGGCAAGTTCAACGCGGCATTCTGGGGCAATGTGGCCCTGACATTGATCCCGCCACTCGCGCTGATTTTTCTGGTGCTCGGTTCGATCATTGCCGGTATTGCCACGGTGAATCAGGCAGGCGCCATCGGTGCCGCCGGTGCGATGATCATGGCGGGGTATCGTCTGGCAGCGGGGCGCAAGACGACCTATGTTCCAGCGATTATCGCGCTGGTGTCGCTTGGTGTAATAGCCTTCTGCCTGTCCAACTTTGAAATGAACATCAAAGGTGTGCAGACAGCCAACGACCGTCTTGGTGTGATGATCGGTTTGGCGGCCTCTGCTGCGTTGATCGTTTCGCTGATCTGGTCCGGCTGGCGCACCCTGAAAATTGACAACACGCTGCACGGCGTGATGCTGGAAACGGCAAAAACCACATCGCTGGTGTTCATCATCCTTCTGGGCGCTGCGATGCTGACAGCTGCCTTCCGCGCCTTTGGCGGCGAGGAACTGGTACGCGAGTTCCTGAACTCCCTGCCGGGTGGGTTCTGGACCCAGTTCATCATCGTGATGGCGGTGATCTTTGTTCTGGGGTTCTTCCTCGACTTCATCGAAATCGCAGTTGTGGTTGTGCCCATCGTGGCACCGATCTTGCTGGCTGATCCGGAAGCAAACATCACTGCAGTCTGGCTCGGGGTAATGATCGGTCTGAACATCCAGACTTCGTTCCTTACACCTCCTTTCGGGTTTGCTTTGTTTTATCTGCGCGGGGTTGCTCCGGCAGCTGTGAAAACCGTTCAGATGTACAAAGGGGTTATTGCCTTCATCACACTGCAATTGATTGCGCTGGGTATCGTCGGGTTCTATCCGCCACTGGTGAACTACCTGCCCAATCGTGTGAGCTATCTGTCCGAGACATCGCCGCCGCCCCGCAACCCGAAACTGCAATATTGCATGGAGGAATACGTGGGTGGTGTGATCGCCAGCAGCAACGGAGCGGTCGAGCAAGCTGTTCAAACGGCACAGGGGCTTAACTTCTCTATCCTGCCGGAGAAGATGGCGTCGTCCCTGGAAAGCGATGTCGCTGGTGCGCAAGAGGCTCTGGATTCACTGCAAGCTGCTTTCGTAGCGGAACAATCGGTTCAGGTGGCGAGCGAGGACTACCGCCCGAACCTCCGACTGGTTCGCAGCATCGAGAAGAAGATCCGCCACGAGGATGAAATCCTTCAGGAAGCACGAAAGCTGCTTGGTCGTTTGCAAGAAGACAACGACACGCGGCGGGCGGAACTGGAAGCAGAGATCGCACAAGCCGAGGCAAATATCGCTGAACTGCAAGCCAGTATTCCCGCAAGCTGGGAAGAGACCCACAATACTTTTGCCAAGCTTACGAAAGCGGAAACCGATGCACGCAACACGTATCGTCGGAAAGCCGATGCAGCCTATGAAACGGCAGCAGAAGCGCTGGAAGCGATGAACGGCACAGAAGCCTATCTGGCGCTGGAACAAGAGTTGCGGGATCTGCAAACCATCATCGCCAACGGCGCGCCCGAGGAAACAGAGGAACAGGTCAACGATCTGTCCCGCAAGTTCTCCGAGATTGGTGGAACAGACGAGGTACGCTCTGCGCTCAGCAAGACACGGCGCAAGCTGAAATCCCGCACACCGGACGTGGACGGAGCGCTTGAGGAATATGCAGATGCGCTCGTGGCTTACGACGAGGGCAAGGCATGGCGCGATGCGGCTGAAGCCGAGTTGCGTGTAGGTCTGGCGAGCTACCTTGACGCGATCAGGGGTACGCTTGGCACCCGCGTCCAACCGAAACTGAACCGCGAACAGGCGCTTTATCTTGCGTCCTGTTCGGCAGAGCATCGGGATATCTCCCTGAACTTCTAAACGGCAGGGCGGTCTGACCGCCCTGTTTGAACAAGACGAGCCGCCACCGGACCGGAAGGTCCGGTGGTTTTCTTTTGTCCACGCTGTAAGGGGGCTGTCTTGTTGGGCCGCAACATACGAGCAGTAAATGTGCAGGACAGTATTATCCTGAAGTCCAATGATTTTCCCGTTTATCACCCTGCAAATATGAAGCTTCATACAAGACGCCTCATATAACACGCTTCATAAATGAAGCTTCATATATGAAGCGTCGAAAATGAAGGGTGATCACACTTCAACGGGCCGAAGATCCGCTGGCATAATGTGGCAAACCGGCACAATTCCGCCCGATGACGGTGCTCGATCCCAACGTACAAATGGCTTGCTATTCAACCGGCAGCAAGTGGTTGATCCCCACAGCACCGCCGCGCGCAAGATCGGGATCAAGGGACATCAGGATGTACTCTCCCCGCCGCCACAATCCGGCCAGATCGTCATAATGGCGGGACAGGAAATGCCCAGACTGACCGGTGGAAATCACATAGACCGAACTGTCCGGATCGGAAAAATCAATGACTGACCGGAAGCCGGCAGCATGCACATTTGCATAAGGCTCGGAGCCGGTGCCGTTGGTACGCGCCCGCATCAGTGTCTGGTCGCCGCCCGAAGTTTCCTGCCGGATGTTTGCAAACCACGACAGGATCGGCACTTCACCCAATACCTGATGATCATGCCGGGCCTGATGGGCCTGTCCCCAACGCCAACTGTCAATATGGCTTCCGTATTTCTCGGTCAGTTCCAAAATGGAAGCATCAAGGGACATCCGCGCGATATCTGCACAGGTTTCTACTTTGGTCGATTGCCGGATATCACACCAGACACCTGCGCCTTCCACATTGCGATAGACCCGTTCAAGAAACACAGGATCGGGGCGGGGGAAATGATCGGCGAGGTTTGACAGTTCATCGCGGATCAAACGGTTCTGCAACTGGCGCATCCAGGCCGCATAGATCAGCGGTTCGGGAATATGTTCGTCCATCTGGCCATTCCACGCAGCCAGCATCTCAAGCGCGATCTGTCGTTGACGTTCCGGCGTACCCGCTGGGGCGGATTCGCCCGTGAACCACAGTTCCTTGGCCACCAGCGGCAACAGGGACACAGCCGCGAAAGAACCCGTGTCCAACTGTGCCTCAATGAAACTGTCCCGTGTGTGGACCTCGCGGTCGTTCATAAGCGAGGACAGCCGCAAGAAGCGGTAGGTATCGCCCCAGCTGTGGGACACATGGCGCGGGAAAGGTTCATCTGTAATCTTGTTGTTGGTATTCGCCACAATGCCGCTGGCCGGATCGCGCACGCTCGGGTTGTCTTCAAACGGCAGATAGCTGTTCCAGCGGTTTTCCGGCAGCCAGCCTTGTGACGGATAGCGTCCCTGACTGCGGTGGCCCGGATCGCGGGCCGGTTGCTTGCCAATCATTTGCAACATGACGCCGTTCCTGTCTGCAAGGGTAACATTCTGGCTTGGTGATTTGAAAAACGACAGGGCAGCCCGTGCAGCGGGGATAGACTTTGCACGCATCAGATTAATTGCAGCGGTCATCGACTGGTCATTCGCATCAAGCGCGGCCCAGTGGATGCTGGTCACATGGTCGGGCGGTGTAATCGTGCCGAGATCATAGTGGCTAGGCGGGATCACAGGCCCGTTTTCGGTCCAGCGCATTTGAATTGTACGGGGCGGCTGATCCTTGATCCGCATCAGAACCTGCTGGGTGCGGAACGGTTTGTAGCCGTCTGGTGTCAGATATTCATTTGGATTGTCGGGGTTCAGTTTTTCAACATAGACATCCAGATCATCCAGATTGCTGGTGGTCAGCCCCCAGCCGAGAGCAGCCGAGCGTCCCGACAGGATCAGCGGCATTCCCGGTATAGAGCCACCGATCACACCACCGTCCGGAAACTCCATCCGTGCTAGCATCCAGATCGAAGGCGCCGAGAGCGCAAGATGAGGATCATTGGCAAGGATCGGTTCCCCTGTGGCAGATCGCGTGCTCGCCGCGGCCCAGGCGTTGCTGGCTCCGGCCATATCAAACGGCGCGACAGGGTCCAGCGGGTGTTGTGGCGTAAGGGCAGCAAATTCCGTCGGGGGATTTTTAAACAGATCGGCATACTCCGGCAATGCGACCCGCCCTTGGCCCGGGGCATCGGGAAGGATGTCGCGCACCCGGTTTTTACCCACTGCAAGAGTAACCTGTGCCCGCACGACTTCATTTCGCAGATGGCCTGACAACTGCAAGGCCATGACCCGCAGGATCGAAAGACTGTCCGCCGGCGTCCAGGGTTCTATTTCAGGCGAAAACAGGAAAAACTCCGGCGCGCCACGGCCCAGAGCATCCTTTTGCACAACGCCAAGCCAGGCATTCACACCCGCAGCATAGGCCCGTAGTGCCGCTTTTACCTCTTCGGTCTGGTACTCAAAAGAAGCGCGGGACAATTCAGCCAGATCTAGGCGCCTTACGAAATCGTCAATTTTGGCTGTCTCGGCCCCGAAAAGTTCGCTCAAACGGCCCTGCGCCGTACGCCGGAGCATTGTCATCTGCCACAACCTGTCCTGCGCATGGGCAAATCCGAGACCGAAATACACGTCTTCGGCCTGATCTGCGAAAATATGGGGGACATTATTGGTGTCACGCACGATTTCCACAGGCCCGTCCAGCCCGCGCAAGCGGAAACTTGCATCGTAATCGGGTAAAGAGCGGGTCGCAAAATAGTAAATAAGCGAGAGAACAAGCGCGATGATCAGGACGAGCCCCAGAAATCCCCGCAGCAACCAGCGAAACGCAACAGCCATACAATCCTCGTATCTTGACCCGTTGGACGTAACAGTCCAAACCCGAACTGACAATATAAGCCGCCCGAGAACCGGCGGAATTCAACAGCTTCGTTGCTGTCCGGCGACGAAAGAGTAACGGGAGAATGGATTATGGCAAAACTGGCGTTTCTGGGAATGGGTGTAATGGGTTACCCGATGGCGGGGCATCTTGCGGCCAAGGGGCACGAGGTAACGGTGTACAACCGGACAGCCGCGAAAGCCGAAGCCTGGGTTGAAGAACACGGTGGCCGTTCTGCCGATACCCCCCGCGCCGCCGCAGAAGGTGCTGAGGTGGTTTTTGCCTGTGTCGGAAACGATGATGATTTGCGTTCGGTGGTTTTGGGGGAAGATGGCGCGCTGGCCGGAATGGCCGAAGGTACGGTGTTTGTCGATCACACAACCACATCCGCCAAAGTCGCGCGGGAACTGGCTGAAACCGCCGCCGGTCAAAAAATCGGCTTTATCGACGGGCCTGTGTCGGGCGGACAGGCCGGTGCGGAAAACGGTGTGCTGACAGTAATGTGCGGAGGCGATGCGGATACCTTCGCCCGTGTTGAAGAATATATTGCCTGTTTTGCCAGATCCTGCCGTCTGATGGGCGAACAGGGGGCAGGGCAACTGACCAAAATGGTGAACCAGATTTGTATTGCCGGCCTTGTTCAGGGGCTGAGCGAGGGGATGCATTTTGCGCAGAAAGCCGGTCTTGACGGAGAGGCGGTACTAGACGTGATTTCCAAGGGCGCGGCAGGAAGCTGGCAGATGGAAAACCGTGGCAAGACCATGCTGAAGGATGAATTCGAATTCGGTTTCGCGGTGGACTGGATGCGAAAGGATCTTGGAATCGTGCTGGAAGAAGCGAATGCAAATGATGCGAGCCTGCCGGTCACGGCTCTTGTTGACCAGTTTTATCACGATGTCCAGAAAATGGGCGGCGGGCGCTGGGATACCTCAAGCCTGATGCGGCGTCTGAAATAGGTCAGGCCGGGGCGCTGCCCCGGACCCCGAGATAGTTGCGCCAAAAAGAGCCGGTTTGCTGCAATGCAGCGATAGGGTTTGACCTTTGCTATGCTTTCTGTGCATAAGGGCGCGAATGGGCTCTTATGCTCGCAACCGCGCCGGACTTTCATTTGATCGCCCCAGCGCATCACATGAAAAGAGAATTGCGTGAATTTCACCGACCTCGGCTTGTCAACGCCGATCCTTAAAACGTTGTCTAACAGCAACTATTCCACCCCCACTCCTATTCAGGCACAGGCCATTCCGCCCGTCATGGACGGCAAGGACCTTATCGGTCTGGCGCAGACCGGCACCGGCAAAACCGCAGCGTTTTCATTGCCGGTTCTGCACCGTCTGTCTGCCACCAAACCGTCCGAGCCGCGCAAACTGCGCGCGCTGATCCTTGCGCCGACGCGTGAACTCGCGACACAGATCAATGATGCGATCTGGACCTATTCCAAAGGTCTCGGGCTGAAAAGCGCCTTTGTGATCGGCGGTGTTCCGATCCGCAAGCAGCAGCGCCAGCTGGCTCAGGGGATTGATATCCTTGTAGCCACACCGGGCCGGCTTGAAGATCTTATCGCGCAGAAATCCGTTACGCTGAAGCACATCGAAACGGTTGTACTTGATGAGGCAGACCAGATGCTCGACATCGGGTTCATGCCCGCGATCCGCCGGATTCTGTCCCTGACACCAAAGTCCCGTCAGACCTTGCTGTTTTCGGCAACCATGCCAAAAGAAATTGCGGCACTGGCTGAAGATCACCTTTCCGATCCGGTCGAAGTATCAGTTACACCGGTGTCTTCCACAGCAGAGCGGATTGAGCAATCAGTTGTGCATATGGATGCTTCGGCCAAGCCGACTGCGATTTTCAAGCTGATCCAGAAACATCCGGGCAAACGGGTCATCGTTTTTACACGGACCAAACGCGGTGCGGATAAAGTCGCCAAAAAGCTCGGAGCTGAGGGAATTGGCGCGGATGCGATCCACGGGAACAAATCCCAAGGCCAGCGCCAACGTGCGCTGGATGCCTTCCGCAAGGGCGATAAACCGGTTCTGATCGCCACAGACATTGCGGCACGCGGTATTGATATCCGCGACGTCGAACTGGTTGTGAACTATGATCTGCCACAGGTTCCCGAAGCCTATGTTCACCGGATCGGGCGCACAGCGCGGGCCGGTGCTTCCGGCTTTGCCGTGACATTCTGTTCGCCGGAAGAACAAAAGCTGCTGCGCGGCATCGAGAAGATCATCAAGAAGTCCATTCCAGCGAGCATGGCGGACGGATCTCCTGCGCCGGTGATGGATGCGCCACGGGGTAAACCTGCGGGCGGTGCCCGTCGCGGCAATGGCGGCGGTCGGGGCCGTGGTCCTGCGAAATCCGGTGATGCGGCGGGGGAGGGTGGTAACCCAAACAAACGCCCCTGGCACAAGCGGCGCAGCGCCAATAGCGAAGGTGCAGCCGCACCGAAAGGCAAACGCCCCAGACGCAGCAAAGCATCCGGGGCGCAGGCAGCCTCCTGATAAAAGGGCCGGGATTTACTCGGCCTTTGGCAGAACCTCATAGCGCAGCCCTGCGGCTGTGCGATTGGGGAAACCTGCCCAATAGGTATGGTCTTCCTTGAAGCTGCCATCTTCATTTGCGGACCAGACGCCATCCTTGGCGTTTGGCTCCAGCGACAGAAACGGCTCCATATCCCCATCATTCCCGAGATATTTGCCAAGCCATGCGGTGACGAAATGCTGCGCGATATTGTTCATCCGCGCTGTATCCCAGACCGGATCTGCGTAGTGGTCAAAGGCTGCAAATCCGAGTTCCACATCCACCTCGCGGCCTTCTTGCGGGGCGGGATAAGGGGCGGCGGCATTGTGATTGGCATTCTCGAAGGTCAAAAGCGCGCGGTCTACATTCACAGCTCCCTGCCAGATAGAGCGCACGCCCGGATCATAGCCTGATACATCATCAATCGAACCGGCGATAAACAACATCGGGATTTGCACGCCTTTCAGGGTCTCTGCATCCCAGAAGCCGTAGGTCAGCCCCCATGGGGCAAAAGCCACCGCGGTTTTAAAGCGCGGGTCGGGCAGGGCATTGTGGGTTTCGGACCCTGACAGATGTACACCGAGCGTTCCGTGCGGACCGCCCCAAGCGTAATCCACCGCTGCCTGTGTGACCCCGCCACCCGCAGAAATCACCGCGCCGTAGCCGCCCATGGAATATCCGATCAATGCGCTGTTGTCCGTATCCGCCAGACCGGAGAGGAAGCCGTCCCCCCCTTCAGACAGGGCTGCAATCTGATTCAGAACGAACTTTTGATCCAGCGAGCGGTTAACCAGTGTCGATCCAAATGCGGCTTTATCCGAATAGGTGCTGTCGGTGTGATCGACAGAGGCGACGACATAGCCTTTAGACGCAATGTTTTCTGCCAGATGGGACAGCAGAAACCGGTTCCCCGGATAGCCGTGGCTGATCAGGACAAACGGATATTTACCGTCCTTCGGCGCTGCATCCCGCATGGCCTGTCCGTGAAGGTCCACCACAGTTTTACCATCGCGGATTTCTGCCTTCAGGACAGTATCGCCGCTGGCATCATCGGCGGCGGGATACCAGACTTCGACGGTCAGGTCGCGATCATAGCGGGGCATTTCACCCGGTTTGTCGGCCGCCGGATCAATGGCCAGAATATTGATCTGGTTAGGATTGGTCATTTCGATCTGGCGCACACCAACTTTATGGCTGCCGTAAGCAGCAAGAGCAGGCGCGTCCGGCCTTTGGGTGTCAATCCGGTTTTCCGCCATCAACGGGGCTCCTGTTACGACCGCAGCAGTGGCAAGCACCACGCCGAGGCTTGTCTTGTTCATTTTCATTGTCTTCTCCCAAAATGTGTCCGCTTTATACGCGCGGTTTATGTACTGTTTATTACACGTCTCCTAACACACAGGTTAAGCTTGGGGTGGGGATGCCCGCCCGTCCAGAAGTTTGTATAAAAACCTCGCGTCGGGTCTTTTACAGCTGGCCTTTTCTGCGTATCAGAAGGCGAGCTGCTTAACCGAAGGACTGCTGCCATGCCTGTGGAATTTGACCCTGCCCGTGACCTGAAAATTGCGCCCTCGATCCTTTCTGCGGATTTCGCCCGATTGGGTGAAGAGGTCCGCGCGATTGAGGAACAGGGCTGTGACTGGGTACATATTGACGTTATGGACGGACATTTCGTGCCCAACATCACCATCGGACCTGATGTTGTCGCCGCGCTGCGCCCCCATTGCAAAACGGTGATGGATTGCCATCTGATGATATCACCCGCCGATCCCTATCTTGAGGCCTTTGCCAAGGCGGGTGCGGATATTATCACCATCCATGCCGAGGCCGGACCCCATTTGGACCGCTCCTTGCAGTATATCCGCTCGCTTGGATGTAAGGCTGGCGTTGCGCTAAATCCATCCACGCCGGAGAGCGTGATCGAATACTGTCTCGACAAGATCGATCTGATCCTAGTGATGACGGTAAACCCCGGTTTTGGCGGGCAGAAGTTCCTGCACAGCCAGTTGCCCAAGATGGAACGGGTGCGCAAGATGATCGGGGACCGTCCGATCTGGCTGGAGATTGACGGCGGCGTTACGCCGGAAACAGCGCCTCTGGCTCGCGCGGCCGGAGTAGATGCGATGGTTGCGGGGTCTGCCGTGTTCAAAGGCGGTACGCCACAGCATTATGGCGAGAATATCGCGGCGATCCGCAAATCCTGTGGATAAACCGCTTTAGGTTTAACGGGTAATAAGCTGAAAAGGCGCGGTTTACGCGCCTTTTTTAATATGTGCCAAGGCTGGCGATCAGTCCGAAGGCGATCAGCCACATCACGATACCAATTCCAATGTCGAGCACCCGCCAGGTTGCAGTGGTCTGCATGACCGGCGCCAGAAGACGCGCACCATAGCCCAGTCCGAAGAAGAAGCTGAACGATGCCAACGCCGCCGCAATGCCGAAGGCCCATTTTTCGGCTGCCGGTTCAAACTGCGTGCTGACCGCACCGATCAGGCCGAGCGTGTCGAGATAGACGTGAGGGTTCAGCCATGTGCAGGCAAAGACCACCCCAAGGGCAGGCCACAGGTCCAGCCCTTTGCCGGATAGTTCCATCGTGTAATCCCCGCGCCATGCGGCAAGAAAACGGGTAGCGCCGTAGAACAGCAGGAAGGCGGCGCCGAAAAGGGACAGATAAAAGGGCAGGCGGGGAAAATAACCGACCATCGCACCAAAACCTGCTACACCTGCTGTAATCAGAAGTGCGTCGGACACTGCACAAAACAGGCAGATGAGGAAGACATGGCTGCGCAACAGCCCCTGACGCAGCACAAAAGCATTTTGCGCACCAATAGCAAGAATCAGGGAAAATGCAGTGAAATATCCGGTCAGAGCAGCGGAGAGCATTAACTGTGTCTAACCTTGACGGATTGCGCACGCCCCGCGGCAATTTCCTCTTTGCTGGGCGGCATGACCAGCCCGGCAGAGATCACAAGTTTCGCGGCGGCTTCCACGTCCATATCAAGGTAAATTACATCTTCACTCGGGACGAAAAGCAAAAAGCCCGATGTCGGATTCGGGGTGGTGGGCAGAAAGACCGACATCATCGACTCCTGTCCTGTCTTGGTCAAGATTTCACCTTTGGAGGAAGTCGAGACAAAGGCAATGGCCCAGATGCCCTTGCGGGGGTATTCCACCAGACAGGCTTTTTCAAAGCTGGCGTTGGACTGGTTCAGGATGGTTTCAACGATCTGTTTCACGCCGTTATAGATCGTGCGCACGATCGGCATCCGGTCCACAAGGCTTTCGATGTATTTCAGAAGCTGGCGGCCAAACAGCCCTTTGAAGCTGGCCCCGACAACGGTGGTGAAAGCCAGAAACACGATGACACCATACCCGCGCCATTCCGTTGAAGGCTTATAAGCCTCCGGCACCAGAGGCAGTACGCGGCTGTCCACAAACCCGACAAAGGCCCAGATCATCCAGATGGTCAGCGCCACGGGCAGCACAATGGCCAGTCCGGTCAGAAAATTGCCGCGCACCCGAACCAGAAGGCCGGGGCGTTTGCGCCTTGGAGTGTTTGGTTTTCGGGCCATGGTTCGTTCGCTCTATAATACAGAAGAATATCTAAGACTTCTGCTACGGGGGTGCAATCCCGCTCTGTTGGGTGAGTATTTCGGGAACATTGAAGCGTCGGGTGAACTCAGCGCTCCTCTGTTTCCAGTGCGTCAATGTAGGGATTGAGCTTCGGGTCCTGTTTCCAGCGGGAGATACGGGCCTTGAAGGCCGGGGAGTCAGCCTGTTCCTGCAGGAATTCCGGCGCGAAATCTTCGCAATATTCCGTAAGATCGTTCTTCAGAAAGGTTTCAATCCGGTCCCAGAACGCGTCTTCGCTGATACCGGCACCGTTTTTGTGCCAGTACGGATCCAGTGGCGCGGTCAGTTCGTAGAGCGCATCCTCGCGGGAGTTGGCGTAATCCTCATCCCAGTCGAGATCGAGTTTTATACAGTCCAGCAGATAGGCAAGAATGGCCTGCGCGTCAGCTTTGCGGGGCTTGAAATTGCCAAGGCTTTCGCGCAGATGCGGTTCGCTGAGCACCATATAGGCGAGTGCGCGTTCCGAGATATCCTTGCTCGCCTGCGCCTTGCGCAGCAGGTCGGCAGAAAGTTTACCCTCTTCCAGCGCAGCCTCGATACGGGTGATCAGCGGAGACGTCATTACAGATCTTTCAGAGCGCGGGCGATTTTCGCACCAAGCGCTGCGTTATTCTTCACCAGCGCAATGTTGGATTTCAGCGACTTGCCTTCGGTCAGTTCAACAATACGACCCAGCAGGAAAGGCGTGACCTGTTTTGCGCCGATATTCTGGGCGTCGGCCTCGGCCACGGCCTGAGCAATGATCGGGTTCAGGTAATCCGCGTCGATTTCTGACTCTTCAGGGATCGGGTTGGCGACGAGTTGTCCACCCTCAAGGCCAAGGGTTGCGCGCATTTTATGGGCTTTGGCGATTTCTTCGGGGGAATCCATGCGCAGTGGCGCGGCAAGGCCGGAGACGCGGGACCAGAAGGCGGGAAAATCGTCGCTTTGATAGCCGATGACCGGAACCCCGTTGGTTTCCAGCACTTCCAGTGTTTTGGGCAGATCAAGGATCGCCTTGGCACCGGCGCAAACAACAGTGACGGCGGTTTGGGACAGTTCTGTCAGATCGGCGCTAACGTCAAAGCTGGTTTCTGCCCCTTTGTGAACGCCACCGATCCCACCGGTTGCGAAGACATCAATGCCGGCCAGTTCAGCGCAGATCATCGTTGCCGCCACAGTTGTTGCACCCGTGCGCCCGTTGGAAACCGCCACTGCCAGATCCGCGCGGGAGAGTTTCATGACGTCTTTGGCTTGTGCGAGGCTTTCCAGCGTGTCTGCTTCCAGACCGATATGGATCTTGTGATCGATAATCGCGATTGTAGCCGGTACCCCACCATTGTCGCGCACTACCTGTTCCACCTCCCGAGCGGTCTCCAGATTGGCCGGATAGGGCATGCCATGGGTGATAATTGTGCTTTCCAGCGCCACGACAGGGGCGCCCTCGGCCATGGCTTTGCTGACTTCTGCGGAATAGACGAGAGGAAGGGTCAAAGCGGGGTCTCCGTGGATATGTATTTAGAAGTGTAGTCGAGCGCGAAATCCAGCGCTTCTGCGCCGGTTAAACCGCGGCTTTCGGCAACGATATGGCTGGCCATGAACACGTCACCCGCACCGGTGACACGCAGGACTTTAACAACGGGCGGCGTTTGGGACAAAACCCCGTTGGCATCCGCCACAGCGGCTGCGTTCGGACCATCCGTTACGACAGCGCGGTAAAGTCCGGTGGCGGCCAGTTGGCGGGCGGCCTCGGCGGCGCTGTCGAGTTTGGTGTTCAGGAGGATATTGGCTTCAATCAGGTTGACATAGGCCGTCGCATGGCCGTGACCGACAAAAGGTTTCAGCCGTTCTGCCTTGCCGGGTGATGCGGGTGCTAGACGGATGTCAGCGACGCGGAACTCGGCAGCGCTGCTGATGTAATCCAGTGTGTCGCGGGGCAGGTTGCCTTCACACACAACAAGCCCGTCAAACGGATCGCCCGCCGTGCCCAACCGCCCGTCGCCGAGTGGTGCGATCACCGCGTCGGCCTGTTCTTCAAGGGAGTGGGCATCAGCAATCGCCGCGATCAGACCGTTGCTGCCCTCAATCGCCATATACTGGTCTGTCGGATAGGATTTGGACACATGCACAAAAGCCGTTTCCATGCCCCGTGCGGTGGCTTCCATCAGCAATTCCCGTCCCGCTGCATCATCGCCCAAGGCAGTGAGAAGCGAGACTGGCACGTCATGGGCGCGCAGGGCCATTGCGATATTCATGGCAACGCCGCCGGGAATGCGGATGATCCGGCCGGGCACATCGTGCCCTGCTTTCATAGCGCGTTCGGAGCGGCCAACAATGTCCCAGAGAACGGAACCGATACAGAGGATGGGGGCAGGGGGTGTCATGGCGTCCTTTTGATCTGTGCGGCGCGGGCTGGCAAGGGGGAATAATGCTGTTATACACTTAAACAACCCCGTTTATCAGCTTCTACAGTTACTAATCCCGCTGTCCCGCGCAAATCACACCCTTTCGCCCGCTAAAGGCGGCGATTTATGTGCGAAAGCCCTTGCCAAGCACAGATATGCCCCCTATAGCGACCTCACTTAAATCCACAGGCGGGGTCTGCGGGTTTTGGGGGAGACATCCCCAAAGCTCCAACCGGTTGGAACGGCAGGTGCCATTCCTTCTCCCGCTGAGGCTAAACCGGAAAAGGAAAATCCAATGGCTCTTCCCGAGTTCACATTGCGTCAACTGCTTGAAGCAGGCGTACACTTCGGCCACCAGACACACCGCTGGAACCCACGTATGGGTCAGTACATCTATGGCCAGCGCAACGGCATCCACATTCTCGACCTGACACAGACAGTTCCTCTGCTGGATCAGGCCCTGCAAGTGACACGCGAAACTGTTGCCAAAGGCGGCCGTATCCTGTTCGTAGGCACCAAGCGTCAGGCTGCAAACGCAGTTGCAGAAGCTGCCGAGCGTTCCGCGCAATACTACATGAACCACCGCTGGCTGGGTGGCACGCTTACAAACTGGCAGACAGTTTCCAAGCGTATTGCGCACCTCAAAGACATCGACGAGAAACTGGCAAGCGGCGCTGAAGGCCTGACCAAGAAAGAACGTCTTGGTATGGAACGCGAGCAGGCTAAACTGCAAGCATCCTTGGGTGGTGTTCGCGAAATGGGCGGTGTTCCCGACCTGATCGTTGTCATCGACACCAACAAAGAATCCCTTGCAGTTCAGGAAGCCAACAAGCTGGGCATCCCTGTGATTGCTGTTCTGGACTCCAACTCTGCACCAGAGAACATCGACTACCCGATCCCGGGCAACGACGATGCGGCTCGTGCGATTGCGCTTTACACCGACCTGATCGCCCGTGCGGCACTGGACGGTATGGCAGCTGCTATGGGTTCTGCAGGTATCGACATCGGGTCCCTGGAAGAAGCGCCAGCTGAAGAAGCTGTTGCAGAAGCCTGATCGGCTTTCACATTACTGATACCTCGGGGGTGTAAACGCATCCCCGACTCTTACCGCATTTAGGAGAGATGAAGATGGCTATCACAGCTGCACTCGTTAAAGAACTGCGCGAAAAATCCGGCGCAGGCATGATGGACGCCAAAAAAGCCCTGACAGAAACCGACGGCGACATGGAAGCCGCAATGGACTGGCTGCGCACCAAAGGTCTGGCAACAGCGGCGAAGAAATCCGGTCGTACAGCGGCTGAAGGTCTGGTCGGCGTTAAAGTTGAAGGCGGCGTTGGTGTTGCCGTTGAAGTGAACGCGGAAACCGATTTTGTTGGCAAAAACGCCGACTTCCAGAAAATGGTAAACGGCATCGTTGCCGCTGCTGTTTCCGTGGATGACGTTGAAGCGCTGAAAACTGCTGATATGGGTGGCAAGACAGTCACTGACGTTGTGACCGATGCGATCGCCACAATCGGTGAAAACATGTCCGTGCGCCGCATGGCCAAAGTAACCGGCGATGTTGTCGGCTCTTACATCCACGCAGCGGCTGCTGACGGTCTGGGCAAGATCGGTGTTCTGGTTGCGCTGAAAGGCGGCGACGAAGCGTTTGCCAAGCAGGTTGCCATGCACGTTGCAGCGACCAACCCTGCCTCCCTGTCCGAAGAAGATCTGGACCCTGCCGTAATCGAGCGTGAGAAAAACGTTCTGACCGAGCAAGCCCGTGAATCCGGCAAGCCTGAGAACATCATTGAAAACATGATCAAAGGCCGGATGAAGAAGTTCTACTCCGAAGTGACCCTGAACAACCAGGCATTCGTCATCAACCCTGACGTAACAGTTGGTCAGGCTGCCAAAGACGCCGGTGCGGAAATCGTATCTTTTGTACGTCTGGAAGTAGGCGAAGGCATTGAGAAAAAAGAAGAAGATTTTGCAGCGGAAGTTGCAAAGACAATGGGCGGCTAAACCCGCGACACTGTTAGTTCTTGAAAGCCCTGCCATCCGGCGGGGCTTTTTTTTGGGAAATGCGGAAGGATTTAAAGCAGGTTCGAAGCGTATTGAACCGGGAAGAACGACCCTCCGAACCTGCAAGTCAAACTGCTTTCGCGTTTGGCTGAAACAACTGTCCCATTTTTCGATTGTAAAATAAGTGAGTTCTGTCACACATTCCGCATAAATTTGCAGCAAACGGAAAAAGGGTAGGCTGGCATGGCACGGACTGGCGGAGAACTGTTGATTAAATGTCTTTTGGAACAAGGCGTTGATACGGCTTTCGGAGTCCCGGGCGAAAGCTATCTTGCCGTGTTGGATGCGCTTTACGATGTGCAAAACCAGATGCGCCTGATCACAACACGCCACGAAAGCGGCGCGTCTTTCGCAGCAGAAGCTTACGGCAAACTGACGAACAAGCCCGGCATCTGTTTTGTCACACGCGGACCGGGCGCGACAAATGCCTCTATCGGGGTGCACACCGCCATGCAGGATAGCACCCCCATGATCCTGTTCGTCGGGCAAATCGGACGTGACATGCGCGACAGGGAAGCTTTTCAGGAAGTGGATTACCGTGCGTTCTTTGGGCCGATCGCCAAATGGGCGACCGAGGTAGACAATGCGGACCGAATTCCCGAAATCGTGGCGCGTGCATTCCAGATGGCCACATCGGGGCGTCCGGGTCCGGTTGTGGTGGCTCTGCCCGAAGACATGCTGACGGATATGACCGACGCAGAGCCGTGCAAGCCAATAAAACCCTTCCATCCTGCGCCTGATCCTGCTGCAGTTCAGGCTGCGGCGGACGTGTTGAACAACGCCAAAACGCCACTAATGATCGTTGGCGGTGGCGGCTGGACACAACAGGGCAGGGACGCCTTGTCCGAATTTGCGCAGAAAACTTCTATTCCCGTCGCCTCTGTTTTTCGCAGTCAGGACCTGATCGACAACCGCGGGCCGAACTTCATCGGTGATGCGGGGTTCGGTATGGCTCCCCATATCCGCGAGGCCATTTCAAACGCGGATGTTATTCTAGCCGTTAACATCCGTTTTGGCGAAACCGTGACAGACGGTTGGACCTTGTTGGATGTTCCCAATGCAAAGCAGAAGATCATTCACAGCCATATCTCGGCGGATGAGATCGGCAAGGTTTACCAGCCTGACGTTGCAATCCAATCTGCGCCACACGCATTCATTAACGCATTAAACCCATTGATAACAGCAAATTACAACGATCATTTAAGCCAAATTCAACCCAAATACCTTGCAACTCTGACACCCAAGCCGGCCAAAGGCCCGGTGGATATGGCCAAGGTTTGCGAACACCTGCGTGCGGTTCTGGACGATGATGTGATCCTGACCAACGGCGCTGGAAACTTTGCAATCTGGTCCGGTCGCTACATCCAGTATCACGGTGACAAGCGGTTGCTTGGGCCGCAATCCGGCGCTATGGGTGCAGGTCTTCCGGCAGCACTGGCGGCCAAGGCTGCGGATCCGAAACGTCAGGTCGTCTGCTTTGCGGGCGATGGCGATTTTCAGATGTCTTCCCAAGAACTTGGCACCATGCTGCAATACGGTTTGCAACCGATTATCCTGCTGCTGAACAACGGGATGTACGGCACAATCCGGCTGCATCAGGAGCGCCGCTACGAAGGGCGGCCCAGTGGCACAGAGATCATAAATCCCGATTTCACGCAACTTGCCAAAGCCTATGGCTTCTGGAGCCAGCGCGTAGAGAAAACGGAAGACTTCGCCGACGCTTTCGCGGCAGCAAAGACGAAGACCAACGGCGCCTTGATCGAATTGATGATCGATCCTGATGATATTGCGCCGAACGTGATCCTGAAGTCATAAGCGCTATTCCTTAATTTATCGTTTCTCTGAAACGGGTGTTTCGGGGAGACGGTCAATATTACTCAATAGTAAAATTAACATAATATTCATTATGCGATTATTTCACGCGTAAAAATTTTGTCCCTGCTTAGTAAAAAATTAAATGTTACGTGGTCAAACTCCGGTAACCAAACGGATGAGATTACTGTGTTACACACGCGCGCATCGTCGGCTGACCAACTCTTGTATAAGGTCACGCACGATTTATCGGAAACCATCCGCGCTCTTGTAGAGCTTCCGAAATGGATCTTCGAAGATCTTGCAGAGGCCCAAACAGAAGTATCTGCCGAGGTTCAGGAGAATCTGAATGCACTGATCGTCAATGGCACGCGGCTTGAACAGTTGATAAACGGCCTTCAAACCTACTCCCGCGTGGGTCTTTACCAGAAGCTCTCTGTGATCAACTTGCCCGCCAAAATGAAGGAACTTCGTCAGGCAGTAGCCCTGCCGTCCTCAATCAAGCTTACAACACACCATAACACAAACCAGCTGCTAGCCTTCGAACCGGACTTTTCAAACCTATGTCTTGTGCTGCTGGAAAATGCAGTAAAGCACAGCGATCAGAAAACAAGGTGCCTGGAACTGAAAATCGTTTCTACGGATCACCGGATTGAGGTTGTGATGGTAGACGATGGTCCGGGCATCCCGATCCATCTGCGAGAGAAAGCCACCCAGCTTTTGACCTCGCTGCGATCCAAAGATGAAGTTGAAGGAAGCGGCATCGGCTTGGCGCTTGCCCTGAAGATTGCGGAATCCTATCGTGGCACGCTGCTACTGGAAACTGCATTCCCGGAGACCGGCCGGGGCCTGCGCGTCAAGGCCTGCCTTAAGGACCCCGCGATCGGTTCAGGACTAAAAGTTAAGAACGCAGCAAGCGGATTAATAAATTCTTAGAGATCTGCGAGCAATATTGCGTTACTTGCCCAAACGGAGATCTATTAATGCCAGCAGACGATTTCGCCCTTAAATCGGAAGACCAAGCTCCCCTGATTTACAAAAATGAAGCAATTGTTCAGGCTTTGATTCTGGATGACAGTAATTTTGATCGAAAACGGCTGCGCCGGATTGCCAAACATACCGGTCTTCCTATTGAGTTTACGAGTTGTGCTTCCCTGATTGCATTTGAAAAACTCATCCAAGAGTCGAAATTTCATATTGTTTTCATTGATTACCGGCTTCCGGAAGGCAACGGGTTGGAAGCGTTGAAGATCTTGGAAAAATACGAAAACAATGCAAATGCGTCGCCTATTCTTATCGCCGGTGATCTGGATGGCGATGTGGTGGCTTCGGCGTTCAAAGCCGGATGCGTAGACTATATTGCGAAAAGAAAAGTCGACAAACGGCAACTACGCCATTCGATCCTGCATGCCCTTACTCAAGCCGGATTTCCAACGGGACGAACACCCGCAGGAAAATAGCTGGCTTAAAGACGAAAAATCTGCTGATTGACCAGAAGGAAACCTGCTTCTACCAATTGACTTATTGTGCCTCATATAACAATTTGGGGCGCTTAAAACTGGTTAAAATGGACCTTCGTCTTGACAGATTCTGCCGCGCCCGTGATCGAGCTACGGAATATCCACAAAAGTTACGGTGATCTTGAAGTAATCAAAGGGGTCGACTTAACCGCCTGCAAGGGGGATGTCATTGTCCTGATCGGTTCTTCCGGTTCTGGTAAAAGCACACTCCTGCGCTGCGTTAATCTGCTGGAAACGGCCCAGCAAGGTGACATTGTCATCGCGGGTGAACCTGTCAGTTGGAAAAATTCCTCTCACAACCGGATGCCCGCCGACAAAGATCAGGTGCGGCGGTTCAGAACCAATCTTTCTATGGTTTTTCAACAGTTTAACCTCTGGTCCCATCTCACAATACTTGAGAACGTGATCGAGGCGCCCGTAACTGTGCTTGGTGCCGAGAAAAATGCGGCAATCGAACTCGGGCAGCGCCTGCTCGACAAGGTTGGTATCGGGGATAAATCGGATCGTTATCCTTCCCAGCTTTCAGGGGGGCAACAACAGCGTGCTGCCATTGCCCGCGCGCTGGCGATGGAACCCACGGCCATGCTATTTGATGAACCGACCTCCGCACTTGATCCGGAAACAGAGGCGGAAGTTGTTAACGTCATCAAAGATCTCGCCGCGGAAGGCCGCACAATGCTATTGGTTACCCATGATATGAAGATGGCCCGTGATGTTGCGAGCCACGTAGTTTTCCTGCATCAGGGGGTTATCGAAGAGCAAGGCCCTCCGGATGAGGTATTCGGAAATACAAAATCAACGAGGTTGCAGCAATTCTTAAGCTCAACTCACTAAACGGGTCGCAGCCCAACAAGGAGAAAACGATGAAAAAACTAGTACTTGCAGCCGCATTATCTGCACTGGCAGCCGGAACCGCTGTAGCGGATCCGATCCGTATGGGAACCGAGGGCGCCTACCCTCCGTATAACTTCATCAACGATGCCGGCGAAGTCGACGGCTTCGAGCGGGAGTTGGGAGATGAGATCTGCAAACGTGCCGAACTGGAATGCACATGGGTTACCAATGATTGGGACAGCATCATTCCAAATCTCGTTTCCGGCAACTATGACACAATCATAGCTGGCATGTCTGTTACTCCAGAGCGTGACGAAGTCATTGATTTCTCAAACGAATATTACCCGCCTTCCCCGTCTGCCTTTGTTGGCGCGGCAGGAATGGACGTTGACCTGTCCGGCGCGATTATCGCCGCGCAAACCAACACCATTCAGGCAGGCCATGTGTCGGAAATGGGCGCAACTCTGGTAGAATTCGCAACGCCAGATGAAACCGTTGCCGCAGTGCGCAACGGTGAAGCCGATGCTGTTCTGGCAGATAAGGACTATCTCGCGCCGATCGTGGCCGAGAGCAACGGTATGCTGGAATTCATCGGTGAGGATGTAGCCATTGGCGGCGGCATCGGTATCGGCCTTCGCGAGAGCGATACAGAACTGAAAGCCACGCTGAACAAGGCAATCGACTCGATGAAAGCCGACGGTACGCTTAACACCATGCTGGCGAAATGGTTCGAAGGCGACGCGCCTCAGTGGTAAACCCTTCAGGGTGGACAAGTCATTGTCCACCCTACCCTTTTTCTTTCCTTCAGGTGCACGGGGCCGCGAAAGATGTTTGAATTTTGCGCCGATCCCAAGGCGATTGAGGGCCTGAAATGGCTGTCGTGTTATCTGACCACACCTAAGCACGCTGCGATGTATTACAGCATCCTGACCGTGCTTGCCTTGCTCGCAGCAGCGGTGCCACCAATCTTGTTTCTCGGCTTTGCCGGCGCCCTTGCCCGACGTTCGGGGTTCGCCCCGTTCCGCTGGATTGGACTTGGCTATACCTCGATTGTGCGCGGTGTGCCCGATATTGTGTTCTTCCTGTTCTTCCCGATCGCGCTGGATCAAGCGGTCGAGGTTCTCCGTCACAAGGTAAAATGTCCGGAGGTTGTCGGCCCGATTTATCAGGGCAATGATTTCGTTGTCTGTCAGGCGGCCAAAATGCCCCTTGGTCCGTCGCCTCAATGGATGCACGAAGCTTGGGGCTTCACGCTCGCCGTCATTACTTTCGCCATTGTATTCGGGGCCTTCACAGCAAATACGCTCCACGGAGCGCTGGCAGCGGTTCCCAAAGGGCAACTTGAAACCGCCCGTGCATTCGGGATGACCGAACGGCAGACATTCTGGCGCGTTCACATGCCACAGATGTGGGTCTATGCCCTGCCCGGCCTTTCCAATCTCTGGATGATTTTAATCAAAGCAACACCCTTGCTGTTTCTGCTCGGGATCAAGGACATCGTGTATTGGGCCAAAGAACTGGGCGGTATGAAAACGCAGGCATATTCCTACCCCCATCCGGACTGGCGTATCTGGTATTTCGCAGCCCTTATGGTGTTTTACCTTCTTCTGACCTGGATCAGCCAGAGGGTGTTTGACAGGGTATTCGCGCGTGCGTCCCGTGGAATGGCGGTTGCAAAATGAGCTGTGCAGAATCCTTCTCCTCCTATGCCTTTCGTTCCATAGGTTTTGGCGAGCGACTATTGCCAAAATCAGACATAACCCTCTGCGATCAGATCATCCTCATCGGAAGCGGGATGATGTGGAACGTATACTTTGCTGTGGTCGCAATACTGTTCGGTTTCGTGTTTGCAACCATGCTGGCATTCGCGCGCGTCAACGGCCCAGCTTATCTACGGTTACCTGCGGATTTTTTTGTGTTCGTCTTCCGCGGTTCGCCACTGTTTATCCAGTTTTTCTTTGCCTACGAACTGTTTGTCCAACTTCCCCGTGTCGGCGTTGAAATCCCCTTGGGCTTTGCCACATTGACGGCCAGCACCAGTTGGTTAACCAAGGCATGGCTCGGCGCAACGGTGGTGCTGTTCCTGAACACGTCTGCCTACAGCGCCGAGATTTTCACCGGTGCCCTGAAATCCATTCCACGTGGCGATATAGAAGCAGCAGATGCTTTCGGCATGGCCGGATTCAAAAAGTTCCGCCGCATTGTCTTTCCAACCATGCTCCGGCTGGCATGGCCATCCTATTCAAACGAAGCCATCTTCCTGTTTCACTCCACCGCGCTGGTGTTCTTTTCCGGTTTCCCTGCATGGCGCAGGGAAGCGGACGGGCTTTATTATGCAAGCTATTTCGCTGAAGCCACGTTCAACCCGTTCGTGCCCTACCCGATTATCGCAGTCTATTTTGTGTTCTTCACACTGTTGATCGTCGGCTTTTTCGGCTTGGTCAGCAAACGCCTGAACAGGCATATGGCCGAAGCGCCGAAGGTAAAATTCCGGCTAGGCTCTATGCTGACCCGCTGACGGCGTAATGTTTGTGGTTGCCCCAAGCCTCTAGGAAGACCTTTTTCTCTTCCGCGCTGAAAGAGGAAATCGGGACGACATGGGTGTGGATGCCAAAGGCCAGATACTTACTATCTGGCAGGTAAACGAGCGACTGGCGCTCTACCCTCACCCAATTTCCTGTCGTGGAATCGATGCCCGTTTCCCGTTCGGGCTGAAACAGATTCGCAGTGGCGTAATAGAGATAGTTTGCACGCCACACCGGATTATTTTCACCGATATTGTCGAAAATCCTCTGGACCCGTTTCGCCAGTTCAGCGCTGTAGCTTTGAACCGGAACATGGATTGCGGACATAGGTTTGTCGATCTTCTCGGCCAATCGCCAGCTGGATGGAAAGCACAGAACCGCAGCGCGAAGGATATGTTCGTGCTCCCCCCGCTCCAGAAGGCAAAAATCCTGTTGGACGAGCCTTCCGGCTGTAACAAGCGGGTCATCATCGTTCAGTGGCACGGTGATACCGTCTGGCCGGGTAACACGGCCGGTTTCCATGGTGTACCCCTGCTTCGAACTCAGGTTCTCACAGATTTTACGGAGAAGCTCCTTCTTGGCGCTGTCGGCTTTGGGATTGGAGCCGAACACTTCGGCCCGTTTTTCGGAAAGCAGGTGATCGCGATACTCCATCTGCCGGTCAAACGCATCATCCACCAATAACCAGTCGTCCCAATTTAGCAGGTTCACACCGGGCAGCCGGCTTGTGGCAGGCTTTAACCACGGTTCTACAAAGAGCTTGGATTGGGTGATGGTTTCCAGATGGCGTGGCATGGGGGTACTTTCAATCACTTCGACACAGGACGAGAGTGATCAAAAATAACGGCGTTATGCAAACAGGAACGCATTGAAATTGATGTTTTTTCTATCACAGAAACGAAAACGGCGGGGAAAACCCCGCCGTTAGCCATTTAATTCTAATTGGGAGTTAGCTCGCCGTGGCGGCTTCACCCTCTGCGTCTGCGTAAACGATAAGAGGCTCTGCCTCACGGCGTACAGCTTCTTCGTTAACGACAACCTCACGAACATTTTCAAGGCCGGGAAGTTCGAACATGGTGTTCAACAGGATGTCTTCCATGATGGAACGCAGCCCCCGTGCGCCTGTCTTGCGCTCGATCGCCCGTTTGGCAATTGCAGAGAGCGCATCCGGTGTGAAAGTCAGTTCCGCATCTTCCAGCTCGAACAGGCGCTGGTACTGCTTTACCAGTGCGTTTTTCGGTTCGGAAAGGATCGTTACCAAGGCGTCTTCGTCCAGATCGGTGAGTGTCGCGATGACAGGCAGGCGGCCAACGAATTCCGGAATGAGACCGAATTTCAACAGGTCTTCCGGTTCCAGCTCAGTAAACACTTCGCCAACACCACGGGATTCTTCCTCTTTCACATCAGCGCCAAAACCGATGGCAGAGCCTTTACCCCGTTGGCCGATAATCTTTTCAAGCCCGGCAAAAGCACCACCGCAGACAAAAAGGATGTTTGTCGTATCCACCTGCAGGAATTCCTGCTGCGGATGTTTGCGGCCACCTTGCGGAGGAACAGAAGCTACAGTGCCTTCCATAATTTTCAGCAAGGCCTGCTGCACACCTTCACCACTGACATCACGGGTGATCGACGGATTGTCAGACTTGCGCGTGATTTTGTCCACTTCGTCGATATAGACGATGCCCCGTTGGGCGCGTTCTACATTGTATTCGGATGCTTGCAGCAGTTTGAGAATGATGTTTTCAACATCCTCGCCCACGTAGCCGGCTTCGGTCAGCGTCGTCGCATCGGCCATCGTGAAAGGCACATCCAGAATACGTGCAAGAGTTTGGGCCAGCAGTGTTTTACCACAACCTGTCGGGCCGATCAGAAGGATGTTGGATTTCGCCAACTCGATCTCGGAATTCTTTTCAGCGTGATTCAGCCGTTTGTAATGGTTGTGAACCGCCACCGACAACACGCGTTTTGCGGTCGCCTGACCGATTACGTAATCGTCCAGCACCTTGCAGATTTCTTGTGGTGTCGGAACACCTTCACCGGATTTCACCAAACCGGATTTCGCTTCTTCGCGGATGATATCCATGCAAAGTTCGACGCATTCATCACATATAAATACAGTCGGTCCCGCGATCAGTTTACGCACTTCATGCTGGCTTTTGCCGCAAAAAGAGCAATACAGCGTGTTTTTTGCGTCTCCGCCGCCTGAATTTGCCATCTTTATACTCCGCTATTTTTGCCCGAACGTCGCGCCAGTTGGCACAATTTACCAGCGTTCACCCTGGCTTTTTCCCACCGTATGGCAGAATTTACCTGTGTACAATGCCAATATTCCGCACTGAAATTTGGTCGCACACCCTGCGACATGACGCTATGCCACGCCGCAGGGATAACAGGAAAGTGTGAATAAATACCTTAGACTGCCTTATGGCGCATCGGGTTCGTTTTCACGTTTCTGAACGATTTCGTCGATCAGACCCCAGTCTTTCGCCTCTTCGGCGGTCATGAAATTGTCCCGGTCAAGCGCTTTCTCAACCGTTTCAATATCCTGGTTACAGTGTTTGACGTAGATCTTGTTCAGACGGTCCTTCAGTTCCAGAATCTCTTTGGCGTGCAGGGCAATGTCGGAAGCCTGCCCCTGAAAACCGCCGGAAGGCTGGTGCACCATGATGCGCGAGTTTGGCAGCGAGAAACGCATGCCCGGTTCACCCGCTGCCATCAGCAGAGACCCCATGGAAGCCGCCTGCCCCACACAAAGTGTTGAAACTTTGGGGCGGATATATTGCATCGTGTCATAGATCGAAAGACCGGAGGTAACGACACCACCCGGGCTGTTGATATACATGGCGATATCTTTTTTGGGGTTTTCTGCTTCGAGAAACAGCAATTGCGCCACGATCAATGTGGACATACCGTCGTGCACCGGACCGGATACGAAAATGATCCGTTCTTTCAGCAGGCGCGAGAAGATATCGTAGGCCCGTTCACCACGGGACGTTTGCTCCACCACCATAGGGACGAGCGTATTTGCGTAAACTTCGAGGGGATCTCTCATTTTATGAAGGCCTGTATCTTGTGTGTCTTGGGTTCGGGTGACTGTAGTTCGGGGATTGAGGGGCTTCAAGGTGTGAAATGCGTATTCCCCGCGGTCAAGCCGGTTGGCAAACACACGAAAGACACAAGCCTGTGAAAGCTACTCTAGCACCGCGAAGTTGAGACTCCGTTAACGAAAACTTTGTACGGTCCAAAGCAAAAAAGGGCGCCGCTGGCGCCCTTTCCTAACACCCCGTAAGGGATGGGACTATTCGGCTTCCAGCTCTTCAACAGCTTTTTGCAGGCCTTCTTTGGTTGTCTCTTTTTCAGAAACATCTGACTGGGCGATAATGTAGTCCACCACTTTGTCTTCAAAGATCGGCGCGCGCATTTGTTGCTGCATCTGTTCGTTTTGCTGAAGGAATTCGAAGAACTGACGCTCTTGGCCCGGGTACTGCTGGGCTTGTTGCATCGCAGCTTGTTGCAGTTCCTGATCGGTAACAGTGATTTCCTGTTTCTGGCCAACTTCTGCAAGCAACAGACCAAGACGAACGCGGCGCTCTGCCAGTTCTTTATGCTCGTCTGTTGTTTCGATTTCAGGGTGATCATGGCCCTGAACGTCAGGGTTTTCTTCGTGCCACAGCTGGTGCGCGATCTGTTTGGCTTCGTTTTCCACCAGAGTTGGTGGCAATTCGAAGGAAACAGCGGCAGCCAGTTCGTCCATCAGCTTGCGCTTCATAACCATACGTGCAGCGTTGCCGTATTCGGCTTCCAGACGATCGGAAATTTGCTTGCGCAGATCGGCAAGATCTTCCGCACCGAACTTCTGCGCCAGTTCATCGTTGATCTCAGCAGCAGCAGGTGCTTTTACAGCGTTGATTTTGCATTCAAAAACAGCGTCTTTACCTGCCAGATGCTCTGCGCCGTATTCGTCAGGGAACTTAACGTTCACTTCAACGTCATCACCGGCTTTTGCACCGACGAGTTGTTCTTCAAAGCCCGGAATGAAGGAGTTGGAGCCCAGAACCAACGGGTAATCGTCAGCAGCTCCGCCTTCGAAGGCTTCACCGTCAACTTTACCAAGGAAGTTGATCACAACCTGATCACCGTCTTCGGCTTTTTCACCTTCTTTGCGGTCTTCGAAGTTCTGAGCGCTTTCTGCCAGATTGCCGAGCGCTTCGTCTACGTCAGCGTCCTCGATTTTCGCGACCAGTTTCTCCAGTTTGATTTTGGAGAAATCGGTTTCCGGAACTTCAGGAAGGCACTCGTAGTTCAGGGAAACTTCTACGTCGTTACCTTCAACCCAATCTTCGTTGGTCATCTTCACGTCAGGCTGCATTGCAGGCTTGTCACCGGAAGCTTCGAAGTGGTCGTTCATCGCGCCGTCGATGCTTTCTTGCATGGCTTCGCCGAGAACAGACTTGCCGAACTGCTTTTTAAGCAGAGCCATCGGAACTTTACCCTTACGGAAGCCCTTCATTTCGATGGTTGGCTGCGCTTCGGCCAGTTTTGCGTTCACTTTCTCTTCCAGCTCTGCCGCTGTGACGGTGATCGAATAGCCGCGCTTCAGGCCTTCGTTAAGTGTCTCTGTTACCTGCATTTTTCATCCTTCAACGTGCTGGTCATGGGCCAGTCAGCCATAGTCTGACACCCGCGGAACGGGGTATCTTTTGGTGCGGGTGAAGGGACTTGAACCCCCACGCCTTGCGGCGCCAGAACCTAAATCTGGTGCGTCTACCAATTCCGCCACACCCGCAAAACTCAAGGGCAGCCCAAGGACTGCCCGCAATTCCGGCGCCCTTCTAACAAGTGTTTCTGCCCTTGGCGAGTGGAAAATGCGCAAAAACGGGCGGGTGGCCGCCAATTACAGCCTGTAAAACAACGGGCGGCGAGAATTTGCAGAATTTTAACCTTTCGCAAGCAAACTCGAAGAATCTTTAAAGGGAATCACCGCTGCTCTTTGGCTGATAGCCCCCGATCCTGCGCAGGACGTCGGGCAAGACTTCTGACAGGTCTTCTGCAATCAGTCCCGGCCCAAAAAATCTTGCGCATTCCGTGTGCAGCCAAGCTGCCTGTTGTGCAGCTTCAAATACGCTACGGCCGCGGGCCAGCAAGCCGCAGATAAATCCGGCAAGAACATCGCCGGACCCGGCAGTGGCCAACCAGGGTGCGGCGCGGTCATAATGTGCTGCATGAATCGCTGTTTTGCCTGTTGGTTCTGCGATGACAGTATCCGGCCCTTTGAACAGAACGACGCAGCCCGCCCTTGAAGCTGCCTGTCTGGCTGCATCAATCTTGCTATAGGCCGGCCCGTTCTGTGCGGGTGAATGCAATTGCCCGTGAATATCCGGAAACAACCGCCTGAATTCCCCTTCGTGGGGCGTCATAACACAAAGGTCGTGCAGGGCGGCAAACAGGTCTTGCGGGTCCTCCGCAAAAGCGGAAAGCGCGTCCGCATCAAGGACAGTTTTCCGCTTGGCGCATAACACAGTTTTAACGACTTGCCTGGTATGTTCGTGATCAAGCGCACCACCATCGGACAGGCGGGAAAATCCGGGCCCTATACAGACAGAGGAGATCCGATCATCCGATAGCAAATTTTCGATTTCCTCAGCTGTGTCGGCCTGCTTCAGCATTACTGCCGTAAGTTGGGCGCTATTCTCTGTCAAAGCATCTTGCGGGCTTGCTATTGTGACCAACCCTGCCCCGATGCGCAGGGCTGCCCGTGCGGAAAGGCGGGCCGCTCCGGTTTTGGTGGCAGGACCGGAGCATATAAGGGCATGACCGTAGTCAAATTTGTGACGGGACCGTCCCTGCCCCGCTGTTCCGCATTGTCTGGCGTCATACCCCTTTTCAAACAGACGTGTCTCGCGTGGGTATGAAACCAAAGCGGTCATTCCACTGGACGCTTCACCTGTCCGATCGTCAAGCCCGATAGACCGAATGTCGACCCGCCCGCAATAGTCCGGTCCGTCAGCAAGGTAATGCCCGATCTTCGCCCCGTGGAATGTAACGGTTAGATCCGAAGGAAGGCCCGCCCCAAGAACCCTGCCGCTGTCAGAGCAGATGCCGGATGATATATCGACAGCAACCACATGCACGTTCGACCTCCATTCTGCAGAGGTTAAGAACTCAAAGGCTTCGGCCCAAGGAGCACCTACAGGCCTGGCCAGGCCAGTGCCAAATATGGCGTCCACGATCAAAGTTGGCCCCTGATCTGAGTGATCCGTCAGTAACGCGCTTTGGTCTAATCCGGACAAAGGCAACACAGGTCCAATTTCGGACCACCGCTCCAGATTGCGACGCGCTTCGGGTTGCATTTTGTCCGGCGCGTCTTCGAAATACACCTCCACCGTCCAATTCAACGCGGCCAGCAGACGTGCAATCACAAACCCGTCGCCGCCATTGTTACCCGGTCCACATAAAACCACGGCCCTATGTTTACCGCTGGTAAATACCGGCCAGCATTCCAGCACAGCAGAAACCAGCCCTTCCCCCGCACGCTCCATCAGTTCCTGTCCGGTTACGGCCCCGCCGGAGATTGCTTTCCTCTCGATCGCACGCATTTGCGCAGCGCTTACCAATTCCTGCATACACCTTCCAAACCTGCACACATTTTAATCGCTTCGCCTAATTTATAGGCATCAACCAAGGTTTCATTTCCCATGCCACTACACGCCATTCCCGTTCAATTGCCAAGACTGGGCAAACCCTATTTGTACCCTAGTTGAGACAAACGCACTGAGGAGGCCGCTCTATGAAGAAGATCGAAGCGATCATCAAACCGTTCAAGCTTGATGAAGTCAAAGAGGCGCTTCAGGAAGTGGGCGTTCAGGGGCTGAGCGTAATTGAAGCCAAAGGTTTCGGCCGCCAAAAAGGTCATACCGAGCTTTACCGTGGCGCCGAATACGTTGTGGACTTTCTGCCAAAAGTTAAGATCGAAGTGGTTATCGCCGAAGATCAGGTCGAAACTGCCATTGAAGCGATTATCGCGGCAGCACGGACCGAAAAAATCGGCGACGGCAAAATCTTCGTCTCATCAGTCGAACAAGCCATCCGTATCCGGACAGGCGAGGAAGGACCAGAAGCCCTCTGACAGAGGCTTTGATCCATCCAACACGAACAACACTAACGAGGAATGTTAAAATGAGTGTAAACGACGTCATGAAATTGATCGCAGACGAAGACGTGGCCTACGTCGACGTCCGCTTTACCGATCCGCGCGGTAAACTGCAGCACGTCACTGTGATCATTGACGAAATTGACGAAGAATGGTTCGAAGAAGGCTTCATGTTTGACGGCTCTTCCATCGCTGGCTGGAAATCCATCGATGATTCCGACATGAAACTGATGCCGGACACGACTTCCGCGTATATCGATCCGTTCTACGCAGAAAAAACACTTTGCATCCACTGCTCCATTGTCGAGCCTGACACTGGCGCATCCTACGGCCGCGACCCGCGTTCCACTGCTGAACGTGCAGAAGCTTACCTTGTAGCATCCGGCATTGGTGATCAGTCCTTCTTCGGACCGGAAGCTGAATTCTTCCTGTTTGATGATGTGCGTTTCTCCAACACAATCAACAAAGTATCCTACGAAGTTGATGCGGCTGATGCGTCCTGGAACACCGACACATCCTACGAGATGGGCAACATGGGCCACCGCCCGGGCATCAAAGGCGGCTACTTCCCTGTGAACCCGACCGACAGTTCCCATGATCTGCGCTCCGAAATGCTGTCCACCATGAAATCCATCGGGATGAAAGTGGACAAGCACCACCACGAAGTTGCATCCTGTCAGCACGAGCTCGGCCTTGTATTCGGCACGCTTACCAAGCAAGCGGACGAACTGCAGAAGTACAAATACATCGTTCACAACGTGGCACACGCCTACGGAAAATCCGCAACCTTCATGCCAAAGCCGATTTCCGGCGATAACGGTACAGGCATGCACGTGAACATGTCCATCTGGAAAGATGGCAAGCCTCTGTTTGCAGGCGACAAATACGCCGACCTGTCTGATGAGGCCCTGTGGTTCATTGGTGGTATCCTGAAGCACGCCAAAGCGCTGAACGCCTTCACCAACCCGTCCACCAACAGCTACAAGCGTCTGATCCCGGGCTTTGAAGCCCCTGTTCTGCGCGCCTACTCTGCAAGCAACCGTTCCGGTTGTGTGCGGATCCCATGGACAGAATCCCCTAAAGCGAAACGTGTTGAAGCCCGCTTCCCTGATCCGGCCGCAAACCCGTACCTCTGCTTCTCTGCCCTGCTGATGGCCGGCCTTGACGGTATCAAAAACAAGATCAACCCGGGCGAAGCGCAAGACAAAGACCTCTATGATCTGCCACCTGAAGAACTGGCCGAAATCCCGACAGTTTGCGCATCCCTGCGTGAAGCTCTGGAAGAGCTGGAAAAAGACATGGACTTCCTGCTGGAAGGCGGCGTCTTCACCCGCGACCAGATCGATGGTTATATCGCGCTGAAATGGGAAGAAGTTTACAACTACGAGCACACTCCGCACCCTGTTGAGTTCGGTATGTACTACAGCTGCTAATCTGCTGACATTAAAAGAAAAGGCGCTCCATCGGGGCGCCTTTTTTTGTGGGATAAGGTCAGAGCGTGTCGCCAAGCTCCACATCCGGCTTGAACTCGATCACCTGACGCACCGCGCGATAGTCAGCCTGTTCATGTTCAAGGATCAGTTGCGCCGCCCGTTTCCCGATTTCAAAGCGATATGCATTCATCGTGGCGGTCAGCATCGGCATTCCGTGCCGCAGGTCCAGCCCGTTGAATCCGGCCAGCCCCAACTGGTCGGGCACGGAAATATTATTCATGATGCAGTGCATCAATCCCCCACAGGACATAGTGTCAGAGGAATAATAGATCATATCCAGATCCGGTGTCCGCTCCAGCAGCTTTTCGGTAAGCTGCCGCCCGAGTAACAGGGTAGACCCGCCGGTATAAAGCTCCTGATCCGCCAGCATAACATTTGCTTCGGCAAGAGCCTGCTGAAACCCCTGAAACCGTTTAGCCGCCCGATGATCCAGCGGATATTTCGTTCCGATAAAGCCAAGCTTCTTATATCCGCGCTCCAGAATGGCCTTACCCGTCTCGTATCCGGCCCGCCTGTGGGAAACCCCGACATTCAGGTCCACCGGCTCTCCGTCCACGTCCATGATTTCAACGACAGGAATACCGGCATTCTGCATCATTTTGCGCGCTGCATCCGTATGTTCCAACCCGGCCACGACCAGCCCCTTCGGCTGCCAGCTCAGCATCTCACGGATAACGGTTTCTTCGGTTTCCAGATCATAATCCGAAACACCAAACACCGGTTGCATCGTTGTGGTTTTCAGTACGTTAGACAGACCTGTTAACACTTCGGCAAAAACAAAGCTGCTGATAGAGGGAACCACTACTCCGACAAGATCCACCGATTTGGAACTCAAAGAGCCGGCGATCCGGTTTGGCACGTAACCAACTGATTTTGCCGCCGCAAGAACACGCTCCCGTGTAACAGCAGAGGCTTCCCCCTTGCCCCGCAAAACACGGCTGGCCGTCATTTCGCTTACATTTGCGAGCTCTGAAATATCTTTGAGGGTCGGCCTGCGCGCCATGATCTGTCCTAACGTGTAATACTTTTAACAGCATTACACCGTTAGAAACACGTCACGCAAGTCGCTTAACGTTAAGGATTGACGGAGTCTCTTTTTGGTTCAAACATCCAAATCAGGCACACGCAGCGAAAACAGTCTGATCAGTTGAAAAGCTCGTTGCAGAGTTCCAGCGCACTCACCAGTTTGTCCACTTCCTCGGTGGTGTTATACATCCCGAAAGAGGCGCGACAGGTGGCTGACACGCCAAGATGCTCCATCAATGGCTGCGCACAATGGTGCCCTGCCCGCACCGCGATCCCCCGCTGGTCCACAACAGTTGAAATGTCATGGGGATGGGCCGCACCTTCCAGAGTGAACGAAAAAATCGCGCCCTTGGTCTTTGAATTGCCTTGGATGTTCAGCCAGTTCAGCCCGCTCAGCTTTTCCTGCGCGTAATCCCGGAGGGCGGTCTCATGGGCGGAAATATTCTCCATCCCCACACCCATCATATATTCAAGCGCGGCCCCGAGGCCGATCATCTGGACGATCCCGGGCGTACCGGCCTCAAATTTGTGAGGTGGATCATTATAGGTCACAGCATCTTTGGCCACCGTGCGGATCATATCACCGCCGCCAAAGAAGGGACGCATTTCGGCCTGACGCGCGCGGTTGATGTAGATCGCACCGGAAGAAGACGGGCCATAAAGCTTGTGACCGGTAATCGCGAAGAAATCCGCGCCGATGTCTTGTACGTCAACCGGCATATGCACAGCAGACTGTGATCCGTCTACCAGCACAGGAACACCTTTTTCACGGGCGGCCCTTGTGATGGTTTTCACATCTACCACCGTGCCCATCACATTAGACATCTGGGTGATCGCAATCAGTTTGGTTTTCGGCGTGATTGCGTCAATCACCGCCTGCGGATCCAGATCACCGTTAACGTCGGTATCTACCCATTTCAGAACCACGCCCTGCCGTTCGCGTAGAAAGTGCCAAGGCACGATATTCGCGTGATGTTCCATCACCGACAGGATAATTTCGTCACCAGCCTGCAAACGGGGTGCTGCCCAACCGTAGCTGACCAGATTGATCCCCTCGGTTGTGCCGGAATTAAAAAGGATTTCATCTTCATGGGCTGCGTTCAGGAAGGTCTTAACCGTTCCGCGCACTGCCTCGTATTTCTCGGTCGACAGGTTCGACAGGTAATGCAGGCCACGGTGTACGTTTGCGTAATCTTCGGCATAGCCCCGCGTCACCGCATCAATCACCGCTTGCGGCTTCTGGGCGGATGCACCGTTGTCGAGATAGACCAGCGGCTTGCCATTGACCTCCCGCTTCAGGATAGGAAAGTCGGCGCGGATTTTCTGGACGTCGTACATGGTCATTTCACCGTTTGCATTGGAAGAGTGGCGCCCATGATGCTGAACACCACCAGCATCACGAACCCGAGCGCAAGTTGCACCCCGATAATGCCAAGTAACACGGGCATGACTTTGGTAAAGCCGTGAAGCTCCATAACCTGTGCGGTAATTTGTATCATCGCAACAACCAGCACCAGAAGCATGACGAGCCCGGAGGTTTCAGCACTGTGAAGTGTGGCAAACGGGACCGGAATCTGAACGAGAAACAGGATAAAGTTCAGCCAGATCACGGTCTTCAAACTGCTGTCGAAATCACCGGTGCCGCCAAATGCGCGTCCGACGCGGTACATCAAGAACGCCCCGCCGAACAATGTCAGGGCAAGCATGACAACGCTGCTTCCAAGGGGAAGGGATTCGGCCTGCGCGACCGCTTCGGGATAAATCAGGAGCCCCGCAAGCAGGGAAAACATCAAGTTCAGAACGATTACAAACCAGCCCGCAAGGACGACTTCGTTCCGGTTGGCCGGAATCGCAAGAATCTGGCGCAACGTGGCCCTCGGTTGGGTCAGCGACTGGATTGCCAATGGCACAAAGTCAATCAGTCGCTGTGGGGTCATCCGATCATATCTCCTGCACCGACCAGCAATGTTGCCACGGTTAAAACGAGTGCGAACAACGACATAGCCATGAATGTCGGGCTTGTCATCCGGAATTTATGCGCTTCTGCGGTACCTGCTGCAATATACCACACGAAAGGGATCAGACCGAGCCAATAGACCGGCAAAGCCAGCCATTTGTTGCCCAGAAATGGCATCACGGGTTCGTACATCCCCATGACGGCCGCAATCACAGCCGCCGCCAAACCGAAGGGTGCAGAGACAAATGCGCCCCAGAAAACCGCTGTACGGGTATCCTTCCAGTTGGCAGCACCTTTGAAGATTTTGGCGACAACTTGCACCAGCAGCGAAAACAGATACATCAATGCGGTGCGCAACATCAGGGCAGCCATCATCAGAAGGCCGATTTTATCTGCGGAAATAATCCCACCGGCGATGGAAGCCGGTGCCACCAGAGTTTTCAGGGACCAACTGGCAAAGAACACCATATCAGAAACGAGAACGTAGAAAATCAACCGCCCTTCGCTGGGCTTTTCACGCAACAAACGTCGCGTAGAGGCACGCATGTCGCGCCAGCCATCGCTTACGCGATCAACCAGTCCATTGCGGTCAAGTTGGAAAACGCCGTGACCGGCTTCGAATTCGTCTTCTGAATGTGTCATGTGCCCGCTCTGCTTTTTATGTTGTTTATCAACACTTAATCAGGCCGTGACCCTGCGGGGAAATTCAATTGTTGCAAGACATAAGGCCCATTGCCAGCAGAAGACCACAGCCGTCAGCAGTGTGGCAACCAAAAAAACCGAAGGGGGGGCAAAGACTTTGGAAGCGCCGCTGATTAGCACCAGTGGTGATGCAACCAGCGCCGCCCACATCAATGCAAGACGCGCTTCCTGCCATGTCGCCTGCCCGCCAAACAGGCGCAAAACCAGATGGGACAAGGCGGCAATGATATAAAGGAACAGCGGCCCCATGATCACGGATGACACAAACAACGTTGCAAAGCGTGCCCGCATCATTGCCGGATCATCCTCTGCCAGAAAGGAAATCGCGGCCAGATCCGGCATCCGGGACACGTAATTCAACAGGCAGGCGGTAAACCCCAGCATAAGAATACGGGGTTCCGTCATAATGGACACCTGATGGGCCATTTCGCGGCGCGGCCCGCGATAGGCCGCGCCAATATCTGCCAGCAGCGACATCAGCTGTGCCGCCGCGCCATCCAGCCCTGAAGCAGGCTGCGCAGGTCGTCGGCCAGTGCCTCGTCTTCCACTTCGTCGATGGCTTCACCAAGGAAGGCAAGAGTCAGCATGTCCTGCGCCTCTTTATGGGGAATCCCGCGGGAGGTGAGGTAAAACAAGGCTGTGTCGTCGATCGCTCCAACGGTAGAACCGTGGGAACAGGCCACATCATCGGCGTAGATTTCCAGCTCCGGTTTGGCCTGAAAGGTGGAATTTTCGTCCAGTAACAAACCTTGGCTGATCTGGTAGCCGTCGGTTTTCTGGGCATCCGGTTTCACCAGAATCTTGCCCTGAAATACTCCGACTGCACCGTTGCGCAGAACCTTCTTGAACACCTGACGGCTTTCACAGTTCACCGCATCATGGGTGATGAAAACGGTGTCATCGTGATGGAACGCCCCATCCCCCGCACAGGCACCGGCCACTGTGGCATGGGCATTGTCGCCGGTAAATTCGATGATCGCATCATTTCGTGTCAGGATGCCGTTCACAGTAAGAGTGAAAGACTTAAAGCTGCTTTCAGTACCAAGGCGCGCGAAGATATGGGTGGCGGTGCGGCGTTCGTGATCCCGCCCTTGGGCGCGCACATGATGAAACGCTGCGCTATCCGCAACTTCGACTTCCATAACCGCATTGATCCGCGCCGCAGCAGGGCCGTTTTCCAGCACCGTCAGATCCGCCCCTTCGTCGAGCTTGATCGTGTGATGGATCACCGCGTCGGATGTTTCGCTTTCGTGCAGATAGATAAAGCTGATCGGCTTGGCCGCTTTACCTGTCGCACGGATCACGAAACCCTGTTCGGACACGGCAGTATTATAGGACGCCAGCGGACGGGACACAGGGTTCTGGCCCCTGCCCTCAAGCACGCCGTAGACCGAACCGGCCCAGTGAATATCCTTCTGCGCTGCATCTGCCAGCGTTTCGATTTCAACACCGGCCAGTTCGAGCGCGTCTGATTGCGCCGCGTCATAGACGCCATCCACAAACACGATCTTTACCGCATCCACCCCGTCAAACGGCAGGGCTTCGTCGCTTTTGAAAATCGCAGCAGGAGTTGCTTCCGGTGCGGTCAGCGTTGTCGGGTCGGTATACTTCCAGTATTCATCCCGACGATGGGGCAAACCTGTTTCCGACAGCAGATCAGCGGCGGTCTGACGGGCCGTGGTGGCCCATTTACCGCCATCCGGCACAGTAATAGAGGGCACAACGCCCTTGTTTTTCAGCTTGGCAGACATTTAGGCCACCTCTGCCAGAATGTCGGCGTAACCGTTGTTTTCAACTTCCAGTGCCAGCTCCGGACCGCCCGTCTTCACGATCTTGCCGTCTGCCATAATGTGCACCACATCCGGTTTGATGTGGTCCAGCAGCCGTTGGTAGTGAGTGATCACAAGGAAAGAGCGACCGGCATCACGCAGGGCGTTCACACCTTCCGCCACGAGCTTCATCGCGTCCACATCTAGACCGGAGTCGGTTTCGTCGAGAATGCACATCTTCGGTTCCAGCATCGCCATTTGCAGGATCTCGTTGCGCTTCTTCTCACCACCCGAGAAGCCGACATTAACGGGGCGTTTCAGCATATCCGCGTCGATTTTCAGGGATTTTGCTTTTTCACGAACCACTTTTAGAAACTCTGCCGCGCTCAGTTCTTCTTCGCCACGGGCCTTGCGCTGTGCATTCACGGCCGTCCGCAGGAAGGTCATGTTTCCGACGCCGGGAATTTCAACAGGGTATTGGAAGGCCAGAAACAAACCGGCTGCCGCGCGTTCTTCCGGTTCCATATCCAGAATGTCCACGCCTTCCAGTTCCGCTGAACCGTCGGTCACTTCGTACCCGTCCTTACCGGAGAGAACATAAGACAGAGTCGATTTGCCAGAGCCGTTCGGCCCCATGATCGCATGAACCTTGCCGGTTTCCACAGTCAGGTTCACACCTTTGAGGATTTGCTTGTCTTCTTCTTCAAGACCGACGTGCAGGTTTTTGATTTCCAACATTTTATTATCCTTGATTGTAGCAGTGCCGCCCCGCAGGTACGGCGAATTTCGTGGGGTTGGCAGGCTGTTTAGCCCACCGATCCTTCCAGAGAGATGGCAACCAGCGCCTGTGCTTCCATGGCAAATTCCATAGGCAGGGCCTGCAACACGTCCTTACAGAACCCGTTGACAACCAGCGCCACGGCTTCTTCTTCGTCCATGCCCCGCTGGCGGCAGTAGAACAGTTGTTCGTCGTCAACTTTGGAGGTGGTCGCTTCGTGCTCGACCCGCGCGGAGTTATTCTTCACTTCAATGTAGGGCACTGTATGCGCACCACATTTGTCCCCGATCAGAAGGCTGTCACACTGGGTATAGTTCCGCGCGTTCTGTGCCTTGGGATGCATGGAGACCAGCCCGCGATAGGTATTTTGCGCCTTGCCTGCGCTGATCCCTTTGGAGACAATCCGGCTCTTGGTGTTTTTACCCAGATGGATCATTTTCGTGCCGGTATCGGCCTGCTGCATGTTGTTTGCGATGGCGATGGAATAGAACTCACCCTGACTGTCGTCGCCCCGCAGGATGCAGGACGGATATTTCCACGTCACGGCAGAACCTGTTTCGACTTGGGTCCACATCACTTTAGAACGGTCGCCACGGCAATCGGCCCGTTTGGTCACAAAGTTGTAGATACCGCCCTTGCCTTCTTCATCACCGGGGAACCAGTTCTGAACGGTGGAATATTTGATTTCTGCATCTTCCAGCAGCACCAGTTCTACAACAGCTGCGTGCAACTGGGCGATGTCCCGTTGGGGTGCAGTACAGCCTTCGAGGTAGGACACATAAGCGCCCTTTTCCGCGATGATCAGCGTGCGTTCGAACTGGCCGGTGTTTTCAGCGTTGATGCGGAAATAGGTGGACAGTTCCATCGGGCATTTGGTGCCTTCGGGGATGTATACAAAAGACCCGTCCGAGAATACGGCAGAGTTCAGCGTGGCGTAGTAGTTGTCAGATTGCGGCACCACAGAACCGAGGTATTTCTTCACCAGTTCGGGGTGATCCTGAATGGCTTCTGAAATCGAACAGAAGATCACACCGGCCTTGGCCAGTTCATCCTTGAAGGTCGTGCCGACGGAAACGCTATCAAACACCGCATCCACAGCCACGCGACGGTCGCCTTCGGGCGCTTCCACACCTGCGAGAAGCGCTTGCTCTTTCAATGGAATGCCCAGTTTTGCGTAGGTTTCCAATAGCTTGGGGTCAACATCGTCCAGAGACTTCGGCTTCTCGGCCATGGATTTCGGGCGGGCGTAGTAGTACTGGTCCTGAAAATCGATTTCAGGGTAATCCACCATCGCCCAATCGGGTTCTTCCATCTGCAACCAGCGGCGATAGGCGGCCAGACGCCATTCCAGCATCCATTCCGGCTCTTTGTTCTTCTCCGAAATCAGGCGCACGATGTCTTCGTTCAACCCTTTCGGGGCGTATTCGATTTCAATGTCTGTCTCAAAACCGTATTTGTATTTTCCACCCACGGATTGAACCGCATCTACGGTTTCCTGATCGACACCTTCTTTGACTTGTACGTCGTCTAAAGCAGCCATGTTGCTGTCCTCATTGTTTTTTGCCCGCCGCTAGGCTGCGCGGGCTTTGAATTTCCTGTATTGGGCCAGCCAAGCTTCGGCAAACCCCATCACTTCGTCGCGGGTGGTGGCGGGGCCAAAGCTGACCCTGATCGCAGAACTTGCGGTCGTATCGTCAAAGCCCATGGCCTTCAACACCCGACTTTGCTTTACCTTGCCACTGGAACAGGCTGATCCCGCAGAAATGGCATATCCTGCCAGATCCATCTGCATGACCTGCGTTTCACCCTTCCAGCCCGCAACAGCGATACAACTGGTGTTCGGCAGCCGCTGCGTGGTTCTTCCGATGATATCGGCATCGGGCGCTTCATCGGCAAGACGGGCTTCCAATTCATCACGCAGAATTGCGACCTGTTCCCACAAACCACTGTCCAGATCCCGCTGCGCCGCTTCCGCCGCTGCACCGAAACCGGCGATACCGATCACATTCTCCGTGCCTGAACGCCGCCCCTGCTCCTGACCGCCGCCCTTGATCAACGCCGGAACCTCCTGCCCCTGTTGCAGCACGACCGCGCCGATGCCCTTCGGGCCGCCGATCTTGTGGGCTGACAGCAGCGCCGCTTGCGCGCCGGACCATTCAAAGGCAAAGGGTATCTTGCCAAAGGCCTGAACCGCATCACATAGCGCAATATTTTCGAACCCGCCCTGCAGGATACCGGTTTCGCTGTTGGCGGCCTGAAGGGCTGAATTTTCCGGCGATTCAACCGCAATCCTGCCTTGCCCGTCGACCGGCAGGTTCGGATCACACCAGGCATGAACCGCATCATGTTCTGTGGCGCCGCAGCTGATCTCGCGGCCGTTCAGAACCAGCGCAGCCCCTTCGGTGGCACCGGAGGTAAACACCAGATCACCGGACCCGACGCCAAAAGCGGCTTTAATCTGCACCCGCGCACGCTCAACAATAGCCAGCGCCTTGCGCCCTTCGGCGTGGACGCTTGACGGGTTTCCCACAGCATCCATCGCCGCGAGCATTGCGCTGCGGGCTTCGTCCCTCAATGGGGCCGTCGCATTCCAGTCCAGATACACCCGGGTCATTTTGCTTCGACCTGACTTTCCGGCTCCAAATTCTCGTCGACGAGTTGGAACAGGGATGGAACCGCCGGACAGGGAGCCATCTGGTTGGTGATGATATCGCTCAGACGGGCCTGATGCAAAAAGACATAGACATGTGCTGACAGGCTCTCCCAGAACCTGTTCGACAGGCTTTGCGCTCTCGATCCGGATGATGCACCGGAGGCGCCGGCACCTTTGCTCAGCGCATCCATTGATTCATCTACAGCTTCTAGGATTGTCGTCACGCGGATCGCATCAGCCGATTCTGCCAGACGATAGCCGCCACCGGGACCGCGCACGCTCTCGACAATGCCAGCACGGCGCAGTTTTACGAACAACTGTTCCAGATAGGCCAGTGAGATGTCCTGGCGGCCCGCGATTTCCCCGAGCGAGACCAGCCCGCCCTTGGATTCCAGAGCCAAGTCAACCAAGGCAATCAGGGCATATCTGCCTTTTGTACTGAGTTTCACGGCCGTTCCACCATTGCAAGTGTTGACGCGCGGGATATGAGGCCTTAACTCCTGTTCAGCTTGGAGTGCGGCCACCGCGCCCAATTTAGAATTGTTCTAGGTTTTCCGAGGGGAATAGTCAACCATGTCTCTGGCATGTAAAAGACAACACCATCATACGGAAAACCCTGCCCCAACGGAGCCTGTTTGCACCTATGCCTGAAGTAATTTTTCCCGGACCAGACGGTCGTTTGGAAGGCCGCTACCATCCGCAGAAGCAAAAAGATGCGCCGATTGCGATCATCCTGCATCCGCATCCCCAGTTTGGCGGCACGATGAATAACAAGGTTGTCTACAACCTGCATTACGCATTCCACAAAATGGGCTTTACGGTCCTGCGGTTCAATTTCCGCGGTGTTGGCAAAAGTCAGGGTGAATACGATCAAGGCGTTGGGGAACTGTCAGATGCAGCTTCCGCGCTCGACTACCTGCAAGCAATGAACCCCAATGCCAAACATTGCTGGGTCGCCGGATTCTCTTTCGGCGCATGGATCGGCATGCAACTGCTGATGCGTCGCCCCGAAATCTCGGGATTTATCAGCGTATCACCTCCTGCGAATATGTATGATTTCTCATTCCTCGCACCCTGCCCTGCCTCCGGTCTGATTATCAACGGATCGGGCGATCGTGTGGCACCACCTGCCGATACGGTGGATCTGGTGGAAAAACTGCACGAGCAAAAAGGCATCACCATCACCCACGAGGTTCTGGAAGGTGCGGGTCACTTCTTTGAAAACGATCATATGGATACGATGATCAACACAGTTGACGGCTATGTCCGCCGTCGCCTGACAGAGACAACCCGTTAAACCGCGCGTCACCTAGAGATTTCCCTAAAGCCGCTGCCTTTGCGGCTTTAGGATGCCCCGCTCCGCTCGGGGGATATTTTTCCCAAAAAGAGATGCAGGTTTAGGGTTGGCTGTACCGTCCGCCAGTGGCCGGAGCCGTGCAACCCGTTGTGGCGGGTGCTGAAAGAGGCAGTCCCCTTTTGCTCCGGACTGCGAGATAGGCAAAGGCCTGTGCCTCAAGCATATCGCCGTCGAGCCCGAGTTCTCCGATAGAGTCTACCTGTCCGGTAAGTCGCTTGGACAGCTCCTGCATCATCACCGGATTGGACGCACCACCACCGCAGACGTACCAGTTTTGCGGTTGCAGGGTCAGATGGCTCTGGTTTGCAGCAACACAGGCAGCGGGCAGAGCCGTGAGCGTTGCCGCTGCATCCGCGTCACCCAGCCTGTCTACAAGCTCCAGCACATCGTGAAAATCGTGTCGATCCAGTGACTTGGGCGGTTTTTGTGCGAAAAAAGACCGCTGGAATACGCGCGTGAGAACAGTTTCGTCAACGTTGCCGGCGGCAGCCAGCGCCCCGTCTTCGTCGAAACCCTGCCCCAGCCGCGCAGTCATCAGATCGTTCAACGGCGCATTTGCAGGGCCGGTGTCAAAGGCCATCAACGCGCCTGTTGTCTCAGGCGATGGTTTGGAGGGATCAACCACCGTGACGTTGCCCACCCCGCCAAGATTAAGAAACGCCGCAGACGCGGTAAGTCCGGCCCATTTCGCACAGGCGAAGTGGAAAAAAGGCGCCAGCGGTGCGCCCTGCCCGCCCATGACCATATCGTTGCTGCGAAAATCCCAAACTGTCGGGATACCGCTGCGCTGCGCCAGATCATCCCCGTCGCCAAGCTGGAACGTGCGTCCGTTTTCGGGATCATGGTTAAGCGTCTGACCATGAAAACCCACCAGATCAATATCTTCGAATTCCCCTATCAGATCGGCGTGTGCGGTCTGGATGACCTCCAGCGCAGCCTGTAACACCTCGGGCTGTTCCCCCGGCCACAACCCTTGCGCGGCGCGCAAAGTATCGGCTTCGGTCTCGGTGAACGGGCGAAAGGCGCTTTCTCCGAAGTCCTGTATCCCGACGCCGTCAGTGGTCAGAACCGCCCCGTCCACACCATCCATAGAGGTGCCCGACATCAACCCAAGCGCACGGATCGGTTTAAAATCTGCCAATGGTCTTTCCTTTCCCCGGCCAACCGTTATACGTGGCCGCTCAATTTCCTAGCAAAGAAAGACAAAGACCGATGACTTACAAGCCCAAATCAGAGTTTCTGCACGTGATGCAGAGCCGGGGCTTCTTACAGGACTGCACAGACCTGGAGGGGCTCGACGACCGCCTGCTCAAAGGTATCGTGCCGGCCTATATCGGCTTTGATGCCACTGCAAAATCCCTGCATGTTGGCAGTCTGATCCAGATCATGATGTTCCGCTGGTTGCAAAAAACCGGCAACAAACCCCTTGTCCTGATGGGCGGCGGCACCACGAAAGTGGGCGATCCGTCTTTCCGTGCGGACGAGCGCCCTTTGCTGACGGATGATCAGATCGACGCCAACATTGCGGGAATCAAACAGGTGTTTTCGTCTTATGTGACCTTCGGGGACGGCGACACCGATGCGATGATGCTGAACAATGCGGAATGGCTGGACGGGTTGAATTACCTTGAATTCCTGCGCGACATCGGGCGGCATTTCTCGGTGAACCGGATGCTGTCTTTTGAAAGCGTGAAAAGCCGGATTGACCGGGAGCAGAGCCTCTCGTTCCTCGAGTTCAACTACATGATTCTGCAAGCTTATGACTTTATGGAACTGAACCGGCGCTACGGGTGTGTTCTGCAAATGGGCGGTTCGGACCAGTGGGGTAATATCGTGAACGGTATCGACCTGACCCGTCGTGTGATCTCGAACGAGGTTTACGGGTTAACCACCCCGCTTCTGACCACATCTGATGGTAAGAAGATGGGGAAAACTGCTGACGGGGCGATCTGGCTCAATCCTGCGATGCGCTCCCCTTATGAATTCTGGCAGTTCTGGCGCAATACCACGGATGCGGATGTGGGACGGTTCCTGAAGCTCTACACCGAAATGCCTCTGGATGAATGCGACCGTCTGGGCGCGCTGCAAGGCAGCGAGATCAACGAGGCGAAGTCGATTCTGGCCAATGCCGTAACCACACTGGCGCACGGTGCGGACGCGGCTGCGACAGCGGAAGCAACGGCGCGGGAAGTGTTCGAAAAAGGCGGTGTCGGGGACGACCTGCCAACCGTCACATTCTCAGCGGCGGATGTCGGGGACGGTATCTCTATTGTGCAACTGCTGGTCAAATCCGGCCTGAGCGGTTCGGGCAAGGAAGCCAAACGCCTGATCGCGGATGGTGGGGCAAAGCTGGACGATGAAGCGCTGAGCGATGCGGGTCTTGTCATTTCCGCTGACAAATTGCGCGGGTCTGTTAAGCTTTCTGCCGGAAAGAAACGTCACGCACTGGCCCGCCTCAAGGACTAACGGGCCAGCATCAGGAGAAGGCCATGCCCCCGACAGAACGCCCGCAGGACCTGCACCGGAAAACGGAGCGGGCCTGCACGGCGGCACGGGGGCATGCGCAGGGTCTTGGCGACGAGTTGCAAAAACCCGCCAGCGACCGTAACCCCGAAATAATCGAATCCCGTTTTGCGGCGCTGGCCAAACTGCGTGCAGAGCTGGTCCGACTGGTTCGGGACAGGGCGTTGTTCCTTGGATCGGAAGACTTCAAAAAGTTACCGCTTGCCGAGCGCAGGGCGGCAAAAGACACGGCAGTTTTCGGGGCGGACCCCAAACGGATGCTTGAGGTCTGGAACCGGATCATGCGGGCAACGCGGCTTTGTGCCGAAACTGCCCCAAGCCCGCTTTACGGGGAACCCCTGCCAGACGGTTCTGCCCTAGCGCAACGACTGGCTGCGCTGGACGGTTTTCTGGTGCGGATGCACGAATTTGTTAGCCCACGCGACCAGCAGGACGAAACCTCTGAAAGTATGGGTCTGTTCAAGGACATCCCGTTGCCGGTTTCTGTCTTTGGTGCGCACCTCCACGCCGCCTATCGTGTGTGTCTGGCAAAAGACCTGTCTGCGCCGGTCCGGTTTCTAGATGTGGGCTGTGGGGGTGGCACCAAGGTTTTGCTTGCGCGGGAATATTTCGGCTGTGCCGATGGGCTGGAATACGACCCGAATTACGAAGCTGCCGCTCGCAAGCTGATGCAGTCGGTTGCGCCGCCGTCCTGCAATATCCATCGGGGCGATGCGCTAACCTTTGAACGTTACAACGATTATGATGTAATCTACTTCTACCAGCCCATCGCCAATCCGGAACTCCTGATAGAACTGGAACGCCATATCTGTAGCACGGCGCGGCCGGGAACAGTTCTGATCGCCCCCTACGAAGGTTTTCTCCAACGATACAAAGATTATAACTGCGGCTATGTCAGCGGCCGGATCTGGCTTTCGGGAACATCCCAGCAGCAGGCGGATGCCTTGCGCATTAAAGCCGAGTGTATGGGATCGGTTCTGGTGCCTGACCGTGCGGATTGGGTAACACAGGCGGGGGTACTGCAACCCCTCTGCGCGGCATTGTATAAAAACGGGTTCTACGTGGAGAAGTGAAGGCTGTTTCTGTGTGTATTCAGGCAGATCACACAGCCACCTAGTGTAGCGGGCGCCCCATAAAAGGGGCGCACCGGAATTATTCGATATCGGCCTTGATGCGGACCGTTTCCATATAGTCGGGCTCTGCCACGGCACCATTGGCGGATTGATCGCCTTTTTTGATGCTGTCTACCACGTCCTGCCCCGAAAGCACTTTACCAACAACCGTATACTGGCCGTTCAGGAAAGGAGCCGGTGCAAACATGATGAAGAACTGGGAGTTAGCCGAGTTCGGGTCTTGCGAACGGGCCATGCCAACCACACCGGTTTCATACTCGATGTCCGAAAACTCTGCCGGAAGGTCGGGGAACGCCGAACCACCAATGCCGGCATAGCGCAGGTTGAAGCCTTCACGCTGGCCGTGCTCAACATCGCCGGTTTGGGCCATGAAATCGGGAATCACACGGTGGAACACCACATCGTCATAGAGACCGTCACGGGTCAGCCGTTTGATCCGCTCTACATGGCGCGGGGCAACCTCTGGCAACAGTTCGATCTCGACTGTGCCGCTGGTCTCGCCCGCAACTTCGATGACGAGGATATTCTCATCCTCGGCGGCGAACAGCGGTGCGGCGGCAAGGGTTGCCACCGCCAGAAGCGTTTTAAACAGCCGCATTATACGTCTGCCGCCACTTTGACGGAAATCATCTGATCCGGCTGCGCAGGTGGCTCGCCCCGTGTGATCGCGTCAACATGTTCCATGCCTTCAATGACCTGACCGTAAACGGTGTACTGACCGTTCAGGAAGTCATTGTCGCTGAAGTTGATAAAGAATTGGGAGTTCGCACTGTCAGGGTTCTGGCTGCGGGCAGCACCGATAGAACCGCGTGCGTGAGGAACCTTGGAGAATTCAGCCGGAACGTTTGGCAGGTCAGAACCACCGGTCCCTGCCATGCGCAGGTTGAAGTCGTTATTTGCATTGCCGTTTTTCACGTCGCCGGTTTGCGCCATGAAGCCGTCGATCACGCGGTGAAATACAACGCCGTCATACTGGCCGCTGCGGGCGAGCTCTTTCATGCGTGCAACGTGTTGGGGTGCAACATCGGGGAGCAAGTCGATTTTTACATCGCCGTCTTTCAGTTTGATGATGATACCGTTTTCGGGATCTTTGAAATCAGCCATTCGGGCCTCCGCAGTTTGATTTTGCGGCACCCTAATAGATGAAAATCCCAAGGGAAAGAGCGGTTTCACCCCCTGCCCGTTAAATTGGCAGGATCACGCGTATTTTTCGCGCACAGCGGCAGCCACATCTTTGGGGACGAAACCATCGATATCGCCGCCGAGACGGGCGATTTCCTTGACAAGTTTCGAGGCAATAGACTGGTGCTGCGCCTCGGCCATAAGAAACACGGTTTCGATGTCGTCGTTCATAGCGCGGTTCATACCGACCATCTGGAATTCATATTCGAAATCCGAAACCGCCCGCAATCCGCGAATAATTACCGAGGCTCCAACTTCCTGCGCGCAGTGGATCAGCAGGTTTTCGAACGGATGGACGACAATCTCCACACCCATATCCCGTGCAATGTCTCCGCAGGTGGCTTCTACCATTGCAACCCGCTCTTCCAACGTAAACAAAGGGCCCTTGTCGCGGTTGATGGCAACCCCGATCACAAGCCGGTCAACCAGAGAGCAGGACCGTCTGAAAATATCCAGATGGCCGTGAGTGACGGGATCGAAGGTGCCGGGATAGAGTCCTGTGCGCATGGATTAGGCCTTTTTTCGCGTTAGTCCCACATTGGATGATCTGTGGTCCTGAAAAATGCAAGATAAAACGTGGCGTTACAAAGTTGCGCCAGTGAACAGGCGGCCAGCCCGCCGGACTGGCCTGTTTGAATGTCAGGCTGCGCTTTAGCGGCCCATGATCATGTCTTGCATGGCGTTCTTTTCAGAACTGACCTCTGCAAGGCGGGCGCTGACAATATCCCCGATAGAAACGATCCCCACCATCGCATTATCCTCCATCACAGGCATGTGGCGGAAGCGCTTGTCTGTCATGGTTTGCAGAACGCTCTCGGCTGTTTCCGCAGGCGTTGTGGTTATAATGTCCGAGGTCATCAGATCGCCCACCACATCAGACATGCAGCTGCCGCCCCGTTTACCCAGTTCCCGAACGATGTCCCGTTCTGACAGAATTCCCAACACATCCGATCCGGTTTTGGACACCACCAATGCCCCGATTCCGTAAGTGGACAGCAGGTTTGCCGCCTCGCTTACCTTGTCATCGGGTTTCACAGTGGCAATCTTTCCCGCAGATTTTCCGGCAAGGATCTGTTTGATCAACATGGGCGTAACCTCCTCTTAACTCAGAATTCAATCGTGCGTTGCGCAGGCTCGTTCTGTCAAGCCGCAGCTTGCAATCGCTTGATCTCCTGCCGGATTTTTCCCGTTAGCAGCTGCGCGACACGGTTCAACCGTTCCACCCGCCGGTCATCACTGTGACGCACCAGATAGAATGAACGGGTCAGGGAAATCTGGTCCGTCAGGATACGCTCGACCTCGGGGAATGTGGGGATGGCGAAATCGTGTACAATACAAACACCGGCGCCGCGCCGCGCCCAGTTCATCTGCACCGAAAAGCTGTTTGACGTCAGCGGTGCACGAATGGCCTCGCCCATTTCGCCCATATAGTCGAGTTCATCGTCGAAAATCAGATCGTTAATATAGCCGATAAGCCGGTGATCTTTCAGATCGGCTTTGTCCCTGATTTGCGAGTGACTGGCGAGGTAGTCTTTCGTCGCCGCTAGGTGAAGTGTGTAGTCCGAAATCTTCTGGACGCTCAACCGCCCTGTTTTTGGAGGCGAGACAGTAATCGCCATGTCAGCCTCCCGCTTTGACAGGTTTAGCACACGCGGAACCGCAAGAATTTGCATGTCGAGCCCGGGGTTCTCGTCACAAATCTCGGCGCAAACCTGTGGCAACAGAAAATTTGCCGCCCCGTCCGGTGCACCGATCCGGATAGAACCGGACAGGGTGTCGTCCTGATCTTCCACCTCCCCTTGAGCAGAGCGAACGGCCAGTTCCATCTGCTCGACATGTGCCAGCAGGCGCTGCCCCCGCTCCGTCAGATGATAGCCTTGCGGGCTTCTGGCGAACAGCCGCGCGCCCATGCCTTCTTCCAGCCGTGCAATCCGGCGGGACAGGGTTGCAGGGTCCATTCGCAGAACCTTTGCACCGGCGGTCAGGCTTTCGGCCTGCGCTACGTGAAAGAACACTTTCAAATCGTCCCAGTTCGTATCTTTTGCCACGGCGTGTTTCCCTTTTTCGCATCACGGCAAAGACGTAGCACAGGCCTGATCATTTTGCAAAAATGCAAAATGGTCTTGGTGATTAACCTATAGACCGTGCAATTTTGCGGGGTTAATCTCTGCGCAACTGTTTTGAAACACTTACGGGAGATCGAATATGGAACAGATCGGACACTACATCAACGGCGAGCATGTTGCAGGCACCAGCGGTCGTACCGCAGATGTTTACAACCCCGCCACAGGTGAAGTTCAGGCGCAGGTCGCACTGGCCAGCAACGATGAGATGGCGAAAGCTGTCGAAATCGCAAAAGCCGCGCAACCCGCATGGGCTGCCAAGAACCCGCAGGTTCGCGCCCGTGTGATGATGAAAATGGTTTCCCTGCTGCACCGCGACATGGACAAACTGGCCGAAACCCTGTCCCGTGAGCACGGCAAAACCTTCCCCGATGCCAAAGGTGACGTGATCCGTGGTCTGGAAGTTGTGGAATACTGTATTGGCGCGCCGCAACTGCTTAAGGGTGAATTCACCGACGGCGCAGGTCCGGGCATTGACATGTATTCCATGAAACAGGCTCTGGGCGTAACGGCGGGTATCACCCCGTTCAACTTCCCTGCCATGATCCCCATGTGGATGTTTGCGCCTGCAATTGCCTGCGGCAACGCCTTTATCCTGAAGCCGTCCGAACGTGATCCTTCTGTTCCGATGATGCTGGCGGCCCTGATGGAAGAAGCCGGTCTGCCCAAGGGCATCATTCAGGTGGTGAACGGCGACAAGGAAGCGGTTGATGCGATCCTTGACAATGACGTAATCCAGTCCGTGGGCTTTGTTGGCTCCACCCCGATTGCCGAATACATCTACGGTCGCGGGTGTTCCAACGGCAAACGGGTCCAGTGCTTTGGCGGCGCAAAAAACCACATGATCATCATGCCGGATGCCGACATGGATCAGGCGGTTGATGCGTTGATCGGTGCCGGTTACGGCGCTGCCGGCGAACGCTGCATGGCGATTTCCGTTGCTGTTCCTGTTGGCGATGAAACGGCCGACCGTCTGATTGAGAAACTGGCCCCACGGGTCGAAGCGCTAAAAATCGGGCCTTATACAGCAGGCGACGACGTAGACTTCGGTCCGGTTGTCACGGCTGCTGCAAAAGAGAACATCCTCGGGCTGGTGGAAACCGGCGTGAAAGACGGGGCCGATCTGGTGGTTGATGGCCGCAACTTCAGCCTGCAAGGTTATGAGGATGGATTCTTTGTGGGTGCCTGCCTGTTTGACAATGTCACAACAGATATGGACATCTACAAGAAAGAGATCTTCGGTCCGGTTCTGTCCACCGTACGGGCGCAATCCTATGAAGAGGCCCTTGGCATTGCGATGGACCACGAATACGGCAACGGCACCGCGATTTTCACCCGTGACGGTGACACAGCGCGTGACTTTGCCAACCGGATCAACATCGGCATGGTTGGCGTGAACGTGCCAATCCCCGTGCCTTTGGCCTATCACACCTTTGGCGGCTGGAAGAAATCTGCCTTTGGCGACCTGAACCAGCACGGACCGGATGCGTTCAAATTCTACACACGCACCAAAACCGTAACCTCCCGCTGGCCTTCGGGCACCAAAGAAGGGGCGGATTTCTCTATCCCGACTATGGAATAAACAGACTAAAATCGGGCGGGGTTATTCCCCGCCCTTTTTGTGCAGAGCACGGGGGGAGCCGGCACTGGGCCGCGAAATAACGTCAGGAAATTCAAGAAATTTCCGGTTTCTTTCCCCTTGCAAAACTTTTGTAACAATTGAAAGTTAACGCACGTTCAATTCCCCAAAACCGGAGCCTTTCATGGATTTTGCCCTGAGCGAAGAACAAACCGCAATTTTTGATATGGCCTATGCCTTCGGGCAGGAAAAGATCGCCCCTTATGCCCAGCAATGGGAAAAAGACGGTACAATCCCTAAAGATCTCTGGCGCGAGGTCGGCGAGCTCGGCTTTGGCGGGCTTTATGTCTCGGAAGACTCCGGTGGCGCCGGTCTGACCCGTCTTGATGCGACGCTCGTGTTTGAGGCACTGGCCATGGCCTGCCCCTCTGTCGGATCGTTCTTGTCGATCCACAACATGGTTGGCGGCATGATCGACAAGTTCGGCACGGCCGAGCAGAAAGCCAAATGGCTACCCGACCTGACATCGCTCAACAAGGTGTTTTCCTACTGCCTGACCGAACCCGGTTCCGGTTCCGACGCCAGCGCCCTGCGCACCAAAGCAGTACGCACCAACGAAGGCTACACGCTGAACGGTACCAAGGCGTTTATCTCCGGCGGCGGCTATTCGGACGCCTATATCGTGATGTGCCGCACCGGCGAGGATGGCCCCAAGGGTATTTCGGCAGTTGTCGTGGAAAACGGGGCGGAAGGTCTGTCTTTTGGCGCCCTTGAGGATAAAATGGGCTGGCGCGCGCAACCCACCAGCGAAGTCCAGTTTGACGATTGCAAGATCGCCGCGGACAATCTGATCGGCGAGGAAGGCCGCGGCTTTGCTTATGCTATGAACGGATTGGACGGCGGACGATTGAACATCTCCGCAGGGGCGCTCGGGGGCGCGCAGGCTGCACTGACTGCGGCATTGAACTACACCGGAGAGCGCAAGGCCTTCGGAAAGACCATCGACCAGTTTCAGGCCCTGCAGTTCAAACTGGCGGATATGGAAATCGAACTTCAGGCCGCCCGCGTTTTCCTGCGTCAGGCTGCATGGAAGCTCGATAACAGTGCTCCGGATGCTTCCAAACACTGCGCTATGGCCAAACGGTTTGTCACCGACACCGCCTTCAAAGTCGCCAATGACGCTCTGCAATTGCACGGCGGCTACGGCTATCTGGCGGATTACGGGATGGAGAAACTGGTCCGTGACTTGCGGGTACATCAGATCCTTGAAGGCACCAACGAAATCATGCGCCTGATCACCGCCCGTCACCTTCTGGCGGAGCGCGACTAATGGATATTCATATTCGCAAGGAAGGTCAGGCCGGTCGCATCACACTGCAGCGTCCGAAAGCTCTGAACGCGCTAACCTATCAGATGTGTCTGGATATCGAAGCCGCGCTGGACGACTGGCGGGATGACAGCGACGTCTCTCTGGTGATCATCGACGCGGAGGGCGACAAGGCCTTTTGTGCCGGTGGTGACATCCAGAAACTCTACGACACCGCAAGCGCGGGTGATCACGACTATGGCCGCCAGTTCTGGCGCGATGAATACCGCCTGAACGAGAAGATTTTCAACTACCCCAAACCCTATATCGCCTTCATGCAAGGCTTCACTATGGGCGGCGGTGTTGGCGTCTCCTGTCACGGCTCCCACCGGATCGTGTGTGAAAACAGCCAGATTGCCATGCCCGAATGCGGCATCGGGCTCGTGCCTGATGTGGGTGGCTCCCTGATCCTCGCCCGCGCCCCCGGACGGCTTGGCGAATATCTTGGAACGACCGGAGAGCGCATGGACGCGGGCAACGCCATTTATGCTGGCTTTGCCGACAGTTTCATCCCGCGTGACGACTGGCCCGCGCTTATCGAAAAACTTGCCAACTCCGGCGATGTAGGCGCGATTGAACGGGCCGCTCGCCCTGCCCCGTCCCCGTCCTTGCAAGGGAAACAGGCAGAGATTGACCATCATTTCGCATGGGAAGCTGTGACAGATATTCTGGACTCCCTCAATCGGGATGGTTCGGAATTTGCGCAGAACACCATCGCCACCCTTCGCAAGAAAAGCCCGATCTCCGTTTGCTGCACCCCGATCATTGTCCAGAGGGTACGCACCGGAAACACGATCGAACGCGCGCTGAAAGAGGAATTCCAGTTCACATTCCGCGCCGCCGAACACGGGGATTTTGTTGAAGGCATCAAAGGCACGATTATTGACCGGTCACATACCCCGGTCTGGACCCGCCCCGATCTGGAATCGGTGACGGAAGCGGATGTGGAGCGTATGCTCAAACCGCTCAACACAGAACAGCTGTAGGAGGAAGCAATGAAAATCGGATTTATCGGACTGGGCAATATGGGTGGCCCGATGGCAGCCAATCTTGCAGCGGCGGGCCATCAGGTCCAGGGCTTTGATCTGGCAGCGGAGATGCCCGAAGGCGTGACCAAAGCGGACAGCGCGACAGCGGCAGCACAGGACAAGGACGCGGTGATCACCATGCTGCCCAATGGCAAGATCCTTAGCGATGTTGCCAGCGAGATTATCGAGGTAATGGGCAAAGGCACCGCGTTTATCGACTGTTCCACCGTAGACGTGGATTCTGCCCGTCAGGTGGCCGAGGCCGCTACGGCTTTTGGCCTGCTGGCCGTGGACGCGCCAGTATCAGGGGGCGTTGGTGGTGCAACGGATGGTACGCTGACCTTTATGGCCGGCGGCTCTGCCGAAGCTTTCGCCAAGGCCGAACCCCTGTTCGAAATCATGGGACAGAAAGCCGTGCATTGCGGGGACAGTGGCGCCGGACAAGCCGCGAAAATCTGCAACAATATGATCCTTGGGATCACCATGATCGGCACCTGCGAAGCCTTTGCCCTTGCCGACAAGCTCGGCCTCGACCGCCAGAAAATGTTTGATGTTGTGTCCACATCCTCCGGCTACAGCTGGAGCATGAACGCCTATTGCCCCGCCCCCGGTGTCGGACCGGAATCTCCTGCGGATCGCGGCTATCGTCCGGGCTTTGCCTCGGAACTGATGCTCAAGGATTTGCGGCTCTCCCAACAGGCGGCTGAATCCTCGAATGCTGATACTCCGCTCGGCCAGCACGCGATGGAGCTTTACCAGAAGTTCGTTGAAGAAGAAGACGGAAACGGCAAGGATTTCTCTGCCATGCTGCCCCGCTTTGAAAAACGCGGACGCGGTTAAATAAAATAAGTCGCACATCCTGCGACTGAAAAATCTTTCGGGGACGTATCATCTGTACAAACGCCCCCGAAAGGAAAAACCATGCGTAAACTCTCAATGATTGCCTTGCTCGCTGCCGGACTGAGCCTGCCCCTAACTGCGACCGCGCAATCCCGCTACACCCAGAACGACAGACCCGTTGTCGAAGTTGTTCAGAAAAAGGGTCAAAACAAGCAGATCGTTTCACAGGGCCATGCCCGTCACGGAAATGTCGGCCCCGACCGGCGTGGTGGTCTCCAGCCGGAACTCATCGCGATTTCTGCCATAGCAGTTCTTGCAGCAATAGGCCTGCAGCATCGCTGAATGGCCTTCTGGAAAGTACGGCGGACCACCTGGCAGGGTCCCGCCGATGCACCGGTGTTTCGGCAATAGTCCGCCAAGCAGAAAAAGATTGCGAACTTTATCCCTCGGCTCCGCGTTGAACTCCCGATAGACCGCACAAGCGAAAGGAAATCCGATGCGTAAAACGACAACCACCCTGATTGCCGCCGCCGTTGCGATGATGCCGGTCATTGCCGAAGCGAAAAAAGACGACCACAAAAAGGTCGAGAAACGGATCGAAAAGGCCCATAAAGAGCACCAAAAGGCTCATAAGAAAGCTCACAAGGCTCAGGAAAAAGCCTATAAAGCACAGGCAAAAGCCAACAAGGAATGGCGTAAGGCCCATGGCGACAGAGACCACGTCTATGTGACCACTGTCCCACGTACAAAAGTGATCGAAAAAACGACTGTACACCAGCACGTCTACCGTGACGGCGACCTGATCCAGAGCAACTACGAACGGGTCAGAAACCCTGAAATATATGGTTTGAACCCGAACTTTCCTTACTACCTCGCCGGTGACCGCATCTACCGGATGGACCCTGACACACTTAAGGTGGTGGCTATGATCGGCTTGGCCGCCGACCTTCTGAACTGATAGCCGGGCTTTTTAAGTAAAACGGGGGCTTCCACCGCGAAGCCCCCGTTTCAATGTTCCCAAAACACTCCCGCCGGAGGCGTTATTCCGCCGCGACGCGACTGATCCCCAGCATATCTGCAAGATACCGACCCGTGTGGCTTGCCTCTACCTGCGCGACCTCTTCCGGCGTACCTGTGGCGACAATCTCGCCACCGCCGTCGCCACCTTCGGGGCCGATGTCGATGATGTGATCCGCCGTTTTGATCACGTCGAGGTTGTGTTCGATTACCAGCACCGAATTCCCCTGATCCACCAGTTCATGCAGCACTTCCAGCAGCTTGCGCACATCTTCGAAATGCAGGCCTGTGGTGGGTTCGTCCAGAATATAAAGCGTCCGTCCGGTTGACCGTTTTGACAGTTCCTTGGACAGTTTCACCCGCTGCGCTTCACCACCCGATAGGGTCGTCGCCTGCTGGCCCACTTTGATATAGCCCAGCCCGACCCGCAGCAGTGCTGTCATCTTGTCGCGAATGGCAGGCACCGCTTGGAAAAAAGTTTCAGCATCCTCGACGGTCATATCAAGAACGTCAGCAATGCTTTTGCCCTTGAACAGGACTTCCAGCGTTTCGCGGTTGTAGCGTTTTCCGTTGCAGCTTTCGCAGGTCACATAGACATCCGGCAGGAAGTGCATTTCGATCTTGATCACTCCGTCACCCTGACAGGCTTCACAGCGCCCCCCCTTCACGTTGAAGGAAAACCGCCCCGGCTTGTATCCCCGCGCTTTGGCTTCGGGCAATCCGGCAAACCATTCACGGATCGGGGTAAAGGCCCCCGTATAAGTCGCAGGGTTGGAGCGTGGTGTGCGCCCGATGGCCCGCTGGTCGATGTCGATCACCTTGTCGAGATATTGCAATCCCTTGATCGCCTCACAGGGGGCCGGTGTCTGTTTCGCGCCGTTCAGGCGCATGGAGGCGGTTTTGAACAGGGTTTCGATGGTTAGCGTGGATTTCCCGCCGCCTGAAACGCCGGTTACGCAGCAAAAAGTGCCCAGCGGATAGCTGGCGGTAACATTCTTCAGGTTGTTGCCCGTCGCCCCTTCCACCACCAATGACTTGCCGTTGCCCTTGCGCCGTTCGGCAGGAACAGGAATGCTGCGCTTCCCGGTAAGATACTGGCCGGTGATGGATTTTTTATTTTTCGCAATTTGGGCGGGCGTTCCCTTGGCGATAATTTCCCCGCCATGCACGCCAGCACCGGGACCGATATCCAGAACATAGTCCGCCTCTCGGATGGCTTCCTCGTCATGTTCGACGACAATCACTGTATTGCCTTGATCCCGAAGGTTTTTCAGCGTGGTCAACAGCCGGTCATTATCCCGCTGGTGCAGACCAATCGACGGTTCATCAAGCACATAGAGCACCCCCGTCAGGCCGGAGCCGATCTGGCTCGCCAGCCGGATGCGCTGGCTTTCGCCGCCCGAGAGCGTGCCAGAATTGCGTGACAGGGTCAGATAGTTCAGACCCACATTCACCAGAAAGCCCAACCGCTCGCGGATTTCCTTGAGAATGGCACGGGCGATCTCGTTTTTCTGAGCTGAAAGTTCCGCAGGGATTCCATCCACCCAGTCATGCGCCTCGGCAATGGACATTTCCACCACCTGCCCCACATGCAGCCCGCCGATTTTCACCGCCAGCGCTTCGGGGCGCAAACGGTAACCGTCACAAACACCACAATGGCGATTGTTCTGATAGCGTTCGAACTCTTCGCGGATCCAGTTGCTGTCCGTCTCGCGGTAGCGGCGTTCCATATTGGGAATCACGCCTTCGAAAGCGCGGGACACTTCATACACACGGCCGCCTTCGTCATAGCGGAATTTGATTTCCTCATCCCCTGAACCATGCAGCATAAGCTGTTGCACATGGGCTGGCAGTTCACGCCAGGGCAGGTCCTTGTCAAATTCGTAATGCCGCGCAATGGCCTCGATCGTCTGGCGGAAATAGGGGGATTTCCCCTTCGCCCAAGGCGCAAGCGCCCCTTTATACAGAGACAAAGACGGGTCCGGCACGACCAAACGTTCATCAAAGAACAATTCCACACCCAGCCCGTCACATTCCGGACAAGCGCCGAAAGGCGCGTTGAAAGAGAACAGCCGCGGTTCGATCTCAGGGATAGTGAAGCCGCTGACAGGACAGGCGAATTTTTCAGAGAACGTGTAACGCTCCGGCTCTCCTTCTTTCGGGGCCGTTTCGAGAATTGCGATACCGTCTGCCAGATCCAGTGCAGTGCGCAAACTGTCCGCAAGCCGCGTTTCCAGCCCTTCCTTCACAACGATCCGGTCGACCACCACGTCAATGTTGTGGCGGAACTTCTTATCCAGCACGGGCGGCGAATCCAGATCGTGGAATTCACCATTTACCTTGACCCGCTGGAAGCCGGTTTTCTTCAGCTCGGCAAACTCCTTGCGGTATTCACCCTTGCGATCCCGCACAATCGGCGCCAGCAAATAGGCCCGCGTGCCCTCTTCCATCAGCATCACCCGGTCCACCATTTCAGACACTTGTTGTGCCTCAATCGGCAAACCGGTGGCTGGTGAATAAGGTGTGCCGACGCGGGCAAACAGCAGCCGCATATAGTCGTAAATCTCTGTCACGGTACCCACGGTGGAGCGCGGGTTCTTGGACGTGGTTTTCTGTTCGATGGAAATGGCAGGAGACAGACCGGAGATGTGATCCACATCCGGTTTCTGCATCATATCCAGAAATTGCCGCGCATAAGCCGAAAGCGATTCTACATACCGGCGCTGGCCTTCTGCATAGATCGTGTCAAAGGCCAGAGAAGATTTCCCCGAGCCGGAAAGACCCGTGATAACAACCAACTGGTCACGCGGAATATCCACGTCAATGGACTTGAGGTTATGCTCTCGCGCGCCACGGATTTCGATATTTTTCAGTTCAGCCAATGCTCTGCCCTAACTTGCCGATCAGACCCGTCAATATCTAGGTCATCCGCAATGGATTGCCAACAGAAAAGCAGGAACATTATGTGAACACCAAGGGAACGCGATGTTCTACTGACAGGAAGCGGCAGGAGAGCAGACAGAGCTGCCGTTTATTTGCCCAGAATGACTTTTACGTAATTCCGCGTTTCCTTGTAGGGCGGCACGCCATTGTATTTCTCAACGGCTGCCGGACCTGCGTTATAGGCCGCCAGTGCCAGACGCCAGCTGCGGAATTTTGCGTATTGCTCTTTCAGGTAGCGTGCACCGCCTTCAAGGTTCTGTGCGGGATCATGGGGATTTACCCCCAGCAGACGCGCTGTGAACGGCATCAGTTGTGCCAGACCGATTGCACCTGCGTGGCTTTTGGCTTTGGGGTTCCAGTTGCTTTCCTGCTGCACCAGACGGTTGAACAGGTCCACCGGTATGCCATGCCTGCGCGCTGCGGCTTCTGCCATCGGTTTGTAGACACCTTTATAGGAACCGGTGTAGCGCGGGATGAGATCCAGCCGGTTTTCTTTGGGCAGCAGACGGGCCGAGCTGGAGTATTGGCTGGACAGTCTTTTGTCGATCAGCTTGGAGTGGCTGGAGGATATACCAAGACGGGATTTGGACGATTTCGTCACGTCCGCGACGGTAGCAACGGGTGCGAACCCCAACGCCAGCGCAAGACTTCCTGCAAGTAGTTTCCTCATTCTCGTGCCCCTGCCCGATAAAACTCCAGCACAGCCTTTACAGGGTTTTTAGAGTTTTGAAAAGATATCCCCCAAACCGGAGGCGTGTTAGTGGTTTGTTCATTGGTTGCAGGGCACAGAGAAGATGGTTAACTACCACGCACGCAAGAAACGACAAAAGATTCGAGTTTAGGGAGAAACGCCTATGGCTGGCAGTTTGAACAAGGTTATGTTGATCGGCAATCTGGGCCGTGATCCGGAAGTGCGCAGCTTTCCAAATGGCGGTAAGGTGTGCAACCTGCGCATCGCAACTTCTGAACGCTGGCGCGACAAGAACACCGGTGAAAACCGCGAGCGCACGGAATGGCATCAGGTTTCCATTTTCAGCGAAGGTCTGATCCGCGTATGTGAACAATACCTGCGTAAGGGCTCGAAAGTATTTGTCGAAGGCCAATTGCAAACGCGCAAATGGCAGGACCAGAGCGGGAACGACCGGTATTCGACCGAAGTGGTTCTGCAAGGGTTTAACGGCACATTGACCATGCTGGACGGACGCGATGGCGCCGGCGGTGGCGGATCACAGGGCGGCGGCTACGATCAGGGCGGTGGTAGCGGCGGCTACGGTGGCGGTTACGATCAGGGTGGCGGCTATGGCGGCGGCTCTCAGGGCGGCGGTTCCCAAGGGGGCGGCAACTCCGATCTGGACGACGAAATCCCGTTCTGATTTACGGTCAAAGCCAATCGAGAAACAACACGAAATGGTCCCCTTTGCGGGACCATTTTTTTTGCGCTTCCGAAGTTTCCGTCACGCCAGAACAGGCGGTCTTGGCCCCCAATGTAACACAGACCCCAAACCAGCGCTGAAGACAGGGTCAATGACAGCGAAACAGGGTGAATTTTTTGCCGAAATCGTGTGAAATCGGGGCAGAAAGATTGCCCTTATGCTGAGGCTGGTTTATAGATGGCCCACTAGATATTGTGTAAAGAAGCAAGGCGGCCAGACGTGAGCGACGAGACCGAAGATCAGCCGATAACCCCACCAGAACGCCCGGTCCACGACGGCCCGACAATCTCTATCGAGGAGGAGATGAAAACCTCCTATCTCGATTACGCCATGAGCGTGATTGTCAGTCGCGCGATCCCCGACCTGCGCGACGGTTTGAAACCGGTGCACCGCCGGATTCTCTACGCCATGAACGAGACGGGTAACACGCACGATAAGTCTTATCGCAAATCGGCCCGCCCTGTTGGCGACGTGATGGGGAAATACCACCCCCACGGCGATTCCGCGATCTATGACGCATTGGTGCGGATGGCGCAGGATTTCTCCATGTCGCTGCCGTTGCTGGACGGTCAAGGCAACTTCGGCTCTATGGACGGCGACAGCGCGGCTGCGATGCGTTACACCGAAGTCCGCATGGATAAGCCGGCTGCCAGCCTGCTGGCGGATATCGACAAGGATACAGTCGATTTTCAGGACAACTATGATGGCAAAGACCGCGAACCGACAGTTCTGCCGGCCCGCTATCCCAACATGCTGGTCAACGGTGCAGGTGGTATCGCCGTGGGTATGGCCACTAATATTCCGCCGCACAATCTGGGCGAAGTGATCGACGCAACCCTTGCGTTGATGAAAGACCCTGACATGGACAGCGTGCAGTTGATGGAACACGTCCCTGCCCCTGATTTCCCGACCGGTGGCATCATTCTGGGCCGGTCCGGTGCGCGCAAGGCTTATACCGAAGGGCGCGGTTCCGTTATCATCCGTGCGAAAACCCGGATCGAGGAAATCCGCAAGGACCGCTACGCCATTGTCGTGGACGAAGTTCCCTATCAGGTGAACAAAGCCACAATGATCGAAAAAATCGCGGAACTGGCGCGGGACAAAAAGATCGAGGGAATCGCCCACGTACAAGACGAATCCGACCGGATCGGCGTGCGCGTGGTGATCGAACTGAAACGGGATGCAACGCCCGAGGTGGTACTGAACCAACTGTTCCGCTTTACGTCCCTGCAAACCTCTTTCGGCTGCAACATGCTGGCGCTGAACGGCGGGCGGCCGGAGCAGTTGACCCTGCACGGTTTCCTTTCGAGCTTTATCAAGTTCCGCGAAGAAGTCGTCGCACGCAGAACCGCATTTGAATTGCGCAAAGCCCGTGAACGCTCTCACATCCTGTGTGGCCTTGCCGTGGCTGTCTCCAACGTGGATGAAGTGGTCGCAACGATCCGCAGTTCTGCCGACCCCGCCGAAGCGCGGGAAAAACTGATGACCCGCGCATGGCCAGCGCAGGATATCGCCGCTTATATCAAGCTTATCGACGATCCGAGCCACACGATAAACGAAGATGGTACTTATCATCTGTCGGAAGTTCAGGCTCGCGCCATTCTGGACCTGCGGCTGCAACGGTTGACGGCAATCGGTGTGAAGGAAGTCACGGACGAGCTGGAAGAACTCGCTGCCAAAATTACAGATTATCTTGAAATCCTGCGCTCGCGGGAACGGATCATGGGGATCATCACAGAAGAACTGACCGAAGTTCGCGAGATGTTCGCCGTGCCGCGCCGTTCAGAAATTGTCGAACATGTGGACAACATGGAAGACGAAGACCTTATCGAGCGGGAAGATATGGTCGTGACCATCACCAATTCCGGCTATATCAAACGCACCATTCTTGCAGATTACCGTGCTCAGAAACGCGGCGGCAAAGGTTTGCAGGGAATGAATACCAAGGACGAGGATTTTGTTACCAATCTCTTCGTTGCCAACACCCACACTCCGCTGCTGTTTTTCACCTCGGACGGAATGGTCTACAAGATCAAGACCTGGCGTCTGCCTCCGGGCGGGCGCAATTCCCGCGGCAAGGCGATCGTCAATATTCTGCCAATCCCGACAGGTGTATCCATCGCAGCGATCATGCCTGTAGATGTGCCAGAGGACGAATGGGACAACCTCCACATCGTCTTTGCCACCACCGCAGGAGATGTTCGTCGCAACGCGCTGAGCGATTTCACCAACGTGAAGTCCAACGGCAAGATTGCAATGAAACTGCCCGAAGATGTGTCCATCGTGAATGTGAACATCGCCACAGAAAGCGACGACTTCCTGCTCACGACCGAGCTTGGCAAGGCAATCCGCTTCCCCGTCACCGATGTGCGCGTCTTTAAAGGCCGCGACAGTACGGGCGTCAGAGGTATCCGTCTTGCAGAAGGCGATTCCGTTGTCTCCATGGCTGTGATCCGCCACGTGGATGCCAGCGCCGAAGAGCGTGCCGGATACTTCAAAATGCGACGCGCCGTAACCGGCGAAGAAGCAGGAAGTGCAGAAGACGCAACTGAAGGCGATATTTCACAGGAACGCTACGCTGAACTTGGTGCGCTGGAACAATGGATCCTGACGGTCACATCCGGCGGCTATGGCAAACGTTCCTCCGCCCATGAATACCGTGTCGCCGGTCGGGGCGGTCAGGGTATTGCTGCGGCTAATCTTGGCCGGCGCAACGACCGGATCATTGCCAGCTTCACGGTGGATGAAGACGACCAGATCATGCTCGCCACCTCGACCGGCCAGTCGATCCGCTGCCCGGTCTCTGGTATCTCCCGACAGGGACGTACCTCCTCCGGCGTGAAAGTCTTCAACACGGCCGAAGGCGAAAAGGTCGTATCGGTTGCTTATATTGCCGAACAGGGCGACGAAGAGACTGCCGGACCAGATGGTCAAACGGACGACACAAACGGGGATTCTGCTGCTTCCTCGGAAGAATAAGTGCAGTAATACTTGCAAAAATGAAGAAAAGGGGCTGAAACCGGCTCCTTTTCTTGACCGTTTCACGATCCCCGCCTAGGTTCGGGCTGCCGGACGAGCCCTAAGATGTGTATCCTCGGTTTGGCGGTACTCGTGTGTGTGGCGGTTGCGTTATGGAAAATTGGGATGATTTGCGGTTCGTGGTGGCTTTGGCGCGTTACGGAACCATGTCCAAAGCCGCTCTCTATCTCAGGACCAACACAGCTACGGTATCCCGTCGGATCAAACGGCTGCACGAAACCACAAACACACTTTTGTTCCAGAAGTCCGGTTCCGAGTGGGAACTGACCACCGAAGGCCGCAGACTGTTTGAAATGGCGGCCGGTTTCAGCGACGACTTGCGATCCTTCCACGCAACCACCCCTTCGGGCTTGCAAACAACCCAAACGCTCCGCGTCACCGCACTCGATTTTCTGATTTCTACAGTGTTGAGCAAATCCCTTAACGCGTTCACAACGCGGCATCCTAATGTCACTCTGGAACTTAGCGGCAGCAACAACCGCGTCAGCCTTGCTTATGGCGAAGCAGATATTGCCCTGCGCCTGACCCGCCCAACCGAAGGCCGTCTGGTGGCACATCGCATCGCCGACATTCGTATGGGGATCTACGGACCTAAGAATTGCACATCAAAAGACTGGATCGGCCTGACATTCGATCTCGACTGGACGCCCGAAATGAAAAACGGTCTGGCGTTCTTTTCACGGGAACCAAAGCTGCGGACATCTTCGTTCCAAGGGATATTACAAGCCATCCGCTCTACCGGCCAACCCGGCATTCTGCCGGAGATCATGGCAAAAGACCAACCGGACCTTCAATGCCTCCAGCCCCATGAGGAAATGCGCCTTCGGGAACTCTGGCTTCTGTATCATGAAACCCGTAAGGAAGATGCCGTATTGCGCAGTACCTGCCGTTGGTTGGAAGACTCTTTTGCATCCGTATTTGAATAGAAACGAAGTATTGAACTATTTGACAGGCTGTTCCGGTTTCCCTACGCTTTAAAACGAAGAATTTAGCTTCGTGTGCGCAACAGCGACAAATGCAAACCCGCCTTTGCATTTTTAGCGCTTTACCCTTGCGTCAGTATCCCGTCTTGTTAGGAGGGTAATTGGACCCGCTACCCATCTATTGGGTCCAAATCTGCCTTTTAGGGCAGTTTACCCGTTCCCACTGCGAACCCCTACCGCAGTGGGAACACTAACCCCTTTCCATTCCCGCCGGCCTGTCCTAAATGCCAAGCATGAGCAAACCTATTCACATCATCGGCGGCGGTATGGCCGGCAGCGAAGCAGCCTGGCAAGCCGTTCAGGCGGGACAGCCCGTCGTCATCCATGAAATGCGCCCCAAGGTTGGCACCTTCGCGCATCAAACCGACAATCTGGCAGAGCTGGTCTGTTCCAACTCTTTCCGCTCCGACGATCACGAAGCCAACGCGGTTGGCCTGTTGCATTGGGAAATGCGCGCTGCGGGCAGCCTGATCATGGAGATGGCAGAGAAACACAAACTCCCCGCCGGTGGCGCCCTTGCGGTGGACCGCGAACCCTTTGCACAAGCCGTTACCGAACGTTTGCTGAACCATCCGCTGGTCACGCTGGAACGAGGCGAAGTAACTGAAATTCCACCTCAGGACTGGGGGCAGACGATCATAGCGACCGGTCCCCTGACATCTTCATCGCTTGCACAATCCATCCTGTCGGTCACAGACGAAAGCTCGCTTGCCTTCTTTGATGCCATCGCACCGATTGTCTATGCCGATAGCATCGACATGTCCAAAGCGTGGTTCCAATCTCGCTATGACAAAGGGGAAACCGAAGAAGAACGCACGGCCTATCTCAACTGTCCGATGGATAAAGAGACCTATGAGGCGTTTATCGACGCGCTTTTGAATTCGGGAAAAACGGAATTCAAAGATTGGGAAAAGGACACTCCTTATTTCGACGGCTGCCTGCCCATCGAGGTTATGGCCGAACGCGGGCGCGAAACCCTGCGCTTCGGACCGATGAAGCCGGTGGGCCTGACCAATCCGCATCAACCGGATGTAAAACCCTACGCGGTCGTGCAATTGCGGCGCGATAATGCGTTGGGGACGCTGTTCAATATCGTCGGCTTCCAGACAAAGATGAAATACGGCGAGCAAGCCGCGGCATTTGCCCTGATACCCGGCCTTGAAAATGCGCGGTTTGCGCGTTTGGGCGGCATCCACCGGAATACGTTTATCAACTCACCACGTCTGCTCGATCATCAGATGCGCTTGAAGAACCGGCCGGACATCCGCTTTGCAGGGCAGATTTCGGGTGTGGAAGGCTATGTAGAAAGTGCCGCCATGGGGCTGCTGGCAGGCCGCCTCGCTGTAGCCGAAGCCAAAGGCGTGCCTCTAGATCCGGTCCCGCAAACAACGGCAATGGGGGCGCTCGTCACCCATATTACCGGCGGTGCGGATGCCAAAACCTTCCAGCCGATGAATGTAAACTTCGGCCTGTTCCCGCCCGTAGACAATGTTAAAGGCGGTCGGCGGAACCGCAAAGACCGCTACAAGGCCTATACAGATCGGGCAAAAGCGGACTGGCAGGGATGGCTTGGCACGGGAACCTGATCCGAAGGGTTCTGCACTTCAAATGCGGGTGGAGAATATGGTTGTTGAAAGATTCGCCCCCTCGCCCACCGGGTACCTGCACTTGGGCCACGGTTTTTCTGCGTTAACAGCGTATGACGCTGCAATCGCGCAGGAGGGCCGTTTCCTCTTGCGCATAGAGGATATCGATACCGCGCGTTCCAAACCGGAATACGAAGACGCGATTTATGAAGATCTGCGCTGGCTTGGCATAAAATGGGAAGAACCGGTCCTACGCCAGTCGGAGCGGATGGACCATTACAACGCTGCACTGGAAAGACTGACGGATATGGGGCTGTGTTACCCCTGTTCCTGCACCAGACGTGATATTATAGAGGCGCTTTCCGCTCCGCAGGAGGGTTCGGAACAGCAGTTTGGTCCGGACGGAGCGATCTACCCCCGAACCTGCTGCACCCGCTCGATGGCGCAGAAATCCGATACGGACGCTGTTCGGTTGGACATGCGCAAAGCGGTTGCAGCGCTCGGTGTTTTGTCCGGAACGGGCTATACCGAACTGGGTGAAAATGTCGGTTGGAAATCACTGTCGTCTGATTACCTTGTGGAGCGATGCGGCGATATCGTATTGGCGCGGCGGGACATTGGAACCTCCTACCATCTGGCTGTCGTGGTAGATGACGCGGCCCAAGCCGTGACCCATGTAACACGGGGCGCGGATATGGCTCCGGCAACCCCGATACATGTCTTGCTTCAGAACCTGTTGTCCCTGCCGACACCCAATTACCGGCATCACCGCCTGATCCGCGACGACACCGGAAAACGGCTGGCAAAACGCCATGACGCGCTCGCGCTCCGCACGCTGCGGGGATCAGGCTGGACACCAGATGATGTCCGAGAGGCGGTCAAACCATAGGTTTTGAAAGCTCTACTTCACCTTCGGTCACACTGGTATAAAAACAACTGCGCCGGTTGGTGTGGCAGGCCGGTCCTTCCTGATCGACCAACACTAGGATGCAATCCCTGTCACAATCGATCCGCATGTCCATCAGCTTTTGCGTATGTCCTGATGTTTCCCCCTTGATCCAGAACGATGAACGCGAGCGCGACCAGTAGGTGACGCGACCGGTTTCCAGGGTTTTCTCCACTGCTTGTTTATTCATCCAAGCCAGCATCAAAACCTCTCCGGTATCGTGCTGCTGGGCGATCACGGGCAGCAATCCACGATCGTCAAATTTTAGTGTGGCTGGATCAAATTTTTCCATCTCGGGCCGGTTCCTCTTTTCAAAACAGGGGTTGGGGCCTAGTTATAGAGGTAACACAAGAAATAGAAGGGCTGCGCGATGACTGACGCATCCGATATGGTAAAACTCTACTCGAACCGGATTCTGGCACTGGCGGCAGATATTCCCCATGCCGACCGGCTGGCCTCTCCTCAGGCGAGCGAGATGAAACGGTCACCCTTATGTGGTTCTACTGTAACGGTGGATGTCTGCGTCAAAGACGGTGTGGTTTCCGACTTTGGTCAGGATGTGAAGGCCTGCGCATTGGGACAGGCTTCGGCCAGTGTACTGGGCGGCGCAGTTCTGGGGCAGTCGCTGGACACGATCAGAACCGGACGGGACCAGTTGGCCGCAATGCTTAAATCCGATGGCCCCGTACCGGATGCGCCATTTGATGGGCTGGAAGTTCTACAACCTGCCAAAGCCTATAAAAACCGCCACGCTTCGATCCTTCTTGCCTTCGACGCGACTGTCGCAGCTTTAGAGAGCCTGTCCCAGGCGGCATAAAATCCGTGTAATCACGAAACAAAAAAACGCCGCAACCTGTAAGGGCGCGGCGTTAAAGGTGTGCGGTGTCGAAATTCGGGCACATCGGAAACGGGGCAACGTTTCGGGGCCGTTTAAAAAACGGCAGGTATCGCAGGGACGAGGCATCCGGATACCCATGTGCAGCCGAGCGACCGCGGACAGAGTTCAGAGGTTGTAACCGGGGAGGTGCAACACAACGACCAGCATCACAAAAATTGCGGAAAGCCCGACAACGTCTTCCAGTACAGTTGCGGAGTTTGCATTCAGAATTCGGATCATTTCGCGGATCATCAGGAGACCTCAGTGGTTATGTTCTCGTCAGTTCCTGTAATGTTCCGCAAATGTTCCATCATTGCAAGAACTAAATGAGAACATTTAAAGTGTCTCAAACTTTAATGGCATCAACCGACTGAAATATAACGAAAAGATTTTTCCTGCTCCATCAGATACAGGAGAACACGCGCAGCCTTCCCGCGCTCTGATGTCAGATCCGGGTCTTCCGCCAGCAACAGACGCGCGTCATCCTGCGCTGTTTTCATCAACTCGGATTGTCGTTCAAGATCCGCTATCCTGAAACGTGGCAACCCCGATTGGGCAACTCCCAGAACGTCGCCCGCTCCCCTAATCTTCAAATCCTCATCGGCAATACGGAATCCGTCGTTGGTGTCCCGCATCGTTTTCAACCTGCGTTCAGCGGTCTTGCCAAGCGTTCCGTACATCAGCAGACAGGTCGAAGCCTCGGACCCACGGCCGACCCGCCCGCGCAACTGGTGCAGTTGCGCCAGACCAAAGCTCTCGGCCTGCTCGATGACCATGATGCTTGCCGTTGGGACGTTCACGCCCACTTCGATCACCGTTGTCGCGACCAGTACCTTCGTACGTCCGGCGACGAAATCCGCCATAGCCGCGTCTTTGTCCGCCGGTGGCATCTGACCGTGAACCATGCCGACATTCCCGTCACCCAATGCAAGTCGCAACAAACGATACCGTTCTTCGGTGGCGGCCCAGTCCTTGGTTTCACTTTCCCCGACAAGGGGACACACCCAATACGCCTGCCGTCCCTCTGCAATCGCGTTTCGCAAGTGGGACACCACTTCTTCAAGCCGTTTGTTGGACACCAGAACCGTTTCAATCGGTTTGCGCCCGGCGGGTTTTTCATCCAACACAGATACGTCCATATCCCCGTAATTCGCCAGCTCCAGAGAGCGCGGAATCGGCGTGGCTGTCATAACCAGAACATCAACGGCAGCCCCCTTTTCCCCGAGATCAAGACGCTGGCGCACCCCGAAGCGATGCTGCTCGTCGATTACCGCAAGCCGGAGATCCTTAAATTGAACATCCTTTTGAAACACCGCATGGGTTCCGACGAGAATCTGGATATTGCCCTTTGCCAGAGCTTCCAGCTTTTTGCGCCGCTCTGCCCCGCTATCCCGCCCCGTCAGGAGTTCGAGCACCACGCCGGCCTCGGACGCCAGCGGTTGCAAACCCTCCACATGCTGACGCGCAAGAATTTCGGTCGGGGCCATCAAAACGCCCTGCCCGCCGGATTCCACCGCAGCCAGAAGGGCAATCAAGGCAACGAGCGTTTTACCGGACCCGACATCCCCCTGCAAAAGGCGGTTCATCTTGCGTTTGCTTGCCATGTCCTCGGTAATTTCCGTAAAGGCCCGCAATTGTGCATTGGTAGGTGCATAAGGCAGTGATTTCAGAACCTTGTTCCGCAGAACCCCAGTTCCTTTGGTTTCCAACCCCTTGGCGCGCCGCTGCGAATTCCGGGCCAGCGCCAATGTGATTTGATGGGCGAACATTTCATCATAGGCCAAGCGTGCGCGAGGGGGCGAAGTGGTCTGAACATCATTTTGTGACTCCGGAGCATGGGCGGCTTCAACTGCGTCTTTCCAAGCGGGCCAATTAAATTTGGTAACAACCGAAGGCGAAATCCACTCGGCAAGGTCCGGTAAAATACGCAAGGCAGAGCGGGCAGCGCGATAAACCTGCTTCTGGTTGACCCCTGCTGTCAGCGGATAGAGAGGTTCGTTCGCGGGGATCGTTCCCGCCGCATCCACAGGCAAAATATAGTCGGGGTGGACCATCTGTGCGATGCTGTCGAACATTTCAACCTTGCCGGAGACCACCCGCTTCTGCCCGCTTGGAAGTTGTTCGCGCAACCAGTCGGAACGTGCGTGGAAAAACACCAGTTGAAAGCTGGTTTGACTGTCTTGCACCGTCACCCGATACGGCCGTCCCTTCACCGCGTTCGGCGTGTGAATACCCACGACAACCTCAACCGTCACCACCGCAGGAGGCTCTACGTTCAGAATGCTGGACTGTAACTGCCGGTTCACCAGACTATGAGGAAGCAGGAACAGCAGATCCCGAGGACGGGTGATATCAATTTTAGCATAATTTTGCGCAGTCTTGGGACCGATCCCGTCAAGAACGGTCAGATCCGCAAAAAGCGGGAAAAGAATTTCGGGACGGCGGCTCATCCTGCCACCCTATCCTGTCGCGCCGATCAGTTCGAGCCAATCATCTTCGGAAATCATTTCAACCCCGAGGGATTCGGCCTTCTTTGCTTTGCTGCCCGCGCCGGGCCCGGCGATCACCAAATCGGTTTTGGCTGAGACAGAACCGGACACTTTGGCCCCCAAAGCTTCCGCCCGTGCTTTTGCTTCCGCACGGGTCATCTTTTCCAGCGTTCCGGTAAAAACCACTGTTTTTCCAGCAACCGCACTGCCCGAGGTGTCAGGCGCAGAAACGTCCTGCACGTCTAGTTCACCAACCAGCCTTGCCATTGCCTCGCGCGTTGTTTCCGTGTGAAAGGCATCCACCAATGCCTCGGCCATGACAGTGCCAACGCCGTCAATGTTCAACAGATCGTCCCAGGCTTCGCCCGTCTTTTCCCGCGCCTTGGTCATCGCGTTAAAGAAATTGTCCCAGCTTGTGTAATGCCGCGCAAGCATTGCAGCACTGGTTTCCCCCACATGGCGAATACCAAGGGCGAAAATAAGCCGGTTCAGCGGTATCACCCGCTTTTCTTCAATCGCGGCAAACAGTTTGCTCGCGGATTTTTCACCAAACCCGTCACGGTTTTTCAACTTGGCCAGATTGGCGGCATCCCGCTTTGCCAGCGTAAAGATATCCGCTGGTTCCTTTATTGGCAGGCTGGGGTCGTTAAAGAACATCTCTACCTGTTTCGCACCAAGACCATCAATATCAAAGGCCGAGCGTGATACGAAATGTTTCAGTTTTTCAACAGCTTGCGCGGGACAAATCAACCCACCGGAGCAATAGGCAACGCTGTCTCCCTCTTCGCGCACCACGTCAGAGCCGCATTCCGGGCACTGTGTCGGGAACTCAAAAGGAACGGCTTCTTCGGGGCGTTTGGACAGGTCCACATCGCGGATCTTGGGAATAACATCCCCCGCACGGTATACCTCGACCCAATCCCCGACTCTCAGGTCACGGCCTTCACGGATCGGCTCTCCTTTGCTATCCCGCCCTGAAATGTAATCCCCGTTGTGAAGAGTTGCATTGGACACAACAACTCCGCCCACTGTTACGGGATGCAACCGCGCCACAGGGGACAATGCGCCAGTCCGACCAACCTGAATCTCGATCGCCTCAAGAATAGTGTGGGCAATCTCGGCGGGAAATTTATGGGCAATGGCCCAGCGGGGTGTCGTTGCCCGATAGCCCAATCGGGATTGCAAGGTAAGATCGTCCACCTTGTAAACCACCCCGTCAATATCATAGCCAAGCGTGGCCCGCTGTTCTTCGATGTCGTGATAATGCGCCAACATCGCGGCGGTATTTTCCAAGCGTCTTGTAAGTGGATTGGTTGAAAATCCCAACCCTTCCAGCCGCTTGATGGCATCAAACTGCGTCTCTGCAAGTGGTTCGGAAACTTCGCCCCATGCATAGGCGAAGAAAAGTAGCGGGCGTTGCCTTGTGATATTTGCATCAAGCTGTCGCAAGGATCCCGCCGCGGCGTTGCGGGGGTTGGCAAAGGTTTTTGCCCCTTTTTCGAGCTGACTTTCGTTCAGCTTTTCAAAATCCTGATGGCTCATGTAAACTTCGCCGCGCACCTCCAGAATGGCAGGCGCGCCCTTCAGCCTTTGGGGAATATTTGCAATGGTGCGCGCGTTGTTGGTTACATTTTCACCAACCTCACCATCTCCCCGCGTTGCGGCCTGTACCAGTACACCGTCCTCATACCTTAAGGACAGCGACAATCCGTCGATCTTGGGTTCGGCAGTAAAAGCGATTGCATCATTGTCGCGCAGCCCGAGATACTTTCGCACCCGTTGGGTAAAATCCTCTACATCTTCATCCGAGAATGCATTTCCCAACGACAACATACGCTGGCTGTGTTTTACCTTTGCAAAGGCCTCTGAAACAGGCGCACCGACCTGATCGGACGGGCTGTCTTTTCGCTTCAATTCCGGAAAACGAGATTCGATTTCTGCATTACGTAGACGAAGCCGGTCATACTCCGCATCGCTAAGTTTCGGCGCGTCATTGGTATGATAATCGGTGTTTGCTTCTGCCAGAATCCCGGCCAGACGGGCCAGTTCCTGTTCAGCTTCTTCAGCAGATAACTGCGATACCAAGCGTTCGACTGCCATGATCCGATAATCCCCAATACCTGATGATACCGAACCGTTCTATTTGGCTGTCTGTGTCGGGTCCAGTGGGCATTTGGGCCAATTGGTATTTTGCAGGAAAAACTTCAAAGCCCCAATCAGAGCATGGTCAGAACGGATTGAGGTTTCAGATTTTGAGATGGAATACCACCCCGTCAGGCTGATGCGACCATCTTAACTGAATCCGGTGCCTCATCTGGATCCCGCAAAACATAACCCCGCCCCCAGACCGTTTCGATAAGGTTTTCGCCACCCGTGGCTTCGGCCAATTTCTTGCGGAGCTTGCAAATAAACACGTCAATGATCTTAAGTTCAGGTTCATCCATGCCCCCGTAAAGATGGTTCAGAAACATTTCCTTGGTAAGCGTGGTTCCCTTGCGCAGGGAAAGCAGTTCCAGCATTTGATACTCCTTCCCTGTCAGGTGAACTGTGTCCTGTCCCACAGACACGGTTTTGGTATCAAGGTTCACAACAATCTTGCCTGTTTCAATCACAGATTGTGCATGCCCCTTCGAGCGGCGCACAATTGCATGAATACGGGCCACAAGTTCTTCGCGGTGGAACGGCTTGGTAAGATAGTCATCGGCGCCAAAACCGAGACCTTTCACCTTTTCCGAAGCGTCGTCATTTCCGGACAGTATAAGAATCGGCGTCTGGATCTTGGCAACACGTAGCTGGCGTAACACTTCATGGCCGTTGATGTCAGGCAGGTTCAAATCCAACAGAATAAGATCGTAGTCGTAGAGTTTCGCAAGGTCGATGCCTTCTTCGCCCAGATCTGTAGCGTAGACATTCAGGTTGGCATTAGAGAGCATAAATTCGATACTTCGGGAGGTCGTAGGATCATCTTCAACTAGTAGAACACGCATAACAGTCTCCAGATCGTTCAGTTTTTTTTGTAAGCTCAGTGTTCCACAACTTAGTTAAATATGCGTTACGCTCTGAAGAAACATATCAATACACGTTAAGGTTGTCCATATAATGTAACCCTTGTCAGAAATCCGTCAGCTCCGGTACTTCTGGATTGCGGTGACGCGCAGGGCCGCCGGACCATGGCTTTTCACCGCGCTAATCCAGCTGGTCAGCTCGTCCTGCGTAAGATCATATGTCTGACAGGCTTCCCTCGCGGTGATCAATCCGCCTTCCACTGCGGACACAATTATCGCCTTACGCCGCGCCACCCATCGAGATGTATTCTTCGGCGGAAGATCAGACCTGCTCAGACGACTTCCATCCGGCAGTGTCACGAATACGGGTCCTGCGTCCTTTCTTATGTACATGGCGCACCTTCTGACTATTTTCACTGTGGCCAAACTCTGCGCAAACCCCTAATAACCGGTGAACCCTGCCCCTTGAGAACGCTTAGGGTTTTACTATATTCCATATCAAACCTGATCTATCGGGCCGGCACTGCGGTTTGGCCCTGAGGACCAGCTCCAAAACTCCGGCGATGCAATGGCACTCGACACTCCAAAAACCGAACTGAATTCGATGGGCTTTGCCAAAGAGCCGAAAGACACCCGTGTGCTCGTTGCCATGTCGGGCGGCGTTGACAGCTCTGTGGTGGCCGCGCAACTCGCGTCGGAAGGCTATGATGTGGTTGGGATCACTCTCCAACTGTATGATCACGGCGCGGCCCTAGCCAAGAAAGGGGCCTGTTGTGCCGGTCGGGATATTCATGATGCCCGCCGCGTGGCCGAAGAAATGGGCTTTCCCCATTATGTGCTGGATTACGAAAACAAATTCCGCGAAAGCGTGATCGACGAATTTGCCGACAGCTACCTTGCGGGTGCTACACCCGTGCCTTGCATCCGGTGCAACGAGCGGGTGAAATTCCGCGACCTTCTGGAAACCGCCAAGGATCTGGACGCCGATTGCATGGCGACAGGCCACTATATCCAACGCTTTATGGGCGAAACCAAAGCCGAACTTCACAAGGCTGCTGATGGTGATCGCGATCAAAGCTATTTCCTGTTTTCGACAAAACAGGAACAACTGGATTATCTGCGTTTCCCGCTTGGCCACCTGCGCAGCAAGGCAGAAACCCGTGAACTCGCGCGCAAGTTCGGCCTGCCTGTAGCGGACAAACCGGACAGTCAGGACATCTGCTTTGTTCCAAACGGATCTTACGCCGCAGTGATCGAGAAACTGCGCCCGGGCGCGGCGGATCCGGGCCAGATTGTCCATCTGAATGGTGAAGTACTGGGTGAACACAAAGGTGTGATCCACTACACAGTCGGCCAACGACGCGGACTTGGCATCGGCGGGCGTGAACCGCTTTACGTGGTCAAGCTGGACGTGGACAAGAAACACGTCATTGTTGGCCCGAAAGAGGCCCTTGCAACGCGCAAGGTACCGGTGCGCGAAATCAACTGGCTTGGCGACGAACCTTTTGAAAGCCGCGAGGAATGGCACGTTTCCGTGCGGGTACGCTCCACCCGTGCCCCCAAAGAGGCAATCGTGCGGCCGCTGTCAGCTACAGAAGCCGAGGTAGAACTGCTTTCCCCGGAAGAGGGCGTGGCCCCCGGTCAGGCCTGCGTTTTCTACGAAACCGAAGGTACCCGTATCTGGGGCGGCGGCTGGATCTGGCGCGGCTATTAAATCTTTCACAATTAGGTACATGTTAACATCTGCTTCCTAAGCTGTGCTTGCCGCAGCTTGAGAGGACCGGATGAAAGGTGTCGTTTTTGTTGAACTGTTGTCATTGGCCGACTCCCTGATCGGGGAAGATGCCGTTGACGACGTGCTAAATTCTACAAAACTGGCATCAGGTGGTGCCTATTCCGCTGTGGGAAACTACCCCTGTCGTGAACTAATGGCGTTACTCGACGCGCTTTCACATCACGCCGGTACAACACCCGAGAATTTACAAACAAATTTTGGAAAATGGATATTCCGCCGTTTCGCCCAGACCCATTTCACTTTTATGGAAGGGAAAACGACCGCATTTCAGATGCTGGACTCAATTGAAGGTGAAGTCCACGTAGAGGTGCGCAAACTCTATCCCGATGCGGAACTGCCGACGTTTGCCACCCGTTACCTATCGGCGCAAAGTTTCGAAATGGTTTATCTTTCCGAACGCCCCCTTGTGGATTTTTGCCAGGGCATGATTGAGGCCTGCATCGAACATTTCGGGGAAACCGCGTTCATATCCCGCTCACCGCTCTCCACCGCAGAAGGCTCCGGTGCAACTTTTACCATCCGCCTGACAACGCAACTGGCTGCCTAATGGACTTAATGACTCCACCGTTCGTAAAAGACACCGTGTCGCGACAGCGCTATGAACGGGAAAAGGCTGCACGGCTGGAGGCGGAATCCCTGCTTGATGTGAAAAGCCGTGCTCTTTGGGAAGCCAACCAAAGGCTGACAAGACAGGCGAACGAGCTTGAAAAAATGGTAGCAGCACGCACCACCGAATTGCATAATGCAATGGAGGCTGCCGAGGCGAGCAACAGGGCCAAAAGCGTCTTTCTCGCCAATATGAGCCATGAAATCCGCACCCCCCTGAACGGGGTTCTTGGTATGGCGGAATCGCTGACGGATACAAACCTGACGGCTGAACAACAGGAAATGACCAACACTATTCTTGAAAGTGGCGGTTTGCTTCTTTCGGTGCTGAGCGACATTCTGGATGTGTCAAAGATCGAGGCGGGTGAACTGACGATAGAAAAAATCCCGTTTGATCTTGTTGCCCATTTCAATGCTGCCAAGCAACTCTACCGTATGAAAGCTGTCAAACAAAACCTGCTGTTTGACATTAAGCTCGCCCCTTCCGCGCGGGGCTGGATCAAAAGCGATCCGGTCCGGCTGCGCCAGATTGTAGGGAATCTGGTTTCAAATGCCCTTAAATTCACGAGCGAAGGAAAGGTTTGTGTTCGTGTGGAACTGGAAGAGTCGAAAACCGGAACGTTCCTGACAACCCGCGTGATTGATACGGGGATCGGCATCCGTCAGGACAGAGTGAAGCAGCTTTTCCAGCCTTTCAGACAGGCGGATGCCAGTATATCCCGAAACTTCGGCGGCAGCGGGCTCGGGCTCGTGATCTCTCGCCAGATCTGTCGTCTGATGGACGGCGATCTGACTGTTCGCAGCACCTTTGGCGCAGGGTCGGAATTTACGGCACGGATTAAAGTTGACCCCGCTGTCCGTTCAATTCAGCCGGTGCCGCAGCACGACGATGAAGCGTTCAAGTTTTTGGCGTCTCGGAACTGGCGCATCCTTGTCGCGGAAGACAACCGGACAAACCGGCTGGTTCTGGAAAAACAGCTGAAAAATCTGGACCTTGATCTGGTTCTGGTCGCAAACGGAACAGAAGCGGTTGAAATTACAATGGCACGCCCATTCGATCTGATTTTGATGGACATCAACATGCCGGTGCTTGGCGGGATGGAAGCAACAGAAAAAATCCGGCAATGGGAAGATAAAACCGCGCGCCCACGCACCCCGATCCTCGCGCTGACAGCCAATGCCATGGCCTATCAGATTGCAGAATATCTTGACGGGGGCATGGACGGCCATCTTTCCAAACCGTTGAACAAAAGCGTGTTGATCCGCACCCTGTCCGAAACCCTACAGCGCAAGGCAGAGCAATCCTTACCGCCGTAAGTATAGTACAGCCTGCGTGAATGGCTTCACGCAGTTCCAGTATCGCATTTTTAGGGCACGGCACGAAGTTGCAGCGGGCGTCTTTCACTGAACACCCGCCGCCACGACAGTCACTTAGATAAAGGAATCCGGTTCAGAGGCTTTCCGCTCTGCCATATAGGCTTGCAGCGCTTCATCAACGGCAGGGTCAATCGGGGGCTGGGTGTATTCGCTCATCATGCGCTCGACCCGCTCGCTTGCCAGTTGCATGGTGTCTTTGGAACCTTCATCGGACCATGTCTCAAACGGTTTGTAATCCAGAAGCTGTGATTTCCAGAAACTGTCCTTAAAGTTCGCCTGCGTATGGGCACAGCCAAGATAATGCCCGCCCGGTCCAACCTCGCGCACGGCATCAAGCGCCTGCCCGTTTTCGGACATATCCACACCATTCGCCAGAGAATGCAGCACGCCAAGCTGGTCCGCGTCCATCACAAATTTCTCAAACGAAGTGACAAGGCCGCCTTCCAGCCAACCGGCTGCATGCAGACAGAAATTCACGCCGCCCAGCAAAGCCGCGTTCAATGTGTTAGCAGTTTCATAAGCCGCCTGCGCATCCGGCAGTTTGGAGCCGCACAGCGCCCCGCCGGAGCGGAACGGCAACCCCAGACGACGGGCCAGCTGGCCTGCACCGTAGAGAATTTTCGAAGCTTCGGGCGTTCCGAAAGTGGGCGCACCGGAGTTCATGTCAATCGATGCCACGAAAGCACCGAAAATCACCGGTGCGCCCGGATTGCAAAGCTGGTTATAGGCGACACCGGCCAGACCTTCGGCAAGAACCTGTGCAAGCGTTCCGGCCACAGAAACCGGCGCCATTGCACCGCCTACGATGAAGGGCGAAACGATACAGGCTTGGTTGTTTTTGGCATAAACCTCCATCGCACCCATCATGATGTCATCAAACACCAGCGGAGAGTTGATGTTGATCAGTGATGTCATAACCGTCTTGTCCTGAAGGCTTTGACCGAACAGGATTTCCGACATTCTGACCGAATCTTCCGCCCGTTCCGGCGCAGTCACCGACCCCATATACGGTTTGTCTGAAAGGGTCATATGGGCGTATAGCATGTCCAGATGCCGTTTGTTCACCGCCACGTCGGTCGGCTCGCAGACAGTTCCGCCGGAGTGGTGCAACCATTTCGACATATAGGTCAGTTTCACCATCTTCTGGAAATCTGCCAAGGTTGCATACCGGCGCCCGCCGTTCACATCGCGCACAAAAGGCGGACCATATACAGGGGCAAGCACCATAGAGTTGCCACCGACCCGAACATTCCGATCGGGATTTCTGGCGTGCTGGATGTACTCGGACGGGGCGGTTTTGATCAGCTCACGCGCCAGACCGCGCGGAATACGTACCCGTTCGCCATCCACATCGGCACCGGCATCCGCCCAGCGTTTCAACGCCGCCGGATTGTCGGGGAACTGAACGCCGATTTCTTCAAGGATGATTTCCGCGTTGTTTTCGATAATTTCCAACGCTTCTTCGGTCAGAACTTCGAAGTTCGGGATATTGCGCTCTATATATTTTGCCACCTCAAGCCGCACAGCAGTGCGATCGGCGCGACGGGCCGCGCCGCCTCCACCACCACGGGTTCTACGACGGGTTGCTGGCGCAGCTTCTGACATCTGGGATCACCTTCTGTTCACATCATTAAACGCTGGTTTAGCGTTTTCTTGCGGGCGATAAGGTGTAAATTCGCCCGTTTCTGGCACAAAGCGACATGGCGGGTCGGATTTAGGCTCCGGCGCGTAAAAATCCTGTCATTTCGCCCCTATTGCAGCCTGCCCGCGACGAATGTGACCTTGCGCGAATCCCAGCTATTTACTATGGGCTTGCCATGACAGATCATGCCCCCCTCCCCGCCGAAACCTTTGACCACGAGAAGCTGCTGATTATTGATTTCGGCTCTCAGGTCACGCAACTAATTGCCCGCCGCCTGCGCGAGCTTAACGTCTATTGTGAAATCCACCCGTTCCAGAATGTGACGGATGAATTTCTGGAAGAGTTCGCTCCCAAGGCGGTGATCTTTTCGGGCGGGCCGGCCTCAGTGATGACCGAAGGTTCGCCCCGTCCGCCGCAAAAGGTTTTTGATCTGGGCGTCCCGATCCTTGGCATCTGTTACGGCCAACAGGTTATGATGCATATGCTCGGCGGCACGGTGGAACGCGGTCACGGCACAGCCGAATTCGGACGAGCCTATGTCACGCCAAGCGAGGAGCGGATTGATCTTCTGAACGGCTGGTTCCTGGAAGAGCGCGAACAGGTCTGGATGAGCCACGGCGATCACGTCAGCGCGATTGCCCCGGGTTTTCAGGTTTATGGCACCTCCCCTAATGCGCCCTTCGCGATTACGGCCGATCTGGAGCGGAACTTTTTTGCGGTGCAATTCCACCCCGAGGTACACCACACGCCCAATGGTGCAACTTTGTATGAAAACTTCGTCAAGCTCGCCGGATTTAGCGGTGACTGGACAATGGAAGCTTACCGCGAACAGGCCATTGCGACGATCCGCGAACAGGTGGGAGATGCAAAGGTAATCTGTGGGCTTTCGGGCGGCGTTGACAGCTCGGTTGCAGCGGTACTGATCCACGAAGCCATTGGCGACCAACTGACCTGTGTGTTCGTAGACCACGGCCTATTGCGTCAGGGCGAGGCTGAAGAAGTCGTAAAAATGTTCCGCGACAACTATAATATGCCGCTGATCCACGCCGACGAACAGGAGCTGTTTCTTGGCGAGTTGGAAGGCCAGTCCGATCCGGAAACCAAGCGCAAGATCATTGGCAAATTGTTCATTGACGTCTTCCAGAAACACGCCAGCGAAGTGGGCGGCGCAAAGTTTCTGGCGCAGGGCACGCTCTACCCCGATGTTATTGAAAGCGTATCTTTCTCGGGCGGTCCTTCCGTTACCATCAAGAGCCACCACAACGTGGGTGGTCTGCCCGAAAAAATGGGTCTGAAACTGGTGGAACCCTTGCGCGAATTGTTCAAGGACGAAGTCCGCGCGCTGGGCCAAGAACTGGGCCTTCCAACAAGCTTTATCGGCCGCCACCCTTTCCCCGGACCCGGTCTTGCAATTCGCTGCCCCGGTGAAATCACCCGCCCGAAACTGGAAATCCTGCGAAAAGCGGATGCGGTTTACATTAACCAGATCCGCAAACACGGGCTCTACGACGAAATCTGGCAGGCCTTTGTCGCCATCCTTCCGGTGAAAACCGTTGGGGTTATGGGCGACGGGCGGACTTATGATTACGCCTGTGCGCTTCGCGCCGTAACTTCCGTGGACGGGATGACTGCGGATTATTATCCGTTCAGCCATGAATTCCTTGGTGAAACAGCGACGCGCATTATCAATGAAGTCGAAGGAATCAACCGTGTGACCTATGACATCACGTCGAAACCTCCGGGCACAATTGAATGGGAATGATCCCGTAAAGTGATTTCTCTGCGCTCCGCGCGGGGATATTTGAACCAAAAAGAGACGCGCGACAGGGAATAGCTGTGGCGCGTTTTCTTTTTCAGAAATCCAGTTCCCGCTGGAGTTTGTAATACCGCGCCAACATCGTGGTGGCCGCCAGTGTAAGGCCGATCACAAGCCCCCCCCAGACGCCCTGAGCGCCGTATCCCATCGGAAACCCGAGGATATAGGCCATTGGCGCGCCAACACACCAATAGCTGATTACGGCCAGCACCATCGGCACCGTGGTGTCCTTGATCCCCCGCAACATGCCAAGCGCTGCCACTTGCGTGGCGTCAACGATTTGAAAGGCAGCCGATATCATCAACAGCAGGACACCCATTTCGATGATCGCGGGAAGATTGGGTTCGGACGGATCAAGAAACAGCCGCATCAACGTGCGCGGAATGGTCAGATAAAGCGTCATCGTCACCAGCGAAAACAGGAACGCCCCCCAGATTACCACAGCGGCTGCACGGGAAAGCCCCAATTTGTCCTTGCGCCCCAGCGCACGCCCGGCGCGGATTGTACCCACGTTAGAAATTCCAAGTGGCACCATAAAGCCGACAGAAGTGATTTGCAGCACCACAGCATGGGCCGCCAGTGCGACAGTACCAGACCAGCCGATCATAACAGTAGCTGCAGAGAAAAGCCCTGTTTCCGCCAGCAGGGTCAGCGAGATGGGCCAGCCAAGCTTGAACGTTTCGACAAAGGCCTCTCGATCAAAGCGGAACGGGTTCAGGAACAAATCATATTTTTTCAGCGCAGGAAGGGCCCAGCAGTAAAACAGCAGGTACAGGAAATCGATTGTGATGGTGAGGATAGAGGCCCAAGCTGCCCCGCGTGCGCCCATTTCCGGAAATCCGAAATTTCCGAAGATGAAGGCATAGTTAAAGACCACATTTGCCCCTGCAGCCACAAGTGTCGCGATCAAAACAACCTGCGCCCGCTCCAGGGCTGAAAGGTAACTTTTGAATACCATGATCCATAAGGACGGAAACAATCCGAAGACCGCGATTCGCATATAGTCCGACGCGATCTGCGCGAGATTCTCCTGCTGCCCCAGAAACAGGAGGATCGTCTCAATGTTCCAGAGAGGCACGGCCAGCAGCAGGCCGTAAATCGTGACCAGCCACGCCCCCATCCGGACGGAGCGGCGGACCTGTCTGTCGTTTCCTGCCCCAATGGCTGCGGCACAGAGCGGCATAACGGCAAAGGCAAAACCCGCGCCGACGATAAACACCACAAAATAAGCCTGCGTTGCCAGCACCACCGCAGCAAGCGCATCAACCGAATACCAGCCAAGCATTGCCACGTCGGTGATATGGGTCAGCATCTGTGCAATATGGCTCCCGACCAGTGGCAACCCGAGCAGTAGAGATGCGCGGATATGGGCTCGCCATGTCATGGGGGGAGTCGTGTTCATAGGGCTGGCTCTGTTTTGGTTTCGTATTTGTAACCGGCCCGTCGGAAGAATATTCCCGACTGCGGCTAGGGACAGGCACCTATCGGATAGTGTGCCAGCACACCATGGTGATCGGACCCCAGAAGATCAAGAGTTGAAACCCGTCCCTTGCATCCCTTCGGGGCAAGCACGTGATCAATGGGCACCATCACTTGTCCTTCAACCAGAAAAGTATCGACAGTCCGACCAACCCGATTTGTACGCGTTGCAGTTTCGATCCGTGTCATCGTGTCCGACCATGGCACCATGTTAAAATCGCCCCCCAGCACCACCGGCCCTTTAAGCCCTTCAAGCACCGGCAGGATTCGTGTCACCTGTTCGGCCTGTTCCAGCGGGAACGGCCAGCGCAGATGTAGTGTCACCAGCCAGACCGGACCATCTGGCGCGCTGACCTGAACCGCCAGCAAACCGTGGCCGGGCATGCAGATCCGGCTGTCGCGGATCGTGTCAAACTTGCTCGCAAGGGCGATCCCCCGACCGTTCTCACCAAGACAGACGCTTCGCGTCGGATAGTCCTCTTCCAGTGCTACCATCAGCCCGTTGGAGCGCGGTGTCATTTCCTGAATCGTAATAAAATCAGGATCTTGCTTCTGGATGTCCGCGATTATTTCAGCGGGATCGTAAAGTACATACAGCAGGTTTTTCTGGTAGTGAGTATAGGGCAGATCACCGTCCGGCTGCGGTGCGTGATAGCTCCACAGAATTGCGCCACTGGCTGCAAACGCCATAAGGACAGCGGCAATACCGCTGCGACGCCATTCCAGAAGAAACAGCCCGATACCACAAACAAGAGAGAAAATGCCAAGGTGCAAACGGAACACCGCAAGGCTGTCCCCGAGCGGATGCACAGCACCACCTGCACTTGCAGCCAGCAAGAGCGGAGGAACAAAGAAGATACACACAGCAGCTTTTTTCATCAGGGTGTCTTGGCGCAACTGGAAAAAAGGTGCAATGGTTTCTTATAATTGCCACAGTCTGGCCCTTAAAAGGCGCCACACATTCAATACAAATTTAGCGATTAAGTTAATTCACGTACCCGAGGTTAGTATGAGCCTGTTCTTTAGATACTACGCTTTTTTTGCCATGTCTTTGATGTTGCCCGTATTGGTTTTGATGCCTTGGGGCGACGAAAGCAATCCGCTCAACCTTCTGGTACGCCTGATGCTGCTGCCGTCCTACTGCTGCGCCGTGATTGTCATTCTTGTCGGGTTCGTTCCCGGGCGTCTTGGGGAAGCAATGCGCACTGCCACGACTGAATCCGAAGAACTGGAAGCGTGGCTTGCACCGATTTTTACCACCACTGCTTTTCTGTGGGCCGGTTTGCATCTGGTCGGTGTACTTGTTCTGAAAGAATTTAATGACAGCTACCCGCTGGTTTACCTCTGCCTTGGTCTGAGCGCACTGGCACTGGCCGGATGGATCGGCGCAATTGCCTATCGCTCTGTTGGTCGGGATCTGGTGGCAGAGTTCTAATCACCCTCTGACGTCTCACTCTGCATCTTGCGCCGCCCCGCCCTCTTTGGTCTAATGCACGCAACCAAAGAGCCAGCAGGAATCGAGCAATTATGGCCGCAGATGATCTCTTTCGCGAAAAAGCGGAACAAGCTTACGACGCCTCCAGCATTCAGGTGCTGGAAGACATGGAGCACGTACGCCTGCGTCCGGGCATGTATATCGGTGGCACGGACGACCGCGCGCTTCATCACATGGTTGCCGAAATCGTGGATAACTCCATGGATGAGGCGGTTGCCGGCCACGCCAACTGGATCGAAGTTGAACTGAACGCGGATTTTTCGGTTACAGTGCGGGACAACGGGCGTGGTATTCCGATTGATCCCCACCCCAAAGACCCAAGCAAATCCGCGCTGGAAATTATTTTCTGCACCCTGAATGCGGGCGGTAAATTCAACGGCGACAACTATGAAACCTCGGGCGGTCTGCACGGGGTCGGCAGTTCGGTCGTGAACGCACTGAGCGATCACGTCCGTGTCGAGGTCGCGCGCAACCGCGAACTCTTTGCAATCGAATTCAGCCGGGGTGTGCCCAAAGGCCCGCTGGAAAAACTGGGTCCGACTCAAAACCGCCGCGGCACTTCTGTGACCTTCCACCCCGACGCCCAGATTTTTGGTGCCGCTGCCAGATTCAAGCCCAAGCGGCTGTACGATATGGCGAAATCCAAGGCCTATCTGTTTTCCGGCGTTGAAATCCGCTGGAAATGCGATCCGGCTTGCCTTGGCAAGGATGACACCACTCCGACGAGCGACAGTTTCCACTTCCCGAACGGGCTTGCCGATTATCTGGCAGAGCGCCTTGAAGGATCATCTACCTATTCCGAACGTCCTTTTGCCGGTCATGTGAACTTTTCCGAAAAGTTCGGCGCGGGCGAAGTTGGCAATGTGGACTGGGCGATCAACTGGACACCGGCGCGGGACGCTTTCACGCAGTCCTATTGTAACACCGTTCCCACCCCTGAAGGGGGCACCCATGAGGCCGGTTTCTGGGCCGCAGTTCTGAAAGGCATCAAAGCCTATGGCGAGTTGGTCGGCAACAAGAAGGCCACCCAGATCAACCGAGACGATGTGATGGGCGGCGGCTGTGCGCTGGTTTCTGTGTTTATTCGTGAACCGAAATTCGTCGGCCAGACCAAGGACCGGCTGGCCACGGTCGAAGCCCAGAAACTTGTTGAAAACTCGGTTCGGGACCACTTCGACAACTGGCTCGCGGCCGATACCAAAGCAGCCGGTGCCATTCTCGATTATATGGTGCTGAAAGCCGAAGAGCGGATGCGCCGCCGCGCGGAGAAAGAAACGCAACGCAAGTCGGCCACCAAGAAACTGCGCCTTCCGGGCAAACTGGTGGATTGCACCAACAAAGACCGCAGCGGCACTGAACTGTTCATCGTAGAGGGCGACTCTGCGGGGGGATCCGGCAAAGGTGCGCGGGACCGCAAAACACAAGCTCTCTTGCCACTGAAAGGTAAGATCCTGAACGTTCTGGGCGCGGCCAGCAGCAAACTGACGTCCAATCAGGAGATCAGCGACCTGTGCGAATCTCTCGGGGTTGGCATGGGACCGCGTTTCAATATCGAAGACCTGCGCTACGAAAAAATCATCATTATGACCGATGCGGATGTGGACGGAGCCCATATCGCCGCCCTGCTGATGACATTCTTCTTCACCCAGATGCGCCCGCTGGTTGATGGCGGGCATCTTTACCTTGCCTGTCCGCCTCTGTTCAAACTGACCCAAGGGGCAAAAACAGTTTACGTGCTGGACGAGGCCGAACGGGATCGGCTGCTGGAAAAAGGTCTGGGTGGACGCGGCAAGATTGACGTGTCGCGGTTTAAAGGTCTGGGCGAGATGAACGCCATCGACCTGAAGGAAACTACGATGAACCCGAAAACCCGCCAATTGATCCGCGTTTCCGTGGATGATGACGAACCCGGGGAAACTTCGGATCTGGTAGAAAGACTGATGGGTAAAAAACCCGAATTGCGGTTTGAGTACATTCAACAGAATGCGCAATTCGTGGAAGAACTCGACCTTTAAACAATGTGCAGGGCAGCCGGATTGCCCTGCCTCTGATACGACCTATATCAGGGACAGTTGTGCTAAAACGGAACCTCCTATGACAAATATCCTAAAACCTGCTCTGTTTGGTCTGATTGCACTGGCGCTGGCGGCCTGTGAAACCCCGGCGGAAAAACAGCAACGCCTGACCCAGCACAACGGCAAGACGGTGGAACAAGTCATTGCCTCCCTTGGTACACCGGTCAGCCGCACACCGACACAGGCAGTGTGGGAGCGGACGGACAGCTATGTGGTGCGTCATCCGGAATATGAACGGATTGGTGGCGTTATGCTGCTGGTGGGATACGACAACCAGATCGTGAACCAGAAATGTCTCTACGTGGCCGATCTGCAAAACAACCGTGTGGTGTCGAGCACCCTCTCAGGCACCGGCTGCTACAAAATGCTGCCGCCCCCTGCCGGTTAACGCGACTGGCGCGGCACAAAAACAACGACTCGGCCTCTGCTACGGTATAGTTGGCAATAACCCCTTTATCTCCGGCGCTATACAGCCTAGCTTTTGCGCTGCCGCAGAATTGAGTGATCTGCGACAGGGTTGAAGAAGGACTGATCTATGAAAACGCTGCTGAGTGCCGGATGCCTTGCCGTTATGACGGCCACCTCTGTGCAAGCCGACATCGTCAACCGTCGCGACGAATGCGACGTCTGGGAACATATTCCCGCTTCTGACACACTTGGCACCGCCCCTACAGCCCTTCTGTTTTGCAACCGTGAAGACAAAAAATGGCTCGCCATGCGGATCGAATGCGATGTGGAAAATGTCCGCATGGTGGTGCGCTACCGTCCGGGATTTGACTACACGCCGCCTAAGCTGGAAGAAGACGAAAATACCGGCGGACAGGCTGGCGATCTGTTGAGCCCGGAAGATCAGGAAGCGGCCCGAATAGTTGCTGCAATTCCTTACGAAGACAGCGGGATCAAAACCATCCCCTCCGGCACGGATGACGGACCGGCAGAAATGGTCTTTATGGATTTCAGCTCTTTCGGCTACACAGGCGTCGCCCATTACGATCCGGCATTGGAAGACTGGGAGATTGAGGAAAAAGAACCCCTTTCCCCGGTATTCAGCCGCCTGATTTCAGGCAATTACGCCGATATCAAATTGTTGGCCTATGGCACGACAGAACGTTTCCCGCTGCGCGGATCCAGCAAGGCGCTAAGCCCTGTGGTGGAAACCTGCCGCATCGCCAAACGGAACGCAGAGCGCAACTGATCCCTGTCGCCTTGTCGCTTACTGCGCCAGCGCCTGACAATTTTCCCATAACGCCGCATCTATTGAGACCTCCTCGAGCAGAGCCCGTCGCGTGCCTGGCAAACGGGCCCCGGGTTGGGCCTCAACCGCATCGGCTACACGGGCAAGCCGGTCATAAAAGGCATCGCCGGAATAGCCTGTCGGATCAATCAGCAAATAGAATTGTCCCAAATCATGGGGCGGACCGTCGGCAGCTTTCAGACCTTTGACATCAAGCGAATTTACCGATCCGGTTACTGCTGCTGCCAGAACTTCCACCATCAGCCCGAAGCCCCAGCCCTTATATCCGCCGGTAGACACCAGCGAACCTTTAAGCGCAGCATTTGGGTCCTGCGTCGGATTGCCTTCCGCATCCACCGCCCAGCCGAGCGGAATCTGTTCCCCTGCACTTGCCGCCATAGTGATCTTGCCCAAAGCCACCGCCGAAGTTGATTGATCGAACTGAAAGGCGACACCGCCGCCCTTGGCTGGAACCGCCAGAGCCATCGGGTTGGTCCCGAGCACCGCTGCATTTCCGCCGGGCGGAGAGACAACCGCTGACGCGTTGGTGAACCCGATCCCGATCAGTCCGGCCTGTGCAATCTGCTCTGTGAAATAGCCAAGCGATGTGCAGGTATGGGAATGACAGATCGCAAGACTCGCCGTTCCCATGCCTTTCGCTGTTTCAATTGCAACCGGCAGCCCGCGCGCAAAAGCGGGTTGGGCAAAACCCAACCCCGCATCCACTTTGACATTTGCAGGTTTAGGTTTCGAGACCTGTGGCTCCACACTCCCGTTCACACGACCGGAGCGCAACTGCGTGCAATAGCTTTCCAGATAGTACAATCCGCAAATCAGATTACCTGTCGCCTCGGCCTTTCGCACTGCTTTGGCCACCTCCGCTGCGATCCAATCCACAGCACCATGAGCAACCATTGCCCGTTTCGCCGTGGCTTCGATCTCGCCCAGCGAAACGGTTAGTTTTTGCGCGTTTCCTGCCATTTCGTCACCACGTCCTTCACGTTTAATGGAACACTCTGCGAGCAGTCTTGCACAGAACCGGGGGTACGCGAAAGCTTGGGTGTGGGGGCAGGCTCGGCAATTCCGCTTGTTGCGTCGAAATGCCCGCGCGCCGTATTGTGCGGGGCTTTGTAGGCTTCCGCGATGGATAGCACCGGCGCGTAACAACAGTCCGTTCCCAGCAGCAGATCGCTCCATTCATCACGGGTTTTCGTTGCGAAAATCTTTGCAAAGATCTCGCGCACGGCGGGCCATGTACTACGATCCATCTGTGTTTTCGCCAGTTCTATATCTGCCCCGATCCGCTGAAGCAGTTCTGCATAGAACTTCGGCTCGATCGCGCCAACTGCGGCGTGCCCTCCGCAGGCACATTTATACACGCCATAGAAGGGCGCGGCCCCGTCGAGAATGTTGGATTCGCGCCGGTCGGCCCAAGCGTTTCCTTGTTGCAAGGCGTAGATCATCGACATCAAATGCGCAGTGCCGTCCGTGATCGCTGTATCCACCACCTGCCCCAGTCCGGAGCGCGTGGCTTCCAGCAAAGCGCAGACGATACCATAGGCCATGTACATCCCGCCGCCGCCAAAATCTCCGATCAGATTCAAAGGGATAACCGGCGTATCATCCGGTCCGATGGCGTGGAGCGCTCCGGACAGCGCGATATAATTGATGTCATGCCCTGCTGCATTGGCCAGTGGTCCGCTCTGCCCCCAGCCAGTCATCCGCCCGTAGACCAGCCGCGGGTTGATTGCAGCAATCTCGTCCGGCCCAAGCCCGAGGCGTTCCATCACACCCGGGCGCATCCCTTCAATCAGGGCGTCCGCCTCTGACAGCAGCGCCTTAACTGTTTGAATGTCATCTCCATTCTTAAGATCTAGTTCTACAAAACCGCGCCCCCGATCCAGAATGTCGTATTCCAGCCCCATCAGGTGTTTCAGACCGGGCCGCTGAATGCGGATGACCTCTGCCCCCATATCTGCCAGCGTCATCGCTGCAAAAGGCGTTGGTCCCAGTCCCGCAAACTCTACAATTCTTACTCCGTGTAATGGACCGTTCGACATCGTTTTCTTCCTTCTGATCTTCGATTCGATAGCTCTTTTACCCGACACCAGCCAGTTAAAAGCAGTTTCCTGCTATTAACGTTGCGGCTTACGGTTCATTGGGATGACAGGGCTGTGAAAAGCGGGTATAATTCGCCGCAGGGCCGGCAACAGACCGGTTGAGCAGTAATCAGGAGACATCCAATGACAGGATGGAGCAGGCGCACCTTTTTGATGGGTGCAACCGCAGGCGGATTGAGCGCCTGTTCAGGCGGAACACGCAGCAACGCACGGTTTGAAATCGACGATAATGTCAGCGCTGCCGTACAGCAGATGCAAAGTGAGCTTCCCTTTACACGGTCCCTTATGGACAATGCGGCAGGCGTTTTGATGATGCCGACCGTCACCAAAGCCGGTCTGATCGTAGGCGGCGCCTATGGTAAAGGCTCCCTTCTGATCGGTCAGGCCCCTGTCGATTATTACGAAGTGTTTGCGGCAAGCTACGGATTGCAGGCAGGTGCTCAGCAGTATTCCTCGGCTCTGTTCTTCATGGATTCCGATCACCTGCGCAAATTCCGGGAACGGCCGGGCTGGACCCTTGGCGCAGATGTTGAATACACATTGATCGACAACGCAGGCGCAGCCGGTGTGGACAACAACACCATCGATGATGCTGTTTATGCGGTTGTCTTCAATCAGGCAGGTATCCTGCTCGGGCTTTCGATCGAAGGTTCCAAGTACAACCGGATCATCCCCTAAAATACATTCGGCACAAAATCAGCGAAAAGCCCGCAAGGTTCTTAAACCGGCGGGCTTTTTTGTTGGGACAGCAATCCTGCTACCTATTCCTCGTACCACCAGACGTCCGGCAGAAAACCGGTCCAGTCCCCGTAGATGGGCAATCGTTCGGGGTAGTGCAAATTCGCGTCATGAGCCAGAAAGCTCACGGGGTTGTACCAGATAGGGATCACATAACGCCCGGCGGTCAACACGCGATCTAAAGCCCGCACAGCCGCATTGAACTCCTCGGCGTCGCGGGTTTCGAGCATGGTGTCAATCATCGCTTCCGCCGCCTCGCTGTCCATCCCCATATAGTTCCGAGTGCCCGGAGTCGTCACCCCGTCCCGCCCCCAATACAGCCGCTGCTCGTTGCCCGGTGACAGGGACATGTAACGCGTGAAATAGACCATATCGTAATCATAGTCTTTCAACCGCTCGCGGTGTTGCACAGGATCGATCAGCTTCAGCCGCGCATCAATGCCGAGCCGTTTAAGTGCATCTACAAAGATTCCCATAATGGCTTCGTTTTCGGTAGCGGTGTTTTTCAAGAGGATTTCAAATGTAAAAGGTTTCCCGGCATCATTCACCAATACCCCGTTCTTCACCTGCCAGCCCGCCTGCTCCAGCAGCTTTCCGGCTTTGCGCAGGTTCGCACGATTGCGCCCCGAACCGTCAGACTTTGGCAGTTGATATCCCGTCAACGCATCCGCAGGCAGGCTGTCCCTGAACGGTTCCAGTAACCCGCTGACCATTTCATCCGCCGCGCCGTCCTTCATGGAAAGCTGGCTGTTGGCAAAGTAACTGGTAATCCGTGGCAAGCCACCGCCATTAAGCGCCTGATTTATGAATTCAAAGTTAAACGCATGCATCATCGCATCGCGCACGCGAATATCCGAAAAAATCTCCCGCCGCGTGTTCATAACGAAACCGGTCATGCCTGTGGGTCTTGCATGGGGAATCTCGGACTTTACGATCTCGCCGGAGGTCGCTGCGGGAAAGTTGTATTCCTCGGCCCAGCGTAGCGCATTGCCTTCTCGAAACGCCGAGAGTTCACCGGCTTTGAACGCTTCGAAAATCACGCTCTGGTCTGTGTAATAGTCGTATTTCACCACATCCAGATTGTGCTTGCCCGCATTGAACCCCAGATCATTGCCCCAGTAATCTGGATTCCTTTGGAAGCTGATATAGCGTCCAGCCTCAAAATCACCGATAACATAAGGCCCGGTTCCGGTGATTGGCACCAGACCACTTTCATCAAATGGGCGATCGTCCCAATCCGCCTTGCGTAGCACAGGGCGCAGACCAAGGATCATTGGCAGTTCCCGATCCGGCGTGTTGAACGTGAACTTAACACTGCGCGGGCCGGTGATCTCTGACTTCGCGACCTTACCCCAACTGTTCAGATAACGGGGATGCCCTTTTTCGCCCAAGGTTTCAAAAGACCAGATCACATCCTGCGGCGTAACCGGATCCCCGTTGGAAAACCGCGCTTCCTCGCGCAAGGTAAATTCGACCCAAGAACGCGCATCATCGGTTTCTACCGTTTCAGCGAGCAAACCATAAAGCGTGAAGGGTTCGTCATAGCTCTGCCCCAGCAGGCTCTCGACCACATGGGTGCGAATCCCCCAAGGGGCCTGCCCTTTCAGAATGTACGGATTTAGGGAGTCAAAGCTGCCAGGTTCGGCCAGAACGATGGTTCCGCCCTGCGGCGCGTCGGGATTCGCGTATGGCAGCGACTCATACCCCGCTGGAAGGGCTGGTTCACCGTACATGGCAAGGCCATGTTGGGGCGCTGACATGGCCAAATGCGGTGTAACCAAGGCAAGTCCTGCCATAATGGAAACAATTCTACGGGTTCTACAGATCAGACGTGACATCGGCGCAACAATACACTCTCGGTTTGGCGTTTTTCCATATGTATCAAGCCTGTCGGGGAAATACTTCAAAATTTTGCTTGGCGCAGGGATTGGGATTTTGTATAACATCCTTACTGCTCGATAGGTTTCTTGCCTGTATGAAACCTGCCTCAATAACTTAACGCCCTCCTCGTGAGGGCGTTTTTTTTGGTCCGTTTTTCAGACAGAAACGAAGGTCCACACAGGAATCGCCCTTATTACATTGACGTAAAGTCGGCTTTGGAAACTTTTCTGGTCAGCACCTACCCCCATGCGCGGGTTAACCAAAACCGGATAAAATCCCCGCCAGATCGCCTTTTGGAGAATCGATTCTCTCTCGTCAACGGTTGGCTGATAGATCTGATTCACAAAATTTTGAAAGAATTTTTCGTAAATACCTATGGTTGAAATTCGTGAAATTTCGAACTGTTTTCTTTGGTTAACAGAGTCTTAAAGGGCTGAGTGGAAGCTCCCCCATTCCGGAACACTCCCGTTCTTCCGAACTATGGGAATCCGCTACACCATGAGCGGATCTGGCGATCCGCTTGAACATGTTCCGCGCTGGCCTTATTCCCGTTCCGTCTAACTTCCTTTCACACAGGCCGGTTCCATGTCCCATGCTGCAATTTTCGACGAAGGATCGCCTTCCCCCTGCCCCACGCCCTTCAATCTCGCACAATATGTACTAACAGCGGGAGCGGATGATGCCATTGCGCTTGAAATTATTGGCGATACCACCACCCGCTGGCGTTACGCCGATCTGCGGGATGCAGTCTGGCGTACGGCTGGGGGCTTGCTTGATACCGGTTTGAAGGAAGGCGACCGGTTGTTGCTGCGCGTTGGCAATGATGCAGCCTTTCCTGTTTTGTTTCTTGCTGCAATTGCTGTCGGGATCGTCCCTGTGCCGACCTCTGCCCTTCTGACAGAACCCGAAGTGCGTAGCATCGTTGCAGAACTGAAACCGGATCTTGTGGCTTTTGCTGGCGGGCTGGAGCCAATTGCAAATCTTGGTGCCCCAACACTTAATGCCGCCGGAGTTGCGCGGTTGCGCAGCGCCGATCCTGCGGCCCCTGTCACCGGTGATCCGAACCGGCTGGCCTATATGATTTACACCTCCGGCACTTCCGGAAAACCCCGCGCCGTGATGCACGCCCATCGCGCGGTTTGGGCGCGGCGAATGATGTGGGAGGGCTGGTACGGGCTGCGGCCGGACGACAGAATGCTACACGCGGGTGCGTTCAACTGGACGTACACGCTGGGCACCGGCCTGCTGGACCCCTGGGCCATCGGTGCAACCGCAATGGTCTACACCGGTCCGCCGGATCGCAGTATCTGGGGGAAACTGGTGGCCGAGCATCACGCTACAATCTTTGCCGCCGCCCCCGGAGTGTACCGCCAGATTGTTGAATCCGGTGCACAAGGGTTCGACGGTCTGCGCCACGGGCTGAGCGCTGGGGAAAAGATGCCTGCCGCGGTTCTTGCCGCGTGGCAGGAACAGACGGGTAAACAGGTCTACGAAGCCTTAGGCATGAGCGAGGTGTCCACATTTGTGTCTTCCAGCCCGAATGTCCCCCCGAAGACCGGCACGTCCGGTCGGGTGCAAACCGGGCGCCGCGTAGCAGTGATGGGCGCTGATGGTCCGGTTGAATTCGGGCAACCCGGTGTCCTTGCAGTGCATCGTTCCGATCCGGGGTTGATGCTGGGCTATATGGGGCAACCCGAAGAAACAGCTGCCAAGTTTCAGGGCGACTGGTTTGTCACCGGTGATACAGTATCGATGGATCAGGACGGCTATATTACCTATCTCGGGCGGGACGACGACATGATGAATGCAGGCGGCTATCGTGTTTCCCCGCTTGAAGTTGAAGCAGCCATGCTCTCTTGTGACGGGGTCGAACAGGCCGCTGCCGCAGAGGTTGAGGTCCGTGCCGGTGTCCGCGTGATCGCCGGTTTCTATGTCGCCGCCAGTGATCTGGACTCAAAGCTCGCAGAAAATTGCGCGCAAGCGCTGGCAAAATACAAACAGCCGCGTATGTTTGTGCGAATGGAAACGCTTCCTACGGGGGCAAACAACAAGGTGCAGCGCAAGGCGTTGCGCGACTGGAAGGCTTAGGCGCCCGGCGGTACCTTTCAGCGCAAACCTTAAAATGCGAAACATCGCGGCCTGTCGGAACTGAACCGGCCCGCCGCACTCAGATGATTGAAAAGACATGACCAAACTCGACATTATCTCTGATCCGATTTGCCCTTGGTGCTTTATCGGCAAAACCAAACTGGATCGCGCACTGGAGAAACATCCGGATCATGATCTGGTGATCGAATGGCATCCTTTCCAGTTGAACCCTACGATGCCTGCCGAAGGTATGGACCGCCGCGAATATCTGGAAACCAAATTCGGTGGCAAGGAAGGAGCGGTCAGAACCTACGGCGCGATTGCTCAGGCCGCAGAAGACGCGGGAATCGACATCAATTTCGAAGGCATCAAACGCACACCCAGCACGCTGAACGCACACCGCCTGTTGCATTGGGCCGCTCTGGAAGGCCACCAGAACGCTGTGGTGGACCGTTTGTTCAAAGCCTACTTTAAGGACGGTCAGGATATTTCCGACATGGATGTGCTGGTCGGAATCGCTTCCGGTGTCGGCATGGACGGCGAAATGGTGCGCCGCCTGCTGAACGGGGATCAGGACGCAAAAGAAATTCAGGAACGGGATGCCTCCGCCCGCGAGCGGGGTATCAGCGGCGTTCCCTGTTTCATTATCGGCAAGCATTATGTAGTTCAGGGCGCACAGCCCACCGAATTATGGGAAAAAGTGATTAAAGAAATCAGTGATGCCCACGACAAGGCCGCTTCCTAAAGCAGGCGGTCTCCGTAAATTGTTAATCGGTATCACGGGGTAGCCTTGCCTGCCCCGTTTGTTGGAGTCCTCTCATGGGAAAACGCCTCGCGTTGCCTGAATTCATCCTGCTGACCGCGTTGCTCTTCTCGCTCATCGCCTTTGGGACGGATGCAATGCTGCCCGCTTTTGGCGAGATGGCAGCAGACCTGAACACAAGCAACGCCAACCGCGTGCAACTTGTTGTGGCAGCTTTCGTTCTTGGTACAGGCTGCGGACAGTTGATCAGCGGCCCCCTGTCAGATGCCATCGGGCGCAAACCGGTGCTGCTTGGCGGGATCGGTGTTTTTATCCTCACCAGCTTCTGGGCTTGGGGCAGCCAGTCCCTCGAAATGCTGTTACTGGCCCGCTTTATTCAGGGGTTGGGCATTTCCGCGCCCCGTACCGTCGGTATGGCTATGGTGCGTGACCTTTATACCGGCCGCCAGATGGCCCGCGTTGTATCACTGGCGATGATGATGTTCGTACTGGTGCCCGCCGTTGCGCCGCTGATCGGACAGGGCATCATGCTGGCTTTTGGCTGGCGGGCAATTTTCATGTCTTTTGTCGTTCTGGGCTGTGGTGCGGGGCTTTGGTTGTGGCTTCGTCAGGAAGAAACACATATTCCCGAGAGACGCCGCCCGATGAAGGTGTCCACACTGGTTTCGGCAGCCAAGGAAATGGCACGATCCAGACGTGTTGTGGTGTCCCTTCTGGTCTTGTGCATGTCCTATGCCATTGTGTTTTCGTACATTTCCAGCGCCCAACAGCTTTTTGTGGTCTGGCTTGATGCGGGCGCACGCTTTCCGTTCTACTTTGCCATCATCGCGCTGGTGTCCGGCTCTGCCAGTGCGTTGAACGCGGCCTTGGTGGTGCGTCTGGGCATGTGGTTGCTTAGCACGATCGGACTGGCCCTGCTTGCGGTCGGGTCGATCAGCGTCGGAACCCTCATCGCGTCGGGAGTGATTTCCGGCGATGCTTTGCTTTACGTGGTGATCGGCTGGTCGATGATGCTGTTCTTTCTCAGCGGGCTGGTGTTTTCCAACGTAAACGCCTTCGCGATGGAACCGATGGGCCATATTGCGGGCACTGCCAGCGCAATTATCGGTTCACTGTCCACATTGGCGAGCATCTTGATCGCAGTTCCGATCGGGCAAATGTTTGACGGCACCGGTCTGCCCCTGATGTTCGGGGTCGGTATCTGCGCTGCAATTGGGTTCCTGTTGAATTTGGTTAATCCGCGCACGGTTTAAACGCACGGTCTAAGCGGGCGGTTTTGGTCGGGCTAAAGCCCGACCTACGGTGGAATTATGCTTTGGCTTGGGCGGCGAGGTCGCGGGCGAGGATATACGCCCCTTTAATCTTTGTATCATCCTTGGACCAGTCACGGCGCACGATGATCTTGTTGTCCTTCACCTTCGCAGTGCCGTTCTGTTTTTGCAAAAACTCCACAAGCCCTGCCGGATTGGCAAATTTGTCGTTGTGGAACTGGATCACAGCGCCTTTCGGCCCGCCGTCCAGCTTGGCAATACCGGCCCGTTTGCACATGGATTTCACCCGCACAATCCGTAACAGCGTGTTCACCTCGGAAGGCAGCTTGCCAAACCGGTCGATCAGTTCGGCCGCGAAGCCTTCCAGTTCCACCTTGGTGGTCAGGGAGGACAGGCGGCGGTACAGGCCAAGCCGTACGTCCAGATCGGTAACAAAGCTCTCGGGGATCAGAACCGGCACGCCCAGATTGATCTGCGGCGACCATGTGCCACCGTCATCAGAAAGCCCTTCCATCTCGCCCGCCTTCATCTTGGCAATCGCCTCTTCCAGCATCTCCTGATACAGCTCGAACCCCACTTCGCGCACATGCCCCGACTGTTCGTCCCCCAGAAGGTTCCCTGCCCCGCGAATATCGAGATCCTGTGACGCCAGCGTAAAGCCCGCGCCCAGCGAATCCAGACTCCCAAGCACCCGCAGCCTCTTTTCAGCATTCGGCGTCAGAGGCTTGCGCGGCTTGGTGGTGAGATAGGCATAGGCGCGGGTTTTGGAGCGGCCCACCCGCCCGCGAATCTGGTAGAGCTGCGACAGGCCGAACATATCGGCGCGGTGGATGATCATCGTATTGGCTGTGGGAATATCCAGCCCCGACTCCACAATCGTGGTTGCCAGCAACACATCGTATTTGCCGTCGTAAAAAGCGTTCATCCGGTCGTCCAGCTCTCCGGCGGCCATCTGGCCGTTCGCAGTGATAAAGCTGACCTCTGGCACCTGCGTTTTCAGGAACTCCTCAAGCTCGGGCAGATCGGACACGCGGGGCACCACAAAGAAGGACTGCCCGCCGCGATAGTGTTCGCGCAACAAGGCCTCGCGGATGGTGATCGTATCAAATTCGGAGACATAGGTGCGGATCGCCAGACGGTCCACCGGCGGCGTGCCGATAATCGACAGTTCGCGCACGCCGGACAGGGACATCTGCAAAGTGCGCGGGATCGGTGTTGCGGTCAGGGTCAGCACATGCACGTCGGAACGCAACTGTTTCAGCCGCTCTTTGTGTGTCACGCCGAAATGCTGCTCTTCGTCGATCACAAGCAGGCCGAGGTTGGCGAATTTGATGCCTTTTGCCAACAGAGCATGGGTGCCGATCACGATCTCTACACCGCCGTCGGCCATGCCCTGACGGGTCGCCTCTGCGTCCTTGGCGCTGACAAAGCGCGAAAGCTGGCGCACCCGGATGCCGGTATTACGGAACCGTTCGGCAAAGGATTTATAGTGCTGGCGCGCCAGCAATGTGGTTGGCGCGATGATCGCCACCTGTGTGCCCGCAGAGGCCGCTACAAAGGCCGCACGCAAGGCAACCTCGGTCTTGCCAAAGCCCACATCGCCGCAGATCAGACGGTCCATCGGTGAACCGGAAGCCATATCCGCCAGAACATCCTCAATGGCGTGCAGCTGGTCGTCGGTTTCCGCATAGGGGAAACGGGCACAGAATTTATCCCAGGCCTCGACCGGCGGTTCCATCACCTCGGCCTTGCGCAAGGCCCGTTCTGCTGCAATCCGGATCAGCTTGTCCGCCATTTCGCGGATGCGTTCCTTCAGCTTCGCCTTCTTGGCCTGCCATGCGCCGCCCCCCAGTCGGTCAAGCATACCTTCTTCGTGGCCGAAGCGGGACAGCAGTTCGATGTTTTCGACCGGCAGATACAGACGGTCGTTATTGGCGTATTCCAGCAGGATACAATCATGGGGCGCACCCGCCGCCGATACTGTCTCCAGACCGCGATACCGGCCGACCCCGTGATCCAGATGCACCACCAGATCCCCCGGTGTCAGGCTCTGAGCTTCGGTCAGGAAGTTTTCCGCCCGCCGTTTGCGCCGCGGGCTGCGGATCAAACGATCCCCCAGCACGTCCTGTTCAGAGATAACCGTCAGGTCTTTGACTTCGAACCCTTGCTCTAACGGCCAAACAGCGAGCGCAACAGTACCGGAGCCTTTGAGATCGCCCAGTTTGGCAATCTCTACCGCGCCGTTAATATCCTGATCCGCTAGCAAGCCGCCCAGACGCTCCCGTGCGCCTTCAGAGTAGCTGGCAATCACAACATTGCCCCTCTTCTGGCGCTCCCTGATATGATCAGCCAACGCCCCGAACAGGCTGATGGTTTCCTGCTGGCGTTCCGGCGCAAAACTGCGCCCCAGTCTCCCGCCCGCATCTGTGACATTCGGTCCGGTGCCTTGGGGAAGGACCGAGAACTGTTTTACCGTCAGATCGGAAATTTCCACTTCGAATGCGGCGTCATCCAGATAGAGCAGTTGGGGCGGACAGGGTTTATACACGCTGTCCATGCGGGATTTGTTGCTCAGCGCCTCTTTGCGGGCATCATACTGATCTGCAATGCTTTCCCAGCGCGACAAACGCGCCTGCGTGGTGCGGTCATCCAGAAAGACCTGTGCGTTCGGAAGATAATCGAACAGTGTTTCCATCTTATCGTGAAAGAACGGTGCCCAATGTTCGATACCCTGATGCTTGCGCCCCGCACTTACGGCTTCATAAAGCGGATCATCCGTACCCGCTGCCCCGAATTCGATGCGATAATTCTGGCGGAACCGCTGGATTGAAGGTTCATCAAGAATAACCTCAGAGACCGGGGCCAATTCGAGCCGTTGCAGGGATTCTGTTGTACGCTGGGTAACAGGATCGAACCGTCGTGCCCCGTCCAGAACATCGCCAAACAGATCGAGACGGACAGGCCCGCTTTCCCCCGGTGGATAGACGTCAATCAAACCGCCACGGATCGCGAAATCGCCCGGTTCGGTCACGGTAGGCGCCTGAACAAATCCCATACGGGCAAAGAAATCCCGCAGCGCCTTTTCGTCCACTCGGCGCCCCACTTCGGCTACAAAACTTGCCGATTGCAGGGTTTCACGCGCAGGCACCCGTTGCGTAATGGCGGCAACGGTTGTCAGCAGAATAAAGGGACGGTCGAACCCCGCCGCAAGTGCAGCAAGAACCGCCATTCGTGCAGCAGAGATCTCGGCGTTGGGGGAAACACGGTCATAAGGCAGACAGTCCCACGCCGGAAAGACAAACACGGGAATCTCGGGCGCAAACAAACCCAGAGCGGTGCGCGTTGCTGCAAGTCGGGCATCATCGCGCGCGATATGCATCACAGGGCCTTTGCCCTCTGCAAGCGCTTTGGCCAGCAGATGTGCGTCAAATCCTTCGGGGGCGCCCCCGATCGTGCGGTGTTTTTCGTTGTACTGCTGTGCCATCAGGCGGATTTAGCGCAGCGGGTGACTTCGGACAAGGCGGAAAACCCAGCCAGCCTAGAAGGTGCCCGCGTAAGGGGAAAACAGAATTTGCGACACGCCCCAGAAAGCTGCGAAAAAGATCGAAAACGCCCCGATTCCCTGCTTGATCCGGCGATGCCAAACATAGGCCGAATAAAGGGCTTCGCCCTCCAGCTTTTCGTCACGGAGTTTCCGGGCCAGATGGATCGACAGGCCGGACACAATGGTCAGCGGAAAGATCAGCAAAAACCCCGCCTGCATAAACTGGATATTAAAGGAAAAGCCGAGCATGAAAATCGTAGCCAGAAAGAACGCAGCCAGCCCTGTCAGGGCAACGGAATGACCCTCGAATACTTCCAGCGTCTTGCGGATGTTGATTTCAATCTGGGTTTCAAAGTCCATCTGGTACTGCCCGCCAAAGCGTTTGGCGTTGCGTGCGTCTTCATACGGTACGCCGAGTGTCCAATGGGTTGTTCGGGTCCAGACAACAGCAAATACAATCCAGTACCAGATACTGGCAAAACTGCGAGAGCCGATTACTTCCTGATAAAAGCCTTCCATCACCGGCCCTTCTGTCTGGTCTGGGCGCGGTGTTAGCCTATTGCGTCAAAAATTCCAATTGCAGTTTGGGGCTTTTATGGCGCATTTGGAGGAACCCGTCAAAAGGATCAACTTATGGTACACACACCGCCGCCGTTTCCGGTTTCCCGCCCCCGCCGCAACCGCCGCACCGACTGGATGCGCGATTTGACGCGGGAGAACAGCCTGTCGGTCTCTGATCTGATCTGGCCGATCTTCGTGCGCGAAGGTGATGATGTGGTAGAACCGATTGACAGCATGCCCGGTGTGAACCGCCTGAGCGTTTCCCGCGCGGTCGAGGCCGCAAATGAGGCGGCCAACTACGGTATCCCGCTGATTGCGCTGTTTCCCTATACGGATCCGGACAAGAAAACTCCTGATGCCGCAGAGGCGTGGAATCCGGAGAATCTGGTCAATTCAGCGACCCGCGCGATCAAGGCGCAAGTGCCTGACATCGGTATCATGCTCGACGTGGCTCTTGATCCCTACAATTCGGACGGCCATGACGGGATCGTCCGCGACGGCGTCGTCATGAACGACGAAACCCTTGGCGCTTTGGAACAACAGGCGCTGACGCAGGCCGAAGCAGGCGCGGATATTCTTGGCCCATCTGACATGATGGACGGACGCATTGGCATAATTCGTCGTGCGTTGGAACAGAACGATTTCCCCGACACTGCAATCATGGCCTATTCCGCAAAATTCGCTTCGGCTTTCTACGGACCTTTCCGCGATGCGGTTGGCGCATCGGGCGCTTTGAAAGGCGACAAGAAAACCTACCAGCTTGATCCGGCCAATTCGGACGAGGCCTTGCGCATGGTGGCGCGGGATCTCGACGAAGGGGCCGATATGGTCATGGTCAAACCCGGTATGCCTTACCTTGATGTTTGTCAGCGGGTGAAGCAGGAGTTTTCCGTGCCGACCTATGCCTATCAAGTATCCGGCGAATACGCGATGATAGCGGGCGCAGGCGATCAGGGCTGGATTGACCGCGACAAAGCCATGCTGGAAAGCCTGATGGCGTTCAAACGGGCCGGCTGTGACGGAATCCTAAGCTATTTTGCACTGGAAACTGCGAAATTCCTGCGCCGCGATATGGATTTGTTCTAGTTCACCAAAAAGAAACGGCGCCCGAAGGCGCCGTTCTGAAATTCCGAGGTTGCAAGCTCAGGCAACGTCAAGGCATTCCCGCAACAGGGATTTGTACTTGCGGGTTTCGGCATAGGTGTCGTGCCCGCCTCGTGCCATATCGAGCGAGTTTAGCGCACGTTCCATCAGCCGCAGCGAACTGCCCATAGACCAGAAGGATGCCTGAACCGGCTCCCCCGTCACCATGGTGACCTTACACGGGCTGCCATTGTTATAGACCAGTTCCAGCTCGTTCACTGCCTTCTGGACAATCTGCGCAATGTTATAGCGGTTTTCCTTGTCACTTTCGCGGGACACCACAACAAACCGGCCTGCGCCGCAATAGGACAGCAAAGATTTCTCGCTAGAGAAACAGCTCTGCAAGGCTGATGCGACATCCCCGATTGTATAATAGAGATCAAAAGCCGTGGTCCTGTCGTAAATCTCGTTGAATTCCTTAATTCCGAAAGCATAGACCTGCGTACGCGAAATTTGCAGACGAGAGAGTTGGAGTATGTAATTTTCCATCTCCAGCTTGTCGATCATGTTTGGAACGAAATCGACCTTCAGTCCTTTTTCACGGGTGAGCTTCATGTCCTGTTCGATCTGGACCTTAAGCGACTGCGCCGCTTCGAAATTGCTTTCCGCGCGGCGGCGTTCCCGTAGCAGATGGGTAACGGACTGGATACGCGCGGCCAGATCCAGTGGCTTGACCGGCTTGCAGACATAATCGGTGGCCCCTGCGGTGAAAGCCTCGCGAACGCTGTCTTCCTTGGTCACAGTCGTCACCATCAGGATCGGAGTGGAGTTGTATTCCGGTATCGTCCGGATTTTCCGGCAAACCTCGATCCCGTCCATACCCGGCATCTCTATATCCAGAAGGATGACGTCAAAGGGAGTGGACGCCTTTTTCAGAATCGCAAGTGCAACGGCACCGGATTCAGCACAAGTTAGGGACTTGATACCCATTTCTTCGAAATTGTTCTTCAGGACTTCGAGGATCAGGGGATCGTCATCTACGGCCAATGCTCTCATTTTCATACCTCTCCACTCTAGGTAGCTCCCCCTAGATGGTCCCGATAAGGGGGGATTTCACTCATAACGTGTAATCCTTCTCACGGGGAATTGGTCTCAAAATAAGTTTGAAATTGGGCAAGATTAAGAAATCGTTAACACATTTCAACAATTCCGTTCACGAAATGGAAACAATAAAATGGAACAGAAACAAAGTTTACTTGCAAAAAGCGAAACGGAGTCAGCAACTTAGGATTGTTGAGCCTGTTCTTCCAGCTCAAGCCACTCCATTTCTGCCGCTTCCAGAGCGGTCTCCCGTTCGGTCAAAGCTTCGGTTGCTTTCTGGAATTTCACAGGGGCCGTTGTATAGAGCTCGGGATCGGACAGATACTCGTGCAGCTTGGCGATTTCCGCTTCCAGCCGTTCAATCACTTGTGGAAGTTCTTTCAACCTGTGTTCATCCTTGAAGCTCATCTTTTTGGATGCAGCTTTGGGCTTTTCCGTCGGTTGCGCTTTGGATGCAGGTTTCCGAGATTCCCGGTCAACCTTTTCTGTCTTGCTGTTTTCCTTGCGCTGGGCCTGATAATCCGACCAGCCGCCGGCATAGATCGTGGCCTCGCCATCGCCTTCCATCACGATGGAAGTGGTGGCGACGCGGTCCAGAAAGTCACGGTCGTGGCTGACCAGAAGAACGGTGCCTTCATAATCGTCCAGAATTTCCTGCAACAAGTCCAGTGTTTCAACGTCCAGATCATTGGTCGGTTCGTCGAGCACCAGAAGATTGCTTTCTTTTGCCATAAGACGCGCCAGAAGCAGCCGTGCTTTTTCCCCGCCTGACAATGCCGAAACCGGACCACGGGCCTGATTTTCGGAAAACAGGAATTCTTTGAGATAGCCCACGACATGTTTGGGCGTGCCACGCACCATGATCTGGTCGTTCTGGCCTGAAACCCCCAGTTCCTTATCCTCGGTCAGCGTATCCCAGAGCGAGACTTTCGGGTCGAGCACGGCGCGGTTCTGATCGAAAATCGCAGGCAAAAGATTGGTGCCGAGCTTGACCGATCCGGTGTCAGGTTCCAATGCTCCGGTGAGCATGTTTAACAACGTGGTTTTACCGACACCATTCGGCCCGATCATCGCGATCCGCTCCCCGCGTGCGACGCGGATGGAGAAATCCCGAACGATGGTTTTCTCTCCGAAGGTTTTGGAAATTCCCGTCGCTTCTATCACGCGTTTGCCAGACTTCTGACCACTGTCAAAAGCCATTGCCGCTGCCCCTGCCCGTTTGATTTGCGCGCCCCGTTCTGCACGCAAATCCGCAAGACGCCGTACACGTCCCTGATTGCGTTTGCGCCGCGCGGATATGCCTTCCACGGCCCAGCGGGCCTCGGCCTTGATCAGCCGGTTCAGCTTGTGGCGTTGCTGGTCTTCTTCTTCAAAGGTCTTGTCGCGCCATTCTTCAAAGGCTTCGAAACCTTTAGGGTGCTGGCGGACGATACCGCGGTCCACCCACATGGTATCCCGCGTGAGCGAGCGCAAAAACGCGCGGTCGTGAGAGATCAGAATAAAGGCGTCGCGGGTCTGGCGCAGGTGATCCTCGAGCCATTTGATCGCTTCGATATCAAGGTGGTTGGTCGGCTCGTCCAACAGCATCAAATCCGGCGCCTCGGCCAGAATTTTGGCAAGTGCGGCACGGCGGCGTTCCCCGCCTGATGCGGCAGAAGGTGCCTGTTCAAGGTTCAGCTTCAACCCTTCGGCAGCCATCTCGACCTTATATTCCTCACCCTGTTGCAGGCCTGACATGGCGAAGTCGCCCAGTGTCGCAAAACCGGACAGATCCGGATGCTGGTCCATATAACCGACAGAAACACCGGGTTGCACAAAGCGGTTTCCCGCGTCGGGCTCCACCAGACCGGCGATCACTTTAAGCAGCGTGGACTTGCCAGAGCCGTTGCGCCCCACAAGGCAAATGCGCGCGCCTTCGTGAACAGTCAGCCCAACGCCGTCAAACAACGGGTTGCCGCCAAAGGTGAGCATGATATCGGAGAGGGTCAGTACAGGAGGATTAGCCATGCAGCCCCTATCGGTTATGCGGATTGCGCCGTCAAGGGGCGCTTGCTAGGGTCCCCCGAATTCAAAAGGAAAACTATTATGACGGCAGCCAAGTCCAGCCCGATGAACCCGCTTCTGACAGGGACCATTACATCTCCTATCGTGGAATCCCGCAGTTGGGTCGAGAATGTTACGTTTTCCGAAGACCTGCCGTTGATCAATGTCAGTCAGGCCGCGCCAGTTGATCCCCCTCCGGCCCCGATGCGTCAGGCATTGGCCGAGTCGGTTTTAAATGATGTAAGCGCCCATCTTTACGGCCCCGTGCTTGGCTTGCCGGAATTGCGCGAATCTGTGGCCCGCCACTGTACCATGACCTATGGCGGCAATGTTTCGACAGGCAATGTGGGTATTACATCCGGCTGCAACCAAGCATTCTGCGCTGCGATTTCCTCGCTCGCCGGTCCGGGGGATGCGGTGATTCTGCCGGCTCCGTGGTATTTTAACCATAAGATGTGGCTGGATATGGCGGGAATCGAATGCCGCGTCCTTATGTGCGGTGACGATATGCTGCCCGACCCGCAACAGGCGGCTTCGATGATCGACGATCGGGTGAAGGCAATCATTCTTGTGACGCCGAACAACCCGACCGGCATGGAATATCCCGACGGGTTGATTACAGCTTTTTACAAACTGGCACAGCAAAACCGGATTTCACTGGTGATCGATGAAACCTATCGTGATTTTCATTCCGTCAATGGCGCGCCCCACAGCCTTTTTACCGATCCGGAGTGGCAGGAAACAGTAATCCAGCTTTACTCTTTCTCGAAAGCCTATCGTTTGACCGGCCACCGGGTTGGAGCTGTTGTCTGCTCAGAGCAGCGCATGGTCCAGATTGAGAAGTTCCTCGACACTTTAACCATCTGCCCGAACCAGCTTGGCCAGCGCGGCGCCCTGTTTGGAATGCGCAATCTGGGAAGCTGGCTGGCGCGGGAACGGGCCGAGATTCTTGACCGGGCAAGTGCCATGCGAGAAGGCTTTCCACAACTGGACGGATGGGAATTGAAAGGCTGCGGCGCTTATTTCGCCTATGTGTCCCACCCCTTTGAAGCGCCTTCCGATCAGGTGGCCAAAGCGCTCGTCGAAAGATCCGCCGTCCTTGCCCTGCCCGGCACCATGTTCAGCCCCCGTAAATCCGAAGGTGGCAACGGTCATGCAGAGCGCCATATCCGGATCGCCTTTGCCAACGCAGACCGCAAAGGGATCGCCACGCTTTTCACCCGCCTTGCAGCATTTTCGATGGGATAACACCTTTATTATCGCCCCAGAGCGCATCCGAGGCCGTCCTGCCCCGTGTTGACGCTTGCCCTTCGGCCTTTTGCTGCCTAAAACCAGCCTTCAGACAAGGGAAAAAAAGGTCCGGTAAATGCTCGATTCAATGCGCGGAAAAGGCCAAAGCAAGGTCATGTGGGTAATCATGGGGCTGCTTATGCTCGGTCTGACGGGGTTTGGCATCGGCGGCCTTGGCGGCGGCACTGTGCGCTCTATCGGTAAGGTGGGTGACGAACCCATTCCGGTCAACACTTACGCCCGAGCCTATCAAAATGCTGCCAGCCGGATCAACCAACAGGCCGGTCGCACTCTGACAGCAGCAGAACTGGAACAATTCGGCGTGCAGGATCAGGTTCTTGATGCTGTTGTCGGACAGGCTGCACTCAGCAACGAAACTACGGAACGGGGCCTGTCTGTAGGTGACGAAACAGTTCGCAATGCAATTCTGGAGAGCCCGCAGTTTCAAGGTCTTGACGGCACATTCGACCGCGAGGGCTATGATTTCTATCTGGAACGCCAGCTTGGGATCACCGCAACAGAATTTGAAACCCTGATCCGCAAGGAAAACGCCCGCGCCCTTCTGGAAAACACCATCGTGACCGGCGTCAAAAGCGATCTGACCGTTCCCACTGCACTGATGGAGTTTGCACAACAGGAACGTTCCTTTGAATGGGTCGCGCTGAGCGAGGATGATCTGGACACCACTATTCCGGAACCGAGCGACGAGGACTTGCAAGCCTATTACGAGGAACAAGCCTCAAACTACATGTCGCCCCTAACCCGCAACATCACTTATGCATGGCTGAACCCTTCAGCGCTGCTGGATGCGGTGGATGTGGATGAAGCCGAAATCCGTGAGAGCTATGAACTACAAAGCGACCGTTTCAACAAGGTAGAGCAACGTGCGGTCGACCGCCTCGTGTTCTCCTCGATGGAAGACGCTCAAGCCGCCCGCGACCGTATTGACGCACAGGAAGCCACCTTCGGTGAAATCGTCGGAGAACGGGGGCTGGAAGAAGCCGACGTGGATATAGGCGAAATCAGCCGCAGCGATGTATCTTCCGAGGCAGCAGAACTGCTCTTTGCTTCCAAAGAGCCTGGCATCGTGGGTCCGGTGAATTCCGATCTCGGCCCTGCCCTGTTCCGCATCAATGCTGTACTGGATGCAGACAGCACACCGTTTGAGGAAGTTCGCGACGAACTGCGTAACGAACTTGCAGGCGAAGCCGCGCGCCGTCTGGTTTCCGATCGTGTGACGGATATCGACGATATGCTCGCCGGTGGTGCAGAGCTGGAAGCTCTGGCAAATGAAACCGAAATGACCCTTGGCACGATTGCCTTCTCAGCCGGTTCCACGGAAGAAATTGCCGGATACGATGCGTTCCGCGAAGCTGCACTGGCTGCAGAACAAGGGGATTTCCCCGAAGTGATCGACCTGTCTGACGGTGGCGTCTTTGCTCTGCGTCTTGACAGTATCGACCAGCCCCAAGCCATACCTCTTGAAGAAGTCCGCGAAAAAGTTGCCGCAGACTGGCGCGCCGATCAGGTGAACACCGCACTGAAGGCTCTTGCAGAAACCCTGAAGGCAGAGCTGGAAGAAGGCGTGGATGTCAGCGAACTCGGTCTGGAAATGACCGCCGTAGATGGTATCAAGCGCAACACCTATCTGGAACAATTGCCCCCGACGACGGTTCCGGAGGTTTACCAACTGGAAGACGGTGGTGTTGCGATTGTTGACGGAGGCGACCGCGTGGTGCTGGCCCGTTTGACCAACATTACCGCTTTCGACCCCGATCTTGGCAACAACGACCAGCTTCTGGAGCAGATCAACGGCCAACTGAACGCGCAGATCTCGCTCGACCTGCTGAGCTATTACACTGATGCCGTGCAATCGCAGGCCGGTGTGCAGTTGAACCGCCCGATCATCAGTCAGGTCAATACACAGGTTACCGGATTTTGAGCACCTTAATACCCTCCTACGAAGCCTTTGAAGAGGCTCATAAAGACGGCCACAATCAGGTGGTGTACACCCGTCTTGTGGCCGATCTCGACACCCCTGTGTCCTTGATGCTGAAACTGGCACAGGCACAAAAAGACAGTTTCATGCTGGAAAGCGTGACAGGGGGCGAAAACCGTGGTCGCTATTCCTGTATCGGAATGAAGCCCGATCTGATCTGGCAGTGCCACGGGGATAGCGCGCGGATCAACCGTCAGGCGCGTTTCGACGCCAATGCGTTCGAACCCATGAAGGCCGATCCGCTGACCAGCCTGCGGGCTGTACTGGAAGAAAGCCATATCGACCTACCCGAAGACCTGCCGGCGATTGCAGCGGGTCTGTTCGGTTATCTCGGCTATGACATGATCCGTCTGGTGGAAAAGCTGCCCGACGTGAATCCCGATCCGCTCGGCCTGCCGGATGCTGTGATGATGCGTCCTTCGGTGGTTGTGGTCGTGGACGGCGTGAAGGATGAAATCACCGTTGTCTCTCCGGTTTGGGCCACTGGTGGCCTGTCGGCCCGTGCGGCCTATAATCAGGCTGCGGAACGGGTAATGGATGCGGTGCGCGATCTTGAACGCCCTGCCCCTATGGCCACGCCTGTGGCGGATCCGGAAACCGCCGTGGGCGAACCTGTCTCCAACACCAGCCGCGAGGAATATTTCGGCTTTGTGGAAAAGGCCAAGGAATACATCCGTGCCGGTGACATCTTTCAGGTGGTCCCAAGCCAGCGCTGGACGCAGGATTTTAAACTGCCGCCCTTCGCATTGTATCGCGCGTTGCGTCGCACCAATCCGTCGCCCTACATGTTTTTCTTCAACTTCGGCGGCTTTCAGGTCATCGGTGCCAGCCCCGAGATTCTGGTGCGGGTGAAAGACAAGGAAGTCACCATCCGCCCTATCGCAGGCACCCGCCATCGCGGCGCGAACGAGGCCGAAGACCGTGCGCTCGAAGCCGATCTGCTGGGCGATCCGAAAGAAATGGCCGAGCACCTGATGCTGCTGGATCTGGGGCGCAATGATGTGGGCCGTGTTTCCAAAATCGGCACAGTGAATCCGAACGAACAGTTCATTATCGAGCGTTATTCCCATGTGATGCACATCGTGTCCAATGTGGTTGGCGAACTGGCAGAGGATCAGGACGCCCTGTCGGCCCTGCTCGCCGGATTACCTGCGGGCACTGTGTCCGGTGCGCCCAAGGTCCGTGCGATGCAGATCATTGACGAGTTGGAAAAAGAGAAACGCGGCGTTTATGGCGGCGGTGTCGGCTATTTCAGCGCTACAGGCGAGATGGACATTTGTATTGCCCTGCGAACGGCCGTTCTGAAGGACCAGAAACTGCACATCCAAGCTGGCGGCGGGGTTGTATATGACAGCGATCCGGAAGCCGAGCTTCAGGAAACAGTCAATAAATCCAACGCATTACGCAAGGCAGCCAAGGATGCCGTGACTTTTGTAAAGTCCAACGGCAACTACTAAAGCGACTCAGATTTTGAAAAGGCGGCGCACCCCTAAGGGTTGCCCGCCATCAGTGCTGCAGACACCGGCGCAAAACTGACAGTGCGCGCGTTGATCCCCAAGGACCAGTTCAGAAGTGCAGCCAGAGTTTCATCATTCGGCATCGCCAGCACAATCGAACTCCCCTTGCTGCGCGCAGTTCGCGCTGCACGGTTCAGATACCCCGAAACCACTGTTTCCGTATCTTCCGCACCATCCAGAATATGACTGACCAGACCAAAGGCTACATCCTGTTGATCGGCCAGACGGGGCGCTGCGTTCAGGCCGCCTGCATAGGTGATGATCCCGTGGCCGGACTGCGCAAAATACCCGACGACCGAGCGCACCAACCGCTGGTCACGCTGCATCAGGGCTTCGGGACGGTCGATCAACCCGATCGCTTCGGGCATGAGCGTAAAGAACCGGTCCAACAGCTCGGCAACCTGTTCATCAGTTTGCCCCCCGGGTAACGACAGTTTTACATCACGCGGGCTGAGCGCGAGCACTTCAAATCCGGCGTTCCGGTATGCCCGCGCCTTTGCTGAAACATTGGGCTGGTCAACCGGAATAGCGATTGCCATTGGCAGGCCAAGCCTAGAGAATTTTGAAAGATTTCCCTCAATCTGACCGTTATCCAACAGTACAACCGATACCAGCGGTTTTCCGGTCGACGTGAAATCATTGGCATTTGCCCGCAATGCCCCTACCGCCGGCGTTGCAATCTGACCTGACAGCACCGGTTCGTCGTCCCCGATCGTCGGGATCCGTTTGCTAATCGCTGATTTCCCTAAAGTCGAAATGCCGTTTTCGCCACTGTCCCCGATCGTTGGCAAACGGGATCCAAGCGTGGCGAAAGTGCCCGAGGTATTGGGTTGGGTTGCAGGGCTGAAGGCCGCGCTGCGCACCCCGTCACCGCGGGGTTGCGGCTCGGCTGCTTCATTTTTGTTTTCGGGTTCCGGCAGAACAGGCAGGATGCGCAACGGCTTTTCCGCTGCATTGCGTGCCGGTCTTGTTGCGATAACAACGTCCGGTTCCGTATCAAGGCGGGGCAACCGGTTGTCAGTATCGTCAAGTACTCCGATGGTGCGCTCGCTGCTGGCGTCTTGACGTTCAACCGTTCCGTCCGCGTTCAAACTGGGCATGGCGGCATCGCCATCCGCTGCATCGGGAACCAGCGCATCCGGTCCTAACGTTTCCGCCGAAGGACGCTGCATCACAACGGGTTCTGCAGGATCGGATGACACCGAAGGACGAATTTCAGCCCCGTCGTCGGGATTGATCAGTGCAAGACGCGACGTGAGAGGCGTATCGGCTTCGATCGGCATCGCAATGGAAAGTTCGGTTTCGGGCGGAACCTGTGTCTTTGTAGTCAGAACTGCAACTTCGGTGTTCACGGGACGCTGCCGTGCTGCATCTACACTGGAAGGCGCACTATCACGCGCATCTGCGGTCACAATTTCGCTGGGAGTTTGGTCGGGCAATATTTGATCGGTTTCGCCAACCTTTTCCAAAGCCTGCGTCGGAGATTGATCTGCTCCGGCGGTAGTGCCACGAGAGACCTCCCCCTGTGCCACCGGCCCTTGCGACGTGTCGGAAGGAGAAGTGGGCACCCCACCGGCTTGTGTGGGCGCATTTGGTACGGTTGTTGTATCTGTTTTTGGCAGGATCGGATTTAGCGCGGCCAGAAAGACGCCTGATGTAACCCCGACCGCCAAACCGGACAGAACTCCTGCGGTTTTACCCCAGTTTGCCATTATTAGCCTCTTGCGCCTGTTCTCTCATTTGTCCGCAATCATGCGCGTCTTTTCTTGGCTCGCTGCTCTTGACCTCTGCGCACGCCCGTGAGCAATGTATAGCGCAATTCGCAACAGGGATCATCCCCCTAAATCACCGATGTTGAGGACGGGCAAAATGCTGCTTTTGATCGATAATTACGACAGTTTCACCTATAATCTGGTGCATTATGTGGGGGAACTGGGGGCGCAAACCGTGGTCAAACGCAACGACGAGATCACTGTGCAGGATGCAATGGACATGCAACCTGACATGATCCTGCTTTCTCCGGGGCCTTGTGATCCGGATCAGGCTGGAATCTGTCTTGATCTGGTGAAAGCCGCGGCCGAAACCGAAACCCCGCTGATGGGGGTGTGCCTTGGCCATCAGGTGATCGGTCAGGCTTTTGGCGGCAAGGTAATCCGCTGTCATGAAATCGTTCACGGTAAAATGGGCAGGATGCATCACGAAGGCCGCTCGGTCTTTGCCGGTTTGCCCGCCCCCTTCGAAGCCACGCGCTATCACTCTCTGGTGGTGGAGCGGGACAGCCTGCCGGATGAACTGGAAGTCACCGCCTGGCTGGAAGACGGCACCATTATGGGACTTGCCCATAAAACCCTGCCCATCCACGGCGTTCAGTTCCATCCCGAGAGCATTGCCTCGGAACACGGGCACGCGCTGTTGAACAATTTTCTGAAGACTGCAATGGAACCCGCATGAGCACGCCGCTAAAGACCCTGATTGCAAAAGCCATCGACGCCCCTCTCAGCCGTACAGACGCAGAAGCCGCATTTACCACCATTATGGAAGGCGACGCGACGCCTGAACAGATCGGCGGGCTTCTTATGGTGTTGCGCACGCGTGGTGAAACCGTAGAAGAATATGCCGCAGCTGCCGCAGTCATGCGCGCCAAATGTCTGAAAGTAAGCGCCCCCGAAGGCGCGATCGACATCGTTGGAACCGGTGGTGATGGCAAATCCACACTGAATATCTCGACTGCCACCGCAATTGTGACCGCAGGTGCCGGGGTGATCGTTGCCAAACACGGCAACCGGAACCTGTCCTCCAAATCCGGTACGGCGGATGCGCTCGGGCATTTGGGCGTAGAAGTCATGGTCGGCCCGAAAGTGGTAGAAAGAGCAATTAACACCGTCGGAATCGGCTTTATGATGGCGCCGATGCACCACCCTGCGACCCGACATGTGATGCCCGCGCGCCAAGCCCTTGGAACACGTACGATTTTCAATATCCTTGGCCCGTTAACCAATCCAGCCGGTGTAAAACGTCAGTTGACCGGAGCATTTTCCCGCGAAATGATCCGGCCGATGGCCGAAGTTCTGCTGCAACTCGGCTCTGAAAAGGCGTGGCTGGTCCACGGGTCCGATGGAACTGACGAGATTTCAATCGCGGGGCCCACATGGGTAGCCAAACTCGAGAACGGCACGGTTACTGAAACAGAAATCTCGCCCGAAGATGCAGGGCTGCCAGTTCATCCGTTTGAATCCATTGTCGGCGGAGAACCTGCGGAAAATGCCGCTGCACTGAAGGCTTTGCTGGCGGGGGAAACCTCTGCCTATCGGGATGCAGTGCTTTTCAACACTGCCGCCGCGTTAGTCGTTGCAGATAAGGTAGAAAATCTGCGTGAAGGCGTTGAAGTCGCGGCTCAAAGCATAGACAGTGGCGCAGCAGCCGCCAAGCTGGACGCGCTGGCAAAAATAACGACAGAGGCAGCAGATGACTGATATTCTCGAAAAGATCAAAGCCTACAAACTGGAAGAGATCGAAGCCGCCAAAGAAGAGATCTCTCTTGGCGAGCTTGAATCCTTGGCCGCAGACCAGACCGCGCCGCGCGGTTTTGCCGATGCATTGAAATCTGCTGCGCAGTCAGGAGGTTACGGCCTGATCGCGGAAGTGAAGAAGGCCAGCCCGTCCAAAGGCGTGATCCGCGAGGATTTCGATCCGGCTACGCTGGCCAAAGCCTACGCCGATGGCGGCGCAACCTGCCTGTCCGTGCTGACCGACACACCATCGTTTCAAGGCGCACCGGAGTTTCTGACACAGGCCCGCGAAGCCTGCGATCTGCCCTGCTTACGCAAGGATTTCATGTATGACACCTATCAGGTTGCCCAGGCGCGGGCTTGGGGTGCGGATTGTATCTTGATCGTCATGGCAAGTGTTTCAGACGCTCAGGCGCTGGAACTGGAGAACGCTGCCTTTGATTACGGGATGGACGTTCTGGTGGAAATCCACGACCGTGCTGAACTGGATCGTGCCGCGCACCTGCGCTCGCCCCTGCTGGGGATCAACAACCGCGACTTGAAGACATTCGAAACCTCGCTAGAGACATCAACAACACTGGCGCGTTACGCACCTGCAGAGCGTTTGCTGATCTCTGAAAGCGGGTTGAATACCAAGGACGACCTCGCAAACCTCGCCAAATTTGGCGTGCGCTGCTTCCTGATCGGGGAATCCCTGATGCGGCAGGACGATGTTGCCATGGCCACCCGCGACCTGATCGGCAGCCCTTGGGCTCCGCAGGCAATGTAACGGGCGGATCATGGCGAAACTGACCCACTTTGACGATTCCGGCGCCGCCCATATGGTGGACGTATCGGAAAAGCCTGTTACCAGCCGCGTTGCCGTGGCCAAAGGCCGTGTCATCATGAATGCCGAAACCCGCGCCATGATTGAAGAAGGCCGTGCCAAAAAAGGCGACGTTCTTGCGGTTGCGCGGCTCGCAGGCATTATGGGGGCCAAGAAAACCTCTGATCTGATCCCGCTGTGCCATCCTCTGGCCATATCCAAGGTTTCCTTGGATCTGGAGGTGACAGACGATGGAGTCATGATAGAGGCAACGGTCAAAACCACCGGACAGACCGGCGTTGAAATGGAAGCTCTGACAGCCGTGAACGTGGCCGCCTTAACCGTCTACGACATGGTGAAGGCTGTTGATAAAACAATGCAAATCAGTGATGTACGGGTTGTTCTTAAAGATGGCGGCAAGTCCGGCCGGTTTGAATCCGAATGATCAGCGTTGAACAGGCACTTGAGAAGGTTCTCAACCTTTTTGAGCCATTGGAAAGTGAAACTGTCCCACTGCGCGCCGCCTCCGGTCGGGTTTTGGCGAAGGATGCCGTCGCCGCATTCAGTCAACCGCCGTTTCCCTCGTCCGCGATGGACGGGTACGGGGTGCAGTCAAATGATCTGGTGACCGGCGCACAGTTGACTGTCATCGGAGAGAGCGCTGCAGGTGGCGGATTTAACGGCACCGTCAACAGCGGTCAGGCCGTTCGGATTTTTACCGGCGCACCGGTTCCTGAAGGTGTAGACCGTATCCTTATTCAGGAAGATTGCACCCGCGAAGGCGACACCATCACAGTGGGCGATAATCTGGACCCGAGCTTTTACATCCGTTCTGCTGGGGGTGATTTCAAAGCCGGTGATGTAATGGCCGCGCCCCGTGTCCTGTCCGCTGGTGATATTGCCCTGCTCGCCTCGATGAACTGCGCAACTGTCGTTGTTCGGCGCAAACCCGTAATCGCACTGGTTGCAACAGGCGATGAACTGGTCATGCCCGGTGAAACGCCCGGTCCCAGCCAGATTATTTCCAGCAACAATTTCGGCTTGAAAGCCCTTATTGAAGCGAATGGCGGAATCGCCCGCATTCTACCGATTGCTAAAGACGATCCCCAAGCCCTGCGCGCTGTGCTGGATCTTGGTTCGGACGCTGATGCAATTGTAACCCTTGGCGGTGCATCTGTCGGGGATCATGATCTGGTCCGTCAGGTCGCGTCAGAGGCCGGAATGGAACAAGCCTTTTACAAGGTCGCCATGCGTCCGGGTAAGCCGCTCATGGCAGGGCGGCTTGGCAAGACCGCCATGATCGGTCTGCCTGGAAATCCTGTCAGTTCCATGGTCTGTGGTACCGTGTTTCTTGTCCCTGCTCTCAGGGCCATGCTTGGCCTTGGCAAACACGCAATGCCTCGCGAGCTTGCACGTCTGGGGGCTGATATGGGACAGAACGGCCCGCGCAGCCATTACATGCGCGCGCAACTTTCAATCATGGACGGTGTGCTGACCTGCACACCTGAAACACGGCAGGACAGTTCCCTTTTGTCAGTCCTGTCGCGGGCAAACGCCCTTCTGGTGCGCGATGCAAATGATCCCCCGCGCAAGGCAGGTGAAACCGTTCCCATTATTCGCCTCTAGACTTGCTTCCCTGCTCATCCGGCGATTCTGTCACAAAAATAGGTTTTGACACAAAACGGGAACGCTTGTAGAACAGACGGGAACAGAAGCGAACAAACGCGCGAAACAGGAGGGTATCATGCTCACTCGCAAGCAGATGGATTTGCTGGAATTCATTCACAAGCGGATGCAAAAAGACGGTGTTCCGCCCTCTTTTGACGAGATGAAGGAAGCACTCGACCTACGTTCCAAGTCTGGCATTCACCGCCTGATTACCGCGCTGGAAGAACGGGGCTTCATCCGACGGCTGGCCCATCGCGCCCGTGCTATCGAAATCGTGCGTTTGCCGGATTCGATTGACGCTGGCGGCTTCAACCCCCGTGTGATCGAAGGTTCTGCGCCACCACCGCCGCCCCGCGAAGCCCTTCCTGTTTCCAAGACGGATTCCCATTCACTGCCGATTATGGGCCTGATCGCTGCGGGTACCCCGATTGAGGCGATCCAGCACGTGACCAGCCATGTGGCTGTGCCCGGCGGGATGATGCATAACCAAGGCTCCCACTACGCGTTGGAGGTCAAGGGCGACTCAATGATTGAAGCTGGCATCAATGAGGGCGATATCGTCGTAATCCATGAACAGTCCGATGCAGAAAACGGGGATATCGTCGTAGCACTGGTCGAAGATCAGGAGGCCACCCTGAAACGCCTGCGCAAAAAAGGCTCGGCCATTGCACTGGAAGCGGCCAACCCGGCCTATGAAACCCGCGTTTACAGGGACGATCAGGTCAAGGTTCAGGGAAAGCTGGTTGGATTGATCCGCACCTACTGAACGCGGGGTCGTTTATTGCATGTTCCACAACCGCGCGCCGGAAGCCTGTCGCGCGGTTTGTATTTTCAGACCTTCCGGTCCGGACCAGATAGCCAGCGCCCCGCTTGCGCGCAAATCTGCGGCATTGAACGCCCGGCACGGGCCTGTGACATCCTCGCTCCATAGCGGCACAATAAGTACTTCTGCGGTCTCGCAAATGGATTGAAGCTCGGCTCTGGTCCGTGTCTTTCCCCAAAGGTAAGCGACAGTTCCACCTTCAAGCCTTAGTCGCCAGTCGTCCTCGTCCTGTTCAAACCGCGCTGCGGCTTGATTCTGATCCGCCCCGTCCCCGTCATTTTCCAACCAGTTCAGAGCTGCAAACCCGTTGCCTTTGGCCCGTGATACAGCCCGTCCCTGATCTGCAAGCACCCCGGCCAAGCGCCCGTTATGGGTCAGCAACAGGTCCGGTCGCACGGATAGCGCCCAGCATACGACCCCCAAAACGGCCACGGGACACCCGAACCAGCGCCACGCTCCCTGCCAAATGATCACGAACAATCCGCCGATTGTTACCAGCCCCAACGCCCAGACCGGCCCTGATTTTATTCGCAGAACCGAGCCCTCCTGCACCGCCACAAAATGTGCAACGCCGAGAATCCAGTCAATTCCCTGCCCCATAACCCAAAATGCGCCGCCTTCCAAACCGATCAGCGACGATACAGCTGCAATTACGGCGGCAGGCATTACGATCAGGCTCATCACCGGAACCGAAGCCAGATTGGCAAGCAGTCCGTATTGTGCCATCTGGTTGAAATGGAACGCAGAAAATGGTGCGGTGGCAGCGCCAGCCACCGCAGAGGCGATAAACAGGGAGGCAAAGGGTGCAAGCAACCGGAACCTGCTTTGGCGCAGCGCATGCCATCCATGTGTCCTGTTCAGCACTTCAAAGGTGCCCACCAGCGCAGTGGTTGCGGCAAAGGACATCTGGAAACCCGGTCCTGTCAGGCTTTCAGGGCGGAACAAAAGGATCAGGGTTGCAGCAATGGCAACCGCGCGCAGGGTAATCGCCGGCCTTTCCAGCAACACTGCCACAAGCATAACCGCCACCATCACAAAGGCGCGCTGTGTGGCAATATTCGCGCCTGACACCAGAAGGTATCCGGCACCGGCAACCAATGCCACAACGGCACCGATTTTCTTGGCTTGCAAGCGCACGGACAGGTAGGGAACCGCCGCAATGCCAAAGCGGATCAGCGCAAAGACAAACCCCGTCAACAGCCCCATATGCAAGCCAGAAATCGCAAGCAGATGTGCCAGATTGGATCGTCGAAGATCCGCCAGCAACACTGGATCAATCTGCGACCGGTCTCCGGTGATTATCGCAGCGGCAAATGCACCGGTCCGACCGGGGATTTTTTGCCGTATATGTGCGGATATTTTCATCCGAAGCGCAAAGACCCGCAGGTCAAAGGCGCGGTTGTTAGGTGGAACAGCCAGCACAGGCGGCGCGCGGGCATACCCGACGGCGCCAAGCCGGTTGAACCACGCCATGCGCTGGAAATCAAAACCACCCGGCTCTACCGGACCGGCTGGGGGTGACAGGCTGGCCGTGAGCATTATACGCGCCCCCGGTCTCAACGCCGTTCCCGCAAGTTCGGAATGTAGTGATACCCGCACCCGTTTTGGCATCCGTTGCGGGTTCATCCGCTCCAGCACGGGGTCCGCCAGTGTTACCCGCGGTTTGTCAGAGCCGGACCGGTCCAGATGAACGATCGTTCCTTCTACCGCGCCGTAGTAATGCCAGCCGAGTTTCGGGGCAGCAACCTGACGGGCTCGCCCTGCTGTTACCAGAAATCCCAGCGCAATCAGAGCAGGCACCCAAACAAGAATGCGCAATAGATCCGGCCCCATCCGGCTGAAAAAAACGGCCAACAGAACACAACCGGATAAACTTGAAAGAAACCAGATATCCGGTTCAAATCGTTGAGAGAAATAGCAAGAAACCCCTAATCCCAACCACACCGGAACCCATAGGCCAAAACGGTGACGTTGCGCAAACAATGCCTCTGAAAGATGATCAATCCCCATCGCCGCCCATCGTTGCCTTGTCCTTTACCGCCGTTATGGAATAAGTAGTGCCAACCCTGCACCCGCTTGGTTTCCAAAAGGTTAAGATTGCTGATGTCCGACACTCCCGTAGTTACCCGTTTCGCCCCGTCCCCCACCGGATTCCTGCATATCGGTGGCGCACGTACCGCGCTGTTCAACTGGCTTTACGCCCGTAATCAGGGCGGAAAATTTTTGCTGCGCATTGAAGACACGGACCGCGAACGTTCGACTCCCGAGGCAACGGCTGCAATTTACGACGGGCTGAAATGGCTTGGGCTGGATTGGGATGGCGAAGCGATCAGCCAGTTTGAACGCCGCGACCGTCACGCAGAAGTAACGCAATCGATGCTCGACAATGGCACAGCCTATCGCTGCTATGCCACACAGGACGAAATCGAAGCCTTCCGCGAAGCTGCCCGCGCCAAAGGGGAATCAACGCTATTCAAAAGCCCGTGGCGGGATGCCGATCCTGCGGATGCACCGGATCTTCCTTCTGTGGTACGCCTGAAAGCCCCTCGCGAGGGCGAGGTCCGGATCAAGGACAAGGTTCAAAAAGATGTGAAATGGCAGGCCGATACGCTCGACGATATGGTGCTGCTGCGCTCTGACGGGACACCGACCTACATGCTGGCCGTGGTTGTTGATGACCACGACATGGGTGTGACCCACATCATCCGCGGGGATGATCACCTGATCAACGCAGGCCGCCAAAGCCTGATCTACCGTGCGATGGGCTGGAAAATCCCCGTTTTTGCCCATATCCCGCTGATCCACGGGGATGATGGCAAGAAACTGTCCAAACGGCACGGCGCGCTCGGGGCGGAAGCCTACCGCGAGATGGGCTATACCCCTGCGACCATGCGCAATTATCTGACTCGACTGGGCTGGAGCCACGGCAACGACGAGCTGTTCACCACCGAACAGGCCGTTGAATGGTTTGATTTCAAGGGTTTGGGTAAATCCCCTGCCCGTCTGGACCTTAAAAAGCTGGATCATGTCGGCGGCTATCAGATCGGAATCGCACCGGATGACGTTTTGCTGGGGGATTTGCAAACTTATCTGCAGGCCACCGGACAGGGCGAATTGGACGCCGATTCACTGGCCCGTGTTAAAGAAGTGCTTCCTTTGCTGCGGGACCGGTCGAAAAAACTGACGGATGTACTGGAGAAAGCCTACTTTGTGCTCGGCTCTCGCCCGTTTTCGCCGGATGCCGCAGCGGCAAAGCTGCTCGATTCGGTATCCCTTGGCATACTGAAAGAATTGACCGCTGCATTGCAGCATGCTACATGGTCGCACGAAGGACTTGAGACCTGTTTGAAGGAGTTTTCTCAAGCCAGAGATCTAAAACTCGGAAAGATTGCGCAACCGTTACGCGCGGCCTTAACCGGGCGCACAGTGTCGCCGTCGGTTTTTGACATGATGGCTGCGTTGGGCAAGGAGGAAACCCTCGGCCGCCTTCAGGATGCGACGTCGCCAGCCTGAAGCCTACGCTAGTCCCGAGGATAAATATGCGCAGGCCCCGCCCTGCCAATAATGATAGAGAGGTCGCATGACAGATAGTCCAAAAACAGCAAAACTTACTTTTGGCGATAAAGAGCTGGACCTGCCAATGTATTCCGCAACAGCCGGACCGGATGTGATTGATATCCGTCGTCTTTATGCGGAGGGGCAGGTTTTCACCTACGATCCCGGTTTTACATCCACCGCTGCTTGTGACAGCACAATCACCTTTATTGACGGTGACAAGGGCGAGCTGCTGCACCGCGGTTACCCGATCGACCAGCTTGCCAGTGAATCCCACTATCTCGAAGTGTGTTACCTTCTGCTTTACGGTGATCTGCCAAGTGCTGAAGCGCTGGAAGATTTCGAAAACCGCGTAACGAACCACACCATGCTGCACGAGCAGATGATGAATTTCTTCCGTGGTTTCCGTCGCGATGCGCACCCTATGGCTGTTATGACCGGCGTGGTTGGTGCCATGTCTGCTTTCTACCACGACAGCACTGACATCAACGACGAATGGCAGCGCGAAGTGGCCTCTATCCGCCTGATCGCCAAGATGCCAACTATCGCGGCTTATGCGTATAAATATTCCATCGGCCAGCCGTTTGTTTACCCGCGCAATGATCTGGATTACGCATCCAACTTCCTGCGCATGTGTTTTGCGGTTCCTGCGGAAGATTACGAAGTGAACCCGATCCTCAGCCGCGCGATGGACCGTATTTTCACTCTGCATGCCGATCACGAGCAAAACGCCTCTACCTCGACTGTGCGTCTGGCCGGTTCTTCGGGTGCAAACCCGTTCGCCTGTATCGCAGCCGGTATTGCTTGTCTTTGGGGCCCTGCCCACGGCGGCGCAAATCAGGCGTGTCTGGAAATGCTGGAAGAAATCGGCTCTGTCGATCGTATTCCGGAATTCATCGCTCGCGCAAAAGACAAGGACGATCCGTTCCGTCTGATGGGCTTTGGCCACCGCGTTTACAAGAACTTTGATCCCCGCGCGACGGTGATGAAGGAATCCGCAGACGAAGTGCTGAGCCTGCTGGGTGTGGAAAACAACCCGAAGCTTCAGGTTGCCAAGGAACTGGAACGTATTGCTCTGGAAGACGATTATTTCGCCTCCAAAAAGCTGTTCCCGAACGTGGATTTCTATTCCGGTATCATTCTGGAAGCGATGGGTTTCCCGACTTCCATGTTCACTCCGATCTTTGCCCTGTCCCGTACAGTGGGTTGGATTTCCCAGTGGAAAGAGATGATTGGCGATCCGACCCAGAAAATCGGCCGTCCACGTCAGCTCTACAAAGGCGAGCCGCTGCGCGATTACGTGAACGTCGAAGACCGGTAAATCCGACCTTTGTCACTGACAAAAAGAAAACCGCCCCTCGGGGCGGTTTTTTCATGGGTAGTGATGTTTGACGGATCGCGTGTTTAACGCCCTTCAAACTGGGCTTTGCGCTTTTCAAGGAAGGCCATGACCCCTTCTTTGAAATCGGCCGTGCGACCGGCCTTGCCCTGAAGATGTGCCTCTGTTTCCAATTGTTCGTCGAGCGTTTGATCCACGCTCATGCGCATGGCCCGTTTGATAAGGCGGTAGGCCTCGGTCGGTCCGTTTGCGAGATGCAAAGCGCGGGTGCGTACCACTGCAGCAAAACTGCCGTCCGGAACGGCCTCCCAGATCATGCCCCATTCCGCCGCTTTCAGGGCCGGAACAGGCTCGGCAAACAGGGCCGCGCCCATGGCTCGGGCAAAGCCAACCTGTCTTGGCAGCCAGTAAGTACCACCCGCATCAGGGATCAGCCCTATGCGCGAAAACGCCTGTAGAAAAGTAGCGCTTTCCGCCGCAATCACCACATCCGCAGCCAGCGCCAGATTGGCCCCCGCCCCGGCGGCCATTCCGTTCACCGCACTAATCGTCGGGATGCGACAATCAAATATGGCCCGCAACATGGGTTCGTATTCATCCCGAAGGGTGCCTTCCATATCTATGTCGGAAACTTTGGCGGCGTCTCCAAGATCCTGTCCCGCGCAAAAACCGCGTCCTGCACCGGTCAGGACGAGCACGCGAGCCTCGGATTCTCCACGCTTGACCGCATCCAGCAGTTCAGCACGCATCTGCGATGTGAGACCGTTCAGCACGTCAGGCCGGTTAAGCGTTATTGTCGCAATATTTTCGGACAGGTCGTAGAGAAGGGTTTCATAGTCCATAGGGTAAAGCTCCGCTGTTTGGCGTTATCCTATCGCGCAGGACAGGTAGCAGAAAGCACAAACTCGGCTCAGTCTTTCAGCAGTTGTGCCAGACGTTCTGCTTCTTCGCGGGACAATTCCCCCTGCGGCTGAGAAGGACGGCGGGAGCGCCGCCGCAGGTATAGAAACGCTCCGATTGCTCCGAGCACAAGAAGCACCGGACCGGTCAGGTAAAGCACCGCGTTTTCCCGTGACATACGGGGTTTCAGCAGCACATATTCACCGTAGCGGTCTACGATAAAATCCACGGCCTCCGTGTTGCTGTCCCCTGCAACCAGACGTTCGCGGACCAGCAGACGCAAATCTTTGGCGATCCCCGCATTGGAACTGTCGATGTTTTCATTGCGGCACACCAGACAGCGCAAACCTTTGGAAATATCCCGCGCCCGCTGTTCCAGCACCGGATCATCCAGTATCTCATCCGGCTCCACCGCAAAAAGAGGCGTGGCGAACAGAAGTACCAGTATCAGAAACAGATTTCGCATCACTACTCCGCCGGTTGCGCGACACGGCGCGCTGAAGGTCGTGCAGCCCCTGCCACACGGTAACGCCGGTCCGTCAGGCTAAGACAGCCGCCAAGCGCCATGACCAGTGAACCAATCCAGATCCAGTTGGAAAACGGCTTGATATAGGTTCGGATCGTCCATCCGCTGTCGCCCTGTTTATCCCCCAAAACAACGTAGAGATCCCGTGTCAGCCCGATATCAATCGCCGCTTCGGTGGTTGGCATTTGTTGTACCGGATAGAACCGCTTTTCAGGTCGCAGTTCAGCAACTTCGCGGTTGTTCTTGTACGCTGTGACAGACCCAATCTGCGCGGAGTAGTTTTTGCCTTTCTGGTTCACGACTTTGTTCAACTGGAACTCATAAGCCCCCACGACGAAGCGTTCGTTCAGCTCTACCACGCGGATGTCCTCTTGTTCCCAGGCGGTAATGGCCGCAATGCCGAAGACGGTAAGCCCAAGCCCTGCGTGAGCCACAGCCTTACCCCAATCGGACCGCGGCAGGTTGCGCAAGCGGCGCAACGTGGTGCCGATAGGGTTCTCCCGATACCGCGCCCGTACCAGCAAATCCAGAATAGCCCCAAGCACCAGCCACGCAGCCAGTGCCAGACCAAAGGGCGCGAGCATCCGTCCGCCGGTTTGCAGGCTCCAGACCAATACACCAAGGGCAATAGAAAGCGCCAATGCCCCGCGCAGGTTCTTGAAGGATTTTCCCACCTGCGCCCGTTTCCAGGGCAGGATCGCCCCAAGGGGGAGGATCGCCACCAACACGATCATAAACGGGGTGAAAGCAGCATCAAAAAACGGCGCCCCAACCGAGAGTTTGCGCCCTGTTGTCAGCTCTGCCACCAATGGCCAGATGGTTCCGAAGAAAACGACAGCCGTCGCCACGACCAGCAACAGGTTGTTCAGCACGAGACCACTCTCTCGACTGATCAGCCCGAAGACCGCAGTTGTGCGCAACTGACCGGCCCGTGCGGCGTAAAGCGTAAGCGCACCGCCGATGGCAACCGTCAGGATGGCTAGGATGAAGACGCCCCGTTCGGGATCATTGGCAAAGGCGTGGACAGAAGTAATGACGCCTGAACGCACGATGAAGGTTCCGATCAGGGAAAATGAGAACGCAAGGATCGCAAGCAGGACCGTCCAGCTTTTGAGTGCATCCCGCTTTTCGACCACAATCGCAGAATGCAGCAGTGCGGCGGCAATCAGCCACGGCATGAAGCTCGCGTTTTCAACCGGATCCCAGAACCACCAGCCGCCCCAGCCCAATTCGTAATAGGCCCACCAAGACCCGAGCGCGATGCCGATTGTCAGCGTGACCCAAGCCAGCAGGGTCCAGGGCCGGACCCAACGGGCCCAAGCGGCATCCACGCGCCCTTCGATCAAAGCCGCGACGGCGAAAGAGAAGGACATCGAAAGCCCAACATAACCCAGATACAAAAACGGCGGATGAAAGGCGAGTCCGGGGTCCTGCAGCAAGGGATTGAGATCATTGCCATCCGCCGGAGGCACGGAAATGCGCAGGAACGGGTTGGAGGTAAAGATCAGAAAGGCCAGAAAGGCCGCCGAGATCATCGCTTGCACCGAAAGAACCCGTGCTTTCAGTGCGCTTGGGAGGTTGCGGCCAAACAGGGCCACCAGCGCGCCATAAAACACGAGGATCAGGATCCAGAGTAACATCGACCCCTCGTGGTTCCCCCACACCCCTGTTATCTTATACAACATCGGTTTGGCAGAGTGGGAGTTCGCAGCAACTATGGCGAGAGAAAAATCCGAAACCACAAAGCTGTAAGTCAGGGCAACAAAGCTTATCCCGATCAGAATAAATTGCGCCAGTGCGGTCGTGTCAGCCAGACGCATCCAGCCGGCCCAGTTCTTTTGTGCTCCGATCAGAGGCACGACGGATTGCACAATGGATACGGTGAAGGCCAGAAGGACTGTAAAGTGGCCGATCTCTGCGAACATGGTGCTGCCCCTTATTGCTCCGCACGGTTATAGCACGCTCGGCTACTGTCACAATTCAATTAAGCTTGAGACAGTTGCGTGAAATGTCACAGGGCAGATTCCGGTTGGTAGTAAGCCGACCCGAAAGCAAAAATATTGCTCGGATTGTTTATTCTCAGGTTACTGCGGTAAAGGCCAAATCCACGCTCCTCAAGAATTTGGCGGACCATATGACCAATCATACGGCGCATCTGCGCAGAGCGGCGGACCTTGGGAAAGCGGTGTTGCAGAAATGGCGAGAGGGGCTCGATCGCGGGACGCCGGAGATAGCTGGCGGTTTCCATAATAGCGATGGTGGATGCTTCATTGAGGAATTTCCAAAGCGCCTCTCCCTGCATGGTGTCATAGGTGGTTTTAAACTTGTCGGGGCGGTAGGTTTGCATCATGCGCCTTTAAAGTTGGGAACGGTATCTGCACAAATTTTGGCGGTAATTCGTAAAGATTTCCCTAACCTTGAAGCTTCTTAAATGAAGCTTGTTATATGAAGCTTCATTTAAGAAGCTTCATATACTCAGTATGTTAATTGAATTTATCGTTTTTATTAAGTCACTTAAACGCCAACCCTCGTTTCGTTCTACTGCTTCGCCTGCCAATCCCGCACAGCGGCATTCTCCGTAGTCTGCGGCGTGAACATCTGCGCTGCTTCCGTCCGTTTTTCCAACCGACTGCGTGCATAGTGCAATTCCCGCGCACCAAAGTAGAACGATACAACCGCGCCCAACAGCCACCACAACTCTCTGGGCACAGCATCAAGACCGGCCATCCGCTGGGAAAATGCAACCGGGTTCCACATAGCAAAGACAAACAAACCCACAGTCCCAAGCGCAAAAACCGGCCGTGGTAATCGGTTTAACCCGTCTACAAAATTGTTAAACCAACCGCCCCGTTCCCGCGTAAATTCCGCGCCGAACTGGGCGACCGAAGCCTTGTGTTCAAGATGCTCGAACTCTGCTGTTGCTGTCCTGTTCGGCACGAAAACTTCAGCCACATCACGCACAGCGCGTCCGACCCCCAGCAGATCGCCGATTATCCCCATGACGCGCACCTCCGTTTATGCTCCGCAAGGCTGAGGTGGTACTTTGGTGAGATAAATTCTTCGGCGCGCCGGATCCAGCCGCCCTTACCGCCGGAACGGCTGCGCGCGTATTTGCGAGAGGCCGGCCGCTTGTCCGCCAAAGCGTAATAGTAATTCCTGCGTGCAATCCCGTAGGCATCCACCAGATAATCCGGCGCCTTTTCCCAAGCTGCCACTGCTGCTTTGCGTGTTTGCGGGCCAATCAGGCCATCTACTGCAACGCTCTGGCCGAATTGGCCGAGGCACCGCTGCAATATCCTCACCCCGTGGCTTCCCGCATTCACATACATGTCAAAAACACTCGGCTGCAAAGCTGCGGGCAGCCCCCCGATACCGGGTTTCGCAAAATAATGGGATTTGAAAATCTCGACGGCTTCTGCTTCGCTCAGCGCGCGCACGTCCTGCGCATCCACCCGCCCGTCCCCGTTCAGATCCAGCCCCAACCGGCGCATCGTATGAATCGTCACGCCGTATTTTGTCGCTCCGCCCGGATCGTCCGGATCATCCACATAACCGCCTTCACGACGCACAATGTCTCGGGCAATCTGATCTACTGTTTTCATGACTTCCTGCCGGTCTGTTACAATCGGCGGAAATCATCAGGGAAGATCCCCTAATGTCCGGTGTCACCGGCGTACGCTACTCGCTCGTGTCTTTATACACACCCTGTTCCTTCAGGGCGTCCATGACCTCTTTGGGCATGTATTCCTCGTCGTGTTTGGCAAGGATTTCCTGCGCCTCGAACACCCCGTCCGACAGGACGCCGGTCGCAATCATGCCCTGTTCCTCTGTGAACAGATCAGGCAGGATACCCGTAAACACCACAGGAACAGTGGCACCTCCATCGGTTACACTGAACCGAACAGTCTGGCCCGTTTTTTCAATGGAACCAACCTCGACCAATCCACCGATACGGATGATCTGACCTTCCGCCGGTGGTTTGGCAGCCAGATCGGACGGGCTGTAGAAGTATTGGAACGCATCACCCGCCGCGAGATAGATTACAACAAACCCTGCAAACAGGCAGGAAAATCCGGCGATGATAAGCTGGATACGACGTTGTTTCTTCAGTCCGGCCATCAGGTGTGCTCTTTCTTATAGCGTTGCAGCGCAGCGTTCAGTTCCGCCCCCAACAATATGATTGCAGCGGAAAAGTACAGAAACAACATGGTGATCACAATGCCCGCCAATGCACCGTAAGTGACAGAATATCGCCCCCAGTTTGCAAGGAAAATTGACAGACCGGTCGCCATGCCGAGCCAGCTTATGGTGGTGAACACCGCACCCGGCCAGCGGGTAAACCCCTCTGCGTGATTGCTTGGCAGGAACCAGTGCAGGCTCCATATGAGGCAGTAAAATACAATGATACCAACAGCGTATCGCATCAAAGTAATGTTGGTCGGAATTTCAATCTGGGTGAACTCTTCTATTACGACGATCAATCCGGGAGCGAGAAGGATCGACAACCCCAGAACGACTGCCGAAATAGCTGACAGGAAAACAGTCACCAGCGCCTTGGTTTTGCGTAGCAGCCAGACACCTCCGTCCCGCTCTCCGTAGATGCTGTCAAAGGCGCGGTTTATTGCCTCAACCCCACGCATGGCTGCCCAAATCGCCACCAGAATGAACAGGGTGAACAGGCTATGCGTTCGTGACAGCACATCCACAACCGCCGGTTCCAGCACTTTGGCAAGATAGGGCGGCGCAAAATCAAACAAAACGCCAACCGCTTCGGCGCTGCGGTCCACGCCGATAAAAATACCGGTCAAAGACACGCAAAAAATCAGAAACGGAAAAATCGCGAGCAGCAGGGAATAGGCGATGTAACCCGCCTGCATATCCCCGCCACGCGCGATGAAAGAATTCACTGCATCACGCGGGACAGCAATGAACGGTGAATGAATCACGGGAACATGGGTGCCAGTTCAAGCCCCATGGTTTCCGGCAGACCCAGCATCAGGTTGGCATTCTGGATCGCCTGACCGCTGGAGCCTTTGGTCAGGTTGTCGAGCGTAGAGAACACCATTACACGACCGGGCTTGCGATCCGGGATCACCCCGAGATGGCAATAGTTCGAACCACGCACATGTTGCGTTGCCGGTGCTTCCCCGAAGGGCAGCACATAGACGAAGGGTTCGTCGTCGTATTTTGCCCGTAGCACATCATAGATCGCCTGTGCCTCGCCCTTCACATAGATCGTCGCGAGAATACCACGGTTCTGAGGTAGAAGATGGGGCGTGAAGGTCACTTCTACAGGCTTTCCGGCAATCAGGGACATTTCCTGATCGAACTCTGCCAGATGCCGGTGCGCGGCAACATTATAGGCGCGGTATCCTTCGGACACTTCGGAATGCAGCATGCCTTCTTTAGGTGAACGCCCTGCCCCGCTGACTCCGGTTGCCAGATCAATGATGATGTCGTCGCTGTCAATCACCCCTGCTTCCAGCAACGGCAGGATAGGCATCAGGCCGGTCATGGCGTTACAGCCTGTGCCCGCAACCAGACGGGCAGATTTGATCTGCTCGCGGTAGTATTCTGTCAGCCCGTAAACCGCCTCTTTTTGCAACTCAAGTGCTGTATGGGGGCCGCCGTACCATTTTGCATAGGTCTCAGGATCGCGCAGCCGGAAATCGGCGGAGAGATCGACCACCTTCACTGTCTCGGGCAATTCACGGATCACGCTCTGGCTGGTGGCGTGTGGAAGTGCGCAGAACACGAGATCAATCTCGTCAAAGTTCACTTCTTCGATTGTGCACAGTTCAGGCAGCTCCAGATGCCGCAAATGGGGGAATACTGCGCCGTAAGTCATGCCGGCCTTCCGGTCCGCTGTCATCGCACGCACAACCATACCGGGGTGAGTTGCGATCAATCGCACCAGTTCTGCGCCGGTGTAACCGGACGCCCCCAAAATCGCGATATTTTTCGGCGTGTCTACATGCGTGGTCATAGGCCATCTCCTTGGAATTCGGTGAAACAACTAAGACAAATTGCATCCCTGCGCAATCTGCCTGAAGGTTTGAAAACTGTGTGGGTCAGGTGTTCGGGGCGCTCAGACGCCCTCAAACACCATTCTTCGCCCGATAAACCGGGTAGCGGCCGTACCGACACGCTCCGGATCACCGGATGTCAGACAGCGGGTCTCTCCTGCTGCGCCAACCATATCGGGATGCCGTTGCAGGTAATCCTCAAGACTGGCCGCGGTCAGACGCCCTTGGGAATAAACGGACACTTCAGGCCCCAGAGCATCCTGAAAAACCTTTTCCAGTATCGGATAATGGGTACAGCCCAAAACCGCAGCCTGCGGGTTCGGCATCCGCCGTTTTAGTGCTGCCACGTGGCTGCGGGCCAAAGCCTCTGCCAGTTCCAGATCGTTGTCTTCCAGCGCATCCACCAGACCACCGCAGGGCTGTGCTTCTACATCGACTCCGACCGCGCGAAACGCCAGTTCCCGCTGGAAGGCGCGGCTGGCGACGGTGGCTGGTGTGGCAAACAGGGCAACCTGTTTGACCGCAACCTCCCGCGGCGGGGAAGTATCGCCCCACATACGCTCGGTCATCGCCTCAATCATCGGCACGAAGACACCCAGCACCCGCTTGTCCTTGGGCACCCAATTTTCCTGCATCCGCTTCAAGGCCACAGCCGAAGCCGTGTTGCAGGCCAGAATTACCAGATTACAGCCTTCATCGAACAAACGGTCACAAGCCCGCGTGGTAATCCCGTAGATGTCATCCGCATCGCGCACCCCGATGGGAGCAATCGCATTGTCACCGAAATAGACCAAAGGCTGCTCCGGCATCCGCGAGCGGATCGCTTCAAAGACGGTCAGGCCGCCCAGTCCACTATCAAAAACGCCTACAGGCATGGATTTTACCGATGGTTGTCCTCAAACTCGAAACCGTAACCGCCACGCGGTACAGGCTTCGGGGACAGGCTATAGGTTGATTCACGCAGGAAATCCATCATCCCGCGCGCATCTTTGGAATATACATCCAAATCGCTGCGTTTTAGTGGCTCTCCGACCACCAGTCGCACAGGTTCCTTGCGCGCACGCCTGAATTCGTTGATCAAAAGCGACATCCGCAGGGTATAGTTCAAATGGCTGGCTATCTGGAACAACCGGCTGTTTGCACCGTCAAAATAGACCGGAACCACTGTGGCATTCGTCTTGGCGATCAGTTTGGCCGTAAAGGAACGCCAGCGCGGATCAAGCGGACGCGCAAATGGGCGCGGCGCGGTGGAAACCGTGCCCCCCGGAAATATGCCGATCGCACCGCCCTGCCCCAGATAGGAAAGCGCGGTCTTACGCGTTGCAAGGTTCTCCTGCACGGCCTCTCTGGTGCCATCGAAATTGATTGGCAGGATCACACGGTCCAACTCTGCCGATTTGCAAAATACACGATGGGCCATAAACCGGAAATCACCCCGAGTGCGGGACAGGATATTCCCCAGCACCAGCCCGTCAAGGATACCGTAAGGGTGGTTGGCGATCAGGATCAGCGGTCCTGTCTTGGGAATATTCTCCAGACTTCCACCAATTACATCGAGCCGCAGCCCGTAGCTTCGTGCGATGACCTGCCAGAAATCCTCTCCCTGCTGCACCGCACTGTCATAGCCCTGCGCCATGCGAAGGAGCCGGTTGCGCCCTGTAAGGGTTTCCACCGTGCGGATTACCACTTGTCCGGCTTTGCTTGGAACCGAGGTTGCATAGGAAATATCCTGCGCACCGCTGATCTGCTGGTTCATCTGTGCCTCTGTCTTAACGTTTTGCTCGGACGGATAGCCCAAGTGCATAACAACAGCACGACAGCATTGTAACAATGAACCGGCTGCAACAAAAAAGGGGCAGTGAAACACCGCCCCTTTTCGATAATCTGTTCGTAAAGCTTAACGCTTGGAGAACTGGAAGCTCCGGCGCGCCTTGCGCTTACCGTATTTCTTACGTTCCACAACGCGGGAGTCACGTGTCAGGAAGCCAGCGGCTTTCAGAGGAGCGCGCAGGGATGGTTCGTAAAGTTGCAGCGCTTTGGAAATACCGTGCTTAACAGCGCCAGCCTGACCGGACAGGCCACCGCCCTTAACAGTTGCCATCACGTCGAATTCGCCAACAACACCAGCGATTTCGAAAGGCTGTGCCAGGATCATTTGCAGAACCGGACGGGCAAAATATTTGTTTTGCTCTTTGCCGTTGATGGTCACTTTACCGGAACCAGGCTTGATCCAAACGCGGGCTACCGCGTCTTTCCGTTTGCCTGTCGCATAGGAGCGGCCCAGTTCGTCGCGCACAGCTTCGCGAGTGACAGCAGCAGATTCGCCAGCAGCGTCTTCGATCACCATGTCAGAAGCTTCTACAGCGTCTTTCAGATCGTCCAGGGATTTGATTTCGTCGCTCATGACTGGCTCCGCGTGTTTTTAGGGTTCATCGCTTTGACATCCAGCACTTCGGGGTTTTGCGCCTCGTGGGGGTGCTCTGCGCTTGCGTAAACGCGCAGGTTTGTCATTTGCTGACGGGACAGTGGGCCACCTGGCAGCATCCGTTTGACAGCCTGTGTAACCAGACGCTCAGGGTGCTTGCCTTCAAGGATCTGACCGGCTGTGCGGGATTTGATCCCCCCCGGATAACCGGTGTGCCAGTAGTGAATCTTGTCGGTGCGTTTTTTACCGGTCATCTGGATCTTGTCGGCGTTGATAATGATAACATTATCGCCCATGTCCATTGACGGTGTGAAAGAAGCCTTGTGCTTGCCACGCAGGCGCATGGCAACGATCGACGCCAAACGGCCCAGAACAACGCCTTCAGCGTCGATCAGGATCCATTTCTTGTCGATATCAGCAGGCGTTGCTGAGAAAGTTTTCATGGTTTTAAGTCCAATTGCTGGAAGTGAAAACAAGGCCGAAAGGCCCTGTCGAATTCTGCGCCTGTTCTACTCGCCTGAGCGCAGCAGTCAATTGCAAAAAGCGCAGCAAAACACAACAAAAACAGACACTTAAAATTATGGTATTATTTTACCCCATCAAAAACGGGTCAAAAGACGGTTTTTCGGGCTATAGGAACCTCAAAAATTTCTTGAAGTTGTTAAAAGCCTCAATAATGTGGATTTGCGAAAAAATCGTGCACCAATAACTCATTTAATACACCACCTATTTCAGAGGGAATTTCCATGGTTGGTTTTATCGGAGATCAGCATCTCCTTTCTGGCGACGGCCTAGGCGTTTCGGTTGAAGAAACATACACCAGTACAGTGCTCAGCAATGGCAAAGTAGCAAGCGCCTATCTTGGCAGCAGCAGCGGCCTTTTACGGGTCAGCCTTTATAACCCGAAAACCGGAGTTTCAGAAGAACTGTTTACACAGGGCACTTTTGCTCTCGGCTACAAAGTTCCAACGATAATGGCCGGGGATAAGGGAAAGTTTTCCATCATAATGGAAGAAGACGCCGAAACCATCAATCACAACCGGATCGTATTGATGGATTACAAGGCAAATGGCACCCAAATTGGGGATGCCAAGATTCTGGACAGCGGCTATTTGATGGAAATGAAATCGGCCATCAAAACCAAGGACGGCTTTTTTGTCGCCTATCGCGACCGCGCACCCGAAGCAGAACTGGAATACGTTGGCCGGTTCTTCAACGACAAGGGTAAACTGGTTTCCACTTACAACTTTGACGAAGGCCGCGGCACCGGTGAATTTGCACGCGCCAATCCGGTTTTAACAGAGATGGAAGACGGACGTTTTCTGGCCACCTGGCACCTTGGCAGCGAAAGTGCGCGATACGGCCAGTTCTTTAACAGCAAAGGCAAACCGGATGGCGCGCGGTTTGAAATGCCCCATAACTCCGACATTGAAAACTATGCCGCCGATCCGGCGATCCACGCCACCAAAGACGGCGGTTTTCTGGCGGTCTATTCCATCGTAGGCGTCTATCCTCATACCGCCGATACGGATCTGGTCCACATTCAGAAGTATAACAAGAACGGCGTTGCCCAGGGTAAGCCCGTCACCTTTGATTCCAAGATCGACGGTGAGAGTGTCACACCGAACGAATTCGCAGTCGCCGAAACCGAAAGCGGCCTTTTGGCCGTTACTTTCACCGGCTATCGGAAAATTTCAATCTATGAATCGGATTCCGATGTCTATCTCTCGGTTATCTCCCCTTCGGGCAAGCTTGTCTTTGGCCCTGCGGTGATCCACGAAGACCCCGAAATCGAAGACCAGTCCAACGCAGCTTTCCATGAACTCAAGACCGGTCAGTTCTTTATAACCCTGCACGACAGCACCTTCAAATGGCTGAGCTACGGGGATTCCCTGCAAGGGGTGGACCTGACCGAACCGGATTACTTCTGGGAAGGCGACGGCAAGGACAACAAGAAGTCCGGCACAGAAGGCGAGGATATTCTTCTGGGGCTGGCCGGAAATGATGATTTGTCCGGCGGCAAGAAAGCCGACTACATCAAGGGGGGCAGCGGCGATGATGCTGTCTCCGGCGGTGACGGAAGCGACCTGCTGTATGGTGAAGCCGGAGATGACGTGCTTTCAGGCGATGCCGGCAATGATACGCTTTACGGCGGTCAGGACAATGACACCCTGCGCGGCGGCGGTGGCGGAGACTTTCTGTATGGCGGCGAAGGCAACGACAAACTGCTTGGCAATGGCGGCGGCGACCAGCTTTATGGTGGCGACGGCAAAGACCGACTGACAGGCGGCGGTGGCGGTGACTCACTGTTTGGTGGCAATGACCGCGATGTGCTGCTGGGTGGAGGTGGCTCTGACACGCTGAATAGCGAGGACGGCAACGATGTTCTGAAAGCCGGAAACGGCGACGACTACATTTACGGCGGCGAAGGAAAAGACAAGATTTTCGGTGGCGGCGGGAACGACTTTGTTCAAGGCGGCGAAGGAAACGACAAAGTCTATGGCGATGCGGGCAACGATAATATTTATTCCGGCGGCGGCAATGACAAGGAATATGGCGGCGCCGGAAACGATACGATCTATGACAGCGACGGCAACGACCAATTGTTTGGCGGTGACGGTGCAGACAGTTTCGTCTTTCAGGATTCCGATTTCGGCAAGGACAAGATCCTTGACTTCGAATTCGGGACAGACGTTCTGGACATGAGCATCACGGCCTACAATCTGAAAACAGCCGGAGCCCCTGCGATCAAGGTCATCGACAATGACGCAGGCGTTCTGTTCAAAGTAAACGCAGACCACTCGGTTCTGGTGGTGGGCGCCGATCTGTCGGATTTCAAGGACGGAGATTACATCACCGACAGTCTGTTCTAACGCACGAATTCATCCCGTGGCGGAATGGAATACGTCACATTGGCATGGGCAACAGGTTTGTCCATGCCTTCGGAATACAGCATTACATCCCCGACAGCCAAAGCCTTCCCGAGCTTGAGCAGGCGCGCCTTGGCGATCATGTCGCGCGGTTCGGGTTTGCGCATGAAATCGATGGAACAGTTGGTTGTTACCGTCAGGGCTTTGGGCCCGATGTTCCCCATGATGATCAGATAGAAACACACATCCGCCAGCCCGAACATGGACGGCCCGGAAACCGTGCCACCCGGGCGCAGGTGTTTTTCCGTTACTTTCAGACGCACGGTAATTTCGTCATCGCTCATCTCTTCGATAAGAAAATCATCTTTGACCTGCGGAAAAACCTCTTCAAAGAATTCGCGCAGTTCGTCTATGGTCATTTTCAGGGGCATGGTCTTTCCTCGGCCTTTTGTCTTGTCTAAGGTTTGGGTCAAAGGGCACCGCCAAACAAGGGGAAACCATGAATTCCGACATCCTGTTACGCAACGACTCCGGCGCAATTGCCACGCTGACGCTAAACACGCCGCAAACCCTGAATGCGTTGTCTGATGACATGCTGGACGCGTTACAGAGCCAGTTTGACGCGCTGATGCAGGACAAATCCATTCGTGTTGTAATCCTGAAAGGCAACGGCAAGGCGTTTTGCGCGGGTCATAACCTCAAGGAAATGACCGTTGCGCGTCAGGCGGAGGATGGTGGCAAACAGTATTTCCTTAACCTGTTTGCCAAATGCACAAAGATGATGACCACTATCCCGAAACTGCCTCAACCGGTGATCTGCCAACCCCACGGTCTGGCCACCGCAGCCGGTTGCCAGCTGGTGGCAAGCTGCGATCTGGCAGTGACGGATACAGAGACAAAGTTCGGTGTGAACGGGGTGAATATCGGGCTGTTCTGCTCCACCCCAATGGTGGCCCTGTCCCGCAACATACCGCGCAAACACGCATTCGAAATGCTGACAACCGGTCAGTTCATCCCTGCCGATAAAGCTTGCGAACTGGGCCTTGTGAACCGTGTCGTGGCGCCTGCAGATGTGGAACAGGAAACCCAGGCACTGGCCGAACAGATTGCCACCAAGCTTGGCGCGGCGGTTGCGATCGGGAAGCAGGCGTTTTACGAGCAGATACAGATGCCGCTTGATCAGGCCTATGCCTATACGGGCGATGTCATGGCGCAAAACATGCTCTACCGCGACACCGAAGAAGGCATCGCGGCCTTTCTGGAAAAACGCGAACCGGACTGGTCGCAGACATAAACGTCCTGTCCGGCTGCCGGTACTACAGCTTGTAAATCTCGCCGAATTTTGCGTTCAGATAGGCCAGAAGCGGTTCGGCCGTTGGCGCGTGACCGACCGCACGGGCGATAGTCTCGCGGGGTTCGTAAAGGGCACCAAAGCGGTGGATTTTATCCCCCAGCCACGCCAGCGCCGCCTTGGTATCGCCCTTGCCCAGATCCGCCTGCAACTCCGGCAGATCACCGGACATCGCGGCAAACAGCTCTCCGGCATAGATATTGCCCAGAGAGTAGGTCGGGAAATAGCCGAACAGCCCGACCGACCAGTGCACATCCTGCAAAACGCCATTTGCGGGCTGGTCTACCGGATAGCCGAAATCCTGCTCGAACCGTTCGTTCCACGCCGCCTCCAGATCGGCAACTTCCAGTTCTCCGGCAATCAGCTTGCGCTCCAGATCAAAGCGCAACAGCACGTGGAGGTTATATTGCACCTCATCGGCCTCGGTCCGGATAAACCCGCGATGGAGCTTGTTCACCACGCGGTAAAAAATCTCGGCATTCTCGATCCCGAAATCTCCGAACACCTCGGTCATCCGGTTATAGAGATATCCGGTAAAGGCGCGACTGCGGCCAAGCTGGTTTTCCAGTATACGGGACTGGCTTTCATGCACGCCCATAGACACACCACGCCCCAGCATGCTCAGCCCGTAATCCTGTGAAATCCCCTGCTCATAGGTGGCATGGCCCACCTCGTGAATGGTGGAGTAAAAACAGTTGAACGGGTCTGTTTCGGACACGCGAGTGGTGATGCGCACGTCATTAAAGCTGCCGCTGGAAAACGGATGAACGCTGAAATCGAGCCGCCCACGGGACCAGTCATACCCGAACGCCGTGGCGAGTTCATGGGCGACCATGGTTTGCTGCGCATGGGAGAAACTGCCTTGAATATCTGGGATCACCTCGGCGCTTTCGGCCACCCTGCCCCGCAGGTCCACCAGCCCGTCGCGCAAGCCGCCCAGAAGTTCGGCAAGTTCCGGTTCCTTCATGCCGGGTTCATAATCTTCCAGCAACGCATCATAAAGGTTCCCGCCTTCTGCCAGCGCCGCCGCTTCTTCGCGGCGTAGCGCCAGAACCTCGGTCAACACATCCTGAAAAGCCGAAAAATCTCCCGCTTCCCGCGCTTTGGCCCAAACCCCTTGGGCCTGCGATGTGACCCGCGCAATCTGGCTGGCCAGCGCCGCTGGTACTTTGGACTGACGTTCAAACTGGCGGCGAATTAGACGCACATTGGCCGCCTCCACCGCGTTCAGATCGGCCCCGTCCACTGCGTCCAGCCATTCGGCAATACGCGGATCGGTGCGCTGGCTGTGGCTCAGCTTTTCAAGGGCGCTCATCCATTCGGACCGCTGCGCGGCGGCCCCTTTGGGCATGATGGTTTCCTGATCCCAGCCGAGCAATCCGGAAACCTGCCCCAAGGCGACCACATCCCGAAAATGGTCGGCCAGCGCCGTGTAAGCTGTCTTGGAATTCATTCAATCACCTCAATTATCTAAGCTTTTGCGCCTTTGGATAGAGCGCTGAAAACCGGACGTTCAAAATACTTACAATAACAATCACGGCGCCCACCTGATGGAAAATCGCAAGATGGACAGGGGCTGCATGCATCACAGTCACGATCCCCATAACCATCTGCGCTACCACCATGCCCAGAGCAATCAAAGCCGCGCGCCGTGTCGCCACGATAGCCGAGCCGCGCGCTGAATACCAGAGGTAGAGTGACCCCAGAAGAACCAGATAGCCCAGCATCCGGTGATTGAACTGCACCAGCGCAGGGTTCTCAAAAAAGTTCGTCCAGAAGGGAACATAATCAAAGGACTCCGACGGCAGGAATTCCCCGTTCATCATCGGCCAGTCGATGTACCCGCGCCCCGCATCTATACCGGCAACCAGTGCGCCCAGCAGGATCTGGCCGAACACCAGTACCAACATTACAGTCGACAGTGTCACCAGCGGCTTTTCCTGTGTGCGGCGGGACTGGAACAGCTCCATTTCGCTGCGCTGAAGCTGCCATGCGTACCAGACCAGAACGCCTAGGATAACAAAGGCCAACCCCAGATGGGTCGCCAACCGGTACGAGGCCACATCTACCATACGCCCTGTCAGACCCGAAGATACCATCCACCAGCCGATCGCTCCTTGCAAGCCGCCCAGAGCGCCGACGAATAGCAAACGTCCGGTCCAGCCTTTTGGAATTTGGCGGCGCAAGAGGAAGTAAAAGAAGCCTAGCGCCCAGACCAGCCCGACAAGCCGGCCAAGCTGGCGGTGGCCCCATTCCCACCAGTAAATCGTTTTGAATTCCGAAAGGCTCATGCCCTTGTTCTGAAGCTGGTATTCCGGCGTTGCCTTGTATTTTGTGAATTCTTCTTCCCAGACAGTTGCATCCATCGGAGGGATTGCGCCGGTGACTGGTTTCCATTCGGTGATGGACAATCCGCTGTCCGTCAGGCGGGTCATGCCACCCACAAGGATCATCAGTGCCACCATAGCAAACAGGACCATCAGCCAGACCGCAATGGCCCGTCTGGCACCGGTCTTGCCTGCGTCGATCAATCCGCCTTTGGGAAGGTCTCCTGCGGGTTTCTCGCCGGAAACCTCTTCAAAGATGCTGCGTGTCTTGCTCATGGGCCGCGCCTTTCAAAATGCTCGCCTTTATCTAGGACGTGGCGCAGGGGCGATCAATGGTTAACGGGACTTCGGATGCTTGTCAGCCAGCGACTTGATGACGCCGTGGAACATGCGCACATCCGCCTGTGTCAGCGGCATGCGCGAGATCATGTTGCGCAGGTTCGTTACCATGCTTTCGGCCTTGTGATCCGGCCAGAAAAAGCCAACCGACTCCAGCCGCGCCTCCAGAGTTTCGCTCAGCTTCTGGATTTCGATGGCTTCGGCGTGTTTTGTTCCCGCCAGTTCCAGCACCTCGGGGGCGGCATCGCCTTGCTGGCGGTGCCATTCATAGGCCAGCAGCAGCACGCATTGCGCCAGATTGAGAGAGGCAAACGCCGGATTGACCGGCACGGAAATAATCGCATTCGCCCGCGCAATATCGGGGTTTTCAAGGCCCGAGCGTTCAGGCCCGAACAGAATACCCACATTCTGCCCCTCGGCCACCATAGCGCGGGCCTGTTCCATAGCGCGTTCCGGTGTCACGACAGGTTTGGTCAGATCCCGCCCTCGCGCGGTGGTGGCAAAAACATAGTTCAGGTCCTGCACCGCTTCCTCTGTGGTCTGTGTTACCTGCACCGCGTCAATCACCCTTGCCGCGCCGCTCGACATGGTCACTGCCTTCTGGTTCGGCCAACCGTCCCGTGGGTTCACAATCCGCATCCGCTCCAGCCCGAAATTCCACATCGCCCGCGCCGCCGCACCGATATTCTCACCCATCTGGGGTTCTACGAGAACGATTGCTGGTTGGGGGCCGCCCCATTCAGCGGCTTTGGCGTGGTCTGTACCGGACATGTAAGGACTCCTGTGTGTGCTGGCTTGCCTGTTACGCTGAGAGGGGCCGAAGATCAAGAAAGGCGGCCCTTTCAGAGCCGCCTTCCCTAAACCGTTTCAAGATTAAAGACCTAAACGCCTTCAACCAGAACCATCGTGCGGTTGGAATTATTCAGCGCGAGAGGCAGGATTTTCTGGTATTCGTCAGAATAATAGAAAGTCTTTGCCGCCTCTGTGCTGTCAAATTCGATAACCACATTGCGCGCAGGCCCGTCGCCTTCGATCCATTCCGCGGCACCGCCCTTTACCAGAAAGCGCCCGCCGAATTTTTCCGCACAAGCCACCGTCTGGCTGGCATATTCCATATAGCCGTCAAGGTTCGTAACCTCGATCTGGGCGATCACATAAGCCGCCATTACACGCCCTCAACAAAGATATAGTCGCGATCCGCCGCTGGCAGGCCGTGGCTCAGCGCCCGCTGGTATTCCGGGCCGTTGTAGAACGCCTTGGCTGTGTCCATATCCGGCCACTGGATAATTACGTTGCGCGACCGTGCCTGACCTTCCATCACAACGGTTTCCCCGCCGCGAGCCAGAAAGACACCGCCGTATTGTTTTACCGCAGGACCGGCCAGTTCGGCGTAGCGTGCGTACTCTTCTTCGTCATGCACATCGATATGCGCCATTGTGTAAACAGTCATTTAATCCTCCAGTATTTCTTTGGCCGCCTTGATCGCCGCCTCCGCATTGTCAGCGGACGGACCACCGGCCTGTGCCATATCGGGACGGCCACCGCCGCCCTTGCCGCCCAAGGCCGCCGCAGCCGCCTTGACCAGATCAACCGCTGACACACGGTCCGTCAAGTCGTCCGTAACCCCCGCAGCCACCGCCGCCTTGCCCCCTGCGCCAGAGATCAGCAGGATTGCCCCACTGCCAAGGCGTTTCTTGTGTTCGTCGATCAAGCCACGCAAATCCTTGCCCGGAACATCCGCCAGTATCTGTCCAAGGAAGGGAACGCCGTTCACCTCCTGAGCGTCCGATCCGCCACCGGCACCGCCCATAGCGGCCTGTTTGCGCAGTTCCGCCACTTCGTTCTGCAGCGCCTTGCGTTCGTCCTGCAACGCTTTGATCCGTGCAGGCACATCGCTCGCCGGTACCTTCAGCGCCAGAGCAGCTTCGGCCAGCAGGTGATCCTGCCCGCGCAGATAGTCCTCCGCCGCCTGTCCGGTCAGCGCCTCGATCCGGCGCACACCGGAACTGCTGGCACTGTCCCCCAGCAATACAAACGCGCCGATGTCGCCAGTGCGCCGCACATGGGTTCCCCCGCAAAGCTCCAGCGAATAGGTGCGCTTGTCACTGCCCTTGCCGCTGTCTTCAAGCTGGCCCATTGAAACCACGCGCACTTCATCGCCGTATTTCTCGCCAAACAGCGCCTGTGCACCCAATTCGCGGGCTTCATCAGGTGTCATGATCCGCGTATCCACCGCAGAGTTCTGACGGATATAGGCGTTCACTTCCCGCTCCACCTGCCCCAGTTCCTCAAGGCTCATGGCTTTGGAGTGGCTGAAATCAAAGCGCAAACGGTCCTCGGCATTCAGTGACCCGCGCTGCGCAACGTGATCGCCAAGAGCAATGCGCAGGGCCTCATGCAGCAGGTGTGTAGCGGAGTGATTGGCACGGATAGCACTGCGCCGGTCGTGATCCACCACCAGTTCAGCAGCATCACCTTTGGCAACGGCCCCTTCGCTGACCGTGCCAATATGTATAAATACACCAGCTTTCTTCTTCACATCAGAAACCTGCACAACGCCACCGGCGGTTTTGATCACGCCTGTGTCTCCTACCTGACCACCGCTTTCCGCATAGAACGGTGTCTGGTTCAGCACCAGTTGTACGGCCGCGCCGGTTTCGGCCCGCTCAACCGGCTTACCATCCACAACCACCGCACGGATCTGGCCTTCGGCTTCTTCCGTGTCATAGCCCAGAAACTCGGTCGAACCTTCTTTATCGGCCACATCAAACCAGACGGATTCATCCGCAGCCTCACCCGAACCGGACCAGGCCGCCCGCGCCTTGGCTTTCTGTGCTTCCATCGCTGCGTTAAATCCGTCGGTGTCCACTTCTACACCTTTTTCCCGCAGGGCATCCTGTGTCAGATCCAGCGGAAAACCGTAGGTATCATAAAGCTTGAACGCCGTTTCCCCTTCCAGCGCCTGACCTTCGGCCATACCTTCCAGTTCCGCATCCAGCAGTTTCAGTCCACGGTCCAGCGTGGTGCGGAAACGGGATTCTTCCAGCAAAAGCGTTTCTTCGATCATCGGCTGGGCACGGCCCAGTTCCGGATAAGCCTGCCCCATCTGACGCACCAGTTCAGGCACAAGACGGTGCATCAACGGATCTTTCGCACCCAGCAAATGGGCATGACGCATGGCACGGCGCATGATCCGGCGCAGGACATAGCCGCGACCCTCGTTTGACGGCAGAACCCCGTCCGCAATCAGGAAAGACGTGGACCGCAGGTGATCCGCAATCACACGGTGATGCACGTTCTGATCCCCGTAAGGGTCCACTCCGGTGCCTTGGGCCGAAGCCTCGATCAATGCCTTGAACAGATCGGTGTCGTAGTTGTCATGGCTGCCCTGCAACAGCGCTGCTATCCGCTCCAGCCCCATGCCGGTATCAATGCTCTGCATGTCCAGTTCCCGCATGGAACCGTCCTCGAACTGCTCGTTCTGCATAAAAACGACGTTCCAGATTTCGATAAACCGGTCGCCGTCTTCTTCGGCAGAACCCGGCGGTCCGCCCCAGATGTGATCACCGTGGTCATAGAAAATCTCGGTACAAGGACCACATGGCCCCGTCGGCCCCATCTGCCAGAAGTTATCAGAGGTCGCGATGCGGATGATCCGGTCCTCTGGCACGCCAAGCTTTTTCCAGATTTCAAAAGCTTCGTCATCGGTGTGGTAAACGGTCGTGACCAGACGGGACTTGTCAATCCCGAACTCCTCGGTGATCAGCTTCCATGCATAAGGAATTGCCTCTTCCTTGAAATAATCCCCGAAAGAGAAGTTCCCGAGCATTTCAAAGAATGTATGGTGCCGCGCGGTATACCCCACATTGTCCAGATCGTTGTGTTTGCCCCCTGCGCGCACACATTTTTGCGCCGAAGTCGCCCGCTTGTAATCCCGTGTTTCCGCGCCGGTGAACAGGTTCTTGAACTGCACCATCCCCGAATTGACGAACATCAGAGTCGGGTCGTTGCGCGGCACCAGCGGAGAGCTGTCCACCACCGCATGGCCGTTCTTCTCGAAATAGGACAGAAACGTGCTGCGGATATCGTTTACGCCAACCATGTGTATGCCTTTGCAGTCTTGGGAATTTTATCAGGGGCGGTTATACCCTGCCTGTGCATTCTGTCCACATCCCATTTAGGACTGCCCCAACGCAAAGCGCCGCAGACATTGCCTGCGGCGCCGCAAAAACAGTTTTCAATGTTCGCCAAATACTCCCGCCGGAGGCACCGGCGGAAGCGGCAAATCTTAACCTTCAATCACGTCATCCGCGCTTTCGTCTGCGGCGGGTTTCGGCATATCGAAGTCCAGACCGTGGGAGGCGCGAATCTTGTCCTCGATCTCCCAGGCCACTTGTGGATTTTCTTTGAGGAAGTTCTTGGCGTTTTCCCGCCCCTGCCCGATCCGCTGGTCCCCGTAAGAGAACCAGGAGCCCGATTTTTCAACGATACCGGCTTTGACGCCCAGATCCACCAGTTCACCCCGTTTGGAGATTCCTTCACCATACATGATGTCGAATTCCGCCTGTTTGAACGGCGGAGCCACCTTGTTTTTGACGATCTTGACACGGGTCGCGTTGCCAACCACTTCGTCGCGATCCTTGATCGCACCGGTGCGGCGGATGTCCAGACGCACGGAAGCGTAGAATTTCAGCGCATTCCCACCGGAAGTGGTCTCGGGCGAGCCGAACATCACGCCGATTTTCATACGGATCTGGTTGATAAAGATCACGGTACATTTGGATTTGCTGATAGAGCCTGTCAACTTGCGCATGGCCTGACTCATCAAACGGGCCTGAGCCCCAACCTGATGGTCGCCCATATCCCCTTCAAGTTCCGATTTCGGCGTCAGCGCCGCAACCGAATCGACCACGACCATGGAAACCGCACCAGACCGCACAAGCGTATCGGTAATTTCCAGCGCCTGCTCGCCAGCGTCCGGCTGGGAGATCAGCAACTCGTCCAGATCAACGCCCAATTTCTTGGCGTAGGTCGGGTCCAGCGCATGTTCCGCATCCACAAAGGCGCAAACCCCGCCTTTTTTCTGTTCTTCCGCGATGCAATGCAATGTCAAGGTTGTCTTACCGGAGCTTTCAGGACCATAGATCTCGATAATCCGCCCCTTTGGAATCCCACCGATCCCTAGCGCAATATCCAGCCCGATCGACCCTGTAGAGGTTGCCTCCACATCCATCACAGGATTCGCGCCCAGCTTCATGATAGAGCCTTTGCCGAACTGACGTTCGATCTGCCCAAGGGCTGATTCCAGTGCTTTTTGCTTATCCATGGACTGTCTTTCAGTTAAATCGAGTAGGTTTGTAGCCATCTTTGACATCCCTTATTTCACATCGCCGGAGACTCGGCAATCGCTGCTGATGTTCGCCTCTTGTTCTCCTAGCATATATGAGATCAAAACGGGAACATTACAAGTAAAACTTTCAACTTAACAATCCGCGATGAATGTTTATGAATGGTAAACGAGGTGCAGTTTTAAGTTGAACAGGGACAATTACCCCGCATGATGGTATTTCTAAAAGAGAAGCTGGTGTTCTTTGCAACGCCGAAAACCGCTTCGACCTCTATCGAAATGGCGCTCGGCCCGAATTGTGACATCCGCATTTCCAAAGTACCGAATGCGAAACACACACCCTACAGGAAGTACCAGCGTCTTCTTGAACCCTTCATTATGACCTTGACCAAGGATGAACCGGACACGGTTGCCGTCATCCGAGAGCCTGTGGAATGGCTGGGAAGCTGGTACCGCTATCGTTCCCGTGAAGAATTGAATGGTACGGCCAATTCAACCGCCGGTATCAGTTTTGATGAATTTGTTGCGGCCTACCTGTCTGACAATCCGCCCGAATTTGCCCGTGTCGGCTCTCAGGCAAAATTCATGTCGGATAAGGACGGTGCCTTGGGTCTGTCCCATCTGTTCCGATACGATGACATGGAAGGGCTGGTCCGCTTTTTGCAGAACCGTCTGAACCGACAGTTCACCCTCGGGCGGGCAAACCAGTCCCCGACGGGGGAAATCACCCTCAGCCCTGCACTTCTCGCCGAATATCAAAAGGCTTATGCACAAGACTTCGAGATTTACGAACGACTGGCACCTGAGCCCTGATCCACGCACAAGAACCCGATTTTACGCCGCAAGGTCGCGCACGGTTTCTGTCAGTTGTTTGAGTGAAAACGGCTTTGGCAGGAAATGTGCGTTCGGGATTTCGCCATATTCTGAGGTGAAATTCTCTTCGGCATAGCCGGAGACGAAAATCACATTCACATCCGGTCTGCTTTCCTGTGCTTTCACCACCCACGTGGGCCCGTCCATGCCCGGCATCACCACATCGGACACGATCAGATCAATGTGGAGATCGGTGTCCTGAAGCTTTTCAAGGGCAATTTCTGCTGATGCTGCTTCGGTCACACGCACTCCTTGCATCGCGAGTGCGCGGGCCACGAAGGTCCGGACCGGAGCTTCATCTTCGACCAGCATAACCGACAGCCCGTTCAGACTTTTCGACAGGTTCGGGCGATGCGGCTTGGCAACGGCTGCAACCTTCTCGCGCCCCTCATGGGCTGGCAGCAACAGAGTGAACTCGGATCCCTCGCCCACCGTGCTGGTGGCAAAGATGAATCCCGACGTCTGCTTAACGATCCCATAGGCCATGGACAGCCCCAGCCCCGTGCCTTCGCCTGTTTCTTTGGTTGTGAAGAAGGGCTCGAAGAGTTTTTCCATATGTTCCGGTGGGATACCGCAGCCTGTGTCGGCGACACTTATCGTAACATACTTGCCTTTCGGCACCAGTACACGATCGACGCGGGTCGGACGATCATACACGCGCATTCCGCTTTTGATAAGGACTTCCCCTCCGTCCGGCATGGCATCTCGTGCGTTGACGACAAGGTTCAAGATCACCTGTTCAATCTGGCGGCCGTCAAGATAAGCGCGGGGCAGATCCTTGCCATACTCTGCGTTCAATCGCACCTTTTCCCCCAACAACCGACTGAGCAGATGTGTGAGATCGGACAGGGTTTCGTTCACCGATACGACCTTGGGCTGCATGGTTTGTTTGCGAGAAAACGCCAGCAACTGCCCCACCAAAGCAGCAGCACGATTGGCGTTCTGGGTAATCTGGATAAGATCGTTGTAGTCCGGATCGCCTTTCTCATGACGCAACAACAGCAAATCACAATAACCTGATATCGCCGTCAGCAGATTGTTGAAATCATGGGCAACCCCGCCGGCAAGCTGGCCAATGGCTTGCATTTTCTGGCTTTGGACAAACTGCGCTTCAAGTGATTTCAACTCTGTCGCATCGCTCAGAGTTGCGATCATTCCGCCCTGACCTTCAACCGGCGGCGGCATCAGAGACACCTGTAAAATCTCTTCCCCGTTGGAGCGTCGCACTTGAACCATTTCAGGGTTTGTCGGCTCATGCAGATCACGCGCTGATTGAATCCACGTTGATACGCTGCGCCCCATTCCTTCAACAAGACTGGCAAACAACGGCGATTCTGCAGGTTCAAGACGCAGGAATTCCCGAGCTGCAGCGTTTGACTGTCCAACCCGCCCACGCGAGTCGATCTGAACAAGAGCGATTGGCAGCCTGTCAAACAACTGTTGCATCTTCTCAGCAACCAGAGTTTCGCTCATCGGGTTAAGGGCTGGTTCGGGCGGTGGATTTTCCTGCTGCCGGTCCTGCGGCAGTTCCGAAACAATTTCTTGATTTTTATCAGTGTGTTGTCGGTATAGTTTTCTTTGCCTTCGGGCAGCAACTACCAAGGCAAACCCTGCAAGAAAGGCGAAAAATCCGAACCAGACGACAGGTTCCGGCATCAACCACAGTAATACGAAACTACAGCCGACAATCCAGACAAGCGCCACTTGCGTGACGTATTGCGAAATTTTGAACACAGCCAAAAAGCCCCCCAGCCGTTGCTGTCAAAATCCCACCACTCACTCTCCCAGAAGAACACTTATCATAATACAAATACACGTCATAGTTGTTTTTGTAATATCGCACAAAAAAATCCGTCACCCGGCCGGTCCAGCAAGAAGCTGCGGGAATTTTGCAACGAATATTCGCTGTGACTGCTTAAAAAGCCGTTAACCACTTCGATATTTTCCCGTTTCAGAAGGGAACAGGTTGCATAGATCAACGTTCCGCCGGGTACGACCAGTGCGCTTGCTTCGGACAGGACCTGTGCCTGGGTTTTCTGCAAGGACGCCAGCCCCTCCGGTTGCAAGCGCCATTTGCCTTCAGGGTTGCGCCGCCACGCACCGGACCCCGAACAGGGCGCATCGACCAGAACCAGATCGAATTCCGCCTTGACCGGTTTCGCTGCCAGCAGCTTTACCTTTGCACCTGCCCGTTTCGCACGTTCCGCCAGAGGCGCCAGACGGGCCTGACTGATATCCCAGGCACACAGCCTTGTGCGGGGTTCCTGTGCAGCCATCGCCAGTGTCTTGCCACCACCGCCTGCGCAATAGTCAAGCACGCGCTGGCCGCCTCGCAGTTCCAGCATTTGCACCAGAGCTTGCGATGCAGCATCCTGAAGTTCCACCAGACCGGACAGGTAAGGCTTGGAACCAGCAACACGACGGGCATTTTCAATAACCCGCAGCGCAGTTGGCACCCCCGTGACCGGCTCTGTCAGGATACTCTCCGCCGCCAGCGCACGGGCCGCAGCCTCCGGCGTGGTTTTGGCAATGTTTACGCGCAGATCAACCGGTGCCCGCTCGCGCAGGGCTGCTGCGCTGGCCTGTGCTTCTTCTCCAAGATCGGACTTGAAAACCTCGACCAGCCACTCCGGCAGGTCAAACTCCTCTGATTGCGCTTTTTCTGCGCCTGCTATCGCGTTGCGCTCGCTTTCATCCAGTGGCGCAGGACCATATCCAGCGCCATTGAAAATCTCATCAGGTGCGATCCCCGCCGCAATGCAATGTCCAAGCGCAATACCCCGCCCCTGCCCGACACCGGACAGGATGGCAAAGCTGTTCAGGTTGCGTAAGGAATCAAACACAATGTCACGCACCGCCGCGCGATCCTTGCTGCCAGCATAGCGGTTGCGCCGCGCCCAGTTGGACAACAGCTTTTCTGCCGGTTCCCCCGTAAGGAAACCGTCCAGAACCTCAATAGCGGCAGCATAACGCGCGGCAGGTGTCATGGATCAACCGACGCGGTAGTTCGGGGATTCCCGCGTGATCTGCACGTCATGCACATGGCTTTCTTTCAGTCCGGCGCCAGAAATACGCACGAACTTGCAGCCTGTGCGCATGTCTTCAATCGTTGCACTGCCGGTATAGCCCATTGCAGCCCGCAGGCCACCGATCATCTGGTGGATTACTGTGCCAGCCGGCCCCTTGTACGGCACCTGACCTTCAATCCCTTCGGGCACCAGTTTCTCGGCGGTGACTTCCTTCTGGAAATACCGGTCAGCCGAACCACGCGCCATTGCTCCGACAGACCCCATGCCGCGGAAGGATTTATAGCTGCGGCCCTGATAGAGGATCACCTCGCCCGGCGCTTCATCCGTGCCACCCAGCATGGAACCGACCATCGCACAGGATGCGCCTGCCGCGATCGCCTTGGCAAAATCGCCAGAAAACTTGATCCCGCCATCGGCAATGATCGGCGTACCTGTTTTCGCACCCTCAGATGCGCAATCGTCAATGGCGGTCAATTGGGGAACCCCGACCCCCGCCACGATCCGCGTTGTGCAGATAGAGCCCGGCCCGATCCCGACCTTTACCGCATCCGCACCTGCGTCGATCAAGGCGCGGGTGGCTTCGGCGGTGGCAACATTACCGGCCACGACCTGTACATCGTTGTTGTAGGCTTTGATCCGCGTCACAGCTTCCGAGACGCTGGCAGAGTGGCCATGGGCCGTATCGATCACCAGCAGGTCAACGCCCGCTTCGATCAGTTGCACCGAACGTTCATAGCCTGCATCCCCGACAGTGGAAGCCGCACCAACCCGAAGGCGTCCGCGCTGGTCCTTACAGGCCTGCGGGTTCAGAACCGCCTGTTCGATATCCTTGATGGTCAGCAGGCCGGTGAGCTTGTTTTCACCGTCAACAACCAACAGTTTTTCGATCCGGCGGGCATGCATCATGGACCGTGCCTCGGTCAGGTCGGCAGGTTCGCGCAGGATGGCCAGATTGTCACCCGTCATCATCGTGTGGACCGGCGTGTCGTCTGCATTGGCAAAACGCATATCGCGGTTGGTTACGATCCCGAGAACACGACCCTTTTCATCAACGACCGGAAAGCCCGTCACGCGATAGCGTTCCTGAAGCGCTTTGGCATCGCCCAATGTCTGGTCGGGGCGCAGCGTCACCGGATTATAGACGATCCCGCTTTCAAACCGTTTCACACGACGCACCTGTTTCTGCTGCTCGTCCAGGGTCAGGTTGCGGTGCAAAATCCCCATGCCGCCATATTGCGCCATTGCAATCGCCATCCGCGCTTCGGTGACTGTATCCATTGCCGAACTCAGCAAGGGAATGTTCAGGGGGATGGATTTGGTCACAAAAGTTCTGGTGTCTGCCGTGGCTGGCAAGACGTTGGACGCACCTGGCACCAAGAGTACATCATCAAAGGTAAGGGCCTCACGAATCTCCATTGCATATCTCCTGCTGGAATACCGCTGTTGGCACGTCCCTATCTCACGGGTTTGGGGAAAAGAAAAGACCCGATCACAGAAATCGGATTGCAGCGGTTGCGGCATAAGCGCTACCCTAAGGGAAACCAAGGCTAAAGCAGGGATACGGGAAGATGGGAAAACTGGTCAGGCTGGGCTTGTTGGGTATCGTCGTCGGGGCCGGAGTGTTCTGGTGGATCACGACTCCCAAGGTCTGGGAACCCGACGCACTGGCTGGTGTGAGTGGCGATGCCGACAAGGGCGAGCTCGTGTTTGCAGCGGCAGGGTGTGCGTCCTGCCATGCGGTCAAAGGCAGTGAAGGTGCAGATAAACTGGCACTAGCCGGTGGTCAGGCTTTTGAAACCGACTTTGGTACATTTCACGCCCCGAACATCTCGCAAAGCGTTGAACACGGGATCGGAAACTGGTCCTTTGCCGATCTGGCCAATGCGGTCAGCTTTGGCACTTCGCCGGACGGGCAGCACTATTATCCCGCTTTCCCTTACACCACTTACGAAAATATGGAGCTTACCGACCTCGCCGATCTTTATGCCTATCTGAAAACCCTTCCAGCCGTGGAAACGCCGAGCCTCCCCCACGAAGTCGGCTTTCCGTTCAATATCCGCCGGACTCTGGGCGGGTGGAAATTCCTGTTTGCAGGTAAAGGCTGGGCGCTTGACGGAGATTTGAACGAAGAGGAAACCCGTGGCCGTTATCTGGTAGAAGCGATGGGCCACTGTGCGGAGTGCCATACGCCGCGCAATGCCATTGGTGGCATGGACCGCAGCCGCTGGATGGCAGGTGGCCCCAATCCCGATGGCGAAGGGCGCATTCCCAACATCACCCCCCATGAAGACGGAATCGGTGGCTGGGCTGCAATAGATATCGAAACCTATCTCAACTCCGGCTTCACACCTGAATTTGACGTGGCTGGCGGGCAAATGGCGGATGTGGTGGAGAACACCAAGCTGCTGCCCCCCGAAGATCACGCAGCCATTGCCGCTTATCTGAAAAGACTGGAACCGCTTGCGCGCGCAGAATAAACCTGCGCGCGACGAACGAATTCATATAGCCGGGTAAATACCGGTTCAGGCCAGCCCCAGCGCCTTGTTCCGAGACTCCCGAAGACGGGCAAAGTCATCCCCCGCGTGATAGCTTGAACGGGTCAGTGGCGTGGCCGAAACCATCAGGAACCCCTTGCCGTAGGCCGCCTTTTCATAGGTCGCAAATTCTTCCGGCGTTACGAACCGGTCGAGCACATGGTGCTTTGGCGTTGGCTGCAAATACTGGCCGATGGTCATGAAATCAATGTCGGCTGCCCGCATGTCATCCATCACCTGCATCACGGCCTGTTTGTCTTCTCCCAGACCAACCATAATACCGGATTTGGTAAACATCGACGGATCAAGTTCCTTTACCCGCTGCAACAGGCGCAGGGAATGGAAATACCGTGCACCGGGGCGCACCTCGGGATAGAGCCCCGGGACCGTCTCAAGGTTATGGTTGAACACATCCGGACGGGCCGCAACCACCACTTCCAGCGCTTCAGGGGCGCAGCGGATGAAATCCGGTGTCAGGATTTCAATCGTTGTATCAGGCGATTGTTTTCGCACGGCGCGGATGGTCTGGGCAAAATGCTCTGCCCCGCCGTCTTCCACATCGTCGCGGTCCACCGAAGTAATCACCACATGGTTCAGACCCAGCTTCTTCACCGCAGCCGCCACGCGGCCCGGCTCGAACACATCCAGTGCTTCCGGCGGCTTTCCGGTTGCAATGTTGCAGAATGTGCAGGCGCGGGTACAGACCTCGCCCATGATCATCATGGTGGCGTGGCCCTGTGACCAGCATTCGCCTACATTCGGACAACCGGCTTCTTCACAGACCGTGACGAGCTTGTTTTCGCGCATGATGTTGCGGGTTTCAAAATACCCTTTTGAGGTCGGTGCCTTGACCCTGATCCAGTCCGGTTTTTTGGGCTGGGCGTTGTCGGGTCGCTTGGCTTTTTCGGGATGCCGTTGGGACGGGATTTTCAGATCGCGCATGAGAGCCTTCCTTGGTTGCCCCTTTATCCCCATATTATCGCGAATTTGCAACAGGAGCAGTAGGGAATCCGCATGGCAGCCATGCGCAGACCGGAAAGCGCGGACGATACGATAAAAAAGGGCAGAGCTTTGCGGCCCTGCCCCTTTAATCGTTTCGAATTGACCTGAATTACTTCACATCAAAGCGATCGGCATTCATCACCTTGTTCCAAGCGGCGATGAAGTTCGGGATGAAGGCATCCGTTGCATCCTCGCTGGCGTAAACCTCGGCCAATGCCCGCAGTTGCGAGTTGGAACCGAACACCAGATCGGCGCGGGTCGCAGTCCAGCGCAGCTCGCCGGTTTTGCGGTCGCGGCCCTCATAGACGCCTTCCTCCTCGGATTTCTTCCACTCGGTCGCCATATCCAGCAGATTCACGTAGAAATCTGTTGTCAGGGTTTCCTTGCGATCGGTGAACACGCCATGTTGGGACTGGTTTGTGTTCGCGCCGAGTACACGCAGGCCGCCGACCAGCAGGGTCATTTCCGGAGCTGTCAGGCCGAGCAGTTGGGCACGGTCCACCAGCAGTTCCTCGGGAGAGACCGAATACTGTTTGCGCTGGAAGTTACGGAACCCGTCAACGATTGGCTCAAGCACATCGAAGGACTCGACATCCGTTTGCTCCAGTGACGCATCCATACGGCCCGGTTTGAACGGCACTTCAACCACGTGGCCCGCATTTTGCGCTGCCAGTTCAATTGCGGCACAACCTCCAAGTACGATCAGATCGGCCAAAGACACTTTCTTGCCGCCAGTCTGGGCTGCGTTAAAGTCCGATTGCACCCCTTCAAGCGTTTCAAGCACACGCGCCAGTTGCTCCGGCTCGTTCACTTCCCAATCCTTTTGCGGCGCAAGACGGATACGTGCACCATTTGCACCACCCCGTTTGTCAGATCCGCGATAGGTCGATGCAGATGCCCAAGCTGTTGAAACCAATTCACTGATGGACAGGCCAGAGGCAAGGATTTTGCCTTTCAATGCAGCAATATCATCGGCGTCGATCAGGTCGTGATCAACCGCAGGGATCGGGTCCTGCCAGATCAGCACTTCCTGTGGCACATCCGGCCCGAGGTACAGATCACGTGGCCCCATATCACGGTGGGTCAGCTTGAACCAAGCGCGGGCGAAAGCATCCGCAAACTCTTCCGGATTCTCGTAGAAACGGCGGGAAATCTTTTCGTAAACTGGATCAACCCGCAGCGCCATGTCGGCTGTGGTCATCATCAATTTGACAGGTTCACCTGAGCCGTCCACTTGTGGGGCGTGGTGCTCCAGCGGCAGGTCTTTGGCTTCCCAGATATGGGCACCGGCAGGGCTTTTGGTCAGTTGCCATTCGTTGCGGAACAGCGCCTCGAAGTAACCGTTGTCCCACTGGATCGGATTGGACGTCCAAGGGCCTTCGATGCCGCTACCGATGGTATCAACACCTTTACCGCTGCGGAATTTGCTGGTCCAGCCAAGACCTTGTTCCTCGATCGCAGCCCCTTCGGGCTCCGCGCCCACATGGTCCGGTGTGCCCGCACCATGGGCCTTGCCGAAGGTGTGACCACCAGCGACCAGAGCCACTGTTTCCTCGTCATTCATGGCCATGCGGCCGAATGTGTCGCGGATGTCAAAAGCCGACGCCAGCGGATCAGGGTTTCCGTCCGGTCCTTCCGGGTTCACATAGATCAACCCCATCTGAACTGCGGCCAGCGGATCCTCAAGCTTGCGGTCGTCGCTGTAACGCGTGTCACCGCCCAGCCATGTGGTCTCCGTGCCCCAATAAATATCCTCTTCCGGTTCCCAGACGTCTGCGCGGCCACCTGCGAAACCGAAGGTTTTCAGTCCCATCGATTCCAAGGCACAGTTTCCTGTCAGGATCATCAGATCGGCCCAGGAAATCTGGCGGCCGTATTTCTGTTTGATCGGCCAGAGCAAACGGCGCGCTTTGTCCAGCAGCACGTTGTCAGGCCAGCTGTTCAACGGCGCAAACCGCTGTGTGCCGGATGTCGCCCCGCCACGGCCGTCACCCATGCGGTAAGTCCCCGCAGAGTGCCACGCCATCCGGATGAAGAATGGGCCGTAATGTCCGTAATCCGCAGGCCACCAGTCCTGGGAATCCGTCATCAGGTCAAAAATATCTTTCTTGAGGGCTTCAAGATCAAGTTTTTGGAATTCTTCCGCATAATCGAAGTCCGGCCCCATCGGGTCGCCTTCCATGGAGTTCTGGTGCAGAATCCGCAGGTTGATCTGGTTCGGCCACCATGAAGAATTGCCAGTGCCACGGCTCATTGCATTTGTGCTGCCGTGGATAACGGGGCATTTGCCACCGGTTTTGACGTCATTACCGTCCATCGTGTTCCCTCCGTTGGGTGATTAGAATCTCGCGGTCGATCCTTACTGAGTCCTGTAACAACCGATCCCGATTTTGCCTGAAGCCTGTTTAACAAAGACAGTTCAGAAGTTTAAGTTTGATTAAACGATACTTTTGATAGTTAAAAATTATCACCAAGATTTACACATGAAAAAGGCGGCCCTGCCCTGCAGAACCGCCTTTTTCAGAACAAATTGCCTGTCTTGCTAAAAGTGAATCGCCGCACCGTAAGCATCAAGAACACTTTCGTGCATCATCTCTGACAGGGTCGGATGGGGGAAGACCGTCTGCATCAGGTCTTCCTCGGTGGTTTCCAACTGGCGCCCCACCACGTAGCCCTGAATCAGTTCGGTCACTTCCGCACCGACCATATGCGCCCCCAGCAATTCGCCGGTTTTGGCATCAAAGACAGTTTTCACCATGCCCTCGGGTTCGCCAAGCGCAATGGCCTTGCCGTTGCCGATAAACGGGAAGCGCCCGACCTTGACCTCATAGCCTGCTTCTTTGGCCTTGGCTTCGGTCAGGCCGACACTGGCCACCTGCGGGTGACAGTAGGTACAACCTGCTATGCTTTCGGGTTTGACCGGATGGGCATGTTTGCCCGCCACCAGATCAGCCACCATGACACCTTCATGGCTGGCTTTGTGGGCAAGCCACGGCGCACCGGCGATATCACCGATTGCAAAAACCCCGTCCGCAGCCGTCCGGCAGTATTCATCGGTGATTACATGGGTGCGATCCACCTTGATCCCCGCTTCTTCCAGACCCAGCCCCTCGACATTGCCAACGATACCAACAGCGGAAATGACCGTGTCAAATTCCAGCTTTTCGACCTTACCGCCTTTTTCGATATGGGCTGTGACCTTACCCTTGGCGCGGTCCAGTTTCTTGACCGTGGATTTCTCCATGATGGTCATGCCCTGCTTTTCAAACTGCTTTTTGGCGTGTTTGGAGATTTCTTCGTCTTCTACCGGCAACACACGGTCCATCACCTCGACAACGGTTGTGTCCGAGCCGAGCGTATTGAAGAAGCTGGCGAATTCGATGCCAATCGCGCCCGAGCCGATCACCAGCAGTTTTTTCGGCATATGGGGCGGGTTCAGAGCATGACGATAGGTCCAGACCCGTTCGCCATCAGCCTCTAGCCCCGGCAGTTCGCGGGCACGCGCCCCTGTGGCGACAACGATATTCTTGGCCGACAGGGTTTGCTCCCCGTCATTGTTCGTCACCAGAACCTTACCTTTACCGGCAAGTTTGGCCGCGCCCATTACGACGGTGACCTTGTTCTTCTTTAAAAGATGTCCGACGCCGCCCGAAAGCTGTTTGGCCACCCCGCGAGAGCGTTTGACCACCGCATCCAGATCGTAATCAATACCTTCTGCCTTCAGACCGAACTCCTTGGCGCGGTGCATCAGGTGGAATACTTCGGAGGAGCGCAACAGCGCCTTGGTGGGGATACAGCCCCAGTTCAGACAGATACCGCCCAGATGTTCCCGCTCGACAACGGCAACCTTCAGACCGTTTTGCGCCCCGCGGATCGCACAGACATAGCCTCCGGGCCCTGCGCCTATCACAATCATATCAAACTGGGTGTCGGCCATTCTCGTCCTCGCAGAATTGGTTCAAGGTTAAACTATCTTGCAACTAGGATGCTACATTTCATCCCCGCTCGCAAGAGCACACCATAAACTAAGACAAAATCAGCCTGTGAAAACCTGTGACCATTCCTGCTCAGGCGGCGGCTTTGACCTCTTGTGTCATCTGCTGGTAGCCGCCGTTTTCCAAAAACGCGACTTCGCCTTCTGTGGAACTGCGCCCCAGCGCATTGTTGCGGTAGGGAAAACGTCCGAATTTGCGGATCACAGCACGATGGACTTTGGCATGCAGCAAATTAGTGCTGCCCTGCGCGCTCATCCGTTTTGCGATCAGACGGACACAGCGTTCCTGATGAGTCAGGCATTCGGAATGCATGAACGGCAGATAGAAGAACTGGCGCTCGGGTTCGCCCGTTCGCATATCGTACCCTTCGTCGATGGCATGTGCGGCCACTTTAAGCGCCTTGCCATCGGTTTCAAAAGCGCGCGGGTCTTCACGAAACATGTTGCGGGGAAATTGGTCCAGCAGGATCAACAACGCCAGCGATTTGTCAGGGCAACTGCCCCAACTGTCATATTCGCCCCGTTTTGCCGCCTCATAGTCGTCCATGAAACGGTCTTTGATCGTGTCATCAAGCGCCTTGGTGCCCTGATACCATCCTTTGGGTCCGACTTCGTTAATCCAGAACTCGATAATCTCTTTGGCTTTGTCCATCGTTCTCTCCGACATAGCTACACACAAAATAACAGGGCCTTACGTTACAGACTTGTTACTTCACAGGTATGCGTCAACCATTTTTTAACTATTTTACAAACTGTTAACGCTATCGTTGTTTTCTTCACCCTCCAATGCCATCTCGATTGCGACTTCTTGCGCAACCTCAAAGGCCACCGGAGAGGCCGTGCTGAACACCGGCGCGTAGCTGTTTGTGTCGTCCACATCCGGCGAGGCACGCTGGAACGTCCGGTAGATCGCATAGACCGCCATCGTCATGGTCAGCGCACCGATATACAGGAAGAAACTGTCAGACCCGAAGGTGGACATCATCCAGCCCACGATCAGCGGGCCGGCGATGGCCCCGATCCCGTTGACAAAAATCAAACCGCCACTGGCCGCAGCCATATCTTCCAGTTCCAGAAAGTCGTTGGTATGTGCCAGTAACAGCGAATACAGCGGGTTCGCGACACCGCCGATGATAAAGCTACAGATCAGGATCAGTGTGAAATTCCCTGCAAAAGCAAAGGCTACCAGTGTTGCAGCCGTTCCGATCAGCGTGATCCCGATGATCAGCAGACGCCGGTCCATCCGGTCTGACAGCCAGCCGATCGGGAACTGGCACAACATCCCGCCGACATAGATGATCCCTACAAAGAAGGAAATCTCACCAACGCTCATACCCTTTTCGGTGCCGTAAACCGCCGTCATCCCGAAGAGAGCAGCAAAAATCGCCCCCAGCAGGAAAGAGCCGGTAATCCCGAGCGGCGAGGCATGGTATAGTTCTTTCAGGCTCATCGGTTTGGTGGTGTGGAACACCGGCGCGGGGCTGACCGAGAGGAGAATCGGCGCAAAGGAAACAGAAACCGCAACCGAGATAATAATAAACAGAATGAAGCCGCCCACATCGGCAAAGTTCAGCAGCCACTGCGCTGCGACAATCCCCATCATCTGAACGATGAGATATGCCGATAGTGCCTGCCCGCGTGTTTCGTTGGTCGCAGAATCATTCAACCAGCTTTCAGCGACCACATACACGCCGGAAAAGCAGAAACCGACAATGACTCGCAGAAAGAACCATACATACTCATTCGGGATCGCCGCATAGAGGATCAACGCAGCAGAGATCATAGAGGCAAGAGCGGCAAATACGCGAACGTGCCCGACCCGCCGGATCATCCCCGGCGCCATTTGCGATCCCCCCAGAAAGCCGACGAAATAGCCGGACATGATCAGGGACATGGCGCCCGGTGTGAACCCTTCGAGCGCCCCGCGAATCCCGAGCAGTGTACCTTGCACACCATTGCCCAGCATCAGCAGGAACATTCCCAGCAGAAGCGCCCAGGAGTTTTTCAGTACAAGTGTCATGTCGTCGCCTAACCGCTTTGAATTTTGCCAGCCATATGGGATTCGCCTGTCATGGTACAAGACAAACACGACACCTTTGGCAAGCTATTCGCCTCCTTGCGCAGCTTACCGCCGTTCAGGCAAGAGAAGAGAGCTGTCGCCGTAGGAAAAGAAGCGGTATTTCTCTGCGATCGCATGCGCGTAAACGGATTTGATCGTATCCACCCCCATCAGGGCGCTGACCAGCATCATCAGCGTCGATTTCGGCAGATGGAAATTCGTGATCAGCCCGTCTGTCACGGCGAATTCGAAACCGGGCTTGATGAAGATATCGGTTTCCCCGACCCAGGGGGCAATCTCGCCGGTGTCGCGGGCGGCGGTTTCGATCAGGCGCAGGGCTGTGGTGCCAACCGGAATAACCCGCCCGCCCTGTGCTTTGGTCTGCGCGATTTCGGCAGCGGCCTGTTCGTCTACCCTGCCCCATTCCGCATGCATCTTGTGATCGCTGACATCATCCACCTTCACCGGAAGAAATGTTCCGGCCCCGACGTGAAGGGTCACTTTGGTGAAAGTCACGCCCGTATCCGCAAGCGCATCCAGTATTCCCTGATCGAAATGCAGCGAAGCTGTCGGCGCGGCAACGGCACCGGAATTTTGGGCAAAAACCGTTTGATAATCCTGCGCGTCTTGCGCGTCAGCAGCCCGTTTTGCAGCGATATAGGGCGGCAGCGGCATAGCGCCTAAAGCTGCCAGTTGTGCGTCGAACGCGGGCCCGGACAGGGAAAACCGTAACCGCAGCCCGTCCGCGCTCTTGTCGAGCACTGTGGCTGACAGTTCCGGCGAAAAGGCGATTTCCTCTCCCACCCGAACCCGTCGTCCCGGTTTGGCCAGTGCCATCCAGTCGCCCTGCCCGTCCAGCGACAACAGGGTCACTTCAACCGCCGCAAAGGTTTCGCCCTGATCGGACATGCGCCGCCGCTTGCCGTTCAACCGCGCGGGAATGACCTTTGTGTCATTCAGAACCAGACGATCCCCCCGCCGCAGGAACTTGGGCAAATCGTAAAAGTGATGGTCCGACAGAGCCGTGCCCTCGGCCAGCAACAGGCGCGAGGACGGGCGTGGTTTGGCCGGACGCAATGCGATCAGGCTTTCGGGCAGGTCAAAATCAAAATCAGAGAGTTTCATGGCCCTGCCCATGCCCAAACCCGCGCCGGAGTGCAACTATTTTTGCACTCATTGCGACGGAGGCGCATTTAACGTTCATTGCGATGGTGGTGCGGGCGGCTGGGTGCGGAAAATCTCACGGAAGGCGCCGGGTGTGAGGATTGATAGCGGGTTGACCGAAACCTTCGGATTGTCCGCAGGACCTTGCATCCTGTAGGTAAAGCTGAACATGCCTTCCCCTTTACGCCGCCCCATCAACGGGCCGAATAGGCGTTCGAAAATGCCGTTTACAGCGTAAAGAGGCGTGACAACGCCCTCGAAGTTAACCGATTTACGGGCCGTGTCATACCATCCGTCCAGCGTCATTCCCATTGAAGGCCCGACGGCGCTGATCCTTTCCAGCTTTACCCCGTTGGAGCGCAGTTTGAATCCGCCTTCAACAGTGTTGAAATGGATTCCTTCCCCTTCCAATTGCTGCAGCAGACCGACAACCGAAATCGCGTTCAGCAGCCCCGCCATCGCTGAGGCATCCCGTAAACGGGTGCGCGATATATTCAGGTTGCCGTCGTAATTCCCGTCGCCCGAACGGGGCACCAGCACCAGACGCAACTCTCCGCCCCGTGCGTTCTTCAAAAGTCCGGCAGATTGCAGCGCACCGCCGGCGTCCTTGCTGCTCAGTTCCAACGCTGTGCCATGGGACTGAGGGAACAGCTTGCCGTCCACCCGCGTGCCCCCGTTGATCCGCCCTACGAAACTGCCCCGCAAACCTTGGGCAGTGGTCAGCTTGCCAGAAAAAGAGCTCAGGGTCAGGCTGTCGGTTATACGGACCTGATCCAAAGCCAGTTTGATCGTGGAGTTGCCGGACCCACCGGATTGCCCGCCGTCCGCTGCATCGTCCAGAAAACGCAGGTCAGCACGCCCTCCGTTGACAGAGATATTGGCGCTGCCATTCCCCTGCGGCGTCAGAATTGCCGAAGTGTCAAGCCAGCGTCCAACCGAAACACTGTCGAAACGGGCGCGGCGCAAACTTCCGTCAGGGTTCAGATCCAATGTTCCTTCGGCTGCCAATCCCGGCGCGCGAAAAGCGATCCGATCCACTTGCGGCTGGTCTCCCAACTGGCCCGTTATATCCAGACTCCCCGCGGTTCCTGCGGCTTTGGACCAGTTAAGCGCAGGAATCGACAGTCGCGCCCCTTGCAAATTCGACGACAATTCAAATACCGGTGCCGCCCCTTTCCGAAGGGTAACATCCATCGCCCCCCTTGCCTGACCGCGGATCGTTCCATCGGGCAATTGAATGCCCAGAGAACGCAGGTTTTGATCCGACAGATCGAATTGCGCAAAAACTGTGCTTTCTTTTGGAACATCCTTGCCAAAAGCCTGTTTCCAGCGGGCAGTCACGGGTACAGCATCCAGCACCGCATCCCCCGAAAGGGTCACCCCTTGGTCTGTAATCTGCGCTTCCAGCACATCTGCCGTCAGGGATTTTCCTTTGATCAAGGTGTGAGAATGCAAATCCGTCAACCGGGCAGTCAGATCCATTTTCACATCACTGGTCTTGGCGTCTTTATCAAGCGGCAGTTTGAAGGTGCCCTGCACAACAGCCTGCCCTTCGGCAATATCCTCGGACAGCCCGACCTTTTTCAGAAACTGAAATTTTTCCACGTTCAAAAGGGCGAGTGCAGCCCCCACGCTCCCCTTTGCACTTAGCGTGATCTCACCGGGAGACGGGCGCTGGTGGATGTCAGGAATGAACAGGGATGATCCGGCCACATCAACTTCGGTCCCGTTTGGGGCCACCACATAGCCGCTGCTCAGATCGAGCCTCAAGTCCTTGTGGGTGAGATAGCCAAATCCGACACCCTCTTGCAATCGAGGAACGGTTTTTAAAAAGCGGAAGTTCGCGTCTTCGATGCCGAAGTTGAACGCATATTCGTACTCACCGGAATAGGATCGCATACCACCGCCAAAATTCACGATCTGCCCTTGCGAAACATTCTCGTTCATCCAGCGGCGCGTTTTTTCAACGACCGGTTTCGGCCAGAGCTGTTTCAATCGCGCCAGCCCGATCCGGTTCACATCCACATCGTAGCTGTTTTCCCAATATGTTTCCCCCGCAACCGACCTGCCCTTGATCTTGATGGTTGTGTCTGCGTCAAAAACAGCCAGCCGGCCGACCTCGATTGTAAGCGGGGAAAAGGAAACGCGCGCATCAAGGGCGGCAGCAGACAGGCCCACGTCCTGATCGAACAGGTCCGGACGCTGGATGTTGATATCAGACAGGCGCAATTGCCCCGAAAGAGCGTCCACGCTTCCGGAAACGCTACGGTGCATCTGGGCAAAGCCGGTGGCTTGCAGAGCACCGGAACTGGTTTCCAGATCGACCTGCGTCAGGTTGAGAGTGTCTTTCTCGTGATTGTAATCAAAATAGACTTTGGCCTGACTGAAGGTAAGCGGCTGACTGTCCGGCGTTTCCGCCAAAGCCCCTTCCGACAACTGCAATACACCGTGAAGATCACCAAGGGTTCCGTCACCGGACAGGCTCGCGCGGACAGAGCCTGACAAGGTGGTCTCCAGATTGCGCAACCAGTCGAACGCCTGAAAAAGATCCGCGATTTCCGAAGGCGCGGCCTGTGCAAACTGAAAGGAAACAGTCGCCTCTTCGGAACCGAGCACGTAGTCACCGTTCAGGATCATCGTAGCCGTCTTGAGTTTGGCCGCATTCGACTGCGCGCCACCGTCCGTGCCGCTGAGCGCCAGTTCTGCACGACCCGACAACCGGTCCCCGTCCCGTGTGATTGTCAGCGTTGAATTGGCAAGAACCCAAGACCGGCCCGATGCGCGGTCCAGATAGGTCACTTCCGTATCGAACAAGGCAATCTTTTTCAGGCTCCGCAGGCCGACCCTTGTCTGAAGCCCGTCCAGCAGGGCCAGCACATCAAGCCCTTCAGTCAGCCCCGCGCCATCTCCGAACAGGGTGATCGTACCATCCTCTGCCCGTTCCAGAGACAGTTCCGATCCGACAATTCCGATATCTTCCGGGGCGACCCGACCGTGCAACAGCGACAACAGCGAAAAACGTGTACGCAGTTCCGGCACAACCAGCAGCGTCCGGCCTTCGGCATCCGCAATCTCTACATCCCGCAACTGGATACTGTTGCCCACGCCCTGAGCACCGGACGTCAGGGACACACCGCCGATCAACACAGTTTCATCGGCCATCTGGGCGTTCAGGCGGTCCTGAACGAAGGCTTGCATCAAGGGGACTTCAACCGGACCGTTGCGCAACAGAATGCTCACCACGCCAACGCAAAGCACCGTCAGAACGATGCCCGCCATCAGCATGGCCATTCCGGCCACCAGAACATGTCTAATCCAGATCAATGCCTCTCCGCTCGTCTTTTACCGGCAACAGTGACATGCGGTTATTTTCCACACTTGATCTCTGCGCGCCCACCCTATTTACGTGACCGGGCCGCTGATACCAGCGCCAGTTTAACAAGTTTTTGCGAACGGGGGATACAAATGCCTGAAATCGGTGAAAAAGCGCCTATGTTCACACTGCCACGGGACGGAGGCGGAACCGTGTCCCTTTCGGATTATGCCGGACGCACTGTGGTTCTATATTTTTATCCACGAGACAACACACCGGGTTGCACCAAGGAAAGCATCGGCTTTAGCGAGAAAGCCGCAGAATTCGAAGCCGCCGGCGCCGTGATCATTGGGGTTTCCAAGGACAGCGTCGCCAGCCATGACAAATTCGTAGCCAAACACAACCTCGGCGTCACGCTGGTTTCCGACGAATCCGGAACGTTGTGCGAAGATATGGGCGTCTGGGTCGAAAAAAACATGTACGGCAAGAAGTTCATGGGAATCGAACGTGCCACCTTCCTGATCGATGGGCACGGTGTAATCCGTGAAATCTGGCGCAAGGTGAAGGTTCCCGGCCATGTGGACGCGGTTCTGGACGCGGTAAAAGCCCTATGAGCCAGCCGACCCTGACAGAACTGGCCTGCTCGGTCCTGAATACGGCTGACGGGCGTGAGAAAACAGCCAAAAGCCATGCCGCCGCTGCCTTGTGGTTTTCCATGAAAGAGGCCGGCACCCCGCTGGAAATCGGCAACAGCCAGCCACCGGATTTTCCCGCCCGGCCCGACGCGCCCGAATTGCTACCGCCAAACAAAGTTCCCCGCCGCAGGCTCGGCACGGTTGAGGGCCGCAATACCTTGATCCATGCGATCGCCCATATCGAACTTAATGCGGTGGATTTGCACTGGGACATCATCGCGCGGTTTGCCCATGTCAGAATGCCATCGGGATATTATGACGACTGGGTGAAAGCCGCAGATGAAGAAAGCAAGCATTTCAACCTGTTGTGTGACCGTCTTGAAGCATTGGGCAGTTATTACGGCGCCTTCGCGGCCCATGCGGGCATGTGGCGCGCCGCGCAGGAAACCGCAGAAGACTTTATGGGACGGCTGGCCATTGTGCCGATGGTGCTGGAAGCCCGCGGACTGGACGTTACCCCGGGCATGATCCAGCAGTTTAAATCCGCCAAGGATGCCGAAACCGTCAGTGCACTGGAAGTTATCTATGCCGAGGAAGTCGGCCATGTGGCCTATGGCTCCAAGTGGTTCCACTTCTTGTGCGGGCGTCACGACATCGACCCGAAGGACGAATTTCACCGCCTCGTGCAGCGTTATTTTCCGGGCGGGTTGAAGCCGCCGTTCAACGACGAAAAACGCGCCGAGGCCGGACTGCCGCTGGATTTCTACTGGCCCATGGCAGGTGAATAACACCCCGATTGGCGGAAACCTGCGGAGCGGGCAAGAAAATCTTGCCTGTTTCCAAAGGGTTTTGTAAACCACTGGGGTGTTCTGAAACAAGCCGAGCAACGGTCCCGACAAAGGGTGCCAGAATACAGAGGCTAAGGGAAAATGATGAACGGACCGTTTGCAAAACTGAACGCGCTGCTTGCACGCCATGTGCCCGAGCAACGTATTTACATGCGCACAGAGCGCACCACCCGTTACTTTCGGGCGACCCCTCTGTTCCAGACAGCGGTCGGCGCGGTTATTACGGTAACCGTCTGCTGGACCGTTATTGCGACATCTACGCTGATGATCGACCGGATCAGTGCACGATCCGACAAAACGCAGGCGCAGGTGATGCAGCGCGCCTACGAGGCACGTCTGAACGAACTGAGCAAGGAACGTGACACCCGCGCATTGGAAGCCCAGACTGCGCAGGACCGTTTTTACATCGCACTGGAACAGATTTCCCAACAACAGAGCGAATTGCTTCAGGCCGAAGAAGAACGCCGTGAACTGGCGACTGGCCTGAAAATCATGCAGAAAAAACTGCAGGTGGCCATCAAGGAACGGGATGAGGCGCAAAAGCAATCCGATAGTGTGATGGCCGAAATGCAGGCCGTTACCGGAAGTCTCAGCACCAAGCTGGGCAGCGCAAACGACACCGAAGAAACACTGACAACAATGGCCCGGGCGCTTGAAGCTACGGTTCAGCAACGGGACCAACTGGAAACCACGGCTGAAGAACTTTACACGCAGATGTCCGAAATGTCGCTGGCCCAACAGTTGAAGGAACAGCAAACCGCACGGATCTTTGCCCGCCTAGAACAGGCCGTCGATGTTACGCTTGGCCCGCTCCAGCAGGCGCTCAGCAATGCCGGAATCAACACCGACAGTATTCTTGACGAAATGCGTCGCACCCATTCGGGCACCGGCGGACCACTGACAGCGCTTTCCATTTCCACCAAAGGGGATGCTGCAAACCAGCTGAGCCGCGACGCGGTCGATATTCTGGATAAAATGGATCGCGTCGGTCTGGCTAAAATGGCTGTTTCCAAGCTGCCTCTCTCGTTTCCGGTTGATGGCGGCTATCGCAACACCTCGGGGTTCGGCTATCGTCGCGACCCGAAAACCGGCGGGCGCCGAATGCACAAGGGCAATGATCTGGCCGGCGCACGCGGGACGGCGATCCTGGCCACCGGTGACGGGGTCGTTACCTTTGCAGGCCGCCAGAGCGGTTATGGAAAGCTCGTCAAAATCCGCCACGTGCGTGGTTTTGAAACTTATTACGCCCACATGAGCAAAATTCGCGTGAAGTCCGGTCAAAGGGTCTCGCGCGGAGAGCGAATTGGTGATATGGGCAACACGGGCCGGTCCACCGGCGTGCATCTTCACTATGAGGTGCGCATAAATGGTACTGCAGTTAACCCCTCTAAATATATGAAGGCAGCTAGAAATGTTTTCTAAAAGCAAAATCAGTGAGACCAACAAGCCGGCCCCCTCGGCAGAAGCGAACAAACCCTCCGGTGCGGCCCCTGCCTCGCCCCCTTCCAAGCCAGCAACGCCGCCAACACCGGCTTCTGCACCTTCTACGCCGCCAAAGGCCAAACCTCCGGCCTCGTCCCTGTCTTCCGATCTGACGATCACAGGCAACCTGCAAACGACTGGCGACATTCAGATCGAAGGCAAGATCAAAGGCGACATCCGCGCCCATCTGCTGACTGTTGGCGAAGGCGCCACCGTTGAAGGTGAGATCATGGCTGACGATGTCGTTGTCAACGGTCGTGTGATCGGACGTGTACGCGGTTTGAAAGTACGTCTGACTTCATCCGCACGGGTTGAGGGTGACATCATCCACAAGACAATCGCCATCGAGAGCGGCGCCCACTTCGAAGGGTCCGTACAGCGTCAGGAAGATCCGCTTAACGCTGGTAGCGCTGCTGCGGCCAAACCTGCGGCAAGCACGCCAAACAACGGCTAATCGCACGTTCCTATATGTGCGCAGAGGCAATGCTTTGCCTCTTTCCAACTACAAAACAGCCGCCGGATATTCTTCCGGCGGCTGTTTTGTTTCAGATCATAAGCGATACATCACGGTGCCTGACGTTCAGTCCTACAATTCCTCTGCCAGATAGGCGAGCAAATCGTTAATGTCCTTGTCCTTTTTCAAACCGGCAAAGGTCATTTTGGTTCCGGGCACGAAATCCTTCGGTTTGTGAAGATATTGCGTCAGGGTTTCAGGTGTCCAGACGATCCCCGAATTGATCATCGCATCCGAGTACCGGAACCCTTCCACTTCTGCCGCCGGGCGGCCGAACAATCCAGCCAGTGAGGGTCCGACGCCGTTCTTACCGGCCTCAAGCTTGTGACAAGCTTTACACTTGTTAAAAACCCGCTTGCCCTTTTTCGCGTCACCATCAATCACCACTTTCGCGACTTCGGACTCTGCGGCGACGGTCGCTGTTCCAGTCTGCGTCGTTGCGGTTGTTTCTTCGGCTACTGCAATCCCGCCCAAGCTAAGGAGGATGCTTGCGGTGGTGGCAACACCCCAGATACGGTTTGACTTCATCAGAATATCCTTTCCCCTGATCGGCTAACCTTAAACCGAACCTAGCATTCCACCGGTGCGGGGCTAGAGACAAAAAACGCTTGGGGCTATTCTGCCGCAGGAGACCGGCTGTACCCGCAACCTCTGCATTACAGGCTCGACCCTGCGTCAGGCAGCGGATTCCTGATTGAGCTGCAACAGAAGTTTGGGACGTTTTGTAGAGGTCTCACGATGTTTCAAGGTTGCTGCAACATCGCGGCCCTTAACAAATCCGACAGTATCCGGAGCCACTGGCATCTGTGCCAGACGGCTTTCAGGAGTGGTGCGAGGCGTATCTACACGCGCAGTGACAGCCGCCGGAATTGCGCGGCGCACCACGGGGCGGATCAGTTTTGTAAACAGGACCAGCAACAAGGTGTTGGCAGCAATCGACAAGGCAAAAATCATGCCAAGATCAACGATGACGCTCCACAGAACGTTGGAGTTATGAGCCAGACCGCTGGCCGCAGCGCTGGCAAATTCGTAGGGCGTAGCGTTCACAGCCAGAGTAGCGGTATAATCTCTGTAAAGCTCGCCCAGTGCCAACAGGATCAGGCAAGTCACGGTCAGTGGCAGCATCTGTAAGGAAATGTGCAAACTACGGGCCGAAAGTGACGTACGGGTTTCAGACCGCGCCAGACGGTTTGCCACGCAGATAACCGAAAACACCAGCGACGCCGGAATACTAAGCTTCAGAATAGTCATAAACTCCGGCCCGAAGACCACCAGAGACAACCCGAAAATTCCGATATTCGCGCCAATCAGTTCACGCCGGAAGAATTCGGAAAAATCCTGTGAGACTTTGGGGCGGTGAAGGTTGCGCGCACGGTCCTCCGTTCCGGCAGAGTCAGCAATTTCTTCAGCTGTTTCTTCAGCAAGAGTGGCAATTTTTGCATACTGGCGCAAATGGCATGCGACAGCCAGCCGGAAGACAATCTTTGAAAAAGTAACGAAGAGCAGAACCGCAGCCAACAGGCCGCAGACGGCGGTTACCAATGTGTCAAATCGGGCTGATGCCGCCAAGCCGTTGAACTGTTCCCAAGTATCCAGAAGGTGCCCGCTGGCCAGTTGCAAGGCAGCCTCTCCGGCAAAAGTGACCGCAACAAAAATAAAGGCAAGCGCCCAACCCCGGTTCCCGTCAACCTCCTGACCTTCGCTGCGGGCGTACATCGCTGCCACAGGCAATTGGGTCACAAGGACAAGCCCGAAAGACAGCAAAAGCCGGTCGATTTGCAGGCCGAAATGTTCGTAAGCAAGAAACGTCAGCAGGTAAGAGGCTGCAAGAACGATCAGAACAAGGGCGGATTGTGTAAGCACATAGGAGTAGAAAGGCCTATTGGAAGGATTGGCAAACATAAACTGTCCTTGGGATTCGGTATGCGGTGTCGTTTTTCTTTCTTGTCGTAGGGTTTTGGTAAGTTCCAATTTGGGCCAAAAAAGGACGGAAATCGGGCAGCGTCCTAAAATCTCAACTTCTAGAAACAGCAATTTTCGGTAAATTTCGCTCAATTTTCTGTCAAAATCGGCCCGAAAAGTGCGAGTTTGGGCGATTCAACCCCTGCGGGAATTTTGCACAACTATAGGTTATTTTGTGAAAGATACACCATTGTCAGGCTGGCGGAGAGACAGGGATTCGAACCCTGGGAGGCTCTCACCTCAACGGTTTTCAAGACCGCCGCATTCGACCACTCTGCCACCTCTCCGCTTTTCGGGTGCCTGCATGTCGCGTGCTTGGGTTTCGTAATTGCGCGCGCGCCAAACTGCAAGCCCATTTTTTTCTCGGCAACAGGCTGCTGGTTTCTGGGCGTCCGGGGATTAACAGGCTTCCATAACAAAGTGCTTTATGGTTAGGGTATGATCAAAACCCGCGACACAGCGGGATGAGGCGGAACATTAACGCGGTGTTTGACTTTGAACCGGCGCCAGATCGGTGAAGCAGATTCCGCGACCAAGGAGACAGGCAAGATGATCTGGACAGGCAACATGAGCAACGGTAATTTTTCTTCATCCAAAAGCAAACTGGTTTTCGCACTGCTGGCAGGCGTAGCCCTTGCAGGCTGTGAGGATGGCGGATTTGAGGGAATGAACCTCGGGTTTGGCAAGAAAGACGCGGAAGCAACCGAAGCCTTAGCAGAGGTCACACCGGGTTCGGGCAAACCGATTAAACTGGTCGAACGCGACGTTGAAGCCCCAGAAGTCTTCGAAAAGAACGAAAACGCCTTGTGGGATGGCCGCCCTTCACTTGGTGGTGTCTGGATCGCACACCCTGACAGCAAACAGCCCGAACGGGTCATCATTCGCAACGAAAGCAATGGTAAATTTGTCGTTGGCGCCCTGTTCCGCCGGGAACGGGACAATCCGGGCCCGAACCTGCAACTGTCTTCCGAGGCAGCTGCTGCCCTTGGTGTTCAGGCAGGTTCTCCGACCAAGCTGCGCGTCACTGCATTGCGCAAGGAAACCATCGACGAAAATGCAGAAATGGATGCGGACGTTGAAAGCAACGTTACAGAGAACGTCACAGCTGTAGCGCTGGATGCGCCAGCTGAGGATGATCTTGCAGCCAAGGCCCGTGCATCCGTTCAAGCGGCAGAAACCAAGCCGAAACCAGCAGCCAAACCGGCCGCCGCCCCGAATTCTGTAAAGGGTGCAAAATACGCACAAATCGGATTTTTCAGCGTCGAGTCGAATGCCAAGGCCAATGTGGACCGTCTGAAAAAGAATGGCGTTCCGGCGAAGATCGTTAAGTCCACCACCAATGGCAAGGCCTTCTGGCGGGTTCTCGCCGGTCCGGCAAGCTCTGCCAGTGAACAGCGCCAGCTGCTCAACATGGTAAAAGGGCAAGGGTTCGCCGATGCCTACATGGTGTCAGGTTGACGTCTTCCGGAATGGATGGCAGCGTTAAGCGATAAGACAATGTAACCCCGAACAGTACTGATCCCCGTTCCCTGACTACAGGGATGGGGCTTCCCATCTGTTTCGTTCCAACGGAGCGCGGCATGCGACCTAAATTCCTACTACGCGCGGCAGCTATCTGGCTGGCCACCACCCTGCCCGTCTCGGCCTTTGACACAATTGCAAGTTCGGCACTGGTGCTGGACCAGGCCAGCGGCACTGTGCTTTTGGCAAAAGAAGCGGATATCCCGATCCCACCGGCTTCCATGTCCAAACTGATGACACTCAACATGCTGTTCGAGGCCTTGCAGGACGGGCGCGTGAATCTCGATACCGAATTTACCGTGTCGCAAAAAGCGTCCCAAAAGGGCGGCTCCAAGATGTTCGTCAAACAGGGCGACCGGATTACCGTCGAGAACCTGATCCGCGGTATCATTGTGCAATCCGGCAATGATGCCTGTATCGTGGTTGCTGAAAATCTCGCGGGCTCCGAAGCGGATTTTGCACGGATCATGACCGCGCGTGCACGAAAACTCGGAATGAACGAAAGCACCTTTGCCAATGCGACGGGCTGGCCCGATCCCAACCACCGGATGAGCGCGCGGGATCTGGTCACGCTGGCCAATCGCCTGATGACCCAATTTCCGGAATATTACGGCTATTTTGCCGAAGAGTCCTTCACTTGGGCCAATATCACCCAAAAGAACCGCAATCCGCTGCTGGACAAGGGTATCGGAGCGGACGGCTTGAAGACAGGCCATACCGAAGAGGCAGGTTACGGGCTTGTCGGCACCGCCCGTCAGGACGACCGTCGCGTGATCCTGATGATCTCGGGGCTGAACACTGCAGATGAACGCGCCCGCGAGGCCGAGCGTCTGATGAACTGGGCCTTCCGGCAATTTACACAGGAGACCCTTCTCAAAGCGGGAAAGAACGTCGCCCAAGCAGAAGTCTGGTTGGGCGCAGAGACGACTGTCGGGCTGGAAGTTGCAGATGACATTTCCGCATTGATCCCCTATTCCTCCCGTGACGAAATCAAAATGAGCGTCACATACGAGGGGCCTATTCAGGCGCCGATTGCCAAAGGAACTGAATTGGGCGTGTTGAATATCGAAATTCCGGACCTTCCGTCCCAAAGGTACCCTGTTTATGCCTCCAGCGACGTGCAATATGCCGGATTGATGAAACGTCTGAAAGTTTCCGCTCAAAAGCTCCAAGGGGCTTTGCGGTAAGTGAAGGGCGGATTTTTTATTACATTTGAAGGCATTGACGGGTCCGGCAAAACCACCCAGTCGCGCCTTCTGGCAACTTTGTTGCGGGATTACGGCCAGGATGTGCTACACACCCGCGAGCCGGGCGGTTCCGAAGGGGCCGAAGATATCCGCCGCCTTCTGGTGGAAGGAGACCCGAACCGCTGGTCCCCCGAAACCGAAATCCTGCTGTTCACGGCTGCCCGCCGCGATCATCTGGAGCGCACCATCCGTCCAGCCCTTGAAGCAGATCAAGTGGTGATCTGCGACAGGTTCGCGGACAGCACCCGCGTTTATCAGGGTGCGGCGCGGGCGGAATTGCGCACGACAGTGGACCGCCTCCACGATCTGATGATTGCAAAGGAACCCGACCTGACTTTCATCATCGATATGGACCCTGAAATCGCGCTCGGGCGCGGACTGGCGCGGCATTCCGGTGAGGACCGTTTTGAAGATATGGGCCTTGGATTTCAGGAGAAGCTGCGTGAAGGGTTTCTCGGGCTTGCGAAACAGTTTCCCGACCGCTGCCATGTGATTGACGGGAACCAGTCCCCCGCATCCGTATCCGGTGAAATCCAGACCGTGGTTGAACAATGGCTGTCATAACGGCCGAGGAAATCCCCGAACCGGATCGCGCCGAGGGTGCCCCTCACCCGCGGGAGACCGGTATTCTGGTTGGACAGGCTCAGGCCGAGGCAGCTTTCCTTTCGGCCTATAACGGCGGGCGGATGCACCATGCGTGGATGCTGACCGGACCGCGCGGCGTAGGTAAGGCAACGCTGGCATGGCGGATTGCAAAATTCCTGCTGGCCCAGCCGGAAGATGACGGCGGCATGTTCGGCGCCCCTCCTCCACCCGAAAGTCTTGATGCGGACCCGAACCATCCGGCCGTGCGCCGTGCCATGTCCTTGGGCGAGCCGCGCCTGTTTTTGTGCCGCCGCCCTTGGGACGACAAGGCCAAGCCACCGCGTTTGAAGAAAGAGATTACCGTCGATGAGGTGCGCAAGCTTAAAAGCTTCTTCGCGCTCTCCGCGGCGGATGGCGGCTGGCGCGTGGCGATTGTGGACGACATTGACCTGATGAATGTCAGCGCTGCCAATGCACTTCTTAAAATCCTAGAAGAACCACCCGAAAAGACAGTTCTGCTGCTGGTTAGCCACCAGCCCGCCCGCCTGTTGCCCACAATCCGGTCCCGCTGCCGCGACCTGCGCTGCACGGCCCTTTCGCCCCAAGATCAGTCCGACGCTCTGATGGCCGCTGGTCTGGAAATTGGCAGCGATCCGGCGCTTGCCGAACTTTCCGGCGGGTCTGTTGGCGCGGCACTGCGGCTGGCCCACGGGGACGGTGCACAACGATACAGTGCACTAGTGGCCCTCATGGAACAGGCACCCGGACTTGATCGTGGTCAGGCTACAGCCATTGCCGAGAAATGCGGAGGTGCTGCCAATGCGGAAAACTACGACATCACTGTTCTGCTGATCGACCTTCTCTTGACCAGACTGGCGCGGTATGGCGCCCTGCAACCGGCCGTCTGGACTGAAGCCGCTCCTCATGAGGCACGGATGCTGGCCAAACTGGCCCCAAACAGCGCTGCTGCCCGCAAATGGGCCAATCTTGCACAAGAGTTATCGGCCCGTGTCGGTCATGCCCGTGCGGTTAACCTTGACCCCTCCGGCGTGATCCTTGATATGTTGCTAAAACTTGACGAAGCGGCGCGCCTTTGATCGCGCGCCAGTAGGCAGATCACATGACACCACAGATTGTAGACAGCCATTGCCATCTGGATTTTCCGGATTTCGACGGCGAACGAGACGAAATTATCAAACGCGCCCATGATGCAGGTGTAACACGAATGGTCACGATCTGCACCAAGCTGGAGAACGAACCAACCGTACGCGGGATTGCCGAAGCCTATGACTCTGTGTTTTATGCCGCCGGTATCCACCCGATGAGCGCGGCAGATTACGATCTCGTCCCGACAGAACGTCTGATTGAACTGACCCGCCACCCCAAAATGGTCGGGATCGGGGAAACCGGACTGGATTATCATTATACGGCGGATACGGCACAGATTCAGAAAGACAGCCTGCGCAACCATATTGCTGCGGCGCGGGAAACCGGACTGCCCCTGATCATCCATGCCCGCGCAGCGGATGACGATATGGCCCGCATCCTGACCGAAGAATACCGCAACGGCGCCTACAGCTGCGTGATGCACTGCTTTTCTTCCGGTATGGAACTGGCCAAAGCCGCCCTTGATCTGGGGTTTTACCTGTCGATGAGCGGCATCGCGACCTTCAAGAAAAGTCAGGAATTGCGGGATATTTTCGCCGCTGTGCCGCTCGACCGGGTGCTGGTTGAAACCGATGCTCCGTATCTTGCGCCTACGCCTTATCGTGGCAAGCGGAACGAGCCGGCCTACACCGCCAATACGGCTCGGACCGGAGCCGAGATCTTCGGGCTCGACTACGCAGAGTTTGCCGCACAAACCACCGCCAATTTCGATCGGCTGTTTGGCAAGGCGGCACTCTATAAGGCAGCTGCCTGATGGCAGAGTACATCTTTACCATTCTGGGCTGCGGATCATCAGGTGGCGTGCCGCGGATCGGCGGCAACTGGGGAGATTGTGATCCGGCCAATCCGAAAAACGCTCGACAGCGCTGTTCCATGCTGGTGGAGCGTATCACGGATGCCGGCACGACGACGGTTCTGATTGATACCTCTCCGGATTTGCGCCGCCAGCTTCTGGATGCCGAAGTCAGCGCGCTGGATGCGGTGATCTATACCCACGACCACGCCGATCACACCCACGGGATCGACGACTTGCGTATGGTCGTTTTCAACATGCGCAAGCGTCTGCCGATCTGGGCCGACGCGACAACGCAAACCACCCTGCGCCAGCGCTTTGGTTACACTTTCGAACAGGTGCCAGGAACGCTTTACAAACCGATCCTTGAAATGAACGACATGACCGGCCCCGTCACCATTGACGGCGAAGGCGGCGCGATCACCTTCACCCCGTTTCTGGTGGATCACGGGCCGATTCAGGCAAACGGCTTTCGCATTGATGACATTCTGGCTTATCTGCCGGATGTCTCTGCAATGAACGAAACCGCTTGGAAAGCGGTAGCGGATCTGGAGTGCTGGGTCGTGGACGCCCTGCGCCGTGAGCCCCATCCGACCCATTCCCACCTGTCCCAAACGCTCGACTGGATCGAGCGGGCCGCGCCCAAACAGGCGGTGCTGACCAATATGCACGTGGATCTGGATTATGAAACCCTGTGCGGGGAAACCCCCGATCACATTACGCCGGCTTTTGACGGCATGAAAATCAGGCTCTCTGTCTGAAGAAGAAGATCAAATGATAGAAGTCTTTACAGTTGTCCTGCCGGTGTTTCTTGTCGTCGGCGCAGGATACGCTGCTGTGTATTTCAAGCTCTTTCCGGATGACTATGCTGACGCACTGATGAAGTTCACCCAGAACTTTGCCATTCCTTGCCTGCTCTTCGGCGCGATTGCAAAACTCGACCTGTCGTCCGTCTTTCAATTCCGCATTCTGGGCAGCTTTTACGCAGGCTCCATCAGTTGTTTCACACTCGGGTGTCTCGGGGCTGTCTACATTTTCAAACGCCGTCCGGGTGAGGCGGTTGTGCTGGGCTTTTGTGCGCTCTTTGCCAATTCGGTCCTGCTGGGCTTTCCAATTGTCGAACGGGCCTTCGGAACCGAAGCGCTTGGCCCGATCACCGCGATTGTCGCGATCCATGCGCCGTTTTGTTATCTGCTAGGGATTACCACGATTGAACTGGTGCGCGCCGACGGGCGCAGCCTGCCCACGACAGCCAAAATCGTTGCCAAGGCCATGTTCAAGAATGCGCTGATGATCGGTCTCGCGCTCGGCTTTGTTGTGAACCTGACTGGCATGTGGCTTCCAGAGGGGCTCTGGGCTGCAACCGAGATGATGGCCCGCGCCGCCCTGCCCGCTGCGCTGTTCGGACTGGGGGCTGTTCTGGTTCGGTACGGGCTGTCCGCGAACGTGGGAGAGACAGCCTTCGTACTCACCCTACGTCTGGTGGTTCATCCGCTGATTGCGCTGATCATGGCAACGCAGGTCTTTGACCTTGATCCAGATATCACCCGCGTCGTGGTTCTGACCGCTGCAATGGCACCGGGCGTAAATGGCTATGTTTTCGCCAATATGTATGACCGCGCCAAAGGCAGCGCAGCCGGTGCCATCCTGCTTGGTACAGCGGGTGCGGTGTTCAGCGTTTCGATCTGGCTGGTTATCCTGCGCGCCCTTTGACCGCGCAAAGAAAAACGGGGCCTGCGAAAGCGGCCCCGTCCTGAATTCCAAACTCAGCGGTCCGGTTTAACCCGGTGACATGCCCCGCAGCCGTTCAGAGCGGCGGCGCAGCAGTTCGACCACTGTCAACAAGGCAATGGAAATCGCGATCAGGATTGTCGCCACCGCAAGGATTGTCGGGCTGATCTGTTCACGCAGACCGGTGAACATCTGCCACGGCAGGGTTTTCTGACCGGCAGAGCCGACGAACAGCACCACGACCACCTCATCAAACGAAGTGATAAAGGCAAACAGGCCGCCTGAGATCACACCGGGCAGGATCAGCGGCATCTGGATACGGAAGAAGGTGCGGACCGGCCCTGCCCCCATATTTGCCGCCGCCCGTGTGAGCGAGTTGTCAAAACCCACCAATGTCGCCGTCACGGTGATGATAACGAACGGAATGCCAAGGGCTGCATGGGCCATGACAACGCCCCAGTATGTGCCTTGAAGGCCAATACGGGAGTAGAAGAAGTACATACCCGCAGCCGAGATGATCAACGGTACGATCATTGGCGAAATCAGGATCGCCATAATTGCACGGCGGAATGGCACATGGGGCTGGCTCAGGCCGATCGCGGCCAGTGTGCCGAAGGACACCGACAGGAAAGTCGCCATCGGCGCGATCCGGAGCGAGTTTACAACCGCATTCTGCCAATCGGAGTTCGAGAAGAAATCACGGTAGTGTTTCAGCGAATACCCTTCGGGATCAAACCGCAGCATTTCCGGCGTGAAGGTAAAGAAATCCTCTGCATTAAAGCTGAGCGGCAGGATCACAAGGATCGGCACGATCAGGAACAGGAAGATCAGCGTGCAGATGGTGCGGAAGCCATAGTACCAGGCCCGTTGCAGCGGTGATGCGTAGATTGGAAGAGCCATATTACCTTACCCCAGTTTCACGTTATCAATGCCTACGAACTTGTCGTAGAGCCAGTACAGCCCGAGCACCACCACCAGCAGCAACGTCCCCAGAGCCGCCGCGAGGCCCCAGTTCAGGCTGGACGAAATGTGGTAAGCGATCCGGTTGGAGATGAAGACACCTTTTGTGCCGCCCACGATTTCCGGCGTGATATAATACCCGATCGACAGGATGAAGCACAGGATGGACCCCGCCCCGATACCCGGAACGGACTGCGGGAAGTAGACCCGCCAGAAGGCTGTCCAGTCATTCGCGCCCAGTGATTTCGCAGCCCGCACATAGGATGGCGGAATGGTTTTCATTACGGAAAACAGCGGCAGGATCATGAAGGGCAGCAGAATATGAGTCATCGCGATTATGGTGCCGGTCTGGTTGTTGATCAGTTCCAGCCGCGCGTTATCCGCCACCAGCCCGAGCCAGACCAGCGTGTCATTGATCACACCCTGTTGTTGCAGCAGAACCTTCCACGCCGAGGTGCGCACCAGAAGCGAGGTCCAGAATGGCAGCAGCACGAGGATCAGCAGCAGGTTGGAGGTGCGCAGTGGCAATGTCGCCAGCAGGAAGGCAATCGGATAGCCAAGCAAAATACAGCTGAAGGTGATGATCAGCGACATTTTCAGCGTGCGCAGCAACAGAGTATAGTAAATCTGTTCGTTCTCGGGCACCCGCTCGATACCCTCCGGCCCTTTGGTCAGATCCGCTGCGGCAAGGAAATAACCGTCAGTAAACCGTCCGGAGAAGGCTTTGATGGTCTGCCAGTTTTCGACATCCACCCATTTCTTGTTCATATCCTCGAACGCGGCGACGAAATCCGTCGTTTCTTCCACGTCCAGTCGCTTCACCTTGCGGCCCGTTTGGCGGAACAGGCTGGAAATACCAGATTGTTCGTAGTTCAGACGTGAGCCGAGCCGCGTGTGGCTTTTGTCCTCGACCGCCTCTTTCAAATCTAGAGCCATCGCTTTGAACGTGGCATTGTCTGGCAATTCTCCACTGGTTTCATCCCAGTCCTGCAAGGCAACTACCGTGCGGGGCAGAACGTCACCGACAATATTGTTTTCAACCGAGCGAAACAACATATCCGCAATCGGCGCGATAAAGGTGAGAAGAACAAAGATCAGCAGCGGTGCAATCAGGCCAAGCGCGCGTAATTTCTGACGACGCAGGCTTTTGGCGAGACTGGCTTTTAGGGGGCGTCCGTCGTTGCCCAGCACCGGACCGGTAACCGGTGCGGAATGGGCGATATCTTGGGAGCTGTCTGCTGTGTTTGCCATGATCTTAGTACTGTCCACCTGTTGAAACCATCGGGTTCAGGGTAACAGGGCGGCCCGAAAGCCGCCCTGTGTAATTAATTATTGAGCAAGCCAGGCTTGGAACTTCGCGTCGATGTCGTCGCGGTAGTCAGCCCAGAACTCGTAGTTATAAAGGAATGTGTTCTTGGCGTTCTCGGGATCTGTTGGCATGTGTGGCGCCATGTCGATACCCAGTTCGGCGTGCTTGCCTACCAGTGGTGCAGAGGACGCACGGGCCGGACCATAGGAGATGTATTTCGCCTGATCGGCCAGACGCTGTGTGTCTGTCGCGAACATGATATAGTCCAGTGCGGCTTGCTTGCGCTCGTCGCTCAGGTTTGCAGGGATGATCCAACCGTCAAGGTCGAACACCTGTGCGTCCCACATCATTTTAACCGGCTGTTTTTGCTCTTCGATCAGCGCAAACAGACGACCGTTATAGGTAGAACCCATCACGACTTCGCCGTCGGCCAGCAGTTGTGGCGTATCCGCACCGGCAGACCACCAGATCACTTCGTCCTTGATGGTGTCGAGCTTGGCCAGAGCCTGCTGCTGGCCTTCTTCTGTGCCCAGAACATCATAAACTTCGTCCTTGGCTACGCCATCACACAGCAGTGCCCACTCCATGTTGTTGATCGGACGCTTCTCAAGGCTACGCTTGCCAGGGAAGGCTTCCAGATCGAACACGTCACAGATGTTGCTTGGCTCTTTGCCGCCCCATGCGTCCACATCGGTACGATACGCGAATGTTGTGGAATACACGATCTGCGGGATAAAGCACTCGGATACCAGCAGGTCGCCGAAATCTTCAGAAGCTTTTGTACCGTCAGGCGCGTCTGCCAGCATTGTGTCCGGATCGATTTCCATCGCCAGACCTTCGTCACACAGACGGATCGCATCGGAAGCAACAACATCCACAACATCCCATGTTGTGTTACCGGCTTCGGCCATCGCACGCAGCTTGGCAACCGCTTCGGCGGAGCTTTCGTCGTTGATGATGTTTACGTCCGGGTTCGCCGCCATATAAGGCTGGTGATAGGCTGCATCCTGAGAGGCCGAATATGCACCGCCCCAAGAAACAATCGTCATGTCCTTAGCGCCAGCTGCAGATGCGGCGACAACGCCGGCTGCTGTGCTCAGAATAATAGACTTCATTTTCATAGAAACTTCTCCTTGTTTACATTTTACCCGTTATATCGTTGGTCCATCCGTCCACGGGTGCGGAACGGTCGGTGTTCTTTGGATTTTGTCCCTCAGGCGTCGAGCGCCCGACAGTCAGCTGTTTCCCAGCTGATCATGGTTTTTTCACCAACTTGCAGGTGTTTGTGACCCGCAGCGTTAGGAACTTTTACGACGAACTCGTCGTTCCCGTGCACGCTCATGCGGCACCGGATATGGTCGCCAAGATAGATCAGTTCCTTGACCTGTGCTTCCGTGGTGACGAGCCCTTCCTCTCCGCCCACATAAACCCGTTCGGGACGCAGCGACATGGTGGTGCGGCTGCCGGGGCCACCGCAGTTCACCGCAAGACCGCGCACTTTTGCGCCGTCGTCCAGCGTAATAGAGGCGACCCCGTCCGATACAGATTCAACTGTGCCCATCAAGGTGTTGTTTTCACCAATAAATTGCGCACAGAAGGAGTTTTCTGGGCGTTCGTAAAGATCTTCCGGCGGTGCCAGTTGCTGGATCACACCGTCGTTGAACACGGCAATCCGGTCTGACATCGTCAGCGCCTCGGACTGGTCATGGGTCACGTAGACCACGGTAATACCCAGATTTTCGTGGATGTGTTTAATCTCGAACTGCATGTGTTCGCGCAGCTGTTTGTCGAGCGCCCCGAGTGGTTCGTCCATCAGCACCAGTTCCGCATCAAACACCAACGCCCGCGCCAGCGCGATCCGCTGCTGCTGACCACCCGAAAGCTGTGCCGGACGCCGACCTGCAAAATCGCCCATCTGCACCATATCAAGGGCGCGTTTCACTTTGGCTTCCCGCTCTGACTTGCCCATCTTGCGCACTTCCAGTGGAAAGGCGAGATTTTCACCAACGGTCATATGGGGGAACAGGGCGTAGTTCTGGAACACCATGCCGATCCCGCGTTTATGCGGGGGAATATTGTTGATAGGATTGCCGCCCAGCAGGATATCCCCGCTTGTGGCTGTTTCAAACCCAGCGAGCATCATAAGACAGGTCGTCTTGCCGGACCCTGACGGGCCAAGCATTGTCAGAAACTCACCTTTTGCAATTTGTAAATTGAGATCTTTTACAACAAGAATCTCGCCATCGTAGCTTTTTTGAACGCGATCAAATACGACAAAAGCGTCGTCGTGCGAAGTTGCAGTCAAAACTATCTCCCAGTTGACTTTGCCAGGCCTGAAGACCCGTTTTTTAATTTGTGCGATCTGTACGACCGGAATTTTATCAGGCTGTTTTCAGCCTGTTTTTTTGTGTTCAGGCCATGAGACCCTGTTGGTATGCCCTCAGACTAAGCAAACATGACATGGAATAGCAACCGCCAAAAACGGCCTAGAAATACTAAATTGCGACACAGTGTCAGACATTTGGCTCTAGCCGGAGCCACTGCGGCCCCGCCGCGAAAACCGGCATGCACCGCTCTCGTTGGGCTTTCACGCTTCGAGAAAACCAAGTTTGAGCAAATTGCTGCCCCATTTGCGCCTCATTTGGCCCCCATCAATTTTTCAAAGCGCCGAATGCAAGAAATTTAAGTTGTTTAAACCCGAGGCGCATAATTTAGTGAGCGAGTATCGGATATGTCTGCAAATCTTCACAGCTACACAATTGCCGCAAATACCACTCCGTTTTCTCTGACCAAAGGCGGATTTGCTAACTTCCGCACTGGCATTTGCATTAAAAACAGCAAGATCCAAAAACTGACGAGCACACCGAAACCAAACGCAAACACCAGCGTTGCCCCGACCAAAGCACAGATTATCTGGGTGCTGCGGGATCGCTTCACGGATGAGGTTTTCACTGCGCGTCAGGATATTTCCAGCAACCACGCTGCGCTTTATTCCGAACTGGTCAGCGACAGACCGTTAATCGAAGATCACGTTTACGAAACAGTCAGCGTTTCCATGCCTCACACAGGTGAAAATCCTGTTAAAGAAGCAGATACACAGCAAAACAAGGCCCAGAACCGCCTTGGCATCGCACGTGGCACCCATGTTATGACCAGCCGTGGTGAAGTGCGGGTGGAAAACCTCGTCGCCGGTGACCGCGTTATCACACGGGATCGCGGAATGCAGGAAATTCGCTGGATCGGCTCTCATAACGTTAAGATTACACGGGACAACGCGCCAATTCTGTTCAGAAAAGGCGCGATCAAGAACGCCCGTGATCTGGTCGTCAGCGCGGACCAGCGTGTGGTTCTGAAAGGCGCCGAAGCCATGGCAGTTTACGGTGTGAAAGAGGTGCTCATCCCTGCCCGCATTCTGGTTGATGATGTAACAGTCATTCAGGCTGTCGGCGGAGAGATGGAGTTTTTCCAGATCGTGACAGACCGCCACGAAGTTATCTACACAGAGGCAGCCGCTTCGGAAAGTTTCATGCCCACTCCGGAAAATCTGGACCTGTTGCCCGAAGACAGCCGTGACGGTGTGCTAGAGACCTTCCCGGTTCTGCGGCGGCAACCCGATGCCTACGGCCCATGCGCCCGCGGTTTCATCGACGCCTGACAATATCGCTCTTAAACACAAAAAACACCGCTTCTCCCGGAGCGGTGTTTTTTTATGCGTGCACTCAGACTTGTAACACCTCAGGTCGCAAAACTTGCAACCCCGCCTGAAGGCAGATTAGGCCAAGAAGGCGTAAATCAGCGTGAAGCTGACAAACCCTACAAGAAACCCGATTGCGATACCTGATGCGAAGATGCTGGCAATAACCATTTTTGAACTCACTTACACTGAACTACTGAAATTCAGACAACTGCGCCTGATACTTGGATGAAGTGGTTATAACGCCAAAGTTTCGACATATTTGTTTCTAATTTCACACAAGTTTGTCCACAGAAAGTAAACGAAGCTTTAACAGAAACCCGTAGCCTATTGATACTTCGGAATTTTAAAAGAAATTGAAAGTTTAATTTTCAAGCCTGACCTACCTCCGGCACACGTCTCTCCCAGCTATATTCACGCCACAATATTGGCACAATCTGCTGTTGTCGGGCCGTCAACCCAATGATTTTTGAACCCAGCTCCAAAAGTGATTCCCTACCTCACCGCATCATCCAACTAAGAAAGACAGCCCGAATACTTCGTGTTACACCACTACTAAACAGGAAATGCAGCAGTGGAGCATGACTATGGCAGCATCAGACAGGTTTGACGAAACGCTCGAACAGGCGCTGGCGGAACTGAAAGATCAGGGCCTCTACAAAAGCGAACGGGTAATTACCTCACCACAATCCGGAGTAATCAATCTGGGTGACCGGCAAACCATTAATTTGTGCGCAAATAATTATCTGGGGCTGGCGGATAATCCGGAACTCGTTGAAGAGGCGAAAAAAGCGCTAAACGAATACGGTTACGGAATGGCGTCAGTCCGCTTCATTTGTGGCACGCAAGCCCCTCATAAAGCATTGGAAAAACGTATCTCGGATTTTCTGGGCATGGAGGATACGATCCTTTACGCAGCCTGTTTCGATGCAAATACCGGCCTGTTCGAAACCCTTCTCGGACCCGAAGACGCTATTATTTCCGATGCGTTGAACCACGCATCCATTATTGATGGTGTACGGCTCTGCAAAGCGCAGCGCTACCGCTATAAAAACTCCGACATGGCGGATCTGGAACGCCAGTTGATCGCAGCCAAAGACGCCCGCTTCCGGTTGATTGCCACAGACGGGGTTTTCTCAATGGACGGATTTGTTGCCAAACTGCCCGAAATTTGCGACCTCGCCGATAAATACGATGCACTGGTCATGGTGGATGACAGTCATTCGGTGGGGTTTATGGGCGAAAACGGACGCGGCACAGCCGAACATTGCGGTGTTGAAGGGCGGGTCGACATTATAACCGGAACGCTTGGCAAGGCACTGGGCGGTGCATCGGGTGGTTATACCGCAGCCAGCGCACGAATAGTGGATTGGCTGCGTCAGAGATCCCGCCCCTATCTGTTTTCCAACACGCTTGCGCCTGTGATCGCGCAGACCTCCATCGCCGTGTTTGACAAGCTGGCAGACGGCGGCGAGCTGCGGGCTCGACTGCGCCGCAATGCCGGCCACTTCCGCAACCGGATGGGCGCATTGGGGTTTGAACTGCTACCGGGCGATCATCCCATCATACCGGTCATGTTGCGAAACCCGAAACTGGCCAGCAAAATGGCTGCGCGCTTGGATCAGCTTGGTGTTTATGTCGCCGCTTTCAGTTTTCCGGTCGTTCCGCGGGAACAGGATCGTATTCGCACGCAGATGTCCGCTGCACACAGTATCGAGGACCTTGACCGTGCCATCGACGCATTCGAAACCGCCGGTCGTGAACTGGGAGTGATCAAATGAGCAACCAAATGCGCGCTTTGGTAAAATCCCGCGCTGAAACAGGGCTTTGGATGGAACATGTACCGATCCCCGAAATCGGGCGGCGCGATGTTCTGATTAAAGTTCGCAAGTCCGCCATCTGCGGAACCGATGTTCACATCTGGAACTGGGACGCGTGGAGTCAGAAAGCTGTTCCGGTGCCGATGGTAACGGGGCATGAATTTTGCGGCGAAATTGTTGAATTGGGCGCGGCAGTTACAAACCTGAAAATCGGCCAGAGAGTGAGCGGTGAGGGCCATATCGTCTGCGGCCACTGTCGCAATTGCCGTGCCGGCCGCGGGCATCTGTGCCGCAATACCAAAGGCGTAGGCGTCAATCATCCGGGCAGTTTCGCAGAATATATCGCCCTGCCCCAAGACAACGTAGTTCCCATTCCCGACGATATTCCGGACGAGATTGCTGCAATTTTCGATCCTTTTGGCAATGCGGTCCACACAGCCCTTTCATTTGATTGTGTGGGCGAGGATGTCCTTGTCACCGGTGCCGGACCTATTGGCATAATGGGTGCACTCGTTGCCCAGAAGGCCGGCGCACGAAAAACCGTGATCACGGATATCAATCCAATTCGCCTGAAACTGGCACAGGACATGGGCGTTCAATACACTGTTAACGCCGCGGAAGAATCCCTGCGCGATACAATGGCGCGGATCGGCATGACAGAAGGCTTTGATGTCGGACTGGAAATGTCCGGTGCGCCACCGGCTTTTCGCGATATGATCGACACGATGAACAACGGCGGCAAGATGGCAGTACTCGGGATCGCACCGGTCGGGTTCGAGATCGACTGGAACAAGGTGATCTTTAAAATGCTCCACATCAAGGGCATCTATGGTCGTGAAATGTTTGAGACATGGTACAAGATGATCGCGCTGGTTCAGGGCGGTCTGGATGTCTCCGGTTTGATCACCCACCGCATCGGGATCGATGCCTTTGAAGAAGGGTTTGCGGCCATGATAGACGGGTCTGCCGGTAAAGTGGTGATGGACTGGCCCTGAAAGCGCGTAAAACGCCCTGCGTGAAAATTTCAGCAGGGCGTCTCCATTTTCACGGCCATCGGCGTCCCCGCCTGTACCGTAGAAGGATCATAACCGCCGGTTTCTTTCCATTTTCTTAAAATATCCTCGCCGAAGGCGAAATTTCTGCGCTCCGCGCGGGGATATTTGTCGAAAATGGAACCTACCACGGCACCTCGACCACGATTACGGTCACATTGTCCCGCCCGCCACCATCCAGAGCCCCCTGTACCAGCCGGTCGGCAATCCCTTCCATCGGGTCATTGGCAAGCACGCTGAAGATATCCGCCTCTTCCATATACCCGCTTAACCCGTCAGAGCATAACAGGAACCGGTCTCCGGGCTCGTACTGGCCGCGGATCTTGGCAACTTCTGGCACTTCTCCGACCCCGATCGCGCGCGTGATGACATTGCCATGGGGGTGGCGTTCGGCTTCTTCGCGGGTCAGCTTGCCTTCTTCCACCCACTCATTCACCAGAGAATGATCCGAGGACAACTGACGCACGGCTCCGTCCCGGCAATGGTACAGCCTGCTGTCACCGACCCACAAGCAGACGAAATAGTCCTGTCGCAGGATCAACGAGAGCGCTGTGGAGCCCATAGTGCCCCCTTCACGCAGTTCGGCTTCGTTTTGAATGGTTTGATGTGCCGAATGGAACGCATCGCGAACCGCCTGCATCAGTTCGCCCCCCTGAAGCGCGTCCGGAATAGCCCTGATCGCCGCCACAATGGTCTGGCTGGCGAAATCGCCGCCCGCATGCCCCCCCATGCCGTCCGCAACAGTCCACAGCCCGAGGTTCTCCCGGCTGATCATACTGTCTTCGTTCAGGTCGCGCACAAGTCCTACATGGGTGGCCGCGTCAGTGCGGAACATTGGTCCCTGTTCAAACATCCTGTTGCCCCCGATCCGGTGAAAGAAGCTCTTCAAAACGCGCAGGCTCCGGTAACCCGTCAAAGCGGCGTGTATCCCGTCTCGCAGCGCCGCCAAAGAAGGTGGAAAGCCAGTAGGATTGCCTGCTCATACTGCCCGAGGCCGGCGCTGTACTGAAATCTACCCCTTCAAGCCTTCGGACCAGTTCACCCTTGTCGATCTGCGCATCCAGACAGGCCAGCGCGATGTTTTCGAGCTCCGTCATTAAAGGATCATCGTCGAGCAATTCAGGCACGGCCGGATTTGCCAGCGGATGAAACAGTGTCAGGGGAAAGCGGCGACCGACACGATCCTGGCTGGGCATCAGAACACCCGTCACGGCCTGCCCCCCACAAATGTCCGGTTCCAGAAGAAACCGCCAGATCGGAGAATTTTGATAGGCCGCATCCCAGTCTCCTTTGAGACGACGACGGCTTTCCTCCAGCCCCTGTTGCAAAAAACCATCCCATCCGTTGATGAAGGATACATTACCGCGGGAGCGGATGAAATCGCCGTGGGCGGGGATTTTGCCAAAAAAACCGAACACGTCAGAGCGAATTGGGGCAGCGAAACAGCCGCACCGCCTTGGAAGAGAACGGGTTGATCGCAGAACCGGCCCGCATCTGGAATACGGCGATGCGCCCGCCCACATTGAACACAATGCGGGTCTGATCGGCTACATTGGTGCGGCGGATCTCCGAACTGTCAAGCAGACGGAACCACCCCCAAGGCCCGTCCATCTGGCGCTGGTTTCTGCGTCCTTCGATTGACGGACTGAAGGTGACAGACGTGCTGCCGCCCTGCGGCCACTTCAGAGATGTCGTCTGTTGCGGACCGTGGGCATAGTTCAGGGGCTGCCCGTCGATCAGCAGAGTCACCTCCTGTGCGTTCGGGTCGAGCGCGATAGGTTTGAGATCAAAGGTAATTGACGGCAGGCCAGGCGCAAGGAAATAGGCATCCCTGATTTCGGCAGCCAGTTCAAACTGTTGCAGTACACTGTCTGAAATCCCGAGATCCTTACCCGTGGTCCGTTTGAACTTCCAAGGGCGCGAGGATACGTCCACATGCTCTGCCAGATGGGTGGTAAAGAATGTATCGATCAACCCTTGAGGTGCAAACAGGCGGGCAAAATCCTGTATGCCCACCTCTGCGCGGGATTTTCTGTTAAATGGATAGCGGTTGTCCAAAGCTTGCTTGCAGAATGGCAGGACTTGTGCCTGCCACTGGTTGTTCAGCTTGGAGCGCTGCCCGCCCGCTGCAGCCCCCGAGGCGGATTCGATTATCTGGGTGGACCAGCGTTTGATCGGGCCATCCATCGGCACGATAGCTTCCTGCAAACGCTGTACCGCCTCTCCCTGCCCCGTCACTGTGCCCCCGACCGACAGGCGGTTCAGCTCCTGATAGACCGCGACGTAGAGTTCCATGATGCGGTTGATATCGCCCGGTGTATTCTCGTCCAGACCTTTGACGAAGGTGTGCAGGCTGTTAAACCGATCCTGTACCTGCTGGCCGGGCTTGGGCGGGGCTGCACCATCCACGGTAGCCGCAGACTGCAGCACAGCCAGCAACCGCTGCGTGCGTACGCCAAGCCCTTCCAGTGCAAGTGCGCTGCCTTCCTCACTGAATCCGCTGGCCACGCCCTCTACAACCTCATTTGCACGCCGTTCAGCCAACCGCGTTTGTTCCGCCACCTGATTCATGATTTTGAACACAGGCGAGGACGGGCCGGACAGAAGGTTCAATGTTTTCACAGTCTGGGACATGGATGACATCGGCGCAATATCCACATCGCCTAAAATCGTTTCCCAGGCGATGATGTAGTCGGCGTAATAAAGGTCGAGTACATCCCGCGCGATCAGCGCCAGCGCATTTGTATCGCTCAGATCTTCTGCGCGGGGGCCAAGAACCCAGTTATCCTTTTTGATCTGTTCGGCCACATCAAGGGCGGCGGGAAGGAAGACGTTATAAAAACCGTCATAGGTATAGATCCCCTCCACACCGCTTGACAGGGGCAGACCGGACGGGCGGACCATAACCTGATTGGTCGCGGCACCACCCGCCACAAGCAGGGTCCAGTCCGGAAGCGCCTTGGCCTCCGGCCCTTCCACGATGGTACGATAAGCCCGCGCCGCCACCGGAGTTTCTGACAGAATGCCCTGCACCTGTTCCACCAACGGACCGTCCAGCGGGATAGAGATCATGGGCTGGTTGATCATATTTGTCAGATGGGTCACAAGCGCCGTTTGCGAAGCTGCGTCAGGTTCACCGGCAAATTCATTGGCCCATTCCAGGGTAAACCACTGCAACACCAGATCACGGTCCATTGGTCCTTGCTGGCCAAGCATCATATACACCTTCAGCGCCTCAAACAGCAGGGTTTCATTGTTCAGATTGGACTGGATCAGCTCCTCCATCCGCAGCAGCAGACGGGGCAGGAGTTTCTGGTTCAGGGCTGCGCGATAGGTTTGCGCCGCTTCCGTCCCCACTGCATCCCCCTGATACAGACCATAGGTCAGACTGCGCGGCGGCAGCGGATCGGTCTGGGACGGGTTGCCCGGCATCGCCAGCAGAATATCCAGCGGTTCAACAAGCTGGCGCACATCCGTATCGGCAATCGGGTTCCCCGGCACATCGGCGACTTTTGAGGAATAAAGTTCGATCTGCGTTTTTGCATCTGCCACCAACTGCCGGTTTCCCAGAAAGCTGTTGGTCCAAAGCCCCACAACACCAAGGGTCAGCAGCACCGCGGCGACCACTGTCCCCCGAACGATCCAGCGGTAGCGGCGCTCCACCTTATCGTCGACCGAGACAAGACCGGCTTCCGGAAAGATCACCTTATCCAGCAGATTGCGCAGGAAATAGCTGCGTCCTGCGCCCTGCCCTGACCCGAGTGCCTGACGCCCCAGACCAAAGGTCCGTGCCATGCCGCCCATCAGCCGGTCGATCGGCGTGCCTTCCTGTGTACCGGAAGAGAAATACACCCCGCGCACCAGTTGAGTCTGTGAAAATTTGCTGTCGAGAAAAATCTCCGACAGGAACTCCCGCACCACCGGACGCAGGCTGGCCACCTGCTGGGGAAAACCGGCAATCATGGAACGACGCTGGGGATCGGAAACCTGTGCCATCCGGTCCAGTGACAAATCGTTCAGATGGGCCAGCATGGTTTCAAACTGCGCATCAAATCCATCCAGCGGCTTGCGCTTGTCCTTGGGGCCTTCCATCGGATAGGTGAAACCCCAAACCTGTTCGCGGGCCTCTTTGCCCAAGTTCTCAAAAAACTCTGTGAAACCAACGAGAAGATCTGCTTTTGTCAGCAGGATATAAACCGGAAAACGCACCCCGAGTTTTTCGCGCAACTCAGTCAGACGCAGCCGGATTGCGGTGGCGTATTCCTTACGTTGTGCTTCGTTTTGCACCGCAATATCGGACAGGGAAATCGCAACTATCGCCCCGTTGATCGGCTGGCGTTTGCGAAATTTCTTTAACATGTTCAAAAAGCCGTTCCACGCGCGACTGTCGGCCTCTGCATCGCTGTCCTGCGTGGTGTAGCGGCCGGCCGTGTCAATCAGAACCGCCTCATCCGTGAACCACCAGTCACAATTGCGCGTGCCCCCGATACCGCCAATCGCCTGCATCCCCATTTTTTCGGCCAGTGGGAATTTCAGACCCGAATTAACAATCGCTGTGGTTTTGCCCGCTCCCGGTGGCCCGATCATCAGATACCACGGCAGTTGATAGAGCTTCTGGCTGCGCCCGCGCCCGCCCAGTTTGGATTTGCGCAGGGTTTTGAGCGCGTCGCGCATCCGGTTGCGCATTTCCGCCATTTCGGCTTTGACGGCTTCATCCTGTTCTTCCGCAGGATCGTCCTCCACCTCGACGATCTCGTCTGCCATCTTACCTTCGCGGCGTGCCCGCAACAGAGCCAGAAGCAGCATTAGGAACAGGGTAAAGACAAAAATGATACCGATGGCGATCAGTCTGGCCGTTACCGTTTCCAGTGGAAAGCTGCCACCAATCCCGAGAATTGGCCCGAGAAACCAGACCGACGCCATCAACAGGCCCGCTACAATAGCGAGAATGCCATTGGTGTGGAAAATCCACTGAAATATCCGCCGGAAAACCGCCATCTAGTTGTTCTCTCTCATCAAAATTACTTCGATCCGCCGGTTTTCCGCCCGTCCCTCCCGGGTGCCGTTATCGGCAATCGGCTCTTTGTCGGACCGTCCTTCAGCAGACATACGTGCAGGATCGTTCAAAGTGCCGGCAATGGATTGCATCACTTTTTCCGCACGTTTCAGCGACAGATGCAGATTGGACGGAAACCGTGCGGTCTTGATCGGAATGTTATCGGAATGACCCGCAATGATGATCTTTCCGGGTTCTTCATTCAAGGCTTCGGCGATCCGGTTCATAATCGGTTCAAACCGGTCTACCAATGTGTCCGAGGCCGGCTGGAACATACCCGAACCCTTGATCCGGACAGTTACTGTATTGGCATCGTCAAATACGGTGACAAGCTGCTCCTCAATCTCTTTTTCCAGAAATTTGGCCACACGCTCCTTCTGGCCGCTTTCCACAGGTGGAGGGGCCGGTGGCGGTGGTGCCTGCCGTTTCAGTTCTACCTGTTCCCGCGCGCCTAATGCCGCAAGCTGGCCTTGCAGTCGCTCCGTATCCCCCGACAGCGCCCAAGCCAGACCGACATAGGACAGACCCAGAACCACCGTCATCAGGCCAAAGATCAGCCATGCAGGCATCCAGGCGCTGAGCGGTTTGTGTGGCAATTTCAATCCTTTCCACACCGGCGCGACCTCCGGCTCCAGTGGTCCCCGCTGGGCGCGGATCAAGCTGGCGAGCCCTGCGCGAATGGTTGCATGTTTCTCCGCGCCCCGATCCTCGACGCGCAAGCGCCCTTCAAAGCCGAGAGAGAGGCACATAAAAATGAACTCTAGGAGAAGAAGGTTAACGGTCGGTTCCTTTTCCAGCCGAGCCAGCAGTTCGTAAAAGCGGTCACCGCCATGGGTTTCCTTGTGGAACGTACCGACCATAGACTGCTGCGCCCAGATAGATCGCCCGCCCCAAGGCGTGTTCAGCACCACGTCATCGATGGTGGCGCAGATCGCGTAACGCGCGATTTTAACCTGTTGTGCCGGAACTTGCGCCTGCAAGGCTGTGGTTTCGAAGGTCTGTATCTGTTGCACGACCGCGTTGCGCAGCGCAGTCGGATCATTGTGCTGGGCGCGGTTGCGGATACGCCCAACAAGAGAGAACAGTGGCGCTGCGGCGGCGTTTAACGGGTTCAGGCCGGAACGCGCCGCATTTATATCAACCGGTGCCGCCTGTTGCGTAGGCGTCGCAGCCACCGGCGGCGGGCTTGGCTCTGGTGCTGGTGCCGCGGGCGTAGCAGGTGCGGCGGGAGAGCGACCGCCCGGATTGAGGTTCACAACCGTTTTCTCGGTGTCCCCCGGTTCCGCAAAAGGATCGTCTTTGTTCACCCTAGCACCTCGTTTTCAAGCGGCTCATCCGTTGCGGATCGCCCATAATTCCATTTCCAGTCCCGGAAATTCCCCGGCCACATGCACTGCCAGCCCACCCGAGGTGCGCATCTTTTTCCAGTACTCGCTGTCCGGATCGAGTTCGAAATACACCACCCCCGCATGGTAAGGGATCTGGCGCGGTGCCACCGGCAAGGGGCGCAGGCCGATCCCCGGCAACGCGGAATTCACCAGCTGCCGGATATCCTCCACCGGTCCCAGCTTGGCTTGTGTCGGCATATGGCGGCGGATGTTTTCGGCGGCGGTTTCCGCCTTACAAGCCAGCACCATCTGCGTATCGCTGAGCAGCCGTTTGTCCGCGATCACGCCGACAGAAACGCCGTATTTGCGCGGTTGCAGCGGGATCGACACCGCCGTTTGCTCCAGAACTGCGGACAGATACTGGCGCAGCGTGCGGATTAGCGGCTGGAAGGTCTCTGTCAGACTGTCGTGACGGTAAGGAGGAAACTCCGGAGGGCGTTTTTCCGGCGCCATGAATGTCGCCAGTTCGCCAGCCAGCCCTACAAGCAGCATGAACAGCCCGCAAGGATGGGTATTTTCCACCAGCCCCAGATGGCGGATTTGCGGAAGGTAGCGATTCACTGTGATCAACAACAGGTAATCAGACAGCTCTGCCACACCTTTGGCGGGCCCGTTGTCCGCCAGACGCCCCGAAAGCGCTTCGCAACGGTGGCCGAGCAGCCCTTCGATTTCTCTCAGAAACTCGGTCAGCGGCTTTGCTGCCCGCTGGTCCAGAACTGTCGGTATAAAAGAGCGATCCAGCAGGATTTCCCCGTCCGATCGCACCTCGATCACCTTGGCGATCGGGATGACAAGCTGGTCTTCCAGATCATCCAGATCAAGGGCGAATTGCAATCGCAGCTTGCCCACGCCAATGGTCGTCGCCTTGCGATCCCGCCCGACGGCATTGGTCACGTCGACCTCTGCGGGTTGGTAGCGCGATGCGGAGTTTTCGTGAAATTCCAGTTCCACCTCTACCGCACCGTGACGCCGTGTCGGGATTGCCAGATAAACCACGGAATCCTTAACCGTCGTGGGAACCTCCATCGCGGGCGGAAGGTCATCCACCGCCGGAATGCGAAAGCTGGTGCCGTCCGGTGTGATCCCGTCACAGGATTTGATGGCGAATTTACCCAGCCTTAACAATTCGTCATCTATGGTCAGCTCGCGCAGCCCCCAGACATAGGGCGCAGCCCCCCGCGATACACCCGCAATCTGGCTTTCCAGATAGCGGTCATTCTGCTGGAAGTGATGGGGCTGCAAGAACAACCCTTCGGACCAGATGACTTTACTTTCCCAAGACACGTAGCGCGTCCTTCCTATTTAGAGATATTCACGCTGTTTGCGCCGAGCGAGATCGTCAACGCATTGACCTTCCCACTGGCCAAAGCCGTTGTGGTGCGCCATTTTGCAGTTGAAATCGCCTTGAACCCTACAACTACGCCAAGGGCAGCAGGGCCTTCGCCTTCAAAGGCCGCGGATACATTCTTGGTTTGTCCGGGAGACAAGAGGACAGATTGCGTACGCACCAGATCTGCACCAAGCACCGCTTCGGGGCTGCCCGCAAGCGAGGCATAATCCGCACCGTTAAACTTCGAGGTCGAGTTCAGATAGTAGATCGTCGCCTTGACCGGCAGTCCGCCGTTTACTCCTGCGCTGGCGGTGATGTTCATGGCAACTTCGGTCGGTGATGGCGTACAAGCTGCCATTAACCCGGCTACGACCAGAGACAGGCCCGTAAGCTTGAATTTCGCTAACATAATTCCAGTCCTTTCCTAATTCGATTTCAGTTTCTGCAATTGATCCTTGTAGGCTTTGGCAAATTCCTTGCCGAACAAGGTGTTAAAATCTTCTTCTGCGTCTTCGGACAGTTGTTTGTAGAGTTTTTCAAATACATCCCAGTATTGCGCTTTTTTACCTTTGAGCAAGCCTCCCAATCGGCCGCTGTCCTCTATTCGGGTTGCAAGTTCCGCCGGATCGAACCGCGACAGCAGGGTTTTTATCGCGCTTTCCATGCCTGACATCATCGCCACCTCATGGGCCTTGATGTCCATCATCGCTTCGGCGGCGGCTTTGTCAGCGGCCTGATACCCTGCAACGGTCGGCTTGATCATCGCTTCAACCGCCTGCTGACCGGAGATGGAAAACTTGATCGGGTTGTTACCATCCGGCGAAATCATGGTCTGGCCCAGCCGCAATTCGTCCTTGATCGAGGCCCGCGCCATCAAAACTTCCCGCGCGCCTTCGACAAGGGTGCGGAATGCGATACCTGTACGTTCCATGATCGGGCCGAGTTCAATGTCATCAATCCGGCTGTGATCTACGCCTGCGGCGCTCAGAAACTGTCGTGCCAGCGCAGCGTCACTGCCGGAGACAGGGCCGTCAGCAGGCTCGGGCACAGCAACTGGCGCAGGCTCCGCTGGTGGGTCCGGTTGCGGCTCGGCCTGTTCCTCCGGCTGGATATCCGGTTCTGACGACGCCTGCGGGGCAGGTTCCAACGGGCCGCCGAGCAATTCGTCTATCGGATCAGCACCGCTGGAGTTTTCCACAATTTCCGGCTTGTCCGGAGCGGCCTGAGGGTCCGGTATGGTGAACGGCTCGGAAGAAAACGTTGTCTCCGGTATCAACCCGCCCCCCGCAGGCGCAGGAGATGTTGGCGTGCTTGCATTTGGCGGCCCTCCCATCGGTTCGGGTTTCGCGCCCAACAGATCGTCTTCCCAATTATCGGGAATAGAGGGCGCGGTGCTGTTGGAATGGAAGAAATCATGTCCGGGCCCTGAGTGATCCGGAACACTCGCGCCGCCTTCGCGGTCAGGGTTGGGGGCCACGTCAAGAAAATCGTCAATGGTGTTATCGGGATCATCTGACAGTTCCGGCGTTTTCATATTCATTGCATTCGGCGGCGCTTCCCCCAGAAGATCATCGAGAAAATCTCCGCCGTCATTGTCCAGACTGCCGACCTCTGCCAACGTATCGAGCGTCGGAGCCCTATCCTCTACAATCGGTTCTTCCCCCAGCGGGGGAGGCAGATCGTCGAATGGATCAGAAGAGGCACTGGCCGTGGCAATCACGACCTGCATTTCATAAGGTCCGATCCGCAAAACATCCCCGTCATTCAAGGGCGTCGGAAAATCCCCGAGCGGTTCGGTTTCGCCATTGAGGAAAGTGCCGTTTGTAGAGGTATCGACGATCACGTAATCCCCTGCCCTTTCCTGCACCACCGCATGAGAAGAGGAAATCTCGCGGGTGGGATCGGGCAGAACCACGTTATTGGTCTCGGACCGCCCGATGGTTAACGCGCCGCCGATCAAGGGAAAGGCGGTTTCACGGCCCGGCTGGGCACCACTGGACAGAATTTGCAGCGTGAGGGTCATAAATATCGGCTGAGCTCCGTCACGAGATTAAAACTGTTGGACAGCCCGGTGCGGTAATTACACCACCGTGAGCTGTAGAATCTGTCAGACGGGCGGCAGGTCTGTTGCCTATAAAGCAAGAGATGGAGCCTTTGACGATCACGTCAGGTGGCCCGACACAGGTGCACATCGTCCCGACATTCGCGGCTGGCAGGTTGCCGATCAGCACATTCGGCTGGCCCGGTGGCAGAACGGGCCCACCGACATGCGGCACGACACCCGTCACCAAAGGGCAGACGTGAAGATCGGTTACTCGGGCAGCAGGCAGGCTCATCGGGCTGGCTCCTCACTTTTGCTGATCATTATAAGTATTTTCATGAATTTCTCCATCTTTATAGCGCTGTCACGAATGTTTTTCCCCTGTGCCACCGGAGGCGATATCGACTGAGAGAGCGACCAGATCCTGCCAGTTCGCTTCTGCCTGTTCCATGTCCTCTTCCCGTAGCGCAGCGCTCAGCAACACTGCGAACACCAGTGTCGGAGTAGCCGTTGGAGGGCTTTTCACTTCGTCTTCCAGCCCCTTAACGATGCCGTGAAACGCGGCATCTGCCGCCATCAGTGTTGGATCTTCCTGATCGGCCTTTTCGATCGCCTGCTGTACGGCAGCACGGGTTTTCGTGTCTGGTTTATAGACCCAAGCCCGCGCGGTTTGCAGTGTATTTGGCGGTTCTGCCCCTTCAGGCACCATTCGTTCTGCTGCATGGCAAGCTAGCCAGACGGACTCCCGCACTGGGAGCCCGTGCGCCATCACGTGGAGGAATGACGGAACCGCCCGTGCATCGTATAAGGCAGCCAGCCCATCCTTTAATGGTGTCTCAGGAGCAATTCCCAAATCCGGATCGATCTTGATTTTGTTTTCGCGGCAGAACGGCCCGAAAGCAACGTCGGGAATTTTTTTCAAACCGCTGAAATCTACAGCACTGCTTGACGCTTTGTCCATTACATCGCCCCCTAATTGATTTTAACCAATGCACCCGCCAGTTTGATCATACTCCCCGCGACATCAACCACGCTCCCAGCAACCTTAACCTGACTACCTTGGATTTTGATCTGTGAGGAGGTCAGCTTGATTGCGCTTGGCGTTAGTTCAACTGTCGATCCCCCGCAAACCAGCTTGATCGAGGAATCCGCTTTCAGAGTGATCGAGCTTGAGGCGGTCAGCGTAGCTGAAGACGACGTGGTCATATCAATATTACCATCCACCGTCAGTGTATCGTCGGATGTAATGGTTGTCGTGCGCCCTCCGGTTTCCACGGCCAACGTATAATCCCCGTCACTGACTGTTTTGCTGAAATTGGTCTGAACAGTTTCGGTTAGATTGCCCTCGCCGCTTTCGACGCCGTATTTCCGTGTGGTATCGCGCCAGACCGACTGGGTATAATCCCCGTCCGGTTTATCCGCGCAACCGATCTTTACATCCGCACTGTTTTTGATGATCTGGGTGTAATCCCGCTCGGACTGCATACGTATGTATTCTTCGTCCTTTTTCTCTTCCATGACAAATTCATGCTTGGCGTTTGTGTCCTCGTTCTGGTGGGTATCGCTAACAAGACCGATCTGGGTTTTGTTGTCAGGCAAGGAAAACGGCGTGGTTTGCTGATCGTTATACACACTGCCCACGATCAAAGGCCGATCCGGATCACCTTCAAGAAACTGGACAACCACCTCTTGTCCGATGCGCGGAATATGGATCATCCCCCAGCCTTTTCCGGCAATTGGCGTGGCAACCCTGATAAAACAGGAGGATTTTTCGTCGGTTTTTCCTCCACGATCCCAGAAAAACTGAACTTTCACGCGTCCGTGCTCGTCGGTGTAGATTTCATCCCCGCTTGGGCCAACCACTACAGCCGTCTGGACGCCGTGAATGACAGGCCAGGGAATTGTAGACACCGGTACATACGCGATTTTTGCATCCTGCGCGGTTAGCTCGATAGTTTGGGATTCAATCAGCGCCAGCGGGTCGTGTTTCCCACTGCGGGACATTTCACGTTTTTCGTCTGTCCGTTCAATGCGCAGCTTCTGCTCCAGCGTCAGAACCAGATATTCTTTGTTTTGGGCGCGGGCAGGATGCTCTTTCAACGTGAACTTTGCTGCCGGTGTCATGGCTTTGACAATTCCCTGCCCCCACACGCGATTCTTGCCCGCTATGATCGCTTCCATCCGCCGACGGGCCCGTTTGGTACCATCTGCACCGACGTTGAACCGGCCCGGATAATCGAACACTTCAAGTTTCTCGGCTTCGTGCTTGCGGGTCCCCGTCAATTTGGTTTTCGATTTGGTAAAATCGTAATCATCCAGAGTGACTTTATCCGTATCGACGCGGTAGCCATCCTTCCAGTTGTCGATGTAATCGATCTCAGAGCGTTGGCCCGCTTCCTTGTCGATCATTTCGATCTCCGGATCCCCGTCAATCGGTGGCAGAGCAGCACTGTCATCCCTTATTGTCAGCTGGTCCTTGCCGGAACTGTAATCAAAGTAGAAGAACCTACCTTCTTCCTCCAAAAGGCGGCGGATGAAGTTCCAGTCACTTTCGCGGTATTGCACACAGTATTCCCGCACCGGCGGTGTTTCACTGACAACCCAGCGGTGATCACTAAAACCGGCATCGCGCAGCACCGCCTTGATGATTTCATCAGCGGTCAACTCCTGAAAAATCCGGCAGTTCGCATTGCGGGTCAGCAACCACGGCCAGGCCCGCAGGCGTACCTTGTAGTGGGCATAGGTTCCAAACCCCATACCCGCAGACATGCCAAGAAACGTACACTCGACACAGGTGCCCAACCACTTGCGCACACCGGATTCCAAATCCATTTCGATGGTGAAGGACTTCGCCAGAAAATCCCTGCTTTCAAGATCGGGTTTCTCTGCAAGAAACTCTACCGTGAAATCGCTCAACCGGTCGATGCCCTCGCTGATGTCAGCCGAAAGCATGTAAAGATCGCAGGGCTGGCCTTCGCAAGTCACCCTTTGCGAACGGCCTTCAAGCGGCAGTGGGTCGGCCATTTTAATCTCCTTTCCGGCAGAAGCACTCAGGTGCCCGCCGGTGCATTTTCAATCAGAGATCCGCCAGCAAGGCTGCCAGATCTTCATCCATATCTTCGTCATCACCATCATTAGCGCTGTCATCATCATCGTCGTCAAAACCCGACAGCAGGTCATCAAGATCTCCGTCATCCCCGAGATCCAAATCAAGGGCGTCATCATCATCGTCGCCGTCCAGATCAATTCCGAGGTCGAAATCGTCATCGTCACCTCCAAGATCCAAATCGTCGTCGCCCCCGAAGCCGAAACCATCATCATCGTCGGCACTTTCGCCATCATCTTCTTCGACACCGTCTCCGCCCGCATCTGCTGGCGGGGCTTTGGCCAGACCTGCGCCCAATGCGACACCGGTTCGGGGCTGAATTTTTCCCGATTGCAGCAGTTTTGCTTCCTCACCGGACCACAGGCCCAGCAACTTGCCCCCGCCAAGCCCGTTAAAAGAACCAAGCCGCACCACGTTCTGCCCCTGAATGGAAAGAACCGGAAGATAGCCGCGCTGTACGGTTTCGGTTGCCATGCGCACGTTTATCAGACGTTCGGTTGACGGCAGCGCCACCTGATCGCCGTACTGGTCCTGCATGTAATGGAACGGCATATCGTCCAGCGTCATAATAGATCCAAGCGACATCTCTGCCCCCTGCTGCGCCAGTGTCTGCGCCAGCAGGATCGCCACCAGCGCCGCAGGATTGCCCATCAGCAGGGAACGCATTCCTTCGCGGGTGTTGAATTCCTCATAGGCGAAAGGCTCTACCGGATCGGTCTTTTTGCCGTAGGGCATCCGCAACAGAAAACGTGGCGTAGCCAGTGCGATGTACTTTGCTTCGGGTGTTTCGCGCAGGGCCGCCCATGTTTTTGCAATAAGCGGGTGCAGGTCTTCGGCCTTGGTTTGCAGATACCCCGCCCCCATCGCCGCGATAAATGGCGCGTCCATCTGCGCACTGATCTTGGACATCCGCGCCAGCAGTTCTGCATGAGGAGGCGTTTCCTCGAATGTGTATAGCCCCAGTACAGCGGCAAGCGGCCCCTGATCCTCGCTCAGACGCGGGCGTTCCACCAGCATATCATAAAGCGCACTCTCCCCCAGATCTTCATGGGCGGCGAGATCGGCGGCAAATTCCTCTACCGCCACGTCGTAAAGCACCAGTTCCAGATGGCTGCCTGTTTCTATCCGCCGCGCCAGCATGTCGAGCGTGCGCCAGTTGGCCTCCACCGCCTGAAAGTCGGGGTGGTGCAGGATAGAGGACATCGCCGCGCCCAGCGCCTGATCAACAGCGGCCAAAAGGGAGTCCTGGCCGGCATCGGGTGCCGCCACCACAAAAGGTGCAACGATCCGCTGGATCATGTCGTCTATTGCGGTGGCCTCTGGTTTCGGCGCAGCTTCGGCCCCGATCAGCGCGGCAAATTCGCTGACCTGCAGGGACGCATTTGCTGCTGCCCCCTTGGCCCGCCCTTTGCGCGCCAGTTTGAAATCACCGAATTCCACGCCCCATTCGCGTAGTTTGGCAGCCAGCGCTTCCAGATTGCTGCCCCGCTTGATCTGGCTGCGCAATCCCGAGAGTTCGGCAAACAGCTCTACATTGTCGTAGAGTTCGTCGGGATGCAGATCGTCGATCTCTCCCAGTTCCACCTCGATAGCGGATCCGTCGCGGCCCACAGGCAACGTCAGAGTTGTCGCAAATCGAGAAATAACGTCTTCGACCGTATCGATGTCAAACTTGATCGCCTTACGTGAGGCAAGATCGGCACCACCTTGTAACGCTCCGTTATTGGCCCGGCCCGAAAAATCTCCGAGGATAGCTATCCGCATCTTGCGCCGGTCCCCCGGCTTGATTTCCGGTTTCGGGGCGGTCATCTTGCCAAAAGCCGGATTGTAAGGCGCCTTCGCGGCTGTCGCCTCTGCCTCCATGTCGCTCGCCTCCCCTTCCGTTTCCAATTCCTCGCCGTCATCCGCCAGCAGGTCTTCAAGGTCTGTGTCGTCATCGACATCCGCCAGTAAATCGTCGAGGTCAGTATCGTCCTCTTCTCCCGCCAACAGGTCATCAAGGTCGGTATCGTCCTCTTCTCCCGCCAGCATTTCATCGAGGTCAGTGTCGTCCTCATTCTCCGCCAACAGGTCATCAAGGTCGGTATCGCTCTGTTCTTCCGCCAACAGATCGTCGAGGTCAGCGTCACCCTCATCTTCCGCCAACAGATCATCGAGGTCAGTGTCGTCCTCATCCTCCGCCAGTAGATCGTCGAGGTCAGTGTCACCCTCACCTTCCGCCAGCAGCTCATCGAGGTCGGTACTGTCCTCTTCTCCCGCTAACAGATCGTCGAGGTCGGTTTCACCCTCATCATCGCCGACATCACTGCCCAAATCAGTGTCTTGCGTCACACCTGCCAGCAATTCTTCAACATCGTCTTCCTCTTCGTCGTCGGGCAATTCTTCAGCCATATCCGACAACAGGCTATCGACAGAGGTACCCTCGTC
>NZ_PKOJ01000006.1 GCF_002860325.1 Neptunicoccus cionae | reverse complement strand
AGAGAGTAGCTTAATTTACGCCAGATCCTGTCCGACAAATGGGGAGCAGCTCAGACTTAAGTCTTGCATCGAAATCCGAAGCTTTTGTCGTATCCTCGAACAGTTTGTTCCACCGCAATGAAACATCGTGCTTGGTAATGCCTTTGGTGCGATTTTCTCGTCCGTTGTTTTTTAACCCTTTTTTATCCTTCTGGTAACGGAAGTGTCTTTCTAGGAGACAAGTGCCGGTGCATTTCAAAACAGTGCGAGGGTCCGGTTTTTTGCCTCCTTTACTGATCAGCTCCGGTGGTTCGTCAATCATGAGCCATTTGCCAAATGCGACTAGCTCTGCTGCCGGGTGCAGTATGCCGTTTTCTGATACAGCTGATGCTATATCAGCGGGTGTCCCTTTTGGATAACCTAACTGTCGTGAACCGACCAAAGTGTTCAACTTAAGTATGAAGCTTTCGTCTGAGGTGGCGCCGTCCGGAGAGCCGAGTTCGTAGAGCGATGAGTTTGTAGCAAGCCGTTCAGCTTTAACTGTCCGGACAACTGTCGTTGCTGTGAGACCGGTTTTCGCAGCCATGAACTGTGCTTTCTTGTTCTCTTTTATTCTCGCACGTCGTATCGGATGCGTAAAAAGTTCTCAAGTCAGCAACCGGATGGCTTGGGATGCACGAGATGTCATTTATGATACAATGACCAGCCGGAAGTACATTTACTCTAGGAATAGAGTCCTGAATACTAAGAGTGTTATGCTCGTCGCGTCAGGCGTGTTTCAAGCTTGCTGGAGACTCGTTAGCTTTCCGGTGCTGTCCCACATCATTTTGCTGCGCGGTCGCCGCCCTGAGTCATCCTGGCGCGTCTGGTGCTGTGTTGCGTCGAGCTTCCGCATACATTCCGGTTCAAGTTGCTCTGGTCGCGTCGAAGAAGCAATGGTTGTATCATCCGGAAATGGCATTACCGACATCGCGGCCGGAAGCCTTTCGACGTTTCTTTGCGAAAGGAAGGGAACGGACTTCTTCTTCTATAAAGCTTAATTTTTATTTAACATTATTTACATAATGTAGAAGCGTGGATCGGGAACATATCAGGAAATCTGCTTCCGGTTTGTGTTTGATGCTTCGTCTCCAGCTTGCGCTCTTGACAGGAGGTGTATTTTTGTCACATTTGTGTAGGGCTACACAAATGTGACAAAGGCGAAACAAGCATGATCTGTTATATCTTCCTTAGTTATGGCGCGAAGCCTAAAGCATCTGTGTTGGACCATCCTGCGGCTTCGAACCAGTTGACGCGTCTTCGGTGTTTTGCACAAAAGCGTCCGGACACGAGAGTGGAATACGTTTCAGACTACTCCCGTAGCGTACGAAACTTGGACTCTCTGCCAAAGTTGCGACAAGTGCTTTATTGGTTTCATGGTCAAAGTATGGGGCTTATTATCCTCGACGATCTTGCGCGTATATTCCGGAAGGCACCTCTATCCTGCCGGGATGTACTTTTGGAAGAGCTGAAAATATTCGGGGACTACATCCTTTCGCTGCGGCACGGCAAAAAGTTAAGCGATTTCACAGACCGCGATATCAAATTGCTACTGCTGCACCCTGAGAAGTCGAAATCCGGCTCAGCAGGACGAGTGCGCTGGAATACCGGGAAAGCCCGCAAGGCCTCGGCGATTTCGCGTACTGCTCGTTCCAGGGAAGTGAAAAACGAGATCCGCGGACTGCAGCAAAAGTTGCAGCGGGAGAGGGGACCTTTAACCCTGCAGGCGATTGCCGATGAAGCCAACTGTCTCGGTTTGCGAACGTCGCGCGGTAAAGAATGGACAAGACAGACAATCGGGCGGGCGTTGGAGTAGCCCGTGTTGAGGCAACGGGAAGTCTCGGCAATAGTGAATAACTAGGTTAGGCCGTCAGTCGCTTTACCGCGTCTAATTCGAGCGATTTGGTAGCTTGGGTGCAAACGGTCGAATGATCCGTGACCCAGTTGTTTTATCCGGGGCGACCGGATGTAGTTCCGTTTCTGCGTCACTTTCGTTTTACTCTTGCCGTCGGAACATTCTTGGTGGGGCCCTTTAGCAGCTCGAGCCGAGCATATTGGGTAAACTTGATTCTTACCCGGTTTTCCGGAAGTTCCCTTACATGAATATGATGGGGCACTAGGAGCTAGACACGAACTAGTAATCTCCAGAAGTGCGGGAGCATTATGTGCAGCTGGTGTTGGATGTCGCACCCTCGGTCGGGCCTTCTGTTCTATAAATGAAATCCGCGTCCTAGTAAGAGAAACGGCATTGCCAAACCGGTGGACGCTACCCGCGACAAAGACGGACGGGCAGGTATCGCCTCCAATACTGTGCACGTAAAATTTTGGATGATTTATGTACAACCTATGCGGATTGCCTTTGCAATTCGGCTTGTCTTAGGGCACATGATCAATTGCACATTTTTTAAACAAAATGCTTAGGTGAAGTGAGTGAATAGCGACATTAGTGTAATTGCCAAACCCAGAGCAGTACAGGCTACGGGAGGCTGGCAGGCGTCTCAGGATTTTCTGCAACATATGCATCAGACACCAACTGCCCCGGCCCTGCGGGTTGAGGGGAAGCGTTTCAGTTATGAGGATTTGGGACAACTGTCACAGGGGCTCGCCCGTGCGGTGCAAGTCGCTTTAGCAACACGGCACAAACCTACCACTGCCTGTGCGATATACGCAGACCGCAGCGTCGAGAGTTACGCAGGTGTGCTGGCCGCGCTGCAATTGGGCCTGTCATACGTGCCGCTCAATCCGAAATTTCCAGTCGAACGCAATCGTATGCTGCTGGAACGTTCCAAAGCTGGCTCTGTAATCTGTTCCCCATCACAACAGGCGCGCATGGAAGAGTTGACCCACGGGACTGATGTTCAGGTTGTCGCAGTGCCACAAGAGGGGCCGCTGTTAAGGGCGGATCTCTACAACCCTATAGCCTATATTCTTTTCACCTCGGGCAGCACCGGTATGCCTAAGGGGGTAGAGATTAGTCATGCCAATCTTGATGCATATCTGTCCGCGGCTCTAGCAGTCACGAATTACGGACCAGCCGACCGATTTTCACAGAACTTTGACCTGACATTCGATTTGTCGGTGCATGACTTGTTCCTTTGCTGGCGCGCCGGTGGTGAGCTAATCGTACCTTCGGCCAAGGATCTGGAGTACCCTGCAGAATACGTGCAGCGTGAGGGCGTGACTTGCTGGTTCTCAGTGCCTTCGCTGGCACAGAAAATGAATTTGCAGCATGGTCTGGCCCCGGGAACGCTGAGTAGCATACGGCATTCGCTTTTCTGTGGTGAAGCGTTACCACTGGATCTAGCTGTTAAATGGCAGGCCGCTACAGGCAGCGTGGTAGAAAACTGGTACGGGCCGACCGAAGCCACCATCGCATGTATGCGATATCGCCTGCCTGTGCAGGCAGGGCAGATGAAGACGCACTTGGGTCTGACACCGATCGGTGATTGCCTGCCGGGTATGCGAGCCTTGGTGCTGGACGCGGCCATGCAGGAGGTAGGACTTGGCGACACGGGCGAGTTGTACATGGCCGGTCCTCAACTGGCTCAAGGTTATCTGGATGATCCAGAAAAAACCGCAGCCGCATTTATGGACCTGCCACAGCACGGTGGGCGATTCTACCGAACTGGCGATAGGGTAAAACGCGTTCGGGCGGATGAACTGCATTTTATCGATCGTGCGGATAATCAGATTAAGATCCGTGGATACCGCGTCGAGATTGGCGAAATCGAAGCCCGCATTCGCGAGTTGACTGGCGGTTGTTCCGTCGTGGTGACGCCGCTGCCGCTAAAGTCCCCGGTTCCGACAGCTCTGATTGCCTCGATAGAGGGTTGGGATGGCGACAGTGCTGCGCTTCTGGACCGGCTTGGAGAGGCGCTGCCTTCCTATATGATTCCTTCTGCACTACGCTTGGAGGCGAGCTTCCCCAAAAACGCCAGCGGCAAGGTGGATCGCGGTGCCATCGGAGCAGCTATAGTGGCCGAAACGGATACTGGTGCCGCGCCGTCAACAGAGGATGGGCTCGGTGTCACGACTAAAAATATGCGCCGCCAATTGATTTCTTTGGTTCGACAGATAAACCCGGCGCTAAGCAGAGACGCAATTCTCGATGCACCGGACCTTATGGCGGCTGGGCTCGATTCCTTGGCTTTTGCGGAATTTTCGGTACGGCTTGAGAAGCACTTTGGTCTGGAGTTGGATCAGAACCTCGTCGCAGATATGGCCGAAATGCGCATTGGCAAGCTGACTAAACTGGTCAAACATCTGCTTGAACCGAACACTGAAGCCTCCGCCGTGGCTGGGGCGGGAATGGCATCCCGCGGTCGTAACAAGGGAAAAGCTGTTGGAAAGGGAAAGGCAACTGGTAAGCGCCGTAAGAAAACTGGAAACAAGACGGTGCACTATAAATCCCGACGTACCATCGAATGTGTGAACCAGTTTCCTGACTGGGCGGCGGCGGCTGAACACCCGTTGGCACTGTTCTTTGGGTCTTCCGGAGTAGCCGCGGCCATAGATGCCAAGGTTGTCGAGGCACGTGCTTCAGCTTTGGGAACACCGGTCTGCGCGGCCAATCTCGGGATGGCCAAACTTAGTAACGCAGGAACGGTCGAACTGATTGAATACGTAGGTGATGTGATCCGTGAACTGGGCAAGCCTGTTGCCTTTGGCGTCTATGAATTGGAGCTGATGCAGCTTAGCCCTTTGCCGACAGGACGAGAGATCGAAGTCGTCAAAGCATATCTGGAGGGGGATTATGTTCTGGAAGAACTGGACAATATCGATCCTTGGAACCGTTGGGAGACCGAGGCCGGCGGAACTATCCTGCAGCGAGAAGGCAAAAGAAACGCTGCCGATCAGGCGCCAGCTTCAAGTGCGCAGTGGAGTAAAAAACGCGAAGCCGAGGTCGCTAATGCGCATATAGGCCAGCTTGAATTTATAGAAATACAACGGAATATCTGGCTACAGGGAGCCGCGATCGCCGAAAGCTTCTGTCCGCGTCTGCTGGGGTTTGTACATCCGGTAGAAGAGTCCGTCATACGTGCGGCGCAGGATCGAGGCGCGGCAGGGCCCCACCTCGATAATCTGTTTGACGAGGTAGACGTTGCTTTGCGTCACCCGCTCGTCCGGCCTTCAGAGTTGGAACTGAAACCCGAAGATTTCCGTGATTTCCATCACGTCAACCGTTTCAGTGGTAGAGAGAAAATGTCAAAACAGCTTACCAATGCCGCATTAGCAGTTGGAAGGTACGAACCTGCGGCGGGTTAAATATGCTCCGAACCCGCAGATAGCTTATAGCGCTTTACGGTAGCCCAATTGGGCGGCCTTCGGGAAGTTAACTTTCTCGGCTATCTGGCGGACTTCAGCATGAGCATCGGACATCCAGGAAGAAGCTGGTCGGATCTCGATTTTGGTAGCTTGCTTTTGCAACACTTCTTCGTTTGCGGGCGGGAACAGATGGGTGCGATCCCATGAGATTTCCGCACTTTGGAGCCCGGTAAAGAAGCTTGTGCCCTGCGTCAACCCGGCCCAATCCTGGATTTGCTCGAGCACTGACTTAGGGGAGCCTGCAAAATCCTCGTATTTCAGCTGCAGAAAAGCGTTATCCGGCAATTGCTCCAGCTCTTGCATTCGTTTTACCCGTTTGTTCCAATTGCGCGCGCGCTGTCGCAAAATCTCCGGTTTTTTAACGAGTTTGCTCCAGCTTACAACGACGGCGCGTGGATCGCGCACCAAATTAAGAATATATAAATCGATCTCCTCAGTGAGTTGCAATGCTAAGGCAAGGTTGGGGATCTTCGAAGAATCAATTAGTACGCGATTTTGAGCCTCTGCACTGGCAAAACGGTAGAGACTGACCAGCAGTTCCAGAAAGCGGGTATGTGCGGCGCGAATATCACTGCGTGCGGCGGCATCACTCCAGTCCTTAACCTCGTTAGAGGCTTTCTGGAAGGCGGCAAATCCGTCACGCAATTCTTCCATGGCGCTCGTTCCATGGTGCTGCACCATGCAGTCAGCTACTTTCCCCCAGTAACCACATAGCGGCAGTGTTTGACCGCAGGAACACTGCCAGTTCTTGTTCATGGACGCTGCCAGATGGCGGATCTGGCCGACATTCTGACAATCCTCGTTTTGTGACAAAAGCTGAGATAAAAAGGTGCTACCGGAGCGCCCGGCTCCGGCGATAAAAACGACTTTAGTAGTCACGCAGACAACCCCTTAAGGAAAAAGAAAGGACTAAGGCCCAGATTCTGCCAGACATTGCCGGAATGAGGACCTGTTGTCTATTGCTGCTTTATTTCCGTTCACACAGACACCACAGTTTACCCATCGGACCTAGCCTTACGGCGAGACTTCAGCGTTGCTGACCCAAACCGGGATTAGGCGGGCGAAATCAGCTATATTCGTACGCATAAGGATGGCTCCAACCGTCCGTCGTTCTTGATTTGCATTACCGGCGTACGATTGGGTGGACTACAAGCAACTGGTTGTAACCTGACCTTGCGATCCGCATCCTGCATATGCTCATCGTGTTGCGCATACCGACAAAGGACGGTACCCACCTCACACATCGTATTTCGCCAGCGTAAAGGACGCCCAATGTGCCGGTGGACACATTCTGTAGCGCTGTCCAAAAAAAATTGGGTCATGATTTCACCCGTTACATCGTTGCGAATATGGATTTAAGTGTCTGATTTCATTATAGTGATCGGGAGTTCGAGCCTCTCACGACCCACCATTTACTCAAGCACTACCAGCAAAAGCCCCTGCATCGCGGGGGCTTTGTGCGTTTGGGGGCGCCAGTTTTCTGCGCAAGTCGTTTGGATGTCTTGCGCATCGGCGTTGCTTGTAAGAGTGGCAGCAGTAACAACTTTGGCGGGTTTGGGTTTGTAGGACTTGCACAAACTTCATCCTTTGAGATAGTGGCGCTATAGGTTCGACGGAATCTATGTGAATTTCGTCATGCGATCCGGTCGCCTCACCGGAATAATCGGCCGGAGGGTATTATGAGCGACGCTAAACTGCGTAAGGCAGTCATTCAGGATCATGCCGCTTTTCTGGATGGAGAGCACGACTTTCAGGATGACATCCTGAAACTTGCCGGTAGTGATCTCGTCGGTACCATTCTGGAGACGGTGATGCTGGCGACCAGCATGCGTTTCGCGGCAGTTGCCCGTGTGACCAACGAACGCTGGGTTGCCTGCCGTACAGTGGATGAAGTGAATTTCGGACTGGCCGCCGGCGACGAAATCGACATCCAGTCCACATTCTGCCAGACGGTGCGGGACACATCGGAAATGGTTTTGTTCAACGATGTGTCCACGGACGAGGTTTATCTGAACCACCCGATCGCTGCTAAGTTCGGGATTGTCAGCTACGCCTCAATACCCATCTATCGTAGTGATGGCAGCTTTTTTGGCACGCTTTGTGCCATTGATACGGTGCCCCGCAATGTCAAACATCCGCGGGCGGTTGCCATGCTGGAAATGTTTGCCGATGCGATTGGCAAAAGTCTTGAAACGGAGGAACGACTGGAGGCTCAAGAGCAACTGGTCGCGCAGGAACGGGAGATGGCCCGCATTCAGGACGAGTTTGTCGCAGTGCTCGGGCATGATTTGCGCAATCCGGTCGCTGCCCTGCATTCGGGGCTCCGGCTCATGGGCAAGCAGTCCTTGCCCGAAGGGGCCCAAAGGCTGGTTCCGCCAATGCTGGCCTCTCTGCAACGTATGGGCGATCTGATCGACAATATTATGATGCACGCCAAAGCCCGCCTTGGCGGCGGTATCCGCATTGAGGTCTCTCCCGATGCACCTCTGGCGGAGTCTCTCAACCAGATCGTTGAAGAGGTCCGCGCTGCGAGCGAGCGGGAAATCCTGCTGGATCTGTCATTTGACCAGCCCGTCTGCTGCGATGCACCCCGTGTCTCACAGGCGATTGCAAATCTGTTGTCCAATGCGGTGCGTCATAGCACGCCCGGCGTTCCGGTTCGCCTGAGCGGGAAACATAATGCAACAGGGGTCGAGATCAGCGTGGCAAATCAGGGGGAAGAAGTTCCTGAAGACATGCGGCAGGATTTGTTCCATCCGTTCCGGCGTGGCACCCACGCCCGGGGCGAGGGGCTTGGACTTGGCCTTTATATCGCGGATTCCATTGCCAAAGCCCATGGTGGGCAGATCGATGTGACTTGCGAAGATGGGACTACGACCTTCACCTTCAGGATGCCATAACTGACTGCAAGGCTTTGAACGGATCAGGCTTGCGGGGGCTTTTACCGGGCATGTAATGCCCGGCTGACACCGGATTAACAGAACTTCAATCTGCAGCGGCCTGAATGCGGCGGTTGATGTAATGTGCGAACTCGTAGTTCGGCCGTTCCAGATGGGACAGATGCCCTGGGGTGGCCCCTTCGGAAGACAAACCCTTGTATACCTTTTCCGTGCAGCCCTTATCCTCGACATTCACATCATCAAGCAGGGTTTTCAACGCGACGAAATTCTCCTGCGCGTCCGGATCATCGGCATAATCATCTGACATGCCACCGCCAAAGCTGATGCGGACGTGATCGACCCCGTCGGGATGCAGGGAAAGATACCAGAAATAGCCGGGCGTCAGGGTAATCAGAAGGCTCGGGTAAATCGCCAGCAGAAAAGTCGTCCGCCGCCGCTCCCCGCTCATTCGTGTGTTCGAAGGATGGGCCATGGCAATTCGCAGGGAGTCATCTTTCAGGATGGTGTGGTAATTGAACGTGTCCTCACCGGCGGGGCAGACCATTTCGTCCAGCTTGGACAGGCCGCCGATGGTACCGGCGTGACAGACCGGCAGATGGTAGCTTTCCATGAAATTTTCAGCGAGAACCTTCCAGTTGGTGTTCCAGCGGTGGGTTTCAAAGAATGTCTGGGTGTAATCGGTCATGTTGTAGTCCCCGATCAGGTCTTCGACCGAGGCCAGTTGTACGGCCACATCCGGTACTTCGCTGTTCAGGGTGACAAAAATCCAGCCGAGCCATTCCTGACACCGCACCTCCGGGAGTTGATAATCCGATTTGCAAAAACCGTCATTCAAGGTCATCGCAGGGGCGCCGCGCAGGGATCCGTCAAGGTTATAGGTCCATGCGTGGTAGGGGCAGACGATACTGCGGGTGTTGCCACTGCCCTCTAACAGGGTGGACATGCGGTGGCGGCAAACGTTGGACATGGCCTTCAATGCACCCTCTCGGTCGCGCAGAACGATGATGGGTTGTCCGGCGAGTTCGAGAGTCGTGTAATCGCCGGGGTTTGATAGGGCATCGGCCCGCCCGACGCAAAACCAGTCTTTGGCGAAGATGGCAGAGAGTTCCTGTTCCAGAAACGCTTCGGAAGTATAAACGGACGGTGGCATGGCGCGGGCGCGCTCAAAAGCTTCGGAGACGTTTTCCTTCAACTCGCGGGCAGCATCTTTCACAGGAATCTTCCTTGGATTGGGGTATGGTCCAAGGATGGTGCAGTTTACGGCGCTTTTGAAGCTGTCTTTTCCAAAGAACGGCTTAGCAAGAGACTATTCAAAAGTTAACCTGTCTACCGGCCACGCTATTCCGCCGGTTGGGAGTGACCCTGCCGCATGTCACGTAGCACAGCTACAAGAAAGACCACCATCGACAGAAGTGTCAGGATAGAGCCGATCTTGGCCAGTCCGTCGCCTTGACCCTGTTGGGCCATGACAATACCCGGAACAATGCCGATCAAACCTGTTGCGGCAAGGCCGAGGTGGATGCGGGGCAACATACCTTCCGCCGCGCTGGGAACGAGGTGATAGTAAAACGCGAAAATCGCCATAGTCACCCAGCCGAGCAGATTGAGATGGGCGTGCGCAGGGGCAAGCGAATGATCCGCAGTGGCGGCCATGACAATACCCCAGATCATACCGCAAACGGCGGAAAGAATTGCAAGAACAAGAAAGCCGAGGGACACACCGCGCATGGTAATTCTCCTTAAATTGGTCCTGCAATTGCGCTGGCTGGTTGCAGGTTGTGTAAAGTAATTTGCCTGTCTGGTTGGCTATAACCTTGGCTGCGGACCACCCAGAGGGAAAGTTAATGTGTATTAACGAAGATATTACTAAAATATGCGGCATATGAAAAATCGGTAAATAGTATATGTTCTATTCGTATGGTGAATTTATATAACTTCGATTTAAACCTCCTTCGTGTGCTCGACGCGTTGTTGCGGACCAATTCGACTGTGCGTGCAGCCCGTTTGGTCGGACTGTCCCAACCGGCTGTGTCCGCTGCGCTTGGCCGGTTGCGGCTTGCGCTCGGCGACGAATTGTTTTTCCGGCGGGGGCAGGGATTGGCACCGACGCAATTTGCCGAGTCTCTGGAGACTCCCTTGCGCAACTTGCTGGACGAGATGGAAAGCCTGCTTCAGGGACCGGCTGACTTTGATCCCTCCCAGTCGGATCGGAACTTCAAAATTTCGGGCAGCGACTTCTTCGCCGAGATGCTAATGCCAAGCCTTGCAGAAAGGCTTCAGGCTCTCGCGCCGGCCATGCGCGTGCATTTGGTGGATTTTGTGCAGGACAGTTACATCCACGCGATGGAAGAGCACGATATCGATTTTGCGCTTCTACCCGAGATCGAGCTGCCTGATTGGGCTGAAAGCCGTGTGATGTTCCGTTCCGGCTTTTCCGTGATTGCGCGCAAGGGGCATCCACGGTTTGAACAGGCAGGGGTGGAGCCGGACGCTGTGGTTCCGCTGGATCTATACTGCGATCTCGCGCACGTCTTGTTTTCCACCCAAGGCAACAGCAAGGCGATAGGGGACGCTGCCCTTGCAAGGATAGGAAGGGAACGCCGCGTGGTCATGACGATGCCCGTGTTTTCAGGGATTTATCGTGCGGTGGCCGGTTCGGATCTGATCGCACTTCTGCCAACGGCTTTCGCAAAACGCATCGCACCGGCAGCAAATCTGGAAGTCTACAGGCTTCCTATGCGGATCGAGATCACCAACATCATCATGGTCTGGCACCGCCGCCATTCTGCGAGTCCTGCCCATATCTGGCTGCGCGAACAGGTGGCCGGATTGCTTGGCGCTTTTGATGAAGCGGAAGGATAGGACTGGTATTCGGTTACTTTAAGGCACCGAGGCTTTGGTATTGGCCAATGCTTCCACGGCTTCATACTGGCTGAGGAATATCTCTCCGGTCAGTTCCTGAAGAAGATGGCTGCGTTTGAGGCGGTCCATCACGGGCCCCTTAACCTCGCTAAGGTGGAGGCGGATGCCGGATTCCCGCAGGCGGGTGTTGATTGCCTCCAGCGATTCCAGCGCGGACAGGTCCACTTCGTTCACAGCGGTAAACAACAGTATAATGTCGGTAAGTTCCTCCTTTTCGGCAGCATAGCGGGCGAGCTGGTCTTCAAGAAAGCGCGCGTTCGGGAAATAAAGGCTCTCGTCTACACGCAGGGAAAGCACATGGGACTGGGTCTCGACCGTGTGGCGCTTGACGTTGCGAAAATGTTCTGTGCCGGGTACGCGGCCCACAACCGCCATATGGGGGCGCGAGGTCTTGTAAAGGTGGATCAGGATCGAAGTTGCGACGCCTGCTGTCACGCCGACCTCTACCCCCATAAGCAGGGTTAACAGGATCGTTGCGGCAACAGCGGCGAAATCGGCGCGGCTGAAGGACCATGCCCGCTTCAGGATCGAAAAATCCACAAGGCTCAGCACGGCCACGATGATTGTCGCGGCAAGCGTAGCTTTAGGCAGATAGTGGATCAGCGGTGTAAGGAACAACGCGGCCAGCATCAGCCCGATCGCGGTAAATGCGCCCGCCGCCGGAGTTTTAGCCCCTGCATCGTAATTCACAACGGAACGGGAAAATCCGCCGGTCACCGGAAAGCCGCCGGTCAGAGAGGCCCCGATATTAGCCGCACCAAGGCCGATAAGTTCCTGATCCGGATCGATCCGCTGGCGTTTCTTGGCCGCAAGGGTTTGGGCGACAGAGATGCTTTCAACAAAGCCGATGATCGAAATCAGCAGGGCCGGAACAATTAATTGCGAGATCAGGTCCGGTGAAAAAGAGGGCAGGGTCAGGGGAGGTAGGCTTTGTGGAACTGCTCCGACAATGGCTACACCCTGATCGGCCAGTTCAAAGCCCCAAACCGCCAGTGTGGTTGCTATAATTGCAAGGACCGGACCAGTTTTCACGCCGATGTCTACGAACAGCGGCGAAAGACCGGTTTTTTCCAGCAGGGGTTTCAGCCCGCTCCGTACCCAGAACAGAAAGGCAGTGGCGCTTGTGCCCAGCACCAGAGTAACCGGATTTACGGCGTAAAGATGGTACCACAGGCTTGTTGCGATTTCGATCAGTGTGTGGCCTTTGGCCTCGATCCCCAGAATGTGGCGCAACTGGCTGGCGGCTATCAGAATGCCGCTGGCTGTTATAAAACCTGCGATCACCGGATGGGACAGGAAATTCGCCAGAAACCCCAGTCGCAAAACCCCGAGCGTCAGAAGCATTACACCGGATAGAAAAGCCAGCGTCAGCGCCGCAGCGATATAACCCGCCGTGCCGCTGTCCACGATATTGCCTATCGCAGCAGCCGTCATGAGCGAGACCACTGCGACCGGCCCGACCGCAAGCACCCGCGAAGTGCCAAAGACCGCATAGAGCAGGATCGGAGCGATTGAGGCATAAAGCCCTGCTTCTGGCGGCAGACCGGCCAGCAGGGCATAGGCCAGCGATTGCGGGATCAGCATAACCGTCACGATCACAGCAGCGATCATATCCCCGATAAACCGGTCCCTATCATAGCGTCGCCCCCAGTCAAGGATCGGCAGAAATCGTGTGAACGTCGTCAAAGTCATTTTACGCGGTCCGGTTTGGATAAAAGAGCGGGCGGCCCGTAGGCCGCGCCGCAAGACAGGGTTTTGGGAGTTAATCGAAGCGGTTAACCGGCAGTTTCAAATAGGCATTGCCGTCGTCTTCCACTTGCGGCAGCCGCCCGCCCCGCAGGTTGATCTGCAAGGCTGCAAGGATACGCATCGGTAGGGCCAGCGTTGTATCGCGCGTCTGGCGGCGTTCGATGTAATCCTCACGTCGGGTGCCGTCCTTTACGTGGATGTTTTGCGACTTATGCTGTGCAACGGTTGCTTCCCACATGGGTTCCTTCCGCTCTTTGGTGCCGTAATCGTGGCCAATGAAGAGCCGCGTTTCAGGGGGCAGGGCGAGAATGCTTTGGATGGACTCCCACAACGCATCAGTATCGCCCCCCGGAAAATCAGAGCGTGAAGTCCCAGCATCCGGCTGCATCAGCGTATCATGGACAAAGGCCGCATCGCAGCAGACGTAACTGACGGAACCAAGGGTATGGCCCGGCGACAGCATGACCTCGACCTCAAGCTCGCCAATGGAAAACTGTTCTCCTTCTGCGAAAAGCCGGTCGAAATCCCGCGTCGGTGCAAACGCATCTGGCAGGTTGTAAAGGTCCGCCCAAATCGCTGCAATGTCGGGCACCAATGCGCCAATGGCGTTGGGGGCACCGGTCCGTTCTTTCAGGTGCGCCGAGGCCATGACGTGATCTGCATGGGGGTGGGTATCGAGCACCCATTCCACGATCAGGCCGTTTTCCTTCACAATATCAAGGACCTGATCCATGCTTTCAGTGCTGAACCGATAGTTCTTCGGGTCGAAATTCCAGACCACATCAATCAACGCTGCCTTGCGCGTTTTGGGATCGGCGCAAATATACTGGATTGATCCAGTGTCAGGTTCATAGATGCCCCATACATCAGGGCTGGTTGGCCCGTTTGACGGGGAATGGCGCACCACGGGTGTTTTGAGTGGATCGCTCATGACGGGGCTCCTTCCTGTTTGCTGCGGCCAAGATCAGGCGTATTGCGTGCCAGCCACATGCCGACCAGCATGAAGGGGACGAAGATCAGTGTTCCGCTTGCCCCGATGGGCAAAGCTGTCAGGGCAGGGCCGGGGCAGAAACCGCCCAAACCCCAGCCGACCCCGAAAATCGCCGCCCCGCTCAGCAGTTTGGGGTCGACATCGGTTCGGGTCGGAATGTGGAATTGGGTATGAAAGAACGGTTGGTTGCGCTGACGTGTGAGCCAGAAAAATCCTGGTGCTGTCACCGCAATGGCGCCGCCCATTACAAAAGCAAGGCTGGGGTCCCAAGTGCCGAACAGGTCCAGAAAGTTCAGCACTTTGGCGGGATCGGACATGCCGGAAATGATAAGGCCAAAACCAAAGACAAGGCCGGAAAGAAGGGCGAATATCTGTTTCATATCAAGCTCCTATAACGTGGCGTGCAACCAGAACTGTCAGGAAGGCCGTCGTCATGAAAGTGATTGTGGCAAGGATGGAGCGGGCAGATCCCCGACTGATACCGCAGACCCCGTGCCCCGAGGTGCAGCCGTTGCCGTAGGTTGCGCCAAATCCGACCAGCAGACCGGCGACGGTCATCAGAAGCGGGCTGGAGGGCACCCATTGTTGTGGCCAGCTGCCCGAGACCAGCATCCAGATCGGCGCCGCCAGCAACAGGCCAAGAACGAATAGGGCTGAAACGCCGCGAGCTTCGCCCTTGGTGGAGCTTGCGAAGATGCTTGAGGTCAAACCGCTGATTCCTGCGATGCGTCCGTTCGTGGCCATCAGCAACACTGCCGAAGCCCCGATCAACATGCCGCCACCCAGCGACAGCCAAGGGGTGAATTCCGTTTCCATAGTCAAACTCCTTTTCCGGTCGGGTGCCTTTAGGGCTTGTCCGATTCTCCTGAATCTATATATTCATCTTATTGTATATTCAATGAGGCGCATATGAATATTTCTGACGAATTTCTGGAAGGCGATATCCAGAGCGCGGCGAACCTGATGGCGATGCTGTCTTCAGAGGCGCGTTTGCAAATCCTGTGCCGTCTGGTCGAAGGGGAGCGGTCAGTGGGGGATCTTGCACAGGCCTGTGGCGCATCCCAACCGAAAATGTCCCAACAACTCAAACGGTTGAAAGAAGCCGGACTCGTAGAGGGGCGCCGCAGCGGGCAAACGATTTACTACAGTCTGACCAGCGCAGAGGCCGCGGCCGTGCTGGAAACCCTGCACGGGCTGTTTTGCGCAAAACCTTAGGGTGGTGCGGTTCGGTTTTACTCTCTAGCGATCGGGATTTTGTTCCAAAGGCATTGAAATGGCAAAGGTTGTGCCTTCGCCGAGCACACTTTCGTAGCTGATCGTTCCGCCGTGTTGCAGCATGATCTGTCTGGAGATATGCATTCCCAAGCCACTGCCGGTAATTTTACGTTCCGCGCCCTCGGCAATTTGTGAGAACCGGCCAAAGACCTTGTCTTCGGAATTCGGGGGAATGCCGCGGCCGCTGTCTTTGATAAATATCGTAGCGGTATCGCTTGTTGTTTGCAGGGAAATTCCGACTTCGGAACCGCTGCCTGAAAATTTCATCGCATTGGACAACACGTTAACGATCACCTGCCGGATGCGGACACTATCGGCAAAGACCGGCACAGGCAGTTCTTGGGGGGTATAGGCCAGCGTGATCTTCTTTTCGGGCAGGAACGTAGCCATGCTTGCAATTGCATCCGATAGGATTTCCCGCAGATCACCGCTTTCCCGATTGAGTTTGAAGTCCGAACTTGCCAACGCCTGCGTGTCCAGCAGGTCGTTAACCAGTGCTGCCAGAGAAGCTGCATTCTTTGTCATCAGCTGCATCAGGCTTTCGGCTTGTGCCTCTGAGATCTTTGCCTTGCTGTTGGTGAGCAGTGACAGGGAGCCGTTTATGGCTGTAAGGGGGGTGCGCAATTCGTGGCTGACTGTGGCAAGAAACTGCGCCTGGGCGCGTTCCGCTGCGATCGCCCGCTCTGCGGCCAGCTTTTGCGTCGTCACATCGACAAAAGCCACTGCCCACCCCAGTTGCGCCTGACCTTTGGTAAGAGCAATCGGGTAGGCGCGAATGAGGAAGTGTTTGCCGTCATGGGTTATTTCTTCGCCATCCGGTAGCTCGCCATGCTCCATCAACCGACGGAACACCGGACCGACCGCCGTCAGTTCGCTTGCTGGTGTTTGGCGCTGGTTTGGAATGTCGGCTATGAAATCCTGCGCCGACTGGTTGGTGTTGAGCAGGGTGCCGTCGCGGTCCAGCACAAAGACCAGATCGCGGGATTTGTAAAAAAACATATCCCGCGCGATTGCATTAATGTCGACCCAGCGCCGGTCTGTGATCAGCCAGACAACCAGACCGACCGAAACCGCAAATGAGAAAGGCGTCGGGTCTACATCAAACAGTTTAACGTCAAAAACCACGTGCATCACGTTGGTCGTGATCGGAATAACAGTGGTGAGAAATAATTTGATGAAGAAATTGCGCACGGCAAGGCTGGCGTGTAGCACGGCTCGTCCGGCAATCAGGGTACAACCCACTGTGAGCAGGTAAAGATAGGCTATCGCCAGAAAGAAAAACGGACCGTGCTCGTAGTAGACGTAAGGACGAAGTGTATCCGTGCGCAGAACTGTGCCCGCACCGTAAAACAATTCGTGCCAAGGGTTGGAGGCAGCCAGCGCAAAAATGAACGCAGGCATGATAAGGGTGCAAAGGGACACGATGCGCTTTGGCACCGGTCGGGACAGGGTGTATTCGAAAAGAAAAAACGACCAGAAGGTGGGCAGCAGAACAATCCCCGGCCATGCGGCCTTGGCCCAGAGCACCTTGCAGTCCTTCCCGGCGGAGGAAATCTCAAACCCGATCGACCCGAGCCACCACAGCATGGCAAACATACCAAGAATGAACCAGCGACTTCCCGGTAGGCTGCGGTGCGAGTTGATCCAAACGGCCAGCGCGGCCACGATAAACGACGTTGCGAGGATGAATTGGACTGAAGGAACGCCGGGATCTATACGCAGGCATTGGGTAAACACGTTAGTCATAGCTAGTCTCGGTACGAGTTACTTAAAGAAATTGTATTAGATCCGGCAGTTTAGCCGAGTAGTACACGGTATATCTACAGAAAGGGAATTCATTTCTACACGAATGAACAAAATCTGTTCAATTACGCAATTCCAAAGCAATCAGGATGTAACTTCTGCGCGCGCCGACAGGCAGGCAAGTATTGCAACAGCGCTCATGACAATTACTCCGCCCAGGATTTCCCGTGCCGTCATCGCCTCGCCCAGAAAACCCCAGACCCAGAGCGGCGAAAGTACAGATTCCAGCAGTACCAGTAAGGAAACTTCCGAAGCAGGCGCGTATGGCGCGCCCCATGTTACAAGACCGATGCCGATCCCGATGGTAAAGGCCCCCATGATGGCGCAGATCAGCAGGTCACGGAGGGAAACTGTCAGTCCGTCACCAATCAGTACAGCACAGGCAGCGGCTAACAGGCAGGACAGAACTCCGCCCAGAAAGGTGCCGCCAAGCACATCCTCTTTGCCGCCGGCTCGTGCTGTGACCAGCATCAGCGCAAAGAAAGCGGCCGAGCTGAGGGCAAATAGATTGCCGAGCGTTTGCCCAAGCGCGATTCCTTCGCCGGCCATCAATGCGATCCCCGCTACGGCCAGCAGGATAATCCCGCAGACCAGTGGGCGCGGACGCTCCCCCAGCCAGCCCCAAGCAAGCAAGGTGGCAAAAAGAGGCGAGGCAGCAAGAATAAACAGGGCAGAGGCCACCGATGTGTTCAGAAGTGCAAAAATATAGGTCGTAAAGGCCAGAGAAAGGATCGCCCCCAAAACCAGATCCTTGCCGTCCAGCGATTGCAGAAACCGGACGGGGCCGATTCTGCGCCGCATACAGGCCATAAGGGCCACCATCGCTGCCAGAGTGGCAGAGCGATAAGTGAGTATCTGAAAACCGTCCGCTTGCTCGACCAGCCGGACAAATAGGGCAGCAAGGCTCATGCCAATGGCGCCGAGAAGGATAAACAGTGTTGCGCGGGATTTTGGCATAGGGGGGCCTTGAGTATTTGCTTTGCATTAGAAAACAGGGGCAAGCTTTCGTGTCTAGGCCTTAAACGACGCGTTGCAAAGTAAATGGGGGCAGTACAACTGCCGGAAAACAGCAGGAAAACAGGCCGGGCCATATCTTTCTGAAAGAATATGACAAACTTCGTTGCAGAAGCGCTTGACGGGGTAAACATAGCCGCCTAAAACCCCGCTCACGCCTTACGCTGTAGGGCGCAGATTCAGTACGCGGTTGTAGCTCAGCTGGTTAGAGTGCCGGCCTGTCACGCCGGAGGTCGCGGGTTCGAGCCCCGTCAACCGCGCCACTGAAACGCTTGGGAAGGCAAACGCCTCGGTATTTAAGTACCTCGTGCGGTTGTAGCTCAGTTGGTTAGAGTGCCGGCCTGTCACGCCGGAGGTCGCGGGTTCGAGCCCCGTCAACCGCGCCACCCCAAACGGTCTGATACAGATAAAGCGGTCCTTCGGGGCCGCTTTTCTTTTTTGAAATACAATAATGTTTCCAAATGGTTGCGACTCATTGTTTGCGTTGGTTCACCCATCGTCCGGCGCATTCTTGTCAGATGCTAAACGATAGGGTCGAGAGGCCGGACGGCCGTAGCTCAGGATTTGGTCAGGGCATCTGGCAGATCGATTCCCGCCACTTGCTCCGGAATTGGATCCTGCGCGAGCGGGTGCGTGTCCAGCTCGAAATCTTCCGGCTTGTCCAGAGCCTGCCATTTACCGTTGATGAAAATCTCGAGCGCGCCGAAACTGGCCTTGTATTGCATCTTCGGGCTGCCGGGCACCCAATACCCCAGATAGACATATGGCAGTTCTGCTTCCCGTGCGATTTCGATGTGATCAAGGATCATATAGGTGCCAAGAGAGCGGGCATACATATCAGGATTGAAAAAGCTGTAGACCAGCGACAAACCGTCCTCCAACACATCCGTCAGGCACACTGCGGTCAGTTCCTGTCTGTTTTTGCGGCCTGTGGGCGGGCTGTGATATTCCACCACGCGGCTGCGGACAGGGGTTTCTTCGATCATTGAGGCAAATTCGAACACATCCATGTCCGCCATTCCGCCATCTGCATGACGCGCCCCGAGATAGGTGCGGAACAGGTCAAACTGTTCTTCGGTAGCCCAGGGGCTGGTTGCCTGACGGGACAAATCCCTGTTGCGGTTCAAAATGCGGCGGTGGCTGCGGCGGGGTTTGAAATCATCCACGCGGATACGGGCGGACAGGCAGGCATTACATTCCGCGCAGGACGGGCGGTAAAGCACGTTCTGGGACCGGCGGAACCCCTGTTTGGAAAGGGCATCGTTCAGGACAGAAGCATGGTCCCCTTGCAGTGCTGTAAAAAGTTTGCGTTCAACCCTGCCATCCAGATAAGGGCAGGGCTGGGGAGCGGTCACGTAAAACTGTGGTGCCAGTGGCAAAGTATGGCGCATGTCAGTTCCTTGGGCAGCGGTCCAGCCCAGAGCCTAGCGCGGGTCCGCATATTTTTGCAACCCGCTATTCTGACGGGGTGGGTGTCAATCTGCCGGACAGTTAATAACAACAGTCCCGAGCAGCAAATCATGTAGCGCCTGACCCTTGTCGTTCAACAGAATTGACAGGAAATTGGCAAAAATGCCGAGCACGGACATGAAGATGAAGATAAACAAGCCTGTGTGGAACACTGCCTGCGCCGTGTTCACCCGGTCTCCGGCGCTGTTGCGCACCTCAATGCCGACTGCGCGCATGCCCAAAGTGGCGGACCATTTGTGCAGGCAGAAGGCGCGATAGCAAAAATTCGCTGCGAAAGCGAGAACCGGAATGAAAAATGCCATCAGTCCGAGACTGGCAATGATAAAGGCCAGACAAATACCAATGACGACGATCAGGTCCAGCGCCCACGCCACGAGCCGTTTGGCAGGGACACCGTCGTAGAACTGCGCATCAAGGCGGGGATCGGGGTGATGGGTCGTTTGCATGATCGCTCATATGTAGGTTGCGCTGCCCTATTGCAAGAGCAGCGCAGCTTCAGGGAGGTTTGTCAGGGCCAAGTTTACACGGTTTTGGGTTCCGGTGAAGCAGGAGAAGCCACATCGCGGGCCCGTTCGTTCATAAACTGGTCAAATTCTGTCTTATCCTTTGCATCCCGCAGGCGTTGAAGGAAGCTTTGGAAGGCTGTTTGCTCGTCTTCCAGCCGTTTCAGAGTGTCGTCGCGGTAGGCATCAAAAGCGGTATTTCCCGAAGACTGTGTGTGCGCACTGTGGCGGCTGACAGACTTGGACGGACGACAGCAGAAAAACGAACGAGACATGCGATTGCTCCAGATCATGTAAAAGAGGATTGCCAGCCCGACAGGCCAGAAAAAGATAAAGCCGAGGATCATGGCGGCCATCCAGGCCCCTCTGCCCCGTGCATCGAGCCAGCTTTCGGCGGAGGAAAACCAGTTGGAGGGCGTTGACATAAGGATTGTCCTTTCAAGTTGCGTAATGTAAATGTTAATTACATTTACATATTTTGGGTCTCGCAAGCGAAAGTCAAGAGGAGGGGGTGAAATTTTTGGAAAAGGAAGGTTTTGCGGAAGTAGGGAGTGGAGCGAGGCTAGTCCTTATCAAGCACACCAAGACCGCGCAGATATATTCCCATGCTGCTTTCCAGCAGGTCTTCGGCAGAAAAGGGGGAGCGTGTGCCCGGTTCCCCCCGTGCGAACAGTTCTACCATTCCGTGACACAAGGCCCAGACGTGGTGGCTGATCATGCTGGCAGGCGGGCGTTTGTCAGCTGGCAGGTGACGACAAAGATCCTCTGCCGCCTGCGTCAGAACATTCATTGCGCGATTGGCTACAGTGGCCAACTCTGCATTCGCGTTGATCTGCACGCCGCTTTCAAACATCGCGATATAATATCCGGGATATTTACGGGCAAAGGCCAGATAGGCCCGGCCCGTGGATTCAAAAGCTGACAAGGCAGAGGGCTGGCCCTTCTGATAGGCAAATTCCATGAGATCGGCAAAAATTCCGAACCCTTGCCGTGCTATTTCCGCGATGATCTCTTCCCGGCCCGAAAAATGGCGATAAGGCGCAGCAGCAGAGACATTTGCCTGCTTGGCGGCTTCAGCCATTGTGAAACCGGTTGGTCCTTTTTCCTCGATCAGGGCGATTGCCGCTTCGACCAAAGCCTCTTTCAGGTTGCCGTGATGGTATCCTTTGCGGGCCAAATCCTGCGCTGCCTTTTTGTGACGTTTCGAAAGGAGATAACCCCATGCGGGTAGCTGTTCAAGCCGCGATAGCGGCGCGTCCGGCGCGTGAGCGATCCACGCGCGTTTCGTTGAGCGTTACGGCGACCCGTAATTACAGCAACATATCGGGGCCACCGGTAATCTTCGGGTCCGGCGTCTGAACCACTTCGTCGTCCCGTCCGTCGTAAGGAATATCGCTCAGAACGCGGCGGATGGCAGCGATGCGGGTGCGGCGTTTATCGTCCGACCGGATCACAGTCCAGGGGGCGTGCTCGCTGTGAGAGCGCTGGAACGTCTCGGAAATCGCTTTGGTATAGTCGTCCCATTTGTACAGTCCGGTGACGTCAATGCTCGACAACTTCCACTGCTTCAAGCGATCTCTTTCACGGTCCAGAAACCGGCGGAGTTGTTCGGCGCGCCCGACTGTCAGCCAGATTTTTACAAGGATCACCCCGTCATCCACCAGCATTCCCTCAAAATCATTCACCTGATTGAAGAAATGATCCCGCTGGGCATTGGTGCAAAACCCGAAAACCTTCTCTACCACGCCCCGATTATACCAGCTTCGATCAAACAGGACGATCTGACCGGCGGAAGGCAGGTGCTTGATATAACGCTGGAAGTACCACTGGCTGCGCTCTTCATCAGAGGGTTTGGGAAGGGCGACGACTTTGGCTATCCGCGGGTTCAGGTTTTCGCGGAACCGTTTGATCGTGCCGCCTTTTCCTGCCGCGTCGCGTCCTTCGAACACCACCGCAACCCGCGCGCCGGTATCCGCAGCCCAAGCCTGCATCTTGACCAGTTCGACCTGTAGGTCTTCCAGCGTTTCCTCGTATTCGTCCTTATCCATACGTTTGTCATAGGCATAGTCGGGATTGAGGATTTCGTCCTTCTTGCCGTCTTTGATGGCTTCGCGGATGGATTGGGGCGCATCCTGTTCGAAGAACTTGGTAATCGCGCCGTCAAAGGGTTTACGTGTCTTGGGCATCTTGTCCTCTTAAGCTTTGAAACGACTATGGCGCTGCCTTTCTGGAAGTGCAACGCCCTGCCGGCGCGCTATTGGGACAGCCGATGTGCAGCAGCCAGAATTTCATCTTGCGCGTAGTGATGAACCGAATGGCCGACGCCTTTGACTTTGGTATAGGTCACGTTATCCAGCTGCTTTGAAAGCACATCTGCATGAACCGAAGGCGGCACCGTCACATCTTCCGCACCGTGGATTATCTCGACCGGCATGTGAAGTTCGGGATAGCGCAGGGATTGTTCCTCGATCTGGGGCAACAGACCGTTCACCTGACGCCCGTTGGCCCGCAGGGTGATCTTGCGCAGGGTAAGGGACGCGCCGATATGCTCCAGATAGCCCTTCGGGGCGGGTTTTGGCGCAAAGATTGAAGTGAGCGTATCCTCCACCAGAGCACGGGGAGCAAAGGCCGACAATGTGGTGCCGAGAAGCGGGCCGGTTACGGGGCCGGCGGCCAGTGCATATAGTTTGGAAGGAGGCAAAACCCACGGATTTGAAACTGCATTCATCAGCAGAAGGCCTTGCGTCGCTGATGGATAATCCAACGCCCATCGCAAGGCTACAGCACCGCCAAAGGAGTACCCGCCGACGATTGCCCGCGGATAACCAAGCGCATCTGTCGCTGCTTTCAGTAGCGCAGCCTGTTCTGCAAGGCTCTCTCCCTTTTCGTGAAGAATCTCGGTAAACCCGTGCCCGGGGCGGTCAAAGGCGATAACAGTATGATTTTCCGCCAGCTTTTCCGAGAGACTAAAGGTAAAGTCGCGCAGATTCCCGCCCGCACCATGGATCAGCACCAAAGCGGGGCCGGAGCCTTCAACAACGTAGTGTACACGGGTGCCGTTGATGGTGATGAACTGGCCTACAGGTGGATAGTCGCGGTTCGCCCGTGCGTCATTGCGCGCGCTTTTGTAACTGGCCACACCGGAGCCCAGGGCGAGGGCGACTCCGGCTGTTGTGGCCAGTTTGCGGATCATTCAGCGGTCCCGATTCTGGAAATATCAAACGGTGTGGTCTGATAGATCTCGTTGATCCAGTTGCCGTAAAGCAGATGGCCGTGGCTGCGCCAGCGGTTCATCGGCGGTTGGGCGGGATCATCATCAGGATAGTAGTTCATGGGCACATTGATCGGCGTGCCATTGGCAACATCGCGGTCGTATTCCTGCTTGAGCGTGTCACGGTCGTATTCAAAGTGGTTGAACACATAAAGCGCACGGTGGGTATCGTCCTGTACCAGACAGGGGCCGGACTGATCCGAAGTGATCAGGGTTTTCAGGCCGGCATTGTCCAACTCATCCTGACGCACCTCTGTCCAGCGGGACACAGGGATCACCAGATCATCTGAAAAACCGCGCAGATAGGGCGACCCGCTTGCCACCCGTTTATGGCGGAAACAACCGAAGGCCTTGTGATCCAGCAAATGTTTCTTCACGCCGTGAAAATGGTTCACCATCGCCATGCCGCCCCAACAGACGCCAAAAGTGGAAAGCACGTTGGTCTGTGTCCACTCCATCACCTCAACCATTTCGTCCCAATAGCTGACCTCGGCAAAGGGCATATGTTCGATCGGCGCGCCCGTAATCACCAGCCCGTCGAACTTTCGGTGCTTTACATCCTGAAACGACTGGTAGAAGGCCTCCATATGGTCCTGAGAGGTGTTTTTTGACTGGTGTTCGGTCATGCGGATCAGGGTCAGGTCGATTTGCAGTGGCGTCGCGCCGATCAGACGTGCAAACTGGGTCTCTGTCGCAATTTTCTTGGGCATCAGGTTCAGAAGGCCAATTTGCAAAGGGCGGATATCCTGACGGGCGGCGTCATCATCTGTCATCACCATGACGCCCTCTCTCTGGAGAACATCAAAGGCGGGCAGGGTGGAAGGGATCGTTATAGGCATTTTATGCGTCCAACGTAATTATTGTGTAACTCAGGCGAGCGTGCGGGCGATGAGTTCGTTGAAATCACCGGCGGAACGGACCATCGCCATGTCATCGGCCTTGACCGTGACGCCCCAGCGGTCCGCAATCTGGCGATACCGTGGCAGGCGATGGTCCAACAACATTCGATAGCCCCAGCGGATGAAATCATCGGGGTTCACTTCCGGTTCGCTCAGCGCGTTATTGGCAAGATATTCGGACCAGAGCTGTTCAAGAAAATCGGGCTGGTAATACATCGGCTTTGGCGCTTTGGCAAAACGGCGCACCAGCTCCTCGATATGGCTGTCGGCACCTTCGATCCAGACCGGCAGCACGTGTTCGCACAATTCGGTCATCACCGGATCGGCAGGGCTTTCGGCGTTGATCACTTCCACCATCGAACCGGAGGTGTCACAGACGAAATTGTCATAGCCGTAGATATTCTTGGCGCGGTTGATAAAATGGACCGTGTCATGCAGTGCGCGGGTTTCGGCCTCGGCATGAAGGGCCTGACGGCGGGTGTATTCGCGGAACGGAATGCCGCCCAGATCCGGGTTGCCCGGTTTGCCAAGATAGGTGGACAGGGGCGAGAGGTTTTCAAACGTGATATTAGAGCCGATGTAGATACTGTCATTGCGCAGCAAATCCGCCAGAAACGGATTTTTCATCGCTTCGGCCTTGAAGTTATCGACGATATGTTCGCCCATATAACGGGTGCCGATCCGGTAATCGACCGAGTAATGGAACCAGCCCGCATCCCGCAACGTGTTGGAGACAAAGGTTTTCCCAAGACCCGACATGCCAAAAAGCATCACCCGCTTTTGCGGTGCCTCACGCCAGTCTTTTGCGGAATTATAAAGCATATCGTCGCCTGTTGCCTGTTAGTGGTCATTACCGGAACCGGTGTGGGGCAGGTGTTAGCGCGAATGGGCGGTTTGGGCAAGCTGGCAGCAGGGGGGCCTGTGCGTCACAAACAGGTGATCCACCCGTCGCTGGCCTGCGCCTCCGGCGGTCGTATCGTCAAGGTCGTAATGTATAATATTATTTGGTCGGAATGCGTCAGATACAAAAAGCATCTACAATTTTATCTTACTTTTCGCGGTTGAAGAATTGCTTACACATTCCGGCCGGTGATCCATACACATCGTTTCACCGGCGGCCTCCCTCATGCATTGGAGAAACCTGTGACTTTTGGGTGTCTCGCTGTGTAGTTGGACACCACTGGGAAAAGAACCGACTTTCGTTGCGGCCAGAATGAACGGCAGCTGTGCGCAGCTCGTGGTTTTTACAAAGCCACGCGAACGGCCCTTACCAGCCGATCGCATAGCGCCGCGCCCTTGCGGTGCAGCTTCCAGAAAGCCGACATCTAAAAATATGTCTATACAAGATTGACGGGGAGCAACCTTCTGGAGGCCACGCTTTGCCCGGAAGCATAATACATGACGAAAGGCGCTCGCTTGACTTAACCTCCACCAATGCTGCCCACCCAGTCAAGAAAGACCCCCAGTCGCCGCAACCCGGAGACGCGGGTAAGGTAAAGCGCAGAGATATTCAAAGGGGCGGCTTCGAGTTGGCCCGGAAACAGCTCGATCAAACGCCCGGCTTTAATATCTTCAGCGATCATGAAATCGGAAAAACGCGCAATGCCCAGGCCGCCTAACACCATCTGGCGGACGGCCTCTCCATTGCCCGCGGTCAGGGCGGGGGTCACCGTCACGGGAGTGGACAGTCCGGCGAAGCGCAGCGTGTTGATATGATCAGGTGCCGCGAACCGAACTTGCTCCAGCATTGCGAGGTCGGTTGGTGTTTTTGGCCAGCCTTTGCGATCAAGATATTCCGGCGCAGCCACCAGTTTCCAAGCCGTGCTCCCCAAGGGGCGGTGTAGCATGTCGCTATCAGGCAGCTGGCCCAGCCGAATAGCAACATCAGCGTGGCTGCCGATCAGATCCACCAGCGAGTCTGTCATGTCGATCGAAAGCTGGATGTCCGGATACTTTGCGTGGAACTCAGCCAGACGCGGGGCGAGGACATGCAGGACGTAAGGAACCGGTGCGTTTACTCGCAGTGGTCCGGCGGGAGCTTGTCCGCTTGTTGCGATCTCTTGCAAGGCTTCGCTGCGATCCAGAATTTCACGCGCCTCAGCCAGAACGGCGGCACCTTCGGGGGTGATCTCGATGGATCGCGTCGTGCGCCGCAGTAGTGTTACCTTCAATTGTTCTTCCAGCCGCGTGACTGATCGGCTGAGCGTAGAGGCAGACACCCCTCTGCGCCGTGCAGATTCAGCAAAGCCCCCATCATCGACGATTCCGACGAAGGCAGCCAAATCCCCCAAGCGCAGCAATTCGTGCGGTTTCTGCAATGATCCATTCCAAACTTGTCTGTTCTCGCAATAGATAGCGGCTGGCATATACGGCGTCGACATCAAATTTATTGGAGAAAACCGATGCCACTTGCCCTTTGGGCGCTGACCATCAGCGCTTTCGCCGTCGGAACGACCGAGTTCGTTATCGTAGGCTTGCTTCCCACCATCGCCGCCGATCTTGGCGTTTCTATACCTTCTGCTGGTCTGTTGGTCAGCCTCTATGCGCTTGGCGTGACCATCGGTGCGCCAGTGCTGACCGCCATGGCCGACCGTGTGCCTCGTAAGACGCTGTTGCTGCTCTTGCTGGCGCTGTTCACGCTCGGCAATGCTTATGCCGCCTTTGCACCCGATTACGGCAGCCTTGTCGCAGCGCGTTTTATTACCGGCCTCGCCCACGGTGTGTTCTTTGCTATCGCCTCGACGATCGCCACCGATCTGGTGGAGCCCGAAAAGGAAAGCTCGGCCATCGCACTGGTGTTCCTTGGCCTGACCGTCGCGCTGGTGACGGGTGTTCCTTTGGGAACGTTCATCGGTCAAAACTTCGGCTGGCAGTCGACCTTCCTTGGCGTTGTCGTGCTGGGTGTAATCGGCTTTATCGCTTCTGCCATCTTGGTGCCTGCCAATCTGACCAAGGCTGCCTCAGCGGGGATCAAGGCACAGTTACAGGTACTGACCTCGCCGCGCCTTTTGCTGGTCTATCTGATCACGGCTGTCGGCTATGGCGGCAACTTCATCGCCTTTACCTTCCTTGCGCCGATGCTGAACGAAGTCACCGGCCTGTCTGCGGGCGCGGTCAGCCTTGTGCTGCTGCTCTACGGTGCATCTGTCGCTGTGGGAAACATTGCAGGCGGTAAACTGGCCGATCGTATCGGTGCAGTGCCATCCCTGACCGTGATCTTTGCTGGCCTTGCCATATCTCTGGTCGCACTCGGCGCGCTCCTCACCAGCCCGATTGCAGCGATCGCGGTTGCGGCCTTCTGGGGCGGTTTTGCCTTCGCCAACGTGCCACCGCTGCAGTCTTACGTCGTACAAATCGCACGCGAAGTATCCCCCGGTGCGGTGGATGTGGCGTCCGGCCTGAACATCGGCGCGTTCAACCTCGGCATCGCTGGGGGCGCATGGGCTGGTGGACTTGTGGTGGAAGGCATCGGCCTTGCCGCTGCGCCCTACATCGCCGCTGGTGTGGTGGTTGTCGGGATCGTTCTGGTGCGCCTGTCTGGTCGCTTGAACGCAACAGCACCCCAAACTGTTGCTGCTGAATAACCACATTTGCCCCGCCGTATCTAACGTGCAGCGGGGCAGACCAATGAACAGGAGGTTCGTATCATGTCTGCCCTGAATCTGATTTACAAAGACCGCATGACGTTTGGCATTGAATTGCCACTGGACCGCGACTGGTCTGAAGCCGGGCAACGCCTCGCCCGTATCGAGGGTCGTCCCTTTGGTGTGCCGGACATCTCAAATCCCGCCAAGGGCGTGGAACTGGCCGAGAACCTTGGCTTCGATGCGGTCTGGCTGCGGGACGTGCCGGTTCACGATCCGAGCTTCGGGGATGCGGGACAGGTCTTCGATCCGTTCCCCTATCTCGGCTTTCTTGCAGGCCGCACCCATCGTATCGCGCTTGGCACTGCGGGTATCGTCTTGCCGCTGCGGGATCCGATCCTGCTGGCCAAGATGACGGCCAGCCTGCACCATCTGTCGGGCGGGCGGTTTATCCTTGGCATTGCGTCCGGGGACCGTCCGGTGGAATACCCTCTGATGGGGCGGGACTATGAGGCCCGCGGAGCCACCCTGCGCGATCGCGTCGACCAGATGCGCACCCTCTGGTCAGGTGATGCGCTGCAAGGACCACAAGGCCCCGTCACCGTGCGCCCCTATGTGCCAGAAGGTATCCCGATGGTCATGGCCGGGATGGGCCAGCAAAGCCTGCAATGGATTGCCCGCACCTTGGACGGCTGGTTCACCTATCCCGGCCCTCCTGAGCAGGCCGAACGCCGTCTGTCGATGTGGCGTCAAGCGCGCACCGATGCTGGCCTACCCCCCGCGCCGGTCCTGTCCGTCATGCACCTGGACCTTGACCCTGATCCCGATGCGCCCTCTCGGCCAATCCAGTTCGGGAGCCGTATCGGTCGCAATGCGCTCATCACACATTTTCAATCGCTGCACGCTGCAGGTGTCGCCCACATCGCCTTTAACTTGCGCCAATCACAGCGCGAAATCGAAGACGTTCTGGCCGAGTTAGCCAAGCACGTCATCCCTGAGTTTGCACAAGAAAACACAATGGAAACAATAAAATGAGTATTACCCTTATCGGCCCTGCCCAAATTCCGTCCATGGGGTTCGGCACATTTCAACTTGAGCAAGATACGGTAGCCGATATGGTGGCCGCGGCGCTTTCCGAAGGTTTCCGCCATATTGATACGGCGCAGGCCTATGAAAACGAAGAGCAAGTTGGCGAAGGTTTGCGCCGCGCCGATGTCCGCCGCGATGAGGTGTTCCTTACCACCAAGATCCTGCCCGAGCACTTCTCGCCAGAAGCCTTCATCGCTGCGACTGAAGCGTCTTTGAAACGACTGGGGACGGACTATGTAGACCTGTTGCTCCTTCATTGGCCGTCGAGAGACGTGCCGATTGCCGACACCATTAGCGCGCTAAATGATCTGATTTCAGCGGGCAAAGTCCGCCATGGAGGCGTGTCGAATTTCACCATGGATATGGTCAACCAAGCACAGGCTGCGTTGAACACGCCGCTGGCCGCCAACCAGATCGAATTGCATCCGCTGATCGACCAGACACGGATGATCGCTCATCTCGACAGCAAGGGGATACCGGTCGAGGCCTATTCGCCGCTGGCACAAGGCAAGGTCATGGAGAACGCCACGCTGCGCGAGATCGGGAACGCACATGATGTGAGCCCAGCTCAGATTGCACTGGCTTGGATCCTGACGCGGCCCATGAGCATCGCGCTGCCCCGCACGAGTAACCCGGACCGGCTTGCCGATAATCTCCGCGCTGCAGATATTGTGTTAAGCGTAGAAGAGATCGCCCACATTGATGCCGTTGGTACAGCCGAAGGACGCATCGTTAGTCCGGGGACGCTCGCGCCCGAGTGGGATTGATCATATGTTGGCCCTGCGTAGATACCGTAGGGCCAATGAATCCCCAATGGCTGCTTTCTTTCCCGGATCCCTATTGGTGGGCGCGTGCAGCGAAACTCCGGTTATCACCCAAAATATCGATTGCTGCGATACAGCGTTAACATCTTGGCAGTAAACGACCCTTCGCTTTAGTTTGCGTCACGGTCAGCAACGCCGGACAAAGCACCGTTTCGGTTTGATTGCCGCCAAGGTCTGAATGACTAGGTGAGGTTCCCGCAATCGAACCTTCAATCAACAGGCGTGTCTCGCTCGGCACTGCGAAGCCGACTGAGTGTGACCGGTGTGATTCCAAGAAAAGATGCTATCAGATAATGGCCAAATAGCTCTTCGTAGCGCGGAAAATTCCTGCGAAACCATGCAAGTCGATCTGCGCCTCCGAGTGCGGCAAGGCACCACTCCCGGTCAGCTTTCCGCGCCAGCTCTTGTTGCAAAATGCCGTTTGCCCATTCGCGAATTGGCTCCGCTGCCACCATAAGCTCAGTCAAGGCGCGGCTGTCCAGTTGCGCAACCAGTACATCTGCATTCACGTCTATTGAAACGCGCGAGGCACCGTTTGAAACGCGCGAGGCACCGTTTCTGGTTCTCGCGACATTTGGTGCGACCACGCATGGGCCAGCGTGGAAGCCGACGCAAACGGCTCGGCCTTCGGTGTCGGTGATTTGGCTCGTCGCGCGCCCGTCAAGAATGATATGTTCAAATGGGTCTGGTTCGCCTTGGGTCGCAATGCGACGTCCCTTTTCTACATAATCAACACGCCATGCTGCCGCGAACCTACGCGCGTTAACTTTGTCCAAACCGGTCGGCGAACATGTCAGATAAGTAAACAGGTCCAAATCGCGAATCCCTTATCAAACGATAATGCCAGCTTTGCTTGCCCTCGGTACATCGGTGCGAAAGGGTAAGGAGAGCAACCAATGGAAATAACGATACCAACTAAACAGTACGGCCGGCAAGCAGCGCTCTTCGGTCTTGCCGCCGCCGGATTCTATCTGCTGATGGTCTTTGGCACTCTGGCGCACATCGAGGCTTTATCCGGCCTGCGCGCTTTCGACATGCGCCCCGGCGGATATTCGGCTGAACTGGCAAATTTGCTGATCGATGCCTTGGGAATTAGTGGGAGGAGGTATTACCTCACGCGACAAATTCCACTTGATCTAGCTTATCCTACGCTGATGGCGATGACCTTTATATCATTGTTCAATTGGTTTGGATCACGAGACGTAAGTCGAAAGCTTGTTCGAATTGGAATTTGGTTTTCTATTGCTGCAGCTATCGCTGACTATCTGGAGAACGCCGGCATCTGCCTCATGATCCTAAGCTGGCCAGAAATATCAGCCAACACTGTCACGGCGGCAAGTGTCGCTTCCATTGTGAAATCAGGCTTTACGACGTTTACTGTCTTGATCTTCTTGATTGGTGTCGGCTTTTGGGCGTTCAAAAGGAAACGTAGCTACGCCTGATTGATGCCTGCGGGTTGCCGCCACGGCGGATAAAACGTTCGCTCGCGTCCTAATTTTAACATCATGGGCGGCGATTAATATTCGATTTGATCGACTAAGATTGTATTTCAGACGCTAAGGGACTATGTACAAGATACAACGTTGTGGTCTTCTTCGGCAGCGGCACATCGCCTGCCAGAGCGGCCTTCGACTATCTATCATGAAAAAATCAGCTGTCACGCCGCTTTGCAGGAAACTGATGTTTGTGCGGATTGCCGATGCTTTCGCGCACGATCGCACCACCCTGCCAGTAGGTTCATTCGGTTTTCTGGCAAAAAATCCAGCGGTTAACGTTCGGCTCTAAGCAGCAAGCTGAAGTCCTATCGATTTAGAAACAGCTCTGACAAAATGTCTTGTCAGCGCGAAACACAGTGAGGCGGCACTTTCTCCGCCAAAGGATCATTAAAATGACATTTCCTGAATGGACGAAACCCGGCATCTACGGTGCTCTGGGTGGCGCGATTGCGGTTACTATCCTAGGCTTTACTTGGGGAGGCTGGACCACAGACGGCAACGCCCAAACGATGGCGCAGAACCTGGCAAAGGACGAAGTGACCTTGGCGATGGTTCCGGTCTGTCTCGACATTTCTGCGGCTGATCCAGAACGAATAGAAAAGCTTAACATTCTTCAGGATCTCTCAGGCTATGGTCGTCGCAACGCAATGATGGACACAGGCTGGGCGACCCGCCCAGGATCGGATAAGCCTGACCGAAACCTCGCAGACGCTTGCCTCGCGGGGCTTGAGCTCGATGGATCATAACTTTAGAGCATCGCGGCACTTGGCAATCGCAGTTTGCCCAACATCTGTTTTAACGGGCTTCCAAAAGATATGGATCGTTTTCGTAGGCCCGATTTTTGCACTTCTTCTCTTTGTAGTGCCTACGTTTGCTCAAACCATGCCGGAAAACGCCAGCGCCAAAAGCTACGGGGACGGTTGGGAATGCAACATCGGGTACCGTCTCAGTGACGAAGACTGTGTGGCTATCTTAATCCCTGAGAATGCCTATGAGACAAACCGTTCTTATGGCACCGGATGGGAATGTCTGCACGGCTTTCTCAATACCGATGATAAAGGCTGCATAGCGGTAGTCGTTCCCGATGGAGGGTTTCTAGACCATACTGGCGAACGCTGGCGCTGCCGGCGCGGGTTTATGAAAACCGGTGAGACCTGCAAGGAGATCGCCGTGCCTAAAAACGGCTACCTAATTGACTCAACCTACGGATCCGCTTGGAAATGTGACCGCGGGTTCGAAAAACTGAATGACGGTTGCACCGCAATCGCGGTTCCGCTCAACGGCTATTTAAACGGTTCTAATTATGGCCGGCCGTGGTCCTGCCAACGTGGTTTTTATGAACAGGATGGTCTGTGTATAGCCGTTGTCATTCCGGAATTCGCATATTTTGACGATGCTTCTTACAGCGAGGGATGGCGGTGCCACAGAGGGTATGCAGCGTCCGGCACCGGATGCGAGGAGATCATCATCCCCACTAACGGTCATCTCGACAGATCCGGGAGCCGTTGGGAATGTAACCGGAATTTCCAGAAGTCCAAAGGTCAGTGCGTTCTGAGAAACTGAACCTGCTGCACCCGAATCTGCGCCGCAACACCCCGTCAGGGATCATTTTCGCAATCAAAAGGAATATACCATGAAAACCGAAATCAAGACGTTAGAGTCCCTGCGCGGTGCGATCCAGAGCCCGCAAATGTCATCCGTGATCCATGATGCGCCGTCACGATCGACCCTTCAAACGCCGAACTCCACACCGCCCACAGCTGTTGTCTATTGTGAAGGCAACTTTGCCAGAATTGATGGCAAGACCGCGAACGGTCTGGTGCGCTATTCCGAAGCCTACAGGATTGTTTCAGTCATCGACAGCACCCATAGCGGCGCAAATAGCGGGCAGGTTCTTGATGGCGTAAGCAACCAGATACCAATTTTGAAGGATCTGGGCTCCGCTGTCGCCCGTGAGCCCTCGATCCCTGATACGTTTATCTACGGAATGGCTCCCTCAACAGGGCGGCTTTCCATCGTTGATCGTGGCGTTGTACTGGATGCAATCGCACGCGGTATGAATATTGTCTGCGGCTTGCATGAATACCTCAGCGACGACATCGAAATTGCGCAAGCCGCGTTGGATCAACAGGTCACTATCCGCGATATTCGCAAGCCCAAGCCCAGTAAGAACATGCGCTTGTTCGATGGCAGTGTCGCTCAGGTCGCTGCGCTGCGCATTGCTGTTTTGGGGACAGATTGCGCCATCGGAAAGCGGACCACGGCCACGGTACTGGCAGCTGCGCTGAATGCAGAGGGGATAAAGACCGTGTTGGTCAATACAGGCCAGACAGGACTTATGCAGGGGGCTAAATATGGCGTGGCAATGGATGCGGTGCCGCCCCAATTCTGTTGCGGCGAGCTTGAGGGCGCAATCGTTGCGGCATCTAAGGCCGAGCAACCGGATGTCATTCTGATCGAAGGCCAGGGCGCGTTGAGCCATCCCGCCTTCTGCACATCGGCATTTATCCTGCGCGGCAGCCAGCCGGACGCCATTATCCTTCAACACGCCCCAAATCGCATGCATCGCTGCGATTTTCCTGACATGCCAATGCCAACACCCGCGGGCGAGATAGCCTTGATTGAGGCGTTTTCGGATACCAAAGTTATTGGCATGACCCTCAATCATGAGGGCATGTCCGAAGACGAGATCACGATAGCGATTGTCGAGCAGGCTGAGATACTTAATCTGCCTGTGACCGATGCCCTTAGCCGACCCGCCGCGCATTTGTTGGCGATGGTTTTGGCCGCCTATCCCGGCCTACGGCAGGGAAGCCCATTGGTTGCGATTTGAATAGCCCGCGCCTGGAAGTAGATCTGCGCAAGATATCCCACAACACACGGACGATTGTCGGGCGGTTGCAGAGACGGGGAATCCGTGTGTCCGCGGTGACAAAAGCGGTGTGTGGTCATCCCGCTATCGCGCAAGCCATGCTGAACGGTGGCGCTGCGGGACTGGCCGAGGCACGGTTGAGCAATGTGAAGCGGTTGCGCAGGGCGGGGATAACTTGTCCGGTCACCATGATAAGGACGCCGATGCTGAGTCAGGTCGAAGAGGTCGTGCAACTCTGCGAGACGAGCTACAACACCGAGGTTTCTGTGATCAGTGCACTTGGTGCGGCGGCACTCCGGCACAATAAAGTGCACGGTATCATCCTGATGATCGAAATGGGAGACATGCGCGAGGGGATTTTGCCACAAAACACCCGCCACATGGTGCGGCGCATAATGGACACGCCCGGTGTGGCGCTAAAAGGCATTGGTGCCAATTTCGCCTGTCTGAATGGAATTGCGCCAACGGATATCAATATGCGGACCCTGTCGTTCCTTGCAAATGATATCGAGTGCCAGTTCCGGCTTCTCCTCCAGACGGTATCGGGCGGCAACTCGGCAAACCTGACTTGGGCGTTCGGGCCGCATGCTACAGGTCGGATCAACGATCTTCGCCTTGGGGAAGCGATCCTTCTTGGCGTCGATCCGATAACCGGGGCTCATATTGACGGCACGTATCGGGATGCCTTCACACTTGTCGCGGAAGTGATCGAGACAGATGCGAAATCCTTGCGCCCATTGCTGCGATGTGCGGACCAAACCATTGCAAAGAATTTGTTCTTCCCTGTCATATCAAAAACGACGCGGATCGTTCTCGCGATCGGGGAACAAGACACGGATGCGGCTGGGCTTTCGATGCCTGCCAATACAAAATTTGTCGGTGCCACAAGTGACCACCTTATTCTTGAAGCAAAGGATGTGACGCTCCTTACTGGTTCGGAAATTCGTTTTCAGTTGGGGTATGGCGCCTTGATGCATGCGATGGCGGCCCCTGACGTCGAAACAATTCTGCGCAGCGACCGATCCGCGCCAAATGCACATGATGCCCACGGTCCAGACAAACACCTGGCATCGGTCTGACCGATCCTACTCAGTTCAACCTAAGCTAGATCAAAAAGGAGGTTGCCCCTTGGCAAAGCTGATTAAAATGAATGTGTTCAAAGCGCACAGCCCCAATGTGGAAACACCGCTGGACAAGACAACCCGAATTGTCCGCGCAATCGTAGAAGAAGAGGCAGAGCAGCGACAAGCCAAGAACGACCGGCTTCGCAAGGCGCGCCTCAAGCAAGAGGCCAACCTTCAGCCAAAGCCGTCACGGTAATGCCTCAAACAGGCTGACCCTAAATCGCGATTGCGCTGACATGATCAAGAACGGTGCAAGCAAACTTGCGCTGGATCGCGTGCCAAGCATGGCAGACGCACTTGAATTTGACCCGGCGTTCCTGATGAGCAATGCTCTGGAACAGGCCGTCGGGCACACAGGCGCCAAAGCCATTCTCGACATCTTCGGGACGCCGGTGACGGAAAACGAACTGGGGTGGCTGGAGGTAATCCGCCTCGCGTCCGGAAATAACGATCTAAGGTTGAGTGCGCGGTCAAGGGCGGCACTACTCGCGATCTTCGGGAAGTAAGCGGGGCAGGGGCAAGTGCATAGAGTTCCGCGATTGCTGCTTTGACTGCAGCGCTGCAAGAAAAATACCTTTGCATCCAACACATCCATGTCGCGTAACAAGAGCGCCTTGGAGACAACTCTGCATTGCTAACAATTTGCTTGCCTCCAATCTCCGGCGAATATTTTCGGGGTCGTTCATCATGAGAGCTTGATTGATATTCCTCGATCCGATTGGCAGCTGTTCGTCCATTGCTTTGCCAGAAGAAAAGCAGGCTGAATTCCGGTTTAGGCGCTCACAGACCAATAGATCGCTGAGGATCAACTGTGATGTTGCGCAAGGGTCGAGGCATTCCTTAGGAGCGCCTGCTGGTCCAATTGAGGAAGTCGTCTCAACTCGTGCCGACTGTACTAAAGGGTGTGTACGGCCCAGAGCCGTCCTTGGCTAGGTACACCAGCACTGTATTGCGGCGGCACCAATTCAGCTATTCTTTAAATTTGTATATGTATTCAACGTACGTTTTCGAACGAGTGGGACAAAGCGATCCCAAGCCGGTATGTTGCCGAACAAATTGACCAGCTTGAGGACATCCTATGACGATCACCAATGACGATGAGCTAAACGGCCTTAAAGAAGTCGGCCGGATCGTCGCGAACACGATGCATCGGATGGCAAAAGCGATAGAACCGGGGATGACAACGCGCGAACTTGACGACATCGGCCGTACACTTTTGGACCTTGAAGGGGCGGTGTCGGCTCCGCAAGCAATTTACGACTTCCCCGGCGCGACCTGTATTAGCGTGAATGAAGAAATTGCTCACGGCATCCCTGGTGATCGCATTATCCAGGTCGGGGATTTGGTCAACATAGATGTATCAGCGTCAAAGAATGGTTTCTTCGCCGACAATGGCGCGACCTTTAATGTCGGCAAGGTCAAACCATCGCTGGAGCGCCTTTGCAAGGACGGGAAACGCGCGATGGAGATTGGTATCAGGCAAGTTGGTAGCAACAGGCCGCTTGCAGGCATTGGTAAAGCAATAGGCAGATTTGCGTCGGACCGCGGCTATACGCTCATACGAAATCTGGCTAGCCATGGCGTTGGGCTATCGCTTCACGAATATCCCACTGAAATCGCGACATGGCCCACCCGGGGCGACAAACGCCGCATCAACAAAGGACTGGTGTTGACGGTCGAACCGTTCCTGTCTTCGGGCGGCATTTGGGCCACCGAGCGCGAGGATCAATGGACACTCTATAGCGAGCCTGCCGCGCCTGTCGTCCAATATGAACACACGATCGTAGCGACAGATCGCGGGCCGATTACCGTTACGCTGCCAGGCTGAGCTGACGGCCCGCCGGCTTCAGCGGTGTCAGCGGCCCGAATGTATGTACCGGCTGCTGTTCGCAAATGATTTCTGGCATGTTCTCGGAAGTCGCTCATATGTATTCGGCCTGTTGATCGACACGCGGGTCGTGGCCTTGTTGGGGTTACGCACGCGCCGTGATCTCATTAGCGGACAGGTCGATTATGACCATTTGGGCCGTCAGACTCTGGGGGCGTAATTTTTCCGTTCCATGCTTTGCTATCTATCGCGAACTCCTTTGGATTGCTGAGGGTCGATCAGATACCGACAGCAACCTCATCTCTTGGCGTGTCAAACGCTGTTTTATGTCTCAAAATGCTCCAGGCCATGCGCGCCAGTTTATTTGCAAGGGCGATGGCGCCCTTGTTTCGATGCATGCGGTCTGACGCTCGTATCAGCCACTGGCCAAAGCTAAAGTCGGGCCATCAATGTGGCCGCATCATGATGACTTTTGCTGCTTGGACGAACAGCATCCGTAGATATCGACTTCCTCGTTTCGAGATCCGCCCCAAGATCGTTCGTCCACCGGTGCTGTATTGTCGGGGAACGAGGCCGACCCAGGCCGCAAAGTCACGACCGCGATCAAAGGCTTCGCCTTCACCTACCGCCGCGACCATCGCCGTGGAAATCATCGGACCAATACCAGGGATCGTCATGACATTTCGGCAGTTCTCCTCGGTACGGCTGATCTCTTCGATCTCTGCGGAGACCTTGTCGATGCGGTCATCCATCCACATCCAGTCGCCGTAAAGGCCGATCAAGATAGAGCGCATCCGGCGTGATATCTCATCTTTGCGCTCATCCAGGATCGTCTCAAAGGAATTCTTCAGCGCGCGCAGGCCTTTGCGGACAGTGATCCCTTGTTCCATCAGAAAGGCGCGGATCTGATTGATCGTTGCTGTACGACGCGACACCAGACGTGAGCGCACACGATGCAACGCCTGTAGGTCGAGTTGGTCCTGCGTCTTCTCGGAGACCGCCTTCAAGTTTGGCCGCAGCGCAGCCTCGGCAATTGCCTCAGCGTCATTATAATCGTTCTTCTGACCTTTGTTGAAAGGCTTCACATAAATCGCAGGGATGATCCGAGGCTCAAAACCCATCTTGCGCAACGTCCTGCTGACAAAACGCGCACTCAGGCACGCTTCCATCCCAACAATACACCGTGGCAACTTCTCAAAAGTCGCCACCAGGGCAAGCCGTTTAATCTGTTGACGGATCACGCGTTGCCCACTGGGATCAAAACCAACCAAATGGAAAGTATCTTTGCCGATATCGATGCCTACAGACATCAGTTCATCAAATTCAATCTTCGCCATGCTACTTCTCCTATATGCAGGTGAAACTAAGCTCAGTCTAACCTGCTGGGTGAAGCAGCCGGTACATCCCATTACCGGACATTGCGTCAGTTCCAACTGCTGCAATACAGCACGCCTAAAGCTGCCGGTCGACCAAATGGGATTTATTCAGTTGTCGACTTCGAACTTACAGTCCATCCTGAAAACATGAATAAAGAGATCTACGCCCGAATTCGGAACATGTTCGACGTTCCACAAATGCAAAACAACCTAAGAGGTCTTTGGGTTGAGGCGATGGTTTGCGAGATCTTGGGCAGAGGTTGCACGCACACCGGAAGTGACTGGGCAGCATGGGACCTCGAACGGGAAGATGGGCTGCGAATTGAGGTCAAGCAATCTGCTAAGCAACAATCTTGGGGCACATCTACCGGGCCACCTCGTTTTGGTATTGCGGCGGCCAAAGGACATTATCCTGACGGCAAAACCTACATTTCCAACGATTCAGGCTGCCGCCTGGCTGACATCTATATATTTGCATGGCATGACGGGCAGGATCAAAGAGAAGTTTCGGAATGGATATTTTATGTGGTAGACGCCAAACTATTACCAAACGGTCAGAAAACGGTAGGCTTGCGCACCATACAGAAACTAACCGAATCTGTCACCGCGTCGACGCTTCGCAAACGGGTTATGCAGATGCGAAACTAACGGCCCAAATGTAAGTACCGGCTGCTGTTCGCACATGGTTTCTGGCAAGTTCTCGGAAGTCGCTCATATGTATCCGGCCTGTTGATCGACACGCGGGTCGTGGCCTTGTTGGAGTTACGCACGCGCCGTATCTCATCAGTTGCAAGGTCGATTATGATCATTTGGCCTATCAGACTCTGGGGGCGTAATATTTCCGTTCCATGCTTTCAAACTATCGCGAACTTCCTTGGATCGTGGTGGTGCCTTAGACGCCAGCCATGATCTCTTCTTTGGGTGCATCAGACGCCGTTTTATGTCTCAATATACTCCACGCTATCCAAGCCGATTCATTCGCCAAGGCGATGGCCAGCTTATTGCGATGCATTCGCTCTGATGCGCGGGTGAGCCATGTACCGAAGCTAAAGACCGACCATCGGAGCGGCCGCATCAGGATGACCTTGGCCGCCTGAACGAACAGCATGCGCAAATGCCTGCCTCCACGTTTCGTGATCCGTCCCAATATAGTTCGGCCGCCCGTGCGAATTGCCGAGGGACCAACACTAGCAAAGCCGCAAAGTCGCGACCACGGTCAAAGGCCTCACGTTCACCGACAGCAGCCACCATCGCCGTCGAGATCATCGGGCCAATTCCGGGCACCGTCATCACGTGGGCGCAGTTCTCTTCCGTCCGGTTGATGTCCTCGATCTCTTTTGAGACTGTATCGATCCGATCATCCATCCACATCCAATCACCATAGCGTACGATGAGTATCTTGCGCATCCGCTGTGATATCTCATCTTTGCGTTATTAAGAATGGTTTTGAAGGAATTCTTCAATGCGCGCAAGCCTTTGCGGACCATTATACCCTGTTCGATCAGAAACGCACGGACCTGATTTATTGTTGCTGTTCGACGCGACACCAGACGTGACCGCACGCGATGCAATGCTTGTAAATCGAGCTGGTCCTGGCTCCACTCAAAGACCGCAGTCAAGTTCGGGCGCAGCGCCGCCTCAGCGATGGCTTCCGCGTCATTGTAGTCGTTCTTCTGGCCCTTATTGAACGGCTTTACGTAGATCGCTGGAATAATCCGAGGCTCAGAACCCATCCTGCGCAGGGTGCGGCCGACAAAATGCGCACCCAGACATGCTTCCATCCTGGCAATACACCGTGGCAACCTCCCGAAAGTCGCCACCAGCGCAAGCCGCTTGATTTGTTAGCGTAAGACGCGCTGCCCATCGTGGTTGAACCCAACCAAGTGAAATGTGTCCTTACCAATATAGATGCCAACAGACTTCAGCTCATCAAATTCAGTCTTCGCCATGCTACTTCTCCTATATGCAGGTGAAACTAAGCTCAGTCTAACCTGCTGGGTGAAGCCGCCGGTACATCCCATTAGCTGCCGTCTATCGAAGATCAAGAATACTTCGGTGCGGCCAGCTATTGCTGCCTGTCGCAGCGCTTGTGAATTCTCGTCTGCAACAGGAATGTTACCTGTGAGTCACGCAAATAGGCCGACCTTTGTCGCCTGCAGAATCAATGATTGTGGCGGTGAAAGATCTCTTCTGAAGGCTGTGACTTGTGGGCTTTCGGTCGGTGTCGCTCTGATGCCGGCGGATTTGAAGACGCTTTGCGGTGCTGGGACTCCGGTACTTCAGCCAGACGTCTGTCCGCGCGCGACAATGGACTGGGCTCGGATCACCAGCGGCAAATCGATCATCTGGCCGTCGAGCTTCGTTACGCCCTGGCCCTGCCTCGCAGCAGTCTCGGCTGCCTCAACAACACGTTGTGCCCAGCCAAGCTCGGCATCCGTTGGTGAAAAGACGTCGTTGAGAACCGTCACCTGCGCCGGATGAACCGCGTAGCCGCCCGTGGAACCGATGGCGCGGGCATAGGAGGCAGCGGCTCGCAGGCCATCTACATCACGAAAATCGGACATGCTTGCGGCGACGGCGAAAGAGGCGACCGATGCGGCACGAGCGGCCAGGTTGACCTGTTGAACAGCAGGCGCCAGAACTTCCGGCGTGGCAGAAACGCCCATCGACGTTGCATAATCCTCAACTCCGACCGTCAGGGCGAGAAGCCGTGGGGAGGCGGTCGCGATCTGTCGCGCATTCAGCACTGCATTGGCTGACTCAAGTAACGCCACCAGACGGATCTCTCCCTGCGGAAGGCCGCGTTCCTTTTCCAGCTCGCCGATCATTTCGCTGACTGCTCGGACCTGTGCCGCGTTCTCGCAAAGCGGCAGATGGATCGCCGAGACGCCTTCGATCACGCTGACCTCGAGGTCGCGAAACGCCTGTGTCCAGAGCGCATTGATCCGGACCGTCACATCAACCTGAGGCGCAAGGCGCGAGACCGCGTCCGGCAGTGCCGCCCGCGCTTCGTCTTTACGGTCGGAAGCGACGCTTGCTTCGAGATCAAGCGCGATTGCATCGGCGCCGCGGCTCGCGGCTTTGGCGAGAAACTTCTCTTCCAGAACCGGTATGAACAGGAGGGAACGCCACATGGTCACGCGCCTTCCCTGGAAAAGCAGACTATGCCCAGATCATCGATGTCGAGTTCGGCCAGGATCTCTGCGGTGTGCTCGCCCAGCCTTGGCGCGGGCGCGCGTACGGCACCCGGCGTGGAGCTTAGACGCGGAAATGTCTGATGCATCGGCAAACGCTCCATGCCCTCGTATTCGAAATCCTGCAACACGCCACGGCCACGGATGTAAGGGTGATCGATCAGGTCCGAGATGTCGCAGATCGGGCCGACGGTGACCCCTTGCGCTTCGAAATGGGCGAGGTTTTCGTCCAGTGTCCGGGTCTTCATGCTCGCGGCAATGATGGCGTCTAGATCTGCTGCATGTTCGACCCGCGCGCGCGACGTCGCGTATCTGGGATCATCGTTAAGTTCGGGCCGTCCGATGGCAGCGGCAAGCTTCTCCCACATCGATTGCATGGAAGCCGACATTGCGATGTATTTGCCGTCTTTGGTCGGATAGAGGCCCCGCGGGGCTGCGACCTCGCTGGAGTTTCCCATACGCTGCGGCACCTTGCCCGTCGCTTCGTATGCCGCCGCCCAAGGACCGAGGATGCCGAACAGCGGTTCGAACAACGAGAGGTCCACGACCTGGCCTTTTGTCTGGCCCTTGTCTCGGGCGATTACGGCGGACAGGACACCGCCGAACCCGGCAAGTCCGGCGACCATGTCGGCCAAGGCGAGCGGAGGGAGAAGCGGCGGCTTGTCTTCCCAACCTGTCATCGCCGCGAAGCCGGACATGCCTTCGATCAGGCTGCCGAACCCCGGTTTGTCCTTGTATGGTCCCGTCTGCCCCCAGCCCGAAACGCGTACGATGATCAGTTTTTCATTGGATTGCCAAAGCTCATCCGGCCCCATTCCCCACTTTTCGAGAGTGCCAGGGACGAAGTTCTCGCAGAGGATGTCGGCGCTGGCGATCAGCTTGTCGAGCACTGCGCGCCCTGCCTCCGAGCGGAAATCAAGTTCCATGCTCCGCTTGGAGCGTGCGTAGACTTTCCACCAGCTTTCGGCTTCACCGAAACGGCGCAAATCGTCGCCCTTGCCGGGGCGTTCGATCTTGATCACATCGGCCCCGAAATCGGCCAGCATGTGGGTCATCATGTTACCAGCGGCAAGCCGCGTCATGTCGACAACGCGCAGTCCGTGGAGCGGACCTTTGGCGTCAGGTGAGTAAGGGGTCTTCATGGAATTCCTTTCCTTTAGCCGTCGGACAGGCGGTTACGATCGCGGATCAGCAGCCACGCCACGAATGGTGACGCAGCAAACAGGAACAGCGCGAATGGATGATCGAGGATGGCAGCGGGGTTGCGGCTGAGCAGGATAACGGATTGACGGATCGAGAGTTCGATCATCGGGCCGAGCACGAGCCCGATGATGAAGCAGACAATGGAGATCTCGAGCTTTAGCATGAAGAAGCCCAGCACCGCGAATGTCAGCATGACCCCGACGGCGAAGAAACCACCCTGGCTCACGTAAATGCCTACGACGCAAAGCAACAGCACTATGGGATAGATAATGAAGGGAGGGACTTTTACGATCAGCGCGAAGGCGCGAAGTCCCAGGCTTCCGATGATCAGCACCATGACATTGGCCATGATCATCGCGGCAAAGAGCCCGTAAACCAGCGACGTATCGCGCTGGAAGATCAGAGGTCCGGGCGTCACGCCGTGGATCAGGAAGGCACCGACCAAAAGGGCGGCGGTAAGATTGCCGGGGATACCCAGCGTTAAAAGCGGGATCAGGTTCGCACCTGAGACAGCAGAATTGGCACTTTCAGTCGCTGCAATGCCTTCGGTCGCGCCGGTGCCGAGTTTCTCGGGCGCTGTCGAGAACCGCTTGGTGGCGGCGTAGCTGAGAAAGGCAGCGAGCGTTGTGCCAAGCCCCGGCAGTGCGCCGATGGCCGTTCCGATGCCCGCTCCACGCAGGACGGTGCGTCTCAAGTTCAGGAATTCACCGAAAGTCAGGCGATCATCCCCCTCGCTATTTGCAACGACCCTGCTGGAATCGGGGCGGTAGCGAAGGCCTTCCTGTAACCTCAGGATGATTTCGGGTACAGCGAGAACACCGATGGCAACGGCCGCGAGGGGAAGGCCGTCGAAGAGGTCAACCTGTCCGAAGGTAAAGCGCGGCGCAGCGGTTTCCGGGTCTACTCCGACCGTGGCAAGGAAGGCGCCAAGCGCTGCGGCAAATATTCCTTTAGTCAGCGACCGGCCCGACAAAGAAGCGATCAGCGTGAGCGAAATCACCAGGATAGCCGCGAGCTCGACCGGCCCGGCGCGAAGAGCAAAGACAGCAAGAGTGGGCGCCAGCAGGATCAGCACAAGGTCAGAGCAACTGTCCCCCGCGACGGAGGAATAGAGCGCGGTCTGCAGGGCCTTGCGCGGTTTGCCGCCCTTGGCGAGCGGATGTCCGTCAAGGGTGGTTGCGGCAGAGTGCGGCTCGCCCGGCGTGTTGAGCAGGATGGCTCCGATTGCTCCGCCGAAGCCACCCCCCTTCATCACGCCGACCAGCATGCCGATCGCCGCGAGAGGTGCCATCGTGAATGTCAGTGGGATCGCCACCGCGATGGCCATAGGGGCATTTAGTCCAGGCACCGCGCCGATCACGATCCCGATCATGACGCCGATCACAACCGACAGAAACGTCGTCAGCGACAGTGCGTCGAGCATGGCTGCGAAAATGATATCCATGTGATTTCCTGTCAGGGCAAAGGCAGTTCCAGGCCCCACCAGAACCCGGCATAGATTACGGCGGGCGCGGCCAATGCGTTGAATGCATATGCCCACAGCGGGGCACGGGTGTGGATCAGCGTGAATGCGATCAATCCCAAGGGTGCGGCAATCCAGAACCCCGAGTATGGCCTTCCGATTGCGTCTCCGACCAGGCGCATCACGATCAACATGAGCGCCACCGCAAGGATGCAAAGTGCAAGGTGCCCGGCATCCTGCCACGTCAGTTTCCCGGCCAACGGGTCTTCGCCCCCAAGGCGCAGGTTCCCTGCAATTAGCACGGTGCCAAGTGCGGCCATAAGCCAAGCCAGCGCGCGGGGCGCAAGGCTGGGCGGCAGTCCGAAGGCACCCGCGTCATTCACCTGGGTCGGGATGATCCAGAAGAGTAGTAGAAGGCTAAACAGGACGATTACGATCCCGAGGAGCAGGTCTGTCGCAAGACCCGGCGGCGTGGGGTCGCCGGGTCTTTGAGGGGGAAACGACATCGCACCCTACTCCGAAATAAATTCGAGCAAATCGCGATATGCAACGGCGTCTGAAGCGATGCCCTTGGCGGTTTCGACCCCGGTCTTGAAGGTCTCAAAACCGCGGAATTTGTTGTTCACAAAATCCTTGAATGTGTCGGATTGCACGGCTGCCGCCAGCGCGGATTCAAGCTTATCCACAGCTTCGGCATCCATGTCGTCGGGCCCGAAGAACACGGCGGCCTCAACAGCGCTGACGCCATAGCCAAGCGCGTCCAGCGTCGGAATGGCGGGATGTTCCTCGATGCCTTCGGGGTTCAGTGCGGCGACGATCTTCAGCGCGCCGTCTTCCATCATCGGCAGCGCGTTCGAGCCCGAAAACGCCAGATCCACGTGACCGCCAAGCACCGCCTGCCGCGCGCCGGCGCCGCCTCGGGTCGGGACTATATTGACGGCGATGTCTTCCTTTTTGCCGACATATTGCATGATTGCGCGGTCCAGCGGGATGATCGATGCATAATTGATCCAGCCGCGCTCTTTGGCGGTTTCAAGCATACCAGCCCAGTCATCAAAAGGGGCTTCCAGCGGTGCGGCCATCACGGTCCGATAGCCATGCGTAGTGGCGATAAAGGTCACGTCGTCCGCCGTATAGGCCACGCTTCCGGTGAGCGGTGTAAATGAAAAAGTCGTCGCAACTGCAAACCCGATCGAATAACCGTCAGGGTCTTGCGCGCGAACGTATTCTGTCGCGACTGCAGCACCCGCGCCCCCGCGGTTCTCGACGATGATCTTCTGCCCCAGCGCTGATTCCATTTCGGCCGCAAGAATTCGTGCTGCGGTGTCACTGCCACCGCCCGCGCGAAAACCAACCACGAGGTTGATCGGCTTTTGCGGAAAATCGGCCCGAGCCGGTGCGGCAAACGTCATAGCGGCTGCCACCAGCGCGAGTGTCTGTGAATGTTTCATGTTGGCTCCTCCCAAACCGCACGCAAAGTACGTGCCTTTCACACACCATAAAGGACTGATGCTGTGATACGGAAATACAATGTTGATCTTTATAATATTACAAATTATTATACCTCTGTGATAGAGAACAAACATATCCGCAGCTTCCTGCGCGTTCTGGACCTGGGAAGCTTTTCAAAGGCGGCAAAATCACTGAATATTGCGCAACCTGCGCTCAGCCAGCATGTGAGAAAGCTGGAAGACGCGCTTGGAACGCGGCTGCTGGTTCGCAGCGCGCATGGTGTTTCGGCAACGGACGACGGTCGCGATTTCAGCGCCCAGGCGCGCGAGATTTTGACGCTTGTCGAGCAGGTAGAGCGACGATACCACCGAGGTGCCGACGAAATTCACGGCGAGATCCGGCTGGGTTTGCCCGGGTCGGTCTGCCCGGTGCTGGCGCCTCCGCTGATGCTCGCCGTGGCGGAGAAATATCCGGGTGTAAGGCTCCAGATATTCGAGCTCATGAGCGGCGATCTGGCAGAGCACCTACGTGAGGGGCGTGCGGATATCGCGGTGCTCTTCAACGTTCAAGAGTCAGATGATCATACATCGGAAGCCCTTTTGACCGAGCAACTGTACCTCATTGGCGCTGCAGACGCGCCCTTTGTTCAAGGCGACACGGTTGACGCTCAACAGCTTGCCAACGTGCCTTTGGTCGGCACGCGACCGCCACACGGGCTGCGGCTGGTCTTGGAACGATGGTCGAGCGATGCCGGCATCACTCTGAACTTTCAGTTTGAGGCAGACGCACCGTCGGTTCTGGTGAGACTTGCCTCGGAAGGTTCGTGCTATTCGATAGTATCCAAGGCGGCAATTGCGCATGAGGTGATCGGTGGATCGATCCGTGCCGCAGAAATTGTCAATCCGCCTATTCAACGAACCGTGTGTCTGGCTTCGTCTAAACGACTTCCTCCCAACAAGGCCCGCAAAGTCGTGTTTGACCTGACGCGCGATGTGGCACTTGCGCTGCTTTCCAAATCCAGATGGGCAGGAGCGTCTCCGGCCACTAGCGTTCGCTGATCGACAGTTCGAGTAGTTAACAGAGCAGCCAAAGGCTGAACCGACCCGAGGTTGGATGCGATTATCTATATCGTAGGTGACTTCTCCCGCTTTAGAGCTGCGCCAAGAAGCTCTCCGTGGAAGTCGAGTTGAAGGAGCGCGAGGTTGCACCGGCATTGTCAAACTCAGCGCTTGGCTGCTTTGAGCATTCAGAGCCGAACATTGTTGGTCGGAATGGGATAGCATGCCTTGAATGCCCGCTTCGAAACTAGGATAGCGTCGCGTTCGCGTTTGCAGCGAACTTCCGCTTTCCGCCCTTGATGTTGGATTGTTGCGGCGCAGAAGCCAGTCTTGAAGGGCGGAATGCCGACATTCGCTGCAATCGCAGAGACAACATGCAGGACCGTCGGAAGCTGACTTTCGGTTTCTATTGGCACCGGCAGGCATGCTGCGCGGGCGAGTAGCGACTTCGAGCGTTCAGGTGTCAATTTCTGCAAAGTGAACGAAAGGGCGTGACTCCTGAAGAGATATCGTTGGCTTATGAAGTGACGTCCCGACATCGACGTTTCATACATCGTCCTCCGGACATGCATTTCCATCCCTTTTGGAGGCACTTCATTCTGGCAGGTAATTTCCCGACCAGCTTTCGCTGGCAGCGCCTGCCCCGATCATCGCGTCAATAGTTTCCGGATGGTATCCGAGCCTTCCAAGGACCTCGCGGGTATGTGTGCCGTATTCTGGCATCGGTCCGGGTATAGTGATGCGCCCGCGCTCCGGTCGCACCGCGTTGGGTGCAACAAGATCAGCCCAGCGACCCATCGGGTGGCGGTTGTGGCGGATGACCCGGAAGGTCGCCTGTGTCAGGTCGATGGCCCCGTCACTTTCCCTTTGTATCGCTGTATCGCGGGTTGCGTGGAGCGAGCCGAGCAGGACCACCGTGGATGATGTGCCCGCAAAGGCCGCTGCCCAGTGGGCGAAGGGGCGCGTAGCGAAACGTTCGGCCAGCATGGCAGACAAGGTTATTTCGGGCTGATCGGCAAGATCGGCAAGATCTGGGACCGCGCGCAGGGCCTCGCGCTGCTCTTCGGGGGCGGCGAAGAACATCCAGCCATCAGCCGCTTCATAGCAGTGGTAAAACGGCGTCCATCCCCGCGTCTCGCGACCAGAGGGCTCGTCGAAAGGCCCACGCCCCTCAAAGTCATACATGAATTGCGCCTGAATCAGGTTTCCTGCGGCCGCGAGCGCAGCGCGCGCGATTCCGCCTTTCCCGGTGCGGTTTTGCCGCTCCAGAGCGGCTGCGAGCGAAATACAGGCGCAGAAGCCGGTCAGCACATCGATGGTGCCGAAATGGGCGTGCTCCTCGGGTGTTGCCATACCGCCACCAAAGCGAACCATCACGCCGGTTGCCGCCTGTGCAAGGTCATCATAGCCAAGATGGTCGGACTTCGGTCCCCGCAACGGCCCGCCAAAGGCATCGAGCTGGACAAGGATCAGCCGCGGGTTCATCTTTTCCAGCCGATCGGGCGAGAGGCCCAGCTTGTCGCGTTGTTCATCTGTGCCGTTCATCGTGATCACGTCGGCTTCGGCAATAAGCTTGGTCAGCGCATCCTTGCCTTCCGGGGTCTTGAGGTTCAGCAGTATGCTCTTTTTTCCGCGCTGCGCATGCAGACCAAAGACCACCGCGTTCCACGGATCGACCGAGGGCTCGACCGGCTGGACCAGCGTCACCTCGGCGCCAAAGCGCGCAAGTGTGGAACCGATTGTCGGTCCGGCGATGACATTTGTCAGATCGAGAACCTTGAGCCCTTCGAGCCAACCGCCTTTGCCTGTTCTCACGGGCGCAGGTCGGACACGTTCGGAAAGGATCGTGCCGAGCCGGTCACGCGCGTTGTCGAGCGTCGGACCCGGCTGTTTGGCTGCCGCCAGCGCGTCATCGGCGATCCAGGCGACATTGCCCATTTGTCGCATCTTTCCATAACGCGGATCGTCAACAACCAGCACGAGGCCCGATGCCAGAGCATGGGGATCGGCGAGCCATTCCTGCGTGAATCGCTGTGCGGTGCCGGGCGCCTTGGCCGCACCGAACAGCGCCTCCCATTCATGCGAAGGACGGGTAAGAAATGCCGCCTTCATCGCCGATGAGATCCGGGCGCGGTCTTTCGCGCCGACCGGATAATTCCGGGCGCTCCAAGCGGCGGGCCAGTCCTTGCAGTCGATATAGGCGGAGAAGTCTGGCAGTTCGTTGGCCAGATCGCTCAGTCCGAGCGTCCGCAAGGCCCGCTGTGGATGTCCCGCGATGGAGCAGGCGACGACATAGAAGCCACGGCCATCGGCACAGGTATAGGTGCGGTAGAAGGGATCGAGGAACTCCGACAGTTCCTCGAAGCGCAGGTTCATCGGTAGTCCATTGGCGGTGCGGCGGTCAAGTTCGACCTCGCGCGGGGACTTGTAGCGTGCTGGATAATCCTCGATCTGCTCGCAATTGTAGACCAGCCCTTCCAGAAGCGCCGAGGCCAAGGGAACCTCGATATGGTCGCCGCCTTTGCGGTCCCGCGCCGCGAGCGCGAAGAGCACGGACATCGCACCGAAAGCCCCGCCATAGGCGGAGGCGAGGGCAAGCGGCGTGAAGCTCGGGTTGATACCCATGAGTCGTCGGTTGAGCCCCATGTCGGTGAACTGCCCGGTCCGCGCCGCGATCACCGCCTCCCAGGCAGCCAGTCCGGCAAGCTCGGGATCGGTCGACGCAAAGCCGGGCATCGAGAGGCTGATAATCCCGGAATTGACCTCCCGAAGGTCGTCCGGCCCAAGGCCCAGCCGCTTCATGACGCCGGGGCGGAAGTTCTCGATCACAACGTCAGAGCGTGCCGCGAGATCGAGTGCGACGGCCCGGTCGTCCGCATTCTTCAGGTCCAGCACAAGAGAGGACTTGCCGCGCGCCAGCATATCGCTTGCCGGGGACTTGAAGCGCGGACCGCCGGGCGGATCGATGCGGATGACCTCGGCGCCCATGTCGGCCAGCATCATGCCGACAAGGGGCCCCGCCAGATACTGCCCGAAATCGAGAACGCGGATGTTGGAGAGAGGACGATCGGTCATCATTGGTCGGTTCCTTATGCCTTTCCCGCCGCGGGATACGTTCACTTCCATCTGGATATATCGTCGCAACCGGTCTGAACACTGGACAAAAAGTTGGTGCCTGCATAACAAATACTTATGGACAAGATGAATAGGCAGATAGCGGGATCACTCAACGCTTTGATGGTTTTCGAAGCGGCCGTGCGCCATCGCAGCTTTTCGGGTGCAGCGGCGGAGTTGAACCTGAGCCAACCGGGCGTATCGCGCCATGTCTCGACGTTGGAACTGCGTCTGGGCCAGCCTCTGTTCATCCGCAACAACAACCGGATCGTGCCGACCGGCAATGCACAGAGGCTGGCCGATGCGGTAGCATTAGGATTTGGTCACGTTCGCGACACATGGAACAGCATTTCGGCTCCAACCGACCGCGAAGAGGTCGTTCTGGCGTGCAGTTTCGGGATTGCGGATCAGTGGCTGATGCCGCGATTCAGCGATCTTCGGACGTCCATGCGGGGCGCACGCGTAAGTGTAGTGACCACGGATCAACTGGAAGACATCGACCTCTCAAGCATCGACGCCGCCGTAGTCTGGCAGCCTGAGGCCCATCCAGAACGACCCGCGATACCTCTGTTCCCGGATGAGTGTTTTCCGGTCTGCACTCCGGACTTCTACGCGCAACACGTGCAGGGCAATGACGACCTCTCTGATGTGCCTCCAGATCTCTTCCTACATCTGGATGTCGGGCGCTCCGGTTTCCTGACATGGAAAGACTGGTTCACCGAAGCGGGCTGCAAACCAGTACTGTTCGGGAATCCTATCGAGTTTGATGCCTATCCTTTCCTTATCCAAGCCGTTCTGAGTGGCGAGGGCCTCGCTCTGGGCTGGCGTGGCCTGGTCGATCGGCTGCTGGCGGAGGGCCACCTGATGCGCGCCGGGCGGAGTGTTTCAAAGCACGATACGGCATACTTCCTGCAGCATCGGCCGATCATGGAAGAAAACACGCCACTTGCCCGTCTGGTGAACTGGTTTCGGGAGAAAGCTTAGCGCCGAGAACCGAAAAAGGGCGGCCTTTTCCACACTCTGGGGCCTTGGTCCAAATTCTGATCGAGCGCCCATCGCGGATGTCCGGCTCCACATGCCGCGCCGCGGCACGTACACGGATCATCGAACGTCGGCTTCGGGTCGCTGACACCGGTTACGATAGTAGCCGTGGCCCAACTATTTACCATGATAGGACAGTGAATTCGGTCACTGTCCATCATCGAAATAAGACTTCGCTGCGGGATGGTTACGGAGTTGTTCGGGCCGGTATGGTCGCATCTCACCAACGTGCGAAACCAGCCCGGTTTCAAGACGCTCGATAACTGATGGATGTAGCGCAAAGGCAGTGCTCACTTCGCGCGGAACTACCGGCCAGCGCTTCTGGACCGGACCAAAAGCGAACATGAAGGCTTCCTCGTGCTGCATACCCGTAGGATCCGGCATGAGGTACAGCTTGTGCTTGTTGATCCGAACGCCTGGAACACATGCCTTCATCTCTTCTAGCATCCAACTGAGTGCGATGTCGCTAAGGCGAGACTCCGGTTCTGGGTAGCTGCCGCCAACGTCGCTGTGGCAGCCGGCGAACCAGACTTGCTTCAACCACGGCGGATCACGGTCTTCGGTCTTCTTCGCTTCAGCCGCCATCGCCCATTTCACGCGGGGAAAGCTCTTGCGATGCTCGTCTATCGCGAGCGCATGGCGAGCATGACCGACATCAGAATCTAGCCACTGGTCATAATTTTTCAGATTCCATTTGGCGTAGTGGCCGTATTTCCAGATCGCCGGCCAGTCTGAGAGACGGGACAGTTTGAGTGGCTTTTTCTCGTCTGGTGAGAAGTACTTCCACTGCGACCACTTCAGCTTCCCGTACCAGAATCCGATGAGACCAAGGAGGCTCAGAAGGGGAAGCCAGACGAACCATGGCCAGGAGAACCAAAGCGACGCACTAAAGGCGACAAAGAGCGTTAATGCGACAATGCTGGCAAGTAAACTTACCTGAGCGTTACCGAGCGCGGCGACAGTGTCGAAAACGCCGATGAACGTAGGCTGAACGTTGCCCTGAACGTCTTCATCCGCATCCGGCACGAAGCTTCGGTACTTCTGCCGGAACCGGCGGCCAAGTTCCTCGCGATTTTCGTAATAGGGATTCTGGCCGCGCGGATAGCCATTGCCATGATTGTAGACGAAGTTTACCGCGTCACTCGCGATTTTCCTAAGTCGCGGACCGTAGCGCGGCACCGACGATCCGTCCGGCATTTTTGTCGGAACGCCGCAAAGGTTCATTACATTAGCAACGGCTCGAACCGTATATGCCCCTCTTGAAAACCCGAAGAGGAGGATACGATCACCTGGTTCATAGTAGGCAATAATTTTCTCGTAACAATCGATGACGTTTTCATCGATCCCGGTGCCGACCGCAGCTGACAAGATGTTCCTGATCCGCCGGAGCGTGAGGCCTCCCACCTCACCGGCACCGAGACCTGCGTCGTAGAAACAGACCTGTTCCTTTGGATCGATCGGGGAGGACGGTCCTGGACGCATCGCGCGATACATTTTGTAGATGTTCGAGAGCCGCTGGTCGGGCCGTAGCCCACCGACTTGGCCGGTCCCATCAGAAAAGATTAGGATGTTCTTGGGCATGCTTGATGGCCTCTGGTTCGTGATTTGTTCCAGCATCTAGTAATCGGCGCAAAGCGTCAACGTCTCCGCTAAGAAAGTCCGCGATGCGTAAATTCAGGCAGCTTGTGATGTTGCTTGCGCAGTGAATGCCTCCTTCGACGGGTCGCATTGCAGCAACCCAAAGTGCCCACGACCGACGGCTCCGGGCTGTTCATGTTCATTAAAGCTAAGGTCAGAATTTTCTCGATGCCCGCGAAGCGAATGGATTTCTGCACCTAGAAATGATGTGAGCCTGGTGTCAGACGTGAATGTCCACCGCCGACACATACCAGTGATAGGAAGGCTTATATGGATTTCCTGAGAACTGACGCTTAGCTTCAGTCCCCACTAATAAAGTAACCCGCCCAATCCGTCATGTATGGCTTCCGCCGTTCGGGGTAGTCCGCACGGTTATACGCATCCTCCACATCGTTGACCGCGAAGTGGCCTAGACAAGCCTCAGCCACCTCCCGGGCGCATTCTGTGCGTTCGGACAGCCATGTGCGTAGTGTAGAGCGAAACCCGTGGGGGCGGGCTTCAAGGCCGCGCTCGACCATGTAGTTGCGCATGGAAATCTTATTCAGGGGGCCGCCACGGCTGTTGGGGAAGAGATAGCCGTTCCGCTCAATCGCTCGGGCGAGGTCGACCACCCGCAGGGCCTCATTGGACAGAGGTACCCTGAAAGGTCTGGTAAAGCCCTTGCGGCCTTTGACATGCTCTACAGGCACCGTCCAGATGTCCTCCGTGATCTGCTCAAGCCGCATATTGTTAGCCGCATCCGAGCGCACTCCTGTCAGCATCAGCATGCGAAGCGCAAGTTCTGCGGGGGCGAGCTCTCCAAGGGATTGGTAAAAGGCAGGCGCCTCAGCCCAGTCGAGCGCGGCGATATGGGTAACCGTGTGCCTTGGTGCTCCAAGCAGGATGCGTGCTTGGTCAATGATGCCGAGGTTCACTTCAAAGCCTTCTGCGATGGCGTAGCTCAGGGTCACCTTCAGGCGGGAAAGAGGCTTCTTTGCTGTAACAGGAGACGTCTCCCAGCCACGGGACAGTGCTTGCTTGATGTCATGCTGGTCAATCCGGACGACCGGCATCATTCCCAGATGGGGCAGAAGATGGTTCTTGATCGGGCTGAACCACATCCCGTCCGACCCCTCATGCTTCAGCGTGGAGCGATGGGCTTCAAATGCAGCATAGGCCAGAACATGGAACCGACCTACTTGTGCGCTTGCATGGTTTCTCTGCCGCCGCTTGATCTTGATTGGATCATCACCGTTCGCCACAATCCGCCGCACATCATGAGCCGCTTTCCGGGCTTCTGCGAGAGACAGGAGAGGATAGGAGCCGAGCCCCATTTCGCGCTGCCGACCGAACAGTGAAAACCGGAAGGTCCATTGTGCCCCGCCGTCTTTCCTCTTAAACAACCATAACCCCTTTCCGTCGCAATGTTTGCCAGGTGGCTGGGACTTTAACTGTGCGACTGTAAAGAAATTGGATTTTGCCATATGTGTACCTCCGAAATATCTACAAACGCAGATGGCACTGCCCGGGAAATTCCGGACCGCGCTGAGACGCTACCGCACTCTTATTAAAGCACGATTTAAATCTCAGAGCGTTTGTGAAAGCGCTTGATACGAAGGATATACCCCTCCGGCGGGAGTATTTGGGGAACATTGAGGCCAGACAGCGTCTTGCTTAGTGGGCGGTCGCGCGGGCGCGGGCGAGGTTGGCTTTGTTTTCCGCACGGATGTTGAGGTAGTTGGCCCCGAAGACGAGAGCTGCGCCGATGAAAATCGCTGCGACCAGCGGTTCGCCATAGAGGAAGAAGGCAACCACAGCCACAAGCGGCAGGCGCAGGAACTCCAGTGGTGCAACGATTGTTGCAGGGGCCAGTTTCAGCGCAGTAGTAATGCAGTAATGGGCGGTGAGGCCGCCAAGGCCGACAAAGAACACCCAAGGCAAATCGTTCAGCGCGGGCAGGGCTATATCCATATCGTATCCCGCACAGGCTAGTCCGAGAACACCCTGAATGGCGGTTAACCAGAACATGATGGAGGTGGTCGGCTCTGTGCGGCTGAGGCTTTTGGTGGCGATCGTGGTGAAGGCAAACATGATGGCGCAGGCGGCGGCAGCGCCGGTGGCCAGCGTAATTGGTGCGGATTCGGGGCGGGCCACGATCAGAATGCCGATAAACCCGAGGATGAAAGATATGATCCGTGTGCGGCTCATTTTTTCGCCGAGAAACAGCGGCGCGAGCAGGGCAATCCACAGCGGGCTGGTAAATTCAAAGGCGAAAAGCTGGGACAGGGGGATGTAGATCAGCGCATAAAGCCACAGGTTCTGTCCGGTAAAATGAAACAGGTTGCGCACGGTGTGCAGGCCAAGCCGGTTGGTCGAGATTTCGCCCATCCGTTTGTTGATTGCTGCCAGACACAGGACCACCACCAGCCCGATGGCCGAACGGTATGTCATGATTTCGAAGGTATCGAGCGAGTCTGACAGTTCCCGCCCGGACACCGCCATCAGCGTGAAGCTGAACATTGCACCGGTCATGAACATGGCAGCTTTTAGCGGTTGGGATTGCTCGTCGCTCATCTGGGAAAATTAAACTCTGCGTCTACAATATCTTGATGGGACATGCCTAACGGAGAAGCCGGAGGGGTACAATATTTCTTTGCCCAAACCACCGAACGTAAAAAAGGGGCCACAGGGGCCCCTATTTATTGCATCTGTATATCGGCCTATTTGCCTGTGGCGCGGGACCACCAACCGGAACGTTTCGGCTTCGGTTTGGCCGGAGGTGCAGCCGGTTCTTCTGCCTTTGCTTCCGGCTCTGCCGCGGTTTCCGGTGCGGCTTGCGCAGGCGCAGGGGATTTGGTGATCGGAATTTCAACCACCTCCGGTGCGGCTGCGGGTGCAGGGGCCGAAGCGGCGGCCGGCTCGGCAGTTACCGGTTCGGGTTTGGTTTCCTCTACCTCGTCTTCCGCTTTGGCTGTTTCGGCCTTATCCGCTTTGGGGGTTGCGGGTTTGCGGGTGCGCGGCTTGCGGGCCGGTTTTGCCGGTTTCTCTTCTGCCGGTTTAGCGGCTTGTTCCGCATCCGGTTCGGCCTTCGTATCCGCGGCTGGTGCATCGGAGCTGTCGCCTTTAGGCGCGTCTGCCGGAGCGGAAGCGTCCTGCGGCTGCTCGGCTTCACCGGCGCTCGTGTCTTCTTTGGCTTTGGAACTGCTGCGGCGACGGGACGTCGTACGCGATTTCTTGGCAGGAGCCTCTGCTGTTTCTGCAGCGGTCTCGGCGGATTTGGTCTCTTCGCCCTGTTCGGTCGCTGCTGCGTCCTCTTTGGCGTCGGATTTCGCGTCTTCGGACCCGTTTTGATCCCCGTTTTCCGCGTTCTGTGTATCCGCGCGGTCTTTACCTCCGCGACGGCGACGGCGGCGGCGCTTCTTCTTGGGCTGTTCGTCCGAAGTTTCGGTGTCCACGTCAGAGACAGGATTGGCTTTTGCCGCTGGCGCCTGTTCGTCTTCGTCAACCTCAAAGGGTTCTACGCTGTCGATGGTGACAGCCGCGTGGACCGGCGCCTTCGGTATCCGGCGTGTAGAGGTCTTGAATTTTTCGATCTTGTGGTCCGGGCTGATCAGGTGAACATCTGCTTCGATCCGGACAGCCATGCCATAGCGGGCCTCGATCATAGCAATATGTTCGCGCTTTTCGTTCAGCAGGTAGTTGGCAATGGCCACGGGCGCTGTGACCAGAACCTCGCGGGTGCGTTTGCGTGTGCCTTCGTCTTCCAGCTCGCGCAGGATCAAGAGAGCCATGCTGTCGTCCGAGCGGGTCAGGCCGGTGCCGTGACAGGCTGCACAAGGCTGTGTCGTGGCTTCGAGCATACCGGGGCGCAGACGCTGGCGGGACATTTCCATCAGGCCGAAACCGGAGATACGGCCGACCTGAATGCGGGCGCGGTCGTTCTTCAGCCGGTCCTTCATGCGCTTTTCAACAGCAGCGTTGTTGCGGCGTTCTTCCATGTCGATAAAATCGATCACGATCAGACCGGCAAGGTCGCGCAGTTTCAACTGGCGTGCCACTTCTTCGGCGGCTTCAAGATTCGTGCGCAGGGCAGTATCCTCGATCGAGCCTTCTTTGGTGGACTTGCCGGAGTTCACGTCAATCGCGACCAGCGCTTCGGTAATGCCGATGACGATATAGCCGCCGGATTTCAGTTGCACGGTCGGGTTGAACATTCCGTCGAGGTAGGATTCGACCTGATAGCGTGCAAACAGGGGCAGGGATTCAGCATAGTGCCGCACGCGGGAGGCGTGGCTTGGCATCAGCATCTTCATGTATTCCTTGGCCACACGGTAACCCGCATCGCCTTCAACGAAGATTTCGTCGATGTCGCGGTTGTAAAGGTCCCGGATCGACCGTTTGATCAGATCGCCTTCTTCGTAGATACCGGCAGGTGCGATAGATTTCAGGGTCAGGTCGCGGACCTGCTCCCACTGGCGCATCAGGTATTCGTAATCGCGTTTGATCTCGGTTTTTGTGCGTTTCGCACCGGCTGTGCGGATGATCAGGCCTGCACCTTCGGGGACTTCGATCTCGTTTGCGATGTCTTTCAGCTTCTTGCGGTCCGACGCATTGGTGATCTTGCGGGAAATACCGCCGCCACGGGCTGTGTTTGGCATCAGGACGCAATAGCGACCGGCCAGAGACAGATATGTGGTGAGCGCAGCGCCTTTGTTGCCACGCTCCTCTTTTACGACCTGAACCAGCAGGATTTGGCGAACCTTGACGACTTCCTGAATCTTGTAACGCCGTGCCCGTGGTTTGCGCGGGCGGAATTCAGCGCGCACATCATCGGCTTCTGCTTCGGCGTCACCGGTTTCGACTTCTTCGGTGGCATCATCAGATTCTACGGCTTCGACCTGAGACTCCACGATGGGGCCTTCGTCAGGTGTTTCCTCGCTCGGGGCGACGGTTTCCGCGGGCGCTTCGGCTGTTTCAGCATCGACAGTGGCGTCTGCTTCTGCCGGAGCCTCTGCGGGGGCTTCGGCATCGGATGGTGCAGCCTCGGCTACCGCGTCTTCATTTGACTCGGGTGCGGTTTCGTCTGCGACCTGCGGAGTGGCCTTCTTTTCAGCCGCTTCGGGCACATCGACCAGACCGGTGTCGTCAGACTCCAGATCGATCACATCCGAAGAGATAACCTCGTCCTTGGTGGTTGCCGCGCCATCACTGGCGGCTTCGCTCTTTTTGGAACGGGAGGTCCGGCGGGAGCGCTTCGGCTTCTCGCGGTTTTCTTCTTCGGCAACTGCCTTGGCGTATTCGGCTTCCTCTGCCAGCAGCTTTTCGCGGTCGGCGACAGGGATTTGATAGTAATCGGGGTGAATTTCCGAAAATGCGAGGAATCCGTGCCGGTTTCCACCGTAATCCACAAATGCTGCCTGAAGCGAGGGTTCGACCCGTGTTACTTTTGCAAGGTATATGTTGCCAGCCAGCTGGCGTTTGTTTTCAGATTCAAAGTCGAATTCTTCTACCTTGTTTCCATCGACCACCACAACCCGGGTCTCTTCCGGGTGGGTGGCATCAATAAGCATCTTTTTAGCCATAGTGTATCTTTCGCACGCACGTCCGCACAGGGGCGGACCCCGCTGTTTCCAGGGGGAGCCGATGTAGAGTTTGCGTGGTAAATTGGGGCGATTTGAATGGCGTTGCTGTCGTCAAGACGCAAAAACGGGGCAGGCGGTTGGCCTGCTCCCTGCGTGTAGTCAACATAGTCAACGCGTTTCATCGCGGTTATCTCCAGCATCCTTATGGTCGGATGCCAAGCTCTGGCGCTGGCTCTGCTGTAAAGGCGCGGCCTGCGCAATTCGGGTGGCCGGTTGGCCCTGCCGGTGAAGGCGATCCTGACAGCGGGCGCCGCTCGGGGCCCAGACCATCATCGCGTTTCATCAGCGAAACTGTTTAAGCAGGGGTTCTTTGAACCGCTGTTACAAATTAGTCTTATGGGGTGGATTGGGGAATTACAATCGGTTTTTAGCTGCGCTATGGTGTGCGGGCACGGGAAACTCCCGTTAAAGTGATCTCTGGAAAAGAGGCGAGGCAGTAAAATGAGCAGTGGATTTTTCAAACAGGCGGTTGCCGGTGCGGCCTTGTTTGCGAGCGTGGTTCTGGCAGGGGTTCACCCTGTTTGGGCGCAGGATTTACAGGCGCTTGCGCGTGTTGACGGGGCGCGATCTACCATAGAGGACAACTCTGGCGATACGGTCAATCTGCGATTGCATCTCTCCCAGCCCGTGCCATACCGTGTCTTTGCTCTGAACGATCCGCCGCGCATCGTATTTGATTTCAAAGAAGTGGATTGGAGCGGCTTTGAACCGGGTAAAGTCGATCAAAGCGACGTGGTAAAGGGGTTACGATTTGGCATCTTCCGGCCCGGCTGGTCGCGTTTGGTGCTTGATCTGGCCTACCCGATTCTGCCGCAAAAGGCTGAAATGCGGGTTAACGAAGTGCGCGGAACTGCGATTCTCGATGTCACTATGGCCTCTGCCAGTCGGGAAGAATTTGCACTGAAGTCCTCCGAACGGGAAGAGGACGGATGGGCTTTGCCCAAGCCGACAGAGGCGGGCAAGCCAAAACAGCGCCAGTTGGGCGACAGACCTGTAGTCGTAGTGATTGATCCAGGTCACGGCGGAGTGGATGGCGGAGCAGAGCGAGACGGCTACGAGGAAAAAGACCTCGTGTTGCAATTCGCTCGGGAACTGCAAGAGGCGCTGATCCGCACGGGGCGGTTTCAGGCTAAACTGACCCGCACTGAAGATGTGTTTCTGTCCTTGCCGGACCGGATTTCAGTAGCGCGTGCCTTGGGTGCGGATGTGTTTCTTTCCATTCATGCCGATGCTCTGGCAGAGGGAAGTGCAACAGGAACAACGGTTTATACCCTATCAGCTAAAGCATCTTCCACAATGGCGGCGCAACTGGCAGAGCAGCACGACCGCTCTGATCTTCTGGCAGGTGTGGATCTGAGCAATCAGGATGACCAGATCGCGGCGGTGCTGATGGATATGGCCCAGCGGGAAACCGGCGTGCGCAGTGACATGCTTGCAGAAATGCTGGTCAACGGCATTGCCAAATCGGTTGGTCGTATCCGTAAAAGGCCTCACCTGAGCGCCGGTTTTACCGTGTTGAAGGCGCCTGATATTCCCTCAGTTCTGGTGGAACTTGGTTTTATGTCGAACAAGAGCGACCTGAACAATCTTCTGACCAAACGCTGGCGGGGACAGGTGATTGCCGGTATCCTGAACGCGCTTGATGCCTGGACGCTGGAGGATGCAGCGCAGGGCCGTTTATTGCGCCAATAGGGGGCTGTTCCGGCCTTCCGCAGGGGCGAGATTGACGGACACGTAAAAGAATCCCTTTATCTTTCGCTCAAAACCCCTAAATCAGCCCTGATAAGTCGGATTTGAGCGAGTTTGAGCCAAATCGGCCCTTGGGCTGCTTTGACCCGTGTCATGCGGATTGGTAAGATACCTTGCAAGAGTTGGGGAGTCGCGCGGGTGCTGCGTTTTATACTGAATATTTTCGGCTGGATTTTCAGCGGCTTGACCATCGGTGCTGTTATGGTGGTGGTTGCTGTGGGCGCGGTGTTCTGGATGTACGGTCGCGACCTGCCGGATCATCAGGCACTGGCGAGTTACGAACCTGCTACCATCAGCCGTGTGTATTCCGGCGAGGGCAAGGTCATGGACGAATTTGCCCACGAACGACGCATGTTTACGCCTGCCGACGAAGTGCCGGATGTTGTAAAACAGGCTTTCGTCAGCGCCGAAGACAAACATTTCTACGAACACAAAGGCTATGACCTGCAAGGTATCGTCAAGGCCGCCCTTGATGCGGCGCAGGGCGGCCGGTTGCGCGGGGCATCCACCATCACGCAGCAGGTGATGAAAAACTTCCTGCTTGACGGGTCACGATCTTTTGAACGGAAAATTAAAGAGATTATCCTTGCGACACGGCTGGAAGAGACGCTCGACAAGGACAAAATTCTCGAATTGTATCTGAACGAGATTTTCCTCGGCCAGAACTCTTATGGTGTGACGGCTGCGGCTGACACGTATTTCGGCAAGAACCTTGAAGAGGTAACTGTGGCAGAAGCGGCCTATCTGGCGGCACTTCCCAAAGCGCCGAGCGATTATCATCCGGTGCGCCAGAAGGAACGCGCGATTGCACGGCGCAACTACGTGCTCGGGCAGATGTACGAAAACGGATACATCGACAAAACCACTTACGAAGCGGCAGAGGCAAGTGACCTGCTGACCGTGCAGTCGGGCGATTTCAAATCCTCCCGCGCAGAGCGTCCGCCACGGGATTATTTCACCGATGAAATCAGACGACAGCTTTCGAGCGATTTTGGTGAGGACGAGTTCTTTGGGGGCGGGCTGAGCATTCGTGCGACGATGGATCCTGTGCTGCAAAAAGAAGCAGCGCTGGCGTTGCGGGCCGGTCTGGAAAAATATGACCGGAATCTGGGCATCTATCGGGGACCGGCAGGCAAGGTTGATCCGGCCAAACTCGGCACCGAAGCGGACTGGCGCGCAGCCTTGGGCGATGTGGATATGCCACGGGACATCGACGGCTGGCATCCGGCCGTGGTTCTGGAACTGGGTGACTCCTCTGCACGTATCGGGATTGAAGGGGTGGATGAGGACGAAGACGGCCACTACCTGCCCAAGAACGAATTTAACTGGCGGCCTCTGCTGGATAACGGGCGCGCCGGTAAACGGGCAAGCAAACCGTCTGACCTGCTGTCCGTCGGGGACGTGATCTATGTGCGCGCTGTAACCAAAGACAGCGACGGATCTTTCGTCCGCTGGAGCCTGCGCCAGATTCCGCGTATTCAGGGCGGTTTCATGGCTATGGATACCAATACGGGCCGGGTTCTGGCGATGCAGGGCGGGTTTTCCTATCAGGCCTCTGTATTCAACCGTGCAACGCAGGCGACACGTCAGCCGGGTTCTTCTTTCAAGCCGTTTGTTTATGCTTCCGCACTGGACAGCGGGTACAGCCCATCCACCATTGTGGTGGATGCCCCGATCGAAGTGCAGACACCGCAAGGATTGTGGCGTCCGAAAAACGCATCGAATAAATTCTACGGGCCGGCCCCGCTGCGGGTTGGTATTGAACGGTCCCGTAACCTGATGACCATCCGGCTGGCGCAGGATGTCGGGATGAATGTTGTTGCGGATTATGCCGAACGGTTCGGGGTCTACGACGATATGGGGGAATACCTTGCCAATGCGCTCGGCTCGCAGGAAACGACGCTGTTCAAGATGGTCGCAGCCTACGCCATGTTTGCCAACGGCGGCGAGAGGGTCGAACCGACGCTGGTTGACCGTGTGCAGGATCGCTGGGGCAAAACGATCTACCGCCATGACAAACGGATATGTGAAGGATGCGAACTGGCTTCTCTAGAGCCGGGTGTATCGCCGCGCATTGTGTCCAACCGCGAACGGGTTATGGATGCTGTCACGGCCTATCAGCTGACTTCCATGATGCGCGGCGTTGTAGAGCGGGGCACCGCAAGCGGAACAGTGAAACTGGGCGTACCTGTTGCTGGTAAAACCGGAACAACAAATGATGCAAAAGATGTTTGGTTCGTCGGGTTTACCCCCAACATCGTCGCCGGCTGTTACCTCGGCTATGACCGGCCCCGGGCCCTTGGTCGCGGTGCATCGGGCGGTGGCATGTGCGGTCCTGTGTTCAACAGCTTTATGAAAAAAGCGATCAAACTTTATGGCTCCTCTGATTTCGAAGTGCCGCCCAATACGCGGTTTATCAAATTTGACCGCTACTCCGGCGCGCGCCTGCCGCCGGATGCCACCGGTCCGAATGTGGTGGCCGAACTGTTCCGCATGGGCGAAGAGCCGGAATACGGCATGTTCAGCGTGATTGATGGCGGCTTTGCGATGGGTGAGGATTTGCAACTTTACGGACGCGGAGAAGATGACACGGAAACCGTCATCACCACTTCCACGGGCCAGCAGAAGGTAATTCCTCCCAAGGCCTCTTTCGGGTCGCTATCGTCCGGCGGTCTTTACTAGGAATTTGCCTGCGGGGATTACTTGATCTTCGCCGCAGGCTGGCCAATGGTGGCCTCAGGCATTCACGCCAATCAACTTTTTAGGAGAGATTTATGGGACTTTGGAGTTTTGTTAAGGATGCCGGTAAATCGGTATTTGGTGGTGCTGCGGAAGCGGCTCCTGCAGAAGACGCGCTGAAGAAAGAGATCGCGGATCTTGGTCTGGATGCGACAGGGCTGGACATCAAAGTAGATGGCGACACTGTGTCGGTTGGCGGTACTGCTGTTAGTCAGGAAATGAAAGAAAAGGTCATTCTTGCAGTTGGCAACGTAGAAGGTGTGGCCGCTGTCGACGACAGTGCAGGGGGCGACGATCCGGTGTTCCACACGGTAGAGAAGGGCGACACGCTCTGGGCGATTTCGCAGAAAGCGCTGGGAGATGGCAACCGCTACAACGAGATTTTCGAGGCCAACAAACCGATGTTGTCCCATCCCGACAAGATTTATCCGGGGCAGGTTCTGCGTATCCCTGTCGCGTAATTTTGCACCCCCAAATTGTGATGCGCAGGTTTGTGTCACATGTATATAGAATTAGGACACCCCGCCTGAACTGGCGGGGTTGTTTTTTGTGCAATGGATTTAGAGCAGATCTGTCACGGTCAAATTGATGAAAATTTGATTTAAGCTCCCGTCACACTGAAGCGACTTAATTGACGCTTCCTATGTGAAGGATGGACGATACAGTTATTAGGCGCACAGGGTTGCGGGAAACTGCCATTCTGCCGCCAGAAGTGCGGTGTCTTTAAGGTGTGCTTGTTCCCGGTTTGCACTGATCGTTTTGTGTGCAAAGTCCCCGCTGAAAACTCACTCGGGTCAAACTTTGTTTTTTCCCCAGCGTAAACCTTGCCCTAACGGTTTTTTACCCCCATTCTGTCCCCATAAATACAGGCGCCCGAACGCCTTTCTGGGAGGATAAATTCATGGCCATCTTACGTGATCTGGCATCCGTTGTTGAAATCGAATCCGAAATGCCGGTCGAAGACCGCTGGACTGCGCGTACTGTTTATGAACGCTTGGAACAGACCTGCGAGGCCAACGGCAACCGTGCAGCGGTCAGCTTTCAGTTGCTGTCCGGTCCCACAGACCCGAACATCACGCTGACCTGGAACGAGACCAAACACAAGGTTACTCAGGCGGCCAATCTGTTCCGTTCTCTTGGGGTTGGCCCAAAGGATGTTGTGGCGTACCTCCTGCCTACCACCCATGAAACGGCGATTACCATGATGGGCGGTATGACAGCGGGCATCGTGGCGCCGATCAACCCGACTTTGAAGCCCGACCAGATCGCAGCACTTCTGCGCGAAACCGGTGCCAAAGTGCTGGTAACCCTTAAAGCCTTCCCGAAAACCGAAGTGGCTCAACTGGCTGCAGAAGCCGTGGCACAAGCTCCCAATGTGGAAACCATCGTTGAGGTGGATTTGCTGACCCATCTGACGGGTTTGAAAAAGTTCATCGTGCCGCTGGTACGCCCGAAAGTGGAAGCGAAACACAATGCCAAAGTGCTCGACTTTAACAAGGCGCTGGCGGCGCAATCCGGTGACAAACTGAATTTTGAAGAGGATCTGAACGATCCGTTCTGCGCCTATTTCCACACCGGTGGCACCACAGGCATGCCGAAAATCGCGCAGCACCGCCATTCCGGTATCCTTTATAACGGGATGCTGGGCAGCCTTATGCTGCTGAAGGAAACGGATATTGTGATCTGTCCGCTGCCCATGTTCCACGTCATGGCGGCTCATGTGTTCTGGGCGGCGATGATCACATCGGGCGCGCATATCGTTTTCCCGACCCCTGCTGGTTATCGCGGGGACGGGGTGTTTGACAACTTCTGGAAGCTGGTAGAACGCTACAAGGCGACTTATATGGTCACTGTTCCCACGGCGGCGGCAGCACTTATGCAACGTCCTGTGGATGCGGATATTTCCACGCTGGAAGGCGCGATGTGCGGGTCTTCGCCGCTGCCAGTGGAATTGTTCCGCCGCTTTCAGGATGTGACAGGTGTTGAAATCCTTGAAGGTTACGGCATGACGGAGGCCACTTGTCTGGTGTCCGGCAACCCGAAATACGGGGAGAAGAAAATCGGGTCTGTTGGTCTGCGCTATCCCTATACGGACGTTAAAATCCTGCATTGCGCCGAGGACGGCTCTATCACCAAAGAGTGTGAAGTGGATGAGGTTGGCGAAATCTGCGTCAACAACCCGGGCGTGATGGTCGGAGAGACTTACACAGATGCCTCCAAAAACGTTGGTCTTTATGCGGGTGGCACCCATCTGCGCACGGGCGATCTGGGGCGGTTCGACAGTGACGGCTATCTCTGGATCACCGGTCGTGCGAAAGACCTGATTATCCGTGGCGGTCACAATATCGATCCGGCCCTGATCGAAGAGGCGCTGGCCGGACACAAGGATGTGGCCTTTGCGGGTGCTATCGGCCAGCCGGATATACATGCAGGGGAGCTGCCTTGCGCCTATGTAGAACTCGTGGAAGGTGCGAACACCTCTGTCGACGAACTGATGGAATTTGCCAAGGATCACGTTCCGGAACGGGCGGCCCATCCGAAGTACATCGAAATTCTGGACGAACTGCCGAAAACGGCCGTGGGCAAGATCTTTAAACCGGACCTGCGGCGCAAGGCCATCACGCGGATCTATGACGCAGCGCTTGCGAATGCAGGTGTTGGCGCCTCTGTGGCCGAGGTAATCGAAGACAAGAAACGCGGGCTGGTTGCACAGCTTAAGAAAACCGACCCGTCGGTGACGGACGCGCAAGTATCTGATGTTCTTGGCGGCTTTATTAATCCTTGGGAATGGGCCTAGCCCCTGTTTCCGTTGGAGCGGTAATGGAAAAGGGGGCCGCGGCCCCCTTTTTTATGAGTATGTTTGGAACATTGAAGCCATTGCGGCATTAGTCGGGGCGTCAGGATTTTCCGGCAAAGCGGGTTTGCATTTCGTCCCGTGCATCGTCCGTAATTTTGGCGAACATCACTTCTGGCACAGTAAAAGCGTGTCCGGCTGGCAGGGCGTTCAAAGCATCGACCACGCTGTCAGGCCAACCCGGCGCCGTATTCATTGCGTCCAGCATGGTTTTTGACGCGTCCGGAATGAAGGGTTCGGACAGTATGGCGTAGAACGGGATCAGATTGAGGGCGAAACGTACAGAGGTTGCAGCGGCCTCGGGGTCTTCCTTGAACTTGGACCAGGGGGCGGCCTCTTGCAGGTATTCGTTGCCCAAGGTCCAGATTGCCCGCAACTCGTTCGCGGCCTTGCGGATTTCCATTGCTTCCATATGGGTCTGATAGGTTGTCAGACGGGCCTGCAATGCCTCGATCACTGCCTGCTCGGCAGCGCCGTAGGCGGGGCCTTCGGGAACAACCTCACCGAATTTGGAGCGGCAGAATTTTGTCACGCGGGAAACGAAGTTGCCCAAAACATCCGCCAGATCCTTGTTCACAGAGGACTGGAAGTTTTCCCATGTAAATTCTGAGTCCGAGGATTCGGGAACATGGGACAAGAGCCACCAGCGCCAGTAGTCGCTCGGCAAAATATCGAGCGCCTGATCCATGAAGACGCCGCGCCCTTTGGAAGTAGAGAACTGGCCGCCGTCATAATTCAGGTAGTTGAAGGATTTGATGTAATCCACCAGCTTCCACGGCTCCCCCGATCCCATGATCGTGGCCGGGAAGGAGAGGGTGTGGAAGGGCACATTGTCCTTGCCCATGAACTGGACGTATTTCACATCGTCTGCACCTTTGTCGGTGCGCCACCAGCGTTCCCAATCGGCATCCGTCTTGCCGTTGGCATCGGCCCATTCGGCAGTGCCTGCAATGTATTCGATGGGCGCGTCGAACCAAACGTAAAAAACCTTGCCTTCCATGCCGGGCCAGTCCTCGGTTCCCCGTTTGACCGGAATGCCCCAGTCGAGATCCCGCGTGATGCCGCGATCCCGCAGACCGTCCCCGTCATGCAGCCATTTCTTGGCGATTGAGGTGGTAAGAACCGGCCAGTCGGTCTTGCTGTCGATCCACTGGTCCAGTTTGTCGCGCATGGTCGACTGGCGCAGGTAGAGGTGTTTGGTTTCACGCACTTCCAGATCGGTCGAGCCGGAAATCGCAGAGCGCGGATTGATCAGATCGGTCGGATCAAGCTGCTTGGTGCAGACCTCACACTGGTCACCGCGTGCATCTTCTGAGCCGCAGTTCGGGCAGGTGCCCTCAATATAGCGGTCCGGCAGGAAGCGTCCGTCGGCGTTGGAATAGACCTGTGTTTCAAGCACTTCTTCGATCAGCCCCGCATCCGCCAGTTTGCCGGCAAAATGCTGGGTCAGCTTATGGTTCCGTTCGGAAGAAGAGCGGCCGTAGTGATCGAAAGACAGGCGGAACCCTTCGGCCAGTTCGGATTGCGTGGCGTGCATTTCGCGGCAGTATTCTTCAACCGGTTTGCCAGCCTTGGCAGCGGCCAGTTCTGCCGGCGTGCCGTGTTCATCGGTGGCGCAAATGAACATCACCTCATTGCCCCGCGCACGGTTGTAGCGGGCATATAAGTCAGCAGGCAGTTGCGAGCCTACAAGATTGCCGAGGTGTTTGATCCCGTTGATATAGGGAATGGCGGAGGTGATCAGAATACGGGCCATGGATACGTGCCTTGGATTATTATGCGTGGGAGCGTGCTGCGTGGTTTAGCGGAAGACTTACCGCCAAGCCAGAGGGGAATCAAAGGGGCGCTGCCCCTTTAACCCCCGGATATTGGCCGAAAATGGAAATCAGGCGGCGTGGACACCATCTGCCAGTGTTTTAACAAAGGCCAGAACATCCGCTGCGGGTTCGCCCGCGCCGAGCTTTTCGACAATGGCAGAACCGACCACCGCGCCGTCTGCAACGGCGGCCATTTCCTGTGCATCCTGCGGGGTTTTGATCCCGAAGCCGATGCAGACCGGAATATCCGTGCTTTCCTTGATGCGGGCCACTTCGGCACCCACAGTCTGCGCATTGGCAGAGCCGGAGCCGGTGATGCCATTGATCGCGACGTAGTAGATAAAGCCGGATGTATTTTGCAGCACTTTAGGCAGGCGTTTGGCATCCGTTGTGGGAGTCGCCAGACGGATGAAGTTCAGACCGGCGGCATTGGCGGGCAGGCAGAGTTCATCATCTTCTTCTGGCGGCAGGTCTACGACGATCAGACCGTCGATACCGGCGGCTTTGGCATCTTTGACAAATTGGTCAACGCCGTGGTGATAGATCGGGTTGTAATAGCCCATGAGCACAATCGGGGTTGTGTTGTCTTCCTTGCGGAACTCTGTCGCCATAGCGAGCGTCTTCTTCAGGGTCATCTTGCCATCAAGGGCGCGCTGGCCCGCAAGCTGGATCGTTGCGCCATCTGCCATCGGATCAGTGAAAGGGACCCCCAGTTCGATGATGTCCACACCCGCGGCGGGCAAGCCTTTCATCACTTCGAGCGAGGCTTCGACGTTCGGGTCTCCGGCCATGATGTAGGAAACAAACGCGGATTTGCCCGCGGCTTTCAGTTCAGCGAATTTTGCATCGATACGTGACATGTGTGGCCCTCTTTCCAGTTCAGCGATGAATGCCCGTGACTGCCGCTAAATTCAATGGGGCAAAGTGAGGAACAGGCCTGTTCAATCATTTTTTGTGAACTTCAGGGCCACAAATGGGCATTTGTACCGGATGGGTCCGAGGCTTAGATGGGCAGAAAACGAACGAAAGGAACTTGCAATGCAAATTCAAAGAATCGCCGCGTTTTCCCTTGATGGTGCCGGTGGGAACCCAGCGGGCGTGGTTGTCACTGACGCGCTGCCGTCTGCTGACGAGATGCAAAAGATTGCTGCCGAGGTCGGCTATTCGGAAACCGTATTTGCCGCGCCGCAAGGGGGCGGCTACCGCGTGCGTTATTTCGCACCCCAAGCAGAAGTGGCGTTTTGCGGGCATGCGACGATAGCGCTTGGGGCCGCACTCGGGGCGGCTCACGGGGCCGGGACCTATCAGCTAGCCCTTAATGATGCGGACATCAGTGTAGAGGCATTTCAGTCCGGAACCAGTTGGGCGGCCCGTCTGAGTTCGCCGCCGACACGGCAGGAACCCGCCCTGGACACCCTGAAAGCCGATGTGCTGGCCCTGTTTGGCTGGACCGAGCAGGATCTGGACAGCGCGTTGGAGATCAAGCTGGTTGAAGGCGGAGCGCGCCATTTGCTGGTGCCGTTGCGGAATCACGGCCTGCTGCGCGACATGTCTTATGATTTTGACGAGGGCGCGGCCCTGATGCAGGCCCATTCGCTTGTCACGATCAATCTGGTTTATCGTCAGGATGCGGAAACATTCTTTAGCCGTAATGCCTTTGCCGGCCATGGTGTGTACGAAGATCCCGCAACCGGAGCAGCCGGTGCAGCGCTGGCGGGATACCTGCGGGATAGCGGACGCGGGGAGACGCCGTTCACGATCTATCAGGGGCAGGATATGGATATGCCGTCGCGGCTGGTGGTTACACCTGAAACAGGCAAAGGTGCCCCTGTTCGCGTTGAAGGCGAGACCCGACAGATCATCTGACCCTGCACGCCGGTTCCGCCCGGTGGTGATTGCGTCTTCTGGGTTGCGAAACGCCCCGTTGCAGCCTAGAAGGCGACATCAAATTTCGGAGGCTGGAATGGGCTTTAAGACTGGGATCGTGGGTATGCCGAATGTGGGGAAATCCACATTGTTCAACGCGCTCACCAAGACGGCAGCAGCGCAGGCGGCGAATTTCCCGTTCTGCACAATCGAACCCAACGTGGGCGAGGTTTCTGTACCGGACAAACGGCTGGACACGCTGGCAGAGATCGCCAAGTCCAAACAGATCATTCCGGCTCGGATGACCTTTGTGGATATTGCCGGCCTTGTGAAAGGGGCGAGCAAAGGGGAGGGGCTTGGCAACCAGTTCCTTGCCAACATCCGTGAATGCGATGCAATTGCCCATGTACTGCGTTGTTTTGAGAATGACGACATCACCCATGTGGATGGCCGTGTGAACCCTGTTGAGGATGCGCAGACCATCGAAACAGAACTGATGCTCGCTGATCTTGAAAGCATTGAGAAGCGTCTGACCGGACTGGTCCGCAAGCTGAAAGGTGGCGACAAGGATGCGGTTCTGGCAGATACGCTGCTGCGCCGCGCCAAAGAAGCACTGGAAGAGGGCCGTCCGGCCCGCACGGTTGACGTGGCCGAGGACGAGCGCAAGGCCTGGGATATGCTGCAACTGCTGACCAGCAAGCCGGTTTTGTACGTGTGTAACGTTGAAGAAGAAAACGCAGCCGAAGGAAACGCCTATTCTGCGGCTGTGGCGGAAATGGCCAAAGCTGAAGGCGCGGCCAGCGTTGTGATTTCAGCCGCGATCGAAGAGGAAATCAGCCAGCTTGAGGGCGAAGAGGCTGATATGTTCCTTGAGGAAATGGGTCTGGAAGAAGCAGGGCTCGCGCGGTTGATCAAGGCGGGTTACGGATTGCTGGACCTGCAAACCTATTTCACTGTTGGCCCGAAAGAGGCCCGCGCTTGGACCATTCCGGTCGGCACAGCCGCACCGCAGGCGGCGGGTGTCATTCACGGGGACTTCGAACGCGGGTTCATTCGCGCCGAAACCATCGCTTATGACGATTTTGTTGCCAATGGCGGGGAGCAGGGTGCCAAGGAAAAAGGTAAGATGCGAGCCGAGGGCAAGGCCTATATCGTGTCTGACGGGGATGTGCTGCACTTCCTCTTCAATACCTGACACATAGTCCCAAACGTTTAGAACAGTTTCAGAACCCCCGTTGCCCGAATGCCAAAGGCGGCGGGGGTTTTCTAGTTCTGTGCAGGCTGATGAAGGCGGCGATCAGATCAAATTTGTGGATAACAGGTGCCCGTTCGATCTGGAATGCCTGCGGTTTGCCGGTTTGCTATACCGCAAAGTTTAATAGATTTTTAATTTCGCCAATTTGTTAAAGCACTAGTATCATTAGGTAATATGAATTTTCGCTCCAGTGAAGCCGCGTTAACTTTAGGTTTTCGAAGAGTTGTAGAAGCTACAAATTGATCTAGTAAGATTCTGTTAAAAACTGTCGCGCACTTCGGACACCAGATGAAACGCGCCACAGTTCAACCCGTCAAACCGGGGAACCCAGCGCCATTGCCACGGTGCCGGTATGTTAACATTTCAAGTTGAAGCGACAGTGACAGATACCAAGAAGCTGCTTTTGCAGGGTGTGTCGGATATCGAACTGGTCGGGCTTGATCACGGCTGGACCGTGATCGCGGCCAGCGCTGCGGATAGTGCGCTTACCAGTTTTGATTTCTCTGACGGTCGTATCGGGGAAGTGGTCGACTCGCAAAAATTTACCGACAGCTCCGGAACGCGGACGGTGTGGAACATGACCTTTGCGACCATCGGCGGTTCTGTCGGACTGATCCCTGCTACCCGCTACGAAGATCAGGCGGTGATCTATAATGTCACCGGTGGCGGTGATTTCGCGCCTGCAACCGGCGCGGGCGCTCTTGCGGGGTTCGGGCTGACATTAGCGGTGACAACCGCGGGCGGCGATTATGTCTTTAGCGGCGGGGACGGGATCACCAGCTATCAGCTTGGGGACGGGTTCACGATGGATCAGAGCGGATATTTCGCAGATACGGCAAAGCGGTTTCTGGGCGATGTCAGCGCATTGGCGCATCTGTCGGTTGCGGGCACGGATTATCTGTTTGCGGCTTCGGCGTTTGATGCAGGGCTGAGCAGTTTTCGCATCAAAAGCAACGGAACTTTGCAGTTTATCGGGGATGTGGCGCCCTCTGACGGGTCAGGTTTTTACAAACCGCAGGCGCTGGCGGCGGTGACGGTCGAAAGCTCGGATTATCTGGTGATGGCCTCTGCCGGAACGTCGAGCCTGACGGTGTTTTCTGTGTCAAATGACGGGACATTGCGAGAGGTGGAGCATCTTCTCGACACGCTCGACACCCGTTTCCAGAACGCCAGCCATATCGAGAGCTTCGAATATGACAGCCGCAGCTTTCTGGTGGTGGCGGGTTCGGATGACGGGATTTCGGTGCTGGAGCTTTCTGCGTCCGGTACGCTTAACCATATGGGATCGTTGGCAGATACTTATGAGACGACACTTGATAATGTGTCAGGTCTGTCGGTGGACGTTATCGACGGAGAGGTGGTTCTGCTGGTCAGTTCCGACACGGATCACGGATTTACCCAGATCACCATCGATATGAGCGCGCTGGAGGCGGTGATGCGTGGCAGTGCAGGCGCCGACTGGATGAGGGGAACGCGGGAAGCGGATTACATCGACGGTAAGGACGGCGATGACCTGATTGAAGGGAACAGCGGCGCAGATGTGATTATCGACGGTAAAGGGCGGGATACGCTGTTGGGTGGTGGCGGCGCTGATGTGTTCCGCTTTGTAGAGGACAATACGCCGGACGAGCTGGGGGATTTGCGCCCCAATAACGATCTGATCGACCTGTCCAATTATGCGGGTATCAACCGTTTTTCAGACATTGAGGTAATGGACTGGTGCGATGGGGTGATGATCGTGGTTAACGCGGACATAATTCTGGTGCGGGATTATTCCGGTGTGACCTTTGAAGTGGAGACTTTTGATGCCTCGAACTTCATCTTCTGACTGTAAAACAGGCGCGGATTGCCGCGCCTGTCCTTTTTTGTAATCGGGTTTACTCTGCCGCTTCCTGATAACTTTCCATCGGCGGGCAGGCGCAAATCAGGTTACGGTCGCCATAGGCGTTATCAACACGGTTCACAGGGGACCAGTATTTGTCCACACGGAACGCACCGGGCGGGTAGCAGGCCTGTTCGCGGGTGTAGGGGCGGTCCCAGTCGCCCACCAGATCTTCCACTGTGTGAGGCGCATTTTTCAGCGGGTTATTTTCGCGGTCGATGCGGCCTTCTTCGATGTCCTTGGCCTCGGCATAGATGGCGAGCATAGCATCGCAGAAACGGTCCAGCTCGGCTTTGGTTTCGGACTCTGTCGGCTCGATCATCAATGTTCCTGGCACGGGGAAGGACATGGTCGGCGCGTGGAAACCACAGTCGATCAATCGCTTGGCCACATCGTCCACAGTAACACCGGCGCTGTCTTTCAAAGGGCGGGTGTCGATGATGCATTCATGGGCGACACGGCCATTCGGGCCTTTGTATAGAACGTCAAACGCCCCTTCGAGCCGTTTTGCGATGTAGTTGGCCGAAAGGATCGCGACTTTTGTCGCCTGTGTCAGACCCTCGCCACCCATCATCAGGCAATAGGCCCAGCTGATCGGCAGAAGCGACGGCGACCCGAAGGGAGCAGCCGACACTGCGCCGGCACCGCCTTCATTGTCCAGATGACCTGACAGATGAGGGATCAGGTGCGATTTCACCCCGATTGGCCCCATGCCCGGCCCGCCGCCGCCGTGCGGGATGCAGAAGGTCTTGTGCAGGTTCAGGTGGGACACATCCCCGCCGATTTTCCCCGGTTGGGAGACCCCGACCATCGCGTTCATATTCGCACCGTCCATATAGACCTGACCGCCGAAATCATGGGTAATCTGGCAGACCTCGGTCACGGTGGCTTCAAACACGCCGTGGGTGGAGGGGTAGGTGATCATGCAAGCGGCGAGGTTATCACCGGCAGCTTCGGCTTTCTTGCGGAAATCCTCTACGTCGATATCGCCGTTTTCTGCGGAGTTTACCACAACAACCTTATAGCCCACCATCTGGGCGGAGGCCGGGTTGGTGCCGTGGGCAGAGGTGGGGATCAAGCAGATATTGCGATGCTCTTCGCCATTGGCCTTGTGATAGGACCGAATAGTTAGCAGCCCCGCGTATTCTCCTTGCGCACCCGAATTGGGCTGCATGGAAATCGCGTCATAACCTGTGATCTGGCAGAGCTTGTCGGAAAGATCGTCAATCAGTTCCTTATAGCCTTCGGTCTGGTCCGCAGGGGCAAACGGGTGGATCAGCGAGAATTTCGACCATGTGACCGGCATCATTTCTGCCGCAGAGTTCAGCTTCATCGTACAAGAGCCAAGCGGGATCATCGCACGGTCAAGTGCAAGGTCGCGATCGGCGAGGCGGCGCATGTAGCGCGTCATTTCTTGTTCGGCGCGGTTCATGTGGAACACCGGATGGGTCAGGAAATCCGAAGTGCGCACCATTTCCTGCGGTACGCGGTAGCGCGGCGTGAAATCATCGTCCTTGCGTGTCAGTCCGAAGGACTGCCAGACCGCTTCGATGGTTTCGGGGCGTACCCGTTCATCCAGTGTGATGCCGATTTTGGTGTCACCCACCTTGCGGAAGTTCAGACCGTGTTGCACGCCCGACTGCATGATGACAGATTGCAGGTGGCCCACCTCTACGGTGATTGTGTCAAAGAATACTTCCGGCTCTACCTTCAGCCCCATGCTTTCCAGCCCTTCGGCCATCCGCACGGTCTTGCGGTGGATGCGCTGGGCGATGGCTCGCAGTCCGTCGGGTCCGTGGAACACCGCATACATGGACGCCATGACCGCCAGCAAGGCCTGTGCGGTACAAACGTTCGACGTGGCCTTCTCGCGGCGGATATGCTGTTCGCGGGTTTGCAGGGCAAGGCGATAGGCGCGGTTGCCCCGTGCATCAATGGACACGCCAACAAGGCGGCCCGGCATCGCCCGTTTGTAAGCCTCTTTCGTAGCCATATAAGCTGCATGTGGTCCGCCGTAGCCTTCGGGCACGCCAAAGCGCTGGGTGGAGCCAACCGCAATGTCCGCGCCCATTGCACCCGGCTCTTTCAGCAGGGTCAGCGACAGCGGGTCCGCAGCGATGACGCCAATGGCCTTGGCTTCGTGCAGTGCTGCAATCTGGTCGGTGAAGTCGCGCAGATGACCATAGGTGCCCGGATACTGGAAAATGGCGCCAAAGACGGCTGTTGCGTCCAGATCGGTCTCGGGGTTGCCGATGATCAGTTCGATATCCAGCGGTTCGGCCCGCGTGCGCATCACTGCGATGTTCTGGGGGTGGCAGTTTTCGTCGATGAAAAACGCCTTGGCTTTGGATTTGGCCACCCGTTGCGCCATGGTCATGGCTTCGGCGCAGGCTGTCGATTCATCCAGCAGCGAGGCGTTGGCGATTTCCAGCCCTGTCAGGTCGGACACCATCGTCTGGAAGTTCAAAAGCGCCTCAAGCCGCCCTTGGGAAATTTCCGGTTGGTAAGGCGTATAGGCCGTGTACCATGCGGGATTTTCCAGAATATTGCGCTGGATGGCAGGGGGCGTCACCGTGCCGTGATAGCCCTGACCGATGAGCGAGTGCAGAACCTTGTTCTTCTCGGCTGTGCGGCGCATGTGATACAACACTTCCCGTTCGGATTTGGCCCGCTCCCAGACCAGTGGCTCCTTGCGGCGGATTTCTGCGGGAACAGTTTCGTCAATCAGCGCGTCGAGCGACTCTTTGCCCAAAAGCTTCAGCATATCGCTCATCTCTTCAGGGGAGGGGCCGATATGGCGACGGTTCGCGAAATCATAAGGCAGGTAATCGGTGGCTTTGAACGGCATAGGGAACTCCTTGCAGCAGTGTTCAGACAGGCGGGCGCATCCGGTTTTGGGTAGCGGACGCAGGATTGGTACTTAGGGCCGGAAGAGAAAGGGGCGTTAGTCCGGCGGAATGTGTTGCAGAACGTTGAGGAGCGTTCCAAACGGGTCGTGCACGAAAAAGCGGCGCACGCCCCAGTCTTCTTTGGCAGGCCCGTAAACGGGCTGGTGTCCGGCGGCGGTGCAGCGTTCCAGCACCTCGTCCAGATTGTCCACCTCGATGGAAATATCCGGCACAGGCGTGTCATTGCCCCCTTGGGTCATAAAGCTGATCTGCGGTTTGGCGGCTGTGCCGCCTCCCAGCGTTTTGATCCACTTCATATCCATCAGGACCTCCATGCCGATGATGTCGCCATAAAACGCCTCTGCTTTGGCCGGGTCGTCGCAGGCAATATCAGGCATGATCCGCAGTACCGCCATCAGATCAGGCGATCAGCGCATTGTAAGCAGCTTCGTCCATCAGATCATCCAGATCCGCCATGTTGTCGGGCTTCATCTTGAAGAACCAGGCCTTGCCCAGCGGGTCTTCGTTAACCAGAGTCGGGTTTTCCAGCAGTTCCTCGTTCACTTCAACGATTTCACCGTCGATCGGAGCCATAATGTCGGAGGCCGCTTTAACGCTCTCGATGACAACGATATCTTCGTCTTTTGTCACTTCTGCGCCGACTTCGGGCAGTTCCACAAACACCAGTTCGCCAAGCGCGTCTGCGGCGTGTTTCGTGATGCCTACGATCACGATGTCGTCTTCGGCCAGCAGCCATTCGTGTTCTTCGGTAAATTTCATAGGTCTGTTCCCTGCGTCTGGTTGGGTTATCGTTTGAAGTTTGCGGGTGTGAAAGGCAGTGCTGCTATACGAACAGGAAGACGTTTCCCGCGCAACTCTGCAAATAGGGTGGTGTCCTTGGCGGACAGATCGGTGGCGACGTATCCCATGGCTACGGGCCGCCCGACAGTCGGGCCGAAACCGCCCGAGGTAATGGTGCCGATTTGTGTGTCACTGTCGCTATCGGCATACAGCGGGGTGCCGCCGCGCATCGGGGCGCGGCCTTCGGGGGCAATACCGACCCGTTTGCGGGATACACCATCTGCCATCTGGGACAGGATTATGTCTGCGCCCGGAAAGCCGCCTTCACGGTCTCCGCCACTGCGCCGTGCTTTCTGGATTGCCCAGGTCAGCGCTGCCTCGATCGGGGTGGTTTGCGTGTCGATGTCATTGCCGTAAAGACACAAGCCGCCCTCAAGCCGCAGGCTGTCCCGCGCGCCAAGCCCGATCATCTCTACCTCGTCCATTGCCAGCAGGTCCCGTGCGAGTCCTGTAGCCTGATCCGCAGGCACAGAGATTTCATAGCCGTCCTCTCCTGTGTAGCCGGAACGGGAAATCCAAAGGTCGACACCTTTGTAGGGCATGGTTCTCACGTCCATAAAGGCCATGTCTGCTACTTCGGGGATCAGGCGCGTAAGGGCCGTTTCCGCCTGCGGTCCCTGAAGGGCCAGAAGGGCGCGGTCGTCATGCATGTGCAATTCGCAACTGTCAGAGATATGCGCCTGCATATGGGCGAAATCGTCATCCTTACAGGCACCGTTCACCACGACATACAAATGGTCGCCCCGATTGGCGAACATCAGGTCGTCGCGGATGCCGCCCTGATCGTTGGTCAGCATCCCGTAACGTTGACGGCCTTCTTTCAGTGCAAGCACATCCATCGGAATCAGACTTTCGAGTGCAAGTGCCGCATCTTCGATATTGCCGGATTTGGGGCGGATGATCACCTGACCCATGTGACTGACATCAAACAGGCCGGCAGCATCGCGGGTGTGGTTGTGTTCCTTCATCACTCCAAGAGGAAACTGCACAGGCATTTCATAGCCGGCAAAAGGCACCATTTTGGCGTCAAGTTCTAGGTGAAGATCATACAGCGGTGTCTGTTTCAGATCGGACAATCCGGCCTCCTGTGTGTATCAGCCGGTCGGATTTCCGGCATCGGTCTGGCAGCGCAAATGCGCAACCGCGATGCCCCCTCTGTTCTTATTGCCTGAGATCGCTATCCCTTCGGCGGACACATATGTGCCTCTCTCCAGAGTGTGTAAGATCGGCGGTCCTTTTGCCTGAGAGTTTCCGGGGCGGTTGCTCCTTCGGCACCAGCTGGGCTGGCTTCTCCCGACTCGATCTGCTGTGCACCATAGTATGCAATTCTAACCTGTTCAAGGTATCGCGGCCCCAATTTTGCGGTGGAATTCAGTCTGTTTCACTATAGGTTGCTGGCAATTAACACCGATACGGAGAACGATAATGCGCTATCTTCACACAATGGTCCGCGTGGCCGATCTGGATGAATCCTTGGACTTCTGGTGCAACAAGATGGGTCTGATCGAGACCCGCCGCACCGAGGTGCCCGAAGGCAAGTTTACCCTGATTTTTCTTGCCGCCCCCAAGGACGAGGCCAGCTCCCGCGCACAAAACGCCCCTGAACTGGAACTGACCTACAACTGGGACAGTGACGAAAAGCTTGAAACAGGCCGCAGCTGGGGTCATCTGGCATACAAGGTGGATAACATTTACGAAACCTGTCAGGCGCTGATGGACAAAGGCGTTGTGATCAACCGCCCGCCACGGGACGGACGCATGGCCTTTGTGAAATCCCCTGACAATGTGTCCATCGAATTGCTGCAAGAAGGCGACTCCCTTGCGCCGGCAGAGCCTTGGGCCAGCATGGAAAACACCGGCGAGTGGTGAGTTTCTGAGAAGATTGCCCCGTCCGGCACCACCGGACGGGGAGCAATCGTGGTCTGGTTCCAGATTGACAGCGGCATTGGCCAGCGGGCAGGGCGGACTGACTTTGAGCGGCCTAAAGGTCGCAGAACGTGTTGCAGGAATAACATTCGCCCGCCCGACCGGTTTCGTTCGTGCGGCGCGGCTGGACATGGTTCTTGCTTGGTTGCACTCTGATAACAGGAAACGGTCGGAGGCAGAGTGGCATCAGATCAACTGGATATCAGGCTGCGCCATGACAGCGGGCTGCTACGCACATGGGCCCATCGGGGAACGTCGGACACGCTGGTTTTGAGTTTTTCCGGGATTGGCAACGTAGATCAGGACTGCCCGCCGCCGGAATTTATCCGCAGCGCCACATGCGGTGGTATTCACAACGTTCTCTTCCTCGCCGATCCGCAGCGAAGCTGGTTGAATGCGCCGGGACTGATTGCGCTGATGCAGGAAGAGATCGAGAGCTTCCGCCAGACCTGCGGTGTAACCCGTACTGTAGCGATGGGGCATTCGATGGGCGGGTTCAGTGCGCTGGTCGCACCCTCCTTTACGAAAGTGCAGCAGGTTCTGGCCTTTGCGCCGCAACTTTCGGTTCATCCCGAAGTGGTGCCGGATGATCACCGCTGGGCCAACTGGCGTGCGCGGATTGACGCCTTTGCAATCAGGTCCGCCGCCGACCATCTGAATGGCGAAACCGCTTATTGCGTGATCCACGGGCGTCACGGACGGGAAGCCCCTCAGCGGGACCGTTTCCCGCGCCCGAAGAACCTGCGCCACTACGTAATGCCGCGCACAAACCATAACGTGCCACAACGGCTCAAGGCGCTGGGCTGTTTGCCGGAGATTACTTCTCTGGCTATTGAAGGGCGGGCACGCAAGCTGTTGTTGTTAATGAAAGCACGGACCCAAGCCACCCTGTTGGCAGCCGGTCCGACACAATCAACCTAGAGTCACTGGAACCTTTGCCGCTCCGGAACGTTGGGTACCGTAAGAAATTGCGCAGTAACCAACATGGAAGGGTCCATTATGACCGATAAAAAGTCCCCCCCTACGACAACAGATGCCGGCATTCGCGTTCGCAGCGACGAGCATTCCCTGACCGTCGGACCGGATGGCCCGATCGTTCTGAACGATCACTATCTCCTTGAGCAGATGGCGAATTTCAACCGTGAGCGCATCCCCGAACGCCAGCCCCACGCCAAAGGTTCCGGCGCATTCGGGACGTTTGAAACCACACAGGATGTGTCCAAGTTCACCAAGGCAAAAATCTTCCAGCCCGGTGCCAGTTGCGATGTGGTGATGCGGTTTTCTACGGTTGCAGGCGAAAGAGGCAGCCCTGACACATGGCGCGATCCGCGTGGCTTTTCGGTGAAAATGTATACGGAGGATGGCAACTTTGATATGGTCGGAAACAACACGCCGATCTTCTTTATTCGCGATCCGCTGAAATTCCAGCATTTCATCCGCAGCCAGAAACGTCGTGCAGACAATAACCTGCGCGATCACGACATGCAGTGGGATTTCTGGACCCTGTCGCCCGAAAGCGCCCATCAGGTGACCTATCTTATGGGGGACCGTGGTATCCCGCGTACATGGCGCGAGATGAACGGCTACTCCAGCCATACCTATTCGCTGGTCAACGCTGATGGCGAAAAATTCTGGGTTAAATTCCACTTCCATACGGATCAGGGGGACGGAAACGCTTATCTTAGTCAGGAGGAAGCGGATAAGATGGCTGGTATGGACGGGGATTACCACCGCCGCGACCTGTTTAACCATATAGCCGACGGAGAATTCCCGAGCTGGACCCTGAAGTGGCAGGTGATGCCCTTCGAGGATGCTAAAACCTACCGGATCAACCCCTTTGACCTGACCAAAGTCTGGCCACATGCAGATTATCCGCTGATGGAGGTGGGCAAGCTGACCCTGAACCGGAACCCGACCGACTTCCACACAGAAATCGAACAGGCTGCATTCGAGCCGAACAACATGGTGCCCGGTATTGGGCTGTCTCCGGACAAAATGCTGCTGGCCCGTGGCTTTTCCTATGCCGATGCGCATCGTGCACGGCTCGGCGTGAATTATAAGCATATTCCGGTAAACGCACCCAAGGCACCGGTCCATAGCTACTCCAAGGACGGGGCAGGGCGCACGGTAAAAGTGCAGGATCCGGTTTATGCGCCCAATTCCTACGGTGGACCTTCCGCGCAGCCCGAAGCAGGTGAGGAAGCGGGTATCTGGCACGCTGACGGCGAAATGGTGCGTTCTGCTTATACCCTTCGCAAGGATGATGACGACTGGTCACAGGCGGGCACCCTTGTGCGCGACGTAATGGATGCAGACGCAAGAGAGCGTCTGGTACAAAACGTTGTTGGTCATTTGACAGACGGTGTCAGTGAAAAAGTACTCGTGCGCGCATTTGAATACTGGCGCAACATCGACGGGGACACCGGCGACAAGATCGAAAAGGGTGTTCGCGACAAGCTGGGCGGCAAATCCAAAGCCCCCGGCATGGCCTCCGCCAAAAGCATCGGCGGCTGATTTGGCCTGACAGCTGTGCGGGGCAGAGATATCCCCGCACGGCAACCTCCTTGAAATAACGGCAGAACGGAGTAAGATTTACCCCAAGGCAATTCCTAATATTTTTTCAGCACATTTTTTTAGATGGGAAAGTCTATGGTTAATATTCACTCTCTTTTCGACGGCAGCAGCGATATTGAAAACGAGCCGGTTGGCGAAGACGACAACGCGGATCTGACTTGGTCCGGCTATCTGCCGTTTTATTCTGTCTACGATGATACTGACAGCCGGTTCTATAACGTTAACGCCAGTTTTACTGGCTCGAACTGGACCGTTGCCTATATGGCGTTTCATGCCAAAGGGGGCAGCAAGGCGACGATTTTCGACAGCGGGACTAACACCAATATCGGCGTTCTGGCGCTGGGCGAAAATTCCGACATTGTGCTGGACGGGACGCAGGTTAACTACATCGAAGGCTGGGGCGGGGTGCATGACATTACCCTTGGTTCCCATCACACTGAAACCGTCCGTCTTGGCGGGGACAACGTTAAGCTCAAGGTCGGGTCGGGTGGCGTTGAAACCATCGGCATCAATGCGGATGCCACTGTTGTTATCGATGGTAGGGTGGAGGCCCTGCGCATCAGTGACGGCGATCATTCCATTCGCTTGAAGTCAGGGCAGGTCAAGTTTCTTGACCTTGGTGGTAATAACAATACCGTGGTTGTCGAAGCAGACACGGATATTGCTGCGGCACGCACGTATACCGAGACCGGCCTGTCCAAGTTCGATATCAAAGACGGCGGCGATATGCGGGTTCTTACGTCCAATGGTGGTGATGTGGAAATCACCATGGAAGGGTCCGGCCGCATCCGAACTATCGAAGCCTTTGAGGGTACATTAAACATGACCACAGACGAACGGTATGTTCAAAGTCTGGTGGCCTACGACTCTGTCTCGCAGATCAATATCGGTACTGGCGGGATCGGGGCGATACAGATCGGCTCCGGCTCTGGGATGTCTCATGTGATCTCGGCAGAGGGGTCTATCGACAGCCTGACCGTCTTTGGAGAGGATACCGTGAAACTGGCCCTTGGCGACGGGGGAGCGGGCACATTGCGGACCGGTAAAGGCGGTGACAAAGTAAACGGGGGCAATGGTAATGTAGATTTCCTGAATACCCGCGACGGCAATGACGTGGTTGTCACCGGCAGCGGCTATTTCGGTGTGATCCACACAGGTGAGGGGCGCGACAAGGTCACCTTGAACGGCGAAGCCGGAACCATCCGGCTTGGCGGGGGAAATGACAAGTTCTTTGGCGGCAGCGGAGATGATTTCGTTGTGGGCGGGTCCGGCAACGACCTGATGAAAGGCGGCGGTGGAGACGACATTTTCCTGTTTTCGCAAGATAGCGGCAACGACAAGCTGCGCGCTTTCAAACAGGGGGACGACCTGATGTTGGTTCATGATCATGAAGGTGGTTTTGACTCCCTGACCATCACGAAAGTGGGCCGCCATAAAGTGATCGAGCATGACGGCGGCACGATCAAATTGCTGGGGTTGGGTAAAGCGGACATAACCGAAGACGACTTCTCGTTTATCTGACACGTGTTCGAGGGCTTTGAAGTTCGGGAGGCTGGGACTGACCAGCCTCTACCGTATGTAAAAAGCGTTCGCATTGTTACTCGTTTTGAAAGATGTCCCAAACAGGGTGAGTTTCACCATGCGACGCCGGGCCTCATAAGGCTGATGGCAGATAGGGCATGTGCTTGTTTGTGTTGAGGAAAGAGGGGCCTCAGCCTTGCGCAGGCAAAGGATAGTTAACCATCATCTCCGTAGGCCAAAGAGGAGCTTGTCCTGCGCGAAATTCTCTGTGTTCCGACTTAAATTTCGGTCGATATTATTTCAATTGCTCAAAGAGAGCGCTGCAAATCTGTGGATGTGATTATAATTTAACCACTTGGCTGTTTGAGGCCCGTTTTCCCTTACATTTTGTTGCTCCGGCGCGGGCGAAATCTAACGTGGAATCATGATCAAAGATATTGCCCATTTTAGTGAAATGCATGATTCCAACGGGAAACCACGGGGCCCCTACGTGCATTATGACGATTGGTTCGATAAGCAGAACAACGAGCGCTTTGCCAAGAAATCTCAGGAAGCCGAAGCATTCTTTCGGCGCACTGGTATTACTTTTAACGTTTACGGACAGCAGGACGCTGAGGAGCGGTTGATCCCCTTCGATCTGGTTCCCCGCATCATTTCTTCACGGGAATGGACTAAGCTGTCCAAAGGTATCGAGCAGCGTATCCGTGCCCTGAATGCGTTTTTGCATGATATTTACAATCGGCAGGAAATCCTGAGAGCCGGTGTAATTCCAATCGATCTGATCGCACAGAACGATGCGTTTCTGCCGCAGATGATGGATTTCAGCCCGCCTGGAAATATCTACACCCATATCGTTGGCACAGACATCGTGCGCACGGGCGAAGATGATTTTTTCGTGCTCGAAGATAATGCGCGAACACCGTCAGGTGTCAGCTACATGCTCGAGAACCGCGAGACGATGTTGCAGATGTTTCCGGAACTGTTCAGCGCAATACCTGTGCAGCCGGTAAGCGACTATCCCAAGAACCTCCGCCGGTCGTTGGAGGCTTCTGCCCCGCGCGGGTGTAAGGGGCGTCCTTGTGTTGCCATTCTCACGCCGGGGATTCACAACTCCGCCTATTACGAACACAGCTTTTTAGCAGACCAGATGGGCGTCGAGCTGGTGGAAGGGCACGATCTGCGGGTCGTTGACGGACATATCGCCATGCGCACCACGAAAGGGTACAGAACCATTGATGTGCTGTATCGTCGTGTAGATGATGAATACCTCGACCCACTGACATTTAATCCGGAATCCATGCTGGGGGTGCCGGGGGTCATGGATGTCTATCGCGCGGGAAATATTACGATAGCCAATGCCCCCGGAACCGGTGTGGCAGATGATAAGGCGGTTTACAGCTATATCCCCGAGATTATCAAATTTTATACCGGTGAACCGGCGATCCTCAAAAATGTTGAAACGCGGCGGTGCTCTGACCCGCAACAACTGAAATATGTTTTGGATAATCTGGCTGATCTGGTGGTTAAAGAGGTTCACGGTTCGGGCGGTTACGGAATGCTCGTCGGCCCCGCGGCATCCAAAAAGGAGCTGTCGGAATTCGCCGAAAAACTGCGTGCGCGCCCGAACAACTACATCGCTCAGCCGACATTGTCGCTCTCTACCGTTCCTATTTTTACCGATAGCGGCCTTGCGCCCCGCCATGTCGATCTGCGCCCCTTTGCGCTGGTATCCCCGAACGGGGTGAATATCACACCGGGCGGGCTCACCCGTGTTGCGTTGAAAGAGGGCTCGCTTGTGGTGAATTCAAGCCAGGGCGGCGGCACAAAAGACACTTGGGTATTGGAAGACTGATATGTTGGGAAAAACCGCTGGTGGGCTCTACTGGATGTTCCGGTCCCTTGAGAGGGCCGAGAATACCGCGCGTCTGATCGAAGCGGGCTTCCGCATTGCCCTGACGCGATCCACCACAGCAGAGGCAGAATGGCAATCCGTGATTTCCACGCTTGCTGCACAACAGGCCTACGAAGCGATCTACGACAGCTATGACAGTTCGCAGGTGGTCAACTTCCTTTTGCGAGAACGCACGAACCCGAGTTCGGTTCTGTCGATCATCAAATCCGCCCGTGATAACGCGCGTCTTGTTCGAACCGCATTGACGACCGAAGTCTGGTGCGCTGTCAACGAAACCTGGATGCTGTTTACGGACCTGTTGAAGGATGAGGTGCCGCAAACAGAACTGCCTGCTGTACTTGCCACCATCCGCCAGCAGTCCGGTCTTGTGCGCGGCGCATTGCACGGGACCATGCTGCGCAACGACATCTACGATTTTTGCCGCCTTGGTACGTTTGTCGAGCGGATGGACAACACGGCGCGGATTGTTGATGTGAAATACTATTCGCTGCTGCCAGCGCCGTCTTTTGTGGGCAGCCATCTGGACAATGTCCAATGGGAAACGATTTTGCGCTCGGTATCGGCGCATCGCTCCTTTCGATGGGCTGTTGAGGAAGACTTTACCGCACCTGCCATCGCGGAGTTTCTGATCCTCGACCGGCGTATGCCGCGTTCGTTGGCATTTAGCGCGGGCCAGATCGTAAAAAGCCTTTCACATATGGCAGAGGAGTATGGCACCAGATACGCCTCGCATGAGATGGCCGACGCGCTTAGGACGCTGTTGTTAAAGCCGGATATCCATTCCATCTTCGACGAGGGGCTGCACCAGTTTGTTAACGAAGTGATTGACAGCACCGCCAGTCTCGCACAGCAGATCGAAATAGATTACAGGTTCACAGGGTAATGGAACTCAACATTAGCCACACCACCGAATACCTGTATAACGCGCCCGTGGATTACGCGTTGCAAAAGGTGCGTCTGCGCCCGTTAACCTCTGTCATGCAACAGGTTGAAAACTGGTCCGTTGAGATTGCAGGGGGCAAGATCGAGGCAAGCTATACCGATCACTACGGCAATCATGTGGATCTGGTAAGCATTGCGCCGGGCGCCACTGCTTTAAGCATTCAGGCCGCAGGCCTTGTGAGAACGCTTAGTGAAACCGGTGTTCTCGGACAGGTATTTGGCCGCGCGCCACTGTGGCATTTTCTCCAGCCCACCGCATTGACGATGCCCGGCGAAGCGATCAGGGCTCTGCCAAAAATTACATCGGACGCCAGTGCGCAACTTTCAGATTTGCACACTCTTTCAAATACCATTCTCCAGACACTCCCCTATAAAACGGGCGGAACCGCTGTCGACACACCCGCGGAGGAAGCGCTGCAAGGGGATGCCGGTGTCTGTCAGGACCATGCGCAGATATTTATCTCAGCCGTCCGCCTGTCGGGCCTTCCCGCCCGCTATGTCAGCGGGTATCTCAGGATCAATGAACAGGTGCAGCAGGAAGCAACCCATGCGTGGGCCGAAGTCTTTATTCAGGGGCTTGGATGGGTGGGCTTTGACGTATCAAACGGCGTTTCACCGGATGAAAAATACGTCCGTATCGCCATCGGTCGGGATGCACGCGATGCGGCCCCTGTTGAAGGTCTGCGTATGGGCAGTGCAGATGAAACTTTATTGGTATCTTTGCAAGTACAGCAGTAAAGAGATGCTGAAGTTTGGTCTGGGATAGAATGAAATGACGTATTGCATCGGAATGCGGCTGGATCACGGGTTGGTCTTTATGTCCGATACACGCACCAGCGCGGGTGTTGATAATTTTGCTGTCAGTAAGAAAATGTTCCATTGGCAAGTGCCGGACGAGCGCGCAATCACCATTATGACAGCGGGCAATCTTGCGACGACACAATCGCTCATCAGTTTGCTGTCCGAACGATCTGTTTCGGAGGGGGACCGTGATCCAAGCATCTTGCACCTGCCGACCATGTTTCAGGTCGCAAGGCTGGTTGGGGCCACATTGCGCGAGGTGATCGCCGAATCCTCCCTTACAGGGCAAACTTCCGAAGATCAGTTTGGCGCTTCGATCATTTTGGGAGGCCAGATCAAAGGCGGCAAGCCGACAATATTTATGATCTACCCTGAAGGTAACTTCATAGAGATTACTGACGACACACCTTTTTTCCAGATCGGTGAAACGAAGTACGGAAAGCCGATCCTTGTGCGGGCATACGAGCGAAAGATGGATTTTGCCGATGCGATAAAACTGCTGCTCGTTTCCTTTGATTCAACCGTAAAATCAAACCTTTCCGTTGGTTTGCCTTTTGATCTGCAAATCTATGAGAATGACTCGTTTTCCAATGGTCGTACCAAGCGGATCAATGCAGACGACGAAGTGTATCAGGCAATTTCGTCAGGTTGGGGGGATGCCTTGCGCGACGCGTTCCAGCTGCTGCCGAGTTACCGGCTTTGATCGCAGAAGTTTGTTTCAGACAATCCGGCGTTGGTTCGCAAATGGCTGGGACCGATATTGGGCTGCGATTTATGTGTGGTGTGGCAGACAAAGCAATTTTTGCTACATCGCCAATCTGAAGAAAGTGATTAATTCGAGCGTAGACGCTAAGGTCTGAATGCCTGACGCCGCACTGGTGGTTAACCGGCCAAGGCCGCCGCTCACCCGTAGCATGCTAAGTCATTGAAATGATTGGTGCACCCGACACGATTCGAACGTGTGGCCTCTGCCTTCGGAGGGCAGCGCTCTATCCAGCTGAGCTACGGGTGCCTGAGACGGGGGTATAGGGGGTTCTGAGCGCAGGTTCAATTGGGTTTTTAGAGGTTTGCCGGTTTTTTTCTTGTTGGCATTGCAGCAGGCGTTTTCCGTTGTAACGCTACTTTCCGATGTCGATCAGACCTTCACGAACGGCACGGATCAACAGGCTTGCTGTGGAATTGACACCCAGTTTGCGCATCAGAGCGGTGCGGTGGCTGTCTACTGTTTTGGGACTGATATTCAGTTTATCGGCTGATTTCGCGTTGGTTAGCCCGTCGGCAATACAATTCAGGACCTCTATTTCCCGGTGGGACAGGTTCGCAGAGGCATGGGGCTCGCGCATCTGCGCTGCCGTTGCCGGACAGGTGACGGACTCTCCGGCAAGAATGCGCAGGAAACCGGCACAAAGCAGCGTGGGGTCGCTGCTCTTCTGGAATAATCCGTGCACGCCGGCATCACGCAACCGGTGCAAGAGTTTCGTGTTCGATGTACCGGTGACGAGCGCTGTCTTCGTATCTGGCGACCACCGTGACACTTCAAGAAAAACGTCGAGTCCGTTTACATCGGGCATGGCGTAATCAAGGACCATAAGATCCGGGGATAGCTTTCGTGCCAGCCCGATAGCCTCCAGCCCGCTGGTGCTGGTACCAACAACTTCAAAGCGGGCATGATCGCGCAAAACCTGTTCCAGACCACCCACGGTGATCGCATGATCGTCTACGATAAGAACTCTACTAGCTATAATTTCAACGTTTCCCTAATCTGGGGCCATTATGGCCAGAAAAACATGCCGAATTTTAATTAGTTTATATTTGTTTTTAATCTGTCTAAGTGCAGGTTCTGTTGTTACAGCCCAGTCTATCAAGCCTTATCTGCTTTCTAAAGCCCCTTCACAGGCAGAGATGCGGGGGCATGTCGAATACTATCTGGATCATGACGGATCGCTCGGTATCGCCGAAATTACAAGCGATCCGATCCGTAGCAATTTCAAGCCTCTGGAAACCAAAACTGCGGAATTCGGGTATACCAAAGCCTCTATCTGGTTGCGGTTTGCGGTGAAATCCCGACCGGATGCGCCCACGGACTGGCGGCTGCATTTCCGAGAGAATTTCCTACAGGCACTGGAACTGTATCAGGTTCCGCCGGATGGGACGCCTGTTCTTTTGGAACAGCATCAACCGGATTCGCCGTTCTCGGACCGCTCCGTTCGCTATCCCGAACTGGTGGTCGCATTTACTCTCCCGAAGGAAGAGACCCACCAGTTTCTGCTGAAGTATCGCTCCGGCGGATCAAGCCAGTTGTCGTTTGCGCTTCGCTCCGCGCAGGAGTTCAACGCCCTCGCAGCGCGTAAAACTGCCAAGAATTTTATCTATTACGGGATGTTGCTGTTGCTGGTCCTGATCGCGTTTGCCGCGTTCGTTGCGACCCGACAGGTGATTTTTGCAGCCTATAGTGCATTTGCTGGCTTCGGGCTGCTTTTTATCATGCACGGAGATGGCAATGCTTTCCAATATCTCTGGCCGGGTCTGCCCCTGTTTAACGGGTATTCTTCTGTTTTGCTCGGGACGGGTCTGATTGCTTCGGGCGCAAATTTTACACGGCTGTTTCTCTCTACGCGGGAATACCATCCCTGGCTGGACAAGGTATTGCTCGCGCTGATTTTCGGTGTGTTCGCTCTGGTGGTTTCAACTGTTGCCGTGGATACTCAGGCGGTCAAAAAAATTCTGGTGTTGCTCGCACTCTGCGCAGCAGTCTTGTTCACAACGTCAGGGGTGATCGCGGCGCGGAAACGGTTCAAGGAAGTGCGGTTTTTTGCAATTGCGTGGTTCGGCGCCGTTATTTCAAGCGCAATCATGACTTCCCGCCACTGGTTCGGGATCGAGATTTCGGAAGAGGTGCAATTCGACAGCATGCGTATTGTCTTCGTTATGGATGCAGCTTTGATGGGGGCAGCGATCCTTGACCGGTTCAACCAGATGCGCCAGGCGCGCGCACACGCTCTGGAGGTTAGCCTGAATGAAGCGGAACGAAATCTGAAGATGTCCCGCCGTTTACGGGATCTTGAAGCAAAATATGCACTGGCCCTGAAGTTCGCCGAAAACTCTAATCAGCGCATCGCAGATACGGTGCATGATCTGAGGCAACCGCTTTACGCGCTTCGATTGAATATCCAACAGATGGTCGATGGTCAGGTTGCTGGCGGGCATGGGGACAGGGCCGGCCAGATAGAAGAGACTTTCACCTATCTGGAAGAGCTGGTGTCTCGGAAACTGGACCTTGAAGTGGAAGAGTTTGGCGGCGACGCGCCTGAAGGGGTAGCTGACACGGTCGTCATGGAAGAGGTGCTGCGCACGGTGAAGGAAATGTTTGCGCCGGAAGCGGCCGCGAAAGGGATTTCCTTGCGCTATGTGTCCAGCAGTGCCGTGGTGGAGCTGCCGCCCCTTGATGTGATGCGTATCGTAACCAATCTCGTGTCTAACGGCATCAAATATACAAATGAGGGCAAGGTTCTTTTCGGCGTGCGCCACCGTGAGGGAGCCTTGTGGCTTGAAGTGTATGACACAGGAGAAGGCCTATCGCCGGAGTTGCTGGAGCAGTTGCAAAGGCGGGCCGTTCGCGGAGAAATGACAGGCGATACCGATGGCCACGGATTGGGGTTGTCCATCGTGCAATCGCTTGTTGAAACGCACGGTTTACGGCTGAATTCACGCTTGCTGCACAGCGGCGGTAGCTGCGTTTCCGTCCTGCTCGACCCATCAAATCGCTAACTCTCTCTCAAAAATGGGGTGATCACCTGATACCCGATACGGGTGTTTCTGGTTAACCTAGGGGAAGGTACGTCATTTCTGTGCCGGATTTTATTCATTTACACAGGGCATTTGTCCGAAAGATATTGGGAGATAACCGATGGGAGCCGGCGCAGAGTTAAAAGCTTTTGACGAAAATCTGGGGGAGACCCGAAGAAATGTGATCGAAGCGCGCTCAGAGGTTCGCGAGATCCGACAGGATGTGAAGTTCGCACGACAAGCGCTTGAATACGCAACTAAAATTGAGAAACAGGCTGACGATTTTGGCAAGCAGGTGGATGCCATGTTGCTGACTGTCAAGATTATGAGCAATGCCGGTCCGCTAAAGTCTGTCGCCAAGGTCGCTAAGGTTGTTCTGGAAAAGGTAAAGTCGGTTGCCGATAAGCTTGAAGAAAAAGCCCATGATCTTCGGATCAAGATAGAAGAAGGCAAGTACATCGAGAAACTCAAGAATGCAGAAAAGAAGCTTTCTGCGCTTGAGGCGAAAATGCTCAACGTCGCAATTAAAGTCTATGAGGTGGAGAGTTACACCGAAGAAATGGTCGATACATTCGATACAGTGGATGAAATCGACGGACCGGAACATGATACGTTAAAACCGCTTTCAGATACCGCTGAAGTCTTCACAGATCCGCTGAACGATGTGCTTGAAACGCTGAACGGAACTTATGACACTCTGAAAGATGAACTGGACGCCTTTACCGATGCCTTCAAAGTGGGTGGTCTGAACGCTCTGGTGACTGTTGCGGGCAAGTTTCAGGCGGTTGCCGAAAGCCTGTCTTTTCTCAAGAAACCGCTGGAGATTGTCTATTCCAAGCTGAAACCGATTGAGCCGCTGCTGGATGCGATTGGGTTTGTTTTCAGGGTGACGGTGGAGCCGGTGCTCGATTGGATCATGGAGAAAACAGGTATCAACAAGCTTTTGGACAAGCTGACGGACAAAATTTCTTCCGCCCTTCCAGACGTGGATGCCCTGAACGGGCTGGAAGCAAAATTGGATGAGATCTTCGCAAAATTCGGCGAATTGGGTGATCTTTTTGCTGTGGAAGGCTGGGATTACGATTTGGACGGGTTTCTTGATGACTTTGTTAGCAAGATTTTCGACGAGTTCGGGGATGAGCCCTCGGATCGCCTGATCCTCGGGACCGAGAATGCGGATGAATTACAAGGCACCGAATTTTCCGATGTTATCAACGCGCGCGCAGGCAATGACACCGTAACTGCGGGGGCGGGCAATGATCTCGTTTTTGCAACACAGGGGAACGACACAATTTATGGGGGCGCAGGAGACAAGGACAGCCTGCGCTTTTCCGGTGGTCTGTCGGAGTATTCCTTTTTCAGCACGGAAGACGGCGATGGCATCGTCTTTTTCCACCAAAATCCTGTGAACGCTTATTTCACTCAGGGATATGAAACCGTTTACGGGGTAGAGGATTTTTACTTCGGGTTCGACCATTTCACTTACAAGGAATTGATTGAAAACGTAAAAGTTGCTGAAAGCGCTGTGCTGGAGGGGACTGAAAAGAACGATTTCCTGTACGGGGGCACATTCTCGACAACGATCTCCGGATTCGGGGGCGACGACCGCATCACAGGGTCTGACTTTGTAGACACAATCTACGGCGGAGACGGGGATGACGTCATTATTGCAAGCGGCGGGGCGGATGAGGTCTTTGGCGGCGCTGGCAACGACACCTGGCTGTTTCCGGTTGATCCCGATGGCAGTTCCACGGTTGTCGTGGATCTGGTCGAAGGGACGGCTTGGGACGGTCGCGACCATGACGCGCTGGATGGGATTGAGAATATTATCATGCGGGATTCCCGTGCGGTCCGGTTGCGCGGCGATGAACGCGCCAACCGGTTGGTTGGCAACGATGGCGGCGATTACATTGACGGTCGAAACGGCAACGACCAGATATTCGGCGGCGATGGCAAGGACGTTCTGGTTGGCGGCCTGGGGCAGGACAGCCTGTTCGGAGGGGCCCATTTTGACCAACTGGTTGGGGGTGGCACGCCTGAAGACGGGCTTGGCGATTTCTTCGACGGAGGAGAGGGCAGCGACTGGCTGACCTATTCGCCGGAAGACTTGCGGTTCGGCTCGTTCGAGCGGGTCGATCCGCAGCCGGATACCGGGAGCCTTCGGATTTACGGGGGCGAAGGACGTGTAGAACGTCTGGACGAAGATGGCAGTGTTCTGGCAACCGATATATTTGTGAATATATCAAAAGTGACCGGCGGGTCAGAGTCCGACACGCTTTACGGAGCCTCCAACCCGGATAATATGAGCGTCCAGATCGACGGCGGCGCGGGGGACGACGTTTTGTTCTCCAACGGCGCGCCACTGGTCGCTGGTGGCGACGGGGATGACCTGATTCAACTGACCTTGCCGGATGCCATTTACAACAGCACCAATTTTGACGGCGGCGGTGGTTATGACACGCTGGATACCCGAACGTTGGATGAGGTCCGGTTTTATCTGCGTAAAGTTGGTGCCATCGGGTCCAGTTTCCGCGGTTTTGATGCTTCGGAAAGCAGCGAGTTGGGGGTCGAGGACGATTTGGCAGAAACCTACGCGTCCCAACTGTTTAGCGGCACATTAGACGGGATCGAACGACTTTATCTCGGGGATCTTGCTGATGAAGTACAATTACTTGGTGACGACCGGATGACGATCTATGGCGGTGGCGGGAATGATATCCTGATCCGTGATCCTTCGACTGACGGGTCAACCTTCGGTGAACTCTATGGAGGTACTGGTGACGACTACATGCGCTTGCGGGATTTCGGCTTTCTGTTCGGGGGCGCAGGTAAGGACACCATGATTGTCGGGTCCGGCGGGAGCGGCAATGATATGACGGTCGACGGTGGCGCGGATGATGATCTGCTTCAGGTTCAGCGCTTTCGCGGCGAACTTGCGGGAGGCACAGGATATGACCGTCTGCAATTCGATCTCAGCAGTCATTCCACAGCACCGCGGACCGTGAATGTCGATCTGGAGGCCGGAACAGTTTCGGCAGAAGGCGGCAGCAATGAAATCACAGCCACTGTATCCGGATTCGAGGAACTGATCGGCAACGACTACGCCAGCCGTAGCGACAGGTTCTTTGGGACCGAAGGTTCAGAACGCTTTGTCGGGCTGAACGGGGCGGACCTTCTCGACGGGCGTGGTGGGAACGACGAATTGTTCGGTGGCGCGGGTCAGGACCTTCTTTACGGGGGCGCGGGAGAGGACCTGCTGCACGGCGGCGGTGGAAATGATACGCTCTATGGCGGGACAGGGCGGGATACGGCCTCTTATGATACGGCCGTACCTGACACTGAATCCGGTGCTGTCATGGCTGCCAACTTCGGTGCAATCGTCGCCAATCTGGCAGATGGGACTGTCACCGGCGCCCATGGCACAGACCGGCTTTTTGAGATTGAAAACGTGACTGGCACCAATCTCGGCGACACGATTACAGGTTCGGCGGAAAGCAACGGACTAAACGGCGGCGCAGGGGATGATCTGCTTTATGGAGCAGGCGGCGATGACATCCTGAATGTCGGTCTTGGCAATGATACCGCCTATGGCGGAAACGGCGACGACATCTTCAGTCTCGATGGGGGGAACAACATTCTTTATGGTGGGGCCGGTGAAGACAGTCTCGAACTGGGGGCAAATTCCGGCACGGTCTGGCTGACCTTTGCAACACAATCCTATCAAGCGGTCCTACGTGCCGATGTTCCGGTGTGGCAGGATACCGGCACCAGCGAGGCGCGGATTTATGAAGGGGTCTCCCTGACGCCGCAGGATATTCTGGAAACCGGCCACTCCTTTGCAAATGAAGCTGCCGATCTGACACGGGTTCTGCCGGATCTGGACGATCCGGAATCCGGCGCCTTCCAGATCAGGCTGCAAAACACGCTCGGCGCAGAGGTGCGCGGCGTGTTTGAAGATATAGAGAAAGTAATCGGAGGCACCGGCAATGCCGTTCTGGACCTGTGGCTCGCAGAAGGGGTTCAGTCCTATGATGGCAGTGCAGGACGCAAGGATACGCTTGATTTCACGGCTTTCGAGACCGGGGTGTTCTATGACATGCGTAACGGTGACACGGACAGCACGTATCTGGAAGGGGATATGCTGACCGGAATAGACGATATCATCGGCAGTCGCTTTGCCGATCGCTATACCGGCGATTTCAGGGGGAATGAAATCTTTGGCAAAGGTGGCCCGGATGTTCTGCTGGGACGTGGTGGTAAGGATGCGCTCCTCGGGAATGGAGGAGATGACAGTTTGAACGGCGGCAACGGTAACGATCTGCTGCGGGGCGGGGGTGGCCGGGATGACATGGTCGGCGCCAAAGGTTCGGACCTGCTGCGGGGAGACAAAGGTCGCGACGTGCTTGCAGGGAAGGGCGGTGCCGACATGCTGGCCGGCGGGAAAGGGGATGACAAGCTGCACGGAGGTACCGGCAATGACATCCTGACAGGCGGGCAAGGCCGCGATGTGATGGTGGGTGGGAAAGGCGCCGATGTGTTTGCCTTTAACAGTACAACCGACACGACAAATTCCAAGCTGGACAAGATTACCGATTTCGGAACCGGCCGCGATTTGATTGACCTCTCCGGTCTGGATGGCAGTTTTGCCTTCTTGGGAAAATCCGGTTTTACCGGAACCGCGAAAGAGGTGAATTTTCTGAAGGTCGGCGGAGATACTATTGTCCAGATCGATGCGGACGCGGATGGGGTGGCGGATATGAAGTTCGTTCTCGCCGGTTTCTCCGGATTGAACAGCGGAGACTTTATCCTTTGAGAGCGAAGGGCACTCGCATCCCAGTTGAAGGAGTGCCCGTTCAAGTAGCAGAAAACGTGATGAACCGTTCCGGAGATTTCCTGCGGTTCTGATCGTGTTACGCGCTCTTACTGCGCATCCGCGCCACTTCACGGGCCAGTTCAAGCGTATGTTCTGCCAACTGCCCGAGAACGGCTTCGGTTGTGGCAGCGTCACGCGCCTCCAGCGCATCGGCGATCAGAGTGTGGAGTTCGACAATTTTCTCGCGCTTTCGGGCTGTGAAAGTGATCATGTTCATCAGTGGTTCAATTGCTTCGACCGCGCCTGCAAGTTGATAGGACATCACCGGATTGCCCGCCGCATCCACAAGCGCGCGGTGGAACGCTACATCAGAGGCGCAAAAACTCTCGTCACTGAGGCCGGGCTGGGACTGGCGGTGAATCTCGGCCCGCATGGCGGCCAGCTGGTCCGGTGTCCGGCGCTGGGCGGCGAGCGCAACACAGGCCCGTTCCAGCGCAAAACGGGCTTCGCAAGCCGTTTCGAAGCTGACTGCGTTCATGGATAACAGCAGGGTAGAGGTCGTTATCTGCTGCCCGTAGGCATCCTCAAAGCTGAGCCGGTTCACAAAGGCCCCGCCGGATGCGCCGCGCTGTGTTCGGATCAGGTTCTGTGCGGCCAGCCGTTTCAGGGCTTCACGCACTGTCGGGCGCGAGACCTGAAACTGTTCGCACAGGTCACTTTCCGAGGGCAGGCGCTGGTCTACGATCAGCCTGCCTTCCATTATGCCATCCCGAATGGCCTGTGCAATCTGCGCAGAAAGTTCCTGTGCCTGATCCAGTTCGTACTTCATATTCTACCTGCTATCCGCTGTGATCCTTCCGGAAAAATTAATTGTCAGACATTTGTAAAAATTAATTGTCAGACATTTGGTTTTCCCGTAGACCCAATGTACCCGAATACGGCGGTTGCACAAGCGTGGGACGGCCAAATCCCGACAACAGGTGTGATGTGCTTAATCTTCCCCATCATCTGATCCGCTCCGCGCTCTGGCTGTCATTCTTTGCGGCGATTCTGCTGGCCTGGTGGATGATGTATTCCATGGCGATGCAAATGGGGCTGAACTGGTACGGCGCACGTGTGGGGATGATGGATATGGCGGGAATGCCGCCGATGAACAGCTTGCGTGCGCTGGTCCCGATGTGGGCGGTGATGATGGTGGCCATGATGGGGCCGACCTTTGTTCACACGTTAACCACATACGAAGCTCTTATAAAATCCGCCAACGGCAGCTGGGCCGGATGGCTTGGTGTTATCACCGGTTACTTCGTTGTTTGGGTGGCTTTTGCGCTTGGTATTGCCTTGTTGCAGGCGGGGCTGATGCGGTTGGGATGGCTTGATATGTTCGGCCAGTCCACCATGCTCTGGGCGACTTCTGCATTGCTTGTCGTAGTTGGCTGGTTCCAGTTCACATGGCTGAAAGAAGTTTGCCACGGCGTCTGCCACGCACCGATGCAGTATTTTCTGGGCAACTGGCGTCCGGGCGGGGTAGGCGGCTTGCGCATGGGGCTGGGGCTCGGGGCGTACTGCGTGGTGTGCTGCTGGGGGTATATGGCTCTTGGTTTTGCGGGGGGCGCGATGAACCTGTTGTGGATGGGGCTTGCGACCCTTCTGATGGTTCTGGAGAAATTACCGCAGGTTGCGCATTACGTGATGCGCCCTGCCGGTGCATTGTTGATTGTAGCAGGGCTGGCGCTGGCCGGTCGTGCTGCCGGATTTTACTAAAGGGAGGCCAGACAATGGCGACTGAAACAACGACTGCCGCGGAACAACCTGCTCCGCCCACACGGCGCACGCGGGTTCCGACAGACTGGAAAATCAAAGGAGAGCTGTTTCTGAACTGCTCTTGCGATGTATTCTGCCCCTGTGTTGTCTCGCTTGGCAAATACAAGCCGACCGAAGGCTACTGCCATGCGTGGATGGCCATTCGCATCGATGAAGGCCACTTTGAGGGCGAAGACATCGGCGGGCTGAACGTGGGTCTGCTGGCAGATATTCCGGGCCGTATGGCGGAAGGCGACTGGAAGGTCGCTGCCTATGTGGACGACCGCGCCACAGACAAAGCCTATGAAGGTTTGCTGAAGATTTTCTCTGGCACTGCGGGGGGCACAACCGGCCTGTTCACCATGCTTGTCAGCACCATAATCCATGCCGAACGCACCAAGGTTGAAATTGAAACCGATGGCCGTCGTCGCCGGATCAACATTGGCAAGAAGATCAACGGCGAGATCGAACAGCTCGGCGGGGCCAACCCTGATGAGGGCGTTGTGATCAAGAACTCCAAATACTGGATGGGACCGGACATCATCGCTGCAGTGGGCCTGCGCTCGCGCGTGCGAGATCACGGTCGGGCGTGGGACTTTGGCGGCAAATCCGCTGAAATCTGCCCGATCGAATGGTCCGGCCCGTAAGCTGTAACCGGGCTTTATTAACGACAAGCCTGCACGGGAGAGCGATATGACAGGGTCAGCGGACTGGCTGCGCATGATGGCGCGCTATAACAAATGGCAGAACGGTTGGATGATCCCGGCCGCTGCCGGTTTGACGGATGCCGTACGGCAGCAGGAACGCGGTGCGTTCTTCGGATCTATCAGCGCCACGCTGTGTCATATTCTCTGGGCAGACATGCTCTGGATGTCCCGCTTTGACGGCGGGGCGGCCCCCACTGTGCCGGGTGCGCAAAGCACCGAGTTCCACAAGGAGTGGGACAGCTTTTGCGAGCAGCGCAATCTGACGGACCAGCGTATTGTGGATTGGGCTGAGGGCCTGTCTGACAGCGATTTGTCCGGCGACATCACGTGGTTCTCCGGTTTGAAACAATCGGATATCTCGCAACCCAAATCCCTAATCTATACCCATGTGTTCAACCACCAGACCCACCATCGGGGTCAGGTTCATGCCATGCTGACCCAAGCCGGTGTGAAAACTGCCGATACGGATCTGGTCTTTATGGAGTCTGTCTGATGGCCCTGTTGTCCCAATCCCGTCGCCTGCGCCGTACACCGTTTTCCGAAGGTGTCGAAGCTGCCGGCGTCAAAGCCTATACGATCTACAACCACATGTTGTTGCCTACGGTGTTCCGCTCGGTCACAGAGGATTACCACCACTTGAAATCCGCGGTTCAAGTCTGGGATGTTGCTTGTGAACGGCAGGTGGAACTGCGCGGGCCGGATGCGGCGCGCCTGATGCAGATGCTGACGCCCCGCGACCTGCGCACCATGAAAGAAGGCCAGTGTTTTTATGTGCCGATCGTGGATGAAACCGGCGGCATGCTGAATGATCCGGTGGCGGTGAAACTGGCCGAGGACCGCTGGTGGATCTCCATCGCCGACAGCGATCTTTTGTATTGGGTTAAAGGCATTGCCAACGGCTGGCGGCTTGACGTGCTCGTGGACGAGCCGGATGTATCGCCACTGGCGATTCAGGGGCCGAAATCCGACGAGTTGATGGCGCGGGTGTTCGGGGACAGCGTCAAGGATGTGCGCTTCTTCCGTTATGGCTTGTTCGAATTTCAGGGTCGCAAGCTGGTCGTGGCGCGGTCGGGATATTCCAAACAGGGCGGCTATGAAATTTACGTCGAAGGTAGTGACATCGGTATGCCTCTCTGGAATGCGCTGATGGAGGCGGGGCGCGATCTGGACGTGCACGCCGGATGCCCCAATCTGATAGAGCGGATCGAGAGCGGTCTGCTGTCCTATGGCAATGACATGACGGATGACAACACCCCCCATGAATGCGGGTTGGGGCGTTTCTGCGATACCCATGATGCCATCGGCTGTATTGGTCGTGATGCGCTGCTGCGCGTGGCCAAAGAGGGGCCTGTGCAACAGATCCGCCCCGTAGCGATTGAGGGCGCTGCGGTGCCGGGGTGTGACCGCTGGTGGCCGCTGCTGGCCGGAGAGAAAAGGGTCGGGCGGGTGTCCTCTGCGGCATGGTCGCCCGATTTTGATACGAACGTGGCCATCGCAATGGTGCGCATGACCCATTGGGACGCGGGCACTGCGCTGCGCGTTCAGACACCGGACGGGATGCGTGATGCAACCGTTCTGGAAAGTTTCTGGAATTAGAGGAGAGAATAATATGTTTAACGCACTGATCGTGGAAAAAGACGACGAGGGTAAAACCTCTGCCTCTGTACAGCAGATTGGCGAAGACCGTCTGCCCGAAGGTGAAGTTACCGTTGCGGTGGAATATTCCACTGTGAACTACAAGGACGGATTGTGCATCGGGCCGGGCGGTGGGCTTGTGCGCAATTACCCCCATGTGCCGGGCATTGACTTCGCCGGTACCGTGGAATCCTCGGATGATCCGCGCTACAAGGCCGGCGACAAGGTTGTTCTGACCGGCTGGCGCGTGGGTGAGGCCCATTGGGGCGGCTATTCTCAAAAAGCCCGCGTCAAGGCGGACTGGCTGGTGCCATTGCCACAGGGTCTGGACGCAAAACAGGCGATGGCGGTCGGCACCGCAGGCTTCACGGCGATGCTGTCTGTTATGGCGCTGGAAGATCACGGTCTGAAGCCGGGCAACGGTCCGGTGCTGGTAACGGGCGCTGCCGGTGGTGTGGGCTCTGTTGCAACGGCGATCCTCGCCAATCTCGGCTATGAGGTTGCTGCCGTGACGGGGCGGCCTGAAACCGAAGACTACCTGAAATCCCTTGGTGCTACGCAAATCGTTCCGCGGGGCGAGTTGAACGAGACCACCAAACGTCCGCTTGAAGGGGAAACATGGTCCGGTTGTGTTGACGCGGTTGGCGGCGAGATGCTGGCCCGTGTGCTGGGTCAGATGAAATACGGCGCCTCTGTTGCGGCTGTTGGTCTGGCTGGCGGTGCGAAACTGCCTGCCACTGTGATCCCTTTCTTGCTGCGCGGCGTCAATCTGCTGGGCATCGACAGTGTAATGCAGCCCTATGACAACCGCCTGCGTGCATGGGAACGGGTGGCCAAAGACCTGCCGATGGACAAGCTTGAAGCGATGATCCAGCCAGCAACCCTGTCCGATCTGCCCCAATTGGGTGCGGACATCCTGAAGGGTCAGGTAAAGGGCCGCGTTCTGGTGGACGTAAACGCCTGAATCCCTAAGGAGTCATGACACTAAAGTTCACAAAGGCCCCGCAAGCAATGGCGGGGCCTTTTACGTTTCAGAGACGCTCGAAGAACCCGATGGAATTGCCGTCAGGATCGAGTGTGTAGGCGAAGCGGCCTGCGGGGATGGTAATCGGCTCTGACAGGACCTGACCGCCAGCCGCAGCCACGCGGCCCAGCGTTTGTTCCAATCCGCCCTTCACGGCGAGATGGATGGTCGGACCTGCACCGCGCGGAGCAGGCGTGCCCGGATAAATATGCCCGCTTGCAGCGCGCCCGGCGCCATCGACCGGAATAGCAGCAATGGGGTTCGGGCCGGACACATCCAGTTTCAGTTCGGCCCCCGTCACTGCGCTGTAAAATTTCATCGCGCGATCCATATCGGTGGTGGGAATTTCCGCCCAGACGAGCGCGTTTTCTGCCGTGGAAGCCATGGCAACTTCTCCTGTGTTTGATTGCAGGTTTCAACGTAATCAGGGGCTGCTGACAAAAAGCGGCACCAGCTTTGGGGCGGATGCGGCTTGACCCTTCAGGAGGACTACTGCACTGCTATGCCAAAGAAATTTGGGAGCAAGACGATGACCTTGGACAATGAATTTATCCGCAGCCAGTTTCCGGCGTTTTCGGCGCAAGCCCTGCAAGGACAGGCATTCTTTGAAAACGCAGGCGGGTCTTACACCTGTAAACAGGTCATCGACCGGCTGACCCGTTTTTACACAGAGCGCAAGGTCCAGCCCTATGGTCCGTTCGAGGCATCCGAACTTGGCGGTGCCGAGATGGACGAGGCCCGGAAACGCCTAGCAGGTATCCTTGGGGTGGCCACGCACGAACTTTCCTTTGGGCCTTCCACAACGCAAAACACCTATGTGCTGGCGCAGGCGTTCGGGCAGTGGCTGAATGAAGGCGATGCGATCATTGTGACCAATCAGGACCACGAGGCCAATACCGGTCCGTGGCGGCGTCTGGCGGATCGCGGCATTGAGGTGCGGGAATGGTACCTAGACAGTGAAACCGGTTCTTTGTCGCTGGACGATCTCGGCGCGCTTCTGGATGACAAGGTCAAGCTGCTGTGCTTCCCCCATTGTTCAAACGTGGTCGGTGAGATCAATCCCGTGCGCGAAATCTGCGCCATTGCGCGGGATGCGGGGGTTTATACATGCGTGGACGGGGTCAGCTATGCGCCCCACGGGTTGCCCAATGTAGGTGCGCTCGGGCCGGATGTTTACCTGTTCTCCAGTTATAAAACCTACGGTCCGCATCAGGGGATTATGGTGATGCGCGAAGGGTTGGGCATGGAGCTGCCCAATCAGGCCCATTACTTTAACGCAGATACACTTTACAAACGCTTTACGCCCGCAGGGCCTGACCACGCACAGGTCGCGGCCTGTGCCGGTATCGCGGACTATATCGACGCGGTGTACACCCATCACGGCGGGGTGGATGCCCGTGCCGCGACGCGGGGCGAAGCGGTGCATGATTTGATGCGCTCTTATGAAACCGAACTGCTGCAACCGCTGTTGGACTATCTGGGCGACAAGAATTCGGTACGTCTGATCGGTCCGCGCAAGGCGTCGGCCAAGGCTCCCACCGTGGCCGTGCTTTCACAAAAGCCGGGGCTGCAACTGGCAACCGAGCTCGCCCCATTGGGGGTAAACGCAGGCGGCGGGGATTTTTACGGCGTGCGTTGTCTGAAAGGTCTGGGAATTGATCCCGATCACGGCGTCTTGCGCGTCAGTTTTGTCCATTACACTTCCAAGGGCGAAGTGGACAAATTAATCGAGGCTTTAGAACAGGTTTTGTGATCCGCAGGGCAGGGATTGGCGTATAGTTCAGACTATGACGAAACCTGCTCCTGTTCTTTGGTGGGTCCGGCGCGATCTGCGCCTGGCCGACAACCCCGCGCTGGCCCATGCGATTGCATCGGGCGGGCCGGTCATCCCTGTGTTTATCCATGATGACAGCGTATCCAGCCTTGGCGCAGCGCCGAAATGGCGGCTGGGCCTCGGTCTGGAGTCATTCGGCAAAACGCTGGAAGGAGCAGGCAGCCGCCTGATCCTGCGTCGCGGCGATGCGCTGGAGGTGCTGCAAGAGCTGATCGAAGAAACCGGCGCCACGGCGGTGGTCTGGTCCCGCGCCTATGATCCGGATGCGATTGCGCGGGACACCGCAGTGAAATCCGCCCTGAAAGATCAGGGGATCACGGCGGAGAGTTGCGCCGGTCATCTGCTGTTCGAGCCTTGGCAGGTCGAAACCAAAGCAGGCGGCTATTACAAGGTTTACAGTCCGTTCTGGCGTGCCGTGCGAGACGAGCCTGTGGCCGCCTGCCTGCCAGCCCCCGAAGAAATCGCAGCGCCGGATAGCTGGCCCCGCAGTGAAGATCTTGCAGACTGGCGGATGGGGGCCGCCATGAACCGCGGCGCGGATGTGGTGCGGGCCTACGCCTGTGTCGGAGAGGATGCAGCCATGCAACGTCTGGCTGATTTTCTGGATGGTCCGGTAGAGGACTACAAGGAGGGGCGGGATTATCCCGACCGCAAAGTGACGTCCGGCCTGTCGGAAAACCTCACTTACGGGGAAATTGCGCCGCGCCGGTTGTGGCACGGCGGACAGCAGGCGCTGGAGCGGGGGGCAGCCGGAGCCGAGCATTTCCTGAAGGAAGTGGTCTGGCGCGAGTTTGCCTATCATCTGGCCTATCACACGCCGCGCATGCTGACCCGCAACTGGCGCGAGGAATGGGACGATTTCAACTGGCGCGGTGACAATGATGATGCCGAAAAATGGCGCCGTGGCATGACAGGCGAACCGATGGTGGATGCCGCCATGCGCGAGCTTTACGCCACCGGCACAATGCACAACCGCCTGCGCATGATCGCGGGGTCCTATCTGACCAAACACCTGCTGACAGACTGGCGTGTGGGGCAGGCGTGGTTCGAAGAAACCCTGATCGACTGGGATCCCGCATCGAATGCGATGGGCTGGCAGTGGGTGGCAGGCAGCGGGCCGGATGCCTCTCCGTTCTTTCGGGTGTTCAATCCCGAAACCCAAGGCGAGAAATTTGACGGCAATCAGAACTATCGTGATCTCTACCTAAACGGGGGGGAGGATGAACTGGGCCGCAGCCCAGCGAAGGACTTTTACAACGCAATCCCACGGTCTTGGAACATCACGGCTGACACCCCCAGACCGGAGCGAATGATCTCCTTGAAAGAAGGACGGGACCGCGCGTTGTCTGCCTACAAAGGCGCCAGAGAACAGGGGTAAACCCTTGGTTAACAAGAGGCTTGGCAGACAAAAAACCTTGGTTTAGGCTCTGTCTCATAACAGGGAGAGTTGGATGCAGGGATTTACATCCACAGACGGTCAAAAGGATTTGCCGCGCTATTTTGGTGCGGCGTTTTCCCAATTAAAGAAGATCCGTAACGGCACTTTGGAGATTGTGTTGCCGGACGGGCGTCTGTTTCAGGTCAATGCTCCCGATCCGGGCCCCGTTGCGCGTGTGGAAATCCACAACGATGAAGTGTTTACCCGTCTGGCACGGGAAGGGGATATGGGCTTCAGCGACGCTTATCTTGAAGGCTGGTGGTCCTCTCCGGATTTGCAGGCGTTTCTGGATCTGGTCTTTGCCAATAATGAAGAAGTAGGCCACGGCTTTCCGGGTGGTTTTCTGGTCCAGTATTACGAACGTTTGCGCCATTGGCTGCGCGGCAATTCCAAAACTCAGGCCCGTAAGAATATCTCTTACCACTATGATCTCGGGAATGATTTCTACTCCAAATGGCTGGATGAAACCATGACCTATTCCTCGGCCCTGTTTCTGACGGGCCAGGAAGATATGGCAAAGGCGCAAATTCAAAAATATGCCTCGCTTTGTGATGAAATGGGCATGAAGGAAGGTGATCACCTTCTGGAAATCGGCTGCGGCTGGGGCGGATTTGCCGAATATGCCGCCGGAACCCGCGGGGCGCGGATGACCTGTCTGACGATCTCTCAGGAGCAACATGATTTCGCCAAAAAACGCATGTTTGAGGCCGGTCTGGCGGATCGGGTCGATGTGGTCATGCGCGATTACCGTGACGAAACCGGCAGCTATGACGGGATCGCTTCTATCGAGATGTTCGAGGCGGTCGGCGAAAAATACTGGCCGACGTATTTTAACGCGGTACATGATCGGCTGAAGCCGGGCGCAAATGCCAGCCTGCAAATCATTACCATCGCCAACGAACTGTTCCCGAAATACCGGAAAACCGTTGATTTCATTCAGAAGCATGTGTTTCCGGGCGGTATGCTGCCCAGCCCGAATGCGCTGCGCACAGAGGTGGAGCGGGCAGGGTTGTCCTATCTGAAATCAATCGAGTTCGGTGAAAGTTATTCCATCACCCTGCGCCGCTGGTATGAGACCTTTAACGCCGCGTGGCCGGAGATCATGCAGATGGGCTTTGATCAGCGGTTCAAGAATATGTGGGATTTCTACCTGACAAGCTGTGCATCCGGCTTTCACTATGGCACAACGGACGTGACTCAAGTGACCATTCAACGGCCGAAGTAATAAAAAAGGGACAGCAATGCCGACAGCAGCAAAATTGATTGCGGGATTGGCTTTGGCGCTCACCGCAGTGGTGGCCGCCTATGTTTTCATACAGGAACATCCTGAAATGCCGATCGGCCTGCGGTTTGTTCTGGGTAACGCGCTCGTCGGCTTTTTTGCTGGCTGGTACGCACTTGGGCGCAGTCCCGGGCACAGCAATATGACAGGCGCGATGAGCGGGTTGCGCTCTTTGGTGATGTTGCTGATAGGGGCGGGGATCGTTTTCGGGGGGCGGTTTGTGTTCTCGAATCTCGGGCAGTTCCGGTCCCGGGATCCGGTAGAAATTCCCCTTTTGTGGATCGAGACGACTTTCGAGTATGTCGTGCTCGCCCTCACGCCCAGTGTCGGATTGACACTGTTGATCGGCGGGCTGTTATCCGGCATTGCCACCTATCAGGCCAGCCAGCACTGGCGCTAATTTAAAGCGAAAATAATCAGAATGCGTGTATTTCTTTCCGACCGTGATGTCGCCCTGGCGTTATGCCTTGATGCGGACTGGCAACCCGATCGCGTTACCGGTTTCAGCCCTGACGCCAATGGCGCATTGGTTGCTGTGGCGGGCGGGCAGTGCGAAGGTGTCTCCATCCCGTGCGATGATCCGGTCGACGAACCTTTTTCCAGCTATTTCAATGGTCTGTCAGGAGAGGTGAAATCATTTCCGGGCGCCTTTGGTCCGGTTTTCGCACCTGTGTCTGATAGTTCGGAACCGGCAGAATTTACCGTTCACGCCCGTGCAGTAGAGGCCTGCGTCGCCCGTGATACGGCTCGGATTCTTTCCCGACCGACAGCTTTTAACACGCCCGTAAACCGTGCGGGTCTGCTGATGCGGGCGCGCTCGTTCGTGCGGGCCGAAAAATCAGATGAAAGAGTTCCAGTATCCGTAAGGCGCGGCTTCCGTCGCGGGGCAGTGCAACAGGAAAGCAGGGCCTTGCCCTATGCCCGTTACTTTGATGTCGAGGATGTCCACTTGCGCCATCCCCGTTTTGACGGCGGTATGTCGCCGGTAATTGAACGCACAGTGCTGCGTGCTGCTGATGCGGTGACGGTGCTGCCATACGATCCGATCCGCGATCAGGTGGTGGTTGTCGAACAATTCCGCCCCGCTGCCTATGTACGCGGGGATTGCCACCCTTGGGTGCTGGAACCGGTCGCTGGGCGCTGTGACGGGGATGAACCTGTTGAGGAAGTCGCCCGCCGCGAGATGATCGAGGAGGCGGGTTTAACCCTTCTGGGGCTGGAAAAAATTGCCAATTACTATCCGTCGCCCGGCTGCCTGACAGAATATCTTTTTACTTTTTTAGGGCTTGTGGATTTGTCAGATGCGCAAAGCGGCGTACATGGTGTGGCGAGCGAGGATGAGGATATACAGACCCACATCCTGAGCTTTGACGAAGCGATGGCTCTGGTGGCCAGTGGAGAGGCGGATAATGGACCCTTGTTGCTTTCCCTGTATTGGCTCGGGGCCAATCGCGAACGATTGCGCAGAGAGGCAAGCGCCGCTTGAAACCGCTTGGGGCGGCGCGTATCAAGGAACGAAGCAGTCTTAAGGATACCTCTGATGACAATTTACCAAGACCTTCCCCATGCCGTTGGCAACACCCCTTTGATCCGCCTGAACAAAGCGTCGGAACTAACGGGCTGTGAGATTCTGGGCAAAGCGGAGTTTATGAATCCGGGCCAGTCGGTGAAGGATCGCGCCGCGCTCAGTATCATCAAGGACGCCATGGCGCGGGGTGAGTTGCGTCCGGGCGGAACCATTGTCGAAGGCACTGCCGGCAATACAGGCATCGGGCTTGCGCTGGTGGGTTCGGCGCTCGGGTTCAAGACGGTGATCGTGATCCCTGAAACCCAAAGTCAGGAAAAGAAGGACATGATCCGTCTGGCAGGGGCCGAACTGGTGCAGGTTCCGGCAAAACCCTACCGTGACCCCAACAACTTTGTGAAATACTCTGCCCGACTGGCGGCCGAGCTTGCAAAGACCGAACCAAACGGTGCGATCTGGGCAAACCAGTTTGACAATGTGGCCAATAAACAGGCCCATATCGACACGACCGCACCTGAAATCTGGGAGCAGACCAATGGTAAGGTTGACGGATTTATTTGTGCCTGCGGTTCGGGTGGGACGCTGGCCGGAATGGCCGATGGCCTGCGGGCCAGAAACAAGGACGTAAAGATCGGCATTGCCGATCCGGACGGTGCTTCGCTTTACAACTATTTTGTGCACGGCGAACTCAAGGCCGAAGGCGGTTCCATTGCCGAAGGCATCGGGCAGGTGCGTATTACCAAAAACCTTGAGGGGTTGAAGGTGGATCACGCCTACAACATTCCGGATGCGGAAGGCATTGATATCGTCTTTGATCTGCTGCAGGAAGAAGGGCTTTGCATGGGCCTTTCCACGGGCATCAATATCGCAGGTGCCATCCGTATGGCCAAGGATATGGGGCCGGGCCACACGATCGTGACGATCCTGTGTGATTACGGCACACGGTATCAGGCCAAACTGTTCAATCCTTCCTTCCTGCGCGAAAAAGGTCTGCCAATCCCCCATTGGCTGGAAAAGAAACGTACCGATATACCGACGGTATTCGAATAGGACCACAATGAAGCGACTATTTCTGACTCTGGTGCTGCTGGTGGTTTTGCCACTGGCAGCTTTCGCACAAACTGTTGAAACGACGTTTGACAAACCTGCCTTCGAAAGCACGGTGGAACGCGCTAACGAAGTGCTGGAATCCGCTACAGCTTCGGACGAGGCGCTGGAGCAGTTGCGCAAGCAGCTCGTCAGTTTCCGCAGCAGTGCAGCAGAGCTGAAAGAACAGGCGCTGACCAAAACCGAACCGGTACAGGACCGGCTTGATGCCCTTGGCGCCCCACCCGCCGAAGGTGAAAGCGAGGCCGAAGATGTCGCCGCATTGCGGGACCAGTTGAACAAGCAACTGGATAAGGCCAAAGCGCCGGTAAAAGCCGCAGAAGATCTTTACAAACAGGCGGACGGGTTGATTACCCAGATCGACGAGCTGATGCGCCATCGCAGTACGGCCCGTCTCGTTGCTCAGAATGAGTCCCCCCTTGATCCGCGCCAGATCACCGCCGCGCTGTCGGCGCTGGTGACGTTCAACGCGGAACTCTGGGCCGAAGTCACAACAAACCTGTCGAACGAGAACCGTGCCTCCATGCGCATCGGTAACTTGATGCTGGTTACTGTTTTGCTGGCAATTGCATTGCTCCTGTTGCTGCGTTCGCGGGTGTGGTCGCGCCGTGTGCAGGCGTTTTTCAGCCGCAACGCTTCGGCGCGGACCGCTGCGCTCTACGGGTTCATCGGATCGCTTTCACAACTGGTTCTGCCAGCGTTCGGACTGTTTGTATTGGTGCAGGCGTTGCTCTTGCTCGACCTGTTCGATCTGCGCGGTTACTTTATTTTGCGCAGCCTCGGGATTGCCGGTTTCTCGCTCTATTTTGCCAGTTGGCTGGCCCGATCCCTTTTCGTTGCCACCTCCAATCAGGGGCCGTTGATAGAGATCGACGAGTCTCTGACCGGACCGATGAAAAGATCTTTCCTTGCGCTTGGTCTTATGTTCGCGCTGCGGGCTATGCTGGATGCTGCTGCGGTTGGCTCGGGGCAGAGCCCCGCATTCCTTGCCGCAATTCCAACGCTGACGTTCCCGCTAATTGTTGTGGGGGGGATCGCACTTTTCCGGATCGGACGGGTGCTCGCGAATGAGGCTCAGGTTGCAGGGAAGCAGGAAAACGGCAATCCGTTCCTTGGACGCGTCGCAACCATTATGGGCAATATTTGTGTGGCTGCCGGAATCGCGGGGCCGGTTCTTGCGGCGCTCGGCTTCGACAGTGCCGGCAACCGTCTGGTGTTTTCTACAGCCGCCTCCCTGTTGCTGATCACCGGATTTTATATCTTCTTCCGGCTTATTGGCTCGCTGACCGGCTATACCGGCAACACTGCAACCTCCGCAGGGGATGAAGATGAATCCCAGCGTTACGGTGCGCTCTTCCGTGTGGCCGTCGGTTTTATCATGATCTGTATTGCCCTTCCGATCCTCGCGTTGATCTGGGGGGCCCGTCTGGTGGACCTGCAAGAGGTCTGGCTGATGGCGCGGGACGGGATATCGTTCGGGGAAAACCGGATTTCACTGACGGATTTCCTGACCTTTGTGCTGGTGTTTTCCATCGGTTACACCATCACCCGTATCCTGCAATCGGCACTGCGCACCACGGTACTGCCTAACACGCGGCTTGATAGCGGCGGGCAGAATGCCATTGTCACCGGCACCGGTTATGTGGGTATCTTCTTTGCAGCACTGGCGGCGATTACGGCAACAGGGCTGGACCTGTCCAATCTTGCGATTGTGGCTGGTGCCCTGTCGGTTGGTATCGGTTTTGGCCTGCAAACCATCGTATCGAACTTTGTCTCCGGTATCATCCTGCTGATCGAACGTCCAATCAAGGCAGGGGACTGGATCGAAGTCGGCACCTATTCGGGTTACGTGCGTAAAATCTCGGTCCGCTCGACCGAGGTGGAAACATTCGATCGCGCCTCTGTGGTCATTCCGAACGCCGATCTGATTTCCGGTACTGTAACGAACTGGACCCATTCCAGTATGGCCGGTCGCGTGCGCGTGCCCGTTGGTGTGTCCTATGGCAGCGATCCGCGACATGTAGAGAAAGTTCTGCTGGAAGTGGCAAAAGCCCATCCGATGGTGCTGCTTGATCCGGGTCCGGCGATCATGTTCATGGGGTTCGGGGCGGACAGTCTGGATTTTGAAATCCGCGCGATCCTGCGGGATGTGAACTGGATGCTTTCGGCAAAATCTGACATGAACTTCGAGATCTTCAAACGCTTCAGCGAAGAAGGCATCGAAATTCCGTTCGCACAGCGGGATGTCTTTATTAAGAACCTCGATGATCTGAAGAAGTTTTCGGACAGCTCAGACAAGGACAGTTCGGAAAAGGAAGAGGGCGCATCAACCACATCCGAGGATGCAGGCATTGACGGGCAGCGGGAGCATTCCGCGGCTGCGAAAGACAATGAGGATGACACCGTTAGCGACGACGGCGGGGATGCGCCGGGTAAGGTCTAGGCTTCTCCGATGCTGTAGGGCAGTGTGGCGCGGCTGTTGGGGTCCACCTTCAAGTGGCGCTCCAGCGGTGGAACTGAACGTTGGTGGCAGTTGTGCCTCTCGCAAATCCGGCAGGAAATGCCGATGGGTTCAAAGGCCTGCCGGTTGGTGATGTCCAGATCATCTGCGTAAACCATCGCACCGGCGTGCCGGATTTCACACCCGAGACTGATGGCATAACGCCGGATCGGTGCGCGATAGCTGCCGCCGGTTTTTGACACATCCCGCGCCAGGCTGAGGTATTGCAACCCGTCCGGTGTTTCCGCAAGCTGGCGCAGGAACTGGCCGGGTGTTTCAAAAGCACGGTGCACATTCCACAAAGGACAGGCCCCACCGAAACGGGCGAATTGCAACCGTGTGGCGGAGTGGCGCTTTGTAATGGTTCCGGCTTGATCGACGCGCACAAAGTAAAAGGGGATACCCTTCAGTCCGGGGCGTTGCATGGTGGACAAACGATGGGCCACCTGTTCGATACTTGCATCAAAATGGTTGGCCAGCAGCTCCAGATCGTGCCGCGTTTCCTGTGCGACCTGCAGAAAACGTCCATAGGGCAGGGTGGCCGCACCAGCAAAGTAATTCGCAAGACCGATCTTGCAGATGGAGCGGGCCTCGGGCGTGTTGAAATTTGCAAAGTCGAGCGTGGCTTCCAACAGGTCGTCGTGTTCCAGAAGTGCGATCTGATGGGCAATCTGGAACAGTTTGGACGAGGTTGCCGCTTGCGCGGACAGGGTTAAGGTGCGGCTTGCGGGATCGTAGTGGCGCAACACATCGGTGTTATGGGTGCGCAGATGGATATTGTGCTTTTCCGCCAGCCAGTCGTGGGCCGCGCCAAGGGCGTTCGGGCCCGAGAGTTTCGCCTGCGTCGCGTAATTCTCTGCTACACGGTCGATGCTGTCGATATAGTTGTCGCAATAATGGAAGAAGTCGCGAACCTGTTCCCACGGGGAAGGGGAGATCGCGCTGTCTTCGCGGCCCAAAGCCTCATCCAATGAGGCAAGCCGCTCCTGTCCCTGCCGGTAGGCGCGATGCAGGTCCAGAAAGGCCCGCGCAAGGGCTGGCGCATTGGAGGCTGTCAATTGCATATCGGCCAAGGGCGGTTGCGTGGTGCTGAACACCGGATCGGCCAGCGCCTCGCGCATGTCGGCCACGATCCGTTCGGATTCCCCGACAGACAGTTGTGTTACGTCAAAGCCGAACTCCTGCGCCAGTGCCAGTACAACGGTGGTGCTGACAGGGCGGTGGTTGTTCTCCATCTGGTTGAGATAGGGCAGGGACACCCCGAGCTTGGCGGCAAAATCCTTTTGGGTCAGCCCCTGTTTCTGACGGGTCTCGCGCAGGGTCACACCTGCATAGAGTTTTTGCGCGCGCATCTCGGCCCCTAACTTTGCGAATTAGCTGAGGCTCACGATATGCTTTGCAAAGTTTTCGCGCAAGCCGGATCAACCGGCGTTGCGCACCTGATATTCCACGCGGATCGAATAGAGCGCCGCTATGAGCGCCAATGTGGCAGAGCCGAGCGTAAACAGGATCAACGGCGTTGCGCCCGCTTCCTTGCTCAGGAATGGGACAACGATCGCAGAAAGCGCTCCGCCCCCCAGCGTCATCATCGCGCCGCCAAGTCCTGCCGCTGTGCCTGCCAGACGCGGGTTGACCGACATCATCCCCGCAGACGCACTGGGCAGCACCATTCCGTTGCCAAGGCCGATGAAGATGGTGCAGCCAAAGAACGCCACCGGATGGTCAAAGCCGACATTCACCAAAACCAGCGCCAGCAGCATGCCCAATACGGTGACACCGGCACCAATAGTGATCATGCGGTAGAGGCCGACAATGCTTGCAAACCGGCCCGAGATCAGGCTGCCGGTGAAGTAACCCGCAGGCGCAAAGATGAAGTAGAGGCCCAGTTCGCCCGGGCTGAGACCGTAAACGACGGTGCCAACGAACGGGGCGCCCCCTAGCAACGAGAAAAAGCAGCCGGAAGCAAATGTGGTGGACAGGGAATAACCCCAGAACCGGCGCGAGGTCAGCAATTCGGGATAGGTGCGGACCTGCGCGGCCATACTGGTCGAAGGCGAAAGGTTGGTTTCCCCCATATCCCGCCAGACAAGCCCCAGCACGGCCAGACCCAGAAACGTCAGGGTCCAGAAGGGCGCACGCCAGCCGAAGGCCTCTTGTAGGAAGCCGCCGATTGTTGGCCCTAACATAGGTGCAACCGACATTCCCATCGCGATATAGCCGAGCAGGGAAACCGCGTCCTTGCTACCCGCAATGTCACGTGCGGCAGCGCGGGAGAGCACAAAACTGCTTACCACCAGCGCCTGAAAGGTGCGCGCGGTCAGCAGGATTGTAGTGTTCGGCGCATTTGCGCACACCAGAGAGGCAATCACAAAAGCTCCCAAAGTCCAGAGCGCCACCGGGCGACGGCCAAAGCGGTCCGATATGGGGCCGATGAACAGTTGCAGAATGCCGTTCATTAAAAGAAAGCCCGACAGCATGAATTGCACAGCCAGATAGCTGGCGTCAAAATGCTGCGCGATGGCTGGCATGGAAGGTAGAAAGATGTTCATGGAAATCGCGCCAAGAGAGGCGAAGATAACCAGTGTAACCATTGTCGGCGGGGTTTTCGGGTCAAAAAAACGGGACTTAGGCAATACAGACATGCAAAGGGGGTATCCTTTGGAAACGGGAAAGCACCGTATTGCGGGGATGAAAATAGGCCCGAAACCGGCGGTTGATTCCTGACTATTCCCCTGAAATGGAACTGTCCATGCCAAACGCCCCGCTCGCTTCCGCTACGGCGCGTCAGTTCGGTTTGTCTGGGAAAAGGGTAGTGGCCCCCGCGCATTATCCCGTGCGCAGGGGCGGGATCGCGCGATCAGGCGATCAGTATATCGTTGCTCAGACCCGCGACAGTGATGTCATTCACGGTAACGACCAACCCGTCAGAGAAGGTGAACACCGCATTGCCATTCTTGTCGGTTCCAAGGGCGAGAACGTCATCAACGCTGGATACATCGGTATGGTCGAATTTCAGTTTGTCCACATCATCCTTGAAATCAAGAACTCGGTCCTTGCCACCATTGTTTGCAAAGACAAAGGTATCGGCTCCGCCGTTGCCCGTCAGCTTGTCCTTGCCCTTGTCACCGGAAATCCGGTCGTTGCCCGTGCCGCCTGACAGCTCGTCCCGTCCGCGGCCACCGCTGATCTTGTCCCGTCCGGCACCACCGTCGATGCTGTCACCGCCGCCGCCGCCTTTGAGTTTGTCCTTGCTGGCGCCGCCCGAGAGCATGTTTTCAGCGCCGTTGCCGATCAGCTTGTCCAGACCCGCGCCGCCAATGGCGTTTTCGATAACTGTGTCATAAGCAATGACCACATCATCCGTGGTTTCAAAGCTGGAAAAACGTCCTTCCCGCAGGTCGAGTGTTACGCCACCTGACAGGGCAGAGCCGTCAAATGTGTCCGTCCCGCCAGCATCCCAGACCGCATCAATCGTATCGGTGCGCGAACCGATATAGGTTGTATCCCCGAGGGCGGTTTCGTCATTTGCGCCCCAGAGATCCTGAAGGGCGAGGATGTCAAACAGCATCATCGCATCACTGTCCAACCCGTTGTCGGGGTTGGCGGTGTAAGACATCAAAGTGTATTTGTTGCTGTCAAAACCCTCTGGCACCGTCGGGGAAGAGAAAGAGTGTTTCAATCCCATTGCATGGCCGATCTCATGCAGGATCAGATCCATCGTCGTGCTGATTTCGATCGTGTTGTCATAGACAACATAACTGTCGTAGCGGGTGATACTGTCCCCCGAGCTTGCCGCGGAATATCCCCCGACACCCGCGGTCGTGCCCGGAATGGTTACAGATCCGACGTTCATGTCAGGGTCATCCGATCCCGTGACCTCGACAAATTCAACGTTGATTAGTGTTTCTACGTGATCAAGTGCCTCGCGGAAGCTGGCTTCGGCTGTGGCGCTGAATTCTGTCCAGCCTTCATATGTCGCAGATGTTGGCAAATCTGCGGGCGCGGATGTGCCTGCAAACTGATAAGTCATTGTGTAGGCCGCTGCATCCGTCGTGTTGATCGGGTCTTTGCCGTTCAGGAAGGCGAACTGCAATCCGTCGATGATTTCGGTTCTTGTAACCATGAGAGTCCTGTCTGTTATGGGGTTGCCCTATTATAGCGGGTTTTTCACAGGGTGATTAAATAAATTCTACAGTGCAGGTTTGGGCGGGGCTTTGCCTGTTGCTTTTAGTGGTTTGCTAATTTGCAATTTGATAATCTACCTCGCAAATATCTTTGCAAATATGCGAGGTTTTCCTTCCAGCGCGATCGAACTTAGCGTATTCCGGTACAAATTGCGCACCATTCGGAGGAACCGCCGTGAATACGATCCTGCAACAACTAGAAGACCGCCGCGAAGAAGCCCGACTGGGCGGAGGCCAGCGCCGCATTGATGCACAACATGCCAAAGGCAAGCTGACCGCACGCGAACGGATCGAAGTGCTGCTGGATGAGGGTTCTTTCGAGGAATTCGATATGTTCAAGGCTCACCGCTGCACAGAGTTCGGGATGCAGGAAACCACAATTCCCGGAGACGGCGTTGTTACCGGTTGGGGTACTATCAATGGCCGTATGGTCTATGTCTTCTCGCAGGATTTCACCGTCTTTGGCGGGTCGCTGTCGGAAACCCACGCTGAAAAAATTTGTAAAATTCAGGAAATGGCAGTGCGCAATGGTGCGCCGATCATCGGTCTGAATGATTCCGGCGGTGCGCGGATTCAGGAAGGCGTTGCCTCCCTCGCGGGTTATGCTGATGTGTTCCAGAACAACGTGCTGGCCTCCGGTGTGGTGCCCCAGATCAGCGTTATCATGGGGCCATGCGCGGGCGGGGCGGTCTATTCGCCTGCGATGACCGACTTTATCTTTATGGTACGTGACAGTTCCTACATGTTCGTCACCGGCCCTGATGTGGTGAAAACCGTTACGAACGAGGTGGTGACTGCGGAAGAGCTGGGCGGGGCGAAAACCCACACCTCCAAATCTTCTGTGGCAGACGGTTCTTTTGAGGATGACATGGAAGCGCTCATGGAAGTGCGCCGCCTGTTTGATTTCCTGCCGCTTAACAACCGCGAGAAAGCCCCCGTGCGTCCCTTCTTTGATGATGTGGCGCGGGATGAGGTTTCCCTTGATACGCTGATCCCTGACAATCCGAACAAGCCTTACGATATGAAAGAGCTGATCACCAAGATCGCGGACGAGGGGGATTTCTACGAAATTCAGGAAGATTTCGCCAAAAACATTCTGACCGGTTTTGTCCGCATGGAAGGCCAGACCGTTGGCGTTGTGGCGAACCAGCCGATGGTTCTGGCAGGTTGTCTGGATATTGACAGCTCCCGCAAAGCTGCCCGTTTCGTACGCTTCTGCGATGCCTTCGAGATCCCGATTCTGACGCTGGTAGACGTGCCCGGCTTCTTGCCCGGTACGGGACAGGAATACGGCGGCGTGATCAAACACGGTGCGAAACTGCTGTTTGCCTATGGTGAAGCAACCGTGCCGAAAGTGACTGTGATTACGCGCAAAGCCTATGGCGGGGCCTATGACGTGATGGCGTCCAAGCACCTGCGGGGCGATTACAACTATGCGTGGCCGACAGCGGAAATCGCCGTTATGGGGGCCAAGGGTGCTGTGGAAATTCTCTATCGCTCCGAACTGGATGATCCCGAAAAGATTGCAGCACGGGTTGCCGATTACGAAGACAGATTCGCCAATCCGTTTGTGGCGGCTGAAAAAGGCTTCATCGACGAGGTGATCAAACCCCACAACACCCGCAAACGGGTCTGCCGCGCATTTGCTTCCCTGCGGGGCAAAAAGCTGGAGAACCCGTGGAAGAAACACGACAACATTCCGTTGTAAGGGGCGGGAACAGTGGCCGATCCCCGTATCACCCGGTTTAGCGCGGGCGCGCTGGCGACGGGGTTGTTGCTGGTAACACTGCTAAGTGCAGCTGCTTCGCAACAGGAACAGACGGAAATCTCTGTGCCATCGGGGCAGCCGCTTTCTCTTTATGAAAAACGGGTTGTGGCGCCGGAAAACAAGATCCTCTACCTCGGCTTTCTGGCCGAAGCACTTGGAGGCGAATACGGGGTCACATTTGATCGTGCCAGTATCGACATGGACACGGTCTGTGAAAAAGTCGGAATCCCTCTGGCAGGCAAGCTGATCTCGGAGGGGACCCGGATAGACGAAATCGTGGTGCGCCTTATGGAACGGCCCATCGACTATGGCGCGGTAGACGAAACCGCCGCCCAATTTTTGAACGCTTACGATATAAGTGGTGGAACATGCGAATGGTTTTGACAGCCCCGATAAGGAACAGCGCGGCTATTGCGTCACAAAATGGCAGAAAATTGCAGTTTTTCTGCATAAATTCACATATTTGGTATGCGCGGCTGCGAATCTTTGCTAGCGTGCTGACAGGCTACGTTTTCGTGGCTGCGGTCGCCTGTCGTGGCCGGTTTCGAATAGACTATGACTGTCACAGGAGGACACAATGTCCACAAAACTTAAAATCGCATTGGTTGTCGTTGCTATGGGCGTTGCTGCCTGCGCACAACAAGAAGAGCCTGTTGTTGTACTGGACGTACAGCCAGAGCCGGTTTCTTCTAAGTACTAAACCACTCGCCGGGCGGCGGTCTGCCGCCGCCCGCGCACTGACTCCCCCGAACTCGGACCAGTGGGGGACAGTATGATTAAGCATCGTGGCTTCCCAAGCCGTTTGCCAGGGTCCGAATTCCAGTTCACCATTCGCCGTCCCAACAAGAAAGGGGCCACGCCAATCAAGGCGCGCGAACGCTATGCGGACCGCCGCTTTGCGGATCGCCGTGCGGATGAGGCCTTTCTTGAAGCGCTTTGGTATGCCTTTGGCGAAGAACCTTTCGAGCGGGGCAATCTGGATGCCGGCCGGATCAACTGGCTGTTCGGCCGCGAGGTTGTGGCCGCTGAAGATCCGTTTGATCCTGAAAGCTACGAAGCACTTTTGCGGATCGACAAGGGCAAGGCCATGGCCAACTTCCCTGACATATTCGAGGACGATTACGGGGATTCGGCATGAATTTGCCTATGAAATCCGTAATTTGGCACCTTTGTGCCGAAAAACTGACCACTGCGAAAACACTGGTTTGTTTTGCCCGGTCGTCGCGTTACCAAAGTTCTGCACGAGACCTTTCGAGCAGGCTCGGGACGCAGATAAAAAGGGTAATAACATGCGTAACCTCACAGTTTTTGCGGCGCTCGCCGCGGTATTCGGTCTGTCGGCCTGCAACAGCACGCTGGACCAGCGCACCCAGAAACGCATCGGCACCGGTGCTGTTGTCGGGGCGGTTGGCACGGCTTTGCTGGACGGCAATCCGATCAAAGGCGCTATTGTCGGTGGCGTTGTTGGTGGCATCACCAGCAAAGACCGGCACGTTTGGGAATAACAGCTCTGTCGAGCGGTTAAACTCTTTCATTTCCCCTCTACTTGGCCCCCTCCGTTTGTTCGGACGGGGCCTTTTTTCGTGTCTGAACGGCATGGAAACCCGCACGAAATTCCGTAATTGCCCAATCGAAGGTACAGCACATGTTTAAGAAAATCCTGATCGCCAACCGTGGCGAAATCGCCTGCCGTGTTATCAAGACCGCCCGCAAGATGGGCATCCAGACAGTTGCGATTTACTCTGATGCGGATGCACAGGCGCTGCATGTCCAAATGGCAGATGAAGCGGTGCATATCGGTCCTTCACCCGCAAACCAGTCCTATATCGTGATTGAAAAAGTCATGGATGCGATTCGCAAGACCGGCGCGGAAGCAGTGCATCCGGGCTACGGGTTTCTCAGCGAAAACAAACTCTTTGCAGAAGCGCTGGAAGCAGAAGGTGTTGCCTTTATCGGGCCGCCAGCCGGTGCGATTGAATCCATGGGCGACAAGATCACGTCAAAGAAGCTGGCACAGGAAGCAGGTGTTTCGACCGTGCCGGGCTACATGGGATTGATCGAAGATGCGGACGAAGCCGTCAAGATTTCCAATGAAATCGGCTATCCGGTGATGCTCAAAGCCTCTGCCGGTGGTGGTGGTAAAGGGATGCGGATTGCATGGAACGATCAGGAAGCCCGCGACGGCTTTCAGTCCTCCAAGAACGAGGCGGCCAGTTCATTTGGCGATGACCGGATTTTCATTGAGAAATTCGTCACCCAGCCCCGCCACATCGAAATTCAGGTGCTTGGCGACAAACACGGCAACTGCCTGTACCTGAACGAGCGGGAATGCTCGATCCAGCGCCGCAACCAAAAAGTCGTCGAAGAGGCGCCAAGCCCGTTTCTGGATGAAGAAACCCGCAAGGCGATGGGCGAACAATCCGTGGCGCTGGCCAAGGCTGTAGATTACTGCTCTGCAGGTACGGTGGAGTTCATTGTGGACGGAGACCGTAACTTTTACTTCCTTGAAATGAATACACGTTTGCAGGTGGAACATCCTGTTACCGAACTGATCACCGGCATTGATCTGGTGGAACAGATGATCCGCGTGGCATGGGGTGAAAAGCTGGCCATGAAACAGGAAGACATCGGCATCAACGGCTGGGCCATCGAAAACCGGCTTTATGCGGAAGATCCGTATCGCAACTTCCTGCCTTCTATCGGTCGTCTGACCCGCTATCGCCCGCCTGCCGAAAAGGCGAAATCCGACTACGTAGTGCGCAACGATACCGGCGTTTATGAAGGCGGTGAGATCAGCATGTATTACGATCCGATGATTGCAAAGCTGTGTACCTGGGCGCCAACCCGCGAAGAGGCCATCGACCGGATGCGCGTTGCGCTCGACAGTTTTGAGGTGGAGGGCATCGGTCACAACCTGCCGTTCCTGTCTGCGGTGATGGATCACGAACGGTTTGTTTCCGGCAATATCACCACTGCCTTTATCGAAGAGGAATATCCCGAAGGGTTTGAAGGTGCGACGCTGGAACCGGCCGCCCTGCGCCAGATCGCGGCGGGCTGTGCGGCCATGTTCCGCGTTGCCGAAATCCGTCGCGCACGGGTGTCGGGCCGGATCAGCAACCACAAACGCAAAGTAGGTAAAAAGTGGGTTGTTACCCTGCAAGGCGAAAGCTTTGCGGTGAAGGTAAAAGCGGATGATAAGGGATCGACCGTCAAGTTTGAAGATGGCGAGAAACTGCGTGTGACTTCGGATTGGCTGCCCGGACAAAGCCTTGCCAAGATGGAAATCAACGGCGAAACCGTTGTCCTGAAAGTGGACCCGATCTCGGCGGGCTATCGTATCCGCTCTCGCGGGGCAGAGCTGAAGGTGCGCGTACGCAGCCCGCGCAATGCGGAACTGGCGCAGTTGATGCCGGAAAAACTGCCGCCCGATACCTCCAAGATGCTGCTTTGCCCGATGCCGGGCCTGATCGTGGCGCTCGATGTGAAAGAGGGCGACGAAGTGCAGGAAGGCCAGCCGCTCTGCACTGTGGAAGCCATGAAAATGGAAAACGTTCTGCGCGCCGAAAAGAAGGGCATCGTCAGCAAGGTCAATGCAGCCGTGGGCGAAAGCCTGATGGTGGACGATGTGATCATGGAGTTCGAATAAGCGCTTTGGCCGAGCCTGTGAGCATAGACCCCAGATTGATCGCCGCCCTGATCGGGGCGGGGGTCGCCTCTGCCGGGTGGGTGTTCAAGGCTTGGCTGGACAAGGCGCCGGAACTTGGTCAAGCCGCCGTTGCTGTCATTAAAACACGGTTGGGGAGCCGCCTGTGATCATGCGCCTTATAAATCGGGTTGATAGCCGGGGCGCGGTCCTGTCTGGCCTGCAATCGGCTTCGGCTTGTCGCGTCTGTCTGTCATGGCCTATCCCTTTCTTTCACAAACTGTGCCGTGTTTTTAATGTAAGAACCGATCGTAAAAAAAATATTAGCGATAGCGTGTTAACGGGTGTTTACCGCTCCCAGCGTTGGCGGATTTCCTGCTGGCGCAAAGGCATTTTGTCGATAGAGCGGTTCAGTTCCCGCACCGTCCACGGTCTGGGCTTGCGCAGTTTGACTTGTCCGTCCTTGCCTACGATCGTTAGCTGGAAGCCGCGCGGTCGCAGCAGTTTGCGCAGGTCTGACGGGTTGGCGGCGTCCGTATCGGTCAGGACAATAACATCCCGTTCTTCGAGGTCTTCGGGGTTTTCTGCCAGCAATTCCATTTGCCGCACGAAACGGGGATCATCCGCTGTGTCCGCAAAGATCACCAGCGGGCGTTTGACCCAGAGGTATTCTTCCAGCGGATTGGCCGTAGCGGGCAAGGCGGCTGCGGCAAAACTGAGGCACAGGGCCAACACAAGGCGGGGTTTGTTCATGGAGTCTCCTATCGGACTATTATGTAAGAGTTTTTCTGCGAATTACGAGCGCCAATCACGCCACGTCAGGAGGACCGTATGACACATCTGCGCCGATTGACGTTGCTGGCGCTGTTCGGAGCGGTTGCGCCAGTGGTTTTGCTGGTGGTTTTGACGCTGATCAAAACGGGCGGCATTTGGGAATATGCACTGGATGACGTCTACATCCATCTTGCCATGTCCGAACAGGTGGCAAAAGGCGCTTATGGGGTCAACGCGGGTGAATCTGCCTCTGCGTCCTCGTCTATTCTCTATTCGTATTTACTTGCGCCTTTCGCCGGATTTGACTGGCACGCTTATGTGCCCTTGGCGATTGGCCTGCTGGCGCTTGTGTGGGCGGCGGTCCTTTGGGCGCGGCTGTTAACGGCGTCAGAGATCTGGACCGATCCGGTCTGGGACAAGGTACTACTTGCGATGGCCCTGCTTGGTCCGGTGTTCCTGCATTTCCCGGCCATGTCGCTGATCGGAATGGAGCATATGCTCCACGTGTGTATCGCCTTGTTGGTGGCGTTGGGGCTGATCCGCTTTGCGCAGGACGGGCAGGTCCGCTGGTACCTTTTGGCAGCAATCCTGTTAAACCCGTTGCTGCGGTTTGAAGGGATGGCACTGGCGCTGTTTGCCTGTGCGGTACTGGCTATCGGGGGCAGGGGGCGGATTGCCCTTCTGGCGCTGGTGGCGACGGCCCTGCCTCTCGCGGCACATTTTGCCAATATGAATGCGCTCGGGCTGGATATGCTGCCAAACTCGGTCAATGCCAAGGCGGTTGTGGTCGGGGGCGGTGCCGATGTGGTGGAGGGGGCAGGAAGCGACCGCTTGATCGCGTTTAAGAACAGTCTGAAGCTTTCGCTGATTTCCACTTCGGGGCGAATGCTGGTCGGGCTGATCCTGTGCCTGTTCTTTCTGGTGCTTGCGCAGCGTAAAGCCTTCTCACGCCTTCAAATTGCGCTTGGTGTAACAGCAATGCTGGCAGCGCTGGCACATTTGCTGTTGGGGTCCGTCCTTCCGTTCTATCGCTATGAAATCTACGTCTGGTCTTTTGGCGCGGCGGTGACAATCTATCTGCTGGCGCAATTGCAGCTTGTGACGCCCACGGCCAAGCAGTTGCGTGCTATCTTTCCTGTGGTTGCTCTTGTGATCGGCGGGCTGCATTACCCGTTGACGACACTTGAAAAACTGCCTGCAGGCAGTGCTGCGATCCATGCACAGCAGCGCCAAATGGGGCGGTTTGTGGATGTTTACTGGCAGGCGCCCGTAGCGGTGAACGATCTGGGGCATGTGGCCTATCGCAACCCTCATTATGTGCTGGATCTCTGGGGGCTGGCCTCTGCCCGCGCGTTGGAGGCCCGCACCAGCCGCATTGATCCGCTTTGGGCGGACAAGCTCGCGCAGGAATACGATGTGGGTGCGGCAATGGTCTATCGGCACTGGCTGGCCGATCACATCCCGCCACACTGGCAGCCCGTTGCCCGTCTGAAACTCACAGTGCCGCGGGGTACGCTGGGGGGCAATATCGTGACGATCTATGCCACCCGCCCCGAAAGCCTGAAACCGCTGGAAGACGCGCTGCGGGCCTTTGCCCCGACGTTGCCAGCCTCCGCCACACTCGAATTCCTGTAACGCAGGACAGGAAACAAACACCCCGCGGCCAAGCCGCGTTAGTTAACGAAAGGGAGCGCAGAACATGAGCGCAGAGGATAAAAAGAACTGGGAAACGCTGGCAGAAAAAGAACTGCGCGGCAAACCGCTGGACAGTCTGAACTGGGAAACCCCCGAGGGCATCACAGTGAAGCCGGTCTATACCGAGGATGATCTTGAAGGTCTGGACCATCTGGGCGGTGTGCCCGGTGTGAACCCCTATACACGCGGTCCACGGGCCACCATGTACACAGGCCGTCCGTGGACCATCCGCCAGTATGCGGGGTTTTCTACGGCCGAGGAATCCAACGAGTTTTATCGTCAGGCGCTGAAAGGCGGGCAGCAGGGGGTCTCTGTTGCTTTCGATCTGGCCACCCATCGCGGTTATGACAGTGATCACGAACGGGTTGTGGGCGATGTGGGCAAGGCTGGTGTGGCCATTGATTCCGTTGAAGATATGAAGATCCTGTTCGACGGCATCCCGCTGGACCAGATTTCCGTGTCAATGACCATGAACGGCGCTGTGATCCCCGTGCTGGCGTCCTTTATCGTTGCGGGCGAAGAGCAGGGCCACGACCGCAAGGTTCTGTCCGGTACGATCCAGAACGACATCCTGAAAGAGTTCATGGTGCGCAACACCTACATCTACCCGCCGGAGCCTTCCATGCGGATCGTTGCGGATATTATCGAGTTTACAGCGACTGACATGCCGAAGTTCAACTCGATCTCGATTTCCGGCTATCACATGCAGGAGGCAGGCGCCAATCTGGTGCAGGAACTGGCCTTTACGCTGGCTGACGGTAAGGAATACGTCAAAACGGCGATTGCCAAGGGCATGGACGTGGACGCTTTTGCGGGGCGCCTGTCGTTCTTCTTTGCCATTGGTATGAACTTCTTCATGGAGATCGCCAAACTGCGGGCGGCGCGTCTGCTCTGGGCTGAAATCATGGCGGAGTTCAATCCCAAGAAGCCGGGTTCTTCTATGTTGCGCACCCACTGCCAGACGTCGGGCGTCTCCTTGCAGGAACAGGACCCTTACAACAACGTGGTGCGCACCGCTTATGAAGCGATGAGCGCGGTATTGGGCGGCACGCAAAGCCTGCACACCAACTCTTTTGACGAAGCGATCGCCCTGCCGACCGAGGAATCCGCGCGGCTGGCCCGTAACACCCAGTTGATCCTGCAAAATGAAACCGGCGTGACCAATGTGGTCGATCCGCTGGCAGGCTCTTACTATATCGAAAACCTCACCAACGAACTGGCGAATGAGGCGCGCAAGATCATCCGTGAAGTGGATGAAATGGGCGGAATGACCAAGGCTGTGGCCTCTGGCATGCCCAAACTGCGTATCGAAGAGGCCGCGGCCCGTCGTCAGGCCGCTGTGGATCGGGGCGACGAGGTTGTAGTCGGTGTGAACAAGTTCACGCTTGATAAACAGCCCGAAATCAACATCCGCGATATCGACAATTCCGCAGTGCGCGACAGCCAGATTGCACGGCTCGAAAAAATCCGCGCCACTCGGGATGCGGATGCCTGCGCGCAGGCTCTGATGATGCTGGAGCAGGGCGCACGGTCCGGTGAAGGCAATCTGCTGGCACTGGCTGTCGAGGCCGCGCGGGCACGGGCCACCGTGGGGGAAATTTCAGACGCAATGGAAGCCGCCTTCGGGCGCCATAGAGCAGAGGTAAAGACATTGGCAGGTGTATACGGTGCCGCCTATGAGGGCGATGAAGGGTTTGCACAAATTCAGGCAGATGTGGATGCCTTCGCCAAGGAAGAGGGCCGCCGCCCGCGCATGCTGGTGGTGAAAATGGGGCAGGACGGCCACGACCGAGGCGCCAAAGTTATCGCGACAGCCTTTGCCGATATCGGTTTTGACGTGGATGTCGGGCCGCTGTTCCAGACTCCGGCCGAGGCAGCGCGGGATGCGATCGACAACGATGTGCATGTGATTGGCATTTCATCGCAAGCCGCAGGCCATAAAACGCTGGCCCCCCAACTGGTTCAGGCGCTAAAAGACCAGAAAGCAGAGGATATCATCGTGATCTGTGGCGGCGTCATTCCGCAGCAGGACTATGATTTCCTTTATAGATCAGGGGTGAAGGCGATCTTTGGACCGGGAACGAATATTCCCTCTGCGGCGCGTAACATCCTTGAACTGATTAAATCCAGATAAGGAGTCACCATGGTCGACACGCCCAAAATCCGCGCCCTGAACTACCACCAGCACCCCAAGCCTGGAAAGCTGGAAATCAGGGCCACCAAGCCTATGGGCAACCAGCGGGATCTGTCGCTGGCCTATAGTCCAGGCGTGGCAGAGGCGTGTCTTGAAATCAAAGAGGACCGCAGCGCGGCTGAACTCTACACTACACGGGGCAATCTTGTGGGTGTCGTTAGCAACGGTTCGGCTGTGCTGGGTCTGGGCAATATCGGGGCACTGGCGTCAAAGCCGGTGATGGAAGGCAAGGCGGTCCTGTTCAAGAAATTCGCCAATATCGACTGTTTTGATATTGAACTGGACGAAAGCGATCCTGAAAAACTGGCGGAAATCGTCTGCGCGATGGAGCCGACCTTCGGGGCGATCAACCTTGAGGACATCAAGGCACCGGATTGTTTTATCGTGGAAAAAATCTGCCGCGAGCGGATGAATATTCCGGTTTTCCATGATGACCAGCACGGCACCGCCATTGTTGTAGGGGCCGCAGCCACCAACGCGATTGAAGTTGCGGGCAAACGGTTTGAGGACATTAAAATCGTCTCCACAGGGGGTGGTGCTGCGGGGATTGCCTGTCTGAACATGCTGGTTAAACTGGGTGTGAAGCGGGAAAATATATGGCTCTGCGATATTCACGGGCTGGTTTATGAGGGCCGCACCGAGGATATGAACCCGCAGAAAGCCGCCTTTGCCCAAGCCAGCGACTTGCGCACACTGGATGAAGTGATCGAGGGTGCCGATATGTTTCTTGGCCTGTCCGGTCCCGGTGTGCTGAAGCCTGATATGGTCAAGCGGATGACGTCCCAGCCGATCATCTTTGCGCTGGCCAATCCGACGCCGGAAATCATGCCGGATGCGGCCAAGGCGGTTGCACCGGATGCAATTATTGCCACGGGCCGCTCGGACTATCCCAATCAGGTAAATAACGTTCTCTGCTTTCCGTTCATTTTCCGTGGTGCGCTTGATGTAGGCGCGACCGAGATTAACGACGCCATGCAAATCGGCTGCGTCAAAGGTATCGCGGAACTGGCCCGTGCCACCAGCAGTGCCGAAGCTGCCGCCGCCTATCAGGGGGAAAAGATGACTTTCGGGCCGGATTACCTGATCCCGAAACCTTTCGATCCGCGCCTGATGGGGATCGTTGCCAGCGCTGTCGCGAAGGCGGCTATGGAAAGCGGTGTTGCCAAACGTCCTGTCGAAAGTATCGAGGATTACAAGGCCGATCTGGACCGTTCGGTCTTTAAATCTGCCTTCATCATGCGCCCCGTGTTCGAACTGGCCCGCAATACCGTGCGCCGCCTGATCTTTGCCGAAGGCGAGAGCGAGCGGGTGCTGCGCGCGGTGGGCGCGATGATGGAAGAGGGCGTGGACCGTCCGATCCTGATCGGACGGCCAGATGTGATCAAACAGCGGATTTCCCGTGCAGGTCTGCGCATCCAGCCCGAAGCGGACTTTGACGTGGTGAACCCCGAAAGTGACAGCCGCTACCGCGATTACTGGAAAACATATTACGATCTGATGAAACGGCGCGGCGTGACACCGGATCTGGCGAAGGCCATCATGCGCACGAATACAACGGCCATTGGTGCTGTGGCTGTACATCGCGGTGAAGCCGACAGCCTGATTTGCGGCACTTTCGGCCAGTATCTGTGGCATCTGAAATACGTCAGCGAAATTCTGGGGCGGGGAGATTTGCACCCTGTCGGGGCGCTTTCGGTGATGATCCAGCAGAACGGCGCGTTGTTCGTGGCCGATACGCAGGTCAATCCGGAACCGACTGCGGACCAGATTGCCCAGACGGTGATTGCTGCGGCCCGTCATGTAAAACGCTTTGGGGTCGAGCCAAAAGTGGCGCTGCTGTCCCATTCCCAATTCGGTAATCTGGACACAGAAAGCGGCCGCCGGATGCGCGGTGCGTTGGAAATTCTCGATGGGCTTGATCTGGATTTTCAGTACGAAGGCGAAATGCACGCGGACAGTGCTCTGGACCCGGAGGTCCGCGCCCGGATCATGCCGGACAGCCGGATGGAAGGCGCTGCCAACACGCTGGTTTTTGCCAACACCGACGCGGCGAGTGCAGTACGTAACGTGTTGAAAACCCGTGCCGGAGGGCTGGAGGTAGGCCCGATCCTGATGGGGATGGGCAACAAGGCCCATATCGTGACCCCGTCAATCACACCTCGGGGATTGTTAAACATTGCCGCACTGGCCGGAACGTCGGTGCATTCTTACGACTAATAGGGACGAACGGGAGGAGTAACCATGGGATATAAAGAGGTCTATGCGGACTGGCAGGCTGATCCGGAGGCATTCTGGATGGAGGCTGCCAAAGCCATCGACTGGATTGTAGAGCCGACCAAGGCGCTGCACGACGAAAATGCGCCCCTTTATGAATGGTTCTCCGACGGAGTGGTAAACACCTGCTATAATGCTGTGGACCGGCATGTGGAGAACGGGCGCGGCGATCAGGACGCCATTATATACGACAGCCCGATCACAGGCGCGAAAAGCCGGATCACTTTTGCCGAGCTTCAAACCCGAGTTGCCCGTCTGGGGGGCGCGCTGCTGGAGCAGGGGGTCATTAAAGGCGATCGTGTCATCATCTATATGTCGATGACCCCTGAAGCGATTATCGCGATGCTGGCCTGTGCGCGGATCGGTGCGATCCACTCGGTTGTTTTTGGTGGATTTGCGGCCAGCGAACTGGCCACACGGATCGACGATGCTACCCCGAAGGCTGTAATTGCCAGCAGCTGCGGGATCGAACCCGGACGCGTTATTGCCTATAAGCCGCTTCTTGACGAAGCCATTGAGATGTCCGCTCACAAGCCCGAAACCTGCATTATCTTCCAGCGCGAACAGGCCGAAGCAACACTGGAGCCGGGACGCGACCACGACTGGAATGAAGTACAAGCAAATGTGACACCAGCACCTTGTGTTCCGGTGAAAGGCAATGATCCGGTTTATGTGCTCTATACCTCTGGTACCACGGGCCAGCCCAAGGGCGTTGTGCGCCATACAGGTGGCCATCTGGTGGCGCTGAACTGGACGATGAAGAACGTCTACGGCGTTGATCCGGGTGATGTGTTCTGGGCCGCATCGGATGTGGGCTGGGTCGTGGGGCATTCCTACATCTGTTACGGGCCATTGATCCACGGAAACACAACAGTCGTGTTTGAGGGCAAGCCGGTCGGCACGCCGGATGCAGGTACGTTCTGGCGGGTGATGCAGGACTATAAGGTCCGCGCTATGTTCACCGCGCCAACTGCTTTCCGTGCAATCAAGCGGGAAGACCCCAAGGGCGAATATCGCCAGAAATATGACTTATCGAACCTTGAAACCCTGTTTCTGGCAGGGGAACGGGCAGATCCTGACACCATTTTGTGGGCGCAGGACCAGCTCGGGATTCCGGTGATTGACCATTGGTGGCAGACCGAAAGCGGCTTTCCTATGGTCGGCAATCCTATGGGAATAGAAGCCCTGCCGGTTAAGGTTGGTTCCCCGACTGTTCCGATGCCGGGCTTCGATGTGCGTATCCTGAGCGATGAGGGCGAGGAAATGCCAGTTGGTGAACTGGGCGCGATTGCGGTGAAACTGCCCCTGCCACCGGGCACACTGCCGACATTGTGGAATGCCGAGGACCGCTATCGGTCTGCCTATCTCAAAACGTTTGAGGGATATTACGAGACCGGCGATGCCGGCATGAAGGATGAAGACGGATATCTTTATATCATGGCGCGCACCGATGATGTGATCAACGTGGCGGGACACCGGCTGTCGACCGGCGCGATGGAGGAAATCCTCGCCAGTCATCCCGATGTAGCCGAATGCGCCGTGATTGGTGTCGCTGATCCTTTGAAAGGGCAGTTGCCGCTTGGTACTTTGTGCCTGACCTCCGGTGTTGATCGCCCGCACGACGAGATTGTGAAGGAATGTATCCAGCTTGTGCGTGACAGGATCGGCCCTGTGGCTGCATTCAAACTGGCTTGTGTCGTGGATCGTCTGCCCAAAACGCGCTCCGGTAAAATCCTGCGGGCAACCATGGTGAAGATCGCAAATGGTGAAGAGTTTAAAACGCCCGCCACAATTGACGATCCCGCTATCATTGACGAGATCGCAGCGTCATTTAAATCGCTTGGCTACCCTGGGTAGCTTGTGGACTGGTCTTAACGGGTTAAGATGATTTAGAGTAAACCCGCATCCAGTTCGGGATGCGGGTGTATTGATAAACAAGAAGAACCACGTGTTGAAGACCCGCAAAAACTATCTTCCCAATCCGCCCCAGACAGGGCCGGAGTAACCTGTGACGGGCCGGATTCTCATTGTTGAGGGCAGGGAGCAACTTCTCAGTTCTTGCGCCCGACAATTGGAGCAGCACGGTTATGCCGTCGATCTGGCCCATAGTTTGCCCAAAGCGGCAGAACTGTTTGCCACCAGCGGCCATGCGATTGTCATTGTCGATTTGCTGATTTCAGAGCACGGGGTGAAGCCTGTGATTGGCGGCATGTTGGGTGCGCGTCCGGAGACACGGATTATCGTTACCACCGCAAGCGGTTCCATGAAGCAGGCTGCGGATGCGATGAAGCTTGGTGCGTTTGACTTTATCGTCAAACCATTTGACAGCCAGCGACTGGTGCATTTTGTAAATAATGCGGCCAAAGTGCCAGAGGCCGGCAACCCTGCTGCAGAACCCTCCCGACTTGCGCGCGGTTATCTGGACATGGACAGCGCTGTTCACAAGTTTATCACGAAGATCGCGCCATCGCTGGCAGCGGTTCTGATTACCGGTCCAAAGGGCGTTATGAAAGAGGCTTGCGCGCGCCTGATTCACACCAAATCTTCTTTACGCGACGGTGTTTTCACTGTGCTGGAGTGCCAGAAGGGCAGGGCCGGAGAATTTATTGATTACCTTCCCAAGGATCTGTTGCAGTCTGGGGGAACCGTCTTTCTGAATGACATTTGTGATCTTCCTCTCAGAATACAGACACAGCTTTTGTGGTTCTTGCAGACCGGACTGGTCAAAGATGCAGATGAGATGGCCCACAGGCCGGATATTCGGGTGATTTGCGGAACTTCCTTGCAGCCCGAAGCAGCCATGTCCGCAGGCCGTTTGCGCGAGGATCTTTACTACCGTCTGTCCGTGGCTTCTCTGGCGCTTCCGGGATTAACGGATGGACGTTTTTCGGTGCGGGTTATGGCACAAGAGCTGTTCAGCGCCTACTGCCGTGTTATCGGACGTGGCAATTGCGTGCTCGGGCCCGACGTTTGCGATATGTTCGAGCAATACAGCTGGCCGGGACACCAAGCCGAACTGCTGAAGCTTCTGCGCAGCCTTGCAGACTCTGCCCCGTCTGGCGAGGTAACACCGGCCCATCTGCCCCGCAGCTTCATGAAAGCATTCCGCCAAGACCAGAAAGCTTTTGCCCGCAGTCAGCAGGAAGCGGCGGCCGGACCACAAAACCAGACCGACGTTTACGAAGCAGCGCTTCGCGCGTTGATCCGGGATGGGCTTACGCTGGCAGAGATTGAAAAATCCGTTATCGAAGTGACCATCCGTCACTATCAGGGCTCCATTCCCCGTGCGGCGGCACACCTTGGTGTGTCTCCATCGACTCTTTACCGCAAGCTGGAAAGCTGGTCGAAAAGCTAGCTTCGATGGCTTGGATCTTTCCATCCTTCATGCGTCCCTTCCGAGGGAGGTAAAAGGCATGGATCAAAGGGAGTTGGGCCTCAGACTTCAAGTGCATGCCTCTAGGTGAGACCCCAAAACCGTGGGGTCGCGCACGAAATTACCACGAAATATAGCGACAATCGGGCAAAATTACTTTACATTGTGTCTTAAAAAAGGCACGGTTACTGCAAAAAAGGCAGGTAAAAAAAATGTATCCAAAAGGGCTTGAGATGCGTGATATAATCAGAATGGCGGCAGGCATGGCAACCGGATTTGCGGTTGTCTTCACACTTTCCGATCCGGCCGAGGCCCAGTCCTTGCGCAAGATCACGGCACCCGCCGAAAATCCCCCCCAAACATTCACCGGAAAACAATATGTAGACAGCCGTGGCTGTGTGTTTATTCGCGCCGGATTTGGCGGACGGGTCACCTGGGTGCCCCGCGTCAATCGTAAGCGAAATGTTTACTGTTCGCCAAACAACCGGCCTTCGCTGTCTGGCAGCCAGCTTGCCGCTCTCAAACAGGCACCGGTCGTGCAAACCGACAATAAGGTTGTAGATCTTTCGCTGCCGGAAACTACCGCGGCAAAACCGGCCCCGAAGGTTGTCAAGATTGCACCGAAAAAGGTTGCAGCCGCAAAACCCGCGCCACAAGCCAAGCCTAAACCAACGCGCAAAGTGGCTGCCGTTCAGCCCCGTCCTGCAAAAGTGGCGGTCGCAACCCCTGCAATGACACGGACCAATCTGGCACGGCGGGGACCACAAGCGGTTCACCCCGGGGATCTGGTACGTTCCGGTCGGGAGCGGGCTGAAAATGCCGGTTTGAAGGCGCAAACTCCTTCCGCGAACACGGCTGTGGTGACTGCTCCGGTTCAAACCGCGCGTGTGACTACCGTTCCTGTACAGCGGGTTGCTACGACTTATACACCGCCTCCGGCACAAAAGGTGCATCCGGGTGATCTGGTACGCCAGCAACAGCAACGCCGCCTCCAAGCGGCGGCGGCGGCCAATGCCAGCGTTTACAAAAAGCCGGCGAAACCTGTGCGTAAGGTGACACGAGCCCAAGTTGTTGACCCAGTTCACGGGTTGCAAACCGTTGGCACGATCATTGATCCCGATGTAACGGCCCGTGGCGATGCGCAGATGGAAATGGTTTGGACCAACACGGTTCCCCGCCGTCTGGTGCAAAAGAAGGTCCGTGTGCGTCAGGTAGCGGTTGCCGGTTCCACCGTGAAGGCGATCAAATCGTCGAAATCCTATACACAGCCGAAACCAAAGGCGCGTAGTGCAGGCAAGCGCTATGTTCAGGTTGGAACATTCGGCGATGCAACCAACGCGCGCCGCACGATTTCGCGGTTTCAGGCAGGCGGTCTACCGGTTGGTACCCGTACCATCGCGCGCAACGGAAAGAATTTGAAAGTTGTTCTGTTGGGGCCGTTCAGCAGCGAAGCGCAAATGCAATCCGCGCTGCGCTCTGCACGGGGTGCCGGCTTCGGGGATGCGTTCTACGCGGACTGAGCCCAAGCGCCGATAACTCCAATTTCCCGACTTTTCAATCATGCCAGCGGCACAAGCCGCTGGCTTTACTTTGGATTGGAGAGTTAGACATGACACGTCTTGTTATCAAAAATATCGGCCATCTGGTCACTATGAATGCCGCAAGGTCCGAACGGACGGGCGTTGATATGGCGGTGGAAAACGGGGTGATTGCCGAGATTGGCAATAATCTTTCGGGCCCGCAAACCGTGAACGCGCAGGGCTGCGTTGTAACCCCCGGTCTGGTGAACACCCATCACCATCTGTTCCAGACACTGACACGGGCCGTGCCCGGCGGACAGGACGCGCTGTTGTTCGGCTGGCTGCAAACGCTTTACCCGATCTGGGCACGGATGGGGCCAGAAGAGATGTTCACGTCAGCGCAGGTGGGGCTGGCAGAACTGGCGCTGTCGGGCTGTACTCTCAGTTCCGATCACCAGTATATTTTCCCCAACGGCTCCAGTCTGGATGACGCGATAGAGGCGGCCCGCAGCATTGGTGTGCGGTTCCACGCAGCCCGTGGTTCCATGAGCATCGGGGAGAGCGACGGTGGCCTGCCGCCCGATCATCTGGTGGAGCGGGAAGCTGATATTCTGAACGATTGTATCCGCGTGGCCGACCGCTATCACGATCCGGAAGACGGCGCGATGTTGCGCATTGTCATGGCGCCATGTTCACCGTTTTCGGTCAGTACCGGCCTTATGAAAGACAGCGCAGCACTGGCGCGGGACAAGGGGGTGATGCTGCACACCCATCTGGCGGAAAACGACGAGGATATTGCCTATAGTCAGGAAAAATTCGGCTGCCGTCCGGGGCAATACGCGCAAGACATGGGCTGGACCGGAACCGATGTCTGGCACGCGCACTGTGTGAAGTTGGACGCGCAAGAGATTGATTTATTTGCAAAAACCGGAACGTGCGTCGCCCATTGCCCGTGTTCCAACTGCCGCCTTGGTTCCGGCATCGCGCCCGTGCGCCAGATGCGGGATGCAGGCGTGCGGGTCGGGCTTGGCGTGGACGGATCGGCCTCCAATGATGCGGGTCACCTGCTGGATGAGGCGCGGCAGGCGATGTTGTTGCAGCGGGTGCAGAACGGCGCTGACGCCATGGCCGCGCGGGAAGCTTTGGAGATTGCCACGCTGGGCGGGGCGCAGGTTCTGGGGCGCTCTGACTGTGGATCGCTTGAGGTGGGCAAACGGGCGGATTTTGCCATTTGGGACATGTCGGGCCTTGCGGCTGCAGGGAACTGGGATCCGGTGGCAGCACTGGTGCTGACCGGACCCCACAACGTGCGCGACCTTTATGTTGAGGGGCGCGCGGTGGTGCATGGTGGGCAGATGGTTAACGTGGACCTGCGTGAAGTGATCACCCGTCAGAACCGTCTCGCGGCACGTCTGGCGGGTTAAATTCAGCGCACCACTTTGCCGTTGACCCAGACACCGGAAATGGCGCGGTCGTCGCCCATCATGATGGTGGGGAAGACGGCTTCCCAGATGTCCTCCGCCCGTTTGCTGCGCTGCGCAATCGCAGGGGTAGAGGCCAGATCAATCGCGATCAGATCAGCCTCCATCCCTGTGGCGAGATTTCCGATTTTATCCTGCAGCCCTAAGGCTTTGCTTGATCCGACAGTGGCCAGATAAAGCAGCTGTGCGGGATGCAACGGCGTGCCGCGCAACTGGCCTACCTCATAGGCAGAGGCCATGGTGCGCAGCATGGAAAAGGAAGAACCGCCCCCCGTGTCCGTTGCCAGCCCCACCGGAATCCCCCGTTGGTGCAGGCCGCTTACATCACACAGGCCGGATCCGATAAAGGTGTTGGAGCTGGGACAATGGCCGATGCTGACACCCTGTTCGGCCATACGGTCAATCTCGCGCGGGGTGAGGTGGATCGCATGACCCATGACCGCGCCTTTGCCCACCAGCCCGTGCTGTTCGTACACATCAAGGTAATCCCGCGCATCGGGAAACAGGTCTTTGACCCAAGCGATTTCCTCGTGCTGTTCGGACAGATGGGTCTGCATCAGGCAATCGGGGTGTTCCGCCCAAAGTGCACCCAATGCGGAAAGCTGGTCAGCAGTCGACGTCGGGGCAAACCGGGGCGTGATAACATAGCCGAGGCGATCCACCCCGTGCCATCGTTCCAGCAGCGCCTTGCTGTCATCATAGGCGGATTGCACCGTGTCGCGCAAACCGTCCGGCGCGTTGCGGTCCATGCAGGTTTTCCCCCCGAGCATCCGCATCCCGCGTTTCTGCGCCGCCGTGAAATAGGCGTCCACGCTTTCAGGATGGATGGTGCAGTAGCTGGCCGCAGTTGTGGTGCCGTTGGAAAGTGCCAGATCGCAATATAGTTCTGCAATTTCATTGGCGTAGTCTGCATTCTTAAAGCGCGTTTCTTCCGGAAAGGTATAGGTGTTCAGCCAGTCGATCAGCCGCTTTCCCCAACTGGCAACGATGCCGGTCTGCGGGTAATGCACATGACTGTCCACAAAGCCTGCCATCAGCAGGGCATCGCCTTTATCCGTCAACCGCGCCTGCGGATAGCTGGCACGCAGGGTACCTGCGTCCCCCACGTGAACGATCTTCCCGTCTTGCACCGCCACAGCCCCGCGCCGGATGTGACGGGCCGCTTCCGGTCCTTCGCGGAACGGATCGCCGGTAAAGCCAAGGGTTTGACCAAGGATCAGATCAGTAGTCGGCATAGGATTTTTCTTCGACGATATGGGAGCCGAGAACCAGATTAATCTGCTTTTTATACTCTGCGCGTTTGTCGTTGGTTACGTAAACAGCGCGGGCCAGACGGATAAATTCTTCCCCGAAGTCGCTCGCACGCTCGCAGTCGCGGATGGCATCTTCGATGTCCCACAGTTCGCGGTTCACATTCAGCAGACGGTGGTTGAGGACGGTTATTTCTTCGGTCTTGGGGATGTGTTTGTTCGCTACGGCAAACAGGGCCGCGTGTTCGATCTTCACATTGGCAAGCTTTTCGGGGTCTTCGATCTTGTCCAGCTTAATCGCCAGAATTGTCAGCTTGTCCAGTAATTCCCCCGGAGAGATAGGGGTCAGTATTTCATCCATGTTGGTTTACCAATTCTTCCAGCTCCGTTCGGAGTTTTGCAAATACACTGTCCCAATCGCCTGATTTATCTTGCCGGATCAACCGCATAGAGGGATACCACGGAGTGTGGTCCTGATAGGGTTCATAAAGCCAGTAGGCTTCGGAATGCAACAGGTTCCAGACCTTCGCGCCAAGCGACCCCGCCACATGGGCTATGGCACTGTCCATGGTGATCACAAGGTCAAGTTGCTGGATGAGGGCAGCACTGTCGGCAAAATCGCGATCGTTTCCTGCCGCGTCCAGTATCACACAAGACGTGCCATCCGCGTGGTAGGCTTGGGTCAGCGGCCCCTTGTAAAGCGAGAACATCTGCAGGTTGGGTATATCCGCCAGTTGCAGGAACTGCTGGTGGCTGAAAGAGCGTTTGTGATTGGCGCGATAGGTCACGGAACCGGACCAGAGCACACCAACCTTGAAATCGTTTTCGAACGGGGCGAGCAGGGCTTCGGCCCGTTCTTTCGAATCCTTCGGGACCGAGAGCCTTGTCGGGGCAGGGAGCGTGTCAATCGTTGTCCCAAGATAGCGCGGCAGGTCCATCATTGGCGCCCAGAAGTCACAGCCTTCAAGGTCGGCAGTGGTGAGTGCAAAACGGGACATTCCGGCCAAGCCTTCAAACACACGGTGTAGCGGTTGTTTCACGGAAAGGCGCACCTCTGCCCCCATGTCGGCCACACCCTTCAGGAACCGCGCCATCAGGATCGTATCGCCAAAACCCTGTTCGGGCGTCACCAAAAGTGTTTTTCCCGCCAGATCCTCTCCGCTCCACTTTGGCATCGGCATATCGGGCAAGGAAATTTCATCCCCTTTCCAGCGCCAGTCAAATTCGGCAAACCCGTTGGGGTAGTCTCCAAGCGCGAGCAGCGCGAAGGAAAGTTGGATGTGCAGTTCCGGATCATCAGGATGGGACGCAATCGCCTTTTGTAACTGTTCCTTTGCTTCTGTGTGCCGGCCAAGAGCGCGCAGGTATTTGCCCAGAGATGACCAGTTTTCAGGGTTGGACGGATTTTTGGCCAGTGCCTTGCGCCGCAGTTCAAGCGCTTGTTCCGGCTCGCCTGCATCGAAAAGCGCATTGGCAGCGTTATTTAGAACGCTGTCATTCTCGGGATCGATCTGAAGCGCTTTCTGTTGGCAAACAACAGCCAGAGGATAGTTCTTTTCGCTACGGAACAGGGCACCGAGATTGGACCAGATTGCGCCGTCTTTAGGCGCGCGTGCGAGATAGGCGCGATACAGATCCCGTGCGGTGGCGCGGTCGCCTTTCTGGTGGCGGGCAATTGCACCGTCCCGCAAGTCGGACAGGGTTTTAAACTGGAGTTTTTGCGGTTTTTGTTCTGTCATAATTTAGTGTTACGCCAATAGAATAGATCGGAAGCAGACTTTACAGTAGACGGGATTTCCCGATCAGGCAAACCGCAGGTTTCACCAGAATTGCGGTTGTTGCACTTTGGGCGAACGGGTAGAAGAAAGACAAAAGCAGGGGGCAAGAATGCAGGACCAGATCACACCGGAAGACGCCTACAAGGACCCTGATTCCGGTGACGGGGCCTATACGCTCGACACAGTTGCCATTGATGCCATACTTGACGCTGTGGAAGCGGGGGACCAGCCCCGCCTGATCGAGGTTCTGGAGCCGCTTCATTCTGCGGATATTGCGGACGTTCTTGAACAGATTTCCAGTGCAGAGCGGGAAAGCCTTCTGCTTCTTTGGGGGACAGAGTTTGACGGCGATGTGCTGTCTGAACTTGATGAAAACCTGCGGGCCGATTTGATCGAAACCCTGCCGCCCGAGGTGATGAGCTCGGCCCTGAAAGATCTTGAATCCGATGACGTGGTTGATCTGGTCGAAGATCTGGAAGAACCCCAGCAAAACCGCATCCTTGAGGCGCTTGATCAGACAGACCGTGTCGCGGTTGAACAATCGCTGCAATACCCCGAGGAAAGTGCCGGCCGTCTGATGCAGCGGGAACTGGTCATGGCGCCAGCCCATTGGACCGTCGGGGATGCCATTGACCACCTGCGCAGTGAAACCGATCTGCCCTACCGGTTTTATGTTGTGGTGATCGTTGATCCCAAGATGCAACCCATCGGTAAGGTGGCCCTGTCAGATCTTATGTCGAGCCCCCGGGAAACGATGCTTGCGACCATCATGGACGAGCATTTCCACGTCATTCCCGTCACACAATCGCAGGAAGACGTGGCCTATGCCTTTAACCAGTACCATATGGTTTCCGCGCCTGTAGTGGATGAGAGGGGGCGTCTGGTGGGTGTCATCACCATTGATGACGCGATGCTGGTGCTGGACGAGGAAGCGGAAGAAGACCTTCGGCTTCTGAACGGTGTTGGCGACGAAAGCCTGACGGACAGTATACTCGATACCACACGCCAGCGGTTTCCATGGCTCGGGGTAAACCTGATTACCGCGGTTCTTGCCTCTATGGTGATTTCACAATTCTCCGACACGATTGAGGCGATCGTTGCCCTGGCGGTCCTGATGCCGATTGTTGCCTCAATGGGCGGGAATGCGGGGACGCAAACCCTGACCGTTGCCGTGCGGGCGCTGGCCACGAAGGATTTGACCGCATCCAACGCCATGCGGGTGATCCGTCGAGAGGTCATGGTCGGCTTGCTGAATGGTCTGGTCTTTGCCGTGATTATCGGTGCTGTCGGCGTGGTCTGGTTCGGTTCGCCCATGTTGGGTGTGGTGTTGGGACTGGCAATGATCGCAAACCTGCTGATTGCCGGTATGGCCGGTATTCTGATCCCGATTACGCTGACCAAACTGAAAATCGACCCCGCGCTGGCATCGGGTGCGTTTGTGACAACGGTTACAGATGTGGTCGGCTTTTTCGCTTTCCTCGGATTGGCAGCGGTGATGCTGACCTGATCCTTTTAAGCCATTAGAACTGCCAACAAAAAAGCTGCCGGAACCTATGTTCCTGCGGCTTTCTTTATTTCAGCTTTTTAAACCCGGCCCTTATGGGATCTTAAGCACCTGATCGCGGCTGCCTCTTTTGATCCGCAGGCTGTCTTCCCCGATGGCAGAGACGCGCCAACCGCCAAGGCTGTCGCCTGCTTTTACCTTCACGTATCGTCCGGTTGAGGTGCGCACGAGCGCCCGTCGCGCACTTGGGGTGCCGAAGACACCTACAAGGCTCAGGCGGGAGGTGCGGAACTTGGAGCGTTCAGTAGCTGCATTCGCAACACTGGTTGCGGTCGGCGCAGGCGGCGCTTTCACCGTGCCAACGGCAGCTTTAGGCGTTTTCGCTGTGGTTCTGGTTGTGCCACCGGTGTCGCTGGGCTCCGCTGTGACGCGTTTCACTACACGTTCCAGACGGGCAGGGCGCGCTTTGGGTTGGGGGCTTTCCTCGATAGCGAAACGGGAAGCGCTTGCAATCGTATTTTGCGGCTGGGTGGAGGCTACAAGGATTTCTGCTTCGGGTTCCGGCTCTGGTGCGATGACCCGCAAGCTGTTCGGACGGCTGCGCGATTTTTTTCCTGCCAGCGCCGGATCGGCCAAAGCCACAAGCCCGTCCATCTCGAACGGTGTCAGGACACGCAGGTTTGTCGGGCGGTTGCGGGCTTTCAAACCTGCGAGGGCCGGATCGGCCAGAGCGATCAGGGACGGGGCTTCCGGCTCCTGGGTACTCTCTACAGCTTCTTCGGTTTCCTCTTGCGCTGGAGGGGTTGCAACCTCCAGATCCTCGGCCAGATCTGTGGGACGGTCCTGCGGACGTAATGCCGGATTGGCCAGCGCGAGAGAAGTAGCGCTTTCTATGGCTTCTTGCGCCTCGGTTTGGGCGATGGCGGCGGTTTCCGCGTCCACATTCGCTTCGGTGGCGATTTCCGCGGCTGCGACTTCCAGTGCCTCGGCCTCTGTCCCTGACGGATCGGCCGCAGGTGTTTCAACTGCCACGATCTGCTCTGGTACGTTCAGCGTCTGTGGGCGCAATTTCGCGCGCAGAGGGCGCAGAGCCGGATCAGCCAGTTGCGCGATGGTTGGCGGGCCAAAGGCCGGACCGGGCGCTGGCACGTCCAGATCAGACGGGCGCACCCGCGCCCGAAGCGGCCGCAGCGCCGGATCGGCAAGTTCCAGAATGGTTTGCGGTACGGTTTCTTCAGGCACCGTATTTTCAGACAGCAAAGCCTCGGCTGGGGGTTCTTCCGCTGCTGTTTCAGGCACTACAAGTGACTCGGGGCGCAGGCGCGGCGAGAAACCGGCCAGTGGATCAGCAGGGATCGCTGAACCAGGGCGGTCGGGCGGTGTTTGCGACGGTTTGCCGGCGTAAATTACGATGTAATCCGGTCCGGGTGTCCCTTCCTCTGTCGGTGTAAGGGTGCCAGGTTCTGCTGTGATGGGCGATGGCGGGCGTACCGGACGTTCTGCCGGTTCCAATGCGGTTTCGGGCAGAGGAGAAGCATCTCGATCTGTCGCAGGCAGGTCGCCCAGCAGGATCGGATCGAAAGACTGGCTCGGCAAAGTCAGCGCTGCAAGGCGGACGGGGGCCTCTGGTTCTGTCGGCGCGTAAGGCGCCAGAGCCATATCGGTTTGGATGATCTCGACAATTTCATCATTAACCGCAACTTCGGGAAGATCGCGGCGCGCTTCGGCAATTTGCAGCGTGCTGGTTTTAACCAGTTCCGAATCCTTTACGACAACCGGAGAGACTGATTCTTCGGATTGCAGGCGAATAATAAAGGGACGGTCTGCGCCCGAGTTGCGAGGCACAGGTTTGGTCGCAAGGGCCGGATAGGTTGTTGCAACTGGCGCGTTCAGGGCGATCCGGACCAAGGGCAGATTGGGCGCGATTTCCTGAAGGGCAAGCTGGCTTGCCTGATCTTCTTCGTTCGAAACGTCCTGCACTTCGGGTTCGGCAAGAGCGACCTCTTCCGCCGCGGTTTCTTCTTCGGCGGACTCTGCAATTGCCTCTGCTACAGGGGCAGTTTCCACACCGGAAGACAGAGCTGCTGTTTGCGCACCGGTGTCACCGATAGCTTGGGTGCCAGTGGGTTGTTCCACAACGGCCACCGCCGGCGGCGCGTCATATCCGCTGGCATCCGATGTCATCTGCGAATATCCGAAATACCCGATTGCCAGCCCGACGGACGCCGCGGCAACCCAAGGAACAAACCACAGCGGTTTAGCGGCAGTCGCTTGTTCTTTCAGAACAAAACGGGGTTCGCGGGGGAATTCCCGTTCGGTGTATTCCGTGGTGAAATAGAGCGTGTCAAACCCATGGGTCTTTGCAAATGTCTCTGCTTCAAGCAGCGTCTGGCGGGCCACGATCCCGACAGGGGCCATGTTGCCAAAGCCTTTTTCGCCCATATCAAAAACGATTTCATCCATCGGCAGAGGAGAGATTTTTTCGATCTGGCGCAGCCCGTGGCGTTCGGCGGCTTCGTCTTCGAATACACCAAGGCTGACCTTGGACAGCATCACTTCGGAGCGGGGTACACGCACCACTGTGCGCCGCATTTTCGCGGTGCCCGGTCCGTTTGCGATCACTGAGTCGCGCATCTCGCGAACCTGCGCAGAGAGGTCGGGAGCTTCCAGCGGCACATGTCCAAGCACGGTCCAACCGCCACCGCTGCCACGGTGCCACAGAGCGACGCCTTCATTCGACAAATCGAGCGCAAAATTCGGTTTGGTTTCACCCATCATCATAAAGTTCTCTCTATCCACAGCGCGGATATACCACCAAAGGCATCTATTGCTACAGTTTTGGTGGGCTAAGCCCTTAGTGTAGCAGATTTTTGCCGGAATTGGAATATTCCGCCCGATCAGGTGGTCCGGTGCATCAAACCCGCAGAACCGGATCACGCAGAGGCGAGTCTGTATCCGGCGGTTCGTTCTTTAAATTGATTTCGTATCGAAAGGTTTAAAATTCAAGCAGGCGTGACGCTTTGGCGCTGGTCACATAATAAATGCGGGGTCTTGTTCAGGCAGAATTGGAAAGGACGCCCGCACAGGGCGGGCGCCGTTCAAGTGTCAGGCAGTTGCCTTGCTCAGGGCCTGATCGAGATCGTTGATCAAATCCTCTACAGTTTCGATACCGATGGAAAGGCGTACCGTGTCCGGCGCTGCTCCGGCAGCTTTTTGCTGTTCTTCGGTCAGCTGACGGTGTGTTGTGGAGGCAGGGTGGATGATCAATGAACGTGTATCGCCAAGGTTGGCCACGTGGCTGAAGATTTCCAGACTGTCTACCAGCTTGATGCAGGACTCGTAGCCGCCTTTTACCGCACAGGTGAAAAGGGCACCTGCGCCTTTGGGGTACAGTTTGCCCGCCCGATCCGCGTAAGGTGACGAATCCAGACCAGCATAGGTCACGGATTCAATCCGGTCATCCTTTTCGAGCCATTCCGCAACCTTTTTGGCATTCTCCACATGGCGTTCCATGCGCAGGGACAGGGTTTCAATACCAAGCAGTGTATAATGCGCCCCTTGCGGGTTCATTGTCATGCCCAGATCCCGCAGGCCAATGGCGATGCCGTGGAATGTGAAGGCCAGTTCGCCGAAGGTTTCGTGGAATTTCAGCCCGTGGTAGGCAGGTTCCGGTGCACTAAGCGACGGGAATTTATCGTTTTGGGACCAGTCAAACTTGCCGCTGTCGACAACGCAACCGCCTGTTACCGTACCGGAGCCAGTCAGGTATTTGGTCGTGGAGTGAACAACCAGTGTCGCGCCCATTTCGATCGGGCGGCAGAGGTAAGGGGTTGCCGCAGTATTGTCCACGATAAGGGGCAAGCCGGCTTTGTCCGCAATCGCGGCAATCGCCGGAATGTCGGTCACATAGCCGCCCGGGTTGGAGATGCTTTCACAGAACACCGCGCGGGTGTTTTCGTCGATCGCCCCTGCAACCGCATCCGTGTCATCAAGGTCTACAAATTTCGCGGACCAGCCGAAACGCTTGATGGTCTGGCTAAACTGGGTGATCGAACCACCGTAAAGACGGGTGGACACGACAACATTGCAACCCGGCCCCATAAGCGGGAACAGCGCCATGATTTGCGCCGCGTGACCGGAAGAACAACACACAGCCCCGACACCGCCTTCAAGGGTCGCAATGCGTTCCTGAAGAACTGCCACAGTCGGGTTGGTCAGACGCGAGTAGATATACCCTACTTCCTGTAGGTTAAACAGCGCGGCGGCGTGATCGGCATCGCGAAACACGTATGACGTGCTTTGATAGATCGGCGTTTGCCGCGCGCCGGTGGCTGGATCGGGGCGCGCACCTGCGTGCACTTGCAGGGTGTCAAAACCGTAGTTGGGGCCGTCTGTCATTGTTTCCTCCGTAATCGAACAATTTGGCGCAGAGTATGCCTAATATACGACTGTTCACAACCGCGAAGAAATGATTCCCGTGTTAAAACCGCCTTTGCGCAATTCTCCGAAAAGTCGTTGATATTCGATCTTGGGACAGCGGTTCTGGATCACAGTAACTCCCGCTGCTTCGGCCCGAGAGGCTGCATCGGCGTGGCGAACTCCGATTTGCATCCAGATGGTTTGCAATCCGGAAAGCAGAGAGAGGCTTTCCTCGACAATTGGCGGCACAGCTTCGGATCGGCGGAAGATATCAACCATATCTACAGAGTCGTCCTTCAGTTCCGACAGATCGCCCCTTACTGTTTCTCCGAAGAGTTCCTGACCGGCATAAACGGGATTGACCGGAATGACCCGATATCCCCGCAATCCCATATACCGCGCCACATAGTGGGAAGGGCGGACAGGATTGGTGGACACGCCAATACAGGCGATCGTTTTTGTGCGCTTCAGCACGCTGCGCAACAGTTCGTCAGAATAGGTTTCGCTCATACAGAAGATCATAACGCCAGCACCTGTCGGGCTCTACCTCAAAAACGACAGGGCAGGGCGTCTTGCTTGCCAGCTCAAAAAAAGCGCCCGAAACAAAAATGCTTCAGGCGCAAGGTGTGGAACGAGGGACAGTAGTCAGAGACGGGGAGTTCCAATCAACCCGTCCAGTGATTGAGTACTTAGAGCTGTTTTTCCCGGAGTTAAGGTTTTGTAATAAAATTGTGATCACGTCGTGGTCACACGCCCCGGCACGGACCAGCTTTTAAAGGGAAAAGTGGACCGTAACGGCGGGGCGCAAGGCTTCAGTTTTCCAACGGGGCCGGCCAGTGTGCGTCAGCCTTCTTTATATTGCCCGGGATGTCTGTTTGCCATTTGCTCCGCACACTCAGATTGAAGTTCAGGTACAGTTTTCCGTCGACAATGGACCAGGCATCAGGTTCGGTCGGGGCTACATAACCGTTTGCCATAGCGAAAGCACAATATCCGCCATATTGCGGGGCGTATTTTTCCGGATCAGCGGCGAAAGCAGCGGCGTTCCCCGCGTTTGCAAACAGCCATGTCGAGCCGTTCCAGTCCACCGAATGGTCGCGCGAGCCGGCAACCGGTTTGCCCTCGCTGAAGTAGGCGACGGTATCCGTTCCATCTATGGCGACGGTGTCTTCGGTATAGACCGGAGGGCTCTTGGCGGCGGCCATCGGCGCAACCAGCGTCACGGCGCTGGCAGAGACGAGCGCTAGAATCGCGCGTCGGTTAAGTGTCATGCGGGTCTCCCAAAGTTTGATCTGGGAGTGAGGCTAGCGGCTAAATCGCGACCGCTCTACTGCTTACACGGCGAATTGAGTGCGCGTTATTCCTGCTCGTGTCTGCGTGAGCGGAATGTTACCGCAGGCGGGCCGCTTCATAGAGCCCGACAGCCGCCGCATTTGACACATTGAGCGAGCCGAAACCGCCCGCAAAGCGGATTTTCGCAATGATATCACAGCTTTCACGGGTAAGTTGTCGCAGGCCCGGACCTTCTGCCCCAAGCGCGAGAGCCACTGGCATCTTTGCTGACTTCGTTAGTTCTTCTGCCAGATCTGCGTCCCCGAGACCATCAAGACCAATGATGAAATAGCCCATTTCTTTAAGGGCCTTCATAGAGGTGGCCAGATTTTGGACCCGTAAATAGGGCTGGCGTTCCAGCGCACCGGAAGCGGTTTTTGCAAGCGCACCTGTTTCGGGCGCAGAATGGCGGTGCGGAGCGATAACAGCGCGGGCGCCGAAAACTTCGGCTGACCGTAGGATCGCGCCGATGTTATGGGGATCGCTTACGCGGTCCAGCAGCAACACCACAGGGTTTTCGCCGCGCGGCGCGCAGCGTTCGGACAGGCTTCCCCAGACCAGCGGGTCCACTTCCAGCGCCGCCCCCTGATGCACGGATTGTGCATCAAGCGGCGCAGAAAATTTGCGCGGGTCCTGTACTTCGGGTTCGATACTGGCAGCGGCAATTGCATCTTCCAGCTTGGCTTGCGCATTGGGTGTCAGGATCAGCCGGTGTTTGACACGGGCAGGGTTCATTAGCGCATCGCGCACTGCATGAAGGCCGAACAACCAAACTGTCACAGGCGTTTCACCGCGTTTTTCCCGCTCTTTTTCAACAACCCACGTGGGTTTCTTGGGTTTTCTGGCCATAATCCTGCGCCCTTGCTGTCGTGTTTATCCCGTGTCGCAGATGCCAGAAGCCACTGCAAGGGGCTGGGGAAGAACAAGATGCAAGATTGATGCAGAATAGTGGTTGACGCCACCCGACACCCCCGCTAAATCGGGCGGCGTTGGGCGACGTGCTGCAAGGTGCGGCAGCGGACTGTAACTCCGCCGAGGCGACTCATGCCTGGTTCGATTCCAGGGTCGCCCACCATTTTTCTGGCTCCCGTTTTAACGGGACTCCAGATCCTCGATGAGGGCTTTCATCTCTCCGATTTCACGCCGTTGGGCCTCGATAATGGAATTTGCCAGTTCCTTGACACGGGGATCGCTGATTTCCGCCCGTTCGCTGGTGAGAATTGCAATCGAGTGGTGGGGGATCATGGCTTTCATCCAGCTCACATCCTGCACGGTTTCCTGAGAACGGACGAGCCAGAGGGCGATGGCAAAGACAAGCGCAGATCCCACGTAAATCGCTGTGTTCACGGCTTTATTCTGATACATTCCGAGCATGAACGTCAGCATGACAACCGCCATGACTGCACCCATGATAAAGGTCATATAAAACCGTGTTTCGCTGAAAAATACGTGATCCGCCGCATAGGTGTTCAGATACATCAGCCCGAACATGATAACAGTAGACGTGCCGACCATGGCGAAGAAACGGCCATAGCCGCTTTGGTGTTTGGTGTCCTTCATTATTCCCTCCTTTGAAGTGATTATAGGATCACAACAAGATTCCAGCGCGGGAGGGTTCCGAAGTATTCTAAAAAAGTGAAGGGCTATTCTTCGTCTACAACCGGATTGGAGCAGATGCCGATGCCTTCTATTTCCACCTCGATAACCTCGCCTGGTCTGAGAAAACGGGGCGGCGTGCGGGCATGGCCGACACCGGGCGGTGTACCCATGGCGATCATGTCGCCGGGGTTGAGCGTTGCAAACTCGGAAATCGTAGCAATGGTTTTGTTCACCGGCCACATCATGTCGGCTGTATTTGCGCTTTGCAAAATTTCCGTGCCGACGCGGGACTGGATTTTCAGCCCGATGGCTCCGGCGGGCAGATCGTCGGGTGTCACCACATATGGGCCGACAGCGCCGGTGCTGTCGAAGTTTTTACCCGGCGTCCACTGCGGTGTCTTTCGCTGGTAATCCCGTACCGATCCGTCGTTGAACACCGTATAACCGAATACGTGGTCGAGCGCTTGGTCCGGCGGGATACGGCGCCCGCCATTGCCAATGATGACCATCAACTCTGCTTCATAGTCGAGTTTGTTAGAGCTTTTGGGCCGAACCATCGGCGCACCGGAGGGCATAAGCGATTCCAGACCACGCATGAAAAGGGCAGGGTAACTTGGCATGTCATGGCCACCCTCTTTTACGTGATCGGCGTAGTTCAGCCCCAAACAAATCGTTTTGCCCGGCCGTTCAATAGGCAGGGCTGGTATGATGTCACCGATTGCGATCTTATCTGAAGCCGCGATGCGAACCGACAGGTCAGAAAGCAGTTCTGGATTGGTCAGAAGGGATCTCAGGTCTGAGCCGACTTCGCTGGATAATAAGGATAGGTTGGTTGCGGCTATATCATTCACTGCGAAGACCGAATTTCGTCCGGCATGTTTCCCAACCAGTAATTTCACGCGTATATCCCTGTCGCCTGTCGTTGCGTTCCTGTCGTAAGGCGATAATCCGCACGAATGCAACTGTTTACCAGTGCACTTGCATAAAGTGGCTATAAAACCGAGCTGATACGTCCCTACAGAAGAGAGTTTATGCGGGATTGCAGGTTCGTGCTCTGGCGAATTTTGCAAAGGTGTTATTGCATTTTTGTCGATTCGTTGGGCGCGCGAAGGGTTGTTTCTGGGTGGGCACTGCGTTTTTGCTTCGAACCTTCAATTGAAAAAGGCGCAGACGGATGAACCGCTGCGCCTTTCCAAAAGCTATTGAAAGATAGGTTACCCCAGAACTTCCTTAACGGCTTCCACTGTGACACCGACCACATGATCCACTTCAGCCTGCGTGATGCACAGCGGCGGAGCAAAGCCGATGATGTCGCCCTGCGGCATGGCTCGGGCAATCACATCGCGGCTGGCCATAGCGGCGGAAATCGACGGTCCGATCTTGCGGGAGGCGTCAAAAAATCCGAGCGGTTCTTTTGTGTCGGCGAATTCGACGGCGCACATAAGACCTTCGCCGCGCACTTCAGCTACATTAGGGTGATCCGCCAGTGCGTCGCTTAGCGCTTTCTTCAAATAAGGGCCGGTTTTGCCTGAATTCTCCACCAGACCCAGTTCGTCGATCAGTTTGAGGTTGGCCACACCGGCAGCCGCACCAATCGGGTGGGCGGAATAGGTCCAGCCGTGGCCGATAGGTCCGTTTTCGTCGGTGCCGTTTTCCAGCACTTTCCAGACTTTGTCCGACACTATCGAACCGGACAGCGGCGCATAGGCCGATGTCAGACCTTTGGCGATGGTGATGATATCTGCTTCAATCCCGTAGTGGTCCGACCCGAACATGCTGCCAAGACGCCCGAAGCCGGTGACGACTTCGTCCGCGATCAACAGAATGTCGTATTTCTTCAGAACAGCCTGAATCGCCTCCCAGTAGCCTTCGGGCGGGGGTACGATGCCGCCGGTGCCAAGCACAGGCTCACCGATAAAGGCGGCGACGGTGTCTGGGCCTTCGGCAAGGATCAGCTCTTCCAGTTTAGCAGCGCAATCAGCCGCAAACTCTGCCGGTGTCATCGCGGTATCCTTGCGGCGCAGATAATAGGGCGCCTCTGTGTGGATGACTTGGGACAGGGGCAGGTCGAATTTATTGTGGAACAGTTCCAGCCCCGTCAGCGAGCCTGTCATCAGGCCGGAGCCGTGATAACCGCGCCAGCGCGAAATGATCTTTTTCTTTTCAGGGCGACCAAGGATATTGTTGTAATACCAGACCAGTTTGATGTTGGTCTCGTTCGCATCAGAACCGCTTTGCCCGAAATAGACTTTCGACATATTGTCTGGAGCGCGGTCCAGAATCATCTTGGCCAGTGTGATCGAGGCTTCGGTGCCGTGGCCCACATAGGAATGGTAATAGGCCAGTTCATGGGCTTGTTTGGCAATCGCCTCGGCAATTTCAGTGCGCCCGTAGCCAACATTCACGCAGTAAAGCCCGGCAAAAGCATCCAGCATCCGACGACCATCGCGATCGGTGATATGGACGCCGTCACCGCTGCTGATAACCCGTGTCGGGGTTTCCCCCCGCGCATGTTGCGCCAGATGTGTGGAGGGATGGAAGAAATTCTCGCGATCCCATTCGGCCAGTTGGTCATTGTTCAGCATAGTTACGCCCTTTCTTGTGTGTTGCGCGCAGCATATCAACGAGCCGTGACGAAACGATGCAAATCTGTTACGTTTGCGCCTAATTTATGCAAGGATTGATCGAATGGCTGCCAAACCCCCCGCATTGGATGATTTTGATCGCAAAATTCTGCATGAGGTGCAGCAGAACAACCAGCTTACCTCGACTCAGCTTGCCGAGCGGATCGGCCTGTCCCCGACCTCTGCCCAGCGCCGGTTGAACCGGCTGCGCAAGGAAAAGGTGATCAAGGGCGATATCTCGATCATTTCCGGCGCCGAAGTGGGGCGCACGCTAACTATGATTGTCTCGGTGCAGCTTGAAAGGGACCGCTCTGACATTATCGACCATTTCAAAAAGGCCGTGCGGGCGGAACCCATCGTGATGAGCGCCTATTACGTCACCGGCGACAGCGATTTTGTGCTGATCATCAGCGCAAGGGACATCAAGGAGTACGAAGGCTTCACCCGCACGTTTCTTTATGACAATCCGGACATCAAAGGGTTCAAAACCACAGTGGTGATGGATCAGATCAAGACGTCTTTTTACGTTCCGCCGTGGGAATGAAACTCAGGATACCTTGCCTCATCCCTCCAGTTCGGACTTGCGATACTCTGCCTTGTAGAGCCATTCGGGATTGATCTCGATTCCCCATCCGGGCGCGTCTGTCACAGTGGCCTTGCCATCTCGGATCTCATAGGGATCGTGGGTGAACAGCTTGTCCTGCCACGGGTAGTAGTCCAGCCCCTCGATGGAAAACTCCAGATATTTGCCCGCATTGGGAATGGCCCGCAACAGGTGCATGGTGAACAGCGTGACCAGCGACAGGTTGGCCGCATGAGGGGTGACCGGAATCCCCGCATCCGCAGCCATTTTTGCAACCCGCATCGTGCGGGACATACCACCGAGGTAGAGCACATCCGGCTGCACAATATCCACGATCCGCCCGTCAATCATCTGCTGCCAGTTGGCCATCATACAGTCCTGCTCCCCCCCTGTGATGTCCAGATCCAGCGCGTCGGTCACTTCCTTGGTCTGCGCAAATTCCCAATAGGGGCAGGGTTCCTCGTAATGGGAAATTCCGTTGTCGATCAGAATCTTGCCAACCTCAATCGCCCGCTTTGGGGAATAGCAGGAATTGGCATCAACCAGCAGCGCCACATCATCGCCCATGGCGCGGCGCATGGTGGGGACGATTTCTTCGGTGCGGCCGTCCCATTCGTCGCGGTCGCGGCCCACTTCCGCGCCAATGCGGAATTTGAAGGCGTCAAAGCCCTTTTCATCGCGCAGCCGGACCAGCCGGTCTGCCTCATCCTTGGGTGTTATATCCCGCTTCATGGACGACCCGTAGGCGCGGAATTCACCAGGGCTGCCGCCCAATAGGGTGCAAACCGGTTTGCCCTCGACCTTGCCGCGTAAATCCCAAAGTGCTGTATCCAGCCCGCCCATGGCGCGGCGCAGGTAGGAACCGGGAAATTTATGTTCGCGGTCCCGCACGAAATCCAGAATGCCATCAACGTCATAGGCATCCTTGCCCAGCGCATAGGGTGCCACCTGCCGGTGCAGCACTTGTGCTGTGATATCCGCATAATAAGGCGCGACCTGACCCCAGCCCTGCGCACCTGTGTCAGTCGTCACACGGGTAAAGCTGACGAATTCCGTGCTGAAGGTTTCGATGGATTTGATCTTCATAAGGGAGGCTCCGGTAGGCTGGGCAGGTCTGAAATCTTTGGCGTTGACCATAAAAGAAATTGGACCTTACAGTAGGTCCATTCCGACAATAGTAGCGGTCCAATAAGGGGGTGCACAGTGAAGCAACAGGCCGGAGCCTTGCTCTCCTCCATCCGGATCGAACGGGGATCGGACCGCAAGATTAGTGTGCAGCTTTATATGGCCCTGCGCGAGATTATACTGACGGGTGGTCTTGGCGCGGGCAGGCGGCTTCCGGCCAGCCGTACGCTGGCCAAAGAGATCGGTGTCTCGCGTACTACGGTGATTGACGCCATAGACCGGCTGGTGTCCGAAGGGATGCTGGTGTCCCGCGTGGGCGCAGGAACCTATGTGAGCGACGTGCTTGCCCAGCCGCTAACCGGAGCGGATCGGCCGGATGCGCCTCAGGATGTTTTGGCCGAACCAATACTATCACAGCGCTTTTCCGTGGCGCTGGACAATTTTGCTCCACGCCAGCGGCTTCCTCATAAAAGTCAGGCTTTCATTACCGCACTCCCCGCGCTGGAGGCGTTTCCAATGGCCCATTGGGCGCGGATATCGGCACGCCACCTGCGGGGTAATCGGGACGAAATCATGGGCTATGGCCCGCCACAGGGGCTGGATCGGTTGCGCCGGTCTATCGCCAGCCACCTTAACGCGGCGCGCGGGATCAAGTGCAGACCGGAGCAAATTTTCATTACCGGCGGGGCGCAACAGGCGTTTTCGATCCTCGGGCGTGTTCTGCTGAATAGTGGTGATCGTGTCTGGTACGAAAACCCGGGTGCCATTGGTGCAGGCAATGCACTGGTGGCGAACGGGGCGCAACTGGTGCCGGTGCCGGTAGACGGGGACGGGCTGGATGTGGAGCAGGGTTTACAATTTGCGCCGGATTTCCGGCTAGCTTTTGTCACACCCTCCCACCAGCAGCCCCTTGGCCATGTCATGTCCCTTCAGCGGCGTCTGGCGCTGCTGGATGCGGCGCGGGCCGCCAATGCGATGATTGTCGAGGATGATTATGACGGCGAGTTCCATTTCTCGGAACGGGTGCAACCTGCGCTGAAAAGCATAGATACGCAGGACCGTGTGATCTATGTGGGGACGTTCTCCAAAACCCTGTTCCCCTCTATCCGGCTGGGTTTTATTCTGTCGCCCGACAGTCTGGTGCCGGTGTTCGATCGGGTGTTCACAAGCTGGATCAGCGGCCCGTCCACGGCAACGCAAGCGGTTGTTTCGGATTTCATGGACGAGGGCCAGTTCGCTACTCACATCCGCATGATGCGAAGGCTATACAAGGCCCGATATGATGTGCTGATGCAGGCCGCTCAGGCGCTGCCGCCGTCAATTAAGATCCAGCCGACCCGCAGCGGATTTCACACGACAGCCTATCTCGACCCGCGCGTGGATACAGCCCGACTGGTCGCTCAGGCCGCTGAACGCAACGTCATCACAGCCCCGCTGTCGCGCTATTGTCTCGCCCCTGTTGAGCAGAATGCCCTTGTGCTTGGATTTGGCAGTGCGAAGCCCGACGATATTCAGTCAGGGCTTAAACTTTTGTCTGGATTGCCCGCGCTGGATATATAATCCTGTTACAAATTGGTCTGATAAGAATTCCGCAATGGATATGAGTCGCAGTCCAATGCCTTTCTAAGGTTCAAGTGCGACTGACTAGAACCCGACGCTGCCGCGTTGATACTTCAGGGAGTACATTATGAAACATAAAACAAAAATCACGGGTCTGATGGCGGCGCTGCTGCTGTCTACGGCTTCTTTCGCACATGCCGAAACACTGCGTCTGCTGACTTGGGGGTCTTATGCGCCCGAGGAGCTGGTGCAAAAATTCGAGGAACGCTATCCCGATATTGATGTGGAAGTGACCTTTTCCAACAACGAGGAAATGATCGCCAAGCTGCGGGCCACCGGCGGCGCGGGCTTTGACCTTGCACAGCCAAGCCACGACCGTATTCACGCAGCGCAGATGGAATACGACATCTACAAACCGCTGGATCTGTCCAAGATCGACACCTCCGTTATGGAGACCTCCCATCTGGAGGGTGTGAAGGCCAACACCACCATTGACGGTGAAGTTTATGCGGTTCCGCATCAGTGGGGCACCTCTGGCCTGATGGCGAACAAATCCGTTGCGCCGGATTTCAAGGGCTGGGGTGATCTGTGTGATCCGAAGTATGAAGGCAAAACCTCCATGCGTCTGAAGCGGACCATTCTGCTCGGCACCGCGTTTTCAATGGGGCACGATCCGTTTGCCGCCTATTCCGATCTGGATAAATACCAGCAGATTCTGGATGAAGTGGCCGAAAAACTGATCGAATGTAAATCCAACATCAAAGCCTATTGGAAGGGCGGCGACGATCTGTCCGCCATGATGCTGTCGGGTGAGATTGTGGCCTCTGAAACATGGGATTCCACAGCCTATAAACTCTATGGTCAGAACAAGGACATCGTGTTTGTGCCACCGGAAACAGGTGCGCTGGCCTGGATCGACACATTTGCGCTGCCCCGCAAGGGCAAGGCGGATGATGCAGCCTACAAGTGGATCAACTTTGTGCTGGAACCTGAAAACGTAACAATCATGTCCGGCAGCACCGGCGCGATTGCCGCTGTCAAAGGCGGGCTGGACCTGCTGCCCGAAGACAAGCGTGAAGCGGTGACAGCGGCCTTTACCGACGCAGATATTGCCAATCTGAAGTTCTTTGCCAACATCCCCGCCGGTGTCGAGGACATGGAAGGCAAGACACTTGAGAAAATCAAAGCGGCCACAGGCGGCTAAACGATTCCATCAGATGGGGCGGCGTTCAACATGACGCCGCCCTTTTTCTATCTGCCAGCAGGCGCCTTTTTCCTACGACACTGACAAAACGGATTCCCGAATGAACACTGCCACACTGACCGATCCGGCCCTTGAACCTGCATTCGATCTGGAATGCAGCAATATCCACAAATCGTTCGGGGCTGTGCGCGCTGTGGATGATGTGTCGTTCAAAATTCCCAAAGGGTCTTTCTTTTCGATCCTCGGGCCGTCGGGCTGTGGCAAGACGACCTTGATGCGGATGATTGCAGGTTTCGAAGATCCCACCTCCGGCGATATCCAGATCAAGGGGAAATCGGTTCTGAACACGCCGCCCAACAAGCGGAACGTGAAGATGGTGTTCCAGCACCTTGCGCTGTTTCCGATGATGAACGTATATGAAAACATCGCCTACGGATTACGCTGCATCGGGACAGACAAGGCCGAAATCGACCGCAAGGTGAAGGATGTGCTTGAAAGGATCGCGCTGCCGGATGTGGCAGATCGCGAAATCCACCAGCTTTCAGGCGGCCAGAAGCAGCGGATCGCGATTGCCCGCTGTATGGTAATGGACCCTGATGTGCTGTTGCTGGACGAACCGCTTGGCGCGCTTGACCTGAAACTGCGCGAGGCGATGAAAATCGAACTGAAACTGCTGCAACACCAGTTCAACACCACCTTTATCTATATCACTCACGACCAGTCCGAAGCGCTGGTTATGTCCGATCACGTCGCCATTATGAACGAGGGCCGCTTTGAACAGATCGGCCGGCCCGAAGACCTTTATCACAATCCGCAAACGTCATTTGTTGCGGGCTTTGTCGGGGATTCCAACCGTTGGTCCGGTCGGGTCACGGCACAGGAAGGCGGAGAATACCGCGTGGAAACCGAGGCAGGGCTGGTGATGACCAGTGCGCGGGCCGTGGGGCAGGGGATCAGCTCCGGCAAGGACGTTTCGATCTTTGTGCGCCCCGAGTTTATCACAGCCCGCAAGACATCCTCTGAGGGCAGCAGTACCGCGCAAAACACGCTGCAGGGCCGTGTGGATTCCGTTCTGTTCAACGGTGCCAACAGCCGCGTATTGGTGCGCGACCCTGTAGGGGAACTGATCGAGGCAGATGTGGTTGTCACCGGCGGGACAGAGGATTTGCGGGCCGGTGATGATGTCACGCTCGAATGGTCCGCCGCGCAAACCATGTGTTTTGCGGTTTAGGGGGCGATATGCAATCTGACATCAAACGCCTTTCGCTGATCCTGCTGTTCGCACCCTTCGCGCTGTGGATCGCCTTGCTGATTATCCTGCCTCATATGGGGATGGTTGTGCTGTCTTTGCGGGAAAAAGTAGCGCCGCGGGTCTATGAGTTCGGTTTTGGCAATTACATTGATTTCATAAACGAGCCGATCTACTGGAACACGCTGCTGCGCACCGGCTCCATGTCTATTCTGGTAACGTTTCTGGCGCTGCTGATCGGCTTTCCCATCGCCTATTACATTGCCAAAATCGCAGGCAAACGGTCCCGTGGGGCGCTGTTTTTGTTGTGCCTGATCCCTTTGTGGGTCAGCGATCTGATCCGCGCTTTCGGCTGGATTCTGTTGCTGCGGGAAACCGGCGTAATTTCAAGTTTTCTGACGGATATCGGCCTGATCGACCAGCCGATAGAGTTTCTCTACAATGACATCACGGTCGTTATCGGGCTGGTTTATACCGTGATCCTGTTCATGATTGTGCCGCTTGTCTCAACCCTTGATGGGATGGACAACGCCATGATCGAGGCGGGGTATAATCTGGGAGGCAACGGGTTCACCGTGCTGCGCCGTATCATCGTGCCCTATGCCATGCCCGGCATCGTGTCGGGCTGTATCGTGGTCTTCATGATGACAGCGGGCAGCTATCTGACGCCGATCCTGTTGGGCGGTAAGAATTCAAGCTGGTTTACCGAACAGATCTACGACCAGTTCATCACCCGCTTCAACTGGGAGAGCGGCGCGGCCTTTGGCTTTTTGCTGCTGGCCTTTACCTCGATCGTTGTGTGGATCGGTTTGCGCCTGACAGGGCAGACGCTGGCCAACACTGTTGCGAAAAGCTGAAGGGGAGGGATCGGACATGGCATCATCAACCAAAAATCAGGCCTTCCTGCTGGGCTATCGCGCTTACATGGCGGCGTTCTTTATCTTTCTGGCGGCTCCATTGGTGGCGGCAGGCAGCTTTGCGTTTAACGACTCGCTGTTTCCGGCGCTGCCGTGGCAGGGGTTCACGCTCGACTGGTTCTTTAATGACAGCGAGCCCAAACTCGGTATGTTCCACGACCGTCGCCTTTTGCGGGGGCTGTATTATTCCGGCGTAATCGGCGTGATGGTATCGCTGCTGTCGGTGTTCGTCGGCACCACCAATGCGTTCCTGTTTGTTCGGGGAAATTTTCCGGCCAAGAACTTCTTTTACATCCTGATGATCCTGCCGCTGGTTATTCCGGGCGTGATCCTTGGGATTTCCATTCTGGTCATGGCCAGCAATATCGCCAACGGGGTGGAGGACCGGTTCAATCTGGAACTGGAATTCCTGCGGCCCGGAATCCTGCTCGTCGTCTTTGGCCAGTTCAGTTTCGTGACCACCATCACCTCGCTGGTGATCACGGCACGTTTGAAGAAATTCGACACGTCACTTGAGGAAGCGGCCCTGAACCTAGGGGCGAGCCGTGCGCAGGTGTTGCGCACTGTGACACTGCCTTTCCTGCGCCCTGCGATGATAGCGGCAGGGATTGTCGCTTTTCTGGTATCGTTTGAAAATTTCAACACCACACTGTTCCTAGTTGGATCGGAATCGCCGCTGACAATTACGATGTATGACCGGATGGCCAAAGTCGGCTCTACCCCTGTGTTGAATGCTGTGTCATTCTTCCTGATCGTCGGGTCCGGTTTGCTGGCATTGATCAGCGTCGTGATCCAGCGCGACCCCAAGTCCTGAAGTTAGGGAAGTCACGAATGGAACAGGTGGATTTTATCATCGTGGGCGCAGGGTCTGCGGGCTGCGTGCTGGCCAACCGGCTGAGCGAGAACGGAAAATTTAAGGTGATGCTTCTGGAAGCCGGTGGCAGTGATCTGAATTTCTGGATCTGGCTGCCCATCGGCTATGGCAAGACCTTCTATAAGCGCAGCGTCAACTGGATGTATGAGACGGAGCCCAATCCGGAGCTGAACAACCGCGTGTCCTACTGGCCGCGCGGCAAGGTTATGGGCGGGTCCAGTTCCATTAACGCGATGGTCTATATTCGCGGGCAGGCGCAGGATTTCGACGGCTGGAAGGACATGGGCAATCCGGGCTGGGGCTGGGACGATGTGCTGCCCTATTTCAAGAAAGCGGAAACCAACGATCGGGGCGGCTGCGACTTTCGCGGCGATTCCGGTCCGTTGCATGTTGGGACCATGGACCGGTTTCTGCATCCGATCTGCCAGAACTACATCACAGCCGGCGAACAGATCCAGATACCGCGTAACGCCGATTTCAACGGCGCCAGTCAGGAAGGGCTGGGCACCTATCAGAACACTGCGCGCGGCGGGATGCGCATGTCCACGGCGCGAGCCTACATCCGCCCCGCCCGCAAGCGGCGCAACCTGCGGGTGGAAAAACGTGCGCTGGCGCAGCGGGTGTTGTTTGAGAACGGCCGCGCTGTCGGCGTGGAATACAGCCAGAACGGAAAGGTCAAACAAGCCTTTGCCGCGCGGGAAGTGATCCTTTCGGCAGGCGCGATCAACTCGCCCCAACTGCTGCAACTTTCAGGGGTTGGCCCTGCGGAACTGCTGAAATCCAAAGGTATTGAGGTGGTCAGGGACGTGGGCGGAGTGGGGCAGAACCTGCAAGATCATCTCGGGATTGATTTCCTCTACCGCTCAAAAGTGCCGACGCTGAACAACCAGCTTCATTCATGGCACGGCAAACTGCTGCAAGGTATGCGCTATGTGCTGACGCGGGGCGGTCCGCTATCGCTCGGGGTTAATCAGGGGGGCGGGTTTATCCGGTCCCGTCCGAGTCTGGACCGTCCCAACATGCAGGTGTTTTTTTCGCCGGTCAGCTACACGAAGGCGCCTCCGGGCAAGCGGCCGCTGATGAACCCCGATCCCTTCGCCGGTTTCCTGCTGGGCACCCAGCCGATGCACCCGACCAGTCGCGGGCATCTGGCAATCCGCTCGGCCGATCCGGCGCAAGCCCCTGAAATCCATCCGAACTATCTGTCCACCGAACTCGACATGCAGGAAATGCTGGAAGGCATCCATTTTATGCGCAAGCTGGCTGCCGCGCCCGCTTTTCAGGAAATCATCGAATCTGAAATCGCGCCCGGACCACAGGCGCAAGACGATGCCGCCTTTATTGAATACATCCGCGAAAAGGTCGGCACGGTGTTTCATCCTGTCGGCACCTGCAAGATGGGGCCGGACGCGAAAACCGACGTGGTAGATGCGCGACTGAAACTGCACGGGATCGAAGGGCTGCGGGTGGTGGACGCCTCGATTTTTCCCACTGTGACGTCAGGCAATACCAACGCACCTGCTATTATGGTCGGGGAAAAAGGTGCGGACCTGATTTTGCAGGACCATATCTGAGACCGGTAATAAAAAGGCGGTGTAGCCATGTTTACAGATGATTTCAAAGAGACACCCTACTGGTGGGAGGCTGCCCCGATAGCAGAGCGCACCCAAGGAGATTTACCCCGCACGAAGGTCGATATCGCGATTATCGGATCTGGCTATACCGGTCTGCAAGCGGCGGTCCAATCCGCGCGGGCAGGGCGCTCCACCGTGGTGCTGGAGGCCGAAGCGCTCGGGTTCGGGGCAAGCACGCGAAACGGCGGACAGATTTCCACTTCTGTGAAGTTCGGGCTGGCTGAACTTACCAAACGCTACGGGCAAGAGATTGCAGAGGGTATCGTGCAAGAGGGACAAGCCTCGCGCGATTATGTAGAACAGTTCATTCGCGACGAAGGCATCGAGTGCCATTTCAAAGTGGCGGGAAGGTTCGATGGTGCCCATAGCCCCCGCCATTACAAAAAAATGGTTAGCAGTGTTGCCGCGGGCCGCTATCAGAATTCCGGCGCTTATATAGTGCCTGAAGCGGAAATGCCCGCTGAACTGGGCACCAAGGCCTATCACGGCGGCATGGTCTTTCCCCGGCATGCCAATCTGCATCCTGCCTTGTATCACAAGGGGCTGCTGGGGGTGGCCCGCGCGGCGGGGGCAGAGGTTCATTCCCACTGTGCGGTGACAGGGATCAAACGGCAAAACGGGGGGTTTTTGCTCTCCACGCTGAAGGGGCCAGTTGAGGCTGCACGTGTCGTTCTTGCCACCAACGGGTATACGGGGGGCATAACGCCGTGGCAGCAGCGCAGGGTAATCCCGATCGGTTCCTACATTATTGCAACCGAAGAGTTACCTGAGGCGCTGATCGACCGCTTGATGCCCACAGACCGCAACATTTGTGACAGTCGAAAGCTGGTCTACTACTATCGCCGCTCCCCTGATCGCAAACGCATTCTGTTTGGTGGGCGGGTGTCCTTGCAAGAGGCCGACCCGAAGGTGAGCGGCCCGCGCCTGCACCGCGAAATGGTGCATCTTTTTCCCGAGCTTGCCGATACTAAAATCAGCCACAGCTGGACCGGCAAGGTGGGTTACACTTTTGATACCCTTATGCACGCGGGGCATGACGACGGGCTGTTCTATGCCATGGGCTATTGCGGTTCGGGTGTTGGCATGTCCAGCTATATGGGGATGCGCATAGGGCAACAGGCCGTGGATGACCCGCGCGGTATGACGGCCTTTAACAAAATCCCCTTTCCAACGCGCCCTTTCTATTCGGGAAACCCGTGGTTTCTGGCGCCCTCGGTCATGGCATACCGGCTTTGGGACCGGACGGGGTTGTGAACCGGCCGGATTTCTACGGGTAACGTCAGAGTTGATAAGAGCACCGTTGTGCGTGAAATTTTGCGTTTCGCCAAAGCCGGATAACATCAAGGTGATGGTTTGAAGTCCAAACATAAGGTGTAACATTCCGGATCGGTCCTGTAAGATTCGCACCAATGTGCCTTGCGCACGGCGGAGGGCCGCTTGACGGATCGTCCGATGATAACAGATCAGATAGGGGCAGTATTGAAGTGACGGGGCATACCTTGGGCGAACTTGTTAAGACAACCACATGGGCCAGCGCCTTTGCGTTTGGTTTGGGGCTAGGGCTGTCTGCTTCGGCGCAAGCCTTTGATCTGCGGATAGTTGTCGGTCAAGAGAATGAAGACCTTGCCGAAACGCTGCAAAATGCTTCTCTGCTGGTTGAACTTCAATCCCGGGAAAATGTGGCGGTACAGGACATTATCGCCTCTGCCCGCGCCGATTATGAACGTATCGTTACGGCCCTTTACGGTGAAGCCCGTTACGCGCCTGTGGTCGAGATCAAGATCGACGGACGCGAAGCCAGCAGCCTGTCTCCGTTCTATTCCCCCAAGTCCGTGGAGAATGTGGAAATCCGCGTCAAATACGGCCCGCTGTTCAGGTTCGGTCGCGCCGACATTGCCCCTGTTGCCCCCGGAAGCGAGTTGCCGGAGGAGTTCGCGACCGGCGAACCGGCAAGGGTGGGAATATTGCAAGACACTGTTGATGCGGGCATCACCGGCTGGAGAGCCGTAGGCCATGCCAAAGCCGAGCTTGGCGGCCAAAGTGTAACGGCGCGGCATGCACAGCAGCAAATTGATGCGGGAATCCGGCTTGCTCCCGGACCGCAACTGAAATTCGGTCGCCTACTGGTCAGCGGAAATGAAGCCGTTCGCACGGAACGTATTCACGATATTGCCGGTTTCCCTTCCGGTCATGTGTTTTCCCCTGAAAAACTCAAACTGGTTTCCACACGGCTCCGGCGTACCGGGGCATTCCGGGTCGTCGCCCTGAACGAGGCTGAGAACATCGGACCCGACAATACCCTTGATGTGACCGCGCAACTGGTGGAATCTCCGCCGCGCCGTTTCGGGTTCGGGGCTGAAGTATCCTCTGTCGATGGACTTGGCCTGTCGGGTTACTGGCTACACCGCAATTTGCTTGGCGGCGCGGAACGTCTGCGTGTCGACGGTGAAATTTCGGGCATTGGTGGTGAAACCGGCGGCACCGATTACACGGTTTCCCTGCGGTTTGACCGGCCGGCAACCTTTAATGAGGACACGGACTTCTACATCGAAAGCGAAGCAGAGCGTCTGAACGAGGAAAGCTATACGACAAAGTCTTTCGAACTCGGTGCGGGTATCACGCGGTACGCGTCCGAGAAGCGGGAGTACTCATTCGGACTCGGGTACCGATTTGCAGATGTAACGGATGCTTTCGGTCCAAGACGCTACGCCTTGTTGATGGCACCGGCCTCGGCCACGTTTGATTATCGCGATGATCCGTTGGATGCAAAGAAGGGTTACTACGCCAAGGCAGAACTGACTCCGTTTTATGCGTTGCGCGGTACGGACAGCGGTATGCTTGGCACCCTTGACATGCGTGCCTACAAGACGGTCGGCGCAGAAGAGCGGCTGACCTTTGCCCTGCGGGGGCAGCTTAGCTCGCTCAGCGGGCCAAATCTGGCCCGAGCCCCAAGTGATTTTCTTTTCTATTCGGGTGGTGGCGGCACGGTGCGCGGTCAAAACTACCAGTCACTCGGTGTGGATCTGGGGGGCGGAGTTACCGTCGGCGGCCGCTCGTTCATGGGGATTTCGGCTGAAACCCGCTACAAGATCACCGACACAATCGCTGCGGTCGGGTTCTATGATGCCGGATATATCGGACGGGAAAGCTTTCCTGACGGAACTTCGGGGAACTGGCACGCGGGTGCGGGGATCGGCTTGCGGTATAACACAGGGCTTGGCCCGTTGCGTCTGGATCTGGCTGTTCCGGTCAGTGGACCAGGGGACAACAGCGGCGTTGAAATTTATATTGGAATAGGACAATCGTTTTGAGCTTGCGCCCCATTCGCACATTCCTCATCTGCCTGTTAACGCTCCTTGCCGTGCCTGTTCTGGCGCAGACTGACGCAACACCTGCGGAAGAGACTGAGCAGGAAGAATCCGACAAAGGGTTCCTGACCGAACTGTTGCAGGATTCTCTCGGTGGGGAAGGGCGTGTTGTCTCGATTACCGGATTCCGCGGTGCGCTTAGCAGTACGGCGACAATGGATTCCATCACCATTGCCGATAACTCCGGCATCTGGCTGACGATGGAAGGGCTGACGATGCAGTGGAACCGCAGCGCCCTGTTGCGCGGGAGTGTGGATATCGAGCTGTTGGCCGCTGATGTCATCCGGTTGGACCGTTTGCCGGTTACTCCGGATAACGGTTTGCCGGAAGCAGAAGCCCAGCCATTTGCCCTGCCGGAACTGCCGGTTTCGGTAAGTGTCGGCGAGTTGCGGGCGCAGGAGATTTTTCTGGGCAACGCGGTGCTTGGCACGGAAATGGCCCTGACGCTGGAGGCATCTGCCCAATTGGCGGATAATGTGGCAGATGTGAAGCTGCGGGCTCAACGTATCGACGGGCAGGAAGGGGCGTTTCGGATCGTTGCCGGTTTCACAGGTGCTACTCAGGAAATAACCCTTGATATTGCGTTGGAAGAGGGCGAGGGCGGCATTGCGGCGAGACTTCTCGACCTGCCAGGATTGCCGTCGGTTGAACTGGCAGTGCAAGGAGCCGGAACACTTGATGATCTGACAACAGACGTTCGGATTGCAACAGACGGCGCAGACCGTCTGACCGGTGAAATCCGCCTGACCAGCCAGCAGGCAGCACTCGCAGAGGGTGCAGAGGGTGCAGAGGCAGATGCTATGGCTGAAGTTACCAGAGGGTTCGAAGCAGACATCAGCGGCGATATTACGGCCCTGTTTGCGCCGCAGTATCATGACTTTTTTGGCAACTCCGTGCGGCTGCGCGCGGCCGGACAGCAACTTCCTGATGGCACGCTTGAACTGGCGGAGTTGGACCTTAAAACAAACGAGCTGTCGTTGGAGGGGTCAACCACGTTGAACCCTGAATACTGGCCGACCAAATTCGATCTGGACGCAGTTCTAGCCGGGAAAAGCTCTGTCGTGCTGCCTGTGCCAGGTGTCGAAACACGGGTGGACCGCGTGGCGCTGAACCTGAAGTACGACCGTGCGGCGGGCAGTAACTGGAGCGGTGTTTTCAGCATCCGCGAATTGGTTCGGGACGGTATCCGCATCGGCACGCTTGATCTTGAAGCAGGGGGTATCCTGCGCGATGACATTGGTACACTGGGGCAGGTCACTGCTGATCTGAACCTTGATGCCAGCGACTTCGATTTTAACGATCCCGCATTGGCGCAAGCAGTGGGGAACGCTGTCAAAGGGCAGCTAAGCCTGAATTACACCGAAGGCGAACCGTTGGAACTGACACAGATGAACCTGCGCACACAATCTGCCGTGTTAACAGGGGAGGCCACTGTCAACTCATTGGAAGATGCTTTTGAAACCATGCTGGATGCGCGGCTTGTGGCGGATGACCTGTCAAAGTTCTCCGGCCTTGCCGGTCAGGATCTAAGCGGGGCGGCAGCGGTAAACCTGAAGGGTACAGCTGCGCTTGGCGGATTCTTTGATCTTGATCTGTCCGGAGAACTGGACAATCTCGCGATTAATCAGGCCGAGGCGGATAAGTTGTTGCGCGGCAAAACCAGCTTTTCGGTAGAAGCAAAGCGGGATGAAACCGGTACGCAGTTGCGTCAGGCCAAGCTGGAAAACGACCAGATGACGCTTGCGGCCAACGGGCGCTTGGCGACGGATGACGCAAAGTTCACCTATGCGTTGCGGCTGGAAGATGCTGGAATGTTCGATCCCAGATTGCCCGGTCCGGCCACAGTGAACGGCACAGCTGAACTGGATACAGCGGGTTGGACTGTTGATCTGAAAGCTGCCGGTCCCATTGGCGCGAAAGCCGAAGTTGCGGGGCTGGTGACGGGGCCGCAAGCAGCGGTGGAGTTCCTGTTCAGTGTTCCAAACATCAACCCGCTTGTGCCCGCCTATAGCGGCCCCTTGCAGGTGGAGGGACGTGCAGCCCAGTCGGACAAGGGCTGGCGTATCCAGACGGAAATTGACGGACCTTACGGCCTTGATGCCACGCTGGCAGGGCTTGCAACGGGCGAAACACCGATGTTGACCTACACGGCAAGCCTGCCGGACATCAGCCCGATCGTGCCAAAGATCAGCGGGCCGGTCACAGCAACCGGTACGGCCCGCCAGGCAGGTGACGTCTGGCAGGTGGACACGGGCCTCACAGGGCCGGGAGGGATGCGCGCGCGCGTTCAGGGCGATGTGGCTACAGATGGCACGCTTGACCTTGCCAGCAGCGGTGTGTTGCCTCTCGCGATTGCGGACCGTTTCATTGCGCCGCGCAGCCTGAACGGGCAAGCCAGTTTTGATCTGACTGTGCGCGGACCGGCAGATGTATCTTCAGTTTCGGGCCGGATAACTGCGCAGAACGCACGGTTGGCAGCCCCTGAATTGCAATTATCCTTGACCGGAATCGACGCCGATATCGGATTGAACAGCGGGCGCGCAACAGTGTCGGTCACTGGCGGAATTTCCTCTGGCGGGCAGATGTCCGTCAGTGGCGGCGTTAATCTGACTGGTAATCTACAGGCCGATCTGTCCGTCGCACTGCAATCCATCGTGCTTGTCGATCCCGAACTTTACAGTACCACGGTGAACGGCGCATTGAAGATCAGCGGTCCGCTGGCTGGCGGGGCCTTGATTTCGGGCGGCATTGATCTTGGGGAAACACAGATCAAGGTACCAACCGCCGGCGCGGTCGGTTTCTCTATTATTCCTGATATCGTGCACGTCAGCGAAAGTGCCGCCGTGCGGAGAACCCGTGCCAAAGCCGGACTGACCGGCAGTGGCAGCTCCGGTGATGACGGTGCAGGGGGGGCGTCCTCTGCGGCGTTCGGACTGGACATTCGGGTGCGTGCGCCCTCGCAGATATTTGTGCGGGGCCGGGGGCTTGATGCGGAACTGGGCGGGCGCGTGCGCCTGACAGGGACGACCGCGAATGTAATTTCTGCAGGCCGGTTCGAGCTGATCCGCGGGCGTCTTGATCTGCTGACCAAGCGGTTTGATCTGGATGAGGGCAGCGTTCAGATGCAGGGGGATCTGGATCCCTATATCCGGTTTGTCGCCACCACCGAGACCAGCACCGGCACGGCTTCTATCGTCGTGCAGGGGCTAGCCTCTGATCCTGAAGTGACGTTCGAATCCGATCCGGAGGCACCGGAAGATGAAGTTCTGGCACAAATCTTCTTTGGCCGGGATATCTCCCAGCTTTCGCCGTTTCAGGCGCTGCAACTGGTCAATGCTGTCAGAACCCTTGCCGGAAAAGGGGGCGAAGGCGTGGTTTCCAAACTGCGGCGAGGCCTCGGGGTGGATGATCTGGACATTGTGACGGATGACGAAGGCAACACCAGTGGACGGGTTGGCAAATATCTTTCTGATAATATTTACACCGATATCACTGCCGGACAGGCGGGAAGCTCGGTCTCGCTGAATATTGATCTGACCCCTTCCATTACAGCGCGCGGCAGCGTGAGCAGCGATGGCGAGAGCACGCTTGGTGTGTTTTTCGAGCGGGATTACTAAACACCTTCAGTAATCAGAGATTTAGGCGGGCCGAAGGGCCTGCCTAAACTGTTGTGTTCACTAATTATTTTAAGAGTAAAATTTTTATTGTTGACGCAAAATTTATTTCTGCGCACCCTACGCGCCAAGATCGGCAAAGACCGGCGTAAACGGGAGGATTCTGTGTCAGCAGACCGCACAAATGACGCAAAAGATCCGGGCAACGGGCTCGGAAACGGGTTGGGCGCGCGAATGCGGCGCCAACGTCAGCGTCGCTCCATGACGCTACAGCAACTTAGCGCCGCAAGCGGTGTTTCTGTCGGGTACCTCAGTCAGGTTGAGCGGGACCGCGCAACACCGACACTCGGGACGCTTTCCCAGATTGCAGAGGCATTGGGACAAACGGCGGATTACTTTATCCGCACGCCCGCTGTTGCAGAAAGCTTCACCCGTGGTGGCAGCCGCCCGCGGTTTTCCGTGGCTGGTTCCTCCGTCGAATACGAACAAATCGGGGTGAACCTGCCCGGTCACGAGATGACGTCTTTCGTGCTGAACGTGCCTCCCGGATATGAATCCGAACTGATCCAGCATGTGGGCGAGGAAATCATCTACATTCTGGAAGGTGAGATCGTGCAACGGGTCGGTGGACGCGAATATACGATGACCACGGGAGACAGCCTGCATTATCTGGGGGAAAAACCCCACGGCTGGGCCAATGCCTCGGACAAGCCCGCGCGGATTTTGTGGGTCGGTCGGATGCAATACCAGAAATCCGGAGAGCTTTCGCCAACGGATACAGAACACGGTGAGCAAGTTTCCGAACTTGTCCCGATGCGCCCCTAAGAGGGCAAATCCGCAGACAGAAACATCTGCTGCCAATACTCTAAAACCAAACCAACGGAGAATACTGAAACAATGTCACTTAAATCCACACTGGCCTCGGGCCTCTTGCTTGCATCGCTGGGAGGCGGAGCATTTGCACAATCACTGGTCTACTGTTCGGAAGGTTCCCCGGAAGGCTTTGACCCTGCACTTTACACTGCCGGCACGACATTCGATGCGTCGAGCCAGCCGATCTACAACCGTCTGGCGGAATTTAAAACCGGCACCACGGAAACCGTACCGGGCCTTGCTGAAAGCTGGGAAGTTTCCGAGGACGGCAAAACCGTAACCTTCAAACTGCGTAAAGGCGTGAAATTTCACTCCAACGACCAGTTCACGCCGACACGGGACTTCAACGCGGATGACGTGATCTTCACGTTCGACCGTCAGGGCAATGCCGAAAACCCTTACAACAAGGTGTCCGGCGGCACTTGGGAATACTTTGGCGGCATGTCCATGCCGGACCTGATCGAGAGCATCGAAAAGGTTGACGATTATACGGTTGTGTTCAACCTGACCCGCCCCGAAGCGCCGTTCATTGCCAATATGGCGATGGATTTTGCCTCTATCGTATCCAAGGAATACGCAGATGCCATGCTGGAAGCCGGCACACCGGAAATGGTAAACCAGGCGCCAATCGGCACCGGTCCGTTCTCCTTCCAGGCCTATCAAAAAGATGCGGTGATCCGTTACCTGCGCAATGATGACTACTGGGGCAACAAAGCCAAGGTTGAATCCCTGATCTTTGCGATCACTCCGGATGCGTCTGTGCGCTACCAGAAGGTTCAGGCGGGCGAATGCCATGTCATGGCTTACCCGAACCCTGCAGATGTGGAAGCGATGAAAAGCGATGAAAGCATCGTAGTTATGGAACAGGAAGGCCTGAACGTGGGCTATCTGGCCTATAACACGCAAGTGGCGCCATACGACAACCCCAAGGTGCGTAAAGCGCTGAACATGGCCATCGACAAGCAATCCATCATCGATGTTGTGTTTCAGGGCTCCGGCCAGATCGCCAAAAACCCGATCCCGCCAACCATGTGGTCCTACAACAACGACATTCAGGACGATGCACATGATCCCGAAGCAGCCAAAGCCATGCTGGAAGCTGAAGGCGTAACCGACCTGTCCATGAAAATCTGGGCGATGCCGGTTCAGCGTCCTTACAACCCGAATGCACGGCGTATGGCCGAACTGATGCAGGAAGATTTCTCCAAAATCGGTGTGGACGTGGAAATCGTGTCTTACGAATGGGGTGAATACCTGTCCCGCTCCAAGGAACTGGACCGCGATGGCGCAATTCTGTTGGGCTGGACCGGTGACAACGGCGACCCGGACAACTTCCTTGCGGTTCTGCTGGGCTGTGACGGCGTTGGCAAATCCAACCGCGCACAATGGTGCAACGAAGAGTTCGATGCCCTGATTCAGAAAGCCAAAAGCGAGTCTTCTCAGGAAGAGCGTGCCAAGCTTTATGAAGAAGCACAGGTCATCTTCAAGGATCAGGCGCCTTGGGCCACGATTGCACACTCTGTTGTGTACATGCCAATGCGCCCCGAAGTGGAAGGCTATGTGGTTCACCCGCTCGGCAGCCACATCTTTAACGAAGTTGGATTGTCCGAGTAACAATCCAGGTAACAGGAGGGCGGCATCAAGATGCCGCCCTCACTCCTTTTAACTCCTCCAGTCGACGAGTGACCGACACGTGACAGATTCCCTGACAGACCGCCTTGCCCCTTATGCCGCCGTAGCGGCCAACCTTGGCGTAGATGCCGTGGCCCTTGTGCCCGGACCCAATTTTACCCGCGCGGTAGAACACAGTTTCATGAGCCATGAGCGGCCCTTTGTACTGGTGATCCCCGCGGAAGGTGCCCCTGCAGCACTGGTGCCCAACCTCGAACTTGGCAGCTGGATGCAGGTGGGGTTCGAGGGCGCCGTCTTCGACTGGCGCGACCAGACCGGATATTCTGATGCCTTTTCGGCAATGATGGACCACCTGAAGATTTCCTCTATCGGTGTGGAAGGGCAGGTCATGCGGGTCTTTGTTCATCACGCGCTGAAACAGGCGCAGCCCGATTTGCAGATCATTGATGCGGAGCGCGAGATTTCGGCACTCCGGATGATCAAGACCGACAAGGACGTAGCCGCCCTGCAACTGGCCATCCGTATTTCCGAACGGGCCCTGCACCGCACGCTGGATACGGTTAAACTGGGACAGAGCGAGAAGGAAATCGAGCAAACGCTGATCCAGATGCTGTTTGCCGAAGGAGCGGATGACCTGTCGTTTTCGCCGATTGTTGCGGCGGGCGATAATTCCGCGATGCCCCATGCGCACGCCCGTGCCGATTATGCGGTTAAGGCAGGGGATGCCCTGCTGATTGACTTTGGCGCCTATAAGGATGGCTTTGCCGCCGATATTACGCGCACCGTTTTTCTGGGCCATGTCAGCGACGAGGGCAGGGAGGTTTATGACACTGTATTGAAAGCCAACCTCGCCGGTCTGGATGTGACCCGTGCCGGTGTCACGGCCCATGAAATCGACGATGCTGTTATCAGCGTGCTTGAAAATTCGCCCTACGCGGATCGTATTCGCACCAAGACCGGACACGGGCTGGGGCGCAGCGTGCATGAAGCCCCTTACATCATGCGGGGAAATCACATGACCTTACCCGCGGGAACCGTTTACACCAATGAACCGGGACTTTACCAGCTCGGCAACTTTGGTGTGCGCATCGAAGATGACGTTCTGATCACGCAGGACGGTTACAAATTGCTGACCCACTTTCCCAAAGAACTGATGGTGCTTCCGTGCTAAACTATGTCCTGAGCCGACTGCTGACTTTCGTGCCGACCTTTTTCGGCGTGACCCTAATTTCCTTTGCCTTCATCCGCGTTCTGCCCGGTGATCCGATCATCGTAATGGCCGGAGAGCGGGGCGTCAGTCAGGAAAGATACGACCAGCTTGCAGCGCAATTCGGCTTTGACCGGCCGATGTATGTTCAGTTCTGGGACTATTTCACTGGTGTTCTGCAAGGGGACCTTGGCAATAGTTTTGTCACCAAGAAACCCGTCTGGGACGAATTTTTTACCCTGTTTCCCGCAACACTGGAATTGTCGCTGTGTGCGATGGTGCTGGCGATTGTGCTGGGGCTGCCTGCGGGTGTGATTGCAGCTGTAAATCGTGGCAAATTCTTTGACCGCGCGTTGATGTCCACCGCATTGGTCGGCTACTCCATGCCGATCTTCTGGTGGGCGCTGCTGCTGATCATCGTGTTTTCAGGCAATCTCGGCTGGACGCCGGTGTCAGGGCGGATTGATCTTTTGTATTACTTCCCTGATCCGACAGGGTTTATGCTGATCGACAGTCTGGCCTCCGGCCAGAAGGGGGCGTTCTGGTCCGCGATCCGGCATCTGATCCTGCCCACGATCGTGCTGGGCACCATTCCGTTGGCTGTGATTGCACGGCAGACCCGCTCTGCCATGCTTGAAGTGCTGGGCGAGGATTATGTGCGCACCGCGCGAGCCAAGGGCATGTCACCGGCGCGGATCAATTCGATCCATGCCCTGCGCAACGCGCTTATTCCGGTGATCACCGTGATCGGCCTGTCGGTTGGCACATTGCTGGCAGGCGCAATCCTGACGGAAACCATCTTTAGCTGGCCGGGAATTGGCAAGTGGATGGTGGATAGCATCTTCCGCCGCGACTATCCGGTGGTGCAGGGTGGCCTGCTGTTGATCGCCGTGATGGTGATGATCGTAAACCTGACTGTGGATATGCTCTATGGTCTGATTAACCCGAAAATCAGGAAACGGTAATGACTGACGCTTCTTCAACACAGACAGCCAAAGCCATCGGTGAAGAACGGCCCTCCCGTCTGAAAGAATTCTGGTTCTACTTCCGCGAAAACCGCGGCGCTGTGATCGGCCTGTGGATTTTTGCGGTCTTTGCCTTTCTCGCCCTGTTCGGGCCGTGGATCGCGCCCCATGACGCGACCGAGCAATTCCGCAGCAACGCGCTGCAACCCCCGTTCTGGCAGGAGGGCGGTAGTACCGAATTCCTGCTGGGCACCGATCCGCTGGGCCGCGATATGCTGTCCCGCCTGATCGTGGGTGCGCGGTTCTCATTCTTTGTGGGGATTGTGGTGGTCAGCGTTGCGGCCTCTGGCGGAATCCTGATCGGCTTGCTGGCCGGTTTCGCACCTAAATGGGTCGATACGATCATCATGCGGATCATGGATATTATTCTGGCCTTTCCATCGCTGCTGCTGGCCCTTGTGCTGGTGGCGATACTTGGTCCGTCCCTGATCAATGCGATGATTGCTATCGCGATTGTGCTGCAACCCCATTACGTGCGCCTGACCCGCGCCAGCGTGATGTCGGAGCGGCAGAAAGACTATGTCACTTCGGCACGGGTCGTGGGGGCAGGGACGCTGCGCCTGATGTTTGTCACCGTGCTGCCCAACTGTCTGTCCCCGATCATCGTGCAGGCGGCACTGTCGTTTTCCACGGCGATCCTTGACGCCGCCGCGCTCGGCTTTCTGGGGATGGGGGCGCAGCCGCCCACACCGGAATGGGGCACCATGCTGGCCGAAGCCCGCGAGTTTATCCTGCGCGCGTGGTGGGTCGTGACTTTCCCCGGCCTTGCCATCCTTGTCACTGTTCTGGCGATCAACCTGCTGGGCGACGGGCTGCGCGATGCACTTGATCCCAAACTGAAACGGAGCTGAGCCATGTCACTGTTACGCATCCGAAACCTCAGCGTCGATTTCGCAACCGCATCGGGCAAATTCCGTGCGGTGGACGGGGTCGATCAGGACGTAAACACCGGCGAAATCCTTGCGATTGTGGGGGAGAGCGGCTCGGGGAAATCCGTGTCCATGCTGGCGATGATGGGGCTGCTGCCATGGACCGCCACGGTGACAGCGGACGAAATGAGTTTTGACGGGCATGACCTGCTGACCATCGGCAAGCGCGAGCGTCGCCGTGTGGTTGGCAAGGATCTGGCGATGATCTTCCAAGAGCCGATGTCCTCGCTTAACCCATGTTTTACCGTGGGCTGGCAGATCAAGGAAACCTTGCGCGTGCATCTGGGCCTAAGCCGCAAGGCCTGTCACGCCCGCGCGGTAGAGCTGTTTGAACAGGTTGGCATCCCCGATCCCGAACGCCGCCTGTCGGCCTTTCCGCACCAGATGTCGGGCGGGATGAACCAGCGCGTTATGATCGCGATGGCGATTGCCTGCAAACCCAAACTGCTGATTGCTGATGAACCGACGACCGCGCTGGATGTGACGATTCAGGCGCAAATCCTCGACCTGCTGACCAGTCTGCGGGACGACAATGGTATGGGGCTGGTGCTGATTACCCATGATATGGGGGTTGTGGCAGAAACAGCCGAGCGGGTCAGCGTGCAATATGCCGGTCAGAAGATCGAAGAGCAGCCGGTGCTGCCCCTGTTCCAAAGCCCGCATCACCCCTATACGGCGGCCCTGCTGGACGCGCTGCCCGAACGGGCAACGGAAAAGCATCTGCCCACCATTCCGGGCATGGTTCCGGGACAATTCGACCGCCCCGCCGGTTGCCTGTTTTCACCCCGCTGCAAATTCGCCAACTCCAAATGCAAAGCCGAGCAACCCGCCCCGCAAGGACCGGAACTTGGACACGCGCGGTGTTTCTACCCGCTTAACACGGACGAGAGGATAGCATCATGAGTGCGACACCTGTCATGACAGCCGAGGCGCTTCAGCGTCACTATGAAGTCAGCGGCGGACTGCTGCGCAAACCCAACATCCTCAAGGCGGTCGGCGGCGTGGATTTCGCGCTATACCCCGGTAAAACCCTCGCGGTGGTGGGGGAGAGCGGTTGCGGTAAATCAACACTCGCCCGTCTTGTCACCATGATCGAGGAACCTACCTCGGGCAGCCTGACGCTCGATGGTAAACCTGTGGTGCCATCCGACTGGGCCAGCCTGCGCAAATCCGTGCAGATCGTGTTTCAGGATCCTTACGGATCGCTCAACCCGCGCCAGCGGATCGGGCAGATATTACAGGAACCTCTGATCATCAACCGTCCCGATATTTCCAAAGAGGAGCGGGAGGCCAAGGCGCGGGAAATCCTGTCGCTGGTGGGGCTGCGTCCGGAACATTATGACCGCTATCCCCATATGTTCTCTGGCGGGCAGCGTCAGCGTGTCGCCATTGCACGGGCATTGATGCTTGATCCCAAGGTTCTGGTACTGGATGAGCCTGTCTCCGCGCTTGACCTGTCGATACAGTCCTCGGTTCTGAACCTTCTGGTGGATTTGCAGGAAAAGATGCAACTGGCCTATCTGTTCATCAGCCACGACCTGAGCGTGGTGCGCCATGTGGCGGATGAGGTGATCGTGATGTATCTGGGCCGTGCTGTGGAAAAGGGCAGCAAGGAAGACCTGTTCGGTGCGCCAAAGCACCCTTATACCAACGCGCTGCTCTCTGCGACGCCGCAGGCGGATCCGGCCAATAAAAAGCGCCAGATCAAGCTGAAAGGGGAACTGCCGTCGCCGCTGGCTGTGCCGGAAGGGTGTCCTTTTGCGCCCCGCTGCTGGAAAACGCAGGATAAATGCCGGGCAGAGCGCCCGGAGCTTGGCGTAACACCCCATTCTGCCGCGTGTTTCTTTCCGGAAAACGCAGAAGCGTAAGCAACTGCGTGACCTTACAGCAGGATCAGGAGGCCTCCTGATCCTGTGCATTGCCCTTGAAATAGGCCTTCGCAGCCTGTCGCAGGTTCGGGTCAAACAGATAGAGCGCGGCACCGTAGATTACCACTGTTGGCACGGACACGGCCAGAACGCGCAGCATATCCGGCAAGCCTTCAAATAGCGTCAGGCCTTGAAGAACCTCCAGCGCCGCTGTGGCCAGAACCAGAGGCACGATGATGAAACGGCTGTGGCGGAAGAAACCCTGCCACGCCACTGCACCGTATTTCCGTGTCAGCCAGAGCATTACCACAGTAACGATAACCGAACCGGCAACCTGCGCCCATGCCACAGCGATCATGCCGAAAGGACTGGCGATCAGGTTCAGCACTATGGTCATTGCCAAAAACAGTACCGAAACCTTCGGCATCCTGCGGATTTCCCCTGCCAGCGACAGGATCGGTTCCGAGGCAAAGGTTGGCAGAGAGAGCGCACGCGCCAGTGCGAGGATAATGACAACCGGTACAGCCGGAAGCCATTCCGCCCCGAGCAGCCCTGTGATCAACTCTCCTGCAAACACGCAGGTCCAGATGAAGATCGGCAGGGCGGTCAGGAACAGGACGTGGAAGTAGGTATCAGCCTGTTTCTGGAAACCTGCCAGCCCGCCTCCGCCGCTGTCACGGGCCTGCCGGAACAGGCTCCACGCAAGGACTTGTGATGGCACGGCGACAACTTCTGTCAGAGCGCCGACCAGCCGTTCGGCGGCGCGGTAATATCCCACAGCCGCCGCGCCAAGAAAGCCGCCAATGATAAAAGTTGCAGCATACAGCCTGAAATTGAATGTCATACGACTTGAAAACAACGGTATCGAATAATCCCGCAGATCGCGCAACTGCGCGGCAGACATGCCCCGTCTGGGAGGCAGGCGTGTGAAGAAAAAACTAAGTTTCAGGTGCACCGTTTGCAGGGCGATCCGGCCAAAAACCAGCGACAGGACGCCAAAACCGGAGAAAAGGGCAGCCAGCGCGACGGCCAGCCCTGCCAGCTCTCCGGAGATTTCACAAACGGCAGAAGCCCGCAGTTTGTGCTGCCAGATCATCACACCTTTCTGCGCAGAAGACGTGGTGGCGAGCAGGACCCAAAAAGCGAAAAGCATAATCAACAGGCCAACACTGCTGTCCGGCGCGATCATCCAGTAAACCAGTCCAGCCAGCCCCCCAATCACGGCCGCACCAAGGCCAAACAGGATTGCGATGTACAGAATCTGGCGGGGCACGCGCGCCGTGCCGGACCATGACATGATATATGGAGCCCATCCGACTTCGGCGAAACGCAACAAAAGGATCGCACAGGCAGAGGTCAGGGCGAAGACGCCGAACTCGGCAGGGCTGAGAATCCGTGCAGCTGTGATGAATATGACAAGCTGGCTAACCTGGGAAAGCACACGTTCCATCATGGTCCACACCCCGTCGGATACAGCGCGGCGGTTTGGATTTGGTATGGGTCTGGATGTCATAAAATGGACCTGGCCTGTAGGTTTTCTTTGAAGGGTGTTCCGGCCTGTTATTGAATTAAGTGTATGGCCTGTGTCTTTGGATTGAAAAAGGGCAAAAAGATGGTGGAGTTATGGCGGAAACCTATTGTTTCCAATTTGGAACCATCGCGATTTGTTCTCGCAATCGGTAAGGTGTTGTATACGAAAGGATATTTTTAACACTCCCAAAATACTGGCAAAAACCCGAATGCCATATTTCATGGCGAAATGTTGCGGAAAAAAGGTATTTTTGTAGCAGGGTGTGATTCTGATGTGACTGTTACGAGTGTGTGAGTACGAAGTGGAAACAGAATGGTTTATCATGTAAAGTCGAGCGAGCTTGAGGGCACGCGCGTTCGCATCGACGAGTTGCAGTCTATCACGAAAGGCCGTGTGGCCGTTTCGCGCCGTCTGTCGAAGCGGCTATTCGATATCGCATGTGCTTTAATCCTGCTGGCATTCTTTGCGCCATTCATGGTGCTCATCGCTGCCTTGATCTGGTTTAAAGACCGTGAGCAGATCATCTTTGCACATACCCGGGTCGGCAAGAACGGCAAGCCGTTTAAATGCCTTAAATTCCGTACAATGTGTCTGGATGCCGATGCCCGACTGGCACAGGTGCTGGCCAGCGATCCTGCCGCCCGTGCGGAGTGGGAGCAGAACCAGAAACTTTTGAACGATCCACGCCTGACAGCGGTCGGTGAAATCCTGCGTAAAACCAGTCTGGATGAATTGCCCCAGCTTTGGAATGTTCTGCGGGGGGATATGTCGATGGTTGGTCCGCGTCCGATTGTGGCCGCCGAGGCCAAACACTATCGCAGTGCTTTCGCCGATTATAAATCGGTCCGCCCGGGATTGACTGGCGTGTGGCAGATCAGCGGCCGGTCAGACACAACGTATCAGGAGCGGGTCGATCTGGACGTGGCTTATGTGAAAAGTCACTCGTTCCGTGGGGATCTCGGCATTGTTCTGAAGACTGTTTCTGTGGTGCTTGGCGGACAGGGGGCCCGCTAGGAGGAGGCTCTGTCGTCCTGCCTATTTCAGAAGCAGGGCGGCCAGAGCGCCCCAGACCAACAGGCAAAACAGGATTACGATCCACCAGAGTGTCCGGCGCTCCAACCGCGCAAACATCTGCAAGACCCGTTCCTGCGATGTCATCTGACCCATTCCGTGCCGCAATGCTTCAATCCGTTTCCACCCGTTCAAGTGATCAGTGAGTAAATCCATGTATAATAACGTTACAGCGATCCAGCAAATTGAAAAAAACGCAACGCCAGTGATGCCTGCCGGTCAGGCAGACAGGGTCGGGCGGGTGATTATGGCGATTGCAACGACAGGGCGGCGGGAGGTGTTGTCCAAAACACTCGCCGAACTGCCCCGTCAAACGCTGCAACCGGATCTACTGGTGCTTTCGATCACCGGCGAAAGCGATATTGATCGTAGTGTCTTGGAAAAAATGCGTTGTCCTGTAAAGGTGCGTATCGGATCGAAAGGCGCGTGCCACCAGCGCAACCGTGTGCTCGAGCTGGTTCGGCCAAAGGATGTAGTGGTTTTCACCGACGACGATTTTCTTATGGCCAGCACCTATCTGGAACAGATCAAAGCCCTGTTTAACCGGCATCCCGACGTAGTTATGGCAACGGGTAAGGTGCTGGCCGACGGGATATCAGGCCCGGGGTACAGCCACGCGCAAGGGCTGGACATTCTGGATTGGAATACGGACGGGCACACAGAATACCCGCTTCAGCCGACATACAACGGGTACGGTTGTAACATGGCCTTTTACACAGGGCCTGTGGTGGAACACGGGTTACGGTTCGATGAAACCCTGCCGCTTTACGCATGGCTGGAAGACGTGGATTTTTCCCGCCAGATCGCCCGTTACGGTCGGGTGGTGCGATCCGATGCGCTGGCAGGGGTGCACCTGGGCACAAAAGGCGGGCGTACGAACGGCAAGACCTTCGGATATTCCCAAATCTCCAATCCACTTTACTTGATGAAAAAGGGCACCATGATCCCCAAGCGGGCGCTTTCAATCATAGCGCGCAATATTTTGGCCAATATCATCAAAACCTTACGTCCAGAGCCTTGGGTCGATCGTCGCGGGCGACTTTATGGAAACCTTCTGGGGGTGATGGATCTTGTGCGGGGAAGGCTAGATCCTGAGAAAGTGCTGGAGTTCCGCAAGTAGAAGAGCGCGGAGAATCAGTTGCGCTCTTTCCTTGCTAAAGGTGTGAAGCCGTTCTCCCCACGGTTGTGCAGGGTTTTACAAAATTCAGCTGGAAGTCCTGAAAAACAGGCATTTTCGGCCTTTAAGACTGCTTTCAAGCGATTGTCCCTGATCTGTTAACAATCTTTAGCCTGCTCCGTATCAGGACAGCCAGAAATGTCTTCGTGTTTTCAACAATTAACCACTCATTAAGCATTGTTTGACAGGAAGCAGGTCCGGCGGAGACGCGGGTGCGTTGTAACTCTATTGTTTCTGATTATCACATAGTTCGGGCGAAAAAATCCTTTTTTTCAGGTGGTTGCGACCTGTTCGCCAAAGGGTTCTTCCCGAATTTTCTTTGAGAATAAGGGGCTTTCGGCTAAGTTGTCCACAGTTCCGGTCCGTGTTGGACCACCGCGTATTTAGGCCGCAAGGGCGGCTGAGTGTTTGCATCGTTTTGATGCTATTTGAGAGTACCGCTATGTCAGATGATGTATTTTACGGTCATTCGCCTTTGGGGCAGGACCCTGTAACCAACACGGACCAAGTTCCCCCTGCTACAAAACTGCGCGACCGGATTGCTGCAATCTGGGAGGACATTCTGAACTGTCCCCCCCTGCGGGATCAGGACACGTTTTTTGATGCGGGTGGAAACTCTGTCCAGTTGTTTCAGGCCCGCGCCCGTATGGCGGAGCTGCTGGGCCGGCGCATTTCCATGACCGAACTGTTTGAAACCCCGCAACTCGGGGCGCTGGCGCGAAAACTGGCAGAGCAGGGCGCGGTTCCCGATGCAGCGAAATCCGAGAAGCCGCGGGATGTACATCCGGAGGTATCCGACCGCGACATTGCAATTGTCGGTCTGTCAGGTCGCTTTCCACAATCCCGCAGCCTTGCAGAGTTTTGGGAGAGTCTGTGTCAGGGCCGCGATCTGATTTCCCGGTTTGATCCAACCGAAATGGAAGACGCTGTTTCGCCGCAGGACCGCAGTAAGGTAAATTATCGCACTGCCCGTCCGGTGCTCGATGAAGTGGATATGTTTGACGCCAAGTATTTCGGTATCCTGCCGAAAGAGGCGGCGCTGATGGATCCGCAGGCGCGGGTATTTCTGGAAATATGCGTACATGCGCTGGAAGATGCAGGTCTTGACCCGATGCGCGCGAAAGAGGCGATCGGCGTTTTCGCGGGGGCCAGTTACAGCACCTATATGCTCGCCAATATTCTGACGGACAGCGCGGCACTGGCGGATTTCACCTCGCAATTCCAGCTTGGCAATTACGCGGCCTTTACCGGCAATATTGCTGATAGCCTCGCCACGCGGGTGGCCTACAAGCTGGATCTGAAAGGTCCGGCGATTTCGATGGGAACAGCCTGTTCCACCTCGTTAACGGCAATTGCGCAGGCCTGCGTATCCCTGCGGGCCGGACAATCGGATGTGGCGCTGGCGGGGGGAGTTTCGATCACATTCCCGCAGAAACGGGGCTATTTCAGTCAGGAAGGGGGCATGGCGTCGGAAGACGGCACCTGCCGCCCGTTTGATGCGGCTGCCAATGGCACCGTGTTCGGCCACGGGGCGGGGGTGGTCGTGTTGAAACGTCTGCCGGACGCGCTGGCGGCAGGGGACCGGATTTATGCCACCATCCGCGGTGTCGGGCTGAATAACGACGGGGCGGACAAAATTGCCTATACAGCGCCTTCGGTGAACGGTCAGGCAGAGGCAATCCGACGCGCCCACCGTGATGCAGGCATTGATGCGGGCAGTATTTCCTATGTGGAATGTCACGGCACCGCGACCCCGCTGGGCGATCCGATTGAAATTCGTGGCCTGTCGACCGCCTTTGGCCCGCAAGAGGCGAACCGCTGTGCCTTGGGATCGGTCAAGGGGAACATCGGCCATCTGGATGCAGCCGCGGGTGTGGTCGGCGTGATCAAGACCGCGCTGATGCTGCACAACCGGAAAATCCTTCCGGTGGCGCATTTTACCAGCCCCAATCCGGATATTGATTTTGAAGGCGGACCGTTTTACGTGCCCGCTGGATTGCAGGACTGGTCTTGTGGGGGGCCGCGCCGCGCGGGGATCAGCTCTTTCGGGATCGGCGGCACCAATGCCCATCTGGTACTGGAAGAGGCCCCCGAGACCCCGGTGCAACCCGAAGTCACTGCTCCCCAGATACTCCCGCTCTCGGCCAAAACGCCGGAGGCGCTGGCGGATATGGCTGTCGATCTGGCCGAAGCGCTGGAACAGGAGCGAGCGCCTGCACTGGCAGATGTGGCCTTTACCCTGCAAGAGGGGCGCAGCCAGTTCGACTACCGTGCTGCTGTGGTTGGTCGCACGCCGGATAAAGCGGCCAGCGCGTTGCGCAAGCTGGCACCTGTGAAAACTCCCACACCAGCGGATGCGCCGGATGTGCTGTTCATGTTTGCAGGGCAGGGCTCGCAGTATCCCGGCATGGGGCGGGGTCTTTATGAGGCCGAACCGGAGTTTGCCCGCTGGATCAATCAGGGGGCCGAGATTTTGCAGCCCCTGCTGGGGCTCGATATTAACGAAGTCCTCTGCCTTTCTGATGTGTCCGACGAAGTGGCGGCGCGGGCCTTGCGCGATACGCGACTGACGCAACCTGCACTGTTCCTGATCCAATATGCAAACGCGCGGTTGTGGCAGTCCCGAGGTGTGCAGCCCACAGCGATGATTGGTCATTCGGTCGGGGAGTTTGCCGCTGCCGCAATCTCCGGTGTATTTGATTTTGAAACCGGACTGAAGATGATCGCCAAGCGCGGTCAGTTGATGCAGGATCAGCCGTCCGGCGCGATGCTGTCGGTACGTGCTGCGCTGGACGAGTTGACGCCTTTCCTGAACGGTGACGTCGATCTTGCCGCGCAGAATGCACCAAAGTTGCAGGTGGTGGCGGGGCCGGAAAATGCGATTGATGCGCTAAAGGAACGGCTGGATAGGGCAGGGCTGGCGACCAGCCGCCTGCATACCTCCCACGCGTTTCATTCCGCGATGATGGCGCCGGTATCAGAGGCCCTGTCCCGTGAATTCATGGCATTCAGCCTGAACGAACCGAAAGTCCCTTATGTGTCCTGCGTCACAGGGGAATGGATTACACCCGAACAGGCGGTTGATCCGTCCTATTGGGCCACACAGGCGCGGGCCTGTGTCAATTTTCAGGCGGGCATCCGCACCGCCACACGAGACAGGGCTGCCATTTTGCTGGAAGTAGGTGCTGGACGCACGCTTTCAGCTTTTGCTGCGCAGACTCTGGAGCGCGGCAGCCATGGTGGAATAATACAGTCGCTATCAGATCACACCCAAACATCTGACGACGAGATTACCATGGCTGCCGCCTTTTCAAAACTCTGGGGCGCGGGGGTGCCGGTGGACTGGGCGCTCTCTGGGGCGCGGGGCAACCGGCGGGTCTCCTTGCCGGGCTACGCCTTCCAGCGCAAACGCCACTGGGTTTCGCCCGAACCGGTGCAAACCCGAACCGTCCCCCAATCCCAAACGGCCCAACCTGCGGCCCTTCCTTGTGAAACAGTAAAGAGTGATCCGGTCATGACCATGAATGCAAATGTTTCCCCTGTTCCCCGTACCGAGCGTTTCTGCGGAGAGCTTCTGGCCATGTTGTCAGACCTGTCGGGGGAGGATCTGAGCGCTGACGACGTGAATGTGACCTATCTGGAACTGGGGTTTGATTCCCTGTTTCTGGGGCAGGTTTCACAGGCGCTGTTGCAGAAATATGATGTGACCCTGACCTTCCGCAGCTTGCTGACGGAATATCCGACAATCGCTGATTTGGCGGGCAAACTGGACGAGACCTTGCCCGCCGATACACCGGAGACGGTTGAGCCTGCCGCAGTGGAAGAAACGCCCGCTGCTGTTGTTGCTCCCGCTCCGGTGGCAGATGTGGCGCCTGTATCGGCGGTGCCTGCACCCCCGTTGGCCAGGGATGCGGCCGGTGTAATGCAGGCGCAGATGCAAACCATGCAGGCAGTTTTTGCCCAGCAACTACAAGCACTCGGCGGTGGTTCTTCAATCCCGCAGCAGGCGGCTGTGGCGGCGCCCGCACCGGTTGCGCAGACCCCGACAGCGCCGCAGGTTGCGCCTGTGGTACAGGCCACGCCAGAGGAAGCCGATGAACCGGCCAAAGCCAAACCTGCCGCCTTTAAGGTGGGGCGTGGACCGAACCTTGCAGGCGCGGAGCTGACACCCGCACAACAGGACTTTGCCCGTGATCTGGCAAGCCGCTACAGCGCGAAGTTTCCCAAATCCAAAGCGCTCGCCCAGAAATACCGCCGCGTGCATGCGGACCCGCGCACAGTGTCCGGCTTTCATCCCGAATGGAAGGAACTGGCCTTTCCGGTGGTGGCTGATCGCGCGAAAGGGGCGCATCTGTGGGATATTGACGGGAACACATTTATTGATCTGGTGAACGGTTTCGGCCAGACCGCTTTCGGTCACTCGCCGGAGTTTGTCACCCGTGCAGTGCAGGCGCAGATGGAGCGGGGCTATCCCATCGGGCCGCAATCGGAAATTGCCGGTGCCGTGGCTGAACGTTTCGCCCGAATGGTGGAACATGAACGGGTCACATTCTGCAACACCGGCTCTGAGGCGGTCATGTCTGCCATGCGGCTGGCGCGATCCGTGACAGGGCGTGATAAGGTTGTCGTCTTTGGCAATGACTATCACGGCCAGTTTGACGAGGTGCTGATCAAGGGGAAATCCCGTGGCGGTGCCCCTGCGGCCCTGCCGCTGGCTTCCGGTATTCCGCGCAGCAGCCTGTCCAATATGGTGGTGCTGCCTTATGGCGAAGAGACTTCGCTTGAATGGATCAAGGAGAACGCCAAAGAGATTGCGGCGGTCATTATCGAACCGATCCAGAGCCGCCACCCCGAGGTGCAACCTGTTGAATTCGTGCGCTCCTTGCGCAAGTTGACCAAAGACATCGATGCCGCTTTGGTGTTTGACGAGGTGGTCACAGGCTTTCGCACCCACGCCAAAGGCGTGCAGGGCGAATGGGGTATTCAAGGCGATATGGCCACTTATGGCAAGGTTGTTGGCGGCGGTATGCCCATCGGCGTGCTGGCGGGCGATGCGCGTTTCCTTGATGCGCTCGACGGCGGGTTCTGGTCCTATGGCGATGACAGCAAACCGGAGGTCGCGCCGACCTATGTGGCAGGGACTTTTGTGCGCCATCCGCTGGTTCTGGCGGCCATTGATGCCACGCTGGAGCATATGGAAAACCACGGCGATCGTCTGTGGAAGGATACTGCCGCGCGCGCAATTGCGTTGCGCAAGCGGATGAACGCTTTTCTGGTCAGCCGTGGCCTGCCGGAACTGGTCACAGGGCATTCAAGCTGGATCGTGCCCAATGTCACCGGATTTGATGCGCGCGCAAGCCTGCTCTATCCGCTGATGCGCTATGACGGGGTGCACCTGATGGACGGGTTCTGCGGGTTCCTGACCACAGAACACGGCGATGCCGAAGTGAACGCCGTGGCGGAGAGTTTCGAGCGTGCCGTCCGCACCCTTCAGGAACAGGGCATTCTGCTTGGTGAGGGCAAGATCACCGAGCAACCGGCAGCACCTTCTGCTGAAGAATACGCAGGGAAAATCTTTCCCCTCACCGAAGGCCAGCGGGAAATCTGGATGACCAGCCAGCTTGGCGAGGCGGCCTCCCTTTGTTTCAACGAAGGCGCGGTGCTGCATCTGGAGGGACCGCTTGATGTGGCCGCGCTGAACCGTGCGCTGGACCGCATTGTTGCGCGCCACGATGCTTTGCGCGCGGACTTTGATGCAACCGGCTCTCATTTCACCGTCCGGCCCGCGTACCATTTGGAGGTGGAGCAGATTCCGGCACCTGATGGTACATTAGATGCGGTTCTGGACCGGATTGCGGATGAAGAAGCTCGCTATGCCTTTGACCTGACAGCAAAACCGCCCGTTCGGGCGCGTCTGGTGACGAACGGTCAGGGCAATCACGGATTGGTGCTGAACGCCCATCACATCATTTGTGACGGTTGGTCTTATAACATCATCTTCGAAGAACTCGCAGCATTCTACCGCGCGGAAACCGGTGGTAAGGCCGGTGACCTGCCGGTGCCTGCTTCCTTTGCGGCTCATGCCCGTACAGAACAGCAGGGTACAGCACGCCCCGAAACCCGCGCCTTCTGGGCCGCGCAATATCAGGATATTCCTGCCCTGCCGGAGCTGCCCCATGACCATCCGCGCCCACAGCGGCGCAGTTATGCCGGTGCGACCCTGACGCGGTTCATCCCCGCGGATGTGATGGTTGCAGCCCGGAAGGCCGGTGCGAAACAGGGCTGCACCCTTTTCGCTACCCTGTTTGCTGCCGTGCAAATGACACTTGGCCGTCTGTCAGGGAGCAATGACGTGGTGATCGGTGTGCCGACGGGCGGTCAGGCGCAGCTTGCCAACCCGCATATGATCGGCCACGCCGTGAATTTCCTGCCGGTACGTGCGGCTTTTGATCCGGCAGAACCGGTGTCAGCCCATTTGAAGCGGGTGAGCGGCGCCGTCATGGATGCCTTTGAGCATCAGGATTACACCTTCGGGACATTGGTACAGGATCTGAACGTGCCACGGGCATTGAACCGGCTGCCGCTGACGGAAATCCAGTTCAATCTGGAAACCCTGCCGGAAGATCTGGATATGGGAGCGGTGTCGGTAAAGCTCGCCCCGAACCGGAAAGCCGCGTCGAATTTCGACATGTTCTTCAATGTGGTAGAAGCCAGAGACGGCCTGCGGGTGGATGTGGATTACAACAGCGAAGTTTATAAAGGATCTACTATCGATCGTTGGGTCGGACATCTGGAACAGGTCTTGCGCGGGCTCTCAGAAAATCCGCAGCAGGCTGTGCAGGACCTGTCGTTGACGTTGCCGGCACAGGCGGTAGCGGCAGATAACGGGTATCAGGACTATGACCGTTCGGCCATGATCCAGACTCTGGTGGAGCGGATGGCTTTGGCTACGCCGGATGCTGTGGCGCTGGAAGATGACACAAGGCAGGTGACCTACCGCGCCCTGCAACAGGACAGCGATGCACTTGCGGCCCATATTCAGGCGCAGGTGACAGGGGCTGGGCAGCGGATCGGCCTGTTGATGGACCGCTCGGTCAATATGGTTGTGGCACTGCTGGCGATCCTGAAGGCAGGGCATACCTATCTGCCACTGGACCCGACCCAGCCCGAAGCCCGTCTGAAGCTGATCCTTGAAACCGCCCGTGCGGCCGCTGTGGTCACTGACACGCCCGCGCGTCTGTCTTATGTGGCAGAGACCGGCGCGGTTCTGATTGACGTGTTCAAGGCCCGTGCAGGGACGACACCTGCACCAGTGGCCCATGATCCCGAAGACAGTGCCTATATCATCTTTACCTCGGGAACGACCGGAACACCGAAGGGTGTGGAGATCCCGCACCGTGCGGTGGTAAACTTCCTGAACTCCATGGCGCAAAAGCCCGGTCTTACGGCGCAGGATACACTGCTATCCGTTACCACCGTGATGTTTGACATCGCAGTGCTGGAACTTTTCTTGCCGCTGGCTGTGGGCGCGAAATGCGTGATTGCAAGCAAGGAACAGGTTCTGGACGGTTTCGCGCTGGTGGAACGGTTGGAACAGGGCGACATTACTGTCATGCAGGCCACGCCAACCCTGTGGGATATGGTGCTCGATGCGGGCTTCGCGCCAAAAGCTGGCATGAAGCTGCTGGCGGGCGGTGAACCACTGCCCCGCGATCTTGCCGCAAGGATGCTGTCGCAGGGGGCGGAACTGTGGAACATGTATGGTCCGACTGAAACCACGATCTGGTCGGCTGTTGCAAAGGTTGCGGCAGATGAACCGATCACCATCGGTCACGCCATCGCAAATACCGATCTCTTGATCCTTGATAACACCGACAAGCCGGTTCCTGTCGGTGTAACCGGAGAGCTGAATATAGGCGGGGACGGGCTGGCCAAAGGGTATCTGGATCGCCCCGATCTGACCGGTAAGGCATTTCGCAGCGTAACAGTGAACGGTACGCCACAGCGGCTCTACCGTACGGGCGATCTTGCCCGCAAGAACGCCGATGGCACGATAGAGGTTCTGGGCCGGATAGATACGCAGGTGAAACTGCGCGGATTCCGCATTGAACTGGGTGAAATAGAAAGCCGGCTGCGCAGCCTTGACGGAGTGCATAAGGCAGCAGTGGACGTGAAGACCCGTGCCAGCGGCGATCGTCAGCTTGTGGCCTATATCGTGGCTGAAAACGGTGCCGCGCCGGACGCCTCAGACATGCGCCAGTCGCTTGGTGCGGTGCTGCCGAACTATATGGTGCCGCAGGCTTATGTGATGCTTGAAGCCTTGCCTCAGACGGCCAACGGAAAGCTGGATCGTAAAAGCCTGCCGGAACCTGACACAGCGCCGGACATCCTTGTCGATACCGTCGCGCTCTCCGGCCAAACTGCAAAGACTCCGACTGAAGAGAAAATTCTCGAAATCTGGACGAACGTGCTGGGGCAAGAGGGGATCTCGACCACAGACACACTGTTTGATCTTGGTGTAGATTCCCTGATGGTTTTCCGCATTGCGGCCCGTCTGGTTGAGGCCGGTCTGAACCTGCAAGCCAAACACCTGCTGGATCACCCGAGCATTTCAGAGCTCGCTGCCTTCGCAGACAGTCGGGTCGGGGCAGATGTGCCGAAAGTCGCCGCTGCGCCGTCATTGAAAGACTTCCGCAATGGTGCGCGGCGGGGTGTGGGGATTGTCCAATGAACGTTATCAATTCGCAGTTTGAACCCGAACAGGTGGTAGCGGAGTTTCCGCTGTCCACCGCCCAGCAGCAGTTCTGGTTTCTCGACCAGTTGCATCCCGGAAACCCGGCGCTGAATGTGGCCATAAGCTGGGAAGTGCAGGGCCGGTTTTTGCCTGATGATCTGGAGCGGGCCTACCGTTTGGTTATCGCGCGTCATGAAATCCTGCGCACGCGCTTTGTCGAAAAGGACGGGACGCCTGTGCAACAGGTGCTGACCCATGCGGATTTCGATCTGGAGGTGCGCGACATTTCCGACCTGCACGGCAAAGCGCAAGACGATCGTCTGGCAGAGATCGCAGCGGAAGTTGCCCGTTATCCGTTCGACCTGTCCAACACCGGATTGATCCGCGCCACGCTGGTTATGCTGGCTTCTGATCGGGGCCGTTTGCTGACGGTCGCTCACCACAGTATCTATGATGGCTATTCAATCGGCGTCATGGGGCGTGAAATTGGCATCAGCGCCGCTGCCTTTGCCGCCGGAAAAACGCCTGATCTGCCGGAACTGCCCCTGCAATACGGTGATTTCAGCCTCTGGCAGCAACAGTACCTTGCGTCCGGTGTGCTGGAGGAGGATACCGCCTATTGGCGTGAACAGATGAAAGACGCGCCATATTTTGAACTGCCGACGGATTTCCCCCGTCCCAAGGCCCGCAATACTGAAATTTCCTATCTGAATACCGCCTTGCAGGATGATTTTGCCGAAGCGATGGAACGTGTGGCCAAGGCTAACGGTACCTCGCCCTTTGTAATCGGTGCGGCGGTCGCATCGGCTGCGCTGCACCGTGTAACGGGGGCGGACGAGGTGTTGTTTGGCACCCCGATTGCAGGCCGCCAAGAGGTGGAGCTGGAACCGCTGATCGGCCCGTTCATCAACAACCAGGTGTTGCGACTGCCCACACGTGCGAGCAAGAGTTTTGCAGACCATGTCGCGCAAACGAAATCCGTTGTCGAAGGCGCGCTGGTTCATCAAAACCTGCCGTTCTCCAAACTGGTCGAGGTGGTGAATCCTGTGCGCGATGCCTCTCGTGCGCCGCTGATTTCGATGAACTTCAATCTCCAGCATGTATTTATGGAAGATGAAACCTATGGCGATTTCGCGATGGTCTCAAAACCGACTTTCACTCCGGGGGCCTCGCGCGATCTGGACATCGTCATAATCGGGCGTCCAACCGGCTGGCGTTTGAATATCGAATATTCACCGAACCTCTATAAGCCAGAGACGATCAAAGCCCTGCTGCAAATGATCAAACAAAGCTTTGCACATGTGTTCGAGACCGGAGCTTTCACGCTGGGGAACCTGCCGCTGGTGCAAGGTAATGCACAAGCTGAGGAAGATTCGACCTTGCCAGAAGACCCGATTGCACAAACGCTGCAATCCCATCCCTTCGTGGCCCAAGCGGTAACGGTCGATCAACCGCGCGGGCGGTGGGGCTATGTCACGGCAAATCCGTCACCCCTGATGGCGCTGGAGACCCTGCCGCAGATTTTGATGCAGCATCTGTCAGCCATGGGCGAAGACGCAGCGCTTGCCGGAATTAGCGTGCTGGCGACCTTGCCGCAGGATCAGGCGCAGTTGCCCGTTCCAGCGCAAGTGGTTGCGCTGCAAAGCAAAGCAGCGAAGCCGCAAAACGATCTGGAACAAGGGATAATTGCCATCTGGCAGGATTTGCTGGAACAGCGCAGCATCCCCACAGATCGCAGCTTCTTCGAGTTGGGGGGGCATTCCCTGCTGGCGGTGCGCATGGTGTCACGCATCCGCAAGGAGTGGAATGTCAGTCTTGGGGTGGCGGCTGTTTACGAGTCGCCGACCGTTTCCGAACTGGTGGCCCATCTTGCACCTCAGATCGCGCCGCAGGCCCTAGCGGTTGAAACCGACTGGCGGGTCGAACCGATCCGCACAGACGGGGACGGTCAGCAGATTATCTCGATCAATGACATCAGCCTGATCCTGAACGCTTCAGAACATTTCAGCCAAAGCCGTCCGTCGGTCTGTGTGCGTCTGTTTGATGGCACACGGGGCATCGACCAGTCCGAACGCAGCTTTCTGGAGATTGCCGCCGAATATGCCAAGGTCATAGAGGCACATCAGCCGCAAGGACCGTATCTGTTGTTCGGGGCTTGTGTGCACGGCAACATTGCGCTGGAAGCCGCGCGGGTCTTACAAGCCAAAGGGCACGAAATTACTGGTGTGGTGATCAAGGATTGCTGGGAGCCCGGTTATGTGGCCGGTATCCGTGCTGACCGGATCCAGCGCCGGCGCGAAAAACTCTATGCGCTGGGCAACCGGATGCGGCAGGTGCGCAAGGGGCGGATGTCTTTGGCAGCCATGCTGGGCAGTTACCGGATCGTGCGAAAATCAGGTGTGCTGACAATGGCCACGAAGCTCGGGTTTATGGACCGTGTGCGCGCAACGGATATGACAGCCGAACAGGAAGGCTTTGTCGAGTATATCTCGCAGGCGCGGAACGTGTACCGTCCCGAACCGTTGGACTTTCCGATCCTCCACGTTGTGACGCGGATTACACCGACCGGTAAGGGCTTCCTACCCTCTATCGGCTGGGAAAAAATCGCAGGGGACAATCTACAGACTGTGTCGATTGATGATGTTTCCGTCGTCAAGGGACAGATCAGTGGCACCGGAGAGCTGGCGCAAAAAATCGAAAGCTTTCTGGCGCGCTAAACGATGGCGGTTCAGCTTTAAAGGCCGTGTCAGCGGCGTGTAATGGTAACAGGGCGTGCGTGGCTGAATACGGCAATCGCGCCCACCAGTTCTGGTGCGAAATCAAGATGATGCAAAGTCAGATTTTCTACACAAGACGGATCGGGTGCGTAGCGCAGCAGTTGTGGTGGCGCGTCCGGTGTCAGGGTAACGTCAAAACTGTCCAGTTCCACCGAAAGCCCTTCACCATGGGCTTTCAACACCGCTTCCTTGCGGGTCCAGCACCGGAAGAACCCGTCAGCAAACCTCTCAGCCCCTATGGCTGCCAGTTCTTTTCGTTCGGACAGGGAAAAGAAGCGTTCCGCAAGGTCCGTTTCCACTGGGCGGTAATGCTGGATGTCGAGCCCGAGATCGCAGCCTTTGGTGACAGCAAGAGCGGCAGTGTTCTCGGAATGGCTGAGGTTGAAGAACACTTCCCCCGAAAGGGACGGCTTTCCGTTTGGCCCATAGTCAAACGCAAGTCCCGATGCGGAGATGCCCGTGTATCGCGCCAGAATATGTCTCAGCGTTGCGCGGCCAACGGCATAGCGGTTTTGGTGCAAGGGCTGCACAAATCTACCGGCGCGCTGCTGTTCTTCGTTGCACAGCACCGACAGGTCAACATCCTGCCGCGCGTCCAGATCCCAGACCCAAAGATCAATATTCACATTCAAACCGGCATTGCCCTGTCGCTTCAGCTGTTCCGGCGACACTGGCATAACTCCCCCCACAGGTCGAGAGGTTCAGGCCTATGTTGAAATCCGTCCTGATCCGGCTGACGTTCTTGTTGTCCTTGCTTGCCGCTGTTCTGGTCTTGACGGAACAAGGCCGCGCCTTTCTGCGCCCTGTAAAACAGATGTTGGAGTTTCGCGCATTTGCGGCAGGCTTATTGGTTGAAACCGACGTGCAGGAACATCAGGTCGTAATGCCCGATGGTGTGACGCTGGCGACAGACATATATCTGCCCGAAGGCGGCGCTGCGCAAAAGCCGGTGGTTCTGGTGCGGCTACCTTATGGTAAGCGGGTATACGGCGAAGCACTGCATTGGGTTCGTCTGTTTACCGCCCACGATTACGCTGTTGTGGTGCAGGACATGCGCGGGCGTTACGGCTCTGGCGGGGTGTTCGCACCATACCCGAACGAACGGGGCGACGGCGTGGCCACACTTGACTGGATTGTCGCGCAAGACTGGGCGTTGCCGCGTGTGGGCACAATAGGATGCTCTGCGCTGGGCGAAGCGCAGGTGTTGCTGGCCGCAGAACGCCACCCCGCCCACCGCGCGATGATCCCTATGGGGGCCGGCGGCTCAATCGGGACTGCGCAAGGTGCCTATGGTTTTTTCGGGTTTTTTGAAGGGGGAATCCTGAACCTTGCCTCCGGTTTCGGCTGGTTTCACGGGCAGGGCGGCAAGATAGGTGATCTGATGCACGCTCCGGCCGCAGACTACAAGAAAGCGTTGCAGACTCTGCCGGTATCAGAGGCAGTTTCCCGTTACCGCGCGGATGACACGGACTTTGAAGAGTTGTTAAGCGGGTTTGACGATCCTCAAATTCACAAGGCTTGGGGATATATCTCGGATCAGGACAGCTTTGATATACCAACCCTGATGGTAGATACGTGGTATGATTACGGCATCGGTTTCAGCTTTCAGCTGTTTGACATGATCCGCAAGAACAGCCCTGAAAGCCGGTTCTTGATCGCTCCGGCAACCCATTGCGATATGGCAGGGCCGCTTTACAACGGAAGTGTGGGCGATGTGGCGGTGTCTCCGCAGGGTACAACCGATTTGGACGGGATATACCTATCGTTTATGGATGCGCATCTGAAAGGGCAGGTGGAACCGTCCCTGCCAACTTTTCAGCCGTATATGCTCAACCGCGACGACTGGCTCGCCACAGAGGTGTGGCCGCCACGGGCCGCCCGCGCGCAGAAACTTTATCTGCGGGGCGAAGCATTAAGCAGCACACCTGACGCGGCACCAGATGATCGAATCTTCCGGTCCGATCCTGCCGATCCGGTGCCGACCATTGGCGGTGCGATCTGTTGTACGGGCGACCCGGACTCCCGTGCGGGGCCTTTGGACCAATCCCCGCTGGAGGCGCGGGAAGATCTTTTGATCTATACCAGCGAACCGTTCGGAAATCCCCTTGATATTGCCGGACCGCTCAGGGCTGTATTACATGTTTCAACCAATGTTCCGGATACGGATCTGGTCGTGCGGCTGACGGATGTGGGGCCGGACGGACGCTCGATACTGATACAAGAGGGTGCCTTGCGGCTGCGTTACCGGAACGGTTTTGACGCGCCCGAGCTTATGCAGCCGGATCAGGGGTACCGTGCAGAGGTTTCCCTGCGCCATATCGCCTATCGCGTCAAAACCGGTCACAAGTTGCGGTTGCATGTTGCGGGCAGCAGCTTTCCGCGTCTTGCCCGAAACATGAATACAGGCGGTGACCCCCATCAGGAAAGCCATCCGCAGATGGCACAGATCACACTGCACAGTGGTGCAGGGGCTGAAAGTTTTGTGGAACTGTTTACACTGCCAACGCCCTGAACGCCCCTAACGCGGGGCGAAGCCGAGATCGCCAATATTCCGCGCAATGCCCGCCTGAAATGCGGTTTCATCGAAGTTTGCTGCATGTCGGGTCAATGCAAGCGGGTTCAATCCGTCCAGTTGCTCTGCCTCAAAGGTTTCTACCGCTTCGACAAGTCCTCCCACCGAACAGTCCGGAAACAAAAGGCCTGTCTGACGGTCCAGCACAGTATCGAGCGCCCCGCCGCGACCATAGGCGATCACAGGGCGGCCCGAGGCCATAACTTCGACCGGAATAATGCCAAAATCCTCTTCTCCAGGAAAGATCAGTGCCTTGCAGCGGGCCATATGGTCCTTCAGCACGGGGAAGGGCACTTTACCCAGGAATGTCACATTATCCGGTGCGGTGCGGGCCAGCTTTTTCCACGTCTTGTCCGGCCCACCGATCACGACCAGCGGCTTTTTCAAATGTCGAAAGGCCTCTATCGCAATGTCGGGGCGTTTGTAGGATGCCAGTTCGCCTGCCCAAAGGTAGAAATCGCCTCTTTCGCTTTTGGAAACCGGTGCAAAATCCTCGACAGCCACAGGGGGATGCACGACATCGGCGTCACGGCGCCAGTATTTGCGGATACGCGCGGCCACATGGTTTGAGTTGGCTACGAACCCGTCTACACGCGCGGCACTTGTTACATCCCAAGACCGCAACCCGTGGGCCAGATGGGGCATCAGAGCCCGTGTGATCACCCCAGCACCGTTGCGATAGGTGTGATATTGGTCCCAAAGGTACCGCATAGGGGAATGGCAGTAGCACAAATGGGGTGCCTCCGGTGGCGCGATCACGCCCTTGGCGGGGCCAGCCTCGCTCGAAATCACCAGATCATATCCGGTCAGGTCGATCTCCTCTAATGCGCGGGGCATGAAGGGCAGGTATTTCTGATACATTTTCGCTGCCATAGGAAGCCGCGAAACAGAGGTTGTTTTGACCGTATGACCATTTATCAGATCGCTGATGGTCTCGGGGGTGTAAACATGGGTGAAAATATCTGCCTGCGGGTACATCCGGCACAGGGATTCCAGCACCTTTTCGCCGCCGCGCATCCCCACCAACCAGTAATGGATGATTGCCACGCGGGGCTGTGACCCGACAGTGTGCAATCGCGCTGGAGCATACAGGGCTGATGCCGTGCCGCGCGAAAGGTCCGCCTGTTCGCGCAGCGGTGTAAAACCGTTATTCTTCATAGGCGTAACCCCCGACAAATTCTGTTAGATATTCCTTCGGGTCCACCATGTTAAAGACCAGACCGCTGGGTCGTGCACGGGCATCTCCGAGCATTCCAAGCGCCTTTTTAACCGCCTGTTTGGGCGTTTCATTCCAGCGCACCACAAACACCAGACTATCAACAGCGCGCGCCAGCATCAGCCCGTCAGCCACCGCCAGAACCGGCGGCGAGTCGATGATGATCACATCATAGCTTTGTTCCAGCAGGTCCATGATTTCTGCCAGCTTATCCTGTCCCAGCGCATCTACTGTTTGCGCATGGGCGCCGTTAGAGGTCAGGATGTCAAAGGGCATGTGGGTGTCCGAATAAACGGCCTGATCCAGATCGCAGGCCCGTTCAAGATAGTCCGACAGGCCGAATTTCATATCCCAGCCGAATTGCGCAGCCAGACCGGAGCGGCGCAGGTCGCAATCTACAAGGATCACGGATTTTCCTGTCTTCGCAATCATCGCTGCAAGGTTCAGTGTTGTCGTCGTCTTGCCTTCATCCGGTGTGGAAGACGTCACCAGAATCTTTTGCGTTTTACCCGCAGGCAGATGCATCAGAACCGAGGTGCGCAACTGGCGGATGCGCTCGGCATATTCGCTGTTGGGCGCGTACATCACGTCCAGATAACTGTCGACCGGATTGTCCCATTCACCCGCTTGCAAGGAAGCCAGAACAGGCAGGCCTGTATCCGCTTCAATATCATCTTCGCTGCGGTAGCTTTTTGAGGCAAACCCCAAATAAAAGGTCGCGCCAAAGCCTACGGCCATGCCAAGCATCGCCCCCAAAACTGCGATAAGTTTGGGTTTCGGAGCAGAGGGCGATCCCGGCACAGTGGCCTGTTCGATGATCCGCGCATCCGCTTTTTGCAACTGTTCCTGACTGCGGGTCTCTGTCAGGCGGTTCAGCAGTTGTTCATAAGCCAGCCGTGCCGAGTTTACCTTGCGTTGCAATTCTTCCTGATCCAGTTCGTTCGTGGAAATCGCAATCATCCGTTGCTGCATCTGTTCCATATTGGACTGGATGGATCTTTCGCGGGCTTGCGCCAGTTGCACTTCGCCCTTTTTCTGCTCGATGATCTTTTCGACTTCGGCGACCATCTCTGCCTCGATCACGTCGATCTGGCTGCGCAAACGTTTGCGGGACGGGTGTTCGGCATCATAATTTCGCGCCCAGACACCGTCTTCGATGGTCAATTTGACCCGTTCGGCGTTAAGCACTTCCAACTGGGGGGAGGTCAGCAATGTGCCGGCCTTTCTGACTCCCTGTTCGGCCACGATCACCTCAAGCTGGTTGAGGCTTGCCTCTGCAATGGTACGGTCTCCTTGTGCTTCGGACAGCTTGGTTGTCAGTTCGAACAATTGTTGCGAGATTGCCTGCAAACTGGTGCCGTCGGCTTGCAGGTTGGCCATCCGGCTGCGGACACCGGCAGCCTGCGCTTCTTCCAGTTCCTTGCGCAGGATTTTAAGCCGCTCTTCAATCCATGCGGTCGCCTGTTTGGCGACATTCTGGCGGTTCTCCAACTGCTGTTCGATGTATTTTTCCGCAATGGTCTGGGCCAGTAAGGCCGAGAGTTGCGGGCTTTCCGTTTTGGCTGTGATGCTGATGACGAAGGATTTGCCTTCGCGCCGCACGGAGAGGTTTTTGCGGATCACATAGACCAGTGTTTCGATCTTGCTGCGCAGCGCCTGTTCCGGTGTCGGCGGTTCAGGCGTCTTCATTAATCCCAAACCCCGCGCCACTGTTTTCACGCGGTCTTTCAAACCGGGGGGCTGGTGCGCCGGATCAAGGATGGCCAGCCCGCTGAAGCCGATTTCGGCGATAACCTCTTCGATAAGCAGGTTGGATTTAATCACCGCCGCTTCGGAAAGCACGAGCTGGTCGTTTATGTCGAGATCGGAGACGACATCCTCGCCTATTGTCACCTGACTTTTGCGCGGGTCGAGCATGACTTTGGATTCAGCGCTGTAAGTCGGCGTAATCTGGGAGACGAGCACATATGCCAGAACTCCGAACACCAGCGTTGAGAGGATGATAAGATTGCGTCGCCGCCAGATCATTTGCGCAAGCTGCTTAAGGTCAACCATATCCCGATCATCTGACCCGATCCGCTTCATCGGGAAGAAACCGTCCTCAAATGGGGGCTTGCGATTGTACATGACAATCTCCTACTCGCTAATCAAAACTACTTACGCGGAAACACAGCCTATGGTGTGCCTCCTGAAAGGGGTTGTGTCAAACTTTCCCTTATTTTTAAGGGGTATTGTTGCCTCAAGCCGACCTAAGGAATAACGCGCTGCGCGATTGTCCCGTTTCGCTCAACAATGGAAGGAGAGGTCTCTTTCGCTTCTTTAAGTGATTCTAAAGCAGCCCCGCGGGCAAGTCCTGTGATCAATCCTGCCAGCACGAAAAAGAAGATTCCCAGATCCGGTGTTGGCGTTGTCAGCAGTGCGGAAATTACCAGCGCAAGGCAGGCGGTTTTAAGACTGTGTAATATGGCCGTATCCTGCACTGAACCCTGCCGGATGCGTGCCCGTGACAACCCGCCCAGAAACAACAGGTAAAGCGCAGTTCCCGCGATGCCGATGCTCCCCAGACAGGCCAGAAACCAGTTTGAAGCACGGATACTGCCAAGTCCGGCACCCATCATGTTGGTATCAAGAAAATTCTGCCAGGCCTGTACGTTCCAGCTCATCCGTTCCACGCCGGACTGGCTATCGGCCTTGTCAAACAGCACGGTATCAAAAAAATCGCTGACCGGTTCGAGGAACTGATAAGCGGCAAAGCCCGTCATGGCGAAAAGCCAGACCGCAAGCAACACGATCAGGGTCACAACCATCGCCTGTTTGCGCACATGCCCCTTGCGGCTGTCTACCAACGCAAACAGCCCCATCACCAGCAGCAGGGCCACCACAGCGACATAGGTCGAGGAAGAGGTCGAGCGGAGCAGGACAATGCCTGTTGCGATCAGACAGAAGAGCGCTGTGCGGGACGGTGGGCCGGAGATCCAATAACGAAGCCAGAAGCCGAACAGACCGAGTGTATAAAAACCGAAAGAGGACGCTTCGGGAAAGCCGCCGATCATCCGCTTCAGCCCTGCCATTTTGTGATCTACCAGCATGGAATAGTTTGCCGTGCGGATCGGATCGAGTATTTCGGGCGCACCCGCCGCAAAGGTCAGGACATCTAGCCAGCCGAGCGCGAAGTTCACCACCGTTGCAGCGATCATCGCCTTGAGAACCTTGTCAAAATCCGGCTTGATACGGAACAGCGTCGCTACCGCAAAGAATGCCAGCACATCCAGCATCAGGCGGAATAATTGCGTGATGTTGCCGGTCGTGGGGCGCAGGAAAACCGAAATGATCTCGGTCTTGTTGTCCGCGCGCGAAATGCCGAAAACTTCCGTCTGATAGGCAAAGAGCCGTGGAAATATCAAGGTGGCGACAACGCAATAAAGCGTCAGCAGCAGCAGATAGAAGCCGGGCTGTCCAAATCGCATTGTCCCCACAATCCTTGCCGGTCCGTTGGGGCCTGAAAAAACCAGTGCAAAGAGCACCAGGGCACCTAAATCAATGATCCCGATAGAGGCCCCGCCGACCGCAGGCATATTGAATGCAGCCGCAGCGCCAAAGGGGGACATGATGAAAAACCAGTGCAGGCCCCGTTGCGGCCCCTGTTTCATCAGCATCACCACCAGAAGCAGGGCGAGAAGGGTGCTCGGGACGATCTGCATCTGTGTCAGGCGGCTTTGTCAATCAGGGCGTCATACATGGACAACAGGCTATCCCCCCAGCCTTGCGGTGTCATCGCGAAAGGGGTCTCGTTGGCATAGGCGGTTTCACTGATCCGGCGCAGATCTTCTGCCGGCATTTCTTTCATTGTGATCAACGTGCGGGCGAAATCGACGGGATCAAGCACGTCACAAGCCAGCCCCAAACCGCGGCTGGTGATTTCTTCCGCCAGAAATGCCGTGTGGGGCATGATCACAGGAAGGCCGCTTTGCTGCGCTTCTATTGCCACCATGCCAAAGGGTTCTGCATAAAGGCTTGGCATCACAACAGCGCGGGCTTCTTGCAGCAGAACTGCCAGTCGGGGCGCATCACACCAGCCTTCTTGCCGGACTTCTGGAAACTCGGTCTGGAACATCTGGGATAGCGGCCCTTCGCCCACGGTTACCAGCGGTACTTCTGCCGCTCGGGCGGCATGTGCCAGTTCGATAATGCCCTTGTCCGGCTCCATCCGACCCACGAAATAAAACGAGCTGTTTTCTTCAGCTTTAACCCGCTGTGCGGTGAATGGATGAACCGGATTGCGGAGTGTTTTCAGTGTCATAGAGCCGTATCCGAATGTGGATAACCGATCTTGCATTTTGGGATGTATTGCCACCACGGCGCCCCAGTCATGCTTGTCGGTCAGGATGCTGCGAAGGCCGGTCTGGCGCAGCACCCGCCAGCCTTTATGCAGGAATGACCGCTTGTCACATTGGGTCGCCAGACAGGACGCACCAAGCGGGGATCGATCACACGATATACGTTTCTGGAAGTCGTAAAACACCCCGTTCGGGCACGCAAGAAACTGGTCGTGGGAATGGATCACCACACGGGGGGCGACGGGTTTCAACGCACTGAAAATACTTGGTGAAAGGATCAGGGACCATGCGTGTACGTGATAAATCGTATCTTTGGTATCTTTGTCGCGGATCAACTGCTCCAGCGCGGATTTCGCCCGCGTATTGTACAGACCGCTTGCCATTGCATGAAGTTTTCCCTGCTCCAGCAAAGGTTTTCCGCCCACAGAAACAATATCCACCCCCAGATCCGCAATGGCCGTGTGGCGGGCATCATCGCCGCAAAACAGGGTGACAGGCACGCCACGTGCGCGGAACAGTTTCGCGGACAGCAGTGCCAGCGCTGTCGCTCCGCCCCGAGCAAGGCTGAAGTCGTTAATGATAACCACCCGCGTGCAATTCATGAACTCTTTACCTTTGGTATGTACGAATAAATTTCATTCCGATTAGGCGGCAAAAAAGGCGGAATTATGAGGGTATTTTGACATTCCCGCTATGGGAACGTGACTGTGATATTTCTATTCTGCGGTCAACACTCCGGAGTGAGAGGAGATTTCACCTGAAAGCCTGATCCGGTGTTCTGTATAATCTCCCCAAGGGGTGCCGTTCGGCCCGATCATGAAACGGAGATTGTCACCTTTTTCCAGTAGGATATGGCGATCTTTGATGTGCAGTTTGTCTGTGATCGTGCGCTCGGTCACAGGCGTTTCATTCAGAGAGATCGTCAACCGTATACCGTCCTCACTCTTCCCGCTGACCTTCCATTGTGCGTCAATGGCTACAGGTCCGCTTTGGGGTGCGGTGTAGCTCTGAACCACAGTCACATCTTTTCCATCCTTCTGGGTTGGCACTAGGAACTCCGCAGTCAGTCGCAGATCCGGAAAATCGCTGTGTCCGAGGTATGGCACCCAAGGCACGCCCTGTCGTTCCTGCCCCGGCATGGTTTGAAACGGGCGTTCGGTTCCGTCAAACAGTATACTATTCTGCCAGTCTGTCTGATCAGGTGCAGAACCGGTCAGAGGAAACTCCAACTGGTGGTAACTATCCGCGTACAGGGTTTGCGGGGCGAAATACAGGTCGCGCGTTAGGTCGATCGGATGTTCTGATAGGAAGATCAGCGGTTCAGTTGCGGAAAGGGCCAGTTCGTCCTGATCCAAAGCCAGCCCTGTTCCGGTAAATGCTGAAAGTGCTGGCGAAACCCGAAGCGTGCGGGGTTCTCCCCAGATCACCAGTTTGCGCTGGTTGAATAGGCAGCCATAGGTGAAAGGGTCCGGATTGAAAGCCTTTACCGGCAGTCCTGCAAATTCCGATTGCGCGAATTTGTATGCAAGTCCTGTCTTTGTGGGGGCGCCTGTATCATCCACGACGGGAACCAGCCCGTCGCCCCGTGGGTGCATCGGATACCAGACGGCCCGATCCACGCCGGACAGGGCCATCTGGCAATAATTGCGAAGCAGGAAGCCGGGTGCATTGTTGACGTCAAGTGTGCCGAACTCGGTAATTTCGATGGGATTTGATGCCGCTTCCGGTAGACGGCGTAATACATTGATCTGGCGTATTAAATGTTCCGGAGGGGTGTCGTAGGTATGGAGCGCAAGGGCATCCGTGTAGGCCGCTGCCCCCTTGTCATACGTCATCGCCAGATACCCCACGGGAATGGAATGTGCTCCGCCGCCCACAATGCGAATGTCAGGGTTTACCGCCTTAACCTGCGTGTACACGGTTTTCAGCAAGGCCACGTAATAACCCGCTCTGGCCTCAAGATCGGGCGTGCGCACGGGACCGCTGACAAAATCGTTGCCGTTAAATTCATTCCCCACTTCGACAGAGCGGATGTTGGGATATTGCGCCACGGTTCGGGCGGCGTAGTTTCCAAAGGCCGCAACGGCCGCTTCCGTATGTGCTGTATCACCGCCGTCATAAGCAGGATGGAATGCGTTGACAAACAGGCTCATGTCCAATCCGCGGGCCCGCAGGATACCGGGGAATGCGGCCCTCCAGCTACGGTAGTCGAACCGGCCATTTGCCTTTTCCACAACGTTCCAGTGTACGGTATCGCGAAAATCCATGACGGGAATTGTCGCGGTGCCATCCAGAATGTCCGGCCGCCAACCCTGACTGAAATTGGCTGCGACTGCAAGGGAGGGGCCAACTTTGGGTTGTGCGAGGCCTTGGCTGCCCAAAGCCCCCAGAACCAGCGCCATAGCCAGTCGCTTTATTTGATACATCGCCTGTCCCCCGAAATGGATCGTTCCAAAATTTGATTGTCACCCGCAAAAGCGCAGCGAACCGTGTTTGCGTAAAATATCCGGTTTTTTACGATTTATATCAAAATATTGGGTAAAATTGGGCTGTTTTCATTTTTTATCGACTTTGTTTGGCCGCAATTCTGCCCATTTTATCCGTCATTTCCTGCGTGTGGACCTGGTGTTTAATCATGCCCGTGTTCCACACCGGTTTAACTGTCGGGCGCTGTTTCCGGCAGGTGAGTGTAGTAAAGGGATTTGAGTGCGATGACTTCCGAAGTGAACATGATCAACTTGCAGGTGATAGCTGCGGATCAAATCGCTATTGACCGGGCGACGATCGACAAAGGAACCGGCAAATCCGTCTACGAACTGAATGTTGCGAAAAATTCGAAACATTACACCTGGCAGAGCGAATACCAGACGATCCCGATGGGGATGGACGGTGAGCCCCGCCAGTTTGCACAAAAACTGCGGGAGTCCCTGCCGGAAGTGAATAACCTGCGGATGCTCTTCAACGAGTTCTCTTTTGACCGGAACGGTGATCTTCATCCCGAATATGAAGCTTTCCTTGACGAAGCGGTGAAACAGGGGTTTGAGATCACTTTCGTTCTGGGCAGTGGCGATGCGCAAAACATCGGTAACGGCGGTTCGCCTTGGGGACACGAAAGCCTGAGCAATGCGCAAGCCTACGAAACGTTGGAAGAAAACTTCAAGGATTTGAAATCCGGCTGGTCATCCATGCTGGACTGGCTGGACGGGCAACCCGCAATTGCCAAGGCGGTTTACGGGTTGGAACTGGCCAATGAACCGGCAGGCTACCGGCGCAGCGTTCAGGAAAACGGCAGCGGTGACGGCTACGTCTATGCCGATTTCGTCAAGCTTTACGCAGATCACATGATCGAACTTTCCGACATGATACAGGCGCGTTCCGATGCGCGTGTTCTGGTTGGGGGGTGGGGCTACTCCGGTGATTTTTCCACGCTTTCAAAGACTGTGGTGAATGACAAAACCGGTCTGACAGCGCTGGATTATATCTCCAAATCGATCGGTGACGCGCTGATCTGGTCTGCCCATCTCTACCCCGGTTGGGTTGGCACGAACGCCGCAACCTCTACCAAAGAGCTGACCGATATGTTGGAGGAGCATTTTGCACTGCTTGAAGGCAGTGACGTGCTGATTACCGAAACAAATGCGACCGGCGTCGTCGATGATTTTGCGGGCGGCAACAATGTGGTCGATCTGTTTGTCACCATGTACGAATGGTTCGCCAGCAACGACATCGGCATCGGCTGGTTTCCGGGCGCCGAAGCTGGTGGTTCCAATTTCGTTGTTATTGATCAGGACGGATCGCTACGCTTTTTGCACCAGCACTCTTACGCACACGGGATGAACGCGTTCTCGCAAGGAGAAACCGTAAAGGCACTGGCCGGAGACGACCGGATCAAAGCGACTCTGATCGAAGGTCGTTTGCGCAACGAAACCTACGAAAGCGATTATGCGGACGCCGCTTTTGACACGGAAGAACTGCTCGGCTCTGCATTCGGCTATGAAGGGGATGACAAACTGATCGGCACAAAGCTGTCGAATGATTTCCTTTATGGTGGTTTTGGAAATGATTCACTGATTGGTAAGGCCGGAGACGACTTTCTGTTCGGCCAGCAGGGAAATGATGTTCTTACGGCCTCTAACGGGGTGAACCATATGTTTGGCGGCTCCGGCAATGACCGGTTGATCGGCGGTCGCAGCTATGACCAGTTCCATGGTGGGTCGGGGAACGACGTGTTTGTCACCGACGGTAAGGGGCAGGATGTCATCACCGATTTCAACGCGTCTGAAGACCGGATCGATTTGACGGGCGTTCTATCCGGTTGGGCCGGGATTTCCGCGAATTTGTCCAAAGTCGATGCAGATGGCGATGGAGGGCTGGATGATATCGAGATTTCCCTTGGCGGGCGCAAATCTCTGACATTGCTGGATGTTTCTACCTCGCAACTCTCTGCAGAGCATTTCATCGGCGCGAAACCCGCTGACGGGATCATTTCGGGTACGACCAGCCACGATCTGATTGGAAATGGTGGCTATGAAGATTCCCAAGGCGAAGCTGTGAGCCGCGGCGATGACATTGTCTTCGGGCTGAGCGGTGACGATACGATCTACGGCTATAAGGGTAACGATGAAATCTACGGGGGGCAGGGCGATGATATTATTGTCTCTGGCTCCGGCAGTGATGTTGTCGAAGGTGCCAAAGGTGGTGACCTGTTGAATGGCGGCGGAGGCGGCGATATCCTGTTTGGTGGAAACGGGGCCGACAAGCTGTTTGGCGGCAAAGGCGCTGACACGCTGGATGGTGGTGTTGGCAACGATGTACTGAAAGGTGGTGGCGGGGCGGACAGCTTTGTTTTTGTGGGTGGCGATGGTCAGGACGTCATAAAGGATTTCAAGGTGTTAAAGGACGAGGTTCACTTGTCTGGCGTGGATTCCTACAAGATCCGGGAAACTTCAAATGGTGTGGAAATCCGCTATGACGCCAAAGATGCGGTGCTTTTGAAGGGGGTGTTTGTTGACACGGACGCCGATCTGAAACTGCTTGAAGATGCGATCTATCTCGATCTGGGGTAGGCACCGGCGCCGTTAACAGACGTTTGAGGTTACGAAAAACTTGCCCGCTTCCGAGCAAGGGCTATTATGGAAACATAGACCGAAAGGAAATGTTTTCATGGATTTTAGCGCTCTTACCAAGACGTCCCTGCGTTCTGCAATCTTCGGGCTGGCCTTTGGTGCCGCCGCTCCGGCAATAGCTGCCTCTTGTGGAAATACCAGTGCCGGCTTTAATGCATGGAAGGCCGAGTTTGCCCGAGAAGCGCAGAAAGCCGGTGTAAAACAGCGCGGTTTGCAAGCATTGGCGGCTGCACAATATGCGAGTTCCACAATCGCGGCAGACAGGAACCAGAAATCCTTTCGCTACTCCTTAGACAAGTTCATGAAAATTCGCGGGGCTGATACAATCGTCAGTCAGGGGCGCCGCCGGAAGGCCTCTAACCCGCAGGTGTTTTCCGCACTGGAGCGGATCTACGGTGTCCCTGCCGGAGTTATCATTGCAATTCATGGAATGGAAACCGGTTTCGGCGGGTTCATGGGGAAATCAAATGTGGTATCGGCGATCACCACACTGACCTATGATTGTCGCCGCTCCGAGTTTTTCAAACCTCATGCTATCGGAGCATTGAAGCTGGTGGACCGCGGTGCGATCACAGCCAATACCAAAGGGGCTAAACATGGCGAATTGGGCCATACCCAGTTTTTGCCCGGCAACGCGCTGACCTATGGTGTGGACGGCAACGGCGACGGGCGCGTTGATTTTTACAACCAAACCGATGCGCTGGCCTCGACCGCGAATTTCCTGCGTCAGAAAGGCTGGCGACCGGGGCAGGGGTATCAGCCCGGCCAGCCCAATTTCGCTGTAATCAAGCAGTGGAATGCCGCAACGGTCTATCAGCAGGCCATCGCGATTATGGCGGCGCGGATCGACCAATAGGGGCCTCGCTCAAGATCGGGTGAACCGCTCTGGCCCTGAACTCCCTGTTGCGCTAAGACGCGAACAGGATAAAGGACAGCTATCATGAGCGATTTTCGCGACGCGGCACAGCGGGCCTGCGCAGAGATGCGTAGCCTGTTTGCACAGACCCCCTTGCAGCATAACGCGCATTTGTCAGCAAAATACGAGGCAGAGATTTACCTCAAGCGGGAAGATCTCTCGCCCGTGCGATCCTACAAAATTCGCGGGGCGTTCAATGCTTTGAACAAGGCTTTGGTCCAGAACCCCGATCAAAAGACCTTTGTATGTGCCAGCGCAGGCAACCACGCGCAGGGCATGGCGTTTGTCTGCAATCATTTCAACGTGCAGGGCGTGATCTTCATGCCAGTGACGACGCCTGCGCAAAAGATTGAAAAAACACGTATTTTCGGCGGAAGTAACGTGGAAATCATTCTTAGCGGAGATTATTTCGACGATACACTGGCTCAGGCCCAAGCCTATTGTGCGGAAAAATCTGCTCGCTTCCTGTCTCCGTTTGACGATGATGATGTCATCGAGGGACAGGCGTCAGTTGCAGTGGAAATCGATGAAGAAATGTCCGTTTGCCCCGATCTGGTGGTGCTGCCTGTTGGTGGCGGGGGGCTGTCTGCGGGCATCACTCGATATTACAGTGAAAAAACGGACGCGCCGGAACTGGTGTTCACCGAACCGGCCGGCGGGGCAAGCCTGAAGGCTGCCTTGCAGCAGGGGGCACAAGTGACATTGCCAAAAGTAAATAATTTTGTGGACGGGGCCGCCGTTGCACGGATTGGAGACCGCAATTTTGAAGCGCTGAAACACTGTTCACCAGATCAGGTTTATCCTGTGTCAGAGGACCGGCTGTGCACGACGATGATCGAAATGCTGAACATCGAAGGAATCGTTCTGGAACCGGCAGGGGCGTTATCCATCGACGTGCTGGCCGATATTGCCGACCAGATCAAAGGTAAAACGGTCGTGTGTGTGACCTCCGGTGGCAATTTTGATTTCGAAAGGTTGCCGGAGGTAAAGGAGCGGGCGCAGAAATTTCTTGGGCTTAAGAAGTATTTCATCCTGCGCCTGCCTCAACGCCCCGGAGCTTTGAAGGATTTCCTCGGCTTGCTTGGCCCCAAAGACGATATTGCGCGCTTTGAATATCTTAAGAAGTCTGCCCGCAACTTCGGAACGGTAATGATCGGGATTGAAACCGATGATCCCGAAAACTTCATTGCGCTTGATCGTCGTATCAATGCGGAAGGATTTGATTTGCGGGACATCACCAATGATGCTGCGATTGCCGAGTTCCTGATTTAACCACGGGGCCTCCGACGGCGCTTTGCTTTCAACACAACCCCTACGCTGTTAGAAATGCCCGTCATGGGAGAGTTGGTTTTGGAAGGAAAGCTGGAAAATAGTACTTCTCTTGCTTAAAGAGGCTAAATATTGTGGCAGAATTGTGTCGGCGGCCTAGATGGTCTTTGAAAGGCCGACCGACAATGCCCCAAGACCAAATATCTGCTGAGGAACAATTCGATTATACCAGACAAGCACCCCCAAGAAGATAAACGCCTTGATACCCTCCAAGCCTATAAGGTTCTTGATACGGAAGCCGAGGTCGATTTTGATGATATTGTCGAACTGGCTTCGAATATCTGTGATGTGCCGGTTTCCCTGATCAGTCTTGTGGATGACAATCGCCAGTGGTTCAAGGCGCGTGTCGGGTTCGAGCCGGAAGAGACGCCGTTGGATCAGTCGGTATGCGCGCACGCCATTCTTGAACAGGATTATCTGGAAGTCGAAGATATGTCTGCTGACCGGCGCACGGTGGATAATCCGTTACACATCAACGATCCGAGGGTGAATTTCTATGCGGGGGCCAATCTGGTAGCACCCAACGGGATGCCGGTAGGTACGCTTTGTGTGTTGGATACAAAACCCCGCAAGTTGACCGATTTCCAGCGTCAGGCATTGAAAACCCTCTCAAAACAGGTCGTGACACAGTTGGAACTGCGCAAGCGTTTGCGTACCGAGGCGGCTCTGCGCAGCGAAATGGATCACCGCGTCAAGAACTCACTTCAGACCATTGCCTCAATCACTCGTGTGGCGTCACGCAAGATTACAGATCCTCAGTCCCTGGACGTGCTGCGCCTGATCGAGCGGCGAATTGGATCGGTTGCGTCCCTGCATAGCGAGTTGATGGGGCGTGAAGGCAGCAACAGTCTGGAGGCGCGGGGCTATCTTGAAAAGGTGGGCACGCTACTGAAAGACGTCGCTCCTGATAATGTGGCGGTGAACGTGCAAAGCGTGGAAACCCAGCTGGTTTCCCAGAAAGCTTCGGCTATCGGCATGATCGCCAGCGAATTTCTTGCGAATTCGATCAAACATGCCTTTCCGGATAACCGTTCGGGGCAGGTGGATATCATTCTGGAGCGGGTGGACGACAGCCATTTGAAGCTGACCTGTCGTGATGATGGCGTGGGTCGTAATAATACGACGGTGGGCGAGACACGGGACACGGGTCTTGGAGAAATGCTTATGTCAGCTGCCGCTGCGCAATTGGGGAGCAAGCTTCGGGAAACTTCCAATGTCGGCGGAACGGCACTGTGCGTTGAATTTGTCGGCTGATCCCTAAGCGGTTTTGTCGGAACGCAGACTGACCGGCACAAAAAAACGCCCGCAAGTCAGATCTGCGGGCGTTTGAAACCAATAGGGCAGTCAATGCCGCCCAAGCGATTTAGTTTTGCATCGCCAGTTGGCCTGCGGAGGATTTACCGTCGCGGCCTTGTTCGATTTCGTATGTTACTTTGTCGTTGTCGTTCAGGCCGGAAAGACCTGCGCGTTCAACAGCAGAAATGTGTACAAACACATCTGCGCCACCGGCTTCAGGCTCGATAAAGCCAAAACCTTTAGTTGCGTTAAACCATTTTACGGTGCCATTAGCCATCGTAATTCTCCTAAGTATATACCACCCACAGAATGCGGTGGTTTGGTGCAGTCGGGTCTCAAGTCGGTACCGGCGTCTGCAACAAAGAAGAAGAACGGAACGTGTGAAATACGGCTCACAAAATGCTTATGCCACATTAGGTCGTTTAAGGAAAGCACTTAAAATCCACCTGTTGAAGTCGGAGGTATTCCGCCTGCCGCAGCTGCTTTGTAAATTTCTTTGCTCCTGCTTTCGGAACCTTTAGGGGCTGCACACGTTACCTCGCTGTAGCAGATAATTTGCAAAAAAGAAGGAAACGATATGACACGCACTTTTACCAAGACAGCCGCCGCAACCCTGATGGCCGCAGCTCTGCCGTTCGCTGCTGTAGCTGAAGAAGGAACAGCTGAAGCGTCCACAAAGACCGAACTGCAGGCCCCGCTGAACTGGGACAACAAAGTGCAGGTAGGTGAGTTGACCTGCGTGCAGGAAGATCGTGAAAACCTGATCGTCTTTTCCAAAGCGAAGTTCGATTGTTCCTATACTTCTGCTGAAACCGGCAATGTAGAGAGCTACACAGGTACTGCCACCAAAGTTGGTGTCGACCTGACGGCAGAGAAAGTCGAGACCATGGTATGGTACGTCTTTGCACCGACATCCGGTCTTGAAGCAGGTGGTCTGGAAGGTAACTTTATAGGTGCCACAGCGGATGCTTCTCTGGGCGCTGGTGGTGGTGGCCACGTGCTGATCGGTGGTTTGGACCGTTCGTTTGCCCTGCAACCGGCCGCTTTCTCGGGCACAACCGGTATCGGCGCTTCTATTGGCGTTGAAAAATTCAATCTTGATTATGACGGGTAACCTCCCGCCCGAATAATCGAACCCTCCCCAAAGCCCGCAACTTGATGCTGCGGGCTTTTCGCGTGGCGCTGCGTCATTCGCGGCAGGGGCGTGGAGCAGGCTCAAACTTCTGGCCAGTCGGGAAGCGGGGGTGCTACACCCGCTGTGCTGCCGGATGCTGCGGCGAACTGTGACCAACCGAGGACCCTATGGCGCTAGACCCAGAAACTTTCGACCTGTTGAAATCCACGCTGCAACGTTTTGTTCGCGAACGACTGGTGCCCCGTGAAGACGAGGTCGCAGAGACCAATACGATCCCGGAAGACATCCGCGCGGAGATGCGCGAACTGGGGCTGTTCGGTCTTTCTATTCCCGAAGCCTTTGGCGGGTTGGGCCTTGATATGGAAGAAGAGGTCAATCTGGCTTTCGAGTTGGGTAAAACCTCTCCTGCGTTCCGTTCGCTGCTCGGGACCAATAACGGGATCGGGTCGCAGGGGCTGATCATGGACGGGACTGATGCGCAAAAAGAGCACTATCTGCCCAAACTGGCCAGTGGAGAGATGATTGCCTCTTTCGCCCTAACCGAAGCGGAGGCCGGTTCGGATGCCCGCTCCCTGCGTACCTCGGCACGGCGCGACGGGGATGATTTCATCCTGAATGGGACCAAACGCTACATCACCAATGCGCCCCATGCCGGCTTGTTCACTGTGTTTGCCCGCACCGAAGACCCGGACAACTCTGAGGGCAGTATTACCGCCTTTTTGGTAGAGGCCGGCACACCGGGCCTGAGCATCGGGCCTGTGGATAAAAAGATGGGCCAGCAGGGATCGCTGACCAGTGATGTAATCTTTGAGGACTGCCGCGTGCCTGCCTCTGCGGTGCTGGGCGAAAGAACGGGGCAGGGGTTCCGCACTGCGATGAAGGTGCTGGATCGCGGGCGGCTTCATATCTCTGCGGTTTGCGTCGGCGCGGCAGAGCGGTTGATTGCGGACAGTCTGGATTATGCGATGGAGCGCAAGCAGTTCGGCCAGCCGATTGCCGAATTCCAGCTGGTTCAGGCCATGCTGGCGGACAGCCGCGCCGAAGCCTTTGCCGCCCGTTGCATGGTGCTGGAAACCGCCCGCGCCAAGGACCGCGCCGAAGTTGTTACCACGGATGCGGCCTGTTGCAAGATGTATGCCAGTGAGATGGTCGGACGGGTTGCGGACCGCGCGGTGCAAATTCACGGTGGGGCGGGCTATATGTCTGAATATGCAATCGAACGGTTCTACCGTGATGTGCGGCTGTTCCGGATCTATGAAGGGACAACCCAGATCCAGCAGCTTGTGATCGCGCGCAATATGATCAAACAGCGTAAATCAGAGCTGTGATCCCCTGAGCGGGGGCATTCTGCCCCCGCGCCCCCTGAGGATATTTTTCCCAAAAAGAGCGTTTTGGGCCTTAGCTGTTTCCGATCGTCCAGCCGCGCCCTTCGCTGCCGAACAATTCATAGCCGTCGTCTTTGACGCAAAGCGTGTCTTCCAGTTTAATAAAGCCCCTTTTGGGGTGGAGCATGGTGGTCTCTACCGACAGGATCATGTTGCTGCGCAACGGTTTATCCGCGTCACGGTTTTCATAGGCGACAGGGTGGTTTGTCATCAGGAACGGTGCTTCGTGGCTGATCAGCCCCATGCCGTGGGCAAAGAAATCGGTGCAGGCGGCGTTTTTCTGCGTTTTGCGGCAGGCTTCTCCGGCGGCGATCACCTCTGCCCCTGTTGCACCGGCGCGGATTTTGGCGAAAGCGGCCTGTTGGGTGGCCTCTACTTCGGCAAGAAGATCCTGAAGTTCGTTGTCCGGAGTACCAAGCACCCCCATGCGGCAGATGTCTCCGATATAGCCGTCCAGGTTGCCGCCTGAATCAATCGACAGCACTTCGCCTTCTGCCCATGTCTGGTTCGACGCCGCGCGATTGTGGCTGCTGCCTAGAGTCAGCAGGCAGTATTCAAACATCAGCCCGCGTCTGGTTTCTTCTTGGCGCAGACGCTCGATAATCTCGAACTTGCTGTCGCCGGCTTTGGCACCGCGAATGGTGGCTTGCATTGCATCGGTGATGGACTCCGATGCCTGCCGCAGCAGTGTAAGTTCCCGCTCCGTTTTCACTGCACGCAACTCTTCCAGTACCGCTGTTGCGTCGTGCAAAGTGGCTTGCGGCATATCCTGCGCGATTTGCGCTGCGGCGTTCATTGGCAGAAAAGAGGGTTCCACCCCGATCCGCCCCGCATTAACCCCCATTCGCGCCAGATGCTCCAGCGCCTGTTGTGTGGAATCTACGCTGGTCCATGACATTGTATAGATATGCTCTGGCCAAAAAGGATGGTTCTCATGCTCGCCGCCTTCCATCCTGTTGCCCACATAGGCGGTCTTGTCGACGGCGCCCTTGATGTAGACAAATACCGGAAGATACCGGCTGTGGCCGATCGCATCCATGGCCGAGAAAAAGATGAACTGATAGCCCCCGAGCAGGTAGCGGACGTTGTGTTTCGACGTGACCAACAGTGCATCAAGCCCTGCATCATCCATCAAATCGTCAAGATGGGAAAAACTGTAGTCTAGATCGGGTTTCGTCATGTCAGCCTGCCTTGAGTTCTTCTTTCGCGATGATGCGGAAATCTGGCGCGTTCCGCAGCATTTTTTCCGGTCCGGTGGGGGAATAGACCACGAACAGTTGCATTGGCACGTCGCCGGTGTTGAGCGTCGAATGAAAGCGGCTTTCGGGCACGAAGATTGTACAACCTGCGCTGACCTTGCGAGTGTCGGGATGGCCGCTTTCGTCTTCAACCATCTGTTCGCCGGTGCCGCTGATCACAAAGATGATCTCTTCTGCGCCGGGGTGGTTGTGGCGGGAATGGCCCTGTCCGGGTGGTACAAAGACAACGCCGGCGGAGAATTGCGAGGCGCCGTTTACTTCCGGTGCGGTGGTCAGTGCCAGACGACCCCAGTCAAACCCGAAGTTGTCCACGTCATCGGGATAGGTGAAATATTTGTCGGTTTCGCTCATGTGGGTTATCCTTTTGATGTAATGTCGATGGATTTGAAATCTTTGATCTGGTCGCGGATGGCGGTTTCCGCAGGCAGGCGTTCGGCGCTGCTGGCGCCGTAAAACCCGTGGCAGCACTCGCAATGTTTCAGCACATAGGCAGCGTCATCGGGCATGCTGATCGGTCCGCCGTGGCACAGGATGATAACATCCTCGCGTACAGAGCGGGCAGCAGCAGCAATGGCATCTATTTCGGCCACGCAGTCATCCAGTGATTTGGCCGAAGTTGCGCCGATTGCGCCGCCAGTTGTAACCCCCATATGGGCCACGATGATATCTGCGCCGGCCTTGGTCATGGCGATGGCCTCGTCGGGGTTGAACACATAAGGGGTGGTCAGCAGGTCTGTCTCATGGGCCTGCCGGATCATATCCACTTCCAGTCCGAACCCCATTCCGGTTTCCTCAAAGCTTTGGCGCATCATGCCGTCAAATAGCCCGATGGTGGGGAAGTTCTGGACACCGGAAAAGCCCATGGCCTTCAGTTCGGCCAGAAACTGCGGCATCAATATGAAGGGATCAGTGCCGTTTACCCCCGCCAGAACCGGCGTGTGTTTAACGACGGGCAGGACTTCGACGGCCATTTCCTTCACGATTTCATTTGCATTGCCATAGGCAAGCAATCCCGCTGCCGAGCCGCGCCCAGCCATGCGGTATCGACCCGAATTATAAATGATAATCAGATCGATGCCGCCGGCTTCTTCGGATTTGGCCGACAGGCCGGTACCGGCCCCCCCGCCGATGATGGGGCGGTTTTCTGCGATCATCCTATTGAAATTTTCAAGAATACTAGCGCGGTCAATGTAGGGCATGGGTTAGTGGTCCTGTTGCAGGGAATGGAAAGCGTCCACGGCGGCTGCCGAAAACGCAGGATCATTGATATGGTGGGGCAGGCGGACGAGTTTACGCTGTGCGGTTTGCTTGAATCTCGCTTCAAGCGTGTCAAAAAGCGCGGCGCTGGCCTCGGGGTGGTGAAACGGTCCATCTTTGATGTCGAGCGCGGAAACCCCGCCTTCGGGGATCAGCAATGTCACCGGCCCGCGGCATTTGTTCAGTTTCGCAGCAATCCACGCGCCGATCTGTTCGTTTTCGTCCGGCGTGGTGCGCATCAGCGTGACATTGGCGTTGTGGTTGTAAAACAGCCTGTCCGCGAATTTCTCCGGCACGGTTTCAGGAGCCCAGAAATTCACCATATCCACTGCACCAGGCGCACCGACCCAAGGCTGTCGTGCGCGGGCCACGGCGTCAAGCCGCGCTGCACCGGAAGGGAGAACGCCGCCCACCAGTTCGTCGGCTATTTCCGTCAGGGTCATATCCATGACCCCGCACAGATAGCCGCTGTCCAGCAAGCTCTCTAATGTCCGTCCGCCGGTGCCGGTGGCGTGAAACACGACGCAATCGTAAACCTGCTTCATCTGTGCGGTGATCTGTGTGACGCAGGGGGTGGTGACGCCGAACATGGACAGCCCGAGCGAATCCTTTTCGACAATCGGGCGCAGGTAGGGGCTTGCCGTCATTCCGAGCAGGGCTTGTGCTGCATTGTGCAGGATGTTCCGGCTGAGCCGGTTCAGTCCGGCAAGATCAGTTACGGACGGGATGACGATGGTATCGGAACTGCCGATATAGGGGGCCATATCACCCGAAGCGAGCGTGCTGACGAGAATTTTCGGAAGGCCGTAGGGCAGGGCGCGCAGCCCTTCGCAGACCATAGCACTGCCACCACCTCCGCCGATCCCGATTATCGCGCTGATATCTTTCTGTCGTGTGGAACAGAATCGCGCGAAAGCTTCCCCCATGGCATGAACCGCATGGCCACGGTCGCTGCCGCCAAGAACGTACTCTGCGCCTTTGGGGTGGCAGGCCGCCACATCACGGGCAGAGAAATCGGCCCTATCTGTTTCAGGGCGGGTGGAGAGATCCACAGTGACAACAGGAAGAACGCCGCGCCGGAGCAGAACGGCAAGATAATCGAGTTCTTCGGACTTCGTGTCGAAAGTTCCGACTAGATAAAGTTTGGACAATTGAAACCCTCCCGTTTCAACCATGAATAGTTCCCGCAAGGGCCACGCCCGTTCCGCGTGTCTTCTTCCCTGTGAATCCAATCTGGTCCGGCCAGAATGGGCAAAATCGGAGCGAGTCGTAAAGCCCTATTTTTTGAGAAACTACGTGATAGGAGTGGTGTGATATTGTATTTTACAAATAAAATATAGGTATTTTGCCGTGTTTTAAGGCGGAGTTGCCGCCGGGGGTGATCAAAAACAATTTCTTGACTTAATCCCTTAACTGGTATTACCAAAAGTAACACAGGAGACGAATACCCCTGTTTGTTGCCGGTACATGGGAGTGCGGCGGAACAGGGCAAATGGAGAATTAAGGCCGGCAGCAGCAAAGCCGGACGAAACTGCATATTTGGGAGGAAAACTAATGAAACGTAAATTAAGTGGAATGCTAGCGGGGGCTGCGCTTTCGGCCTTGATGGCGACATCTGCCGCAGCGGAAGATCTGGTGATCTTCTGGGCCGAGTGGGATCCTGCGAACTTCCTGCAAGAGCTTGTTAACGAGTATGAAGAGGAAACCGGTATTTCTGTGACCGTGGAAACGACGCCATGGGCAGATTTCCAGACCAAGGCTTTCACAGAATTCAACGCCCGTGGCAGTGCCTATGACATGATCGTTGGCGATAGCCAATGGCTTGGCGCAGCTTCCGAGGGCGGCCATTACGTCGATCTGACGGATTTCTTCAAGGAGCATAATCTGGGTGAAGTGATGGCGCCGGCAACGGTGAAATATTATGCCGAATATCCCGGAAACTCAGGCAAATACTGGGCCATTCCTGCCGAAGGCGATGCTGTCGGCTGGTCTTACCGCAAGGACTGGTTCGAGGATCCGGCTGAAATGGAAGCGTTCAAAGCCAAATACGGCTATGATCTTGCCCCGCCAAAAACATGGGCTGAACTGACCGACATTGCCGAATTCTTCCACCGCCCCGACGAAGACCGCTACGGCATCGCGATCTATACCGACAACAGCTACGATGCGATGGTCATGGGAGTCGAGAACGCGATCTTCTCTTACGGTGCGGAACTGGGCAACTTTGAAACCTATGAAGTTGACGGCTATGTGAACAGTGACAAGGCAGTTGCCGCGCTGGAGAACTACAAGAAGTTGTACAGCTACACGCCTCCGGGCTGGGCCAAGACTTTCTTTGTAGAAAACAACCAGGCGATCACCGAGGGCCTTGTGGCCATGTCGATGAACTATTTCGCCTTTTTCCCCGCTCTTCTGAATGAGGCCACCAACCCCCATGCAGCCCATACCGGCTTTTTTGCCAATCCGGCCGGACCGGACGGTGATCAGTTTGCCGCGCTTGGCGGTCAGGGCATTTCAGTCGTGAAATACTCTGAAAACCAGGACATGGCGATGGATTTCCTTGAGTGGTTCATCAAGGACGAGACCCAGAAACGCTGGGCTGAACTCGGTGGGTATACCGCTAGTGCTGCGGTGCTTGAATCTGATGAATTCCGTCAGGCGACACCTTACAACGAGGCGTTTTACCAGACCATGTTCAAGGTGAAGGACTTCTGGGCTGTTCCTGAATTTGCGGAACTGCTGACCTCTGCCAACCAACGTCTTTATCCGTTCATCGTGGGTGACGAAGGTACAGCCAAGGAAACGCTTGATGCGCTGGCGGCTGACTGGGAAGCCACCTTCAAGAAATACGGTCGCGGCCAGTAAACCCGCGTGCCTTCGGAATGATAAACGGGGGCGCTGCGGCGCCCCTTGTTACCAGACCACCGACCCTTTGATTAGAACGAGCGAAGAAGGAACGCCCCGTGCCGACGAATAATATGACCCGGCTTGACCCGAACTCTCAGGCGGCCTCCAGAGGGCTTAGCGACCTGTCGATCCGCAACCTGTTTATAATCCCGACAATCGCCTTTCTGATTATATTCAATATCTTTCCACTTCTGTATTCGCTTGGCTATTCCTTTACGGATTTCCGCGCCTCGACAAATGCGCCGGCGAAATTTGTCGGTCTGCAAAACTACCGCGACCTGCTGAATGATCCGTTTATCTGGAAGAACTTTTCGATCACTGCAAAATACGTGCTGATTTCCGTGACGGGGCAGGTGGTTGTCGGCTTTGGCCTTGCCATGCTGCTCAACCGCGCAATTCCCGCCAAAGGGCTGATCACCACGCTTCTGTTGCTGCCGATGATGCTGTCCATGGCCGTTGTTGGGCTGTTCTGGAAACTGCTCTATGATCCGAACTTCGGGATCATCAACTACTTTCTGGGACTGGGTAAGTTCGAGTGGCTCGCCGATCCGGATATGGCGCTTTGGGCAATTGCCATTGTTGATATCTGGATGTGGTCGCCCTTTGTGATGCTGCTATCACTGGCGGGTCTGTCTGCGGTGCCAAAACATCTGTACGAGGCTGCCGAGATTGACCGTGCAGGCAATATCTACACATTTTTCCGCATCACCTTACCGCTGGTGGCACCGATCCTGATGATTGCGATCATCTTCCGCACGATGGAGGCCTTCAAGACCTTTGATCTGGCCTATGTGCTGTCGTCCCAGCCCACAACAGAACTGATTGCGATCCGCCTGTACAAGATGGCGTTTCAGGAATGGCAGACCGGCATGTCTTCGGCATTTGCCTATATCGTGCTGATCATGGTGGTGGCGATTACCAATATCTATGTGAAATACCTCAACAAAGTGAAGGCGCGTTAATATGGCCGGCGTTCAGACGACTGCAGAAAAATGGACCAACCGCACCGCGATTGCCGCTGTGTTTGTTGCCCTGATTATTATGCTGACCCCGATTTACTGGATTGCGGCCACAGCATTCAAACCCCGTAATCTGGCGACGACAATTCCGCCGACCGTTGTTTACGAACCCACTGTTGCGCCCTTTGTGAAACTGTTCACTAAACGCAGCCAGCTTCGCGAACAGCCCACGCAGGAAGAATACGACACTGCCCCCTGGTGGGAGAAAATGGTTTATGACGGTGGCGAGAAGGTCGTGCGCAACCGCAAGTCCGGCGAGGTTCGCTCCTCCGGCTATGGCGACCGGTTCAAGAACTCGCTTATTGTGTCTGTGATCTCCACCATACTGGCGGTTGGCATGGGGACGTTGACAGCCTACGGGTTCAGCCGCTTCAAGGTCGCCGGAGAGGATGACTGGCTGTTCTTCATCCTTTCAACGCGGATGCTGCCGCCCGTCGTGGTCGCGATCCCGATGTTTCTGATGTACCGTGTGGTTGGGTTGAACGACACCCATATGGGCCTGATCATCCTTTATACTGCCTTCAACCTGTCCTTTGCGGTCTGGATAATGAAGGGATTTATCGACGAAATCCCCCGCGAATACGAAGAAGCCGCCCTTGTAGATGGCTACACCCGCATACAGGCCTTCTTCAAAGTGGTTCTGCCCGAAGCCCTGACAGGGATGGCAGCGACTGCGGTGTTCTGTTTCATCACCGCGTGGAATGAATACGCCTTTGCGCTGATCATGACCAACCGCAACGCGCAGACCGCGCCGCCCTATATTCCGTCACAGGTCGGTTCCGGTCTGCCGGACTGGACCGTGATTGCGGCAGGGACTTTCCTGTTCCTGATCCCCGTGGCGATTTTTACCTTCCTTCTGCGCAATCACCTGCTGCGTGGCATGTCCTTTGGAGCAATCCGCAAATGAGTTTTCGAGAACTGAACTACCGCTTTCTGGCCCCCGGTGCGCAGACGCTGATGATCCTCGGGATTATCGCGCTCTGCCAACCCTGGAGCGAGTTTTTTCACCGCTACGGGCTGACCATGACGCTGTTCGGACTGATCGCCTTTCTGGTGACATCGAAAATCAGTCCTGACGCTCCGGTGCAGGATGATTTCGTCGAGGAAAGTGCCGATGTGCTGGAACTGCAAGGGGATGAGCCTGACGACGTTCGCGAAAAGGGAACCTACAAGGACGGGGGGATCGTCTGATGGCACAGATTGACATGCGCAATGTCCAGAAATTTTTCGGCGCCAATCAGGTGCTTAAAGATCTGGATCTGACAATTGAAGACGGAGAGTTTGTTGTCATGCTCGGCCAGTCCGGCGGTGGTAAGACAACGGCACTGCGGGCGATTGCGGGGCTGGAGACTGTAACTTCCGGCCAGATCCTGATCGACGGGGTGGAGATGCAGCACAAAAAGGCCGCCGACCGCGATATTGCCTTTGTGTTCCAGTCCTTCTCGCTCTACCCGCATATGACCGTGCGCGAGAATATTTCCTTTCCGTTGCGCGCCGTACGTATGGGCGCGGCTGACCGTGAAAAGGCGGTGACAGAAGTCGCAGAAGTTCTGCAAATTACCGAACATCTGGATAGCAAACCTTCCGCGCTGTCCGGCGGGGACATGCAGCGTGTGGCGATTGGCCGTGCGCTGGTGCGGCGTCCCAAGGCGTTGCTTATGGACGAACCGCTCGGTGTGCTTGATGCCAAGCTGCGCGAGCAGATGCGCGCGGAAATCAAACGCCTGCACATCGCGCGGGGGTCGACTTCGGTTTATGTGACCCACGACCAGGTCGAAGCCATGTCGCTGGCAGATCGCATTGTGATCTTACATGATGGCGTGCTGCAACAGGTCGGCGCACCGGAAGAGGTCTACCTGCATCCAACCAATGCGTTTGTGGCGAAATTTGTCGGCAGTCCGGTGATGAACATTCACGAGGCGCAGTTTTCCGGTGTAAACGGCCATTCTTCGGTTCATATCGGAGGGGCCGAGACCGGTTTCCATTTCCCCGAACAATTGATCAATCATGTGCGCAATACAGGGCAGGCGGTGTCGCTCGGCGTGCGGCCCGAAGCGGTACTACTGTCCCACGAGCAACGAGAGGGGTATTTCCTTGCGCAAACCAGTAACATCGAACCGCTTGGCAGCCATGACATTGTGGATGTCCTTGTTGGGGAAACTGTTCTGCGGGCCCGCACTGAAAGCGGCTATGTCGCGCGGGAAGGCCAGCAGGTGTTTGTGAATATTGATCCGGCGCAGGCCCATTTCTTTGACGGGGCGTCCGGTTTGAATTTAAGAGGGGCGAACTGATGGCCGATATTACACTTCAGGGGATCAACAAAAGCTTTGGTCCCAATCGTGCGCTGCGCGATCTGGATTTGGAAATCAAGGATGGTGAGTTTTTCGTCCTTCTGGGCCAGACGGGTGCGGGCAAAACCACAACCCTGCGAGTGATTGCAGGGTTGGAGGTACCGGATTCCGGCAAGGTTCTGATCGATGGGATGGATGCGACCAACTGGAATGCGGCGCAGCGGGATGTAGCGCTGGTCTTGCAGCAATACTCGCTCTATCCGCGGCTGACAGTGCGGGGCAATCTGGAGTTTCCTCTGAAATCGCGTACTCAGAATTTCACGCCCGAACAGATCAAGGAGCGAGTGGAAAAAGCGGCGGAAACCCTGCAAATCACCCGTTTGCTGGATCGCAAGGTGGAACGCCTTTCTGGCGGCGAGATGCAACGCGTTTCGATCGGGCGGGCCATTGTGCGCGAACCCCGCGTGTTCCTGATGGACGAGCCGCTTTCAGCCCTTGATGCCAACCTGCGGGATGTGTTGCGGGTGGAGCTGAAGAAGCTGCACAACGAGCTGGGCGCGACTTTTGTGTTTGTGACCCATGACCAGATAGAGGCCATGTCTATGGGCGACAAGGTGGGTGTATTGAACAAGGGCAAGCTGGTGCAGGTGGGCACGCCTTCGGAAATCTACAATAAGCCTTTGAATACTTTTGTGGCCGGTTCTGTTGGGACACCGCCGATGAACCTAGTGGACGGCACGCTGGAGGGCGGACAAGCCCGTATCAGCGAAGGGTTCAGCCTGCCCGTGACAGCGGGTGGTGCCGCCGCAGGGCAGCCGCTCAAATTCGGTGTGCGCCCCGAAGATCTCGTGCTGGAAAGTGGCGCTCCGGTCGAGGGGCGTGTGTTTGACGTGGAAGATCACGGCGTTATCAAAATCCTGACCATCGACGTGGGGCAGAACCGTCTGCACGCGACAGTCTCCGCACAGATGAAAGTCGCGCTGGATGACGCGGTTCGCTTTGGCTGGAAAGCGGATAAAGTACTGCTGTTCGATCAGCGAAACGGCCGTAATCTGGCTTATGCCTGAAACAATCAGGGCGCGGGAAACCGCGCCTTATAGGCCGGGAGAACTTCCGGATTGCAAAGGTTGTCCGGTGTTTCGCCCGCCAGAATTTGCGCCGTTATCTCGGTAACTTTCTGCCCAAGCCGTAACATGCTTTCTTCGGTAATCCCTGCCATATGGGGCGTCAGAACCACATTCCCAAGAGCCATAAACGGATGATCTATGGGCAGGGGTTGCTGTGCAAACACATCTATTGACGCGCCTCCCAGATGACCCGATTTTAACGCTTCGATCAGGGCGTCTTCATCCACGACAGGACCCCGCGCAACATTCACAAGGATCGCACCTTGCTTCATGGACCGGATCGCATCCTTGCCGATCAAGCCGCGGGTTTGTTCCGTCAGCGGGCAACTCAGCACCAGAATGTCCGAACGCTTCAACAGATCTGGCAGAGAAACCGCTTCCACCGTTTCTGGCAACTTGTCCGGGCTACGGGTATGGGAAATCACAGACATGCCAAAGCCGTTTTGCGCCATATTCGATAGCGTCGTGCCGATGTTGCCAAACCCCAATATACCAAGAGTCCGGCCCGATATCTCGCGCCCTGTAGCTGAATGGCGGCGGCCGTGTTCCCAACCGCCTGCGTGCAAGTCCCGTGTGACCATCGGATTCTTGCGCAGCAGCGACATGGCTGACCAGATGGCATGCTCTGCCACTGTTACCGCATTGGCTCCGCGCACGTTTGTGACCATAACACCTGCCTTGGTGCAATCTTCCATCGGAATCATATCCAGCCCTGCACCATGCCGCACAGCAGCCATAAGGCCTTGTTCACGTGTCACAATTTCCGCCGGAATAGGGGCGCGGACAATGATAATATTCGCACCAACGGATTCTGCCGAGATTGCTTCGGGTGTTGGTGCAGAAGCCACCTTCAGCGTGCCGAGTTTGGCAAGTGCCTGGCTAACTTCAGGATGAAGGCTGTGGGTGGAGAAAATCAATGGGGTCTCGGCCATAGCGGGCTCCGGTTATTTTGAGGTGTCGTCGCCGGATGGTTCCAGCAGTTCTGTCCAGTAACTGCGGGCATTGCGCAGGTGAGAGTTCATCAGCGCCTTAGCCAACGAACCGTCCCGATGCACAAGGGCGTCAAAGATTTGCATGTGATCTGCATGGGATTTGCGGCTGCGTTCTTCTTTTTCGAAATATACCGGCAGGCGGGTTTCGCTTAGAACGTAGAAGGTAGTGCAAATGTTGTGAAAGATAGAGTTCTGCGTGGCGCGCACAATTTCGAGGTGGAACTCATGGTCAAGACGGGCGAGCCCCTGACCGTCCGCGATCCGCTCTTCCGAGGCTTTGAGGATTTCGCGCAAACGTTCGAAGTTTTCTTCCGTTGCCCGCTCGGCTGCCAGTTCTGCGGCCTGGATTTCGTGGATTTTCCGCACTTCCACGGCTTCGTAAATCTGAAGAGGTTCCAGCGGAATGCCGGCGCGGGCGTAGAACGCCATCTGCTCGATCCCGTGCTGGTTCTCTTTGACGTAAATTCCGGATTTGGCGCGGCGCTCGATCAGTTCCATGGCTTCGAGAATGGCGAGTGCCTCACGGATCTGGCCGCGGCTGACTTCAAAATGCTCTGCCAGTTCCCGCTCTGAGGGCGCTTTGCCCGAGTTGGATTTTGCCACTTTCAAAAGGTGGCTGGCCAAAGTGGGAAGGAACTGATTTTCCTGCATTTTACCCCTGAATTGCGTAGGCTCTGACGGCGGCCTCGTTCATATCTAACCCTATACCCGGAGTTTCGGGAATTGCAATCATACCATCGCTTACCGTGACCGGCGCTGTGGATAATTCATGGATCATCGGATTGGCCCCGAGCGAGAATTCAACTGTGAATGCCGCTGGAGAGGCCGCGCATACCTGAAGCCCCGCAAAGAAACAGGGGGCGCCTGCCCACAGGTGGGGGGCCAGCCGCAGGTTGAAGGTGCTGGCCAGAGTTCCGATTTTCATCGCTTCGGAAATACCGCCACAATTGGCCGGATCAGGCTGGAATATGTCGGCAGACCGCAAGGTTGCGAGATCGCGGAAGTCAAAGCGGGTCGCCTCGGATTCACCGGCAGCGATGGGAATATGTGTGCTGGCGCGCAATTCGGCCATTCCCAGTTTGTCATCGCCTGTCACTGGCTCTTCGAACCATGCGAGGTCCGCGTCGCGGCACAGGTGGGCGAAACGTTTTGCGCCTGCCACTGGAAAGGTGCCATGGGCATCTACCATAATATCCACGTTCGGCCCCAAAGCCTTGCGCGCCGCGAGTACCCGTTCGGCAGATCCGTTCGGGGAGGGGTCCATCGCGCCGACCCGCATCTTCACAGCCTTGAAACCGCCTTTGTCGATATAGGATTGTAACTGCTCGCCAATATTGTCCTTATCGGCCCAACCTCCGGAGGCATAGGCCTGCATCCGGTCCGCCTTGCGCCCGCCAAGTAACTGCCAGACAGGTTTGCCTTCGGATTTCCCGAGAATATCCCAAAGCGCGATGTCGATGGCGCTGATGGCGGCAATGGACATGCCGCGCCGCGCGAAATCGGGCATGGAGTGTCCTGCAATTGCAGATTTTTCGGCCCGTACACCGTTATACAGATCCTCCCAGATCACGGACACATCCGCTGGATCGCGACCGATGATGCGCGGCCCGAATTCATGGTTCAGCAGATGCACCAGCGTGGCGTAGTTGCCCGCGCTGCCCGCTGCATTCTTACCTTCGCCCCAACCAACGACGCCGTCATCGGTCTCCAGCCTCAGGATTGCCGCATCAAAGGTGCGCAGACGACCGAAATCGCTGACATGCTGTTGTTCGGTTTCAATGGGAATCTGCACCCACCAGGCCTGAGCCGACTTAATGCGCATGACGTGTCCTCGGATTTACTTGGAGCCGGGCGCGTTGGGAGACCGCGCGCCCGGCTGTTGCAGGGCAAGCCCCGGTTACTTCATCAAGGGAAGAAGGGTTTCAGCGGTGATTTCCATCTGCCGCGCGTAGAAATCTTCGGACAGCAGGGAAGACCCGTGATCCTCGATGAACTTCAACTGCTCCGGTGAGATGTCCACCGGATTTTTCTCTACCATATCTGGGTAGGGTGCTGCTGGCGTGCGATCTACCGGAGCCACGAACTCATTGGTCAGAGCACCATCATACCCGATTTCCTTCAGCGTCCCGACGATTTTGGGCCAGTCTAGGTGGCCCAGCCCTGCGGCGAAGCGGTTGTTGTCTGCTACATGGAAATCAAACAGACGATCGTTGGCAAGGCGAATTGCATCGTAAATGTCGTCCTCTTCGATATTGAGGTGGAAGGCATCAAGGCACACGCCGCATTCCGGGCTGACCGCATCTGCCAGCGCCAGTGCCTGTGCACAGCGGTTGAACAGATAGGTTTCGAACCGGTTCAACGGTTCTACAGCGATCTTCACCCCGACCTTTTTGGCGTGGTGGAAGCATTCCCGTGTCGCATCAACCACCCATTTCCATTCTTCTTCGGGTGTTCCGTCCGGTACAACCTTCCCGACAGTGGCAGGCACCAGCGTGATAATCTCACCTTCCAGTTCGGACACCATCGTCAGAACGGCTTTGACGTAGTCTACAGTTTTTTCCCGCTGGACCTGGTCCTTGGCTGCAAGGTTGCGATCACCGAGTGTAAGCGTCACAGCGCCCCAGCACCGCATACCGGTGTCTTTCAGTAAGGCGCGGGTTTCTTTGGTATCGTACTGATCCGGCTCGCCCGAAATTTCGATACTTTCATAGCCGTATTGTTTGATCCGGCGCACGGTCGTCTCCAGCGGTTCCGCGCGCATCCAGTTGTGTGTCGAAAGATGCATTCCTGTCCTCCCAAAGGTCTGTTTCACACCCGTATTACCCCTGCGCTTTTCCGTTCTGCGCCAAGGGAGTGCTTAAATTGGTTAGACCAGATAGCATCGTAATTTCCAATTGGTCAAGAGTTGGTTTTCAGGTTTTTTAGCTTTCGAATATGTCCTGCGATAGGAATTACCCATAAAAAATTGGATAAAAGGCGATATTTTAAAGCGACTCGTCTATTAATTCGGTTTGACCTGCTCGTATTATTTGGTATGACCAGATTGTGATGTGGCCGAGTCTGCGGGCTTTGTGCGCCCGCACGCGCCAGATACGGGTTCAAGGGGATGATGATGAAAATCGGGATGTGTATGTTCTTGTGGACCACCCATATCGGCCCGGAGCATGAATCTCTGCTGGCTGCGATTAAGGAAACCGGCTTCGACGGGGTGGAGATTCCCGTATTTGAAGGCACACCAGCGCATTTTCAAAAGACCGCAAAGATGCTTGACCGGATTGGATTGGAGCGCACGGCGGTTTCTGCGATGGGTGATCCGGCAATGAACCTGATCTCTGCGGACCCGACCACGCGCAAGGCCGGGCTAGATTTTATGGATTGGGCCCTTGAATGCACGGCAGCGCTGGGTGCGACGCAGATCAGCGGGCCGCTGCACTCCACGCTTGGCCAGTTCAGCGGTGAAGGTCCAACAGAGGCAGAGATCGGTCATTTCCATGAAACCCAGAGGCAACTCGGTGATCTGGCGGCCGGTCACGGAGTCGTGGTGGGGCTGGAAGCTTTGAATCGCTTTGAATGCTATCTGGTCAATACAATGGATGCGCTCTGTGGACATGTGCGCAAAATCAATCACCCGAATATCACCGCAATGTACGACACGTTTCACGCCAATATCGAGGAAACCGACCCGATCGGTGCGCTGACCCGCAACATCGATGTGATCAGTCACATTCATATTTCCGAGAACGACCGTGGCGCGCCGGGGCGGGGGAACATCCCTTGGGCCGAGACGTTCGAGGCAATCGCGCAAACCGGTTATGACGATTGGCTGACGATCGAGGCCTTCGGGCGCGGTCTGCCCGATCTGGCAGCTGCCACAAAGGTCTGGCGTGATTTTGCCGACAGCCCCGAACAGGTCTACCGCGAAGGCTACGCCCATATTCGTGCCTGTATGGAGAAGGTGGGCCTGAATGCACAATGAAGATTGCGAAATGAGAAGAACGAGGGAGGAATACTCATGAAAACCATCAAAGGACCGGGCCTGTTTCTGGCGCAGTTTGCAGGTGATGAAGCGCCGTTTAATTCCTGGGACGCGATCACTAAATGGGCGGCTGATTGCGGTTACAAAGGTGTGCAGGTTCCCAGTTGGGATGCACGTCTGATTGATCTGGAAAAGGCGGCCACTTCAAAGGATTACTGCGATACCTTTAAAGGGCAGGCGCAGGAAAACGGGGTGGAGGTGACGGAACTTTCAACCCACCTGCAGGGCCAGCTTGTGGCGGTGCATCCCGCCTATGATACCGCTTTTGACGGGTTTGCAGATCCTTCTGTGCACGGGGATCCCAAGGCGCGCCAGGCTTGGGCGGTGGATCAGGTAAAGAAAGCGATTTCCGCCTCTCACAACATGGGGATCACGGCACATGCGACCTTTTCGGGCGCGCTGGCGTGGCCCTATGTCTATCCGTGGCCACAACGTCCCGAAGGGTTGATCGAAACCGCTTTTGACGAACTGGCGGCGCGCTGGCGTCCTATTCTGGATCATGCCGAAGAAAATGGCGTTGATATTTGCTATGAAATCCATCCGGGCGAAGACCTGCACGACGGGGTTACTTTCGAGATGTTTCTGGAGCGGGTAGACAATCACGCCCGCTGCAACATGCTCTATGACCCGTCCCATTACGCGCTGCAGTGCCTTGATTACATTGACAACATCGACATTTACAAAGACCGGATCAAGATGTTTCACGTCAAGGATGCGGAGTTTAATCCAACGGGGCGGCAAGGGGTCTATTCGGGCTATCAATCTTGGGTCAACCGCGCGGGGCGGTTCCGCTCGCTCGGGGACGGGCAGGTGGATTTCGCGGCGATCTTTTCCAAAATGGCGGCGCATGATTTTGACGGTTGGGCTGTGGTGGAATGGGAATGTTGCCTGAAGCACCCCGAAGACGGCGCCCGTGAAGGGGCCCAGTTCGTTAAGGATCATATCATCCGCGTAACCGAACGGGCCTTTGACGATTTCGCAGACGGGGGCGCGGATGAAGCCGCAAACCGCAAGATGCTGGGGATAGACTAATGGCGGAACGTATCAGACTGGGCATGGTCGGCGGCGGGAATGATGCCTTTATTGGCGGGGTTCACCGCATTGCTGCACGGATTGACGACAGATTCGAACTGGTGGCCGGTGCGCTATCCTCAACGCCGGAAAAGGCGCAGGCCAGCGGCGCGGCACTTGGCCTTGCGCCGGATCGGACCTATGACGATTTCAAGCAAATGGCCATCCGCGAGGCGCGTTTGAAGAACGGGATCGAGGCCGTGTCGATCGTAACGCCGAACCATGTGCATTACGCCGCAGCGCGGGAATTCCTGAAACGGGGGATCCATGTGATCTGCGACAAGCCCCTGACCGCGACCTTGCCGGATGCCCGCAAGCTGGTCAAAGCGGCAGAGGCGTCTGATGCGCTGTTCGTACTGACCCATAACTACACCGGCTATCCGATGGCGCGTCAGGCCCGCGAAATGGTCGCCGCCGGTGATCTGGGTGATATTCGCGTGGTGCAGGTGGAATATCCGCAGGACTGGATGACAGAGGAAGTGCACAACAAGCAGGCCGACTGGCGTACCGATCCCGCGCGCAGCGGGGCAGGTGGCTCTATCGGAGATATCGGTGTTCATGCCTATAACCTCGCTTGCTTTGTTACCGGACTGGAACTGGAATCCCTTTCGGCGGACATGCAGAGTTTTGTTGCGGGACGACGTGTGGATGACAACGCCCATGTATTGTTGCGCTGGAAGGGTGGTGCACGGGGCATGTTGTGGAGTTCTCAAGTCTCACCAGGCAATGAAAACGCACTGAGGTTGCGGGTTTACGGCACCAAGGGCGGGCTGGAATTTGCGCAGGAAGACCCGAACTATCTGTGGTTCACACCTCTTGGAGAGCCAAAGCGCCTGATCACGCGGGGCGGGGCAGGATCGGGTGCAGCGGCAGGACGGGTTTCCCGCATTCCCCCCGGCCATTCGGAAGGCTATCTCGAAGGATTCGCCAACATTTACAACGAAGCAGCAGAAGCGATTCTTGCCAAGCGGGACGGGAACGCACTGCCCGAAGGGGTGGTATTCCCCACTGTTCAGGACGGCTTGAAAGGTGTGGAATTTATCGACGCTTGCGTCCGATCTTCCGGTCGGAATGCCGCATGGGTGGACTTGCCTTAGAGCGCTGAAAATCCATTTTTTAAAGAAATTTTCATTACCCGTTGGAAAGGCTGCATCTGTTGGCGTGGGTGCAGCCTTTTCTTTTTGCTGGAATTTCCCGACTTTCTGCAAACTGTTTCTTGACCATCCGCAGGCTTTGAAATAGTACCTGAAACTCGGCGCGGGTATGGTGAAATGGTATCATAAGAGCCTTCCAAGCTTAAGGTGCGGGTTCGATTCCCGCTACCCGCTCCAAATCCACCCTAATACACTGTTAAGGTGGCGAACTGCGGACCGCCGGAGTATGCATGGCCCAGGATCAGAGCATGTCAGCCGACCCGCAATCCCGTGAGAAATCCAAAACTGTCGGACCCTTGCGCGGGCTTGCCCCTTTTTTAAAACCCTATCGCCTGATGATTGCCCTCGCGGGATTTTCATTGGTTGTCACTGCGGCGCTGTCGCTGGTGCTGCCGCTCGCTGTTCGGCGGGTGGTTGACGGTTTTTCTTCCGGCTCCACCCAGTTGATGGACCAGTATTTCGGTGCAGCGATTGCAATCGCAGGTCTTTTGGCGGTGGGGACAGGGTTCCGGTATTATTTTGTCACCCGATTGGGCGAGCGGGTCGTCGCAGACATCCGCAAGGCAGTGTATTCCAAAATGATCGGGATGAGCCCCGCCTTTTTTGACAAGGTGATGACGGGGGAGGTTCTCAGCCGGATCACAACGGATACCACATTGATCCAGTCCGTTATCGGATCATCCGTGTCGGTGGCGCTGCGCAATGTGCTGATTTTCTTTGGCGGCCTTATCCTTATGATGTTCACCTCCGCCAAGCTGACAGGCGCGGTTCTGTTGTTGGTGCCGTTCGTTCTGGTGCCGATTCTGGTGCTCGGGCGACGGGTGCGCCGGTTGAGCCGCGAGAATCAGAACAAGATTGCCGAAAGCTCCGGTAATGCTTCCGAAACGCTGCTGGCAGCCACGACAGTGCAGGCATTTACCCATGAAACACGCAGCCGTGCGCGCTTTGATACACTGACCGAGGAAGCTTTTGACGCTGCGCGCCAGCGGATTGGTGCCCGTGCGTTGACGACCGTCATCGTGATTTTCCTGATCTTTACGGGCATTGTCGGTGTTTTGTGGATGGGTGCGCGGGATGTCCGCGCCGATGTGATGAGCACCGGGGCGCTGGTGCAATTCGTAATTTATGCGGTGCTTGTTGCCGGTTCGGTAGCGGCTCTTTCCGAAATCTGGAGCGAGCTGCAAAGAGCAGCAGGGGCAACCGAACGGCTGGTCGAGCTGCTTCACGCGGAAGATCCGGTGCAGGATAAGCCGGATACAAAGCAGATGTCCGCAGCGATCAAGGGGGCGGTTGCATTTGAGGGCGTGACATTCCGCTATCCGGCCCGCCCCAAGGCCCCCGCACTTGACGGGTTCAGTCTTGATGTAAAAGCAGGTGAAACGGTGGCGCTGGTCGGGCCTTCCGGCGCAGGGAAATCAACCGTTTTCCAGCTGCTGCTTCGTTTCTTTGATCCCGATACAGGCCGTGTCACACTTGATGGGATGGATATTGCCGACCTGCGCCGTGATGCCTTCCGCCAGTTCGTTGCCTACGTGCCTCAAGATCCGGTGATCTTTGCGACTTCTGCGATGGAAAACATCCGTTTTGGCCGCCCCGATGCCAGCGACGCCGAAGTTATCGAAGCCGCCAAAGCCGCCGCAGCGGACGGTTTCCTGACCGCTTTGCCCGAAGGCTATGACAGCTTTGTCGGAGAGCGCGGCGTGATGCTTTCGGGCGGTCAAAAACAGCGGATTGCGATTGCCCGTGCCATCCTGCGGGATGCGCCGGTTCTGCTGCTGGACGAGGCCACGTCAGCGCTTGATGCAGAAAGCGAGCAAGCGGTGCAGAAGGCAGTGGATCGTCTGTCGGCGGATCGAACAACACTTATTGTTGCGCATCGTCTGGCCACGGTGAAACGGGCGGACCGCATTATTGTGCTGGATGGTGGGAAAGTGGTGGCGCAGGGCACCCATGATGCGCTGGTGGCGGAAGGGGGGCTTTATGCCCGTCTGGCCCGTTTGCAGTTCACGGCCGGTATGGGTGACCTGATCGACGAACCTGCCGGATAGGCGCGTCGCCTTAGTACAGCAGAGTGTTCCTTTCTGCATCACTTGCGGTCCATAGGCCCGCCGCCTGCCAGACCAGATACCGTGTGGCATTAAACCAATAGGCCAGCGATTCCCGCAGCACCATTATGGCGCCGCCCTTAATGCTATCGCCCCTGAATCTGCGGGCGTGGATCAGGGTGATTTCTCTTGCTCCGAAAACTTTGAAGCTGGCCCAGCTGCGGGGCAGGTGAAATCCCTCTGTTACCAGTATGATATGCGAGGCATTTTGCCAGTCCGTTCGGCTGAACAGCGCGTTTTGCAGCGTGGAGTGGGATTGGTCTTCTATCAGGATCGCCGCTGCGTCGATCCCCTGATCCATGGCCCGCCGTGCCATCTGGTGGCCTGCTGCCGGTGCCCCTTCAACCAGTGCGCCGCCTGTGAACAGAATTTTCGGCGCAGCCCCCGCCTGATGAAGCGCGATGCCCCGATCCACCCGCACAGTGGTCGAGCGATGCAGGCGACCATCCGCAGACATGCCACCCCCCAAAACAACGATCAGATCCGCTTTGGGCTGTTCCGTTTCCCACAAGGGTTGCAGCGTGGCGAAGCCGGTAATGAAAACCACAGTCCCAAGGTAAACTGACAGAAAAACTGCCAACGCACGACGAAAGATCGAAAGAAGGGCCATCGCTTTTCCTTTGCGACTGAAAACACGCCTCCAAGGCTGGACGCGTGGCGCGGAATAGGCCATATAAGGCCCAGCTAGACAAGTGTAAGGTGCCACCCAGCCAAACTCGGTAATTTGTGGTAGTTCGGACATTAAAGGCAGATGACAAAGCTTGCGGACGGAGGGGCAGACAGCCACGACCGACGCGGTAGGAGCAAAAGAGTAACGTGATGAATTCTATCCTGCGATTGTTTACATGGTGGAACGGCCAGACCCTGAACACCCAGTTCTGGACATGGCGCAATGGTGTCAAAGTCGGTTCGGATGACGAGGGAAACCAGTTCTATGAAAACAAGGACGGGACACGGCGCTGGGTGATCTACAACGGCGAGGCCGAAGCAAGCCGGATTTCCCCTGAATGGCACGGCTGGCTCCACCAGACCTATCAAACGCCACCGACCGAAGCCCCGCTGCCCCGTAAGAAATGGGAAAAAGAGCATCTGGAGAACTTGACCGGCACGCCTTTGGCCTATGTCCCAAGTGGCAGCATGCGCTCTCCGACTCCGCCCCACCGCGCGGACTACGAGGCTTGGCAGCCCGAGTAAACCCGTCCGGGTTACTTCAGGTTTTGACAGTCAGCATCCGCTGGAATAGGGGGCCATTATGGCAAACAGTGCAGCAGAAACAGCTATCGGTGCAGTGGTACTGGTCGCAGCGACCGGTTTTTTGTATTACGCCGCAAATGCCGTTGGCGTCTCGGGCACCGGTGACAGCTACACGGTGAACGCGTCTTTCCGCTCTGTCGAGGGGATTTCCCTTGGCACGGATGTGCGGTTGGCCGGTGTTAAAATCGGCACTGTCACAGGGCTGGATCTGAACCCGCAAACCTTCCGCGCCGAAACCGCACTGGCGGTGGATAAGGACATTGTCCTTCCTGACGATTCTTCGGTGGTGATTGCTTCCGAGGGCCTGCTTGGCGGGAATTTTGTGGAAATCGTTCCGGGCGGATCCGAGTTCAATCTGGAAGACGGGGGTGAACTGCTGGACACGCAAGGTGCAGTCAGCCTGATTTCCCTTCTGCTGAAATTTGTGAGCGGCTCTTCTGAATGAAGTTGCTGTCGCTCCTTTGTGCTGCTGTGATGGTGCCGGCTGTTGTCTTGGCCCAAAGTTCGGTAAAAACCAAGAACGGTGACATCGTACAGTTGCGTGCGCTTGATACCATCACCGGCGAGGTGCAGGATATTGATCTGCCTGTCGGTGACACCACCGTCTACGAGCGTCTTATGATAGCAGCCAAGGATTGCCGCTATCCGGCTGGTAACATTTCGGCAGATGCCTTTGCTTATCTCGTGATCCGTGATGTGCGCGAGAATGATCCCGCCTTCGAGGGCTGGATGATTGCCTCCAGCCCTGCATTGTCGGCGCTGGAACATCCCCGCTATGATGTCTGGGTTGTGCGCTGCAAGATTGCAGGTGCAACAGAGCAGGGAAGCGATTAACCCGGCTTCCGGTGTCGCGTCATCGTTTCAGATCGGCCAGCAATCGCGCGGCATCCGGCGTGTCCGGCGCAGTGAAATCTGCATGCTTTTGCAAAGCCTCTCCCAAACGCTGGTGATAGTCCTCCCGCGGGATCTCAATCGCACCAAGGCTTTCCAGATGGCTGGTGATGAACTGGGTATCAAACAGGTTGAACCCGCCTGCACGCAGACGGTGTACCAGATAGCTCAGCGCGATTTTTGATCCGTTCGTGGCTTTGGAGAACATGCTTTCGCCGAAAAACGCCCCGCCCAGCGTGACGCCGTAAACCCCACCGATCATCCTGTCGCCGCGCCAGACCTCCAGCGAATGGGCAAGACCCATGTCGTGAAGGGTGCAGTACAGGCTGAAGATTTCCTTGTTGATCCAGGTTTCCGCACGGTCGGCACAGTGTTCAAGCGTCAGGCTGAAGTTGCTGTTGATCCGCACGGAATAGTCTTCCTTGCGGATCGCCTTGGCCAGAGACCGGGAAATGTGGAACCCGACCAGAGGCACAATGCCGCGATCGGTCGGGTCCACCCAGTAGATTTCGGTGCTGGCAGCGGTGTCTGCCATCGGGAAAACCCCGCTGGCATAGGCACGCACCAACAGCTCCGGTGTTACATCTGACACGAGATCAGGCGGGGTTCTTTTCTTCCAGCCATTTTTCCAGCCAGTGGATGTCATAGTCGCCGGTCTGGATGTCAGGCTCCTGCAACAGATCGTGGAACAGCGGAATCGTGGTATCCACACCGTCAACGATCAGTTCCCCCAAGGCGCGGTGCAAACGGGCAAGCGTCGCTTCGCGGGTGGTGCCGGTGACGATCAGCTTTGCAATCAGACTGTCGTAATAGGGCGGGATTTTATAGCCTGCATAAAGCGCGCTATCCATCCGTACCCCCAGACCGCCCGGTGCATGGAAGTGGGTGATCGTTCCGGGACAGGGGCTGAAGTTTGGCAGTTTCTCGGCATTGATCCGCACCTCGATGGCGTGGCCCTTGATGCTGAGCTCGTCCTGAACAAAGGTCATTTCCTCGCCGGCGGCAACACGGATCTGTTGTTTGACCAGATCGACACCGAAAATCGCCTCGGTCACAGGGTGCTCTACCTGCAAACGGGTGTTCATTTCGATGAAGTAAAACTCGTCGTTTTCATAGAGAAACTCGATGGTGCCGGCACCCGCATAGTTGATGTCCGCCACGGCATCCGCACAGGTCTTACCGATACGGGCGCGCATTTCAGGCGAAATGCAGGGGCCGGGGGCCTCTTCGAAGACCTTCTGGTGGCGGCGTTGCAAGGAACAGTCCCGTTCCCCCAGATGCACCGCACGGCCTTTGCCGTCACCAAAGACCTGAACTTCGATGTGGCGGGGCAGGGTGAGGTACTTCTCGATGTAGACTTCGTCATTGCCAAAGGCGGCCTTGGCTTCTGAGCGGGCGTTGTGGAAGGCGTCTTCCAGATCCTTCCGCGTCTTGGCCAGTTTCATGCCACGCCCGCCGCCACCGGCGGTCGCTTTGACGATGACAGGAAAGCCCATGTCGTCAGAAACCTTATAGGCTTCTTCCAGTGTATCCACACCGCCGTCCGATCCCGGTACACAAGGCACGCCCAGCTTGCGCATGGTGTCCTTGGCAGTGATCTTGTCGCCCATGATGCGGATATGTTCCGCAGTCGGGCCGATAAACTTGATCCCGTGATCTTCCAGAACCTGAACAAACTGCGCATTTTCCGACAGGAAACCGTATCCCGGATGCACCGCTTCGGCGCCCGTGATTTCGCATGCGGAAATGATTGCAGGGATGTTCAGATAGGAGAGCGCACCGGAAGGCGGGCCGATGCAGATGCTCTCGTCTGCCATGCGCACATGCATCGCATCGCTGTCGGCAGTGGAATGCACGGCAACCGTCTGGATACCAAGTTCTTGACAGGCGCGAATGACGCGCAGCGCGATTTCACCCCGATTGGCGATGAGGACTTTAGAGAACATAAGCGACGACCTTTAATTATTCGAGGATGACGAGCGGCGAGCCGAATTCGACAGCGCTTCCATCTTCGACAAGGATGCGTTTGATCGTGCCAGCGCGCGGCGCGGGGATCTGGTTCATGGTTTTCATGGCTTCCACGATCATCAGGGTCTGGCCTTCGCTGACCTGCGCGCCAACAGAAACGAATGGCTGCGCGCCCGGTTCGGGTTGCAGGTAAACTGTGCCAACCATCGGGGAGGCCACTGCGCCCGGATCTTCAGCCGGATCGTTGGAGGCCGCTGTTGCTGCCGGTGCAGCAGAAGCCGCCGGTGCGGGGGCTGGTGCAGCAGGGGCTGCTGGTGCGGCAAAAGCTTGTTGCGGGGCCGATACTGTCGTTGTCGCTGCGTAGCGTGTAACGCGCACGTTCAAGCTCGAATTGTCGTCATAGTCCCGTTTGACCTGAATTTCAGCAAGGTCTTTGGCACTGACAAGATCAGAAAGTGCTTCGATAAAGGCGACGTCGGCGTCCTGGTGTTTTTTTGACATCAAGGGGTCCTTAACCTGTGGGCGTCTGTCTAAATGCAGACGTATCCGTCTATATAGGGGGTTTCTCTGCGCGATAAAAGCACAGAGTGCGGGGGCGTGTGCTTGCAGTGCGGCGCTTATTGCGCGCGCACTTCCGCCACGATATTTTCCATGTCCGGCAACGGCAGATAACCGCGCAGGATTGTGTCTTCGATCACAAAGGAGGGTGTTCCTGACACTTGCAGCTTGGAGCCGAGTGCGCGGACGCGGGCAATATGCTCTGAAACTTCTGGGCTTTCCATGATCTCGACCAGCGGTTCGAACTCGATCCCTGCCTGCTCCGCAAGAGTGGGCATGGTCTGCGCGTTTACAGGCCCTTGAAAGGTCATCAGAATATCATGCAGCGTTAGATAGGCTTCGTTGCCATAGTGGCGCAACGTGGCAATGGCCATGCGGGAAGAAGCGTCGCTGTCTGCTCCGAGAATCGGGAATTCCTTAACAACCCAGCGGATATTCCCGTCAGTTTCCAGCAGTTTCGCCATATCGGCATGGGCCTTGCGACAGTAACCGCAGCGGTAATCCAGAAATTCCACGATGGTGATATCCCCGTCCAAGTTTCCGCCCACATAAGAGATGCCGTCGTTGAAGATTTCATCCGAATTCTGCGACAGAATTTGCGCATCTGCCTGCGATTCGGCTTGTTGTTCACGGTCCCGCAGAACCTGCATGGCTTCCAGAAGGACTTCGGGATTGTCGAGAAGATAGGCGCGGACCTCTTCCCGAAAGCTGGCCCGCTCTTCGGACGTCAGATTGTCCAGATCACTGGCCACGGCGGGAACCGCAAGGGCACTGATCAGGGCGGCGATTTTCAAAGATTTCATGGAAGGTCCGATCATTCCTAGTCCGTTTTAATTTGGCTCCGGGCGGTTTGATGCGCGGTTTCCGCGCGTCACCCTGATACGTTAGCGCCCGTTTGCCATAAATCGAGGGCCGGTGAAAGTTCGATTCCACACAGCCCGTTGCCAAAGCCGAAAAGGGAGGGGCTCTGCCGCTGCCCTTGGCCCTATTGACGGCACACCCGCCGCCTGAAACAAACTGCGCTCAACAAGATGCAGTGTAGGAGCGACAGGATGCGGATTTCAAGTCGGGGCGCGGTTGATCCCTTTATTGTGATGGACGTGATGGAGGCCGCTCAGAAAGAAGAGGCAAAGGGCCGTTCGATCATTCACATGGAGGTGGGCCAGCCCGGAACCGCCGCTCCGCAGGCTGCGCGGGATCTGCTGACGGCTGAAATGGCGAAAGACCCGATGGGATATACTGTGGCTTTGGGGCGTCCCGATCTGCGAGCCCGCATCGCGCAACTATATCAGGACTGGTATGGTGTGACCCTGTCGCCGGACCGGATCATTGTCACGGCCGGATCTTCGGCAGCCTTCACGCTGGCATTCACCACGCTTTTCGATGCGAATGAACGGGTGGCAATCGGAGAGCCTGGCTATCCAAGCTACCGCAACATCCTCAAAGCCCTGTCGCTGGAGCCTGTGGGCATCCAGACCCAAGCGGAAAACCGTTACCAGCCGAGCCTTGAGGACGTGAAAGCAGAGCCTGATCTTGCAGGGCTGTTGGTGGCCAGTCCGGCCAATCCGTCGGGTACGATGCTGGACAAACCGGCATTGAAAGAGCTGATGGACCACTGCGCCGCGCAGAATATCGCCTTTATCTCTGACGAGATTTACCACGGTATCCAGTATGAAGGCCGCGCCGTTTCCGCGCTGGAAATCAGTGACGATGTGTTCGTGATCAACTCTTTCTCGAAATATTTTTCCATGACAGGCTGGCGGATCGGCTGGATGGTGGTGCCGCAATCCCACGTGCGTGCGGTGGAACGTCTGGCGCAGAATATGTTTATCTGCGCGCCCCATGCCGCCCAGATTGCAGCCCTTGGCGCAATGGATGCCGAAGCAGAACTGACCGAGAACTTTGCCGTTTACGCCGAAAACCGCCGTTTGATGCTGGAAGAACTGCCCAAGATGGGATTTGACCGGATCGCACCACCGGACGGGGCGTTCTACGTCTACGCCGATATCACCCGTTGGAGCGACGACAGCGCCGCGTTTTGCGCCGAAATCCTGCGGGATGCCGGTGTGTCCGTTACGCCGGGGCTGGATTTTGACCCCAAACGCGGGCACCAGACGATCCGGTTTTCCTATGCCCGCTCGGCCGCTGATATTCGCGCAGGGCTCGACCGGCTTGCTGCGTTTATGGCGAAACGGGGCTAACAGCAGACTTTACCAATGGCCTGTGCAGATGTATCTAGCGGCCTGACAGATCAAGGACATCCGAGTTATGCGTGCAGAAATCGAGAATATTGCGGCCAATATCGGCAATTCGCTGGAATTGCTGAAGCAACGCATGGATTGGGAAACCGCCGGGCACCGGTTGGAAGAATTCAACGCCATGTCCGAAGACCCCGATCTTTGGAATGATCCTGACAAGGCACAAAAACTGATGCGCGAACGTCAGGCGCTGGTGGACGCGATGGGGACTTATACCTCGCTGCAACAGGAACTGACGGATAATCTCGACCTGATCGAATTGGGCGAGATGGAAGACGATGCCGATGTCGTTGCCGAAGCCGAAGAGGCGATCCGCAAACTGGCTAAGGTTGCAGCGCAAAAGGAACTCGAAGCCCTGCTGGACGGAGAGGCCGACGCCAATGACACCTTCCTTGAAATCAACGCAGGGGCAGGGGGTACGGAAAGCTGTGACTGGGCCTCTATGCTGGCGCGGATGTATGTGCGTTGGGCGGAAAAACAGGGCTATAAGGTCGAGGTCCAGTCCGAACAGCCCGGCGATGAAGCAGGGATCAAATCCGTTTCTTACAAGATTTCAGGCCATAATGCCTATGGCTGGCTGAAATCCGAAAGTGGCGTACACCGTCTGGTGCGGATTTCTCCGTTTGATTCTGCCGCCAAGCGGCACACGTCGTTTACATCGGTCTGGGTCTACCCTGTGGTGGACGACAATATTGAGATTGAAGTGAATCCCGCAGATATCCGCATCGATACGTATCGTTCCTCCGGGGCCGGTGGTCAGCACGTAAACACCACGGATTCGGCGGTACGGATTACCCACCACCCGACAGGCATCGTTGTGACCAGTTCGGAGAAATCCCAGCACCAGAACCGTGACATCGCAATGAAAGCGCTGAAGTCGCGGCTTTACCAGATGGAGCTGGACCGCCGTTCCGCCAGCATCAACGAAGCCCATGAAAACAAGGGCGATGCGGGGTGGGGCAACCAGATCCGGTCCTACGTTCTTCAACCATATCAGATGGTAAAGGATCTGCGCACGAACTATGAAACCTCTGACACCAAGGGTGTTCTGGACGGGGATCTGACCCCGTTTATGGAGGCGGTACTGGCGCAGGATGTGGCGGGCATGTCCCGCGCGGACGCCCAAGGCGAAGGCTGATTGCACAGCGCTCTGTCAGGCTGACAGGGCAGCAAGCCCGACCACTGCAATCATAGAGATGGCCATCACAACATTGATTGCCCGCTGTTTGGCGGGCGGCAGGTTCAGCCGTTTCAAAGAAGCGCCGGACCAGAGCCAGCCGAAATGCACCGGAACCCAGATCAGGTTGATGATCGTAAACTTGATCAAGACTTCGGCCAGTAACGCATCGGGCCAGAGGATAAAGCCGGAAAACAGCGTAGTTCCGACCACATAGGCTTTGGGATTGATCGCCTGAAGCGTGACAGCGGCCCAGAAACCGGGTTGCTTGCGCGCCTCGATAAAGGCGATTTTAGTACCTGCCAGCGCGATGCGGGCTGCCAGATACAGCAGATAGAGCGTTGAGAGTGTCAGCAACGCAAGACGCAACCCGTTGATCTGGAACGCAATTGCGGCAAGTCCCGAAACCACCGCGAGCGAAACAAGGTTAGAGCCCACAAACAGCCCAGCAACATAAGGCAATCCGGCGCGAAACCCGTAGGCCGCGCCGAGCCCTGCCGTAGACAAAACACCCGGTCCCGGTGTGATCAGCAAAAGCAGGACGGCAAAGGTAAAAGTAATCATGACTGAAACGCAAAACTTGCGTGAAACGGGGCGAGCGGTTCGGTGCCGGAAATGCGATCGGCAATCTTGGCGGCGATCATCTGGGTCGGCGCATTCAGATTTCCGCTTGGGATCATCGGCATCAGGGAGGCATCCACAACCCGCAATCCTTCGGTTCCGTGGACACGGCCTTCATCGTCCGTGACGGCATCAGGCTCGTCGCCCATCTTGCAGGTGCCGCATGGGTGGAAATCGGTCTCCGTATTCTGCCTGATCCAAGCAGAAATCTGGGCGCGATCGTTGGCGGCGCCACTGTCGAACAGTTCCGCGCCCGCCAGACCTTTAAAGGCCTTTTGCGATACAAGATCCCGCACCATTCCAACACCTTCCGCCAGTTCCGAAAGGTCTGCGCTGTCCGCCAGATAATTGAACTTGATCAGCGGTCTGTCTGCCGGATTTGCGCTGGCCAAGGTGACAGCGCCACGGGAGCGAGGGCGTAGTAAGTCTACGTGGAAGGAAAACGCCTGATTAACCGTGATTTCGTCGCCGTTATATTCAAACCCCATCGGCCCGAAATGATATTGCAGGTTGGGATAGGGCGTGTCGCGATTGGAGCGGACCAGACCTCCGGCTTCCCAGATATTGCTGGCCGCCGCCCCCTTGCGCGTAAAAAGCCACCATGCCCCCGCCAGACCCTTTCGCAATGGATTGTTGATGCGATGGATCGGGTAACGTTTCAGGCTCTCGAATTGCAGAATGAATGTAGGGTGGTCCATCAGGTTGCGCCCGACGCCCTGAAGGTTGACCCGACAGTCGATCCCGAGTTTGCGCAGGTCTTCCGCAGGACCGATGCCTGCCAGCAGCAGCATCTGCGCGGAATTGATTGCCCCTGCGGACAGGATCACCTCGCCACATTCGACCGTGTGACGTTCCCCGTTCCGGCTGTAGGTTACGCCAGTGGCGCGGCTGCCTTCAAACGTGATCCCCAGCACTTGTGCCCGCGTTATCAGTGATACATTGCCACGGGCAAGCGCGGGGCGCAGATGGGCCACCGCAGCAGAACACCGCCGCCCGTTCCACCGTGTCGCATCGAAGCGGGCCACGCCTTCGGGATTGTACCCGTTCAGATCGTCAGAGCTTCCCTGTCCGGCCTGTTCCCCTGCATCCAGAAAAGCATCATAGAGCGGATTGTCATAACTGCCTCTTGTCACCCCCAAAGGCCCCGAACCACCGCGCCACGCATCAGCCCCGCGATCTGATGTTTCGCCAGCTTTGAAGTAGGGCAGGCAATGGGCGTAAGACCAGTCGGCCAGCCCGTGGTCTTTGGCCCAACTGTCGTAGTCAAGCGGATGGCCCCGCATGTAAACCATCGAGTTTATGGAAGAAGACCCGCCGACAACCCGCCCGCGCGGGCAGGCAATGCTGCGGTCGCCCAGACCAGTGTCTGCCTCTGTCTGATAGTTCCAGTTGATTTTCGGATCGCGCCACGCCCTGTAAACGCCTGCGGGAATATGGATCATGATATCGCGGTCCGGTGGTCCGGCTTCCAGTACCAGAACAGATTTGGACTGGTCCGCCCCCAGTTTGTTGGCCAGTACGCATCCCGCCGATCCGGCGCCCACGATGATGTAATCGAAACTGTCCATAGCTGAGATCCCCTCTTGGTGCAGATTTGAACACCAAGACAGACAAAACCGCCAGCGCGAACCGGCGGTTTCGGAAGATTTTAATTCTCTGTGTGGTTCAGCCGGCGAGCCGGTCCTTGAACCCGTGACGGGCAGATTTGGAAATGGTGTAGCTGTCCTGTTTGACCCGCAGGATTCGACCGTCGCGCATCAGACGGTTCAACGAACGGTTGGCTGCATCTTCGGAGATATTGTTCTCTTCCATATAGCCACCGATGGTCTCGATGATCCGTTCCTGACTGAAGCGGGGCTCGTTTTCAACGATGCTGAGGTACGCAGCAGAAGCTTCCAGCAGTTCGTGCAGGGTATTTGCTCCGATCTTGCGGGCAAAAGCTTCGAAACCGTTTTCCGGTTGAGATGCCGCAGGCGCTTTATTCTTTTCTTTCGCAGCCTCTGACATGCTGGGGCGAACGATTTTCAGATCGGGCTTCGGGTCTGCCCAAGTTTCGGACCGGGGCGCGCGGGTAATAAATTCAGCGGCCTGGCTTTGGCCATCAGCCGCGGACTTTTTTACGCGATCGGCTGCCTCCGCAGCATCGTCTGAGGCGACACGCTGGTCTTTGCCCAGAATGAGCGTTGCGATCGGGTTGCGGCCACGGGGCGTTCCGGATTTGGCGACGGGGCGGGTCAGTTGCACTGCCTCGTCGTGATCTTGCTGTGCCTTGCTCATCCGGTTTTTAAATTCGCCCGGATCAACTTTCAGGTCCTGAACCGTCGGGCGTTCGGTGCGTGTCTGGCTCGGAGGTGTGCGCAGACGACGTTCTGCCTCTGTCGCTGCGACAGCGGCTTTCAACCGTTTCAAAGCGTTGGACTTACGTGAATGGGCAGGTGTTTCCAGCTTGGAATTTGTGGTCTCCAGCAGCCGTTCCAGTGCTTCTTCTTCCCGCTTGATGGCGTCACGCGCGATTTCGTCGGCGTTTTCAACGGCAAGAATGCTCGACACAGCTTGGGCAGCAGCTTCTGCATCTTCGCGGTAGCGTGCGGCTTCCTCTTCCTCAGCGGCCAGTGCTTCTTCTTCGGCCAGAGCCTGCAATTCTGCAGCAAGTTGGTCCTGTTCGGCTTCGGCTTCTTTTGATGCTGTGTTTTCAGCTTCGTCTTCGAAGGTGTTCAGCTCTGTATCGTCAAATGCGAATGTATCTTCTTCATTTTCTTCTTCCGCATCAATCAGCGCAGAGGCCGGCAGGGCGGGTTCGGATTTCGCAGGCGCCAGTGCTCCGCGACGGGAAGAGAACACGGCGGCTTCAACGAAAGGCGAATCTTCCTTGGTGCGGGGTGCCGGTTTAACCGGTGCTTTTGCAGCCTGTTCCTGACGTTTGGCAGAGATGGAGCGGGTAGAGGCGAACAGCGGCGTTTGATCAGCGTCTTCCGCAGCCGGTGTTTCTACAGCAGGATCGGTTTGGAACGGGGCAGGGTTGGGTTCGGCCGGTTTGTGTTGCGGGACGGGTTTCGCGGCTTCTTCGCTGTCGAGCACATCAGCCTTACGCAGGGTGATGCCGGTATCAGTCACTTCAGCATCAACTTTGTAAGGGTTCGCATCTTTCGCAATCTGGTGAAGGGCGTCGTGATCCGGCTTCAGCGGTTCGCCCCCGAAGTAGCGGTCCTTCTGGGCAAGTTTGCGAAAATATTCGGCGACGAGCTGCATAGTGGTGAAAGGATCGTCAAATCCTTCCAGCGTGCAGGAGAAAGTGCCGTAGGACACTGTCATTATTTTTGGATGCGATTCCATGATAAAACCCTACTACTCGTTACTACTCTGATACTACGGTTAATTTACTACCTTGCGATGGCTCACCCTAGAAAAAAAGTCTAAAAGCTTCGTGAATCGCCGGGTTACTTGCCGGATTGAACCCGATTAGGAACCAATTTGGAAGACTTTAGCCGCATTGTTCACACAGCTTCTTCCGTGACCTTGCTTGGGGGCGGCGCAGCACGGGAATCAGATCTCAGAGAATCCCTTGATTTTGCTCCACTTCTTGTCTGTGCAGACGGGGGCGCAAACCATGCCGCAGAATGGGGGATCAGACCCGCTGGGATCATTGGTGATATGGACAGTTTTTCGGACGGTTTACGTATGGGAATCGGGGCGCCTCTGGCCGGTGTTCCGGTGCTGGAACTGACAGATCAAAATACGACCGATTTCGAGAAGTGTCTTTCAGTGGTTCGGGCCCCTTTGGTGATCGGAGTCGGCTTTTTGGGCAAGCGTCTGGACCACCAGCTTGCCGTTCTGAACGGGCTTTGCAAACACGCAGATCGTAAAATTGTCCTGATCGGCGCAGAAGATATCGTGTTCCGCGCACCGCCCGTATTAAGTGTTGATCTGCCCGCAGGCACCCGTGTTTCCCTACATCCTTTGACGGGTTCGCAAGCCCGCAGCACGGGGTTGCGCTGGCCGGTAGAAGGGTTGGATTTTCAACCCGACGGACAGATCGGCAGTTCGAACGCCGCGACCGGAGGAGAGATGCGCCTTGAAACGCTCGGCGGACATCTGCTTGTGATGTTGCCGCGCCTGTTTCTGGGCGCGGTCATCGGTGCATTGCAGGCTGATTAGCTCAGGGTGTCCGTCAGCAGGCAGGCAGGTTAACAGCCAGCCCGCCCAGCGATGTTTCCTTGTATTTGTCCGACATATCCTGTCCGGTTTGGCGCATTGTTTCCACGCAGGCATCCAGTGAAACCAGATGCAGCCCGTCGCCGCGCAAGGACAGGGACGCGGCGCTGACCGCCTTGATCGCGCCCAGCCCGTTGCGCTCGATACAGGGGGCCTGCACTAGCCCCTTGATCGGATCGCAAGTCATTCCGAGGTGGTGCTCAAGGGCGATTTCTGCTGCGTTTTCAACTTGCTGTGGTGTGCCGCCAAGGACAGCACACAGCCCTGCTGCAGCCATAGCAGAGGCCGAACCGACCTCTCCTTGACAGCCCACTTCGGCCCCTGAAATCGAAGCGTTGTTCTTGATGATCCCGCCAATTGCCGCCGCGGTCAGCAGGAAATCGACAACGTCTTCCCGCTTGGCTGTCGGCACGTGATCCAGATAATAACGGATGGTGGCCGGCACCACACCGGCAGCGCCATTGGTGGGGGCTGTCACAACCTGCCCACCGGCGGCGTTCTCTTCATTCACAGCCATCGCATAGGCAGCGATCCAGTCGTTGATCACATGGGGCGGGGTCAGGTTCTTGCCTTGTTCTGCTTGTAACTGGCTGTGGATCCCCATTGCACGGCGCTTTACGTTTAACCCGCCGGGCAGGATGCCGCCGGTTTCCAGACCTTTGTCGATACAGCGTTCCATCACCTCCCAGATGCGCATCACCCGTTCATGCAGGTTTTCGGCACCGGAGCGGATCAGCTCGTTTTCCCATTTCATCTGTGCGACAGACTTGCCGCTTTCCTTGGCCAGTGCCAGCATATGGTCGGCGTTGCGGAACGGGTAGGGCACCTCTTGGGGCACCGCGCCGAGTTCGGCTTCCACCTGCTCCATTTCCTCTGCCGAGGCGACGAATCCGCCGCCAATAGAGTAATAAATCTGCTCTACCAGAATTGCGCCATGTTCATCCTTGGCCCAGAACTTCATCCCGTTCGCATGGCCCGTCAGGACGGTTTCATAATCGAAAACAAGGTCTTCTTCGGGATCGAATTTATATTCCGGATGGCCCGCTGGCTTCACTGTCTTGTGCAAGGCAATCCGTTCTTCCGCCATTTTAGCCGCATCGGGATCGAAATCATCAGGGGTAAATCCGTCGAGCCCGAGGACCACAGCCTGATCGCTCCGGTGGCCTTTGCCGGTGAAGGCAAGCGAACCGTGCAGGGAGGCGCCAAGACTGCTGGCGCTGATCCCTTCGGATTTCAGCTTTTCCAGAAACTGCCCTGCAGCTGTCATTGGCCCCATTGTATGGGAAGATGAAGGGCCAACCCCGACCTTGAAGATTTCAAAGATGCTCAGAAACATTTTATTCCGTTCCGTTACCTGTTTTTCCCTGAATGGCCCGCTGCAGCCGTTGTTGCTGCACCATATCCGACGTTCTGACCCCGCAAACAACCGGATGCCGATAAAAACGGGGCGAAAAACTGTTGAATGCGACCAATTCCCGCTCGCAGGAGGCGCCATAAAGACCTATACAATTGCCAGACACAACAACCAAAGGGCCTGTCATGAGCAGTGAGTTCTCTCCCATCGATAAAGCGAAATTCGTAGCTGCCAAGCGCGCGGTGGATTACGTGGACGACGGTATGCGCGTCGGCTTGGGAACCGGATCGACCGCCGCATGGATGGTCAAGATGCTGGGCGAACTGGTGCGTGACGAAGGGTTGAAGATCAAGGCCGTTCCCACATCCAACCGCACTGCCCAACTGGCGCGGGATGTCGGGATCGATGTTTTCACCCTCGACGAAGTGAAATGGCTGGACCTGACCATCGACGGCGCGGATGAGTTTGATCCTCATCTTAACCTGATCAAAGGCGGTGGCGGGGCGCTGTTGCAGGAAAAAATCGTTGCAACCGCTAGCGACCAGATGGTCGTGATTTCGGATGCCAGCAAATCCGTCGAAACGCTCGGGGCCTTCCCGCTGCCCGTAGAGGTGGTGAAGTTCGGCTGGCAGACCACCAAGGAACTGATTGAGGAATGCCTGTCTAATGTGAACGTTTTGGGCAGCGCTGTTTCCTTGCGCCTGCAGAACGATGCACCGATGCTGACAGACGAGGGCCATTATATTCTGGATCTGCACCTCAAGCGGATCGAAAACGCACGGGAACTGTCGCTGATCCTGAACCAGGTGCCGGGCGTTGTGGAAAACGGCCTGTTCCTTGACATCGCTGACGCCATTGTGATCGGCCACGGGGATGGTCGCGTTGAAGTCCGTGATATTAACAACGGAACGGTCGAGAATGAACAGATTGATATTCTCCTGAACGAGAACCTGTTCGCCGACATCGAGGATTAAGGAAGTTACTATGTCTTTTGATTATGACCTGTTCGTCATTGGTGGCGGCTCGGGCGGGGTGCGTGCGGCACGTGTGGCGGCGCAAACAGGGGCAACGGTCGGATTGGCCGAAGAATTCCGTTATGGGGGCACATGCGTGATCCGCGGCTGTGTGCCCAAGAAGCTGATGGTCTATGCTTCGCAGTTTTCCGAAGCCTTTGAAGATGCCAAAGGGTTTGGCTGGACCGTGGGGGATACATCGTTTGACTGGGGGACATTCATTGCCGCCAAGGATAAGGAAATCGACCGGCTTGAAGGAATCTACAACAAGAACCTGAAGGCAGCCGGTGTAAATCTCTATGACAGCCGTGCGATTGTAACCGGTCCCCACGAGGTAACCTTGTCCAGCGATGAGGTGATCACCGCCAAGACCATTCTGGTTGCGACAGGCGGAACACCTTTCGTGCCGGACGTAGAGGGCAAGGAACTCGCGATTACCTCCAACGAGATTTTCGACCTGAAAGAGCAGCCAAGACGCGCTGTCGTGGTTGGAGGCGGTTATATTGCCTGTGAATTTGCCTGTATTCTCAATGGAATGGGCACTGAGGTCACACTGCTTTACCGTGGCGAACAAATCCTGCGCGGCTTTGATAATGAAGTGCGTGATTTTGTTGCGGAAGAAATGCGCAACAAAGGGGTGAATGTGGTTGTCGGGGCGGACGTCTCCAAGATGGAGCAAACCGGCGACGGTATTGTTGTCAGCACGGACAACGATCAGACCTACACTGTGGATCAGGTGCTTTATGCCACCGGACGCAACCCGCATTCTGCCAATATGGGGCTGGAAGACGTGGGTGTTAAACTCGGCCGCAAGGGTGAAATCGTCGTCGACGCCTATTCCTGCACTTCTGTCCCGTCGATCTATGCGGTGGGCGATGTGACAGACCGTGTGGCACTGACGCCGGTTGCGATCCGCGAAGGCATGGCGTTCGTGGAAACCGTGTTCAAGAACAACCCAACAAGCCCGGATCACGGCCTGATCCCGACAGCTGTCTTCACCCAACCGGAAATCGGCACAGTCGGCCAGACCGAAGAGGAAGCCCGCGAAGAAGGCGAGGTAGACATCTACAGCGCCGCATTCCGCCCGATGATGCATGTTCTGGCGGACCGCTCCGAGCGGATGCTGATGAAGCTGATCGTTTCAAAAGCCTCCCGCAAGGTGCTGGGGTGTCATATTGTGGGCCACGGTGCCGGAGAAATGATACAATTGGCAGGAATCGCCGTGAAAATGGGCGCAACTAAAGAAGATTTCGACCGGACAGTTGCTGTCCACCCAACGGCGGCGGAGGAGCTCGTCACAATGTCTACGCCAACGCGATAAGCGTTGGGGAGACGGTTGATATTTCGAGAATAATAGCCACTTAGAGGGCTGGTAGCTGAACACCTGACGAAAGGACGCTAGGTAACATGGCAGGAAACAATTCAGGGGGTCCCTGGGGCAGCGGCGGAAATCGCGGCGGCGGAGATGACAACAAGGGGCCGGATCGCGGTGGCGACAAAGGTCGCAGACCCACCGGCGGCAACCAGCCGCAAATGCCCGAAATTGACGAGATCGTGCGCAAGGGGCAGGAACAACTTCGCGTATTGATGGGGGGGAAATCCGGCAATGGTGGCGGCACTGGCCGCAGCTCCGGTGGCGGCGGTTTTCCCGGCGGCGGTATCGGCCGCGGAACGATCGGGATCGCTTTGCTGGTGGCACTGGCGCTGTGGACTTTTGCCAGTTTTTACCGCGTGGACACTTCGGAACAATCTGTTGAGCTGCTGTTTGGCAAATATGTCGAGACCGGCGAAGAGGGTCTGAACTTTGCCCCTTGGCCGTTCGTGACCAAGGAAATTCGCGCCGTTACCCGTGAAAACACCGAAGACATCGGCGTTGGGCGGGGCACCCGTGGTGACAGCGGTCTGATGCTGACCGGCGACGAAAACATCGTTGATATTGATTTTCAGGTGGTCTGGAACATCAGCGATCTGCGCAAATACCTGTTCAACCTCGGCGATCCGGAAAACACCATCCGTGCTGTATCCGAATCCGCCATGCGCGAGATTATCGCCCGTTCGAACCTTGCACCGATCCTGAACCGCGACCGTGGTGCGATTGCGCAGGAATTGCAGGAGCTGATTCAGGCGACGTTGGACAGCTATGAAAGTGGTATGAACATCGTGCGGATCAACTTCGATAAAGCCGACCCTCCGCAAGAAGTAATCGATGCATTCCGCGAAGTACAGGCAGCCGAACAAACCCGCGATACGCTGGAAAAACAAGCTGATGCCTACGCAAACCGCGTTGTGGCCGAGGCTCGTGGTAAAGCGGCGCAGTTGCTGGAACAAGCTGAAGGCTACCGCGCGCAGCAGGTAAACCAGGCCGAAGGTGAGGCTGCACGTTTCGTAGCGGTATACGACGAATACGCCAAAGCCCCCGAAGTTACCCGCAAGCGTCTCTATCTTGAGACTATGGAAAGGGTCTTAGGCGATGTGGACAAAGTCATCCTTGATGACAATGCCGCTGGTGGTCAGGGCGTTGTGCCTTACCTGCCGCTCAATGAACTTAACAAAACACGCGGGGGAGCAGATCAATGAAGCGTTTGCAATTTCTTGCACCGGTCCTTGCGGTTATCCTGATCATTCTGTCGAGCGCGGTTTATATCGTGGACGAACGGGAAAAGGCCCTGCGCCTGTGGTTCGGTGAAGTTACAGCCGAGATCACTGATCCCGGTCTCTATTTCAAGATTCCGATGTTCCATGAGATCATCAAATATGATGACCGTATCCTTGCAATGGACACGCAACCTCTGGAGGTTACGCCACTGGATGACCGCCGTCTGGTTGTCGATGCTTTCGCACGCTGGCGGATCAGCGATGCCAAAACCTTCCGCCGTGCGGTGGGTGTTGGTGGTGTCGATGGCGCACGTCCACGGCTGGAACGCATCCTGAACGCAGAACTGCGTGAAGTGCTGGGGAGTGTAACATCCGGTGCAGTTCTTTCTGCGGATCGTGTCTCCTTGATGAACCGGATTCGGGACCAGTCCCGCAGTGAAGCTTCCTCTCTGGGTGTTGAGATTGTTGACGTTCGGATCAAACGGGCCGACCTGCCGACGCAAAACCTTGAAGCCACATTCGAACGGATGCGTGCAGAACGGGAACGGGAAGCTGCGGATGAAATCGCCCGCGGTAACGAAGCCGCACAACGGGTTCGTGCTCAGGCTGACCGTACAGTTGTTGAAACCGTTTCCGAAGCGCAGAAGAACTCGGACATCATCCGTGGTGAAGCTGACGCAGCGCGTAACGCGATCTTTGCCGAAGCTTTCGGGCGCGACGAAGAATTCTTCGCCTTCTACCGGTCGCTGTCGGCATACGAGAAATCCCTTGGCGGCAACAACACCTCTATGGTGATGTCGCCCAACAGCGAGTTTTTCAACTATCTGAAAAACGACGCAGGGACAGAGAGCCAATCGCCTGCGGCACAGACACCGGCAATCGGGCAATAATGCGCGATCTGCTTATGGCGCTTGGCCTTATGGCCGCAATCGAGGGGCTGGTGCTTGCACTGGCCCCTTTGCGTTTGGAAGAACTGGTGAAGATGCTGGCTTCCATGTCTCGGAACCAGAAGCGTGGGATCGGTCTGTTTGTTCTCGCCTTCGGGGTCGCACTGGTCTGGCTTGCCCGCCACTTCTAGGGCTGCGCTTTAGCTTGTCAGCGCGGTACATGGCAGGAGGTTTGACCCGCCTGATGCTAAGGCGATATGGTTGCCGCGAATAATAAACAAAACTGATTTTAATGCCCGCCGACAGGATGAAATTTGCCCGATCGGCACTAAATGGAGCAGAAACGGCTCACGGAAGTTTCACCTTTTGTTGCAGTTCCATCCGTTGCATTGTTGCGCCAACGCGGGGACACTGGAACAGATAACGCCGGTCTTCGAGCAGTCGTTCCGAGCGCTTCGTGAATTGAGGAGAACACAATGAAAGCAATTGCAGCACAGCCTGCGCGGACCCGAAACTCCATAATGGCTTACGCCGCCGGAGCCTTGGTGACGCTGGCCTTCCTGATCGTCCAGACACTTGGCGCTGCAGCCCGTGGCGCGCCGGACAGCTTTGCTGATCTGGCCGAACGTCTCAGCCCTGCTGTCGTGAATATTACCACCAGTACTATGGTTGCAGGGCGCAATCTGCCCGCAATGCCGCGCGCGCCCCGTGGCTCGCCCCTTGAAGAACTCTTTCCGGATCTGTTCGGTCCGCAAGGAAATGGCGAAGAACGCCAGCGCCGCGCCTCTGCCCTTGGGTCGGGTTTTATCATTTCCGCTGACGGTTATATTGTGACCAACAATCATGTGATTGACGGTGCGGATGAAATCCAGATCGAATTGTTTGACGGCGGCCCTTTGCTTGACGCCAAACTGATCGGCACCGACGAGAAAACAGACATCGCGCTGTTGAAAGTCGAAGCAGAAGCACCGCTGCCATTTGTAGCTTTCGGGGACAGCAACGTGTCCCGCGTGGGCGACTGGGTGCTGGCCATCGGCAACCCGCTGGGGCAGGGGTTTTCTGTCTCTGCCGGTATTATTTCGGCGCGCAACCGTTCACTGCGGGGCACCTATGACGATTACATCCAGACAGATGCGGCAATTAACAAGGGTAACTCCGGTGGTCCGCTGTTTGATATGGACGGGAATGTGATCGGGGTAAACACAGCCATTATCTCGCCTACGGGCGGTTCCATCGGCTTGGGCTTTGCCATGTCATCCAATGTCGTGACAAAGGTCGTGGCGCAGTTGAAGGAATACGGCGAAACCCGTCGCGGCTGGCTCGGCGTCCAGATTCAGGACGTTGATGAAGATATTGCCGAAGCGGTCGGTCTGGATTCTGTCAAAGGCGCATTGGTTAGCAACGTGCCCGAAGGACCAGCCAAGGAAGCCGGTATTCTGGCCGGCGACATCATCCTGAACTTTGACGGGAAGGACGTTTCTGACACCCGTGGGCTGGTACGCGCTGTTGGCAATGCCGAAGTGGGCAAGGCCGTACGCGTTGTGGTTTTCCGTGAAGGAAAGACCATGACCCTGAAAGTGACCCTTGGCCGCCGTGAGGACGCAGAGCGCGATCCGGTTGTTCCAGTGGTTGACGAAGGGGACGCAGGGCCGACCGAGCGGGAAGCCATGGGAATGCGCTTTACCGCACTTACAGGCGAACTGCGGAGCCAGTTGGGTCTGGATGACTCTGCCAAAGGCGTTGCAGTCCTTTCGGTAGATGAATCGTCGGACGCCTTCACCAAGGGCCTGCGGGCAGGGGATCTGATCTCTGAGGTGGGCCAGAAGCCTGTAACCACCCCCAAGGATGTGACAGACGCGCTGAAAGCAGCCAATGACGCCGGGCGCAAGTCCATCCTGCTTCTGGTGCACCGCGAAGGCGAACCCCGCTTTGTGGCGCTGTCACTGGACGATTGATGTGACGGGCAGGGCCAGCCATAGGCTGGTTCCCGCAGTTAAAGAAAAAGGGCGCCGGAAACACCGGCGCCCTTTTTTGTGTGACTTTTTGTGCCGCGTTGCCGTCAGACCAGCATCGACATCGGCTTTTCGATATATCCGGCAAAGGCTGCAAGGAACTGCGCGCCAAGGGCTCCGTCGATGACCCGGTGATCCACAGACAATGTCACCGACATCATTGTCGCCGCAGTCAGTTCGCCGTCCGCACCTACGATCGGCATTTTCTGGCCCGCGCCAACCGCAAGAATCGAGCCGTGTGGCGGGTTGATCACCGCATCGAAGTTTTCGATCCCGAACATGCCCAGATTGGAAATAGCAAAGCTGCCGCCCTGATATTCATGGGGAGCGAGTTTGCGGTCCTTGGCACGGGTCGCAAGGTCTTTCATTTGCTCTGAAATCACGCCGAGCGCCTTTGCCTCTGCATCCTGAATGACAGGGGTAAAGAGACCGCCTTCAATTGCCACCGCCACGGCAACGTCGCTGGCTTTCATCTTGAGGATGCGATCACCGGCCCAGACTGCGTTACAGTCCGGTACGTCTTGCAATGCCTTGGCACTGGCCTTGATGATGAAGTCATTAACCGACAGTTTCACACCGCTGTCGGCCAGCCCTGCGTTGATCTCGCTGCGGGTTTTCAGCAGCGCGTCCAGATTAATGGACCGGCGCAGGTAGAAGTGGGGAATGGTCTGCTTGGCTTCAGTCAGACGCGCAGCAATTGTTTTCCGCATCCCGTTGAGGGTGACTTCCTCATACTCCCGCTCCGAATACATCTTTTTGACGGTTTCGCTGTCCACCGAAGAGGCTGGCGCAGGGGCAGGCGCTGCCTTTTCTGCGGCTTTAGATGCGGCGGGCGCATCCGAGGCTTTGGCGGTTTCTACATCTGCCTTCACAATACGCCCGCGCGGGCCGGACCCTTTGATCGTCGTCAGGTCGAGCCCCTTGCTTTCCGCAATGCGCCGCGCCAGAGGCGAGGCAAAGATGCGTTCTCCGTCTTTCTTCGGAGCGGGTGGGGCCGAAGCGGTGGCCGTTGTTTCCTTCGGCGCGTCGTCAGGCTTTGCTGCTTCCGCCTTTTCGGTTTTGTCCGCCGCGTCAGGTTTTGCCTCTGCTTTCGGGGCAGGGGCTGCATCTGCGTCCTCTCCGTCTTCAAGCAGGGTTGCGATGGGGGTGTTTACTTTCACACCCTCTGTGCCTTCCTCGATCAGGATTTTGCCGATGACACCTTCGTCCACCGCTTCAAATTCCATGGTGGCCTTATCGGTTTCGATCTCCGCCAGCAGATCACCGCTTTTAACGGTGTCACCTTCTTTAACCAGCCATTTGGCCAGTGTGCCTTCCTCCATCGTGGGGGACAAAGCGGGCATGAGGATTTCTATAGCCATGTGTTTGTCTCCTTAGCGGTAGGTTACGGATTTGACAGCCTCGATCACCTCGGGTGTGGTGATCAGCGCGTGTTTTTCCAGATTGGCGGCGTAGGGCATGGGTACATCTTTACCGGTACAGTTAATGACAGGCGCATCAAGATAGTCAAAGGCCTGCTGCATCAGAACCGAGCTGATGTAGTTGCCGATAGAGGCTACAGGAAAACCTTCTTCTACTGTAACGCAGCGGTTGGTTTTCTTAACGGATTTGACAATTGCGTCGGTATCCATCGGCCGCAGGGATCGCAGGTCGAGCACTTCGGCATTGATGCCTTCCTCGGCCAGTGCATCGGCTGCTTCCAACGCGTATTTCATGCCGATGCCAAAGGACACTATGGTTACGTCATCCCCTTCACGGGCAATTTTCGCCTTGCCGATGGGGACGGTGAAGTCATCCAGTTCCGGTACGTCGAAGGACTGACCATAGAGGATTTCATTCTCAAGGAAAATCACCGGATTGGGATCGCGGATCGCGGATTTCATCAGACCTTTATAATCCGCAGCAGTGTAGGGCATCACAACCTTCAGACCGGGAATTTGCGCATACCATGCAGCGTAATCCTGACTGTGCTGCGCCCCAACACGAGCCGCAGCGCCGTTCGGGCCACGGAACACCATCGGTGCCCCCATCTGTCCGCCGGACATATAGAGCGTTTTGGCGGCAGAGTTGATGATCTGGTCAATCGCCTGCATGGCAAAGTTGAATGTCATGAATTCTACAATCGGGCGTAGACCGGCAAAGGCTGCGCCAACTGCGATACCGGCAAACCCGTGTTCGGTGATAGGTGTGTCGATGACACGGCGCGCGCCGAATTCTTCCAGCAGGCCCTGACTGATCTTGTAAGCGCCCTGATACTCGCCCACTTCCTCGCCCATCAGGAAGACTTCGTCGGTGCTGCGCATCTCTTCGGCCATTGCGTCACGGATGGCTTCACGTACGGTCTGTTTTTTGAACTTGGTGCCTTCGGGAATGTTCTCCATCGGTATTTCAGGCATGTCGCCTGCGGCTTGTGCGGCAGGTTTAGTGCTGACATCCGCGGAGTCGTCCTCTGCGTCGCTGCTTTCGCTGTCGTCTGCCTGCGTATCCTGTGAACCGCTCGCGGCATCCTCTGCGGCGGAAGCATCTTCACCGTCTTCCAGAAGCACGGCAATCGGCGTGTTTACCTTTACGCCTTCAGTGCCTTCTTCGATCAGGATTTTGCCGATAACACCTTCGTCCACAGCTTCGAATTCCATCGTGGCCTTGTCTGTTTCGATTTCTGCCATGATATCGCCGGAGGCGACGGTATCGCCTTCCTTAACCAGCCATTTGGCCAGAGTACCTTCTTCCATCGTTGGCGAAAGGGCGGGCATGAGTATTTTTGTTGCCATGATTGAGTTCCTTAAGCGTAGATGTCGGTAAAGAGTTCGTCGAGCGCGGGTTCAGGGCTCTCGGTGGCGAAATCGGCGGCTTCCGACACGATCTTTTTGACCTCTTTGTCTATGGCCTTCAGTTCGTCTTCGGTGGCGTGTTTGCCTGTCACCAGAAGGTCGCGTACGTGATCAATCGGGTCTTTTTCCGATTTGACCTTCTGGACTTCCTCGCGCGTGCGGTACTTCGCAGGATCGGACATGGAGTGTCCGCGATAGCGATAGGTTTTCATTTCAAGGATGTATGGACCGTTGCCAGCGCGGCAATGCGCAAGTGCGCGGTCGCCTGCCTCTTTCACGGCCAGCACATCCATTCCGTCCACGGCTTCACCGGGAATGCCGAAGGCTTCGCCACGGGTGTAAAGTTCGGGTGTCGAGGAACCCCGCTGCAAGGAGGTGCCCATCGCATACTGGTTGTTTTCGATCACAAAGATACAGGGCAGTTTCCAGAGGCTCGCCATGTTGAAGGTTTCGTAAACCTGACCCTGGTTTGCCGCGCCATCGCCGAAATAGGCAAAGGACACATCATCTGTACCCATGTACTTGTTGGCAAAAGCCAGACCAGCCCCGATAGGAACCTGTGCCGCAACGATACCATGCCCGCCATAAAACCGTTTTTCGGCCGAGAACATATGCATGGAGCCGCCCTTACCTTTGGAATAGCCGCCTTCGCGCCCCGTAAGTTCGGCCATAACGCCTTTCGGGTCCATCCCGCAGGCAAGCATGTGCCCGTGATCGCGGTAGGATGTGACCCGCTGATCGCCTTCTTTGGCCGCAGCTTCCAGACCGACAACAACCGCTTCCTGACCGATATAAAGGTGGCAGAACCCGCCAATAAGGCCCATGCCGTAGAGTTGTCCTGCCTTTTCCTCAAATCTTCGTATCATCAACATTTCGCGGTAGTGGCTCATGAGCTCTTCTGCCGAGACATTGGATTTGGATGATTTCTTGGCTGCGGCCATGAGGTGTCTCCGAGATGGTTTAATATTAAACTATATTATAATGGAACTCCTGCGGAATTACACCTGTTATTTTCGCCTGACAGACAGGGTGCGGAATTATGCTTCCGGCTATTGTCCTACAGCACAAAAAAAGACCGCCGTCTTGGGAACAGCGGTCAATTCATTTTGCACCTTGGGGAAATGTCGGGTGTTACTGGATGATAATTTCATCCCCTCTTGCCATGCCGAGAACCTTGCGGGCCCGTTCGTCCAACAGATCCAAATCGAGGTAACTGTCTGAAAGACGCCGGGTCTTGTTCTGTAGGATCTCGCGTTCTGCATGGAGTTGTGCCAACTGCTGTTTCAAAGCGGCCTCATCCGCTTCAATCTGCACCCGGCGGAAGTGGCCGTAATCACCTTGCACAGCAGCAAAGACGAAATAAGCAGACAAAAGGAATGCCGTGATGAAAAGCATCACCGTGCCAATCGCCGCCCCTGTTTTACCTTGCTGTATCAAAACTGGCTCACCTCGTGACCCGTTCTTATGACGGGTTGTACGATGACTATAGGCCAAGCGAATCGAGATGTGAATCCCAAAACGAATCACTTGGCAAAGTTTTTTTAAGATCATCGGGGGGAAGGGCTGCTGACCTTCGGTCGCAGCCCTGTCAATCCGGCTAGCAGGCGTTAGAAGCCTCGCAGATGCTGTCGATCGTAGCAGCAATGGTTTTGTTAAACTCTTCGTCGGATTGATCCGCAGAGAGACCTTCGGTCAAAGCACGGGAAAAACTGGCGATCATGCCGTTGTTTTTGGACAGGCGGGCGTTCGCCTCATCCCGTGAATAACCGCCCGACAAAGCAACAACGCGCATGACAGCAGGGTGGTCTACCAGCGGTTGATAGTGGTTCGCTGTTTCCGGCAGCGTCAGTTTCAACATAACCTGCTGGCCTTCAGGCAGTTTTTCCAGATGGCGGATAATAGAAGACAGCAGCAGTTCCTCGGCTTCGGCTTTGTCGTTGATGGAAATGGTCACTTCAGGTTCGATGATCGGCATCAGGCCGTGGCCGTAGACCTGCGCTGCAACCTCGAACTGTTGGGCAACGATAGCTTCAATGCCGCTATCGGAGGCTGCATCAATAACCGAACGCATTTTTGTGCCGAAAATCCCTGCATCCGCGGCGCGGGACAATGTGGCATCCAGTCCGCCAATCGGTTTCATCAGTTTCACGCCGTCTGCTTCGTCTTCCAGACCTTTGTCGATTTTCAAGAACGGCACAACGCCCCGCTCTTCCCACAGATAAGTGGCAGTGGGCTTGCCTGCGATCTCACGGTCCATAGTCATTTCAAAGAGGATCGCGCCGATAACCTTGTCACCGGTAAAGGCGGGGGCTTGTGCGATGCGGGCGCGCATACCATGGATCAGGTCGAACATTTCCTCGTCGTTGGAATAGGCATCCTCTTTCACACCATAAAGCCCCAGCGCCTTGGGGGTGGAGCCGCCGCTTTGATCGAGGGCAGCGATAAAGCCTGCGCCGGATTGCATTTTTTCGGTCATTGCAGAGTTTGGCATATCTGGGTCCGTTCTGTTGGTCGTTTTGTTGTTTTATATCAATTATTTGCTTTTTCGAGAGCGGCAACGCCGGGCAGGGTTTTACCTTCCAGCCACTCCAGAAAAGCGCCACCGGCGGTGGAAATATAGCTGAAATCATCCGCAGCACCACTGGTGTTCAGCGCGGCGACCGTATCGCCGCCCCCTGCAACAGAGACAAGGCGTCCGGCTTTGGACAGGCTTGCAGCGTGCAAGGCAGCGGCGTCTGTTCCCGTGTTGAAAGGCGGGATTTCAAAGGCACCAAGCGGTCCGTTCCAGACCAGCGTTTTCGCAGCGTCCAGCACGGATTTGACCCGCGCAATGGATTTCGGACCGGCATCAAGGATCATCTGATCCGCGGGGCAGGCATTCACGTCACAAGTGTGGGCCTCGGCACCGGCTTTGAATTCGGAAGCGGTAACAACGTCAACGGGCAGAACCAGTTCACAGTTGCCCTCTTCGGCCTTGGCCATAATCTTGCGCGCGGTGTCGAGCAGATCATGCTCGCAAAGGGATTTGCCCACGTTCACGCCTTGGGCTGCAAGAAACGTGTTCGCCATGCCGCCGCCGATGATGATCTGGTCTACTTTCGGAATCAGATTGCCCAGAAGGTCCAGCTTGGTCGAAACCTTGGCACCGCCGACCACGGCTACAACCGGATGGGTCGGGGTGGACAGCGCTTTTTCCAGCGCTTCCAGTTCTGCCTGCATCAGGCGACCGGCGCAAGCGGGCAGATGGGCCACGACGCCTGCGGTAGAGGCGTGCGCGCGGTGGGCGGCAGAGAAGGCATCGTTACAGTAGATGTCTCCGAACGCTGCCATTTTTTCCGAAAATTCGGGGTCATTGGCGGTTTCACCCGGATAGAAACGAGTGTTCTCCACCAGCAGGATCTCACCGTTTTGCAGGGCTTCGGTCTGGGCCACGACGGTTTCGTAAGTGTCGTCATGGGTGAACTGTACCGGCTGGCCGAAATGCTCTGACAGGGCAGGGAGCAGATGGACCAGAGACATCTCCGGCACGGTCTTTCCTTTGGGACGTCCAAAATGTGCCAGCAGAACCACGCGTCCGCCTTTATCCACGATTTCCTTAACCGTGGGGACGATCCGTTCAATCCGCGTGGCATCGGTCACTTTTCCGTCTGCCATTGGTACGTTGATGTCTACACGGGTCAGCACCCGTTTTCCGGCAAGGTCAAATGCGTCGAGCGTTTTCCAGGTCATCAGGTTTCCTATCGCCAAAAAGCTATCCAGTCGATCAGCCGCAGCAGTTCCCGCCCCCAAAGGATGAGATACTCGGCTTCGTTGAACTGGATATCTATCACCACCAGTGCCACAAGGCACAGGCCCAAAATCATCGCTACAGTATTATTCATGGTCGCGGCCGCCCGTTGGGAAAACGGGCAGCGCGGCCCGTCAAATAAGTTTGCCCATTGCTACAGCCGTGTCGGCCATACGGCAAGAGAAACCCCACTCGTTATCGTACCAGGAGAGCACGCGCACAAGGTTCCCGCCCATCACCGTAGTTTGCAGCGAAGCAAAGTTAGAGGAATGGGTGTTGTGGTTATAGTCAATAGAAACAGTCGGTTCGTCGCCATATTCCAGAATGCCCTTCATCGGACCTTCGGCAGCAGCCTTCATTGCTGCGTTAACTTCTTCAACAGACGTATCGCGTACGGGGATAAACTTCAGGTCTACCGCCGAAACATTCGGAGTAGGCACACGGATGGCAGAACCGTCCAGCTTGCCTTCCAGTTCGGGCAGCACCAGACCTACCGCTTTGGCTGCACCTGTTGTGGTCGGGATCAGCGACATGGCGGCAGCGCGGGCACGGTAGAGATCCTTGTGGCGACGGTCCAGAGTTGGCTGGTCGCCTGTGTAACTGTGGATTGTGGTCATAAAGCCTTTGTCGATGCCGATTGCATCGTTCAGAACCTTCGCAATCGGAGCCAGACAGTTGGTTGTGCAGGATGCGTTTGATACAATCAGATCCTCGGCTGTCAGATCGTTGTGGTTCACACCGTAAACGATTGTCTTATCGGCCATTTTTGCAGGGGCAGAGTTCAGGACACGTTTCGCACCCTGTTTCAGGTGGACTTCGGAGGCACCTTTGTCGTTGAATTTTCCGGTGCACTCCAGAACCACATCGACACCGGACCAGTCGAGCTCTTCAGGGTTGTATGTAGAGAACATCCGCATGTCGTTCCGGCCCACATTCATGGTGCCTTCGCCGATTGTAATCTCGCCGGGAAAGCGTCCGTGAATGCTGTCATATTTCAGAAGATGGGCTGTGGTTTCCAACGGACCTGTTGCGTTAACAGCGACAACTTCGATGTCGTCCCGTCCGCTCTCAATGATGTGGGCCAATGTGCAGCGACCGATCCGGCCAAATCCGTTAATGGCGACTTTGACAGCCATGGTATTCTCCTAAAGTCCGAAAGAGATGTGGTGGGCGGGATAGCTCACCACTCGTTACGAACCGCGTAAACGCAAGACGCCCGAAAGGGAACCTTCGGGCGTCTCGTTTAGTGGCTATGTTAACGTTAAAGTCGGATGTTAACGTTAAAGCAGGTTCTTTACTTTCTCGGCCAGTGCATCGGCAGTGATGCCGAAGTTGGAGTAAAGCTCTTCTGCGGGTGCAGAAGCGCCAAAGCCTTCCATACCTACAAAGTCCGCTTTATTGGCTTTGCCCCGTTCACCGGTCAGCCATTTGTCCCAACCAAAGCGGGCGGCAGCCTCGATCCCGACACGTACCGGACCGGCTGGCAGGACCTTGCGGCGGTAGGCTTCGTCCTGTGCTTCAAACAGTTCCCAGCATGGCATGGATACAACCCGTGTGCCGATCCCAAGCGCTTGCAGCTTGTCGCGCGCATCCAGTGCGATTTCCACCTCGGAGCCGGTGGCAAGCAGGATCGCCTGACGTTTGCCCTCGGCTTCAGCCAGAACATAGGCGCCTTGTGCGGTCATGTTCTTGTTGGTGTGTTTGGTGCGTACCGTGCGCACACCCTGACGGGTCAGGGAGAGGACAGAAGGCGTGGACTTGGAAGACATCGCCAGTTCCCAGGCTTCTGCGGTTTCCACTGTGTCGGCCGGACGGAACACCCAAGTATTCGGTGTTGCGCGGGAAATCGCCAGATGTTCGATCGGCTGGTGGGTCGGACCGTCTTCGCCAAGACCGATGCTGTCGTGGGTCATCACAAATACCGAAGGCACACCCATAAGCGCTGCCAGACGCATGGCTGGACGGGCATAGTCGGTGAAGCACATGAATGTCCCGCCGTAAGGGCGGACACCACCGTGCAGCGCCATACCGTTCATCGCAGCGGCCATGCCGTGTTCGCGAATGCCGTAGGCCACGTGGCGGCCCTTGCGGTTGCCCGGCTCGAACCAGCCAAGCCCGTCGGTCAGGGTATTGTTGGATCCTGTCAGGTCGGCAGAGCCACCGATGGTTTCTTTCATGATCGGGTTGATCACTTCCAGAGCCATCTGGCTGGAGGCCCGTGTCGCCTTTTTCGGCTGCTCTTCGGAAACCTTGCGCTTGAGCTGCTTGATCACCGCAGACAGACGTTTGTGCGGTGTGCCGCTGATCACGCGGTTGAATTCGGACTGACGGTTATCTGAAAGCTGTGCCAGACGCTCGTTCCAGGCGTTGAATTCTTCATTCCCACGGGAACCGATGGCTTCCCATGCGGATTTAATGGCGGCAGGGATTTCAAAGGCGGGGTAGGGCCAGTCATAAAATTCGCGCATCTGTTCCAGTTGCGCATCCTTAATGGCGTAGCCGTGGCCTTTGTTCGTGTCCTGCACGCCTTCAACACCGACAGCGATGGTGGTTTTGCAGGCGATCATCGAAGGCGTGTTGGATTTCTTCGCAGCGGTCAGGGCGGCGTCGATTTCATCGGGGTTGTGGCCGTCGCATTCAAATACGGACCAGCCTGCTGCCTTGAACCGTTTTTTCTGGTCGGTGATGTCGGAAAGTTCGATCTTGCCGTCGATAGAGATGTTGTTGTCATCCCACAGTACAATCAGCTTGCCCAGCTTCTGTTTCCCTGCAAGGCCAATAGCTTCGTGGCTGACGCCTTCCATCAGGCAGCCGTCACCTGCGATAACATAGGTGTAGTGGTCCACTACGGATTTGTTGAACCGTGCGGCCATCGACTGTTCGGCCATTGCCATACCAACAGCTGTTGCGATGCCCTGACCGAGTGGGCCGGTCGTCGTTTCGATCCCTTTGGCGTGGCCGTATTCCGGATGGCCGGCAGTTTTCGCGCCCCACTGGCGGAAATTGCGAATTTCCTCCATGGTCATGTCTTCATAGCCCGTCAGGTGCAGCAGACCGTAAAGCAGCATGGAGCCGTGTCCGGCAGAAAGCACAAAACGGTCCCGATCCGGCCAGTCTGGATTGGCCGCATCAAACTTCAGGTGTTTCTCAAAAAGCACAGTCGCTGCATCGGCCATACCGATTGGCATGCCCTGGTGTCCGGACGCTGCGGCATGGACGGCGTCTGCTGCCAGAATGCGCAAGGCTGCGGCTTTTTTCCAATGGTCGGGATGGTTGATCTTAAGCTCTGAAATGTCCACGAAAGGCCCTTTCTTCGGGGGGATGCGCTTGGGAATGGTTGCCCTGTGATAGCAACTCAGCAAGGTTGGTCAAGCGATTGAAATGGGTTTACATCAGCTTTCTTTCGCAGCGAATTGTTTTTCCACTAGGAAAATGGTCATAATGGCCTCATAAAAATGATTCGCGAGCAGTTGACAGGCTGTCAGACACGAGCAGTAGGTGAAATGATGACACAATTTCCTAAGATTCAAGCGCGTTTTGATGCGGCGCTGGCGGTTTTCGAAGATGCCGCAGACAACAGTGCAGATGCAGGAAAGCTTGAAGAACAGGCTGCCAAAATCGAACGGCTTCAAGAAGAATTGAGCACGGCGCAAGACGCGCTCGACGAAGCGAAGGCGCGGATCGACGAAGTGGAAGCAGAGCGCAAGGCCGCCGAAGAGAAGGCTGAAAGCCAGCGCATGTCATTGGTCAAACAGATCGATACGCTCGACAAAGCGCGCGAGACCAACGAGAAAAACCTCGCCAAGGCGCGCCAGTACAACAAACACCTCAAAAAGCTGAACAGCGGTCTGCGCAAGCAGAATGAAGAACATGTAGGCGATGCCGACCTTATCAATGCCTCGCTTGAGGCCGAGCTGAACCAGATCAAGGAACAGCGCGATGTGGATCTTGAAGAAGTAAATGGCATCCTTGCCAGAATGACGCCTCTCGTGGAGGGCAATTAATATGGCTGAAGTAAGAGTATCCATCGGCGGACGGGAATTTGAAGTTGCCTGCCGTGACGGGGAGGAGCACTTCCTGCAATCCGCTGCCCTGCTTCTTGACAATGAAGCCAGCGCCTTGAACGAAGCGCTTGGCCGGATGCCGGAAACGCGGATGCTGCTGATGTCGGGCCTGATGCTTGCGGATAAAACCGCAAGTCTGGAAGACCAGTTGAAACAGGCACCGTCCCCCCAGATCGCGCTGTCCGCCGAAGACGAGGCCGTGATAAAGCGTGCCCGCAAGACCGAGGCCCAGTTGGGCGCGGCGCAGGCCGAACTGGCGGAACTGCGTGCCGAATTGGCAGAAATGCAATCCAAGACCCACAGCGCAGGCTCTGAAGCCGAAAACGCCAAGGCCGAGCGGGAAGCCGCAGAAGCGGTACTTGCAGATCTCAAGGCTGCCCGTGATGCGGCAGAGGATCGGGCGAAAGCGGCTGAGGCGAAACTGGAAGAGGCCCAGTCCAGAGCGGATGAAGCCGAAGCCAAAATTGAAGAAGCCCGCGCTGCCAAAGATTCAGCCGTAGCGGTAATGCGATCAATGGTAGAGCGGATGGAAGAAGCCGCGCAGCGTTTGCAAAAACAAGACTGACGCTCTCTACAAGCTTAAGATTTAAATAAAAAACGCCGGAAGATGTTCTCTTCCGGCGTTTTTCTGTATTGGCGTTCCTGAAACCGGCGCAACGGCCGACCGGATCAGCCGTTTGCTTCGCGGATCTTGGCCGCTGCATCTTTGTCGTAGGCCACACCGTTTTCGTCGAACAGCGTGTCCAACTCCCCGGAGAGGGTCATTTCCGTGATGATGTCACAACCGCCCACGAACTCGCCCTTGACGTAAAGCTGCGGAATTGTTGGCCAGTCGGAAAAATCCTTGATGCCCTGACGGATTGCGTCATCGGCCAGCACGTTTACATCGGTGAAATTCACACCCATGTAGTTCAAAACCCCTGCCACGCGCGAGGAAAACCCGCATTGTGGCATAGAGGCCGTGCCTTTCATGAACAAAACAACATCGTTGTTGTCCACGGTTTCCTGAATTTGTGCGTTTGTGTCGGTCATATTGGTATCCTTGCTGCGGAGTGCCGCGTTTGCCAGATCATATATCAGTGGATTGGCGAATTACAATGGCACGGGCGGTTCACATCTGCGCCACGTTGCGGCGCATTTGCGCTTATTCTTTGGCTTTGGTGGTCAGGGCCAGCGCGTGCAATTCACCGGAGGGACCGTCCATCTTGCCCTTTAGTGCGGCATAAACCATCCGCTGTTGTGCGACGCGGTTCTTACCGGCAAATTCTTCGGCCACCACATGGGCGGCCATGTGCACACCGTCATCGCCTTGAACAGTAATGTCGGCGGTCGGAAAGGCTTCGCGAAGCAGGCTTTCGATTTCTGGGGCGGACATAGGCATAGCGTATTCCTCTTGTGTCGTTGTACCGTTAAACGGCGCTCGGCGTCTTTGTGGATCAGCCGAACACCTTTGGCAAGCACTCGGCAAATCCGGCCCGTGCTGTGGAAAGGGGCAGGGACTCTGATCCGAGGGTAATGTCATTGCCCCCGAAGCTACCGATGGTTTCGGCAGGTACACCAGCGTCACGGGCTGCTTCAAGAACAGCATCCGCATTGCCGGTTGCCACCAGATAGCGGGCCTGATCTTCGCCGAAGAACCAGCCTGCATCGCCGTCTTTAACCGTGACACCGCAGTTGGAAGCAAAGGCCATATCCGCCACGGCCAGCGCCAGACCACCGTCGGACAAATCATGTGCCGCTGTGATCAGACCTTTGGACTGAAGCGCGCGGATAAATTCACCTGCGGCGCGTTCCTTTTCCAGATCTACATAGGGGGCATCGCCGTCTTCGCGATCGAATAGTTCTTTGAGAAGGGCCGACTGGCCAAGATGGCCTGTGGTCTCTCCGATCAGAACCAGCGCATCTCCATCCTGCGCCTGCGTGCCGATCAGCTCTTCCAGCGAGGAGAGCAGCCCGACAGCGCCGATGGTTGGAGTCGGCAGGATGCCAACACCATCGGTTTCGTTGTACAGGCTGACGTTGCCCGAAACGATGGGCATATCAAGCGCGGTACAGGCTTCTCCGATGCCTTTGATGCAGCCGACAAACTGGCCCATGATCTCGGGCTTTTCAGGGTTGCCGAAGTTCATGTTATCGGTTGTTGCCAGAGGTTTGGCGCCTGTTGCGCAGAGATTGCGATAGGCTTCGGCCACGGCCTGCTTGCCACCCTCAAGGGGGTTGGCCTTGCAATAGCGCGGGGTCACATCGGAGGTGAAGGCCAGCGCCTTAGGTGTGCCGTGTACACGAATAACACCGGCGTCAGAACCGGGGCGTTTCACTGTGTCGGCCATCACCATCGTATCATACTGTTCGTAAACCCATGCCCGCGAGGCGTAGTTGGGCGAGGACACCAGCGTCATAAGCGCCTCGACCGGGTTGATCGCAGGCACATCGCCAACAGCGGCCGCCGCCGGTGTTTCCACCCAAGGGCGGTCATATTCCGGCGCTGTGCCGGACAGGGCCTTCAGCGGCAGGTCGGCTTTGACTTCACCGTTGTGCATAATCAGGAAGCGGTCTTCCGCGATGGTTTCGCCCACGATGGCAAAATCCAGATCCCATTTGTCGAAAACGGCTTTGGCTTCGGCTTCCAGTTCCGGTTTCAGAACCATCAGCATCCGTTCCTGAGACTCTGACAGCATCATTTCATAGGCGGTCATGTTGTCTTCGCGGATCGGTACGTCTTCAAGGTTCAGACGCACGCCCAGATTGCCTTTGTCACCCATTTCAACGGCAGAACAGGTCAGGCCCGCAGCGCCCATATCCTGAATTGAGATCACAGCACCGGTTTGCATCAGCTCCAGCGTTGCTTCCATCAGGCGTTTTTCGGTGAACGGGTCACCAACCTGAACGGTCGGGCGTTTTTCTTCGATTGTGTCGTCAAATTCCGCACTGGCCATTGTTGCGCCGCCGACACCGTCACGACCGGTCTTTGCGCCGAGATACACAACAGGCATCCCGACACCGGAAGCTGCCGAGTAGAAAATCCCGTCCGTTTCAGCCAGACCGGCAGCAAAGGCATTTACCAGACAGTTACCGTTATAGGCTTTGTGAAAGCGCAACTCGCCGCCAACGGTTGGGACGCCGAAACAGTTGCCATATCCGCCCACACCTTCGACCACGCCGGACACCAGCGATCTGGTTTTCGGGTGGGTGATCTCTCCGAAGGACAGGGAATTCATCGCCGCAATCGGGCGGGCGCCCATTGTGAACACATCGCGCAAAATGCCGCCGACGCCTGTGGCTGCCCCCTGATAGGGCTCGATGTAAGACGGGTGGTTGTGGCTTTCCATTTTGAACACCACACATTGCCCGTCGCCAATATCGACGATACCTGCGTTTTCGCCCGGACCACAGATCACCTGAGGGCCTTCGGTAGGCAGGGTGCGCAGCCATTTTTTGGAGGACTTGTAGGAACAATGCTCGTTCCACATGGCCGAAAAAATGCCCAGTTCGGTGAAGGTCGGCTCCCGACCGATCAGGTCGAGAATACGCTGGTATTCTTCCGCATTGAGGCCGTGATCTTTGATAAGTTTTTCGGTGATTGCCGGATCGGTCATGATGTGCTGTCCCAATGCGCGTGGATTTGCGGGTGTATTACTGGAAGCCAGCCTTTGGTGAAAGAGCCGAAACTGCCGCAGATTGAATATTTTGGGATTTATTTTCGCCTCCATGTCGATTCCGGCCGGGGCCGTTCGTCATTTCAGTATTAATCCCAAATAACGGAGGCTCTTATGCCCTTACCCATTACTTCTCTTTATGCTGCAATTCTGGCGCTGATGCTGATCGCGCTGACCTACTACGTAATCTTGGGGCGCGCCCGTTCCGGCATTTCCATCCTGCACGGAGAGGATATGGCGCTGGCCACGCGGATCAGGCAGCACGGCAATTTCATCGAATTCGTTCCGATGGCGCTGATTGTTATGGCGCTCGCCGAATTAAACGGAGCGAACAGCACGGCCCTTAATATCGCCGGAATCCTGCTGGTCGTTGCGCGTATTGCCCAGCCTTTCGGGATGCATCCTGAAATTGCCACCAAGCCGCTGCGGATCATTGGCGGGGCGGGGACGCATCTTGCGATCCTGATTTCTGTTGTCCTGATCCTGATAGCGCGCTTCGCCGGGTAAGCCGGCGCAGCATTTGATTGATTTTTCACACAGAGTTTGACCAAACTCAGCCAACCCGAAAGGAAATATTATGAAATACCTAGCTCTTATCTATTCCGCCCCCGGTTCGAACCCCGAATTTGGCACACCGGAATTTGCAGCCTCTATGGAAGAATGGATCAAGGTGAACCAGACCTACATCGACGCAGGGGTAATGGTGGCTGGCGATGCCTTGCAGGATGTGGCTACCGCCACTTCAATCCGTATCCGTGATGGAAAACAGGAAACAATGGACGGCCCGTTTGCCGAAACCAAAGAACAGTTGGGCGGGTATTACCTGCTGGATTGTGCCGATCTGGACGAGGCGATCAAATACGCCGCCATGATTCCTGCGGCGCGCTATGGCACGGTCGAGGTGCGCCCGATCATGGAACTGGGATAGTCCACTGACAGCGGTTGCTGATCCGGTTGCGGCTGCCCTGAACGAGGTTGTTCAGGGCAGCCGTGGCCGATTGCTCGCCGCGCTGATCGCCAATTTGCGTGATTTCCAACTGGCGGAGGACAGTATGCAGGATGCGCTGGCCTCTGCTTTGGTGCATTGGCGGCGCTCCGGTATACCGGCCAATCCCTCCGGATGGTTGTTGAAAACTGCGCGGCGCAAGGCAATCGACCGATTGCGCAGGTCGCAAAATTTCAATTCAAAATCAGTACAGTATTCTTTGATGTTGAAGCTGGATCAAGCGGATGCAGAAGATGAGTCCCGGCAGGAAATACCGGACGAACGCTTGCGGTTGATCTTCACGTGCTGTCACCCTGCGCTTGATCCCAAAACACGTATCGCTTTGACCCTGCGCACACTCGGCGGGTTAACCACCGCAGAAATCGCGCGCGCTTTTCTGGATCGCGAAGCCGCTATGGCGCAGCGGCTCGTGCGGGCGCGCCACAAGATTGTGAAATCTGGCGTACCGTTCCGCGTACCGGATGCGGACGATTGGGACGAGCGGCTGAATTCGGTTTTGAGTGTAATTTACCTGATATTCAACGAAGGTTACGCAGCGACGCGAGGGGACCGCCAGATCCGTGTAGATCTTTGTGAAGAAGCGATTTTTCTGGCGCGTCTGATGAACCGGTTGCGACCGGAGCAACCCGAAGTGGAGGGGCTACTCGCTCTCATGTTAATGATCCATGCCCGAAGGCGTGCCCGCAGCACGGCAAGTGGCGCGATGGTGCCGATAGAGATGCAGGACCGGGAAGTCTGGGACCGGCCGATGATTATGCAGGGGATCAAGCTGATTGAAACGGCACTGCAACGGGCACCGCTCGGGCCATATCAGCTTCAGGCGGCGATTCAGGCCGTTCATTCCGAAGCGCAGAATTTTGATGCGACCCGCTGGGATGAAATACTGGGGCTTTACGATCTGTTGGTACAGTTTGACGGAACAGCCATCGTAAAGCTAAACCGCTGTGTGGCGCTGTCCTATGTGGACGGGCCAGAGGCCGCACTGCGGGCCAGTCGGGAATTAAGTGGGGAACTGGCAGAGTATCAGCCCTATCATGCGGCGCAGGCCGCATTCTATCATCGCGCAAAACACTATCCCGAGGCGGTACACTCTTATGATCGTGCAATAGAACTTTGCGACAATCGCAGTGCAGTGGCGTTTCTGGATGAAAAAAGGCGTGGCGCAAAAAAAGAGGCCGAGCAAATGCTCGGCCTTTAGTCCAACAGGGAGGTGAAGAAGAACGAGAGCAGTTGCTCAACCGTCCGCCTTCATGAGTAAGATATAAATTGAAGGTGTTAACGACAAGTGTAAAAAGGTCACATACGTTGCATATCCGTCATGCGTTTTGCGCATGGCTGGTCCGGAAACAAGGCGTTTTCTCCCTAGCTTATTGAATGCGCGACCTAAATTTGTGACAATTTCTTGTCAGCCTTTATCTCTTCCAGAACAAAATCCCTGAAGATTGCTACCTTTTTTGAATGTCTGAGCTCTTCCGGATAGGCCAGATAGACCGGAACCTGATGACTTTGGTCCTCGGGTAGAATCCGGATAAGTTGTGGGAAGTCTACTGTGACATAGCTGGGCAGCAGGCCGATCCCCACTCCATAGAGCACAGCCTGCAAGACGCCGAAGTAATTGTTGACCGTCAGGTGGGATAGATGTTCGCCCGCAAGGATTGGACGAATCCAGTTCAGACTGGCTGTCACCTGCTGCGATGTCAGGTTCTGGCTGACGATCCGGTGACTGCGCAATTCCTCAAAAGTTTCGGGTGTACCGAATTTGTCGAGATACGGCTGGGTTGCGTAAAACCGCATGTTCACATCCATCAGGCGGCGGCGGACCAGATCGGCCTGACTCGGCTCTTTCATGCGGATCGCTACATCGGCTTCCCGCATGGGCAGGTCGAGAACCCGTTCTTCCAGCATCAGGTCAATCTTCAGATCAGGATAGCGATCGTAGAGTCGGCCCATGCGCGGGGACAGCCACAGGGAACCGAAACCGACTGAAGTGGTGACTTTCAGTTCGCCGAAAACTTCATCCTCGGAATCCCGCAGGCGGGCCTCGGTGGATTCGAGCTTCTTGCTCATGGCAGAAGTGGCGTCGAACATCAGTTCGCCCTGTTCGGTCAGAATCAGGCCTCGGGCGTGGCGGTGGAACAGGGTCACGCCAAGCGTTTCTTCCAAAGCGCGGATCTGGCGGCTAACTGCCGATTGCGACAAATGAAGCGCATCCCCGGCGTGTGTCAGGCTACCTGCATCTGCAACGGCATGAAAAATGCGCAGTTTATCCCAATCCATAGACCGCTCCTCCCAAGTTTTTTTCGTTGGCAAGTATGTAGGTGTCCGGTGGCTCAAAAGCAATGAAAAGACGTCGGGTGAATATACCTTGATAGGTCATATTTTATGACCTATTATCACCGCAAGCACTGTGGAGGATGCCCGATGACTAAACAGGAAATTTCACTTACCGATCGTTTTGATCTATCAAAAGAGACTGTTCTATTGAACGGCACGCAGGCGTTGGTGCGTCTGGTGCTTGCCCAAAAGGAACGGGACCGCGCGGCAGGGCTGAACACCGCCGGATATGTTACCGGCTATCGCGGATCTCCGCTTGGTGCTGTTGATTTGCAGATGGAGCGTGCGTCCAAACATCTTGCTGCCAGCGATGTGGTATTTCAAGCCGGTTTGAACGAAGACCTCGCCGCAACCGCGCTATGGGGTGTGCAGCAGGCCGAAATGTTCGGTGAAGGCAAATTCGACGGGGTTTACGGGCTGTGGTACGGCAAGGGGCCGGGCGTGGACCGTTCGGGCGATGTGTTCCGTCATGCCAACATGGCCGGCACCTCTGAAAACGGTGGTGTCTTGGTCTGTATGGGGGATGACCATACCGGCGAAAGTTCTACTGTTCTGCACCAGTCCGAATTCGCGCTTGTGGATGCAATGATGCCGATCCTGTCTCCGGCAGGGGTGCAGGAGGTGCTGGATTACGGCGCCTACGGCTATGCGCTCAGCCGCTATTCGGGCTGCTGGGTCGGGTTGAAATGCGTGAAGGACACGATCGAGGCAACCGCCGTTGTGGATGGCGACCCGTCCCGTGTGTCCGTTAATATCCCGACCGATTTTGCCATGCCTGCGGATGGAATTAACATCCGCGCCGATGACAGCCCTGTCGCACAGGAAGCCCGCCTGCACGATTACAAACGGTTCGCAGCCGAGGCCTTTGCCCGTGCCAATAACCTCGACAAGCGGATGGCAGGCAAGCCGGGCGCGAAGATCGGGATCGTTTCAAGCGGCAAGAACTGGCTGGATACACAACACGCGCTGGACCTGCTGGGGCTGGACGATGCGGAGCTGGAGCGTCTGGGCATCACGACTTACAAGGTTGCGATGGTCTGGCCGCTGGATATGACCAGCTTTCATGAATGGGCCGAAGGGCTCGACATGATCATCGTGGTCGAAGAAAAGCGCAAGCTGATCGAAGTTCAGATCAAGGAAGCCATCTTTGATGATCGCAACGCCCGCCGCGTAATCGGCTGGAAGCACGACATTCGCAAGGATGAAGTCATCTTCACTGTCAAAGGTGCGCTGGAACCCATCACCGTGGCCCGCAAGATCGGGATGCTGTTGGGCGAGGAAGGGCGGTCTACCGACGGGATAAAAGAGGCACTGATGCGTCTGGACGAAGCCACTGCAGGCGATAACGCCGAAGAAATCGCTGCACGTACCCCGTGGTTTTGTTCGGGCTGTCCGCATAACTCTTCCACCAAAGTTCCGGACGGGTCGCGCGCCTATGCTGGCATCGGCTGTCACTACATGGCCAAATGGATGGACCGCGATACGATGGGGTTCACCCATATGGGGGCAGAAGGCGCTAACTGGATTGGCGAGTCGCTGTTTTCCACACGGGACCATGTGTTCCAGAACCTTGGCGATGGCACCTACAACCATTCCGGTGTTCAGGCGATCCGTGCGGCTTTGGCGGCCAATACAAACATTACCTACAAAATCCTTTTCAACGATGCAGTTGCCATGACTGGTGGCCAGCATAACGAAGGGGAACTCTCGGCAGCGCGCATTTGCGCTGAAATCCAGTCGATGGGGTTGAAAAACATCTTCCTTGTTTATGATGAAAAGGAAGAAATCGACTTTTCCGAATTCCCCTCCGGCATTGAAAAGTTCGAACGCGCAGATCTGCCATTGGTTCAGGAAAAATGCACTAAGATTAAGGGTGTATCGGCCATTGTTTATGTGCAAACCTGTGCCGCCGAAAAACGCCGCCGCCGCAAGCGCGGGTTGTTTCCTGATCCGGACCAGCGGGTGTTCATCAACCCAGCGGTCTGTGAAGGCTGCGGCGATTGCGGTGTGCAGTCCAACTGTGTTTCGGTTGTGCCGCTGGAAACGGAACTGGGCCGGAAACGGGCGATTGACCAGTCTAGCTGCAACAAGGACTTTTCCTGCGTCAACGGCTTCTGCCCCAGCTTTGTGACCGTCAAAGGGGGCACGCCGAAGAAACAGGCGGCCAGTGGTATGGAACTGCCCGCGCTAACCGATCCGGTGCTGCCAACCATCAACGGCACCCATAACCTCGTGATTACAGGTGTTGGCGGGACCGGCGTTGTAACTGTCGGTGCCGTTCTGGCAATGGCCGCCCATGTTGAAGGCAAGGGCGCTGGCATGATGGAAATGGCCGGACTGGCGCAAAAAGGCGGTGCGGTGCATATTCACTGTCGTCTGGCCGAAAAACCGTCTGATATCAGCGCAGTGCGTGTTGCAATTGGCGAAGCCCACGGCGTAATCGGCGGAGATCTGGTGGTCACCGCAGGTGCGAAAACACTGGGTCTGATGGGGCGCGGCCGCACCAAGGTTGTTTGCAACAGCCATGAAATCGTCACGGGGGATTTCACCCGTAACGCGGAATTTTCCCTGCCAAGTGATCGTCTGCAACTGTCCCTGACAGGACGTCTGGGGGAAGAGGCGGTTAGCTTTTTTGATGCCACGGAACTGGCACGCGTGCATCTGGGCGACAGCATCTATGCCAATATGCTGATGGTGGGTGCTGCATGGCAAAACGGTCTGATCCCGCTGTCCGAAGACTCCATTATGAAAGCGATAGAGTTGAACGGCGCGGGCGTTGAAGGGAATAAACGGGCCTTTGCTGTGGGTCGCTGGGCGGTCAGTCATCCGGCGGAAGCGGCTAAATCGCTGGTGAGCATCGTCGTCGAACTGCCAAAATCCTTTGATGAGCGGATCAGCTATCGCGCCGATCTGTTGAAAGCCTACCAGAACGCGGCGTTGGCACAAAAATACCGCGATTTCGTAGCCACAGTAGACAATGCCGACCTGCGGGAAGCTGTGGCCAAATCCTACTACAAGCTACTGGCCTATAAGGATGAATACGAAGTGGCGCGACTGCATGCGGACCATGTGGAGTCCATGGTTGCCGAGAGTTTTGACAACGTCAAATCGCTGGAATTTCACCTCGCGCCGCCAATCCTGCCGGGTAAGACAGCGGACGGACGCCCGAAGAAGCGCAAGTTCGGAGCCTGGATCCTGCCAGTCTTTAACCTGTTGAAAAAAGGCAAGGTTCTGCGCGGGACACCGTTTGATCCTTTCGGATACTCTGCCGAACGCAAGATGGAACGGGCGCTGATTGCCGAGTATGAGCGGGACATGAAGGAAGTGCTACCTCTGGATGCTCCGGCCACCCGTGATTTGATCAAGGCACTGGCCGAACTGCCGATGCAGATCCGTGGCTTTGGTCCGGTGAAACAGCAGAATGTGACGACGGTTGGCAAGCGGCGCGAGGAGTTGCTTGCAATGATCCGCGCAGGCGGCACTACGCACTCTGCCGCAGCGGAATAAGCGAGAAGTTACGCCCCAAGCCCCGCGCGCATTGCCGCGCGGCGCAGCGGGGTGGTTTCGTTCAACAGCTGCAACCCTTTCAGGCGCAGGGCCCGCAAATCTGGGCTTTGCGCCAGTGCAGCACGGTTCAGCATATCGACGCCAGACACACGGGCGGTGATGTCGGGCATGCGTTTGCGCTCATATGCGGCTAGCATATCGCTACTGCCAGCAGCGTGGCCGCTTTCCAACAAATCCACCAGCACCTGCACATCCCCAAGGCTCATATTCAGGCCCTGGGCCCCGATGGGGGGCACCACATGGGCCGCTTCTGCAATCAACGCCGTATGGGGTCCGGTCAGCCGCTCGGCTTTTTGCGAGATTATCGGCCAGATGTTGCGCGGGCTGTTCACAGTGAGGGGGCCAAGAATATCACAGGCCCGCAGGTTGGCTTTGGCGGTAAACGCGACTTCATCCAATTCCATCAGCGCAGCAGCCTTCGGACCGGTTTCCATCCAGACAACGGCAGACTGTGGCACACCGTACAGATCGGGCAGCGGCACCAGTGTAAAGGGACCACCGCTGCGGTGGATTTCTGTTGAAATATTGTTATGCGGTCGCGGGTGGGATACGGTAAAGACGATTGCTTTTTGCCCGTAGCGCCATGTTTTGACGCCGATATCCAGCATCTCGCGGATCGGGGAGTTTCGGCCGTCTGCTGCGACGACAAGCGGAGTTTCCATTTGCGTGCCGTCAGAAAGGGACACCAGCGCATGTGCGGCACGTGCAGTGATGCGATTGGTCTTAACCCCCATGCGCAGCGTGATATTGTCGGTCTGATTAATCTGCGCCAGAAGTTCGCGCCGCAGTAACCAGTTGGGAAGGTTCCAGCCAAAGGGCTGGTCGGACAGCTCACCCGCGTCAAAATCCGCCAGATACCGGATTTCGCCGGGTTCCCCGCCAGCGTCCGCAAGCCGCATCATCTGTAGCGGTGCCGCATAGGGCGCAAACCTTGGCCACAGCCCTGCATGTTCCAATGTGGCTTTGGCAGGTTGCAGAAACGCCGTGCTGCGTCTGTCGGCCTTGGGATCACCCTGTGTGGTAACGGGGGGCTGGGGATCAACGCACAGCACCGATAGGCCCAGACGCCCGAAGGCACAGGCCGCTATCAACCCCGAAAGGCCGCCGCCACTGACAAAAATATCAAAGTTCTCCCGTTCCATGCCAATGAATTAGAACGGGCCGACTCCAAAGGAAAGCGTCAGGCGACAATCTGCGACAGAAAACCCGTTAAATCCTCTGTCTGGTGGTGGATGTAGGGACGTTCAACCTTCGGCCCGACAAGAACCGTGCGCATTCCCAATGCGTGGGGAATTTCCAGATTGCGGGGGTCGTCCTCAAACATGCTCGCGCGGGCGGGATCAAACCCGTCGCGTTTCTGGATCGCGGCATAGGCTTCGGCGCCCGGTTTGGGTAGGAAATCCGAATGTTCAATCCCGTAAATCGCATCGAATACGCCGGTCAACCCGCGCGCGGCAAGCACGCGAATGGCGTGGTTTTCCGAACCGTTGGTATAAACGATCTTGCGTCCCGGCAGGTCAGAGATATGGGCGCAAAGGGCGGCATCCTGCGGCACATGATCCAGCGAGATTTCATGCACATCCGCCAGATAGGGCAGGGGATCCAGCGCATGTTCCTGCATCAGTCCGGCCAGCGTGGTGCCATAGGTTTTCCAGTAGTGGTTGCGCAGATGGTCTGCTTCGGGTTGGTCTACCCCCAGCGCATTCATTACATAACTTGTCATGCGCACCTCGATCTGGTCGAACAGGCGGCATTCAGGCGGGTAAAGCGTGTTGTCGAGGTCGAAAACCCAACAGTTAACGTGAGAGAAATGCTGTTTCATAGCGCCATGAATAGGGCGGAATGCCGAGGAGGGAAACCGTCAGGCCGGCAAATTGGCGATGGAACTGCGAAAAACTTTCCCTTGAGGGACAAAGGGGTTATCACTTGCCAACACAGTCCTGTTACAGGGGACCGGACGGGGAGCGAGCGGATCATGACACCGAGCGAAAAGATAGTTCAGGCACGCAAGTTGCTGCATGAAGCGGGACAGGAACTGACCGAACTCTTGCAAAAGAACCGCAGTCGGGCGCGGGGTGGGATGCTGAGAGAGTTGCATATGCTCGGGCGGATGACCGGCGAGAGCGACCATTATTTTTCGCAGGCCGGACAGGATCGGATTGTGGATAATATTCTCAATCAGAAAACCGGCGGCGTCTTTGTCGATGTTGGCGGTTATGACGGTGTGACCGGCTCCAACACACTGTTTTTTGAAGTTTTCCGCGACTGGACGGGAATTCTGGTTGAACCTGCTCCGACACAGTTGCGCAAGGCCCAGACCGTGCGGCGCTGTCCCTGCCTTGGCTATGCGGTGGCAGGGCAGGCCGGAACGCTCGACTTTATGGAAGTGACCGGCGGCTACACCCAGATGAGCGGGTTTCTCGACAGTTATGACCGTGACCTGCTGGCGCGGGTCCGTGGCGATGCACGCCATAGCGAAGTTGTGCACAAGCTGGAGGCCCGACCGCTGAACGACATCCTGCGCGAGCAGGATCTGCAGAAAATCGACTTTATTTCGCTCGATGTAGAAGGCGGAGAACTGGATATTCTGCGCAACTTCGATTTTGACTCCTTTGATGTGGAGCTCTGGACTATCGAAAACAACACGCAGGATTCCCTGATCCCTGAACTGATGCGGGATCACGGGTATGATTTAATCGAATTTGTCGGGGTAGATGATCTGTTTCGCAAACGTAAACCAGCGGCAGGACCAGCAGAATGACACGCCCGAATGAACCAAAAGACGCCTATGAACTGATCCTGAATGCCATAGACATCGGGATTTATCGTCCGGGTGATCGTCTGGTCGAAAGCGAACTGGCCGAACGGTTTGGCGTGTCCCGCACCCCCGTGCGCGAAGCCTTGCAGCGGCTGGAAACCCAGACCATGCTGACACGGGACGGGCGTTCCCTGATTGTTTCATCGCTGGATCATAACCAGATGGCCGAACTCTACGAGGTGCGCGCCGAACTGGAAGGTTTGGCGGCGCGGCTGGCAGCCAAACATGCTTCTGTAGAAGAAATCAAGGTGCTGCACAGCATGATCGAAGAGGACAGGAAATACCTGAACCAGCCCCGCGAATTGTCCATCGCCAACCGCAGGTTCCACCGGCAGATACATCTGGCCAGCCGCAACAGGTATCTGGTGCAACAGCTTGAAATGGTTCACAGATCCATGGCGCTTCTGGCAGAGACCTCGCTTGCGGCAGACGGGCGCGGGGAAATGGCTCTGGCCGAACATCTGGCCATTGTGCAGGCAATTGAAAAGGGCGATGCGGCCTCGGCCGAAAAACGATTGAAGGATCACCTGTCTTTCGCATTCGAAACGCGGCTGAAGGCCGACGCTGGAGAGATCGGAGCAGGTGAATCCTGAAGTATGGCACTACCCGGTTGCGCGGTTAACCTGTTAATTTCTTCCTGATATTCGATGTCGTTGATACCGTGGCTGGTTTTGTCCCAATAATTCGGGTGCACAAACAGTTCCCACAAGGCTTTATAAGCAGCGAATGCACCAAGCGGCCAGTAAAGCAGCATGGTGGGCAACCGCAGATAAAGGGACGGGCTGTTACGCCGTCTGACTGCGAGTGCGCCAAGGCATAGCAACAGTAGCTCGGTTGCTATGAAGGCTGCCACAAGGGACAGGAACAGCCCCTTGGGAACAGCATCATATACTGGCAGAGGCACACCAAAAGTGTACAGCCACATCGGCAGCACCAGCGGCACAGCGACGAAGGATGTAAATGTGCCGATCATCTGGATCTGGAACACCAGAAATCCGGCCAGACCTGTCTGGCGCAACAGTTCTATCGGGTGGCGCATATGGGTGATCCATGTTTGCAAAAAACCCTTGAGCCAGCGCGACCGTTGCCGCACCCAAGGCAGGATGCGGAAGTTGGCTTCTTCATAGGTGGTAGCGTCGGACCAGAGACAGCGATATCCTGAACGGTACAGCCGGATGCCAAGATCGGCATCCTCGGTTACATTATGCGCATCCCAGCGCCCTAGCTTTTCCAGAATGTCCCGCTTGAAAAACACCGAAGTTCCGCCAAGCGGCACAGGCAGATTCCAGCGTTGCAAACCGGGCAGCATGACACGGAACAGAATGGCATATTCTAATGTAAAACAACGGGAAATCCAGTTTGTTGTGCAATTGTAATAATCAAGCTGGCACTGCACACAGGCGACCGTTTCATCCGCCTGATCCAGCAGGCGGGCGACCTTGTGCAACTGATCGGGTTCCGGTGCGTCCTCGGCATCGTATATGCCGATCACGTCGCCGTTGCAAAAATCCAGCGCATAATTCATCGCCCGCGGTTTGGTTTGAAGCGTGTCAATCGGTACCTCGATCTTGCGCATCCAGTAAGGCAGGCGGCAGGCGGCGAGGTGGTTTTTCGTTGCGGTGTCGTTTTCTTCAAAGACTAGACAGATTTCCAGCCGATCTTTGGGATAAACCAAGGCGGACATACGTTCGATCAACCGGTCCACGATGTCTTCCTCCCGTAAGAGGGGCAGCAGTATCGAGATTTTCGGCAGTCTGTTCCGGATCGGTACTGTTGGGGACGGCTGAAGTGGCATTCTCGTCATCATCATCACGCCTTTCAGCAGGCCATTGGCGATCAGGGCACCGAATATCCATAGGGCGAGAACAAGGAGCAACGTCTGTGGTGCAATCGTCGCAAGGGCTGCGAAACTGCTGAGCAATGCTGCTCCGATAAAGCGCGGGCGAAGGCCGGACCAACTGCGAGCGCTCATCCCTGCGGGGACGCGGCGGTTTGCTGCTCTGGACAGATCATGCCGGTGATGGGTGGCGTAATGCCCGAGAATGGCGGTGTTCTGTGCTAGAACGAAACGGTAATTCGGAGCAGTGTCGCCAAGCAGGTTTTGGACTGCGTCGATCTGGGCCGGATCGCTCAGTGCAATGATGAGTGTTTTCCCTGCAAATTTCCAGCACACAAAACGGTGTTTTATTCCGACCACCGGATCGACAATTCCCCGCAGCAAGGGCGAGGGGGGATTACTGTGCAGGCATATTACCGGCAGCGCAGATTCTTCCGCGACGGTGTTGAGAAGGGTTGCTTCATCAACAGTCCGTATCTTGAGAAAATCTGACAACGGCCGTCCGTGATGGCTCTGCAATGCCAGAGCTTTGAACATATCAACGGGTGCAGCCGTATCGTCGTGCAGGGGAAAGTCTTGAAACTGAAGGTTCTGCCGGTCTGGGCCCTGGAAAGAAGCCTGTCCGTTAATCATTTTCTTGGGGAGTGACACAGACATATTCACGACCTTTTAATAACAGGTCTCCAGAATGCGTCCTTAAGGTTAAGGGGCTCTTAACGATGGTTTAACAGAAGCAAAAAACCCGCCGGCGCATCACTGCGGGCGGGTTTTTGTATTTATCCAGACGGAATTATCAGGCCGGAGCCATCGACTCCGCAAACCGCTCGAACAGATAGTAGCTGTCCTGCGGGCCGGGGCTGGCCTCGGGGTGGTGCTGTACCGAAAACACCGGACGGTCAGTGATGCGGATACCGCAGTTTGACCCGTCAAACAGAGAGACGTGGGTTTCCTCTACGCCATCAGGCAGGCTTTGACCGTCCACTGCGAAACCGTGGTTCATCGAGGTAATCTCAACCTTGCCGGTGGTGTAATCCTTTACCGGATGGTTGGCGCCGTGATGACCGTGGCTCATCTTCATGGTTTTTGCGCCAAGCGCGAGCGCAAGCATTTGGTGGCCAAGGCAAATACCAAAGATTGGCAGGTCTTTCTTTTCCAGCAGTGTCTGGATCATTGGCACAGCGTATTCGCCTGTTGCTGCAGGATCGCCCGGACCGTTGGACAGGAATACGCCTTGCGGGTCATGGGCCAAAACTTCTTCAGCGGTGGCGGTCGCTGGCAGAACGGTAACTTCGCAACCGGCCGAGGCCAGACAGCGCAGGATGTTGCGCTTGGCGCCGTAATCAATCGCGACGACCCGTTTGCCTGCACCTTCACGGCGGCTGTAGCCATCCGGCCATGCCCAACGTTGCTCGTCCCATTTGTAGGACTGACCACAGGTCACGTCCTTGGCCAGATCAAGCCCTTCGAGCCCTTCAAAAGCGCGGGCATATTCCAGCAGGGCGGGCATGTCGAACTTTCCGTCGGGACGGTATTCGATCGCCACATGGGGTGCCCCTTGCTGACGGATCGCACGGGTCAGGCGGCGGGTGTCGATACCACCAACGCCGATACGGCCCCTTTTGGACAGCCACTCGGACAAGGTTTGCTCTGAACGCCAGTTGGACGGTTCGGTCGGGTCCCATTTCACGATCATGGCGCGGGCGACAGGATCGGCGGTTTCATCATCTTCCAAATTCACACCGGTGTTGCCGATATGGGGAAAGGTGAATGTGATCGCCTGTCCGGCATAGGAAGGATCGGTCATGATCTCCTGATAGCCGGTCATCGCGGTGTTGAAACACAGCTCTGCCTGGATACGGCCCGGGGCGCCGAAGCCGTTCCCATAGAACGTGGTTCCATCTGCAAGCACAATGCAGGCGGTTGGAAAATCGGGTTGGTCTGATGCGGTTTTGGGCATGGACATGACAGCTTCCTTTGGCCAAATTTGCGCGAAACTACGCCCAAGGTTCTGTAAGGTCAAGAGCCGTACTAAAATGAAATATCCATTAAGATCAGCGTTTTAAAAAATGTGATCCCAGTTGTTTCCAAACCGGTTTCGGGGTAAACACGGGGCTTGGATTTTTGCAACTGCCGGGAGTTGGATGCAATGAGAGAACGAATTAATGCCAAGGTCAAGCAGGCCATGCGCGATAAGGACAGCGAACAGCTGGGAACCTTGCGCCTGATCAATGCTGCGATCAAGGACCGTGACATCGCTGCGCGTGCCGAAGGCAATCACGACGGGGTTTCAGACGAGGAAATCCTCAAGGTTCTGGCCCGTATGATCAAGCAGCGCCGCGAGAGTGCGAAAGCCTACGAAGAAGGTGGGCGGCTGGAACTGGCTGAAAAAGAAATCAGCGAAATCAGCGTTATAGAACAATTCCTTCCGAAACAGCTTTCGGATCAGGAATTGAAGGATGCCGTGAAAAAAGCAATTTCAGAGACTGGCGCGGAAAGCATCCGTGACATGGGCCGCGTGATGGGGGTTCTCAAGACCAACTACACCGGACAGATGGATTTCGGGAAAGCAGGCGGCACTGTGAAAGAGATGCTCGGCTGCTGAGACTGTGGTCCCGTTTGCAGGGCTGTCGCGGGTGAATGTCGCTCGGGTCGTGCAATCACAGGTTAGAAAATGATTCGAAACAAAAGGCACGGCTTGGTCCGTGCCTTTTGTTTGCGCGGGGAGGCGATTCCCCCTCAGGGTTGGCGGCAGGCGTTGAGCTGTGCCGTGATTGCCTCTTCCAGTTCGATCCGTTCCGCGCTGGACAGAAAAGCACCGAGCTCGATCTCACGCCCTTGCCCCTTTAGGGTGAGGTAGTTCTCGACTGCTTTGGTATTGCGCCGCTTTGTTGTTACCCAATAGGGGTTCGCCACCCAGTATTGATCCTCAGCGCGAGGATTTTGCCGATGCACTGCAATCAGGTCCGGCCAGATGCGAATATGTTCGCCAAGCGTGCCGTCATGGTCGTTGCGCCGGATAAAATACCAGAGCGCGGCGAGCGCCGCGCCGAGATAGGGCAGTAGGGTCCAGAGCGCGAACGTCCCCAAAAATGCCAGAAGAGGCAGCAGCAACGCGACGGCAGTGAAACCGATGGTGATGACAAAACCCCGATTGGTTAGCGACCTGTGCGCCTTCAGGTGGCGCTCGAACAGGGGAGGATCGCTCCGGTTTGTGGCGGTCAGGTAGTCTTGGGGCGGGTTCTGCATATAGGAAAACTTGTCCCAGAACGCGGGAAGGTTCAAGCGACACAAAGGGGTAGGGCCTGCGGCATGTTTGCCGCGGCGGTTTCAGCTTAGGACGTGGTTTACAACGGCCACAGGCTCGGGGGCGGGTTTTCCCAAAGCCTCCGCCACCGAGGTTTCGATAACCCGGCACATGGCGTCCAGCGGCAAACCGTTTTGCAGGTTATGGAACGGGCGCTCCAGTTCGTTTGTGACAGTTTGCAGACCAAAGAAAACATAGGCCACTACTGCAGCGAAGAGCGGAGCGAACCACCCCGTTGCCTCCAGCAGCGCAAAGGGCAGCAGGCCACAATAAAGATAGGTCGTGCGCCGGACCAGCAGGGAATAAACGTAAGGCAGGGGCGTTGTCTGGATGCGCTCGCAACTCGCTTGCGCTGTCGCAAGAGAGGAAAGCGTGTTTGACAGGGTCATCCTTGCGAAACCGTCCAACTGGTTTTGATCGGACAGAGTAACAAGCCGGTCGGTAATTTCCCGAAGGGCGGCATCGGCAGGGTTGCGGAAACCAAGCAGGCGGCTGGCCCGCTCGGCTCCGGTCAATGGGGTGATCTGCGCGCTGACGTCGGTTTCGCGCAGGAACCCGCGGTGCAGGTGGGCAAAGGCCACTGCGAGGTTGAGAATATCCTCCCGCGCTGCATCGTCCCTGATGAACAGGCTGCACTGGCGGGACAGGTTACGTACATCAGATATCAGCGTTCCCCAGAGCTTGCGCGCTTCCCACCAGCGGTCATAGGCGGCATTGTTTCGAAACCCCAGAAACAGCGAAAGCGCGACGCCAAAGATGCCCATCGCCGCGATGGAAATATGTGGCAGGGGGACGAAGAAATGATCAAGGACAACCACCAACAGCGCGATCAGGGTGATTGTTGTGATCTTGCCGATGATCGCAGGCACCACCGATCCTTGAATTACGAAGAACAGTTTGAACGAAGAGGGCGGTTCACGCAGGATCATAGCTGGGCCTGAAAGTTGCTTGTTCTATTGGTGGGATAAATCAACAGGAATGCCAACAGCGAATTTGGCTTGGCAGGGGGCTCAAAGAAAAAGGCCGGAGCAAACGCTCCGGCCTTTTCTGTCTGTCTGTCGAAACATCTAGTGTTTCTGGTGGTCCCACATATCAGGTGTAGGCAGTGTCTCGAATGTGTGCTCCGGCGGAGGTGTCGGAATGGTCCATTCCAGTGTATCCGCGCCTTCACCCCAGTAGTTGTCCTCGGTGACTTTCTTACCCCACATCAGGGTGTAGAAAATAATGCCGATGAAGAACACGAAGGATGCGAAGGACAGGAAGGCACCGTATGTAGAGACTTCGTTCCAGAGCGAGAACTGCTCGGGGTAGTCGATGTAGCGGCGTGGCATACCTTGGCGACCCAGGAAGTGTTGTGGGAAGAAGGTGATGTTGGCACCGATGAACATCATCCAGAAGTGCAGCTTGCCGGCCCATTCAGGATACTGGCGACCGGACATTTTGCCGATCCAGTAGTAGATGCCTGCAAAGATACAGAACACAGCACCCAGAGACATAACGTAGTGGAAGTGAGCAACCACATAGTATGTGTCGTGATAGGCGCGGTCCACACCAGCCTGAGATAGTACGATCCCTGTAACCCCACCAACGGTGAAGAGGAACAGGAAGCCGAAGGCCCAGTACATCGGTGTTTTCATCTCGATAGAGCCGCCCCACATGGTTGCGATCCACGAGAAGATCTTGATGCCTGTCGGCACCGCGATCACCATAGTCGCCAGCATGAAGTAGGACTGCTGTGTCAGGGACATGCCCACGGTGTACATGTGGTGTGCCCAGACAACAAAGCCGAGCGCGCCAATGCCAACCATCGCGTAAACCATCGGCAGGTAGCCGAAGATCGGCTTGCGCGAGAAGGTTGCGATGACGTGGGAAATGATCCCAAAGCCCGGAACGATGATCATGTACACTTCAGGGTGGCCGAAGAACCACAGCAGGTGCTGGTACAGGATCGGGTCGCCGCCGCCTGACGGATCGAAGAAGGTTGTGCCGAAGTTACGGTCGGTCAGCAGCATGGTGATCGCGCCGGCCAGAACAGGCAGGGACAGAAGGATCAGGAAGGCTGTGACAAAGATCGACCACGCGAACAGCGGTGTTTTGTGCAGGGTCATGCCCGGCGCACGCATGTTCAGGAAGGTGGTGATCATGTTGATCGCACCGAGGATCGAAGATGCACCGGAAACGTGAACCGCAAAGATTGCGAAGTCCATCGAATAACCTGCCTCTTTGGTGGACAGCGGCGCATACAGCACCCAACCCACACCGGAACCAAGCTGGCCGTTACCGCCCGGAGACAGCAGGGACAGTACCGCCAGAGACGAACCGGCAACATACATCCAGTAAGACAGGTTGTTCATCCGCGGGAACGCCATATCCGGCGCACCGATCATCAGTGGCATGAAGTAGTTACCAAAACCGCCGAACAGGGCGGGAATAACCACAAAGAACATCATCAGGATGCCGTGGCCCGTGATCAATACGTTCCAGAGGTGGCCGTTCGGCGTACAGTTTTCAACAGCAGCAGCCATGAGGGACGCACCCTCCATGCACATGTGCTGAACACCTGGTTCCATAAGTTCCAACCGCATGAAAACGGTAAAACATACGGAGATGAACCCCAGTAGGCCGGCTGTAAACAGGTACAGCACACCGATATCTTTGTGGTTGGTTGACATAAACCAACGGGTAAAGAACCCGGGTCTTGCGTGGTCGTCGTGACCATGGGTGGCTGCGTCTGCCATGCTTGTTTCTCCTGACACGTCTTTTGTTGCCGCGAATCCCCGTTTCCGGGGTCCGCAGATACCCGCCGCCTACATACCCCAGCCCATAGGGTGTCTCAAGCCGATTAAAAGTCGCATGTCACAGGCGGGAGCATCTGTCGCAGGACAGGCGGGTGCGGCGATATTTGGTAATCCAGTCGTGTTCTAGCACAAATAACAGGCATTTTCTCTAAAAAGAGACGGGATTAATCCGTAAATACTTGTGAAAAACACATTTGCAGGGCCATATCCAGATCTTCAAGCGTGACCGGCAGGCCCAGATCTACAAGGGATGTAACACCGTGTTCGGCTATACCGCAGGGTACAATGCCGTCGTAATGGGACAGGTCCGGCTCTACGTTGATGCAGATTCCGTGAAAACTGGTCCATTTGCGCAATCGCACCCCGATTGCAGCAATCTTGTCTTCAGGCGGCGTGCCGAGCGCTGTCAGCGGTTTGTCTTGGCGCACCACCCAAACCCCGACACGGCCTTCGCGCCGCTCTCCTTTGACGTTGAACTCCGCCAGTGTGCGGATAACCCATTCTTCAAGGTTCCAGACAAACTTGCGCACATCGCGGCCCCGTCTGTTCAGGTCAAGCATGGCATAGGCCACCCGCTGCCCCGGTCCGTGATAGGTATATTGTCCACCCCGTTTGGAAGTGTAGACCGGAAATCTGTCCGGATCGGTCAGATCGTTAATATCTGCCGAAGTGCCAGCCGTATAAAGGGGAGGGTGCTCCAGCAGCCAGATACGCTCGTCCGCGCCTCTGCGGATCATGGACTCCACATGGGTTTCCATCTGCGCAACGGCATCGGGGTAGGGGACAAACCCCTGTGATGTGATCCAGTCTACCATAAAAGGGGAAGTGCCGGAACTTTGCGAAGCTGTCAAACCCCTATTGTCGGTGTTGCCGACTGCGTAATCCCCTGACGGGGAAACAGACCGGCTTCTTTCAGCGCCGGCATATATTTGCGGCTCACCGGTACTGCGCTTCCGTTTTGCAGGATCAGGCGTCCCCGCTCTCCGATCTGCTCTGCGCTGGACACTTGCGCGATCGCCACCCAATAGGAACGATGGGTTTTCAATCCGTCAACAGATCCGGTTTCGGCAATGGCATCCGCAATCCGCATCAACACCATCGTGCTGCCCTTTGTTGTTGTAACCTGCACATAATGATCCTGCGCCTGAAGAGAGACCAGAGACCCGCGCAAGTCGTAAGGCAATCGCGCCAGCAAGGGCGGGGGCTGCGCCGGTTTTGCCTCTTCGGATGGTTCGCTGGGATTGCCGTCCGCCTGTCCCACAAGAACGGCAACTGCAATGGTGATCAGCGAACAATAGAGCATCAACACCGGCAAGGAAGACAGGGAATTCAGCCCTCCGGCAGCATCGGGAAATGTTGCGAAATTGATCAGCGTTACAATCAGCGTCACCACCGGCCCCGCCAGCGCACCGGCTGCGCCGTTCAGCAGATAGACAGGCCAATGCTGCGGCAAATACTGTTTGGCTGTGGAGATCACGAAAATCGCACCGGTATAAGTGCACAGAACCACCATGGCCCAATAGGCAAAACGGGGTAGGGAGGTCAGGCTTTCAAAAGTACCGAATGGTCCGGACAGCCCCAGCACGATTGAAGCCCCGATCAGCCCGAGCAACGTCCCCCGAGAAGTTAAATCGCTTCGTATCCTACGCAGCGTGAGTGACGAATGCCCTGTTTTCAAGCGTTTATCCCGTAGCTTGCGAAGATCTGCTGGCCGAAGCGAAGGCCACACCGGAAGTATAAACCAACCTTCAATATCAGCAACAGGAGTTGAAAGATGGAATTCACAGCATTGGCAGAAGCAGGTCCGGTTATTCAGGTCCATGTGGCGACAGCGGTTCTGGCAGCGCTGCTGGGGCCCCTGGCGTTGCTGCGGCGGCGCAGGGACCGGCTGCACAAGGTTTCCGGCTACATCTGGGTGCTGGCAATGGCGGCGGCGGCGCTCAGCTCTTTCTTTATCCGGGAGTTGCAGGTCGTCGGGCGGTTCTCTCCGATCCATATACTGTCAGTGGTCACGCTTATTGGTTTGGCGGGGGCAATCTGGCAGATCCGGAAGCGTAATATCGCAGCACATAAGCGCATCATGTGGCGACTCTATGCCATGGCTATCGGAATCGCCGGTCTGTTTTCCTTCCTGCCAAACCGCGTGATGAACAATTTGTTCCAACCGACAGAGCCATGGGTCGTTTTTTCCCTCGCCACCGCAGTATTTCTGATTGTGGGAATGTTCATATCACAGAGGTTTCACCGCGATCTGCGGAATTAATTGCACCAGAGAACATTTTGCACTTCACATCAGGTTTTGCCTTGGCTATACGCTGCCTACCTCGCGTGCGGCCGTGGCGGAATTGGTAGACGCGCAGCGTTGAGGTCGCTGTTCCTTAACCGGAGTGGAAGTTCGAGTCTTCTCGGCCGCACCAAAGGGTTTTCACCGATAAAGACAGGTTTAACAGACTGCTAGTGCGGTCCTGCCGCTGTGTTTGTGGCGTGAAAAAGTGCTGGCAGGATCTCACCCGCCGAGCAAACTCCCCATCCGGTGCATGCACAGGTAATAGCCCTCAACCCCCATACCGATAATCGCGGAATCGGCCCTTTGGGTCACGTAGGAATGATGCCGGAAGGATTCGCGGTGGTGGATGTTGGAGATATGCACCTCCAGTACCGGACCGTCAAAAGTGTTCAGCGCGTCGAGAATCGCCACGGAGGTGTGGGAATAGGCAGCCGGATTGATAATGATCCCTGCGGATGTCTCGCGGCAGGTTTGGATCATATCCACCAGAACGCCTTCGTGGTTGGATTGCAGCAGTTCAGAGCGCAGACCGTATTGCGCCGCCACTTCTGCGCAGCCTTTTTCCACATCGGCAAGCGTGTCAGAACCGTAGATTTCCGGCTGGCGCTGCCCCAGAAGGTTCAGGTTAGGGCCGTTCAACACGGTGACTAGCTTGCTCATTTCGATCTGGTCCGTCTGTTATCTGCCCGTCAACGGGGCTCTCGCAGTCATAACCGCTCTTGCCGGCAAGGCAAAGTGCGCTTCGGGCGCGGGTTTATTAAATTGGCAGTGTGTGTTCCGGATGCAAAGACAGCCGCATCACGATAGTGCGGCTGCCGAAGGCTTCGCTTTAAAGTTCTGCTAGCTGAGAACCTGCACCTCGACACGGCGGTTTTCCGGTGCGCGCGGATCTTCGGGTGTCTTGAGACGTTCCTCACCTGCGCCAACCGCTTGCAAGCGGGACTTTTCGATGCCGCAACTTGTGGTCATATAGCGGACCACCTCATCGGCACGGGCTTGTGACAGTCGCTTGTTATAGCTGGCTTTACCCTTGGCATCCGTATGGCCGATAATCTGGTAGGTGCCTTCACCCGTGTCAGCCTTGATCGCGGCACATAGCGCGGTCAGTTGTGTTTTGGACTTCGGCTGCAACAGGGCACTGTCAAAGTCGAAATAGATCGTCAGATCAATCGTCATCGCCTCTTTTTCAGGTGGCGTTGCTGACGCGGTTGCCAGTGTTGGCATGGCTTCAGCGCCATTGCCCGAAACAACAGAAGGGGCCGCTTGTGTGCCGGTTTGATCTTGCGTCGCGCTAAGTTGCAGGCCTGATGTGCCGCTGCCCTGATCACTTGCCTGCAGGGTCAGACCAGTCGAATTTACTGATGGTGCCGAACTGCCTTCCCCTGCATCAACCGGTGCCATTGTCACTGCTGTTTCCTCGGCAGAGCCTCCTTCCGGCTTGGAGGCTTCGACAAATCCCAGCGTACGGCTGCGTTGGGCCTGCAATCTCTGAAGGATATCCTCCGCGGTCATTTCTTCAGCCTGCACAGATGGGGTTAGAAGTGCAAAAAGGGTCAATCCGGTGGCGGTTATTCTAAGAAAAGTCATTACACGGCTCCTGCAAAGGGGTGAATGGAAAATAAATTTAGGGGGTGTTTCCACTATTTTAGTTGATCTAACAGCTTTTGGGAAAACACAATGTTGAAAAAGTCACTCTTTGGCGGAATGCCCTGCGGTTATTCCAATGTCATCATGAAGCGGTAGTTCACAAGGGCACCTTCGTCGGGCAAATCTTCCAGCCTGTCGTTCAGCGCTTCGATGAAAGCGCCGCTGCTTTCGGCACGGGGGCGGATTTCATCAAACAGGGGCGTGTCGCTGACAATCGCCAGCAGGATATTTGCGCCCACAGGTTCGACAACTTTAAACCCCAGCTTTTCGATTGAAGCTTCGGCAACCGGATAAGCGACACGTACCGTGCGGGTTTCTCCGGCAACAGTTCCGATGTCCTGAAGCGTGTTTTGTGTGCGCGCCTGATGGGGCAGAAGGTGGAACACCTGTTCCGCCAGATCCACAAACACCACATTGAGAAAGCCGCTGCGATCTTTGGGAAGGCGAATGTCAATTACCGGATTTTCCCCGATACGAAAGATGTCCCCCTCTACCGTTTCGGATTTAGTGCCATAGCTGTAGTCGATCTCCAAAGCGTCTGACAGTTCTTCGGGCAGCAGACGCAGCAAGGAACAAACACTTGGGTTGAGGATATTCAGATCGGACGAGATGTCTCGTCCCGGTGCCATCTGGGACAGGTAAGCCTGAACGCGGGACATATCCGCTGCCACTGCTATGTTGCCTGAAACGTCCAGAGCATCGTCCGGCCCGAGCGCACCATCCCGGCCTCCCGTCAGGCTCAGTGGTCCGCAACTGGCCATGTCCTGCAGGCCGAACTCCAGATCGTCGAGCGCAACGGGCGGTATCTCAACTTCGATCCTGTCCACCAGCGCCAGTTTGGTACCCTCGATCGCCGCTTTCGCCCCGTTAAGGAGCGCGGTTTTCTCCAGCTCGTTCTGTGCTTTTGCGATCAGGATCACGTCCATATCGTTGGCAGAGACCGTCCAGCTTTCGATTGTCTCAAACAAAAGTGCGATTTTGATAACCCGTTCGCTCCATCCCGCGAAGGGTTCGCCTCGTGCGGGTGTTACATCCGAAAGAACCGCAAAAGCGTTCAGCTTCTGTTCAAGCTGTGTTGTTACTGCGGGCACGGCATCTTCTGACGGTAGGTTGCCGATCAGGCGCAAGGGATCATCAGGTGAGCTGCGCTCGATGGTCAGCACAAACGGGTCGGCAAGGGGAAGCGGCTCCGGTTCGGGCGTGGTCTGGGCGAGATTTTCGGTCTCCGGCTCCGGTGTGACCGTGGCGGAGGTGGTTGTTGGCGTGCTGTCGCCCGTTTCCGAAGCTACACTGGCAGACACAGGGGCAGGTACAGGTTCGGTCGGGGCAGGGCCGAACTGTCCGCTGAACCAGCCAGCAGCTCCCAGCGCGAGAATTACGGCAACAGCGGTACCGGCGTATAGTCCGGTGCGGGAGGATTTTTTTTGGGGTGATGTTTCAACACCAGCGGCAGGGCCGCCGTGGGTGCCCGTAGCGGCGGTTTGCGGTGACGCTTCCGGTGGCGTTGTCCGTGGCGGTGGGCCGCCGGCTGGAAGGATTACCGTTTTCTCGTCGTCTTCACCCAGAAGATGCAGAAATTCCAGTGCGTCTTGTGCCGTTTGCAAACGGTCGGCGGGATCAGGTTCAACCAGTCGCGAAACCAGTGCAGCCAAGGGGCCGGTCATATCCGAAATATCCGGTTTAACCGCTTTGGCACTGATGATCTGCATCAGGGAAGACCCCGCATTGGGCGATTGCCCGCGATAGGCCCCCATCAGGGTCATGCCAAGGGAATACAAGTCGGAGCGCGCATCACTGCGCCCTTCCATCTGTTCGGGGGAGGCGTATTGATATTTTCCCGCAAACCCCCCGCCTACAACGGTTTTTGCCCCTTCATTCACATCCTTGGCAATGCCGAAATCGATCAGCGTGGCCTGTTTGGGTTCGCCGCCGCGCAGCAGGATGTTGTCCGGCGAAAGATCGCGGTGAAACGCGTTCTTTTCGTGGGCTGCCTTCAACCCGCAAAGCACCCTTTCTGCCACTTCAAGGAGCGTGGTTTCGTCAAGCGGGCCTTTGTCCTTCATCTCGTCTGCAAGCGAACGACCCTCGATAAACTCCATGACGATGAACAGAAATCCGCCGTGGCTGTCGCTTTCCAGCAGGTCGTAGTAACGCACCACAGAAGGGTCGATGACTTCATGCAAGACCGAGGCTTCCCGCTTCATCAGGTTGATGAACTGTTCATCCTGCGCATATTCCGCTTTCAGGATTTTGACAGCAATCTCGCGCCCGGAAACCCGGTTGGTGGCGCGGTAGACTTCTCCTGTGCCGCCCGAGGCCACAAGTTCCGCGATCACATATGTATTGTTCAGCACATCGCCCGTGGACAGGATGCCGGTTTCAGAAGGATCGCTCAATGGGTGGTCCTTTTCATGGGGGCGACACGGTGAATACCGTGTCCTTCAGCAAGAGAGTAGCGCAGCTTTTCGTCATCCTGCAAGTTTTGCCAGTGTTTCTGCCAATTTGCGGGTGTCCGCGATGGTCTTTTGCAGGTTTGCCAGCCGCTCTGCATCAGTCTGCCCCGAGGGGGGCGGGCTGAGTGCTTTTGAAATGCGGGCTTGCGTTTGCGGCGTGATGTTCTGCTCTCCGATCCGGATTTTTGACACGATAATGTCCTGCTGCAAGCGCGCCAGTGCGTTCTGGTGGGCAGAGACCTGACGGGACAGGGAGTTGCGCTCTACCAGCAGGCGTTGCTGTCGCTGTTGCAGGGCTGAAACCCGTTCTTCGCGGGTTGCGATCCGCGCGTCATAGGTGCCGTCCGAGATATTCTCGATCCCGTTAAAAAAGCCGCCGTAGGCCGGATCATCGAGATTGCCCCTCTGGGTGCAGGCGCTGGTCAGCAGCAGGGCTGCGCAAAGGGTCAGGCTGCGCGAAAATAAAGAACGTTGGCGTTGGGCGTGATGGGGCATATCAGATCTCCGAAACCAGCGTTGTTGCGATGGAGCGCATGGCTGAAATGCGGTCCGCCAGCGCGGAATAGCGTTCTGCGGCGGGGGCTGTGGCGGCGCTTGGCGCACTGTCCACTGCGAGAAGGGAGCGGGCCTCGCCAAAAACATCCTGTCGCTGGACGGCTGCTTCAATCGCTTTGTTCATCACGGCCAGATTGCCGGAAGCCTGTTCTTGTGCCTGACGTATGGCTATGCCGTTGCCTGTAGCCCGCGCTGCCGCCAGTCTTGCCCGCTGCTGGACAAGTACGGCGCGCATGGTGGCGATTGCGCTTTCCAGATCGCGGTTGTTGGCTTCCAGATCGGCGGCCAGCTGGTTAAGCTGTGCCTCGCGATTTGCAAAATCCTCTTGCAGGCCGCGTACATAAACACCGGAGGCCGCGCCGATAAACCGGCCCAGACGCGCACCGGCAAAGGCACCCTGCATCCCGCCGGTCAACCCGCCAAGCAAGGCACCCACGGCAAACCCTGCCATACCGCCTTCGCCGACCGTGGCTTGCAGTGCCTCGGCCTTATGGCGCAGGGCCTTTTCCTCGGCGGTTTCCGGTTGCCAGCTAAAGGCCCGCTGCCCGCCCATCGGGTCGTTCGGCGAGACCGCACAGGCGGAGAGGCCTACCAGCAAAAGTGGTGTCAGGGCGCCTGCGATCAGCTTTGAGGCAGGAAATCGGAAAGCCATTGATAGGATCCTTGGGTTTCGGCATCGGCTGCCTGATTGACATGTTTGAGGAACAGTTTGGCGCGACTGGCGAGTTTTTCGTCGTCCACAGGGGCAGAGCGCGTCACCGCGATCCCGATTGTACGTTCCACCATATAATCGGGGAAATTCGCATTGGCCTGTTCCATCAGTTCTTCGTAATAGGCCCGTTCCTGATCCAGTTGGGCCAGCACTTCGGTCTGGGCGCGCTCTATTGCGGCGATATCTGCGCGGGCCTGTTCAAGTATGGGCTTTGCGCTTTCGTCTCCGGCGGCAACCTGTTCCAGTTCTTCATAGGCATCCCGCGCTACGATCAGCGTCTGGTCGATGCTGGACAAGGCGGCGATATCCACCTGTATCTGCTTGCCTACATTGCCGCCAAGATAAAGCAGCAGCCGCGAGGCATCGGCAAAGAGATTGTCCTGTGTCAGTGCTGCATCTTTTCCGAGCGAGGCACGATAGGCGGCAGCAGCCAGTTCCAGTTCCTCGATATCCGGTGCACTTCGGCTTTGCGGGGCGAACCCGAGAATGCCGAGTGCGGCGGCAATTTTGCTGGTGTCGCTGGTCACATCTAGTTCTGCCACCTTCAAAGGTTTATCTTCTTGCGTCAGATTGGCCGAATAGCTGAGCCTTGCAATCCGTTGGGCCGCAAAGTCCCGGAACATGCCGCTTGGGAAAGCGTCAAGATAGGCTTGATAGGCTTGTGGTGTGGTCTCGCCGCTGACGCTACGCCACATTTCGATGTCCCGCGCGATCATCGCTTCACGCCCGCCCGACGCCATCGACGGGTTCATGGAATACTCACCAATCAGGCTTTCCTCGACCCATGGAACCTGTGCCCCGCGTGTGCGCAGCACAACATCCTGACGCACCCGCCCGAACATCAGTCGCACGTCCAGTCCGGGCTCGTTGATGTGTTTCAGCAAGGCCGTGGTGAAGATGGAGTTATTGCCTGTCCCCTCAAACGCCACATTACCCGGATCTGTCGCATAGGCCACCAGTAGTCCGGTCGCGGATTTCGCCCGTGCCAGCCCAACCGGCTTGCCCGTTTGCTCCAGAGTGATGGCCAGCGGATTGTCGCGACAGGCGTCAAGGATCACAATTCCCGCATCGGGTTTGGCCTTGGCAAAGGCGTCGCGCACCCGACCAAGTGTCAGGGAATATTGTTTGACGGCGGCGGAGGTTGTCCCCTGAAAATCAGTTGCCAGTAAGAAGTTTTCACCCCCCGCCTGACTGCCGTGACCGGCATAAAAGAACAGCCCGAGCTCTGCGCCCTTCAACTGCCGTTCAAAGGCGCCCAAGGCGCGGTCCATATCGGTACGGGACGCATCCTGCGCCGAGATCACGACAAAGCCGAGCGCGGCAAGCTTTTGCGCCATGGCAGCGACATCGTTGGCCGGATTCTTCAGGGACAGGGCTGAATTGTCGTACCGACTGTTGCCAATCAGAAGGGCGACACGTTCTTTGGCGAGCACCGGACCGGCGAGAAGCAACAGCAAAGTCAGGACCAGCGCAACAACCGGGAAGGCCGGAGCGGAATTTCTGACTGTGCGAAGGGTCATGACCATCTCCTAAAACTCGTAGCCGAAGTTGATGTTGAGCCCGCGCACACCCCGATTGGCGTGGGTATAGGTCAAGCCGATCCGCACACTGTCCCATGTTACCCCGTTCTTGGAACCAATCGTTCCAAGGGACAGGGACACATCGGTCCATTCGTCGATATAGGTCGGGCTGCCTGCAACTTTAGTGTGAACCAGAGAGAGCTGCCAGTTGGTGGGCAGACCATAAAGGCTGCGCTGGAAGGGGCCGGAGAATTCTACACCGTTCTTGTTGATCGTATTGGCCAGATCATAGCCGCTGTTGCCGGAGCCAAGCGATTTGGAATAGGTCAATGCATTGCCAAACACCAACCCATAGCCGTTGCGCAGATCCATACGGTAATTGGAGATGATCGAGGCATTGGCCAGTCGGGTGGTCAATCCGCGGCTGCTGTCGCGCAGTGCCCCGACGCGCAGTTCAGGTGTCAGGGTCCAGTTGTCCGTTACAGGCATCCGCAAACCGACACCAACCGATCCGGAGACATAGTCCTGTCCGTTGATTGTAGAAAAGCCGAGCGGCGCGTGGATCTTGATGGCCCAGCGCGGATCATCAAGCGGCATTGCAAAACTGAGCGGCAGGGACGTGACATTGGCCGAGAATCCCGGACCGGAATACCGTCCGGTTTGCAGGGAGATTCCCAAGTGGTTGTAACTTGCCGTACCCCTTGCACGACTGCCCCCTGTCAGCGGAGAAGGGCCGACATCGGTACCAGAGGTAAAGCTCGCATCCGCCATTCTTGCCATCAGCGAGGCCGGATTACCTGCAACCGGATCTTCGGGCGTATTGGCTACAGTCAGTTTCAGGGCATCGGGATCAGTGGCATATCGTTCTCTGAGGAAAGCGGCCAGAAGCGCCTCGCTTTCGCTTCGGGTGCCCCCGTTAAACCGTGAGATCAGCGCACCTGTATCATCGCGCAGTGCCACGCCGGTTCTATCTTTCAGATAGCGCAGTGTCAGCGTTTCGCTTGGAGCCGTAAAAGTAAAGGTCGCGCCAGCAGTTTCAGTGTAGCTGGAGCGAATGGTCTTGTAGGTGTCTGTGCCAAGCGCACTGATAGCCTCTTCGATTGTATTGAACTCGGTGGAACTGAGGCCCGGTCCGGGCGCGGATGTTCCTTGCGCAACAGCACCGGATCCGCTGGCAATCAGCAGACACAGGACAGCTATAGATTTCCGACACAGAAACATCTGGCAACTTCCACTAAATAAAATTTATTCTACAAAGTCTGTCAGCAACGATGCGTTCAGTAATAAATGAAGGCAATGAATGCCGACGAACCTCTTAACCTTTCACGACTATTTGGTACGGATCAACCCCTGACGGAGCCATTGATTGATTTTCTCTTTGGACACTTGAAAATGCATGGAGTCCTCTCGTCCAAAGCTCGCCCCCCAATACCAGCCTTCCTTGTTGAAGAAATCTGCCAGCAGGATAAGGCCAAGCTGGGTTTTGCCATCGCCAAGCGTATCAAGCTTGCCGTCTATGTTCAGATCTACCGACAACCCGTAAGCGTGTGTTGACACTGAACCCGGACGTCCACGGATGTGCCGCACGCAAAGAGAGCCGGCAGTGTTAATTCGTTCGTAAAGTTCCGGTTCGAATATCTTCACGTTGCGAAACACCTGTCGTAGGGACAGGATTGCCGGTTCAATCATTGTGACACGGATCGGTCCAACGCTCTCGGTTTTGACCAGATCCTTCAGCAGTGGATTGGTCATCGACTGGCAGGCCTCGCTCAGGTCGGGGCGGGGCAGGCCGAAAAGGTTTTTCAGGTAGGAAGACCCGGAATTCGAGAGCCCCTTATTCACCTCGCGCCGGTCGGCAATCAGCACCACTTGCGCGAAACTGTCGGCAAGGGAGTCAGTTCGTTCTTCTGCGGGATCTGCAAAGGACTGGATGACGGGTTCCGATACACCGGTTTCTTCCAGCAGTGTGACGCGAGAGACAAGCGCGTTCAGGTCTATAGTAAGATCTTTGGCCTTCTGCGCCTGCACGGCAAGTTGTTCTTCAAGCGCGGCAATCTTGAGCGCGTCATCCGTGCGCGAATGTGTTTGGGCAAAGTACCAGCCCACCGGTGCAGTCAGCACGGCAAGAACCAGCAGCGTAATTAATATCGCCCATTTCATCTAATGATCCTAGCGCCGGAATCCGGCTTAATCCCTGTCAGGGTAATCCCCATCTGATTCATTTATAAGGCGGCATAATTTACTTGCCAAGTTGTCAAGTTGATAAACTGCCTTTCAATTGAAAAGTAAAAGAAAGAGTCGCGAAAATCACTGTTTTGGCGATTAATTCTTGCGTGGTTCCCCAAAGGCAACTACGGTTTTTGTTAATTTACTAAGTATCCAATAAGTACCTAATAAGCCAAGTTTTCTTTAATATTAGCCATTTAATGCGGCTCTCTAAACGTGGCTTTCTCTATTTTTGAAGGTTGATAACGTGAGTTTGAATTTGGACACACTGTTGGCGGGATTTGACGGGGAAGAGCCCTCGGGCCCTGATCTGGAATACGACGCTGCCTTCTCGGATCTTGCGATCGCTGCCACTGCAAAAGGCGAACAGCAGGTCGGTGACAAGGTCATTGATGCTGAAGAAGCAGATTACGCCGAAGTCCTGAAGCTGGGCGAGTCTCTGCTGGAACAGACGATGGACTTGCGGATTGCGGTTTATCTGGCCGAAGCCGGTTTGGCCCGCAAGGGTTACCCCTATTTCGCGCAGGTTCTTGATTACATACGACGTGCATTAGAGGAGTATTGGGACACGGTTCATCCGCAGCTTGACGCAGATGACGACAACGACCCCACGGAACGGGTGAACGCACTGGTCGGACTGGTGGACGATGCCACAGTGTTGCGCCAGTTGCGTCGCGCTCCGTTGAGCGAGAGCAAGATGATGGGGCGGTTTTCCTTGCGCCATGTTTCTGTCGCCAAGGGAGAGATCGTCGCGCCGGCGGATATGGACAACCCGCCCGACATGGCAGCGGTCGGCGCGGCATTAAAGGACACGCCGGAAGAGGAAATGACGGCAATCCGCGAGGGTATCGCTGCTGCGCTGGCGCATACGGCAGCCATCGATGCGATCCTTGCGGAACATGTGCCCGGACAGGGGCCGGATTTCGCGCCCTTGCAGGTGTTGCTGAAAACAGGGCAGGCGGTCATTGCCGAATGTCTCGGTGAGGCTGCACCGCAAGCTGTCGAAGGCGTGGCTGACGGGATCGAAGACGATCAGGCATCGCAAGCAGGTGGTGCACCGGCTGCAGCCGGTGTCAGCGGTATCAATTCAACAAATGATGTTCTGCGCGCGATTGATCTGATGCTTGAATATTACGCGCGTAACGAACCATCCAGTCCGGTTCCGATCTTCCTTAGACGGGCCAAGCGATTGGTTTCGGCGGATTTTATCACGATTATGAAAGATATGGCGTCGAGCGGTATAGCAGAGGTGGCAACCATTGGTGGCCTCTCTTCTGAAGAATACGAATAAGAATACGACTAAATTTTTTAAGACCCCAAGTGAAATCAGATGCCGGTTCAAACGGCACCGGAAAGTTAATAACAGAGGAGACGGCTCTTATGGCTGACAGCCAGAAATTTATCGCCCGCAACCGGGCCCCCCGCGTTCAGATCGAATATGATGTCGAAGTCTACGGCGCTGAAAAGAAGGTGCAACTGCCGTTCGTGATGGGTGTCATGGCCGATCTGTCCGGTAAATCGGAAGAGCCACTGCCCGCTGTGGCCGACCGCAAGTTTCTTGAAGTGGATGTGGACAATTTCGACGACCGCATGAAATCCATGAAGCCCCGTGCAGCCTTTACTGTGCCCAACACGCTGACCGGCGAAGGCAATATGGCAGTGGATATCACTTTCGAAAGCATGGATGATTTCAGTCCGGCAGCGATTGCCAGCAAGGTCGAGCCGCTGAAGAAACTGCTCGATGCGCGCACCCAGCTTTCCAACCTGATGACATATATGGACGGAAAAACCGGCGCCGAGGATCTTATGGCCAAAATCATACAGGACCCCGCGCTGATGAAAGCGCTGAGTGCTGCACCCAAACAAAAAGATGACGCAGGGGAGGAATAACGATGGCTGAAGCTGAAGCACAAGTCGAAGGCCAAGCCGGCAGTACGGTCTTTGCCAATGACGAATTTGCATCCCTGCTGCAAAAAGAGTTCCGACCCAAATCCGACACGGCCAAAACGGCGGTGGAAGAAGCGGTTAAAACCCTTGCAGAACAGGCGCTTGCCAATACGGGGCTGGTGTCGGACGATGCGCTGCGCTCGATCGAGGCGATTATCGCGGAACTTGATAAAACCCTGACAGCGCAAGTAAACGAAATCCTGCACAACGAGGAATTCCAGAAGCTGGAAAGCAGCTGGCGCGGCCTGCATTATCTGGTGAACAACACCGAAACCGACGAGATGTTGAAAATCCGCGTGCTGAACGTGTCCAAGAAGGATCTCGGCAAGACGCTGAAGAAGTTCAAGGGCGCGGCATGGGACCAATCCCCCATCTTCAAGAAACTCTACGAAGAGGAATACGGACAGTTCGGTGGCGAGCCTTACGGTTGTCTGGTCGGGGATTATCACTTTGACCATTCCCCGCCGGATGTGCAGCTGCTTTCGGAAATGGCCAAAATTGCTGCGGCCAGCCACGCACCCTTTATTACCGGTGCGGAACCTTCCCTGATGCAGATGGACAGCTGGAGCGAACTGGCCAACCCCCGCGATCTGACCAAGATTTTCTCGACACCGGAATATGCGGCGTGGCGGTCCCTGCGCGAAAGCGAAGACAGCCAGTATCTTGCTCTCGCCATGCCCCGTTTCCTTGGCCGGCACCCTTACGGGGAAAAGACCGATCCGGTCGAAGAATTCGCCTTTGAAGAAGACACGGAAGGCGCGGACAGCGGCCATTATTCATGGGTCAACGCGGCCTATGGTATGGCAACCAATATCACACGCTCGTTCAAGCATTACGGCTGGTGCACCCGTATCCGTGGTATTGAATCCGGCGGTGCGGTGGAAAACCTGCCCACCCATACCTTCCCGTCCGATGATGGCGGCGTTGATATGAAATGCCCGACGGAAATTGCAATTTCGGACCGTCGTGAATCAGAGCTGGCCAAGAACGGTCTGATGCCCCTGATCCACCGCAAGAACAGTGATATGGCTGCCTTTATTGGCGCCCAGTCCCTGCACAAACCGGCGGAATACGACGATCCGGATGCAACGGCCAACGCAAACCTTGGTGCGCGTTTGCCCTATCTCTTCTCCACCTGCCGCTTTGCGCATTATCTTAAATGTATCGTGCGCGATAAGGTCGGTTCCTTCAAGGAACGTGGAGATATGGAGGCCTGGCTGCAAAAATGGATCAGCAATTACGTTGATATGACTCCGGAAATTTCATCCGAAGCAACCAAAGCCGAGCGTCCGTTGGCAGCAGCACAAGTGGTGGTGGAAGAGGTCGAGGGCAATCCCGGCTATTACTCCTCCAAGTTTTTCCTGCGGCCCCATTACCAGCTGGAAGGTCTTTCCGTGTCCTTGCGTCTGGTTTCCAAACTGCCCTCTGAAAAGGGCTGATTAACCACCGGTAGCACAGGGATCATTCACGGGGCCCTGTGCTGCCACCCAGAATATTAACGAAACTTAACTTTTAATTCCTAGGAGGAATTCAATATGATTGACGCATATGCATGGTTTGTTGGCGGCAAAAAGGCCATCAAGGGTGAAACAAACGACAAAACCGTTAAGGCAAAGAACGGATTTGACCTGATCGACTTTTCTTTCGGTGTCGAAAACCAGGTGAATGTCGGGTCGTCTTCTGGTGGTCTCGGCTCCGGCCGTGTGCAACTGGACCGGTTCGAATTTTCAAAGAACATGGATACAGCATCCTGTGATATGGTTCTGGCCGCCTGTACCGGCGACCACATCCCCGAACTGCACCTTTCCTTGCGCAAGGGCGGTGGCGGCGGTGCCTCGGATTCCGGGGGCGAGTTTGTGCACGTCCAGATGATCAACGTGGTGATCGAAAGCGTGAAATGGTCCGGCTCCGACGGGGACGAGGCCTTTGTGGACAACGTTGTCGTGGCCTTTGCCGGCATCAAGATCGACTACATGAAGCAGGATATGACAGGCAAGCTGGAAGCCGGTGGTGCTGTGGAATGGAACCAGACCACAAACGAAGCCGTCATGGGCAAACCCGGCAAGTAAGCTTTTTGCCACCGGTGGCGCATTTTTCGCGCACCGGAACAGCATTTGGAAAGGCGGCTTTCGTGGCCTTTCCACTCCCTGAATTTATTAGAACCGGGAATTTTCATGAGCGACGCGATCGACCATTTGAAGGCGGGCAATCTGGATGCAGCCTATGACGCCCTGACCGCCAGTATCCGTAAGGACCCAGCCGACAGCAAACTTCGGGTTTTCCTGTTCCAGATGCTGTGTATCCGCGGCGAATGGGATCGGGCGCTGACCCAGCTGAAAGTCTGTGGCGAGATGGCGCCGGACACCATGCCGATGGTCCAGTCCTACCGCGAGGCAATCGCCTGCGAAATGGTGCGCGAGAAAGTCTTTGCCGGTGAAACCGCACCGTTGATCTTTGGCGAACCGGCGCAGTGGGTGGCTCTGATGATCCAGTCACTGGGACTGCTCGCCAAAGGCGACACAGCGCAGGCCGCGAGCTTGCGGAACGAAGCCTTCGAAGCAGCCCCGAGCCAGAGTGGCGAGGCCGATGGTACAGCGTTCGAGTGGATTGCAGACGCGGATATGCGCCTTGGTCCGATGCTGGAACTGGTGATGAACGGGCGCTACTACTGGGCACCGTTTTCCAACATCAAACGTATGACCTTTGATGATCCGAGCGATCTGCGCGACAAGGTCTGGACCCCTGTTGAAATCACATGGGCCAACGGGGGGGACGTGGTGGGCTTTATTCCGACCCGTTATCCGGGGTCTGCCCAATCAAAACGGGCAGGGATCATGCTGGCACGGGAAACCGACTGGATTGAAGCGGGGGATGAAACCTATCTTGGCATCGGGCAGCGCCTGTTTGCGACTAACAACGAAGATCTGGCGCTGATGGACCTGCGCAGTATCTCCCTCTCGGCGGTCGGGGGCGGTGATGGCGCGGACTGAACTTTCCGACAGGGAACGGCTGCAACCCTCCTTGCTGGACAGGTTGACCGACAAATCCCCGACCGACACGAAAGACACCGCTGGCGAACGGTATATCGACGTGCGCCGCCTGCGTGAAATCATCTTGCGGGATCTTGGCTGGTTGTTGAACACCGCCAATAACGAAGAGATTATTGACCCCGCTCTCTATCCACATGCGGCGCGATCTACGCTGAATTTTGGCATCAGCGATATTGCCGGGCGCAAGGTTTTGCAGACCGATGCCAAAACGCTGGAATCCTCCATCAAGGAGGCGATCTACGCACTGGAACCCCGCATTATTCCCGGCACGCTGGAAGTCACAGCGGCCAAGGCTACGCCGGATGCGGCGGACAGCCAGATCACAATGGACATCCGCGGGGAGCTTTGGGCCACGCCGGTTCCTCTGGAACTTTATCTGCGCACCCGTCTGGATGTGGCCGACGGTGATCTTGTTATCGACAAGGTGATGTAGCGGCATGGATACACGGCTTCTCAAACACTATGAAACCGAACTGGCCTTTGTGCGAGAGATGGGGGCGGAATTCGCGCAGGCCTATCCTAAAATTGCAGGGCGTCTGGGAATGGACGGGATCGAAATAAACGATCCCTATGTGGAGCGTCTGATCGAAAGCTTCGCCTTTCTGACCTCCCGTATCCAGTTGGAACTGGATATGCGCTACCCGCAGTTCACCCAGCACCTGCTAGAGATCATCTATCCGCACTATCTGTCGCCCGTACCAGCGATGTTTATCGCGCAATTCCAGCCCGAAGCGGGGCTGAGTGAGAAATACACCATGAAACGGGGCACGAAGATGCGTGCGCCGTTGCGGGAAGGGGACCAGACTGCCTGTGAATTTCGCACAGCCCATGATGTGGACCTCTGGCCGCTGAAAATCACCGAGGTGCAGTATTTTGCCAGCCGCGGAGAGGTCGTCGCGGCGGGGTTCGGCGAAGGCAATTCTGCACGGGGGGCGATCCGGCTGCGATTGAAGGCACCTTCGGGCACGAAGCTGAAAGAGTTGGGGGTAGAACATCTTGACCTGCATCTTCCGGGTCAGGATCGCACGCCTTGGGCATTGTACGAACATCTGATGCGCGACAGTCTTGGGATCATGGGACGGTCGGTAAACCGGCGGGACGATTGGAGCATTGCACCACGTAAGGCCAAAATCGAACCAATCGGGTTCACCCGCGAAGAGTCCCTGCTGCCGTTTCCCGGTCAGTCCTTTGACGGCTACCGTCTGTTGCAGGAATATTTCTCGCTGCCACAACGCTTTTTCTTTTCCCGCCTTGCCGGTCTGTCAGAGATCATGGCGAATTGCGACGAGAATGAGATCGATCTTTATATCCTGCTGAAAGACACTCGACCTGCGCTGCAACAGACGCTGACGCCGGAGAATTTCGCGCTCTATTGCACGCCTGCGATCAACCTTCTGGAGCTGCGTTGTGACCGTGTCCATGTCCAGCGCAAGGATGCGGATCACTTTGTCGTTGTGGATCGAACTGCACCGATGGATTTTGAAATTCACACCATCCTGGACGTGGACGGGATAACCAGCGACGAAAGCGATGATATTGATTTCAGACCGTTTTACAGCGCGGACGATTATACCGCAGCGGGGGAGAACCACGAAGCCTATTACGCCATGCGCAGACGGTTCCGGCAACGTTCAGAAAGCCAGAAGCTGAAAGGCACGCGCACCTCTTACCTTGGGACGGATGTGTTCCTGAGCCTCGTTGACCGCAGCGAGGCGCCGTATTCCGGCAAGCTGGAACAACTGGCGATCCGCGCTTTGTGCACCAATCGCGATCTGCCCATGTTGTTGCAGACAGGGGGCGGGAGTACGGATTTTGATATGACAGACGGTGGTCCTGTGGACGGGATCAGGGCGGTGTCACCGATTTCTGCGCCGAAATCCTCACCTGCGGTGGATGGCAGTGCGGCATGGCGGCTGATCAGCCACCTGAGCCTGAACTACCTTTCTATGGATGACGCGGATCGTGGTTCGGCTGCGGCAGGTCTGCGGGAACTTCTGGGGATTTACACGCCCAAAGGGGACCGTAACCTCGCCAAACAGCTTGAAGGGATTGCAGGTATGGAATCCCGTCCCATCGTGCGGCGCATGGCGGACGAAGTTCTGTCTACGGCCGTGCGCGGGCTAGAGGTGAAAGTCACTTTTGACGAGAGTTATTTTGAAGGCACCGGCGTCTATCTGCTGGGCGCGGTGCTGGAACAGTTTTTTGCAAGTTATGTGTCGCTGAACAGTTTCACCGAAACGGTGATCAGCGGCACGGAAAGAGGAGAGATCGCCCGATGGAGCGCCAAGAGCGGGAGGCGTCGGATGATCTGAGCCGCCTTGCGGCCCTGTCCGACGATCCCAGAAAATTCAATTTTTTTCAGGCCCTGCGTCTGATAGAGGCAAGCTATCGCAGCGCGCCGCGTCTGGGTAATTCCAAACGCCCCCGTCAGGATAAGGTGCGGTTGAAGCAGAAGGTGGATATGGCCTTTGCGCCCTCCACCGTGGAAAGTTTCCGCACCACCGGCAAGGGGGGCGGGCCTGCGGAACTGTCAAGCTATCTGTTCGGCGTATTCGGGCCAAACGGTCCTTTGCCGCTTCATATCACTGAATATGTGCGCGAGCGGGAACACAATGCGCGGGATCACACCTTTGCGGGCTTCGCGGATATGTTCCACCACCGCCTGATCAGCCTGTTCTACCGCGCGTGGGCCAGTGCGGAACCGGCGGCGAGTTTTGACCGCCCCGAGGACGATCCCTTCGCCAATCGTATTTCCGCACTGTCGGGAATGATGGGCGAGGCTTTTGCCGACCGCGATGCCATGCCCGATCTGGCCAAACTGCGCTTTGCGGGGCGCCTGTCCAACGGGGCCAAGAACGAGGAAGGCCTGCTGTCCATGATCTCGATCTTTTTCCGTGTGCCGGTCACGATCGAAAGCTTTGTTGGTAGCTGGCTGGAACTGGAACCGGATGACCAGTGGCAACTGGGGGTCGAAACCCCTGCGGGCGGGTTGGGGCAGGGCACTTCGCTTGGCAATCGGGTTTGGTCCCGTCAGGCCAAGTTTCGCATTCGTATCGGCCCGCTCGACCTTGAGGAATACAAACGCCTGTTGCCCGGCGGGATCAGCCTCTACCGGCTGGCCGCGGTGGTGCGCAATTACATTGGCGAGATGCTCGACTGGGACGTGAATCTTGTGCTGGCGGCAGGACAAGCGCCGGAAGTGAAGCTGGGTCAACAGGGGGAACTGGGTTGGACCACATGGGCCGGAACCCCGCCGCAGGACCGGCCATTGGATGATTTATATGTAACTGTTTCAAGAAGATAGAACATACGCGGGCGAACAAGACCCGCATCAGGGAAGGAATTGAATTATGTCAGAGATCAGCCGCGTTGCCCTTTTCGGCAAGTTGAACAAGCTCGGGTATCAGGCAATCGAGAGCGCCTCGGTTTTCTGTAAGATGCGCGGCAATCCTTATGTGGAACTGGTCCACTGGATGCACCAGATTTTACAGGGTCAGGACAGCGACCTGCACAGGATCATCCAGCATTACGATCTGGAACCGGCTAAAGTGGCAAAAGATATGACCGCCGCGCTTGATGCCTTGCCCCGCGGGGCATCCTCGATTTCCGACCTCTCCGAACATCTTGAAAACGCGGTGGAGCGGGCATGGGTTTACGCCTCTCTTGCGCATAAAAGCCCGCAGGTGCGCACGGGGCATCTGATCCTTGGTATGGTGAAAACCTCGTCTTTGCGCAGTGTGTTGAACGGCATGAGCGAGGAGTTCAAAAAGGTAAAGCCGGATGATCTGCTCGATAACTTCCGCGAAGTTACTGACGGTTCCCCCGAAGACGGGCTTTCACCGCAGGACGGGACCGGAATCGGGGCAGGGGCCGGGGCGCAACCGGGCGAGTCTTCGGGTGCGATGGCTCCGGCGGCGATGGGCAAAGAGGAAGCCTTGCAGCAGTATTGCAAGGACCTGACCGAACTTGCCGCCAGCGGAGAGATCGACCAGATCGTCGGGCGGGACGAGGAAATCCGCCAATTGATCGACATCCTGATGCGCCGTCGCCAGAACAACCCGATCCTGACAGGCGAGGCGGGCGTGGGCAAAACCGCCGTGGTCGAAGGTTTCGCCCTGCGCATTGCCAAAGGAGACGTGCCGCCAATGTTGCAAGGCGCGCGTCTGTTGGAACTGGACGTGGCCGCGCTGCAAGCGGGGGCCAGCATGAAAGGCGAATTTGAAAACCGTCTGAAGCAGGTGATCGAAGAGGTGCAGTCCTCTACCACGCCGATCATCATGTTCATCGACGAAACCCACACTTTGGTTGGGGCAGGCGGGGCAGCTGGCACAGGGGATGCGGCGAACCTACTGAAACCTGCCCTTGCGCGGGGAGAGCTGCGCACCATCGGGGCTACGACTTGGGCGGAATACAAGAAACACATCGAAAAAGACCCCGCCCTGACACGGCGCTTTCAGGTGGTGAAAGTGGACGAACCCAGTGTGGAAAAGGCAATCCTGATGATGCGGGGTATCGTTGGGATGCTGGAAAAACACCACCGCGTTCAGGTGCTCGATGAGGGGATCGAGGCGGCGGTGCAGCTTTCGGCGCGTTATATTCCGGCACGCCAGTTGCCGGATAAATCCGTCAGCCTGATTGACACCGCCTGCGCGCGGGTCGGGATTTCACAACATGCTACGCCGGCAGAGGTGGAGGATTCCCAAAAGCGGATCGCAGCCCTTGAAACCGAACTGGGCATCATCGGGCGGGAAAAATCCGCCGGATATGATGTCGGGGATCGCGAGACCGAGGCGCAAGAAAAACTGAACGCTGAAACCGACAGACTCCAAGGGCTGACAGAGCGTTGGCAGGCGGAGAAGAAAATCGTGGACGACATCCTCTACCTGCGGGCCACCCTGCGCGGGGACGGCGGCGCGGTAGAGGGCGAGGCGGCCGCAGAGGTGCCGGAAGGCAGCGAGATGAGCGAGGAAGAACGCGCCGTCTTGCTGGCCGATCTGAAAGCCAAGGACGCAGAATTGAAAGAGGTTCAGGGCGAAAGCCCGCTGATCCTGCCCATCGTTGACGAACAGGCAGTGGCCAGCGTGGTCGGGGACTGGACGGGTATTCCTGTGGGGCGCATGGTCAAGGACGAGATCAACACCGTTCTAAACCTTGCGGATGCGCTGAAAAAACGGGTGATCGGACAGGATCACGCGATGGAGATGATCGCCAAACGGGTGCAAACCGCGCGGGCCGGGCTGGACAATCCCAGCAAGCCGATCGGGGTGTTCATGCTGGCAGGCACCAGCGGTGTCGGCAAAACAGAAACCGCCATTGCCATAGCCGAAACGCTTTATGGCGGTGAGGCGAATATGATCACCATCAACATGTCGGAGTTTCAGGAGAGCCATACGGTCAGCACCCTGAAAGGCGCGCCTCCGGGTTATGTGGGCTATGGCGAGGGCGGTATCCTGACAGAAGCGGTGCGGCGCAAACCCTATTCCGTGGTGCTGCTGGACGAAGTGGAGAAAGCCCATTCTGACGTGCACGAGATCTTCTTTCAAGTGTTTGACAAGGGCGTGATGGAAGACGGCGAGGGCCGGATGATCGACTTCAAAAACACGCTGATCCTGCTGACCTCTAATGCGGGCAGCGATCTGATTATGGATATGTGCAAAGACCCCGATCTGATGCCCGAACCCGAAGGCATCGCCAAAGCGCTGCGCGAACCGTTGTTGAAGGTGTTTCCGGCGGCCTTGCTCGGGCGGATTGTCACCATTCCCTACTTCCCGCTCAGCCCCGATATGATCGGCGAGATCACCAAACTGCAACTGAACCGCGTGGTCAAACGGATAAGAGACACTCACGGCGTGCCGTTTACCTATGACGACAAGGTGGTCGATCTGATCGTGTCCCGCTGTCAGGAAGTGGAGAGCGGCGGACGCATGATTGATGCGATCCTGACCAACAGCCTGCTTCCCGCCGTATCAGGAGAGTTCCTGCGCAAGATGATGGCGGGAGAAGACGTCAAAACAGTGAGCGTCAGCACAGACGGAGACGAATTTACATACGAATTTGGGTAGCGAATTTTAACTTCAACGGGAGAAAATTAATGGCCAAGAAAACGACGCGTAAAGAAAAGTTTTATGTAGTAGACCTGATAAGGGATCGATCGGGTTTAAAGTACATTGAAATCCCGAAATCCCGCGTGGACGTGGAAATTGAAATCACGACGACGGGATTGCTCAAGAAACCGAAAGAGGCGCCAACGTCGGTTTTTGACCGGCTTGAAAAGGTTGGGCGCGCTGTTTTTGATGACTACGAAAAGATCATCACAGCGGAAGCGGCCAAGCTCGACAAAAAAATTGATCTTCTGATGCAGCAGCCTTCGGGCAAAGGGCTGAAGCAAGCTCAGGAGATGACCAAGACAACCAATACAATGATCAAACAGGCCATCGCCGGCGCACAAGGTGCAGCTGACAAGGCGATAGCAGATGCATTGAAGAAGGAAGGCCAGCGGGACAAGCTTCTTAAAGAAGCGCGGGTCAAGACGGGCTTCAAGGTGACCATGGGTTTTGTGAAGATCGCAGGGTCTGTTGCCAAGCTGGTGGCGACTTCCGGCGCGGATGCAAGTTCTTACAAAACCATCGTGACCGAGCTGTACGGGCTTGGCAAGGAGTTGCAGCAGCAACTCAAAAACGAGGCCAAACTGCGCAAGGACTTGCTTGCTGGCGTGAAGGCAATGCTCGACGAACGCGGCACTGCGATTGACCAGGCGATCCAGCGCAGCGGCTTGACCGATACAAACGGCATAGACGTTAAGAACCCGAAAAAGGCACTGGCGACCCTGACTGCGAAATTGAAGGCGACGTCTGCTGAAGTGTTGGGGGGGAAAAGCCCAAAGGAAGTTTTGGGCGCTGTGGTGAAATTCACCCAAGCAAAGATCAAGTCAAAGCTGGCGGATGTTGAAAAAGCCCGCGTGGCCTATCGAAACCACAACACCAAAACCCGTCACAAGACCGACAGTCTGTCGGGAAGTGCAGACAAACTGACCAAAGCCATGAAGGCAGCTAAAGGCCTGAAGGACGGGGTCGCCATAGGGGCCAAAATGATGGCGGTAAAACGGCGTGTTTCGGCTATGGCAGCCAAACTGGAGGAACGGGAGAAGTTTCTCGACGAAATGCAGGAAATCATGAAATCCGGCGGGTTGGAGATCGACGACAAAACCACCCTGCAAAAGCTCAAGCAGCTTGATCCTTCCACCATACTGAGCGAGGGCCAAGGCCTTTGGGACGCGATCAAAGAGGTCAAGGGTATGGTAGATAACGTAGTGGATGCTGTGGCTTAACCTACGACCGGCCTGCGCCCGGACTGGGGCGCAGGCCAATTTGTTTTCAAGAGACTGTTAAATCGACGGACCAATAATGACAGACGCTTCGCAGCTTAATTCCAGGGGACACATAAGAGGACATCGCGCCCGCATGATTGCGTGGATCGAAACGCCTTTGGTGCGTAATACGATCCTTATTATTATCATCGTAAACGCCATTACCCTTGGCCTCGCCACATCAGAGCGGATTGTGGCGGCGACCGGCGGATTGCTCGCCCTGTTTGACGATGTGGTGATCGTCATTTTCGTCGTTGAAATGCTGTTGAAGCTCTACGCCTATGGCTGGCGTTTTTTCCTGTCGGCGTGGAATATTTTTGATCTGGCCATTGTGACGATCTCGCTGGTGCCGGCCTCTGACAGTCTCCGGGTTTTGCGCGGCTTGCGGGTGATCCGTGCCATGCGGGTGCTTTCGGCCGTGCCCCAGATGCGCGATGTGATCAAGGCTTTGCTTGATGCAATGCCCGGAATGGGCGCGGTGGTGATCCTTCTGTCGATCGTGTTCTACATCTTCGCGGTTATGGCGACGATGCTTTATGGCGAGACTTTCCCCCAGTGGTTCGGATCGGTCGGAGCATCGCTTTATTCGCTGTTCCAGATCATGACGCTGGAAAGCTGGTCCATGGGGATCGTGCGCCCTGTTATGGCAGCGCACCCTTATGCGTGGGCTTTCTTTGTCCCTTTCATCATCTGCACCGCCTTTGCCGTTTTGAACCTGTTTATCGGTTTGCTGGTCAACACGATGCAGGCTGCCGTGGAAGAGGAACAGGATGCGGAACTGGAGCGGATCATGGGGGTGGTGTCCGAAGGCAACGCCCGCGTTCAGGAACAACTCGTGGAAATCCAGCAACAGCTCGCAGCTTTAAAGGCGCAGGCGGAGGAAAAAAATGGCGGATAGTCAGAAATTCATCGCCCGGAACCGCGCCCCCCGCGTCCAGATCGAATACGACGTGGAAGTTTACGGCGCCGAGAAAAAGGTTCAGTTGCCCTTTGTGATGGGGGTCATGGCGGATCTTTCCGGTGCCTCCGAGGTCTCGCAGGGGAGTGTTGAAGACCGTAAGTTCCTTGAAGTGGACGTAGACAATTTTGACAGCCGCATGAAAGCGATGAAACCCCGTGCAGTGTTTTCGGTCCCGAATACGCTGAGCGGTGAAGGAAACCTGCCGGTCGATCTGACGTTCGAGCGGATGGAGGATTTCTCGCCCGCTGCCATTGCCAGCAAGATCGAGCCTCTGAAAAAGCTGCTCGATGCGCGCACGCAGTTGTCCAACCTGATGACCTATATGGACGGAAAGACCGGTGCCGAGGACATGATCCTGTCCCTTTTGCAAAATCCGACCGCGTTTCGTGCGCTGCTGGCTGGCGAGGCCGTGGAAAGCGGCTCTGCGGAAGTGGATGGCATCCTGTCCGCGATGAAGGCGGCAGCCCCGCTGCCGGAAGACGGCGCAGACCGAACTGATGCGGTTCTTGCCGGACTGGCAGCCACCGCCCCACAGGATGAGGGTCCGCTCGATACCAGTTCAGACATTCTCGCGGCGATGGCCGCCGGTGCGCCAGACGATAGGCTGGAAGAGGATAATACGGCAGAGGTTCTGTCCGGTCTTGCAGGATCCGTTCCAGAGGATGTGCCGGAGGAAGATCAAACCTCGGACGTGCTCGCCAGTCTGGCCGCGGCTGCGCCGCAGGAAGTAGAAGCGCCGGATGATACGGACAGCCTCCTGTCAGATCTGGCAGCAAATGCGCCGGAGAACAACGGGATTGACAACGGCACCGATGCTCTGCTCGCAGGTCTGGCGTCTGAAGCTCCTGTAGACGAAGAGGCAGACGATGTCGACGGTCTGCTCGCTGATGTTGCGGAGAGTGCGGCTGATCTTGAGGAGGA
>NZ_PKOJ01000005.1 GCF_002860325.1 Neptunicoccus cionae | reverse complement strand
GCAACCGCACTCGACGTCACAATCGACACCACCGCGCCGGGCGTGCCTGTGATCAGCGGATTCTCGGATGATACGGGCGTGGCGGGCGACGGGGTCACCAGTGACACAACGCCAACGCTCAGTGGCACGGCCGACGCCAACATCACCGTACAAATCCTGCGCGACGGGGTGTTAGTGGGCAGCGTGACCGCCGACGGCTCCGGCGACTGGTCCTTCACAAACCCTGCCCTGACCGAGGACACCTACAGTTTTGTGGCAAGGGCCGTTGATACAGCGGGCAACACTTCCAACTCCGACGCCTTGAGTATCCGCATCAGCAGCGCGGTTGTGGCAACCCCCGTCATCACCGCGATTACCGACGACACCGGCGCAACAGACGGCGTGACCAGCGACCCCTCTTTGGTAGTCAGCGGCACGAGTGTGGCAGGTGCAACAATCGAACTGTTCCTAGGTGCGGTTTCACTGGGCACAACCACCGCAAATGGTACGGGCAGCTGGAGCTTTGACTACAGCGGAACCGATCTGGCCGACGGCGACTATACTTTCACCGCCCGCGCCTCTCTCAGCGGCGCGGACCCGTCAGACCTGTCCACAGGGTTCGACGTCACAATCGATACCACCGCGCCGGGCGCGCCGACGCTGGATCTGGCTGCGGCGTCTGACACAGGCGCGTCCGACAGTGATAATGTGACCAGCGACAGAATGCTTGAATTGGTTGGCACCGCAGAAACGGGCAGTTTGGTTGAAATTTTCGATGGTTCCATTTCGCTGGGTTCGGTTACGGCAGTTGATGGTAGCTGGGCCTTTACGACCCCGAAATTGTCCGATGGTGTGCATTCCTTGTCAGTTGTTGCAACAGATACTGCAGGGAATGTCTCTCCTACTGCTACGCCTGTTGAAGTGACGGTTGACCGGATTGCCCCGACGGTGCCGACCTTGTCGCTTGCGGCCGTGTCTGACAGCGGGGTTGCGGGGGATGGAAAGACCACCATTGCGGCCCCTACCCTTGTCGGGTCAGCCGAAGCTGGCGCCTTGGTCGAGATTCTGCGCGATGGCGTTGTAGTTGGCAGCGCCACCGCAGATGCAACCGGGGATTGGTCTTATACCAGTCCGGAACTGGACGTCGATACCTATGCCTTTAAGGCGCGTTCGACTGATGCCGCTGGCAATACTTCAGAGCAATCAACTGCAGCCCCGGTTGAAATCCTGCCCTTAGAGGGCGCTGTTCCCGTCATTACGCGTGTCGGCAAGGACAGTGGTTTTTCTAACAGCGACGGTATCACCGCTGACTCAACGCCCGCCATTCGGGGTACAGGAGTTGCGGGGGAAACCGTCACGGTTCTCCTGAACGGGGACGAAATAGGTACTGCTGTGGTCAAAGGTTCCGGGAAATGGGTATTGCCATTCGCAGGAGAACCACTGGAAGACGGCGCCTATTCCATCACGGCGACGGCCAAAGCGGATGACGGTATTGTATCTGATCCATCCGCTGTTTTTGCGCTTACTATAGATACAGAAGCGCCCGAAATCAGCGCTCCGAACCTGATCCGGGCATCTGACAGCGGAAATCTGCGCAATGACGACCTGACCAACGACACCAGCCCTACGGTCAAGTTTACCGCCGAGGATGGCGCATCTATTGAAGTGGATTGGGGGGACGGTAGCGGGTTTATCGCAGCGGGGATAGGCAACGGGTTGAAACAAAAGGTAACGCTTGCTACCCTATACGGATCTGACGGGGTTAAAACCGTACAACTGCGTGCAACAGATGCTGCGGGCAATGTTACGGTCACAAATCTGGATCTGACAGTGGACACCGAAGCACCGTCAACCGGCGCAGTCACTGGCTTTGAAGGGGATACTGGAATTGTCGGAGATCATGTCACAACCGACAGGCGGCTTGTCTTTAACGGCACCGCTGATCCGGCCTCAACAGTTTCGGTCCTGTTAAACGGAGTTGCCGTGGGCGTCGCGCTAAGTGATGCGACTGGCACATGGACGTTTGATTACACCGATGTGCGCCTGAAAGCGGGCGAATATGTGCTGACACTGTCCACAAGCGATGCCGCAGGTAATCTTGCGCCTCTGTCCGACGGGTTTGACTTTACCGTTCTCAATCAGGGCAAATTTGAAATCACAACAGATTCGATTGACACGGCTGTTTCTTATGAAGTCGGCACTGTCATTGCCCTTTTGGAGGTTCTCAATTTTGCAGGAGATGTGGATTACTCGCTGGCCAAAACCTTCAGGGGAACTGTTGGCCTTGACGGAGACCAGATTGTCATCACAGGTGATTTTGATCCGACCAAGATACGCTCTCTCGATATTGGTGTGACGGCGACAATAGCCGGCGGTGAACAGGTCACCGACACGATTGATCTGTCCGACTTTATTGCTGTGGGGCTTGTTGGCCCTGACGGGATAATGCGGGGCGGTCCGGGCGATGACACGATGACAGGCACTGGCGGGGATGACATTGTCTTTGCAGGCTTTGGCGATGACCGTATCGAAGGCGGGAACGGTAATGATGCCATCAACGGCGGAGCTGGCAACGATACCATCACAGACAAGGATGGCGACGACATTCTTGTGGGCGCAAACGGCGATGATGTTCTGCTGGCCATGAACGGACGCAATGTTCTTAGCGGGGGCGCGGGCAATGACGTGTTGCTTGGTGGCCTTGGTAAAGACAGGTTAAAGGGCGGGGCCGGGAATGATATCCTTAAGTCCGACAGTTCCGCACAGATCGGCGGCAGGGACCACCTGAATGGCGGGCGCGGTGACGATCTTCTGGAAGGTGGAATTGGCAGTGACACATTCGTTTTCCGCACGGATCAAGGCAATGACACCATCGGGCGTATCAATATTGACTTTACCGACACCCAAGCCTCGACAGTGGATAACGCGGATTTCCAATCCGGTTTGGATAAAGTCGCTTTGATCGGCTTTGGCTATACTGATAGCGGAGAAGCCTTTGCACACCTGAGCGATGTGAAAGGCGAAGCCACCTTTGCGGATCAAGGGTTAACCATACGCTTTGCGGGTCTTACCGTTGCCGACCTCGCTGAAACTGACTTCTTTATTTACTAGGGACACCAGAATGAAAACCACTCACATCACAACCGCCACAGCCCTTTCCCTAAGTACGGTATTGCTTGCAGGGTGCTTTGGCTCTGGCGGAACAGCACAGCGGGATTTCAACTCTCCGGCGGGCACTGTGAACGTTACAGCTGTTTCTATCGACAATCTGTCAGAAAGCAGCAGCAGCGTCTCCGGAACGATTGATTTGTCTGCGGACGAACTGGCACTGGGACGAACATCCGGATCTTTGAACAGTGATCGTACAAAGCTGAATTTGGACGCTGGTGGGACAGGCACACTCACCGCTGCAGGCGATGCGACTTACGCGCGCTTCTTTGAGGTCAATCCGACAAACGGCCCCCGACGCATTGGCGTCATCGGAATCGATTCCGCAAGCCTGCCAGCAGGGAGCGCGGTGTACACGGGTGCCGGAAACCTGACGATCCAGGACAATCTCGACGTTCTGGATCTAACAGGCACGGTGAATGTGACCGCAGACTTTGACAGTGGCACTGTTGATACGGTTTACACCGACCTGAACGGCACACGAAACCCTGCGTTTTCTGCTACACAGACCGCAACCGATGTGGGAACCTTTCGGGTGGAAGGTTCTCGCATTTCCGGCACCGGTTTTTCGGGCGGCACCGCTTCGCTGGACAGTGCGACAGTAAACGGCGGGAATGCGCTTAGCACACAGGCCAGTACATCCCTGTCCGGCGGATTTTATGGCCCTGATGCCGACGAGGTGGGCGCGGCCTTTGTGGTTGACGATACAACCGTAAATGCAGTGTCTGTGCGCGGTGCCTTTATCGCGGACTGACACAGTTGGTCCCGTAACGTTTGGGTCTGTTAAAAAAGGGGGCTGCACCTGTAACCCCCTTTTCAGTGCCATAGGCAGTTCTAGCCTTTGACCTTTAACAACACGAATTGATCGCCCTGACTGGGCATCCCCTGTAACACTTGAAGTTGAGACCCGAATGACCGCCATTTTCACACCATTTCTCTGGTCATTTGAACCTGTCGTGCCCCTTTCACAGGCAAAAAGGCTTGGGGCGCTTTCAAAAAAATGAAGTCATTACTAATTTGCCTTATCCTTTGCGCCACTGCCGTGACCGCATTAGCCCAGAACCGCACGCTGGAACAGGTGCGTTTTGATACCGCACGGCTGCTGTTCGAAAACCCCGATCACCGGGCCGTGCGGTTCCGCTATGCGAAAGTCTCTTACCATACAGGCAACTACCGAGCTGCCAAATTTCACCTGCTGGAATTGATGCGCACCAGCAAAGCCGCTGATGACCTGGCCTTGCTGAAACGGGTTCATGGGACAGTGGTTGAAACCGCACCGCTTAGCTTTGGATTAAACTTGTCGATCCTGCCGTCAACCAACATCAGCCGCACGTCTTCGAACCAGATTTTCGACACGCTTGCAGGTACCTTTCGCATAGTGGGCGGGGGGCAGGAAGAAAGCGGTGTCGGCCTGCGTTTCGGGGGCCGGATGTCCTATGAAACCGTGCTGCCCAATGATGGCGGTACATTGACATACAGCGCAGCTCTGAACCGAAACCAATACCCAGTGGATCGTCTGAACAGCTATGACGGAACCCTCAGCGTTACATGGGGCCAACACGGGCTGCGAGGAACCACACAGATCACCCCCTATGTGTTTCGTAACTTTTATGATCAAACAGGCCCCCAAAACGCGGATTCCACCAGAATTGGTGTCAAAGCGAGCTATGAACACTATCTGACCGACAAGAGTTCCATAACCGGGACAATTGCCGTGGAGAACCGCAATTATGACGGGTTGGACTATCTGGATGGACCTCTCCTGAGCCTCGGTGCGTCTTACACTGCTCCTGTCTTTGACCAATCCAGTCTGGGTTTTGGCATTCTGACGACACACAGCAAACCAACACGCGCCCATCTGCAATACACAGGCATTTCACTTTGGGGGGAAATCACAACACCTGTGTTTGGAATGGGCACTTTGGGCCTGAATGCCAGTCTGGGCGGACGTAATTATGACGGTATATTCCCGGCCTTAGCCGAGGCCCGCCAGGACCGTTTTGCCAGCATCGGAATTTCCTTTAGCTCGGCACGTATCCGCGTCTGGGATACAATACCGAAACTCTCCTGCCAGATAGAGCAAAACCGGTCAAACGTTGCACTGTACGAATATAAATCAAAGGACTGCGCTTTGACCTTTGTGCAGAATTTCTAGCTGCACTCTGAGCGGGACTGTTGCGTTAGTTTTTGTTGGTCAGAACTTTGCTTAGACAGCCTTTCAAATCAAGTGACTTCGAACAACTGGCTGATGAACTAGACCTCGCCACTGACGCCTGATCGCTTGCTATGGATATGTCCGTGTTTGATGGTTCTGATGGTTTCAATGCCGCCGAGGGTCGCCCTGGCAAATCGCAATGATTGGAATTTTGACGATAGCCAAGCAGCCGCTTCATTGCTGCGTGATCGCTTTCGATCAGGTTGTTTCGCCACTTATGATCGATGTGTTTGATGCTTTCGAAATGCGGGTCATATCAACTGTTAATCTCACGAATGACACGGCGATAGGCAAGTGCTTTGTCCGTGACAATAGTGACCGGGCGATGAAGCCTGACCCGCTCGATCGCCTTGTTCAGAAAGGCCTTGGCTGCTTTCGAAGCTCGTCGCGCGGTGAGGCGAAAGCCGATCATTTGCCCATTCGCATCGACAGCGCGCCATAGATATCGCCACACTCCGCCGACACGAATGTAAGTTTCATCCACGTGCCAATCGAGGCTGGCGCGGCGCAGGTGTTTCTCTGTGCGTTTAATGAGTTCAGGCCCAAACGTGATCACCCAGCGATAGACGGTTGATCAATCAACACTGATCCCACGCTCGGCGAGCAGATCGACCACGTCTTGATAGGAGAGCGGGTAAAGTAAATACCATCGCACCGCGCACAGGATGATCCCTCTTGGAAAAGAGTGATGCTTAAAAGGGGATTTACGCGGCATACTTGACTTCAAAAGCATGATCGCGGCCAAATACCTCGGTTAATGCAAAATGTATAACCGCCCCTTGCGCAAGAGATGATTTTGGAGCTGATTGTGACGCTCTATCGGGTGCTGACATGTATCCGGCCTCTGATGCAGCGCACTACATGATGCGGGCCCGTATGGTGTTCGAAGTTCAAGGTCAGATCAGTCCCGCGTGCTCATTGGCACATGTTGCATACTGACTGGGATCGTCAAGTTATTGCCCTCCGGAGGGCAGTTATGTAGCTCCGTGCGATGATCAGTCAGATTTCGGCACCGCGCCTGAAAGGCCACCGCTTTCCACGCTCCATCATTTCCTACGCGGTCTGGGCGTATTATCGCTTCTCGCTTAGTCTGCGTGATGTCGAGGATCTGCTGGCCGAGCGCGGTATCGTGGTGAGCTATGAGGCAATCCGAGCATGGGAGGGGAAATTCGGGCCGCAGATCGCGAAACGGGTCCGCGCTACGCGCCCGCGGCCCACCGACAAATGGCACTTGGACGAGGTGGTGATTATGATCAACGGCGTGCGACACTGGCTGTGGCGCGCCGTGGACAGCAACGGCGAAGTTCTCGACATCCTCGTGCAAACGCGCCGCAATGCGCGGGCGGCGATGCGTTTCATTTCACAGCTGATCGCCCGCTGGGGAGAGCCCCGCGTCATCGTGACGGACAAACTGCGCAGCTACGGCGCGGCCCTGCGGCAGCTCAGGCTGAACGTGGATCACCGGGCGCACAAGGGACTGAACAATCGTATTGAGGGATCGCACAGACCCACGCGAAAGCGCGAGAAAATCCAGGGCCGTTTCAAATCGGCAAGGCAGGCGCAAAGGTTCCTCTGCGCCCATGATGAAACCGCCAACCTGTTCCGCCCTCGCCGCCATAAGATGACCGCCTCCAGATACCGTCAGAGCCTCGCCGCCGCGTTCGGGCGCTGGAACGACTGTGCGAAAAGCATGGCCGCGTGACAGAAGGTAGCGCACCCCCACTTTCGATCCCGAACAACAACTTGACGATCCCGCTGTGTTCTCTGCTGCCGGTTTTGGTTCGGCTCTCCTGCGCACAGCTTTTATGATCTATCTGCTGGCGAGTTCCACGAGCCGCTTTGACGTGCACAAACTGTCTGCATGGGAGGTGGCAGCGCGGTTCGGGGCAGCAATCTTCCTGATCTCTCCAACGCTCTACATCCACGGCGCAGCAGCCATTGCGGGTATTGCGCTTTTGACCTTTCACCGTTTTTCTCATCGCACAGCAGGAACCATCGCATGACTGGCAAGCCGAATTTTCTTTACATCATGGTTGATCAACTCCGGGCGGATTGGCTGGGCTGTTATGGCCATCCGGTGGTGAAGACCCCCAACATCGACGCACTGGCCGCAAACGGGACACGGTTTGACGAGTTTCACGTCGCAACGCCCGTCTGCATGCCCAACCGTGCCAGCTTGATGACCGGACGCATGCCTTCGGTTCACGGGTTGCGCTACAACGGCTGTCTTCTGTCCGAAAGGGCCAACACTTTTGTCGATGTGCTAAAGGCGGAAGGATACGCAACGGCGACCATCGGCAAAAGTCATCTGCAACCCTTCACAGATATCGAGGCCGAAAAGGCAGGCGCAACTCTCGACGGGCCAGTCAGCGAGGCATGGAAGCCAGACATCGGGAATTATACATACGAAGAGCCCGCAAAATTTGCCAATGACACCCGCTTCGATTTTCCCACGCCCTACTACGGGTTTGACCATGTGGAAATGGTGACAGGTCATGATGACCGCGCCGGTGGCCACTATCAACAATGGTTTCGCAAGAAGCACCCAAACTGGCGCGAGCTCTGCGATCCGGCAAACGAACTGCCGCATAATTACAGTGTGCCGCAGGCGCGACGCACCCCGATTCCGGAAGACTCTTACCCTACAGCCTACACACGGGATCGCGCACAAGACTATCTGGTTGGACGGGCGGACTCCGGTCAGCCTTTCTTTGCCTATGTCTCCTTTAGTGATCCGCATCACCCGTTTAATCCACCGGGCAAATATTGGGAGATGTATGATCCGGACGACTTTACACTGCCTTCCCGGTTTGAAGATCATCAAAACCCGCCGCCTCCCCTGCTGGAGGCTTATCGCGCGTATCAGGACGGGCTGGGGCAGAAAACACCGCAAACCGCCTTTATGGCGTCCGACCGTCAAGTGCGTGAAGCGATGGCCCTGACAGCGGGGATGTTAACTCTGATTGACGATGCTGTGGGCGATTTGCTCCAGACACTGAAAGACACCGGTCAATATGAAAACACGGTGATCGTCTTCAATTCCGACCATGGCGATTACATGGGTGATTTCAATATGCTGCTAAAAGGCGCGTGGGCAACCAGATCGATAAACCGCGTACCAATGATCTGGTCTGACCCGATGGATCGTCAGGTCCGGACAACGCAGGCCCTTGCCTCCACCATCGATATCTCTGCAACCATTCTGGAACGCGCCGGCGTTGATCCCTACTTTGGCATACAAGGGCAGAGCTTTCTGGAATGTGTTCAAGGAAAGAACCGGCACCGGAAATCCCTATTGATCGAGTATAACGACGGACTGACCCGCATGGGTTTTGACGCGCCGGCCCGTGTTCGATCTGTTGTCACGCAGGACTGGCAATTCTCGGTCTACAAAGATCAGGATTGGGGCGAGTTGTACAACCTGAAAGACGATGTGCGCCAGACCCGCAACCTTTGGGACGACCCGGAGTACAAAGACATCAAGGCACAGTTCTTTGCAGAACTGACACAGCATCTTATCGGCCAGATGGATGAGAGCCCCCGCTCCAGCCGACTTGCCTGACTAGCGTAGTCCAAACCCTGACAGAGGCTGAAATCGACTGACCTACAGCGGGATCAGCCCTGTTAGCGCGCCAAATTCACAGCATGCGCAGTGCTGCACATCATTCTTCGGAGATTTGCCATGCCGGTCAGATCAACGTCCAACTGCCCTATGCGAATTTGCCTGTTGCTTGAGGCAAAGGGTTAAACACCCTCACATCCGTGTGTTTAACCCTATGGTTCTGACAAGCTCTACTTTCGGTTGCGGGTCTTGTCAGACCCGTTCCAGTGCGATGGCGATGCCTTGGCCGACACCGATACACATGGTCGAAAGGCTCTTGTCGCCCGATTTCATGTCGTGGACGGTCGTCCCTGTAATCCGTGCCCCTGACATTCCCAGCGGGTGCCCCAGTGCGATTGCGCCGCCGTTGGGGTTCACGCGCGGGTCGTCATCCGCAATACCAAGCTGTCGCAAGGTGGCGAGCCCCTGACTGGCGAAGGCTTCGTTCAGTTCGATTTTGGCGAAATCATCCGGCGTCAGGCCAAGGCGGTCCATCAGCTTTTGCGATGCGGGTGCTGGTCCGATCCCCATGATACGCGGTGCAACACCGGCGGTTGCGCCGCCAAGAACGCGGGCAAGCGGGGTAAGACCGTGCTTCTTCACAGCCGCCGCCGAAGCAAGGATCAGTGCCGCAGCCCCATCATTCACGCCAGAGGCATTGCCTGCTGTGACGGTGCCATCTGCCTTCACAAAGGTCTTCAGCTTGGCAAGCGCCTCCGGTGTGGTTTCCCGCGGGTGTTCGTCAGTGTCTACTGTCACGGGATCGCCCTTGCGTTGGGGGATCACTACGGGGGTGATCTCTTTAGCCAGCCGCCCGTTGGCCAGTGCAGCCGCCGCTTTCGACTGCGAGCGGAATGCGAAAGCATCCTGATCGGCGCGGTTAATCCCGAAATCCTCGGCCACATTTTCGGCCGTTTCGGGCATAGAATCCACGCCGTATTGCGCCTTCATCAGACGGTTCACAAACCGCCAGCCGATGGTGGTATCGTAAACGGCGTTGCTGCGGGAAAAGGCGGATTCTGCCTTGGGCATAACGAATGGCGCGCGGGTCATGCTTTCGACACCACCGGCGATGGCCAGATCAATTTCACCGGCACGGATGGCGCGGGCGGCAGTGATGATCGCGTCCATACCCGACCCGCAAAGCCGGTTCATCGTCGTTCCCGGAACGCTTTCCGGCAGCCCTGCCAGCAGCGCCGACATGCGGGCCACGTTGCGGTTGTCCTCTCCGGCCTGATTGGCACAGCCGTAAAAGACCTCTTCCACAGCGGCCCAGTCGACGTCGTTGCGCTCCATCAACGCCTTGATCGGGATCGCCCCCAGATCATCGGTGCGCACAGAGGCAAGGCTTCCGCCAAACCGCCCGATGGGGGTTCGGACATAGTCACAGATAAATACGTCAGTCATACGAGGTCCTCCGGGCAGATCAGATCATCCACCCCTTCGTTTGTGTAAAGTTCGGCTCCGGTCAGCGCTTGCAGGTCATCAAAGGAAATCGCCGGAATTTTTTCGCGCAGCACGAAACGGTTGCCCTCAATATCGACTACCGCAAGCGAACTGTAAATGCGGGTCACACAGCCCACGCCCGTCAGGGGCATGGTGCAGCTTTCTACCAGTTTGGGATCGCCCTTTTTGGTGATGTGGTCCGTCACAACGGCCACACGTTTGGCCGACTGGACCAGATCCATTGCGCCGCCGACAGCCGGAATACCACCCTTCCCCGTGGACCAGTTGGCAAGGTCGCCGTTCTGCGCAATCTGGTAAGCGCCCAGAATGGCCACATCCAGATGACCGCCCCGCACCATCGCAAAGCTGTCCGCGTGGTGAAAGAAAGAGGTTCCGAGCTTTTGGGTGATCGCTTTTTTACCGGCGTTGATCAGATCCCAGTCCTCTTCTCCGGGCGCGGGGGCTGCACCAAAACCCAGAACGCCATTTTCCGTGTGGAAGATTACCTCCCGACCTTCGGGTTGGTAAGAGGCCACCATTTCAGGAAAACCAATGCCAAGGTTCACGTAAGCGCCGTCGTGAATGTCTTGCGCCGCGCGCCAGGCGATCTGGGCATTTGAAAGTTTGATGTCGGAAATTTCGATCATGGGTAAACGGCCTCCGCCCGGTTCAGTTCTTCTTCCTGTGCAGGGTTGCGGATTTCCACAAGATGATTGACGAAAATGCCCGGTGTCACCACGTGTTCGGGATCAATCCCGCCCGGATCAACCACGCGGGAAACCTGCGCAATCGTCACTTTGGCGGCTGTTGCCATGATCGGGTTGAAGTTGCGCGCAGCCATCCGGTAGGTCATGTTGCCGTGCCTGTCCCCCACATCGCCCTTGATCAGCGCAAAATCCGCTTTCAGCCAACGTTCGCGGATGTAGGAGCGTCCCTCAAATTCTTCGACCGGTTTTCCTTCGGCCACTTCGGTTCCATAGGCCGTGGGCGTGTAAAACGCGGGGATGCCGGCACCGCCACAGCGGATTCGTTCGGCAAGGGTGCCTTGCGGCACAATTTCCAGCGCGATTTTATTGGCCTTATAAGCCTCGACAAAAACCGTGGGATCAGCCGAGCGCGGGAAGGAGCAGATCAGTTTGTCCACCTGCCCCTGTTCAATCAAAGCCGCAAGACCGACGTGTCCGTTTCCGGCGTTGTTATTCACAACGGTCAGATGTTTGGCTCCGTGGTCGATCAATGCGTGGATCAGTTCGATCGGCGCACCGGAGCCGCCAAAACCGCCAATCATAACGGTCGCACCGTCCGGTATTTGTTGAATGACCTCATGGGGGGTCGCAACGGTTATATCCATACTAAATCCTCCTACGGGAGTGGTGGTTAACCTTTTGCAGCCGGCTTTGCCATGATCTTTGCTCACATATTGACATTTGTTCAAATAGAGACTTGGTTTGGTCGCATGCCGAACAAACCCACCGACTTTATCGCGTCACTGGCCAAGGGCCTTCAGGTCATCGAATGCTTCGGTGCCGATACACCGCGCCTGACTATCAGCGAGGTCGCGCAGCGCACAGGGTTTGACCGTGCCAGCGCGCGGCGTTGCCTTTTGACGCTGCACCAACAGGGTTACACCGACTACGACGGCAAGTTCTTTACCGCGACACCGCGTATCCTGCGTCTGGGTATGGGGGCACTGGCCGCCCTGCCCCTCCCGCAACTGGTGCAGCCATGGCTTGACCAACTGTCCGAACAGATCGGAGAGTCCACATCCGTTTCCATTCTTGATGAAACCGAAATCGTCTATCTGGCACGGGCGGCACAGCGCAAGGTGATGTCCATCGGCCTGATGCCCGGTTCGCGTTTGCCCGCCCATTGCACCTCTATGGGTCGGGTTCTTCTGGCAGCCTTGCCTGTGGAAGAGGCGCGGGCTCTGTTAGAGCGTTCCGACCTGTCGCCCCGCACGCCCTACAGCCTGACTGCGCCCGACGATATCCTGTCCGAACTGGAGCTTATCAGGCAGAACGGCTATGCGTTGATAGATCAGGAGGTCGAGATAGGCCTGCGCTCTCTGGCTGTGCCCCTCAAGAATGTCCGCGGACAAGTGGTGGCAGCGCTGAACACTGGGGTTGCGGCCACACAAACCACCGCGGCCGCAATGAAAGAACAGTTTGCAGAGCCGCTTTTACGAACTCAAGCCGGGCTGATGCGCGTGCTGGCCTGATCCCTGCTCTGTCGGCTTAGAAGCCACGGTTTCTTATATTTTTTGACGGCACACTGATGACCTTTGCCGTCGATTAATCTAATGTGAAAAGGGAGTTCGGTTATTTCCTGAAAAGAACCTGAAGCAATCCCCCTCCCCCATAACGGCGCTTTGCCTGTTATAATCTCTACAAAACCGCCGTGGCTTGCGGGTCTGGAAAGCGTGTAAAACGGGAACAGCTTTTTGAGCGGTTTCGCCTGCGGTTCTAGGTGGGGTCATTTTATTTTTTCTAACGTCATTTTGCCCGGTGAAGCCCCCTACCCTTCTATGTATCTTGAAGAAATTGTCCGCGGACAAAAACGCCAACTACGCTGCTAGAGATTGCCCTTTCATCAGACGTCGCACCAAATTTTCAGGACTGAAATCCATGCTCTTTGCGCCTGTTGTGATGGATCTGAAATACGCTCCGACCGATTTGATCTTGCTATGAAATTGCATGATGGCCCAGAGCGTCACCGCTGTTCTGAACGGGCCCAGTCGCTGTATGGCGCTTTCATAGGTCTGGTTTGTGATACCGATCATAGGCGCCAGCGTTCTTGCATGTGAAATCACATCTTCGGTTGTCCTTACTTTTTCTAAAGCAAACTTCGCTGCTTCAGGACATGCAGTAAGCAGTTCTTGAACTGAGAGCGGGCTCTCCGGACAATGAGAAGGCATTTCTTTTTTTACTGGGGTCTCTTCTTTTTCAATAAGTTCTTTATTTGAGTTATGATGGTGCCGGACATTTTGGCCGTTACTGGTGGCCATTTTTGATGTTTCTGAAGGTTCGTCTTTTGTTGAAACTTCGGCTTCCAGATCATTCGTTCCCAAGTGGGCAAAAATATCTTCGCAATCCTGCAGAGTCAGTTTTCGACGAAGCAGCCGCAAGACGTTGAAGGCCGAAGGGTTGTCCGGGTCCAGTCTAAGGTGTTCCTGAGCTGCAGCACGGATCTTGGTGCGCATATAGTTGATCTGCTCCCGTTCGCTTAGAACCTCGGCCGCCAATGCCGCTATATGGTTAAGGCGCTTGAACAGGGGGGTGAGGTCAAACCCAAACCGCAGGGCGGTCTGTTCCACTGGGTTGCGCTTCGTGTAGCGTTTCCGGTTCGGGCTGTCCCGGCGTTCCAGCAGGCCAACATCTTGCAGGATAGCAGCGTGACGGCGAATGGTCCGGTCAGAGATACCGTTGCGCCGGAAGGTGAGTGTCGCGTTTGAAGCAAAGACGGTGTGGTGGTTCCGTTTTGGTGCCAGACAGGAGAGCATTGCATCCAGAGTAGAAATTACAGAGGCGCTAAGGCCGAGACGTGGTGCTGCAGTCCTAAGGGTTTCGATAACGATGTGTCGCTCGGGGATAGAGTTGTCCGCGGACAATAGTTCACCGGTCCGCAACCCGTCGGGCGCGGAGATTTGTGTAAATGCCATGTGTTTTTCACGACAACCTGATGTGAAAATGCTCCGGTATCCCGGTTAATCAGAAAAAAGTCCGCAATTCTTCATTTACCGAATCGGTAGCTGTTGACTGATGTGAAGAAGATGATAAATCTGAAAGTGCTAAGAACAGATTGGGCTCTCCTTGGAATACCTTGGGGGGCTCTTTCTTTTTTGGGCTGCTGATCGTGCTCCTTTGTTTTGACTGCTCGGTTAGGGTTTAGTCAGGCTATTGCTCTGACTGCCACGCCTTATACAGACGCGTTAGCTCGGCTTCTGCGTTGTCACGCATCCAACGGGCAAATTCGGGTGTCTCGGTCTTTGACAGCTTGATGGACAAAGACCGCGCTGTGTCCTTAACCTCGGCCAGGGCCGTTCCATCGCCAAGTGTGATTGACAGAGTAGGGGAGGGGACTTGCGCTTCGCTTGTGTCATTGCGCAGGGATCGTGTCACCGCATCACTGACTTTTCCGAAACGGTCCTCGGAGCTTGCTATAGCCGAAAGTTCGATGGATTGGACAATTTGGTCCAGATCGAGATCTGATGAACGGGTTTGATCGGCGAGGGTTTCCCAACGTCTCCGCCCGACACCATGGGCCGAGCCGATCTGCTCGATCACGGATTTTGGAATGGTTCGCGCAACCTTGGTCATGCGCGACAGCATGGGTTTGTCCACAGCCAGAGCGTCCAGAATGACAGCCTGTTCATAGCCGCTGTCGGCCAGTTCTGTTGCAAACAATGCCTTTTCAATGAAGCTGGGGTCCAACCGCTGGGTGTTTTCCTGACCCTGTGCAAGAATCGCCTGTTCGTCCGTCAGGGACCGTACAAGTGCCTTTGCAGGTTGGCCGAGAAAACGCAGCGCGCGCAACCGGCGGCGGCCATAGATGATCCGGTAATGTCCGGGCTTGTCCGCAATCGGGCGCACCATGATTGGCACTTGCTGACCGTGGGTCTTGATGCTTTCGGCAAGGGAAATGACATCGGCATCGGTGAAATCCAGCCGGTCTTTCGGGCCGTCTTCCTCGATCATGTTCACAGCAATTTCGCGGACAGCATTGCTGGCCACGTCTTTGAGTGTCGATTTGACCCCACTCATCGCGCCGGTGTTCGGGAACCGGGACTTCTGTTTTTCAACTGTTGCCGGAGCAGCGTCCGTTTCGGGTGGGGGAGGGGGCTGGAACAGGTTTCTCCGGGCCATCAGTCAGTCTCCCTTCCCCATGCATGTTGGATCGTTTTCTCGAATTCATCGGCCACGCCGTTCACGCTTTCCAGAATGCGGCTTAGCGTTTTCTTGACGACCTGTGACGGTTCAAGTTCATAAATCGTTTGTTGGGTCATCCCTGCATCGGAAATCGCGGTGGATTTCAACATTGGCGTGTTGAGCACCTGATCCAGCAGAATGGACCGCAGAAAGCCCGCCATTTGGGATTGTGGAACATCTGTAGGCTCGTACCGTGCGACGAGGAATTTTAGGAAATTCCAATCGATCGGTCCGGCGGCCTCCTCCAGTGTCTGAACAGTTTCTCCAGCCATTTCAAGGAATTGGGCCATTGAAGCCACGTCAAGCATACTGGGGACGACTGTAATCAAAAGACCCGTCGATGCCAGAAGCGCTGTCATTGTGGTAAAGCCGAGCTGCGGGGGACAATCGATAATGACCAGATCGTACTGCGACTCGATCTCGTCCAGAGCAATGGCGAGCCGCTGTGTGAAAGGTGGATCAAGTTTATGCTGGAGCGCATAGGCGGTTTCAGTTTCATATTCGGACAACAGCAAACCGGCCGGTGCGAGGTCGAGGTTGTGGAAATATGTCTTCCGGACAACCTGACTGAGAGGGACCGGATCTTCATATTTTAATGCATCATAGATTGTACCGCTCTCTGCGAATTCAATCTCCGGTCGATATCCGAACATAGTCGTCAAGCTAGCTTGCGGGTCCATATCTATTGCCAGAACCCTGTAGCCCCGCAAGGCATACCGCTGGGCGAGATGGATCGCGCTGGTGGTTTTACTGGAACCACCTTTGAAGTTGACGATAGAGATCACCTGAAGACCATCGCCTTCCCGCCGCCCGGGGAGGTAGGCCTCTCCGTTGCGTCCGGTTTTGGCCATGACATGGCGGATCTGGTCTATTTCTTCCGCAGTATAGAGCCTGCGACCCCTTGAATCGGTCTCTACATCGGGGAAGTCGCCCTCCTGATGCCGTGTGCGCAGATTCGACATGCTGATTCCGGTCAGCTCCGACACTTCCGCAGGGTGGAATTTGCGCAGCGTTTTTCTACTTTCCGGCTGGAAGCTGTTGCGCATATGATTGTTCAACGCTTCCGACAGGCGGGCAGCATTTGATGCAATTGATGCAGCGATGGAATTCGGGTGTTCTGTTGCCATTATTGTGTTCGCTCTGCCCTTACCGACCTCTTATTGGGTCATTTTGCTTTCGTCGCCAAACCGCGTTATTTACGGATTTTTGCGACTACTAACCTCATGACACGCAAGTTATCCCCAATCAACCATTTTTTGCGCACCCTGTCCTGCTTTGTTTTCGGGGGTAGACGCAATTAACCGGATTGAAGGAGTAAGTTATTGTTAACCTTACAATCTAAGGTTAACGCAACGGCCGCGCAACATTTAGTATCTAAAGTCTTTCACACCGCAACAAATGGACGTGAGGGCCGGATTTCGAATCGCGAAAGCTGGATGGGGGCGGGGTGGTTCAACAAATTTCGCAGTAAAGAAGCGTTGCCTCTTTAAAATGGAAACGTCGTAAAAAAGAAGGAAAGGCCCGGGCAGAAAGACCGCCCGAGCCATTTTGGGAATCGCAGTCCCAAGTGTCTTAGAATGGCGCGAAGCCGTCGGATTCTGTTGCTGGAAGGCTCCATCTCTCCTTCGGAGTGATCTGGCGTATGGGCGCGCCAGGTTGCGGGATTTGCCCGTGTTCACCGTATAGCCACAGGACAAAATTGTAACGTTCGCCCGCAGTGATCGGTTCGGACGCATGAGGCACGCTGCCGTGGTGGATCAGGGCAGTGCCCGGCTCGAAGGTCAGTTTCTCTACCTTGCGAGACACCGGATCGATAAAACTTACTGCGGAACCAGAATAATCTTCGTCTGGCAGGTTCAGGTTTATGTTCAGCGTAACAGCAGATGCATCAGTATGGGGGCGCAGCGAAGTGTCTTTGCTGGCCTGCCAGCGGATCGAAAAGCCAAAAGTCTGGCTGTCATAGCCCGTTACATCCGGAAAAAGCAGTCGCGAAACGGGACGCATGTATTGGTCCATCAGCGTGCGGTAGAAGCTCTGGAAACCGGGGGCAGCAAGATAGCCTTCAGAACGGGGGTCCAGCATCGCGCCGCCACGGTTGAGCACGATACCATAGGGCGGACGCAAGGGAATTCCGGCATCCGCTACCCCGTCGAGATAATCGCGCAGGGCAGAAAGGCGTTCAACGTTAAAGAATTGTGTGCGGTATACACCGGGAAAAACCTCTTCCCACCGGTCTTTTACTCCGGTTTCAGTGGTCGGGTCCGCCCACGCCTGTTCTACAGCCGCGCGCAGTTGGGGATCAAACAGAGAGGTGTCGAGTTGGGGTAATTCCGCCCCTTTCCCTGTTTCCCATTCGGACCATGCTTGTTCGAACAGGTCACGGTTCTGGGACCAGAAGTGCTGGACGGATACATCGCGGTGGAGCATTTCTTCGCGCGAAGGTCTGGGTACAGCGCGGGCGTGTTGGAGCGCGTTGAGTGACATGGAAGGTTATCCTTTGTTTGGTCTGGTTCATCAGTGATGTTCAACAGATATTATGTAGTTGATTTCGAATAAATGGCGTGAAAATTGAATTAGTATTCGGTTTTACTATATAATTTTAATGGCCGTGAGTGTCTCACAAAGGGGGCAACACCGGAATTCGGGTTGCGTCCGCAAGCCCTGACAATAAAAAGGCGCGGTGAGCATCTCGCCCACCACGCCGGTTCTGTGTCGGAGTTGAAATCCAATCAGACTTCAATAACAACCTTGCCGATTGCCTTGCCGCTGCTCAGGCGCGCGTATGCGGCACCGACTTCTTCAAGGGTGAAACGGGGCGCGTCTACGATCGGTTTCAATGCGCCATTGTCCACAAGCCTCGCCAGTTCAGCAAGGATCGCGCCATGTTCGGCGCGATCTTTGTCGTGCAGCATCGGGATAAGCATAAAGACAACATGCAGGGACGCGCCTTTCAGATGCGCGGGCGACAGGTCAAGTTCGGCCAGTGCCAAAGTGGTCGCCACATGCCCGTTCAAGGCAACGGCATTGAAAGAGTTTGTCAGGTTGGCGGCGCCCACAGTATCAAGGACGGCATCAAATCCGGCACCGTCGGTGTGTTTGGCTACATAATCCTCAACGGTTTCCGCCTTGAAGTCGATGGCCTCCGCCCCGAGTTCGCGCACAACAGACAGCCGTTCTTCGCCACCATCCGTGGCATAAACCTCTGCGCCGAAGGCTTGTGCCAGTTGCACGCCAATATGCCCTACGCCACCGGAACCGCCGTGCACCAGCACTTTTTGGCCTCCGGTCACGCCTGCCCGTTTCAACCCTTCGTAAGCGGTGATCCCCACAAGCGGAATGGCGGCTGCTTCACGCATGGACAGGGATATTGGCTTCTTGGCAATCAGTCGCGCGTCTGCGGGCATGTATTCAGCCAGAGCACCCTGAAGATCGGCAAGGCCGCCAGCGCAACCGTATACTTCGTCGCCCACGGCGAAATCTGTCACGCCTGCACCAATCTCTTCAATGGTACCGGCAAAATCCATGCCCAGAACAGCAGGTGCTTTCGGAGCGAACCCGAGGTCGGTTCCCATATTGCGGATCATGGTGTCGATTGTGTTTACGCTTGTTGCTTCAATACGCACGATCACCTGACCGGCACCAGCTGTCGGTTTGGGCAGGTCAATCTGCGCGAAGGGGGCTTCGGGGCCGTATTCGGAAAGAGCCATGGCTTTCATCGGATGTTCCTTTCGATGTGTTGTGTCCTGTCTGACCTAACACGTTCGAATGTGGATATAATCAGGATATATTGGAGTACAGTATTCGGCTATTGTATATAATTTGTTCTAAGGTGCTGGAGCATCGCCGCACTCGGCATTTGCGGTTCTCTGGCGGAATTCTTCACCAAACCGCAACAGGCACCGTCACCGGATGTTTGACCATCTTAAAAGCGCATCTGCTGTCACAGGTAGCCCCTGCGTCAGTTAATGTTACGAGCCAAGCCTCGGAAATTTTCCGTGATCAAGACTTTAAAATCGTGCGTGTTTCGTCAGAGATTGGCGCCAGAATGATCCCTGCCATTGTGTCTGCAAGGTTGGATCGGGCGGATGCCTGACCCCAGAGGTGCTTCCAAACATCCTGATCTTTCGCAGCCGCTTCCATGGATGCACCTGCCGAAAGCCCGAACATAAGCGTTAACATCATCCGCTGCCGCAATATTTCGGGCGGCATGTCAGGTGCCAAACTCCGGATGGCTTCAAAACAGCGTCTTGTACCACGGTCCTGACCGGCGGTTGCTTCAAACAACAGATCGCGGCGGCTTAACATAACAGATGTGAAAAACCGCAGCCCGTAAGTCTGTTGCTTGGACGACATGTCGCTGCTGTCCGGAAGTGATGGGATCATGATCTCTGTCACGTCACGGACAGAACGTGGACCGCCGTTGGCCTCCAGCGCGTCCAATCGTTGATTATTGCCAGCATCAAGAATTTTGCCAACATCCTGAACCAGTTCACGGATCAGCGCGTCTCGGGAAGAGAAGTGATAGGTTATCGAGCCGTTTTTCTTTTGTCCCGCCGCAAGCTGGATGTCCCGGATCGATACATTTTCCAAACCGTTTTCGGCAAAAAGCTTCAGCGCGGCTTCTTTCAAACGGTTACGGGTCCGTTCGCCTTTTCTAAGGTTGCCATTTTCATCCATGTGCTTGCCTCTTGAGCCGTCTGTGGTGACAGGAATATCAGCAAAGCGCGGCCGAGAAAAAGGGTTGGATCGAAGTATTGAATTGCTCAGGCATATAGCGCCCTGATTTCGTCGCGGAGTGGGTACAGGCACCCCGCGACTTCGGTTTTGGCACCTATGCCGGTGACAGGATGTGGATTTTGCTGTCTGCAACCATGCCTTTGGTCCGCGCGCTATAGTCTTTCATGTGGGGCGCAGCAGCATGTGCGCCAAGCGCCTTCATGCTTTCCCACTGTTCGACAACGACAAATGTGTCGGGTCCGAATTCGGTTTGCATCGGGCCGGCATTCTGGGTGTCGATTGTGGCTTCGTATGCGATGCAGCCTTCTTCGGCTTTTACCGCCGGAACGTTCTGGTTGAACAGTTCAAGAAGGGCGGCGCGTTGGCCCGGTTTGGCCGTGATTACTGCGATGACGTGAATGTTGGACATGGCTGGATTGCTCCATTCTGTTTGGGTTCAGTTCTTCGGGTCAAGAAGATGCGGAACGCAGAAGGACCCTTTTGGAACCGTCGAGCGTAATTCGAACTTCTATGCTTCGTAGGAAGAATTGCATTTTTCCCGAAAAAGTAAAGCATTGCTTGAATTAAAATTAAGCAACGCGTAAATATGGGGGCAAGCAGGGTGTTGTTGGAGGATTCCCTGACCGGAAAAAGCGTTTTGATACGTGCCTTGGGAGGGGATGATGTTTCACAACAGCAGGCGGAATGGTGAGATTTCTGTTGATCGCAGAACTTCCCATAGTGCGGTCGCAGGATGAAGCATCCGTCCTACACGGCGAAAATTGCCCCCGATAAAATTGCCTATGAAATGGCAGGGAGCGGCGAAACCCTAAGCTTTGCGCAGCTTGACAGCCGATCCAATCAGGCGGCGCATGGGTTTCGAACGCTCGGTGTCGGGCCGGGTGAAAACATCGCTTTGCTGTTTGAAAACTGTCTGGATTTTGTTGTTCTGACATGGGCTGCGCAACGGTCGGGACTGTTTTACACCGCTATAAGTTGTCACCTGACCGCAGAGGAAGTCAGCTATATCGTCGGGGATTGCGCGGCAAAGGTACTGGTTGTGTCCGCGAAGTATGCCGGTTTTTTACCTGCGATCCAAACCGCTTGTCCGGATGTTCGCATCTTTGTGAGCGGGGCCGGTGACGATGCCGAACGGGATTGGAACGCCTTTGTGCGTTCCCTGCCGACGGCTCCGGTCAATGATGAGATGGCGGGCGCTGATCTGTTGTATTCCTCCGGCACGACGGGGCGCCCAAAGGGTGTGGTGCGCGAGTTTACCGAAGCGCCCGTCGACACAGTGATCCCGCCGCTGATGACGGTGCTTTGTGAAACAATGGCAGATATGGATGGCCAAAGTGTCTATCTGTCTCCGGCCCCGCTTTATCATGCAGCACCTTTACGAACGTCGATGATGGCGGTCATGCTGGGCGGTAAATCGATCATCATGGAACGGTTTGACGCCGGTGAAATGCTGCGATTGATTGAGAAACATCAGGTCACGCATACTCAGGTTGTTCCGACGATGTTTGTCCGAATGCTGCGTCTGCCCCGTGCCGAACGCGAAGCATCTGACCTGTCCTCGCTCAAAGTAATTTTCCACGCAGCAGCACCGTGCCCGCAAGAGGTCAAGCGGCAGATTTTGGATTGGGTGGGGCCGATCCTGATCGAATATTACGCCGGTTCGGAGGCCAATGGTGTGACCGTTTCAACTTCTCAAGACTGGCTGAAGTATCCGGGCACCGTGGGGCGGTCGCTGATCGGGGATATAGTGGTGGTCGGCAAGGACGGGACGGAACTGCCTGCTGGTGAGATCGGCGATGTCTATTTCGACAGCGGTATAGAGTTTTCCTATCGCGCAGACCCTGAAAAAACCGCCAAGGCATATTTACGCCCCGGATGTTCAACGCTGGGCGATGTCGGGCATGTGAATGAGGAAGGTTTCCTTTTCCTGACAGATCGCGCGTCCTACACGATCATTTCCGGTGGCGTGAACATCTATCCGCAGGAAACGGAAGATTTGCTTGCCTGTCATCCCGACGTAGCGGATGTTGCCGTGTTTGGCGTTCCCAATGAAGACTTGGGTGAAGAGGTCAAAGCGGTTGTACAGCTTGAGTGCGGTGTCGAACCCTTGCCAGCCAAGGCGGAGGAGCTGATGGAATACTGCCGCGCCCGTCTGTCTCGGATCAAGGCGCCAAAGAGTATCGACTTTCGCAAGGAGTTGCCACGGACACCAACGGGTAAACTTACCAAACGAAAGCTTAAGGACGAATATTGGAAACGGGCTTCAGGGGCGGGCGGCTGACAAACAGGCGCCGGAACCGACAGCTCTGATGACATGAAATGGATCACAAAAATGACGTTTACTATTGATAACAGCCGGATGTCCGAACGGGCATTGCAAATCGCGGACCGCGTGGAAAGCTTTGTGCGCGAGCAGATCGTTCCCTATGAAAAGGACGATCGCAAAAACAGCCACGGCCCGACAGAGGCGCTTGGCGATGAAATGAAAGAGGCAGCCCGAAAAGCCGGGGTGATGACCCCTCATATTCTGGACGACGGCACGCACCTGAGCCATCTTGAAACCGCATGTGTGCTGATACGCTCGGGGCTTTCGCCGCTTGGTCCGATCGCGTGCAATGTGGGTGCGCCCGACGAAGGTAATATGTATCTTCTGGGTCAGGTCGGCTCTGCCGAGATGAAAGAGCGGTTCCTGAAGCCGATGGTCGAGGGCAAGATGCGTTCTGCCTTTTTCATGACGGAGCCTGCGGACGAGGGGGGTGCCGGGTCAGACCCGATGATGATGCAGACGACCTGTAAAATGGACGGGAACCACTGGGTCATCAACGGGCGCAAGACGCTTATCACGGGGGCCGACGGGGCAGGACTGGGCATCGTAATGGCCAAATCCGAGGACGGGGCCTGCATGTTCCTTGTCGATCTGCCCGATCCCGCGATCCGGATCGAAAGGGTGCTGGACACCATCGACAATTCCATGATCGGTGGACATTCGGTCATCAATATCGACAATTTGCGGGTTCCGGCAAGCCAGATGCTGGGCGAAAGCGGTGAAGGGTTCCGCTATGCTCAGGTCCGTCTGTCGCCTGCGCGCCTGACCCATTGCATGCGCTGGCTCGGGGCTGCGATCCGCGCGAACGAGATCGCGAGCGATTATGCCAACCGCCGCATGGCCTTTGGCAAGCCGCTGGTGGATCACGAAGGTGTCGGCTTTATGCTGGCTGAAAACATGATCGACCTGAAGCAGGCCGAACAGATGGTTTATTGGTGCGCGGATGTACTGGATACCGGTGTTCTGGGCACGGTCGAAAGCTCCATGACGAAAGTCGCCGTTTCCGAAGCGCTGATGCGCGTTGCCGACCGCTGCGTTCAGGTGATGGGCGGGCAGGGCGTGTCCGGCGACACAATCGTCGAACAGGTCTTCCGCGAGATACGGGCGTTCAGAATTTATGACGGACCGACCGAAGTGCACAAATGGTCGCTCGCCAAAAAAGTTAAACGGGATTGGAAGAAAGCACAGGGCGCGTAAGCCCTGATGGTTTCAGGCCGGATTCAAACAATTCAACAGCGGAGATATTCTGATGGCGCTTCACACGCGGGTTACGGAAATGTTGGGGATCGAAACCCCTATCGTGCAAGGTGGTATGATGTGGGTCGGCACCGCCGAAATGGCTGCTGCTGTTTCGAATGCCGGGGGTCTTGGCATTCTCACGGCTTTGACCCAACCGTCACCTGATGCGCTGGCCGCAGAGATTGCCCGCTGCCAAACCATGACGCAAAAGCCGTTCGGTGTGAATCTGACCGTGCTGCCATCTGTAAACCCGCCACCCTATAGCGATTATCGGCGCGTGATTATCGAAAGCGGTGTCAAAATCGTAGAGACCGCAGGCGGGCGGCCGAAAGAACATGTGGAGGATTTCAAGGCCCATGGCATTACCGTGCTGCACAAATGCACCTCCGTCCGCCACGCCGTTTCAGCCGTGAAGATGGGGGTCGATATAATCTCTATCGACGGGTTTGAATGTGCCGGCCACCCCGGAGAGGATGATGTGCCCGGTCTGGTCCTGATCCCTGCCGCCGCCGATCAGATTCAGGTGCCTTTGCTGGCATCAGGAGGTTTTGGCGACGGTCGCGGACTTGCGGCTGCTCTGGCTCTGGGGGCTGACGGGATCAATATGGGAACGCGGTTCTGCGCCACTGTAGAGGCGCCAATCCACGAGCATGTGAAACAGTTTCTGGTGGCGAACGGCGAGCGGGACACAAACCTGATTTTCCGCGGTTTCAAAAACACCGGTCGCGTCGCGAAAAACTCGGTTTCCGACATGGTGGTCGAGATCGGATCAAAACCGGGTGCAGAATTCGGTGATGTGCAGTCCTATGTTTCCGGTGCCAAGGGGCGCGAGGCATTAATGTCCGGCGATCTGGACAGGGGGTTGATCTGGGCGGGTCAGGTTCAGGGGCTTATCAACGATATTCCCACCTGCGAAGCACTGGTTTCGCGCATCGTGGCGGACGCGGAAACCATTATTTCGCAGCGGCTCGCGCGTCTGGTCGCTTGAACGCCTCCGTTGTGTTGCAATGATTTAAAGAAGGTAAACATGGCTGATCTGGTAATTCGGGAAGATAAAGTTGGTTGGACTGTTCTGACGATGAACAGGCCGGAGAAGTTGAATTCTCTTAACGTTCCGTTGTTTAAAGAGTTGCGCCAGCACATTCTTGACCTGCGGGACGATGATGCAATCCGTTGCGTTGTGCTGCGGGGGGCTGGAAAGTGTTTCTCGGCCGGTCACGACCTCGGCGATATCGCAGAAGGGGAGGAGGTGCCTTCTCAAGGGTGGCATTCCGAAACCCTGCGACTGATGGAAAAATTGCCAAAGCCGGTGATCGCTGCGGTGCACGGGCATTGCTATACAGGTGCGCTTGAAGTGGCACTGGCCGCTGATTTTATCGTCGCGGCAGATACGGCGCGTTTCGGGGACACCCACGCAAAATGGGCGCTGACCCCCATATGGGGAATGAGCCAGCGGCTGCCGCGGCGGGTCGGTATCGCCACAGCCAAGCGGTTGATGTTTACGGCGGATATGATCGGAGCTGACGAGGCCGTAAGGATCGGACTTGCCGAATATGCAGTTCCTGCCGATGAATTCGAGGCCGAGATCGAACGTCTGGTCGGCCGCATCATTGCAAATTCACCGTTTTCCCATGCTGCGAACAAGCAGTTGCTTGAAGCGACCGATATGCGGCCGCTGGATGCGGGGTTGCAATGGGAGGTGATGGAAACCGAAGGCACCGGGCCGGATATGGCGGAAAGGATCGCCGCCTTTACCAAGAAGTAAAAGCGGCACGTTTCAGATGAACTTCCACAGGAGACTTGCAGAATGACCAGCCAGACCAAAGCGGAACTGGACGCGTTCCGGGACGAAGTCGCGGCGTTTCTGGATACGGCACCGACCGACGCGATCCGCGAAGCAGGGCGTAAAACGACCAGTGCATTCCCGCCGTTCGAGCAAGCAGTGGCGTGGCAGGTCATCTTGAACGAAAAAGGCTGGGCCGCGCCTGACTGGCCCGAAGAATATGGCGGTACGGGCTGGTCCGGCGCACAACGGACAATCTTTGAAGAGGAATATCGCAAACGGGATCTACCCCCTTTACTGCCGAATTCGTTAAAGATGGTGGGGCCGTTGCTGATTGATTTGGGCACGGAGGAACAAAAGGCGAAATACCTGCCGCGGATCCTGTCGGGCGAGGATTACTGGACGCAAGGGTATTCGGAGCCGAACTCCGGTTCCGATCTGGCATCGCTGAAATGTAGTGCAGTTGCCGATGGTGAAGATTACATCATCAACGGCAGCAAGATCTGGACAACCTTCGCACATAAGTCGAACCGGATGTTCATGCTGGTGCGCACCAGCGCTGAAGGCAAGAAACAGCAGGGCATCACCTTTCTGTTGCTGGATAGAACCGATTTTCCCGGCATGGACATTCGTCCGATCAGGGGGCTCGATGGCAATGCGGAATTTTGCGAGGTGTTTTTCGACAATGTTCGCGTGCCGCAATCCGGTCGGGTCGGGGCCGAAAACGAAGGGTGGAGCGTTGCAAAACACCTGCTCAAACACGAACGTAACGGATCGTCCAATAGTCCTGTTCTGGTGCGCTATCTGCAAAGGATCACTGAGTCGGCGCGGGAAGAGATGTCACCTTTCGGGGGCAGGTTGTCTGATGACCCTGTGTTCCAGCGCGATCTGGGCGCACTGCATGCCGATGTTACAACACTCGCCCATTTTGAACGGCTGATTATGGGCGGTCACGAGATGGCCAACGATCCTGCGTTGCCCTCCGTTGCCAAGACCATGACAACAGAACTGACCCAACGCGTATCCCTGATGATGACGCGGATTGCGGGTCTTGAAGGTCTGTCCTTGCAGCTTGACGCGCTGACCGTGGGGTCGGGGGTGGACCCGATGGGAAGCGAATTGGATCTGATCGCTATGCCGTTTTATCTGAACAGCCGCGCAACGACGATTTATGCGGGCACCAATGAGATTCAACGGGACTTGATCGCACGCAGCTTGCAGGTCGCTTGAAAGGACAAAGCGGATGGATATTTCTCAAACAGACGAACAGAAGATGTTGCAGGACAGCGTTACGCGTCTTCTGGAGCGGAGCTATGATTTTGAAGCACGGCAAAAGCTGCTGGCGTCCGGTCAGCCGTGGTCGCCCGACACCTGGCAGTCACTGGCGGAGATGGGTATCCTCGGATTACCCATTTCCGAAGAGTCCGGCGGCTTCGGCGGGTCAATGGCGGATATTGTTTCAATCGCTGAACCATTCGGGGCGCATCTGCTGATTGAACCCTTTGTCTCTTCCATTCTCTTGGGGGGACAGTGTTTGGCGCATGGTGAAGGTCCCGCGGCCGAGGCCCAACTTGCCAGGATTTTGACAGGCGAACAGACAGCCGCGTTTGCCCATGAAGAGGGCAGGGGGACGGCCGACCCCGCACTTGTGTCACTGGCAGCATCGGAGTCTGACGGCGGCTTCACCCTGAACGGTGAAAAGCGGATGGTCCTTGGCGGAGCGCAGGCAGATGTTCTTGTTGTATCGGCAAGGGCGCGCGGCGCTGCACCAGCCAAAGATGGTTTGTCGGTCTTTATGGTCGATCCGGATCAGAAAGGTGTGCGTATAAAACCTTTCGTTACGATAGACGGTCGCCACGCTGCGCATATCACATTCGACGGGGTCCGGATTCCTGCCGCGCGCAGGATCGTGGCCGAAGGCTATGATGTACTTGAACAGGTAATTTCAAAGGCGATCATAGCACTTTGCGCCGAAGCGGTCGGTGCCATGGGCGCATTGCTCCGGCTGACGGGCGAATATGCTTCGACCCGAAAGCAGTTCGGTACGCCGATCGCGGCGTTCCAGACGATTTCGCACCGTCTGGCAGATATGAAAATTGCCTATGTGAAGGCCCGTTCCAATTTGCTGTACACGACCGCGCTTAAGGATGCGGGACATGCAAGCCCATTGGATGTCTCGGTTCTGAAAGGGCAGATCGGCACATTGGGCCGGCAGATTGGCGAAGCCGCCATTCAAACCCATGGCGGTGTCGGAATGACCGATGAGATCAGCATCGGACACTTCCACAAGCGGATACTGGCGATCAATGCGCTGTTCGGTGATAGTGAATACCATTTCCGTGCAGTCGGCCAATCCCTCGCATCTTCCTGACCGAGAAGGCAAAATGTGGAGGTGGGGTAGTCCTACCTCTGCGGTTCAGGGGCTGAATCAGGTCCGTGCGGCCAGGCCACCGAGGATAACCGTGATCATCTGCTCTGTGTAGGAACGGCGTATATTGTCGTCGATTTTATCGACTTTGTGGATGTAATTGAGCACATCCCGAGATGAAAAGATCTGGTCACAGGCGCCAATGACGATGAAATAGAAATATTTGTAGTCTACGGGCTGGAATTCTCCTGCCGCGACCCCCTCTGAAATCATCCGCTTGTAAGCGCGGTGGATCGGTTCGATGTATGATTTGATCATATCAGATCTGACCTGCTCCGTTTCGTTGCGCATCGTAACGGTCAACAGGCGCTGCAAATACGGGTATTTGAAGTACATATTGATCAGGCCGGAAAGGTGATAGCGCATTTTGGCAGTCGGGCGCATATCCATTTCAACCAGTGCTTCAAGCTGGGTAACAGCCTCTGCCAGATCCCGGTGAAGCAGCGCGCGCATCAGGCCGCTTTTGTTGCCGAAATAGTATTTCACCAGAGCAGAGTTCACACCTGCTTTCGCTGCAATATCGATGATCGGCACTAACAATGTATCACGTTCGCACATGAGTTCACTTGCCGCTGTAAGCAGATCATCCCTTGTTGATGCGCGCTCTTCGACGGGGGCGTTGGCTGCGACTACCTTTGAATTCATTGCTCAACTAACTCCTGTGGTTAATGTTGTCTTACATGTTGGCAATCTCGTTGTCACTGTCAATTCAACCGCTTTGCGGGCAGTGGTAACCATTAAGAGGGGCGGGGAAACCGCCTTGCCGGGCTGTTTTGACGGCTAAACACACAGGATTAGCGTCTCAAATCCGAATTTTAACCACGATGTGTTGCTGTTGCGTAAGTTCATTAAACGCTCAATTAGCACTTTACAGAAATGAACTAACTGAGTAGTTAATAATGGAAAGTGATGTCGTTCGGGTTGGGAGGCAGCCCTCATCACATTCAGTAAGGGTTAAGTTTTTTCATTTTCGTCGCTGCATTGTTTTCAGACGGGCTGCATGTCGAACGGGAAAAACTTTGGCAACGTCAGGAGGAGGCGAGATGATTGATCCAGAAGCGATGAGCACGATGAGTGCCGTATCGAGGAGCGTCGCACAGCGGACGCCGGACAAGATATGCAACCGCTTCGAGGGGCGCGATACGACCTTTAAAGAGTTCGATCGCCGTGTGGATCAGGTCGCCAACGCCTTGGATGCGAGCTCTGCGAAAGTGGTCGCCTATCTGGGTAAAAACTGCGACCACGTGTTCGAGATATTCGTCGGGGTGACCCGTTTCGGTGGGAAATTTGCGCCCCTGAACTGGCGGCTTGCACCTGCCGAAATCATTGAAATTCTACGTCAGTATCCACCGGAAATCCTGTTCTTTGGGCCGGAATTTCTGCAAGCGGCCAAGGAAATTTCCAACGCCTTGCCGGATCTTCCGATCCTCGCGATGGAAAGCAGCGACGGACCCTGGACCACTTATGAAGAATGGCGGGACGCCCAACCGGATGCAGCTTTTGAAGATCGGTCATCCAGCGGCGATCCGGCGGTGGTGCTGTTCACATCCGGTACCACCGGTGTGCCGAAAGCCGTTTTGATAAGCCACGCCAACCTGCTTCAGCCCAAGCTGGATTCCCTACCGGTCAAACACATCTATGATCACTGGGATAATGATGACATCGGATATGTTGCGATGCCGCTGGCCCATATCGGCGGGATCGGTTTCTGGGTAATTTCCTTCGTCAACGGTTGCACCAGCGTCATCCAACGGGAATTCGACCCTGTTGGCGCATTGGACGCGATACACAAGGAGCGGGTAACGAAGCTGTTCGTCGTGCCTGCGGCCCTGCAAATCGTCATCCAGCACTCTAAAGCGAAGGATGTGGATTTTTCCTGCATCTCGACCGTGATGTATGGTGCCGCACCGATGCCTCTGCCCCTCTTGCAGGAGGCGATTGAGGTGATCGGCTGCAAGTTTATCCAGTGCTATGGAATGACGGAAACGACGGGTACAATCGCTATCCTGCCGCCGGAAGATCACAAGCCGGAGGGATCGACGCGGATGCGCAGTGCCGGTCGGCCTGCGATGGGGTGTGAAATCGCCGTGTTCGATCCGGAAGGACAGCCTGTCAAGACAGGGGAAATTGGCGAAATCGCCATACGCGCTCCTGCCAATATGATCGGATACTGGAACAATCCGGATGCGACGGCAAAGACCCTGCGTGACGATGGATGGCTGCTGTCCGGAGACGCGGGTTATCTGGATGAAGACGGCTACTTGTTTATCCACGACCGCATTAAAGACATGATTATTTCCGGCGGAGAAAATGTTTATCCCGCAGAAGTTGAAAGTACACTTTATGCGCATCCCTCTATCCGCGAGGCAGCCGTTATTGGCGTACCCGATCCGAAATGGGGCGAGGCTGTCAGGGCAATTGTAACTTTAAAGCCCGATACCACCATTGACGAAGCAGAGGTGCTGGACTGGATGCGCGGAAAGCTGGCTGCCTTCAAATGCCCCAAAGCAATAGACGTCATTGATGTGATGCCGCGCAACGCATCGGGAAAACTTCTCAAGCGGGATCTTCGCGCACCTTTTTGGGAGGGCCGTGAGCGGCAAGTCAATTGATCGCAGCACAAGGCATCTTGCATCACCAGACGTCCCTTGAGGACGGATTGGCGCGGCTGGTGCCCACCCTTGACCCTGCCGCGCAGGGTATTACGGGCTTGCGAAGGTTGTCGGGCGGCGCCAGTCAGGAAACCTGGTCTTTTCGCATGGACGGCGGGCAAGGCCAGCACCTGATATTACGGCGGGAACCTTCCGCGGTGCGGGCGGGTGGCTCCGGTATTGGCATGGCGGCTGAAGCCCAAGTCATCAACCGCGTGGTTAACGCGGGCGTTCCCGCACCCCGGATCGAATACGAACTGACCCCGAACGACGGGATTGGAACCGGATTTATCATGACGCGGATCCAAGGCGAGGCGCTGCCCCATCGCATTTTGCGCGACGAAACCTACGCCCCTGCGCGAAAGATATTCGCCCGTCAGGCAGGCGAAATACTTGCCAAAATCCATCAGACCGACCCGACCGGTCTGCCCGTCCCTGTTCTGTCCCCGCGAGAGGTTCTGGCCGATCTGGCGGAGCGACACAGCGCCTGCGGGGATGCACGGCCTGTTTTTTCACTGGCCTTGCGCTGGCTGGCCGAACATGCCCCTGATCAAAACGCGCCCAAGCTGGTGCATGGTGATTTTCGCATGGGAAATCTAATGCTTGGCCCCGATGGGACACGCGGCGTTCTGGATTGGGAACTGGCCCATGTCGGTGATCCGATGGCGGATATGGGCTGGCTGTGTATGGAAAGCTGGCGCTTTGGAAATGCCGATCCAGTTGGCGGCTTGGGGCGTCGGGAGGATTTGTTTGCAGGGTACGAAGCGGCTGGCGGAGACCCTGTCGATCTGGAAACCGTTCGTTGGTGGGAAATCCTCTCGGCGCTGCGCTGGGGCGTCATTATCGAAGAAATGGGTTCTTGGGTGCGCGACGGCACAGATACCAGCGTGGAACGTCATGTAATCGCCCGCCGCGCCTCGGAAACAGAGACTATTTTGTTGCTTCATCTATTGGAAGGGGCCCCGTGATGCAGGATCAACCGAGCCCTGATGCAATTCTTGCCGCTGTTGCCACATGGTTGCGCGGCACCGCTGCTGCGGCCCTGCCTCCCCATGCGAAGTTCGAAGCAAAGGTTGCGGCTGGTGTGATTGACCTCGTGCGGCGCCAGATTGCTGCGGAACCGTCCGAAGATGACGAGACAAAAATACTGTCGGAAATTCTGGGTGAAACTGGTGAGCAGGAGTCGCTGACAAAACGTCTTTGTGCGCAGATCGAACGTGGCGAAACCGATCTGTCGACTCCGGCACTGGCGGAGCTGTTGATCGAAACCACACTCAACAAGATCAAGATCGACCAGCCGGAGTTTTCCGCAGCAGCGCGCCTGCGGGCATTGGCGCAGCGCAGGCGAGGGGTGCCTTTGCAGACCAACCTCAACAGCCGCCAACCGTAGCAAGGGACACGCAATTATGAACTTCGATTTACCACCTGATCTTACCGACATGCTGAACCGCCTTGATGCTTTCATCGAAGCGGAAATTGCACCGTTGCAGGCTGAAAACGATAACCAGCGGTTTTTTGACCATCGCCGCGAATATGCACGCACCGACTTCGAGAACGGCGGGCTGCCCCGACCCGAATGGGAAGCCCTTATGGCCGAAGCGGTCAGGCGTGCGGATAAGGCCGGTTTTTACCGTTTTTCCCTTCCCGCTGAATTCGGAGGGCAGGACGGGGGCAATCTGGCAATGGCTGTTCTGCGCGAACATATGGCGGCCAAAGGGCTGGGGCTTTTCAATGACCTGCAGTCGGAACATTCCGTGGTTGGCAACTTTCCGGTGATTGTCATGCTGCGCGATTTCGGGACAGAGGCGCAAAAGCAGACATTTATTTCCGGAGCGCTGGATGGCGATATACGCATGGCATTCGGCCTGACCGAGGAAGCGCACGGATCTGACGCCACCCATATGGAAACCCGCGCAGTGCGCGAGACACGGGATGGTGTGTCCGGCTGGCGGATTGACGGCGAGAAGATGTGGACCACGGGGATGCACACCGCAACCCATTGCGTGACCTTCGCGCGCACATCGGGAAAGGATGGCGCGGCGGACGGGATCACCGCGTTTCTGGTTCCCGCCACGACACCGGGGCTGAAGATCGAAGAATATCTCTGGACTTTCAACATGCCCACCGACCACCCGCGGATCAGTTTCAATGATGTCTGGGTGCCCGATGATCTGATGTTCGGACCAGAGGGTGGCGGCTTGGCACTGGCGCAGGCGTTCGTGCATGAAAACCGTATCCGGCAGGCAGCCAGTTCGCTGGGCGCTGCGGTCTATTGCATCGAGGAATCCGTGCGCTATGCCCGCGCGCGCAAACCGTTTGGCAAAGAACTGGCTGCCAATCAGGCGATCCAGTTCCCCTTGGTCGAACTGGCCACGCAGGCAGAAATGCTGCGCCAGCTTATTCGCAAGACGGCGTGGGAGATGGACCGCATGCCCCATCCCGAGGTAGCCAAACAACTCTCTGACAAGGTGAGCATGTGCAATTATCAGGCCAACCGTCTGTGTTGTGAAGCCGCAGACCGCGCCATGCAGGTTCACGGTGGTATCGGGTATTCCCGGCACAAACCGTTCGAGCATATCTACCGTCATCACCGCCGCTACCGCATTACCGAAGGATCGGAAGAGATCCAGATGCGCAAGGTGGGTGCGTGGCTTTTCGGTTACCTCGGCCCGCGTCGTGACAACATTCCAGACCCGACCCCGCGCAGCGTTGCGGCGCCCCTGTCCGGAATGACAGTGACCAAGTAGAACCAATGACCACAAAGGCCCTTTTCCCATGACAATTTCTACACTTGATGACCGTCTGGTAATCACCCGCGAAGGGCGGGTCAGCACTGTGCGTTTGCATGATCCTAAAACCATGAACTCGATGGATATGCCTATGGCATTGGCCTTGCGCGACGAATTGCGGGCCGCAGCCAAAACGTCTTCCTGCATCATTCTGGCTGGCGGAGAGCGCGGATTTTGCTCTGGTGCCAACTTGTCCGGTGATCTCGCACCCGGTGATCAGGAGCTCGATGCCGGACTGGCGCTGGAAGACGCTTTTAACCCCTTGGTTGAAACCATCCGAACCTTGCCGGTGCCCATTATCACGGCGGTGCGCGGCGCGGCCGCCGGGGTCGGCGCGTCTCTGGCGATGGCAGGGGACATCATCGTCTGTGGTCGATCGGCTTATTTTCTGGAGGCATTCGCGCGGATCGGGCTTATCCCAGATGGCGGTGCTGCTTGGTTTCTGACCCGTTCTGTCGGACGGGTGCGGGCGATGGAATTGATGATGCTGGCAGAGAAACTACCGGCGGAAAAGGCGTTGGATTGGGGGCTGATCACCCGACTGGTGGAAGATGACGCCCTAGAGGCGGAAGCGATGAAGATCGCGCAGAAACTGGCAGCAGGGCCTACGCAGGCTCTGGCGCTGATCCGTCAGTCTTCATGGGCGGCGGCGGATTCCAGTTTCACCGAAAGCCTGCAACTTGAACGTATTTTGCAACGGGACGCGGGCAACCATCCCGATTTCGCAGAAGGCGTTGCTGCATTCAAAGAAAAGCGCGCTGCCCGCTTTGGCAGCTGAGCAGGCGTTACACGCCAGTCGAAAAGGAAGGTAAAACTATGTCTGAAGCTTATATTTGTTCCGCATTGCGTACAGCCGGTGGCCGCCGAGGTGGCAAGGTTGCAGGGTGGCATCCCGTTGATCTTGCCGCGCGTGTGCTGGACGCCACAGTGCAGAATACCGGCGTTGATCCATCCGCCATCGAAGATGTCATTATGGGCTGTGTCGGCCAAAGCGGCGAACAGGGTCTTCACATCGGTCGTAATGCAGTTCTGGCCTCGTCCTTGCCCGAAAGCGTGCCAGCGGTGTCAATTGACCGCCAATGCGGGTCTTCCCAGCAGTCCATTCAGTTTGCAGCGCAGGCTGTCATGTCCGGCACGCAGGATCTTGTGATTGCGGCAGGTGTTGAATCCATGTCGCGGGTTCCGATGGGAACGACTGGCGCGTTTTCACGAAAATTCGAGCCCGGTTCACCAAAATCACCGGGACTGGATGCCAGATACCCCGGTGTTGCCTTCAGTCAGTTTTCCGGCGCGGAAGCAATTGCACGCAAGCATAATTTCAGCCGTGAGGATCTGGACGCCTACGCCCTGCTAAGCCACCAGCGTGCGGCCAAGGCTACAGCAGAGGGAGCATTTGATCAGGAGATCGTGCCGCTTGATCTGGAGAACGGTGAAATTCACCGGACGGATGAAGGCATCCGAACCGATGCCTCTATGGAAGCGCTCGCCGGCGTGAAGGTTCTCAAGGAAGGTGGTGTTATCACTGCGGGCAACGCCAGCCAGATTTGTGATGGCGCTTCGGCGGTTCTGGTCGCCAGTGCCGCAGCGGTCAAAGCCCACGGACTGACACCCCTTGCGCGGATCCGGTCGATGACGGTGACTGCCGGTGATCCGGTGATCATGCTGGAAGAGCCACTGTTCGCCACCGATCGGGCACTGTCCCGCGCCGGTATGTCGATTGATGAAATCGACCTTTACGAGGTCAACGAAGCCTTTGCTTCGATACCGCTTGCCTGGCTCAAGCACACAGGTGCCGATCCTGAAAAAATGAACGTTAATGGGGGCGCTATTGCCTTGGGGCATCCGCTGGGTGCTTCGGGGACGAAACTCATGGCTACGCTGGTGCATGGATTGCGCGCGCGGGGAAAACGCTACGGATTGCAGACAATGTGCGAAGGCGGCGGGGTGGCGAACGTCACGATCGTAGAAGCACTCTGACCGGAATTCGGGTTGCCCTCTAAACGGGGGCAGTCCGATCATCGCTCTTTCCGAACACTGAAAGAGCACAGACGATTACCGAAACTGTCGGGTGTTACCCGGCAACTGATTGACGAAAAGGGAGAAGTTAAATGAAGGTTTCAAAATTTTTCAAAAGCAGCGCATCCGCGTTGGTTCTTGCTGTCGCATCCGCAGGTATGGTTTCGACAGCAGCCGAAGCACGTGATCTGCGCTATGCGATTGGCTGGCCTGCCGGTGCGCTGCCGACTGAAGTGATCGAGACATATGCCAGTGAAGTCGGGGAGGCGTCCGGTGGTGATGTGACAGTCAAGGTTTACCCGCTTTCACTGCTTAACTTTTTGGAATCGACATCCGGCGTGCGCGATGGCATCGCGGATATGACGACAGTCCTGACACCCTATTTCCTGTCCGAGTTTCCGGCGACAAACTTTGCAACCGAGTTGGCCAGCCTGAGCGAGCTGGTTGAGGGGGACGCAGACCGCATGGCCTTCGCCTTTTCCGGCGCGATCATGGACTACGTCATGTTCAACTGCAAAGATTGCGTTAACGAATTCGCAGCACAAAACCATGTCTATACGGCCGGTGCCGGTACACCTCCCTATATGCTTCAGTGTACCAAACCTGTTGCCACGGAAGAGGATCTGAAGGGGACGCGGATTCGCACGCCCGGCGCGTTCTGGAGCCGCTGGATCGAAGCAATGGGCGCCATCCCTGTATCCATTTCGATCAACGAGACATTCGAAGCCCTTAACCAAGGTGTCATTGATTGTACCGCGTCTTCCGCGTCAGAGCTTACCAATTTCAGCTTCATCGACGTTGTTACCGACGTGACCACAAACCTGCCGGGATCGTCCTTTGTTTCCGCGCTGACCAATGTGAACGGGGACACGTGGCGCGGGCTGGATGACGCGGGCCGTACGGCTTTGCTGAAGGGTTCGGCCGTTGCTGCTGCTGAAATGAGCTATGCCTATTACAACGAGGCGCGGGACAACATTGCCAAAGCCAAAGAGCGGGGCATCACCTTCCGCGAAGCCGATGCAGCCTTGCGCAGCCAAAGCGTGGAATGGATCGGCAAGGATGTGGAGAATCTGGTAGCGATCTATGCAGAACGTGGTGTCGGAAACGGTGAGGAAGGCGCCGCGAAAATTCGCGAGCTGATGACCAAATGGGTGGCGCTGGTGAAAGACGTTCAATCCGCCGAACAGCTTGCTGACCTGTACTGGACCGAAGTTCTCTCCAAGGTCGATGTTTCTACCTACGGGCATTGAGTAATCTGTTGCACCGGATGCGCTGCCAGCGTGTCCGGTGCAGCACCGTTTTTATTGGAATCGTGAGGGTTACATGAAGTTTTTTCAACGCGTTCTTGAACCGTTGGTCTTGGCGATGGGGCTGATCGGAATAATTTGTGTGACGCTGATGATGCTGCACATCACATTTGATGTGGTTTTGCGATTTGTTTTCAACTCGCCAATCAGGGGCACGATCACCATCGTGTCTCACTATTACATGGTGATACTCGGCTTCTGCTCGCTTGCGGTTGCTGAATCACGCGATGCTCATGTGTCGGTCGAGGTCTTTACCGAACTGATGCCTCGCAATGTACAAAGCGGGCTAGCGGCGATGGCCGGATTTCTGGCGGCTATTGTTTTCGGTTTTGTTGCCGTGCGCACATGGCTGGAGGCGATCCACAAAATGGAAATCAGCGCGGCGATCCAGCAAGGGTCGCTCACTATTCCTGTATGGCCCAGCTATTTTGCACTGCCCGTAGGCTGTGGCCTGATGGCCGTGACCGCGTTGTGGCGTGCATGGGCAATCTCAAAGGGCGCAAAGTCGACTTTTGGCCCTGAAATTGATCACGAACTCGGCGCAGAGGAACTTAGCAATGGATGATATCGGAATTGGTCTGAGCGGACTTGGGCTGCTGTTTGTCCTGATCGCGTTGCGCGTGCCGATTGGCGTTTCCCTGATCGGCGTCAGCTTTGCGGGTCTTTATGTTCTGCTGGGCTGGCGTGTTGCATGGGGGGCGCTTGCGGTGATGCCCTACCAGTTCTCGGCGAACTGGGTGCTTAGCTCGGTCCCCATGTTCCTGTTGCTCGGATTTATTTGCTATCATGCGGAATTGACCCAAGGGATGTTCAGGGCCGCAAGGGTGTGGACATCGGCCCTTCCCGGTGGATTGGCTATCGCAGCTGTTTTCGGGTCCGCCGGCTTTGCGGCTGTGTGTGGATCATCCGTCGCCTGTGCCGCCGCAATGGGGCGCATCGCCGTCCCCGAGATGATGCGCGCGCGCTATAATGCCGAACTTGCGACAGGTACGGTTGCTGTCGCGGGGACCATCGGAGCCTTGATCCCGCCTTCGATCATTCTGATCCTTTACGGCGTGATCGCACAGGTATCGGTGCCCCAACTTTTCCTTGGCGGAATAACGGCTGGGCTTATTTCCGCGATAGGTTATTGTCTGGTCATCCTCATCAGGGTCAAGATCAACCCCGATCTGGCACCTGTCGGGGTCCGGGCCCCTTGGTCCGAGCGTATCGCGGCGCTGAAAGACACCTGGCCAATTCTTGTGGTGATGATCGGGATTTTCGGCGGGCTTTTCTCGGGCGCATTCACACCGACCGAAGCGGGCGCAATCGGTGCATTTTTGTCCTGTCTTGTCGGACTTGCGCGCCGGACGCTGACCTGGCGCCGGTTCCGTCTTGCGGTCGAAGAAACCATGATCACAACCGCCGCGCTGATCGTTATTGGCGTGGGTGCAACCTTGCTGACAAGATTCCTGACCCTATCGGGTGCCGGAGACTTCCTGTCTGACTCCATTATCGGGCTGTCAGCCAATCCGGCCATCATCCTGCTTGGTATCATATTGGTCTATCTCCTGCTGGGGATGTTCCTTGAACCGATTGGCGCGATGTTGCTGACGATGCCGATTGTGCTGCCGATTGTGCAGGATCTGGACTGGTCGTTGCTGTGGTTCGGAATCGTGCTGACCAAACTGCTTGAGATCGGAATGGTGACGCCGCCGATCGGGATGAACATCTTTGTCATCAAGGGCGTGGTCGGCAATATCGCAACCACAACGCAGATTTTCCGTGGGGTTATGTGGTTTATTTTCATGGATCTCATTGTGTTGGGGATACTGGCCATCTGGCCTTCGATCACCCTGTTCCTGCCTGCGATAATGAACTGATCTGCAAACCGGAATTCGAAACGTGACCTTGCCGGGTGCAAGGGCAAGAAAGGATCGAAGGGTAAATTAATTGTGCGATTAATCGGCCAGTTAGTTAATTAACTACTTGACTAACTAACTGGCCGGTGGAATATCGAAAGCAGCAAATCAAAAGAAACGGCATCGTTTGTCAGATGCTGTTGCGAACGCGAACTGGCAGGCCTTCGGCTGCATGTAGCACCGACGCCGGCTGTTCGGACTTTCAGAAGGAATACCCCAATGGCAGAGGCCTATATCATTGACGCATGCCGCACTCCTCGCGGCGTTGGAAAAGTCGGCAAGGGTGCGCTTGCACACCTGCATCCCCAACATCTGGGGGCGACGGTGCTTGCCGCGCTGCGGGATCGCAACAATCTGAACACTGCCGATGTTGACGATATCATCTGGGGAACAAGCACCCAGAAAGACAAACAGGGCGGCGACCTTGGACGTATGGCCGCGCTTGATGCAGGTTATGACATCAAGGCGTCCGGTGTCACGCTGGACCGTTTCTGTGGCTCCGGTATCACAACCGTTTCACTGGCTGCCGCCCAGATCATGTCTGGTATGGAAGATGTCGTGATTGCCGGTGGCACCGAAATGATGAGCTACACGGCCCAGATCGCAGACCCGAAAAAGCCTTTCATGATGGATGCCGGCAACCTGAGCCTGCGCGCGAAGCATCCTCAGACACAGCAGGGATGTAGTGCAGACGCCATCGCAACGATTGAAAGCATTGACCGCGCCGCGGCAGACCAGCTTGCCGTGACCAGTCAGGAACGTGCGGCCAAGGCCATTGCCGAAGGGCGTTTTGACGGCTCGATTGTACCGGTTCGTGACCCAGAGACAGGCGAACTGGTGTTGGACAAGGAAGAGTTTCCGCGTCCCGGAACGACGGTTGAATCCCTTTCCACGCTCAACACCGTATTCGACAAGTTCATGGAATTTCCGATTGACGACGAAGGTACCACCTACGGCGATATGATCTACGCGCGGTATCCCGAACTGAAGGGTAAGATGCAGCACATCCACCATGCGGGCAATTCCTCGGGTGTGGTTGACGGCGCAGCGGCGCTTTTGCTGGCGTCGGAAAGCTATGTGAAAAAGACAGGCATGAAGCCCCGTGCGCGCATTGTGGCGACTGCAAACATCGGCGATGACCCGACATTGATGCTGAATGCACCTGTGCCAGCGGCCCGCAAGGTTCTGGAAAAAGCGGGCCTGACAACCGACGATATAGATGTTTATGAAATCAACGAAGCCTTTGCCGTTGTTGCGGAAAAGTTCATTCGCGATCTTAAACTGGACCGCTTCAAAGTGAACATCAACGGTGGCGCGATGGCGCTTGGCCATCCGATCGGTGCGACAGGTTCCATTCTGATCGGCACTGCTTTGGATGAACTGGAACGTTCAGGTGGTCGTTACGGGCTGATCACAATGTGTGCCGCCGGTGGCATGGCCCCCGCGATCATCATCGAGCGGATTTAAACCCGCACCAAAACAGGGGCCCGACCGGTCGCAACTGACGGGCTTCTGTAAAAATCTTTCCTCCCAGAACCCCATTACCCGAAGAAGAGAAGCAGGATGACCCAACCACTGAGCATTGACTTGAGCGGCAAGCGGGCCCTTGTCACAGGCGCATCCAGTGGTCTGGGTGAACATTTTGCCTCTGTTCTCGCGGCGCAGGGGGCCGATCTGGTCCTTGCCGCGCGACGCATTGAAAAGCTCGAAGCGGTGGCAGAACCCTTGCGTGCAATGGGGCGCGATGTGCATGTCGTTTCAATGGATGTGGGCTCTACGGATGCAGTGAAAGCGGCATTTGCAGACATGCCTTCCTGTGACATCGTCATCAACAATTCGGGCATCGGCCAGAATTCCTGGCTTGCCGACATGGACGAAGACGAATGGCAGCAACTGGTCGACATCAACCTGAGCGGTGTCTGGCGGGTGTCCAAACAGGCCGTCGCGATGTTTCGACAGGCCAAGACCGCCGGAATAATCCTTAACATTGCGTCGATTACGGGGTCGCGAACGGCGCTTAAGTCCGGTGCATATGCCGTGACCAAAGCCGGTGTCACCCATTTGACCAAATCACTTGCGATAGAGGTCGCGCGCGATGGCATTCGTGTGAATGCCTTGGCTCCCGGCTATTTCCAGACAGAGCTGAACGCGGATTTTCTGGCATCCGAAGCAGGCCAGCGTATGGCTGCACGCGTTCCACAACGCAGGTTCGGCAGGCTGGAAGAGTTGAACCTGCCTTTGCTGATGCTGGTTGCAAATCAGAACACCTACATGACCGGCGCGACACTAACGGTCGATGGCGGCCACAGTATCAACGCCCTTTGAAATTAAACACGGAGAACGTAAATGAAACTAGATAGCTCAATTTCGGCAGTCATCACCGGGGGCGCTTCCGGGCTTGGCCTTGCCACTGCACGCGCTTTGTCGGCGCAAGGCGTCAAGGTCGCATTGTTTGATCTGAACGAGGAAGCCGGTGAAGCGATTGCATCCGAACTGGGCGGCGTGTTTTGCAAGGTGAACGTGTCAGACGAGGCCAGCGTTGAGGCAGGCTTTGAAAAGGCACGTGCGGCCAACGGACAGGAACGTATTCTGGTCAATTGCGCAGGCATCGGCAATGCGTTCAAGACCGCTGGACGGGATCGCAAAACCGGCGGCATCTCTCAGTTTCCCATCGCCGAATACCGCAAGATTATCGAAGTGAACCAGATCGGGACGTTCATCTGCACCGTGAAATCGGCGGCCGGAATGATGACGCTTGATCCCGTAGATGGCGAACGGGGTGCGATCATCTCGACCGCGTCCGTTGCGGCAGAAGACGGGCAGATCGGTCAGGTGGCCTATTCGGCGTCCAAAGCGGCAATTGTCGGTATGACCCTGCCGATCGCGCGTGATCTTTCAGCCGAGCATATTCGCGTCAATACAATCCTGCCCGGTCTGTTCGAGACTCCGCTTCTGATGAGCCTGCCCGAAAATGTGCGCCAGTCCCTCGGGGCTATGGTGCCAAATCCGGCGCGGCTTGGAAAACCGGAAGAATACGCGTCTCTGGCGCTGGAGATGGTGCGTAACCCCTACCTGAACGGCGAAGACATCCGTCTGGACGGGTCTATCCGGATGGCACCGCGCTGATCCGTCTTTGGACATCTTGGGGGGAAGGCGTTTCCTCCCTCGACATTGACGACATTGCCAAGGCTACAGCGGAAACCTGACGGCGCCGCGAGAAACAGGAGAACGGAATGACTGACGTAAAAACAAAAGATACCAGCGATATCTGGGCCCGCGACTTCGAATACATTTCGGTCAAGCGGGACGGGCATATTCTTGAGGTCACATTCGACCGAGCGGATCGCTACAACGCCCTTCACGGCGGGGCACATCAGGAACTGCACGACATTTTCAACGGGTATGAGCAGGATCCCGATCTTTGGGTCGCCATTGTCACTGGGGCCGGTGAAAAAGCCTTCTGTTCGGGCAACGATCTGAAAGCAACGAGCGAAGGTCAGGATATCGAAATGGCCAGCTCCGGCTTTGGCGGGATCACCCAGCGTTGGGGCCGTGAAAAGCCGGTTATCGCTGCAGTGAATGGCGTTGCTATGGGCGGCGGATGCGAGATTGTTCTGGCCTCTGATATTGCCGTGGCGGACGCACATGCCAAATTCGCGCTGCCCGAGGTTAAAGTCGGCTTGTTCGCTGCCGCAGGCGGGGTGCAGCGCCTGTCCCGTCAGATTGGCCGGAAAGCAGCGATGGAGTTGATCCTGACCGGCCGCACGATCACAGCCGAACGTGCCTGCGAGCTTGGCATCATTAACCGCGTCGCGGGCGAAGGTGAAACGGCGATGGATATTGCGCGCGAAATCGCCAGAGAAATCACGATGGTGTCGCCCACCGCTGTCAGGGCATCAAAACGTGTGCTTAACAATCTTGAAGAAGACATCGAGCGTCTGCCCGAAGCCTTTGCAGGCAACATGGCCGAATTCGATGCCGTACTGAAAACCAACGACGGTAAGGAAGGCGTAAAAGCCTTTGTCGAGAAGCGCGCGCCCAACTGGACCAACAGCTAAACCATTCGCGCCACTGATGCCCAGACCCACCAGACAAATGAGGGATGTCCCATGATCAAAAGACGCATTTTTGAAGAAGAGCACGAGATGTTCCGCGACAGTGTTCGCAAATGGATCGCCGCTGAAATCGCCCCCCATGCCGAAAGCTGGCGCCAGAACAAGCAGGTCAGCAAAGAGGCTTGGAAATCCGCAGGTGAAAACGGCTTTCTGGCGATGTTTGCTGACGAAAAATACGGCGGGATGGGTCTTGATGATTTCCGCTTTGACATGGTTCTCAACGAAGAACTGGGCAAGGTGGAAAGTTCCTTTTTCATTCCTCTGCACAATCGCATCGTAGCGCCCTATCTGCAGAATTTCGGGACAGACGACCAGCGGGACCGGTACATGCCGGGTATCGTTTCGGGGGACACCATCCTTGCAATCGGGATGACGGAACCGGGATGTGGGTCTGACCTGGCTGCTATCAAAACCCGCGCTGAAAAGCAGGGGAACCACTGGGTGCTTAACGGGTCCAAAACCTTTATTTCAAACGGTCAGATCGCGGGGCTCTATTTGATTGCCGCGAAAACGGACCCTGATAATCCGCGCTCTATCGGCCTGTTCTGGGTGGAAGAAGGCGCGGAAGGGTTCTCTAAGGGGCAGAACCTCAAGAAGATGGGGCTACAGGCCCAAGACACCTCGGAACTGTTCTTTGATAACGTGAAGGTGCCCGCTTCGGATCTGGTGGGCGACGGGACCAACGGTTTCAAACTGATGATGACCAATCTGGCCGAAGAGCGGCTCATTGGTGCCGACGGTTATCTGGCCCGTGCGGAACGTGCATTCGAAATTACGATGGAGTTCATCCAAGAGCGCAAGGCGTTTGGAAAACCGGTGGGCACCTTCCAGAACAGCCGCTTCGTGATGGCTGACGTGCGGACCAAACTGGATGTTGGCTGGGCGTTTCTGGACCATTGCGCGATGGCCCATGTTGAGGGGGAGTGTACCTCGGAAATGGCGGCTCAGGCCAAGTTGTTCTGTTCGGAAATCGAAGGCGAAATCATTGACGCGTGCCTGCAATTGCACGGCGGGGCGGGATACATGGAAGAATATGAAATCTCGCGCCTGTATGTCGATGCGCGGATCAGCCGGATCTACGCTGGCACGTCCGAAATCATGCGTGAAATCATCGGTCGCGGCCTTGGGCTGGACGATCGCGTCAAAAGCTGAGGGGTGAATATGTCGGGACCATTAAACGGGCTGGATGTTATCGAGATGGCCGGGATTGGTCCCGGACCTCTTGCCGGACAGTTGCTTGCCGATCTGGGTGCGGATGTTATCGTTATTGATCGCACCGAAGCCCCTGCCGATAAAACGGATGTAAACCGGCGCGGGAAGCGATCGGTCTGTCTGGACCTGAAATCCGAAGAGGGGCGCAGCACAGCACAGACGTTGATCAACCGTGCAGGCATCGTCATTGAAGGCTTCAGACCGGGCGTAATGGAACGGCTGGGTCTGGGACCGGATGATCTTGACGAGTCTGTCATTTTCGGCCGGATTACCGGTTGGGGGCAGGACGGCCCGCTCAGCCAGTCGGCAGGTCACGATATTAATTACCTCGGCCTGACAGGGGCGCTGGCTGCTATGGGCAACGTGGAAAACCCGCCGCCGCCACCGTTAAATCTGGTTGCGGATTATGGCGGGGGCACCATGTTCCTGTTGCTCGGGATACTCGCCGCTGTGTACGAGCGGCAGACATCCGGCAAAGGTCAGGTGGTTGATGCCGCCATGATCGACGGCGTAAGTGCGATGATGGGGCTTTTTCACACCTTCAAAGCACGCGGAGCATGGAATGAAAATCGTGCGTCCAACCTGCTGGACGGGGGTGCCCCGTTCTACCGGTGCTACCGGACCAAGGACGATCTTTTCATGTCCGTCGGCCCGTTGGAGCCACAGTTCTTTGCGCTGCTGCTACAAAAAGCGTCATTGCCTGCCGAACATGGCGCGGATCAGAACGACCCTTCAAACTGGGCCGAGCGTGCGGAGCTTTATGCGCAGGCTTTCGCACGTAAGACACAAGCAGAGTGGTCGGAGATATTCGAGGGCACGGATGCTTGTGTAGCCCCCGTGCTGAGCATGACCGAGGCGGCATCCCATCCTCACATGGCGGCGCGTCAAACACTTTTCGAGGTTGACGGCGTGTTGCAAGCGGCGCCGGCTCCACGGTTCTCTCGCAGCAAACCTGCGGGGATCAACACGCCACGTGCAATCGGTGGGGATACCGCCGAAATCCGTCGGGCGCTGGATGAGGCTAAGAAGTCCGGATGAATATCACGGCGGCAAACTTATGCAGAACTGAGTCGGTAGATGTTTGATCTGACAGGAAAAACCGCCTTGATCACAGGCGGCAACAGCGGGATCGGTCTGGGCATGGCCGAAGGTCTCGCCCGTTGCGGCTGCGACATTGCGATTTGGGGCAGGAACGCTGACAAGAACGCAGAAGCGTTGGAAACGCTGTCTGCCCACGGCACAAAGGTCAGCGCCTATATCTGTGATGTGACCAGCGCCGAGGCCGTAAACGATACGTTTGCGCGCACACTGGAAGATCATGGTCGCGTTGACGGTTGCTTCGCGAATGCCGGATTTTCCACCCCGAGCGCCGGTTTTGACAAATCGACGGATGCGCATTGGCACCAGATGATCGACATCAACCTCAACGGTGTCTATTACGTCCTGCGGGCGGCGTCGGGCCATATGCGGGAGCGTGCAGAAAACGGTGATCGGTTCGGTCGTTTGGTCGGCACATCCAGTATCGGTGCGCTGAGCGGTATGCCGCGCAACCAGCATTATGCAGCCGCCAAAGGCGCCCTGATTTCCATGATCCGGTCACTGGCGGTGGAATATGCCCGTTACGGTGTGACCGCACACAGCATCCTGCCGGGGTTTGTTGAAACACCGCTGACTGACGAAAGCTTTGCCTCCAAGGCGTTTGCCGACAAGGTGTTGCCCCGTATTCCGGTGCGGCGTCTAGGGCAGGGATCGGATTTCAGCGCAATTGCCGCCTACATCATGAGCGATGCCAGCGCATGGCATAACGGTCAGGAGTTCATCATTGACGGCGGTTATATGGTGTTCTGAAGAATTGTCGCAGACTGTCGGGGTTCCGGCCTATGGGGGCGTGTATGAATACGATTACTAAAGGTGCAATTGATTTCCAGCCGGAGGTCCTTGCCGAATATCTGGCTGACACTTTCGGTGGCAAGGCGCCGGTTACGATAGAGCGGATCGCTGGCGGGCAATCAAATCCGACGTATTTCATTACCCGTGACGACGCGCGGCTGGTTTTGCGCAAACAACCGGGCGGGCCGATCCTGCGCGGGGCTCATGCCATTGATCGCGAGTACCGCGTGCTGGAAGCTCTCTACCCCGAAGGTGTGCCGGTGGCGCGTCCGGTTCTGTATAATGGCGATCCCGATCTTTTAGGCACTCCGTTTTATCTTATGGAACGGATCGAGGGACGGGTTTTTGCAGATGGTGCTCTGGCCGCGGCGGATAAACAGGACCGTCACGCGCTGTGGATGGGGCTGGCAGATGCAATGGCCGCCATGCACAATGTCCGTCCCGAAGCCGTCGGGCTGGAAGATTTCGGCCGGCCGGGGAACTATTTCGCCCGACAGATCGCACGCTGGTCGCGGCAATGGCAGGAAAGCCAGAGCGAACCGATCCCCGAGTTGGACGAATTGGCGGCTTGGCTTGTCGAACACCAACCACAGGATGACGGTCATGTTAGTCTGGCTCATGGTGACTACCGGATGGGGAACGTCATCTTTCATCCGACAGAACCACGTGTTGCGGCCATTCTGGATTGGGAACTTTCGACACTGGGGCATCCGCTGGCCGATCTTGGCTATTGTTGCATGGCATGGCACACGGCACCGGAAGAATACGGTGGAATCCTCGGGCTTGATCTGGCGGCAGAGAACTTGCCGACCGAAGAGGCGTTCGTAGAGCGCTACATGTCAAAATGTCCCAACCTGCCGCCCTTAACCCCGTTTCACAAGGCTTTTGCCTTATTCCGGTTTTCGGTCATCTGGGTTGGAATCGCTGATCGCGTGCGCGCCGGTAATGCGGCCGGTGCGGATGGTGCCGACCCCGAATATCTTGCCAGATGCTTCGCGCGGCGTGGACTGGATGTAATCACCCAAAGTTAACCCGAACACCAATACGCCATGTGCCGCAATTGTGCGTTGCAGTTTCCAGCATCGGCCACACCGTATCGGGATCGGCGCAAGCTCTTAATAGGCACATGCAAGGCGGGTTTCAAAAGGACGTATCCTTGGCAGAGGGCCTGACCAAAGAGTTTTGATTTCCTTACTGCGGCTTCCTTCACTTAAAATTCGGGAAGGAAGCCTCTTCATTTCCGGTGAGATGCCAGACTAGTTGATGTCTTGCACTTTCATGACCAAATCGTTCCAGTTGCGCTGGTTCTCGATGTCGTGTTCCAGCCCTTGCTCGTCTGCGATGGTGAAGCGTTTAATGGCCGGTGTTTTGCTTGTCGCCTGATAGAGCCAGTAGGCCTCTGCCTTCAGTGCTTCACTGATCGGTTTGTCGATGGATTCGTAGACCATCTGCTTGCAGGCATTGATCGACGCCGCCGGAAATTTGGAGATGCGTTTTGCAAGGGCGTACACGTAAGGGCCGATTTCCTCCGGATCGAGAGCTTTGTTGATGGTGCCCATACGTTCCGCGTCATCCGCATCGTAGTCTTGCGCACTCAGAATGATTTCGAGCGCGCGCCCGAGCCCGGTCTGGCGGGCCATCCGTGAAGCGCCGCCACCACAGGGAAGGATACCCATGCCCACTTCCATCTGCATGAATTTGAATTTACCACGGGCGGCAAAGCGCATATCAAGGGCCAGAGCCAGTTCATGTCCGCCGCCCCGTGCAAAACCTTCCAGCTTGGCGATGGTTGCCTGCGGCACCTTGCTGATGCGTTCGCACACCGCTTGCAGATCAAGCAGGACGGCATCCTCGCGCGCGACCGCTTCCATAGCCATGTCCTTCAACAATTCGGTATCGTAATGGCAAACCCAGATTTCGGGATTTGCGGACTGGAAGATGACAACCTTTGTGGTGTGGTCCCGTTCAAGCCGCATGGCAAGGCTGTTCAGATCGGCGAGCATCTCCTGCCCCTGAACGTTTACCGCCCCGAAATCGAAGGTAACGGTTGCGATGGCGTCTTTGACGTCCACGGTGAATGTTGTAAAATTTTCGTACTTCATGGTTCTCTCCTGTTTCAATCTGGCGATGACGCAGCGTTTCGGGCCGTGGCCGGAAATTCTCTGGTCTTCCCCCCAAGAGCCTTATTGAATTTCAAAATCGAATAAACTATGCGAAAGCTTCTTCATAATTCGGTTTTTACATATAGTGTGAGTCGGTTCCGGCGCTCCGAGCCCGTTCAAGATCCGCCTGTCAGTCGGGCTTCCAGCTGTTCGCCTGTCTCGGCGAAGGGCGAAACTGTCTCAAACTGTCTCATGTTGAGACAGTTTTTGCAGACACACAGCTATCCGATAAAACCCGAGTTGTTTTGCTGATGGTCCGGCGCGACGCTCCTCCCAGTGTTTCTAGCGGCGAGTATGCCGTTCACATGGGAGGAGGAATTCATGTCACCAACACGCGAAGACCAGCATTGGATGTATTGTAACATGGTCACGAGCCGCCGGTTCGAGGAGGCCATTGCGAAGATCTATTTCGAGGGCAAATCACCTGCCTTCAACATGGCCAACGGGCCAATACCGGGCGAAATGCATCTGTCCGACGGACAGGAGCCGGTGGCGGTGGGGGTCTGTGCGCACCTGACTCCCGAGGATGTGGTCACAGCCACCCACCGCCCGCATCATCAGGCCATCGCAAAGGGTGTTGATCTGGACAAGATGGCCGCCGAGATTTTTGGCAAGGCAACAGGGCTGTCCGGCGGACGCGGCGGGCACATGCATATTTTTGATGCCGATGTGAACTTTGCCTGTTCCGGGATCATCGCCCAAGGCATGGGGCCTGCCGTGGGTGCGGCCCTGTCGCGCAAGATGCAGGGCAAATCCGGTGTGGCTGTTGCCTTTGTCGGTGAGGGTGCCGTCAATCAGGGCGGCTGGCACGAGGCGATGAACCTAGCCGCGGTATGGAACCTGCCATTTGTTTGCGTGATCGAGGATAACGCGTGGGGCATTTCAGTGTCCAAGGAGACCTCCAGCGCGGTGGCGAATAACGCAGACCGCGCAGCAGCTTACGGTATTCCGGGCAAGCGGATCGAGGGCAATGATCCTTATGCAATCCACGAGGCCGCCGGCGAGGCAATTGCCCGCGCCCGTGCCGGCAACGGACCGTCCCTGATCGAAGTAGAGACCTATCGCCTTGCCGGTCACTTCATGGGGGATGCCGAAGGCTATCGCCCCGAGGGGGAGAAAGACGCGCTGTTTGAAAAAGACCCAATCCCGAAAATGCGGGCGCGCATGATCGGGGATGGCATGGCCAGTGAAGAAGAACTCGACCGGATCGAAGCCGAAGCTGCGGCCCGTGTGGACGCCGCGATCAAATTTGCCCGCGAGAGCGATGATGCAGCCCCCGAAGACGCGCTGACGCGTGTGTTCGCGGCCTGATTGGGAGGAAAGAAAATGACCAAATCAAACGAGAGAAAACTGACCATCGCCCGTGCCATGGCAGAAGCAACGGCCCAAGAGATGCGGATCGACCCGAAGGTCTTTGTTATGGGAGAGGATATCGGACCTTTGGGGGGAGTTTACGGCAATACCCGCGGGTTGATTGAAGAATTCGGGGCCGAACGTATCCGCGATACGCCGATTTCCGAAACCGCCTTTATCGGAGCTGCCGTCGGGGCGGCGCAGGACGGAATGCGGCCCGTGGTGGAACTGATGTTCGTGGATTTCTTTGGCGTCTGTTTCGATGCGATTTACAATCTGATGGCAAAGAACACCTATTTTTCCGGTGGTAAGTTCAAGGTTCCTATGGTGCTGATGACCTCTACCGGCGGCGGGTATTCCGACGGGGGGCAACACTCGCAATGTCTTTATGGTACATTCGCCCACCTGCCCGGAATGAAGGTGGTGGCACCGTCCAACGCCTATGACGCCAAAGGGTTGATGACTGCCGCCATGCGCGATGACTCACCTGTTGTTTACATGTATCACAAGGGCCTTCAGGGGATGGGCTGGCTTGGGACCGAAGCAGGCGCCACCGTGCATGTCCCCGAAGAAAGCTACACCCTTGAAATCGGCAAGGCCAAGGTCGTGCGCGAGGGCAAGGACGTTTCGATTGTGAGCGTCGGAATGGGTGTTCACAACGCGCTGAAGGCGGCCAAGACATTGGAAGCGCAAGGGGTCAGCGCGGAGGTTGTAGATCTTGTCAGTCTTGTACCGCTGGACCGCGAGACGATCCGCGCCAGCGTGGCCAAGACCGGCAGACTGATCGTCGTGGATGAGGACTACATGAGCTACGGCCTGTCTGGAGAGATCATCGCCAGCGTTACAGAGCATGACATCTCCGTCCTGAAATCCGCGCCCAAACGGGTGGCCTTCCCTGATGTGCCAATCCCCTTTGCGCGGGTGATGGAGCAGTTCTGCCTGCCCAACCCCGACAAGATTGTCGCCGCGTGGGACGAAATGAAAGCGGCCTAGGCCGGACACTTATCAGAACTTCAACAAAGACGGGGGCGCGGACGGCGTCCCCGCACGGGAAAGGACACCCAATGGCAACCGATATTGTAATACCATCCGATCTCTGGGACGAGGACGAGGAAACCGTCATCACCGGCTGGCTGGCAGATGACGGGGCAAGCGTCGAGGAAGGCGCGCTCGTGGCTGAGATCATGACGGCCAAGGTACAGTATGAAATCAACGCACCGGCCTCTGGCATCTTGCGCATCAAGGAAGACGCCGATGCCGTTGTGCCCAAAGGCGCTGTGATCGGAACAATCGAATGACCGAGGTCATTCCCTTGAAAGGCGTGCGCGGCATGATCGCGGACGCCATGGTCAAAAGCCTTGCAACCGGTGCGCAGCTGACCCATCACGGCAGCGCCGATGCCACCGCGCTATTGGCAGAAAAAGCGCGACTTGGCGCGGAAGGCACCAAGGTTTCGGTTGAGGATCTTTTGATGCTGGCCGTGGTGCGGGCGCTGAAAAAACACCCAGAGGCAAATGGCCGTGTCGAAGGCCGCGAGGTGCATTTGTCAGATACGGTTGATCTGTCTGTCGCCATTGCCCTGCCCGGAAATTTGCTGGTGGCTCCGGCCATGACCGGGGCGGATGCAATGGACGTCAGCGCCCTTCGCGCGGCGCGTCAGGATCTCGCGGCCCGCGCCCGTATCAACAAGCTGACGGTGACCGAAATGACGGGCGGGACATTTACCGTCTCGAACCTTGGTCTTACACGGGTTGAACACTTCACGCCGATTATCAACGCATCACAAATCTGCATTCTTGGCATTGGTTGCATGACCGACCGTGCCGTGCGCAGTGCGGAGGGCGGCATCGAACTGCGCCCCCATGTGGGCCTGTCGCTGACCTTTGACCATCGCGCACTGGATGGCGCACCGGCAGGCGATCTTCTGACGACAATCTGCGAGGAAATCGAAGGGATGCAGGCGTGAACAGCGCCTTCACCCCTGTGGACAGCGCCGCGGACGGGCTGGCACTTGAGGCAGCGGCTTTTGCCGCAGACGGTCCGGTGATCCGACTGTGGACGCCGCGCCGCCGCGCGCTCGTTTGTCCGGCAAACCTGCGGCGTTCAGAGGGATTTGACAAAGCGCGGCACAGGTCCGCTGCCAATGGATGGCCGGTCTATCTGCGCCCCACAGGGGGCGGGGCCGTGCCGCAGGGACCGGGTGTATTGAACCTAGCGCTGGCATTTACCGCAGACAGGAAATTCACGATAGAAGACGGATACCGTCTGATAACGCGGGTCATTTGCGATGCGATACCTGCTGGATGGACAACCGGTGCGACACCTTATAGCTTTTGCGATGGCGCGTGGAACATGTCCCTGACGGATCGCAAGGTGGTGGGCACTGCACAACGTATCCGCCCGATCGGCGGCGGGCGGCGGCGCATTCTGGCCCATGCGTTGATCTTGGTCGAAGGCGATATTCCTGCCGGGGCTGCGGCGGTGGGGGCATTCCATCGCGACCTCGGGCTCGGGCCGGTCAAAGCCGAAGTACATACAACACTGGAAACAGCCCTTCCGACACCGCGCGCTACGGTGAAATCACTGGCTGCTTCCCTTTACATTGCAGCGCGGCGCGAAGTCATCCGCGTTACCCCGCATTCCGGTAGCCTTGCTGCCTGAAGCCGAACTCGTGTGACACACACGGGCACTATAGACCAATCAGGAGGAACACACCCATGACTGCATATTCCATTCTCGCGGTAACACCGACGTCCGAAGACTGGATTCCCACCTATATCGAGCCTGTGGGCAAGATCATTGAAAAACACGGTGGCCGGTATATTGCCCGCACCACCAGTCACGAACAGCTTGAAGGGTCCGACCAACCCGCAGCGCTGCGGGTCATTCTGGAGTGGCCGGATGCAGACGCCGCGCGCAATTTCGTCAATGATCCCGAGTATGCGCCCTTTCTCAAAGCCCGCACCGAGGGTTCGACCAGTTTTCACTTTGTCGTTGACGGAAAGGACGATCTAACCTGATCAAGCGCAGCAGGGCAGGGGACCGGTCCGGTTTAGGCCGGTCGCCTGATCTTGTAGGTTTTGAGTTTCCGGTTAAGCGTCGCCCGTCCCATTCCAAGCACGCGGGCGGCTGCGCTGACGTTCCAGCGATTGCCGGCCAGAGCGTCAAGGATCATAGTCCGTTCATCGTAAACAGGTACAGGTGACATTGACCTTGCCGGTGTGGCGTTTACGGGTCCGGACAGGGGGGCAAAACCCCCAGCCTGCTGTAAATCAAGCAGGGTGATCCGGCTGTTCTGACAGGACATCAAGGCATTCTGGAGGATACCGCGCAATTCGCGCACATTGCCGTGAAACGGAAGGCTGCGGAGCGCTTCCTTGGCCTCTTCACTCAGTTCAATAGTCCGCCCCGTGATCTGTGCACAAACCGCCTGCGCCAGCACCTCGGGATGCTCTCTTTGCCGAAGGGGTGGCAGCACGATCCTTGCGGCTGTCAAAAGATAATAGAGATCATCCCTAAAACGGCCGCTGTAAACAGCTTCAATCAAAGGTTTGCGACAGGTGGACACAATGCGCAGGCGGTGTTCGGGCGGTAGTGCCCCCTGACGCAGCCGTTCTTCTTCCTGTGCGTCCAGAAAGCGCCGGATCTCTGCTTGGGCGGAACCGGAGAGTTCATCTACATTGTCTAAAACCAGCGCCGCACCCTCGTTTTCGGCAGCGGGGAGTGTTGAAAGGACACGCGCCTGCTCCAGCAGCCTGCGCAAGTGGTCTTTGTCGGCCTCACTGTCACCAAGGGTTGCACAATCAAGATCGAACACTGCGGCACCCTGCGCATGTTTATCCAACAGAGCCGCAACAAGTGCAGATTTTCCGGTGCCTGTTTCACCTTCCAGATGAAGCACCGCGGCGTTCGTAAACACCTCTTGTGCATGACGGCAGGCAGCCGCCATGCTGCGGCTCCCGGTGGCCAGTTGCTGCAAGGACGGGGGCAGCCGCCGTTGTCGTGGCGCGTTTTCAGCAACGGGGCGGGCGGGGCGTTTCGGCCCTGCGGTGCCAGGTAACGTCACCGACAGGTTCAATGCTGCGCCCCTGTTGCCGGGCATCGAAAGTACCCGTTCGGGCACCTTGACCAGCATACCGCTATCCACGTTAAAGACAGCTTCAAAGGACTGCCCGATTAAGTTTTGCGTGGTCCCGTTTTCAAGAAAGTTGGCAATCGTGGAGGTCGCGCCAAGAACCACTCCGGTGTCGTCGACCGCAACCAGAGCATCGTCGGAAAGCACATTCTGGCTTCCGCTGCGTGATACTGTGACCAGCATTGCCTCGTTGAATTCCCTCTCGAACAGGTTTCTCTGGATGCGATTTGCGGTTTTTTCCAGCAGTTGCTGGCTGAACATATAGTCCGCGCGATGGCCCCGATCGACAGAAACCAGATTGATCGCGCCGATCACAACACCATTGGCATCCAGCATCGGAACGCCCGTGCAGGCAAACTGCCTCAGCTTTGAAAAAAAGTGGTCGGCCCCGCGCACTGTAAAGGCCTGACCGGTTTGAAGTGCCATGGAAACGCCGTTTGTTCCGGCTACTTGCTCGTTCCAGCATGACCCAAGGGCAATGCCGTTCCAACCGTCAAGAGAATCTCTGGATCCGCTGTGTTCAAGCCGAACCAAAACGCCATCTGCATCTGTCACAACGAGACAATGCCCGATCTCCCCTGCCACTGACGCAAGGCTCTGGAAGAAACCCTGCCGTCCGCCCGTCCGCTCTACGATTTGTTCAAGGCGTGGGGTGACTTCGGAAGTTTGCAGGCGAAGGATAGGCCGACCTGTGTCCGACAGCAGTTTATACTGCCGCGCGCATCGATCCCAGGACGCTGCAATCGCATCCTTCGGGTTCGAGGTTCCGAAACCTCCCATCCGTTCTCCTCCTGCTTTATATGCTATCGCCTGATCTCCCGATTGGTAAAGCTTTTTTAACTCCCGCTAGGTGCTAGCCAGTTCACGGATAGTTGCCATGACCTGTTCCACCTGCCTCGGGTCACGGGCCGCTGCGTGGGGCAGTGCAAAGCGGCCTGAATCGTTATCAAAATAGTGGCCCGAGGCTTCGGCAAATTCAGTGGACAGGGCGGCGCGGCGCAGGATATCCGCGCCGATCTCTAGGTCGTTGCCCGAGATGCCATAAGATTCCTTCACCATCTTTGAAGCCAGTAGCGACCCCGGATTGACCGCAACAAAAACCGGCCCTTGAGGATGGGCTTTTGCCAGTTCCTGGGTCCAGATCGTCAGGGCCAGCTTGCTTTGCGCATAGGCGCTGGAATGGCCCAGCCCGACGGTTCCGCGCAACGCCTCCACATCCACAGGGGCTTGCGCCGCCGAGGACAGGTTTACCACCCGCCCGTCCTTGGGGATAATCGGCAGCAGCCCTTGCGTCAGTATCCATGGCGCAATCGTGTTGACCATAAACCGCAGATCCAGCCCGTTGTCTGTGCGTGTGTCGGGCGTCTTGAGCACACCTGCGTTATTAATCAGCACATCAAGGCGGTCATGTTTGGCAAGAACTGCCCCGATCAAGGATTCAACCTCTTCCGGCCGGGAAAGGTCTGCGCGGTAGGTCTCGGGGTTGCCTCCAACCTGCTGCGCGGCAGCCTGCAGTTTATCAGTGCTGCGCCCGTGTAAAAGAAGGGTGTGTCCTTCGGCCGCCAAAGTCCGCGCGGTCAATAACCCGATCCCGTCGGTTGCGCCGGTGATAAGAATGGTCTTGGTCATATGTTCTTCTCCTGTTGGTTCAAGGCGGCGCGTAGAAGCCGTTGTCAGAACCGCACCAGCGTGCGGCTCTCGATGCTCTTCCGGATGGTGGTAACAGCGGGATCTTCGATCAGATCAAGCGCACTGTGCCCGACGGAAGGCCGTCCCGAATTGTCATAAATGTTAAAGAAGGCCACTTCGTCGGGGGACATCCGCGACCGGTAGACCCATTCGTGGGCCGCACCCGCCGCCAGACCCATGATCTGCCCTGTGCGGTCAGGATAGAGCAGGTCAATTTCGATCCAGTCTTTTGCGGCAACGCTGGAGGGGCGAACAAAGCCCAGAGGAGCAGAGTTGATAGGATTTTCCACGGGACGCCAGACATTGATAAATGCGTAGTGGCCCGCTGCCCATTCAACGGCTTTTTCTTCACCCAAAATATCGACAATCCGTTTTCCGGCCCCTTCGGGGCTGTAATCGCTGTGGACGTTACGGGCCGGCCGCCGTTCGGCGTGCGGATCGTCCGCGCGCACAGTGTGGTCAAAAACCACAACGTCTTTGGCACCTGTTTTCCGCTGCAAAAAATCCGTCAGTTCGCTGTTATAGCGGGCCTGCCAATTGCCGGTTTCAAAGTCTTCCACAAAGGTAGGGCTGCGGGCAAAATCAAAACCGTCTCTTGCAAAATCCACCGTTACACCGCTTTCGCGCTGATCCAGCACGGCGACTTCTGTGGGGGAGAGTTCAGGGGACACAAGATTACCAACTATGCCGCCTGCGTCGATTTCAAACGCTTGGCGGAACGGCTTGTGCACGTGATAGTTTACAGTTCCAATCTGAGACATCCTAAACTCCTTTTGTGAAAACATGCCCCCGATTACGGCAGGGGGCGATATTTCAACGCGTAAACGCAATGCTGCGCTGTCTGAAAGGATATGGTCTGCGGATTTCAGAAAAAACCGCTGATAATCGAGTTCACTTTATGAGTTTTCAATATAATGGGGGTGATCCCACCGGTCTGCAAAAAGCTGACCGGAATTGTTGATCCGCCCCCTGTTCTGCAGGCTGCCGTTTGTGTAGGGAACGCCTGTCCCCGCATTGATGCTGAAACCTATGGCGCGATGCTATTGCCGTTGAGAGCGCCCAAAATTTTTCGCGCGGCCTGTTCGGTGCCCCGGTTTTGCTGCATCTTTCCGGAGACTTTTTTCAGTTTTTGGCGCATCGCGGTATCTGTGAGTGTCTCAATAATTGCCGATCGCAAGGAGTCAGCCGTCCAGTTTGCGCGGTTGATGTGCCTGCCTACCTCTACTGTTTCAGCCCGCTGCGCGTTGTCGTGGCCGTCCCAGCAATAGGGCAGGACCAGCGACGGCACCCCGTGAAAAAGGGCTTCGCAAAAGGTGTTGTTGCCGCCGTGATGGATGACCAGATCTGCCTGTTCAATCACTGAAGGTTGGGGAAACCAGCTTCCCAGATGCACATTATCGGGGACACGTTCATATGCTTCGCTCATCGCTCCGACATTGACAAGGAACCGCGCTTGTATCCCTTCAAACACGTCGATCATCCGTTTCATCATGCCGGTATCGACCGCTCCGAGAGATCCGAACCCGACATAGACCAGTGGCCCGTCGCTGACGGGAAGGCGGGGCATCTCGAAATGGCTTTCGTGCCGTACACAGCCTTCAAGGAATACAAAGCGGTCTTCCGGCAGGGGTGTCTTACGTTCGTAACGCACAACACTTGGAGCAAGGAGAAGATTGAGAACTGGCGAGTTTTCAAGAAACAACGGTGCGGGCAGTGGAGGCAGGCCCTGTTTTTTGCGAAAACTGTTGTACCGCCGGTGTACTGCAGCTGTGACCGTTTCATAGGCTTCGGAGTAAGCCGCCGCTTCCGCTTTGTTTTCCGGTGCCAGCCCAGACAGATACGGTGGCACAGCCGGATCGGGGATTTCGGTTTCTGCGCAGGAGACAATCCTGATCCACGGGCAACCGGCCCGTGCAATTGCAGGAAACATAATGACGTTATCGAGAACGACGGCATCAGGCCGGATCTGAGCGAGAAGCCTTGCAAGATCATCCTCTACCGCGATGGCCGTATCCACAATCGCCTTCCATGTGGGCTCCACATAAGTGTCCAGTTGGGCCAGCGGGTCCAGATTGAAATGGGGAACATGTGTGTTGGTAAAGTCCTGCCAGTAGTCTGCAATGGATTCATCGCTGCTGGACGGGCTTTCGGGCAAGTGAAATTCTTTAAACCCGTATTCCGCAAACACTCCGGTAAACCCCGGATGGCATATAAAAACGGGCGTTGCGCCCAGTTTTTGTAATTCCTGCGCGATGCCTACACAATTCAGTGCGGCGCCGAAACTGGCTTCTGGAAAGAAGGCGATTTCCGGTGACGGTCTCATGGGCGCGGTCCTTTCGCCAGCGGGGGAATGCCACGGTTCGCCGCCTGAGGCTTGCGAATGCGTGACCGCCTTAAATGCACGACAAGCTGGTCGGCGGCCAGTTCAAATTGCTTGCGTTCCAGACTGTCAAGAATTTCCAGATGTTCGATCATGGCCTGACGCAGGCGGAACTCCGGACTGGGCGCGATCTTCTGGGAGGCCTGACGCAAACGGTGATGCGCAGTCAGGCTGCCGCGCAGGAAACGGTTTCCCGAACATTCGGCCACCAGCGTATGGAATTCTATGTCTATCCGCCGGAATCCGGCAGGTGTAACCCCGCCCTGAGGCGTGTTCAGAAAGCTGTTCATTTGTTCGCGCAACAGCCCCGCCCGCTGGGAATCGAGCACGAAATCGGGGGCGAGAACGGCCTGCCGTTCCATCGTAATACGAAAGTCGAGGCTTTCTTCTATGGCGTCAGGTGAGTCTATCATCGGCTGGAAAGCCCATGCCCGACCGGGTAATTGCCGCACGAGTCCGTCATTGGACAGTATTTTTAACGCATTTAGTACAGCGGTACGTGGTGCCTTGTACCGACGCATCAACGCGCTTGCGGATTGCACGGCGCCAATCCGGCGCTCTGCGCGGTCCGAAAGGATCTGATGCGCTATGGAGTGTTCGGCATCTTCCAGTGCGCGGATCGTCATGCTGACATCTTCGGCGGAATCGAGCGCCAGAAAATACCCCTCATCAGCCCGCCATTCCAGAATATCCCTTTCTTCCAACAGCCTAAATGCCGATCGTATCGGGGTTCTGGACACGCCGCAGGCATCCGAGAAGCTTTGTTCCGGCAAATGATCCCCTTTGCGCAGGCCCTGATCCAGCGCAACGCTCAGGATTTTCTGAGCGAGGGTCAGGTGGTTTTGTCTGACTTTTTTGCGCGGTTCTGGCATCTGGGGTGGATCCGTCTTGTTGTAATGCCTGTAGGTTCCAGGTGTTTGAGAAAAAGAACATCTAATACAGTTTGACGTACTTTCTATCGTCTTAATACAGTGTTTGGCAGAGACCGGCAACAACCCTGATGCAGCAGTAGTGCTTCGGGCAATACCAAAGCCGGCAAGGATACCAACAGAACCCATAAGGGAGTACAAAGATGATTAAGGACTTCACCCTCCGCGGCGTTGCCGTGACCGCGGGACTTGCCGTAAGCGCCGGAATGCTGTCAGCGGAAACGCTGGTTGTGTCGAACTGGGACGGCTATATGGCCCCTGACGCAATCGACGCCTTTAACAAAGCCACCGACAATGAGGCCGAACTGGTCCTGCACGGGACCAACGAAGAAATCATGGGCAAGCTGATCGCGTCAAAAGGCAAAGGCTATGACGTGGTCTTTGTATCCTCGCCCTTTGCCGAGGCGCTGAACAATCTGGGGCTGGCAGAGACACTGGACCATTCCAAGATTCCCAACATCAAGAACCTTTATCCCGAAGCGATGGAACTGAGCCACGATACCGGCAACACGTTTTCCATTCCCTACGCTTGGGGAACAACGGGACTGTGCTATCGATCCGATCTGGTGGAAGGCACGCCCGACAGTTGGATGGACCTGCTGGCACCAAGCGATGATTTGAAAGGCAAGACCACCATGCTTGCCACGGACCGCTGGCTGCTGGGGGCGGCGATGCTGGCCAAAGGCTATTCTGTCAACACCACCGACGACGCGGAGCTGGCAGCCGTGCGCGACCAGTTGATTGAAACCAAAGGCACGCTGCTGGCCTATGATGACACCACATTCTACGCCAAACTGGTGTCGGGCGAGGCGGAGATGGTTCATGCGTGGGACGGCTGGTGCAACTATGGCATCGCGGAAAATGCCGACATCAAATACACCATTCCAAAAGAAGGCTCTGACCTTTGGGCGGATACGATGGTGATCCTCAAAAACTCCGAACACAAGGATGCGGCCTACGCCTTTGTGAACTTCATCCTAGCACCGGAAAACCACGGCTGGGCGGCGGAAAACATTCTTTACAAAGTGCCGAACAAACCGGCGATGGAAACGCTCTCTGAGGAATTTATCGCCCAGTTTCCCAACATGGGGATGGCACCGGACGAGTTGATGGCGTTCGAGCAACTGCGCGATGTGGGGGAATCCCAGCGTGCCTATTCGCGCATCGTCTCCGAGATCAAAGCCAGCAACTAAAGCCGTAACGGTGCGGCGTTTCGGCGCCGGACCGCAGGCAGAGTTTTAACGGAGGGGCCATGCATTGGCGCATCGCCCCTCAAATACAGGCCCGCCGGATGATCGACCGCAAACCTCTTTACCTGATGACGCCCGCGCTGGCGTGGCTGACGGCCTTTATGGTCGTACCCTGTCTGATGATCCTCGCGCTCGCCTTTTTTCAGCGCGGGATTTACGGGGGTATCGATTACACGTTTACGCTGGAAAACATTGCGCTGGTGTTTGATCCGCTTTACGCGAATATCTTTCTAAAATCGGCCTTCATCGCAGGGCTGTCCGCCACAATTGCGGTCGTGATCGGTTACGCTGCCGCCTTTGCGATTGCCGCAGCTCCGGCCAACCGGCAGGCCATGCTGCTGTTTTTTGCGGTACTGCCCTTCTGGTCGAATTATCTGGTGCGCACCTATGCGTGGATCGTCATGCTGAACCGCGAGGGCCTGATCGCGGGCGCGGCCCAGTGGCTTGGCTATGACGGGGAACTGCCCAAGATGCTTTACACCGAAACGGCGGTGGTGATCGGGCTGGTCTATAACTATCTGCCCTTCGTAATTCTGGCCTGTTATGCGCCGCTGTCACGGTTGAACCCTGAAATTGCGGAAGCCTCCCGTGATCTGGGCGGCAACGGCTGGACCACCTTCCGCCGCGTGATCCTGCCGATGACGGTTCCGGGCATCGCGACGGGGTTTGTCTTTGTGTTCGTCCTGTCCATCGGGAACTTTGTGACCCCTGCCTTGCTGGGCGGCGGGCAGTTCCAGATGATCGGCAATCTTGTCTATGCCCAGTTCCTGACGGCGAACGACTGGCCCTTTGGTGCCGCCCTGTCGATGTTCCTGATTGCAATCATGATGGGGCTTTTGACCTTGCAAACCTACGCAAGCGAGCGGGCCTCGGGCGCAGGGCGGGAGGAATAACATGCGCAGTGTTGCAAATCCCCGCCTGATGCTGATGGTCCTTTCTGCGGTCTTTGCATTCCTCTACATCCCGATTTCGGTGCTGTTTGCACTGTCCTTCAACGAAGGCGGCCTGCCCACCGCATGGACCGGATTTTCGGTGAAATGGTATGGCGCGCTGTTTCGCAACAGTGACATCATGGGGGCGGCGCTGAACACGCTGGTCGTTGCGGTGATTTCCACCATTCTTGCCACGATCCTCGGGACGTTGCTGGCGGTCGGGGTTGAAATCCGCCGGCGCAAGGGCCGCTTTCTTGAAACCATCATCTTTGCGCCGATGATCATTCCCGATATCGTTCTGGCCATCGCGCTGCTAAGCTTCTTTTCCCTGCTGAACGTCACATTGGGCCTGCATACCGTGATCCTGAGCCATGTGGTCTTTAACCTTGCTTTTGTCTGTTCGGTGGTGCGGGCGCGTCTGAAAACCTTTGACTGGTCCGTTGTCGAAGCCTCTACCGATCTGGGTGCGCCGATGGTTGTGACGCTGTGGCGGGTTGTGCTGCCGGTGATGATGCCTGCGGTAATTGCCGGTGCGCTGCTGGCGTTTACCCTGTCACTGGACGAATTTATCATCGCCTTTTTCACCGCCGGTGCCGGACGGGATTCCATCACACTGCCGATGCAGATCTTTGCCATGATCCGTTTTGGCGTCACCCCAGAAATTAATGCGCTCGCGGCCATTGTAATGACGCTCTCTGTTGTCATTCTTGCCCTGTCCCAGCGCCTGAACCGTGGAGGCCTTCCGGGACAATGACCCAGCCCTTGCTCACAATACGCAATGTCCGGAAGAACTTCGGCTCTGTTAAGGCAATCGACGGGATCGACCTTGATATTCACGAGAACGAGTTTTTTGCCCTTCTCGGGGCCTCGGGCAGCGGCAAGACAACACTTCTGCGGATGCTAGCGGGGTTCGAACTGCCTGACGATGGCGAGATCATTCTTGACGGCAAGGATGTCAGTCAGGTGCCACCAAACCACCGCCCCGTGAACCTGATGTTCCAGTCCTACGCCCTGTTCCCGAACATGAGTGTGGCCCGCAATATCGCCTACGGGCTTGAGATGGAAAAACTGCCCAAGGCGGAAATCCGGTCCCGTGTGGACGAGATTCTAGAGGTGATCCAGCTGTCCCATCTGGCAAACCGCAAGCCGGATCAACTGTCAGGCGGGCAGAGGCAGCGGGTTGCTCTGGCGCGGGCACTGGTCAAACGGCCCCGTCTGTTGTTGCTGGATGAACCGCTTGGTGCGCTCGACAAAAAGCTGCGGGGCGAGATGCAACTGGAGCTGAAACGCATCCAAAACGAATTCGGCATCACCTTTATTATCGTCACCCACGATCAGGAAGAAGCGCTGGTTATGGCGGATCGTGTGGCGATCCTGAAGGACGGCCGATTGTTGCAGTCAGGGACACCGCAAGAGATCTACGAACACCCCGAAAGCCGCTTTGCCGCGGATTTCATCGGGGTGATGAATTTCTTTCCGGTGACGCAAGAAAACGGTGTCCTGCGGGCGCAGGACGGCAGCACGATAACCGCGAACACCCCGTTAGAAAGCGCCGCGCGCGGCGTTGCTGCGGTGCGCCCCGAACGGTTGCACATAGGCGGCAACGACAGGGATAATTCGATATCCGGAACCGTCAGCGCCATCGCCTATCACGGGCTGGATTTGCAGGTTCACCTGAACACGCCCGCATCCCCCGATCCCGTCCTGATCCGCCTGACCGCCGATGTTGCGGAACAGGCGCCGATTGGCGTTGGGGACAGTCTGACAGTGCATTGGGCGGCCAAAGACACCCGCGTTTTTGCCGTCTGAACACATTCGCGCGCCGCGGGAGGCGGCGCAGATTTACAACAAGGAGACAAGATATGACCCAGAAAACCTTTGCTTTTTTCCCCGAGGCCGCCTTTGGCCCTGCACTTAATTCGGTCGGTATCGCCCAAGCGGTAGAGCGGATGGGCCATAAGGCTGTCTTTCTGTCCGATCCGGGCTTTGTCGATGTGTATAAGGATTACGGATTCGAAGCCTATCCGGTAAACCTGAGCGAACCCATGCCCCCCGAACAGATGGCAAAGTTCTGGGAGGATTTCATCAACAGCCATATCCCGAACTTTCGCAAGGCCCCGATCGACCAGCTCGACAATTATGTAAAGGAATGCTGGGAAGCGATCGTGGACAGTGCAAAATGGGCCGAAAAGGACCTGCCGGGCATCCTTGCGAAAATTAAACCGGATGTGATTGCAGTGGATAACGTGATCCTGTTTCCCGCCATCAAACAGTTCGGTGTGCCTTGGGTGCGCATCATTTCCTGTTCCGAAAACGAGATCGAAGACGAACTGATCCCGCCCCATCTGTCTGGCATGTCCGTCAATGACAAAGCAGGCCACGCAGCATTTCGCGACAAGTTTCATGAGGTCATCAAACCGATCCACGACGATTTTAACGAATTCCTGAAAACCGCCAATGAGGCGCCCTATGAAACCGGCGAGTTCTTTGAGGCATCCCCCTATCTGAACCTGCTGCTGTACCCCGAGCAGGTGAAATACGAACGGGCCGAACCGCTTGACCCAAAGCGTTTCCAGTATCTTGAGGGTTGCGTGCGGCAGGACAAGGATTACGAAATCCCGACGTTCAAAAAGAATAACGACGGCCCGCTGCTCTATGTGTCTTTCGGCTCTCTCGGCGCGGGGGATACGGATTTGTTGAAACGGATCATCGACCTGCTGGCCACCACCCGCTATCGCGCTTTGGTGAATGTGGGGGATTACGAAAGCGAATATTCCGACATTCCGGATAATATCGTTATAGGCAGCTGGTTCCCCCAACCTTCGGTCATCCCGCAGGTCGATGCGGTGATCCATCACGGCGGCAACAATTCCTTTACCGAGTGCCTTTATTTCGGAAAACCCGCGATCATCATGCCTTATGTCTGGGACGGCCATGACAACGCTATGCGGGTTGAAGAAACCGGCCACGGCTTCCGCTCTGACCGCTATGACTGGACCGACGCCGAGATGATCGATAAGATCGAGGCCTGTCTGAACGACAAAGACATTGCCGCTCGGCTGCAAAAGACCTCGGCGCATATGCAATCGCAGAACGGTCAGGAAAAAGCGGCCAAGCTGCTTGTCGGTCTGGTTGAGGATTGACAGTGGCAAATCTCAAATCCTCAGCCCCCCATATCCACGGGGCGACAACCTATGACGACCTGCTAGACTGGGGGCCACAGCCCGACATGATTGACGGACAGTCCCATTCTACGGGTCGGCTTTTGCACAAGGGGCCGGACAATTCGCCGGAAACCGGCATCTGGGTCTGCAGCCCCGGCACGTGGAAAATTTCGGTGCCGCGCGACGAATTCTGCCACTTTGTTGCAGGGCGCGTTACCTACCGGCGCAAGGACAGCGACGAGGTGATCGAGGCGGGGCCGGGCACCTGTGTCCTGTTTCCCGCCGGTTGGGAAGGCACCGCCGAAATCACCGAAACCCTGCGCAATATCTACATGCTTGTTTGAAAGGATAGACCGTTGAAAGCACCGGTAATGAAAAACCCGCTGGACGTGAGCGATCTGGCGGATTGGGGCACCATCCCGACGATGATCGAGGGCGAAAGCCATGTGTCGGGAAAGGTTCTGCACAAGGGTCCGGACGGGCAGAGCGAATGCGGCCTGTGGATCTGCACCCCCGGCAAGTGGGAATGCCACGTCACCAGCGACGAATTCTGCCACTTTCTGGAGGGGCGCTGCACCTATGTGCATGAATCCGGCGATGTGATCGAAGTCACTCCCGACACCGCAGCCTTCTTCCCCAAGGACTGGAAAGGTGTCTGCACCGTTCATGAGACCATCAAAAAGGTCTATATGATCCGATGAACCAGCCCGTGCGATCAGCGGTTCCGATCCTTCCGGCCTCTGCGGCACTTCTGGCGGCACAGGGGCAGGGCGGGGCGCATCTGACGGCTTTTGCCTCGGACGCTTCACCGCGCCGGTATTTCCGGCTGGAAGGGCAGGGTCTGATCCTGATGGAAGATCCCGCCGATCCGGCGGGTTTTGCCGCCTACCTGCGGCTGTCAGCGCATCTGAACGGCCTTGGCCTGTCTGCCCCGCGTGTGATTGCAGCAGCGCAGGAGCAGGGCGTGGCGCTGATCGAGGATTTTCGCGACGGTACCTATTCCAATCCGCTGGCACAGGGACAGGACGAAACCGCGCTTTACGAACTGGCAGTGGATGCGCTGTTGCACCTGCACCATGACATCCGCGCCGCACAGGTGGACCAGCCGGATTATGATCCCGATGTTTTTCTGAATGAACTGGACCTGTTTACGGACTGGTTCGCCCCCGCTGTCCTACCGGATTTAAAGGTGGCCGCGTTCCGCTCAAAGTGGCGCAATCTGTGGCGGGTCACACTGGCACCTCTTGCAGAGCACAGGCACACGCTTGTGCTGCGGGATTTCCATGTGGACAACTTGATGCTGCTTGCGGGGCGTAGCGGTATTGCCCGTTGCGGGTTGCTGGATTTTCAGGACGCTTTGATCGGGCCTTGCGAATATGATCTGGTTTCGCTGCTGCAGGACGCCAGACGCGATCTTCGGGCCGGACTGGAAGACAAAATGCTCAAGCGGTATATCGCCAGCGCACCGGAATTTCTGGGCGGCGGGGATGCGATCCGGCGGCGCTATCACCTGCTGGGCGCGCAGCGGCACGCCCGCATTCTGGGCGTTTTTGTGCGGCTCTGCCAGCGCGATGCCAAGCCCCGCTACCTGCAATTCCTGCGCCGCGTTCTGGCGCAGTTCCAGACCGCGCTTACGGCTGCCAAGCTGACCGAAATCGAAACTTTGCTCGACCAAACCCTTGGCGACTGGCGCAGTGTAGCCGCGACACTCCCCACCCGTCTCAACCCTTGAAAAGAAGTCCCGCCATGTCTGATGTGACCAAACCCTGCTATTTTCTTACCCCCGACTTTCATGCCGCGGCGGGAGAGACCTGCGATGTGACTGACCCTGCAACGCTGGAACAGGTCGGGCAGCGGGCGGTTGTCTCGGGACCGGAACTGGTAAGCGTGTTAGACCGCGTGAATGCGGCGCAAAAGCTCTGGGCGCAGACCGATGCCAAGACCCGTGCCGCACGTTTGCATCAACTTGCCAACCGGATTGAATCCCATGACATGACCGATTGCGCCATCCTGATGAGCCGCGAGATGGGCAAACCCTATCCCGAAGCCATAGGAGAGGTCGCCAATTGCGCACCAATCTTTCGTTATTACGCGGAAATGGCCCGTGACGAGGCGGGAAAAGTGGCAGGCACAACGCAAATCGGTTCTCTCCAGTTCGCGCGATACGAACCTTTGGGGGTGTCGGCACATATCATGCCGTTCAACTTTCCGATCCTGCTGATGTGCTGGACGGTTGCCGCATCGCTGGCGGCGGGCAACGGGGCGGTGATCAAACCGGCCGAGGCGACAACCCTCTCTACGCTGGAATTCATGAAAGTGTTCAGCGACATGCCCCAAGACCTGATCGCCTGTGTGCCCGGCGATGCAGGGACTGGGCGTGCCTTGGTCGACAGCCCCAAAACCCATGCAGTGGCCTTTACCGGATCGGTCAAGGCAGGGCAGGCGGTGGCCGAAGCAGCGGCGCGGCGCCTGAAACCCGCCGTAATAGAGGCCGGAGGATCAGACCCGATGATCATCTCTGCCCATGCCCCGATCGAAATTGCCGCCGCAGGTGCCGTGACGGGGGCGTTTCATATGTCCGGACAGGTCTGCACTTCAACCGAGCGGATGTATGTGGTGGACGCCGTGCATGATGCCTTTGTCGCCGCATTCAAGGCGGAAACCGAACGTTTGCGCATTGGCAACGGCTTGGCGCGGTCTGAAATCGGCCCTCTGGTGAGCGAGGCCGCAAGAGACAAGGTTGCCCGTTTGGTAAAGGACGCCGTGGCAAAAGGGGCAAAGGTAGAGATTGGCGGGCGGGTTCCGGCGGATCAGGACACCGGCTGGTTCTATGAACCTACCATCCTGACCAATTGCACCCCTGAAATGGACATCCTGCACCAAGAGGTCTTCGGCCCTGTCGTCAGCATTATGCGCGTGCCGGATTTCGAATCCGCCATTGAAATGGCGAATGATAGTGAATTCGGCTTGGGCGCGTCGGTTTTCACCACCGATCTGGCCGAGGCCCATGACGCCTATGAAAAGCTGGAGGCGGGGATGGTCTGGATCAACAACCCGATGATCGACAATGATGCGCTGCCCTTTGGCGGCTGGAAGAACTCCGGCATCGGGCGGGAGCTGGGGCGCATGGGGCTTGATACCTTCCGGCGCACGAAGATGGTGATTATGGACCATAAACCCGTGCGCCATGACTGGTGGTATCCCTATGATGATGACTGGTTTCTGGACGCGGGCGGTCGCAAGCACGTTTGACGGAGACAATGCCATGAGCACCCGCTTCCGGTATGAGAGCGCCAGTCCCGATCCGTTCTGGATCGGGACTGTTTCAACGCCCTTCAGGGCAGTGTCGTTGAAACAGGATGCCACCTGCGACCTTGCCATCGTCGGCGGCGGGTTCAGCGGCCTCTGGTCCGCCCTAAAAGCACGCGAGCAGTTTCCGGATGCCAGTATCGTCCTGCTGGAGGGCGGGTGCATCGGCAATGCCGCCAGCGGGCGGAACGGGGGCTTCTGCGCACCGAGCATCTCTCACGGGGTTTCAAACGCGGTCGCACGCTGGCCACAAGAGGCCGAAACTCTGGTTCGGCTCGGTCGGGAAAACCTCGACGGGCTGGAACAGGACTTGCAGACCTACGCTATCGACGGCGGATTTGAGCGCAGCGGCAAATTGAACGTTGCCGCAACCCCGTGGCAAGTGGACGGGCTGCGCGCGATGCAACAAACCTACGCCCGTTTCGGGATCGAGACGACTTTTCTGGAAGGCGCAGCGCTGGACGCCCGTTTCAACACGCCGCGCTATCAGGCAGGTCTGTATGAGCCGAACTACGCGCTGGTTAATCCGGCCCGACTGGTGGACGGGCTGGCCAAAGCTTGCGTTGCGCGCGGTGTGGAGATTTACGAAGACACACAGGTCACAGCGCTTACGAACCGCAACGACAGCATCGTTCTGACAACCGCGCAGGCGGTGGTCAAAGCGCAAAAGGTGATCCTTGCTACCAATGCCGCCGTGCCACTGCTGCGTCGGTTGCGGCCTGCGATCCTGCCGATCTGGGATTACTCATTGATGAGCGAGCCGCTCAGCGACGCGCAGCTTGCAGCAATCGGCTGGCAGGACCGTTACGGCATTGCCGACAGCGGCAACCAGTTCCACTATTTCCGCAAGACACAGGACAATCGCATTCTGTGGGGCGGCTATGATGCGGTCTATTACTATGGCAGCAACAGAGACCCGAACCTGACAGAGCGCAGCGAAACCTACCGCCGGCTGGAGCAGAATTTCTTTGACGCCTTCCCAGCGCTTGAAGGCATCGGATTCACCCACCGCTGGGGTGGTATCATCGACACCTCCGCACGGCTGACCGCCTTTGCCGGTACTGCGATGCAGGGGCGTATGGCCTATGCGATGGGGTTCACGGGGCAGGGTGTGTCGGCCACGCGGTTCGGCGCCCTTACCATGCTGGATCTATTGGCGGGGCGCGACACAGAGCGGACCCGATTAAAGATGCTGCGCAGCACACCGGTGCCATTTCCGCCGGAACCGCTCCGCCATTGGATGGTGAAACGGGCGCAGGCGGATCTGGCACGAGAGGACGAAACCGGAGAACGTTCCCTGGTGTTACGCACGCTCGACAGGCTCCGGATCGGATTTGGTTCTTGAAATGAGGTACAACATGAAAAATCCACAACATGTGATCGGCTTTGACGATGCGCTGTCTACCCCGAAGATTTCGGTTGTCGACGATCCCGCAGTGGTGGACACCCCTTATGAAAGCCGCAGTTGGCGGCATTTTGAAAGCCCCGGGAAAGGCGCGATCTCCGGTATCTGGGAGGCCGGCCCCCATAAGGAACGCTGCAACTGCGATTATGACGAGATGTGCCATATCCTGACGGGCCAAGTGCGCCTGACCGATGCGGACGGCAACTCCCGAACCTTCGGTGCGGGGGACAGTTTTGTTGTGGCCGCCGGTTTCAACGGGACGTGGGAGAACCTCAGCGACGTGCGAAAGGTATTTTTCATTCTGTCGTAAGCCCACGGCATAACCGGTACTGTCGTCGATGCAGTTTGGCGTGATCGGATAATAATTTGGCAGTTTATGAGCTGTTATGCAATTTTGCGAAGGCTAGGATGTCGCGAAAGCAAAATTGCCGTTGCTCGCGGCGATTAAGAAAAAATTCCCGAAAGGACCAGCCCGATGAACGATGTCGTTAACGCTGACACATATGAAAACCTTGCTATTTCGGAACGGGACCATGGTCTCTTTGTGGTTTCTCTGAACCGGCCCTCCAAACGGAATGCGCTGGATGAAGCCACGATCGAGGAACTGATCCGCTTTTTCGGTGGCGCCCGCAGGGCTGGTGTAAAAGCTGTGGTTCTGACCGGAGAAGGGGAGCATTTCTGTGCGGGCCTTGATCTGGTCGAGCATTGGAAAGCTGACCGCAGCGCAGATGAGTTCATGCACGTTTGCCTGCGCTGGCATGAAGCCTTCAACAAGATGGAATATGGCGGGGTTCCGATTATTGCTGCCCTGAAAGGTGCGGTCGTTGGGGGCGGTCTGGAACTCGCCAGCGGGGCACATGTGAGGGTGATCGACTCCACAACATATTTTGCCCTGCCTGAAGGCCAGCGCGGAATTTTTACGGGCGGTGGGGCGACCATTCGTGTGTCTGACATGATCGGCAAATACCGGATGATCGATATGGTTTTGACGGGCCGTGTCTATCAAGGACAGGAGGCTGTTGATCTGGGGTTGGCGCAATACATCACCACCAAAGGCGACAGCCTTACCAAAGCGATGGAACTGGCCGAAAAGGTCGCGCAGAACCTGCCGCTCACAAACTTCGCAATTTGCTCTGCGGTGAGCCATATAAACAATATGTCGGGCATGGATGCGGCCTATGCTGAGGCTTTCGTGGGCGGGGTCGTCAACACACAGCCCGCCGCGCGGGAGCGTCTGGAAGCCTTTGCAAACAAAACCGCCGCCCGCGTGCGACCAAATACCTGAAGCCGGCGGGGCAGGGCAACCTTTGTGCTGGTTGTCCTGTACATGTCAGGATTCGATCCGGCCACGGCGGGTTGCCATTTGTGCCCTGCGCAACCGGCAACCCGTCAGTCAGCTTTCATCCAGTATGAAGTGCTCCGGCCCGACAGGGGTGTATCTGGACGGCGGCGCTATATGATCTATTGGATACAACGGCGTTTTGCGGATTTCTTCTTCCGGTATGGCGCGGGTGCCTCTGAGTGCGGGATCTGGGATAGGTACAGCAGCAAGCAGCTTGCGCGTGTAAGGGTGGCTCGGGTTCTCAAAGATACTTGCGCGGGGTCCGATCTCTACAATACGGCCTGACAACATGACCGCAACGCGGTGGCTGACCCGTTCGACGACAGACATGTCATGGCTGATAAACAGGATCGCAATTCCCAACCGCGCCTGAAGGTCCAGCAGAAGATTAACGATCTGCCCCTTAATCGCTACATCAAGGGCAGACACAGCCTCATCTGCAACCAGCACAGCGGGTTCAAGTGCCAGCGCACGGGCGATACTGACGCGCTGACGCTGACCACCGGAGAATTCGTGTGGAAAGCGGTTTTTCATGCCCGCAGACAAGCCAACGAGTTCAAGAAGCTCGTCTGTTCTGACTCTGGCTTCGCTTCGGTTATGGGTGCCTTGTGTCAGCATCGGTTCCATGATCGTTTCCCCGATCCGGACACGGGGATCAAGACTTTCGTAAGGATCCTGAAAGATCATCTGCATGCCCCGCCGCATGGTGCGCAATCGGGATTTCGGCATTGCAGAAATATCCGTGCCCTGAAGCAGGATGTTGCCGCTTGTAGGTTCGTTGAGCCGCAGGATGGATCGGGCGGTTGTAGACTTGCCACTGCCTGACTCTCCGACAATCGAAAGCGTTTCGCCCGGATTCAGGGAAAAACTGACATCCTCAACAGCGTGGACCCGCTGTTGAACGCGTCCCAGCAGGCCCGCGCGTTTGTCAAACCGCGTAACAAGGTTACGCACCTCAAGAACCGGAGCCTCGGATGGGCTCTCCACCACGGCGGGTCTCTCTACATGACCAGTTTCATCGGGGAAGGGCAGCGGGGCAGGCTCGTTGGCCATGGACCCGAGCCGTGGCACGGCGTTCAGAAGCTGGCGCGTATAAGGGTCGGCGGGATGCGCAAACAGTTCCGGTGTCGTGCCGGTTTCAAGGATGCGCCCATCGCGCATCACTGCCACACTGTCAGCCACCTCTGCCACAACCCCCATATCGTGCGTGATAAAGAGAACACCCATGCCTTCATCGTCTTGGAGTTCCCGAACAAGGCGCAGTATCTGGGCCTGCGTTGTTACGTCCAGCGCCGTTGTGGGTTCATCTGCAATCAGGACACGGGGTTTGCCCGCAAGAGCCATTGCGATCATGGCTCTTTGGCGCATGCCGCCGGACATATTGTGCGGATAATCGTCGAACCGCGAACTTGCCGCCGGAATATGTACACGGTCAAGCAGCCTGATGGTTTCGGTCCGGGCTGCACTGGCGGTTATCCCGCCGTGAATCCGCAACACTTCTGAAATCTGGCGGCCGACTGTATGGACCGGATTCAGGGATGTCATCGGCTCTTGAAATATCATGGCAATCCGCGAACCGCGCAACTGGCGCATTCGCTTCGTATCAAGATTTAGCAGCTCCTGTCCGTCCAGCCTGACAGAACCGGTAATGTCTGTGCCTTCGGGAAGAAGCTGCATGATTGCGAGAGACGAAACACTTTTGCCCGACCCGCTTCCGCCAACCAGTGCGAGCGTCTCGCCCTGATTTACCGTGAAGTCGATTCCGTGAAGAATATCAATTTTACGATGGCGGTTCAGGCGCAGGGACACCTTCAGATCGCTGACCTGCAGCACGGCTGTTCCGGTGCCTGTCCCGTCAATCGGTTTGGTGTCTTGAAGGATCTGGTTCATCCGTTGCTCCTTGGATCAAGGACATCTCGTAGCCAGTCACCGATAAAAATCAGCGAAAGTGTGAGTAGGGTGATCGTTACGCCGGGAAAGCAGGCCAGCCACCAAGCTGTTGCCACGTAATCCCGACCATCTGCCAGCATCCCGCCCCATGTGACTGTAGGCGCCTGAACGCCGAACCCCAGAAAGGACAAAGCAGCTTCCAGAATAATGATCGTAGCAACATTCAACGTTGCAATTACGATGACCGACCCAAACACGTTCGGCAGCATATGCCGGAAGAGCATGACAGGAACGCGCTGCCCGATGATTGTGCTGTTTTCGATGAAAGCACGGCTGCGCAGGCTCATCACTTCGCTTCGGACCACACGGGCGAAGGCCGTCCAGTTGATGCAGCCGATCACGACAATCAGCAGAATGATACTCTGGCTGAATACTGCCAGCACGGTGAGGTAAAGCAGGATGTTCGGGATCGCCAGAAGGGTATTTACAACAGCCATCAGGAAGGCGTCGGTTTTGCCGCCGAAGTATCCGCTGACAAGGCCGACAAAGACGCCGATTGTGCCGGCGATACAGACCCCGCCGAAACCAACGGTCAGGGCGATGCGTGAACCGAATATCAGGCGGGACAGAATATCCCTGCCCAGATGATCGGTGCCCAGAATGTGGGCCCATGACCCTTCAGCGGTCCAGGCCGGAGGGGACAGGCGAGCCCGCAGATCGGGCATACCCGGATCATATGGGGCAACCAGCGGTGAAAATATTGCGACCAGTGCGATGGTCAGGAGAACAACCATCCCGGCACCTGCAAGCGGATTAATCCGAGGCCAGTTACGCATATTGAGGCGATCCTCTTCCAATAACGTTGTGGGAGTGACATCAGCCATGTTGAATCCGCGGATCAATAAAGCTGTAAAGCACATCGACGATCAGATTGATGCTCATGACGATGACTGCAGCGAACAGGACGATGGTCTGGACAACTGCCATGTCCCGCGAGCCGATGGCCTGCACTGCCAGAAGCCCGATGCCCGGCCATGCAAAGACCTGTTCGACAACAACCGCCCCTGCCATAAGCGATGAGGCCTCCAGTCCAATGAGCGTGATATAGGGCAATGCGGCGTTGCGCAGCGCATGTCCGAAGATCACATGTACCGGCGAGACCCCTTTGGCATGGGCTGTGCGGATAAAGTCCTGCCCCATCACGTCCAGCAGGGAAGACCTTAGAATTCGCGTCAGTACCGCCGATAGACTGGCCCCCAGTGTGAAAGCGGGCAGCAGCACCGACCACGGGTTGTCCCATCCGGAAACAGGAAGCCATTGCAAGGTAACACCAAAGATCAGGATCAGCATGATCCCGAGCCAGAAGTTGGGGATAGCCTGACCGAAAACGGACAGGAACGAGGCCAGATAATCGGGTAATCCGTGCCTGTTTACGGAAGCAATGATGCCTGCAGGGATCGAGATAAGTATAGCGATCAACAGGGCAGTGCTGGCAAGTGTCAACGTAGCGGGCAGGCGCTCCATGACAATCTCAAGCGCAGGCTGGTTCACATAACGCAGGGACATGCCCAAGTCGCCTTGAAGGACGTCGCCCAGATAGGAAAGATACTGGACGTAAAGGGGTCGATCGAGGCCAAGGCTCTTTGTCAGGGCCTCGATCTGTTCAGCAGTGGCTTCCTCACCCAGCATTAGTAGCACCGGATCACCGGAAACACGGACCAGCAGGAAGACAATCAGCGTGATGCCCAGTAGGATGGGGATCATTTGCAGTATTCGCCAGAAGATATATTTTGCCACCGGTTGCCTCCTTGCTTCATCTGGGTTCGGGCTGGCCCGAAGTTAGTTGCCTTTAGGGTGTGCGCGGTACATCCACAGGGACTCGTTCGCATCAGGTGTCCAGTCGATTGCACTGGACATGCCAACGATATTTTCCAACTGGAACAGAGGCAGAATAGGCCTTCCCTCGGTCAGGATGTGGTAGGCTTCGCCCAGTTGCTTTGGACGCTCTACACGATCTGTAGACGTACTTGCCGCAAGGACCAACTCGCTGAACCGCTCGTCACACCACCCTGTCATCTCGCTCCAGAGAGCGCCGCAGACGAACCGGTAAGTTTGTTGATATCCGTCGCCCAGCGGGCTCGCATTGCCGATCAGCACCATTCCGTCGATATTCTGGATGCCCCAGTAACGGCTCTGAAATGCGCTCCACTCTAGAATGGAAAGTTCGGTTTTGATACCAACCTGATTGAGCATGACCGAAATGACTTCGAGCAATTCTGCATCACGGGGATAGCGTCCTTTCGGGCCTGCAAGGGGAATGGTCAGTTCGCCCGGTCCGTATCCTGCCTCTTTCAAAAGCTCCACCGCGCGCTCCGGATCATAAAGATAGGTCCCGAAGAGTTCCATCGGAACGTCAGTAATGCCGGGCACAATAGAGGCGCGGGTGGGGACACCCATGCCGCCCATAACCAGATCGATCAAACCTTGTTCGTCAATTGCCAGATCGACGGCTTCACGGACCTTGGGATCATGCAGGGGCGAGCCTTCTTTGGTATTGAGGAACAGGTTCATAACCCGCGAGGTGGGTGACGGTTTTGTTTCGACCCCATCGGTGGCATTGATCCGAGCAAGTTCCTGTTCGGGGACCGGCAGGGCAATATCCACGCCACCGCTCATCAATTCGCCCACACGCGTTGAACTTTCAGGAATTGTACGGTGAACAAGCCGGTCCCAATGCGCCCGCCCGCGCCAGTGTTCCGGGAAAACATCCATGATCACCCGATCATCGCGGCGCCATTCGACGAATTTGAAAGGACCGGTCCCGATAGGTGCTGTGGCAAAACCTTCCCAACCGACTTTTTCTACATAGTGTTTTGGAACGATACCGCTGCCGACATTGCTGATACGGTTCAGAAGGATGGCATCAGGTTTGTGGGTGCGGACGATGACGGTGTATTCATCCACAATCTCGACATCTGAAATGGCCTTGTAGAACAGGTTCAGCTGCACACTCGGATCTTTGGTCACTCGGTCCAGCGAGAAACTCACGTCTTCTGCTGTCATTTCGGTGCCGTCGTGGAATAACACGCCCTTGCGCAGATTAAAGCGGATGGCTTGGTCCGAAATCACTTCCCAGTCTGTTGCAAGCGCAGGCTGGAGCACCCCTTTTTCATCCCGCATGACCAAATAATCAAACATATTGATCATTACCGCTTCTACAGCGGTGTTGCGGTGGTCGTGGATGTCAAAGCCGGGCATATCGATGCCTTGGGCGACTACGATCTCGCGATCCTGTGCAAAAGCCGCGCCCGATATGCCGATGAGCAGCGCAAGTGCGGAAGCACCGGTTTTCATTCTTTTAAACATGTCTTGTCATTCGCTCCTTGTTGGTTCTGTTGGATGCGGCGCCGTTGGGTTGTTGTGGTTTATTTATCGGCGCTCTGTTGTGGGTTACTTTTCCAGCTCGGTATCCGGATTGAGTATTTTTCTGTTAAACCAGTCGATTATAACCTCTAGCCGCTCGACCCGCTCCGGGGGTGGGCCGTTCTTGGCTGCGCTGTGTGATCCGCCGGGGAAGACAATGTATTCCACGTCCTTGCGTTCTGCGCGCAGCGCCATGAACAGTTGTTGCGATTGTGTGAATGGAACGCGCCGGTCTCCTTCCCAATGCATGATCATCAGAGGAATATCGATCTGGTCCGCATAGGTCAGCGGAGATTGCACAATCCATTGTTCGGGATCGCGCCCGACCATACTGGTTCCAGACAGGCCAAGATCGGAGGTTCCCATCATGCTTGTATAAGAATAGACGCCCCGTTCGCTCAGCGCGGCCTTGAAGTTTCTACCGTGGTGGGCGGCAAGCCATGCTGTCATGAAGCCGCCGTAAGATCCCCCGAGTACTCCGGTTCGTGTTTCGTCAATGTCAGCACGGGCAGAGACTGCTTTGTGCAGTGCAAGGACATCGTCGGCATCAACCGTACCGACCTGCGCCTTGATCACACGGGCATGGCTTTCGCCGTAACCGGCTGATCCGCGCGGGTTCCCCATGACGACAGCAAATCCGTGATCGACGAAGACTTGTGCATCAGGGGAAAGCGTATGCCCCAGTTGTATATCAGGCCCGCCGTGAACGTAGACCAGCAACGGGTGTGGCCCGGGACCGGACGGCAGGTACAGCCAGCCGTGGACCGGATAACCGTCCGGCGCCGTTGTTTCGACTTCCTCCGGTGCGACAACCCCGCAAGGCGCAATCTTCGCGCTGTAGTCGGTCAGTTGTGTCTCTACGCCGTCACGAATGACAACAATTTCGCCGGGCGTTTGCGTGTCTGAAATGGTTGTGACGATCACACCGGCAGCCTGATCATAATCGCCGACCTGCCGTTTCCCCGTGATGATTGTGGACGGTTCGGTTCCGTCGTTTGAAAAACGCATCAGTGAAACCGCGCCGCGTTCTAGGTTGCCAACAAGAACACCGTTTGCGTCCAGCGGTAATGGCCGCGTGGCGCCGTCATCAAGATCGAAAGGTTCCGCGGGTGTCAGACGCTTCAGTTTTTTGCTTGCCAGATCGACCTGCCACAGCCCGAAGTTACGGGCACGGGCGTCCGAACGGTCAGAGTCCGGTAATTCAACCCCTGTAAAGTAAACGCTTGTACCGTCATGAGAAAACGTCGGGCGGTTTACCGTTGTCGATGTCGCGGTCGGGATGGTTTCGGAACCGTCGAGATCGATTATCACAACATCATTTGCTTCGTCGAGATCGGCGTCTTCATGCTGTTCGGTTGCCGCAACAAGTTTGCGACCGTCAGGATGCCATGCGACATCCCAATAGTCCCAACGCAGATCGCTGACGCGTTTTGTCTCGCCGGTTTCCAGATCCAGCACATAGATCTGTGCGCGTCGGTCGTTCACATACCCGAGTTGTTCGATGCGGTAGCGCAGCCGCTTGATCCGGCGGTAACTGCCGCCTGTATCGTTTGCATCCGGCGTACGTGCCAGATAGGCGATGCGTTTGCCGTCCGGCGCCCATACGGGTGCGGCCATTCCCCGTGGATGGCGTGTTGTAACCGAACAGCCGACACCATCGGCGTGGTCTGTGTGGCAGACGGCCCCTGTTCCGTCCGGTTGAACCGTCCACAGTTGCGCCTGATTTGAAGCGTCTGTCCGCAGGAATGCAATCCTCTGCCCGTCAGGGGACCACGCAGGGGACATATCGCGTGGTCCGTCTGTCAGAGGAGAGGGCGGTGCGCTCCCGTCTGTGGGGGCGATCATGAGTGAGGAAACATACTTGTCATTCTCGATCCGTCTTTCTCCGAAGGCGACGGTTTTACCGTCAGGGGAAATCGTCGGTCTGGAGGGAGCCTGAATCTGTTTGATGTCTTCCGGTTTCATCCCAAAGTTTTCCTCTTTCGTTGCATATTTGCGGTGCCTTTCATTTTCATCTCGCCGGTTCAGTCGCGGAACAGGTACATCGGGCTGGACCAGACCTGATTGCCGTCCTCAAGGGTCACGCAAACCCAGACAGGGGTATCTCCTTCGGGTGCGATCCGAACTTCTTGATGCAGGGAAACAGTCTGTGCCAGCGGTGCATCCGGCAGGCGCATGACTTCGAGTTTGCGTTCCAGTCCGCCCGCATCAAGCACCTGCGTGTCTGATCCAAGTTCGGACACCGACAGGTCCAGATTACCGTGATTTGTTGCGATGGACAGGCTCGCATCATCGGTAAGATTACCCAACCGCAAATCAAAACCCATCATGTTGCCGGTTGTTACGCCGTGCCAGACCACCGCAGCCGATCCGGTTTTTTCCATTTTCATTTCGGGGTTCAGCTTGTTGACAGGCTCAAGCGCGTCGATCCGCCCGCCGGTCAGGGTTGCCCGACCATGCCAAGCTGTATTGCGCCCCCGCCCGCGGTATTCCGCGCCTGACCACATGACCCTGTAGCGGGATCCCAGATCATCGGCACCAAAGGTGCGTTCGCTGTGCAGCACATCGGTTCCGTCCCGCAGCTCCACGCTTACGATGCCGACCGGCGCTTTCACGTTTACGGATACCATTGCTTTACCGCCGGTGCAGCGGACGATATCGCCCAGAATACAGCTGTCTACCTGTTCTGTTTTCGTATCTGGCACCGCATCCGGATTGCGATGGAACAGCGTGCCGCCATCGGGCAGGGATGCGGACACATCAAGATAAACCCGCGGTCCTGTAGTGCCATAGGTATGGCGGCGGCGGATCGTTTCGAAAATCGACTCGCGCGTGTTTTCTGAGGTCACAAAACAGGTCAGCCCGCCATAAGCGCCAAAGACCGATGCGCCCGGATAGCTGGCGCCGGGGCGGCCCTTGTGGCCGTCACTGTTGCAAACCACCCCGACACGGCGGCGCAGGGGAAAGCCGTCTGTAAGAATCCATTCGAAACTTCCCCAAGCCGAATGCATCTCTACTGCCGCTTCAAGTGTAGCGTCATGGTCAAAGAAGATGTTCGCATAGCGCCCGCCGACATGGGCATACATGACCGTTTCCGTAGGTTCGGCCTGTAGCTTTGCATAAAGCTCCGTCAGGGTATGCGCGTCGGTTTCACTATCGTTGCGGTCCTGTACCAGCGCATGGGAACACCGGTAAATCGGTGCGCCTTCTTCCAGATAGAACACGTTGTGATCGCCGCCCACCGCAGTATTGCCCGACCATTCATAACCCGGCAGAACGGTAAACCGGCCCGGTTCGTTCAGCTCTGCTGTAAGTCCGTTCAAATGTTTCCAGAAGGTTGCGTTGATCTGGAAGTCGTTTGCCTGATGGCTGGTGACATCAAGAAAGGACTTGTTGCGTGCAAAATCGAAATAGTGTTCGACCGTGTTTGTTCCGACCGTTTCGCCGGTCTGGCCGTGCAGGTCGCCCCAGAAATGGGCGACGTCACCCTTGCTGATGACCAATGGTCCCGCCGTTACTTCATGGCCGGCTTCATCCTGAAAGATCACTGTCAGCGTGCCTTCCTGCGCACACTTCAATCCTTCAAGGGTCATTGCGCCTGAATCGGGGTTGAAATCGATCCGGGCGGGCAGGCCTTCGACGGGCATGCTGGGCTTTACAGAAAAACGGGTCGGCCCTTGGGAGGTGGGGTTCCCCCAAATATCTTCCGCTTTCAGCCCGAGGTGGAAGGTCTCATCCGGACGACGCAGGGTCGGAAGGGCGGCGCGGTAACGGTCCAGCGGACCGGCAACAACCGACACATAGAGCGGATCGGCGACCAGCGGCACATAAACGCCCGTAGCCTGAACATCCGCCATCACCCGAAAGACCCTACCGGAATCAAAGAACGTTGGCATAAGCAGGCCGGATGATCCGCCCGAGGTTTCGCCAAAAGTGATCTCGATCTGCTCTCCCGGATTCAGGTAGCCCCCCCGCTGGTAGACTGTCAGGGTTTCGTTCCATGGACGCTGTCCGCCAATGCGGTCGTATTTAAGTTCAAGGTTTCCGCCGCCGGTACTGCGGGCGCTGACATAGTTCGGAGCCGCCGGATCGGTTGTTTGCAAGAACCCTGCGTCGGAAATAAAGCGGAAGGCGATGCGGATGCCGCCAGTGTCGTCGATGCCCAGTTTACCAGTTGTATAAACAAGCCGGAATGTCTGCCACGTCCGCACTTCAGCGGTTTTCGGGCCAAACAGCTCTGCTGAACCGTAGAGGCTCCGGTCATCGCTCGGGATCGTAGCTGAAACTGCTTCTCCGATAAGGTCTTGCCGAACGGGCCTAAGGTCGCCTGCCATGAAATCTTCTCCGCTGTAGTGTTGTTCCTTTAGGCGTTACATACCTATATAGTTTTAGCAATAGGGTAATTTTTTGAACTACGTTATCGCCGTGGAAATAGCCGGATCTGTACTAAAGGTGCATAATAACTGGACAAATTTAGTAGAACTGCTGCAATTTTGATGGGTCGGTGAGAAATTGTTTGCGCTTTTAAAACTCCATAGTAACGTCAGGCCATCAACAAGGAGTTCCAGAATGTTCAAAAAAATAATCGCTGTTGCCGTCGCTGGCGTACTGGCTGGTACTGCCGGATTCGCGCAGGACTACCCTTCCAAACCGGTCACGCTTGTTATTCCGTTTGCAGCGGGCGGATCCACTGAAACCATGGCGCGGGTGTTCGGCAAATCCCTCTCTAACGAACTGGGGCAGAACGTTATTGTTCGTGTGCGTCCCGGCGCAGGTGGCGCTATTGGCGCGACCGAAGTTTCCAAGGCAGAGCCTGACGGGTACACCGTAATTTTCACGACATCTTCTTCCCTGATGTGGCCGCCGCTGACTCAGGATGTGGAATACAGCTTTGACAGTTTTGATACTGTCGCCAGAATCACCAATTACCAGCAGGCGCTCGTTGCCAAGGCGGATGCCCCCTTTAATACGCTGGACGAACTGATCTCCTACTCCAAGGACAAAACGCTCAGCTATGGGGATCAAAGCACGCTTTCGCGGGCCTTCACCGATTACATTGCCGAGCAGGAAGGTATCGAGTGGAACGGCATCCCGACAAAAGGGGGCGGCGAAATGGTTCCGTTCCTGTTGGGCGGCAAGATTGATTTCGCATGGTCCGGCGGTGTTCACGGCCGGTATGGCGATACGATTAAAGTGCTGTTGTCGATGAACTCCGACCGTCTTGCGGCCAGTCCGGATGTTCCTTCTATCGCTGAAAAATACGGAATCTCCATGCCAAGTGAGGCAATTCTTGCCGTTCCCGCCGGTACCCCTGCCGACGTCATCGCAGTTCTGGCCGAAAAGGCAGAAGCAGCAATGGAAGACGCCGAATTCCAGAGCCTTATGACCGAGAAACTTCTGTTCCCGCTCAGCTTCCTTGGTACGGAAGGCGCAACAGCAGAGCTTGCGAAGGCCTATGAGGGGCTCAAGAAAGTTGCAGGTCAAAATTGACCCGTGCAGTTGACAAAGATCGGGGCGCCAAAGGGCGCCTCGATTTCCAATCCGGCGTTGTCCTTATGGTCGCCAGTCTGTTTGCGATCTTCTGGCTGATCCCCCGCAACGTTCCGGGCGCGGCAAGTCGCGGCGAAATCGCACCTTCTACCTTCCCATACATCACGGCATTTGTGGTGCTGGCCTGCGCGACCGCGCTGGTGGCGACCAACTGGAAAGCCTATCGCAGTACACCCAGCAGCGGTGGTTCCCGCATTCTGCTGGAGCTTGCGGGCTGGGTTGTCTTTTCCATTGCGACGCTGGCTTTGTTCGACTGGCTCGGCTTTGTTGCTGCCGGTGTGTTCACAACCCTCTGCGCGATTGCCGTTACACGCTACCGCCAGCACAAATGGTTGCTTGGGCTCATCGCGCTTGGCCTGCCTCTCCTTCTGAAACTGCTGGTGTGGCAGATTTTCTCGATCCAACTCCCCTAAGGAACCCGTCATGCTCGAACAGATTGCAAGTGCCTTCGAAGCGGCATTCACCCTTTGGAATCTTATCGCGATTTGTGGCGGTATTGTTCTGGGTATTGTTATCGGGGCTATCCCGGGATTGGGCAGCGTTACAGCGATGGCGGTGCTGATCCCTGTAACCTACTACATGTCACCGCTTGCCGCGATTGCGTTTCTGGTCGGTGTGAACAAAGGCGGTACCTCCGGCGGGGCGATACCGGCCATTCTGCTCAACTCGCCAGGCACGCCCGAGGCGGCAGCCACCGCGTTGGACGGTCATCCGATGGCCAAACGTGGCGAGGCCAAACGCGCGCTGAAATTCGCCATTTTCTCCTCGGTGACAGGGGATATGATTTCCGACGGCATGCTGATCCTTCTGGTCGTTCCTTTTGCCGCTGTGGCCCTGCAATTCGGTCCGCTGGAATACACCTGCGTTTTGCTGTTTGCCTTTGCCCTGCTTGCCGGCATCACCGGAGATTCACCCCTGAAAGGCATCATCGCTATTTTTCTGGGGGTTTTCCTTGCAACCGTCGGGCTGGATCCTGTTCACAGCAGCCAGCGAATGACATTCGGTCAGGTGAACCTTTACGACGGGTTGTCCCTGACGTCCCTTGCAATCGGGGCACTTGCCTTGTCGTCCGTGGTGATCGAGATGCTAGGGCTGGGCAGAAGCGGCGGCAGAGAGAGTTTCAGCTTGGAACAACCGCGATCAGGGGCTGCAACTGCCCTGCCATTCCGCGAGTTCTTTTCTTACTGGCGTACCATTTTGCGCAGCTCCATGATCGGTTCTTTCGTCGGTATGCTGCCGGGTTTGGGCGTGACACTTGCGGCATTCCTGTCTTATGGCGCCGCACGGCGGGCATCACCGAACCGTGACAGGTTCGGCACCGGTGAACCGGAGGGCATCATTGCAACCGAGGCTGCCAACAGCGCGGTTGTGGGGGCCAATCTGGTGCCGACCATCGCACTCGGTATTCCCGGTAACATTGCCGCTGCCCTGTTGATCGGAGCGCTGGTGATGCATGGAATTGTGCCGGGGCCATTCATGCTGACCTTGCACGGGGATCTGGTGTACGGGCTTTTTGCCTCAATGATCATTGCCAATGTGATCCATCTTGTTGTCGGGCGGTTGGGGGTTAACCTCTGGGTCCAGTTTGCAGTGATCCCCCGCGGTGTCATTCTTCCGCCGGTGATCCTTTTCTGTATCATCGGGGTTTATTTGCCGTCCCAATCCCTTTGGGACGTGGGTGTGATGCTGATTTTCGCGGGCATCGGTGTTGCAATGGCGCGGACCGGTTTTTCGCTCGTATGTCTGGTGATCGGCTTTCTGCTTGGCGATCTGTTTGAAACTTCGCTGCGCCAGACCTTGTTGCTCTATAATGGTAAATATGTCGAAGCTATCCTGTCTCCGGTTGCGCTGCTGTTTATGGCGCTGACCATTGGTGTTATGGTGCGCGCATTTATAATGGCGCGCAGGAAAAACGCATGAACCGTCAGGCTACGATCGAATCCGACTCCGACATCAACAAGGCTTTAAAGCGTGCGATGCTGCAAGAGATTGATCGGAACGGCATGACCAAACGGCAGGCGCTTCGGGTTGCGCTGGTCAATGCCATTCATAGCGGGACTCTTGCACCGGGTCTGCGGCTGCCGTCGGAAACGGATCTGGCAGAAAGTCTGGGGGTCAGCCTTGGTACGGTGCAAACCGCTTTGGGGCAGGTGCAGGATCTCGGGTTGATCAAAAGGCGTCGCGGTGACGGAACGCGCGTGCTGGATTGTTCGGTCCTTCCCCCGAATATCTGGCACTTCCGGATGCACCATATTGAATCCGGAAATGCCTTTCGCATGATCAACCAGAAAATCGAGATCGCCAGCACGGATTCAAAAGGGCCTTGGTGCGACCATCTCGGGGCATGCCCGGAATATACTGTAATCCGCCGCAGCATCATCGGCACCCATGACTTGCGGGTGGGGGCAGAGATGATCCTGGACGCGCGGCTTGTACCCGCTGCGAGCCTTGCGGCGCATTCCCTGCGCCAGTCCAACCTGCGCACAATTCTAGAAGCGCGCCTTGGCGTTGTGGCTGTGCAGGGCAAACGCTCGGTGTCGCTGGAGGACATTGATGTCAGACAGGCGGCGCTCTTCGAGTTGCCAATGGACGGACCGTTTTTCAAAATCGAAGCCACTACCTTTCTGTCCGACCAGCGCCCTTTCTATTTCCAGACGCTTCATGTGCCTGCAGATCGTGTCACGCTCGAATTTTAACGGGCTGTTTCAGGGCATCAGCCTATGGGATTTCGAAACTGGTCTGCCAAGAATCGCCGGTTCAGGAGAGACTACTTCTGGTTTTGAGGTCAGTGATTCCGCATCGGATAGGCTGTGGTAAAACGGCGGCCGCATAAAATGATGTCATTTGCACACACTCTAAAAATAAAATGGCTGAAACTTTAGCATTTAGGGTTTTTGTCGTCGGGTTATTTAACATTCCACTAGAGGGAAACTTTGCAGCGGGTTAACAAGACAGGAACACCGCAGCGGGAGTAATCCCGTATCTCTATACCTTGACGCGAGTTGTCGGCAGTGTCCTTCGCGATACAATTGAACGTATCGGCTGCGTCCATTCGTTGACCAACCAAGCGTATGATCAAATTTAATAACCGCGACCGTATTTCAGAAGGAATACCAGCAGATGTTTCATCAAACCGTTTTCACTGAACAGTTCTTCGAAGTTGACTTTGATCAAGAGGAGGGACGGTTGCGTTTCGGGCCGGTCCACAAAAGCGCTGCTGCCCGTATTCACCAAATTCTGCAGGATTTTGATTTGACGACAGGTGCAGACAATCGGATCAGAATAATACCTGTTTCCGCCGAACTGGCCCGTATCGAGGTATACGGACAGAATGTAAGCGGGTATTTCGCAGAAGGTGACGGACTTGAAGCTTCGGAAGAAACCCTCGATGCTTTCGTGTTGCATGCTTGTCCGAAAAACTATCCCGTATCTCTTCACGGGTATTACTATCCCGACGATGAAACGCGAATTAATACCGTAATGACAGCGGTTCACGACGGGGTTTCGGTACGGTGGAGCCGTCTGCGCAACCGTCTGCGGGACGGGACGTGCTTGTGTATTTCCACGCCCACCGAACTTACGGTTGTTAGCTGAACGTCGGATCAGAGTGCTAGGGTTTCTTCGCGCCGCGCAGGGGTCTCCAGCGCGTAACCCTGTCCGGTATAAGTGTGAATACCGCTTGCACCCTTGCCGGACAGCTTTTCAATTTTGCGCCGCAGCTTGCAAATATGAACATCAAGCGCCTTGGCGTAGGGCTGGTAATCTGACAGGGCATAAAGCGCATCGAACAGAACCTCGCGGTGGACGACTTTACCTGCATTAAGGGCAAGAATACGAAGGATCGTCTGCTCGCTCGCGGAAATTTTGATGGTTTGTCCGGCAAGATCCGGATGACGACCGTCAAGAAACACCGTCAGATCACCGGCCTGTACTTCTTGTGTGCGGACACCAAACTGGCGCCGCGCAAGAGCCCGAAGCCGCGCGGTAATCTCTGTGGAATTGAACGGGCTGCTCAGTGCATCGTCGGCTCCGGCATCCAGTATGCTTGCGCGTCCCTCTGCGCTGACATTGCCTTGCAAGACCAACAGCGGATTTTTCGCACCGGACTTGCGAAATTTCTGAATTGCAGCGTTTGCATCGTCGTTCGCGTCAAAGGCCAGAACAACCGGAAGAAGGACCGCAACAGTCTCATCCAGCCCTGAACTGCCGTTAAGTATGGCAGCCTCTGGTAAATGCTCGGCGGTGATCCCGTTTTTCCGGAAAGCCGCGATTAAGGACGACCTGCGATTTTCGTCGGGATCATGTAGAATTACGCGCATCCGGTCTCTTTCTGGAACTTGCGAAAAAATAACTATAGACTACAGTAGCAAGGCAAACGGCTTCAATACAGGACCAATCGGAAAGAAATCTCCGTCCCTATCCCGTTAATGGGTTTTTCGGGTCGAAGGTTGAATGCCAGCCCTGAATTGATATTTGCGGAAACCGGAATGGATGGCTGCCCAATGCTCGCAAGGTTATTTCTCGTTTTAGCGTTCACGCTGGCGGCTGCCAGCGCGCAGGCGCAGGTGAGGCTGAAGGATATTGTCAGCTTTGAGGGCGTTCGGGCGAACCAGTTGATCGGCTATGGATTGGTCGTCGGTCTGGACGGGACGGGCGACAGTATGCGGAACTCTCCGTTTACCCGAAAATCAATCGAAGGCATGCTATCCCGCTTGGGCGTCGGCAACCTGAGCGACGAGGGCCTGAACACGAAAAACGTTGCCGCTGTTATGGTCACGGCAGAATTGCCGGCCTATGCCCGACGCGGCAGTGAAATCGACGTAAACGTTGCCTCTTTGGGTGATGCAGAATCGCTGCGGGGCGGCACGCTGCTGGTCACGCCTCTGTCAGGGGCGGATGGTGCAATTTATGCAGTCGGGCAGGGTGCGCTTGTGGTCGGGGGCTTTTCGGTTCAGGGGGCCGCGGCGGAAGTAACCAGCGGTGTGCCAACCGTGGCACGTATCGAAAGCGGTGCGATTGTTGAAAAGGAAATTGATTTTAATTTGCAGGAAATGGCCAGCATACGTCTGGCCCTGCGCAATCCTGACTTCACCACAGCTTTGCGAATAAAAGACGTTATCAATGAGCAGGCCAAAGGTGCACGGGCGGTCACGCTTGATCCGGGAACGATCGAAGTGTCCATGATGGGCAAGGGCGATATATCCGAGATGCTGGCGGCAATCGAAAATCTGTCGGTGCAACCGGATACCCCCGCAAAAGTTGTGATTGATGCCAAATCCGGTACGATTGTTATTGGCGCTGACGTGCGCATTGACGAAGTGGCGATCAGTCAGGGCGGATTAACGGTAAGTGTTTCGGAAAGCGCCTTTGTCAGCCAGCCCGCGCCTATTTCCATCGGGGAAACCGTAATCGTTCCCAGCACTGAAATTCAGGTCGAACAGAAAAATTCGGGCTTCGCGCTGGTCGGTGGACAGGTTAGCCTGAGAGAAATGGTAGACGGATTGAATGCGATCGGAATCGGGGCGCAGGAAATTATTTCGATCCTGCAGGCGATCAAAGCTTCCGGCGCGCTGCATGCCGAACTGGAGATCATATAATGGATTTGCAAATTCCCCTTTTTCAGACCCTGCGGGCAGAACCAAAAGATTTGGGAAAACAGGAAAGCATCGAGAAAGCCGCGCAGGATTTTGAAGCGGCTTATCTGGGAACCACCTTTTCAGCGATGCTGGCGCAGGCCATTCCCGATCCGGCAGGCGGGCACGGGGAAGAGATGTTTCGCGGGTTGCTGGCCAATGCGATGGCGCAGGAAGTGGCAAACTCCGGTGGTGTAGGGATCGCGCGTTCGATTGCGGCCCAGTTGAAAGTCTATAGTAAATGATCGGTGTGCCCCCCACATCCGCTCTTTCCCGTCTGGGTATCCGTCTGGGAGAGCGCAAGGCCCGCAGCGGGCCGGATAATGCGGGTCTGACACAGGAAGACGAAGAGAATATTCATCGGTTCGAGGGGCTGCTTTCGGACACGCTCGGCCTTTTGCGTCGGGAGAACGATGCGCTTGAAGCCAAAGACGTAGCGACTGTTGCCTCCTTCTTCGAAGAAAAGGCAAAGCTGCTGGAAACGCTGGAGCGAAAGCAGCCTGCGGTTGAGCCGTTTCTGGCTGTAGATGTTCCCGCCGTGGCCCAATTGCGCAAGCTGGTACGCGATCTGGCGGAACAACTGGAACTGAACGAGCACCTTTTGCGGGGCATGGCCGACGCCTCCCGCACCATCCTGAGCGAGATTGAGCATCTGCGCAGCCGGCAGAGTCTGAAAGGTGTTTACGATAAAACCGGACAGTTACGTGGTGATGTTAACGTAAAGGCGCCCGGAAAGGGTTTTGAACGCAAATTTTAAAAAAAATCGAATTTGCGAAAAATGGAAACCTTATGGAAACCTGAGGTCCGCTTCCTCTTCACATGGGAAAAATCCCTACCACCGGTAGAATGACCGGTGTCCAGAGCAAGAAAGCAAGGACTACTTAATATGACTTCGATCATCACAAACACTTCTGCAATGAACGCCCTTTCGGCACTTCGCGAAGTGAACGACAACATGGCCACAACTCAGGACCGGATTTCTTCGGGTCTGAAAGTCGGCTCTGCAAAAGACAACGCAGCCTATTTCCAGATCTCCGAGACCATGAAGGGCGACAGCTCTGCCTATGCGTCTATCAACGAAGGTCTGACCCTGACGAAAAACTCCGTTGCAACAGCCCGTCTGGGTTCGGAAACCATTCAGGATCTTGCCCAGCAGTTCCTTGACAAGGTTGCTTTTGCGCAAGGCGCAGCCGGTGGCCAAGGCGAGATCCAGAACGATCTTCAGGAACTGGTCAAGCAGATGGAAACCACGCTGAGCCAGTCCACCTTTAACGGGGATGATATGCTGGGTGCGGGATCTTATAGTGGCACCTTTACGACTGAAGCTGCGGTTAACGGGGGCACTGGTGCTCTGACATCAAGTGTAAACAGTGATGCGACAGTCGGCGTAGACCGCAATGTCGTAACGGGCATCAGCCGTGCGGGTACTGGCTATGCCACAACCGACATCGTGGTTGGCACATATGACATGGCCGAGCTCGTGCGCGATTTCAAAGCTATAAGCACCGACTTTGAAACCAATGCGACAGCAGCAACCGGCGAAGCTTTCCTTGCCGGTGTTCTGGCATCTACTGAAGGTGTTGTCGGAAAAGTCTCCGACATCGCAACCAAACTGGGTCAGTCCGAAAAATCCATCGAGAACCAGCAGGAATTCCTGAACAAGCTGACCGATAACATCGACAGCGGCGTTGGTTCCATGATCGATGCGGACATGGAAGAAGAAGCGGCCCGTCTGCAAGCACTGCAAACACAGCAGCAGCTGGCAACTCAGTCGCTTTCCATCGCCAACCAGGCACCGTCCAACGTTCTGAGCCTGTTCCAGTAAGGAACGGACGTTTAGCCGAAATATCCCGCCCCGTAATCGGGGGCGGGGTTGAAGGGAAGCGCACCGAAATCCAGCCGAACGAAAAATAAACTTCAAGTAGAGTTCATTTGGAAACCGGATGGAAACCTGACCAGCGCTTCTTCTTCACATGGGAAAAATCCCTACCACCGGTAGAATGACCGGTGTCCAGAGCAAGAAAGCAAGGACTACTTAATATGACTTCGATCATCACAAACACTTCTGCAATGAACGCCCTTTCGGCCCTTCGCGAAGTGAACGACAACATGGCCACAACTCAGGACCGGATTTCTTCGGGTCTGAAAGTCGGATCTGCAAAAGACAACGCAGCTTATTTCCAGATCTCCGAGACCATGAAGGGCGACAGCTCTGCCTATGCGTCCATCAACGAAGGTCTGACCCTGACGAAAAACTCCGTTGCAACGGCCCGTCTGGGTTCTGAAACCATTCAGGATCTTGCCCAGCAGTTCCTTGACAAGGTTGCTTTTGCGCAAGGCGCAGCCGGTGGCCAGACAGAGATCGAGAACGATCTGAAGGAACTGGTCAAGCAAATGGAAACCACGCTGAGCCAGTCCACCTTTAACGGGGATGACCTGCTGAGCGCCGGAACCTACGCCAGCGTTACTGCTGCGGCTATTGACGCAACAGACGGTAGCGAGACAACAGCCGCAGCCAACGCAGGTACAGTCAGTACCGATCGCAGTGTTGTGACTGGTATCACCCGTGCGGGCGGTACTTATGCAACAACTGATATTGCTGTTGGCGCATATGACATGGCGTCATTGGTTGGCAGTTTTGCAGGTGTTGCGTCCGGTTTTGCAACAGCAGCAGAGACAGCTGCGACTGGCGAAGCATTCCTTGCGGGCGTTCTGGCCACCACTGAAGGCTATCTGACGAGCGTCACCGACATTGCGACAAAGCTGGGTCAATCCGAGAAATCTATCGAGAACCAGCAGGAATTCCTGAACAAGCTGACCGATAACATCGACAGCGGTGTGGGTTCCATGATCGATGCGGACATGGAAGAAGAAGCGGCCCGTCTGCAAGCACTGCAAACACAGCAGCAGCTGGCAACTCAGTCGCTTTCCATCGCGAACCAGGCACCGTCCAACGTTCTGAGCCTGTTCCAGTAATCTTTACCCGAGATTACTAAATCTGGCGCTCCGACCCTGAGAACAGGGTCGGAGACATCAAGCCTTTCTCATAACCCCACCAGAAGGTGATACCTCATGAGTCTTTCCGCCTATAAAAAAACCATCAAAGCCACAGAAACACCCCGTGCGATCGAGCGCCGGATTCTAAGCCAGATGAACCTGCGTCTGGGTGCCCACCAGTCCGAATATGACGCAACCGAAGCCGGTGGCGCACGACTGGGCATTCTTGCAGGCCCGCTTCGTGAAGCGCTGAATGATAACGTCCGGCTCTGGCTGGAGTTCAAAGCCGATCTCAGCAGACCCGGCAACACACTTCCCCCTGAATTGCGCGCCGGTCTTTTGTCGCTGGCGATCTTTGTAGAGCGTCAGACAAGTCTGGTTCTGAGCGGGCAGGGCACTGTTAAGGCACTTATGGATGTGAACGCGCCCCTGATCGCGGCACTTCAGACCCAAGGGTCGGAGGCGGCATAATGGGGCTGGTCCTGAAAGTGAAAGCCGGCGACAGGGTCGTTGTGAACGGTGCTGTGCTGCGAAATGCCAGCCGCAACCAGATGATTGTCGAAATCGAAAACCAGTCTGATGTGTTGCGGGCTGAAGAAATCCTCGCGGAATCCATGGCCAGCACACCGGTTCGCCGCTTGTGCCATCTGATCCAGATTGCAATGGTCAGTCGGGATGACAGGGCTACGCTGTTCCCGCGAATTTACGAAGCCATTGCAGAACTTGAAGCCGCATTGGCAAAGAGTCAGGGCCAGACATTGCGGGACACGCGTGCGCTGGTGGAAGCGAACAACCTTTATGCGGCCTACCGCCGGCTTCTTCCGGTTATTACCTATGAAGACGAACTGCTGGCGCTGGCTGCTGTTGCGCCGGTCAAGGAGATTGCGTCGTGATCTCTACCAGCGGCCTGTCCCCGTTTGTTGGCATCAGTCTGGTCCGTGAAAACCGCGAAGTCTTTGAAGCTGACGTGCAGCGCGATCCCACATCAGCGCGGGAAATCGATGCCTTCCGCGAACGGATTGCTTCGATTGGTACCATCGACGAACTGGTTGAGGACTATGAGGTTTTCAGCTTCGTGATGAAGTCTTTCGGACTGGAAGATGAAATCTATGCCAAGGCGATGATGAAAGAGATCATTACCTCTGACACAGAAGACAGTTCCTCTCTGGTCAATAAACTCTCTGATTCCAATTACACCAGCATCAACGAAGAACTCGGTTTTTCTACCGACGGGCTTGCCGGAGAAAATTTTCAGGACGCCGAGTGGATTGACAGCATGGTGGCGCGCTATACCACCCAACGCCTGATCGACACCCAGAGCGAAGTGAACGAAAGTGTCGGTGTGGCGCTGACCTTTGATCAGAAAATCCAGTCCATGACAAACTGGTATTCCATCCTCGCAGATGTGGAACTGACCAGTTTTTTCACCACAGCATTTGGTCTGCCGGATGCTTTTGACAGTGCGGATATCGATGCAAAGAAGGCCATGTTCGAAAGCCGCCTTTCCATCGAGGAACTGCAAGATCCCGAAGTGCGTGAAAAGCTGATCCGACAGTATTCGGCCTTTGCGGATGTGATAAACAGTCAGGAAACCCAAAGCGCCGCGGTCACACTTCTGAGCAACGGAACCGATTACACACAGATCACGATCGACATTGATATGGTTCAGGGATTTTCTGCGTCAAAGTACCTGTAACGCGCTGAACTGTAATGAATGACGAAGCGCCGGAGCCAGGGTCCGGCGTTTCTTTTTCGGATCAGTCCTCGATCATTTCGTCTTCTGTGCTTGGCAGCCGGATGACTTCCTGACTGACCAGATCATTGGTGATGTCGATAAGTGCGGCCTGCGCCTCTCGGGTTTCGCGTGCACGGACCGGTCCCATCTCTTTCATCTCTGTCTCCAGCATCTCGCGCATCCGCTGGGTGAGTGCGGACATGAAGGCCTCCCGTACATCGGCCTTCGCCCCCCGCAGGGCCAGCGCCAGCGTGTTGCCTTCCGCCAGTCGCATGATCCGCTGCAGTGCGCCACCATCCAGTTTGATCATATCGTCAAAGGTGAACATCTTCTTCTTGATCTCTTCCAGCTCTGCCGGAATTCGTTGTTCGAGATTGGCCGACAGCCCCTCAAAGGCGCCTGCGTCCATCTTGTTGAACATATCCGCAAGCCGCTGGTGGGGATCAAGGTTGGACTTTCGCGTGGCAGTGGACAGGAAGTCCGTCACGATAACAGATTCCAGATTTTCCAGCACACTGCGGGACAGGCTGCCCAGACCGATCATTCGGGTGGTGATTTCTGTCATCCGTTCGGCCCCGAACAGCGGCAAGACGCGGGCGGAAACCGCAGGTTTCATACGGGACATGATCGCTGCAATCGTCTGGTCATGTTCTCCGGACAGCCATGTGGCTATCGTTTGTTCGTTGACTGCCGCCAAAGCGTCCCAGACGTTCTGCCCGTGGGTGGGCGAGCGCAGATCGCCCAGAATATCGGTGACAGCATCATCCGTCATAAATCCGGACAGCATCCTTTCGGCAATCTGGACAGATCCTTCCACACCCGCCCCGCCGGAAACGGTTTCGGAAAAGTCACGGATGACGGTTTCGACCACGCTTGCAGGGATGGTTCCCAGCCGTGACATGGCCTGTATGACCGCCTGAATTTCGGAACGCGCCATTTTTTTCATCAGGGCCGAGCCCCGCTCCTCACCGATGCACAGGAACAGAACGGCGGCTTTTTCAGCGCCCGAGAGCGAGAATTCTTCTATGTCGAGTTGCATGGGCTAGGGGCTCCATATTGTCAGGGCGCGGCCGGTACTAACCGGCGGCATAGGATTGGATCAATGAACCGGCAAGGCGATACCAGCCGTCGATCGCAACGAAAAAGATCACTTTGAAGGGCAGGGAAATCAGGACGGGGGACAACATCATCATACCGGCCCCCATCAGGATTGCGGCTACAATCAGATCAATAGCGAGAAAGGGAACAAAGATCAGAAAACCGATGGTAAAAGCGCGACGCAATTCAGAGATCATGAAAGAGGGCACCAGCACGGACCACGCCAGTTCGGACCGATCTGCGGGCAGGGTGATCTCTCCGTTTTCGACCAGATCCTCCAGAGGCGTTGAAGGATCAACGGTGCCGTTTTGCACCGAGAAGCCCTGAAACAGCGACAGATCCTTGTCACGGGTGTTGCTGGCCATGAATTTATGGAACGGCGCTGCAATGCGCTCTACCGCTTGCTCTTCGGTGATTGATCCGGCGATCAGGGGGGAAAGGCCGTTGTCCCAACTGTCCTGAAATACAGGCTGCATGGTGAAAAAGGTCAGAAACATCGCCAGCGAGGTGATCACCATATTGGGCGGGGACTGATTCAGACCAAGGGCCATACGCAGGATCGACAGCACGATCACGAAGCGGGTGAAAGAGGTCATGACGATCAACAGACCCGGCGCAACAGACAGAACCGTCAGAAGGCCGAACATCTGTAACAGACGCCCTGACAGTTCGCCGCTTTCATCGGCGTTCGGGTCAAGCGCGTCGGCAAGATCTCCGATCAGGGAACCAACGCCGGTGTCCTGTGCAGCGACCACCGTCGCCCCCAGCGCGAGTGCCAAGCCGGCAATAAGAAGGGCGGCTGCAATCCGCAGTAAACTGTGGTTCAGCGCGCCCGATGGCATCAACGGCTCTCCGAAACGTGGTCTTTGACGATCTCGGTCAGGTTAATACCCAATCCGCCATCGCCGATTTTCACCAGATCCCCGCGCGCAACGAGCCGGTCGTTAATCATCACATCAAGGGGTTGGCCGATCCGCTTGTCCAGTTCCACAACCGACCCGCGGGTCAGGGATAAAAGCTGTGCCACAGGCATACGGGTCTGGCCCAATACAACCTGAACATCCAGAGACACGTTCAGCATTGCATTTACGCTCTGCCCGCCGTCTCCGTCCTTTCCGGACGAAAGTTTGTCGATCTCTTCGGCAGCGAGATCGTTCAGAATGCTGCGGGGTTCGTCTGTCATAATCGCTTTCCAGATGATTTCGGATCAGGTTTAGGGTTCTTCAAGAGAAGCAGGATGTCCCCGCACAGATTGTCAAAGTTGTATTCCGAGCGGCCGTTTTCCCAATTGGCTTCTACCGCTACAGGGCGCAGTTTGGGGTCTTCGACGACTTTCAGTTCGATTTTGGCATCCTTGGGGCGGGCAAATTCCTGCGCCAGAAACCCGTAACCGGAGGGCACGCGCACTTCGAGCCACTGGCTTCCCATTGCGCGGCGGGAAATGTCTACCAGCTCCGCAGCGACCCGATCCCGCCCCAGTATGGATACCAGATCAGGAAACAGTTTTTCGCAGAAGTCCCGCATGAACAGCGTCATTTCCTGTTCAAGAGCGGCACAATACGTGCTGTGTTCTGTAAACAGTTCTTCAAGTCTCGGGGCCAGAGCTTCGAGCATTTCGACCCGCTTGATTTCGGCACTTTGCAGCATTGCCGCTTCGCCTGCCTTATAGCCTTCCTCGCGGGCCTCGGCTCTGGCAGCCTCAACAGCTTCGGCAATTGCGGCATCCATTTCCTTGCGGGTAAAGTTTTCGTCTCGCGATACTGAAAGAACCGCTTCGACGCGGTCTTCCTCGTCCAGATCAGGCAGGCTCAGAATGCTTTTCATTTTAACGATCAGCCTTTCTGGTTGATCCAGCCACGGATCGTGCGCAGGGAGGTTTCAGGATCGGTTTCAATGAATTTGTTCAAGCCGTCGATATGGCGTCGCATCACACTGCCCGAAACAGAGGCAATGGATACGAATTCTTCGTCCTCTTCCACGGTTTCTGGTGGATTGTCAGGATCAGGAGTCGTCTCGTCGGGCTCTCCGGTTGTGGCGTCCCGCAGGGTAGGTTCTGCATTTTGCGCCGCCGCGCCGGTTTGGGCTTCTGCCGCGTCCCCTGCTTCAGCCATCATTTTGTTCACCGCCCGCATCAGGGGGCGAATGCCAAAGAACAGCAGCAGGCCCACAACGACAATTGCAGATACGGAACGCAGGATGGATCCGAAGTTCATCGCAATCACATCGGTCAGGCCGCCTCCGGCACTATCGCCTTGCGGGGTCGCGCCCACAGCAAACTGCATCGAATCGACCGTTACCTGATCGCCCCGTTCCTCGCTGATGCCTGCGGCTGAATGGGCAAGGGCCGTCAGGCGGGCGATATCTTCGGCACTGCGCGGAGTGTATTCGCCTTCATCGTTCCATATCCCGTTAACGACGACCGCCACAGTCAGACGCTTGATCGCACCGGGCTCGCGGATCATTTCCGAACGGGTGCTGCCGATTTCAAAGGAGGTTTCGTCACGGCTCGATGTGCTCGATTCCGACCGGCCGGCAGCCCCAGCACCGTTGTCGATTCCCGGCAGGTTGTTGGCCACATCTACCGTGCTGTTGGCGCCGTCGGATGTTTGGGACTGATCGGTGACCGAAACGACAGAGCGGGGCACCTGCTGGTCGGGGTCAAATGATTCCTGAACGACGACTTCCCGAGATGTATCCAGATCGGCAGTTACGCGGACGCGAACGTTTTCAGCACCCACATGGGCAGCAAGAATGCTTTCAACGTTCCGGCGGAGCCGCTCTTCAATCTCGGCGCGGGCGGAATTCAGGCCGGTGCCTTCGGAAATATCCTCTTCGCTGAGAATCGCCTGACCGGACCCGTTCAGAATCGTTACGTGATCCGGAGAGAGCCGTGGTACAGCAGCGGAGACCAGACTGCGCACGGCCAAAGCCTGACTGCGGTCCAGCGGAGTGCCGCGTCTGGCGTGGATCACAACAGAGGCCGAGGCCTCGGGCCGTTCCTGAGAAAAGGTTTCCCGTTCTGGAAGAACAAGGTGAACGCGGGCGCGTTCAACATTTCGAATGGTTTCGATAGAGCGGGCGAGTTCCCCTTCAAGGGCGCGCAAGCGGTTGATCTGCTGTAGAAAACTGTTCATCCCCAGACCGGAACTCTGGTCGAACAATTCCCATCCCGCGTTTCCCTCGGCGGGCAAACCAGCCTGCGCTAGGGCCATGCGGGCGCGGGCTATTTCGTTTTCGGGCAGGGACAACATGGTCCCGTCGGCAGAGATTCGAGGAGAGAACCCGGCTTTCTCAAGTTCGCTTACCATACGGGAAGAATCAGAGGCGCTGGCGTCCATCACCAGAGGCCGGAGATTGGGAGTCATCGCAACGCTCAACCCGATCAGAAGGGCGGCGGTCAGGCCGAGAGCTGTCGCTCCCATAAGAATAAGACGTTTACGCCCCAGCCCTTTCAGGTTCTCGATAAGATTGTTCAAAGTTTTACTGACTTTTTCGGAGCGGATACATTTGCGAATTTAGAAAAAATAATATTCTTTAAGCCCTACAGCTACAAGTTGTTTATTCGCATACGCACGGTCTTGGGGCGCTTTCCTTTGGGTGCCGAGTACGATACATTTGCGAAAAATCTAAACGTGCTGGGCCCTTTTTCATGACTGATTCACCACCGGACGTCGCCAAGAGCGGTAAGGGCATGAAACTGATTGCTGTTTTGCTTCTGGCGGGTTTTGTTGCCGGGGCTGTTGCGGGTGTTTTCGCCTATAAAACGCTTACCCCGACCCAAACCGAAAAGGTTGAGGTTGTCGAGAAGGTTAATATGGTGCAGGTGGATGTTGGCCGGATTACCCTTTCCCTTCAGGCCGGAAGTGGCGGCATCCAGCGGCATTTGCTGGTCAACCCGATTGTGCTGCTGGAAGAAACCGATTCCGAAGACGGATTGTCCGCGGACGAGATGAAAGCCCTTCTGCGGGACAGTTTCGTCGAATATCTGTCTCAACTGTCCGTGCGCGACGTGTCTGGCAGCGCGGGCATGAGCATCATGCGCAGCGAGTTGAAACGCCGCGCCGCCGCACGGCTTGAAGACCGCACGGTTTCACGTATCCTCTTTCAGGATTTCGTGATTCAATAACGAAAGAAAACGAATGCAAGCCAACACGACCGCATTACCAGAGACCGATTCCGAGATGACCCGCTCTATTCAGGAAGAGCTGATCTCTCAGGCGTCTGCCGGTATTGTCGAACTGCCGATGTTGGACATCATTTTCGCACGGATGGCTGTATCGCTCGTATCTGCGTTCAAATCCAAGGCTGCATTCCTGTGCGACATCCATTTTGACAAGGTGGAATACCGGAGCTGGGAAGACGTTGCAGGCGAACTCGATCCGTTTGGCATTTGCGCGAACGTAGAGGCAAAGCCATGGGACGGCAGTTTTGCAATCAGTCTCGACAGTGGAATGATCTTTTCTGCGCTGGAGTTGCAAATGGGCGGGACGCCGCGCCCTGATTCCGCCCCGAAACGTCCTGTGTCCGTGATAGAGCGCCACATCGCGCGCCAGCTTGTCGAAGTTGTTCTTACCGATTTCTCTGCGAATGTGTCCCGCCTGACCGAGGCGCGCTTTCTGCTGGATACAATGGAAACACCCCAGCAAATGGCGGCAATGCAAGGTGGTAAAACCCCTTGTGCCGTAGGGAAGATGTCTGTCGAGATCGGTCCGTGCAAGGGCAGTTTTTCGATCATAATTCCCATGGCAACCCTAGAGCCTGTGCAGGATAAATTCTCCAAAGTGTTTCTCGGGGACAAGCTGGGCGGGGATAAATCCTGGCGTGAGCATATCCTGAGCACGATCAACGGTTCCAGCGTCAAGGTTACCGCACGGGTGCACCAGTTGAGTATTCCACTGGTTGATATTCTTGAATGGAAACCGGGAACAGTCATTGATCTTGGTGTCTCCGAAGACAAGGAAATCAGCATAATCTGCTCGGGTATTCCGGTTTTTCAGGGGTATGCGGGTAAACACAAAGGCGGGCGCGTTGGTTTCCGGGTCGTGCGTGAGATCGAAGGGGGCGATCTGAACCCGACTGAGGCTGATACCCTTGGAATCCAGCAGCCGGATGCGGAGGGGCGTGAAGAATGAACGATCTGATCGTAAACGGCGTCCTGCTGGTCCTTTTGATTGCGCTTGGTATCTTTGTTATCCGGCTGAACCGCAAGATTGACAGGCTGCGCGCCGCACTTCTGGAGGTTGGACCAACCTTGGAAGCCTACGAAGCTGCGATTGCCAAGCACAAAGAAAGCCTAAGCAATTTCAGCGTCCAGCTTGACGAGACCACGCGCGCTGGCGGCAAGCAGCCCGAGGCTGCCGAAGAAGAGGATCTGTCGCGGATATTCTATAAAGCCTTTGGAAAAGAGGTGAAGTGATGGGCAAGAAGCTGACCGCAACTGTTATCATCATTGCGGGGCTCTCCAGCTTTAAGGGGGCCGCCATTTATGATGCCTTCCGTGCCAGCCCTGCTCAGGCAAAGGCGGCAGAGGAAGCGGAACCGGAAACGGTGGCCGAAAGCGAACCGGTTGAGCAGAGCGGAGCAGAGGCTGCCCCCGCAACGCCGGAAGAACTTCTGGTGGCGATCGCAATGGAGCGGGACAGGCTGGCGCAAAGGAAGCAGCAACTGGACGAGCGGGAAGCGACAATCGCGCTCGCGCAGAGCACACTTGATGCCAAAGCTGCCGAACTGACCGCGCTCAAAAACGAACTGGACCACCTGCTCAGCCGGTCGGTGCGGGAAAACACGGACGATGTGGCGCGTCTTGTGGATATCTATAAGGCCATGAAACCTGTTCAGGCTGCAACCATCATGAATGAAGCTGGAATCGAGGTGGCGGTGCTGGTGCTCTCTGCAATGGAGCCGCGCAATTCCGGCCCGATCATTGCCCTGATGCAGCCGACGCGGGCAAGGGCAATTTCAACGATCATTCTGGAACGCTCCCGCCTACCGGGCGATCAGAAACTGGTTAATATTACACTGGATTAAGGGGTTACTCGTCTTCCAGATGGCGCAGACTGGCACCGGCCGGTGGTTTGCGGCGGATTTTCTTTTTCAGATCCAGAACGAAAGACACAAGCTGCGCTACCTCTGCCCAATGGGCTTCGGGGATCGTCTGGTCAAAATCACAGGTGGCGTGAAGCGCGCGGGCCAGTTCGCGGCTTTCGAGAACGGGAACTTCGTGGGCGTAGGCCAGTTTGCGGATGTTCGCCGCCACAAGATCGGTGCCTTTCGCGACGCAAACAGGGGCAGTGTCCTTACCCCGTTCATAGCGCAGGGCGACGGCGTAATGGGTCGGGTTGGTGATCACCAGAGTGGCGGTGGGAACTGTTTTCTGCATACGGATGCGGGCCCTTTGACGCCGGATCATATCCCGTTTGGCCTTGATCAGGGGATCGCCTTCGGCGTCCTTGAGATCATCCCGCACCTCTTTAAGCGACATGCGCTGTTTCTGGGCGTGCCGGTATCGTTTCCACGCAATATCGGCCAGTGTGATCGGGATCATCAAAAGCACAATCCACGCGAGCATAAGCGACGACTGTTTGGTAAGCATCTCAGGCAGATACTCCGGCAGCATAAGCCCCCCGGGAACCATCGCGCTCACCACGCTTTGGGCGATGATTGCAACAAGGATTCCGACCAGCACAAGTTTGATAAAACTCTTGCCAAATTCCACCAGATTGTTGACGCCGAAGATCCTTTTTATACCAGAAAGGGGAGAAATCTTGTTCGGCTTCGGCGTGATTCTTTCCTTGGATACCACAAAGGGACCTTGCAACAGACCCGAAAGCATGGCGGCGGCAAGCATGATCCCAAGTACGCCCGCGCCGATAATTGTTGCCTGCCGGACCGGGGAAACGAGCGCCGTTCGCAGATCATGGATTGCAGTGAGGCCGGAGCCGATTTCCATGGAGGCGGCAAGGTCGAACAGCGATCCGAGCGCGACTGCCCCGACAGCAGCCTGCTGGGGCAAAAACAACCCGATTGCCGCGAGCAATGCCCCATAAATCAACAGGTGGCCGACCTCTTTGGAAATCGGCACATCGCCTTTTTCGCGGGCTTTGCGCAGCTTCTGTTCCGTGGCCTGTTCGGTCTTGGAGCCATCGTCTTCCGGTTCTGCCATCCCTAGCGGACCAGCGTTTCAAACCACAACGAAAGCTGTTCGTTCTGGTAAATCATGATGGCCGGAGCGGTGATGGCGAGCAGACCAAGCCCGGCAATGATCAATCCGGGACCGGCAACAAAAAACACCTGCATTGCCGGCATGACCCGATTGGCCAGCCCCATACCGAGGTTCAGCAGCAGGCTTAATGCGAAAAAGGAAGCACCCAATGTGGCGGCGATGTAGAACGCACCACCCCCAATCCGTGCGATCTGATCGGCCAGATCCCCGATTATGATCTGGCCGGGGGGCAGAATCGCATAAGAGCGCATAAGTCCTGTCAGGAAAACATGGTGGGTGTTGGTCAGAAAGATACAGGCGACCGCGCCAAAGGTCAGCAGGGTCGATATGGTCGATCCGCTCTCGGGGCTGCCCTGATAAGGTGCCAGAGAGTTGCTCAGGCCGGCTGCGAAACCGATAAGCGCGCCCAGAATGTGGAAAGCGGCCATAAACAAGCGGGCGCCGATCCCGATAAACACCCCGACCAGCACCTCAAGGGCCAGCAGCAGGACGAAAGCCGTGGTAACGTCAGGCGCTTCCAAAACCGGAAGGGCAGGCATCAGCGCAAGGGACAGCGCGATTCCGAGGCTGATCTTGAAACGCGGCGGAATCTGGGTTTCACCAAATCCCGGAAGCAGCAGGACTGCCGTACCGATACGGGCAAAGATAAGTGCGGTCATCAGCACCCAGCTCTCGGTCAGTTGTGCGATGAACCCGCCGCCCATACCTATTCGCCGATCTGCGCGACGGTTTTCAGTTTGGCCTTCCAGTGGATTTCCGAGAATGACAGAATGGGGGTCATTGGCGCGATCCGTTCCAGCATGGACCGTATAATCGGGCGGTATTCGGGGCTGACAACCAGAGCGGGCCATTCGTCCTTTGCCGCATAAGCCTGAAGCACACCGCGGGCGGCACGGCCAAATTCCTGCACTTTGGCGGGTGGCATTGTGCAGGTTGTATCGTCGCCCTGTACCTTTACTGTGCTGGCAAATTCCTGTTCCCAAGTCCCGCCAAGCGTAATCGTCTGGATAAACCCGTCCGCCCCTTCCTGTGATTTGCAAATCTGCGCAGACAGGGCCTTGCGGACCTGTTCGGCCACAAGTGTTGCATTTGTCGTGGCTGTAGAGGCCTCTGCGATGGATTCTGCGATCAGGGGCAGGTTGCGGATAGACACCCTTTCGGACAGCAGCTTGCGCAACACATTGCGGAACAGGATCACAGGCGTCGGGGTAGAGATGTCCTGAATGAGCTTGCGATAGGCCGGATCGAGACTGTTCATCAGTTCCCGTGCAACACCGTATGTCATCATTTCGGGCATGTTCTCTTTCAGCGTCTCGGTCAGATGAGTGACGATCACGCTTTCAGGGTCAACCACGGTAAAACCGGCGGCTTCCGCTTCGGGTGCAGAGGCGGTGTCGATCCAGACGGCGGGCAGGCCGAAGGTTGGCTCCTTGACCCGCTCGCCGGAGAGCATTGTGCCTTCACCCGCCGGATCAATCACCAAGCGGCTGCCCGGGCGCAGTTCCCCTTCGGCCACCTCAACCCCTTGAACCTTAACAACATATCCTTTGCTGTTGGAAATATCGCCGTCCTTGATCCGCACAGGCGGGAGCAGGAAACCGTACTCGCGCTGGAACATGTCCCGCAAGCTTTTGATCTTGCCGGGCAGGGCGGCTGTGTCGTTGTTCAGCATTACGATAAGGCTGCGCCCCATCTCCAGCGTTACAGTGTCGATACCGGCAGTGGCTTCGGGTTCGACAGCTTCTTTCGCGGCTTCGGTCTTTTCCACTTCCGCCGCAGTGGCCAGATCGGCCCTTTGGGTTTCGCGGGAATAAAGACCGAACGCCACCAGAACCGCAGCCACAACCGCAAACAGCAGGAATGGAAAGCCCGGCAACAGGCCCATAAGAAAGGTAAGCGCCGCCGCGACAAACATCGCTTTGGGATTGCCCGAAAGCTGGGTGGTCACAGCCTCGTTTGCGGCCCCGACCGTGGCGCCTTTGGTGACAATAATCCCTGCGGCAATCGAAACGATCAGGGCAGGGATCTGTGTAACAAGTCCGTCGCCAATCGTCAGGACCGTAAAATTGTGCAGCGCATCGGACACATTCATTCCGTGGCGGGTAATGCCGATGAGGATGCCGCCGACCACATTGATCAGGGTGATGATAATGCCTGCAACCGCATCGCCCCTCACAAATTTCGCAGCACCGTCCATCGCACCGAAAAAGCCGCTTTCGTCTTCAACTTCCTTGCGGCGCGCGCGCGCTTCCTGTTCGTTGATCATCCCCGCGCCAAGGTCGGCATCAATAGCCATCTGCTTGCCCGGCATCGCATCCAGAGAGAACCGCGCGGCAACTTCTGCAATGCGGGTAGAGCCTTTGGTGATAACGATAAAATTGATTGCCACAAGGATGCAGAACATTACGGTCCCGATGACATAGTCACCCCCGACCACAAAATCGGCGATACCCTGAATAACGTTGCCCGCCGCATCCGTGCCTGTCTGCCCTTCGGAAAGGATCAGTCGCGAAGAGGCCACGTTCAGCGACAGCCGCATCATGGTGACGATCAGCAAAAGCGTGGGGAAGCTGCTGAATTCCAGAGGTTTTCGCACCCAAAGCGCCACCATGAGAACCAGTACAGACACGGAAACAGAAAGCGCGAGCCCGATGTCGAGAAGCATGGCCGGAAGCGGCACAAAAAGGATCGCCAGAACGGTACAGATAGCAATCGCAAAGGTGACATCCCGATGCTGGGACATGATCCCCATACGGGCGGAGAAACTATCAAGGACAGTCGGCTTCTGCCGGTCTGCTTGTGCCATGGACGGGGCTCTCGACTTGTGGCCCGATTGGGCTGAGGGTTAGGACACCGGATTTACGGAAGCGGTGTGCCGGTTTGGAGGCTCGAAATGTTCTGGCGTTTCGCAGCCTGCGGTTCCTGAGCAGAGGGAAGTTTCAAAAGCCGGCGGATAAACCGTTTTACCTTGCGTTTTTCCCGAACCGGTTCGCGCAGGGGGTTCATGCGGGGACGCATGGAAACCACAGGTGCGGCAGTGCCCTTTTGCGGTTGCGCTGCCGCGGGTGCTTCTGCCGTTTCGGCTTCGGTCTCTCCAAGTTCGCTCAGGCTTGGCAGTTGGTCACCGTAAGGCCCGTCAAGCGATGGAACCTCGTTGAGCGTGGCTTGGACGGGCGGCGTAACGATCGAGTTTTGGTGAAAACCGCCAGTAGCCGGTGCGGCGCCTTTGAAAGCGAACAACCCTTGTGCGTGGCCGACCGCAGGAATGATCAGCGGAACAAGAAAAACAACGGCTAGAAATCTACGCATAATTACAAACCTCCGTTTATAATAAGGTCGAATGACTGGTCGCTGAGCTTGGTCAGCGCGGAATAGATGAGCGGCAGGGATATCGCCACAGCGACAAAAATCGCGGCCACCTTTGGCACAAACGTCAGGGTCATTTCCTGTACTGATGTAAGCGCCTGAAACAACGCGATCAGCAAGCCGACACCCATAGCAACCAGCAAGGTCGGACCCGCTGCAATCAGGATGGTCCAGATCGTGTCAATAATCACTTCATGGATGTCGGTCGCGCCCATATCAGACGGTCATCCTTAGGACTTCCTGATAGGCCCCTACAACTTTGTCCCGCACGGCAACGGCGGTTTCAATCGCAGTTTCCATCGCCATGGTTGCCTCGACAACCTCTTGTGTAGACAGTTTTCCGTGCAGTCCGGCTACAGCAGCACGGTCCCCCTCGCGTACGGCCTGAACCGTATCTTTCGCGGTGTTTTCAAGAACCTCGGCAAAGCTCGGGCCGGTTGGTTCGGTTTTCTGGGGGGTGGGTGTGGCAGTAAGTGTTTGGCCGATTTTATAGGCGCGCAGCGCACCTGTCGAAAAGGCAGTATCCATTTAAGGGCTTTCTATTTGTCGAGCATGTCCAGGGTCAGGCGGCGCATTTCCCGTCCCGTTGCGATCATGTTCAGGTTTGCTTCATAACTGCGGGCAGCCTCACGCATATTTGCCATTTCAATCAATGGCTCCACATTCGGACGCTCGATAAATCCCTCTTCGTTGGACAGCGGATGAGAGGGTTCGTATTGCATTTGGAGCGGCGAGTCGTCCTGGGTCACGTTTTTCACAGCGACCATATTCGCCCCTGTTTCACGGTCCAGAATTTCACCGAAAGTAACGACTTTGCGTCTATAAGTATCCCCGCCTGGGGCGCCGACAGTATCTGCATTCGCGATGTTTTCGGAAATCACCCGCAGGCGCTCGGACTGGGCCTTCAGGGCCGAACCGGCGGTGCGCCCGATGGCGCTCAGACTATCAAGATCAGACATGGTTATTTCCCGTTCACCATAGAGATCATCGCGTAGGCCTTGCCATAAAGTTTGGAGGCCAGACGGTACTGGCTGGACGTGGACGCCGCGAGCAGCGACTGCTCTTCCAGAACGACGGTGTTATTGTCCATAGACGAGCCCCAAACATTTTCAGCTTGCCGCACCGCGACAGTACGATCGTTTTGCTGGGACAGATAGCTTTCGAAACTTTCCACATCCCGCGCCTTGTAATTCGGCGTATCGGAGTTGGCGATGTTCTCGGCGATGACCTTCTGCCGCTCGGCCAGCCAGTTCATTCTCTGACTGGCGGTTTGCAACCATGAAGTGGATTCATCGCTCATGTTTTGTCCTTGCGAAAAAATCAATCGTAGGTGTTTATACAATGGATATACCTATGATTGAAAGCCTGCTTATGGAGCGCCCAACAACTTTTTCGCAATTGCGGAGCGAGATGCGTAAAATTCCGTCATCGCTGGTGTCGGGAAAGGTTATTAGCGTTGGCGGTTTGGGTCTGACGGCCTCCGGACTCGGGGAAAGTGCCAAAATTGGGGACCGGGCGCTGGTCGCGGGGCGAATCCCCTCCGAGGTGGTCGCAACCGATTCCGAAGGGATTCGCCTGCTTCCGTTTGGCACATGGGACGGGATCGGGCGGGGCGACCGCGTAGAGCTGATGACGGGTGCCGGAGACATCTTTCCGGGGCAGGACTGGATCGGCCGCGTCGTTGACGCTTTTGGCGAACCGCTGGACGGGCTTGAACTGCCGGACGGGCCTTGCGGCTACCCGTTGCGCAACACTCCGCCCGATGCGTTTGACCGGCGGGTAATGGGCGGAAAGCTGGAAACCGGTATCCGCGCAATCGACGTGTTCACACCGATTTGCAGGGGGCAACGGCTGGGGATTTTTGCCGGTTCCGGTGTCGGTAAATCGACGCTGATGGCCATGTTGGCCCGTCAGGCGAATGCGGATGTCATCGTGATCGGGCTGGTCGGGGAACGGGGACGGGAAGTTCAGGATTTTCTGACGCGGGATCTCGGGCCGGAAGGCATGGCCCGTTCTGCGGTGGTTGTGGCAACGTCGGACCAGCCTCCGCTGATGCGGCGGCAGGCTGCCTTTGCGGCCACGTCGATTGCAGAATTCTATCGCGATCAGGGCAAACAGGTTCTGTTGATGCTGGATAGTGTGACGCGGTTTGCAACCGCGCAGCGGGAAATCGGACTCGCCGCCGGTGAACCCCCTGCCACCCGTGGCTATACGCCTACAGTGTTTACCGAATTGCCCCGTTTGTTAGAACGGTCCGGTCCGGGATCGGCGCGCAAGGAAGGCGGAGATATTACGGCCCTTTACACGGTATTGGTGGACGGCGACGATATGAACGAACCGGTCGCTGATACGGTCAGGGGTATTCTGGACGGGCATATCGTTCTGGACCGGAAGATTGCAGAGTCCGGGCGCTATCCTGCTATAAACATTGCAAAATCCGTGTCTCGGTCCCTGCCGGATTGCCACATTGCCATCGAACTTGCCATTATGTCCGCCGCGCGCCGTGCCCTTGCCCGACACGCGGATATAGAGGATCTGGCCCGCATCGGCGCCTATCGCACCGGAACAGATCCGGATACGGACGCCGCGATCCGTTTTGCCAAACTTGCAGACGGTTTTCTGGGGCAGGGCGTGCGTGCGCCCCAAAGCAGCGAAGAAGCTTTTGCAACCCTTTACGGCCTGCTGGAAGAGGCGGGGGTTAAGGTCGATATGCCAGAGCTTCCGACCCAATACGATAACGTTGTCTGAGGATCAGCGCGCCGGATTGTTGTCTGTAATTCTGCGAAGAAGGATCAACTCGTCCGCTTCTGTCTGGGCAGACTGCCGGATCGCACGGCGGATGTTGTCCTTGACGTCCTCGCGCAGTTTTTCCGAGGACCGCACCTCGCGGTAGGCTTCCATCACTTTATCGCGCTGGGTTTCGATCCGCCGTTCCACATCGTCAATAAGGCGGGACAGACGCTGGTTCTCTTTCCGCACGATATTCAGAAAACGCCCGCGATACGGCATGGCTTCAACCATCGTAACAGAGGCGCCTTCCTTGCGGCTTTGATCCAGCCGGTTCCGCTCTGACACCAGTCGGTCAGCTTCACCCTGCAACGCGGCAAGAGTGCTCGCCTGGGTTTCCATTTCCTGCGTGTGCAGCCTTGCCAGCAGCGCGTAGGTTTTTTCCCGCTCCTTCATGCCGCCCGCGCCAGATTGCGTTGGGATTCATCCACATTGTTAAAGCTGGGGCGCAGCCGTTCAGGGATGTTGCCCCGTCCGATTTCGACGCAGACATTCGGGGGGTGGCCCTGTGTCATCGCAACAACAGTATCGCGGATAACTTTGGCGAAACTGTAGTCCGCTTCTTCGATCGAAGCGATCCGGTCGGCCACAGGTTGTACCACACAATAGGCCAGAAACACCCCGAGGAACGTTCCCACCAGTGCGCCGCCGATCATCATGCCCAGCACCTCCGGCGGTTTGTCCACAGAGGACATTGTCTTGATAACCCCGAGAACAGCCGCAACAATCCCGATGGCCGGCAGGCCGTCCGCCATTTTTGCAATGGCATGCCCGCCGATCAAACGTTCCTCAAGTGTTGTTTCGATCCGCTTTTCAATGACGTCTTCCATCTGGTGCGGGTTGTCAAAGTTGAGCGAGATCATCCGCAGGCTGTCGCAGATCAGCATCACAGAGGAGGTGTCTTTCAAAATACGCGGGTATCTGGTGAAAATGTCAGATTCTTGCGGATTTTCAATGTGTTGCTCCATTTCAACCGGAGAAGCGTTCCGTTGCAGACGTGCCAGTTCGAACAACAGCATCAGCAATTCGTTGTAATCTGCGGCCTTCCAGCGTGGCCCGGCAAAGGCCCGCTTCAACCCCCCGAACGTCAGCTTCAGGCTTTGCAGATCGCTCGAAACAATAAGGGCCCCGATAGAGGCCCCGGCGATCATCATTCCCTCAAAAGGCAGCGCGTGAAGGATCACATCGAAATTGCCACCCGACAGGCTGAAGCCTCCGAAAACGAGCAGCAATATGACGAGCAGCCCAATTGGGATTAACATGGTTTACGTCTCCGAAGTATGTCTTGGCACAAGCATAGGTTATTTCTTTTTTTCGCAAAAGATGCAGCTTGCGAGAATGCGAATTTTATTATAATTTTTCAGACATTCTCGAACCAGAATTGGACCTGTAAGGTGAGCGTTAACGTGAAGACCCCCTTCATTCGATTGTTCGAGAATTCCGAGATTGTCCAAAACTTTGAATGGCCCGAAGAAGTCGCTCTGGCTGTGGTGGTCAGGGACGGGCGTATCGTACAGATGCAGCCTTATCACGACGGAGAAAATCCGGCCGGTGTCGTCGCCCGATTGCAAGCTCTGGAACAGGTTCGGGTGCCACAAACTCTTGCGGTCTATCCACGGTTGGAAGGCTACCCCGAAATCGACATGGGGTTTTCCGAAGATATTGTGCTTCTATCCGGAATAGAAACAGCCCTGAACCTGCCGGATTCAGAACTGCGCGAAGAAATCGAAAACTTCGTGGTGAATTTCGAATTTGCGCGGGACATGGGGATTGCAATGCCGCAGGCGGCAACACCTGCTGACGTTGCCCCTGTGAAAGATGCCCCCGAGGCGGAGCATCCGGCCCCGACCAAATCCACCCAGAATGCACAAAACACACCTGCCGTGCCGCAGGGGTTTGTGCCTTTGGAGAGTGTCGCACCGGTGCCGTCATATCTGGAGGGACTCCGCTACAGCCAGTCCGCAAACGGTGAAGCGGTTTTAACCCTAGCGGCCAGCGGTCCGACAGTCTCGCTGACCGAAGGGGATATTCTGCTGCGGGAAGACCGGACAGGTTTTGCCATTTCTGCCTCGGCGTGCATTGCGAACAACCGGCCGGTAGCAGAGATCCGGCTCCCTTCTGCCTTTATGCCGGCAAGCCTTGTCCCGACGGGTGCAACTGTACATCCGGTTGTCTCTGAATCCGGCGGGCTGGTGTATTTCACTTTTACCGGCGGGCCGGTGGTTTCGAAATCCCACAAGATCCTAGCCGGACTGTTCGCAGCTTACTTTTTCGCAACAGTGGTGTTCTTCGGGTTCTGGACAACCGGCAGCTTTATCAATCCGGATAATCCGGAAGGAACTGTAGACGCATTGCGTAACGAGCTGTTCAAGTAACCGGCTGAAGCCACCCCGAAACGAGCCATCCTAGAGATAGTTCAGCAGGCTCATGCCGTTCAGTCGTGATGTGATCTGATAGCTGACTTCCAGTTGCTGGATAAGCTGGTTCAACCGCAGCGCTGTTTCCTCGGGATCGGCGGTTTCCACACCCGCGATAGCATTGTTGTAGATGTTGAGCCTTGTGCTTTGATCGTCGATCTTTGCGCTCAGGATGCTCTGGTTGTTACCGATCGCTGCCTCGATCGAGGTCAGTCCGCTCAGGCCTTCGTTCATCAAAGAGGTCACATTGTCTCTCATCAGTTCGAAATCGCCGTCCGACAGACTGTTCAGATCAGTCGACAGCACAAGGTTCAACGCATCAAACACCGCAGTCAGCGCCGGATCATCCGCACGGATTCCATAGTTCAGGGTCGTGGTATCATCAATCGGTGCAGAGGCAGTTCCGGTTGTATCGCCTGAATAGGTTACAGCGGTTCCGGTTCCGTCGATTTCCAGAGGTTTCTGATCTGTCGCCAGCCCCGAAAACAGGAATTCGCCGTTATAGGTGGTGTTCAGGGCTGAAACGATAGTTTCCAGCGTATGCGCTGCTTGCTGCTGGTATTCGTCGCGGTTCATAGAGGTGATTGCGCCGCTAACAGAAAGATCCTGAAAACTGCTTGCTTCGGCTTTCAGGCCGGAAATCGCTGTGTAGATCACATCCAGCTTGCCTTCCAACAATTCGTTGGAGGTTTTGTAAGACGAAGTTGCCGCCAGATGGGACCGCATCAACAGGCTTTGCGTCGCCGCACCGGGGTTTTCGGCAAAGACATCTGCCTTGACGCCGGTTGCGGTTTCTTTTGTCAGCGTGGCCAGTTCTTCGTTCTGGCGGGCAATGACGGTCCGCATGTTCAGGGATTGCTGGCTGGTGCTAACTGTACTGATGGTCATATCGGTTTCCTTCCCGTCAGAACGACTGGATAAGTGTGTCGAGCATTTGGTTGATCGAGGTCAAAACGCGTGCATTGGCGGCGTAACTCTGTTCGATCACAAGCAGCTTTTGCAGTTCGTCATCAATATTTACCCCTTCGAAATTGCTGCGTGATGCAGCGATTGTCTCGCCGGCGGATTGGGTGGTCAGGGTCGCTGCCTCGGCTGTGGCGCGCAGGCTTTGCTGTTGAGAGACCAGAGCCGGTGCCAGTTCAGCGAGAGTCAGGCTGTCCCCAAGTCCCGCCAGATCCACGGTCAGGCTTTCATTGAATCCGTCAAGCATCGCAGTGATATAGCTGCTATCCCCGAGGGGTGTTGCCGGATCACCGCCACTTTGCAGCAGGGATGGAGAGCCACCGGCGGTACTGTCGACCTCTCCGTTCACTTCGATCCTTCCCGCCAGCCCTTCGACAGACGCGGGATCATACACGTTGCCTGCGTCGGTAAACAGTCCGGTGCCACCGGAGCCAAACGGGTTGGCATCCTGCATGGTTGAAATCAGACCAGCGGCCAGCGCATCCAGCTGGGCCGACAGCTGCGGAAGCTGTTCATCGCGTAGTTCAAACAACCCGCTAAGGCTGCCCTGCATCACACCGCGGCCTTCGCCGTTCGGGGTAATATCTATACTACCCGCAGAGAGCGTGCCTGCCACGGGATCGTAACTGATTGATTTCGCTGTATTGCCGATGACCAGTTCGGTTCCGGCGCCGGTATACAGATTGATGGTGCCATCGTTAGAAGTCACCGTCTGGATGTCCATGAAGCTGCTCATTTCATCCAGCTTCTGGTCCATTTCGTCCAGATATCCCGCCTGTGTCACCGATCCATCTTCAGAGCGCAGGATTTTCTGGTTCAGCGCTGCGATTTCCTCCAGAACTTCGTTTGCGGAGGAAACATCGTAGCGGATGTTACGCTCGACCTCTGAATTGATGTCGCTAACCGTTCCGGACAAATCGTTCAACTGCGATGCCATGGCTTTGGCGGCGGTCACAACCTGTATTTGGGTGGATTCTTCTGAAGGCAGGGTCGAAAGCAGAACCAGCGAGTTTTGCAGTTCGGACAGTTTGGCCGCAGGCGAAATTTCGTCATCGGGCTGACCGAGAAAACTCGTGTAGGCGCTCAGCCCGTCGGACACTGTGGACTGCTGCGCCAGTTTGGACATGTTTTCACGGTCCAGCCGTTGAAGCAGCGTATCTACACTGCGTTCAACAGAAGTGACGGAAACCCCGCCTGTCGCGTCGGTGGAAAGGTTGGCCCATTTTCTGGTGACGCCTTCGGTTCCGGAATTCGCCATGTTCCGGGAGACGAGATCGGTTTGTTGCGCGGCGACGGTCAAACCGGACCGCGCAATACTCAGAGCAGAAGACAGGCTCATTTCAGCTTATCCTAGCGTTTCAGATTGTTGACTTCTTGCATCATCTCATCCGACGTGGTGATGGATTTTGCATTCGAAGAATAGGCGCGCTGAACCTGAATCAGTTCTGTCATTTCCTGAGCAATATCTACGTTGGAGGCTTCGGTCGCGCCCGCTTCAATGGTTCCGGCTCCCGATCCGGCCACGTTCATCACGGCCTCGCCAGACCCGAGTGTCAGGGCGTAGGCATTGCCAGAGGTTTCTTCCATAGCTCCGGGGCTTGTGACAGTTGCTACGGCGATCTGATACAGCGACTGGCGTTCGCCATTTTCGAAAATGCCGATCAGATTGCCTTCCGCGTCAATTTCGGATTTTTCCACCGCAGAGGCAGACCAGCCATCAACGGTCATCTGCTGGGGTTCATAATCCCCGTCAAACTGTGTGATGCCGGTAAAGGTGCCGACCGCGCCAAGGGCCACAACCAGATTTTGTGGCGCTGTTCCGTTGTCGATGGTCAGGGTCATATTGCCATCTGCATCCACCGAAAAATCCGCAGGCGCAGTCAGTCCGGGATCAGCGGTAAACACATAGGACGCCGGCGCCCCTGCTGTTGCACCGGAGTCCGAAAAGACCACTTCAACAGTGCCGTAAACCGTGCCGTCGTCGCCCGAAACCTCGATGCTCCATGTATTTTCCGTGGTGTCGGAAGGGGTCCATGCAAAGCTGAGCCCTTCCTGTTCGCCAAGCGCGGTATAATAGGACATGCTTGACACAAAAGGGTCTTCTGCAACGCCGGTACCTGTCAGGCTGGAGGGAAGGTTGCCCTCTATTTTGCCTGCAGTCGACATTTCCGCGGCCATGGCCGCAGTCCCCATTTTAACAGCCTCAAGATCGCTAAAGGTGTTGCGATCCACGCCGGTGATGCTGCCGTCTTCATAGCCGTAGCCAGCCAGATAATATCCGGCGGCGTTAACCATATAGCCGTTCTTATCTACTTCAAAAGAGCCTGCACGGGTCAGCAGGAAGTTTGAGGCGTCCTTGCTCTCAGGGTCTTTCATCACAACAAAGAAACCGTCTCCGTCTACCGCGAGATCCGTTTCGGATGTAGATCCGATAATCGCGCCGCCGGTTTCAATATCCTTGCGGTCGACACTGCTGACAGAGCCGGATTCCCCAACCACCTGACTGACCATCTGGGTAAAATTGCGCTTGTAGCCGATCGTGCTGGAATTCGCGATATTGTTGGAAATCGTGGCAACGGACTGAGAATTTACCTTAAGGCCCGCGACGCCTGCCTGCATGGCATTCTGAATGGACATTCCTGTTTCCCTTTCGGATTTTCCAGACAAGTTCAGGCCTGTCCGGTTCTGTTATTCTTCCTTCAGTCGGACGTGTTTAACGCCGCAACCGCCTCAAGAGCCGATGTGGCCCGCTCAACAATCCCGCGTGCAGCTTCTACCGAAAGCGGGGAAATTTGGGGCGCTTCTGCGGCCCGGATTGTGGTGAGCCGCGCCACTTTTTCGCGCGAGTCGCCGGTAAGATTTTGCAAGTAGCCAGATACATCGGACTGCCCACGAGCAGCCGCGATGCGGGCGGCGTGAATACCTTCTGCGGACGGCAGCACGCCTGCCCGCGAGAGTGCGGAAAGTGCTGCGTCCTCATTGTTTTTGCTTAAAGCGTAGCGTCCCACTTCAAGCGATACCTTTACGTCGCCTTCGTTTTCCGGTGTTCCGCCGGCCAGAAGTTCAATTTTCGCAAATTCTGGATCAAGGTCTTTCACGCGTTCCGCCGGACGGCGGGCGATCGAATTTCTTGCGGCAGCAGGAATGTCTTCCCGCTGGTACCGCCTTGCCTGTTCCAGCAACAACCGGTCCAGCAGGGCAGGGGAGATTTCGGCTTGCTCTTGTTCCAGCAACCCGTCCCAAATATCTGCGTATTCAGCTTCGGCAGCGACTGTCAGCCCTGCCCGCGCGAAACGTCCGGCCAGAGCACCGCGAACCTCTACCCGCTGTGTATGGGCGCTCATGTATGGCTCAAGACGTCGCACCATGGCCAGAGAGTCCGGCAGGCTCATAGCGTCTGCCTCGATCGCCTCTGCCATTTGACCCAATATTACAGCGATCCGTCGTTCTGCCAATTCTGCTTCGGGGGTTTCGGGGTGGTCGGCGTGCAGCGATGCCATGGAAAGGATTGCGGTTTCCGCATCCCCGAGATCTTCGGAAACCCGCGCCAGCAAGGCGCGCATTCTTAGCGCCAGCGCGTCGCCGCGCCAGCGGGCCAGGCCTTCTACCAGCAAATCCCGCACGCGTTCCCGCACCGCGCGATCGGGGTTTTCAAGCGCCATATCGGCCAGCTCGATCCGCGCCTGTGCTGCTGCGCGGTCCTGATGCTCTGATGCCCATGCAAAAAAATCAAAGGCATTCTGGTTTTGCCGCTCTGCGCGCGCCAGAAGCCCGCGCATCAGCAGCATCTGTGACGTTCCGGCAAGGTCTGTACCCATTTCCGAAGCATTTAGAAGGCTTCTTGCAAAATCCAGATCTTTATTCGCAACTGCTGCATCAAAGAGCACCGGCACAAGGCGACCGGCGACTGCCGGACTGTGCCGCTCAAGTCGTGTGGACGCAGACCGCAGCAAATCGGTTTCAATAGAATCGCCTGCCGACAATCCGGCTACAACCGGCCAGACAGGATCCAATCCCATGGCCGCCGGAATCTCTTTATCTGCCGTTTGATCGCCGGAAAGGATGTCAATCATGGACATATAAGCCCGCGCGCGTTCGCTTTCGTCCTGCTTCGCACCGTTAAGACTGAACTCTACTAAATCTTGTGCTTCGGGAAGCATCATCCAGCTGATAAGGAACTGGGCATAATCCAGTGCTGCTGTCGAACGTTGGGCCGGTTCAGCAGTCGCAAAATTCGCCGAAAAAGCCTGCTGCGCCGCATTAAACTGTGTGTTTTCAAACCGTGTGTCGAGTTGAGACTCCGGAAGGGGCGGCACTTCCATCCCTATATGTTGTGGTGTTTTATCCGCTGCATACGTAGGGTTGGATGCCGTCCCGATCAGCCCCGCCACAACCGCAACCAGCCCGAAAAACCGTCGGGCGGCAAATATCATTCGGTAGTGGGCAAACTGATGCACGGATTTACCAGCCCTTTTTCCGGTATCTTTTTTAATTTTTCGCATTTCTAGGGTTATGCGAAAACACAACATAATGTATAGTTTATGATGTTGGCACAGATCAACCGGAAATAATCACCCGATACGGAGACCTGCATCTTATGGATAATATTGCATATCTTGCCATTTCCCGTGCAGCCCTGCTTCAGCGCGCTACGGATGTTGCGGCCAATAACGTGGCGAACGCAAATACCGACGGATTTCGCGCCTCCACTTCGGTGTTCGAAAGCATGATCTCTGACACCAATACAAAAGACGACCTGCGGCAGATGTCCTATGCGATCGACGGCGGCACATATGCGAACCTTGAAGAAGGGGTGTTGGTGAAGACGTCCAACGCGCTGGATGTCGCGTTAACCGGCAGCGGGTGGTTCGGTTTCCAGACAGCGACAAGTCAGACCGCATTGGGGCGCGCCGGTAATTTTGTTATGAACGGTCAAGGGGATCTGGTTACGCTGACAGGCGATCTGGTTCTGGATGAAGGCGGTGCGCCGATCAATATTCCACCGGGTTCCGGTTCAATAGAGATTGCGAAGGACGGAATGATCACCGACGCCAGAGGCGAAGAAATCGCCCGGATCGGTGTGTTTCAAGCGGATAACGTGGACAATTGGGCACAAGTTGGCGGGGCGAAACTGGCGCCGCGCGACGGGGCTGTTGCACTCGTTCCTGTATTGGAGCCGCAAATGGCACAAGGTTTCGTTGAAAAGTCGAACGTGAACCCGATTCTGGAGATGTCACGCATGATCACCCTTCAACGGGAATACGAAAGCTCCATGAATCTGGCGAATATTGGCGATGATCTGCGTAAGCAGACCTTAAGTAGCCTGGCCCCGAAATAATCCTGCGCAAAACATTTGCGAAAAATAATACGTTAAGCGGAGACCACAATGAAGACCCTTGGAATTGCAGCAACAGGTATGCAGGCGCAACAGATTAACGTTGACGTGATTGCCAACAACATCGCCAACGCCAATACCACAGGGTACAAGGCAGGCCGCGCGACATTTTCCGACCTGATTTATCAGACGCTGGAACGGGAAGGGGCCGCCAATGCGGATGGCACAGTCCGGCCCGTCGGGGTTGATATCGGGCTTGGTGTGCACGCGACAGGTGTTGTACGCCTCAATACACAGGGCGGTCTGGTGCAAACGGACAACCAGCTTGACCTTGCGATTGACGGGGACGGTTACTTCATTATCACCCGCGCAGACGGAAGCACGGCTTACAGCCGCGCAGGCAACCTGATCCTGTCACCCGAGGGCGAAATCGTAACATTGGATGGCAACCTGGTGGAACCTGCGCTTGTGGTGCCGGACGATGTGCAGGAAATCGAAATTACGCAAGAAGGTCTGGTTCTCGCTTATACTGCCAATGCAATCGAACCCGACGAGATCGGGCAACTGACTCTCGCCACATTCATCAATGATGCCGGTCTGAAGCCTATCGGGAACAACCTCCTGCTTGAGACGGCAGCCTCCGGTGAGCCGATGGTCGGCAACCCCGGCGACGAAGCTTATGGCATTCTGCGTCAGGGCTATCTTGAAAACTCGAACGTTGATCCGATCAAACAGATGACCGACCTGATCACGGCACAACGCAGCTATGAGCTCGGGGCGAAAGCCTTGAAAGCAGCTGACGAAATGATGCAGACGGCCAACCAGATCCGATAATGGCAACGACGCGTGTGATCCAAGCCGTTATGGCGTTTCTGCTGGTGTGCTGGGGCGGCATGCTACAGGCGGACGATCACCTTTTTGCAGGCACTCCGGTTTCTCTTCTTGTGGAAGAGCAACTGTTGGTAGCCAGCCTGCAGGACATTCCCGAAGACGGTCGTATCGAGCTGAAACTGCCAAGGGGCTTACCGGAAAAGGGGGCGCGGCTGGAAGGATTTTCCTTCGATCCCCGTTCCGGCATGTTTGCGACGCGGCTGATCACGACCGAAGGGGAGGGTATCGGTTTTCGCGGACAGGCAATTGTCGCGGTTCCGGTTTACGTGCCCGTGCGTCGTATTCCGGCAGGGACATTGCTTAGCGAAAGGGATTTCCGCACGATTGAAATCGCCCTGAATACCCTGCCTTCCAAATCCCTGCGGAAACAGCAGGATATCGTAGGAATGGAATCCCGCAGAATCCTTTTGGAAGGGCGTCCGGTTCTTGAGGGATCGCTTTCGGAACCGCTAGTCATCGAACGGGGCGACAAGGTGACGATTGTGCTTTCGAAAGGGGGGTTGAACCTCAGCGCGCCCGGGAAATCGCTTGAAGACGGGGCGAAAGGCGATGACGTGCGCATAGTAAACCTGAGCTCCAACGTAGCTCTGACAGCAACCGTGGTGAGAGAAGGTTTGGTCGAAGTGGTGCCGTAAGGTGCGGGCGGACCGGATGACAGGAACCAAGACAGGAACATCCCGAAGATATTCGCGGAGCAACAAAGAGACAGCAATGAGACAGAAGTCCCGTAAATTTGCGAAAATCCTATTTTTATCGTGCTTCGGCCTTGCCGCCTGCGACCAGTATAAAGAACACCGCAATCCGGAAATGTCCGAGATCGAAGTGAGCGAAATCGTCATGCCCGAGGCCAGCGTGGTGCATGTGCCCATGCCCGAACCGGAACCGGTCCGGATTCCGCAACGGGCAGAGGCTTCCTCCTTGTGGCAGACCGGCTCCACCGGATTTTTCGGCGATCATCGTGCATCGCGCGTCGGTGATATTCTAACCGTTCTGATCGAAATCGACGATGAAGCGGAATTGGAAAACGAATCTCGCAGGTCACGTTCTTCAGGGAATGAAATCGACGGGTCTACTTTCCTTGGATACGGCAGCAAACTGGATGCGATCCTGCCCGGCATCAATGAAGATGATCTGCCAACGGGCTCTATCATCGATCTGTCATCCGGCAGCACATCGCGGGGACAGGGAAGCATTGCGCGCAACGAGAAAGTCAGCCTGAAAGTGGCGGTAATGATTATCCGTCGCCTTGCCAATAACAACATGGTTATTGCCGGCCGTCAGGAAGTGAAGGTGAACAACGAACTGCGCGAGTTGCGTGTTGCAGGTATCATCCGCCCCGTTGATGTGGATATGAGCAATGCGATCCCTTACGAGAAAATTGCAGAGGCCCGAATTTCCTATGGCGGGAAGGGTCAGCTGTCCCGTGTACAAACACCCCGTTATGGCGAGGATGTTCTGGACGTCATTCTTCCGTATTAAGGCAGCACAAAATAATGCGCAGGATATTCTTCAAGGGCACCAAAAATGGTGGGGCTGGCAAATTGCGGTTTGGTCTTCTCGCCGTTCTCTTGCTGGTGTGCCTTGGTGCCGGGGGCGGTCTGGGGTTTACAGTTGAGGGAATGCTGTTCGCAGCTCCCCCTAAGGAAAAGCAGCAAAACACCACTGAAATCACGCTTGAAAAGATGACGATCAACGTGGTCGGGCGCGGGACCCTGATCTTTGATGCCCGCCTTGGCGTGATTTCCGCTTCTAACGAAGTACCGGACCTTCAGTATCTTAGGGACACAACCCTGCGGCTGGCGACTGCGGCGGGATCATTTCCTCTTGTGAGGCAAAGTGAAAAGGTCATTCCGGCTGTTAATCATGCGCTCGGGCTTATGGCAAACCGGCACGGTTTTTCAGGTATTTCCATCGAAAACGCGGCTCTTTATCAAACTGGACTGTAGTTCTTTCCGACGTAATGAATCCGGGCTGGCGCGAGGTTGCATGCCCCTTTAAAGGGTGAAATTGTTTGACAAACGTTACGTTGTAAAATTTATGTAAAAACTCTACCTTTGCGTGTCAAAATTGTTTGAAAATTAATTTTTTGCATGGCACAAATTAATTGTGCTGACTCGCCGTTTTACATTTGCCTTTAATCCGCCGAATACCCGAGAAGAATATGCCCGAATTGTCCTACCCCGTGCGATCCGCCCCTTACAAACATGCAGTTTCGGACAGGTCTTTCAGTGCTATTGGTCATGTAGAACCAATGTCACAGGAAATGCCGGCTGCTTCCCGGCACACCCAGATTGAACGGGCGGCACAGGCTGTAGTGAACTTTTGCCAACCGCTTTCGAATTTTCTCAATCGCGGAGCGCAAGGTCAGGGGGCGCCAATGCCCGTTCTGGATATGACCGTTCTTGCGCTGGATGCTTTTTCGGATGTTAAGGAAGCTAGCGGCAAGCAACCGGACTGGCGTGTTGTTTCCGGTCGGGTGACCCGGCAGGAAAGCGCGGAAAGCTTGTATCACAAGGGAATCTGGCTGGAATCAGAGGACGGCTACATTCTGGATTTCAACCGGCCCGGCCTGTGCGATGGCATTCGTGTCACCCGCAATAATGGTGGTGCGTTGGCTGAATATCGGGCCGAGAAACCTTTGAAAGCGCCAAAAACAAGCAGTCTTTTACCGGTATGGCGGGGCGAGGCTTCGGGATTTGAAGGGTTTGCCAGCCAGCAACAGATGCGTAGTTCCTATCTGGCCATGATACAGGGTGTTACCGCAATCATGACGACCCCGCTTGCCCATCTGCATTTCTGATCAGAATATTTTTCGCAAACTTTAACGGGATCTAACCGAACCAGACCCTGCGGTCGCCGGAATCCACATGGATGAAGCGCCCGCGGTAATGTCCGGTGCCACCGATCTCCAACCACTGGGCGTATCGCGCTACATTGGCTACATCACCGCCTTTTACCACGAAATCCACTGCTCTGCCGCGCAGGTGCAGTGAATTTACCGCGGGGCGATAACCTTCACTGCGCAGATAGTCGTTGGTTCTTTTCGTGCGAAAGCCGGAATTGATCTGGATTTCTCCGGTCAGGCCATCCCGCACAGCCGCGGTGCGGATGGCGGCTAGTCCCCAATATAGGCGTACATCCATCTGCACGACCTGATCCTGCCGCCAGTCCCGCAGCAGGTGGTTAATTTTGTTGACGGCGGCCAGATCGTATCCGGAAGCGCCGAAGAAACGGACCTTTTCGCGTTCTTTCGTATGGGGATTGTAAAGATCAAGATAGGGTTCGATCAGCGGAACCAGTTGGTCAAGTTTGCTATTCTTGCGTACCGGTTCGGGTATATTCAGCCCGTCATCCGCGAAAGCCGGAAGGACAGGCAAAAGGGCGCTGGCAAGACCGCTACAAATGATCCTGCGTCTCGAAATCATATGTCCCCCCTTAATAACATTTTTCGCAAACTCTTGAGCACGTTGTTACTCGATCTTGACGATCTCTCCGCTACTAGCTTCCAAACCGTTTTCAAGGTTAAGCAACTGTTCGCCGCCGACATAGGAAACCGATGCCACCCGATCGCGGATGTAAGTGTTATACCCGCCCGTCGCATCCTGTGCGGCCATCGAGATGGTGTAAATCCCCGCTGGCAAAAGGGTGCCGCTGTCGTCCAGCCCGTCCCAGGACACCTCATTCAACACACCCGCAGTTCCCGGCAGGTCTTCGATCAAGCGCAAGACATTCCCGTCCGCATCACTGATGATTGCCGTGGCCGAGGAGGCTTCGCCCTCAATCTCATAGCTGAAGGTAACGGGGGTTCCGGTTGCATCCAGCTCTACCGCGCTGGCCGGAACGGTAACTGTGCGCCCGATCAGTGTGGCTTCGGACATGGAAGCCGTCAGTGCGAGAGTGGAGCGCAACTGCTCCAGCTGGGAATTGGTATTCACCGTTTGCTCGACTTGGGTCAGGGTTGCGATTTGCGAGATAAATTCAGTCGCATCCAACGGTTCCAACGGATCCTGATTCTGAATTTGCGCCACAAGCAGGTTCAGGAAGGTCTCGTAATCGTCGGAAAGTTGGGACAAGGAGCTTTCCGCTGTCCCTGTGACCGATGCGCTGGAAATAGATGTAATGCTCATATCTGTGACCTGTCAGGTTAAAATGTTTACAGCACCGGAGGCGCGTGTCTGTCTGCTGCGAAGGGGCAAGGCGGGATCCTCCGCATGTTCGGGGTCGGCCTGTGTATCACTGGACGTTTTGGATTCCGAAGGCGGGTTCTGGCGGTGCTGTTCCTCGCGGCCCGTGCCCGCGCCGGATTGGAAGAGATCCATCGAAAGTGTACCGCCCGCTGTGGTTCCTGTGGGTTGGAACAAATGGGAAATCGCGCCACGCTCTGCCCGCATTGCGTCCAGCACCAGCGGGTTTTGCACCCGCATATCAACGTTCAACCCACCGTCTTTTGCACGATCGACCGAAATTTCGATGACGCCCATGCCGTGGGGCTTCAGGCGGATGGTCGCAACCCCGCCCTCGGTTGGATATTGAACCAGTTGCTCCATAACCTGCCGTACAATCGGGGATTTTGTCGGTTGTGGAGCGGGCGCGGTTTGCAGTTCCGGAGCCGGTTGCACAGGGGCAAGGACGGGACGGAGGGGCTGGGGCGCAACAATTGTAGTCGGCTCCCCTGTCGATTGGACCTTGGCCAATCCGCTTTCCGGTGCAGAAACTTCCGGCTGCGGCTTGGAAAGCTGTTGTGAGAACGTCTCACCCGCCACAGGATTTTTGGTCTTGGCAAGCTCCACCTGAACCGTCTCTCCGGTTCTTGTGACCGATATCACCTCGGGATTTTTAACGGAGGCTGAGCGCGGCTCGGGATTTGTAGAAGTCTGGATGTCCCGATCAACCGCCTTGCGATCTTGGGGCACGTCCAAAGCAGGCATGACCGGCGGGAGGTCAGCGGTTTGTTCCGATGGGACGGGTTGGTTTTGTTGTGGCGTTGCCGGTAGCGGTGCGGCTTGCCCAGATGTCAAAATCGCCACTTCCACGTCCGCGTCTGTGTTGACGACCGGCTCCACCACCGCAGTTTCGGGTAACTCGACGTCAGAGGACGGAGCTAATGCCGGTAAGGAACTGGCGATTTCTTTTTCGGGGGTGGTCTGTTTGTCGGGTTCGGGGGCGGTTTGGTTGTCGGGTGCCGCAGGATCCAGGAGCCCGTTAATTTCCAAGTCGGTAGGTGCTGAAATCACACTTTCCTGTGGCGCAGAAGCAGCGGTGTCTACAGGCAAGGCTTTTGTCGGGTTTTCCGCCACTTCAAGCTGAGCTTGCGGTGTGACAGCAGGTTCGGGCACCTTAAGCTGCGGTCCTGCCGTGACTATTTTGTCACTGGCAACTTCCAAAACGCCTTTGCGAACAGGCTCCGGACGCTCGGACGGAGAGGCTGGCGCCACCTCAACCGGCAATGGGCCCGACCCTTCCAGAGGTGCAGCTTGCGCAATCTCTTTCGGCTGCGGCAACTCTATTTCCGGCGTACCCTGCAATGGAGTCGCGGATTTCGAAGCGGTTTGCGGGACGGTTCGATCAACCGTTTCAAGCGGGTCGGGTGTATCGGTTTCCTCTGCTTCAACGGGGATCGCGACATCTTCTCCGGTGACGGTGTCTGCCTCTGCTTCGACCTCTCCGTCCGGTAGGGGAGCGGTGGGAACAAGAGTCTTCAGTTCCGGTAATTTACCCGTATCGAGAAGCTGTTCAAAATTGCCGTTCCCGTCTGCTTGCGCGGCCGAACCAACAGTGGCTGGCAGGATTTGCGCAAGGAGAGGGAAGGCTATCACTGTCAGTTCTCCGAATTCATGAAACCCGCTGTAACGCCACGTTTAAGCAAGAAAGTCTTCATGCGGGATCTTGCGCGTTGTTCAATTTTTCGCATTTTTTCGGGCGAAATGTCAAGTCTGGCGGCCACTTCATCTACCGGTTCTTCTTCTAGGAAACGGGCACGAATGATTTCCGTTTCTTCCGCATTCAGAGCCTTGACCGCAAGTTTGATCATACGTGCCGAATGCTCGGCTACATCTTTGTTAACTAACGAGGATTCCGCCGTGTGGCTTGGCTGGTCACTTGTCGTTTCAAACATGTCATCAATATCGGAAACATATTGCGCCTCTCGCACCAAGGCGGCTTCGGGCGCGGCCATCCGGCCATTTCTTGCATTGCGCAGGTGCAGTTCGGGAATATCAACCAGTTGGGCCAGAAAGGCGGCCTCCCGTTGCATGGATGATCGCACAAACATTTTCGCATAAGCAAAGAACGGAACGCCGGGTATTGGCACATAGTTTGACAGGGATTTCAGCATCGCCTCGACACCCGCTGAAACAAGATCGTCTTGCAGTTCCCGTGTGCGCGCCATACTTCGCGCCATTGACTGAACCTTGGACAGGTTTTCAGTTACTATTTGCGTCAGGGTTTGCGGGTCATAAGTGACCGCATGCGCCCTGAGACATCCGTTAGTTTCGCCACGATCATTGCCTGAAACAATCGCGGCGCTATCCCGCATATGCTTGCCCAAATTCTTTATCGGGTGCTGTCAGAAAACCCGCCTGCGCGGAAATCTCCCGTAGCACCGTACCCTTTGACCTCATGCCGGGCGGATGTTTCCGCCCGATCGTTGTATTTCCCCCATGATTGGAGGTGTATTTTCGAAGTTGGGCTATTTTATGTTTTTTCGCAAGTCTTATGGAACTACGTTAGCCAAATAGAACCATTGGCAAAAAATGGTCACAACGGGCAAAAGCAGGACATCAGGCGATTATGATTTCGAACCATGACAACCATGCCATCATAATAAAAAGGCCGAAAAAAGCGGTGAAGGGCCATCACGGCGGCAACTGGAAGGTGGCCTATGCGGATTTCATGACCGCACTTATGGCATTTTTCCTTCTGCTATGGATTCTGTCAGGATCAGACGAAGAGCAACTTCGCGGTCTTGCAGATTATTTCACACCGGCTGCAGTGCCGTTGGTGGAAATCAGCGGCATCGGGACAGAGATCACCGCGCGCAAGGAGCCTGAAAGCGAGCTGGATCCCGTGGCGGCCTCCACCCCGACCGGCCCGCAAGAAGTCGGCCCGATGGACGAAGATTCTTCGGAAACGCGCACGGGTGCGGTTAATCCGTGGCTTGAACTGGATCAGGAAACAACCAAGCCCGAAGAAGAGGCTGAACAAACGCTCGAACAACAATTGGCCGCGGCTCAATACCAGATAGAGGAAAGCTTTGCTACGACGCCGGAGCTCAAAGCTCTTTCCGACAATCTGATGGTTTCTCTCAAAGAAGACGGGATGACCGTGGAAATCATCGACCTTGGCGAACGTCCGATGTTTGACACAGCCAGCGCTCGACCCAGCGAGGAACTGCTGGACATTCTCGGAGAACTGGCACCGGCCATCGCAGAACTGCCGCTTGAAATCCGTATCACAGGTCATACCGATGCCCATCCGTTCCGCACCTCTGACGGATATGGTAACTGGGAACTGTCGACTGACCGCGCCAATGCCATGCGGCGCGCCATGCTGGACAAGGGGATTGCCTCGCATCGGATCGTAAGCGTTGCCGGCGTGGCAGCGGCATCGCCATTGATAAAAACGGATCCCAAAGACGCCCGCAACCGGCGCGTAACCATAGATCTGACCCTTCCGCCGCAACAATGGACCGAGTGATCCACCGGTCTTTGATCTGTGAAATAACGAATAAAACTCTGGCTTTTCAGCAATTTTTTGCCTTATCCTGAAGCGCAGAAGGCATCGTTGCGCCTGAAATCAGACAATGGCAATTTCAAAGCCGAATCCATTTTTACCTATAAAAAGCCTAAGTTTGACCGCAATTACTGGCTTTAAATCGCCCACAGCAACGGATTTCTTCCGATTTGCTTGAATAGTGTTAACTTCGAATTAATATCCTTTCAGTTTGATGTGAACTGAAGAAGGCAAGCGCATGAAAAGCAGTAAGATTTCAGGAATTTTCGGCTGCTGCCAAAATGCGCAGATGCAAGGTGCGAATTATCGTTGCGGACTTGAATAGAACGGGCCTACCCGATCGAGGTCGCAACGACCCGAGTAAAGAGTGGCTGTATATCCCGGTGTTTGGGGATAATGCGGAGGAAGACAGTTTATGTCGTTAGAAAAAAAGAATCCCGATTACAACGTGGATGACGCGTCTCCGACCGCTGCGGCCGCTAACCGCCTGCGCTTTGATGTGGAAGAAATCACACCGGATATTGCCGCCCGTATATTGGAGCAGGGTGTCAGCCGGACGCCCGACAGCAAAGCTGTCGCCACTTATGCGCAAGCAATGGAAAACGGTGCGTGGATATTAAACGGCCAGCCCGTCATTTTTGACGAAGAAGACCGTGTTATTGACGGCATCCAACGCCTGAACGCCTGTATCAAGGCGAAAACCCCGTTCAAGACCATCGTCGCACGGGGGGTGCGGGCGGATACCTTGCATACGATCGACCAACATCGCCGCAGGTCGTACCCCGGCATTCTTGAAAGCCGGGGTATCCGCGAAGCTGGTAAGGTCCAGCGTACAATGTCCAAGTTGATCCGCATAGAAAACGGAAGTTTGGGACGTGAAAATCCGCCGATCAGCTACTCCCGATATGATCGTGTTCTGGACGCAAATCCCGAAATTCTGGAAGCGCGGGACATTTCCGAAAAAGTGCGCGGCACACGTTTGCACTCTACGGCGCGCCCCGTCCTGATCTACATGGCGCTGCGCGCCGGTCATAAGGCGGAATTAATGAGCTTCCTGCGTGAGCTTGGCCCGAATGCGACCTCCGGTCTGGATTCACCGCCCGGAATGTTCAGCATGCAGACCAGCATTCTGGAACAGAACGGCATGGGCCTGAATGTTGATGAAATCCTTGCTTTGGCCATACTGGCCTTTAACGACCACATCGAAGGCAAGAAGGTATCCAAAAACTATATCTGGAAAAAAGATTTTGGCGACACGCCTTTGGATGAAAACGGACAACCGCTGAGCAAGGCTGCGCTGATTGCGCAGGCTCCGCCCAATCTCGGGTTGCCGACCATGACAGGCTATCCCGGTTTGCGGGAAGGGCGGTATGACACTTTTTCCGAAACCGACGAATTTGGCGGGCGCACGGACGAACAGGTCAAACGGGGCGCGGAAACAGACAACGGCGTCGAGCAAGTCAAAATGATGACCGTGACACCTGACATGGCGCGGGACTGGTTGCGATTTAATACTGGGAACCGCGAAATTCAGAAAAACCATATCGCAATGATCAAGCGCGATATTCTGAGTTCCAACTGGATGATGAACGCGCAACCCATCTGCTTCACCGAAAATCCCTTGCTGCAGGACAACAGCAAAGCACCGCGTCTGCTGAACGGGCAACACAGGTTGCATGCGATAATCGAGGCCGATACCGCTATTGATGTCCCGATTGCGACCGGAATTCCCGAACAGGCTTTTGCGACTTTTGACACTCATGCCAAACGGACGGTCCGGCGTGCAGGTAATCGGGTGGACGACCGTGTTCTTGCGGCTGCGGCCAAACTTCAGTGGAAACAAGACAACGCTCTGCCGTTAACTGGATCGGGCAACAGTCCGTCAGCGACTGAAATCCTCAACACTTTGAAAGAACACCCCGATCTTGCGGCCGGTTTCTCTCGATCGCGCCGCAGCGGTATGAAGGAACTGGGGTCTGCGGGGGTGATGACTTATTTCATTTATCGCGTGCAACGGGATCACAATGAATGGGGCGCCGAGTTTCTTGACGGGATTGAATACGGCACGAACCTTGAACGCGGCAATCCGGTTTTGAACCTGCGCAATCTGGTGCGGGGGCGCCGAAAATCCTTAAGCCGGCGGGAAACGCTGACCCTTCTGATCGAGCATTGGGAGGCGTATAAGGACTGGAAAGCAAAGCAGACAAACAAGAAAGAGCATCTGAAGATTGTCTGACGCAAGAAGGCAACTCGCAGCCGGATGACCCTGTGTTTGCTTTGTTAGGGTTCCGTTATCCGGTCAAACACCCCGTGCCTAAACCTGAATGACCACACAGTCATGGCGGGCGCAGTTTTGTAAAACCGGTTCGGGTAAAACTGCGCCAGTCACCACAATATCGTAATCCCAGACGTGTCCGGTCTGACAGGCCAGTTCCAGTCCGCTTTTGGTGCTGTCTAAAACCAGTATGCTTTTTCGCGCAGATTTCGCGATGGCCTTGCGGGCCGTAACTTCGTCAGAGTTGTAGTCCATCACCCTGCCGGATTTTGACAGGCCACCGCAGCTGAAGACCGCATAATCCACGCAGTATTTGTCAAAGAATTCAAGCGCGGATGCGCCGATCATGTCCAGATCCCGCATTCGCACGGCACCGCCGGCCAGTTCAACCACAACGCCGGGCGCATGTTGCAGAGCGCAGACAGCATGGATGCTGTTGGATGCCACGAACAGGTCTTTATGAGAGGCCAGAAACCGCGCGCATGTTTCCACCGTTGTACCGGTGCCAAGCGCCATACGCGCGCGATCGGGAATCAGGGTTTTGACAGCCAGAGCGATGCGCTGTTTTTCCTGCCGTGAAATGCCTTCGCGGGGCAGGTATCCGATGTTTTCACCCTGCTGGCGCAGTTGCACCCTGCCGTTGCGGCGCTGCACAAATCCGGCCTCGTCCAGATTGCGCAAATCCGTGCGTATTGTCTGCACCGACACAGAAAGTTGCGCCGAAAGATCGGCGGCTGAAAGAGACCCGTTTTCGGACAATAACGCGATGATTTCATCCCGTCTTTGGGTAACGTCCCGTCGCACAATAGTTTTCCTTCGAAAAATATCAAATTTTGCGGGAGGTTAGGAAAAACTCTAAACCCCTGCAATATAATTAAAACTTTTAACTTTTTGTAGCAAAACTGTTAGATTCCTCATGGATAAGGCCACCTGTGAAAACCTTTCGTTCGAAAGAAAAAATTCCAGGAGAGCCCTATGAAGTCCTTCATCACCACCGCCGCTTTCGCGCTCTTGGCCAGTACTGCCATGGCCGATACCATTACCCTTTACACCTCGCAGCCGAATGCTGATGCGCAGCGGACTGTCGACGCCTTTATGGCCGCAAATCCGGGCACCGAAGTTGAATGGGTCCGCGATGGCACCACCAAACTGATGGCCCGCCTGCGCGCCGAAATCGAAGCAGGCAACCCCCAGCCGGATGTCCTTTTGATCGCTGATACCGTAACGCTGGAAGGTATGGCGCAGGAAGATCTGCTGACCGCCTATCAATCCCCTGAAGCCGCTGAATATGATGCCACTCTCTATTCCGGTGAAGGTTACTACCACTCCACCAAACTGATCACTACGGGTATCGTTTACAACACAGGTATCGAAACCGCTCCGACATCGTGGAAAGACCTTTCGGATGATGCGATCAAAGGGCAAATTGCAATGCCTTCGCCGCTCTATTCCGGCGCGGCCCTGATCCACCTCGCAACCCTGACCGGCGATGAAACGCTGGGTTGGAGCTATTACGAAAATCTGGCCGCAAATGAGGCCCGTGCGCAGGGTGGAAACGGTGGCACATTCAAAGCCGTTGCCTCCGGTGAAAAACCTTATGGCATGGTCGTGGACTTCCTTGCCATCCGGAACAAAGCCGACGGATCCCCTGTGGATTTTGTGTTCCCTGAAGAGGGCGTGTCTTATGTAACAGAGCCTGTGGCGATCATGTCCTCCGCCAAGAACGTGGAAGGTGCACAGAAATTTGTCGACTTCCTGCTGAGCGACGCTGGCCAGAACCTTGTGCTCGACATGGGCTATATTCCTGCCCGTAACGGCATGGGTGTGCCAGAAGGTTTCCCGTCCCGCGAAGAAATCAAGCTGATGGCCTTCGACCCGGCCGAGGCTCTTGCAAATGCAGAGGCTAACAAAGCCAAGTTCGCAGAGCTTTTCGGCGCACAATGATGAGCGCCACGCAAAATCATGGAGGCAGCCGGTCCGAGGCCCGGCTGCTCTCTGCTATTCTGGTCCTTGCGATCTGCCTGACGCTTGCCCCGGTACTGCGCCTTTTTGTGGAAGGCGTCACGGATCAGGGCAGCCCCAGTCTTGGCTTGATGCGTGATGTGCTGGCACAGCCGTCAACGCTCAGCGCACTGAAGCATTCTCTGGTTACAGCCGGTTTTGGCACTCTGGTCTCTCTGGTGTTGGGTTCTGCCTTCGCCTTTCTGGTCGCGCTGACGGATTTGCGCGCCAAGGCGGCTCTGGTTTTCTGCCTGATGATTCCGATGATGATCCCCCCGCAGATTACGGCCCTGTCGTGGACCCAGATCATGGGACCGTCGTCGGTTCTTTTGAAAACGCTAGGAATTGCGCCACCACTTGGTGCGAAGCAGCCCCTGTATTCGCCTGAAGGGATCATCTTTCTTCTGGGCATCCAGCATATGTCGATCATTTTTCTGACTCTTCGTGCCGGTTTGCGCGCGATCCCACAGGACGTGGTCGAGGCCGCCCGCATCAGTGGCGCGCGGGGTTTGCGGACATGGTGGCAGGTGGTGATGCCTCTGACGCTGCCGAGTCTGGCTGCTGGCACGGCAATAACCTTTGTAACCGCGCTTGGGAATTTCGGCATACCTGCCATGCTCGGCATACCTGCCGGTTATGCGACTTTGCCCACCCTCGTCTATCAAAAGCTTGCCGGCATGGGGACGACAGTGCTCGCTGAAGTGTCGGTTCTTGCCATGCTGATCGGGGCGGTGGCCGTGGCGGGCATTCTTGTGCAACGGCTCTTTCAAAGCCGTCAGAAACTGCACCTTGTGGGCAGTACCTCCAGACCGCTGGCCCTGCCACTTGGCGCCGCGCGCCTGCCAGTTGAAATCTGTCTCTGGGCGGTGGTCTTTGCAATTCTCGTCCTGCCGATGTTCGGACTTCTGGCCACGTCGCTGGTGCCAGCCTATGGCGTGTCGCTGCGCCTTGATACGGTGACCCTTGCGTCCTGGTACGAGGTTATGTTCCGCCAGCCGGTCACATCGCGGGCCTTTACCAATTCTTTCGGTCTGGCGGCAGGTGCCTCTGTTGCGTTGATGGCAATATGCCTGCCTCTGGCGTGGCTGATGGAGCGGCGCCAGACCCGTCTGGCACGTCTGTTCGACAGCCTGCTTGATCTGCCTTACGCGCTGCCGGGGGTGGTGCTGTCCATCGCGATGATCCTTCTGTTGATCAAGCTTCCTTTCACCGAAGCCACGCTTTACGGCACGATCTGGATCATCTTTCTGGCCTATATCGCCCGTTTCTTCGCGGTTATGTTCCGTCCGGTTCAGGCCAGCCTGAAGCAGTTTGATCCGGCTATGGACGAAGCCGCCCAATCGGTCGGGGCGTCACTTTACCGGCGCTTGCGTGATGTGATCTTTCCGCTTTCGGCCCCGGCGGCAGCGGCGGGGGCGATCCTCGTCTTCCTTACGGCGTTTAACGAACTTACAGTTTCCGCGCTTTTGTGGTCCTCGGGCACCGAGACGCTTGGCGTGGTGATATTCAATCTTGATGACAGCGGCGAGACCGGCATGGCCAGCGCCCTGGCTATGACCATCGTTCTGGTGGTCGTGGTCCTGATGGCCCTGATCCAGCTTTTCTCCCGCCGTTTCCCCAAAGGAGTTGTCCCATGGCAGACATAGACCTGTCTTCGGTTGGTAAGACATTTGCAGGCACGCCTGCGTTGCAAGACATCACAACGCGGTTTGACGATGGCGAGTTTATCGCACTGTTGGGACCGTCGGGCTGCGGGAAAACCACGCTCCTGCGTATACTTGCAGGCTTTGAAGAACCAACTGAGGGGCGCATCCGTATCGGCAGCCGCGAAATGGCCAACGCGGACAGCGGCGCGAACCTTCCGCCCGAACAGCGGAACATCGGATTTGTGTTCCAGTCCTATGCGCTGTGGCCCCATATGTCGGTGCGCCGCAACGTGTCCTATCCGCTGGAAATCCGCGGTCTGTCACGGGCTGAAATCCGCAGGCACACGGACGCGGCGCTCGCCTCGACCGGGCTTGAAGATTATGCAGACCGTATGCCGTCCGATCTGTCAGGCGGGCAGCGCCAGAGGGTAGCATTGGCCCGCTGCCTTGTGTCGGATCCCTGTGCCGTCCTGCTGGACGAACCGCTTGCCAATCTGGATGTGGCGCTACGCGCGACGATGCAGGGGGTCTTTACCGATTTTCACAAACGCACCGGCGCGACGATGGTTTATGTTACCCATGATCAGGCCGAGGCAATGGCAATGGCCGACAGGATTGCCGTGATGGACCAAGGGCGTATCCAACAGTTTGACACCCCCCAGAACCTCTATGAACGTCCCAAAAACCGCTTTGTGGCAGAGTTCGTCGGACGCGGCACGGTGGTGCCGGTGCAGCAGTTCAGAACCGACGGTACAGCACAACAGGCACGGATTCTGGGGGCAGAGGTTGCCGTGCAGTCGGCACAACAGGAGTCGCGGGTCAGCCACGTCTGCCTGCGCCCTGAAAACCTGACAATCACCGAAACCGGTGATCTGCGCAGCAAGGTTGCGCGTGTTACCTATATGGGCGGGAAATACCTGCTGGAAACCGTGACCGACTGCGGCGCCCGCCTGTTTGCAGAAACGCGCGCCCGCTTTGATGTCGGGGCACAACTGGGCCTGACCATCACAACACCTTGGGCTTTTTCAGAGGACTAAATGCAGACAATACAACTTCTCTCGGGCATCGGGGACAAGGGCCCTGCATGCGTGCAACTGACTGTGAACGATCGGATCTGGCTGCTTGATTGCGGTTTCGGGCCCGAAGCCAACGCGCATTTTGATCCCGACTGGCTGGACGGGGCAGAAGCCGTTTTCATTACCCATGACCACATCGATCACATCGGCGGTGCGTCCCATGCGGTTGAAGCCGGTTTGCCGATCTATGCCACGGCCCAAACCGCCAAGGCGCTGCCACCGGCGGCCAATGTGCACTTGCTGCCCGAACAGGGGCAGAGCGTGATTGACGGGGTCAAAATAACCACGGGGCGCAACGGTCACGCGATGGGCGGGGTCTGGCTGCACTTTGATCTGGGGGACGGGTTGTTCTATTCCGGCGACTGGTCGGAAGAGTCGGACTGGTTTTCTTTTGATACACCACCTGCTGCTGCAACGGCTGTGCTGGACTGCTCCTATCACCTTGATGATGTGCCCCAGTCCGAACGCCTCAAGGCGCTGAATGCGTTGCTGGACGGGGTGGAAGGTCAAGTTCTTTTGCCTGTACCGCCATCAGGGCGGGCAGGCGAGATGGCCCTGCATCTGATCCGGCATTTTGGTTGTGACAGCGTGATGCTGGACCCTGAATGTCAGGAGACGCTGCGGGCTGCTCTGGCCAGTGGCACGGTGAGCGAAGACGCCCACAAGATCGCCCCGCTGCTGGATCGTGGTCCAATGGAACAGGCGCGGTTTCTGATTTGTGACACACCGAACGCGGATGGTGGCGCGGCTTGGGGCTATGTACGGGCGTGGCACGAAAGCGGGCGTTTGGGCCGGGATGCCCATGTGATCTTTACCGGCCATATGACAGCCCATGCACGGGGCATTTGCAGCGTGCCGGGAGGGTACTTCCAACGCTGGAACGTCCACCCTCCGCTGCGCGACCAGATCAGGATGCTGGAACGTCTTGGGGCAAAGCGTTTCGCCCCTGCCTTTTGCACACAACCCGAAAGCTACCTTGTTGAAGGGCTGGATGCGGAAGTGTTCTTTCATGATCGGGTGCGGCTGTGAACTGCGCCCCCTTGCCACCCCGAAGCTTCTGTCTGATCCGCCACGGCGAAACGACGGCAAATGCCAACGACATCATCGCGGGGGTGACGGATGTACCCCTGACGCAAAAGGGCCGCGATCAGGCGCAGGCACTCTCGGGACGGAACTGGCCGGAGCCGATCGCGCTTTACGCCAGCCCGATGGCACGGGCGTGCCATACTGCACAGCTTGCTTTTCCGGACAGCAGCTTCACGCAGCACGCCGGATTATGCGAACGCAACTGGGGCGTGTTCGAGGGCCAGCCCCTTTGCAGACAGCCCGAGAGAGAGACCACACCGGACCAGGGCGAAAGCTGGCCGGATATGCTGGCGCGGGTGCAGGAAACGATCACTGAAATCTGCGCTGCCTCTGACGGGGTGCTGCCTGTTCTGGTGTGTCACTCGGGCATAATCCGCGCGGCCCGTGTGCTCTGGACGACAGGCGATGTCGGCCAGCGCCCCCCCAATGCAACACCGCTCCTGTTTCACAGGGCAGACAATAGAATGATGGAAAAGACCTTATGACCCAAGCAACAGCAACCCCCTGTGTCGTGTTTGATGTAGATGGCACATTGGCCGAATTTGATGCGGACCGGCTTGGCCATCTTGTACATGGCGTTGAAAAACACTGGGATGATTTTCATTGCGCGATGGCGGATGCGGCTTTGATCGATCCGATTGCAAAACTGATGCGCCGGCTGAAGGAAAGCGGTGAGACCATTGTCATCTGTTCGGGGCGGCCAAAGGGCTGGGCCGAACACACAATCGCATGGCTTCGCAAACACGACCTGCCGTTTGACGGGATCTATCTGCGGGCAGAAGATCAGGACGAAGCCTCTGATCCGGAAGTGAAACGCCGTGCGCTCAGCGAAATGAAAGCGGACGGCTTCAAGCCGTGGCTGGTGGTTGATGACCGCTCTTCGGTCGTTGAAGCATGGCGCGGCGAAGGGCTCGTTTGCCTTCAATGTGCACCCGGAGATTTCTAGAACAGGGTCCGGAGGATGCGATACCTGCCGGACCCGTTCAATCTGCACCTTGCCGCTTTGGTATTAGACGGCCGTTTGTGCCGGTTCGGGTGCCGAGGTCCTGTGTGCAGAGCCGAAGAACAAAAGGGTTGCAAGACCGGCGGGCACGAACAGGCCAAGCGTCATCGGCAGGGCCGTCGCTGTCCCGCCGATCGCAACACAGGATGATATTGTGAATGCGATGGCAAACTGACAGGCCCCCAGCAATGCAGACCCCATGCCCGCCCCCGCATCTGCAAGCTCCATCGTGATCGACATGGCATTGGCAGACAGCAAACCCACCATGCCAATCGAGATCCAGAGCGGTACAATAAAGGTCCACAAAGACGTGGTTCCAGAGACAAAAACCAGTGTCAGGGCCGCAGCAACAAACAACGGAAGTCCTGCGCGTAAAATCTGCGCGGGGCTATAACGACGGAGGAGAAAACCGTTGACCTGCCCGAAGACAATCAAAGCCGCCGCGACCCCGGCAAAGGTTGCGCCAAAGGCAATGGCACTTAACCCGAAAACCCCCTGCAACACACCGGAAGACCCTGTGATGAAGGCAAACATACCCCCTTGGACCAACCCCGCCACCAAGGCCATGGTCACGAAACGCCCGTTTGACAGTAACACCCTTGCGGTGTGAAACCCCTGAACAAAAGGACGTGACTTTCGGTTCGCAACAGGCAGAGTTTCGGGCAATACAACCACAGACAGCACAAAAGCTGCACCGCTGATAAGCGCCATGGTAACAAAGATTGCACGCCATCCGAAGCTGCCGAGCAGCAGGCTGCCCAAGGTCGGCGATACGATCGGCCCAAGCGTTAGCAACATGACCAGAACTGTCATCACCTGTGCCGCCCGTTGGCCTTCGTACAAGTCTTTCACCACGGCGCGCCCGACAACCATACCCGCACTTGCACCGATTGCCTGCACAAAGCGAAGCGTATTAAACCAGCCAATATCGTTCATCAGGGGAAGGGCGACGGAGGTTGCGGTAAACAAGGCAGTTCCCGCCAAAAGCGGCCCCTTGCGGCCGTAGGCATCCGTAAGCGGGCCAATCAAAAGCTGGCCAACGCATAGTCCAAGAAAGAACACAGAAAGCGAAAACCCGGCCGCGGTGTGGCTGGCCCGCATGGACTCAGCCAGATCACCGAGGGCAGCAAGGTACATGTCAGTCGCCAGCGGCGGGAAAAGTGAAAGTAAGCCCAAGACCGCTGTGATCGCAGCAGCGCGTCGGGGGAACAGGGAAATTCGGGTCATTGGTGAACCTGCGTAAGTTAATAGACTTGAGTCTATTTTTAATTACTTGACCGCAGTCTATTAATCAATTCAAAGTCTCGTGACCAGTTGACATAAGGTGTGGGAAAATGGGTGAAGGTGCCAGCGGAAGGCCGGTGAATGCAGAAGCAGGCAAAGCTTTGAAGGCGGCTGCGTTACAGCTCGTCCGTGCGAACGGGTATGACAATGTTTCCATTGCAGCCATCGCGAAGGCCGCTGGCGTGGCACGTCAGACCCTTTACAATCGTTGGGCGACCAAAGCCGATCTGATCCTTGAAGCGGTGTTCGAAGAGACCCACAACTATGCGGCCGAACCGGATTTCGACACCGATAAAGACTGCCGCACATTGCTTGAAACCTTTCTTGTCAATGTCTTCAACCATCTTGAAATTGACGGCGATACATTGCGCGCCCTGATTGCTGCAGCCCAGCATGACAGCGGGTTTCAGGCGTCGTTCCATGCCGGTTTCGTGAAGCCGCGGGAAAGGATGATCACCGCTCTTCTGGTGCGGGCGCAAGACACCGGAGAGCTGCCAAGCTCGCGCAATCCCGAAACGATCTCAACCCTGATTCACGGCGCCTTCTGGTACCGGCTTCTAAATAGGGGAGCGTTAAACCCCGCCTTTGCCAGAGAGATTGTGTCGAACATTTTCGACTAACTTGCAGCGGCAGTCAGCCAAAGTAGATTTGCGCCCAAGTTTCATCCGGCCATTACGCTTATGTCATCGCCCTGTCACGAAGCGCGCCAATTACTGCGCGCAAAACGACAGACATCGGGAAACCAGAATGGCACTTAAACTGTCCGGCTTGGCCTCAATCCTTGCGATTGCAGCCACAGGCGCCGCCGCCGAAATGAACTTCAACCGCATCAGCAGCTTTGCGACTTTCAAAAACAACGCCGAGGCAGCCGCCGAATCCTCCGCAGAAATCATTAGTGTTTCGGGTGACGGACTGACACTGGTCTACTCCGACAGCCCGCTTGGCGTACTTGGCCTGATCGACATTACAGACCCGCACAATCCAAAGCCCAAAGGCAACATCACTCTCGGGGGTGAACCGACTGCTGTGTCAGTGCTGGGCAATGTGGCCATGGCCGGAGTTAACACATCCCAAAGCTACACCGCCCCTTCCGGTGTGTTGAAAGCCTATGACATCACCACCAAAGCCGAGCTTGTACAATGCGATCTTGGCGGTCAGCCCGACAGCACCGCAATTGCTCCGGACGGCAGCTTTATCGCCATCGCCATTGAAAACGAGCGTGACGAGGATTTGGGCGACGGTGGTCTTGGCCAGATGCCCGGCGGTTTTGTGGTGACCTTTGACATCGAAAACGGCATTCCGGCTTGTGACAGCATGGTTAAGGTCAATGTGGACAATCTGGCCGGGATCGGGCCAAACGATCCCGAACCGGAGTTTGTCGATGTGAACGCCAAGGGTGAAATCGTCGTCACCCTTCAGGAAAACAACCATATCGTTGTGATCGACAAGGCCGGTGCGGTCCTCAGCCATTTCTCCGCTGGTTCTGTAGACCTGAAGGACATTGACGCCACGGACGAACGCGGCGCATTGCGCTTTAGCGAAAGCCAGACAGGCCGCTTGCGCGAACCGGACGGGGTTCAGTGGATTGATGATGATCACTTTGCCATCGCCAATGAAGGCGACATGAACGGCGGCGCCCGTGGCTGGACCATTTTCAACAAGAACGGAACGGAAGTGTATGAAGCGGGCAACAGCTTTGAACATGCGATTGTTCAGCTTGGCCATTACCCCGACAAACGCTCGGATGCGAAAGGGGCCGAGCCTGAAGGGATGGAATTTGCCACGTTTGAAGGTACTCCATATGTCTTCATTCTGGCGGAACGGGCCTCTGTTGTGGGCGTTTATGACGTCTCGAATCCTGCCGTACCTACCCTGAAACAGATGTTGCCTTCGGGCATCGCGCCAGAAGGTGCAATTGCGATCCCTGCGCGCGGTCTATTCGTCACCGCCAATGAAGCGGACCTGATCGAAGACGGTGGCATCCGCAGCCACGTAATGATCTACGAATACCAGAACGCACCCGCCGCCTATCCCCAAATCACTTCCGAAGGTGCGGAAACACTGATCGGCTGGGGTGCCCTGTCCGGCATGGTCGCAGGCGACGAAGCCATGATTTATGCGGTGAATGATAGTTTCTACGGCTATCAGCCAACGATCTTTACGATTGATACCACAACCTTTCCCGCACGCATTACCCGTGCACTGCCAATTACACGGGGTGGCTTCCCAGCACAAAAACTGGACCTTGAGGGTATAACAAGGGATGGCGAGGGCGGTTTCTGGCTCGCCAGTGAGGGCCGTACCGACCGTATGATCCCCCACGGCATTTACAACGTGAACGCCAAAGGAGAGATCAAGCAGGAAATCAGCCTGCCGGCCGAACTCCTTGCGGTTGAAAAGCGGTTCGGGTTTGAAGGTATCACCCTGATTGACGACACGCTGTGGATGGCCGTGCAGCGGGAATGGAAAGACGATCCTGCAAACCACGTCAAACTTGTCTCTTACAACACCAAGACCAAAGAGTGGGGCGCAGTGCTCTATCCCAAAGCCTCTGTCGGCACAGGCTGGGTCGGTCTTTCCGAGATCGTCGCACATGAGGGTAACGTCTATGTCGTCGAGCGGGACAACCAGATCGGAGACAATGCCGTGATCAAAAAGGTCTACCGGATCGCTGGTGATCAGATGGTGCCAGCCGCACTTGGTGGAACGCTGCCGGTTGTTGTCAAAGAAGAGGTGAAGGATCTCATTCCGGACCTGAAAGCAAATAATGGCTATGTCGTTGACAAGGTTGAAGGACTCGCGATCTTTGCGGATGGTACTGCTTGGGTCAGCACCGACAATGACGGCGTCGATGACAGTTCTGGCGAAACCTTCTTCTGGTCGCTGGGACAGCTTTAATCTGAAGTAAAAATCGGCACGGCGCGGGCCATCGGCTCTTGCGCTGTGCCAGTCGCAAACCGCGAAATGGACGGGTCGATTTCAGGATATCACTGAAAGCCTCAGGATGACGATCCCGCTTTGTCCTCTGCCCCCCTGTCATCCTCCAAAGCGCGGCGCGCTTTTTGCCAGCCTGCTATGTGGTGGGCGCGCAGTAATTCGCGCAATAACGGGCCTTCCCGTCGCGCGAAGGCTTCGGCGATCTGTTCGTGTTCGCGCACCGCGCGTTCCCAGCGGGACCGGTCCCTGTTTCCCGCAAACCGGAAGCGGCGGATGCGGGCGCATTCTGCTGCATAGACACGGGACAGCGCCGGATTGTGAGCAGCATCAATAATGTTTTGATGGATCTCCTGATTCAGATGGAAGTAGCTCATCAGGTCGGAGTCTTCAAAGGCTGCGACCATACGGGCGTGCAATTCTGCAACCTTGTCTATTTCGTCCTGCGTGGCCCGTTCGGCCGCCCGTTCTGCACCAATGGTTTCCAGCCCGATCAGCACTTCTATAGAGGCTTCCACATCGTCCATTGTAAAGGCGACGACCGTAGCACCGACATTGGGCTGGATTGAAATCAGCCCTTCGCGTTCAAGTATCTTGAAGGCCTCGCGCAGGGGCGTGCGGGAAATGTTCAACTGTTCCACCAACACCCGTTCGTTCACACGGCTGCCGGATTCGAGATCTCCGCGGGTAATCATATCGCGCAAAAGCTCGGTCACATAGGCAGAGCGGGTGCCACGGGGCGGTTCGGTCGGGCTTGTCTGTTTTGTCATGCTCTTGGATTGCATGCAAAAACTGCAAACGGCAACAATTTTAACAAACTTTGTTTGACATTCGGCAATGTTGCATGCAATTTACGTGAAATTCGGGTCATATTCGACCCACAAGGGAATACTGCCCCGTTATTGCATGCAAGTCGGGGCATGGGAGGACATCATGAATTACCACGGTTATTTTGACCGGGGCACGCGCAAGGTAGAGTGCTGCATCATCGGGACTGGCGGATTCGGCCGCAGTTTTCTGGCGCAGGGGCTTGTAGTCCCCGGGCTGTCTGTCCGTGTTGCCGTTGACCGTGATGTTCGTATTGCTGCCGATAGTCTGCGTTCCGTCGGCGTTGAAGAAACAGAAATCCGCCAGTGTCAGGACGCCGAAGCAGCGCGTCAGGCGTGGCGCGACGGGGCCTTTATTGCTACGGACAGTTTTACTGCCGTGGCAGAGTTGCCCGTTGATGTGGTTGTCGAGGCCACGGGCGATCCCGAAGTTGGCGCCCGCCATGTGCGTCTGGCCATCGAGAATGGCAAGCACGTTGCTCTCGTCTCCAAAGAGGTCGACAGCGTCATTGGTCCGGGCCTTGCGGCAATGGCCCAAGAGGCAGGCGTAATTGTCTCGCCCGTTGACGGGGACCAGCCGAGCCTGCTGATCGGGTTGATCACATGGGCCGAAGTGCTCGGGCTTGAGATCATCTGCGCAGGTAAATCCAGCGAATACGATTTTGTCTATGACGCGGCGCGCGGAACACTGGATTGTAATGGTGAAACCTACGCCGTCCCCGAATTTGCCGGACTGGAGCGTTTGGGCGATACAGCGGCTGCGGACATGGTTGCCCGCCGTGCAGAAGCAACCCGCGCCCTGCCACAACGGGCAGTGCCGGACCTGTGCGAAATGACCATTGTTGCAAATTCCTGCGAAATGCACCCTGACCGCCCCGACCTGCATTGCCCGATTGCACGCATTGACGAAGTGCCTTCGATCCTGTGTGCCAAAGCCGACGGTGGCATTCTTACGCAGGAAAACGTGCTGGATGTTTTCCACTGCCTGCGCACGCCGGATGAAGTCAGTTTTGCCGGCGGTGTCTTTGTCGTTGTGCGCTGCCGCCACGACGAAACATGGGACATGCTGCGCGGCAAGGGCCATGTGCTGAGCCGCAACGGACGCACCGCGATGGTCTATATCCCGCGCCATCTGCTCGGGATGGAGGCTGCGACAACAATCTTTGAAATTGCTTTGCGGGGTGTGTCTTCGGGTGCTGCGCAACCGCGCCATTGTGTTGATCTGACTGCCTTTGCAGACCGGGATTTCAAGGCCGGCAACCGGCTTGATATGGGCGGGCATCACCATTCCATCGAAGGGGTTTCTGCCCGCATGGTCGCGGCTGCGCCGTTAACCGCGCAAAGCGCTGCCCCGTTCTACATCGCCTCGAACCGGACCCTGCTGCGCGACGTCCGCGCGGGGGAGCCGATCCGAATGGCCGATTTGGATCTTTCCGGTGAAAGCGATCTTCTGCGTTTGCGCGAAGAACAGGACCGCCGTGCCGCAACTTTGAAAGAGGCCATTTGACGACCCCTATGAAACTGCCCCTGCGCTGGGAGGCGCTTGGGACTTGAAGAACCACATGCATACAAACTATGGGAGGACCATCATGCATTTTACCCGTCGCACATTCACCCTTACCTCTGCGGCTTTCGCGCTGACGCTTGCAGCACCGGCGCTGGCTGAGGAAACGGCTTTCAAACCTGCGAAAATGACGGCTTTCGTAGCCGCTGGCGCAGGTGGGGGCACAGACAACTTCGCCCGTACCGTTCAGCCCATGCTGGAAAAACGGCTCGACACGAATATCACCATCATCAACCTGCCGTCCGCCTCCGGTGCGATGGCCCACCAGCGCACGGCGCAAAGCGAGCCGAACGGCGAGTCCATCGAATTTGCTTCCTCAACATTCATCACCAGCCGCGCGGCCGGTCAGAACCCTATCGGTCTGGACCAACTGACACCGGTTGCGCGAATGCAGTCGGATGTTCTGACCCTTGTGGTCAACACCGAGAAATACGACACGCTGGAAGAATTCCTCACCTATGCCAAAGAAAACCCCGGTGAAGTGATCATCGGTGGCACCCATGCGGCCAGCGTGGACCGGATGGCGTTTCTGGGCCTGAACGATGCAGCGGGGCTTGATCTGGCCTACATCCCTTATGACAACGAAGGCAGCGCCTCTGCCAACCTTCTGAGCGGCAACATCGACGGTATGTTCAACGAAATCAGCGCCATTCAGGGGTATATCGAATCCGGCGAGATGAAACCGATCCTTGCACTGGCCGATGAGCGGCTGGAGGCCTATCCCGACCTGCCAACTACGGTTGAAAACGGCTGGAACCTGACCTTCGGGAACGAACGGGGCGTCTTTATCAATGCCAAGACCCCGCCTGAAACAATTGCGATCATTGAAGCTGCGTTTCAGGACGTCTTCAATTCCGAGGAATATCAGGCCTACGCCAAAAGCGCGAACCTGCATGTTCGTCCCGGCTTCCTTGGCAGCGAAGACTACCGCGCTGTGCTGGAAGAGAACCTTGCATACTTTGAAAAACTGCTGTCATTGAAGTGACCTAAAACCGGCGCCGTGGCGGCCCGCTTATTGTGGCTGGCCGCGGCGCTATTTGCTTCGTATTTTCAAGGCGATCCTTCATGTCCGCACGTCTTTATTCCTTCATTCTTGTCACGGCCTTTAGCGGCGTGGTGCTTTTGTGGCTGGCCCTGCAACTCCCCGGCGGTGCCTCTGTAACCACGCTCATCGGCCCGCGCACATGGCCGCTGGCTGTGATCCTTGCGATGCTGGCCTTTGTGGTGCTGGCTTTCGTTCTGCTGATCCTGCGCGGACCGGATCACTTCATCACCAAAGACGATGATCTTCCGCCCGAAGAAACGGTCCCGGACGAGGCTGTCGTGCGCGAAGATGCAAGCAGCTACCGCTGGCGCTTTCTTGCGGTGCTGGCTGTGACCGTTGCCTATACGGTTGCGATGGAATTCACCGGCTATCTGGCCGCCACAGCCGTGTTCGCGGCAATTGTGAACGTTATTCTGGGCGAACGCCGCCCGTTGCGCATCCTGTTTACGACGGTTGCCGCAGTTTTGATGGTCGCCCTTGTGTTTGACCGCCTGTTGCACATTCCGTTGCCCTGACCCCACGCGTGATCACCTGAAAAGGACATAAAATGATAGAAGACCTCATCGGTGGCTTGGGCGTCGTCATGCAGCCGCTCAACCTTTTGATCCTGGCCTCTGCGGTGCTGATCGGCTTTGTCGGAGGCGCTTTGCCCGGCATCAGTGGTGTCATTTTGGTAGTGATCCTGCTGCCAGTGACCTACACGATGGAGCCCACTGGCGCCTTTATGTTGCTGACAGCGATCTATGCCTCCAGTGTGTTTTCCGGCCTGATTACGGCGATCCTTTACCGTGCGCCCGGCACCCCCGAAGCGGTGATGACCGCGCTTGACGGTTACCCGATGACGCAGAAGGGTGAAGCGGGCAAGGCGCTTGGTATTGGTATCCTGTCCTCGGCTTTTGGTGGCATCGTGGGCACCATAGTGCTGATCGTGGCCACGCCGATGCTGGCGGATATTGCCTTGCAGTTTTCCTCGCCCGAATTTTTTGCGCTGGCCGTTCTGGGTCTGACAGTTGTCGCCTCACTTGGCGGCAATCTGTTGCTCGGGCTGATTGGCGTGTGTATCGGCCTGCTGATTGCCTCTGTCGGTCTGGACCCGCTGACAGGAACGGCGCGGTTTACCTTTGGCAGCCTGCATTTAATGAGCGGGATCAACCTGATCCCCGTTATCATCGGCCTGTTTGCGATTTCCGAAGTGCTGAAACGCTGTCAGGAGGGAGACATCCACCTGTCCACGAAATCCTTCAAGATCCGCATTTTTGACTGGCCGGTGATCCGCGAAATCCGTGGCACCGTCGCGCGGTCCTCTATTATTGGTACCGCAATCGGCATCCTGCCGGGCATCGGGGCGTCCACCGCCGCTATGGTGGCTTACAGTGAAACCGTGCGCTGGTCCAAGGACCGTAAACGGTTCGGGCGCGGGGCACCCGAAGGCGTGGCGGCACCGGAATCCGCAAATAACGCGGCCGCCATCGGTGCGCTGGTGCCGCTCTTTGCGCTTGGTATTCCGGGGTCGGGCACAACGGCTGTTATTCTGGGGGCGTTCATCGTACACGGCCTGACTCCCGGACCGACCTTCATGACCGGCAACAGTGATCTGATCTATGCGGTGTTTGTGGGGCTGATGCTGGTCAACGTGCTGATCCTTGTCTTTTCCAAACCCTTCATTGCGGTGCTGTCCAAACTGCTGGATGTGCCATATTCCGCCTTGGGTCCGGTCATTGTCATCTGCTGTATTGTCGGCACCTATTCCGTGCAGAATTCGATGATGGATGTCTGGCTGATGCTGGGGTTCGGACTGGCGGGTTTCCTGCTTGAAAAGATCGGTTTCCCGCTGGTGTCCATCATTCTTGGCGTGGTGCTCGGCCCGATAGCGGAAAGCGAGTTGCGCCGCTCTCTGGCGATGTCGCGCGGGGATTTTTCGATCTTCGCAGAAAGGCCGATCAGCGCGATCCTGCTGGGCCTGGCCGTAATTCTGGTCAGTGCGACTGTACTGGCCCCGATGCTGCAACGCCGCAAGTTGCGCAAGACCGCGGCAAAGCAAAGCTGACGCCGGCACCCTGCAATGCACAAAAAACAGCCCCGTAGTTCAAAACTGCGGGGCTGTTTATTATCAGGCTATAGCCGGATCAAACGCTTTCGGGCAACAGGGCGTCCGGGATATTCTGGTAACAGACCGGCCGCAGGAAGCGACGGATGGACAATGTACCAACCGAGGTTGCCCCAAAGTTTGTCGAAGCAGGGTAGGGGCCGCCATGTACCATACTGTCCGCCACTTCTACACCTGTTGGAAACCCGTTCACCAAAAGCCGTCCGGCCTTGCGCTCGACCAGCGGCATCAGGGATCTGGCAAGGTCGGTATCGCCTTCGTCCATATGCAGCGTACAGGTCAACTGCCCCTGTATGGACTTGGCAATCTGCGCCATCTCATCCGTATCCCGCGCTTCAACTATAATACCGAGCGGGCCGAAGACTTCTTCCTGCAAGTCGGTATCGGCCAGCCAGTCACGGGCCGTGACACGGTAGAGGCCGGGCTTCGCGCTGCGCCCCTCACAAGGGGTCACAAGGATTTCCGTGATCGTATCAGTGCCGGACATCCGTTCAACGCCACGGCGGTAGGCCTGTGCAATGCCGTCTGTAAGCATGGTTTGTTCGCCCGAATCCCTCAGCGCGTCAGTGGCAGCGCCGATGAAAGCCTCGGCCCCTGGCAGGACAACGGTCACGCCCGGATTGGTGCAGAACTGGCCCGCCCCCATCGTCAGTGATCCTGCCCAATTCGCGCCGATCTCGGCCCCGCGGGATTTGGCGGCTTCGGGCAACAGAAACATGGGGTTAACCGAACCGAGCTCTCCGAAAAACGGGATCGGGTTGGGCCGCGCGGCACACAGATCAAACAAGGCACGTCCGCCTGCCAGCGATCCGGTAAATCCGACCGCATTGATTAGCGGATGCTGCACCAGTGCGGCGCCGGTTTCACGGTCTCCGTCCTGCACCAGACTGAAAACACCGGGGTGAATTCCGGTCTTTTCTATCGCGGCATGAACAGCCTCGGCGATGATTTCACCTGTGCCGGGATGGGCCGGATGACCCTTCACCACCACCGGACAACCTGCGGCCAAAGCGGCGGCTGTGTCCCCGCCGGCAGTTGAAAAGGCCAGCGGAAAGTTGGACGCGCCAAATACCGCCACAGGCCCGATGGGGCGCTGGATCATCTTCAGATCGGGACGCGGCAGGGGGCTGCGATCCGGCAAGGCTGCATCGTGCCGCCGGTCAAGGTATTCTCCGGCAAGGATGTGATCCGCGAACAGGCGCAACTGCCCCGTTGTGCGGCCCCGTTCTCCTTGCAGGCGGGCTTCCGGCAGGCCGGATTCCTGCGTGCCTATTTCTGTGATCGCATCGGCGCGGGCCTCGATCTCGTCGGCAATCGCGTTCAGAAAATCCGCGCGGGTCTGGCGGTTGCTGTAGCCGAAAGACCAGAAGGCATCTTCGGCAGCGGCACAGGCCTGATCCACAAGATCGGGTGTGCCTTTGAAGAATGTGTGTTCCGGCCCGTGGGCAGGGGAGGAGGTAAAGGTTTCTCCACCTCCGACCCAAGTGCCTGCGATCAGGTGTTTTCCATGTGGCGTAAAGTTCATCTTTTTTCTTTCGTCTTGAAGGGGAATAGCGGGGGAGGGCGCGATCAGGATTTTTCGGGGTCAAGCAGGGTGCTGATGTAATCGCCCCCGCGCCCGCGTGTTTCCAGATCGGACAGCCGGTCTGCGATGACACCGGCCAGTGCGGTTCTTTCCGGCGCGACAGAATTTACGAGGTCGCGGGCATAGCGCAGGTCTTTGGCGGAATTGCCGATCGTGAATTTCGAACTGTCAAACCGCCCTTCCAGCGCCGCCGGAACCGTCTTTTCCAATGTGCCGGAGCGCGCCGCCCCCGCCATCATGATTTCAAACAGGGCATGGCTGTCGACGCCCGTTTTGCGGGCGCATTGAAAAGCATCCGACAGCAGAACCGCCGTTCCCTGCGATACAAGGTTGTTCAGCAGTTTGGCTGCATGGCCGCGACCGGCTTCCCCGAAGCGGCGCACCAGTTTCGAATAGCTGCCCACAAGGGTTTCAACCGCGCTGAAATGCTGTTCTGCGCAACCAACAAGCGAACTGAGGCTCCCTTCCTGCGCCTGTTCCGGCCCGCCGGTGACAGGCGCATCCGCAAAGATTGCGCCCCTTGCCTGCAGGCGTTCGGCCATAGCTTCGCTGACCTCGGGGCGGGAGGTAGAGGTATCAATCCAGATTTGTCCGTGACGGAATTGCGCCAGCACCTGTCCCGCAAAAGCCTCTACCGCTTCGGCGTTGGGCAGGCAGGTGAACACTACATCACAGGATTGCACCAGCGTGGCAGTGTCGGGGGCCTCACTGGCGCCTTGTGCGATGAGACGCTCCACCGGTTCACGGTTTCTGTGGGCGAGCAGGCTGACGGAATACCCGTCGGCAAGCAGGCAGGATGCCATGCCTGATCCCATCAGGCCGACCCCGACAAAGCCGATACGCCGACTGCTCACGCGGCGGCTCCGGCCTCTGCCTTGGCGGTATTGGCCATACGCACCAGTAGGTCAAATGCCTGTCGCGTTGCGCCCACATTGGCAATTCCCTTACCCGCAATGTCAAAGGCCGTGCCATGGGCGGGTGTGGCAACGGGGATCGGCAACCCACCGGCAACGGTGACACCCCGTTCAAAGCCCATCAGCTTGATCGCGATCTGACCCTGATCGTGATACATGGTCACAACCGCATCCACTTCGCCCCGTTTCGCCTTCAGAAAGACGGTGTCCGATGGCCAAGGCCCTGTCACGTTCATCTGCCGGTCCTGAAACGCGCGGACCACGGGTTCGATCACGTCGATTTCCTCGCGTCCGAACTTGCCGTTGTCACCGGCGTGCGGGTTCAGGGCCGCCACCGCCACATGAGGGCGCGTCCTGCCGGAGCGCGCCAGCGTAGCATGGGCAAGGTCGATCGCCTTTTCGATGCTTGGCCCGTCAATATTGGCGGCCACGTCTTTCAGGCCAATATGGCTGGTCACGCGTGTGGTCATCAGGTCGTCAAGCACGTTGATTTCGGAATGATAGCCGGTAAACCCGAGATACCGCGCCATATAGCGGTGTTCATCCTCTGCGTTCAGGCCTGCGGATGTCATGGCGGCCTTGTTAAACGGTGCAAACATCACCCCGTCCACCAGCCCCGCCTGCGCCAGATCAAGCGCCTTGTCGAGACACCGCAAAGAGGTCGTCCCCGCTGCCACTGTCACTTCGGCGATCCTGATGTCATCGGGCGCAATCGTGTCCAGATCCAGATGGGCAAGACCGCTGAAGGAAGCCACGCCGGATTCTTCGATTGTATTCAACTTCACAGGCATTCCGGCCTGCGCAGCGCCCTGCTGCCACAGATGTGCATCTCCCACCAGCAGGATATCTGCCGCCTCGCATACACTGTCTTCGGACAGGAGCTTGGCGACGAGTTCGGGGCCGATGCCGGACGGATCACCGGGTACTATTGCGATTTTGGGCCGCATCATTCGGACTCCCCTTTTGTATTGGCTTGTGCATCCGCCTCTGCTTTGGCGTTTGCAATGTTGGTTTCTGCGGTGCGCAGATGCTGTTTAAGTGCGGTTCGTGCAGCCGCCGCATCACGGGCTTTCAAGGCTGCAACAATTTCCAGATGCTCCCGGCGGGTGACATCCTGACCCGCTGTACGCTGGGAGGACAGGAAACGAACCCGCCAGAGCCTTGCGTTGTAAACTGCGTGGGTTTCATAGAGCGCATGATTGCCCGAGGCCGCGACGATCGCCGTGTGAAACGCCATATCGCGCCGGAAGGCTTCAAGCGGTTCATCCCCGTCGCGCAAATCGGTGATCGAGGTGTTCAGCTTTTCGATTTCTGCCAGTTCACTGTCGCTGGCGGTTTGACAAGCCAGTTCACCTGCCAGTGCCTCCAGTGCGCCCTGTACGCGTAACCAGTCGTTGATTTCATCCAGCGAAGGATCCGCGACAAAGGGGCGACGGGTCGGACCGTAAGAGATCAGACCTTCGCTTTCCAGAATGCGCAGCGCCTCTTTGAGCGGGGTGCGTGATATACCGAACGCTTCGGCCAGATCACGTTCCCGCACCGGCATTCCGGGGGCGAGTTTGCCCAGCAGAATAAATTCCCGCAGGTTGTCCGCCGCATCTGACGCCAGCGATTTACGGGGCTTCAACTCGGCAAAATTCCTCAGCTCGTAGGTCCAGCCAGTGTCATTCATGTCATTTCCCCCATTTCAGAACCATAGGATCAAGCGGCCGCAGAAGATCAATCATCCGGCTGCGGATCGCCGGGTGCAGGGGCGGGATCGGATGGCGGCAGAATTCGGATGCAATCACGCCGCCCTCGACCATCGCAGCCTTACACGATTGCCAGCCACACTGACGGTTCTCGTGATTGATGGCCATAGCAACGCGGCCATAAGCCTCTGTTGCACCAGCAAAGTCACCGGCGTGATGTTTGACAATCACCGGCTTGATCCGGTCTACGATCATGCCACTGGTCATCGACCCTGTTGCGCCGGCATCCAGATCCGCCAGTAGGGTGATGGCCTCTTCCCCGTCAAACGGGCCTTCAATGGCGTCTCCGCCCTGATCAATCAGGTCGCGGATTTTATTGGCCGCGCGCGGGCATTCGATTTTGAACAGCCGGACTTGCTCGATTTCCTGCGCCATGCGCACCAGCAAGGGCACCGGCAGATCGACACCCGACAGGGGCGCATCCTGCACCATGATGGGGATGCCTACCTTGCCGACAGCCGCAAACTGTTCAAAGCTCTGCTGCGGTGTCCCCTTCAACAATGCCCCGTGATAGGGCGGCATCATCATAACGATGTCAGCCCCCAGATCCTTGGCAAACTGGGCCCGCTCCACCGCAATCTGTGTTGCATAATGGCTGATCGTGACGATAACAGGCACACGCCCGCCAATATGTTCAACACAAAGCCGTGTCAGAACCGCGCGTTCCTCATCCGAAAGTAGGAACTGTTCGGAAAAATTGGCGAGAATGCAAATCCCGTCCGCGTCCTGATCAATCAGACAGTCCAGAACGCGTTTCATCCCTTCCGGATCAAGGGATCCGTCGTCGTGAAAAGGGGTTGGCGCAACGGGCCATATTCCGGTGTAATGGGTCATTCTGTAATCTCGAAATTCTTCAAATGTTTGTCAGAGATGCTGATCCCGAGTCCGGGCTTGTCGTCATCCAGTTGAAGATACCCGTCCACAGCTTCGGCATCGCCGTCAAAGATATAATAGAACAATTCATTCCCCACCTCGACATCGAAAACAGGGAAGTATTCGCTGATCGGGCAGTTCGTATTGGCCATTGTCAGGTGATAGTTGTGCATCTGCCCCGCGTGCGGGATCACCGGAATCTGGGCCGCTTCGGCAATTGCGTTGATCTTCTGGGCCGCCGTGATCCCGCCGACACGGTTGGTATCATATTGCAGGACGCTGACAGCCTTGCGGTTGATCAGTTCGGCACAGCCGATCACGCTGAATTCATGTTCGCCGCCGGAAATCGGGACAATGCCCATCGCGTTCAATTCGGCATAGCCCGCAACATCATCTGCAATCACCGGCTCTTCCAGCCAGCGGGGTTCGTATTTTTCCAGCTTGGGCAGCATCCGCTTGGCGTAATCAAGGTTCCAGCCCATGTAGCATTCCAGCATAAGATCAACGTCATAGCCCAGAACCTCACGCAGGGCCTCAACCCGTTTAAGGTTCTCGCGCATCCCTTTCATACCGTCCTTCGGGCCAAAGCCGAAACGGGTCTTGAACCCCTGATAGCCGTGGCTTGCGGCTTCTTCGGCTTCGCGCTGCATGGCGTCGATACTGTCTGCATAAAGTTTGGAATAATAGACGGGGATCTTTTCCTTGGTGCGTCCGCCAAGCAGTTTGAACACGGGCTTGCCCACCAGCTTGCCCATCAGATCCCAGATCGCGATATCAATCGCGCTGATCGCCGTCATGCCGATCCCCTTGCGGCCCCAGGCATGGGTGCGCCGGTACATCTTTTCCCAGATATAGGCGTAGTCAAAAGGGTCTTCCCCGATCACAAGTGGCGCATACCAATCGTCAATTGCTTTCTTGACCACACTCGGGGCAAGGGCGGCATTCCCGATGCCGATGGTGCCGTCTTCGGTTTCCACCTCTACGGTCAGCCACTGGTGAAAGCGGAAGGATGCCATCGCATCCCCTTTCATCCACAGGGCATCAGAAGCATTGGTGCAGAAATTCCCGTGTGGCGGCACAGTCGGGCCTTTCCAGTTCCAAACGCGGGTACGAACAGATTTGATTTTGGTCATGGATTACTCCCCAGTAGAAACCAGTGGGTCACGTTGCCGGAACAGACGGATAAACATCGGTCCGAACAGCGCGAGAAAGGTGAGAATGAAAAACAGAAGGCTTAGCGGGCGGGTGAACATCAGCCACCATTGGTCATCGAGCATGATCAGGGACTGACCAAGCCGCTTTTCGAGCATCCCGCCAAGGATCAACCCGATGGCAAGAGGCACAACCGAATAGCCAAAGCGGCGCATGAAATAACCGATAACGCCGGACACCAGTGCGATGTAAACATCCAGCATCGACTGCTGCAACGCATAGGCCCCCACGATCGAAAAGCAAAAGACGATAGGCCAGAGGATCTGCACAGGAACGAAAGTGACCCGTGCGAACAGTTTTGCGCCGAACAACCCGACAAAGATGAAGGTTATATTGACCAGCAGCATGGCCCAGAAGATTGCATATGCAAACTCGGCCTGTTCGGTGAACATGGTCGGTCCCGGCTGCAAACCGTGCACCATCAGACCGGCCAGAATAACCGCCGCAGTCGGGCTGCCAGGAATGCCGAGCGCAAGTGTCGGAACCATCGCCCCGCCCGTGGCAGAGTTGTTGGCCGCTTCGGAACCGGCGATACCTTCAATAGAACCCTTGCCGAATTCTTCGGGGGTCTTTGACCAGCGCCGTGCCTCGTTATAGCCAATCATCGACGCGACGGTCGCACCTTCAGCGGGCAGGATGCCGATGAACGTACCGATACCCGAACTGCGCAGGATTGTTTTCCAGACACGGGAATAATCCTCGCGGCTTGGCAGTTTGATGGCTTTCATCTGGATCAGCTTGCGATCGCCTTTGCGTTGCTCGGCCTGAACCAGAAGCTCTGAAATCCCGAAGATACCAATCATGACAGGGACAAACCCGATACCTTCGGACAGTTCGTTAAAGCCGAAAGTGAACCGCTCTACTGTGGTCAGAAGATCCTTACCTACTGTCGCAAGCAGGATGCCCAACGATCCGGCGATGATGTTTCGCAGCGGTGTGCCATCGCCAATAGAGGCCAGCATGGAAATTCCGAAAACGGTCAGGGCAAAATACTCGGGCGGCGCGAAATTATAGGCCATACGTGCCATCATCGGGGCGGCAAGCATCAGACAGACAACCGAGATGATACCGCCGATTGTCGAAGACACCGTCGCCATGCCAAGCGCACGTCCGGCTTCGCCGCGTTGCGCCATCGGGAACCCGTCCAGACAGGTGGTGGCACTGGCAGATGTACCGGGCGTGTTGATCAGAATAGCCGTGATCGCCCCTGCAAAGGTTGCGGCACAGTAAATTGTTGTCAGGATCGCAATGGCCGGAACCGGATCCATTGTGATCGTAAAGGGCAACAGCAGAGCTGCGCCGGTGGTAGCGTTCAATCCGGGCAACGCGCCGATGATGACGCCCCCCAATGTGGCCGCAAACAACAGGATAAGCAGTTGCGGGTCCAGAAGAACATATAGTCCTGCGAAGAAAGGTTCCATCAGGCTCACCCGTACCAAAGATTGGTTAACAGACCGCGCGGGAAGCGGATCTTGAAGACCAGATCAAACAGAAGAAAAATAAGCGCCGGACTGACGACAGCCACCAGTCCGATACCCCAGATGCGGCGCTCGCCCCAGGACCACGCAAGGCCTGCAGCAAAAACGCCAAGGCCAAGGAACAGGTCAACCTGCGCCACCAGCGCAAATACGACAAACAGTCCGATGCTGGTCCAGACGTTCATTTTAACGGGATCATGTTCGACCGGTTTGTCGAAAATCATCACCAGTACCGACAGGGCTGTAATCAGCAGCAACACCATCTGTGGAAAATCGGCTGGCTGCATGCCGCGCACGAATATAGGAGGGACGCGGTCGAATTGGGTCGTAAGCCAGTAGGCCACGATACAAAACGCAATTGTGCCGCAAGGAACCGCATAACGGGTCATCAATGGACTCCAGATCTTGGGGGAAAATCCGGTCCGCCATTTGGGGTGCGGACCGGCTTCTTTCGAAGGGTTACTCTATGAAGCCAAGCTCTTTGAGCGCGGAATTCATATCGGCCTGCATGGATGTTAGCTGCTTGCCCCAAACATCCGCGCCTGCGACAGAGGTTGAATCCAGTCCTACAGATGTCAGGAAGCCCTGATACACAGTGTGGTTCATCGCCTTGACCAAGGCATCTTCGATTTTAGCGGCCACTTCGTCAGGAGTGTCTGCATGCACTACGAAACCGCGAACGGTTGAATAGTTTGCGTCAATCCCCAGTTCCTGTGCAGTGGACACATCCGGCAGGCCGTTCATCCGCTCGGGCGCAAGAACCACCATCGGGCAGATATCACCGGCCGAGATTTGTGAGCCGGCTTCGGCGAGATTGAGAACCGCCACATCGACAGCACCGGCAACCAGTTGGGTGGCCAGTTCACCGCCACCTTCAAACGGGACGATTTTTGGGGTCGCCAGTTCGCCGCGGCGGGCAAACATGAAGGCGGACACATCGTCAATGCCGCCCAAATGGGTCGTGCCATAGGTCAGCGGCGTGTCTTTCTGTGCGTCGACAAATGCCTGAGCCGAGTCGTAAACCCCGCAGCGTGTCATCAGGATCTGAGGATCATCGGTACCCCGCGCGATCGGGCGCACGTCATCCAGTGTCATGTCGGTCTTGCCCAAAGCAACCGTAGCCGAATGGCCGATGGTGAAGGTCAGGATGCTGTGCCCGTCCGGCTCCTGCGTCAGGTAGTAATCCATGGCCGAAGCCCCGCCGCCGCCGCTCTTGTTAACAACAACCATATCGGTGCCGAGTTCACGGCGGGCGCGGATCATCATCATCCGTGTGGTTACGTCTGTTCCGCCACCGTTACCGGCGTGGGTGATTACTTCAATCGTCTTAGTTGGAAATTCATCTGCGGTAACTTCACCGCCAACAACAGCGGCGACCGCCGCCATAACAAGCAAATTCTTCATGGTGTCCTCCCTTGAATCAAGCGCAACTTACGCTCGACCAAACGTCTAGCATGGCATTTAAAATTTTGGAATACCAAAATTCCAAAATGCGCAGGAAAGAGGGTGGCGGGATTTATGCCACTGAATTTGTTTGATAATATCTTTCAGTGTAAAGCATGGGTCTTTGGGGTTTCAGGGCCAAGACCGCCCGAGCATGTCTTCGATTGCGCGTCTCTCACGCAAATCCAGCTCTGTGTGGGCCATGTCCGTTCTCCTTGCTTTTCAGCAAGATAGGGGATTTGTCGCAACCCAGTATAGAATGTGCCGTGTGGCCGCCCCTATTACGCATAATCATAATTATGTTAATTTATTAACTAGCCACTGCAGATTGCACGGTTTTTTAAATCAATCGTCCCCGTCGGGAAGAAGGTCAATTTCGATCCAGAAGGTTGTTCCTTCACCTTCTACCGAATGGAAACCGATGGTGCCGCCCAGCAACTCTATCAACCTCTGTGAGATATTCAGCCCGAGTCCGCTGCCTTTGATCGCACTGACCGTTCCCGGATTGACCTGATAGAATGATGAGAAGATTGCTTTTTGCTGTTCGTGCGGAATGCCCATACCGTGATCGACAACCTCGATCCGCGCCTTTTGGCCCCGTTTCTTCAACCTGATTTCGACGGTCTGTCCTGCCGATGAAAACTTGGTAGCGTTGGAGATCAGGTTAACGAGAACCTGAACAACCCGGGATTCGTCTGTCAGGGCGATCAAACCCGTATCCTGCGAGTCTATGGCGTAGTTCACCCCGAACCGCTCTGCGTAGGGTTGGCAACTTTCCACGGCGCTGGCCACGATTTCGTTCAGGTCTGCCCGCTCGGGATTTATAGTGACCTTTCCTTCCTCTAAAGCCTGTGCGTCCAGCACGTCATTGATCAGCGCCAGAAGGCGATCCCCGTTGCGGGATGCAACATCAATCAGTTTGAGCGCCATTTCATCCTCTGCATCGCCGGCAAGACGCCGTTTTAACAAGGAGAGCCCGCCAAGGATGGACGTTAGGGGTGTGCGCAACTCGTGGCTGACCACCGTCATGAAGTTGATTTTCATCTGGGCCGCGGATGATGCCTCTTTTGCCAGTTGGCGCATTGCTGTTTCGGCATTCCTTGCCCTCCTGAGATCAAGCAAAAGCAGGATCGTAAAGGTAAGTATCAGGCTGAAAATCGTGACGCCCAGAAAACGCAGCGCATTTGACAGGGACAGCAGGCTTGCACTGGCTTCGACCGTCGAATCTGTTTTGGCATGGGCCACATTTAGCAGGAAGGCCCGTATTTTCTGGTCATACCCGTCAAGTTGCGCGAGGATGTTCTCCACCAGTCTGACGCGTTCTTCGTCAGACAACGACACGGCGGACAGACCTGCTATCGCCGGTTCGATTTCCACAAAGGTTTCTTTAAGGTTCGTGACGACTTCATCGCTCACCCCAAGGGTTTTCAAGGTGCGGGGCAGTTTTCCGGTTTTAATGATGTTTATTCGGCTCCATGCGATATCAAACCGCAACCCAATGGATTCGCTCGTTTTGTAGCCGAGTGCAAATTCTCCCAAGTCATTTTGCAAACGCAGCAGTTCAAATTGCAATTGTGAAGCAACCCACAACGGATCGCTTTGTCCGGAAGGTTGAATACTGCGCACCTTGCCGTTCAGCTCATGGACAGTCGACATTCCAAAGATTGCCGCAGCCAGAAACAGTGTCAGAAGCACACCACGGATTAATTTACCGAAAGAGATCACTTCACACTTATGCTCGATAGCTGCCAGATCAGCCTGTCACTGTATAGGCTGTCCGAAAGTTCGGGATGGTCGTCCATCGGATAAATGACCCAGATCGGCCCCTTGTCTCGCACCGACATTTTTTCGCCATTCTGATGGACCGCAAGAATAACATCATACTTGAAGGCATCCGATGCGGGCACATCGACAGAGAAATCGTTCAGCGCGGTCATGCGCAACATTGCGTCTTCTTTGATACCCGTTTGCTCAAGCACGTATCGCAGGCTCGGCCCCTGAAACAGGGTGCTGCCCTCCACGTAATGGTTGTTGGTTGTTACTGTCGTCTGCGGCATCGACAGAATATCGTCGAGCGAATAGCTCTGCGATGTGGAATGGGTGGAAACCGTCAGAATTGCCTGAGCGAAACCTGATACCGGCATTGCAAGGAAAAATGCGGAAATAACGGCTATAAGATAATTTCGGAACTTCACAATAAAACCCTCACTGGATACGCTCGACTTGTTAAAACTGATGTGGCTTCTTTTGATGCCTTGGCCACAAGCCAGACTTGCGTACGGCAAAATCAGATCAGCTTTGAGTTGAATTCAGGATAGGGGGCGGGAACGCTTGCTTGTCAATAGTTCAGGGTCCGATTTTCACTTATTTCCGCGGACTGTTGATCTGCCGACATGGTTTGCCCCGGAAGGGAAGCAGTATTTATCCTTCGAATTGATTTTCCGGAAGAACAATCTTCCAAACAAATTGAAAGCACTGCGACACTGGTCCTTTCTTCCGGCGGCCCATTGAAGCCGTTTAGATATGTGTTACCTGCCGCTTCAACGAACGGAGAAATAACATGAAAAAATCAGTCGCAGTCGCAGCATTCGCCCTGTCTTTTACTTTGGGCACGGCTCACGCAGATACACTGAACGTGGGTATGTCAGGCGGGTACTTTCCCTTTACCTTTGTCAAACTCGACAAACTGCAAGGCTTTGAAGTCGATTTTATGAAGGCCATCGCAGAAGAAACCGGAGATGACGTCAACTTTGTCACCATGTCTTTCTCGGGGCTGGTCGGGGCATTGGAAACAGGCCGGATCGACACAATTGCCAACCAGATTACAATTACGCCGGAACGCGAAGCAAAGTTTGCTTTTTCGCAGCCTTATGTTTTCGACGGCGCGCAAGTCGTGGTGAAAAAGGGCAACGAAGGAACAATCACCGGTGTGGAAGACCTGAGCGGCAAAACTGTCGCCGTGAACCTCGGCTCCAACTTTGAACAATTGCTCAGAGAGCTTCCGAATGCAGCCGATATCGAAATCCGCACCTATGAAAGCAACATCGCGCAGGATACCGCGCTGGGGCGTGTTGATGCCTTTGTTATGGATCGCGTGTCCTCTGCGCAGCTGATCGCAGAAAGCCCACTGCCGCTAAGCTTTGCGGGCAACCCGTTCAGCGAAATCCGCAACGCGCTACCGTTTCGTAATGATGCAGACGGTATCGCACTCCGCGACCGGATCGACGTGGCCATCACCACGTTGAAAGAAAATGGTACGTTGGCTGAAATTTCCGAAAAGTGGTTCGGAACGGACATCACGATAGCGGAATAATATCATGCGCGGTTTGGACGTTAATTACATGTGGGATTTGGTCCCCGTTCTGTTGGGGTATATCCCGCTAACGCTTTTCATGGCGTTGGTCGGGATGTTTTTCGCCCTGATACTGGCCTCCCTTCTGGCCGTCGAACGGGTTTTTCGCGTGCCGGTTCTGGATGTTTTTGTGCGTCTGTTCATCAGCTTCTTTCGCGGCACCCCTCTTCTGGTGCAGTTGTTCCTGTTCTATTACGGGCTGCCGCAGGTTCTGTCGTTTCTGACGACGATTGATGGTGTCACAGCGACCATCATGGGGCTGACACTGCACTTCTCGGCCTATATGGCCGAGAGCATCCGCGCAGCAATCCTTGGCGTTGACCGCAGCCAGTGGGAGGCTGCGCAAGCCGTTGGCATGACGCAAATGCAGATGATGGGTCATATCATCCTTCCCCAAGCGACCCGCGTGGCGGCACCGACTCTGGTCAATTACTTCATTGATATGATCAAAGGGACATCGCTGGCGTTCACGCTGGGGGTCACCGAACTGATGGGCGCGACCCAGAAAGAAGCCGCGGGCAGCTTTCTCTACTTCGAGGCCTTCCTTGTTGTGGCTGCAATCTACTGGATTATGGTTGAAACCCTGTCCTTCGCCCAACGTCACTTGGAAACCTATCTGAACAAGGCTTATGCAAGATGACATCACAGGCTGCCATTTCCATCAAAGGTCTGCGCAAATCATTTGGCGAGACCACCGTTCTGGACGATATCTCTTTGGATATCGCAACCGGCGAACGGGTGGTTATCATTGGACCGTCGGGTACCGGAAAATCGACCTTGCTGAGGTGCCTGAACTTTCTTGATAGACCGGAGACAGGCGTCATCCGGGTTGGGGATCTGACCGTTGACGCCGAAACGGCTTCACGTTCGGACATTCTTGCACTGCGGCGCAGAACCTCCTTCGTTTTTCAGAACTATGCGCTCTTTGCAAACAAGACCGCACGGGAAAACATCACCCAAGCGCTCGTGACCGTTAAGGGCCAGTCCAAAGCGGATGCCCGCGCCCGCGCAGACGAGACCCTGCGGGAAACCGGTTTGATCGACAAAGCGGAATCCTATCCGGCGGCGCTGTCGGGCGGGCAACAGCAGCGTATCGGTATAGGCCGCGCAATGGCGCTGGATGCCGAATTGATGCTGTTTGATGAACCTACCTCCGCGCTTGATCCGGAATGGGTTGGCGAAGTTCTCGACCTGATGCGCCGTGTTGCCGAAAAGGGCCAGACGATGTTGATCGTCACGCATGAAATGCAGTTCGCCAAAGAAATTGCGGATCGGATCATTTTCATGTCCGACGGACAGATCGTCGAACAAGGCACGCCGGAAAACCTTCTTGAAAATCCACAAGACCCGCGAACGCAGGCCTTCTTACGGCGCGTGGCAAAGACCGGACCCGCTTAATCAGGTACGCGGAAAGTCGTCCGTTATCTGCTGCACCACTTCGCGTGTGAACGCGGCGCTGTGATTGCTTGCCCCCCTGCCGGCTTCCTTGTCTCAAAGTGAGGGGGCAAAGCGTCTACAAATTAAGCGCATTTCGCCGGTTTTGGATCGGGAAGAAAAGCTACACTGACTTCGCTCCTTCCACACCCTTCGGGGCCTACCATTTCGTCGCATTTAACCTCCGCGAAATTGGATTAGGTTGAAGGCAACCACGCGATACTTTGCGTTGGTTGTCAGCTACCTTGAAGTTTGCCGGTGAAGCACAATCTTCAGCGGCATCTGTGGAAAGGCACCCCATGTTTGACTCGTTTGATGCTGTTCTTCTCGCGCGGATCCAGTTCGCCTTTACGGTCAGTTTCCATTTCCTGTTTCCGGCTTTCACCATTGGCCTTGCAAGTTACCTTGCAGTGCTGAACGGCCTGTGGCTGTGGACGAAAGAGCACAAATACCTCGATCTTTTCCGTTACTGGACTAAAATTTTCGCACTTGCTTTCGCTATGGGAGTCGTCTCGGGCATTGTGATGTCTTACCAGTTCGGCACCAACTGGTCCGTATTTTCGGATAAGGCGGGGCCGGTTATCGGTGCGCCTATGGCCTATGAAGTGCTTAGCGCCTTCTTTCTGGAAGCAGGTTTTCTTGGCATCATGCTGTTCGGGCGGGACAAAGTCGGTCCCGGTTTGCACATGTTCGCCTGTAGCGCCGTTGCGGTGGGGACGTTTTTCTCGGCGTTCTGGATCATTTCGGTGAACAGCTGGATGCAAACGCCGGCGGGGTTTTCAATTGATCCGGAGACCGGCCAGTTCATGCCGGAGAACTTTCTGGAAATCGTCTTCAATCCGTCCTTCCCCTATCGTCTGGCCCATACGGTCACGGCCGCCTATCTGACAACGGCGTTCATTGTGGGGGGTGTCGCAGCGTTTCACCTGTTGCGCTATCGCAGAAAAGCCGAGCCTGTGGGCGCCGCCACCAAAACCATGTTCTCTATGGCCATGTGGATGGCGGCGATCGTGGCACCGGTACAAATTTTCCTCGGAGACATGCACGGGCTGAACACGCTGGAACACCAACCTGCCAAAGTGATGGCGATGGAGGGCCATTTCGAAAGCCACCCCGACGGCGCACCGCTTTATCTGTTTGGCATACCGAACCAGAGCGAACAGCGGCTGGACTATGCCGTGGGGATACCAAAGCTAAGCTCCCTGATCCTCAAGCACGATCTGGATGCCCCCCTTGACGGGCTGGATACTATTCCGGTTGCGGACCAACCCCCTGTCGGCATCGTTTTCTGGGCCTTCCGCATCATGGTTGCCCTTGGCTTCGGGATGCTTGGCGTCGGGTTGTGGTCTTTGTGGGCCCGCTGGCGCGGGCGTTTGTTCGACAGCCCGTGGCTGCACCGCGCTGCCTTTGCAATGGCCCCTTCCGGACTGGTTGCGGTTCTTGCCGGATGGGTCACAACAGAGGTCGGCCGCCAACCGTTCACGGTTTACGGGCTGTTGCGCACCTCCCAAAGTGCGGCACCTCTGGACGCGGCGGCTGTTGGTACGTCCCTGATCGCTTTTATCGTAATCTATTTTGCAGTGTTTGGCGCAGGAACCTTCTATATCCTGCGTCTGATGAACCATGCACCGATGTACGATGAGCCGAGCCTGAAAGACATTACCGAAGGCCCCGTTCGCGCCGCAGGGATTTCCCCTGCACATGAAGACAGGGCACACCACCCGCAAGACACCCAAAGGGGAGAATGAGACATGCCACTTGCTGATGGAATCTCTTTTGATCTTACACTCGTCTGGGCGTTTCTGATTGCCTTTGCCGTGCTGGTCTATGTCATCCTCGACGGCTTCGACCTGGGGCTTGGCATGTTGTTTGCCAGCGAACGGAAACGGGACGATCGGGATGTGATGATGAATTCTGTCGCGCCGGTCTGGGACGGAAACGAAACATGGCTGGTGCTTGGCGGTGGCGGCTTGTTCGCCGCCTTCCCGCTGGCCTATGCGCTGATCCTGCCCGCGCTTTATGCACCGATTATTGCCATGCTGCTGGCCCTGATCTTTCGCGGTGTAGCCTTTGAATTCCGCTGGCGCACCGAAAGGTGGCGCCGCGTTTGGGATATCGCCTTTATCGGCGGGTCCGGCGTGGCTTCGCTAAGTCAGGGCATCGCGCTTGGGGCCTTATTGCAAGGTATTCAAATCGACAAGGCCGCTCGGACTTACTCCGGTGGTTGGTGGGACTGGCTGACGCCGTTTTCCCTGACCGTCGGAGTTGCTGTCATGGTGGGTTACATGCTGCTGGGGGCGACGTGGCTGGTGATGAAAACCAGCGGAGACCTGCAAGAGCGGATGCGCAAGCGCGCATGGACGCTGGGCCTTGCCACTGTCGGATTTATCGGCGTTGTCAGCCTGTGGACCCCGTTCCTTCAGGAAGGCTATTACAGCCGCTGGTTTGAGGGTTGGAACATCGCGCTGGCGGTTCTGGTCGGATTGGCGGTTATAGCGCTGGCCGCAATGATGTTTCGCGCCTTGCACATACACCGGCACGACCATTGGCCGTTCATTCTGACACTTGGCATCTTTGCGTTGTGTTTTGTCGGGCTCGGGGTTTCCATGTTTCCTTATGTGGTTCCGACCGAAGTAACCATCTACGAGGCGGCAGCGCCTTATAAGGCGCAACTGTTCATGCTGGTCGGGGCCTGTGTGTTGATCCCTGTTATTCTTGCTTATACCGCTTACGCCTATTGGGTCTTTCGCGGTAAGGTCGATCCACAAGCAGGGTACCACTGATGACAGCGCCGAAAACGCCGGAACAACCCCGGCCGCACCAGCCTGCGCAAAGCCTGCTGCGGCGACTGGGTTGGTTTGTGCTGCTCTGGCTTGCAGGGGTTGGCACGGTTGGCGCACTCGCTTTTGTGATCAGGTTGTGGATCACCTGAAACGGGGCAGTCAGGCTTTGCCGCCTGCCCGCCCCTTTCCTGCAAACCGCGCTATTCCTTCAGTGCAGCGACCACGGCATCCGGCGTGATGGGCAGGCTGCGCAACCGCGCTCCGACTGCGTTATAGATCGCATTTGCGATTGCAGGGGCGATAACGGTTGTGCCCGGCTCTCCCAGACCGACAGGCACTTCACTGCTGTCCACAAACTCGATCTCCATCTCTGGCGTGTCGATCATCCGCAACGGGGTGTAGGTACCAAGGTTCCGGTCCACCACATTGCCGTCTTCAAAGCGCGTCCCTTCATAAAGCGCCATAGACAACCCCCACAGTGCGGCACCCTCGCATTGGGCAAGCGCGCTGTCAGGATCAACCACAGTACCGCAATCAAAGCTGAGCCACATTTTCTGAATGTCGATGTAACCGGTATCCCGATTGACGTGCAGTTGCACCGCACCGCCTACCCAAGTGGGCATGGTGCGGGACTGACCGAATGTTGTGGCAAGTCCGATGGCCGTATCTGCCGGCAGATCGGCGTTGCCGTAATTCGACATTTCCGCGACACGGCGCAGCACATTGGCCTGCCGTGATGCACCGCCCACCGAATTGGGCGCAGAGCCCGCATTTTGCCCCTTCGCAGTCAGATGTTTCAACCGGAAGGCCAGCGGATCTTCTCCGACGCGATGGGCCGCTTCGTCCATAAAGCTTTCGACCGCAAAATTCGTCCAGCCCGGCCCCACGGACCGCAACCAGCCCGGGCGGAAGGTCGCGTTGGCCAGATCGTTGGAAATCGCCCGCACCCGCAGTGCGCCGACATCATACCAGTGGTCCGCACCGTCAATGGCGAAGGGATCATAGGGTTCGTCGTTCACACCCTTTGGCATGAAGGAGGGCACCATCACCTGTGTGGGCCATCCGGCAGCGGCGTTATGATCCATACCCGTTACGGCCTTTGCATCGTCAAAGGCCATACGCAACTGCTGCACCGAAGGGGATCGCGGGCTGTCAAACTTCGCATCGTCTTCGCGCATGAACACCAGTTTGACAGGTTTCCCGCCCAGTGCCTTGGAGGCCAGCGCCGCCGGAACCGCGTAATCCCCGTTCAGGCGTCGGCCAAACCCGCCACCAAGCATATAGGTGCGCATTACAATCTGGTCGGCAGGCGCCTCAAGGGCTGCCGAAAGGGTCGGCAGGATCAGGGATTGCCACTGGTTGCCGGTGTGGATTTCCCAGACACCGTCTTCGTTCCGGAACACTGTCGCATTGGCCGGTTCCAACTGGAAATGCAGAACGGTTTGCGTGACATATTCAGCCTCCAGCACATCCGCCGCTGCATCAAAGGCCGACGCGCTGTCAGGATTGTCCGAAGGCAGGATCGCGCCGTAATTTTCATCCGCAATCAATTCGCGGGAGCGGGCATTGATGTCTTCTTCGCTGACACCTGCGTGCTCTCCTGCCTGCCAGTCGACCGTCACGTAATCTGAGGCGGTTTTTGCCGCCATCAGGGTTTCCCCCAACACCACAACCCAACCGGGCACCGTGCCGGACGGGTCTTCAAGGGTGATGGTCTGCAGATAGCCTTTGACGTCCTTTGCCCCGCTGTCATCGACGGAAACCACTGAAGACCCCAAACGCGTTGGCGGGATCAGCGGCACGGCATAGACCATCCCGTCCACCGACGCATCCAGACCGTAAATTGCCTGACCGTTGGTTTTCGTATCAATATCTAGCGCTTTGACATCCTTGCCAACAAGCCGGAGTTCGCCGTGGGGTTTCAACGGGAGCGCGTTTAACTCTTCTTCGGTGAAAGAGCGCTGCAAGCCTTCAGCCACGAGCGACGCATAGCTTTCCGTGTTGGTGCCATCGCTGACAGTGCCATCGCGCGCCTCACAGGTCGACGGATCGACGCCCCATTTTTCTGCTGCGGCTTCGATCAATGCAACCCGGCCAGCGGCACCGGCCTTCCGGTAAACCGGCCAGCTTTGCCAGACAGACCAGCTGCCGCCCGTTACCATCGTACCCCATTTTTCGGCGCTATCCACATGGGTGATCCGCACGTTATCCCATGCCACTTCCAGTTCATCTGCAAGGATGCGCGCGATTGCTGTGCCAACATGCTGGCCCATTTCAGCGCGGATAATGTTCACATTGACCAGGCCTTCGCTGTCAATCCAGTACCAGATCGTCGGCTCGAAGGTGGCCCCGTCAGGTTTGGGCGGAACACCATCTGCGGCTTCAGGGTCCATTGCGGCCTGCCCTGTCAGAGGAAAGCCGAATGCAGCACCCGCAGCCGTTGCCGACACAAGGAAGCCGCGACGGGTAAGATCCGATCCTGATTGGGTTTGCGCACCGGCGGAGCCGGTCACGGTGCTTGTGCTCTGTCGCAGACGGGAAAGAAGATTAGCCATTGTCAGAGTTTCCTTGTGTCATAGCTGCTGCCGCTTCGCGGACAGCGTTGCGAATGCGCGGATAGGTCATGCAACGGCACAGATTTCCTGTCATCACCGCATCAATGTCTTCGTCTGTCGGGGCGGGAATATCTTGTAGCAGGGCAGCAGCCTGCATGATCTGGCCGGACTGGCAGTAACCGCATTGCGGCACCCGCAGATTGCGCCATGCCTCTTGAACAGGGTGGTTATCCTGCGGGGACAGCCCCTCGATTGTTGTGATTGAGGTGCCTTCAACCGCGGAAACCGGCGTAATGCAGGACCGTGTCGCGCGCCCGCCCACATGAACCGTGCAGGCACCACACATGCCAATACCGCAGCCGAATTTCGTTCCTGTCAAACCGATCTCGTCGCGGATGGCCCACAGCAGGGGCGTGTCCGGGTCCGCATCGACACTGACGGGCTTTCCGTTGATTTCAAATTCTATCATCTGTCTGATCCCCTTCAGGATTATTCGGCTGGTGCAGCGGTATTGCTCAGGCGGGTAACGGTTTGAGCCAGATCAGGCCACGCAGGTTGGTTCGCGCGGGCATCCCGCAAATAGGCTGCAATTGCGGTTATTTCCGTCGGGCTGAGCGCATCGCGAAAACCCGGCATAACCACCCCGTCAATGCCTTCCGGCCCGCTGACGCCGTCAAGGATCACATGGATCAGGTTGTCCGGCGTATCCAGATTTGTCGCCGAGTTGATGCCGAGATCGGGGCGACCTGCCGCAATCTGTTCCGTGTTGTAATGGCAAGAGGCACAGGCGGTTGCATATAACCGCTCGCCCTGATCCTTACGGTACTGCGGATCGGGCCGTCCCCGCTCCAGACTGCTGGCTACAGCCGAAGTGTCTACGGGATCACCATTGTTTGTCCCCGATTTTTCCCCGAGATAGAGGCTCAGTGCATCAATATCGGACTCCGGCAATTCGCGGATTCCAATGTGGACGACCGGCCCCATCGGGCCTGCAGAAATTCCGTGGTTGGCGGACACACCTTCTGTCAGATAGGATTTGAAATCCGCTGCTGTCCAAGGCACCGCAGAAGCGTTTTGGGGCGTCAGGGCGGGTGCCGTCCACCCGTTGATCTGTGCGCCCCCGTATTGGTCGCTTTCGATTTCGGCCCCCAACGGATTGCGCGGTGTATGACAGGCACCGCAGTGCGCCAGACCTTCGGCGAGATAGGCCCCGCGGTTCCATTCTTCCGAATGGGCCGGATCGACCGCGTAGTCGTCAAAATCTACAAACAGCAGCTTCCACCCTGCCTGAAGAAAGCGTAAATCCAGTGGAAACGGCAGTTCGTTTTCCTTGGTTTCCAGCTCCACAGGGGGAACTTCCGTCATGATGTAAGCGTAGATCGCATCCACATCTTCATCAGACATTTTGGTAAAATGGTTGTAAGGGAAGGCAGGAAACAGATGGCGCCCGTCTCTGCGGACGCCTTCTTTCATGGCGCGCCGGAAAGCCTCGGGTGAGTAGCTGCCGATACCGGTTTCCATCGCAGGTGTGAGGTTTGTGGCGTAGATCGTCCCAAATCCAGTGTCCATCGGATAGTTTCCGGCAAAGGGCGCTCCGCCCTCTGCTGTGTGACATTCGCTGCAATATCCCGCAGCCGCCAGCACACGCCCCTTCTCTACGATTTCGGGATCAAAGGCGGTCCGGCTGCTTGCGTCAACCGGTTCGATAGCTGGTTTATACGCGTAAATTCCGAACCCCGCTGCGCCGATAAGAATTACGGCGCTCGTCGCCCAGAATACGCGTTTTAACATGCTGCATTGCTCCAACTGTCGGAATTTAAAAGGTCACAGTTTCTGCTGTACTGGGCCCCAACGCACGGGCAGCCCTATGGTTCCATTTTTTTTTCAAATTCCGAAGAAGTCAGAAAGGCGTAGTAAATGCCTGTTTTTTAACCAACTTCAGGCATCCGTGCCGTGTTGTCGGATTCTTTGACGCTTGACAGGTTTATCTACCTACTGGTAGGCAGACAGCCAAGCATCACTTATATCGCCCGCCAGATCACAAGGACACGACCGTGGAAATTAACGCAGACTTTAGCGCCCGTGCCATTATCCATTCGGAACAGCTCGACTGGGTCGCGTCCCCAATGCCCGGTGTAGAGCGGCGGATGTTGGACCGCATCGGTGCAGAAGTCGCCCGCGCGACTTCGATCGTGCGCTATGCACCTGCCAGCCAGTTCTCGGCCCATACTCACACCGGCGGTGAGGAATTCATCGTGCTGGAAGGTGTGTTTCAGGACGAACACGGCGATTATCCCGCCGGCACCTACGTTCGCAATCCGCCCGCCACATCGCACACACCCGGATCAAAGGAAGGTTGTACGATTTTTGTGAAGCTCTGGCAGTTTGATCCTGCGGACCGCACCCAGTTCCGCAAATCCATGGCCGAAGAACTCGGGCCGACCCTTGATGGTGTCGCAACAGCCGAACTGCACCGAGATCCCCGCGAGATTGTTACCTACCACCATTTGGACGCGGGGGCTGTGCTGTCGAAATTCGATGCTGGCGGCATTGAAATGCTCGTGATCGGAGGCTCTGTTTTCGACGAAACCGACACACTCGAAAAAGGCGCGTGGTTGCGATTGCCAGATGGTCATCCCCTGGCCCTGACGGCGGGGCCGGATGGCGCAAAGCTCTGGATCAAAACCGGCCATCTGGCCTATGCAAAAGCACCGGAACTGTGAATATGACTCAAAAACCTCTGGCCCTTGTCGCTGGCGCTGGCGCGGGACTCGGACAATCCCTCTGCGCCCGATTTGAACAGGACGGATTTAAGGTTATCGGCCTCGGGCGGACAGCGCCTGACCGGCCTTCCGGTCTTTTTCAAACCCTTGATCTGTCGGATGCACAGCAAGTGCCCGATCTTGTGGCGGACCTGATAAAACAACACGGTGCGCCAAAGGTGGTGATCCACAACACAGCCGAACTGGTCATCGCGCCCTTTGGTGAAACAGGTCTGGATGATTTCAAGCGGACGTGGGCTTCGATGGTGCAATCCGCGTTCCTGCTGGCGCAAGCCACCCTGCCCGCAATGTTGCCCGAGGGCGGCTCATTTATTGTGTCAGGGGCGACGGCATCGTTGCGTGGCGGCGCAAGGTTCTCGGCCTTCGCAAGTGCCAAATTCGCCCTGCGCGGCCTGACCCAATCTCTGGCGCGGGAATTCCAGCCCCAAGGCATCCACGTTTGCCATGCAATACTCGACGGGATCATCGACACCGACAGATCGCGCAATTTGCACAGCCTCGATCCTGCAAAGATGATGAACCCTGCGGATATTGCCGAAGCATACTGGCAGCTGGCACACCAGCCCAAGTCGACCTGGACCCATGAACTGGACCTGCGACCTGCATCAGAGGGGTTCTAGAGCGTGACTGTGCTTATTATTGGCGGCGGTCTTTCGGGACTGGCCCTCGCGGACACGCTGGAAGCGCGCGGACAGGACTACGTCTTGCTGGAGGCGCGTTCACGGTTCGGGGGGCGGATCAAAACCCTGCACCACCAAGGCGCGCAGTTTGATCTGGGGCCGGCGTGGTTCTGGCCGGGACAGCCGCGCATCGCGGCCCTGATTGACCGGCTGGGGCTGGAACCATTCGAACAATACGCGAGCGGCGATCTGAGTTTTGAAAATGAACAGGGGCAGGTTCAACGGGGCCGCGGTTTTTCTTCGATGCAAGGATCGTTGCGCCTGATTGGCGGGCTTGCGTCATTGACCGATGCGCTTACAGGCTCCTTACCAGATCATCGCAAACGGCTGAACGCCAAGGTGATAAAACTGGTGCGAACCAAATCTGGCGTGGCAGCGACCCTGCACAACGGCGAAACTATCCCTGCGCAAACTGCTGTCCTGTCGATGCCACCCCGTGTGGCCGCAAACATCCTTTTTGATCCGGTGATACCCGACGCGGCGGTTTCCAGCCTGCAAAACATACCCACATGGATGGCAGGACAGGGCAAGGCCGTCGCCATTTACGAGACCCCGTTCTGGCGCGAAAACGGGCTGTCCGGCGATGCGCAAAGCCGGTTTGGTCCGATGGTCGAAATACATGATGCTTCACCTGCCACCGGCGGGCCCTATGCCCTGTTCGGTTTCATTGGTGTGCCACCGAAAGCGCGCAAGGATGTGCAGGTCTTGCGCCACCACATTCAAAACCAGCTCGTCCGGATTTTCGGCCCCGAGGCAGCCAACCCTTCAGAGTTGTTGATCAAGGACTGGGCATTTGATCCTCTCACAGCCACACAAGCGGATCACGCTCCCCTTTTCAGCCATCCGGACTATGGACTGCCACCAAGTCTTGCGTCACTCTGGGACGGGCTTCTGCATGTCTCGGGAACCGAGGCTGCGCCCCAATTCGGGGGATACCTCGAAGGTGCTTTGGAAGCCGCTGAAAACACACTACAGACTTTGCAACTCCGGCACGTAGAAGCATGATAGCTAGATCAGATACCAAAACCGCCCTGTTGAATTCCGCAGAAAGCGCCGCACGCAGGTTTGGCTTTGACGGCTTCAGTTACGCTGATCTGGCGAAGGATGTCGGTATACGAAAGGCCAGCATTCACCACCATTTCCCCTCCAAAGCCGACCTTTCGGTGGCGCTGATGGAACGGTATCACCGGAACTTTCAAAGGATCTGCGCGGAAATAGATTCCGGTTGTGAAACCGGTGGTGCCAAGCTGCAAGGCCTGATCCGCCAGTACAAGGAAGGCAGCGATAATGGCAGGCAACTGTGCCTTTGCGTGGCATTTTCTGCCAGCCGCGACAGTCTCTCGCCTGATGTGATAAAGCAGATCGGCCTGTTTCGCGGGATGGTGACGGAATGGCTGGAGAAGGCTCTGGAGCAGGGCCGCAAGGACGGTTCAGTGTCGGGCGTTCACTCCCCCGAGCGCGAGGCTGTCTCTGTTCTTTCCCTGTTGGAGGGGGCGCAACTGCTTGCCCGTACAGATGAAGATCCGGCCGTGTTCGATCAGGCAATCACCCTTTTAACCATGCGCATTTGTGGCTGAACGCACGCGATACATGTTTCTCATTCCCGCAGCTAAGGACCGGCGGGGTCTGAATTCCGGAACCATTAGCCGAGCGCCATTGGCAGCGCCTGAGCCTCGCCCCACTGACGTGGAGACTGTCCGTAAAGCCGTTTGAATTCGCGGCTGAACTGGGATGCGCTGACATAGCCCACATCCTGCGCTGCCTCGGATACGGTCACACCGCTGGCGATCTTCATCGCGGCGTTGTTCAGGCGCATTGCCTTGATGAACTGGGTGGGCGTCATGGCCGTTGCCTGCTTGAACCGGCGATAGAACACAGCGCGGCTCATACCGGCGCGGGCGGCCATATTGTCAACCGACACCGGCTCTGCAAGCTGTGACGACACATCGGAAATAGCCCGTGCAATCGCATTGCCCGGCGCAAAAGCCTGACGGGCGAACTGCCCCGCCTCCCCCGTTAGGATTGCATAATAGAGTTCGCGCAAGCGTGCTTCGCCCAACACCGCCACATCCGGCTCTTTCGTGCCAAGTTGCACCAGCCGCAACAATGACTCCAGAAACCTGTCGTCCCAACGGGCCAGCCGGATGCCGCGCGCACTGCCCTCGACAGGGTGCATGTTGTCTCCGGCGGCGTCCATCTCGATCGTGATCTGTGTCATCAAGCGCTGATCCAGTGCGATGTAAACCCCGTACAACGGCGTTTCGGCGGACGCCGCCGGCGTCCCTGCTTCCACCGGCATCGACATCGGACAGCACATATATTCGCTGCTGTCGTAGACATAGCGTTTGCCATCCAGAACGGTTTCCTTACCACCGCTGACTATGGCGATGACACAGGGTTCATAGACCGCCGGAACGCAGGGCACTGCCTCGGTTGCGCGGAAAAGTTTCACGCCTGCGATGCCGGTGTCTATCATTCCATCTACAGGCATACGGGCTTCGATAAGTTGTCTGATCTGAAGTTTGCTCATGCCCCCAATAAAGGCGATGCAAACTGCCGTTTCAATCACCTCGATACGATCAGGCAAGTATTCGCGACGATTTCGTCTGTTTCTGACAGGTAGCGGCACTTATTTCCATTGCTAACAGTGAAACGCATTGCACAACCCTGTGCCGCTACGAAAGGAATATACAATATGGCAGATACTCAATTTGGCCCCGACGGTTGGACGCCAGCGCGTCTCGGCAATCTTTCTGGCAAGACCTATGTGATTACCGGAGCCAATGCAGGCACGGGATTTCAGGCGGCACGGATATTTTTGTCCAAGGGCGCGAAAGTGGTGATGCTGAACCGCAGCGAGGAAAAATCAGCCGCCGCAGTGAAAGATCTGAAGCAGGAATTCGGGCCAAGCGCGGACGTCAGCTTTATCCGCATGGATCTGGCAGACCTGTCATCGGTGCGCGCTGCGTCGGAAAACCTGCTTGCGACCCTGCCCCGAATTGACGCGCTGATCTGCAACGCTGCGATTGCTCAGGTGCCCACACAAAAGCTGACAGTTGACGGGTTTGAGAGCCAGCTTGGAACCAACCACTACGGCCACTTCCTGTTGTGCGGAAAACTGTTCGAACGGCTCGAATCCTCCGGAGGCCGGATCGTGGTTGTTGCCAGCCTCGGGTATAATCTGGGGATCAAGACCATCCAGTTCGACGATATGAACTGGGATAAGAACTATAGCGCCAACCCCGTCTACAGCCAGAGCAAGCTGGCCCAAATGATGTTCGCCTACGAATTGCAGGACCGCGTCAAAGCTGCGGGCAGGGATCTGGAGGTTTACGTCTGTCATCCGGGCGCCTCGGCCACCTCGCTTATCAGCACCAGCGGCGGAACCATGACGCGGATGCTCTGGTGGCTGATGACAAAGACACCCTTCGTGCAATCCGCCGAAAAAGGGGCCTATCCGGAAGTCATGTGCGCTACAGAAACCGGCCTGAAGCAACGCGCCCTGCACGGCCCCACCGGACGGATGCAGACCGGTGGTCCGGTCGGAACCGGCAAACTGGAACCCCACGCCCATGACAAGCAGGTAATGGCCCGACTGTGGGAAGTTTCCGAAGAGGCAACAGGGTTCAACTGGCCGGTCTGATTGATCTGGCGTCGGGATTTTTAGGAAGAAAGGGTTCGACCATCAGGTCAGCCCCAACAGCAAGAGAAGCGAAGACATGACGGAGGCCACAGTTCGCACGCTGTTCCAGAAGGTCCAGCGCGGCAGGTATGTGTGCCTCCAGAACCGTTCTGTCTCGGGGAGACTGTGATCCAACGGGGCCAGCTTTTGATTGAGCGGTACGTTAAAGACGACCGTGACACCGAAGGTTCCCGCCACATAAGTCAATCCGGACAGCGCGATGAGAGCGCTGTCAAAACCGGACAATACGACTATGGCGTAGACAGTCAGGGCCGCAGACACAGGAACCAGCCCCAAAAAGAGCGCCATGAAGACAACGCGAAAGACTTCGCGGTTGATAATCTGCATGGCCTCAACGCCCCCGTGGCCGTCTGCCTTGGACAGGGATCGCATAACGAAATCCGAAAACGCGAGAAATACACCGGCGACGAGGGCGAAACCGATGACCGAGAACTGACAAAGAAGTAGAAACCAGTTTGACATGAAAGTGTCCTTTCTTGGCAGGAGCGACGTCGCGCCGCCCGAAACGGCACGACAAAGTTTAGGTCCGGCTGATCACCGAGGAGCGAGAGCCGCTGCAGCGGACGGTTCCACCTTCCGGCGCAGCGGGACCGGAAGGATGCAGAGCAAACCGATCCCGATTTCAAATACCGCAGCGATAACGAGCTTCTCATCCGGCGTTCCGTCAACGGCAACCGAGAGGATACGCGCGAAGCCATACGACAGGAAAACGGCGGCAGCGATATTGCGGGCGGCAGTTGCTAAACCCGATCTGAACACCCCCGCCAGCATGAAAACCCCGAGCACGAGCAACGTGCCCCCCGGCGCACGGACCTCGCTGAGCAGGCTCGGATCCTGATGCAGCACGATCCCGTTATAGGCAAAAAAAGCCTCCGGGATTATCAGAACTGCGGCTCCTATGCCCACAGAGATTGCACCGGCAAGAAATAGCACGGCTTTGGAAAAGAATGGCATTGAATACTCCTTTCTGTAAGACACGGCCGCAAGATGCCGCCGTTTTCAGGCATCAGGCGGCCTTGGCAGCCCAGACGCCGGTTGCGGCTGCTCGTTTGCAAAACTCTGCGAAGTCACGGGGCGGGCGGCCAAGCGCCCGCTGCACGCCATCGCCCAACCATTCATTCCGCCCGTCCAAAGCCTCTTCGCAGACGTGGGTGAAAACATCGGCGATAAAAGTGCCGCCGATTTCACTCATTGCGGCGTGGAACTGATCGAGCGTGATCGGAATGTATTGCACCGGCTTGTGAATCGCAGCTGACAGTTCTGCTGCGGCCTCTGAAAAGCGCAACAGGCGCGGGCCGGTGATTTCGTACAGCTCGCCTGAATGGCGGCCCATATCCGTCAGGGCAGCCACAGCCACATCAGCAATGTCGTCCACATCTACAACAGGTTCGCCGACATCGCCCGCCGGCAGGGCAATTTGCCCATCAAGCACCGGTTCCAGCAAATACCCCTCGCTGAAATTCTGCGCAAACCACGAACAGCGCAACAGGGTATAATCAACGCCGGAAGCGCGCACGATCTCTTCGGACCGTTCGGCCTGCGTTTCACCCCGCCCCGAGAGAAGAACAAGCCGCTCCAGACCTTTTTCTTTTGCCAGCGCGCCAAGCGCCTCGATTTTCTCGGCAGCGCCGGGAAAGGCAAGATCGGGGAAATAGGAAACATAGGCAGTGGCAACACCTTCAAGGGCAGGCGCCCATGTTGTTTCATCGTCCCAGTCAAACGGGATGGCCGCGCTACGAGTGCCGGAGCGGACAGAGTATCCGCGCTCTGACAGGATTTTTGCAATTCGACGGCCGGTCTTGCCATTAGCGCCGATTATGAGGATCGGTTTGGTATGCATCACACTCTCTCCATGAGTTGTTTGGATGCACTTTGTATGCCGGAAGGCGCCTTTGACGGTCTTGACACATTCGGTCAGTGTTTTGACGGAAGTTGCCAAAGCGCATGTCGTTAATGCTTTATCCGGTTGTCCCGAAAAGCGGCGGGCGTCTGACCGACCCAGCGCTTAAAGGCACGGGTAAACGCGCTTTGTTCGGAATAGCCCGTCAAGAATGCAACTTCGGCAATAGAGTGGTCGGTCCGGTCCAGAAGGCCTTCCGCCAGACAGCGCCGCGCCTGTTCCAGCAGGGTTTGGAACGTTTCCCCTTCAGCCACAAGACGACGGTGAAGCGTCCGTTCGCTTATCCCCATCGCCTTTGCCATGTCGCCGGCCCGTGGCGGCCCTTCGCTCAGGCGGTCGGAAATCCGGCGCAACAGGGTTTGCTGGAAAGAGGTCCGACTGGAAATTTCGGCAAGCTGCTCGTCAAGATGGGGTGTCAGAAACTGCGCAATCGCGGGGTCGCCCAAACGGTTCGCCTGCGCCAGCGTGGCCTCTCGCATTAACAAACCGTCAAAATCCGAGTTGAAAATCATAGGACAGCCGAAAAAGGCTTCGTGTCCGGCGACCGAGGCCGGGGCGGCGTGGCGGCAGTGTACCTCTAGTGGCACCACAGGCTCTGGCGAAACCTCCCGCATAATGGACACCGTGCTTGCCAGTGTTGCTTCGTTTGACATTCGAAGACCAAGCCGCCGCGGACCGTCGCGGTGCAACAGAAAAAACGTACCTCTGGCATGTCCGCGGACTTCGTGCCCTGCAACAGATGTTAGCAGACGGGCATAGCGCGCCGCCCTCTCTATCGAACCACGCAGGTTGGGTGCCGTTTTCCACGCCAGACCGAAAGCGCCGTAGTCATCGCATCGCATAGACGCCCCGACCCGCAACGGAAATGTGGTTGCCTCTTCAACAATCGCCCCAATCCGTTCCAGCAGCGCGTAATAGTCCACATCCGTGACCATCGTGCCCAGATCAGTTTCAGTCGGCTTTAGACCAACCGATCCCAGCAAAGCATTCTGATCAGCGCCATCCCCGACAGCGGCGACGACTTTTCTAACAAAAAGTGCTGTGATTTCTCCCATTCAAAATGCCGCCCTTGGAAATACGGGCCCAGAATAGGACAATCGGCGGAGAGAGACAAAAAGATTAACAGGCACACATGCAACTTGGGGTTTGGCCCTGTTTTGCCAAAGCAGCGAACTGCCGGTCGTGAACAGGAAGGCGGTGAGACGCCGCAGTAGAAGTGCCTGTTAATTTGTAATCACTGGCGCGAAAAGGAGGTTGCCAGCGCACCGGAAATCCGGCGCAAGTTTGATCCAAAGCCCAGATCCAGAGCGATCGCGACCGGCCATGCGATCAGAATGCTCTGCCCCCAATGTGCCAGCCAGTTCAGCGTCAGGCCGAATTCCAGACCGGTGAACACGCCCGACAAAGCGACGGACATGAACCCCGACTTCACCACCGCCCCCGACAGCTTTTGCATCACATCTGGACTTATCATTGTGTGACCCTCAGAGCGTCGGTCAGGTGATGAACAGCAGTTTCAAGTTCTGCGCGCGCGACCGGATCGGTGATGGATTGGGTTTCTGCATCAAAGGCCTGATAAAAGCTTTTGACCGACACCGCCGCCTTCAGATCAACACCGAAAAAAGGCGCGGAGGCTTTAGCTGCTGCCAGAACACTGCCTGCACCCCCCGCACCGGGTGATGTGGCCAGAAACACTGTCGATTTGTCCTGATATACCTTTTGATCAATCCGGCTGGCCCAGTCGAACAGGTTTTTATAAGCCGCTGTGTAAGAACCGTTGTGTTCGGCAAAAGACACAATGACCCCATCGGCGGATTTGATCTTGTTCAGGAAATCCTGCGCCGCTTGGGGCTGACCGAGTTTCATCTCTGCATCCTCGCTGAACAGGGGAATTTCAAAGTCGTTCAGATCCAGAATTTCAACCTCTGCACCTTTCGCAAGTGATGCGGCAAAGGCAGCCAGAGATCTGTTTATGGATGTTGAACTGGTGCTGGCACCAAAAGCTACAATCTTCATGATCTGTCTCCGATTTATGTCGTGTTCAAATTGTTTGCCGAAAAAACGTGCCACTCAGGCGTGGCGCTGACCTGCCAGATACAAGCGGGTTGAACGGGCACGGTCGTTGTTTCGGCTGACTCAGACTTACGGGCGATCTTGATAAATTGATAATATTGATTTTTCATGTTAATGATCTAATAAACAGATCAATCTGAGGAGCACTGCATGACTCTGGAACAGTTAGTGGTCCTGAACGCCATCGTGGAACAGGGAACTTTCCGCGCAGCGGCCGAGAATCTGGGAAAGGCACAATCGGCGGTCAGCCACATGCTCAAGAAGCTGGAAGACGAAATCGGATTTGCGCTTCTGTCCCGCGAAAACTACCGCCCTGCCCTTACAGAAAAAGGCGAGGTTTTCTACCGGCATTCCTTACGCGTTCTACAGGGTGTTCAGGATCTGAAATCCGTGTCCATGACCCTTGGTACGGCGCAGGAAGCCGAAGTCGCGATGACCGTGACTGCCACCTTTCCTTTCGCGCCCGTTTTAAAACTGATCGGTGACATGACATCGCGGTTTCCGACGACCCATATTAAACTGTCCCGCGAAAACATGGGCGGTTCTTTGGAGATGCTTCTGGCGGGCGAGGTCCAGATCGCCATTTCAACTTTGGACGATGTGCCCCTTGATCGCGTTGATGTTCTGCCGCTGGACTCTGTGGCAATCCTGCCTGTTGCCCATCCGGATTTTCCTGCTGCCCGCGACAGCAGGTTTAAATCCGATGCCGAGATGCAGAGCTACACACAGATCGTTGTTGCGGACAGCGGGCAGACGATCCGGCAAAGTCGGGGATTGCTGCCCGGTGGTCTGCGCTGGACCGTATCGGATTTTGCCACGAAAAAGGAAATCCTTCTGGCCAATATGGGCTGGGGCGGAATGCCCGAACATATGATCAGCGACGCGTTGGAAAAGAAACAGCTGGTCCGCCTGAACATCGAAAGCTATCCGCCCGTGCAGGTCCCGCATTTTGCAATGCGTCGCAGGGATATACCGAATGGCGTTGTGGCACAGGCAATCTGGGACGATCTGCGGCAAAGCTGATGTTTCGGGCGTGGAAACGGGCTATACTCTGCCGCCGTTGTCATTCCGGCCAAAGGATCGCTAGAACGGAAAAGACAGTTGCACCGGCTTGAACCGTACTGCGTGCCGTGCAGCCAATTTTGACGATACTTCCTTCGCGCGCAAGACAACCATTGCGGCAGCGCGGGCATCTTCACCTGCATCATGGTGCCGAAACTCCAGATCCAGCGCCTGTTTCAGATTGGCCAGCCCGTGGCCACCGTTGCCTTTCAACTCCGGCCAGGCCGCCCGCGCGATGGTTACGCTGTCATGCCAGACAAGGCGCGGACGCGGAAGCCCGTGGGCTTTACAAGCTGCATTGATAGCCTTTTCATCAAATCTGCTGTGCTGCACCATCGGATGGCGCGACAGGAGCGGCAGCATTTCGGGCCAGACTTGCGCAAAGTTACCTGCGGATTTTACAGTCTCCGGTCCGATCCCGTGCAGATCAACGTTGAACGGTGCAAAGGGCATTTGCGGATCAACGTAAGTGGACCACGTATGGATGGTCTCGTCGTATCCGACACAGGCGATCCCGATCTGGCAAATGCTCGCGCTGTTGCCACATGCGGTTTCCACATCAAGTGCAATGAACTGGAAGTCCCCGACCGGCAAAGGCGCATTCATCGGAATACCCCGCCCGTCTGGTAGGTGAAAACCGGACTCATCAAACCGTGCGCAATACCGTGCCCGCAAACTGTGCGATGGCTAACCTTCCGGAATGCCCGCAAAACGACAACCGGCGGGTTTGCGCAGAAATGATAGATCGGTACGGGCATTTTGGTCCTTGTCTCGGGTTAATCGCTCTCTTGCGCTTTCCCGAACCCGACTACAAGGCCTAAGCACCGGACAGGACGACACGGTCATTATCCCGCCGTCAGGTCTTGGGCCAGCATCAGGGCGTTGCCGTCAGGGTCGTAAAAAGTTGCAGTCTTGACCATACCTTCGACAACATCTGTTTCCCCGTCGAACTTCACATCGGCCTGCTCCAGCTTTTGGCGGGCAAGATCAAGATCGGCAATCCCGAATACAGGCACACTATTCCCGGGGGCCGGTCTGGTATGTTCGCCAAGGCCGATTGTTACGCCTTTGGTGTTGGTTTGCAGCTCTGACCAGCCCGCTTCGTCTGCATGATAGATTAGCTTGAAACCAAGCATGTTGTCGTACCATTCGGCGCTTGCCTGACGGTCTTTGACAGACAGCGCAATCGTAATTGTTTCATCCAACGTAACTAGCGCCATGAGGCTTTCCTTTAAACTAAAAATATACTAACTATACTTTATGGACATTAATTCACTTGTCAAGATCACGTCGCGGGCTTGGGCGTTGCCAATTCTATCAAGCCTGCACATGGGCGTTGCAGGGCGTCAGGCGCCGCTGCTGGCCGCCACCGGCGCCAGCAGAACGGCATTTGCCCAAAGCATGGAGCATCTCATTGAACATGGATTGCTTGAAAGAAACCCCGGCTACGGCCACCCGCTCAGACCTGAATTCCGCCTGACCAAGCTGGGTCAGAAAGCGGCGGCAATTGCAGATAAAATCCAGCGCATCGCTTCGGAGGATGACCAAAGGTTGCTTCGTAAATCATGGACAGTACCGGTATTGTCCACGCTTCAAAAACCGTGCCACTTTAACGAAATCAAGCGAAACCTGCACAGGATTACGGATCGTGCTCTGTCACAGTCTTTGAAATCTATGGAAGACAAGGATTGGGTGCATCGCCGCGTTGACGAAACCGCGCGACCGCCGCGATCAATCTATTGCGCTGTGAATATTGGGGAACAGATCAGCGCGATCACCGGACCGGAAATCAGTTTTACCCAACCGTGAGCGACGATTGATAAGCAGACAACTGCAAACCTGCGCCGCCCGCTCGGCCCGTTCCGGCGTCCGCTTCGCTCAGCGCCCGCGTCAGCCCTCCGCTGCTAACTCCGGTCCGAAGGGATACTGTGATAGACCGTGGCCTCCAGCGACTGGCGGCGGTCACGGCTTGGCGCAACGCCAAAACGGTTCCGGTAGGTCCGCGAAAAGACCTCCAACGAAGAAAAACCGCAGGCAATGCCGACTTCCGTGAGGGAAATATCGGTCTGCTGCACAAGCTGATGCGCCTTTGCAAGACGCAGTTCGCGGTAGGTTGCCTCCATCCCCCGACCCAGCCGCGCCCGAAACAACCTTTGCAAATGTCGCGTGGATACGCCGACAAGCGCGGCAAGTTCTGCGCAAGAGATCGGTTCCTCAATCTGTTCTTCCATAATCGCATGGGCACGGGCAACGGGATCGTGATGGTGGCGGGCTTCTGCGATCGGAGGCAGGTTTTCCGCGCTGGAAGGTTGGGGCCGCGAACCGGGGCGGCGGGCGTCCACAAGCAGGTGCTTTCCGACCTCCTCGGCAAATCCGTCCCCCACATCCTGCGCGATAAGATCCAGCATCATATCCGCTGTCGCCATGCCACCGGCGGACAGGGGATGCTTGCCGCGCGCATCAAACAGCGTTTCCGTAATATCAAGATTCGGAAACCGCTCCTCACTGCCTTTGGCGTTATACCAATGGGTCGGCACACTGCCGCTTTGCACGAGGCCGGCGTCGATAATGATTTCGCTGCCGGTTTCAATAGCCCCGATCCTTACCCCGTTTCGGGCTTCCTTGCGCAGCCAATCCATTAAAAGGTGATCCTGCGCAGAGGCGCGTGTGTCAAAGCTGGCGATCACAAAGACAGTATCGAACATTGGCTTGCTGCCGCCCGCAATAGGCGCGTCGACAGCCGTCTGCGTTCCGCTGCTCGACTGCACAGCGAAGCCGTCGGTCGACAGCGTGGTCCAGGTGAACAGGGTTTTCCCGGCCAGCCAGTTGGCAATAAACAGAGGCTCCGTGACAAGTGTCACCGCGAGATTGGAAAACCCCGGCACAAGAAACAACCCGTAGCGGTGAAGTACTGTATCCTGATCCGACATGATGCCACCCCAATTCAATCATTCGCGACAGTATCTGGCGCATTACGTCAAAAGCTACAAATATTCATTTTCGCCTGTCAAAATTTCCCCACACTTTTCTGGAATAAAACGCAAAATTCAATAACCGGAAATCGCCGCCAAGCGTGCAAGCGTGTCGCAATTAGTCAACTCTTGCGCATTTTAATGTTTACCGTGTTGGGGAGAATACACCACACACCGATCTGAAGGACGCTGGCATGAGCAAGATTGAAACCCCGCAAAACAAGACCGGCCTGACTTGGGACTACAGTGATCCGGTGAATGGTCCGACCATTCCGGCACCGTATTTCTACGACCCTCAAATCTTTGAGGAAGAGAAACAGAATATCTTTATGAAATGCTGGCACCTTGTGGGCCATGTAAACGAATTTGAAAAGCCGGGCAGTTTTGTTGTTCAGAACATCTTCGAACAGAGTGTTGTGGTCACAACTGAAAAGGACGGGAAGATTCACGCGTGGCACAATGTATGTCGTCACCGTGGAAACCGCCTGATGAACGAACGGCGGGGCAAGGTCGGTGGCGTGCTGCGCTGCCCGTACCATTCATGGTGTTACAACCTTGACGGTGGTCTGCGGGCCGCACCGCGCACGGAACACCTGAGCAATTTCTCAAAGGCTGATCACAGCTTGCGGAAAGTGCGTCTGGAAATCTACGCAGGCTGGGTTTTCATCACCCTTGACGATGACGCACAACCGGTTTCCGAGATGGCCGCAGGTGCCGAAGAGGAAATGCGCAAATATTTGCCCGACATGGACAATGTAGAGCTGATCGAAGAAACCGATGTGATTGTCGATGCCAACTGGAAGGTCATTCAGGAAAACTCGATTGAAGGATACCATTTCGACCTGAGCGGACCTGTCCACAAGGAACTCGCCGCTCTGATCGACTTCAAGGGGTATACGCTGACCTCCTATGACAAATGGTGGACCTACATTGGCCCGCCGAACACAGATGTTACCGAAGCTTACGGCCAGCCGCTCGAGGGGGCCACATGGCAAACGGATTACTTCTTCAACATCGGCTTGTGGCCGAACACGACGTTCTATTCGTTCCCTTACACGGATATGGTTGGCGCCTTCATCATGATCCCTCTCACACCCGAGAAATCGTTGCTGCGGTTTAGCTATTATGCCCCCAAAAGGCGCAAGGTTCCCGAAGTCACAAAAGCCGCGATCCACTGGATGAACACCCAGCTTGGACCGGAGGATATCGAACTTAACGTGACCAACCAGAAAGGGCTGCACTCGATGGGCTTCGGATCGGGGCGGTATCTGATAGACGACAGCCTGCCGAACCAGAGCGAGCATCTTGTCTATCATTTCCACAAACTCTGCTATCAGGCGATCCGGGAATGACGACGCAATCTTGGGATTACGTGATCGTCGGGGGCGGCTCTGCGGGCTGCGTTCTGGCAAGCCGCCTGACCGAGGACCGCGACACGCGGGTTCTGCTGCTGGAGGCAGGACCCGAAGACCGGTCGATCTGGTTACGGATGCCCGCTGGAATGTCGCGCGTCGTCTGGGGAACACAATACAGTTGGGCGTTTACATCCGAACCGGAGCCGCATCTGAACGGGCGTCGGCTGGGCCATCCGCGCGGCAAGGTGCTGGGTGGGTCATCATCGATCAACGGTATGGTGTGGTTGCGTGGCAATCCGAGGGATTATGACGGCTGGGCACAAAGAGGCGCCACCGGCTGGAGCTATGAAGACGTACTACCCTATTTCCGCCGCGCCGAAACAGCACCGGACACGTCCGATCCGTTGCGGGGTGATGATGGACCGATCCGTGTCACGCGTCCTTCACTGGATGCAACACCGCTGGCCCGGGCCTTTGTGGATGCCGGCGGTGAGGCGGGATATCCGATCCTGCCGGATTTCAACGGTGCCGAGCAAGAAGGCTTTGGCCCGATAGAACGCAGCACCTACGGCGGCAAGCGTTTTAGCGCATCGCGGGCCTATCTGAAACCCGCGCGCGCCCGCGAAAACCTGACCGTTGTCACAGGCGCACTGGCACAGAACATCATTCTGGAACAGGGCCGGGCCCGTGGCATCCGGTATGTTGCCAAGAACAAAACTGTCGAGGTGCGCGCAGAGCGGGAAGTTATCCTTGCCGCCGGTGCCATCGGCTCTCCGCATCTTTTGCATCTGTCCGGCATCGGTCCCGCGTCCGTTCTGGAAAATGCGGGAATACCTGTGCGTCATGAATTGTCCGGTGTCGGAGAGAACCTGAACGACCACCCCGATCTGGTAATCCAGCATAAATGTCTCGAACCTGTCAGCATTTATCCCGTCACCCGTCCCGGCCGCAGTTGGCTGGCCGGTGCCGAGTGGGCACTGCGCGGGACCGGACCGGCTGCAACCAACCACTTCGAAGCGGGCGGCTTTGTCAAATCCCGCCCCGATGTGGAGCATCCCGATCTGCAATTCACCTTTATGCCGCTCTCGGTAATACCGGGAACTGTGGATATCAGGCAGGAACATTCCTTTCAGGTACACATTGACCTTATGCGCCCCAAAAGTCGCGGACATGTAAGGGCGCGCAGTGCCGACGCGCGGCAGGCTCCCGAAATCCTTTTCAACTATCTTGCCGATCCGGCGGATCGGGCGGACCTGCGCAATAGCCTTTCGATCCTGCGCGAGGTTCTGGCCCAGCCTGCGTTGTCACGGTTTGCCGGTCCCGAACTGTTTCCCGGATCAAAGGTGCGCACAGACGCCGAGATCGATAGCTGGATCACAGACACGCTGGAAACCTGCTATCATCCGGTCGGCACCTGTAAAATGGGCAATGCCGACGCCGTAGATGTGGTTGTAGACCCTGAATGCAGGGTGCGCGGAGTTGATGGACTGCGGGTGGTTGATGCCTCTATTATGCCGGAAATCGTAAGCGCCAATACAAATGCTACCGCGATCATGATCGCTGAAAAAGCGGCTGATATTATCCGGGGGCGTGGCAATTGCGCTCCGACATGGTGACAATCAACGCGGATGTGTTGGGCGTTGATACACCATTTGGCGGCTTCAAACAGTCAGGAAGGCTCTGTCCGAGAACTGGAAGAATCTCTGGAAGTTAAAGCTGCATCAGGCTGCGCCTTTTGACAAGTACAGCCTGAAAACCGATCGAAAATGTCCTGGGAGACGAAAACTATGGCGAAACTTGCAGGTGTCTGGAGGAAGCCACTGGTGATGAGGTGATAAGGCGACCAGTGATTTAACTTTTTTCTGTTATTAAGCAGCGGGATATGAACACAGGGTCATTTGTCGAAGCTGAGTAAACCGGCCATCAGTTGACTGACCTCTGCACACAGATCTGCCCGAGCGTTGTTGCGAAAGTGGGAATAGAACGGCAGAGACGTGATGGGGGACGGCGCACCAAGCTCTACAAGGTCGCCTTTTTGCAAATCGCTCTGCAGGATCTTCGGCGGCACCAAGGCAACAGCGAGCCCTTCACGCACTGCCGATAGCACTGACGGCAAAGTGTCCATCCAATAAACCAGCCCAGGTTTGATGCCTGCATCGCTTAACTGCTTATCTATGGCTTGTGCAGGCAGGGTGCCAGCCGGGTAGTTTACCAGAGGCACCTGTGAAAGGATGTCAAGCGAACGGCAATCCCCCAGCAAATCCTTTCGGGCGATCCAGCGCAACGGCAGATCGAACAGATGCATTGCCGTCACATTGCGGCGGGATTCCACGCCGACGAATACACCAAGATCGATCCGGCCCTGCTGTAAAAGTTCGGCGACATCCATGCTGGAATGGGTCTGCACCTCGATATTCAGCGCGGGATGGCGACGGTTAAGCTCTGTCAGAAGTTTTGAGGACAGGAAATAAGAGATGTAATCCGTCCATGCGATGCGCAACACGCCCTCGGTCCGGTTTCCTCCGGCGGCGGCGACGAATGCATTGCTCGCCTCGAGCAAACTACGGGCAGCCGGAAGGGCGGCATGGCCATGTTCGGTCAGCACGAGATTCGATCCGTCGCGCAGGAAAAGGGGCACGCCCAGTTCCTCTTCCAGCTTGGCGATGCGAGAGGCGATAGTGCCCTGAGTCGAAAACAGAGCCTCGGCCGCCTTGGCGAAACTGCCAAGATCCGCGGTGGCCACGAAACTGCTTACAAATCGAACATTCATACTATCGGGTCCTAACTTTCAGCCTGTCGAACGCATTGATAGCACGGGAAAATGTCTAGCGCCGAAAAATATCGGGAGGGCGGACCGAAACAATTGGTTTGATGGATTTGCCCCGCTTTCGGTACGACAGCACAGATCATTTCATCGGGAGGAACCTTTACCAATGACGATACACTTGACTAGCCTTGCCACGGTTGCCGCTTTGGCCATCTCTGTACTGCCCATACAGGCGCAGACTACGATAAAGCTGGGCCACTTCGGCCCGGGGCCGGATCCGTTTTCCCAATCAATCGAGACCTTTGCGGAGCGTGTCTCCGAACTGAGCGACGGGCGTCTTGCTGTCAAGGTCTTCCCTGCGGGTCAACTGGGCAACGAAAAACAACAGATCAGCGCACTTCAAGGCGGCTTGCAGGAAATGCTGGTCACATCAACGACCAACCTGTCGAATATGAACCCCAAGTTCAAACTGCTGGACCTGCCGTTTGTCTTCACCAGCTATAGTGATGCAGATGCCGTAACATTGGGTCCCGTCGGGGAAGAGATTGTTGCTGGGCTTGAGACGAATGGCTTGCGCGGTCTGGCCCTATGGGAAAACGGATTTCGCGCTTTCACCAATTCTCAACGGGCCGTCGATAGCCTTGAGGATTTCGACGGGCTTAAGGTGCGTGTGATCGGTGCGCCGGTGTTTATCGACACGTTCACCGCGTTGGGCGCCAACCCGGTTCCGATGCCCTTCCCCGAGCTCTATTCAGCCATGGAAACCGGCACGGTCGATGCTCAGGACAACCCGGCGCTGGCTGTCCAATCTCTTAAGTTTTACGAGGTGCAAGACCATTACACCGCAACCAATCATATTTACGGCGCGATGATCCCGCTGGTCAGCGAGCGGTTCTTCAAGCGACTGTCCGACGAGGATCGTGCTGCATTGTCTCAGGCGGCGCGGGAGTTCGGTGTAGAACAGCGCCAGATCCTGCGCCGGGCGGATGCAGATGCGGTTGAATTGCTGATATCCGAAGGCGGCATGGAGGCCGTGCGTGCATTGACACCGGAAGCGGCAAGCGAGCTTCAAGCGGCGGTGGCATCCGTGGTCGAGAAGAATGTCACTGACGACCTGCGTCCTCTTTATGAAGACATGCTAACGGCCATCGAAGACAGCCGCAAGTAAACGGCTGCCCAGCCCGGCGCGGCGGCTTCGCCGCGCCGAACGTATCATCGGAGGTTCTCATGTCCCGTCTTACCCCAATCCCGCTGATCCATACCATCAGCGCGGTCATTCTCGGCGTGCTGGTCGTCGGGGTTTTTATCAACGTTGTCATGCGCTTCGGCTTCAATTCCGGCTTTGTGATGACCGAAGAAATCTCGCGCATCCTGCTGGTTTGGCTTGTGTTTCTAGCCGCCATCGTTGTGCTGGCACGTGGCCAGCACATCATGATGACCATGGCGGTGGAGCGCCTCCCTCAGACTTCAGCCAAAGTACTTGCAGTTATCGGGGCCGCGCTGATGATTTTCTGTGATGTGCTGCTGTGTTTGGGCGCCTGGCAGCAACTGAAATTCAGCCTAACCGATTACCTTCCGGTTTCAGGCCTGCCACTCGCCGTCGTGTTTGCACCCGGGGTCTTTGCGGCCTGTGCCTTTGCCGTGATCACCGCTTGTCGTGCTATCGCGCTGCTACGTGGCACAATGACCACTGATGCGTATTTCGGGATCACTTCCGAAAATCCGGAACTCCACTGAGGAAAACCCAATGCTGATTTCAATCTTTCTGGGAACGCTGCTGCTCGGCGTTGTGATCGGGCTGCCCATCGCCTATGTGCTTGTGCTGGTCGGTGTCGCGCTAATGCTGCATATCGATTTTTTCAATCCGCAGATCGTGTCTCAGAACATGATTCTCGGGGTGGACAACTTTCTGCTTCTGGCAATTCCCTTTTTCATTCTTGCTGGTGAGCTGATGAACAAAGGCGGCTTGTCCAAGCGTATCATCGACGTGGCATTGGCCTTTTTCGGTCACCTCAAGGGCGGATTAGGCTATGTCGGCATCTTCGCCGCGCTGATCCTCGCCTCGCTCTCGGGTTCGGCGATTGCAGACAGTGCGGCGCTGGCCGCGATCCTGATGCCGATGATGCGCAAGGCCGGCTACCCGGAAGGCCAGAGCGTCGGCCTTCTGGCTGCTGGTGGTGTCATCGCGCCGATCATACCGCCGTCAATAGCTTTTGTCGTCTATGGCGCGGTGGCCAACGTTTCGATCACCAAGATGTTTCTTGCAGGCGTAGTGCCAGGCTTACTGATGGCGGTTTCACTGATCCTCGCCTGGCGGCTGGTCTGCGGCGGAGGCGACTATCAAGTCTTTCCCCGCGTCGATAGCACCGGTCGACTTCGCGCGCTGGTCAAGGGCATCCCGGCGCTACTGCTGCCGGTGGTAATCATTGGCGGCTTGCGCGCGGGTATCTTCACCCCGACAGAAGCCGCGGTTGTAGCCTGCATGGTGGCCTTCGTGGTTGGCATGTTCGTCTACGGCGATCTTGATTGGAATGGCGTCTACGGCTGCCTGTCCCGTGCCGCGCTGGTCAGTGCCTCGGTACTCTTTCTGATCGGGGCTTCCGGAGTCAGCGCCTGGTTGATCACCACCGCAAGCCTGCCGGCCACGGTTATTGCCCTCGCACAGCCCTTTATAGACTCTCCAGTTTTGCTGGTTGGCTTTCTTGTGCTGTTGACTTTGGTGCTTGGCATGGTTCTCGATTTTACCCCGTTGATGCTGATCATGATGCCCATCGTGATCCCCCTGTGCCAGGCAGCCGGCGTCGACCTTATCTACTTCGGCGTAGTCTTCATTATGGCCGGTGCCCTTGGGCTTCTGACACCGCCGGTGGGCAATGTCCTCAACGTGGTTGCCGGGGTATCGGGCACACGCATGAACAAGGTCATCACAGGGGTCCTGCCCTTCTTGACGGCCGAGGTTCTGATCCTTGTGCTGCTTGTTGCCTTCCCAATTCTGGTGACCGCCCCTCTCGATTTCTTCACAGGAGCAAGCCGATGATCGTTAACAGGCTTATCGAAACCCTCGGGGCCGACGTCGTCTGGCCCGGCGCCAGGTCCGACACCAGATTCCACCGGGACTGGACTGCACGCGAGCCCGTACAGCCATTGGCCGTGGCGCTCCCACGCAGCACCGAAGACGTGGCGACTCTTCTGCGGATGTGCAACGATGCAGGAATACCAGTGGTTCCGCAAGGCGGGCTGACCGGGCTTGTAGGTGGCGCCATGCCGTCAGCCGATTGTGTGGTGATCAACCTGTCGCGTCTCGCGCCCGCGCCGAAAATCAACCGCGACGCCCGTATCGCCGAGGTGGGCGCCGGCACCGTGCTGGAAACCCTGCAACAGGCGGCTGCTGATGCGGGACTGGTCTTTCCGGTAGAATTTGGCGCCCGCGGCTCTTGCGAGATCGGCGGCATGATCGCCACCAACGCCGGCGGCGTGCACGTGCTCCGCTACGGTATGATGCGCGATCAGGTGCTGGGCCTTGAGGCCGTTCTCGCGGATGGCACCGTGGTGACGTCGATGAACCCTTTAAAGAAGAACAACACCGGTTACGACCTGCGCCAGATCTTCATAGGCTCCGAGGGCACGCTGGGGATAATCACTCGCGCCCACCTGCGGTTGGTCCCGATCGAACCCGCACGCGCCGTGGCCTTGTTGCGGGTGCCCGATACTGCTGCTGCCCACCGCCTGCTGGATATGCTAAAAACCAGCGTGCCCGTTAATGCGTTCGAAGTCATGTGGCCGTCATACTACGCCTATGCATGCGAAACCACCGGGACCGAACCGATAGCAGCGGGCGAAGGCGTGTTACTATTGGTCGAAATCACCGGCCCCGACGAGGCGGCGCTTCAGGAGGCACTTTTAACTGCGTTGGTGCCGTGGATGGAGAACGGCGTCATTGAAGATGCGGTGCTGTCGCAGTCCGAAGCCCAGGCCCAAGCCCTCTGGGATATCCGCGAAGCTAACGAGGCGCTCAGCACAAAATACCGCAACATCATCGGCTTTGACGTCAGCCTACCACGTGCACAGATGCAGGCGTTCCACGATGAATGCATTGACGCGCTTGCCCGGCTAGCGCCGGGATCGCAGATGATGTGCTTTGGTCACCTCGGTGACGGCAACCTGCATCTTGCTGTGATCCTTGACGGGGCGCCAGATGCAGATGCCACCACGCTGAAATCCCGGATACTCACCGCAGCCGGAGCCCGAAGCGGTGCGATATCAGCCGAGCATGGCATCGGAACCGACAAGCTGGCATGGCTGCACCTGTCCCGAAGCCCGGAGGAGATCGGCATGATGCGTCGCATCAAGACAGCACTTGATCCCAAAAACATTCTGAACCCCGGCAAGCTACTGCCGCCGGTGTCGTCCGCAACTTGAAAGAAAGTATCCGATCCATGACACGTTTTACCGTAGCCTGCATCCAGATGACCGCAACGCCCGACGTTCAGGCCGACATAGAGACCAACCTTAGCCTGATGCAGCAGGCCGCCGAAAAAGGTGCCGATGTAATAGCACTTCCTGAATTCTGCGCAGGCCTTGACGTCAAGGACGGCGCACTGGCGCCTGTCGCCTTTCCGGAAACCGAGCACCCGGCGATCCGCGCCTTTCGTAATTTTGCCCGAACCCGCAAGGTCGACGTCCTTGTAGGCTCTGTCGCCGTCATCAACGGCGATAGTCTGCGCAATCGTAGCCTGTTGATCGGAACCGATGGCGAGATCACAGCGCGATACGACAAGATCCACATGTTTGATATCGATCTCGGTGGCGGTCACCGCTACTGCGAAAGTGATGTTATGTCTCCGGGCGATACGGTGGTGACGGCAGGTCTGTGCGGGCAAACTGTCGGCCTGTCGATCTGCTATGATCTCAGATTTCCACATCTCTTCCGAAAACAGGCCAAAGCAGGCGCCAGCCTTCTATTTACTCCCGCCGCCTTTACCCAACCCACCGGAGAGGCGCATTGGCACGTATTACAAAGGGCACGTGCGATCGAAAACGGTGCCTTCGTGATTGCACCAGCCCAATGTGGCGTGATCGCGGGCGGGAGCCAACTGTATGGTCACTCACTGATCGTTGATCCCTGGGGGAAGGTACTGGCCGATGCCGGTGATCAACCCGGTTTCGTTCTGTCGGAGATCGATTTGACGTTGGTCAAGGCGACCCGTCAGAAGATCCCCTCTCTCGCGAACGAGAGGCAATTGAATTAACGACATATTCTTGATGTGGACCAGCCACGGTTTGATGCTGCCCTACGTGCGCGTTTGTGCGACCTGTCTTTTGAGAGACCGGAAATGCGGTGAAGAAAAACAAGGAACCTTAGCCTAACCTGACGGGTCCACACATAGGTGATATCGCCAGTCCAATTCTGACTTGGTTTGGCTGGGTAGGAATGACGTTCCATTCCGGAAGATTGTTTTTGATAGTGAACTTGTGGTCGCTCTCCGTAGTGGCCATGTGGTTGCGGATCCTGCGGGCCGAAGGGTTGCACCCTAGACAAGAGTGCCCGGTCCTCCGGCGATGGAGTGTAATCCCTGAAACTGGGTGACACCTTCATACCCGAAATTGCGACCGATGCCGGACTTTTTAAAGCCGCCAAACGGGCCGTTGTTGTCCATCGCCGAAGGGCCGTGCGCATTCACAAAACTGTAGCCAGCCTCGATCCGGCGGGCCAGCGCAACTGCACGGTCTGTGTCTGTCGTCCAGACTGAGGATGCCAACCCGAACGGATCGTCATTTGCCAAGGCAATTGCCTCGTCTTCGGTTTCAAACGGGATGAGGGGTAGGACGGGGCCGAATTGTTCTTCGCGAACCGCAGACAAAGAGGGATCGGCGTTAAAGATCAAAGCCGGACGCTGGAAAAAGCCTTCCTCATAAAGGGCTTGATCGGGCACCTGCCCCAGTTCGTGAACATCCTGCCCTGCTGCACGGGCCTCTTTGATCATATCGGTGACGGTTTTTAACTGTTTGGGGTTATTCATCGGGCCCATTGTGGTTTCAGGCAGCAACCCATCGCCAATCACCTGTGCATCAACCACTGCGCGAAGCCCGTCGGCCACTTCGTCAAAGCGGGATTTATGCACATAAAGGCGCTTCATGGCATAGCAAATCTGCCCCGTAGACATGAAGGCCGCACGGTATAACCGTTCAAAAGCGTCACCGCTCAGGTCAACGTCGTGACAGACGATACCTGCATCGTTCCCGCCAAGCTCCAGCGTCACTGGGGTGATATTCTCGGACGCAACTTTCATTACGTGTCGCCCGACATCGACGGAACCGGTAAAATTCACATACCGCACCAAAGGATGGCCGATCAGGGCATCCCCGATCCGGCTTGCCGATCCGGTGACGATATTCACCACACCGGGGGGCAGCATTTCTGCGATCCGGTGCAGCGTCATCGCTGGGGCGAGCGCGGAATTGGCCGAAGGTTTGACCACGACGGTGTTCCCCGCCATTAAAGCCTGCGGCAGTTTTGCCCCCAAAATCGCAAGCGGCCAGTTCCACGGAACGACAAGTGCTGCAACACCGCGCGGCTGGCGTGTGATAATGGTGTCATTGGGGGCCGCGCGGATGATTTCATCCTGTTCCAGCCGCTCGGCATAGCCGGCACATTGCACAAAACGTTCCCCCAGACGGCCGATTTCAAGACGGGTTTCGCGCAGGATCTTGCCATGCTCGCGGGTGAAAAGACGTGCCCTGTCTTCGACCTCATCCATGTCCTGCGTGATTGCCGCCGCAACCTTGAGCAGCATTTCGCCGCGCTCCTCATAGCTGAGCGCGGCCCAATCGGGAAAGGCCCGATGCGCAGCGGTAACAGCGGCTTCCACATCATCAGGCGTTCCGGCAGCAGCACGCCCCACCAACTCTGTCGGGCGTGCAGGGTTAAAGATTTCATAAGTCCCGCGATCCGAGGCCGGAACGGACCGGCCATTGATAAACAACTGCGTTTCTATACCTGCGCTCATGGCTGCAACTCCGGACTGTTTTTGGCAAAGGATTTCAGCACGCTGGCTTCTCCTCGGCATCTTGGTTTGGGGGATGATCAGTTCTCAAATGGTCCTAGCGCATGGCGCCGGGTAACCAGATTGCGATTTGCGGGAAGAAGAGGATCAGAACACCTCCGATGATCATGGCCACAATATAGGGCAGCACACCGAGAAAGATGGCCGAAAGCGGGATTTCCGGTGCGACAGATTTCACCGTGAAGACGTTCATGCCGATAGGTGGGGAAATCAACCCAAGCTCGATTACAATGATCACCAGAATTCCGAACCAGATCAGATCAACCCCCAACGCGCTGAGCGATGGCAGAAACACCGGTATGATCAGCAACAGGATGCCAATGGATTCAAAAACCATACCCAGCAGCACGCAGATGCCGCAGATCATCAACACCAGCCCAACCGGCCCGAGCCCCCAGCCCAGCACCAGTGCCTGAAGGTCGTAAGGCATCCCGGTCAGGTTCACGAACTGCGCCAGAATAAGCGCCGAGAACACAATGGCGAAAATCAAGGCAGAAGTAGAAACGGTTTCTTCAAACACGCCCCAAAGACTTTTGCGATCCATGAAATGCCCCCGTGCAACACCGAACAGGAACGCTCCGGCACAGCCGACGCCCGCAGCTTCCGTGGGGGTGAAAATACCGGAGTAGATTCCCCCGAGGACCACCCCGAACAGCATGATAACAGGCCAGGTGGAATAGGACGCACGCAGCGTTTTCCGAAGGCTCATCGCCTCTCCCTTTGGGCCCAATTCGGGTTTTACCCCTGTGACGATCAGTACGGCGAGCATAAAGAGGCCGATCAACAACAGGCCCGGCAGGATGCCCGCGATGAACAACAGGCCGATGTCCTCCCCCGCCACGATCCCGTAGATGGCCAGCGGTACAGATGGCGGGATCATGATGCCCAAGGTTCCTCCGGCAGCGATTGTTCCGGCAGAAAAGCCTTCGTTGTATTTGAATTCCCGCATCGGGGGAATGGCAACCCGTGTCATCGTGGCCGCTGTGGCCAAAGACGACCCGCAAACAGCCGCAAAACCCGCACAAGACATCACACCGGACAGGGCAAGACCACCGCGAAACCGGCCCATCCACGCATAGGAAGCCGCAAACAAATCGCGGCTGATGCCGGACCTGTGGATGAACGCCCCCATCAGGACGAACAGGGGAATGATTGACAGGTTGTAATTGGTTCCGGTCTCTACGATCCATTGGGCGGAGACAGAAACCGCAGCATCAAACCCGCGCAGATACATCAGCCCGAAAAAACCGACCGCGAGCGTTGCGAAGGCCAGTGGCACACCCATAAAGGCCAGTATGAGAAGTATGGTAAAGCCGGTAAGTGCAAGTTCCATCTTAGTTTTCCTGCTCTTTAGAGGGGAGCGCGCGGGTTTGGCGTTTCTCAATCAGGATCGCAAACAGCGCCCCCAAAACCGACAGGCACGACAAGGCGGCCATCGTTCCGACCACAAGGATCATCGGTATTTGCAGCACGATGGATTCTTCGGGATATTCCCAAAGATCCCATGTCTTCCACAAAAGGATACCGGTGACGGACACCACCCCGATCAATGAAAACCCGTCGAAAATCCCGCGATAGGCGGTGCGAAAATGGCTGAGTAAAAAGGGCTCGAACAGCGAGACATTGACGTGTCCACGATCAAGCGTCACAACAAACATCCCTGCGAAAATTGCCACGCCAAGCAGAAGCTGGATCATCTCGCCCGAGCCGAATATCGGATCGTTAAAGATATACCGCATTACGATATCCGTGCAGGTGATCAGGATCATCGCAACCAGACTGAGCGCCCCTAAAATCACCGTGAATTTTCTTAAAAACAGCATGAGCCCCCCTTTTAGAAGAAACAGGCAGACCGGTTCTGGTCCGCCTGTTCTGGTGCGGGTTTAACTTCCGGAAGCGGCGTCAACTTCGCTGCGCATCTCTTCGACAACCGCGGCAGCGTCCACGCCGTATTTGTCCGAGACTTCTGCAGCCCATCCGCCAGAGATCTTTGCGGCTGAAGCCTCAAACGCTGCCATAAGATCAGGATTTGCGGGTGTGAACGTCACCCCTTGTTCTTCAAGCGTTGCACGGCCCTTTGCTTCGGCTTCATTAGTTGCCACGCCCAGACGTCTTGCCAGATGAGAACCCGAAAGTTCAGTAATTGCAGCGCGGTGCTCATCCGAAAGGCGGTCCCATTTGCGTTCGTTAAAGAAGATAGAAAAGTTGGCGGATTGCATGGACGGCGAAATGTCTACACAGGATTTCGTATAGGGTGCCACGCCGAAACTGTTGGTCGTTTCCATCGTCAGCCCGAAATGGGCATCAACCGTATTGCGAGATGTCAGTTCCTGCACCTGAACAGCAGGTCCGGCAACGATCGACTGGTCCATATCTTTAAGAATGTTTGCGATTGTACCGGGCAGCGCCCAGATCCGGCGGGAGCTCAGCTCTTCGAGCGAGGTGATCGGCGTGTCGCTTACGCTGCACAGGTAAGCCGGCCCAAGGTTGAACATGGACACCAGCTTCACACCGCGCAGGGTTTCGTGTTCTGCAAAATGTTCCTGATAGTTTTCCCACATCATTTCAGACATGGCAGCACTATCGCCCTTGTGCATCCATGGCATCTGGCTGAGCAGCGTTGCTGGCGCGGCCTTGCCGATGAAACCGTTGAAAATAAAACCGCCATCAGCCACACCATTGCGCACCGCATCCATCACGCCGGGGGGCGGGGATACGGATTGTGCGGGGAATGTGATCTTTACCTCGCCATCGGTTGCCTTAGCGACATCGTCCGACCACGCTTGGAACACCGACCACGCAAAATGCGTTTGCGGGAAAAAGATATTAAATGACAATTCTGTTTGCGCGGTTGCAGGCGCTGCAAGTGCAGACGTCGCCAAACAGAGTGCGGCTGTTAATGTGTGTTTCATGGAACCCTCCCGTAAGTTGGCTTTTAAAGCCCTCCAAGAGAGACTACCCCACCCGAAGCGATAACGAATAGGTCAAGTTTGGAAATATCCATAACCACAGGTAATCAGGCGCGTTTCATCGTTTCCGATCTGATGCGCACGCAATTTACCAGTTCTTCCGCTGCGGGCGTTAAGGGATGTCCTGCGCGCGTCATCAGGGAAATCCGCAGCGGCGCTATGGTTTCACGCAAGGGAATTTGTTCAATATCCCAGCCCTTTTGAATATCCTCTAGCAATCTTAGCGGGAAGGTACACACCGCTCCGAGGCTTTCGACAAGGGACATAGCTCCGAAATAGGATTCCGAGGTGGTCATCGCTTTGGGCGGCGTCAGACCGTGGTTGATAAAGGGTTGGCGGAAAATATCACCCGGCCCCAAAGGCGCACCAATCATAATCCAGCGTGCATCGGTCAGTTCGGCCAGCGAGGTTGCCCCTGCAAAGGGGGAATTGCGCGAAGTTATCACAACAATAGGGGTATCAAGTAAGGGTTCGACAGCAATTTCCCGCGCCAAACCAACCGGCGGCGCAGGGCCGATGACGATGTCGGTCTTGCCCTCACGCAACGGCTTTAGTGCACCGGGGAAGAGCCCGCTTGTCAAACGTACTTCGATGTTGGGGTGGGATTTATGAAACCGGCTGAGTGCCCTTGGCATGATTTTAATGGCAGCCAGCGGCGACAAGCAGACATGCACAGCGCCTTTTTGTTCCCCGCGCAACTGAGCAACCTCATCATCCAGACGGGTGATCTCGCTAGTGATGGTGCGGGCACGGCTTAAAACGCGCTCGCCTACCTCTGTCAAAACCACGCCCCGCGACGACCTTTGGAACAGGGACACGCCCAAATCGTCCTCCGCCTGCCGCAGGGATTTTGTCAGCGCCGGTTGGGATTTCCCCAGCACTTCTGCCGCCCCTCGCAGGCTCCCCGCGTCCGCAATCGCGACCAAAGTCTGGATGTGTTGAACTTTCACTTGATCACCTCTGGTTATACTTAGTCATTTTTTACGGCTTTCGGTAATCAAGTCAAATCCTTTAACCTGTACAGAGTTACAAGGGAAATCATGATGACCAAAACATATGCCGTCACCGGAGTTGCCAGTGGAATTGGCGCGAAACTCGCACAGCGCCTGAAGTCTGCGGGCCACAGGGTTGTCGGGTTTGATCTTCACGAGACCCGTGAAAATGTTGATGTGTTCATCCCGCTTGATCTGAACGACGACACATCCATTTCAGCGGCCGCACGTCAGGTTCCTAGCAAGCTCGACGGGTTGTGCAACAACGCGGGTCTGCCACCACGCACAGGGTTGGAAGCAGAAATCCTGCAAGTAAATTTTCTCGGGACGCGGGCACTCACACAGGCCATGCTGCCCCACTTCAATACAGGCGCTTCCATCGTGAACATGGCGTCACGGGCGGGTCACGGTTGGTCTGAAAATGTGGACCAGATCAAACGGCTCGGCCAGTTGACCCGTGCCAGCCAACTGCCCCAATTCATTGCCACGGAAGGGATTGACGCCACCCGCTGTTATAACCTGTCCAAAGAGGTGATGATCCTTTGGACAATCGCCGAAACCGAAGCCATGGTAAAACGGGGGTTCCGCATTAATTCACTTAGTCCGGGCGGCATTGCCACGGGCATTCTTGGCGATTTCCAGAAAGCGTTCGGCGCAAGGATGGCCAAGAACGTCGCGCGTGCAGGCCGCCCCGGTGCACCCGAAGAAATCGCAGAAATCGCGGCTTTTCTTCTGTCACCCGTTTCCAACTGGATCAAAGGCGCGGACATCGCCATAGACGGCGGTATGGGAGCCTTCAACCAAAGCGATGCAATGGGGTTGGAAAGCCTCCGCTTAACTGGAGGGCCAAACCCATGAGCATACCGTCCTACGGCATAGATTTTTATTCGGACGAGGTTATTCAGGACCCCTACCCCGTTTATGAAAAAATGCGCGCAATTGGTCCGGTGGTGTATCTGCCGCAACATGATCTTTATGCTCTGCCCAGATATGACGAAGTCAGCGCAGTGCTGCGACAGCCTCTGCGTTTTGTAAGCTCTCGCGGGGTGTCGCCAATTCCCAAGGTAAACGACATTCTGGTCGGCTCGACACTTAATTCCGATCCGCCAGAACATGACCGCACCCGCGCTGTGACCTCAGAACCCCTGTTGCCCGGTGCGCTAAAGGAAATCGAGCCGATGTTGGTGAAAGCCGCAAACGGGTTAATCGACACCCTGTGCGCGCGCGGGACATTTGATGCGGTCAGCGATCTGGCACAATACCTGCCGGTCACGATTGTTGCCGAACTGGTCGGTCTGCCAAAGGCCGTTGATTCAGCTCAGATGCTGAAATGGGCGTCTGCCACATTCAACCTGTTTGGCACCGAGAACGCCCGCACAGAACAAGCCTTTGCAGACCTTGTAGACCTGCGCGACTTCCTGCAGGAATACGGACGCCCCGAAAAACTGAAAGAAGGCGGCTGGGCCAAGCGGATTTTCGATGTCGGTGCAGAACGCGGCATTTCCTATGAAACCTGCGCCCAGCTGATGCGGGACTACATCAACCCGTCGCTTGACACGACGATCTCGACCACGGGGCAGATCATCAGGTTTTTCGCCGAAAACCCCGCGCAATGGGAACTGATCCGAAAGGACGCGGCCCTGATCCCCAACGCGGTGGAAGAAGCCGTGCGCATGGCGACACCGATCCGCGCCTTTACACGGTACGTTGTGGAAGACAGTGACATTGCAGGGCATCTGATCCCCGCCGGAAAGCGCGTGATCGTCATGTATGCTTCGGCAAACCGCGACGAACGCAAATTTCCCGATCCCGACCGCTTCGACGTGACCCGCGATGTACACGATCATCTCGGCTTCGGCCAAGGCGTTCATATGTGCATGGGCATGCACCTTGCCCGCCGCGAGATGATCTTGCTTCTGGAAGCCTTGCGCCGCCGGGTGGAGCGTTTCGAGCTGCTGGACGAACCGGTCGTGGCCATGAACAATACCATCCGCGCCTATGCCAGCATGCCGGTTAAGGTACACCTGTTGGAAAAAGGCTTGGAAGACACGGCTGATACTGGCAACCGGTCAAACGAAAATCCTTGGCTGGATATGATCGTGGCTACGCGCATTGATATGGCGACAGGCATCATCGGGCTGGACCTGACCTCCGCAGACGGCGCTGCCCTGCCCCGCTATGATGCAGGTGCGCATGTGGATGTTTATGTAAAGTCCGGCCTCATCCGGCAGTATTCGCTTACCGGTGATCCTGCCGACAGTTCCAAATACCGGCTTGGCATCCTGCTGGATCCCAAATCGCGGGGTGGCTCCGCGGCCATTCACGCAGGTTTTGAACAGGGTCAGCGGATCAGGATCGGACGCCCGCGCAATAATTTTCCGATTCAAAAGGATGCAGCGCATACCATTCTGTTCGCAGGGGGCATCGGGATTACCCCGATGCTGAGCATGGCCTACGCACTGGAGAAAGCTGGCGCATCATGGGAGATGCACTATTGCGGGCGAACAGCAGATCGACTGGCCTTCACACAAGAACTGGCACGGTTTGACGACAAAGTGCAGGTCCATGTAGATACCGGCCCGAAGGAACAGCAGCTCGACATCAGCGCTGTTTTGGAGAAGGTTGCGAAAGATCGTCACCTCTATGTCTGCGGTCCCAACGGCTTCATGGATTTCATTGTCACCTCGGCACAAACCGCAGGCTGGGCAGAGGAATGCATCCATCTGGAACGGTTTGGCGCAGAGGTAAATACCGACGGCGCCCCCTTCACCGTGGTTGCACAAAAATCGGGACGCAGTTTCGATGTCCAACCGGGCGAAACCATCGCGCAAAAGCTGGAAGAAAACGGCATCCACGTGCAGGTCTCCTGTCAGTCCGGTGTCTGCGGAACCTGCCTGACACGGGTAGTTTCCGGCATGCCGGACCACCGCGATCTGGTTCAAACGGATCTGGAAAAAGCCGCGAATACACAAATAACCGTCTGCTGCTCACGTTCCAAAACGAAGAGGCTTGTACTGGACGTTTGAAGGTTCGGGCAGTTTCTCTAGGCGTTACAAATTCTGTCCGTCGTTGGGGTGGAGTGGTCCAAATGTGACCCAACCTAAGAGAGCGAGTAGTTCATTGGGTTGTTGAAATCATGCGGCGTGTTTGCAGCGATGCTGTCGAACGTCTAACCGGAAAAACTGGAAACACGGTTATTGTCTAAAGAGCACTGCCATATTGGGACGCACCGTATGATGCGGTGATTTCGTATCGCCTTTGAGCAGTTGTTTTAGCGCAAACCGCAGTTGACGCTGGCGACAGACGCTATTCCCTCAAGCGTAAGATTAGTTGGCCTTTCTTAGGGTACTAGGCTTAATTGCAATCGGCCCGATATATGGCAGGTTTGCTTGGGAATAGCGCTAATATGTGGAGAATTCCATTTGCCCTCTCCGTTCAAGACATCCCCATCCGCTGGCGGCGCAAATTATACCCCAGCCGATAGGCCTCCAGCGCAATAAGCGGCACAAAATGCACCATCGCGCCAGCTATACCGCCCCAATCATGAAGGGCCGCCCAGTGCAAAAGCGTCAGCACCGCCGCACCGTAAACGAAGCGCTGAAGCGTTTTCCAGCGGGGTCCAAGTTTGCGAATCCAACCATCTGTGGATGTGATGGCCAAGGGCACAAAGATCAGGAAGGCAAGCCAGCCGGTCCAGATGTAAAGCTTTGAAATTTCGCCTCCTGTAAAGGCGACCGCACCTTCGTCAACAAGGTACAGGCCGGTATGTGCCAGCGCATAGGCAAATGCTGCAACGCCAAGATAGCGCCGCCGTTTCATCAGCCAACGCGGTCCGCGCCAGCCTTTAAACAGCATCATCAATGGCGTGATCATCATCGCGATAATCATGAACCTTGCCGCAAATTCACCAGTCGGATGCAGCAGGTCATGGATTACTTCCGGATCGCCGGAAGACAGGCCGATCACCATTGGAATGGCGGGCAAGGTCAGTATGCCCCAAAAGGTATAGGGTGAATTAAAGAACGATTTTGTTACGGACATTTAAGTTACTTTCGTTACTTGGCGTTTGGCTGAATAAGGCACTCGAGCTGCAATGCAAAAAGGGAGGCTCAACTCACTAGGGATCCGAAGTAGTCGGTCCAGCTTTGGTGAGGCCTGCCAGCAACAGTTTCAAAATCGCTGGGCACTTCATAGACGCCGCGACGAATACCTTCATAAATGCCGCCGATGATCGGGCCGATGAAATCGCCAAGTTCGGCGGTGCGATCCGCGACAAATTCTTCAGTCGTCATCTCGTGGTAGGTCAGCGACGTGCCGAAAGCATCGTTCATATATCGGGCAAGCTCGGGTTGTGTGATGGCTGCACCCCACAGGTTAAACGTCTGGCCGTTAAATGTGTCGCTGGTCAAAAGGCAGGCGTAAGCATGGGCCAATTCGGATCGGGTTGTGTAACCGCATCTGCCCGTACCAGCACTGTTGGCGATTTTACCTCTGGCTTTGTAGCTATCGATATATTCCACGTCCGGTTCAATATAGATGCCGTTACGCCCGATGGCATAGGCAAGCCCGCTGTCGCGCACATCGGCCTCGGTCTGGCGGTTGCTTTGCACGACGGGCGAAAAAGCGGTGCCTTCTTCCGCACCTTGAATGCTGGTGTAAACGATCTTTTTAACGCCTGCAGCCTTGGCCGCCTTAATTACATTGCGGTGCTGTTGAATACGCGCGTCCGGGGCGTCCATTCCGGACACCAGTAACACCGTATCAACGCCACTTAGTGATGTGCGCAACTGTTCCGGGTTTCCGTAATCACCGGGTCGGATTTCGATACCAAGACCCTTTGCATTCGCAGGGGTGCGGGCAAGGCCGATGACGGTTTCACCGCTCAACCGTGCCATCAGATTGCGGGCAATCGCGCCGCCAAGTTGGCCGGATACGGCTGTTACTGCGATGGTCATCGGCATGGTCCTCTCCTGCGGCAGGCGGGCGCAGAAGACGCCCGCCTGATAGAATTCTTAACCGTGGTAGGCTTGGCTGATCGCAAAACTGTCTTCGAACCAATTCCACAGAACCACCTGACCATCACGCACTTTGGCACGCAGGGCGAACGTGAATTCGCCGATTTCTTTGCCGCTGTGGGTGGTGATACCGTTCATACGTCCAAACACTGCAACCGTATCGCCAGAAGCGAAGGCATCGGTGTTTTCCCATTTGGTGGTCTGGAAGTTGGCAGAAAAGATGCCAAGGAATTTAAAAATGGCTTCTTTGCCAACTGTCTCGCCAACCCAAGGCAATGTCGTATCGCCTTCACTGTGCCAGACCATATCATCAGCCATCAGACGGCCCATTGCTTCAATATCACCGCTGCCCATCGCGCCCATAAAGGCCATGACAGTGTCAAAGCTGGCTTGTGTTGTTTCGTCCATGTCTTGTGCTCCTGCCTGCGTGCCAAGCATCAGCGCAAGTGCCGCGCCGAGGGATGTTTTGAATAATGTTCTACGATGCATGATGTGCTCCTGCGTGGTGTTGGCCCGAATTGCTCCGGGCCGTTACCTGTTTGTTTATTTACCGGAAAGCTGTTGCAGTGCGCCTGCCCAGTCTTCGACATGGTAGGTTCGCGTGATGACGCCGTCTTCCAATTCGTGGATGTCGATGGTCATGATGTCAAAGCTGCGGCCCTGGCCATCAACACCAAAGAAGGGTGCCACTGGCGTACCCGTTGCGCGGCTGCGCACAACAAAGGTGTCCCCGTCTTGGTGCATGTCCTGAATAGCCCAGTTCAGATCAGGCATCAGTTGTGCGAAACCACCCAGCTGGCCCAGAAACGCCTCGCGGGTTTTGGTGTTGCCGGAGTAGTCACCCACGCTGATCCAGTCCTTGGAAGTCGCGGCTTGGAATGCAGCTACGTGATCCTGAGAGCCAGGGTTGCTCAGCAATTCGTAAAATGTAGTCACAGTGGCCTTGTCGTTGGCGACTGCGCCGGTTGCGAGAGCAGCGAAGGCTGCAGATGCGAATAGTGTCTTTATTGTCATGTTATCTTCCAGTTTTTGGTTGGGGTTGGACTGTAAGTTTGGCGTCAAGTTGCGGAGACAGGGCGCCACTCAATCTTTGGATTTTCACGGAAGGCAAACCGTTCAAGATGGCTGCTGATCACACGGCATGTTTTGGTGAGGTCGCTTTGCGTTTCGGCACTGACCGTAAGCTCCAAAATATCTCCTTCGGCAGTCAGTTTGCACTGGCCGAACGGAAATCTGATCACTCCAGCCTCGGGATCAAACTCCACCTCAATCTTGTGCGCGAAATGCTTGCAAAGTTGTTGCAAATATCCGCTGGCCCGTTCGGTTGTAAATTTTGCATTGCTTTCAAACATTGCTACCTCCTGTGTGTTGAAAACATAAATAGACAAGATCCACCTTTGTGATTATCCCAATTGTCAAGAAATCACTTTTACAGGAATTAGAAAGATGATCGAAGACTACCGCAGCCTCGCCGTCTTTGTGGCCATCGCTGACACGGGAAGCCTGAGCGCGGCGGGACGTCGGTTAAAGCTTTCAACGTCTGTTATCAGTCACCATCTTTCCCGACTCGAGGAACGTCAGGGAGTCACGCTATTCTTTCGCTCGACGCGGTCGATGTCTTTGACTCCGGAAGGCCAAATCGCCCTTGATCCGGCCCGCCGCATGGTGGCCGCAGGCGAAGAAGCCCTTGACGCGATCCATGCCGGTAACGAGGAACCGGTCGGTGCGCTGCATGTGGCGATGCCGGCTTTCGGCGAACATAGTAAACTACACCAAGCATTATGGGGGTTTGCCCGGATGCATCCAATGGTTGCGATATCCCTGCAGTGCAGCGACATGCCGACCGATCTGGTAAAGGACGGGTTTGATCTGGCGATCCGGTTGGGCACTTTACGCAGCAGCAGCCTAAGAAATCGCCGTATCGCCGATTTTGAACGTTTACTGGTCGCCTCGCCGGAATATCTCTCAGCGCGCAAACCCATAGGGACGCCCCAAGATCTTGAAACCCATGACTTCATCGCCGTGACGCAAATTCCAAGCTTGATAACCCTGGAACGTAAAGACCAATCGGTGAGCATCAGTCCAACCAACATGCGTATAGAAGTGAACACCGTGAATGCTGCCAAGGCTGCGGTACTGGCGGGGCTTGGTATCTGGCATCTCCCAAAAAGTGTAATCGAGCAGGAAATCGAACAGGGGCAATTGGTTCGCGTACTCCCGGATTGGAACCTACCGACGTTGGGCATTTACGCTGTATGGCCGGACATCGGCCCGCAAAAAGCCCTGACACGACGGTTAATTGATCACCTGATAACGCATCGTTCAGGTTTGATGCTGTGAAACTTAAAAACTCTTCCGTCGATTTGCCGCGCTGGATACCGTGATACGGAACTAACGCATAAAGTCGGGAAGCCATGTCGCAATCACCGGAAACTGGAATATCAGGAACAGGCCCAGCAGCATCGCGATGATAAACGGCGTTACTCCGGCAAAGATACGGGTCAACGGAACATCGGGTACAACCGCTTTGACCGTAAACACATTCATCCCGATCGGTGGTGTAATCAGTCCCAATTCGACCACCAGAATGATAATGATACCGAACCAGATCATATCAACGTCCAATGCTTCAAGTGAGGGCAGAAATACCGGCACCACCAAAAGCAGGATCCCGAGCGCTTCGAATATCATACCCATGACCACACAGATTACGCAGATCCCGATAATCAAGGCTGTTGCACTGATGGCTGCATTGTCGCCGGTCACAATGTCCACCAGTTCGAATGGTAGCCCTGTAAGGTTTACGAACTGGGCCATGATCAGGCCGCAGAACAGGATTGCGAAAATCATAGCAGTCGTGCGCACGGTTTCGCCAAGAACCCCTGCCAGTTCCTTGAAACTGCGCATGTGTCCCCGTGCAAGGGCAAACAGATAAGCGCCCACAGCACCAACTGCTGCACTTTCGGTCGGAGTGAAGATACCCGAATAAATCCCGCCAAGCACAATCATAAATAGTCCGATAATGGGGTAGACCCCCAGTGACTTTCTGAACCTCTCCTTAATCGGGAGCCGTTCGCCCGCTGGACCCAAACCGGGCTTGAGCCGCACAAGGATTGCGATTGCGACCAAAAACAGGGACACCAGCAGCAAACCGGGCACAATACCTCCGATGAACAACGCGCCTATATCTTCCGAAACAATGATCGCATAGATCACCATCGGCACTGACGGCGGGATCATAATGCCCAATGTGCCCCCCGCTGCAATCGTGCCAGTCGACAAACCGTCATCATAATTGAACTTGCGCATTGGCGGCATTGCTACCCGCCCCATCGTAGCCGCCGTTGCAAGGGATGACCCGCATACCGCGGCAAATCCGGCGCAGGCAAAGACAGTGGACATGGCAAGACCCCCGCGAAAATGCCCAAGCCATGCATAGGACGCATCGTAAAGTTCTTCCGAAATGCCAGAGCGGTGAATAAAGGCCCCCATCAGGATAAACAATGGCACGACCGACAGGCCGTAACTCATAGAGCTTTCCATGATCCATTGACCGGTGATCCCGATCGCCGCATCAAAGCTGCGCAGATAGGTAATGCCTGCCACACCTACAAACAAAGTTGCAAAAGCAAGAGGTACGCCAATCACGCTAAGGAAGAGAACAGCACCGATGCCGATAAGTGCAAGAGTCATGGGGCGATCCTAATCTATCTGCTCGTGACCCGAAGGTCCGTGCATAGCAAGATGCTTCAGTTGAAAAAAAGCGAGAACAAGGAGAAGGACAATAAATCCGCCGAGGTACACCAGCGGATATTCCATCACCAGTGTCTCTTCCTCATATTCGTACATATCGCGGGTGCCGACAAACATCGCGTAGATAATCAGCCCCAGCCCCAGCACATTTGCCGCAACATAGATCCGGTCATAAAGTTTTGGAGCAATGCGGTTTATGGCCCCCTCAAACAGGGAGACCACAATGTGCGTACCTTCCCGCGTAACAAGAACAAGGCCGCTGAAAACAATCACAGCCATCAGCAGCTGGGTGTGCTCGCTGGTGCCAGGAAACGGTGACAGGAAAACATATCGCAAGATGACATCCGCAACAGTCATAAGCGCCATAAGAGCTATGCTTATCCCGCCCAGCCACAGGGACAGACTGGCAATAATCCGGGTGGAACTTCTGTTCATAGCAGAACCTCTAATATCAAAGGGGTGAACTGGCCGGACAAGGCCGGCCAGACTTCGTTTTGTATCAGTTGGATTTTGCGTATTCTTCGGTCAATTCCTTGGTCCGCGCGCGGACCTCTGCAAGGGCTGCATCCGCATCAACACCGTAGTCCGCAACCGATGCTTTCCACTGTTCGATAACGGCCACCGACGCGCCTTCAAGACCAGCGAGCAAGCCCGCAGGGACATCCACCACCTTAAGACCTTCTGCTTCGAGCTTTTTGAGTGATTTCGCCTGAGCTTCATTGATCGCTCTGCCAATCATACGTGCCAGATGTGCGCCGGAAAGATCCCGCAACACCTGCTGGTCTGCTTCGCTCAACCTCTTCCAGACTTTCGAAGATATGAAGTGCGAAAAATTCGTACTGGTTGGCGCGGTTTCAAATTCTATGCAGTATTTTGTGTAAGGACCTGCACCGAATTTATCGAGTGAATCGTAGGTCAGGCCACCATAGGCATCCACGACATTACGCGATACCAACTCCTGAATTTGCACGGCAGGTCCTGAAGATACGGAAACCCCCAGTTCTTTCATAAGATTTGCGGTTGTCCCGGGCAGCGCCCAGATTTTACGTGCCTTCAAGTCATCTACAGTTTCAAGCGGTGCGCCATCAACAGAACAGAGGTTTGAAGCTGCGAAATGGAACAGCCCCAACAATTCGACGCCTTTCCAGCTGTCATGCTCCTTGAAGTATTTGGTATACACTTCCCAAGCCGCAACACCGGCCGCTTCAGCATCGCCCCGATGGACCCAGGGCTGCATGGAAAATCCTGTGCCCGGTGCCTGTTTTTGCGCGAACACATTGGCCATAAAACCCGCGTCAGCCGCCCCCTTGCGCACGGCATCCAAAATCTTGGGCGGTGGCGCCACGGATTTTGCAGTGAACGCAATCTTCAGCCGGCCTTCCGATTTTTCCTCAACCTGTGCAGCCCACTCGCGCATTACATCCCAAGTAAAATGCGTAGGTGGCAGAAAGTTGTTGTAGTTAATGACGGTTTCAGCAGACGCAATGTTCCCGAACGCCAGAAATGAGCCAAGCGCGGTTGCCATAAGATGCTTTAATTTCATAGTTTCCTCCCAGAAGTTTATGATTTTACAGTTTCGGTTGTTTTGACTGATCCATCGCGTTGGCCGGATCAATCAGATCGTCCTCGTCCCAGTAGCCGATCAGAACGCCAGCTTTTTCTTCGAAAGCTGTAAAGCGCGCGGCTGTTTCATCATCGTAGGTTTCCCGTTGACGGTATTGCAGCGCCCAATCGGCCAATATCCCGTGCAGTTTGGCCCGTACCTCTGCATGAGCCGCGGAACGACCAAGATCCGTAAACTCCTGCGGATCGGTTTTGCGATTAAACAGTACAGGCTCGAAACCCGGCGCATGGATATATTTCCAGTCTTCGGTGACGACCATGTAAATGCGGCAATCGCGCGGGCCACGTTTCGTTTCGGGTGCGAAATTCTGCTGGTGGTAATCGTACTCGCTGATAACAAAGTCATTCACAGTCTGCGCTTCACCTGTCATCAGCGGACGCAAGGAAGTGCCATCAAGATGGTGCGCAGGCGGAACTGCACCAAAGTGCTCGATGAACGTCGGCAGCAAGTCGATGGACTGGACAAGTGCCTGCGAAACGCTGCCCCGTGTTGCGTCCATTTCGGGCGAAGGATCCGCAATGATCAACGGCACCTTAACGGATGGATCGTGGAAATAGTCCTTGTCCCCCATCCAATGGTCCCCCAGATAGTCGCCGTGATCGGCGGTCAGGACAATTGTCGTGGTCTCCAACAATCCGCGCTCTTTCATAAATTCAAAGAGTACGCCCAATTGATCGTCGATCTGTTTAATCAAACCCATATAGGTCGGTATGATCTTCCGGATGGCCTCATCGCGGCGAAAGGTTTCCCCCGCGATCCGGTCCATGAATTTCTTCATTAGCGGATTGGTGTCCTTCAACTCCGCTTCGGAGCGCACGGTCTCTTGCACATCTTCCGCTGAATACATGCTGTTGTAGGGTGCAGGTGCAATATAGGGCCAATGGGGCTTAATGTAGGAAAGATGCAAAAGCCATGGCGCTCCGCCATCGTCTTGTGCCATGAACTCCATTGCACGGCGGGTCATATAGGGCGTTTCGCTGTCCTCTTCTGCAACAGCTGCAGGTTGGTCTGCGATGTCGTTATAAAACCCCGAACGCATCCCGTCCCTGGTTTCAACTGAATTTGCCGCCCAATGCCAGGGATTGCCACCCTCATAGCCTTTCTTGCGCAAGTAATCATGGTACTTCGGCTGGCCGATCTTTTCGACGATCTTGTCCGGAAAGATACCATCATCCCGTTCAAAGGGTTCAAAGCCGATCTCGCGATGATGCACGCCGATCATGCTATCGGGATCGACGCCCAAGCGCTGCATGCCTTCAGTGTCGGCTTTCATATGGGTTTTACCCACAAGAACTGGCCGCACTCCCAGTGGTTTCAGGTGGTCGCCGATATTACGCTGACCGACCCGTAGCGGTACAAAATTTGCCGTGGCCCCGTGGGAGGACATATACTTACCGGTGTAAGTGCTCATCCGGCTGGGGCCGCAAATAGGGGACTGTACATAGGCGTTCTCAAACCGCACACCCCGCGCAGCCAACGCGTCGATGTTTGGCGTATGCAGTGTCTTATGCCCCGCGCAGGACAGGTAATCCCAACGCAGTTGGTCACACATGATAAAAAGTATGTTGCGATTACTTGCCATCTTGCAGTCCCCTACCCGATCAAATGTTGACTTTGCCACCGTCGACATTCAGCGTCTGACCCGTAACGAAATTGCTGTCGGACGACGTAAGATATAGCAATGTACCCAACAGGTCTTCGGGCAGCATTTCACGCTTGATCGAACGTGATGCAACCGTTGGCGCGCGTGCCATGTCAAAACCGGAATTGTTTGCAATGCCTTCGCTTTCCGTCAGCCCCGGAGCGATCGCATTCACCTGAATGTTCTTGTCGCCCAGTTCACGCCCGTGGCAGCGGGTCAACGCAATGACCGCGCCTTTGGATGCGGTGTAGTGCGAAAGACCCGGAGGGCCGTAATAGAACGTACCCGAAGCGATATTCACAACTTTACCGCCACCTGCTTTGATCATCGTAGGCACGATCGCCCGCATGACCTGATGGATCCCCCGTGCGTTGACGCGCATGATGGTATCAAACTCTTCGTCGCTTATTTCGAAGAACGGCTTGGGTGTTAGCGTCGCAAAAATCGACGCGTTGTTCACCATAATATCAATGCCGCCCATGCTGGTAGCGGTTTCAACCATCGCTGCAAGGTCGTCGTTGTTTGTCACATCGACCTTCATGCCTTGCGCTTTGCCACCGCCACTTACGATAGCCTCTACCGCTTTTGCGGTATCCTGCACGTCCGTCACCAGTACCTGCGCGCCCTCTTGTGCCATCGCCTTGGCCATAAGCGCCCCGATACCTTGCGCGGCACCGGTAATAATTGCTGTTTTACCTTCAAGACGGCCCATGATGTCCTCCCAGTTTCAGATTTCAATTTCCAGAATTTTAGCGACTTCGGGCCAGCTTTTGGCGCCGTTCTCGCGCAGGTCGTTGGTCAGGTCTTCAGGAACCCAATCCAGAAAACACGTCTTAAAATGCGGATGTGCTTCGATCCGTGCGAACCATTTTTCGACGTTGGGCAGGCGCCCGTTTTCCCACATGCCGCGCATCGACATCATCGCAAGACGATTGACGTAGGGCGTCAGCGATATGTCTGCGATGGAAAAGCTGTTGGCGACCAACCAGTCATCACCACCACTAAGTGCGTCTTCCATTTTATGAAGGTATTTATCATACAACATAACCTTCTCTGCGGCACCCGGCGCGTCAAAACCGAACCGCGTGAAGCCGTCCTTCTGGCTTTTCCAATCCGAGGTCACAGACATGGAAGGGGTAGAGGCAAGAAACTTCTTAACACCCTCCTCACCCAGTTTCTTCAACACAGTATGGCGGTGAGAGCAAACAAACGTCACTGCGCCGCAGGCTGGGTGCAAATCTTCGTCAACGGCTTTGGTCCAGTAGCGTGCTTGCGCACGTCCCCAAGGATCCTTCGGATGCACGCTTGTTTTAGGCTCTATCTGATCAAGGTATTCTATGATCACCGTACTGTCAGGGATCACCAGATCGTCGTGCACCAACGTTGGCACAACCCCTTTTGCATTCAGCTTCAGATATTCAGGCGCAAACTGCTCGCCCGCGAGAATGTCGATATAAACACCGTCCCATTTGATCCCTTTTTGCGCCAAGGCAAACCGCACCTTGGCGGCACAGACGGATGATCCGTGATGATAAAGTGTGAACGTCATAGCTGCACCGTTACCCATTTAAGTTCTGTCATAGCTTCCATATCCGCGTCTGTGCCTTCACGTCCGACACCGCTTTCACCATTGCCTCCGAAGGGCACATGGGCTTCGTCGTGGATGGTCGGCCCGTTGATGTGGCACATGCCTGCGCCAATATTGCGGGCAAAGTGAAACGCGCGGTCGATGTCTTTGGTAAAGATTGCCGAGGACAACCCGTATTCAGTGTCGTTGGCCTTTGCCAAACCTTCTTCGTAGCTGTCGATCGGATAGATCGAAGTGACGGGGCCAAAAGTTTCAGCACGGCAAACCGTCATTTCTTCGGTAACGCCTGTCAGCAAAGTCGGCTGGCACCGGTTGCCGACAAACGCGCCCCCTGCGGCAACGGTTGCCCCTTTGGCAACTGCGTCGGCGATATGATCTTTGACCCGCTGGCGCTGCCTGTCCGAAATGATTGGCGCGATGACTGTGTTCGGATCACGCAAATCACCCATCCCGACTTTACCGGCGATCATCGAAAACCGTTTGACGAACTCGTCAAAGATAGGGCGTTCGACGTAAAAGCGGCTGGACCCGATACACGCCTGACCCCCGAACATAAAGATCGAACGCGCAACCAACGGCATTGTCTTCTCAAGATCTGCATCTGCCATGATCAGGGTCGGGCTTTTGCCCCCTAATTCAAGCGTTGCCGGCGTTTTGTTCCGAGCGCAGATCTCGTTGATGTGCTGGCCCACAACCGAAGAGCCTGTAAACGTTACAAAGTCCACGTCTTTGTGACCGGTCAGATCGTCGCCGATCTCGTGTCCCAATCCCGTCACAACGTTATACGTACCATCGGGAAAACCTGCTTTTGCGATAATTTCGGCAAAAATCAACGTCAAATGAGGCGCCATTTCCGAAGGCAGATGCACCACTGTATTCCCGACCGCCAGCGCATTCGCAACGAGCCGTGTCGTCTTGATCAGCGGCACATTAAACGGCGTGATGACAGCAACCACCCCCAAAGGTTCTCGGATCGACATCGAAAACTTGCCCGGCGCATCAGACGGGATCGTCTCGCCGCGCACGTTGCGGCACATGCCTGCAGCGGCACGGATCATCGTCAGGCCTTTGGTGAACTCGAACATCGCCTTCTGGATCGGCGATCCGATTTCATCGATCAAACAATCGATCAATTCTTTCTGGCGCTCTTCCATCAACTCGGCCACGCGCAGCAACCAGCGTTCGCGCTGCGTCGGTGTGGTTTCCTTATACTCGCGAAACGCTGCTTTGGCAGCGGCTACAGCTGCCTGCATGTCATCCCGGCTGCCCTTGGCACCATAGGCATAAAGACTGTCGTCTAGCGGATTAAGAACCTCAAAGGTTTCTCCGTCACTGGCATCGGTCCACTGGCCGTTGATAAAATGCTGCAAGGTTTTGATATCTGATTGTACGGTCATAGAGCGTCTCCTTGGCTATCCGCCGACTAGAGTTTCGGGGAGGAACAGGGCGATTTGCGGAAAAATGATAATGAGGGCGATCATCAGCGCCATTGAGAACCAGAAAGGCCAGATGCCGCGAAAGATCTTGCCCATAGGAACATCCGGCGCGATGGATTTTACGATGAAAACGTTGATACCGACGGGCGGGCTGATCATCCCCATCTCAAGCACGATCACAACGATGATGCCGAACCAGATCAGATCCCAGTCAAGGCCAATGGCGATGGGGATCACAACCGGAATAGTCAGCACCAGCATCGCCATCGATTCCAGAAACATACCAAGGAAGATGTAGACAAGGATGATAATCAGCAGAACGCCTAGATCCCCGATAGGTAGTGATGTCAGCAAAATCACCAGATTTGCAGGAACCTCGGTCATCGACATAAATGGAATAAAGACGAAGGCACCGATGATAATCAGAAACACCGTTGCCGTGGCGTTCATCGTTTGCAGGATGACTGTCTTGCTTGCCTCGAAGTTCAGGCTACGACGCCAAGCGGCAATCACGAAGGTAAAGAAAGCACCGACACCGGAAGCCTCGACAGGGGTGAAAAACCCTGTGTACATGCCACCGATTGTCAGAACCACAACGCCTAAAATCGGGGCAGCACGGACAAGGGATTCCTTGCGTTCAGGCCAGGCGGATCGTTCACCTCGGGGGCCCGCATCGGGGTTGCGCAGAACCACAAAGTAAATCGACCCGATGAACAGCAGCGTCAGAATAATGCCCGGAAACACCCCGGCCATAAACAGCCGCCCGATAGATTGCTCGGTCAAAACAGCATAGATGATCATGCCGCCTGACGGTGGGATAAGAAAGCCGAGCGTGCCACCGGCAGCCACCGATCCCGTCGCAAGACTGTCGGAGTATTTGTATCTTTTCATTTCGGGCAGTGCGACACGGCCCATTGTAACGGCCGAGGCCAGTGAGGATCCGGAAAGCGCAGCAAACCCCGCGCACGCAGCAATCGTTGCAGAGGCCAGACCCCCACGCAAATGACCCATCCAGCGATACGCCATAGAAAACAGATCGTTGGACATTCCCGAAACTCCGGCAAGCGTGCCCATCAGCACAAACATCGGAATGACCAGCAGGTTAAAATTTGAAGCTGCCTCGAAGGTTTCGCCGGACAGATTGGAATAGGCAATCTTGAAGCCGCGCGCCCAGGCCTGATCGGATGACATGCCAACAGCCATGAATTTATTAGCATTTGCGATTACGGTACCCACCAGCCCGACGCCCAACATCGAAAGGGCAACCGGCATCCGCAGCGCCAGCAGAATAAATAGCGTTACCAGCCCAAGTATCCCTAAAAGCGTCATGCTTATCATAGCATGTCACCATCGATCTTAAGTGCGGCAACCTTTCCGGACCGGATCAACTGCCAGATGTCGAGGATAAGGACCACAGCGTATATCGCCATCGAGAGGGACAGCAGATAGTAGAATGGCTCGTAAGAAATCAAAAGCTGTTGGGTGGTTTCACCGAACCGCTCCGCGCTTAGTCCGGCATGCCACAATTGCCGCGCCATTACAGCCAGCAGCACCGCACAGACTACCTTGACCACGATCATCGACCATTTCGCAAAACGCGCTGACATGCTGGTTTCCAGAACTTCAATTTCGATATGGGCACCGGTGCGCGCGCCAAGCGGGATTGAAAGCGCCACAATCACAACAAGCGACAGGATGAGCAGGTCTTCCGCACCCACAATCGGCGCATTAAAGGCCTTGCGCATAATCAAGACGTTCCAGACGGAAAATACAGTCATAAAGATCAATGTAGCCCCCCCACAGACCAGCGACGCCCAGGTCAGCACGCGATCAAGAAAAACAATCACGTTTGGTATTTCTTGCGATTTCGGCATCAAATCCCCCCAAGACACATGCCAGGGCACCTGCCCTGGCATGCTGGTTTTATTTATTGATTGCGTTGTAGATTTCTTCGGCGTTGGCTATTCCGCGTGATGCATAGTCGGCATAGATTGCCTTCATACCTTCCGCTACAGCCGCATCCATCTTGGCACGTTCTTCTGCGCTAACCTCGACTAACGCATAGTTCTTGCCCGTGGTTTCACCCATAATCTTTAGTGACTTAGCATCGGCACCATCAAAGCTTTCGGCCAGCTTCATTGATGCTGCCTCGCCCGCCAGATCGTCAATGATCGCCCGGTGTTCGTCGCTCAGCCCCTCGTAGCGTTCACGGTTCATCACCACGAAAACAACAGCGTGCTGCACGGGAACGTTGGTCACAAAATGCGAAGCCACATCCCAGAAGTTCCACGGTGCCGTCATATTGTTATAGGTGGCATAAGCTCCGTCGATCGTGCCCGTCGACAGGCCCGTGTACATTTCAGTCACCGGCATCTGCACCGGAACCGCGCCCATCGCTTCGATGATCGGGGTCGTCAGCGCCGCATAAGGTACGATCTTGGCACCTTTCATACCATCCAGCGTCGATACATCCCGTGTTGCGGCAATGCCGATACCTGCTGCTGTTGTCAGGCCTATAACCTTCACATCAGTATATTCATCGGCAAGGTATTCATCGAAAACAGACAGAATACGCTGGGTCGCTTCAGCGGAATTTTCTGCCTTGCCGGGCGGTATTGCCAGCATTGTTTTGGGGAACAGCGTCGGCGTATAGGCCGACACACCAAATGTGATATCCGCCACACCTTCGACCGCACGCTTGTATTGTTGGACCGGACCGGCACCAAGCTGCCCTGCAGGGAACAATTTCATTGTCAGCGTACCGCCGGAACGTTTTTCAAGCTCCTCGCCAAACCATTTGAACATTACTGTGTTGGTGTGATGCTGTGGCGGTACAAACGTTGCGACAGAAAGTTCTTCGCCGGATGCATTTTGCGCAGACAGGCCGAATGTGGCTGCAAGTGCCAGAGCAAGGCTAAATCGTATAATTCCCATTGTTCTCTCCCAAGAAAATCTCCGAGGCCAACCGCATTTCGGGATCCCGAAATCCTCCATTGGTCGACTCTCGTTGCAAGATAGGCATAGTTTAGGATCCCAAATCAAGCAATTTGTTTGAAAAACTTCAGATCTATCCGATTTTATCTTGACTTTGGGATCCCGAATGCGATGAATGCAGCATGGATTCAATTGACACAGAACTCGCCGCCCGCATCCGTAATGACATCATTCATGGTGTCTACGACGAGGGCGCCCGACTGTCCGAAGCGACACTTTGCGAAACACATAATGTATCCCGCACACCTGTGCGCCTTGCCTTGCGCATATTAGAGCGCGAAGGTCTGATCTTCCGCGGAGAGGGGCGCGGTTATCGAATTCAAAACCCCACGATTGAAGATATTCTACAGGCCATTCAGGTTCGCGGGCATCTGGAAAGCCTTGCAGCCCGACTCATGGCTCAATCGCCGAACAAAGGCGACTACCTGCCCAAAATGGCAAATGCCATCGGCACGATTGAAGAATATGTGTCACAGGGGCGTCTGGACGAACCGGCGATCAAGCAGATGCAGGCGGCGAACGAAGTTTTTCACACCTCCATCCTTGATGCCTGCGGCAATGACTACGTGCGTTTCACCTGTAGCCAGATCAGTCATCTGCCCATGCTCGCACCGGGTTCGATGGTTTTTGACCGTGGAGTACACGAAACACCCGAACATCTGGAACGCGGTTTGTTTCGCCTCCGGCTCGGGAATGCGCAGCATCAAGTCATTTACGATGCGATCAAAAGCTCGGATCCCGTCCGTGCCGAGCGGATGATGAGTGAACACTCTCATACGATGGTAGAATACATCGAAACATTTGAAAAACGCGACAGCCAGTTAACAGTATCTGACCTCATCGCCTATTCGGCAGCAGATGTCGGTCTACCAAAGAACTGAGGAACCCATGCCAGCACATCCTGATCTTACCGCCCAAAATGCGCAATTTATGAAGAAAATCCACAAGCTTGCAGATAATGTTTACTCTGCTGTGGGTTACGCTGCATCAAATGTTCACTTCCTTGTTGGTGAAACGGGGGTTGTCGTCATTGACACAACCGAGACCACACAGGCAGCGACAAATATTCTCACTGATTTCCGCGAAATCAGCGATCTTCCGGTTAACACCATCATCTACACCCACTCCCACCGCGATCACATTTCAGGCGCTGCTGTCTTTGCCGAAGGACGGGATGTAGAGATCATTGCCGCCGACAATTTCTCGTCTGACCTTGTTGGTTTGGATGAAACCCGTCCTGCCCCGAACGCGGCACTTATGGCGCGCACAAAACGGCAATTCGGCATCACCCTGAACGACAACGAGCGGGTCAACCTTGGCCTTGGTCCCGGAGATCGACCGATGAAAGGAATGGGGGCCGGTTATATCGAGCCTACGTTGCGCGTCAGCAAAACCACAAAACTAGCCCGCGAAGGGTTTGAACTGGAACTGGCAAAAGCCCCGGGCGAAACGCCCGATCACTTGATCGTTTGGTGGGCAGCCGAGCGTATCCTGTTCAGCGGTGACAACTTCTACCACGCCTTTCCAAACCTCTACGCAATCCGTGGCACACCCTATCGCGACTTCGATACTTGGGCGGATGCGATGGATCAACTGATGGCTTATGCGCCTGAAATACTCGCACCCGGACATACGCAACCTGTGTTCGGCGCAGAGGTGATCAAAACGGCGCTCACTGATTACCGTGACGCAATCCGCTTCGTGGTGTCCGAAACAGTGAAAGGGATGAACGCCGGTCTGGATCCGATTACAATCGCTGCGGCTTTGAAACTCCCCGAGGAACTGGCGCAAAAACCCTACCTGCAAGAGTTTTACGGACATATCGGCTATGCCTCTCAGGCCTATTTTGCAGGAACCTTGGGATGGTTTGACGGCAACCCGACAAGTTTGGGGCGCCTGCCTGCGGCACAGGAAGCTGAAAGGTTTATCGCGCTTGCGGGAGGCCCCGATGCGGTTCTGGACGCCGCGCAAAGCGCACTTGAAAACACAGATGCCCAATGGGCGATGGAGCTGTGCGACCGTCTGATTGCAGCGGAAAAGAACGTCAAACCGGCACGCGCGATCAAGATAAACGCCCTTCGCACAGTCGCTGATGCAACCATCAATGCGCCAACGCGAAACTACTACCTGCTTTCGGCCCGCGAACTTGAAGAGCTTGGCTGACAAAGCGCGATAATTCACCGAAATAAACTGCACACCCGAAAGCAATCAAAGTTATCCCCGCGAGGGTTTAAAATTATGAAAGGAAGAAATTTCAATGGCTAAACTAGGCGAAGACATGATCGCAGCCAGCAATCTTCCCCCTTTTTTCAAAGTGGCAAACGCGGATGACGTGTCAATTGACGCGCCCGAGAACCGCAAGGGCGACGCATTGCGCACCTGGGTCCGCTCCCTCAGCGGTTTTCAGAAAGAGGCGCTGGTTCGATCCGCCAGAACAGGTGATACATGGCGCTTTGTTTCTGACGAAGGCCCCTACTTGAATGGCCACGACGCTGCCTGTTGCCCGCTGGCCTTTTTGTCCTGCGGAATGGTTGCCAGCTATATGAACGAGATCATCGCTCTGGCAGAAATTCGCGGTATCGAGATACGCAAACTCAAGCTGGTCCAGGATAACTACTACACAATGACCGGATCAATGATGAAGCGGACCATGGTCGGCGGCGCCGAGAATATCGAGCTTCGGGTAGAGATTGATTGCGATCTGGATGATGCAGCCCTTCACCAGTTTTTGATAGAAGCGACCTACGCTTCTCCGCTCAATGGTCTGATGCGCGGCCAGATTGAAAGTTACTTCAAACTTGGCAAGAACGGCACAGAGCTACCGACAGCACATGCCCTTGAACTGGATACCCCCCTATTCCCCGATCCCGGCAACCATTTTGCCAAAGCCGTCGCTGAACCCGGTGATCTGGAATTCATGTCAAAGGTCGGCCCGACCCCCAAGAAAAACGTATCCGGTGGAACTGCGACCAACGCATCATCGCTGTCCGACGAACAAAACCGCCGGCTTAATATCGGTGCTGTGGCAGTGTTGCGCGAAGACGGCATCAAAGAAATCCAGCAGATGCAATATTCGCCCTACGGCACATCTTTCAAACTGCTCAGTTCGGAAGACGGGCGTGCGCCGGACGCAAATACACTGATCAGTGCCGGCATCGGTTTCTGCTTCATGACGCAGTTCGGACGCTTCGTATCCATGCTAAAACTGGACCTGCCGGATTACCGCATCGTGCAGGACACCCATTTCAGTCTTGGCGGAGCCTCCGGCGGTACCGGCAAAGCCGGTGAAGCGGATCCTATTGAGACCCATGTGTATCTGGAAACCACGGAATCCGACGAAACCGCCCAAGAGATGCTGGATATTTCCGAAAAGACTTGCTTTCTGCATGCCTTTTGCAAAACAGATCTTAAGACAAAATTAAAAGTTGTTCGGCTTTAACCGTTTCGTGCTTGGGGCAGGTGCTATGATCCACGAAAAAGATCTCGGGTTCTTCGCAATTGCGAGACAGCGAAGTGTCGTCACAAGGGCACTTCGCATCGCTGCAATCGTTGGTGTGGTGCTCGCACTCATTAACCACGGCGACCAACTGGTTGTAGGTGCTTTCAGTATTGCGATGCTGTTTAAGATTACTTTGACATTTCTCGTGCCATTTTGTGTTTCGACGTATTCGTCGGTTTTAGCTGTACGCGAGCGGTTGCAATCAATTTAACACAGACGGATTTGGTGGCTAAGGTTCACAGTCTCTTCTTACATTGCCGCGCCGGAACCTCGTTATTCTCCACGGTGCCTCATCCCCAAAGGCTGTCTGCGAACTATTCGCCGTTATGCCGTATTTCCTCACGTTCGCGCGCATTCGAAGGCGGTGCTGTCAAAAACAATACACGTGCGCCTTCTTTCCCCGCAGCGGAATAGATATGGCCTTGGTTGCTGTCAAAATAGGCACTGTCACCCACTTTCAAAATCGCCGGTGGCCGGTTTTCAAGATGAATAATCGCAGTTCCTTCAAGAACATAAACAAACTCTTGGCCGGGGTGGCGTATGTGGGTTTCCACATTCATTTCTTCTATCGGACGCAGATCACACATCGCAGGCAACATTGCTTTCCCAAAAGACTGGGAAAACAACATCTCGTAGGTATAGGTCTCATTTTTTTGGGCAACAGTTTCACCAGCGCGTGCAATCAGGAACTCGCCCTCTTCCAACTCCCTTGAGTCCGTCGCGTACAACGAGATGATGTCAACGTCGAGCGCAGCAGCAATTCTAGAAAACTTGTCATACGTCGGAGCCAGTAGCCCCCGTTCGATCTTGGACATAGTCGAAACAGCAAGGCGCGTTTTGTCCGCCACTTCTTGCAGTGTCAGTTTTCTCTTTTTGCGCAGGTCTCTGATCCTCTGACCCATCTGCGTTTGTGATGATACATTGTTCGTCATACTGCGCCCTTAACGACTTCTGCTAACCCGCTCCCAAACATCTAACAAGCTAATCACGAGTTGTCTATTTTTTCCTAAACGAAAAAAATTATTTACAGATGGAAAATTCGTGAGTACGGTTTATCAAATTTCTGAAGCGAGGGTTTGAGTCATTTTGGAAAGTGCAGTGATAAATAATGTTTTGGTCGCCTTTAATGGCGGACGGGCTTCGCGTGCTGCTGTTCGCGCTGCGGTTAACATGTCCAAAAAATATGATGCGCATCTCACTGGTTTGCTGGCTTACTCCCGTGCAGAGATCGAGCGTAATCTGCCGGGTTGGTTTCCTGACACGATGCGCGCCAGTATCGCAGAGATTACCGAGGCAAAGACTCTAGAGATCCACGAAAGCTTCATGTCCTTGGCCACACAGTCATTGCCTCAAGCCAAGGTACACTGGATCGACGATCAGGGTGATGCCGACCGGCTGGTCATCCAGCATTCGCGCCTCTTTGATGTTCTAGTGCTTGGACAATACGAACAGCTGCCCCAAGCGAGCGAATTCATGTTGCATCCTGATAAAATTGCAGAGCGGAGCGGGCGCCCTTTGCTGTTAACGCCGACGCATTACGCTCAGGATTACATCAATGATTGCGCTGTTCTGGCTTGGGATGGCGGGGATTCAGCAGCCAAAGCCGCCATGTCCAGCATACCCTATTTGAAAACCAAAAAATCTGTGCACGTCGTCACGGTGCGTGCCAGCAAACCGCAGAAGACACAAGCAGACGAAGCGCTCAGAAACCAGCTTTTACGGCATGGTATAGACGCCAGCTTTGTTACGCTCGACCCTGTAAGACACTCCATTTCCAAGGCGATCGTTCAATTTTGCCAAGAGGTCGATGCGGGGCTTCTGGTTAGCGGCGCTTATGGACACAAGCGGGTTGCCGAAGACTTGTTTGGCGGAGTTACCAAAGACCTCATGACCCACACCAATATCCCGGTCCTGATGGCGCATTAGCACTGTATCGAACACTAAAACCAACAGAGGAAAAAAATGATCAAAAAATTACTCGCAGCCGCCGGTATCGCGGCACTTTCACTCGGGGCGACTTCCGCCACTGCACAGGATTGGACCCCCAAACAACCGATCACCTTGCAAATCGGCTTTGGCGCTGGCGGTGGCACAGACACGCTAGGGCGTGCAATTGCTGCAAGCATTGAAGAATCAAACGGTTGGAACATCATCGTCGAAAACGTTCCGGGCGGCGGCGGTGTTGCCATGTTCTCCCGTTTGGTCAATGCGAAACCGGATGGATACACTCTTGCGATGGGCGTGAATACTCCGGTTTTGATGGGGCTTGCTACACGTGGAGACTCCCTGCCATTCAAAATTGATAGTTTTGACTACATGGCAACTGTCGTAACCGGACCGGGGGCAATCGTGGCACCAGGTAACGCGCCCTATAACACCGTGCCCGAGATGGCTGCATACAGCAAAGAAAATGACGGCGTGGTCTTTGGATATGATGCCTCGACCCAACTGATGTTGATCAACGCACTGAACAAGGCTGACGATGCTGGCTTTGTCGCAGTACCACACAATAGTGGTGCAGAGCTGGTTCAAGGTTTGTTGGGCGGGAACCTTGGCGCGGCCTATATGGGGGGCGCGCATATCCAGTACCTCGAATCCGGCGATCTGAAAATGCTGGCCGTAGCGACCGAACACCGCCAACCCTATTCGCAGGACACAACAAGCTTGATTGAACAGGGTTACCCGATCTCCGTGGCCCCTGTCTTCTATATCGCGGCGCCAGCCGGGCTGCCCGAAGACGTGCATGCTGCGATTGCGAAAATGCTGGATGATGCGATCAATTCACCGGCAGTGACAAAGCTGGTTTCCAACATGATGCACGTGCCACCGCGCAACGAAGGCCCCGAAGGGACAAAACATCTGATGTTTGATGGACTGCCTTCGATTTTGGCGCTGATCGAGGCGGGTAAGTAAACCCGCATTCCGGCCCGCCTCGTCCCTGTGGGCGGGCCTTTTCATCCGGATGGAGAGGAAATCATGAGCATATACCGGATAGCTTCGGCTGTGATAGCTCTAGTCAGCATCCTGTGCCTGTTGTTTGTGCTTCCCGCGCAAGTGGACCCGTTTGCAAGCGGTATCATCAGACCGGCGACTATCCCGACCGCGACCCTGACTTTGATGGCAGTTTGCGCGGTGGTGATGTTCTTTGAGCCGGTAAAAGAAAAAGATACTGAAGCAGAGTTTCTGATCAGACTGGCCCTTATCATAGCATGGTTACTCTGCGCGCTGATCACACTGAATTATCTCCCTTTCCAATATGTCATGCCAGTCTTCGCCCTTTTGACAATGGTGCAGATCGGCGAGCGGCGTTGGTACTGGCTAACTGCCGGAACTCTGGTTCCGGTATTCGTTTGGCTTCTCATCGAAATCGTTCTTGGTCGCCCTCTCCCCTAGGCGCGCCACAAAAGGTATACTCATGGATTTCCCAACAATCATCGCTGGATTTCAGGACGCACTGACCCTTACGAACCTGTTTTTCGTGGTTGCGGGCGTTGTTCTTGGCCAAATCGTTGGCGCTATGCCGGGCATAGGCCCCATTATGGCCATGGCGATTGCAATCCCTTTCACATTCGTCCTCAGCCCGCTCAGCGCAATCAGCTTTCTGGTTGGTGTGAACAAAGGCGGCCTTATCGGTGGCGCGATCCCCGCAATTCTTATCAACACCCCCGGAACACCCGATGCCGCAGCGACTGCGCTGGACGGCTATCCACTGGCGCGAAAAGGTAAACCCGTAAAGGCGCTTAAAATGGCGCTCTATTCTTCGGTCACGGGGGATACGTTCAGCGATCTGGTGCTGATCACTGTGTCGGCTCCACTTGCCATAATCGCGCTGAAAATGGGTCCGGTTGAAATCTTTTCGGTCATGGTTTTCGCCTTTGCCGTTATTTCAGGTATGATCGGCAGTTCGGTTTCACGCGGTATACTTGCAGCAGCCTTGGGTCTGTTGTGTGCCACGGTTGGCCTTGACCCCCAACATGCCACCCCGCGTTTGATCTTTGGCTTCTTTGATCTCTACGATGGTTTTCCCATCGGTGCCGTGGCGATTGGCTCGCTGGCAGTGTCCGAAATACTGGCGCGGGTTGCGACCCCCGGTCTTGCGTCGCGTCCCGCTGTTACCATTCCGAAGAACCAGTTGCGTGAAGATCGCCGCGTCTCTCTGTCCGAGTATCTGTCGTGCAAATTTGTATTGCTCAGAGGGGCACTGATCGGAACCACTGTTGGTGCCATTCCCGGTATGGGATCCACCGCTGCGGCTTTCATGAGCTATGCGTCAACCAGACAAGCCTCCAAGGAGCCGGAAAAATTCGGAACCGGAGAGCTGAAAGGCATCGCAGCAACGGAATCCGCAAACAGCTCAGTCGCCGGAGCCGATTTCATCCCACTCCTAACACTCGGCCTGCCCGGAAGTGCCGCAGCAGCCATCATGATCGGCGCGTTCATTATCCAGGGCATTCAACCTGGCCCGCTGTTGTTTACCGAACAAGGGCGTCTGGTTTACGGCCTGTTCTGCGCCATGGTGATGGCCAATGGCATGAACCTTCTTGTTGGCCTTCTGGGCCTGCGGCTTTGGTCGATCATCGCAACAGCGCCAAGTTCGATCGTGTTTGCCAGTGCGCTCTCGTTGTGCGTTGCAGGCGTCTATATCGCCTCGGGCGGTTTCGCGGGCATCTGGGTGATGCTGTTATTCGCTCTGCTCGGGCTTTTGATGATGGCAATGGACATCCCCGTTGTTGTCTTCATCATCGCCTTCTTTTTAGGACCGCGATTTGAACTGTCGCTGGTCCAAACCTCGATCATTCTCAGGGGCGAAGTGACCCGGCTTGTTAACCATCCGGTCGCAATCCTCTTCCTCGTGATGTCAGCCTTGGTTGTCTACTGGCTCGGCTTTCGCAATCGGAAAAAACAAAAACCTGCATAACGTGAACAGAATAGGAATTCCCATGCAATTCTCACCGGAACGAACGGTTTATCTCGATGGTCAATATCTACCCGCCGCTGAAGCGAAGGTATCGATTTTTGACCGCGGTTATCTTATGGCCGATGCGGTCTATGAATTCACCGCAGTCGTCGACAACAAGCTTCTGGACTTTGAAGGCCACTACCAGCGGCTGCAGCGTTCGCTGAATGAACTGGATTTCGAATTTACCGTTGACCGCGACGATCTGTTGGAGATGCACCGGCAATTGGTTGCGCGCAACGATCTGGGGTTTGGCGGTGTCTATCTGCAAGTTTCGCGCGGTGTGGCGGAACGTGACTTTGCTATTCCAGTGGATGTTGCACCAACCATCATGGCCTTCACGCAACAAATGAATCTGCTGGAACATCCGGCCGCGAAGAAAGGGCTGAAGGTCGTCTCTGCCGAGGATGGGCGCTGGCTGCGCCGCGATATCAAATCCGTTCAACTGCTTTACACATCAATGGTCAAAACACAGGCCATTAAAGCAGGGGCCAATGACGCCTTCTTTGTAAAGGACGGCTATGTGACCGAGGCAACGTCCGCCAATGCCTTTATCATCCGTGATAACACCATCATTACCCGCGATCTGTCGGCAGACCTGCTGCACGGCGTCACCCGCAAAGGCATTCTGAAGGTGGCAGAAAAAGCCGGGCTGGCAGTTGAAGAAAGACCCTTCACAATTGCCGAAGCCCAAGATGCACAAGAAGTGTTCATCACGGCATCGCCGATCTTTGCGCTGCCCGTTGTCGAAGTGGATGGCAAAGTCATCGGCGATGGCAAGCCGGGCAAAGCAACCAAAGATCTACGTTCCATTTTGATCGAAGACCTGCGTCAGCACGCCATTTGATTCCGATCAACCAGCTGACCAGAAACCCGAAAGGCAAATTCAGTGAACACACGATTCTTCTCTACCAAAGATCGTCCTATGCATCTTGGGCCCTACCCTTTGGAGCGTCTTCAAAAGACCTCTGCGAGGAGTGATCTGTCGGATATTCCTGCTCACGCCGCGCTAAGTTTCAAGAACCTGAAGACGCCGCATTCACTGGTCAATGCAATGGGCGAATATCAGGCGATGATGGATGTGTTGCGGGACGGCCTTGTCAATCCACAGACAAGCGGCGCGCCAGCCGACCCTGTCGAACGTGCCAATCACATGAAATCTTTCGGGTATTTTCAAGACGCCTCGATGATCGGCATTTGTGATCTAACCCCTGCGATGCATCTGGACAGCCCCGTCACCAACCCCGATATCGACCGGTTGGCGCAAGAAATCCAGACCAAGCAAATCAAATCGCTTGCGGCGGGCATTGATGCTGTCATGGCAGGATTAAAAGAAGCGCTTGCACGGCCCGCAACACCGATTACCGGACACACCCACGCAATCGCCTGTCTTGTGGAACACACACGGGATCCCAGCCCGGACGAACCTGGCGGCGACTGGATCAAAGGCGCAATGGACTATCGCTCCGCACTCCGCGCCACCGAAACGGCTATAATTCTCGCAAGTTTTCTGCGCCTGCTCGGGTTTAATGCACGGGCGCATACGGCAACGTCTTCGGATGTTGATCTGAACAAAGTGGCGGTAGCAGCGGGTCTTGCCTCGTCAGAGGCTGGCCGGATCGTCGCCCCGTGGATTGGCGAAGGATTTTCAGTTGCGGTTGTGACAACTGATATGGATATGGCCGTCGATCAGCCTATCGCCCCGATGCGGGAACAGCCCAGATTCAAAACTGCAGGTCCGGCGTGGTGGCTTGGCAAGGGGTCTTCAAAAGGCGCGTTGAACCGCGACCCTTATGCAAAGCGTGATTACGCTATGGGCGCGCATCCTTTTGAGAAACTCAAAAGGGTCGACAACCCCACAACGTTTATTGATGAAGCCCGCGTACCACGGGTCCCCAAACGCACCGATATGTTCGCGCGCGCCCAGTTTGGCGATTTCGGAAAGAAACAGCAAAAAGACACATCAGGTGGCTGGTTCGTACGCAAAAGCTCCCACGCGAGTGCACAGCGTGGCGCACTTGGCGCGTTTATCCTGCTACAGGACGGGTTGCCCGAAGCGAATGGCCCGAAACCGACGGATGCGGAACGTAACGCAGCGAACGTGAAAGCAGCCAGTTACTTTCTGGGCGTGGATGCTGTTGGCATTTCCCGTTGTCCCGATTGGACGTGGTACAGCCATGACGCAACCGGCGCGGAATTGATCCCCCCCCATGATCAGGCAATCAGCATGGTCATAGATCAGGGCTTTGAAACAATGGAAGGTGCCTCGGGTGACGACTGGATCGCCGTGTCCCAATCCATGCGCGCCTATTTGCGGTTTTCCCTGCTCGGGGGCGTGATCGCAAAGCAAATTCGCAACATGGGGTATAGCGCCAAAGCACATACCGTGATGGACGGCGAAGTACTGCAACCCCCCTTGCTGCTTTTGTCGGGACTTGGCGAAGTCAGCCGCATCGGTGAAGTAATCTTGAATCCGCTGCTGGGGCCAAGGCTTAAATCGGGTGTTGTCACAACTGATATGCCGATGGCCCATGACAAGCCTATTGATTTCGGATTGCAGGAATTTTGCAATTCTTGCAAGAAATGCGCACGCGAATGCCCGTCCGGTGCGATTACTGCCGGACCTAAGCTGATGTTTAACGGCTATGAAACCTGGAAATCCGACAGCCAGAAATGCACGACTTACCGGATCGGAACCGAAGGCGGTGCCATGTGCGGAAGGTGCATGAAAACCTGTCCTTGGAATCTGGAAGGGCTCTTTGCCGAAAAGCCGTTCCGCTGGATGGCATCCAATTTTCCCAAAGCTGCACCTGCGCTGGCCAAACTGGACGACATGCTTGGCAATGGTGGGCTGAACGACACAAAAAAATGGTGGTGGGATCTCGAACTGAAAGAAAACGGCAGTTATCAAGAGCCCGCCAAACCCGTCAATAGACGCGACCTCCAACCCGATCTGGACCTGAAATACGAAGACCAGACACTGGCAGTTTACCCCGCAAATCTTGCGCCATGGCCGTGGCCCTACCCGTTTCCAGCGGATCGAGAGGCGGGAATCGCTGCCTATCAGGCGATGATAACCCCGAGCGAATACAAAGACCGTCTGGCACGCGGCGAAACCCAAGGTCTCGCCCACGAACGCCCTGATTTCGGGGATGCGCCGGTTATCATGGCCAAGATTTCAAAGGTTGACCAGATGACGGCCGGTGTCACGGCATATGAATTCACAACATTCGATGGCGCACCTTTGCCCGCATGGACTGCCGGGGCCCATCTGGATGTTGTGGTGACTCCGGAACTCGTGCGGCAGTATTCAATGTGCGGTGATCCTAATGACCCGACATCCTACCAAATCGGCGTATTGCGCGAGGACGAAGGCAGGGGCGGATCCAAAATGCTGCACCGGATTTTCAACGAAGGGCGGCGGGTCTTTATCTCCAAACCGATAAACCATTTCGAACTGGTCGAAGATGCCACTAAAACCTTTTTAATGGGTGGCGGTATCGGAATTACGCCGATGATTGCATTTGCCCACCGGCTGCATCATCTGGGGGCCGATTTCGAAGTACACTATTCCGCAAGCCGCAAGGCAGACGCCGGTTTCATTGATGCATTGGCGCAAGTGCCTTGGGCGGATCGGGTTCGCACCCATTTTTCGGATCAGGGAAACCGCGCTGATCTGGATGCAATTCTGGCCGATTACCAACAGGGTTGGCATGTCTACACCTGCGGGCCTGAACGCTACATGACCAGCGTTATGGACGCCGCCGAGCGGCAGGGATTTCCGGAAGAGGCACGGCATCTTGAATATTTCTCGGTCCCCGAACAGCCGGATTATGTGAACCATACCTTTACCGTTAAACTGGCCCGATCCGGCAAGGAATTCACAATCCCCGAGAACAAATCGATCTCGGACGTTCTGTTGGAAAACAATGTCCATGTGGACGTAAAATGCGCTGACGGCATTTGTGGGGTTTGTAAATGTGGCCTGATTGAAGGCGACGTGGAGCATCGTGATTTTGTATTGTCAAACGATCAAAGGCACGGCGCGATCATCACCTGCCAGTCACGTGCCGCAAACAAAGACGGTGTCGTCACCCTCGACTTGTGACCAACTGCTTTTGATCCAATTGAAAGAGACCCCATGACCCTGAAAACCACGTTCACAACGCTAGGAACTGCCGGCGGCCCTGTCCCGAAACTTAAACGGGCACAACCGGCGCATCTTATCTCAAGGGGGGATCTTCGCATCCTTATTGATTGTGGCGAAGGGGCGATGGATCAATTGCAACGCTCTGGCACAGATTTTCGTAAAGTGCGCGATATCTTTATAACCCATCATCACTTTGATCACATTGGCAGTCTGTTTGCCTGTCTTGGAAAACTGATGATGATGCAAAGTAAAGAGCCGCTCAATATTTATGGGCCCGTCGGCACACAACGGATCATCGACGCGCTGCTGACGGCATGTGATGTGACATGGGAAATTGGTCTTGGTTTTGCCGGTCAGAATGGTGTCCACCCCCGTGACTTCGTGCGCGTGCAGGAATTGTCGCCCGGTAATAAAGTTGAAATTGAAGATATCTGTTTCACCTGCTGCGAAAACACGCATTTCAGATCAGAGGAACACTTTGGTCAGGAAGGGCCAGTGTCTTTGTCGTACCGCATTGATGCGCCAGACCGCTCCTTTGTGTTCACAGGTGACACTGGGCCCTGTTCAGCCTTAGAAACTATGGCCAAGGGCGTTGATGTCCTTGTCGGGGAGTTGATGGACATCGAAAAAACGATGGAGCGGACGCGTTTGCAAAACCCGAATATGCCAGCGGAACGCATGGAACTGATGGCCAAACATATGGCAGAACATCATCTGGTGTCAGAACAATTGGGTGAACTGGCTGCTCGCGCCGGTGTCAGACAGGTTGTGGCTGTCCACATCCCCCTTGATACAATTAACGCCGCAACTGCCCCCACCTACGTTGAAAAAATCGCCTCAACCTTTGATGGCGAAATCACTATCGCGAATGACTTTGATGTTTTCTGAGGGTCATTTGCTCAGACATTTTTTTAAAAACCGACGGCCTTCTCAAAGTTCCAGTTGCAGCATTTTCAAGCAGCAGGAGCCCGTTTGATCGGTGATGCCACGCAACCTTATCCTCAAAATTTCTCTGCCCATTTTCCACGTATACAATCCATGAGGTATTCGGATCGAGTGCACGCGAACGAGGAACGAGATTTCCACCTGTCAAAGATACTGAAACTCTTGTCTGCCCGCTATGCCAAGGGCAAGAAGCCGGAATCCGTAAAGGTGAGACACCGTGCCAGAACATACAGCGGGATTTGAATTAGGAATTTACGAGCGGCGGCGCCGTTGGAATTTTGATTTTTACGACGAGCCCCTTCTCTTGCGGTACCAGCTCGGCTTCGCCCCCGTGACGGCGCATGACATCCCTTACGATTGCAAGACCGAGGCCGCTGCCATCCCCTTCGCTCAACTGACCAAACCTTTGAAAGGCCGCTTGAGCGCTGTCTTCGGGAATGCCGACCCCGTCGTCTTCCACAGTCAGAACAGCAAACTGCGCGTCCATCATTGTCTTCACTTTAATCATGGAAAACCCTGCACCGCCATGGGTCAGGGCGTTCTCCAGAAGGTTGGTGATCACCTCACCAAGCAGAACCGCGTCGCCCTTGATCGGCAGGGGGTCGGGATACCGTTCGAAATCGAAACCTATGTCCCGTGACAGGATCGTTGGCGCGAAATCCCCACACACTTCGGCAGCAATGGCGTTGAGCTCAAGCGTCTCGAATGTCGGCACTTCATCGTATCGCAACCGCTCGAGAGACAACAACTGGTTGGCAAGCCGTGCAGATTTACGCGCCGCCATAATCAATTCCCGTTCTCTCAGACGGCGTTCTTGCGGATCGCTGACCTCTGGCAAAACCTCAGCCATCGACAGAAGCGCAGAAGCGGGATTACGCAGCTGGTGTGCGGCATTGGAGATAAAGACCTGATGATCCTCAATGCTCTGGCGCACCTGCCCGAACAGCCGGTTCAACGTGGCGACAATGCCAGAAACCTCTGCTGGCACGGCGCGGCGTATATCGCCCAGATCGTCTGGAGACCGATCGCGGATAGCGTCTTGCAAATCGTTCAGGGGCCGCAAGCCGATCTTCACCCCGAACCACACCACCAAGGCAAGCGCCGCCATCAGGCTGGCGATCAATGCAGCAGCCCGCCGCGCCAGCGAAGCGGCAAAGGCATTTCGATCACTGTCCCTTTGCCAGACAGTCACTATCGTATCGCCGGTCAGATTGCCGATAGTTGTACTTTCCGTCATCCGCAGGACGCGCACAGGCTCGCCCCTGTACTCGGCATTCGTGTAGTTCAGCCTGTTATCGTCCTTTCGGTCTCCGGAAACCGGTGGGTAAGCGTAACCGGTGATGTAGATGCCGCCGGGACCGGTGACATGATAAAACAGCTCTCCGCCTCCGGCGTCGGAAACAAAATCCCGCGTGCTGGGCAGCAGCGCATCGCCCCCCGAAATAGCGACATCGCGGGAAATCGCGAGAGCGGCGGCCAACAGGCTGCGATCAAACAGGGTTTCAGAAGTGCGCTGCGCCGCCTCGTAACGCCAGACCCCCAAAATTATAGAGAGCAGCAACAGGGGGGGCAGGATCATCATGAACAGCCGCGTGCGCAGCGACATTGCGGTCATAGGCTATCGACCTCAAGCATGTATCCCAAACCGCGCGCGACCTTGATACGTATGCCGAAAGGCTCCAACCTCTTACGAAGTCGGGACACATGCGGCTCTATTGCGCTGTCTTCCTGCTCTGCTCCGGTGCCATAGACATGGGTGATCAACTGGGATTTCGAAACAAGACGCCCGCGTCGTTCCAACAGGCACTCCAGCGTAGACATCTCTTTGCGTGGAAATGCCAATGGCTGTTCATCCAACAACACTTGACGGTTTGTGCGGTCAAAAACCAACGGGCCGATCACTTCGCGGGCGGCAAATTCAAGGTTCTTACGTCGCGCCATGGCGCGCAACCGTGCCTCCAGTTCATCCATTTCAAACGGCTTGGTCAGGTAATCATCCGCCCCAGCATCCAGCCCTGCCACCCGCTCTGACGTTTCTGCCCGCGCTGTCAGCAGGATCACCGGCGTCCCGTCGCCGCGACGGCGCAGTCGGCGCAGAACCTCCAGCCCGTCACATCCGGGCAGGTTGCAGTCAAGCACGATCAGGTCCGCGCCTTCGTGGCGTAGAAAAGTATCGGCATCTTCCCCGTCATGCAGCAGGTCCACCGCATGGCCGCGATCCCGCAGCCGGTGGGCGATCCCCTGTGCAAGGGTTTCATTGTCTTCGATGACTGTGATGCGCATGATTAACAATTAATCCTTATGCGCAAGTTTCGCGCAAGGTTGAAGAGGCAGTATGCCCGCGTTGGAGGAGGGATTCGTTCCCTAACACAAATCCGAATTACGGCAGACTTAAACGTCTGACCGCTACAGTATGTCTACGGGAGGACACCTATGACTATCAAGTATTTCGCCGCTTCCGCGGTATCCGCAGTCTGTCTCGCCGCTCCGGCGCTGGCTGAAGTTGATTTTTCAGGCAAGACAATCGAGTGGGTTATCCCCTTCTCGGAAACCGGCGGCTCCGCCAAATGGGCAAACTTTTTTGCGCCTCTTCTGTCCGAAGAACTGCCGGGCAAACCCACTGTCGTCGTAAAGTTCATGCCGGGTGCCGGTTCGACAAAAGGCGCCAACTGGTTCCAGGAGCAAAAGCATGACGAGGGCACAGTTCTGTTTGGCACCTCCGGCTCTACCCAGTTCCCCTACCTGCTGGACGATCCGCGTGTGCGTTACGAATACAGCGACTGGCATCCTGTGATGGCGTCAGGCACTGGCGGGGTTGCGTATCTGAACCCCACAGATGGCGAGAAATTCGACGGGACAGCCAATAACCTCAAAGACATCAACTTCATCTACGGCTCGCAGGGCGCAACACGTCTTGATCTCGTTCCGTTGCTGGCATGGGAAATGCTCGGCATGAACGTAGAGCCGGTTTTCGGCATCAAGGGACGTGGCGATGGCCGTCTGATGTTTGAACGCGGCGAGGCCACGATCGACTATCAGACTTCGTCAAGCTACCTCGGGGCTTCTGCCGATCTGGTTGAAAAAGGTCAGGCCGTACCGATGATGACATGGGGCGCGCTGGACGAAGATGGCAACATCGTTCGTGACCCCACCTTCCCGGACATCCCGACATTCAAGGAAGTTTGTGAAGCCACCGACGGCTGCGAAACCTCTGGCGAGGCATGGGACGCTTGGAAAGCCTTTTTCATCGCCGGTTTTCCGGTGCAGAAAATCGCCTTCCTGCCAGCAGGTACGCCTGAAGATGTAATCGCGACCTACACAGCGGCTTTTGACGCAGTGCGCAACCGCGACGATTTTGCCAAGATCGCTGAAAAACGTGTCGGGAAATACCCTGTCTTCGTAGGCGAAGGCGCGGCCAAAGCGACACAACGCGGCACGACAGTTTCTGCAGAGGCGAAGGCCTTTGTGACCAACTGGCTGCAAGAAGCATATGGCGTCTCGCTGAAATAAGCGGAACCCTCCCGGCCCCGGGCAATCCCGGGGCCTTCCCTTTAATCTAACATTTTGAGGTCGGTGCGATGGATCTGCTCGCAACCGCTCTGCCTGCGCTTGGTCAGGCATGGGCTCTAATTCTGCAACCTATGGTCCTGGGATATCTGGTGCTAGGCGTGGTTATGGGCTTAGCGGTCGGGGTTTTTCCCGGCCTCGGTGGGATCGCGGGACTATCCCTGCTTTTGCCCTTTATGTTCGGCATGGATCCGGTGCTGGGTCTGGCGCTGATGATCGGCATGGTCGCAGTGGTTCCGACATCGGATACATTTGCCTCCGTTCTTATGGGTATTCCCGGCTCCTCGGCCAGCCAGGCCACGGTGCTTGACGGCTTTCCGATGGCCAAAAAGGGCCAAGCCGCGCGGGCGCTTTCTGCGGCGTTCACCTCCTCTCTTTTTGGCGGGCTGGTCGGCGCGGCTTTCCTGACAATGTTTATCGTCGTGGCGCGGCCTATCGTGTTGTCCTTCGGCCTGCCCGAGATGCTGATGATCTCGATCCTTGGCCTGTCGATGGTGGCGGTTTTGGCAGGGCGCGTCGCGCTCAAGGGACTGGCTGCGGCGGGCCTTGGCCTGCTGATCGGCACCATCGGCGAAGCCGACGCGGGCGGCTCATTGCGGATGGCGACCTATGACATCCCATACCTGACTGACGGGCTGAAACTGGTGATTGTTGGCTTGGGCATCTTCGCCGTGCCAGAGATCGTATCGCTCCTGCGTCAAGACCGTGCCATTTCAAAAGAAGCCAAGCTTGGCGCGGGCTGGGGTGAAGGTGTGCGCGATTGGGTTGCGAACAAATGGCTTTCGGTGCGCTGCTCGTTGATCGGCGTTGTGGTTGGCGTCATACCCGGCCTTGGTGGGTCAGTCGTTGACTGGATCGCCTACGGGCACGCGGTTCAAACCACGAAAGACAAGTCGAACTTCGGCAAAGGCGAAGTGCGCGGCGTGATCGGGCCGGAAAGCTCGAACAACGCGAAAGAGGGCGGCGGCCTGGTTCCGACCCTGCTCTTTGGTATTCCCGGTTCCGGCTCTATGGCGATCTTCATCGGGGCTATTGCCCTGCTCGGGTCGGGCGAAATCGAAGTCGGCCCCTCAATGCTGCGCGACAACCTCGACATCACCTATTCCATCGTCTGGCTTCTGGCGCTGGCCAATGTTGTGGGCACGCTGCTGTGCATCGCGGCCTCGGGCGGCATCGCCAAGCTGACCACGATCCGCTTTACCTACCTTGCGCCGTTCCTCTTCATGCTGATCTCCTTCGCGGCGTTCCAGTCCGGCCAGAACTTCGAAGACATCCTTGCGCTGTTCGTGATCGGCCTCATCGGTATCTTCCTGCGCCGTTTCGACTGGTCGCGCCCTGCCTTCCTGATCGGCTTCGTTCTGTCCAATCCGGTCGAGAAATTCTCGAACCAAGCCTTCCAGATCGCCTCTTTCCGGTTTCGGAAATCCTTTGAGGAAGGGATGGAGTATATTTTCTCCCCGATCGTCATCGTGCTGTTGATCGTCACCGTGGTGTCGGTTGTGCTGGGTCTGCGTCAGGCCAAATCGATCATGGCCGAAGGCGATGTGCAATCCGGCTCCAAACGCGCGCCGCTTGTCTTTCTACTGCTGATCATGGGCTATGTCGTAACTGCGCTGGTCAACGCCTCGCTGATCCCCGACTACAATATGACCGACAAGATCGTACCGCTGGTAGTAGGGGGCATCGCGCTGACCGCATTGCTGATCCTGCTGGTTCAGATGATCCTGCGCCCCGAAAGTGACCCGATCTTTGCAGACAAGGAAGTCTCGGGCGAGGACGCGGATGCGCCCTACGGGTTGTGGAGCACGCTGGCGTGGTTTGTAGGTCTGATCGTCGCCACATACTTCGTCGGATTTATCCTCGCACTCTTGGGCTTTCTGGTCAGCTTCCTGCGGGTCCGCGCGCAGGCCCATTGGCCAAAAACCCTGATCCTGACAGCCTGTGGCATTGCGCTGATGTGCGTCATGGCCGGTGCGCTCAACCGCGACTTCCCACCCGGTCTGTTGCAGGGCGCAGTCGATCTGCCTTGGCCACTGAACTGAGGAGTATGGAAATGACACAGACAGCAATTCCCTTTCTCTTCATGCGCGGCGGCACTTCGCGTGGGCCATATTTCAATCGCGCGGTTCTGCCCGAGGATCGTGAAACTCTGGCCGAAGTACTGCTCGCCGTTGTCGGCTCCGGCCATCCGCTGAACATTGACGGTATCGGCGGCGGCGCGGCGGTGACCACCAAGGTGGCCATGCTCTCGCCTTCGGACGATGACTGGGCCGATGTGGACTATTTCTTTGCCCAAGTCTCGGTCGAGGATCGGCTGGTCGATTTCAAACCGACCTGCGGAAATATCCTGTCGGGCGTTGGTCCGGCAGCAATCGAATTGGGCCTTGTCCAGCCTGCGGGCGATGTAACGGAGGTGAAAATTCACGCCGTTAATACAGGCGCAAAAGTATTGTCCAAAGTGCAAACCCCTAACGGTGTGTTGACCTATGACGGCAACACAGAGATCGCTGGCGTGCCCGGTGCTGGCGCTGCCGTGGCGCTGAACTTCATGGGGGTTGTCGGGTCTTCAACAGGGGCGTTTTTACCCACTGGCAACATCCGCGATACCTTTGACGGGATCGAAGTCACCTGCATGGATGTGGCCATGCCGATGGTTATCGCCCGCGCCGCGGACTTCGGCCTGACCGGTTATGAAAGCGTTGCCGAACTTGACGCGAACACGGATTTCTTTGCGCGAATGGAGGCAATTCGCCTTCAGGCCGGTGCCGCCATGGGCATGGGCGACGTGATGAAATCCGTCACGCCAAAATTCGGCATGCTGGCCCCTGCACAGGGCGGTGGCACCATCGCAACCCGCTATTTCATGCCGTGGAACACGCATCCTTCCATGGCCGTGACTGGTGCGCAGTGCCTTGCATCCTGCGCGCTGACACCCGGTAGTGTGGCGGATGGTCTGCTCGAACGCCCCACCCAAAGCCCTGCCGAAGTGGTGCTTGAACACGCCTCTGGTTCGATTGACGTGCTGGTGGATTACGACACTTCGAAAGGGTTCGCGCTGAACTCTGCGGGGCTGGTGCGGACGGCGCGCAAGCTGGCGGATGGCTGTGTCTTTATCCCCTCGCGTATTTGGGAGGGTCACTGATATGCCTGTGATGAACCTGCTTGTCGCCTTTAACGGTTCCGATGCCTCCATCGCAGCGCTGCGTTATGCCGCGTCACTGGCCAATCGGCGCGGGGCCCATGTGACTGCGGTCCTCGCCCATGCCGCACACGAAGTGATTGACCGCCGCTCGCGCTGGATCCCCGAAGAGGCCCGAAAGTTGCTGGCGGATGCCAACAGCGAAATCGTGGCCGAGGTCACACGCCAGTTCGAAGACCTGCGCCCCGCGCTTGGCCTGGGTGACGCGTTGGATTTTCGCGACGAGACAGGCCGTGTTGACACATTGCTGTCAGAAGGCGCGCGCTACTATGACATGCTGATCGTCGGCGCCCGCGCCGAAACCGATGACGCCCATGTGACCCACCACCCGGATCGCATTGCGTTACAATCCGGGCGTCCGGTGATCGTAGTTCCGGCGGGTTATGATGCGGGCGCGCAACACAGTCACGCAGCATTGGCTTGGGACGGCGGGCGCGCCGCCGCGCGGGCGCTGTCCGACAGCCTGCGGCTGCTTGAAGCCGAAGGCCGGGTCAGTGTTCTGACGGTCGGGAAACGGACAACACGACCGATCAGCGATCTAATGACTCATCTTGACCGCCACGGCGTCGAAGCGGTGCATGAAAACTTCCCCGCCACCCATTCTGTGGCGCAGACACTGCTGTCTTATTGCGAACGCAATGATCCTTCACTGCTGGTCCTCGGTGCTTATGAGCATTCCAAGTTCCGCGAAGATTTTCTTGGCGGGGTGACCGGCGAAGTGCTGGATAAGATCAGGATTCCTGTACTGTTGTCCCACTGAATGAAATGGCGACCACCTGCCAAAGATGTGATACCGCGCACCCTGACCTGTTCTTCCCGCACGAACAGATCGGCAAAGCGGTTAACGAATTTTACCATAGGGTACTGCAATGAAAGTCCATATTCTCGACGACTGGTTCGACACCCTGCGCGGGCTGCCGTGTTTTGATCTGCTGGCAGGTCACGATGTGACTGTCTGGACGGACCATCAGCCCGACGAAGCCATCCTCGCCGACCGCTTGCAGGATGCCGATTGCGTGGTGCTGTTTCGCGAACGCACCAAGGTTACGCGCGGGTTACTCGAACGGCTGCCGAACCTGCGTCTGATTTCGCAACGCGGTGCCTATCCCCATGTGGATGTCGCGGCCTGCACCGATCAGGGCGTGCTGCTCTGTTCCAACAAAGGCGCAGACGGGGCAAACCATGCAGCGGCAGAGCTGACGTTCGCGCTGATCCTTTCGGCCATGCGGCAACTGCCGCAGCAAATGGCCAGCGCCAAGGCGGGCAACTGGCAAATGGGCGTCGGGCGCAGCTTGCGCGGGCGGCGGCTGGGGCTTTACGGCTATGGGCGCATCGGACGTGTTGTAGCTGACTACGCCCGCGCCTTCGGGATGGAGGTCATCTGGTGGAGTTCCGATGCGGGGCGCGCGCGGGCACAAGCCGACGGCGAGACTGTTGCCGAAAGCCGTGCGGCGTTTTTCGGGTCATGCGACGTGGTTTCGCTGCATCTGCGGCTGACGCCAGAGACTCGGGGCAGCGTCACTGCGGAAGACCTTAACGCCATGCCACCCCGATCGGTCCTTGTGAACACCTCGCGCGCCGGACTGATTGCCGAGGGTGCTTTGTTGCAAGCGCTCAACACCGGCCAATTGGGTGGGGCAGCGGTGGATGTTTTTGACGCAGAGCCGTTGACCGACCCGTCTGATCCGCTGCTGTCGCACCCCAAACTGATCGCAACGCCCCATATCGGCTTTGTAACCGAAGACGAATTCGACAAGCAGTTCGCTGACATCTTTGCACAGGTAAACGCCTACGCGGACGGTGCGCCGATCCACATGATCAACCCTTCCGTCTACGGGCAATAAAGCTCGCAACCAGTGGCGCGCCGACGATGACCAGCACGATGCGGGTCAAATGGTGGGTAATGACAAAACCCAGATCAGCGCCGGTTACAATGGCCAGAACCGTCATTTCGGCCTGCCCGCCCGGCGCAAAGGCAAGGAAGGCCTCGACCGGTTCACCCAATCCCGCAGCAGTGACAAACGCCGTGAAACCTGCGGCCAGAATTGCCAGCACCAGCACATAGGCGATACCCGCCAGCACCACCCTAGTCAGCTCGCCCCATGTTACTCCCAGAAAATGTACGCCGATCCCGCAGCCGATAAAGAACTGTGCAGCAAGGATGGCTTCGGCCGGTGGACGGGTGTGGATCAGACCGGACAGCGACAGCACAGCAGTGACAATCATGGGGCCAAGGATGGACGCACCGAACAGGCCGATCCGCTCCCCCCCTTTCCAGCCGATCAGGGCTGCGGCGACCATCAGGACCATCTCACCCGGCGGTAATTCGACCATTGGCGCACCGATGGGATTGGTCAGCCCTGCCCCGTAGGCCAGCGTCAGAAAAGCAGGCGCAAGGGTGACGATAATCAGCACCCGTGTGGCATGGATCAGCGACAGCGCACGCGGGTCGCCCCCTGCTTCTGCGCCAAAGATCACCATATCCTGCAAGCCACCCGGCATCGCGGCGTAAAAGGCCGTCGGCACGTCGAACCCCCAGACATGCCGAAAAAACGGCACCCCGATTAGCCCGATCAGCGCGATAAATACCGGCACCAGCGCCACGGACAGCGCCATCTGGGGGAGTTGGTGGAAAAGTGCAGGCGTTATCGAGGCCCCGACCGCCACGCCAAGGATCGTACGTGCCGCGACCGAGACCTGCCCGAAACCTTTGATCGGCACATGGGACAGTGCCGCAACAAGACAGGCCGCCATGGGGCCGAAAAGGAATGGAAGCGGCAGTCCGAGCCACCAGAACAGCCCCGTACCTGCACTGGCGAGGATCAGGGTCAACGCGCGACGGCGGCTTGCTTGCGAGAAATCTAGAGAGGCCAACATTACCTGTCCTTCCGGTCTTGACTCATTATTGCATACTCTTGTATCCAAATGTATGCAATAGGCTGGGAGAGACATTTCATGAGTGACGAAAACCGTACACCGCAGGGCAACTCCGTCTATGCACGCCTGATGGAAGAGCTTCGCGCCGGACGTTTGAATCCGGGTGACAGGCTGCTTGAGACAGAACTGGCCGAACGTCTGGGCGTCTCCCGCACCCCTGTGCGCGAGGCGATCCGCCAGCTAGAGGCGGATGGGGTCGTTGCCCATATTCCACGTCAGGGGGCGAGCATCCGCGCGCTGGATTATGCCGAGGTGATGGAACTTTACGAAATGCGTGCCGTGCTGGAGGGCACCGCCGCACGGCTGGCTGCCCGTGCTGCCTCGGACATTGAAATCGAAGAATTGCAGGACATGAACCAGTCCCTCGCTACTTTGGGCAATGCGCCCGAGGCTTTTACCCTTAACCGTCAGTTCCATGCTGCCCTGCTGGACGCAGCCAAGAACCGCTTTCTGACCCGATCAATCCATACACTGCAAAAGACGCTGATGATCCTTGGGCCGACGACACTGACCGACCCAGCCCGCGCCGAACTGGCGGTGGAAGAACACTTTGGCATTCTTGACGCGATCAAGGCCCGCGATGCGGCCCTCGCCGAGGCGGCCATGCGGGCGCATATCGAAGCGGCTCAACGGGTGCGGGTCCGTGCCTTGCGCGCGCAACCATCCCGTACCGAAACCTATGACGGAGACCTGTTGTGACCGACACGCCCGATATTGTTGTCATCGGCGGTGGAAATGCCGCGCTTTGTGCAGCGATCACCGCCGCCGAAAAAGGCGCCCGTGTGCTGATCCTAGAGACCGCACCGAAACCTTATCGGGGTGGCAATTCCCGCCATACACGCAACTTCCGCTGTATGCATCATGGCCCGCTAGGCCCTTTGGTGGAAAGCTACACCGAAGATGAATACCTCGCCGATCTGATGAAAGTGACGGGCGGCAAGACCGACGAACAGCTCGCGCGCCTCGCTATCCGCACGTCCGAGGAATGTCTGCCGTGGATGGAAGAACATGGCGTGCGGTTCCAGCCCTCGCTCTCTGGCACCTTGTCGCTTGCACGTACCAATGCCTTCTTCCGCGGTGGCGGCAAAAGCCTTGTGAACGCCTATTACCGCACCGCTGAACAGTTGGGGGTGGACGTGCTTTACGAAGCTGCCGTAACCCATCTGGAACTTGACGGCGACCGGGTGGCGCGGGTGGATTATACCCACGAGGGCAAGGCAAAGAGCCTTTCGCCCAAATCCGTTGTTGTCGCTTCCGGCGGCTTTCAGGCCGATACCGACTGGCTGGCGCGCGCATGGGGGCCAGCGGCGAAGAATTTCCTTATTCGTGGCACGCCCTACAATCGCGGCGTAGTACTGGCGGATCTGCTGGACCAAGGCATCGCACAGGTGGGCGACCCCACACAATGCCACGCCGTCGCCATCGACGGGCGCGCGCCAAAGTTCGACGGCGGGATCGTAACGCGGCTCGATTGTGTGCCCTTCTCCATCGTCGTAAACAAGGACGCGCAGCGATTTTATGACGAGGGCGAAGACGTCTGGCCCAAACGCTATGCCATCTGGGGCCGTCTGGTGGCCGCGCAGCCGGATCAGGTCGGTTATGTCATCATTGACGCTAAATCGCTGAACCTGTTCATGCCTTCGGTTTTCCCGCCAATCAAAGCCGATACGCTGGCAGAACTGGCCAAAAAGATGGGCCTGCCGGCTGATGCGCTGGACAAGACAGTGGCCGAATTCAATGCCGCCTGCGGCGAACAAAGCGGCTTCCACCCGACCGAACTTGACGGTGTGGCGACCAGCGGAATCACCCCGCCCAAGACCAACTGGGCGCGACCCATAACAGAGCCGCCGTTCTACGGCTATTCACTCCGCACCGGCGTCACCTTTACCTATCTCGGGCTGAAGGTGGACGAAAACGCGCAATGTTCCATCGGCGACCGGCTGGTCAGTAATCTTTGGGCGGCGGGCGAAACCATGGCCGGCTCGATCCTCGGTCAGGGGTATCTCGCCGGTTTTGGCATGACCATCGGCACCGTTTTCGGACGTATCGCAGGCAAGGAGGCCGCAACCCATGCAAACTGATTTCCTTCAGGAAGCCCGCCGTCAGGCCGAAATCTGCAATGCCTGCCGCTATTGCGAGGGCTATTGCTCTGTCTTCCCCGCTCTGCAGGCCGAACGTGCCTTCTCTGACGGGGATCTGACGCAACTGGCGAACCTCTGTCACAACTGTCGCGGCTGCTATTACGCCTGCCAGTACACCGCCCCGCACGAATTCGCGCTGAACCTGCCGCAAGCCCTTGCCGACGTGCGTCAGGACAGTTGGGAGGAATTCGCCTTTCCCCGCGCAGCCGGGAAAGCCTTCCAGAAAAACGGCTTCGCTATTGTGCTCGCCACTGTGTTGGGTTTTGCCCTGCTGTTCTGGGCGGCCCGTGCGCTGGCCACTACAGGGGGCGAGGGTTTCTATGCGGTGCTGTCCCATAATGCGATGGTGGCGATCTTCCTGCCCGCCTTTCTGTTTCCGCTGCTCAGCATCGCTATCGGTCTGCGCCGGTATTGGCAAACGGTGGGCGGTGCCCCTGTCCGCCTGTCGCACTTGAGCGGGGCCATCTCCTCTGCTGCCAATATGCGCAATCTCAAAGGCGGCCACGGCGACGGCTGCAACTTTGAAGATGAGGACCGTTTCACCCATGCCCGGCGCTATGCTCATCAGGCGATCATGTACGGGTTCCTTTTGTGCTTTGCTTCGACCAGCGTGGCGACTCTGATGCATTATCTGCTAGATATGCCCGCCCCCTACGGTCTGTTCTCTGCGCCAAAGGTTCTTGGCCTGTCCGGTGGTACTCTGTTGGTACTGGGCTGTGGCAAGATGATCTGGCTGAAGCTGCGCGCGGACACATCCCTTGGCGCGACCAATGCGTTTGGCGGCGAGATCACCTTCACAGGGCTGCTGGGATTTGTCGGGCTGAGCGGGCTCTTGCTTTATGCAGGGGGAAATTCCGGCTGGATGCCGGCCCTGCTGGCGATCCATCTGGGCGCGGTGCTGGCCTTCTTCCTGCTGACCCCTTTCACCAAGATGGCCCACGGGTTTTACAGGATGGCAGCCCTGGTGCGGGATGTGCAACGGCGCGAGGCAGGTTAACGTCCAGCGCACGGGGCCGCTGGACGGACTGATCGTGCTGTTCCAAGAACCGCGTTCCTAGATCGGAAACGACACAGACTGAAATGTGCGGCTTTCGCGACGCAGAGTGGCGGGCCGTTCCGACGGCAATCCGATCAGAAAATATGCGAGATGCTCGCTCCGCCATCCTGCGACACGACCTGCCCCGACACAAAGCTTGCATCGTCGCATGTCAAAAGCATCGCCATTCCGGCGACCTCTTGCGGGGTGACTTTGCGCCGCGCAGGCGTGACGCGGGTCCAGTCTGACACGTGTTCGGGGTCAGGGACCATCCCTGCCGAAACGGCACCGGGCGCCAGGGCATTTACCCTGATCCCGTATTCGGACAGTTCCGTTGCCATAACCCGTGTCATGGCCTCTATTCCGGCTTTGGATGCCCCGTAAGCCAGCCGCCCCCTGACGCCGTATTTTGCATGGATCGAGGAAATGAACAGGATCCGGCCACCGGTTTCGACCATCTTGGCCGCAACAAGCTGCCCCACCCGAAAGCTGCCCAGCAGGTTCACATTCAGGACTTCTGAAAACTCTGCCTCCGTCATGGACAGAAGTTCACTGGCGCGAAAAATTCCGGCCGAATGGACCAAAACGTCAATTCCCCCGAGAATTTCTTCGGCGCTTTCAATCGCATTTGCTACAGACAGACCATCCGCGAAATCGGTTTCGATCCAAGGAACGCTATCGCTTGGCGCCCGATCAAGATTCACCACACTGTCTCCGCGCGCTAAAAGCGCAGAGATGATGGACGACCCCAAAGCACCGCTGCCGCCGGTGACAATTGTTCGTAAAGGGGGCTTAGTCAATTTCCACATCCGTTTGCAGCTGGAATCTTTCCGGATCAAAGGTCGCCACGGATATTTCCATCAGGACAGAATTGGTATCGTAAAGCTGCGCGACAATCCGCAAGGCTGGCGCGTCAACGTCCAGACCGATGATACCGGAGATTTCGGCAGGGCAGCGGATCGCCTGCGTTGTTTGGCTGACACGCTCTACGGTAATCCCGAATGTCTCTTCTATCGTACGAAACACCGAAGGGCCGCTGCGTTCAAGAACATGCTCGATCGCGGCGTAGCGCGCGGGCACGTAGATCTGCGTGCTGTTGAAAGGTAGCTTTTCGCCCGGCAGGGTGCGCGTGCCGCTGATCTCCAGCCAGAGATCGGTTTCACTTTCGTAGCCGCGGAGTTGGGGAATTGCATCGGTGCGAACGGTCTGCGTTCCTGTTAGCAGTAGCTCTGTATCCCGACCTAGACTCAGCAATTCATGTAAACCGGTGGTTCTCATGTTAAAGCGGGATTGCGGGCGATCTGCAATTATCGTCGTGCCCGCCCGTTTCCTGCGTTGCAGGACGCCCTGACGTTCAAGCTCGGTATAGGCAAGCCTGAGCGTGGAGCGGCTGACGCCGAGTTCATTTGCATATTCCGCTTCCGGCGGAAGCTTTTCTCCCACACGCAGCTTGCCCGCCTGTATCTGTTGCAACAGTGTGTCAGACAGTTGTTGGTGTAAGGTCGTCATTGCAATGTCCTGGGCAGCCAGAGTGCCAGTTCGGGGAATATTGCGAGCAGTATAGCAAAGCCAAGCAATATGCCAAAGAAAGGCAACGCCGCCCTGGCGATCACACCGATACTTTCGCCTGTTTGGGACTGGATCACAAACAGGTTGAACCCGATCGGCGGTGTGATCTGGCTGATTTCAACGGCCACCACAACAAAGATGCCAAACCAGATCGGATCAAACCCTGCCGCTGTAATCAGGGGCAAGGTGATCGGAAGGGTCATCACAATGATCGAGGTTCCATCAAGGAACATGCCCAAGACAGCGTAAAACACCAGCAGGACCACGATCAACGCCAAAGGTGACAGGCCGAAAGCGGCAATCTGGGCTGCAATGGCCTTGGGTATTCCCAAGAAACCGAACGCGGAATTCAAAAGGGCTGCACCAATCACAATCAGCCCGATCATCGCAGAAGTGCGCACAGCGCGGCGTCCGGCGGCAATCATCGAACCGATACTAAACCGCCCCATCACGACAGAAATCAGAACCGCCCCAAGCACACCTAAAGCTGCAAGTTCACTCACACTCGCAAAACCGAGATAGAGCGCGCCCATGATCGTGCCAATCAGCAGGGCGATAGGGCCGATATCACGCAGCCCGCCCAACAACTCGCTCCGCGTCGGGCGCTCTGCAAGGGGTTGCGTCCCCGATACAGTCTGGTGGATGGCAATATAGGTCATGTAAAGCGCAGCCAGTGTCAACCCGGGGATCACGCCAGCGATGAACAGTTCCAGAATGGATTGTTCTGCCACGACACCATAGATGATCATGATTATCGACGGCGGGATTAGAAACCCAAGCGTCCCGGCCCCGGCAAGTGAACCCATGGCGAGATTGCGGTCATATCCGCGGGCTTGCAGTTCCGGCAGGCTTACATTGCCCACAATCGCTGTTGTGGCAGCAGATGAACCGGAGACAGCCGCAAACAGTGTCGAGCCGACCACATTCACGTGCAGCAAGCCGCCCGGCAAGCGACCAACCCACGGAGCGAGCCCCGAAAACAACGACCGGCCCAAACCCGCGCTGACCAGAACCTCGCTCATCAGAATAAAGAGTGGCAGCGATAGTAAAGGTGTCGGGATCATCGCCCCCCAGATCACCCCACTGCCGAAAATATCCATCGGAATGTTGGGCTTGAAGATCGACAGCATCAGATAACCTGTCGCGAACAGGGACAGGCCGATCCACACCGAACCTGCAAGCAGAACAACGAACAAAAGGCAGGCTACGACGGCTATTTCAAACATCAGCGGGTTCCTTGTCTTCGCCGCGCCACTCGAACTGCCGGTTGGTAATCCGGCGAATTACCCGCGCAAGCAGGTCCAGCCAAAGCTGTGCAAACCCCCACAGAATAACGGCCTGCGGTATCCAGAGCGGCGTCTTGGAAACCGAGGTGGCAAGAATATTGCGGTCAAACGAAACAGAAACTTTCGTCCACATGGCCTCCACGATTGCAGCGACAATAACCAGTGCAACAAGGTTCGCCAGAATATCCACCCATCTTGCCAGCCCTGCAGGCAGCTTCTCGGTCACCAGCGTGATCCGCACGTGCACGGCGGTTCGGATCGCAGGTCCGCAGGCCAGCGCAAAAACGGCTGCCATTGCGTATTGGCTGAATTCCCAAGTGAAAGAGAAACTGCGCGCTTGTGCACGGGCTACGACCTCGGTCAGCATCAATGTGCAATACCCGAAAATCAGAGCAACGGCTGCAAACTCTGCAAATCTGGACAAACGGTCTATGAGGGTGAGAAAAAGGTTCATGATGATCGCAACGCGCAGGGGCGGGTAATCCCGCCCCATAGCATCTGATTACTTCCCTGTCTCTGCAGCATAGGCTTCGACTATGGCCTCTGCTTCCGGAACTGTCTTGAAGAAGTCGGCCCACATTGCCTTGCCAGCTTCGGCCATTTTGGCCTTCAAGCTGTCATCTGCCTCGCTAATCACCATGCCGTTTTCAACGAGAACTGCCGTTTTCGACGCATCTTCCTGTGCGGAAGCCGCCCAAAAATCCGCTTCCATTTCATCGGCAAGCGTCTGGATGGTTTCGCGCTCCTGATCGGACAGCCCGTTCCAGGCATCAAGATTCACCGTCACCGCATCCGGCGACATGGACCAGTTCAACGGATTGAAATTGCCTGTAAACTGGTACAGCTTGGAATTTGCCCCGGTCGAGGTGGACGTCGCCACACCGTCAACTGTTCCGGCGGCCACGGCTGTTGCCAGTTCTTCGAAAGGCAATTCAACCGGCGCTGCGCCCATCTTTTCAAGGAAGGTGAAGGAGGTCGCATTAAACGACCGTATCCGCAGGCCATTCATGTCGTCGGCGCTGACAACCGGATCTTTGGTATAAACACCGGGGGACGGCCATGGAACGTAGTAGAGAACCTTCTGATTGTGACGCTCAAATATCGCGTCATAAGTCGGCCCCGCCACTTCCAGCCATGTCTTCATCTCGTCCTGCCCTTGAATCAGGTAGGGGAGCGTATCGATACCTAAAAAGGGCTCTTCACCGGCTTGCAGGAAAAGCAGCATATCGGCCATCTGGACGATACCGTTTTCTACAGCGGACAGTTTTTCGGTGATCTTCACCCCTGTCTCACCAGACAGATGAACAGTGATATCGACACTGCCATCTGTTGCTTCGCGCACTGCATCGGCAAACGCAATCGCGCTTTGTGCATGAAAGTTGTTGGCACCCCATGCTGTCGTCAGATCCCATTTGGTTTCGGCCAGAGCCGCTGATCCCGCAATTGTACATGCAGCCGTAGCGGCAAAAATTCTGGTCATAAGTGTCATTATTAATTCTCCCGTTGTGTGGTTTTCGTTACTTCGACTTATAGAATGTTCGGGTGGCCTCCAGAGAGACGAGCCCGTTGGTTAGATCTTGATCCAGTACCTGATCCGGACGGGTGGTCGGGTCGCCAAAGCCGCCGCCACCGGGTGTCTGCAAAATCACGCGCTCCCCCGCGGGAATTTTGTACATGCCCTTGTCCGTCACCTGTGTCCCATCGCTGATGGAAACCTTGCCTGTTGCGCCTTTTCTGCCGCCTTGCCGCCCTTCGGGACCGGCCCGCAGACGCTCGAATGCAGCCGCAGACATGAACATGTCCTCGTTTATCCGCGACCCGATTTCGATACGTTGACCCAAGCCACCACGATAGCGACCGGCTCCGCCACTGTCACAAATGAACTCTTTGGAGTGATAGATCACTGGCGATGCCACTTCGGCAGCCTCTACCGGCACAGAGCCTACACCAGAGGGGAAGGCTGTGGTGGACAACCCGTCAGAGTGCGGCCGTGCGCCCATGCCGCCAAGGGCGACGTTCAGGGATGTGAAGGGCGTTTTACCCGCACCGGAAAGCGACAACGTCCATAAGGCGCCCGCACTTTCTGCAAGAACTTCTCCGGGCAAGGCTTGTTCCAGACATCCCAGCATCAGATCAGGCAAGGCCTGACCGATCACATGGCGCGCGGACACGGGGCTGGGCCGTTCGGCACTGACCACGAGCCCCGGCTCTGCCGTTATCGTGATCGCATCAAGCGAAGCCTGATTGTTGGGGATTTCAGGTGTCAGCAGCGCACGGATACCGAAAGACGCATAGGCCGCGCTGTAGTTCAGCGGACAGTTGATGCCGCGCCCCACCGCAGGTGAAGACCCCGAAAGGTCAACCGCAATAGACCCGTCGGATATTGTCATCTTGGCCTTAAGCTCAATCGGGGCATCATACCCGTCCAGCATCATTGTGTTTTCATAGACACCCGCCGGTGCGCGGGCCAATGCCTTCTTTGTCCCGATAGCGGACCGTTCAAAGATGAAGCTGGCAACAGCGCGTAAATCTGAAAGCCCGTATTCCCCCATCAGATCCAAAAGGCGGTTCACGCCCGTATCGTTACAGGACAACAGGGACAGGATGTCGCCTCGCGCTTCATGGGGAACGCGGGAATTTGTCGTTACGATCGCAAGAAGGTCTTCGTTAAGCGACTTTCCGCGACGCAGATACATAACAGGAAATGTCACGCCTTCCTCGTACACGGAATGTGCCTCGGCAGACCAACCGCGGCCGCCAATATCCACGATGTGGCTGGTCGAGGCGAGGTAGCCCACAATCTCGCCATCCAGAAACGCAGGGGTGACGACAACAAAGTCGAACACATGTCCGGCCCCGAGCCAGGGATCGTTTGTCACCAGCACATCGCCCGGATTCAGCTTCTCAGCCGGAACGAATTCCAGCATCGCGCGGACGGAGGCAGCCATCGTGTTCACATGCCCCGGTGTTCCCGTTACCGCTTGCGCCAGCATATCTCCGTTCGCGTCAAAAACACCGGCAGAAAGATCGCCTGCCTCGCGCACAATCGCGCCAAAGGCTGCCCGCATCAACGCGTTTGCCTGTTCTTCACAGACCGAAACCAACCGGTTCCACAACACGTTTTGCGCTACGATATCCAGCTTGCCGCTCATGCTTCGCTCCGATCCAGAATAAGATGCCCGTGATCCGAGGCGCGCACATTCCAGCCAGGACGAACCAAAGTGGTCGTCTGGTCTTCGGTCACAACCGCAGGTCCTTGAATGATGTCACTACCGAGCGATGACCGTTTCAATATCCGGTAGGTCACCTGTTCCTGCGCGGCCAGATCGAACACCTGTCGGGTGACAACACCGCCGCTCCCCGTCTCCGGCTCGAAGGGTTGGGACTTTGGCACGGCCCTTTCCCGTGCGGTGACACTGACAGAAACCAGTTCAATCGGGATATTATCCAGCGTGAAGCCGACAAGGGCTTCGTATTTGCTGACAAATTCCGCCTCCAGTCCGGCAACATCCATCTCAAAGTTTTCAGCCGCATTTTCCAGAGCAATCTCTAGCCCCTGCCCCTGGTATCGCATCTCGACTTTCACGCTCGTATCAATCCGATCTGCTGGTACGGCTTCCTCCACGATCGCGCGAACATCCGAAAGCTGATCCGCAACTCTTTGCGACAATCCGGCGGCGTCGACACTCTGCAATAGCGCCATGACAGAAATTGCACTTTCGAATGCTACAGGTGAGCGTAAGAAGCCAACGGCCGATCCGACACCCGCATTTTGTGGCACGATGATCCGTCTGATACCCAGTTTTTCCGCAATCCGCGCCGCGTGAAGCGCACCGCCACCGCCAGACACCAAAAGGTCGAACGAGGCGATATCATGACCAAGTTCTATGCCATGAACCCGCGCTGCATTCGCCATGGTTTCGTCGGCAAGCTCGACAATCCCTGCTGCTGCAGTCGCCGTGTCCGCAATTCCCATCGGCTTTTGCACGTGCTGCGTGATCGCGGCGGGGGCATTTTCGGGCGTCAGGGAAATCATACCGCCAGCAAACCCTTCCGCGGCAATGTTTCCGACCGTCAAATGAGCGTCAGTAATCGTCGCATTTTCGCCGCCCCTGCCATAGGCGGCAGGACCGGGATCAGACCCCGCGCTGCGCGGACCAACCTTCAAACGCCCGAGCGAATCCACGCCCGCGATAGAACCACCCCCCGCGCCGATTTCCACCAGTTCTACTGTTGGAACACGTACAGGCAGGCCGCTGCCCTTCACATCCCGCCACGCACGGGCCACTTCAAAGCGCCGCGTTGTTTGCGGGTTGCCGTCACTGATAAAGCAGATTTTGGCCGTGGTGCCGCCAATATCGAGCGACAACGTTCTGTTAGAACCGACCTCCCGTGCAACATGGGCCGCCAGAGCCACCCCACCGGCCGGACCGCTTTCCACCAATCGGATCGGATACCGCATGGCCTGTTCAAGCGTGGTCAACCCGCCACCGGACAGCATCATCAGGAAAGATCCATCAAAGCCCAACTGGTTCAGTTCCGACTTCAGCGCGCCCAGATATTTCGACATCAATGGCCGGACATAGGCATTTGCACAAACTGTCGAGAACCGCTCGAACTCACGGATTTCGCAGGCAACATCGGAACTTTTACAGATGGTAACAGTGTCACCCAAAGTCTTGTGCAGACGGTCCGCGACATAGTCTTCATGTGACGGGTTGCGGTAGGAATGCAAAAAACCGATCGCAACCGCCTCTACGCCTTCGCTTTGGATCTTGGCCGCCAAGGCGTCTATCTCAGCGTCTTGCGGTGCCTGCAAGACCGATCCGTCGGCCAGAATCCGTTCCGGCAATCCCAACCGGAGCGGGCGTGCAACCAGTGCTGCCGGCATTTCGATGTTCAGGTCATACTGCTCGAAGCGCTTCTCGTAACGCATATCGAGAACATCCCGAAACCCTGCTGTCGTTATAAACGCCGTCTTTGCGCCCCGCCGCTCGATCAGCGCGTTTGTCGCAAGAGTTGTACCGTGAATAACGGCCGTAATGTCGGCGTAGCTCTTGCCCAGTTGCGTCAACAACCGGCTCACCCCTTCAAGAGCACCCCTGTCGGGGGAATCCGGCGTAGTCAAAACCTTGACCGAGGACAGCCCCGTCTCTGTTTCTGCAACGACATCAGTAAATGTGCCGCCAATATCTATCGAAATCTTTACCATGGATTTATAAAGTACGTACTTTAAACTAAAGTCAATACTTTAATTTACTGATACAACTTTCAAAACGGCCGCCAAACACGGCGCCCTACCAGTTTGAACGCAAAGCAGGCCCCAAACAGCAGCGGTCCCGTTTCGGAGCTCCGAAACAAACGCATTGCAAACCGGAACGCATTCAGATGTTTTTGCATTGCGTTTTGCCTTACAACTCAACGGCAGGCACTCACGGAGCAAAGGTCTTGATGAAACCCGAATGAAAGTAACTATTAGCCAACTCCGCGCCTTTATTGCTGTTTCCCGTGAGCGGTCTTTTACCCGCGCGGCAGAAGTGCTGAAAATGTCCCAACCCTCTGTTACGACGGCGATCAAACAACTCGAAGAAGCGCTTGGCCTGACCCTGTTTGACCGCACGACAAAGACGTTGCGCCTTACCAAACCAAGTGAAAAGTATCTCCCGATACTTGAGCGGATTCTGAACGATCTTGAAACAACACTGTCCGATCTCCACTCGGCAGCCGAGGGAACGCAAGGGACGGTATCTGTCGCTGTGCTGCCTTCCATTGCGACCAATATCCTGCCCAACACAATTAAAAGCTTTTCGGCAAGCTATCCGGATGTTCGCATATCCCTGCGGGACGACAATTCGTTTGGCATCAAGGAACGCGTGGCCAACGGGGAAGTCGATCTTGGCGTGGCGGGCAAGACAGAGCCTTTTGACGGCCTTTCGTTCGAGCCTCTGTTACGTGACCCTTTTGGTGTGGTGGTGCATAAGGCGCATCCTTTGGGTCAGGACAAAAGGCCGATAACCTGGGCGGAACTGGAGGGGTTCCCCTATATCTCGTTTGCGCAGGATACAGGGATACGCCCGATTCTGGACACTCTTGAAACGGTGCCCGCGAATGTCGCTGTTCCCTGGATCGAAGTCTCCAACATAGGAACGGTCCTGTCACTTCTTCAAACGAACCTCGGAATCGCAGCTCTGCCGCAAATGTCGGTAAATGCGATCGAAAGTGACGTTGTATTCCGGACGCTGCTTGACCCGCCACTGTTCCGGGAGTTGGGGATCATTACGCGAAAAGGCCGGTCCCTTGCACCGACAGCACAAAAATTTGTTATGCATATAAAAGATGCATTACGCCCAAACTGGCAGCGCTGACCCCTGATCAAATATCCAAAATCTATCCAAATATAAGCATTGTCTATATATATAGGATTTTTATCGGACAAAGTTATAAATTCTGTTGTCCGATGCGGACAGCATCGGCTTAGATTTGAGTCTAACCTAGAGAGGCTTCAAATGACTCACACTCTTAGACACCGTATTGCGATGGCTGCCACCGGCGTTCTTGCAGCGGCTTCAATTACTTTCGCAACAGCGTCATATGCAGATGATCCCGATTTTCTGAACATTGGCGGCGGCCCGAGCGGCGGCACCTTTAACGTTGTGGCCACAGGTCTTGGCGATCTGATGCGTCAAACCTTCCCCGACAGTATTATTGGCGTGCAACCCGGTGGTTCCGGCCCCAACCTTCTGCGGGTTTCCGCAGGCGATGCGGATCTTGGCATCACATCCGCAAGCAATGCCGCGGACGCGTGGGCGGGTCTTGATCCGGCAACACCAGACAATCCGATCCAGAATGTGCGCGGGCTCATGACCTTCTTCCCGAGTGCGATCCAGATCTGGGTAGATGCAAAATCCGACATACAATCTATTGAAGACCTTGTTGGCAAACAAATCAGTGCTGGCCAGCCCGGCCAGACATCTTGGAACGCTTTCAACAACCTGCTCACTGTTCATGGCATGACAATCGATGACCTTGAGGCAGACGGTGGCAAAGTCCATCACCTGAGCTGGAAAGAATCCCAGAACGGTTTGCGCAACGGCCAGTTGGACGCGGTGATGTGGGTCGCGCTCTACCCGCATTCCACAGTTCTGGCGACCGAAGCCGCCAGAGAGCTCCGAGTTCTTGAAATTGCCGATGACAAAGCGGATGCCTATCTTGCCGAATACGGAGGCGGCTTTGAAAAAGTGACCCTGCCCGTAGGTCTTTACAAAGGTCAGGCAGAACCAGTGACCTCTGTTGGCACCAAGACATTCTTGTTTGCTTCTGATGCAATGTCAGACGACACTGCATATAAAGTGACATCAAGCATCTGGAACAATCTGGACAAATTTCAGAAGACCCATGCTTTGCTGCAATACATCGATGCGGATACAGCGGGCCGCGGCATGCTCGTTCCAATCCACCCCGGTGCGGCCAGATTCTATGAAGAACAAGGCATCGAGATGGATAAAGCGGCTTTGAAATAAGCGCTTTTGCTCTCGCAAGGGCCTCCCGCCTTGCGAGAGCCTGTTCCCTTATATCTGTAGCATCAGCGCGCTGGATCGCTGATTGAACCCCCACTCAATGACAGGAAAAATGGCCCGATGACCGTCAATCTGGACAAAATAATAGCCTTCCTTGCGGTAACAATGGCCCTGTTTCACCTGTTGGTGGCCTCGCCATTTTTTCTGTTCCCCGACCTGATCGTGCGCGGGGCGCATCTGCTCTTTTCACTGGTACTGGGCTTTCTGATCTATCGTTCGGCGCGGGGTGGATTTCGCGCTTGTATCGACTATGCACTTATTGCTTTATCGGTGATCTGTGTGGGGTATCTGATCGTCAACCACTCTTCGATTGTGGTGCGCCCGCCGTGGACCCGCGCGGCAACACCGTTCGAGTTGTTCGTCGCCCTTGGTACAGTCTTCGTGGTGCTTGAAATGACCCGCAGGTCACTTGGCATGGCGATCTCGGGGCTATGCCTGTTCTTTATCGCTTACGGTTTCGCCGGTCCCTACCTGCGGTTCGTAGATTTTCTGCGCCCGCTTGCCCACAAAGGTGTGGGGATCAACGAATTTGTCGATCAGATGTATTTCAGCTTTGAGGGTATCTTCGGAGTCGCCCTTGGTGTTTCAACGGATTTCATCTTTCTGTTTGTTGTCTTTGGTGCCCTGCTGCAGGTTATCGGCGGCGGTGACTTCTTCGTGAATGTCACCAAGTCGGCAACGGGTTCCACCCGTGGCGGGCCTGCCAAAATGGCGGTTGTCGCCAGTGCTTTGATGGGCACCATGTCCGGCAGTTCGGTCGCCAATGTTGCGACCACCGGTGCCATTACCATCCCGATGATGAAGAAACTCGGCTACCCCAAAAACTTCGCCGGCGCGGTTGAGGCTGTCGCCTCGACCGGCGGTCAGATCACCCCGCCGATCATGGGTGCCGCCGCCTTCCTGATGGCTGCAATCCTTGGCATCAGCTATCAGGAAGTGATCACCGCTGCCGTTCTTCCGGCGTTTCTGTTCTTCGCGTCATTGTTCGTTGCAGTCCATTGGGAAGCACTCAAACACGGGTTGCAGCCATTGGCGAAAAACGAGAAGGGGGCAACGTGGCGGGAATTCAAGGCAGGTTGGACATTCCTGCTGCCTTTGGTCCTGATTATGACGTTCCTGTTGATGGGCTACACCCCGAGCCTCTGTGCATTTTACGGGGTTGTCGCAACAATCATAACGCCGTTCCTGCGCCGCTCAACGATGGTCTCGCCAAGCGTGATCGCGAACGGGCTGGAGTTCGGGGCACGGGCCGCCGTTACCGTTGCAATAGCCTGTGCTTCGGCAGGGATTATCGTCGGGATCGTTCAGATTTCTGGGCTGGGCTTTCGCTTCAGCAGCCTTGTGATCGCCTTTGCTGACGGCAATCTGTACGTTGCCTTGTTCCTCGCGATGATTGCAGCATTCATTTTTGGCATGGGCATGCCCACAACCCCTGCCTACATAATTCAGGCAACCCTGGTTGCACCTGCGCTGGTTGAACTGGGGGCAGATCCGCTCGCTGCGCACCTGTTCGTTTTCTACTATGCTGTGCTGGGACAAATCACACCACCTGTCGCGGTGGCTGCCTTTGCCGCCGCACCAATTGCCGGAACAAGTGCCACATCTGTGGGCTGGCGCGCATTTGCCTTGGGCATTCCGGCCTATGTCATTCCGTTCCTGTTTGTCGCAAATCCTGAATTGTTGGGACAGGGGGAATGGGGCGCGTTGTTGTTGGTGCTGATACGCTCGGCCATTGCAATCATCTGCCTGTCGATTGCGCTGACTGGCTGGATGGGCGGACGTGCACTGGGGTGGATCAGCCGGGGACTTCTTCTGTTCGCCGCCGGGCTTCTCGTTACACCGAACCCGTTGCTCAGCGCCGCAGCCCTGGCAGTGATTGCCGCAGTCTGGGGGCTCCAGCGCTATGGTTCGCAACATTCTATCAAGGAACCCGCACTCAATGACTAATGTGAAACAGCATGAACCGGCCGCGGACACACAGCTGAATTCAATCATCAAAAACCTGCCAAAACCCGAAGGAACAAAATACCCCTACGATTTGGTCACCATAGAAGGACATACGGCCTATGTGGCGGGGCAAATTCCGAAGAAAGATAGCGGGTTGGCATATGTCGGTGCCGTTGGCACGGGCATTTCAGTACGGGATGCGGTGGATGCCGCACGCATCTGCGCGCAACAGGCCATGAGCTGGCTACATCATTCAGCCGGAGGTTTGGAGAACCTGAACAGACTGCTGCGCGTTACCTGCTATGTTGCCCATGATGATACTTTTCAAGATATCTCTGCTGTGGCGGACGGAGCGTCCAACTGTTTAATTGGCGCCCTCGGGGCCAAGGGGCGGCACACCCGGTCCGTGATCGGAGTAAAAAGCCTTCCCAGAAACGCGCCTGTGCTGATTGAGGTTACAGCCGCCCTGAAAAGGCCCGTTTGATCTAGGAACCGGCCCCAATAGACGCTCGACTGCCTTACAGCTACCCTCCCGCACCCATGATTTTGCGAATGGTACCCAATTCTTCTTTTACCAGCGCGGCGAAAGCTTGTGTTGCGGCTTCGGCGCGGTCGGCGCGGACGTGGAGTTGCAGGGGGATTGGGACGGTCTGGTCGCTCAGGGGGCGTTCGACACAACCTGATGTGTTAAGCTGGGCAATGCAGGCGGGGGCGAGTGTGACGCCAAGACCGGACCCCACAGCGATCAGCACCGCCTGCATGGAGTTTGGCTGCGCCAGAATATCGGGCGAAAATCCCGCGGCATTGCACACACTGACAACCTGATCGAACAGATCCGGCGCACCGTCCCGTTGGAACAGAACGAAGGGATGGGACGACAGCGCAGAGACCGGAAGGCAGGGTTCCGACGCCAGCGCATGACCGTCCGGCAGGAAAGCAACGAGCCGGTCCGAATAAATGTCCCAGCTTTCAAACCGGTCCGCCATTGCCGGGGGAAGCGGGCGGGACAGGGAAACATCGAGCCGGCCGGCCATCAGTGCTTCGGCCAGTTCGCCGGCAGTCATTTCCAAAAGCGAAACCTGAATTTGTGGAAAACGTGCTGAGAACTCCCGAACAAGAGCGGGTAAGAACGCTTGCACAGCCGAGCCTAGAAACCCGATACGCAGCCGCCCCAATTCACCGGTTCCCGTCCTTTGCACCAGAAGGCGTGCGCGTTCTTCTTGGGCAAGGATCTCTGTAGCTTCGCGCAACAAGGTTTCACCGGCAGCCGTGATCCGCACTTCGCGGGTAGAACGCCAGAACAGGCTGACACCCAGTTCCTCTTCCAATTCGGAAATCTGGCGGCTGACAGCAGGCTGCACCATGTTCAACTGGCGTGCCGCCGCAGAGAAGCCTTTGAGATTTGCGACGGCGACAAAGGTTTTGAGTGTTCGGATTTCCATGTCACCACTTATACAGATACTGTATAATTATCATCAATAAGTAACATTTCTCTTATTGGTTTATCCCTGTTACGCCCCCGTAAAAGCTTAAATACCCATCGCAGTTGAAGGCAGGCCCCTGTGACCGCCAGATACCGTTTAGGAGACAATTTCTTGTCCAGAACCCCTGTCCCAACGCCATTGTCGCGTCCTTTACTGCTGCTTATGGCAACAGCTATCGCCGCCACTGTGGCCAATCTTTACTACAACCAACCTCTGCTTCCTTCGATACAGCAGACCTTCAACCTCGGGGACGGAGCTGTGGGTATAATCCCTGCCGCCACGCAACTCGGGTACGCTGCAGCGATCCTGTTGATTTCTCCTCTGGGCGATGTGATGAGCCGCCGCAGTCTGATCGATTACCTGTCGATCCTGCTGACGCTGGCATTGCTTGCCGTTTTCGCTGCACCCGATTTGTTCGTTCTGGCAACCGCGTTCTTTGCCGTGGGTCTGGGCGGGAATATTACCCAGCAATTACTGCCCATCGGCGCATCTCTTGCAGAACCGTCCCGCAAAGGGGCTGTCATGGGAACGCTTATGACAGGTTTGACCATCGGCATCCTGTTGTCCCGTACTATCAGCGGTTCAATCGCGGAATACTTCGGTTGGAGATCAGTGTTCCTGGTCGCTGCCGGTTTGGCCGCGCTGTTTGGCATTCTTCTGCGCCGGAATCTTCCTGACAACAAACCCAAGGTCTCACTGCCTTATCCGGCCCTTATTGCATCAATGTTCGGACTGATCCGGAAACACAGATCCCTACGGGAAAGTGCGCTGACCGGCGCATTGTGGTTTGCCGCTTTCAACGCGCTTTGGGCAACGCTCGCCATTCATGTCACGGATGTCCCGTTTTCCTACAGCGTTCAGCAGGCGGGTCTGTTCGGACTGGTTGGGATGGCGGGAATTATCGGCGCCAAACTAGCCGGCCGGATGGTAGACACGTTCGGCCCCGCCCGGATTATCACTGTCGCGCTCGGGCTGGTGGTGTCATCCTTTGTGGTTCTGGCCGTATCGGGCGACAGTCTCATCGGACTCATCGTCGGGATCATCCTGTTGGACATCGGTGTGTTCGGCGCACAAATCCCCAATCAGGTAAGGGTTTTTTCCATTGATCCCGACGCACAAAGCCGGATGAACGCGGTCTATATGCTTGCCTATTACATTGCTGCGGCAGCGGGCTCTGCGCTTGGCGTCAAAGTGATGAGCGTCGCGGGCTGGCATGGTATGACGTTGTTCGGACTGGCGCTGGCCGGTCTGGCACTGGCCCATCATATGTTGCGGCAACGGGCGCAACGGATCGCTGAACAGACAGTATAGACGGCCCCTTTCTGCAAGAGAAACTGCCGCTTTGTCGGCAAGGGGTGTCAGGCACGGTTTTTGCCTGGCTCCCCGCCCCTGCCCTCACGACTTTTACGCGTCGCTTTGGGCTTTCACAAAACCGCGCCGCACTCTACACACGCCCATCCCCTGTTCTGGAAAAAGTCATGGCGCAAAAATCTACTATTTATAAAGTCGAGCTTTCCGTGTCCGATATGGACCGCCACTATTACGAGACCCACAAGCTGACCGTTGCAAAACACCCGTCGGAAACCGATGAACGGCTGATGGTCCGTCTTGTCGCCTTCGCGCTGAATGCCGGTGAACAGCTGGAGCTGACCAAGGGCCTGTCAGATGATGACGAGCCGGACATTTGGCAGAAAAGCCTGAGCGGCGAGCTGGAATTATGGGTTGCGCTCGGGCTTCCGAGCGAGAAGATTGTGCGCCAGTCCTGTAGCAAGGCCAAAGAGGTAATTATCTACAGCTATGGTAGAACCGCCGAGGTCTGGTGGGAGAAGATCAAGAACAGCACCACCCGTTTTGACAACCTTCGGGTTGTCCACTTTTCCGAAGCGGATACGCAAGAGCTCGCAAAACTTGCAAATCGCACGATGAAGTTGCAAGTCAACATTCAGGACGGAGAAGTGATGGTCAGCGTAGACGAAAGCATCGTTTACCTGTCCCAGACGAAATGGAAAGACACCGTTTAGACGGATGAAGCTTTTGGTGTCTGATCGCGCCTTAAGGGCGGTTTACCGGTACATTATCAAAATCCGGCACTTCCATATCAAAACCCGCGTTTTGTGACAGGTGATGTGCCTGTTGCCGGATCACATCAGACAGCGCCTTCCCGACAGGTCGCGGCAGCGCGGCTGCCCGCGCAAGGGCGGCTTTGATGATGCCTGCGCTGCGTTGTGCAAGCGGACGCCCGAAGCCTCTGGCACCGATTGCCTTTAAAAACAGCTCCAGATCCGCGGCCCCCACATCATCTGCCATTTGGGCCTTACCGATACGAAACGACATCTCATGTGTCACGTCCTCCAGCAAGACCGGATCAATGTCATAGGCTGGTGCCAGAACAGGACGCTGACCGGTGTAAAGCAGGGCGTGGTTTTTTGCATGATTGTCAGAGTTTCCAAGCAGCATATTCGCAATGGTCATCTCGAAAAAGGCTATCCGCGCTGCACCCGGCAGACGGGTGGCATTCAGCAGTTTTCCAACCGCTTCGGCTGAGAAGGCTCTTGGGGGATTGCCGTTCCGTTCGTATTTCAGGTGCACCCCCAGCCCGAGCGCCTGACAGAAATCCTCTTGGTGGATACGATGCACTTCATCCCCCTCAAGGCGCCGGTCAAAGCGTGTAACCAATAGTCCCTGAAGATCGCCGGATCCAAGAACGCAGGTCTGCACCGTGGGATGGGACTGGATTTCAGACATCACCTGCGTGGCGAGATGTTCCCGCTGAACCGTACGCATCTGGCTGGCGCGGGGAACCTTCAGAATATGCGTGGTCGGCGCCCCGCGTCCCTGTTTCGGTAGCGCAAGACGCCCGTCCGCCAGCCGTGTCAGGGCAATTTTCCCCTGTACGCCCGCAAGGGGCGACGGATCGTCGGTTTCGGCCGGAAGGCGGCGGTTGTCGCGCAGGGACACCATAATGCGTGCAAGGTCTCCGCTGACCTCCAGCGGTCCGGAAACGTCCGACAGGTTCAACGGAACGGAAGGTGACCCGCCCAGCGGATCGTAGTCGGTAGACAGGACGCCCGGACGTTTCGCCGGCCCGCTGCCTTCCGGCACACAACTGATCGCTCCGGGACAATCCGCTCCGAGATGGAACAGCAGCCCGACAATGTCCCGTTCTGACAGGCCGTGGCGCTGCATCACCTGATCGCGCATCTCGTTTTCAAACAGGAGGTTGGAAAAGAACCCCCGCGTGGCAACGTCCCCGAACGGCGCGTCCTGTACGGGCAGGGATGCGGAAACGGGATGGGGCAAGGCATCCGTGACATAGGCAAAAGACATCTCTCCGTCCAGCCCCGAAGAAAGCCGGCCGATTGGCTGTTCTACCGCTTCAAGATAGACATCAAGCGTTGTCATACCCTGTCCGCCGTATCCGGTGCATCCACCTGAACCGTCAGCCCGAGATCGCGGCAGAGCTGCAGGACCAGACCGATCTGGGCCGTTTCCTTGCCCTGTTCTATTGCCCGGATTGTCGTTCTGGATATACCTGTCTGAAGCGAAAGATCCTCTTGGGTGATCTTCAATGCCTTCCGGCTGCGCCGGATCGCCGTCCCGAGCGATTGAGGGTCCGTTATGGTAGATACGGTCATTAGAGCCTCCGCAATGGGTGCGATCGTTTGCATTTTTTTTAGATATAGGCGCAATCCCGCAAAATGGCAACGATCGCTTTCATTTTGAGGAATGAGGCTTGTATCCCGCGAAATGGACACGCTCACGCGCAAAACAGCGCAAGCGATCGCGACACCGGTATAGCGCGGGCGTTCCAATGCGCAGCTTCCCCTTGTCATTATCGTGGTGAAAAAATGTGCACACAGCCATCGGAATGACGCTCGAAACACCAAGTGATCCCATTCCTGTTGTTGAGGCGCCGCATCTGTTGCTGTGAGCGGAAACCCGTGTTGCATTGCAGCAACGACTCGCCGCACGTCGCCCATCATTCCGAGGTTTTTTTCGCGCCCATGCCCAAAGCGCTGAACATTGTTGTTGTGGAAGAAGATCGCGACCGCGCGATAGCAATTGTGGACGCCCTCAAAGAGGCCTGCCCCTGCGATGTCTCCATCATCGGCAATTCCAGCGGACTGGCCCGGAAGATCGCCGCCTGTTTGCCGGACATCGTCCTGATCGACATAGACAACCCGACCCGCGACATGATGGAAGAACTGACACTGGCCTCCGGCCCGTTGGAACGTCCTGTAGCCATGTTCGTATCCGGTGCAGCAGGCGGGCTGGCGCAGGCCGCAATCGAAGCAGGTTTCTCGGCTTATGTCGTGGACGGCCTGTCGCCAGATCGGGTCAAGGCCGTCATGGACACGGCCATCGCCCGATTTGCAATGACACGCCAGATGCGCAGTGAACTGGCCGAAACACGGCGCGCACTGGAAGAACGCAAGGTCATCGACCGCGCTAAGGGGCTGCTTATGAAAGCCAAAGGGCTCGACGAGGGTGCAGCCTATGCCCTGCTGCGCAAGGCGGCGATGGATCAGGGGCGGCGGGTTGCCGATGTGGCCGAAGCACTGGTCACAGCATCGGGATTGTTGGGATGAATACAGTTACGATCGCCGTGGCCTTTATGCCCTTGGTGGATGCGGCCCCGCTGGTCATTGCACAAGAGATGGGTTTTGCGGAAGCAGAAGGATTGACCCTTGACCTGATTGCCGCGCCGTCATGGTCCTCCGTGCGGGACATGCTGGCCTTTGGCCGCGTAGATGCAGCCCATATGCTCTCCCCCATGCCGGTTGCAATGGCGATGGGGCTGGGGGGTGTCACAACCGAAATTTCGGCTGTGTCGGTGCTCTCTGTGAACGGCAACGTAATCGGCGTGGGCAAACGGCTGGAAGAAGAATTGCGCCGCACCGGATACGGGTTTGACTTCAGCGATCCGATGGCGGCTGCAGCAGCGCTGGTGCAGGCCAGCCCGCGGCCGATTGTGTTTGGCGTGCCCTTCCCGTTTTCAATGCATGTGGAATTGCTTCGCTACTGGGCACGGGCCTCGGCGCTCGGCACCGAAGGTGTGGCAATCCGCACAGTCCCGCCGCCCCTGATGGCAAGCGCGCTGGCTAACGGTGATGTGGATGCGTTTTGTGTAGGCGAACCCTGGGGCTCTGTTTCGGTAGAGCAAGGCGCCGGTGCGCTGCTTCTTCCGGGCAGTGCGATTTGGAGCTTTGCGCCCGAAAAGGTTCTGGCCACGCGCACCAACTGGGCCGCCAGCGAACCGGATTTGCTGGGGCGTCTTATGCGTGCGGTCTGGAAGGCGGGCCGCTGGCTGGCCGATCCGAGCACCCGCACCGCTGCCAGCGATCTGCTGTCGCGCAAAGCCTATCTTGATGTGCCTTCGGAACTGATTGACCGTGCCCTTTCGGGACATCTGACATTGTCGGGTCAGGGAGAGTTGCGACACGTCGAAAGGTTCCTCGAATTTCACAAGGGAGCGGTCAATTTTCCATGGCGCAGTCAGGCAAAATGGATCGCACAAAACCTGTCAAAATCCCTTGCAGCCGAATCCGGTTTCGACTTGGACGAAGTTGCAAAAGTGTTCCGCACCGACCTGCACCGGATGCATCTTGGCCGGCTGGACCCCGATCTGCCCGGAGCCTCGGAAAAAGTTGAAGGCGCGATTCCCCATGCCATGCCCGTGGCCTCTGCCGGAGGCGCGCTCACCCTCATGCCGAACCAGTTTTTCGACGGCCAGATCTTCGACCCCGCACTCAAGTAGGGTTTTTTATGGATATTATTCAATGGCTTGTTAGGAAATTTCGGCGAAGGCCAAATTTTTTCTTGAGTTCCCGCTGCATTGCAGCATACTCGGCCTTACGTCCACAACGGTGTGGAACGTAACGAATTTTTCCCAATGACAGGGATGCTTTGAGCAAGGCCGCTCGCTTTCTACCGATGATGTCGGTGGTTAGTGATCGGCCTTTTTTTGCGTTTTACCGGTCTTCCTCCTGTTTGACCGGCAACCCCCGAAGGATACAACATGAGACGACTTCTCTTAGGACTCGCCGCCACAACCGCACTGTTCAGCCAGGCCTCTGCCGAGCTTCTGGACCTTGAAAAGGACGAGCTGAAATTCGGTTTCATCAAGCTGACAGATATGGCCCCTCTCGCCGTGGCCTACGAACAGGGTTACTTTCTTGACGAAGGTCTCTTTGTAACGCTGGAGGCGCAGGCCAACTGGAAAGTTCTGCTGGACGGTGTGATCGATGGCCAGCTTGACGGGGCGCATATGCTGGCCGGGCAACCGCTGGCCGCTACGATCGGCTATGGTACAGAAGCCCATATCGTGACTCCATTCTCCATGGACCTGAACGGCAACGGCATTACGGTGTCGAACGAAGTGTGGGACATGATGCGTCCACATATTCCGTCGATGGAAGACGGCCGCCCGCAGCATCCGATTTCGGCACAGGCGCTTGTTCCGGTGATCGAGGATTTCAACGCCAAGGGCGAGTCTTTCAACATGGGAATGGTCTTTCCGGTGTCCACCCACAATTACGAACTGCGCTACTGGCTGGCCGCAGGCGGGATCAATCCGGGCTATTACAGTCCTGAAAATATTTCCGGCCAGATCGGCGCGGATGTGTTCCTGTCCGTAACCCCTCCGCCCCAGATGCCAGCAACGCTGGAGGCGGGCACCATTCACGGATATTGCGTAGGCGAACCGTGGAACCAGCAGGCGGTGTTCAAAGGGATCGGCGTGCCGGTCATCACCGACTATCAGCTTTGGAAGAACAACCCTGAAAAAGTGTTCGGCCTGACAGACGGTTTCGTTGAAGAAAACCCCAACACAACCAAAGCCGTTGTTCGCGCGCTGATCCGTGCAGCAATGTGGCTGGATGAAAACGACAACGCCAACCGTCCTGCAGCTGTAGAAATCCTGAGCCGTCCGGAATATGTTGGTGCGGATCAGGATGTGATCGCGAATTCCATGACCGGCTTTTTCGAGTTTGAAAAAGGTGACAAGCGCGACATCCCCGATTTCAACGTCTTCTTCCGCCACAACGCCACCTACCCCTATTACTCGGACGCGATCTGGTACCTGACGCAGATGCGCCGCTGGGGCCAGATTGCCGAGCCAAAGTCTGACGACTGGTTCAAGGAAGTTGCAGCAAGCGTCTATCGCCCTGACATCTACCTGGAGGCTGCACGCTCTCTGGTAGAGGACGACCTTGCGAATGAAGCCGACTTTCCTTTTGACAGCGACGGCTTCAAGGCACCGACACCCGCTGCGGATATCATCGATGGCATTCCTTTTGATGGCCGCACACCGAACGCCTATCTGGAAAGCCTGCCAATCGGCTTGAAGGGTACGCAAACCGTCGTTGGCGATCAGGTTCAAGGCTAGCTGCCACACACGGGGGCGAAGCAGTTCGCCCCCTTCCCCAGTATTTCGCAGGAGACAGGTCTATGAGCACAGCCGATCCAGATTTTGACATTGATGCCGCGCGGGAAGCCCGCCGCGAACGTCTATTCACCCGAATTAACACCGCCGATAAATGGTTTCAGGTCATTGGTCTGTCCTGGCTGACCCCGATCCTGAAAGCTGCTGCCGGTGACAATCCCAAGGCACAGGTCGGTGACATCTGGCGTCTTTTGGGCGTCCCGCTGCTGGCGATTGTCGGGTTTCTAATGCTCTGGGCGGCTCTGGCCCCCACGGTGCAGACGTCCCTCGGCGCGATCCCCGGTCCTGCCCAAGTCTGGAGCGAAGCTGTAAACCTGCACAAGGACGCGCAGGCCAAAGCAGAGTCGCGGGCAAAATTCGAAACGCAGGTCGCAACTCTGAACGAACGCCGCGTCGAACAGGGCAAGGAACCGGTCGAACGGGCCTACACCGGCGCCCCGAGTTATTACAGCCAGATCTGGACTTCGATCAAAACAGTCTTCTTCGGATTTCTGATCGCCAGCGCTGTTGCGATCCCGCTGGGTATTGCAGCGGGTCTCTCCCCCACTGCCAATGCCGCGCTAAATCCGGTCATTCAAATTTTCAAACCTGTTTCACCGCTGGCATGGCTGCCGATTGTAACCATGGTAGTGTCGGCCGTTTACACCAACCCCGACGGGCTGTTTGCCAAAAGTTTTCTGACCTCCGCGATCACGGTGACGCTCTGCTCGCTCTGGCCGACGCTGATCAATACAGCCTTGGGTGTATCAAGCATCGACAAGGATCTGGTCAACGTTTCCAAGGTGCTCAAGATGAACACCTATACCAAGATCACCAAACTGGTCCTGCCGTCTGCCCTGCCCCTTATATTCACAGGCCTGAGGCTCAGCCTCGGTGTCGGCTGGATGGTACTGATTGCTGCGGAAATGCTGGCGCAAAACCCCGGTTTGGGCAAATTCGTCTGGGATGAATTCCAGAACGGATCTTCCAGTTCGCTCGCCAAGATCATCGTTGCGGTTCTTACCATCGGCATTATCGGCTTCCTGCTCGACCGTGTGATGTACGCGCTGCAATCGCTCTTTACCTTCACGAACAACCGGTGAGCGACATGAGCATTCTGAAATTCGAAGGTGTTTCGCAAAGTTTTGGCAGCGGCACTCATGCCACCCATGTGTTGAAAAACATTAATCTGGACGTGCAGGAAGGCGAGTTTCTGGTCCTTCTGGGGTTCTCTGGAACGGGGAAAACCACGCTGATCAACCTGATGGCGGGACTGGAACGGCCAAGCAAGGGCAAGGTGACCTTCCGCGGCAAGCCCGTCACCGGCCCCGGACCGGAACGCGGTGTGATCTTCCAAAGCTACTCTTTGATGCCATGGCTGACGGTCAGCGGCAATGTGGGGCTGGCGGTGGACACTGTCTTCCCCGGGCTGAGCAAGGCGGAAAAGGCGGAAAAAACCGCACATTTCGTTAATATGGTCGGGCTGAGCCACGCCGCCAGCCGGCGCCCTGCCGAATTGTCGGGCGGAATGCGGCAGCGCGTGAACGTGGCGCGGGCACTGGCAATGAACCCCGAAGTGCTGCTGCTGGATGAACCGCTCAGCGCACTGGACGCCCTGACCCGCGCCAATCTAGCGGATGAGATCGAGCACATCTGGGAGGCCGACAAAAAGACCTGCGTTCTGATTACAAACGATGTGGACGAGGCGATCATACTGGCCGACCGGATCATTGCGCTGAATCCGGACGGGACATTGGGAGAGGAATTCAAAGTCACCATCCCGCGCCCCCGTGACCGGATGGATATGAACACGAACGAAACCTTCAAGCGGCTTCGGGCGGATGTCACCAAATACCTTATGGATGTCGGGATCGAGGCCAAGGTCGAAGGCACCCGACTGTTACCGGATGTGACGCCCATCCACGGGCTGCCTGCCGCTGTGTCCAAAGCCCAAAAAAGCGCGATCCAGCAGCGTTATCTGGATTTCAGCCAGCTGCACAAAGTCTATCCGACCCCCAAAGGCCCGCTGACCGTTGTGGAGGACTTCAATCTAAAGGTCGAACGGGGCGAATTCATTTCCCTGATCGGCCATTCCGGCTGCGGAAAATCAACCGTTCTGACAATGGCCGCCGGTCTGAACGAGATTTCCCAAGGGGGCATTGTGCTCGACGGGATGCACGTCGAAGGGGCCGATCCGGAACGCGCAGTTGTGTTCCAGTCGCCCAACCTTTTCCCGTGGCTTTCGGCAAAAGAGAACGTCGCAATCGGCGTTGATAAGGTCTACCCCCGCGCCAGTCAGGCAGAACGGCAGGACGTTGTCGAATATTATCTGGAACGGGTTGGTCTGGGCGATGCAATGGACAAGCCGGCCTGCGATCTGTCCAACGGAATGCAGCAACGGGTCGGTATCGCGCGGGCCTTCGCGCTCAGCCCCAAACTGTTGTTGCTGGACGAACCCTTCGGGATGCTGGACAGCCTGACGCGCTGGGAGTTGCAGGAAGTTCTGATGGAAGTCTGGTCGCGCACCAAAGTCACCGCGATTTGTGTGACCCATGATGTGGACGAAGCGATCCTGCTGGCCGACCGCGTGGTGATGATGACCAACGGACCGCAAGCAACCATTGGTAAAATCACCAATGTCGATCTGCCCCGTCCGCGCACCCGCAAGGCCCTGCTGCAACACCCCGACTATTATGCCTACCGGCAAGAGGTGCTCGATTTCCTTGAGGAATACGAGCATGGCGCAAAGCCAAAAAAGCCCACCCCGAAACCCATTGCGGCGGAATGAGAACATGAAACAGAAACAGAAAATCGTTGTGATCGGTGCTGGCATGGCTTCGGGTCGCGTGATTGAAAATCTGGTTGAAACCGCACCAGACGACTTTGACATCACACTGTTCAACGCCGAACAGCGCGGCAACTACAACCGCATCATGCTCAGCCCTGTGTTGTCGGGCGAAAAAACCTATGAAGACATCGTCACCCATGACGATGACTGGTATGCAGCCCACGGCGTGACCTGCCGCTTTGGCGAACATGTTGTCGGGATTGATGCGGCGCAAAAAACGGTGACGGGGCAGAACGGCACCGTGTCTTATGACAAACTAATCATCGCCACAGGCTCTGCGCCTTTTATCATTCCGGTGCCCGGCAAGGACCTGCCCGGAGTGATCACCTACCGCGATCTGGATGACACCAACGCGATGATAGAAGCATCACAGAAAGGCGGCAGCGCGGTTGTCATTGGCGGCGGGTTGCTGGGGCTAGAAGCCGCAGCGGGACTGGCGGAACGGGGCATGTCTGTAACGGTTGTCCATCTGATGGGCCACCTGATGGAGCGGCAACTGGACGAAGCCGCAGGATATTTGCTGCGCCGCGATCTGGAGCGTCGTGGCATTACGATCCGCACCCAAGCCTCTACCAAGGCGATTATCGGAGACGGTCGCGCCGAAGCTGTGCTGCTTGATACGGATGAATCCCTGCCCGCTGATCTGGTCGTTATGGCCGTAGGCATCCGTCCAGAAACACGGCTTGCAACCGATGCAGGGCTGGAAGTTGCCCGTGGCATTCAAGTGGATGCACAGATGCAAACTTCGGATCCGGACATCTTTGCTGTCGGGGAATGTGTCGAGTTCGACGGCAATCTCTTCGGGCTGGTCGCACCCCTTTATGATCAGGCCAAGGTGCTGTCCCAAACCCTTATGGGGCAAGCGGACGCTTTTGTGGTCAAGGATACAGCCACCAAGTTGAAGGTGACAGGCTGCGATCTGTTTAGCGCCGGTGATTTTGCCGATGGCGAAGGCCGCGAGGATATCGTTCTGCGCGATCCCGCCCGCGGCGTTTACAAACGCCTTGTGATTGAAGAGGACCGTCTGATCGGTGCCGTTATGTATGGCGACACGGCCGACGGAAACTGGTTTTTCCAGCTGATCAAGGACGCAACCGATGTTGAGGACATGCGGGAAACCCTGATTTTCGGGCCGTCGGCACAGGGGGGCGACACCGTGGACCCGCTCTCAGCCGTTGCAGCATTGCCGCGTGATGCGGAAATTTGTGGCTGCAACGGCATTTGCAAAGGCACCATTGTGGATGCAATCGAAGGGGGTGCGGGCGACCTTGGGACTGTGCGCGCCACCACCAAAGCCAGCGCGTCTTGCGGGACTTGTACAGGGCTTGTCGAGCAGCTTTTGCAGGTAACGCTCGGGGATGACTTCCAGATGCCGACCGCGCAACCGGTCTGCGGGTGCTGCGAGTTGACCCACGAAGACCTGCGCCGCCTGATCAAAAGTCAGGAACTGAAAAGTCAGGAAGCGGTCTGGCAGGAACTGGGGTGGAAAACCCGCAACGGCTGCCATGTCTGCCGTCCGGCGGTAAACTACTACCTTCTGGCGGACTGGCCGCTGGAATACCGCGACGACCCGCAAAGCCGTTTCGTCAACGAACGCAAACACGCAAACATCCAGAAAGACGGTACCTTTTCCGTTGTTCCGCGCATGTGGGGCGGGATCACCAATCCGGCAGAATTGCGCGCCATCGCGGATGCTGCCGACAAATATAACGTACCAACCGTCAAGGTGACAGGCGGTCAGCGGATCGATCTGCTGGGTGTCAAAGGCGAAGACCTTCCCTTTATCTGGGCCGATCTGAACAGGGCGGGCTTGGTCTCGGGCCATGCCTATTCCAAGGGTCTGCGCACGGTCAAAACCTGTGTCGGGTCCGACCACTGCCGCTTCGGGACGCAGGACAGCACCGGACTCGGGATCAAACTGGAACAGATCCTCTGGGGATCATGGACACCCCATAAGGTAAAGCTGGGGGTCTCGGGCTGCCCGCGCAATTGTGCCGAAGCCACTTGCAAGGATATCGGCATCATCTGCGTTGACAGCGGGTATCAGGTCAGCGTCGCCGGTGCCGCCGGCATGGACCTGAAGGAAACCGAACCCCTTGGCGATGCGGCCAGCGAACAGGAAGCCATCGACCTGACTATCGCCTTTGTCCAGCTCTACCGCGAAAACGCAAAATACCTTGATCGCGCCTACAAATGGGTCGCCAAAGTGGGGCTTGATTGGGTCAAATCCCAAGTTGTTGACGACCTGAACGAGCGTGCGCGCTTGATCGAAGCTTTTGAACTCAGCCAGTCGGTTTACCGTCGCGATCCTTGGGCCGAAGGGGCAAAAGTCGCGACGTCCTTCCAGCCGCTGGCAGATCTGACACTGGAGGCGGCAGAATGAACTGGATCGACGTAGGCGCCATAGAGGACATCCCCCTGCGCGGGGCCCGCAAGATCAAGACAGCCCTTGGCTGTGTTGCGATCTTCCGGACCGGCCTGCAGGAAGTATTTGCAGCCTCTAACCTGTGTCCACATAAGGGCGGGCCCTTATCGGAAGGGATCATCCACGGTCAGTCCGTGACCTGTCCCTTGCACAACTGGGTGTTCGACCTGAACAGCGGGCAGGCACAGGGCGAAGACGCTTCAATTCCCACATTCCCCGTTGAAGTACGAGACGGCCGCATTTTGCTCGACGGCACCGAACTGGCCAAGCGGAGCGCGGCTTGATGGACGGGACAAAGGCGCCTGCGGTCCGCTCGACCTGTCCGTACTGCGGGGTTGGCTGCGGTGTGTTGTTGCGGCCTGACGGTCTGGGTGGCCTTGACGTGCAGGGCGATCCGGATCACCCCGCAAACTTCGGGCGTTTGTGTTCCAAAGGATCCGCCCTTGGCGAAACCGTCGGACTACAGGGCCGCCTGCGGGCACCCCTTATGAACGGGAAGGTTTCGGATTGGGACACAGCCCTGCAACATGTGGCTGACAGGTTTTCACAGTCAATCGCAGAACACGGCCCCGACAGTGTTGCCTTCTATGTGTCCGGCCAGATGCTGACAGAAGATTACTATGTCGCCAACAAACTGATGAAGGGGTTCATCGGGTCGGCGAATATCGACACAAATTCACGGCTTTGCATGGCGTCATCCGTCGCGGGACACAAACGCGCCTTTGGTAGCGACACCGTTCCGGGAACCTATGAAGATATTGACGAAGCCGATCTGGTGGTGCTGGTCGGTTCCAACCTTGCATGGTGCCATCCGGTCCTGCACCAGCGCCTGCTGGCCGCCCGCAAGATGCGCGGCACAAAGATCGTTGTGATAGATCCGCGCCGGACCGCCAGTTGCCACGAAGCAGACATGCATCTTGCCTTGCAGCCCGGTTCGGATGTGGCCCTGTTCAACCGACTGCTGGTCGCGCTACACGAAAAGGGCGCGGTGGATCAGGACTATCTGACCCGTACCACAGGGTTTGACACCGCCCTTGAAGCTGCCCGTCAGGACACCCCATCACAAACCGGATTGTCCGAAGCCGAAATTGAAGCGTTCTGCGATCTTTGGGCGCGCACCCGAAAGGTTGTGACAGTCTATTCCCAAGGCGTGAACCAGTCCACTTCGGGGGCGGACAAGGTCAATGCCATCCTGAACTGTCATCTGGCCACGGGGCGTATCGGCAAGCCTGGGATGGGCCCGTTTTCAGTGACCGGCCAGCCCAACGCTATGGGAGGACGCGAGGTCGGTGGCCTTGCCAATATGCTGGCCTGCCATCTTGATCTGGAAAACGCCGATCATCGCTCTGCCGTGCGGCAGTTCTGGGAGGCGCCGGCAATACCGGACAGGGCGGGGCTGAAAGCTGTTGATATGTTTCGGGCTGTGGCCAGCGGAGAGATCAAGGCCCTTTGGATCATTCACACCAATCCCGCCGTCACCATGCCCGAGGCCGACAGCGTACGCGATGCCATCGCAAACTGCCCCTTCACGGTCGTCAACGACATCACCGGCCAGACAGACACGGCGCGGCTGGCGGATGTCCTGCTGCCTGCCACCGCCTGGGCGGAAAAGGATGGCACCGTCACCAACTCCGATCGCACCATCAGCCGCCAGAGACGCGCCCTGCCCGCCCCCGGAACAGCACGCCCCGACTGGGATATCCTTGCCGAAGTTGGCAGGCGTATGGGCTTTGTTAAGGCCTTTGATTATGCCAACGAGGCTGAGATTTTCCGCGAACACGCGGCATTGTCAGGCATCGCAGGGCAGTTCGGACGGGATTTCGACATCTCCGGACTGGCGGCGATTTCGGACTCCGGTTATGCGGATCTTGAACCGCAATCCTGGCCGGTGTCCAAGTCCCGCCGTGGCGGACGTTTTTTTGCTGACGGGGGCTTTTATCACGCTGATGGCAAGGCCCGCCTGCTGCCGGTCACTTGGAAACCCCCTGCCGCGCGAACGACCCGACGGTTTCCCTACCGCCTGAACACCGGACGTACGCGGGACCAGTGGCATACGATGACGCGCTCCGGACTAAGCCCGCGGCTGTCGGCCCATCTCGCGGAGCCTTTTGTTGAAATCCACCCCGATGACGCCCGCGATCTGGGGATCGGTCCGGCGGATCTGTTACGCCTGACCGGCCCCACAGGCACCGCCATATTGCGCGCCCTTGTCACCGACGGGGTACAGCGGGGGCAGGTTTTTGCGCCCATTCACTGGACCGGCGAGACCGCACCCTCTGCGCGGGTGGATGCGTTGGTTGCGGCGGCTTGTGATCCGGTGTCAGGCCAACCAGAAAGCAAGGCGAGCGTGGTGGATGTAAAACCCTACCGCGCACGCTGGTACGGTTTTGCTGTCTCAAGCGGGCCGATGGCATTGAACAGCGACTATTGGGCACTGGCACGCACAACACAAGGCTATCGCGCAGAGCTGGCCGGTGCAGACACTGTTGAGGACTGGGTGAGCGAAGCACAACGCCTGTTTGGCACCACCAGATGCGAAGTGTCTTCCATAATAGACGCCAAACGGGGCACTGCCCGCATCGTTCTGAGCAAGGACGGAGTGTTAAGCGGCGCGTTGTTTGTATCGACAACTCCGGTGGCCGTGATGCGCGATTATCTGACCGCCCTGCCCGGCACACCTGCACCGGATGCCCTGTCGGGCCGCAACAGAAGCGATGCGCCAAACCCCGGTCCGATCCTTTGCTCCTGTTTTGGCATCGGTGTGAACACCATTGTTAACGCCATCGAGCTGCAAGGATTACTGAGTGTGGATCACGTAGGCGAGGCCCTTGGCGCAGGCACAAATTGCGGGTCTTGCAGGCCGGAAATCGCCACCTTGTTACAGGGCCTTAACCAGAAGGAAGCCGCCCAATGAGCCTTGCCGAACATGTGCGCACCCTCGGGCGCGGTCCGGGACGATCCCGTTCCCTGACACAGGATGAAGCCCGCGACGCAATGTGCGACATGCTGGACCCTGACACCGCACCCGAAGCCATAGGGGCGCTGTTGATGTTGTTACGTATGAAAGGCGAAACCGCGCAGGAAATCGCAGGACTGGTCTCTGCCGCGCAAGGCAACCTGCCCGCCCTGCCACAGGTTGATCTGGACTGGCCAAGCTATGCTGCCGGACGGACCCGTGGCGCGCCGTGGTTTCTGCTCTCTGCAAAACTGGTGGCGCAGGCGGGCCATAAAGTCCTGCTCCACGGCTGGAACGGTCAGGACGTGAAAATCCGCAAAGGGTTGCAGGACGCTGGCATCGGGACGGCCGACACGCTGGACGCCGCAGCGCAGATGTTGGAACGGGACGGCATCGCCTATCTGCCCTTGGAAGTCGCACATCCTGCCCTGTTCCATTTGTTAAACCTGCGGTCGGTGCTCGGATTGCGGTCGTGCATTAACACTGTCTGTCGCATGCTCAACCCCGGCGCGGCACCTGCCAGTGTTCAGGGTGTATTTCACCCGTCATACCGGCTGTTGCAAGCAGATGCCGCCGCACTTCTGGGCTGGGAAAACCTGACCGTAATCAAAGGCGGTGGCGGGGAATTCGAACGCCATCCCGCAAAAGATATAGCAGGTTTCGGCCTTCGCGCTGGTGTCCCGTGGGACGGCATCTATCCGGCGATCCGCCCTGAAACACGCCGCCTTAACGAAACACAGGATACAGCGACAAAGCCGTGGGACCCGACCGCCCCGACAGATTTTGAAGCCGATGTCATCACCGGCACTGCGGCAGCCGCGCTCGACAGTCTCGGGGTGAAGAACAGCGCAGAATTCGCCCGATCCCTTTGGGACACGCGCCCCTTTGGCAAAGCAGCATAAAAGGAGACATTCCATGAAAGCCTTTCCCATGTTTATCCGCACTTCGGGGCGACGGGTTGTCATTATCGGTGGCGGCGAAACAGCGGCGCAAAAGGTCCGGCTTTTGCTGAAAACGGATGCGACGCTTGTAATCGTCGCATTGCGGCTGGAGGACGAACTGTCCGATCTGGTCCGGCATGGACGGGCACAGCATGAACCCGAACTGTCCGCCGGTGTTCTCGACGGGGCAGCGATGGTTTTTGTCGCCACAGGTTGCCCTGCTCTGGACCGGGCCGCCCATACGCTCGCCAAAGCCGCAGGTTGCATTGTGAATGTGGTGGACCAACCCGAACTCTGTGACATGACGACTCCTGCCATCGTGGATCGCGACCCGATCATCGTCGCCATCGGCAGCGAAGGTACCGCTCCTGTCCTGACCCGCGAAATCAAGACCCGACTGGAACACATCCTGCCCCAAACCCTTGGCGGGCTTGCCGCACTGGCAGGACGGCTGCGGCCCAGTGTCAGCCGCAATATTCCCGAGACAGGGCGCCGTGCGTTCTGGGCATGGGTTTTCAAAGGCGGACCAAGAGACAACTGGGTGCGGGGTGCTGAACGTCAGGCCACCCGTGACATCAAATCTGCCATCCGGAGCGGGGGAGCACCGGAATCCACAGATACCGGCCATATCGCATTGGTCGGAGCAGGACCGGGAGCACGGGATCTTCTGACCCTGCGGGCCGTGCAGCGGTTGCAGGAAGCGGATGTGATCTTCTACGACAGACTTGTTGATACAGAGGTGCTGGAGCTTGCCCGCCGTGATGCGGAACGGGTTTTTGTCGGCAAACACGTTGGTGCCCATCAATGGCCCCAAGACCGCATTAACAGCGTGATCGTTGCCGAGGCGCGCAAGGGCCGCCGCGTGGTACGATTGAAATCCGGTGATCCCGGCGTTTTCGGCCGTGCGGGCGAAGAAATCGCCGCCGCTGACGCTGCAAATATTCCGGTCGAGATCGTGCCCGGCGTCACCGCGGCCTGCGCCGCAGGCGCCAGCCTGACCCGAAGCCTGACACAACGCGGAATTGCCGACACGCTGGTTCTGGCCACAGGCACAGGTTGTGCCGATGATCCGGTGCCAAACGGAACACGCCTGTCAGGGCCAGGCACGGTGACAGCGCTTTATATGTCCGTGCGACAGGCCGCCCGTCTTGCCGAGCACTGGATCCGTCAGGGGATTCCCGCTGAAAGCAGGGTCGATATTTGCGCTGACGTTTCCAAAAAGAACGAGCGGCATGTGCGTGCAACAGTGTCGTCGCTGGCACACAGCATTACCGAGAATGGTATAACCGGATGCGCTATCGTTCTTGTCACATGGCCAAAACACGCAGCGGCGCAAACAGCCACATTACACGCCGCCGAATAAAAGAGCGTAAGCGGTTCGGTCGGCCCTGCGAACATCTGAGGTTCTGTTATTATAAGGGTCCATTGTCCGAAACCGAGAGTGCTGGAGCTCCGTTTGTTCGGCACGAATTGCGAATTTTCTTAATGAACAGAACATAGACGGGATTTTCGCTATATCTGAGCCCTTTGTCGGGTTTTGGCGCATTCGAAATTCGCCCTGCCGCGTGACTCTCTGTTCAAGTATCATCAATTTCCGCGTGAAATCATTCTTTGTGCCGTACAATGGTATCTGCACTATCCGCTGTTCCAGATCTTTTGGACAAGCGCGGAACAGGGTTGCCCGGTCGACTGTCTTGTCGCTGGATACAGCAGGGCTCGTTTGGCCTAACAAAGCGAAGCGAAAAGCTCCTCCGCAGGGCAAGTGTAAACTGGCGCTTCGTTGAAGCCGATGTCCCAATCGGTGGCGGGTAGCGTTATCTCTGGTGGCGTAGTAAATGGGCAGAAGAGCAAGAGTCTTCGCTGAAACCAAAGGTCAATTCAACTCGGTTTACAGGTAGGACAGACTAAAGGGACTTGGTAAGGTAATTTTCTTGGCTTTCGACGGCTATCTCTTATCTTCACACATATTGAGATACTGGTTCATATCTTGCGAAAGACGTTTATATCCTTCAAAGTGCAAACGATCTCATTGGTTAGCCACCGGAGAATTAGGAGTGATGATTCATGAACGCCGGCCCTTCTACTGTCCTCAAGGCCCTGTCACTGATTGATTTCTTCAATGAACGACGTCCGACCATCGGCCTGAGCGAGTTTTCCAAACTTTCCGGCTATCACAAAGCTACAACCCAGAGATTTCTGTCAGCCCTTGAGGTAAAAGGTTTCGTTGAGCAAGATCAGGTGTCACGAGAGTACCTTCTGGGACCAGCATTTCTCCGGTTCTCGCATCTTCGTGAAGCGAGTTTTCCGCTAACAGAGGCTGTGAACACCGTTTTGAGAGATCTCAAAGACGCGACAGAAGAGACTGCTCATGCTTCATTAATTGCAGGTGAATTGCTAGCGAATATTGGAGTAGTTCAAAGTAATCAGATTAATCGGATAATCATTGAACCAGGTGAATCCTTGCCGCTTCATGCTACCGCCTCCGGTCTCGCATACCTCGCTTTTTCTTCACCAGACACTGTTAAAAAGGCACTGGATCAAGAGCTTGAAATGCATACAGAAGGAACGATCATAAATCCTGATGAGATTTCTAAAATGCTCGAGCTGATCCGAAAAACCGGCGCCGCCTATTCTGATGGGACCTACTGCGATGATGTCCTAGGTATTGCCGCTCCCTATTTCGGGCCCAACGGTAAGGTCTGTGGTGCGGTTGCAATTTCCCTTCCAACAAGTCGCGCGACCACTGAACGAAAGGCCTTTATTGAAGAGCAAGTAAAAGCGGCCGCGCAGCGACTAACTGCGTTAAGGGGTGGGAGTTCTCCGGACCAATTTCCATCTTGATGGTTTCCTCCTTCGGCCTTGGGTTGAGGCTTTTAAACTTCGGATCAGCAAATCGGAATTCTTAATCCATCGCTCCCAATCGTGATCGGTCCACTCCACGTTTGCGAAACCTCGCGCAGCCAGTCACGTTCCGCAAATTCGGGATCGTCTGCTGGTACGAGGTGATTAAGAACCAAAGTTCCCACCTTAGCGGATGACGCGATGCGGCCGGCGTCTTCAGCCGGGGTATGAGATGCAATCAGGTGTTCGCGTAATCTGTTAGCACCCGGTGTTCGGGCGACCAGTTTGTCGATGCCGGCGATCAGCATGGCTTCATGCACCATCACAGTCGCGCCTTTCGCGAAATCAGCCAAAGGCGGGAAATAGCAGGTGTCGGCAGAGAAGACGACACTTTTGCGCTACGCTTCGAAGCGTAGCGCAAAACAATCTGTTACTGGACGATGTTCTGCCCTGCGAATTGCAATAGCGTTGATGTTGGCATCGCACCGCCCTGTCGAATGGCAGGGCCGCCTTTTACGCCGAGGAGCACAATTTGATCTTGGGTTTTTGACATCAGATTTTCATCCACACTGATTTGAGGTCCACATATTTGTCCAGCGCATGGAGGGATTTATCCACTCCGTTACCAGACTGCTTCATGCCGCTCATCGGGATGGTGATATCAGATCCGCCGTAGGTGTTGACGTGCAACATCCCCGACTTGATCCCCATTGTGAGCCGATGTGCCGTCGAAAGGTCCGAGGTCCAGACCGCTCCCGACAAGCCAAACTCTGTAGCATTCGCCAGGTGGATCGCTTCTTCGGGCGTATCAAACGGCTTGACCGTAAGAACCGGTCCGAACACTTCGTTGCGAAAGACAGATGCCTCAGGGGTCACATTGTCCAAAACTGTGGGTGACATGTATGTGCCGCCGGTGCCTTGGAGTACCCGCTCGCCGCCAGTAAGGCGCTTTGCGCCTTCGGCTTCGGCTTTAAGGACGAAGTCTAGGTTCTGTGCCAACTGTGTTTCACTGTGGACAGCACCAATTTCAGTGGTTGTATCTAAGGGATCGCCAATCTTCAGAGCTTCGGCGATCTCGACAACGCGCTTCGTAAACTCTGCGTGGATCGAACGCTCAACAAGAAGGCGTGAGCCTGCAATACAGACTTGACCGGAGTTGCGAAAGATTCCGTTAGCCGCAGCGATCGCAGCCATTTCCAGATCGGGGGCGTCGGAAAATACGACGTTGGGAGATTTGCCACCAAGCTCGAGGTAACAGCGCTTCATGTTTGAAGCCGCCGAATATTGCAATAACCTGCGGCCGGTGGCACCCGATCCAGTAAACGCAAGGACATCGACATCCATGTGCAACCCGATTGCTTCGCCAACCACAGCGCCCGCGCCCGTGACCACATTCAACACTCCATCGGGCAAGCCAGCCTCTTGGGCAAGTGCCGCTAGCTTCAATAGTGAAAGTGACGCGCTCTCTGCTGGCTTCATGACTATTGAATTTCCCGCAGCTAGGGCTGGTGCAATTTTCCACGTCCCGATCATCAGGGGGAAATTCCACGGTACAATCACGCCAACAACACCAACAGGTTCGCGGTGGACTAAGGCTAGAGTTCCTTCTGGCGTTGGCGCAATCTCGCCTGCCACTTTGTCGATGGCCTCTGCGTAGTATCGGATATTTTGCGCAGCAAGACCCGGTTCGGCCTTGATGGCCATACTGATTTCAGTGCCGTTGTCGCGGACACCGAGGACTGCCAGTTCGAGCGCATGTTGTTGAATGAGGTCTGCAAAGCGATAAAGGATCTGTTTACGGTTGGCCGGTGCCATACGCGACCAGCGGCCATCATTGAAAGCCTTCTTCGCAGCGGCAACAGCTGCGTCCACATCCGCTGACGTTCCTTCAGCAATCGTCGTGAGCATGCTCCCGTCGATCGGGCTAAACACATCCCGCACACCGCCGTTCGAAGCTGCCGTCTTCTTGCCATCAATCAATTGGGTTTGCGGCGGAATGATCTCTGCTCGCAGGGCATCGATTTGAGCTTGGTCTAGCATATTCAGAATTCCCCAATCTAATCGTTTCATTTTGTGTGGTCCGGTGTGACCGGATTGGAAGATCCCGGCCACGGGCAATCTTTGAGTCATGAAACAACTATTGATCCATCGGCTCAAATACTGTAGATCGACATAAAGCACCGTCAAGCATCGCGCAAGACGATCATCGAAATCTTTGCAGATCATGAGAGAAAGAAACGTGTTCAGAGAAGCCATCGCAGATCACAAGGTACTGGCAACGTTGCGCTTCTTAAGCATCCGTCGTCCTGTCATTCGTTTGGGCGGTTTTGCGAAAGTTGCTGAGGGAAATAGAACTAAACACCCTAGATTTATGCCCGCTGACGATTCGAAGGGGCGGACCGAAGGTGGTCAGACACCCACTTCTCTTGCTGTAACAGACGATACCTTTGGCGGATTGGCGGGTACCACATGACCCCGACCACTCGCCTATTCTTCATTGATCGCAAACATTCGCTGCGCCTCCGGGGCATACAGGACGCTGATTGGCAGCTTGTCGCTACACGTGAGGAAGCGGCCAGTTGAATATTTAAAGAAATCGTAATCGGAAAGGTCCATGCGGCAGCACCTTATTGTTTAACCGAAACGCCGCGCAAAAAATGTAACCACAACAGGGAATAGGAAGTATCATGAAGAACCTTAAGAAAATCGGCTGCACTTTGGCGGTTTCGCTATCCACACTCGCTTCGCCTGTATTAGCCGAATACCCCGAACGGCCTGTCGAATTCGTTGTTCCATGGCCTCCAGGTGATATCGAAGACACTCTGACTCGCATGATTGCGACTGCCGTGCGTAATGAAACCGGCGTTCCCACCAGTACAGTTAACATCGCGGGTGGCGGTGGCCTTGTGGGCGCGACGCATGTGTTCAGCCAGAACCCTGATGGATACACCGTTGGTGTATTTACCGCGAATATCATCTCGACACACATCATTCGTGGTAACGCGAGTTATGATCGTGAAGCCTTCGAGCCGCTCGCCGGTATCATCGGCTATGGCCAGGTGTTGGCTGCAAGTGCGGACGCGCCTTTCAACAACCTCGCAGAGTTGGCAGAGTACGCGCAGTCAAATGATGTAACACTGGGCGTTGTCGGTCTGAACGCTCCGCCCGCCTTGCAGACGCTGAAAATGGCGGAAACCCTCGGTTTCGAATTCACTTCAGTTTCGGGCTATGATGAAGCATCATGCCTCCTGCTCTTTAACAAGGAAGTCGATGTCTTGCTCGGCGGCACCACAATGCGACCCTGCTTGGTCAGCGGGGAAGCGAAGGGGCTTGCCTCTTTGGCGACCACGCGCATCCCGATCTATGAGGATGTCGCTACGCTGGAAGAACAGGTGCCGGGAATCGCAACGCCTGGATGGGCCGGAATATTTGTTCGCAAAGATACGCCCCAAGAGGCACGTGACGTGATCTCGCGGATTGCCCGGGAAGTTGTTGAAAGCGATGAAGCCCAGGAACTGGCCTCTAGAATCGGCGCCGTTGTGCAGTGGGTTCCTGCAAACGAGGCCGCTGCCTATGCAGATGCCTATTATGACCGCGTCGTCAATCTACTTGGGAACTGAAGGCAATGTCCGGTGACGCAAATCAGGAAAAGTCTCCGTTCAAGGAAGAGCGCCACGGTGGTCGGCATCTTCTCGGCGGGATGGTGTGCACTGCCATCATCCTGCTTTCCTTGGTTGGCAGCCAAACTGTCCGTGGCAGCGAAGTAAGCGGGCGCCTTGAAGTCGGATGGTGGGCCGAACCCGGGCTGAGCCCGGCTGTATTTCTTGTAATCACCGTCATCACCAGCGTCGCTGCGTACTTTGTTGCCAAGCGAGAAGTGATTGATTGGACGCAAGTCGCCAAAGATTATGGGCGCGTTGCGATCTTGTCAGGTTGCATGGTTATTACGGTCTTCCTGATCGGAATATTGGGCTTTGCGCTGTCCATCTTTGTCTTTGCAGGCGGCGTTGGCTTTATCGCTGGATATCGCGGTGGACGTCTTGTTGTCATCGCGTTGCTAAGTTCAATCGCAATGGTGCTGGTCTTTCGCGTCGGCTTTTCTGTCTGGTTTCCACGACCAGCGCTATTCAAGCTGATCGACCTGCCGTTCTGGCTACAGGGAGTGCTTTAAGTGATTGAATCTGTTTTTCTCGGACTTCAGCAACTAGGTGACCCGATGGTTTGGGTCGCATTGGTCGGCGGAAGCATTCTTGGTATTATTCTCGGAGCTATCCCAGGCATTGGCCCCGGGGTTGGCATCGCACTACTTTTACCGGTGACCTATACAATGGATCCGCTCGCCGGCATCACATTGTTAATGGGATTGTATGCGGCGGGCTGGTACGGTGGCGCAATCCCGGCCATTACAATCAACACGCCTGGCACAGGTGTCAACGTGCTGACAACCTATGACGGCTATCCAATGGCCAGTAAGGGCGAGCCGCAGCGAGCGCTTTCACTCGCATATGCATCAAGTTTCGTAGGTGGCGTCTTTGCTGTCTTCGTGCTGATGGTCGCAGCTTGGCCAATCGCCTCGCTCTCCAGACATCTGACTTCGATAGATCTCGGAATGGCAGCACTTCTGGCCATGGTTCTTGTTGTTGTGGCCCACCGCGGCAGTGAGCTCGCGTCATTTGCTTTGCTCGGTGCCGGTCTCTTTATCTCCACGATTGGACTGGAGACGGCTTATGGCTCCGCCCGGTATACTTTTGGCACGACTTGGATGCTTGCGGGTGTGCCTCTAATTTCGGTGATCCTTGGTCTGTTCGCACTCGGGCAGGCGTTCACACTGATTTTTTCGGATCGGCAAATAGACGGGAACGAACCGGAAATGAACCGCGGTTTATTGGGCGGGTTCACCGAGGTTTTCAGATACCCGAAAACTTTGTTCCGCTCTGCGGGCTTTGGTGTTGGAATGGGCGTTCTGCCGGGCGTCGGTGAATTCCTCGCCCAGTTCTTTGCCTACACGACAGCGAGAGCATCTTCCAAAACGCCGGAGCTATTTGGAAAAGGCGCACCGGAAGGTATCATTGCCTCGGAAACGGCTAACAACGCCGTGCCTCCTGCTGCTCTTGTGCCCCTATTGGCGCTTGGGATCCCGGGAGAGTCTTTCACCGCAATGATGTTAACTGTCTTTATCATTCACGGTGTCGACCCGGGACCCACGTTGTTTCAGGAAAACAAGGAGTTTGTGGCTGGCCTCTACATGACACTTCTGGTGATGAACGTAGTCATCGTAGCGCTTCTGCTCGCCGGAACACGTTGGATTGCTAAACTCTCGTCGATCCCAGATCGGTTATTGGGTGTCATCATCCTGTGTTTGGCGCTCATCGGGTCCTATTCAACAAACTACCGGCTAACGGACACGCTGATCGCGATTGGATTTGGTGTACTGGGATTCGCATTACGCCGCGCCAAAATTCCGATGGTTCCGATTATTCTTGGCCTCGTTCTCGGCCCGATCATGGAGAGATATTTTCGGCAAGGCATCGGTGCGGCGGGAGGGGATCTTACTGTTTTCGTAAGCCGGCCAACAAGTCTCGTATTCGTTATCTTGATCGTCGTTCTGATCGTTACAGCAATTCGGAACGCCTTCAAGGGCAGCAAAAAGGGGAGCGCCGATGTCAGTGGATGACATTGCCGAGGTCCAGCGAGTGATCACCCAATATGTGGAAGGTTACATTCACGCCGATGCGGAAGCACTGAAAGGTGCTTTCGCCAGCGATGCGGTGATGAACGGCTATCTGGAAGATCGCTTGATCGAAGGCACGCCGGAAGTCTTTATCCGGAATGTCGGGACAGCTCCATCACTTGCGTCGAAAGGAATTTCGCCGCGCTACGAAGTCGGCGAAGTAGAGATCAGGGGCAAAGCTGCTGCGGTCACTATTCAGGAATACGGATTCGGAGGCCGAAATTTTACCGACTACATGCATCTGCTTAAACGGGACGGTTCTTGGAAAATTATCAGCAAGACGTTTTCGACGTTTTAACAGAGAGGGAACGTGCAATGAAAAGCACAACGCAAAACAACTCTAAGGCTTGGATTGCCCGCGACGAAGTGGTGGTGCAACACCCGGGTGGTGGCGGCGGCGAGCACACGGTCGTCCTGTCGTATGGCAAAGGCGCATGTGTTTGGGATGTAGACGGGCGCAAGTATCTTGACGCACAAGGTGGAGCATGGCTTAACAAGGTCGGATACGGCCGTAAGGAACTTGCAGATATCGCCGCGCGGCAGATGCAGGATCTCGCATGTTTTTCAATCGGTTTTGACTACGCGAACCAGCCGTCGATCGAGTTTGCCGAAAAGCTTGTGGCACGTGCTCCGGATAACATTACCAAAGTGCGGTACGAGACTGGCGGCGGTGAAGCGGACGACCATGCGTTGCAACTCGCGCGGATTTATCAGGCGCAAAAAGGCCATTCCGGGCGCCGCAAGATATTGGTGCACCGCGAGGCTTATCATGGGGGAACAATGGGAGGTGTGGAATTAACCGGCGGTCGTCCCGGCATCGCACCACCTTCAGATGATGTCATATTACTCACCCCGCCAAGACCTTATCATACCGAGCTTTATGGCAATCGCGACATGACAGCATTCTGTGTGGATGAATTGCGCAACGTAATTACAAAGCACGGGGCGGACTCCATCGCTGCCATGTTCGGCGAATTGATGATCGGACCAGGAGGAATGATCCCGTTGCCGGACGACTATTGGCCCGCCATGACAGCAGTGTTGAAAGAGCACGGCATTTTGTTCGTCGCAGATGAAGTCGTGACCGGGTTTGGGCGCGCCGGCGAATGGTTCATGTCCGCAGCCTATGGTATCGCACCGGACATGATCGTTCTCGCAAAGGGAATATGCAGCGGTTACGTACCCATGGCCGCCGTTATGATGAGTGAGGATGTGGCCGAGACCGTCAACGGTTTTGGTCCAGGAAATTCCTATGCAGGACATCCGGTCGGGGCAGCGGTTGCATCGGCCCATATCGACATCATCGAGCGTGAGAACCTGCTGGAGAACAGTAAAGCCCGCGGCGCGCAATTCCTAGTCGAGCTTTCACCACTTCAGGATCATCCACTCGTTGGCAACATCCGTGGACGCGGGCTGATGCTGGGGATCGAGCTGGTGAAGGATAAGGACAGCCGTGCACCACTTACGCAAGATGCGCCTTGGCTTTTCAAAGACTTGCCGCGCTACGTGCGTCACGAATATGGAATTCTGTTGGGGTTGCGTGCGAATGTCATCACGCTGACGCCGCCTCTCGTGATTGACAGTGAAGAGGTTTCCCAGATTAGCCAGGCGCTGATCGAGACGATTAACAAGATAGACCTGAAAACGCTTCGCCTGCCTGATCCGCCTGCCGCATAATCTAACCAGCGTCTTGGATCGCATAGGGCCCAGATTAAATGGTGTGCGGCAAGCAGGACCTGATTGCTGGCGTGCCCAATACGGCAATTGTTTTGCCTCGGGGTGGCGCGTTGGCCACTAACGCTGGGCTCCCCGTAGAGTACGGGCTCTATACCGCGATGGTCCTTGCGGTATAGAGGGTGGTTGAAATTCTTGAAAATTCCAACCTGACCCCGGTTGCGATTGTAGTCTAAGGCAGTGGCCCCAGATCCCAAATGAATAACCGGAGAACAGTTCCGCCTTCAACGCCGGCTTCAGCCGGCCAGCAAGGCGTTCTGCACCTCCGCACCCCAGCCCAGATACAGCGCATCGCCGTTGCGGATCACCGGACGTGCCATCACTTTGGGCTTCGCGGTAATCTGTGCCTCTGCTTCGGAGTTTTTCAACCAGTCGCTGAGCGCGCGGTAGTCATTGGTGTTGCGGTCTACCAGATTGTCGCCAAACTCGACAATCAACTCTTCCAGTTCCGCCTCGCTTAACGGCTCCGCACGCACATCGCGAAACGCGATATCGTGCCCCGCAGCCTCCAGCGCCTTGCGGGCTTTCTGGCATTCGGGGCAGGTTTCCAGACCATATATCATCATGGGGCGTTCTCCTTGGCTGATTCAACGGCAATCCCACGCGCGGCCCTGTTGATGCAAGCCTTTTCATTGCGCCCTTGAAGGGGTCACGCAGGTTCGGTTCCGCCTGTGCAGCACCTTGCCAGAAATCCTGCGCGGCGCAGGCAAGGGAAAGGCGAAAATTCAGCCGTCAGAATAACCCCGGATTTAGCGGGGAAGCTGCCGTCATACCGCCATCGATCGTGAAACATTCGCCGGAGATATAAGAAGCCTCGTCCGTAAGCAGCCACGCGACCATATTTGCAATGTCTTCAGGCTTGCCAAAGCGCCCGACCGGATGACGGGCAAGCGCATCGGACCTTGCGGCATCCGGATCGCGGGCGAGGGCAAAAGCGTCTTCTGCCATGGCTGTCATAATCCAGCCGGGACGGATCGCATTGCATCGGACATTCGGGCCGTGATCTACGGCGATGGAACGGGTCAATGCGTGGACGAAAGCTTTGGAGGCATTGTAAAGCGCCATGGTCGGGTCTGACACCACGCCGGAAACAGAGCCGATATTCACAATTGCACCGCCCTGATCCGTCATTCGGGGCAGCACCGCGCGACACATATTAAATGTGCCGCGACAGTTTACGTCCATCACCTGATCGTAATCCGCATCAGTACTGTCGATGACGGTTTTTTCAACCTGAACGCCTGCGTTGTTCACCAATGCCTGTACCGGTCCGGCAGCCGACAACAACGCCGCCCATCCCTCGCTGGTGGCGACATCGCCCTGCACCCAGATCGCGCCTGCGGGCAGATCTTCCGGTTCGGCGCCCCGTCCACAGGTCACGACGCGCCAACCATCGCGCAGCAATCGTACAACAATGGCCCGACCGATCCCGCGTCCACCTCCGGTAACAATGGCTGTTTTATCCATGCGCGTATATCCCGGCTATGGTAAGGACTTCTTTCTTGGGCATACAGGTAATGACGACGGGCTGTGTCAACGGTCTGTTCCTTCTTCAGAGTTTCATTTGCTGGACTTGGGCAGACAGGCCGCCATCCAGAACCCAAAGCTGTCCGGAGGCATAGCGCGCCTCGTCTCCGGCCAGCCAGTTCACCAGATTGGCAATGTCATCTGGCGAACCATAGCTGCGCATCGGATGCACATCGCGTACTGCTTTTTGCAGTGTCTCGATATCGCCCCCGTTGCCGCCGGACCCTTCCCCTTTGAAGAAACTTTGCAGCATCGGGGTATCGACATAGCCCGGACAAACAGCATTTACTCGGATTCCTTCGGGGCCATGATCACACGCCATCGCACGGGTCAGCGCATGCACCGCGCCTTTGGTAGCGCAATAAGCAGCAAGGCCCGGATCGGCGATAAATCCGTCATATGAACCAAAGTTGATAACGCTGGCCGTCCTACCCGATTTCGCTGCAACCCGCAGCAAGGGCAAAGCGTATTTCGATGTCAGAAATGTCCCCGTGCAATTCACCGCAAAGCTTTTGTTCCACTCGTCCAGCGTGGTGTCTTCGATCGTTTTTTCAATTTCTATTCCGGCCGCATTCACCAGAATATCAAGTTTGCCCTGCTCGCCGGTCACCCGTTCCATCGCGGCCATCACGTCGGTTTCCGACGTCACATCCAGTTTAACAAAGTTGCTGCCATCTGCATCATGCGCTGCCAGTGACCCCTGCTCGGTCAGATCGCCAGCATAGACGGTGGCCCCTTCGCGCAGGAACCGTGCAACAATCGCGCGGCCGATACCACCCCGTCCACCCGTGACAAATGCTGTCTTTCCTTCAAGTGTCATCGCTGTCTCCCTGTTCGCCTTGCGGGGCTGTGGCCGAGATTACATGTTCGTACATACTGCCACCCGTAAAGGACAATCGTCCGTCACAAGGCTGCCTTGCTATATGCGTCCAGTATCAACCCGTGAAAGTGATGAACCGCGTGTTCCGATTTGCCGGAGCCTTCGGGATCATTCACGATCCGGCCTTGCACAAACGCAGGTGTCTCCATGCCCCGCTGAACACTTTCAACCAAGGCGATGTCCTCGACCTGCAACACCTCATCAATATAGCGAACCGTGTCCAGTTCGGCTTCGTTCGGTTCCGGGGATTCCAGATAAAAGTCATAGGTTTCAAAGGTCCGGTTCGGTCCGGCGGGGATGATGTTCATCACAATCATGGAAGAGCGTCCCGGATAGCGCATCAGGCAGGTATTGGGCCATAACCACCAAACCGCATGGGTGCGTACGGTGGCGTTCGACACATCATAAGCGCTGTTTTCAGAAAGCCCCGCATCCGCCATATGGCTGGAATAGATGCCATGCGTGGTGACTTTATAAGTGTCCATATCCACCAGATCACAAAAGTCTTTGTGTGCGGTCGGGCAATGGTAGCATTCCAGAAAGTTATCGACGACATTCTTCCAGTTGGACTTGATATCATAGGTCAGACGCTTGGCGAAGGTCAGGTCTTCTATATCCGGTGCCCAATGGCAGATTTCGGTTTTTAGATCACCTGTCAGGCTGGACAAGGGCTCTGCTTGCGGATCAAGGTTTACATAAACAAAACCGCAGAACTCTTCGACTTGGACCTGATCGAGGCAAATTTCTTCCGGTTCGAAATTTTCCAGATTCTCTGTTTCTGGCGCCCGCACCAGTTCGCCGCTCAGCCGGTATACCCAAGCATGATAGGGACACATGATGCGGGTTGTTGTCCCCGCGCCGGATAGAAGAATATGCGCGCGATGTTTGCAAACGTTATAAAACGCCCGCAGCTTGCCATCTTTTCCACGCACCACTGCAACAGGATGTCCTGCAATTTCAACAGTAGTATAGGCCCCTTCGCCCCGCAGTTTTTCAACATGGCAGACCCATTGCCACGTCTTTGAAATAACGGCCTTCAGATCGACATTGTACCAATGTTCTTCGGTGTAGGCGTCGGCATGTAAAGACAGCGAACGTGACGGGGACACATCATAGCCCTGATGGATCGCCCTAAACTGTTCTTTCGACGGAAATCCGCTCATGTGTTTACCCTCGGCTGGATGCGTTTCGATCGCTAACGATGGAACAAAATTATATTGCACGAAGTTTTGAACCTGAATGGCCACAGATCGCCAGCGAATTAACTTTTTTGGCCATCATTCCTGTTTCTACTTGTCTCGCCGTACATGGGCCAGGCGCGGAATTCGAAGGGAACACGTCCTTCCACGCGATCTTTTGCCGGTGGCAATCCGAAGCGGTCTTTATAGGAACGGCTGAAGTGCACCTGACTGGAAAATCCGGATGCGACCGAGATTTCGGACATGGACAGTTCGGTTTGGGTGACAAGCCCGCGTGCGCGATCCAACCGGATGTCCCGATAATAAAGCGACGGTGATTTCTTTATATACTGCGCAAACAACCGGTCCACATGCCTGTGCGAACAGCCAAGCCGGCTGCAGATTTCCGGAATTTTAACCGGATCTTCAAGGTTTTCTTCCATGATCCGTATGACCTGCTTGACGACAGACGGAACCGTCGCCCCCAGCGGTTCAGCCCCGGCAGGCTGCTGCCATGTGCCATGTTCTCGCAATTCAGGGTGGAAGATATACCGTGATGCAGCGTTCGCCAGCGCGGGACCGCAGATACCCTGCAGGATGTGCAATGCAAAATCGACAGACGCCGTACCACCACAGCAGGATGCAAACCGCCCGTCAAAAGCGAACAGATCCTCAACAACCTCTGTGTCCGGATAGCTCTCCTTGAAAGCGTCGATATGCTCGTAATGTACGGTCGCCCGCCGGTTTTTCAGCAATCCCGATTGCGCCATGATAAATGCGCCCGTGTCTAATCCGGCAATTGTCGCACCCGCTCGCGCCCAGTTTTGCAATGCAAACTGAAGCTTTTTGCTGCCATGGCGTTCAGGGGTCCAGCTTGACGAAATCAACGCAATGTCCGGCGTTTGGCCAGCACTTGCCGGCAGGGGTTCACAGTCCATGCCAATTCCGTTGCTTGGCACACATATCCCACCTGATTGCGAATAGAACCGCCACCGGAACAACTGCCGTCCCTCAAGGTAGTTTGCCGCGCGGAAAGGGTCGATGAATCCCAAGGTAGCGAAAGCGTTAAAGCTGGGAGTTACGATAACGGCCAACTCTATAAGATCGGAGCGACCTAGCGGCATTGGCGAAAAACCTTTCATGAATGGCCATTAGAGTTAAATCACCTCCCTGTAACCTGCAAGAATTCGTTTGGGTCCAGTTCCGCCTAACACCCACCCACAATCAGCATCCCGTCACTCCGCGCGGTGCCAGTAGGCCGAAGCGAGTGGAAAGGCCGTGTCCAATCCCAACCCCGCCTTGGCAAAAGATGCAGTCGGGGGGGGGCGGTTATAGCGTCAGTTCTTCTGAGAACTACGCTCCCCGTGCAAGACTTGCGCAATACCCGATTGCGCAAGTCCACGGCGAGCCGGTGATTTAGAACGGGTAATGCTGGTGGGGATGCTCAATAGGGAACTTTTGCATTAACCGGCATAAGACAGACATTCAAACGTCATCGGTTTCCCGCAGTGGTCATCCGGATACAGACTTCATCAGTAGGTATAAGTTAATCAAACCGTCCCTTACAGTTGCCCCAGTTTGTATTTTTCGAGAATGTCCAAAAGCTCTTTCGCGGCGCGCTGACGGTGGTGGCGAAATGCTTCGCGCGTGGCGACGGCGTCACCGCGACGCAGATGTTCTAGGATATCGCGATGTTCTGCGGTGGATTTCGTCGGAAGGTTGCGCATCCGCAAGGTCACGACACGGGCGCGATGCACCTGATCGTAAAGCGATTCAACAAATCCCTTTAGCCGACGGTTACCCTGCATTTCCAGCAAGGTCAGATGAAAGCGGTCATCAGCTTCGGCCCAAGCATCAAGGTTCTTTTCAACCAGCGCCATTTCCATATCTGTAGTTGCCTGTTCCAGTGGGGCGAGCTCGGCAGCGCTTGGATTGCGCAGCGCCATTGCTGCCGCAGCATCTGGTTCTAAAGATGTCAGAATTTCATAAATTTCACGCATGTCATCTGCATTGATCGGTTTAACCCGTGCGCCGCGTCGTGGGATGAGTTCGACCAGCCCTTCGGCTTCCAGGCGGATCAGTGCTTCGCGGACGGGTGTTCTGCTCATTCCCAAACGCAGGGCGATTTCGGGTTCCGGCGCCTGAAACCCCGGTGGCATCCGGTTTGTCCTGATTTCATCTTTCAAACGCATATAAGCGTCACTGACCCGCGATGATTTGTCGGTTCGAGGCATGGTGACACTCCTTAATTTGATCTGGACTATAAAGATGGTGCTGGGAGGAGGTCAAATGTGATGACGCCTGACAGGTCATTTACCTGCTTGGCCATCCGTAAAGACCTGCCCGAAAATGTCTACTTTCTTGGCTGTAACAAGGGGGGCTGCCTCCACATCGAACGCCTTGAAATGATCACTTTGGAGGTGCTGATCAAAGGCCGCGCGGCTTGTATAAAGCTCGTACAAAAAGACGGTGTTCGAAGGCTCGCCCTGTACGCAGACGTCAAACTGTTTGCAGCCGTCTTCTTTGGCCAGCGACTGGGCAGCTTGGCGGTGCATCAGGGGTATGAAGTCAGCCATTTTATCGGCAGCGATAGTGAATGTGACGCACACGGCGATCATGGGTTAGATCCTTTATGTTTCGGATGGACAACGGTGGTGGATTTCGCCCGCTTGTTTCGGTGACTGGGGTCCAGTTCAAGTTTTGAAGCTTTGGCAGGGTCTGGATTGCTCCTGTGCCTACCTGTACGTGTCGTTACCATTGCGTCATCGCGGTGTACCGGCATGATGCCGTTTGACCCACGTATTGGAAGAACGCTAGCTCCGGTGAAATCATCTGCGATGGCACCCGCAATAATAGGTGTGTGGTGATTTTCTTTCAAATCAGGCAGATTTTGGCGCAGCATCTGCCGCAATAAGAGACAGAATTTGGGCTGTTACAGCATCGGTTCCCATGTCTCCGCCAAATTCCATCGGACGCAGTGAATTGGCTTCGAAGCCTGCATCAACCGCATGTTCTATCCATTGTCCCGCCTTGGCAAAGCTTTCAACATTCGATTTTTCCGCCAGGTAATCGAGCATCAACGCCCCCGACAAGATCGCGGCAAGCGGGTTCGCTTTATCCTGGCCCATAATATCAGGGGCGGAACCGTGGGCAGGTTGAAACAGGCCATGGTTGTCGCCGATTTCCGCACAAGCTGCCATGCCCATACCGCCGACCAGACCACCTGCCAGATCCGACAGAATATCGCCAAACATATTTTCCATAACCAAAACATCGGCTTCCCACGGGGCACGGATCAGGTTCAAAGCCTGCGCATCGACATAGGCATAAGCACGGTCGATATCCGGAAATTCGGGCGCGATTTCATCGAAAATTTTTCGAAAGAACGCCATAGAGGCGAAGACATTGGCCTTATCCACGCAAGTGACACAACCGGGCGCGCCCTTGGCTTTGCGTTTTTGCGCCAGCCGGAATGCAAAACGGTGCAGCTTTTCCGTGGTCGTCCGCGTGATCCGCAGGGTATCGCGCACTTCACTGTCACCGATGATTTGGCTACGCCCGTGGGCCGCAGCAGAGTAGAACAGGCCTTCGGTGGATTCACGCAGAATAACCATGTCGATGTTGGCGGCCCGTGGATCGGCAAGGCGCTGGGGTGCATTTGGATAGGCTTTTACCGGGCGAACCCCCGCATACAACCCGAACCGGTCGCGCAGCCGTAAGTGAGGGCTGATTTCAGTGCCGTCTTCATGGCGGATCGACGGCAGGCCGATGGCGCCAAGGAATATCGCGTCTGCCGCGCCCGCACGCTCTTCGCCATCGGGGGCAATGTCACGGCCGGTTTCAGCAAAACAGGTGGCGCCCGCTTTGATTTCTTCGAACGTCAATTGCGGCGCGCTTGCTTTTTCCAATGCAGCATTCACAATCCTGACGGTTGCATTGGACACATCAACGCCAATGCCGTCACCTTTGATCAATGCAACTGTTTGTCGATTTTCCATATTCTGCTCCATTTTATGGCCCAGCACCTTGTGGCGGGGCCGTGATACCTTGCGTCGAACTTACTGTTTGATCGGTCCAGCCGGACCAGGATCAAGCCGCCAAATGTGATCTGCGACGCCTTGGGGAAAGATGCGGGTCACATGAGGATCGTGCCCCGGAATGATCAGCTCCTGACGCGATGCAAGACGCAAAAGCGTGTCGTAACCCGCCAGCATTTCAGGCAGATCCACGACGATGGGGAACGGTTTGCGCGCCAACATGTTTTCGTAATAATGCGCTGCATCAGAGGCCAGAACCATCCAGCCCTGCGCAGTGCGCACCCGCACGACCTGTAAGCCGCGACTGTGCCCGCCGACGCAATGCACTGTCACACCATCCGCAATTTCGCCTTCACCGTCATGAAATATGACTTGTCCCGAATAAAGCCGTTTGACGGCTTCGCAAATGTGGCTTGCCGAAAATGGCATGCGCAGTGTGTCGTGGCACATGCAAGGGCCGGTCGCAAAGGCCATTTCCGCGGCCTGCATATGCAATTTTGCGTTTGGGAACAGATGAAGCCCGCCTGCGTGATCATAGTGAAGATGGGTCACAATTACGGTGGTGATGTCTTCGGGTCGCAAACCCAAAGGCCTGAGCGAGACAGCCGGGTCCTGGCGAATGGGGCGCGCGCGTATGGCTGCTTCTGCGCTGTCGTAGCCGGTGTCCACAAGGATCGTTTCGGAACCGCGCCGCAGCACCCACATGAAATAATCCATCGGATGAGGTGTGTCATGGGCGTCGTCAAAGATAAAACTGTCGCGCCGTGTGCGCGTATTCCGGTCGGCGTATTTGACGGCGTGTACTTCCCAGTCGGTCATTGTTGCGTCTTTCCAGATCAGTTGCGTTACGCAGATTGGATTTTGCGCCAACCCGTTCCGAAGAACAATGCGTTGGCGCTGTTGTGGATCTTATCGAAACAGGAGAACCATCGTCATCGAAATTGCAGGGATGTAGGTCACCAGCATTAGGGCCGTGATTGCTGCAATATAAAGGGGTGCCATCGCCCGCGCGATAGACAGAACGCCGTCACCAGATATGCGCGCGGCAACATATAGCGTGGCACCAACCGGGGGCGTAAACAGGCCCACCGCGACATTACAGGTCATAATGACACCCAGATGCACCGGATCAACGCCAAAGGATTGCGCCATCGGCAGGAACAACGGTGCCGTCAGCAAAATCGCCGGCACGGGGTCTAGCACAAGGCCAAGTATCAGCATGACGATGTTGACTAGCAACAAGAACACCCATGGGCTGCCTGATAGGTCTTGAACGAAGGCCACCAAAAGCTGTGGAAGTTGTTCAAGCGTAATCATCCAACCCAAAACGCTGGTTGCGCCGATCACGACCATCACCACCGCAGAGGTGACGAAGGCGTCGATCATCAATGAAGGCAATTCGCGGATCTTGAAATCACGATAGACAAATATGGTGACAACCAGCCCGTAAACGACAGCAAGGGCAGCGGCTTCGGTTGGGGTAACCCAGCCTGTAAAGATTCCGCCAAGGATCAGCACAGGCATCATCAGCGCAGGGAATGTGCCAAGAAATGATCGCCAAAGTTCACCTTTGCTGGTGGTACGTCCCCCCGGATCGCAGCCGGTGGATTTACCAACGCGGTAGCAAACGACCATGAAGAACAATCCAAAGATCAGCCCCGGCACCATACCTGCCAGGAACAAATCCGCGACAGACACATTGCCAACAAAGCCATAGATCAGCATCGGGATTGAAGGCGGAATGATGATGCCGATCGTGCCTGCTGCGGCAACAAGGCCCGCAGCAAAGGGACGATGATAGCCCTCTTTCGCCATGTTTTTGATCATGACAGACCCGATAGCTGCGGAATCAGCAATTGCAGATCCAGAAATACCACCAAAGATCATTGATGCACCGACAACAACCATACCAAGACCGCCAGGCATGAACCCAAAGGCTGCGCGCGCAAAACCGATGATGCGCAAGCCGACACCGCCCCGCGACATAAGCTCACCCGCGACGATGAATAACGGGATCGCAAGAAAGTGGTTGGGTTCGACCCCGCCGATGAAGTTCAGATAGACCGCCTGAAGCGGATATCCGGACAAATCAAACACAAAGATTGGCAGAATAGCTGTGACCAGAATGGCCCAGACAAGCGGGATACCCATGAAGATCGTAATGAGAAATACCGCAACGATAAAAATCAAAATCATAGGATTGCGCCTGCTTCGGGGTCATCCTTGAGCATGTCACCCGGATGGGTCCAGTCGTGGATCATGTTGAAAAGATGAAAAATGAGCGCGCAGATCATGCCGACCGGCATAGACGCGTAAAGCAGCCCGACAGGCCAATACAAGACAGTGGTTTGTTGCGCCCAACTGTGGTTGGCAATTGATGTGCCGTACCAGATCAGAGATGCCAGAATGAGCAAAACAATCAAATCAATGACAAGAGCCAATATGCGCTGCCCGGCTTGGGGAACCAGATAGGCCGAAATTTCAGTGACGCGCATATGGGCCCCGCGTGCCATTGCGGCGGCTGCCCCTAAAAACGTGCTCCACAACAGCAAGAATGCGGTCACTTCAAGCGACCAGGCAAGATCAAACCCTACGGCGCCACGTAAGAATGCGTTGGTAAAAACCAATCCAACGATGAAGAGCCCGCCACACACCAGGCACACGTCAATGGCCGCGCTTAGCAATTTCAAAGGTCTTGGGTAAAGTGGTCTGTAATCCATGCGACAAGTTCCGAAAGTCAAAGTGTGTCGGAAGCCCCTGTTCTTGGGGCTCCGACGTGTGGGTTACCCCATTTTGGTGATCAGTTGCTTGGCATCGCCTTGCGGATTGCATCAGCATCAGCCAGCAAACCATCGACGGCTTCTGCACCGTAAACCGCGCGGGCTTCATCATAGACAGAAGCAACTGCTTCGCGGAAAGGACCGATTTCGGGAACAGTGACCGTTGCGCCTGCTGCTTTCATTTCACTGATCTGTGAATCCACCGAGTTTTTCACCAGATCACGGCTGAAAGCAGCGGCTTCTGTCGCGGCGCGTGTTACAGCCGCCTGATCTTCGGGTGAGAACTTCTTCCACGTTGCCTCGGACACGGTTAACGGCAACGGGCTATAAACGTGGCGGGTCAGTGTAATGTTGGGCGCGACTTCATAAAACCGCAGGGATTTGATTGTGTCGATCGGGTTTTCCTGACCGTTGACGGTGCCTTGCTGGATTGCAAGATAGACATCTGTTATCGGCATAACGACGGTCTGGAAACCGATGGCCTCCATGCTCCAGCGGATCATGTCGTTGGGATAGACGCGCATTTTCATGCTTTGCGCATCGGCAGGGGAATTCAACGGTTTGTTCGTTGTGAAAGATCTGAAGCCAGCTTCCCATGTGGCAAGAACCCGAAACCCGACTTCCGGGAGTTTGTCAAATTCACCCTGCAACCAGTCGGAATTGTCGTACAATTCCCACCCCTGTTCGTAGCTGTCGACCAAGAATGGCATGGCGGTCAGGTTCAGCGAAGCAAGGTGAGTGGCGTAAGAACCGGTTGCGGAAACGGTGAAATCGACGCCGCCAAGGATCAATTGTTCGATCGCTTTCGGATCGTTGGCAAGCTGCCCTGCCGGAAAAATGCGCACTTCGTAGCGGCCCTCGGTATACTCGCCGACTTTTTCGGCGAAGACTTCAGCAGCGGCCTGACGTGATCCCCCCGGATTGTCCGTGTGGCTGAACCGCAGAACCTGTTGTGCAGCGGCGCTTGTGCCTAAGACTGCCATTAAACCTGCCGCAGCAGCGACCTTCAAAAACGTGAAATTCATCATATCCTCCCTGATACGCGATCATTATTGCGTTTTTTAACGTATACATTAATGTATTCTTGTCAACAGCACTATTTTTCAACCTGATGGGTGCTGTAAGAACGTCAGCTGAACAGGGCAAAAAAGAGGGGGATAAGATGGATATCGGCAAATCATTACGCATTGCTTGCGTCGGTGCGGGGTATTTCAGCCAGTTTCATCGGGATGGTTGGGCGCGGCTTGACGGGGCTGACGTTGTCGGTGTGTGCGATCACAACTTTGCCGCCGCGCAGTCGACGGGAATCAATGCTTACAATGACCTTGTCACAATGATCGAAACCGAAACGCCCGATGTTTTGGACGTCATCCTGCCCCCGCAGGCGCACGCCGAAACTATTCGCACTGCCATGCGGGCCGGCGTTAAAACGATCATCTGTCAAAAACCGTTTTGCCGTGATCTAGCCGAAGCGACGGCACTTACTCGGGCCGCCAATGCGGCAGACGTTACATTGATCATACACGAAAACTTTCGCTTCATGCCATGGTATCGCACGATGCGAAACATTCTGGACGATGGCGGGCTTGGCACTGTGTTACAGGCCACGTTCCGGTTAAGACCGGGCGATGGTCAGGGACCGGACGCCTATATGGACAGACAACCCTACTTCCAGACAATGCCGCAACTGCTTATCCATGAAACAGGGATTCACTGGGTTGATGTGTTCCGCTTTTTGTTTGGGGATCCCACCCATGTTTATGCGGATTTGCGCAGGGTCAATCCGGCGATTGCAGGCGAAGACGCGGGATTTGTGCTGCTTGATCATCCCGACGACGTCCGCGTTTTACTGGATGGCAACCGGCTCCTGGATCACGCCGCCGACAATCATCGGCGCACGATGGGCGAGGCCTTGATCGAAGGCACCAAAGCATCGCTATCGCTTTATGGTGACGGCAGTGTCTGGCAACGCCCGTTCGGTGCCCAATCGGCCGTCTGTGTCGGACCAGCCAATACGCATAAAAATTTCGGGGGCGACTGTGTTTTTGCATTTCAGAAGCATGTTATCGAAGGCCTTTCCGGGCGCGGTACACTCGTGAATACTGCACAGGATTACCTGACCGTGATACGCGCCCGCGATGCAATTTACCTGTCGGCGGAAACGGGGCAGAAACGAGCGCTTTAGGTGCGTGATCTGTGATTTAAGGCTAATCTGCACCAAATCTAGATAACGCAACAGAACCCTTCGTTCGGGCAGGTGTATTGAACCCCACTAAAATCAATTTGGATTAGCGCAGGGCTTCCAGTTCTATCGCCTTTGCAACGCCTTGTTCCAGAACCGTGTTCAAGATGTCTGCAACACAGTCGCGCCATGCAGAATTTTCGACAAGCGCCTTTGGAATAAACGCAAATTCGTCATGCAGGGCTGTTGAAATCCGCCCTGCGTCACGAGGGATGTCTTTTAGGGCGCGGGCAATTTCCGCTTCACGCGGGTCGCGCAGGGCATAGGAATCCCCTGCATCTGTCACCCCAAGGCAATAGCGCATCCAAACCGCTGTTGCGAAAGCGAACGGGCGTAAATCAAACCCGTTTTCAATGGCATCAAGCGCGGGGGCAAAGATGCGTTGTGGCAGTTTTTCCGTGCCATCCATCGCGATCTGATAGGTCTCATGTGCAATGGACGGGTTGTTGAACCGCGCCACCAGATCATTGGCATAGGTTTCAAAACTCAGCGCTGGCAGTGGGTCCAGCGTTCGGGCAGCCGCCGTTAGATGACGACGCACCAATTGCGCAAGGTCGGGATCAGACATGACATCGCGCACGTAACGGTGCCCGGCCAGAAAACCGGAATAGGCCAGCATGGAATGGGCCCCGTTCAACATGCGCAGTTTCATCCGCTCATAGCTGTCAACATCCTGCACAAAAAGCGCCCCGCCGTGTTCCCACGCCGGGCGGCCTTCGGGGAAATGGTCTTCTATGACCCATTGGGTGAATGTTTCGGTTTCAATGGCACCAAGGTCGATACATCCGGTCAGGCGTTGCGCCTCGTTTCGGGTTTCAGCCCCTGCGGCGGGGGTGATACGGTCCACCATACAAGAAGGGAAAGCCACGTTCCTGCTGATCCAATCGGCCAGACCGGACTCCAGCAGGCGGGCAAAGCCGATAAGACCTTTTTGTAGAAACTGCCCGTTGTTTGGCAGGTTGTCGCAACACAAAACAGTAAACGGCGCCACCCCGTTGGATTTTCTGTAAGACAGCGCCGCATGTAATAAACCAAGCACAGATCTGGGCGTATCGGGCGTGGCCAGATCCGCCGCAATAACAGGGTTTTGTGGATCAGGAAGGCCCGTGGTGCGGTCAATTCCGTACCCTTTTTCCGTGACCGTCAGCGTTACAATACGGATCGCAGGATTACACAATGCTTTCAGGGTTGCCGCCGGATCAGCGGCGATAACCTGTGAAATTGCGCCGATCACACGGCCCGACACACCTGTTTCACCCCGTTCGATCAAGGTATACAGGCCGTTTTGCGGTTCCAGCGCGTCGACAACATCGCGATTGCGCAGGCTGACACCGACAATGCGCCAGTCGCCGCCGGACTCGGCCAGTGCTGCATCGGTCATGGCGGCCTGATGTGCCCTGTGAAATGCCCCAAGTCCAAGATGTACAATGCCAGCACCATGGGCATCAGGGTCATAGCGGGGCGGCACGGCTGCGCCGGAAATATCCGCAATGCGGGAAAGTCGCTTCACAGTCATATCCTGTCCCGAACCCCAGAGTGGGACAGCGCAGTGACGATGCCGCGCAGTTCTGCCAGACCTTTCAACCGCCCGATCGAGGGATACCCCGGTTGCGCATTCCGCCCCAGATCGTCCAGAATATCCTGCCCGTGATCGGGTCGGAACGGGATTGACGCATCGTCCCTGCCGGATGCCCGACGGCGTTCTTCCTGTTTCAGAACCGCTGCAATCAGCGCTACCATATCAGTGTCACCTTCAAGATGGGCCGCTTCGTGGAAGCTGCCGCAGATTTCAGAGGTTTCCCGCTTAACATTGCGAAGATGCAGAAAATGCACCCGATCCCCCAAACGTTCCATCATGCCAGGCAGGTCGTTATCCGGTCGCGCACCCAGAGAGCCTGAACACAGGGTTACGCCGTTGGCCATCAGATCAACCGCATCCAGAACCTGCCTGTAATCCGCTTCCGTGGACATAATTCGCGGCAGGCCCAACAAAGGGGTTGGCGGATCGTCGGGATGACAACACAAGCGCATCCCCAGTTCTTGTGCCACGGGCGCAACCTCGGTCAGAAAATCAATCAGATTTGCGCGCAGCCCTTCTGCGCCCAGACCAGCATAGGCGGACAGGTGATAGCGCAGATCTTCGAGCGAAAAGTTCTCGGCAGCCCCAGGCAAACCGAACACAACATTGCGCACAAGGCTTTGGATGTCCTCTGGCTGCAAGGTTGCAAAAACCTGATCGGCCGCAGTTGCGATATGGTCGGGATAGCTTTCGACGGCCCCTTTTCGTTTCAGAATATGAATGTCAAAAGCCGCAAAGACCGGAAGTTCAAACCGCATACAGGTGGCCCCATTGGGCAGTTCAAACGCAAGGTCGGTGCGGGTCCAGTCCAGCACAGGCATGAAATTGTAACAGATCACCCTAAGCTCCGCAGCGTGCAGATTGTGGAGTGATTTTTTCCATGCGTCCAGATGGTTACGCCAGTCACCGGTTTGCCGCTTGATGTCTTCGGACACAGGCAGGCTTTCGACTACATCCCATTTCAAACCCGAAGGACCGCCCGCCGGTCTGGTTGCAATTTCCTTTTGGCGTTTGGCAATTTCTTCGGCTGTCCAGACAGCGCCAGTGGGGATGTGGTGCAAGGCCGAGACGACTCCTTCAACGCCCGCCTGCAACATAGTGTCGACCGAAACCCGGTCTTCCGGCCCAAACCAACGCCAAGTCTGTTTCATATGCATTCCTTCCGATTGCAGCGGGTGCCATTCAAAGCTTAGCCAATGAATAGCACAATTATTTTGTGTTGACTAGTATGGTAGTTGTCCTGCAAGGTCGGGACGAGGAGAAAAAATGACTGAGACTTCTAACGTCAATTCCAAAGCAAAGGCCCAGCTTGAAGCTAGCGGACCCGTGGGGGCGCAGCTTTATTCCCGTTTGCGGTTGCGCATCATCCAAGGGGAGTTGGAGCCCGGAACGCGTTTATCCGAGGTTGATGTGGCGTCCTATTACGACACCAGCCGCCAGCCCGTCCGCGAGGCATTTATCAAGCTTTCCGAGGCCGGATTGATCGACATCCGCCCCCAAAGAGGCAGTTTTGTCAGCCGCATCGACATGGCGTCGGTTCTGGCGGCGCAATTCATTCGTGAAGCGGTCGAGGCAGACATTGTACGCGCTGTGGCCACCCGTGCGGATGCGCAGATGCTGGCAGAGCTGGATGAAATCCTCTCGTTGCAAAGGGATGCCGCTGAAACCGACAATCCCCAACCGTTTATTGATCTGGACGAAGCCTTTCATCGCAAACTTGCAGATATTGCAGGGCAAGGAGCAGGTTGGGATTTTCTTCAGCCGCTGAAAAGCCAGATGGACCGTGTGCGCCACCTTAGCGCCAGCCAGTTCCCCCGAAGTATTCTCGTAGAACAGCACACACAGATCGTCGATGCAATCAAAGCCGGAAACCCCGGCGACGCCGAAGAAAAAATGCGCCTGCACCTGCGTCGCATTCTGGATGATGTTCCTGTTGTCGCTGCGGCCAAACCTGCGTTTTTCATTGCGGAGCCTTCCTGATGGCCAGCCCCATGTTGCATCCCGATCGTTTGTTGCCCGCCGATCCGGCAACCCGCAAACTGGCGCGCGATCTGTATACGGCGGTTGAGGGGCTGGCGATTATTTCCCCCCATGGCCACACTGATCCCTGCTGGTGGGGTGAAAACCCTGCGTTTTCCGATCCCGCAGCCCTATTTGTGACGCCGGACCATTATGTTACGCGGATGTTGACCAGTCAGGGCATCCCCTTCGAAGCGCTTGGCATCGGTGCGAATTGCGAAAAAGATCCCCGCAAAATCTGGCAAACTTTTGCGGATCATTACTATCTTTTTGCAGGAACACCGTCGCGGATGTGGGTGGATGATGCGCTCTCCCGTCTGTTTGGCGTTACCCGCCGTCTGGGCCCGAAAACCGCCAATGACATTTACGATGCCATTGCCGAACGTTTGCCCGAGCCCGATACACGCCCGCGCGCGCTTTATGACCGTTTTGGCATTGAAGCCATTGCGACCACCGACAGTGCTTTGGACGATCTGGCTTACCACCACATGGCGCGCGAAAGTGGCTGGCAGGGGCGCGTTGTTCCGACCTATCGCCCTGATGCAGTGATTGATCCGGATACCCCTGATTTCAGCGCCAATCTGGAACGTCTGGCCGAAGTTTCAGGTTGTGATACCCGCACATGGGAGGGCTATTTGGACGCCCACCGGTCCCGTCGCGCGGCGTTTCGCGCACTTGGGGCAACGGCCACCGATCACGGCCACCCGACCCCCCGCACGGCAGATTTGCCGCTGACGGAAGCGCGCGCGCTTTATGAACGGGTGCGTTCAGGCAAAGCGGTACAAGGGGACAGTGAATTGTTCCGCGCGCAGATGCTGACCGAAATGGCGCGGATGTCGGTTGAAGACGGGCTTGTGATGCAGCTTCATTCAGGGTCTTTGCGGGGCCATTCCAGCGCGGTGCGTCGGGATTATGGGCCGGATCGCGGGTTTGATATTCCCGTGCCTGTCAGCTTCCCTGAGGCCCTGCGCCCCTTGCTCAATGCTGTGGGACTGGACCCGCGTTTGACCCTGATCCTGTTCACGCTGGACGAGACCACGTATTCCCGCGAACTGGCCCCCTTGGCAGGGGTCTGGCCCTGCTTGCGGCTTGGCCCGCCGTGGTGGTTTCACGACAGCTATGAAGGCATGCGCCGTTTTCGCGAAATGGCGATGGAAACGGCGGGGATCTATAACACGGTCGGCTTCAACGACGACACCCGCGCATTGTGTTCAATTCCGGCCCGTCATGACGTGGCACGGCGTGTGGATAGCGGCTGGCTTGCCGAAATGATCGTAACCCATCGGCTTGAGGAATCCGAGGCGTTCGAGATTGCCGAATTGCTGGCCCACGGGCTGGCGAAACAGGCTTACCAGCTTTGAAAGATTAATCGTGGTCGCGCTTTGGCACGATCAAACACTTGCTGATCCGGAATTTATGCCGGTTTGCAGAAAACCAAGGGAGAGAGACATGACAACCAAGAGAACCACTTTCGCACGCCGCAGCGTGCTCCAGCTTGGGGCCGCAGCACTCGCGACGCCAGCTTTGATGCGCACAGCTTGGGCACAGGATAAATTCGTCTGTAAAATTGCCCACTCCGAAGCCATCGGGTCACCGTTTACCAATGCGTTCGACAAATGGACCACCATGCTGAACGAACGCAGCGAAGGGCGCATTGACGCGCAGCATTTCCCGGCCAGTCAGTTGGGTGGCCTTGCACAGCTTCTTGAAATGAGCCGCATCGGGACAATTCAGGTCACCGCCGCAGGCCCCGACAGTGAAGAAGCCATCGCACCTGAAATCGCCGCGACCGCAGGCGCACCCGGCTTTATCTACAAAAACGAAGCTCACGTTGACGCGGTTCTGCAAGGCGACATCGGGCAGGAAATCAGCCAGATCGCACGGGAAAAAACCGGCGTCGAATTCATCGCTTACGGCGAAGTCGGCTTCCGCCATCTGCTGACCAAAGTTCCGGTGACCGATCTGGCCAGCTTGCAAGGGGTCAAGCTACGGGTGCCCGAAGTGCGCATCTGGGTGGATTTCTGGAAAGCCCTTGGCGCAAACCCGACACCGCTGCCCTATTCCGAACAGTATTCCGCCCTGTCTACCGGCGTTATCGACGGTCTGGATTCGGATTACTTCTCTATTCTCGGGTTCAAATGGCACGAACAGGCAAAATACGTTCTGCCGACCTATCACTGGTTCCTGCCCAAAGCGATCCGGATGAATGCTGCATGGCTGGATAGCCTGCCTGCCGATCTGCAAGAGTTGTGCCGGACGTCTGCCAAAGAAGCCTTTGCAGAACAACGCAGCATCAATCGGGCAGGAGCGGATCAGGCGCTTGAGGACCTGAAATCCGCAGGCTGTATCGTGAACCCGTTCCCCGCTGCTGAAAAAGCCAAATGGGAAGAAAAATCCGCCGGTCTTTTTGAAGAATTCGGCGCGACCAGCCCTGAAACTGCCGCAATGATCGCAAAGATCCGCGCGCTTGGTTAATTGGTTTTGTTTCTGCCCCGCAGCGCAATCTGCGGGGCAGAAAACAAAGAGGAGAGAGTTTTGGACCACGTGACCCCGACAGGAAGCGCGCCAGCGCGCCTGTATCGCATGCTTGATCGCACGCTGGAAACCATCGCTGTTGTACTGATGCTTTGCGCAACCTGTGTGGTCGTTTTGCAGGTGTTCTGCCGCTATGTTTTGAACGCGTCCCTGCCCTGGCCGGAAGAGGCCGCGCAATTCTGTTTTGTGTGGGCGGTTTTCCTTGGCATGGCAGTGCTCAGCTTTCGGGATCGACACATTGCAATTTCCCTGTTTGTGCCAAAGCTGTCCCTAAAGACACAAGCCATCCACGGGGTTTTTCTGAAGGTTATGACCGTGATTGCCTGTATCATACTGGTGGTTCACGGCATTGATTTTATGAACCGCACCATGCAGGTCATGCCCGCATTACGTGTGCCACTGCGCTATCTGTTTATGGCTGTGCCTGCGGGCGGGCTCGTTGCTTTGGTGTTCCTAAGCGCCCCGCTGCGCGGCTTTCCGTGGTGGAGCGGCCTGGCGACCTTGATCGCCGGGCTTGGCGGATATTACGCCCTGCGCGAAGCAGGCGGTGCCTTGTTTGGTGAGGCCAGCAGCACGGCGATCCTGATGATTGTCACCATGTTCCTGATTTTCATCGAGGTTCCGATTGTTTACGCACTTGTCATAGGATCATTCGCAGGCCTGACTCCGTTGCCGCCCTTGATGCTGGTAACGATCACCCAGAACATGTCCGGTGCGTTGAATTCCTTTACGCTGCTGGCGATCCCTTTCTTTATTCTGGCTGCTGCGGTGATGAATGTGGGCGGGATTACGGTGCGGATTGTGGATCTGGCCTATCACCTTGTCGGTCATTTCCGCGGCGGTCTGGCGCAGGCCAATATCGTGACGAACGTTATGCTGGCAGGGGTGTCTGGGTCGTCAACGGCAGATGCTTCGGCCACGGCAAAACTGCTGGTGCCCGAAATGGAAAAGCACGGCTATAGCCGGTCATTCAGTTGCGCCTTGACGGCGGCGTCTTCTACTTTGGCGAATATGATCCCGCCCGGTCTTGGGTTGATCATCTATGCGGCCCTTGCGTCTGTATCTGTAGGCGCCTTGTTTGTCGGCACTATTTTACCCGGCCTGATGGTTGCGCTTGCCCTGTCTTTTGTAGCCTGGATTCTTTCCGTGCGCAAAGGGTTTGGCGGCACCAAAGAGCGGTCGAACAGATCAACGCGCTGGCGGTCTTTCTGGCTGGCAACCCCTGCATTGTGCCTGCCTGTCATGATCGTTGGCGGTGTGCGCTTTGGTATTTTCACAGCCACCGAAGCAGGCGCAATGGCCTTTGTCTTCGCCCTGTTCTGCGGTGCGGTCATCTATCGGGGCCTGACCGCTGCGAACCTGTCAGAAGCGTTTCGCGAAGCGGTCGAAGACACGGTCGCTGTTGCGGTCATCATCGCCGCAGCCTCGCCCTTTGCATGGATTTTGACGTTCGAACAAACACCGCAAAAGATTGCTGAATGGCTGGCGGCGCTGACAGGTAGCAAGTTCTTCCTGCTGTTGCTGATCAATCTGTTCCTGATCTTTGTGGGCCTGTTCATTGAAATGATTGCCGCCATGGTGATCCTAGTGCCCATTCTTGTACCCGTCGTTATTGCCGCTGGTGTCGATCCGCTGCAATTCGGGATTATCATGGTGATGAACCTTGTCATCGGCGCCCTGACACCGCCTTTGGGGGTTCTTGTCTTTACCACAGCCCGTGTGGGCGGGGCACCTTCAACCTCGGTCTTTCGGGCGATCCTTCCCTTTATCGGCGCACAACTGATCGTGTTGATTTTGGTGACGATGATCCCGCAAATTACTCTGCTGCCGATCCAGTGGTTCGGTCCTTAAGGAACGCGATATGACAGATAAACCAATTGCCCGCCTTGCCGTGATCGGCCTTGGCATGGCGACAAAACCCCATTTGGAAGCTTTAGCCGAACTGAAAGGCCGCGTTACCGTTTCGGGCGTCTACAACCGCACGCGCGCAAAAGCAGAAGCGGTGGAACAGGCGTTCGGATTTCCGGTCTTTGACAGCCTTGAAGCCATCGCAGCGGACCCGAATACCGAAGGTGTGATCATCGCAACCCCGCCAAACCAGCGGGCCGAGATCGTCAGCAAAATGGCTGCTGCGGGCAAACATGTTCTGATGGAAAAGCCGATTGAACGCACATTAAAGGCGGCACAGGATATCGTTGCGGAATGCGAAGCACAGGGCGTTCTGCTTGGCATCGTCTTTCAACACAGATTTCGCAAGGCAGCGCTGCGGTTGCGTGAGTTGATCGACCAGGGTGCACTCGGGGAACTGGCGCTGGTGCGGGCGGAAATCCCGTGGTGGCGGGATCAGGATTACTATGATGTTCCGGGGCGTGGGACGCTTGCGCGGGATGGGGGCGGCGTTCTGATTTCTCAGGCGATTCACGTACTTGACCTGATGCTAAGCCTGACCGGACCTGCAAAATCGGTGCAGGCCTTCACAGCAACCACCCGAATGCACCAAATGGAAACCGAAGATTTCGCTGTGGGCGGCATTCAGTTTGCCAGCGGTGCAGTCGGGTCTGCTGTTGCAACCACCGCAACCTACCCCGGCGAGGAAGAACGTCTGGTTCTGGACGGTACTCTTGGCACTGCGGTTCTAAAAGGCGGGCATCTGACGGTGACTTGGCGCGATGGGCGTACAGAAACCGTCGGGGATGTTTCCGGCACAGGGGGCGGGGCGGACCCGATGGCCTTTCCCTGCGACTGGCACCGCGATCTGATCGAGGATTTTGCCATTGCCATTCGCGACGCAGGCGCTCCGCGTATTTCAGGGCGCGAAGCCTTGCGGGTGCACGCGTTGATAGATGCGCTGATCCGCTCGGGTGCGACTGGATCAATGGCTGAAGTAGGGGTCGTCTGATGAATAATCCACGTTTTGCCGCCTTAGGGCTGGATCACCGCCACATCTATGGCATGTCCCAGGGTATGATAGACGCAGGGGCAGAACTGGCCGGATGGTGGACCGAAGGCGAACCCCAACCCGTAAAGGGTTTTGTCAAACGCTTTCCCGATGCGCCGCGTATACAGGATCTGGATGCGATCCTTAACGACCCGAGTATTGCTCTGGTCCTGATCGCCTGCCGGCCGGACAAACGCGCGGATTTGGCCATCAAGGCCATGCGTGCCGGCAAAGACGTGATGGTTGATAAACCCGGCTGTATCACTCTGGACGAGGTTGCGCGTCTGCGCGAGGCCGTGCGTGAAACGGGCCGGATCTGGTCGGTCAACTTTTCGGAACGCTTCGAGGTTCCCGCCGTCACCGTTGCCGCCAAACTTGTGGCCGAAGGCGCGATCGGCACAGTCATCCACACCACAGGCCTTGGCCCGCACCGCCTGAATGCGCCTTCCCGCCCTGACTGGTTTTTTAACGCGGCCACTTACGGCGGCATTCTAACCGATATCGCATCACATCAGATCGAGCAGTTCCTGCATCTGACTGGCAATGAGGACGCCGAGATCACCCTGTCCACAGTCGGTAATTTCGCCAACCCCGACCACCCCGAATTCGAGGATTTCGGCACGCTTGCATTGCGCTCGGGTACGGCTCAAGGGTTCATTCGGGTTGATTGGTATACGGCAGATGCCTTGCCGAACTGGGGCGATGGACGTTTGTTCATTACCGGAACCCAAGGCACAATCGAGCTGCGCAAATATGTCGATGTGGACGGGCGTTCAGGCGACAACCATCTGTTTCTAGTGAATAAAGATCGCTGCGAATATATAGATTGCGCCGATGCGGAGCTACCGTATTTTAGCGAACTACTGGTAGATATGCGCGACCGATCTGAAACAGCCTGCCCGCAATCGCGCACCTTCAGGGTGTGTGAACTGGCAATTCAGGCGCAGGCGCTGGCCACACGAACCTGATGCCTGCAGCGGCCCTGTTACATCACCTACAACCAACACAATACGGAACCCCGCTTTGCCTGACCCATTGAAAATTTCCTGCATCGGCGAGGCCATGATCGAGCTGTCCTTCGACGGGGCCACCCCTTGTGTCAACTTCGCCGGGGACACGCTCAACACAGCCATTTACCTGCGTCGCAATCTTGGCGCGGAACACTCGGTTTCTTATGTCACCACACTGGGCGTAGACAGTTTTTCAGACCGTTTGATGGCATTCATCGCCGACGAAGGGGTCGGGGTTGGGGCTATCAGTCGGCATCCCAGTTTGCTTCCGGGACTCTATGCAATCGACACCGCCCCTGACGGCGAACGCTCGTTTCTGTACTGGCGTGAAAATTCCGCGGCGCGGTCCTTGTTCTCCGATGGTTTTGAAAGCCTTTTGCCTTTTGACGTGATCTACTTTTCGGCAATCACACTGGCGATTTTACCTGCAAACGTCAGGGCTGCATTTCTGGACTGGCTGGACGGTTCCGGAAAAACGGTAGTTTTTGATTCAAATTATCGCCCGAAACTTTGGCCCGATGTGGCAACAGCACAATCCGCGATCAAAACCGCGTGGCAGATCACGGACATAGGGCTTCCTTCTGTGGATGACGAAATGCTGCTTTTTGCGGACAGCACAGAACAACAGGTTCTGGACCGCTTGAATAGCTGGGGAGTCACTTGCGGTGCATTGAAACGGGGCCCGCTGGGACCTTTGCCTTTGGACACGGGGCTTGGGATCTGCGGACCTTATCAGAAGGCCGCAGTTGTGGTGGATACCACAGCGGCCGGAGACAGTTTTAACGGCGCGTTTCTCGGGGCGTTTCTTCAAAACGGCGACATAGCAACAGCGCTTGAAACAGGCCACCTCTGCGCGCTGGAGGTCATTGGAACAAGAGGCGCAATAACAAAACGCACCTAATCTTTTTGTGCGCGATTATTGAACCGCGACGCCGCTTCCTGCCAGATGCCCCGCCTAATATGTCTCATACTATCTATTTGTATAAAAGTTATTGCGCCTAAGGTGATTGGCCTGCCTTAAACTTGCAGAACTCAAATGAATTCGTAGAGTGTAGGTATAAGCTCCTGCAATCGTTTCGGGCGGGTTCAAATTTAGTTTTACCAAGAGGCACACATGACAACCTTAACGATTTCGGGAACCCGAGTAGATTTTTCAGATGGCGAACCTTCGGCCGTAATGTCCGGTGCGGGTTCGATTATTGTTCCCAACGTATCGGCTGCAAACTTTACCTACACGATTACCGGTCGCACTGACGACGGCATCGCCATTATCGACCTGACCGATAAAATTTCGCAGGTGTTGTTTGACGGTCGTGATCTGGAAAACGAACCCTCGGTGCAGTCCTCTGAAACGCTTATCGCCAACGTAACATGGTCCGCTGGAACAAGCGTTGTTTTGATTGCCAGCTTTGAAACCGGCAGTGAAACCGACACAGAATATTACTTCGTTCTGGACGGCCCTGCCCTGCCAGATGTGACAACACCGGCGCAATGGAAAGCGTTTGATAAAACGATTACCGGCATTGGCGATCCCACAGGTGCCTTTGGGGAAGGAAGCACCATTTCCTTTTTGTCCATAGATGGCACAACAACAAGCGAAGAAGACGAGTTTGTCGGCACGCCCGGTCGTGACCTCTTCAACGGTGGGAAAGGCGATGATTACTTCATCAGCTCTGACGGCAAAGACGTCTATAATGGGGGTAAGGGGGTTGATCAGGTCACATTCAACCAAGACCCCGGCGGGGCAACTGCCAACCTCAAGTCAGGCAAGGCGGTTGATGGTTGGGGCAACACCGACACCCTGAAAAGCATCGAAATGCTGCGTGGATCGGCATATGACGATACTTTCACCGGCAACGGTGGTCGCAACATTATGCGGGGTTTGGAGGGCAACGACACGCTGAACGGCGCAGGCGGACGGGACGAGGTCCGGTATGATCGTGACGACCGCTACGGCGGGACAGATGGCGTTACGGTCAATTTGGCCAAGGGTTTCGCAATTGACGGCTTTGGCGACCGTGACAAGCTGAAAAATTTCGAAGACGTGCGCGGGTCTGAATCCGCTGACAAGATAACTGGTAACGGTGGTGGCAACGAACTGGAAGGCGAAGGCGGAAATGATGTTCTGCTGGGCCAAAACGGCAAGGATGACCTTTTTGGCGGTCTGGGCCGTGACCGGTTGGACGGCGGAAACGGCGATGATGTCCTGAATGGGGGTGGCGGTGCCGACCTCTTCGTCTTTAAGGGTAATTTCGGCGACGATACGATCACCGATTTCATGACTGCCGGAAAGCAGGAAAAAATAGACCTGTCATCAATCAGTGAAATCAAGAACTTCCGCGACCTGAAGAACAATCACCTTTCCGAAAACAGTGACGGTGATGCAGTCGTCACGGACAAGGATGACAATACCATTACATTGGAAGACATCTCGATTTTAGATCTGTCGGCAAACGATTTTATCTTCTAATGCAGTAAAACATCGCGCGGGCCGATTGATGGCCCGCGCCTTTCCAGCTGCCTGCTCCGCGCCTTACGCAGGATACAGGTTAAACGGGTCCAGCCCCAGAAATGAAGCCGCGATGTGGCCGTCTGACGTGCCATCTGCGGCATCATATTCTGGGTTCTGTTGCGCTCACTAGATTTGGCGCAGATTAGCTTTGAACCACAGATTGCACAAAAGAACCGATCTGACGGGGTTGGACAGACCGTATTATGCCTGCGTCTTACAGAAGGTAAATCATGTCAGGAATCCTGTCTGGAAGGGGGACATCCAACTTGATGGCTACTGTAACAAGCTGCGGGTTGCTGTCCCTAAAAAAACGCAGGACAAGCCCAACGGCTCAAAGCGATCGGCGCGACATTCGCGGGATCGAAACAATCCGAACCATCAAGCACGGCCACATCCACCCAAAACAACAAAGTGTTCCTGGCGAGATCCAGTCTGTCAAACAACTCTTCGCAACTGCTTGATCCACCGTGCCCACAAACCTCCCCACCGACATAAGTCAATTAACGCATCAGTCCCCTATCAGTCACTTGAGAGCCTACAATGTTTTGTATCGGTCCATTCCGCATTCCGTATTTGCTCCTTTGTCCCTTTGCTTCGCATAACCACCAACTTTTGCGCACACACCCTCTTAGTCGGGTCCGGCCAGCTTCATATCCGCCCTTTGCCGTAAGAGCCGTTCTTTCTGAAAGGCAATCATATCCTCGGCAGGTTGCTGGCTTGAAACCAACTCGGCAAAGGGATCAATCACATCAGTGCGGTGGCCGGACAGTTCTTCTACAATGGCGAGTCCGCAAAACGGGACGACCACTTCGGCATAACCGCCTTCGTGAACCACTGCGACCCTCCCTCCACAGATTTCTTCCGCAAGGGCCATAACCTGCCGCATCATCTCGCGGAAGGTCTCAGAACTGGCCTGCATTCGTGCCAAAGGGTCGAACGCGTTGGCATCAAGGCCGGATGCCACAACGATCATATCCGGCGCAAAGGCCTTAATTGACGGCAACACCAGCAGGGACATCGCATCAAGGTAGGAGTCATGGCCCACACCGGGCAACAGCGGGATGTTCAGGTTCGCGCCCTGACCCCGGCCTTCGCCCGTTTCCCCCGTCGCCCCCTGCCCCGGAGGAAAGCAACTTTCCTGATGGATCGAAATGGTCAGCGTGTCATCGCGGCCATAATAAACCGCCTGTGTCCCGTTGCCGTGGTGCACGTCCCAGTCCAGAACAACCACACGACCAAGCCCGTGACTGGCCCGCGCCGACTCAATTGCGACAGGAATGTTGGACAGCAGGCAGAACCCCATACTCTGTTCCGGCAAACAGTGATGCCCGGGCGGGCGTGACAGAGCATATGCGTTTTGAATCTTGCCGGTGAACACATCCGCGACCGCTGCTTTGGCCAGACCCGCAGACAAAGCTGCGATTTCGTAACTTCCCACACCAAAGGGGGAATAGATTCCGGCATTGCCACCACCGGCGTCAGAGGTGGCTTTAAACGTGTCGAGATACTGGGTTGTGTGAACCCGCTCCAGATCCGCCCGTGTTGCCGGTTCTGCTGACTGAACCTTCAGTCGCGCCGTCAGACCGGACACATCCAGCAGGTTCTTGAACCGCCGCTTGCTTTCGGGGCTTTCTGCATGTCCGCCCGCCGAAGGAGGCTGGACATAACCGCCAACGGGCATGATCAGCGCGTGTTCACCCGTTGTATGCCAGAGGCAATGCTCGTCAAAATAGAAACCGGTTGTCATGGCTGCTCCTTTACAGTTTTGGAACGGTTGAAAAATGGATCCATCAGGCTCGCCAGACCGCCCGGCAGCACCAGCATGGTCAGGATGGCGGCAACACCAAGCGCGATAAGATACCAGTTGCCAAAATCAGCGAGGCTCTCGCGCAGGATGAAGTACAGGGCCGCACCCAGAACCGGCCCGCTTAGACGCCCCATGCCGCCGATAACGGTGACAAAAACGATGGTAATGACCCAGCCCATATCAAATGCGCCTAGCGGTGTGATAAAGAGGGTCGAAAAGAAGGAGACCGCCGCGGCCATGCCGGTCGCAGTGGCAGACAACACAAAAACGGTCAGGCGCACGCGATGGGGTTTCACCCCAATAGAACGCGCTGCAACCTCGTCATCGCGCAAGGCACGCACCCGCAGACCAAATTCAGAGCGCATCAACCACCACACCAGACAGGTCGTGCCAAGGGCAACCGCCAGCGCCATCCAGTAGGCAGCCGGACTCATCCACGCGCGGGGCAGGTCGCGGGCCCCCGCAAGCGGCAGGCCTGATGCACCGCCCAGCCAGTCCGCCCGCATTACAAGAATACGGACAATCTCGGCGGCAACCCACATGCCAACAGCAAAATACACAGCCCGCAGCCGGAACAGGATCGGCGTAACAGCAAGGGCGAACAGTCCGGTGACAACGCCAGCCAGCGGCACCGCAAACAGGACGTGTATCCCCAAATCACGGGATAACGCATAAAGCGCATAGCCCCCGATCCCGACAAAGGCGTGATGCCCCAAGGACAGCAATCCGCCATATCCCGCTGCAAGGTTCCAAGCCTGCGACAAGGCCACAATCACGAGGATCTCCATCCCCAGAAACAGCGTACTGCGACCGGCAAAAAAGGGCAGAACGGTCAGCACCACGCAGGTTAAAAGCAGTAAAATACGTGTCATCGACTGTGTACCTTTCCGGCGAGACCTTCGGGGCGGGCCAGCAGGATCAACAGCAGCAACAGATGGCCGTAAAGCGGGCCGGAGGACGGATCAAGCCGTAGCGCGATCACATGCACCAGCCCCAGAACCAGCCCGCCTGCCAGACTGCCCCAGATCGACCCGAGCCCTCCGATGACAATGACTTCAAAGGCGATCAACAGGCGCTCTGCTCCGGAAAACGGGGTGATAGAGCCGCGCATGGCCAGCAGGATTCCGGCAAGGGCTGCAAGGGCCGCTGACAACCCCATAATCATCGCAAAAACCCGTGCACGATCCACGCCCATCATTACGACGATTTCGGGATCATCCGATGTCGCCCGGACATTACGCCCTGTTTTGCTACGGTTCAGCATCCAATGTAGACAGGCAAACAGGCCAATTGCGATAGTGAACATAATGACCGGAAACACGCCTATGGAGAAACCGCCAACGGATATTCCACTGGTAGCCAGTAGTCCGATATCCAGCGCACGGTTGTCAGCGCCGAAGACCTCAACCAGCAGGTTCTGGATGACAATTGACAGGCCGAAAGTCGTCAAAAGAGCGGGCATCGGATCATCCCCGAGCACCCGATTGATCAGCACCAGTTGCAAGGCAAAGCCGATCCCGAAAGCCACGAGCAACGCCACAGGTACAGCCACCCACAATGGAACACCCAAAAACAGAACTGCTGTAACCACAAGATAGGCGCCGCCGATTGCAAATTCCCCGTGGGCGATATTTGTGATCTTCATCACGCCAAAGATCAGTGACAGTCCCAGTCCGAACAGCGCGTAAAGCCCGCCCAGCAGAAGCCCGTTGATAAGAATGTCGATGGCAATCATGCCGTATCCTCTCCGAAATAGGCCCGACTGATCGCGTCCAGATCCGCGCCTTTGCTTGTGCCGTTCAACACGTTGCGGCCTTCCAAAAGGCAGGCAAATCTGTTGGAGGCTTTGATTGCACGGGCCACATCCTGCTCGACAAGAATGGTCATCATCTCGCTCTCGCCGCGGATGGACGACAGGGCGCCCATCACCTCATCCGCAACCACCGGCGCAAGGCCCAAGGACACCTCGTCAAGCAGCAGCAGCGCTGGATTGGACATCAGGGCGCGCCCGATCGCGACCATCTGCTGCTGGCCGCCAGACAGCAGACGCGAGGGGCGGTCTGCGAACTCGCCCAGGATCGGGAACAGGCTGGTCACCCGCGCCAGAGACCACGGCCCCTTGCGACCCGTGTTCGCCCCAATCTCCAGATTTTCCCGCACGCTTAACGAGGCAAACATCCGACGCCCCTCCGGTGACAGGCCGACACCGGCGGCGGCCCGCAGTTGCGGGGCAAGTCCGGTCAGGGAAGCACCATTTAAAACGATGCCACCCGTGGCGTGGTTCAACCCGCAGACCGCTTGCAGCAAAGAGGTCTTCCCCGCCCCGTTCGCCCCGATCAGCGCCAAGGTTTCGCCTGCGCCAAGAGATATGTCGATATCAAACAGCGCCTGAAAATCTCCGTAAAAGGCGTTCAGTCCGGTAATCTCAAGCATGGGGCACCGCCCCGAGATACAATTCCCGAACCCGCGCATCCGAAGTAACCTTGTCCGGTGTATCTTCGATAACTTTGCGCCCTAAATGCAGCATCATAATCCGGTCACAGGTCGCGCTCAGGGCGTGGGCGATGTGTTCGATCCAAAGGATCACCAGATCTGGCGATTTGAGAGAGTGGATCAAATCCACAAGCGCATGCACTTCACCTTCTGTAAGCCCGCCCGAGATCTCATCCAGCAGGATCACACGGGGGCGGGTGGCCAGTGTCTTGGCCAGTTCAAGCCGCTTGCGATCCAATAGGCGCAAACTGCCCCCTGTTTGCGCGGCAAGCCCTGTCAGGCCGGTTCTCTCAAGCACATTATCTGCCTCTCTCAGCGCCGCTTTCCGGTCAAGCCCCGCCCCCGCAGTCGCGGCAAGTATCAGATGCTCGCGCACTGTCAGCGTGGCAAAGGGTTTGGGAATCTGGAATGCGCGCACCAATCCGTGGCGCACCCGCGCCTCGGTGGACAGACGGCTAAGGTCTGTCCCGTTCAGGCAGACCTGACCGGCATCCGCCGGCGTGATGCCGGTCAGCAGATCAAAGAACGTGCTTTTCCCCGCCCCGTTCGGCCCCATAACCCCGAGCGCCTGCCCACCACTGACAGTGACCGACACATCGTCGATCACCGTCAGTGCGCCAAACGCTTTTGCCAGCCCGCGAACCTCTAGCATCATGCCTTACCCAAGCTGCGACAGCGGGATCAGCCGGTCTTGCACATCGACCGAAGGCGCAAAGCTATTGTCATTGATCACCAGATCATAGGCGTGATTGCCGCCGTTCGTCTTGCGCCACTGACCGCCGGCCACCTCTGTCACAGCGACGTTTTTGATCGGGGAGCCCGCCCAGTTCACCGGACCGACCATCGTGTTCATGTTCATAGAGGCAATGGCATCGCGCACGGCATCGGGATTTTTGGGATCGCCGGAATTTTTGAGTGCTGCAATCCCTGTTTCAAACAAGGCATGGGAATAGCCCAGAGTTTGCACCCACTGCTTGCCCGAATGTGCCTCCCATGCGGCGGCCATTTGCGATGCGGTCTGGCCGGTTAGGGATGATGACCAAGGCATGTTCGGCGTCCACCAAACCTCGGTGGACATGCCGTTGCCCCGCGCCCCGAGGCTTTCGATGGCAGAGGGAAACAGGAAGGATGCGGCGAAGGAGGCTGCTTCGGGGGTAAAGCCCTGTTGCCCCGCCTGCGCCCAGAATGTGGCCCAGTTCGGTGGGAATCCGAAGCCGGTTACAATCTGCGCATTGGCGGCCTTGAATTTGGACAGTTGCCCTGAAAAATCCTGCGTGTCGAACTGGAACATACCGCCGTCCACCCGCGAATATCCCGCATTTCCCATCACCGCCGGAAGGCCGAGTTCGGGGTGCGCGAAGGCTTGGCCGGCAGGATTGTCAAAGTAGAAGTCCCCGACAACCTTGTTCGTGTCGATCTGCTCCCAGAGCCTGACAAAGGTTTGCATCGCCATTTCAACACCCCAGAAGAAGGTGAAGGAATAGGGGAAGCCCTGTTCGGGATTTGACCCGCGCCCGAACATCCAGGCCTGCCACGGTCCCATCGTCGAGATTGACGGAACTCCGGCGATATCGGACATTTCACCCACCGCGACTGACGCATCGAGGTCCTGTACCAGCAGCAGATCGACCCCCTCCCGCTGGATCAACTCGTTCCCGACAGCAGCAGAGCGGTTGGGGTTGGACTGGTTGTCCTTGACGATGAATTCCACTGAATAGGTGTTACCGTCGATGGTCAGGCCTTCGTCGGTGATTTTCTTCACCTGCTCCAGCATCCAAGGGTCACTTTCGCCAAATTCGGCCCGTGAACCCGTCAGGGCAGTGATGTAACCGATGCGAATATCCCGCGCCTGTGCCCGTAGGATTCCCGGTGCGGCCAGCAGCCCGAATGTTGTACCTGTACCGGCCAGAAGGGCGCGGCGGTTGAGTTTGGTTTTGAAGGTCACGGGCAGTTCTCCCAGCTGAGTGCAGTTCCAATGCATCAAGCTTGGCCGAAGACGTACCGCGTTGGTAATAGTGCAAATGCACTATGCTTTGAAAATTAGCCCGCACCGGATCGCGTCATAAAGGTCGCTCGGTTTTTGACACCGATTTTCCTATATATTGTAGCAACTTGGTTGCGCACGGTATTATGCGCAACGCCGCGCGTTGCCGCAATTTCGCGCATGGTTAGCCCTTGGGTCAGGTAATCGGCAACCCGCCGTTCCTCAATAGACAGGCAGGCAAGAACATCGGTCGCCGCTAGTCGGACAAGGACGAGTCCCTGCTTGTAAGGCGCGCCAGTCAGAACCAGTTGCGCACCTGTCCACTTGGCGCGTCCGAAGGATAAATCGGACAAGATCGCCTGCCGCTCGGCCGTGCCCGAAACCTCTTGTGCCAAGCGATCCTGAAAGCGGCTTGTGGCACGTACAATGGCGCCGCCCGCACTGATCAATGCAGTCTCCCCGCCTTCGGGCGCGAGGCTGCGTAACTCCGCCCGCAGCGCCAGCGAGAGGCATTGCTCTATGTGGCGCAGGATAAACCGGTAGTCTGCGGTTTCCGCCGTTGAAAAGCGCTCGTTGCTGTCACGTTTGTAAAGGGACAGGAAGAAATTGAATTCGGTGTTCCCCTGCAAACGGCAATGCCCGTTCAGAACCGAGGTAATCTGGAAGGCTTCGAGACATTTGCGAAACTCATCTGGCAACGGCGCAGATTGCACCTCCAGAGACTTGCCGAAAACAGCCAGATTGCGGCCTGTCTGCACAAATGGGTCAAGGTGCAAGACCGCCCTTACTGCACTTTCAAAGCTGCGTGGCAATCCGAACAGACCTGTATTGACCAGTTTGTTGCGCCCGTTGCCAAAATTAGACCAGCCCCACCAAGCGGCATCAAAAGGGATGGCGTTGCGCAGGATATTGATCTGGGCCTTCTGGTGTGCGTCGGGCGGCAACTCAATTGCTGAATTGGTAAGTTGGAACACAAGCTGGCTGAATGAATGGGTATCCATGCGTGGTGTTAGCCCCAGATTGGTTTACGTGCAGCACATCCCGTTTACCTGCGAGCCCTGTCGGTAAACAATGTACTTCAAGACCTCAGGAATCGGCCTATGCGCTGCAGACAGTCAAGTTTGTAACATAAAACAGGTCAGGAATGAACGCCGGTATTCTGGCATCACCCCACAGGGGAGCGACTGATGCATTAATTGTTCCATTTCGCCAGTTTCGGGATTTTGGAGCGAGATATGCCGCGTAGTTCACCGTTCAAGCGCCACCGTTTTCCCCGTGAAGTCATCCTGTGTGCCGTGCGCTGGTATCTCCGATATCCTTTGTCCTACCAGGATGTCGTCGATCTTCTCGAAGAACGTGGCGTCGCGGTGGATCGGTCGACCGTCTACCGATGGGTTCAAAAGTTTGCTCCGGAACTGACCAAACGAACCGAAAGATACCTTCGGCGAGCAAGCCTCAAATGGCACGTCGACGAGACCTACATCCGCGTCGGAGGCCGGTGGCGCTACCTCTGGCGCGCCATTGATGCTGACGGGCAAATGGTAGACTTCCGGCTGACCGCGCGGCGCGACGCAAAAGCAGCACGCGCGTTTCTGCGAAAGGCAATCGAGAAGGTTCGCCTGCACCGACCGGTGTCCATTTGCACGGACAAGGCGCATGCCAATCGGAGCGTCATTTGCGAGCTCGACCACCGGAACGATCCCCATTTTGATAGTATCAAACACATTGACCGGAAATGGCGCAACAACCGCATTGCAAGCGATCACGCTGCTTTGAAGAGGCTGTTAGGATATCGCAAGAGCTTTCGATCTTTACGATCAGCAAAGGCAACTCTCAGCGGCATGGAGACCATCAGGACAAAAAAACGCAGACATGTTTACGACAAGAGTGAGGGCGTCAGCGGCGAGATCGAGTTTATCGAAACGCTTTTCAAATCCGCAGCCTAATCGGAAGCCAGAAGCAGAGTCCAGTTTGGCAAATCGAATAACGCAACAGAACCCAAGTTTTCCAAAGTCAGCAATCCATTTCAGATTTCTTGCGACAGCACAAAATATGTAGTTAGTACCTAAAGAATGAATAACGAATACCAGAAAAACAACCAAGTCCGTACGGTTCTTATCGTTGAGGACCAGAAGCATACATCTGATCGCCTTAGAGAAGCTATCGACAGCGCCCGCTCGTTAAAGGTGATTGGTAATTGCCAGACAATGTCTCAGGCTCTGTCTATGCTGGCCAATTACAGGCCTGATTTTGTCCTAACGGATATAGGGTTGCCCGACGGTTCAGGGATAGAAGTAATCCGGGCGGCAGCTGCGGCGGACTGGCCCTGTGAAAGCATGGTATTCACGGTTTTCGGGGATGAAAGAAACGTTCTCTCTGCCATTCGTGCAGGGGCGAAGGGTTATATTCTAAAGACCAGCCACGCCAAGGACATTGTGAAAGAAATTGAAATTGTGCTTGAAGGCGGCGCGCCGATCAGCCCGCAGATTGCCCATTATCTGCTGACAATCGTCAGGGGCGATACAGCGACCCAAGAAGGCAAGGACCTGTTGACAGAACGGGAGCGCGAGGTTCTGGGACTGATCGCAAAAGGCTATAAACGGGGTGAAATTGCCAGTCAGATGGCAATTACTGTGGGGACGGTGGGAAACCACATCCACAACATCTACCGAAAGCTGAACGCCTCTTCGAATACGGAAGCGGTGTTTATCGCAGGGAAGTCCGGTATATTGTGACCCTGCCATTTTCCAGAGCCTTCGCCATCGGAACAAGCATCATCAGCGTCACCCTGCTGGTTCTGGTCTTTGCCTTCGCCTTGCCAAAGTTCGGCTGGGATATTGACGATGTCCTGCGCCTGACCACGGCCGAGCATTGCGTTGAAGGGATCTGTGAACGCTCCACCCTGCCAGGTGTCGGCGCGCGGAATTTCAGCGATAGTATCATTGCCGAGACTTATCGTTTTGAAATTCCGGACGTATCGGGAGAGGTAACGGGTGTCCTCCTTCCGCGGCTGTCCGATCTGGCCCAAGTCCGGGTTGCCGGCATTGCCATCAGTCCTGTTCCGACCCCTGACGCACGCCGCTGGAATGCACCCTTTTTCCTGACCTTTCCCAATGTACTGCTGGATGGCCCCCGCCGCGACTTGGAAATCACCCTAATGGCCGGACGGGGCAGCCGCATCAGTCTTAGCCCGATTTTGGTGGGCAGTGTTGCATCCCTAGAGTTTCACTATCAGGCCGTGGCAATCTATCGGGTCGGATTGGCGCGGATCGCATTCGGGCTTACGGTAATTGCAATATTTGTGTTTGCCGTCATGGCATTGCTTCAGCGACGGGAACGGTTTTATCGCTGGCTATTGGTCGCGAATCTGGCACAGCTGGTGTTTCTCTGGCACATCATGATGCGGTTCGATCCCATTGACACACAGTCATGGCTTTTGATCTGGGTATCTGCCCTGCATATCCACGTTTTTGCCATGTACCGCTTTGTATCGGGATACCTGAACCTTAAAACACGTAAACTCGGCTATCTGGTGTTGTCGGTTCAGGCCCTGTGTATCTTTCTTATATGGTGTCATAACCCCAACTGGGAACCGTGGCTGATCGGCATCATGGCTGTCTGCTCGCTGATCCTGTATATTCACACGCTGTCCTTCTGGCTTTTGCCATCGCGACGTCTTGTGCATCTGCGTATTGCCTTGTTCGGGCTTATGTCCATCAGTGCAGCAGGTGTGATTGCCGAAGCCTTGCGCCAGATCGGTTGGTTGGTCCCTTATGACCGCGAGGTGTATCACCTTGCCACCGCGCCGATCTTTTTGTTGTACCTTGTGATGATGATCCACCATCTGTTGTCCGCCCAAGCTGCAAACCGCCGTCTGATTCGGGATTTGCGGGGTCGTATCAAGGCCCGCATGCGCGAGCTGAAAGAGACCCATGAGAAGCTGTCACTGGTTGTAGAGCAAGAAGCGGTCTCGCACGAGCGGCAGCGCATTATGATGGATTTGCATGACGGTGTGGGTGGGCAGTTGGTAAACACACTGGCCTATGTAAACGGTCACCCGCAGCAGGATCCTGTGCTGCAAGACGCGCTTGCAGGGGCGTTGCGGGATCTGGGGCTTATGGTTGACAGTCTTCAGATGACCGGCAGTGTGGTGCAACTGTTGGGGGCCCTGCGCAGGCGGATCGAGCCGATGCTTGAAACAGCGGGCATGAAATTTGACTGGGAAATCGGCGAGGAACCACAACTGCCGACCCCCGGCATGATGAAAAACCTGACCCTGCTGCGACTGGTGCAAGAAGCGATCACAAACGCCGTCAGACATGCCAATGCAACCACAGTCAAAGTAACCACCACGCAGGATAAAGTCATCATTTCCGACGATGGAACAGGCTTTGATGTGGCCCTGACAGCGGGGCGTAGCGGAATCGGAATTCTAAGCATGCGAAAACGTGCTGATGAATTGGGGGCTGAATTATACATTACCAGTGGACCCAAGGGCACATCCGTAACCCTGAACTGGGGTTAGTAAAAAGGCGCGGGTTGCGCGTATTCCAGCTTTGCTCACCTCCCCCAAGGACCGCCTTCGGCGGCCACGCGAAGGGTCAAAACACCCGAATATTTTTACATTTAATTTCAATGAATTGAAAATTTACGCCCGGAAACTGCACAAAAAATGGCCCATATGTATGAATCCATAGATGTGCCTGTACGCAACAATTCTTTATTAAAGCACTAAACCAATGCGGGTAGACCGCAGGCCTTGGGTCTTTCCGTTATTTTCCTCAATGGCTGCCTTTGAATACAGGATTTTTCATCATGCCAACCCCTTCCACACCCGTAATCACCGGCTATTCTACAGACACAGGAACGGTCGGAGATAATATTACCTCCGACCGTTCGATTACATTTACCGGAACGGGAACTCCCGGGGCATCGCTAGAGATTGTTGCGTTCGGCGCTTATACTGGAACTGTCGCATTTCTAAGCGCAATCCCTGCAAGCGGGAACTGGACGGTCACGGTGGGCGACGGTGGCAGTTATCCCGTTGGATCAGACGGGGAACTGCAAAACGGGTCCTATTCTTTCCGAGCAGGTTCACGCATTGGAGCAGACGCCTCGTCTCTGAGCTCCGCTCTCGACATTACTGTTGATGGCCCAGAGTTAAGTGGAATAGACCTGACATCCGCGTCCGATACAGGGTCGTCAAACACCGACAATTACACCGCTGATTCCACGCCCGCGATCGAATTCACCGCTGGCAACGGTGATGCGCTGGAAATCGACTGGGGGGACGGTCTTGGCTATCAGTCCGTCGGCACAGGAACGGGTGGGTCACAGACTTTCACAAACCCCAATGCCTATCCCGGTGGTATTACCGAAGAGAAAACCATCTTGGTGCGCTCCACAAAAGATGGAACCAGCACTGTTGAAAGCCTGACCTTCACCTACGACCGCGAAACCATAAGCCCTAACGGTAATATTGACGCGTCCAGTGACACCGGATCCTCCCAAACCGACCATATCACCAGCGACACGACACCGACGCTTTCCGGTACGGGCGAGGTTGGCGCAACAATCGAAATCAAACTGGGTGACGGATTATCCCCGACAGTCGCAACTGCCGTTGTTGGCAGCGGCGGCACGTGGTCCACAACCTTATCGGCTCTTAGCGACGGGTCATACCCTTTAACACTGCGCTCAGTGGATAAGGCAGGCAATGTAACTCAGCTTTCAGGCGCTGGTTTTACAATCGACACAACAGATCCCGCCGCGCCTGCGATCAGTACAACAATATCCCATGATACCGGGATTTCTTCATCCGACCGCGTGACACAAGATGACACAGTCAGAGTGTCCGGAACCACCGAAGCCAACACTGTCGTACGCATTTACGATGGTGCGGTCCTGGTTGGAATCGATCAAACCACAAGCACCGGCAATTGGGCAATTACAACATCATCACTGTCAGACGGGGTCCACACTCTCAGAGCCGAAGCCGAAGATTTGGCTGGTAACAAAAGCATTCTCTCCTCCCCGCTCGACGTCACAATCGACACCACCGCGCCGGCAGCGCCGACGCTGGATCTGGCTGCGGCGTCTGACACTGGTGCATCCGACAGTGATGATGTG
>NZ_PKOJ01000004.1 GCF_002860325.1 Neptunicoccus cionae | reverse complement strand
TTCGAAATAGGCGACCAGATTGTTTCGGGGGGCCACGAGGGTACGGTGGAGCGGATCGAGACACGCGCGACACTGATCAAAACATATGACGGTTTTTTTAATGATACGGCGACCACCGATATCTACACTGACAGCGTTGTAGTGAATACCGCCTTTGAAACGCGTCGTTCCGAATATGATATCGGCATCGGCTGCAACGATGACTGGGACACCGCACGCAAACTGATGGTCGACGTCTGCGCGGATGTCGAAGGCGTCTGCAGTGATCCCGCACCGGAAACGATCCCGATAGAACTGGGCGACTCTGCAAACGTCATCCGGTTGCGCTGGTGGACGAAATCCGATCGCGCCAGCCAGATTCACACTTTCGGCGAAGTGCTTCAAAGCGTTTACAAGGCCCTGGATGCCGAAGGCATCGACATGCCCTATCCGACGCAGGTGCACCTGTTCCACGACCAAACCGAAGAAGTCGACGGGGACCGTGCCAAGCAACGCGAAGGCTGGCCGGCCGGTAAATCAGAAGTACCAAAACCGGCCCGAACCGCGAGACAGGCTTCGGAATAGGGGCGCTTTTCCTGCCACCCCAAACTGTGAACCGGGCACATTTTCCGGTTCACAGGTCGCCCCCGAAAGCGGCTTAAGCTGCAGAGTCCACGCAGCCTTTTCTACCCTTCACCCGTCTCTTCCCCCGAACGGCGCAGAGCGAATTGCCAGTTACAGGGAACCCGAAGCACCTTTGGCGCGTTAAAGAAATAAGGAAGTCACGTTAAAGGTCTGAAATGGATATTATCAAAATCATCGTCGCAATTCTGCTGCCACCGCTCGGGGTGTTTCTCGAGGTCGGGCTGGGCAAGCATTTCTGGCTTAACATTCTGCTAACATTACTCGGCTACATCCCAGGTATCGTCCATGCTGTCTACATCATCGCCCGTCGCTAACGGCCACGCCATGGAGCGTGACGCTGAAGATCGCCGTGCACGGATCGCACGTCTGGACCGGCTGGCCGACACGCTCGACACACGGTTCCGGATCTTCGGAATACCAATCGGATGGGATTCAATCCTCGGCCTGATTCCGGGCGTTGGCGATCTTGTCACTGCGGGTCCGGGGGCGATCATGTTTTATGAAGCACACCGGATTGGTGCGCGCAAACGGGCCAAAGTAAAAATCGCTGCCAATACGGGCATCGACATGCTGATCGGTGGCATCCCTCTGGTCGGAGATTTGTTTGACGTAGTTTTCAAATCCCACCGGCGCAACATCGAGATTTTGAAGCAGGAACTTGAGCGGATCGAGACCGCTGAACAAACGGAAAGAGCGCGGCTATAAATGCCGCGCCCCTTTTTATCCCTGTTAGACGGCTTTGCGGGCAGTTGGGAAGAAAGCGTAATAAAACACCGGCGCTGCAATCAGGGTCAGGATAGAGGCGAAAGCCAGCCCCCCCATAATGGTGATTGCCATCGACTGGAAGAAGGCGTCCCAAATCAACGGGATCATCCCCAAAATCGTTGTTGCAGCAGCAAGGATCACCGGACGTAACCTTGACGTCGAAGCGCTTACGATCGCGTCTTTCAGGCTAAGGTTCGGACCCTCTGCGCGCACAATGTCGATCTCCTCCACCAGTACGATACCGTTCTTGATCAACATTCCTGACAACGACAAAAGCCCCAGCAATGCAGTAAAGGTGAAGGGCAAACCGGTGCCAAGCAGCGCCAGTGCGACACCGTTTACCGACATCGGCACAAGCAGCCAGATGATCAAAGGCTGTCGCAGAGCGTTGAACAACAGGATCGAAATCAGCACCATCACCACAAGGCTCAGCGGCAACTGACCGGCAAGGCTTTCCTGCGCCTCTGTGGAACTCTCCAGTTCTCCGCCCCACGCCATTTTATATCCGGCAGGGAGTGGCATGGTGTCGATCGCCTCCTGAACTTCGGCCTGCACTTGTGCGGCGGTCAGTCCTTTGGCCACATCGGCCCCGACAGTGATAGTCAGCCTGCGGTCCCGTCGCATGACCAATGTGTTCTGCGCATCAAAGGTGAATCCGTCGATAATCTGTTCTAACGGAACAAAGGTCTGGCCGCTGTCCGAATAAATCAGATGGTCTGTCAGTGCGAGATTAGCGTCCGGATCGGCACGCATGACAATCGGAATTTGCCGCTCCCCTTCGCGGAATACTCCGGTAGTTCTGCCTTCTGTTGCGAATAACAAAGTATCTGTCAGATCGTCCCGCGCGATCCCGGCTTCTTTGGCGCGATCCGTTGCGTAAATCGGGCGGAGCACCTGCTCCATTTCGCGCCAGTCAATACGGGGTGCCACGATATTGGGCGACGCCTCTGCCAGACGGGTCGCCGCCTGCTGTGCCAGTTCCCGCAATACCACCGGATCAGTTCCTGAAAAGCGAACCTGAATCGGATCACCGCCACCAGGCCCGAAGGCAAGCCGTTTTGCGCGGAATTCTCCCTGAGGCAGGGCCGCTGCGGCAAAATCCTGAAACTCCTCGATCAGAGGCGCGATCTTTTCAACCGCTTCAGTACGCACAATGATGTGCCCATAACTCGGGTTCGGGTCTTCGGATTGATAGGTCAGCATGAAACGGGAAGCACCCTGCCCTGCGTATGATGTATAGGCCAGAATGTCTTCATGGTCGTCCAACCAGTCTTCCATCACACCCAAATCGCGGGAAGTTTCGTGAATCGAGGCCCCTTGCGCCAGCTTGTAGTGCACGAAGAATAGCGGTGTATTACTGTCGGGGAAGAATTGTTGTTTGACCTGACCGAACAGCGCAAAACAGGCGACTGTAATGGCCAGCAAAGCAGGGATCATCAACCACCAAAGGGTCAGGCAAAGCCGGAGAACTTTGCCATAGGCGCGGAACAACAGGCCTCCGTAAGCATCCGTTTCACTGCCATCGCCCTGCTTGAAGAAGTAATGCCCAAGGAGAGGCGTCGCAGTCAGGGCAAGGACCCAAGACAGCATCAGCGAAATGCCGATCACTGCAAAGAGCGAAAACAGGAACTCTCCGGTTGCGTCGGGGCTAAGCCCGATCCCTGCAAAAGCCATGATACCGATCACGGTTGCACCAAGCAGCGGAACCTGCGTCTTGCTTGCCGCTTCCGAAGCCGCCTCGCGGGAGGTTTTCCCCTGCCGCATGGAAATCTGCATGCCTTCAGCAATAACAATTGCATTATCCACAAGCATCCCCATCGCGATAATGAGAGCACCGAGCGAAATCCGTTCCATCTCGATCGAGAAAATCGCCATGAAAAACAACGTCCCGACAACTGTCAGTAACAATGTCGTGCCAACCACGATTGCAGCGCGCGGCCCCATGAAGAGTGCAAGAACAGCCACAACGATCCCCACCGACATGGCAAGGTTTACGAGGAACGCACTGGAGGCTTCATCTACGATGATATGCTGCTGGTAAATCGGATGCAGCTCGACACCGACCGGAATTTGCGGCGCCAGCTCTGCCAGTTTCGCATCAACTCTTGCGCCAACCTCGACAATGTTTTCGCTGCTTAAACCTGCAACACCAACGGTAAAGGCATCCACCCCGCCATGACGAATGATAAGGTCTGGATTTTGTTCGCGCTGACGGGTGACGCTGGAAAAATCGCCAAGATTAAGTACCTTACCCCCAACTCCGACAGAAAGAGCTGCTATTTCCTCAACAGTGTCATCGCCTTCAGGGCCCTGTATCAACGTACGGCCCGCATCCGACTGGATGGAACCGCCATCGCTGACAGAGTTCGCAGCCGATAGAGCGCCTTCAATAGCAGAGGGCGGCACGTTCTGGTTCACGTTAAGAACAAGGTCCGGCTCTACATAGATTACCTCGTTTGGCACGCCTGCCAGATTTACGTCCGCCACACCGTCAACCGCCAGAAGCTCTCGGCGCAGGAATGTGGACAGGGCGTAAATCTCGGAATCAGAAAATCCGGGGGCGGTAACAGCGTAATAAATTCCGTAAACATCCCCGAAACTGTCGTTGACAAAGGGTGTGCTTGTGCCGCTTGGAAGTGCTGCATCTGCAACGCGGTTGCGCAGTTTCGTCCAGATTTCGGGAAGTTCCGAACCGTCATAGCTGTTCTTCATATCAACGGTGATCCAGGACAGACCCGGCTGGTTCATAGAGCGAACCTCATCCACCTCGGCCATTTTCTGGATCTCGGATTCGATCGGCTCTGACACCTCGCGTGCAACGTGTTCGGCGTCGGCACCCGGATATTGGGTGACGACCACTGCTGTTTTGATGGTGAAGGCAGGGTCTTCCAACCGCCCAAGCGAGGCAAACCCCCAAATTCCGCCCAAAAGACAGCCAAGAATAATCAGCCACGTCAGGATCGGACGCTCTATAGAACCACGTGCAATGTTCATGATACCGGTCCTATCTGGCAAAACCGGTGAAACGGCGCACCCGTTCACCATCAGCAAGCTGGTTTGCGCCGCTTGCTACAATTTCCTGACCTTCCGTCAGGCCGGACGTCACGATGACCTCCCCCGTCGCACTAGGTTTGATCGACACCGGAGCGCTTTGAACCGTTCCGAAATCTCCGTCCTGAGGGGTGAAAACCATGACTTTCGCGTTGCCAGCGGCGTCAGTGATAACCGCCGCGCTGGGGATAACCGGCGCCTGTTCCGTGCCCGGCATTGTGGCATAAACCGTCACAGAAGCGCCCGGCAGAACGAGAAGCCCCTCTGGTGGCGCCATCCCGAGGGTAATCCGGTAAGTCTGACCGATGTCAGCCGTTTCGGCGTTAAACTCCCGAACGGCCAGTTCATATTGTTTTGTGCTGGAAGGGAATTGGGCCATGAGCTTGATGTCCTCTTCCTTGCCTGCGTGCTGGAACAGGACTTCTGGCACGTCAATTTCGATGCGCAGGTCGGACATGTCGTGCAATCGGACGACAGGCGTGCCCGCCGCAACGGTTGCAAATTTTGCCACATTGCGCGACGCCACCAAACCGTCAAACGGGGATACCAGATGTGCGTTGCGCAGCGACCTTTCCGCGTCACGAAGGGCAATGGATGTAATCTGCAACTGGGTTTCGGCATCATCGACACTGACCTGACTGACCGCGCCGCCTTGCAGCTTTTTCAACCGCTCAAAGGTCCGGACCGCCTGATCATACTGGACCTGCGCCTGATCCAGCGCGAGTTCGTAAGGTTCCACGTCAAGGCTTGCAATAACTTCACCCTGTTCAACCGTCCCACCTTCGGTGACAGGGAATTCCACAATCTGCCCGTCCACCTGAAAGGCCAGATCAACTGTTTCCTTGGCCACTACGTGCCCAAAAAACTGGCGTGTCTGTCCGCCCGCGTCGGCTGTCACAATAATGGTCTTGGCAAGTTTGACCGCTTCGTCCTGCGCCGCCGACATGGTTGCGCAAAGTGACAGCAGAATGGCGGCAAATGTCCCGCGATTGGCAAAGGATTTCATTTCGGAGTCCTAAAATTGGTGGGTTTGACACGTCCCGAAGCCGCAGCATGTTCGGAAAAATTCTTCAATCCGTATTTTACGGGTTGGCCTGTGTATCACGCGCGCACATCACAGCGGAAGCGTAATTCATCAAACCGAATCTAACCGGAGTTTTCTCTTTCATTAAGTACGGGTACGCAAGGGGACTTCTTCAGCACATACATTACCTGTTCTGTCTGAAGATTTGAATAACCGGTCATTGCCTGTCCTTCCGTAAAGCAGGTCCGGTGCTCGGGCATCGCATTTTGGCAACCCGTCGCTTATGGACCAAGTGTTCCATATACAGTATTTGACTTATGGAGCAAGTGTTCCGTAAGTGGAGACAAACACAAGTTCTTGAATAGGGAGAAGCAAGATCGATCCGCGCCAGCAACGAACACAGGAAGCCCTGTTAGGAGCGCTTGACGAACTGCTCGCCGAAAAACCCTTTGGCGAGATCAGCGTCAGCGATCTTGCGCGACGGGCGCAGATCGGGCGGCAAACTTTTTACCGCCATTTTGACAGTGTGGGTGCCATGCTCGAAAAGCGGCTTGGCACCGTTTTGTCGGGACAAATCGAATGGGCTTGCGCCAATGCAGACAGCCTTTCTGCGCAAGAGATGGCATTCCGGATCCATCTCTTCGCTTTCGAACATGTCCAATCCCTGCCCCACATTGCCCACGCAATGCTCAGCGGCGCTGCGGGGCAGAACGCCCTAAGTTCCTTTCTGGAGCAGATCATCGCCATGCGCGAGGCCTTGCCAAAGCCCCCTGAAACCTACGGCCCCCCCGAAGTACAGCATTTTGTTGCCTGCTATCATGCAGGTTCAATCGTCAGTGTCCTGTTGAAATGGGTCGAAGCCGATTGCACGCCGGACGCGACAACGATGGCCCGCTTCATGGCGCAAATGGCCAATAAGCAGTGCGATCAATAAATTGCCAGCCAGAATTAATTCAAACCTGATGTGACCCACAAAGTCGCTTGGAGCCAAGGGGCCGGTTGAAATTCGATCAAAGCGGCATCAACCTTCCGATTTATTTGGTATTTCCGCCAGAAACGTGCCGGTTTTCTGGTAATGCTCCATCAACCGCGCAGCGGTCAGATCCGCATCCCGCGCTATCGCAGCGTTCAGGATACCTTCATGTTCGCTCGCAACATCACGGCGGGTGTATTTTTTGGAACGTCCTGCAAGATAACGATACCGGACGTTCAAATCATAAAGCTGACTGCAATAGCGCAACAGGATCGGAGAGGCTGAGCAGGCCAGCAATGTCATATGAAAGGTTTTGTGACGCAGTTCAAACGCCGCAAAATCCTGACTGTCCGCCCGCGCCATATGATGGTGCGAAAGAACCAACGATTCTTCCCACTGTTCGGTGGCATTGGCGATGGATTCCCGCAATGCCAGTTCTTCCAGAGTACAGCGAAGCCGGAAGATTTCGTTGAAATTCTCCTGACTGACAGGCGCTGCGCGAAAGCCGCGTTGGTCAAGGCGTTCTACCAGTTGATCTGACACCAGCAGGGTCAACGCTTCACGTACAGGGGACGAGCCAGTCTCCATCCGGTCTTTGAGGTGCTCGATCTTCAGCTTTTCCCCGGGCGCAAGCTCGCCGGTAATGATCATCTGGCGAATTGATTCGTAGGCGGCTTGAGTCGCGGAGACTGCAGGCAACGGAGCGGCGGACGTGTTGGGATCGGGCGAGTTCATAAACATTTCATACCCCGCCGCCCTGCCAAGGCAAGCCTTTTTCCCATGTGCCCGCATCCGCCATCAGGACAGACCCACTTTCTGAGCTGACAAGCCAACAGAAATATTGAGAGAGCCTTCGTTGATTAACCAGCGACGCATCACGTAACTGCGCGCCCCTGATTCATGCATCGGGTCCTGATCGGCAAGCGCGCGGGCCGCCTCCAGACTTGGCGCCCGATAGATGATCAGCCCCTGACCCTGCATATGCGCGCCTGTTTCATCCGACATAGGGCCGGCAAAAGCGAGACTGCCCGCCTGTTCGAGTTCCCTTTGATAGGAAAGGTGATCCGGCAGAGAGGCCTTAACCTCTTCAGGTGACTTAGCCGGTACAGAGATAGCCACATAAAGTTCCAGCGCCAAGGCACCTCGGGATTTTGCTTCTGCCTTATAGTCAGTCCAAGCCACCATGTTTTTCAACCCCTTTTAAAAATATCGATATTTATTGACACTGATGTAAATTGTAGGCAGAATTTTCGGAACAGACAAGGATGAAGATTATGAAGTATCTGGTTGGCACCTATAATTCCCAAACCGCAGTTTACGCCGTAACAGGTGATTCCGCTGTGAACCTGACCGCGCTAAATCCCGCGATCGGTAGCGACCTCAGGGCACTGATCTCTGACAGCGCGTTACTGGATACTGTGTCAGGACAAATGGACGCCGCACCCAAAGTTGCAGTTTCGGACATCACCCCCGCCCTGCCCGTTGCCAAACCCGGCACGATCATCTGTCTGGGGTTGAATTATACCGATCACATCAAGGAAGGCGGTTACGAGATCCCCGAATATCCCGCACTGTTCATGCGCGGGAAGAATTCAATAATGGCCGCTGGTGCTCCTCTGGTTCGGCCGTCCTGTTCGGACAAGCTCGACTACGAGGCAGAACTGATGCTGGTCGTTGGTAAGGGGGGCCGCCATATCCAAGAGTCTGACGCGCTTGATCATGTCTTTGGCTATACGGTGTTTAATGACGGATCAGTGCGGGATTACCAGCGCAAGACCCACCAATGGACGCCGGGCAAAAACTTCGACAACACCGGCGCAGTCGGCCCCTATGTTGTCACCCCTGATGAACTGCCAGATGGCGCGTCGGGTTTGAAAATCGAAAGCCGCGTGGGCGATGAAATCCTGCAATCCTCTAACACCGCCAATATGATCTGGTCGGTCGCCCAAACTATCGCAACGATCTCCGAATATACAACGCTGGAACCGGGCGATCTGATCGCGCTTGGCACACCACCGGGCGTGGGACATGCCAAGAAACCTCACCCGCGCTGGCTGAAACCCGGAGAAGTTGTCGATATCGAAATCGAGAACATCGGTATTTGCAGCAACCCCATCGTGGATGAGAAAGATTATAACGCGAAGGACACAGCTGCATGAGCGCGCCAAGCGGAATTGCACTGGAAGAAGCACGCGCCAGCGCACAATCGCAGGTTCGCAACTTGCGGAACCGGATCGAACGCCTGTCGGATGATGCCATCGATCTGATCCTTCGGGATGCGCGATCCCATTACGCGTGGAAGGACATCCCCGTATCGGATGAAATCCTGCAAGAGATTTTCGACATCACCATAAACGGTGCAACCAGCATGAACACGCTGCCCGCACGGTTCGTGTTCGTAAAATCCCAAGAGGGCAAAGAGAAGCTTGCCAAATCCCTGAAAGCCAAAAACATCGACAAGATGATGGCTGCGCCGGTGACTGCAATTATTGCCTATGACACTGCATTCTGGGAACATCTGCCTGTACTTTTCCCACATGAGGACCGTCGACCCCTTTTTGAAGGCAAGCCGGAACATTGCGAGACAACGGCCTTTCGCAACGGAACCTTGCAAGGGGCGTATTTCATGATCGCCGCCCGCGCGCTCGGGCTGGACGTTGGGGCAATGTCAGGCTTTTCAAACGCAATTGTGGACGAAGAATTCTTTGCCGGCACGACGTTGAAATCGAACTTTTTGTGCAACATCGGATATGCGGACGAAACCGCGCTGTTTCAAAAATTGCCGCGTTTCCCGTTTGAACAGGTGTGCAGCTTTGCCTGACCACTCGTGCCAATAAATTGACGTAACCGGGCCGAAGGCCTGATTTTCTGGGAGGAAAAACATCATGTATAACTGGACGAAAAACTGTCTGATAGGCGCGGCGCTCGCGACCCTCACAGCCCTGCCCGCTCTCGCGCAGGAACGGATTTCTGCTGTTGTGATCGACGGCTATCCCGAACGGGCACTCTGGGTCAAGGAATTCAGCAGCTTCTTTATCCCCGAAGTGGACCGTCGCCTTGCAGAAACGGGCAATTATGTAATGGACTGGCAAGAGAATTATGGCGGTTCCATCGTAAAACCCCGAGGTGTGCTTGAAGGCATCCAGTTGGGGCTCGGAGATATCGGAATTGTTACGACCATCTTCCATTCTTCCAAATTGCCAAGTCAGGGTCTTGCAGCGGTAACGCCGTTTGTGTCTTCCGATGCGCGGGCTGTGGCCAAAGCGGTCGATGAAATCGCGCGGGAATTTCCGGCGATGCAGAATGAATTTGCGGCACAAAATCAGGTCTATCTGGCGACCGGTGTCGTGCTGGACACCTATCAGGTGTTCTCGGCCTCTGAAGTTTCGGGGATCAAGGATCTGGAAGACAAGAAAATCGCCGGTGCGGGGATGAACCTGCGCTATCTTGAAGGGATCAAAGGCGCTGCCGGTGTGCGTGGCGGGCTGACCGATTTCTACAATATGCTTCAGACCGGACTGGTGGATGCGGCGATGCTCTGGCCCGAGGCAGGAGCGACCTTTAACATCTCCGAAGTCGGCCCTTATATGCTGGCCGCAGATCTCGGCGCGGTGAACACGAAAACCGTAACCGTGAATGCCGATTACTGGAAAAAACTGCCCGACGAGGTGAAAGACGTACTCAAAGCGGTAGCAGTTGACTACCGCGACCGTCTCGCAGGAATTGCAATGGACCGGGCCGCCAAATCCAAAGAGGCCTATACTGCGGCTGGCGGCACCATTGTTGAAGTGACTGATGAGGATCGGGCAGCCTGGGCCGCAGCTATGCCAAATATTGCGCAGGAATGGGCGAAAACCCTGAACGACGCAGGTGAGCAGGGAACGGAAATGCTGGAGGCCTATCTCGACAAACTGGAAGCTGCCGGTTTCGTCGGAATGCGCGACTGGACGAAAGAATAATCCTTTTGTGATCTGGCAAGAAGGCCGAATACCATGCTTAAATTAATGGCGCTCGGCCTGACCCGGGTTACACATACCCTCGCGATTGCAGCCAATGCCCTTGGAACCCTCGCGGTGCTGGCATTGGTGATCATCCTGAACATTGATGTGATTGCGCGGGGGGTGTTCAACTCCCCGCTCAAAGGGACTTACGAAATCGTACAGTTCTCTGTGGTGTTCATCGTGTTCCTGCAACTGGCCGATGTGGTGAGGGTGGATCGCCTGACCCGATCAGACGGTTTTCTGAACCTGATGCAGTTCCGCCGTCCACGCCTGACGTCCAGTCTGCGGCGGATCATCAATGCAGTTTCGGCGATCTTCATGGCTCTCATCACCTATATTATGTTTCCGGAGTTCCTGCATATGTGGAACACACAGGACTATTTCGGCGTGCCCGGTCTGTTCACCCTGCCGTGGTGGCCCGTCAAACTGGTGATCGCCTTGGGCTGCGGCCTGTCCTGCCTGATCTTTGTCCTGAAGGTCATTCAGGGACAGGACCGCCCCGAACATAAAATATCCGAACACGAAGAGACTAACCCATGAGCCCGATTGAAATTGGCCTGATCTCGGTCGGAGCGATCATCTTCCTGATCTATTCCGGCGTTTACATCCCTGTCGCCTTGGGCGTTGTGTCCTTCATCTCCATCTGGCTGATGCGCGATAACTTTATGCTGGCGCTAAACCTGTTGAAGGTCGCCGTAGGCGACTCTGCGATGGAGTATAGTTTCGCCACCATTCCTCTCTTTACCTTCATGGGGCTAATCGTGTCCAAAGCAGGCTTGGGCAAGGATATTTACGAAGTCATGACCCTGCGGTTTCGCAAAGTGAAAGGCGGAATCGGCATGGCAACAGTTGGCGCCAACGCGGTCTTTGCAGCCGTGACCGGATCATCAATCGCTTCAGCTTCGGTATTTACCAAGGTTTCCGTACCGCAGATGATTGGACAGGATTACAACCCGCGATTTGCGGTCGGAGTTGTTGCCGGTTCTTCGGTGCTCGGTATGATTATTCCTCCTTCGGCCATGCTGATCATCTATTCCTTCGTGGCAGAACAGTCCGTGGGGGACATGTTCCTTGCCGGTGTCATTCCGGGCGTAATGCTGGCTGTCGCTTATGTAGCCGCAATCTGGTTTATGGGGCGCTACACGCCGGATTTTGTCGGCGGGCGCAGCGTCGGAGACACAGAATGGATGAGCCCGCGGGAAATTGCGGGGAAGACCCTGCCTACGGTTTTCCTGATTACCATCGTTCTGGGCGGTATTTACACCGGCTGGCTGACAGCGGTGGAAGCAGGAGCAGCCGGAGCCTTAGTGGCACTGGTTATTGCGCTGGCGCGGCGGTCGATGAGCCTGCGCACCTTTTGGGATGCACTGCTGGAAACCGGCCACATCACAGCGGCCATCCTGTTCCTGATTACGGCGGCTTCTATCTACAGCCGCATGTTGGGGCTGGCAGGTCTGCCCAATCAGTTGCAGGATCTCCTTGCCGGTAGTGAAGCCTCTTTCTGGGTTGTAATGCTGCTCTATATTGTCCTGATGCTGTTTCTGGGCACGCTGCTGGATACATCTTCGATCATTCTGATTGTTGTCCCCCTGTTCCTGCCACTGGTCGAAGTTCTCGACATGTCGTTGATCTGGTTTGGCATCGTCACGGTTGTCGGTGCAGAGATCGGTCTGCTGACGCCCCCTCTCGGCATTTCGTGTTTTGTCATCAAATCAACGCTCAACGATCCGAGCATATCCCTGAAGGACGTGTTTATGGGGGCGCTGCCCTTTGCCTTTGTCATGTTGATCGTTCTGTTGATCCTGATCCAGTTCCCAATACTCAGTCTTGCTCTCATTTAAGGAGACACCTCATGCGCAACGTCACCAAAGAAAATATTACCGAAGTTTTCAAATCCTACATGGACAAGGATATGGCGCCGCGCACCCGCGAGATTATGTCCGCTCTGGTGCAACACCTGCACGACTTCGCCCGAGAGACCAATCTCACCCACGAAGAATGGCGGCAGGGAATCGCCTTTCTGGAAGGATGTGCCGCCATCGAAACTGAGGACCGGCACGAATTTGTTCTGGCGTCCGATGTGCTCGGGCTGTCGTCTCTGGTGGACATGCTCCATTCCTCGCCAGAGTCCACTTCCTCTTCTGTACTTGGACCTTTTCACGTCTCTGGTGCCCCGGCTTTGCCTGTCGGGGGGGATATGAAACGGGATTTTGGCGGGCCGGTTCTGCTGGCAGAAGGGGTTATCCGTGACACCAATGGTGATCCTATCCCCAACGCTGAACTCGACATCTGGCAAACCGCCCCGAACGGGCTATACGCCAGTCAGGACGAAGATCAGGAAACATTCTCATTTCACGGACTGATGACCGTTGGCACAGACGGCGCCTATGCGTTCACCACGGTAAAACCGGTTGAATACACCGTTCCGTCAGACGGGCCTGTCGGGGACATCCTGCGTGCCTGCGGGCGCCACCCGTGGCGGCCTTCCCACCTGCATTACATCGTAAAGGCACCCGGGTATCGCACGCTTGTAACTGAAATCTTTCCCGACGATGACCCTTATCTGGATCAGGATACCGTCTTTGGTGTGCGCGAGGATCTGGTCATGACCTACGTGGAAAAACCCGTCAGTGCCTTCCCCGATGGACTGGAGCTTTCTGGCAAGGTGCAAGAGCCGTTTCTTCACGTAAAATTCGATGTGGTACTTTCTCCCGAAGCCTGACACGAAGATGTGACAGGCGGAAGCGCGACGGGCGATCCGCTCTGAACCGGATCGCCTGTTGACGCCAACTTAATAAATCCATAAATCTTGATATATGGATAAAGAATCTGTTCTCGACGCTTTCGCCGCCCTTGGCCAACCCACACGGCTCGATGTTTTTCGCCTGCTGATCAAAGCCGGTGAAACGGGTATGCCAGCAGGAGACATCGGCGAAGCCCTTAACGTGCGGCAAAACACAATGTCTGCCAATCTTGCCATTCTTGCACGCTCCGGACTGATCCGCAGCAGGCGGGAAGGACGCAGCATCCGCTACTTTGCAAATATGGAAGGCTTGCGGGGCTTGCTTGCGTTTTTGATGGAAGATTGTTGTGGTGGCAGTCCGGAGTTGTGCCAACCGGTCATCAATGAGCTTGCCTGCGAATGCGGATAATTTACGCCCCCCCCTTTTTCTCCCGATCCCCTGAATAACCTTCGGAGCTTTCATGACTGATACATCCTCCCCCGCTGCTGCCGGACTCGGCGTGTTTGAACGCTGGCTGTCCCTATGGGTCGCGCTCGCCATCGGCACAGGTCTGCTGTTGGGCAACCTGATACCGGGCGGCTTTTCCGTTCTCGCCGCAATGGAAGTGGCATCGGTGAACCTTCCGGTCGCTGTATTGATCTGGGCTATGGTTTATCCGATGATGGTTGGAGTCGATTTTACCTCGCTCAAGCAGGTGGGCGACAAGCCAAAGGGCCTCGTCGTTACACTGGTTGTGAACTGGTTGATCAAACCGTTCACCATGGCTGGACTTGGCGTTCTTTTCTTTGAATATGTTTTTGCAGGCCTGATCCCGCCTGATGATGCCCAAGCCTACCTTGCCGGCGTAATCCTGCTGGGGGCTGCCCCGTGTACTGCGATGGTGTTTGTCTGGTCCAACCTGACCCGCGGCGATGCCACTTATACTCTGGTGCAGGTAAGTGTGAACGACGTGATCATGGTCTTTGCCTTCGCGCCGATTGTTGCCCTTCTGTTGGGCGTCACCGAAATTGTCGTTCCTTGGGACACGCTGCTGCTGTCTGTCGGACTTTACGTGATCCTGCCCCTGCTTGCCGGTTATCTCACACGTCAGAGCCTCGTCGCCCGTGGAGGCACGGCAGCGGTGGATAGGTTCAAAGCCGGGGTGCAGCCATTCTCTATTGCCGGTCTCTTGCTGACTGTCGTCCTGCTGTTCGGTTTCCAGGGAGAGGTCATTTTCGATCGCCCTCTGGTCATCGCGCTGATTGCAATCCCGCTTTTGATCCAGTCCTACGGCATCTTCTTCATTGCATATGGCGCTGCGAAAGTCTGGGGCGTGCCCTTTAATGTCGCCGCGCCTTGTGCGTTGATTGGCACCTCGAACTTTTTCGAACTGGCCGTCGCAGTTGCCATCAGCCTGTTCGGACTCGGCTCTGGCGCGGCCCTTGCCACTGTTGTCGGCGTTCTCGTCGAAGTGCCCGTGATGCTGTCGCTCGTGGCTTTTGCCAACCGGACGCGCCACTGGTTCCCCGAAGGGGACAGCACAGGATAGGGCAAAGCGCCCGACCTGTAGTGAAGCTAGAACGCCATCCCCGGCAGCCAGAGAACCAGCGCGGGGAAGGCGACCAGCAATCCCAGACGCAAGAAATCGGCAAGGATAAACGGGAAGATTCCTTTAATGATCGTGCCCAGAGGAATATTCCCTGCCGCCGCCTGCGCCACAAAAAGGTTCATACCGATCGGCGGTGTGATCAGCCCGATTTCCGCCACTGTCACCACGATGATCCCGAACCAGACCAGATTGAAATCCATCTCCAGTGCAACAGGTGCCAGCAATGGCACCGTAAGCAGGATCATTGACATGGCATCCATGAAACATCCGAGGATCACATAGAATAACAGGATCAGAACCATAACCTGATACGGCCCCAAACCGGACGACCGGATCATCTCGATCAGAAGCTGTGGCAGACCGGTGTTTTCCAGAAAGAAGTTGAACAGCGAAGCACCAATCAGGATGAAAAAGATCATTCCCGTCAGGCCGGCGGTTTCAAACACCGAGGCACGCATCGCATCAAAGGTCAGTTCGCCGGAAAACAGCGCCAGCACAAAGGCACCCACCGCGCCTACGGCGGCGGCCTCTGTCGGGGAGAACCAGCCAAGATAAATCCCGCCAATCACCAGCGCGAATAACAACACCACCTGCCAGACTTTACCAAGAAACCGGAAGCGGTCCGGCCAGCTTGTCCGTTCGGCAGGCGGAGCAATGTCAGGATTGAAGTGAACGCGCACCAGAATGGCTCCGGCATAAAGCAACGCCCCGAGCAGGCCCGGAACAAGCGCGCCTATGAACAGTTGCCCGATAGAGCTTTGTGTTAGCAGGCCATAGATTACCAGCAGCACCGATGGCGGGATCAACACGCCGAGAGTGCCCCCCGCAGCCACAGTTGCAGTCGACAGGGAAGGATCATAGCCGTGGCGTTTCATTTCCGGCAGGGCCACGCGGCCAATGGTGGCTACGGTTGCCAGAGACGATCCGCAAATCGCCCCGAAAAACGCGCTTGCCCCGACTGTGGTAACAGCCAGCCCGCCCTTGCGGTGACCGATGAAGGAGTTGATCACATCAAACAGCGAACGGGACAGACCCGCGTGGGAGGCAAACACCCCCATCATCACAAACAGCGGTATGACCGAGAAAGAATAGGGAAAGATCGATTCAAACGGCGAAGACCCGAGGATGTAGGCCGCCCCCATCCAACCGTTCAGATACCAATAGCCAACTCCGCCAATTACGCCCATTGCAATGGCAACAGGTGTGCCAAGGGCGATCAACCCGAGGGCAGCGGCAAAACCGACCAGACCAAGAACTGCATCACTCATCAGGGGTCTCCGAAGCGGTGTTGGTGAAAAGAGAAAGCGGGATCGCGATCAATGAAACCGCCAGCCCGAGCAGCAAAGGATACCAGTACCACGCTATGGGAATTCCCAGTTGTTGGGAGCGGTCGCCAAACATGGTTCTGGTTTCAAATGTCAGATAACCCTGCCAAAGCATTAACGCTACCAGACCAAAGGCCAGCACCGCCGACATCAGCGCGAGGGGCAGTTGAACCACACGCGGGGCATTCGTGAGCAGCAGATCGACACTTACGTGGGTGGCAGCGGCAAAGGCGAATGGCATGACAAGCCAAGCCCCCGTCACAACAAACAACTGAACCAGATCCACCACACCGGTGATCGGCAGACCGAACCTGCGACCAATCACATCCGCCACCGTTACAAGCGCTGCGATGCCGTATGCCAACACACCAAGCACGGCGAGTCCATCAATCAGCCGACGGGCTGCTGCTTTCACAAGGTCCAAAGGCCACCCCTTTCAACAAAACAGCCAGCGCGAGCGGATCGCGCTGGCAAAGAGCGTTTCAGGCTACGGATTATTCCGCTTTCATCGCCTGAAATTCCGCGATTTTATCCTGCATCGCCTGATAGATTTCTTCGGCATTGTCGACACCGGCATCTTTCACGGACTGGAGGTATTCCGCCATCATCGGTTCCAGCGCCTCGCGCCATTTTGCGCGTTCCTCATCAGAAAGTTCGGTGATCTCATGGCCAGCATCCATTGCGTCCTGACGCCCGGGCACATCCCAGCCGTCCCACCAGTCACCGAATTTGGCAACAAGATCGCTGCCGGAATACTGGTCGATACAAGCTTGGGCTTCCGCGCTCAGCTTGTCAAAAGACCGCTGGTTCATCACGTAGAAGAACGACACTGTGTAAGCACCCAGATCAAGGTGATAGTTCAGTACTTCGTTCAGGCCAAAGCTTTTGACAGGATCCCAAGGGAATACTGTGCCGTCGATTACGCCTTTTTGGAGGCTCTCGTAAACTTCGCCAGGTGGAAGACCCTGCGGGTCGGCACCCAGATGGGACAGCATGGCAGAAACCGCCGGACTTGGCGTGCGGATACGCAGGCCCGCCATGTCTTCCATGGTTTCGACTTTTTTCTTGTTTGTGTGCAGAAGGCCACCGTTGTGGGCATGTAGCGCCAGAACCTTCAGACCGCGATATTCTTCTGCCAGATATTCAGGGAACAGTTCCCACAGTGCATAGCTTGCAGCCGCCGCATCATCCGTCAGGAACGGCATGTCGATCAGGGAGGTGCGCGGGAAGCGACCGCGCGGAATTCCGTGCAAACCGTGGGCGATGTCTACAACACCGGCCATAACCTGTTCCTGCTGGCGGGCGACATGGCCCATTTGCGTACCCGCCGGAAAGATTTCAAACTGAACTTCGCCGTTGGTGCATTCCGTTACCTGCTCGCTCCAAGGTTTGATAAAGTCGGTGTGGAGCCCGTGAACAGCCGGAAGATAGTGGCTGATTTTCAGCGTTGTTTCCGCCTGTGCAGTTGCAGCAGAGACGGTTGCGAGCGCCAGTCCGGCGAGTAAGGTTTTCTTAAGTGACAATTTTAGTTCCTCCCTATTGTCGGTGGGTCGTTGTTACAGGTCGTTGAAATTATAGGGCAAGCCGCAGCTTGCCGCCGGTCGAACGAGAACAACAGGTCATGATACGCTTATTCTCGCTCCGTTCTGTGCGTGTCAACACCATATCGCGGTGATCCACATCTCCCTCCAGCACCTCCACCTCGCAAGAGCCGCAGAGTCCTTCCCGGCAATCACAGGCAATGTCGATGCCCGCCGCAAGAATTGTGTCCAGCAGCGTAGTGTCATTGGCCACTTCAAGCACCATTCCGGAGTCAGCCAGTTCTACCTTGAAGGCAGTTTCCTTTTCGGGGTCCAGCCCCCCGTTCGCAGTACTGAAGTGTTCAAAATGGAAGGTGCCATCTGGCAAACCGGCAGTCAGATCTTCCAGCGCGCGCAGCAGGCCTTGCGGGCCACAGGCATAGATTTGCGCACCCGCCTTCAATCCGGCAACCATTGCGGGCAGGTCCATGAACGCCTGTTCTTCGTCGGAATAGAGTGTCAGCGCGCCGCTGTGGTCAGCCTTCAGACGGTCGATAAAGGCCATCGTCGCGAAGGCGCGGCCGGCGTAGTGTAGCTCGTAACTGCGTCCATCCGCCTTCAGACGGTCGGCCATAGCAAGAATCGGGGTGATCCCGATACCACCAGCCACCAGCACGTAATGGGCCGCGTCAGGGTCCAGCCGGAACAGATTGGACGGTCCGCGCAGCTTGATCTCGTCGCCCTGTTTCAGTGTCTTGTGAATGTAGCTTGATCCGCCGCGCCCCGCATCTTCCCGCAGGATCGCCACCTGATAACTGTCACTTTCAGGGTTACCACAAAGGGAATACTTGCGGTCGAATTCGCCCACGCAAAGTTCGATATGGGCGCCGGCGCTCCATTTTGGCAGGGGACGTCCCTGCGCATCCTCCAGGGTCAGCCCCAGAATACCATTTGCTTCCTGACGCAGCTCTGCCACCCGGACCTTGCGGGCGATATCCCGCCGCGCCGGAGCCCCAACGGTAAAGTCACGGCGCGCTTGAAGGACGCCGCTATCCTGCCGTTCGGGGTTTTTCGCAGGGTCCCATTCCACCCATAATTCATCCGGCCCACGGAAAGACGTGTTGGGCAGATAGCTGAACGACTGTTCTGACAATTGCAGATGGGGCAAACGGCGGGTCATTTCCTCAAGGAAAATCCGCATCTCCATGCGCCCGATGTTCTTGCCCATACACTGATGCGCGCCGTAGCCGAAGGTCAGATGATCGACCGCATTGTCACGATATATGTCAAAGGTGTCTCCGTCCTCAAAGTGGCGTTCGTCCTGATTGCCAGAGGCTTGCACCACCAGCAGCTTGGCGCCTTCCGGCAGGTCCACACCACCGATCGAGGTCGGAGCAGTCGCCTGTCTGCGCCACGCTACGATGGACCCTGCATAACGCAGGCATTCTTCCACCGCATTCGGGATCAACGACGGATCTGCGCAGACGTCATCCCAAGCGTCCCTGTGGGTCAGCAGGGTTTTGAACATATTGGCCGAGGCAAGCGAGGTCGTCTCGTGGGCGGCAACGATAATCGCCATCATCATCGAGTGGACGTAGCTGTCCGTCACAACATCCGGCATTTCCGCATTCATGCGGATTGTGTGGTGCATCCAGCCGGTGCCTTCGGGTTCCGCCCGCATCTTTTCGATCACCTGCCCTGCATATTGCCAGAACCGGCCCACATCATGGGCAACCTCGATCTGTTTTTCATCCGTCGGCTTGCCCCAGGTGTTCACCGAATGGGCAAGGGAGAAAGATTTCAGCGTCTCGATCTCGTCCTCGGGAACGCCAAGGAAATGCAGTGCCACCAGAAGCGGCACCTCATAGAGCATCGACTCCACAAGATCGGTGCGTCCTTCATCAATAAAGGCATTAATTTTCTCGCGGGTCAGGCGGCGCACCATATCCTTGTGCTTTTCCAGTTCACTTGGCACGAAATGGTCCAGCAGCACGCGGCGCCGCTCCATATGGGCAGGCTCATCCTCGTTCACCAGCGTTTTGTTCATCCCGTAGCCGTAGCTTTGCAGGATCTCCATCGCTTCGGGTGTTGCCGGAGTGATCTTTTCCAGCACATTCTTGGGGGAAAACAGGATCGGGTCGCGGAATACCGATTTGATATCGTCGTAGCGGCTGACCACCCAATAGCCGAGTTCGGGCGCAAAGAAGACCGGAAGCTGGTCCCGCGACCAGCGGAGCGCCTCTGCCGGATCAACCTGATACGGACCTTCAAAGGGATCGAATGCACGGGCCAGTTCCATTGGATCGCCCATCGGACAGGCCGCCTTGGCCGATCGGTTGGAAAACGGACAGCTTGTCGCCACGGGATCTGCTTTGATGTTCATGGTTACGCCTCCTCTTCCCCTAAGGTGGGGTGAGGAATAAACGACAGTCGCCGCAGTATCAATAGCAAATAATGCAACTAGCGTTGCAAATAACGAGAACATTCTTGCTGCTGGACAAAAGCAGCCTAATATTGTTCTTGACCACCCATCAGTTATCGAAGGATCGCACCGCACCTATGTCCACCGGCAAACTACAAACTCTGGAAAGAGGCATCGCCCTTTTGCGCCTCGTCTCGCAAAGTCCCGAAGGGATCAGGATCAACGAACTTGCGACGCAACTCGAACTGAACCGGCCTACGGCCTACAGGATCGTGGCAACGCTTGTGGATCAAACGATGGTGCGCCGGCTTGACGATGGGCGCATTGTCATGGGCGTTGGGGCCTATCAGCTTGGTGCGCGTTCTTCAGACAGTATACAGCTGTTGGCCCGCCCCGTACTTGAAACCCTGGCGGAAGAAACCGGCTCGACTTCATTCCTGTCTATGGCGGAAGGGGATACCTGCGTAGTTGTAATGACCGCCGAGCCTCGGGAAACGGCCTTTAACATTCACTACAAACTCGGCACCCGCCACCCTATAACCCGTGGTGCAGCAGGGATCGCTATTCTGGCATCCCGTCCCGAACAGCCGCAGGACTCCGAAGATATCCGGTTCGCCCGGGCAAACGGATATAGCGTGACCAAAGGTCAGTTGCACAAAGGGGCCGTGGGCGTGTCCAGTGCGGTTCGACTGAAAGACGCCGGTCTGACAGGTCTGGAGTTTTCAATCGGCGTGGTTGCCCTTGAGGCGCTCGACATCAAGCTGGCCTCCAAAGCGGTGCCCGCCGCGGCGGAAAACCTCGTTAAAGCGCTGTCCTGAAGACGCCTGCAGCGGGCCGGTTTATTCTTCCGGCTCGCCGATCCGCGAAAGCGCGTCCTTGAACTCTTCTTCGGTTGCAAACCCGATAACAACGCCTGATTTCGCCTCGCCCATGTATGCACCTCGTTCTTCGATTTGAGCGTGGGACATGGTTGTGCGCTGGCTTATGCGGCGGTTCCACTTGAACAAAAGCCCGTTCAAGCGCGTACATTCCGCCTCATACGCCGGATCACCGCCCAGATCGACGAACTCGTTCGGGTCTTTTTCCAGATCGAACAGCATCGGCCGGAACCCTTCGGAAAAAATGTATTTCCAGCGGCCGTCATACAGCATCGTCAGATTGGCCTGCTTCACATCGACACCAAGCTTGCGACGGGCGCGACGGAAGGAATAATCGTATTCGGAAATCACAAATTCCCGCAGCGCGGCGGTTTCACCGTTCAAAAGGGGGCGCAGAGATTTGCCTTCGATGATATGGCCAAGCTCCGGCCCGTCATAGTAATCGAGGATTGTTGGCACCACGTCGATAGCTTCAACCAACGCATTGCTAACAGTACCCCGCGTCTTGTCTGCGTCCGGAGATGGATCAACAACGATCAACGGAATACGGGCGGAAGGGTCGTGAAACAGTTCTTTTTCGCCCATCCAGTGATCCCCGAGATAATCGCCGTGATCCGAGGTGAAGACGATCATTGTATCATCGGTGATACCCTGTTCTTCCAGAAACGCCATCAGCACGCCCATCTGGTCGTCTATCTGCTTGATCAGCCCCATGTAGGCGCCAATCACCTTGGAGCGGGTTGTGTCATTGGTGAAGGCTTTGGAAACACGCTCTTCCATAAACGCTTCGAAAATCGGGTGGGGGTTTTCCTTTTCGGCTTCCTTGCGGAGGACCGGCGAATGGGTCTCGGGCCCGTACATATCGTGATAGGGCTCGGGTACAATATAGGGCCAGTGAGGCTTAATGTAGCTAAGGTGCAGACACCACGGAGTATCACCAGCCTCGCGAATAAAATCCATTGCCCGGCGGGTAATATAAGGTGTCTCGGAATCTTCATCCTGTGCCCGTGCGGCCTTGTCCGAGTTGTCGAGGAACCAGCCGCTCAGCAGGTTGCCGTCTTCATCCTCGCCGCTGTTGGCTACCGATTCCCAAGGGTTTTCATCCTCCCACCCCTTATCCTTCATGTAGTCTTCGTAGTTTTCGTTGCGCTTCTTCTTGCGGGCGCTCGGGTGCAGACCGTCGTCACGCTCGTAGGGTTCAAAGCCGCATTCGGCAACAAGCGCCCCGATCTCGCTGTCAGGGGCAAGGCCGAGACGTTTCATCCCTTCCACATCCGCAGACATATGGGTTTTGCCGCAAAGCGCTGTACGCACACCAAGTGGGCGCAAATGATCGCCAAGGGTCATTTCCCCGACCTTGAGCGGAATGTTGTTCCACGTAGAGCCATGAGAACTGACATATCGTCCGGTATAAAAAGACATCCGCGACGGACCACAGATCGTGGATTGCACATAGGCGCGGTCAAAGCGGACACCCCTCTTGGCCAGCGCGTCAATATGGGGCGTATCCAGATGGGGATGTCCCGCACAGGACAGATAATCCCAACGGAGTTGGTCGCACATAATGAACAGCACGTTTTTCGCCATAACGATACCTCGGTCTTCGTATTCTGGTTTTTGAAATCAGTTTGGCCGGAGCCGCCAAGGCTCCGGCCTGTATCAGGCTGCTTTATCAGACTTTAGCAGCGTCTGGGATATCTACGCCCAGTTCCATCAGGGCACGCAGGCTACCCGGATGCAGTGGCAGGTTAATGTCATCAACCGCACCTTGGGGCGTGACCGAGCGCAGCCATGGTGATGTTTTAGCCTCGGCGGCAACACCGGCATAGAAGGCTTTTGTCATCTCATAGACCATCGCTTCATCTGCAGCTTCATTTGTCACGATCCCGACAGTCACTCCGAGCGTCGTAACATCGGATTCATTAAGTTGTTTGTCGCCGTAAACACCCGCTGGCAGGATCGCTGCGCTAAAGCCTGGACGGCTGATCAGTTTTTGCACCGCTTCGGTTTCCAGCTTGTCTGCCGGAATGCCAAGGAAACGGATCTCATTGGTGACAGCGATCTGCGTCAGCGCAGGGCTCGGCGCGTTGGTCGGGTTACAATAAACGTCGAGATTCCCGTCCTGAAATGCAGCCGTGGCGGCATCCCAACCGAGCTTTACAGCTTCATAATCTGTGCCTTCTTCAAGACCGGACACAGCTTTGAACAGGCGGGACATGGTTGCATAAGCCGCACCGCCGGGTGGTCCGAGAAAGACCCGTTTGCCTTTCACGTCGTCCAGCGAGTTAATGCCGGAATTGCCATAAACCGCAATGTGATAAACCCCCATCGGGAAGTTAAGCACAGTGCGCAGTTTGCCAACCAGTTCCGGTGCGTTTTCGATTTTTGCATACATTGCCGACTTGCTGCGCATCAATGCGTGAATGGCCGGAGAGGACATGCAGAAATCGCTGCGGCCCATGGCCACTTCCAGCACGTGGCGGGTCGCCGCGCCTGTGGCGTTCAACTGGATTTCATAATCCGGCAACGCTTTGTTCACCACATTGGCAAATGTAGTCATCACGAGGTTCGGGCTTGTGCCGGGTCCAAGTGTGGACATGCGCAGCAGTTCTTTTGCAAACGCGCCTTTGGGCAGTGCTGCCAGAACAGCGGCTCCTGCGGTTCCGGCCAGCAGGCCGCGACGTGTAAGAGTCGTATCAGTCATTAAAGTTCCTCCTCAGGTGTGTGAATTTTCAGGGATAAAGACAGCGCCGAAACGCGCTACGGACGACAGAGCGACGCCAGCCGCAACAGCAATCCAGGACACGGTCGGCCCAAAGAACAAGAGCGCAACCGCAATAGCCAGCCCGATCGGCGCATAACGTTTCTTGCCCCGTTGGGGGTAACAGGCGCGCGAAATCAGCAGAACAGCAAAACCGACGAACAGGATGGATTGCGCGGATTCCCACAGGCTATAGCCGGTGCCGAGCAACATCGCGGGTTGGTAGATGAAGGCGAAGGGAATCACGAACCCCGGCAGCGCCAGACGCGATGCCTCGACCGCCGTTCGCATCGCACCCGATCGCGCAATCGGCGCTGCCGCAAAGGCTGCAAGCGCAACCGGTGGCGTCACCGCAGACAGAACTCCGAAATAGAGCACGAACATATGGGTGTGAATGATCGGCACGCCAAGGCGTTGCAGGGCTGGACCCATCACAAGGACAATGATCAGATAGGCCGGAACCGTTGGCATCCCCATCCCGAGAAACAGACAGGCCAGCGCCATCAGCAGCAGCGACACCAGCAATTGCCCTTCAGCATAGCTTGCCACGAGAGAGGCAAAGCGCAAACCCACGCCGGTTAGGTTCAGGATACCGATGATAATGCCGACAGCGCCCACAATCACAACCAGTTGCGCCGAAATCATTCCCGCCGAGCGTATGAAGCGTAACCAGCCCTTCAGATCCGCAAGCAGGCCGGGGCGCAGGGCGAAACCGAACACCACAGCAAAGGCGACACCAATAAAGCCGGAATAAGCCGGCGAGGCACCGCCAACCATCGCTACAACAATTGCCGTAAGCGAGAGCATGAAGACGATGATCTGCGCAACCTCACGCCAGTTGAACCGGACTTTTTCGGGGGGCAAAACTTCGAGATCCATATCCCGTGCAGCGCTTGAGATCGACATGAACAGACCCGCATAATACAGGATCGCAGGGACGGTCGCCGCTGCGCAAATCGTCAGGTAGGGCTGGCCGGTTACATCGGCCATGATGAATGCAACAGCGCCCATGATTGGCGGCGTAATCTGCCCGCCGCTGGATGCCGCAGCTTCTACTGCGCCAGCGAAATGCGCCTTAAAGCCCCGTTTCTTGATCAGGGGGATGGTAATGACGCCGGTTCCCACAACATTGGCCACTGCGCTGCCCGAAATCGTACCGAACAGCCCGCTCGCAACGGTTGCCGCTGCTGCCGGACCGGACCGAACCCGGCCTGTTGCAGCAAGAGCGAGTTTCACCAGAACCTTATCGATGGTCAGAAACTCCAGCACAGCACCGAAAATAATGAAGATCAGGATGGTCGAAACCACAGTGGCCATCGGGCGCCCGAACACACCGTCAAAGGAGTACCACAAAACCTGTATCAATTCCTCTGAAGTGATCCCGGCATGGCGCATGAAACCCGGTGCATGCTGCCCCAGAGCCCCGTAAATAAGCACGATCGCAGCCACGCTCGCCATGACCATCCCGACAGAGCGGCGGGTCAGTTCAATAACCGCAATCAGCCCCAGCCAGCCGAGCCAGATGTCTGCGTCTGTCAGAAAGTAGAGGCCGGTTTCAATCTCGGCCGCAGCCTTGAAATATTGCCAGACAGCAACCCCGAGAAAACCGGCCGTTACTACTGCCACCAGTTTGTCGAGCACCTTCGGGCTCTCGCTGATGTGGAACAAAAGGACCAGCAGCCCTGCCACCAGAAGCATACCCACGCGCAAATAGGATTCACTGAAAACGCCAAAGACCGAAACGTAAAAGACAACGGCAATGATAAGTGCGGACAGCGCCAAACTCACACCATTGATGGATCGGGAAAGCAGGTTCTGCACCATCCGATTATTCTCCTCCATGATCATCACGGGGGCCAAGCATGGCCGAATCCCGTAATTCTTATCGCGTTTGCCTAGACAGTTCGTCCAACATAGTCGAGACTGCGTTTCACCAGGTGGAATGATAAATGACTAAAAAAAATCGCTCGGTAGAGCGCAGTATGGAAATCCTTGAAGTGGTTTCGGACCTTGGCGTGTGCTCTCTTGGTTTTCTAGCAGAGCAGACCGCATTACCAAAGCCCACAGTGCTACGGATCTGCAAAACTTTGGTTGCCCGTCGCTGGCTTTCCCAAAGCAAAAACGACAAACGGTACCGGATCGGCCCGCGGTTTCCACGCATGGAAACGGCTCCGGGCCTGATAGATGCGTTGGTTGAAACCGGCAGCACTGCCATTGTTGAGCTTTCCGCAGTCACAGGTTTGGGCGTCGATCTGGCAGCTTCCATCGGAGAGGGACGTCTGGAAATTGTAGACACAACCCGCCAGTTCGCTTTGCACGGAATTTTTCCGGATTGTGTCGGCTATCGCCCCTCCCCCTTCCGGTCTGCGCTGGGGTGCGTTTTTCTTGCAGCACTGGACACAGAAACCCGCGTCCGTTGCACGGCAAAACTGGCAGCCACTTTAACAGGATCCGACCGCGCCGCCGCTATGGAATTTCCGCGAAAGGTGGACGACATCCGGACCAAGGGATTTGCCGTGCGGGAAAAAGGGTATTGGGGGCGGGCTGTTGATTACGGCGGCGTCCCGACTGCGATCAGCGTTGCCGTGCGTTCCGGCGACAAAACGGTTGGTGCGATCAGTCTGGTCTGGTTGGCCGAGCAATATGAAACGAATTCGGTTGTCGCAGAAAACCTGCACCGCCTGCAAAAAACTGCACAGGTTATCGGGGCGCAACTGGCTGCCGAACATCCCCAACTCCTGCTTCCATCAATATAAAACCGATGCCTGACTGGAATACTCTACTTGTTACAACCTGCTCTGTGCAGAATCCGGGAAAGATTGAATGCGTGCAGAGCACGTTTAAGAAATTTCAATAAGTTCATATGGTTACAGAGAATTTAACCGGAATTTTATCAGTGGTAAAAAATTCCTGTATTGAACGGCACAGGAAAAGATGATTAACATATTAATAAGTATTTCACTTACGGGAGGATAACAAGTGAAACTGAAATCCAGAATTCTTGCGCTTGGCGCATCGGCACTCATGGCCCTTTCCGCACCGGTTTTTGCCGAAGACTGGGCACCGGACGGACCGCTTACAATTCAGATCGGCTTTGGCGCGGGGGGGTCAACCGACACGATGGGGCGCGTGCTTGGCAAGGTTATGAAGGACAACACCGGCTGGAACGTTGTCGTAGAAAACAAACCGGGCGGCGGTGGTGTTGCCATGTTTACGGGCCTGTCCCAAATGCCGCCAAACCGGAATATTGTTGGCATGGGGGTCAGCATCCCTGTGCTGGTACAGCTGGTTAATCGCGGCGACCAGCTGCCGTTTGACGTCGACAGTTTCGATTATCTTGGCACGGTTGCCAAAGCCGAGCTGGCGCTTGTCGCCAGTAAGGACGCGCCATTTGACAATCTGGAAGAAATGGTGGCTCACGCCAAGGAACAGGGCACTCTGGCCGTTGCCACAATGGCGCCGCCACAGGTTCTGGTGATGAAACAGACCGAAGCCAAAACCGGCGCAAGCTTCAACCTTGTAACCGCCGATGGCGGGGCCGAAGTAATGAAACTGATCCTTGGGGGTCAGGTTCTGGCGGGTTTCGGATCGGGCGAACAATACCCCTATCTTGAATCCGGTGACATGAAGGTCATTGCCGGCGCAAACCAGTCCCGTCTGAGCTATGCACCCGATGTGAAAACCTTCACTGAATCCGGTGTACCGGCCTATGTGGACCCTGTATTCTTCCTTGCGATGACCGGCGGCACTGATCCTGAGGCGATCAAAGCAATTTCAGCCGCGATAGACGAGGCAATCACAGCCCCCGAGTTTGTGGAAATCGTGCGCAATGCCGTCAAAGGTGACCCTATCAATATGGGCGTCGAAGGCACCAAGCAAATGATGGTAGACGGTCTGGCCAACGCTAAAGTCCTGTTCGGCAAATAAAGACTGTTCGAGCCCCCGCAGAAAATACGGGCGGGGGCACCATTCCAGGGGGGATCACGTGGTGTCGGCTGACCGCATTTCCGGTATATTCTTTTTGTTGCTCGGGCTCGCGATGTACTTCGTGGTCAATCCCGCCCATATTGAGGCGGTGGAGGGAGGCAGCCTGAATCCCAAAACCGTGCCCGACATTATTTCCCTGATCCTGGCGCTGTGCGGCGGTTTGCTGGTGTTGAAGCCGACGACCCATCAAGTGGCAAACCTTCAGAATATCCTGCGGACAGCGGGCTACAGCCTGCTTCTGGTCGCGGGGCTTTTCGCCATGTCCCGTTTTGGTTTTGAGTATGTTGCGCCACTCCTCGCTTTCGCCATCATGTGGTTCATCGGAGAACGGCGCCCCTTCTGGCTGGCTTTCGGCGCTGTCGGGATGCCTGCACTGATCTGGTTTCTTGTGACCCAAGCGCTTGGTCGCGCATTGCCTTAAAGGACCGCTCCATGGTGGATTTTGCAACGATACTTGCAGGCTTCGGGGACGCTTTTACCCCGTTCAACCTGATGTTTGTGCTTTTTGGAGTGCTACTGGGCCAGTTTGTCGGCGCGGTGCCCGGTATCGGACCGATTATGGCTATGGCGATCGCGATACCCTTTACCTTCGGGCTGGACCCGCTACCCGCCATTGCCTTTCTGGTGGGGGTCAACAAGGGCGGTCTGGTGGGCGGGGCGGTTCCCGCCATTTTGATGAATACGCCCGGAACACCCGATGCGGCAGCTACGGCGCTTGACGGGCATCCGTTGGCCAAACAGGGCAAACCGTTGAAGGCCACGAAAATGGCCCTGTTTTCGTCCGTAACGGGGGATTTGTTCAGCGACATTGTCCTGATCACCGTTTCTGCGCCATTGGCAATCATGGCTTTGAAGATGGGGCCGATTGAAGTGGTCGCCCTGATGATTTTTGCCTTTTCAATTCTCGCCGGGCTGATCGGCAACTCTTTGATAAAAGGCATTATCGCCGCTGCGCTTGGCCTGCTGGTGGCTTCGGTCGGGCAGGATCCGGAACATTACACACCGCGACTGATCTTCGGCTATTGGGATCTGTTTGACGGATTGCCGCTGCCTTCCGTTGCGATCGGGATGCTCGCCATTTCGGAGATCCTGCGGCGTATGTCGCTGGCCCATGGCAATGTGAAATCCGGCATTATCACAGACGGTTCCCAGAAACCCGAAGATCGCCGCGTCAGTTGGGCAGAATACTGGGCCTGCCGTTATACAATGTTGCGCGGTGCAACAATCGGCACGATTCTAGGCGCCCTGCCGGGCATCGGGTCTACGGCCGCCGCCTTCATGTCCTATGCCATGACCAAAGCCGGCTCAAAAGACCCGACGAGCTTTGGCAAAGGCAACCTGCAAGGGATTGCAGCGTCTGAATCCGCCAACTCTGCGGTGGTCGGAGCGAACCTGATCCCGCTCCTGACGCTTGGCATTCCGGGAAGTGTGGGTGCGGCACTGATTATCTCGGCCTTTATGATCCACGGTATGCAGCCCGGCCCCTTGCTGTTTGAACAACAAGGGCGTCTTGTGTACGGTCTGTTTGGTGCAATGCTGATGGCAAATTTCGTAAACCTGTGGGTCGGGCAACTGGGTTTGCGGTTCTGGACCAAAGTCGTTTCAGCACCGGAATCCATCATCTTTTCCGCTGCTTTGCTGTTGTGCATCGTGGGCGTTTCCATGGCCACCAGCGGGTTGTTCGGCGTAGCCATCATGCTGATCTTCGCCATTGTCGGCTATCTGATGTCTACTTTCGGATATTCGCTGGTGATCTTCATCATCGCCTTCTTCCTAGGCCCCCGTTTTGAAAAATCCATTGCACAGTCGCTGGCCCTGACGAACGGCGACCTGACGCAAATGCTCAAAAGTCCGGTCGCCGTAGCATTGCTCCTGCTGTCAGTTGTGTCCTTCTTCTGGTTCCTACGCAAAAATGCCCAAGCCGAGGCGTTAGAGAAGAAATCCTGATCTGGCGCGAACGGCTTTGCGCTCGAACCCTGTGACATATGGTGTTATAACACCGCGAAACAGGCAGGTATTTTCCCACCCACTACATCACAGGAAGATACTATGACAGAACCAGCCCGCAGCAAACGCACACCCCGAGTTTTTACTGTTTCCGCAGTCCGCCGCATTTCAGCCCATATGATCCGCGTTACCTTCAGCGGCCCCGAAGTCGGTGAAATTACCGACGGCTGCGAAGGGGCAAACTGCAAGTTGTTCCTTCCAAAGGCAGGACAGGACAAGGCTTCGTTCCACGAGCAGTTGATCAATGGCCCCCGTCCGGTTGTGCGCACTTATACCGTGCGCCACCAGAGACGGGCTGCTTGTGAGATGGACATTGATTTTGTCGATCACGGAGACGCCGGTCCGGCTTCGGCATGGGCAAGGGCCGCGCAGGTGGGCTCTTTTTGCGGTTTTGCCGGACCCGGCCCAGTTAAAGTTAAAGCCTATGAGGCAGACCAGTATCTTGTGGTCGCCGACCTTTCAGCCCTGCCGCTCGCCGCTGCCACGCTAGAGGCTATGCCCGAACGTGCAAAAGGCACCGCGATTTTCGAGATTACCCATCCCGACGACCGGCAGTCCCTGAAGATGCCAGCAGGGATAACAGCCCACTGGCTTGTGAACCCCGACCCTTCCAAACCGGATGGGCAGGTTGAAAACCTGGTGCGCCAGCTTCACTGGCCCGTAGAACGTTTGCAAGTTTGTATTGCGGGCGAAAGCAGTATGATCCGCGCCCTGCGCCAGTACATCCTTGTTGACCGCAAGCTGCCGAAAGCCGACGCCTATATCGCAGGCTACTGGAAAATCGGGCTGGTCGAGGATGAACACCAGATCGAAAAACGCAACGAAGCGGCACTAGCAAGCTAGTCTCTGGTCAACTTGCGGTTCGCGGCCTAAAGTGCTGCGAACCCAAAGAGATTCAGGATCAGACCATGCCCGTTTTGCCCCAGATAGCCGACCACGCCAAGACCCTTACCAATATACGGCGCGATTTCCACGCACACCCGGAACTTGGCTTTCAGGAGCACCGCACGAGCGGCATCGTACAAGACCTGTTGAAGGAATACGGAGTTGATGAGGTGCACAGTGGTCTGGCTACAACGGGCGTTGTCGGCTTGATCCACGGCAAAGGCAAAGGCCCCAAACGCATAGGGTTACGGGCCGACATGGATGCTTTGCCGATCCACGAAACCACAAACCTGCCCTATGCCTCCAAAACGCCGGGTGTGATGCATGCTTGCGGTCATGACAGCCACACGACCATGCTGCTCGGGGCTGCCAAATACCTCGCAGATACCCGTAATTTCGACGGCACAGCTGTTTTGGTCTTTCAGCCCGCCGAAGAAGGACTCGGCGGGGCGCGCACTATGATCGCTGACGGATTGTTTGAAAAATTTCCCTGTGATGAAATCTACGGGATGCACAATAACCCGAACGGCCAGCCCAACCATGTGAGCGTGAAACCCGGGGCGGCCATGGCAGGAGCCTGTTTCTTTGACATTACCGTAAACGGCGTCGGCAGCCACGCCGCAATGCCTCAGGCAGGGCGCGATACGATCGTCATCGCAGCTTCGCTGGTCGGGGAATTGCAATCCATCGTCAGCCGCAATGTCGCCCCGACAAAACCCGCAGTGCTTTCCGTGACGACGTTCAATTCGGGCAACGCCTATAATGTAGTACCCGCATCGGCCACTCTGACAGGTACGGTTCGCTACTTCCACGATGACGTACGCGAACTGGTAGAATTGCGCATCAACGAAATCTGCGCCGGAATGGCGAAAGCCCACGGAATTGAGATTGATGTCAAAATCTGGAACGTGTTCGACGTTCTGATGAACGATGCAGACCTGTCCGAACACATGCTGGAAGCCGCCGCCGAGGTTGTCGGGGCTGATCTCATTGAACATTCCGACGAATTGCGAACCGGAAGTGAGGATTTCGCAGACATGCTAAAGGTTGTGCCCGGTGCCTATTGTACTCTCGGGCATAGCGGCACGGTTTCTGTCCATAACCCTGCCTATACGCTCGATGATGACATCCTGCCTGTCGGCGCCAGCATTCTGTCGCGAATCATAGAACGGCGCCTTCCCCTGACCTGAACCGGCTACTTTCGGTTGATTCTTCAGCCTATGAGAAAGAAAGTTTCCGGTCTCCCGTAACGGTATACGCATTTACCGACCTGCTCTGTTGACCGCAGCGGAAATGTGACACAGTATAACTTTGCGCGCGGAAAATTTATTTTTGCGGGCCGAGAAGCTTTAACAAGGACGCCCGATGGTTGCTCAGAAGATCCGGAATATGGAAGAATTCTCCGCAAAATGCGGTGTGTCCCGTCCGACAGTATCAAAGTACTTTAACGAGCCTTCAAGCGTCCGTGCATCCACCCGCCAAAAGATCGAAGCGGCACTTGAACAGTATGATTTCCGTCCGAATCTTTACGCCGTAAACCAGAACCGCCGGATCACAAAAAACATCGGGATCGTCGTTCCCTATGTGGCCGACCCGTTTTTCTCGGAAGTTGCACGCAAACTGGAACGGTGCTGTATCGAGGCGGGTTTTTCCCCTTCAACCTTCAGCTCTCACGGCAGCCCCGACCACGAGCTTGAGATTCTCGATATCCTGCGGTCGATGCGCCCTGCCGGTGTTTTGATGGCCCCGATCGGACGGGATTCCCACAAGAAAAAACTCGAAGCTTTTTGCAAGGAAATCCCGACCGTTCTGGTGGATAGCAACCTTGAAGGCATCGGGGCGACGTTCATCGGCTCAAACAACTTCCAATCAGTGCCATTGATGGTGGAGTATCTTTGCCGGACCGGAGAGCCTCCTTGCTTTTTCGAAATGCCTCCAGTGAACCCGAACGCCAACAAACGCCGCGCTGCCTACACGCAGGCGATGGAGGAACTGGGTCACACGCCCCATGTGATCCGTGTGGAAGGCGACGATTGGGAGTTTGAGGAAATCGGATACAACGGTGGTTTGAAAATTCTTGAGAAGAATGATCTGCCGAGCCGCACAATTCTTTGCAGCAACGACCGTCTTGCCATTGGCCTGATGGCTGCTGCTTACGAACTCGGGATCAAAGTCGGCATTGCGCCGGACTGTACCTTGCGGATCGCGGGCCATGACGACCACCCTTTTGCCCGCTACACCTGCCCCTCGCTCACAACAATCTCACAAGATTACGAAGCAATCACAGAGCGCAGCGTAGATACGCTGGTCAACCTGATCGAGCACGGGCGGAACAAGCGGGACCGTGAGGATACCCTCTATGAAGGTCGTCTGATCATGCGGTCCTCCGCCTAAATAAACTTTACGCGCGTTAAAAATTAATTGACACCGTGATAAAGGATGCCCTACAGTCATTTCAGCATTTGATTCACCAAGGGAGGACTAGGGATGAATTTGACTATGCCACTGCGCTTCACAAGCGTTGCTGCTATCCTGGCAGCGAATGCCGCATATGCGGAAACAACAATCACCATCGCGACAGTGAACAACGGCGACATGATCCGTATGCAGGGTCTGACCGAAGATTTCACATCCAAGAACCCAGACATCAAACTGGAATGGGTTACTCTGGAAGAAAACGTTCTGCGTCAGCGCGTTACACAAGACATCGCCGCTAAAGGCGGGCAGTTCGACGTGATGACAATCGGGACTTACGAAGTGCCGATCTGGGCCAAACAAGACTGGCTGGTTTCTCTGGAAGACCTGCCAGCCGAGTGGGATAAAGACGACATCCTGCCAGCCATCCGTGGCGGCCTGACCGTCAACGACAACCTGTACGCCGCACCGTTCTACGGTGAGAGCTCCATGGTTATGTACCGCAAAGACCTGATGGCTGACGCTGGCATGGAAATGCCAGAAGCACCAACATGGGACCAGATCGCCAAGGCCGCAGAAGCCATGACCGACAAGGAAAAAGGCATCTACGGCATCTGTCTGCGCGGTAAAGCAGGCTGGGGCGAGAACATGGCCTTCCTGTCCGCTATGGCCAACTCTTACGGCGCACGCTGGTTTGACGAAAACTGGACACCACAGTTCGACACTGAAGAATGGGCAGCAACCCTGAACACCTACATGGACCTGATGAACAACTACGGTCCTCCGGGTGCGTCGACAAACGGGTTCAACGAAAACCTGTCCCTGTTCCAGCAAGGCAAATGCGGCATGTGGATTGACGCGACAGTTGCTGCGTCTTTCGTAACCAACCCGACAGACTCCACTGTTGCCGAGCACGTTGGCTTTGCGCTGGCACCGGACAATGGACTTGGCAAACGGGGCAACTGGCTCTGGGCATGGTCACTGGCGATCCCTGCTGGCTCTGACGCTACAGAAGAAGCCAAAAAGTTCGTCGCTTGGGCTACCTCGAAAGAGTACACAGCTCTGGTTGCCGAAAACGAAGGTTGGGCAAACGTACCTCCGGGCACACGCACATCCCTCTACGAGAACGAGGAATACAAAAAGGTTCCTTTTGCAGAGATGACACTGAATTCCATCAACTCCGCAGATCCGACCAACCCGACAGTTGATCCGGTTCCGTACACAGGCGTGCAGTTCGTCGCCATCCCGGAGTTTGCAGGTATCGCAACTCAGGTTGGTCAGGAATTCTCCGCAGCGCTGGCAGGCCAGCAATCAGTGGAAGAAGCTCTTGAGAAAGCGCAGGCTCTGACTGCCGACGAAATGGAAGCCGCGGGCTACTAATCCTTTCCTCACACAGCCCGGGGGTGCATTCCCTCGGTTTTACCCCCGGGCTGTGTTATACTTCTTTCCTGACAGACAAAAACAACAGTGCGCAATAGGCGTACGAACAGCCGCGCACCACCCTGCGTGAGGAGATAAGTCATGGCGACCCAACATTCCCGCTCTGCTGCCCGTTTGATGATGGCCCCGGCTGTAATCCTGCTTCTCGGCTGGATGCTCGTGCCCCTGACGATGACGTTGTTTTTCTCTTTCAAGAAATACCTGCCAATGCGTGGCGGAGACCTCGGATGGGTCGGTTTTGACAACTACATCCGCTTCGTCACTTCCAGCGCGTTCTGGCCCTCAGTGACTGCCACACTGGTGATTGTACTGGGTGTCCTGTTCATCACCGTCGTATTCGGAGTATTGCTTGCAATCCTGCTGGACCAGCCCATGTGGGGGCAAGGCATTGTACGTATTCTGGTCATCGCGCCTTTCTTCGTGATGCCCACCGTAAGCGCGCTGGTCTGGAAGAACATGTTTATGGACCCTGTGAACGGCCTTTTTGCCCATCTGTGGCAGGCTTTCGGACTGACGCCGGTGGAATGGCTCAGTCAGGCGTCGCTCGGCTCTATAGTGATGATCGTGTCCTGGCAGTGGTTGCCGTTCGCAACCCTTATCCTGCTGACTGCAATCCAGTCTCTGGACAGCGAACAGCTTGAAGCAGCCGAAATGGATGGTGCACCTGCTCTTTCCCGGTTCGGCTTTATCACCCTGCCCCACCTGTCCCGTGCGATCACAATCGTTGTACTGATCCAGACAATCTTCTTGCTGTCGATCTTTGCCGAAATCTTTGTGACCACCCAAGGCAGCTTTGGCACCCGCACACTGACTTATCTGATCTATCAACGCGTACTGGAAAGCCAGAACATCGGTCTTGGCTCTGCCGGTGGCATCTATGCCGTCATCCTTGCAAACATAATGGCCGTCTTCCTGATGCGCATTGTTGGCAAGAATCTGGACGCCTGAGGAGGAACTGAACATGGCTCGCAGCGTCACAACACAACGCAAGATCATCAATACCGCAGCCGCTTGGGGCATCGGTTTCCTGATCTTCTTCCCGATCCTCTGGACGATCCTGACCAGCTTCAAAACCGAAGCAACAGCGATTGCCGATCCTCCGGTCTTCCTTGCTTTTGACTGGACACTGGAAAACTACGAGGTGGTTCTGGAACGGTCCAATTATGCCCGCTTCCTGTGGAATTCGGTCTTCATCGCCGGCGGTTCCACACTGCTTGGCCTGATCATCGCGATCCCTGCAGCGTGGTCGATGGCCTTTGTACCATCCCGTCGCACCAAAGACATCCTGCTGTGGATGTTGTCTACAAAAATGCTTCCGGCAGTCGGGGTTCTCTACCCGATCTACCTGATCTTCATTAAAATGGGCCTTCTGGACAGCCGCATCGGTCTGACTGTAGTGCTGATGCTGATCAACCTGCCGATCATTGTCTGGATGCTTTACACCTACTTCCGCGAGATTCCGGGCGAAATTCTGGAAGCATCAAGAATGGACGGCGCAACGCTCAAGGACGAGATCCTTTACGTACTGACACCGATGGCCGTTCCCGGCATCGCCTCCACCCTGCTTTTGAATTTCATCCTTGCGTGGAACGAGGCTTTCTGGACCCTCAATCTCACCGCCGCTAAAGCGGCCCCGCTCACCGCGTTCATCGCCAGCTACTCCAGCCCGGAAGGGTTGTTCTACGCCAAACTGTCAGCCGCCTCTACTATGGCGATTGCACCAATCCTGATCCTCGGCTGGTTCAGCCAGAAGCAGCTTGTCCGTGGCCTGACCTTCGGCGCGGTTAAATAAGGAATTTACACATGGGACAGATTATACTTGAAAAAGTGAGCAAAACTTTCGGCGATGTCGAAGTTATCCCGCCACTTGATCTGACGATCGAAGACGGAGAGTTCACAGTCTTTGTCGGGCCATCGGGCTGCGGTAAATCCACACTGCTCCGCCTGATTGCAGGACTGGAAGACATGACCTCCGGCACGCTGAAAATCGATGGTGTGGACGCGACCCATGTACCACCTGCAAAACGGGGTCTGGCAATGGTGTTCCAATCCTACGCTCTCTATCCCCATATGAGCGTGCGCAAGAACATCGCCTTCCCTATGCGTATGGCAGGCGTTGACAAGGCGGAACAGGACCGCCGGATCGAACAGGCCGCTGCTGCCCTGAACCTCACAGACTATCTGGAACGCCGTCCGGGCCAACTGTCCGGTGGTCAGCGCCAGCGGGTTGCAATCGGTCGGGCCATCGTCCGCGAACCCGAGGCCTTCCTGTTTGACGAACCGCTCTCCAACCTTGATGCGGCCCTGCGGGTCGGTATGCGGCTGGAAATCAGCGAACTGCACAAACGCCTTGAAACTACAATGATTTATGTAACCCACGATCAGGTAGAAGCCATGACAATGGCCGACAAGATCGTGGTTCTGCGGGCCGGATTTATCGAGCAGGTCGGCAGTCCGCTGGAGCTCTACCACAAACCGCGAAACAGCTTTGTGGCAGGCTTCATCGGATCCCCGAAAATGAACCTCATCGAAGGCCCGGAAGCCGCCAAACACGACGCCCATTCTATCGGCATCCGTCCCGAACATATCGACGTCACGGACAGTGGCGGGCAATGGCAGGGCAAGGTCGCCGTAGCCGAGCATCTCGGCTCTGATACCTTCTTCCACGTGCACGGGACCGGGCTGGGTGAAACGCTCACCGTTCGGGCCACCGGCGAGGTCGGTTACAAACACGGCGATATCATCCATCTCACCCCGCGCGCCGATCAGATCCACCGCTTTGACGCCTCTGGCCTGCGGATGGAATGACCGAATGGGTTTCCACGACACGACGGGCCGTGAAGACGGCCCGGGGTTGCCCCTTGGCCACCCGACAGCAAGGCAAACAAAAATGAAACCGCTTGTACCACTGTCTGACAGCTCTCTTGACCAACTGGCCGCAGACATCCGCGTTCCGAAGTACGACCGTGCATCCCTTTCCGCAGGTATCGTCCATATCGGTCTGGGGAATTTCCACCGTGCCCATCAGGCATGGTACACGCATCGACTGTTTGATGCGGGCAAGAACCATGACTGGGCCATCGTTGGCGCAGGTGTACGCCCTTCGGACGGATTGCAGCGCGAAAAACTACTGGCGCAGGATTGCCTGACAACCCTGATCGAACTCGATCCCGCCAGCACATCGGCAGAAGTCTGCGGCGCAATGATCGGCTACCTGCCTGTTGAACCTTCCAATGACGCGCTGATCGCCTATATGGCACGTCCCGAAATCCGTATTGTGTCCCTGACTGTGACCGAAGGCGGGTATTACCGCGACGCCGCCACAGGGGGTTTTGACGCAGGACATCCGGAAATCCGGCACGATGCGGCCCATCCGGCCGAGCCACGGACAGCTTTTGGCGCGATGATTGCGGCTCTTCGGTTGCGCCGCGACAACGGCGTCGGGCCTTTCACCTGTATGAGCTGCGACAACCTTCAGGATAACGGCGCAGTCCTGCACCAGACACTGACGTCACTGGCGCGCATGTCCGATCCGGAACTTGCAGAGTGGATTGACGCAAATTGCAGCTTCCCCAACTCTATGGTTGACTGCATCGTACCAGCCACCGGCCCCAAGGAAATCGCTTTGGCAGCTGCTTTCGGTATTGCCGATAATGCTCCGGTTACACACGAAAACTTCCGCCAGTGGGTGATAGAAGACTCTTTCTGTGCGGGTCGGCCCGCTTGGGAAGATGCGGGTGCGGTTCTGACCAATGAAGTCGAACTCTACGAGACCATGAAAATCCGCATGCTAAACGGCGGGCATCAGATCATCGCTGCAGCAGGAGATCTGCTGGGACTGGAAACCATTGCCGAAACAATGGCCCATCCCAGTTTGAATGCTCTGATGCGTAAGGTCGAAACAGAGGAAATCGCTCCGCACGTAGCGCCTGTTCCTGACATGACACCACTTGCCTATCTTGAATTGATCACGGGCCGGTTCTCGAACAAGGAAATCTTCGACACGACCCGTCGTGTGGCTTTTGACGGTTCAAGCCGGCAACCCGGCTTTATTATACCCTCCATCCGCGACGGCCTTGAAAGCGGCACACCCATAGAAGGGCTCGCACTGGTTTCGGCAACTTGGGCGCGGTACTGTCAGGGCCACCGTGAAGATGGCAGCACAATCGCGCCGAACGATCCCCATTGGGACGAACTGAAAAAAGTGGCGCAGGAAGCTGCCGATGCACCGATGCGCTGGCTGGAAATGACCCAATATTACGGAGACCTTGGCGAGAACCCACGCTTTGCTGATGCATTCTGCCAATCCCTGAACCGTATTCAAAACGAGGGTCTGGCTGCCGCTCTGCAAGAGTATTTGAACCCATGATCCTCTGCTGCGGCGAAGCCCTGATCGATATGATCCCCGAACCCACCGTTCAGGGGCCTGAGGGCTTCGTCCCCCACACCGGCGGCGCCGTATTCAATACCGCTGTCGCATTGGGTCGTCTGGGTGTGGAGTCGGGACTTTTGAGCGGATTGTCATCGGACCTGTTTGGCCGGCAATTGCAGGATGCTTTGGCACAAAGTAACGTCAATTCAGAACATGCCATAATCTCATCCCGCCCGACGACTCTGGCTTTTGTGCAGTTGCAGAACGGTCAGGCTAAATACGATTTCTACGACGAGAATTCCGCAGGCCGGATGATTGTACCGGACGACTTGCCACAATTACCTGATGACATAAACGCGTTGTTCTTCGGGGGAATTAGCCTCGCCTGCATGCCCTGTGCGGAAACTTACGAAGCGCTCCTGACTTCTCAGGGTGACGGGCGCGTTATTATGATAGACCCGAACATCAGAGCGAATTTCATCGCAGATGAAGCCGCTTACAGGACACGCCTGAAGCGGATGATTGCGCTTTCAGACATTGTGAAGATCTCCGATGAAGATCTGGACTGGCTTGTTACCGGCCCACAGAGCGCGGCAGAAAAGGCCGCCGACCTTCTGGCCCAAGGGCCAAGCCTTGTCATCCTGACCAAAGGCAGCGAAGGGGCAACCGGCTTTCTGGCGAGCGGGGCCGAAATCAGCGTAGCAGCGCAAAAAGTGGACGTAGTCGATACGGTGGGTGCAGGCGATACCTTTAACGCCGGCGTGCTGGCGTCACTTGCACAAGCAAACGTCCTCACCAAAACAGCGATAGCTTCCCTTTCAGAAGATACATTGGCAGATGCGCTCGCGCTTGGGGCACGTGTGGCAGGAATCGTCGTTTCACGCGCAGGCGCCAACGCTCCGTGGGATTCAGAACTCTAGTTTTGCTTAAACGTCATCGACCGGATCGACCATGAAGGGTAGAATCCGGTTTTTGCGACGTTCCTTTATCCAATCCTGCTCCCGCTGCCGCCAATCGTGGAAAGCATCTTCGGCAGCCTGATGGTCGGCAGGGGTCCAGGCACACAACGGGGGAACCGTTGGCGGCGCTGCGGGAAAGACCAATTCGGGCGCGTTGCGAAGCGCCCTTTCGGTGAAAGCATCCCGCGCTTGCGTACTCTCCCAAAAACTATAACGGTTTTCGCCACCGAAATACGCGCGATGCTCCGGCAGATAAGCAAACAGTTTCCGCTGGTTAAATCCACGCTTTTTGATGGCAGCCGCCAACTTACAGCGCCTTAACCACAATGTTGCCCGCTTGGGTACAGCGCGGCGTTCCATGGCAGAGTCATGTGTAAACGGCGAACCAATATCCAAATCGGCAAAGTTGTTCTCTAGAAGACCACCCTTTACCTTCTCTTCGAACACGAAAGAGCGGACCGGAAAATATTCCTTGAAGGTGGCAAGCTGCGCGCCGTAGTCAAAACGAAATTTCTGAAATGACTGAAACTCTTCAAAACTGCGGGTCGATTTGCCGTTTACAATCCCTTCGCTGTACATCGACTCTGCAAAACTGTCGGGCCGCCTGAAATACACAAGGATTTCAGCATCAAACCCTTCAAGGAATGCTGCAAGACGAGCGAAGATAACGGAACGGAGCCCGCGCGTATTTTTCGCCACCGCACTCTCAGACGATGTCAGGTTCGCCTTGTTTGGCAGCATCCGGTAGAAGGTTTCCGCACTGAAAACGATTTTGCTATATTCCTGCCTCACATCCAGCAGATGCTGGCGGAACCGCGCAAGTTCCTCACGCTCCCTTAGGCCGTAAATACCAAGTGCTTTTGGCAGTTCAAAATGAGCCATTGTGCTGACTTCGGTGCTGCGCTTGTCACCCATAAAACGAAACGTTTCAGGATAATATACACCGCGCGCTTTTAGCGCCGATCGATTGCTTGCCAAGACAGATTGCAACACCGTCGTACCCGTCTTGTGGGACCCGACGTGAATAATAACTTTAGCCATTTCAACACTTTTAGATAAAAAAGTTCTTCAGCCGGAAAATACGGCCTACCCGAGGCTAACCTTACCGGGCTTCACAGTACAAGATAAACCTTACCGGTTAATGGCGCAGCGCCGGACCCATTGCGTTCGCGGTATCAAGCAAAAGCGGCACAATCCTCTTCTGGATTTCATCCTCGCTCCACTGGAAGGAGGATACGGAACACTGGATCGCAGCATAGGCTTTGCCAGAGGGTCCGCAGATCGGCGCGGCCACACCAATCTCATTCAAAATCATTTGGTTACGGGAAATAGCGAAACCGTCAACATGCGCCTTTTCCACGCTTTGGGCAATTTCCCCGCGGTCAAGCGTTGTACTCGGTGTAAAGCGACGCAAGGACCATTCCGCCACAGCCTGTTCCCGCACGTCATCCGGGTGGGTGCCCAGCATTGCCCGCCCCGACGAAGTACTTAGAACCGGAAGCCTCCGCCCGATTACTGTGGCCGCAAAATAGGTTCGCTTGCAGGGCAACCGACTAACGTAGATGATATGATCCCCTGACATTTCGGCAAGGTTGATGGTCTCGCCCAGTTCTTGCGAAAGGTCGATAAGTTTAGGCATGGCAACCGGGATCAGCGGGTCGGACCACAGATAAGAATAGGCCAGATTGAGAAAGGCATGGGACGGGCGGAACCGCCGTGTGTTAGGATCTTTCTCCAGCATCCCTTCCAAATGCAATGTGTTCGCCAGCCGCTGCACAGCGCTCTTTTCCAGTCCTGTCCGCTCTGCCAGTTCGGGCAGCGACATCTCGGTATGGTTTTCGTCAAATGCCTTCATAATGCTGAGCCCCTTGGCGAGAGAGGCCACAAACAGCGTATTTTGCTTCGGTTTATTCTCTATATTCAACCTCGTTACCCCTCCCAGGTCTTTTACGTCAGGTCGTATCTTTAAGAAACATTCTTTACTGGAATGATTTATTCTTGACGACTCGTTAATACGATTGATACCCTTAATTACAATTCGATGCTACATATTATAATGTAATATGGCAACAACGAAGCCGGGGTAACCTGGCATGTACAACAAGGGAAACAATATGACTTTCAAAGTTAAAGCACTTGGCATGGCTGCGGCTGCCGTTGCGATGATCGCAGCGGGCGCAGTACAGGCCAACAAAGCTGACGGCGTTCTGAACGCGGCCTTCACAAAAGAGCTGGAAAATGTCGACAGCTACTTCAACTCCTCCAGAGAGGGCGTTGTTCTGCAACGCGCAATTTGGGACGGCCTGATCTATCGTGATCCCGCCACGAATGAATACAAAGGCAACCTTGCAACATCCTGGGAGTGGATCGATGACACCACTCTGGAGTTCAAGCTCCGTGAAGGCGTAACGTTCCACAATGGTGAACCGTTCAACGCAGACGACGTGGTTTACACAGTCAACTTCGTTGCCGACGAAGCCAACGGTGTGAAAACGCAGCGCAACGTTAACTGGATGAAATCTGCCGAGAAAATCGACGATTACACCGTGCGTATCCACCTGAAAGAGGCATTTCCGGCAGCGATTGAATTCCTTTCCGGTCCGGTGTCCATGTACCCGAACGAATATTACGCCAAGGTCGGCCCGTCCGGTATGGGCCTCGAACCTGTTGGCACTGGCCCTTACAAAGTAAGCAAGGTTGTACCGGGCTCCCACTTTGTTCTTGAAAAATACGAAAACTACCACGACAGCCCGAAAGGTCAGCCGGAGATCGCCAAAGTTGATATCCGTACGATCCCTGATGTGAACACACAGATCGCAGAACTTTTCTCGGGCTCGCTGGACCTGATCTGGCAAACACCTGCGGACCAAGCTGAAAAACTCTCTACAATGGAGCAGTTTACGGTGGCCAACGAAAGCACGATGCGGATCGGTTATCTGACATTGGACGCGGCAGGCCGTACTGGTGAAGACAACCCGTTCACCAAGTTGAAAGTACGTCAGGCAGTAGCCCATGCCATCGACCGCGAGGCACTGGTTGGCGCGCTGCTGAAAGGCAAGAGTAAAGTTGTCTCTTCCGCTTGTTTCCCCAGCCAGTTCGGTTGTGAACAGGATCTGACAAGCTATGAATACGATCCCGAAAAAGCCAAGGCCTTGCTGGCCGAAGCCGGGTATCCGGACGGGTTCTCAACCGATTTCTACGCATACCGCGACCGCGATTATGCCGAAGCGATCTCTTCTTTCCTGAATGCGGTTGGTATCGATACCAACTTCAACATGCTGCAATATTCCGCCCTGCGCGAATTGCGGATGAAAGAAGGCACTCCGGTATCCTTCCAGACTTGGGGTTCCTATTCCATTAACGATACTTCTGCGATCACCAGCCAGTTCTTCAAGTTCGGGTCTCTGGATGATGCGCGCGACGAGGAAGTGAAGGAATGGCTGGACATTGCAGACAGTGCAACTGATCCGGAAGTTCGCAAGGAAAACTACTCCAAAGCCCTGAAGAAGATTGCCGATCAGGCTTACTGGGTGCCGATGTTCTCTTACAACACGAACTACGTGTATACCAAAGAGATCGACTACACACCAACACCGGATGAGGTTCTGCGCTTCACAACCATGAGCTGGAACTAATCCATCCTGAATAGCGGGCGGAGGCTGTCATGGCCTCCGCCCCCTTTTATTTTGCCCTCCGCGCGGTTCTCGGACCAGCAGCATATGGGGCACCCTTCCCGCACTTAGCTAAGAGGTATTTACGCCAGTGCTGAACTTTATCTTGAAACGCTTGGGCCTTGCCGTTCTGGTTGCGTTCACCGTGTCTTTCATCAGTTTTTCGCTGATGTTCCTGTCCGGTGATCCCGCAGCCGCACTGGCAGGCGAAACAGCATCGGACCAGGACGTAGAAGCGATCCGGGTTCTCTATGGTTTTGACCGCCCTATGTTGGTCCAATACTGGGACTGGTTGTCCTCTGCTCTGGTCGGGGATCTGGGCGAAAGCTATTATTTCAAGCTGCCTGTGGCCAGTCTGATTGCAGAACGTCTGCAAGTCACCATGATGCTGGGCCTGTGCGGGATTTCTTTTGCGTTGCTGACAGCAGTGCCACTGGGTGTTGCCGCGGCCATCCGCCCGAACTCCATCATTGACCGGATTGCACTGTTTCTGTCCGTCGCCGGTCAAGCCATGCCGTCCTTCTGGTTCGGTCTTATCCTGATTGTTGTGTTCTCGATCCAGTTCGGCATCCTGCCGCCCTCGGGCACGTCCACCTGGCGGCACTTCATCATGCCGACCATTGTGCTGGGCTATTACGCGATGCCTGCCATCATGCGACTGACCCGCGCCGGTATGCTGGAGGTTCTGTCCTCTGATTACATCCGCACTGCGCGGGCCAAGGGCGCAAGCGAGTTTACGGTTCTGTTCAAACATGCACTGCGCAATGCGATCATTCCTGTGGTCAGCCTCGCCGCTGTGCAGATGGGCTTTATGCTGGGCGGCTCCATCGTTGTCGAAAGCATCTTTGCACTGCATGGTGCCGGCTATCTGGCATGGGAAAGCATCGCGCGGAACGACCTTCCCACCGTACAGGCGCTGATCCTTGTCTTTTCCCTTTTCTACATCGTTTTCACATTCTTGTCGGACGTTCTTAACGCCTGGCTTGACCCACGCATGAGGGCTGGTTGATATGAGCGACGCAACAACAAACATGACACCCGACCCGATGCTGGAGGCCATTGTCGGCCCCACGCCCGGACAAATGCTGCGCAAACGGATTTTCGGCCATCAGGGTCTGATGATCGGTGTCGTGGTACTTGGAATACTGGTGCTTGTGGCAATCTTTGCGCCCCTGTTGGCCCCGCACGATCCTTATGCCCAAAGTCTGATGGCGCGGATGAAACCCCCCGTGTTTCTGGGTGGCACATGGGAACATCCCCTTGGCACCGACCATCTGGGGCGGGATTACCTGTCGCGCCTGATCTACGGCGCACGCGTTTCCCTGCTCATCGGTCTGGTGGCTGCCACGATCTCCGGTGTGATCGGAACGGCAATGGGCGTGGCGGCCGGTTATTTTGGCGGCAAGGTTGATGCAGTTGTCACCTATCTGATCAACGTGCGGCTGGCGATGCCGGTGGTTCTGGTGGCGCTTGCTGTCGTGGCAATCCTTGGCGGATCGTTGCAGGTGGTAATTGTGGTACTGGGCCTTTTGCTTTGGGACCGATTCGCAGTTGTGATGCGTTCCAGCACCCTGCAGGTGCGCGGCCGCGAATATGTAGCAGCGGCCAAGGCGGTCGGCTGTTCCACTCCCCGTGTGCTGATGTCCGAGATCATGCCAAACATCGCCAACAACCTGATCGTAGTGATGACCCTTGAAATGGCCCACGCGATCCTTTTGGAAGCGGCGTTGTCGTTTCTGGGTCTGGGCGTTCAACCCCCCACCCCAAGCTGGGGTCTGATGGTGTCCGAAGGCAAGAACATGATGCTGTTCGAGCCATGGATGGTCCTGATCCCAGGTGCTGTATTGTTCGTGCTGGTTCTGGCAATCAACCTGATGGGCGATGGTCTGCGTGACGTCACTGCCCCAGAAAACCGGAGTTAAACTGATGAACAGTCCACTTTTGCGCGTAAAAGACCTGACCATCGACATTCCGGTCGGTGGGGGCACTCTGAATGCGGTGCGCGGCATTGATTTTGATCTGAATCGCGGGGAAACCCTGTGTATCGTTGGCGAAAGCGGTTCGGGGAAATCCCTGACCTCGCTGGCGCTGATGGGTTTGCTCGGCGGGCGTATCAAACGCACCGCAACACAGATGGAATTTGACGGCATTGACCTGACCAAAGCCAACAACAAGACAATGCGTGCCTTGCGCGGCGACCGGATGGCGATGATCTTTCAGGAACCGATGACATCGCTCAATCCGGCCTTCACTATCGGCAACCAGTTGATGGAAGCGCTGCTGCTGCACCGCAATGTCGGCAAGGAAGCGGCCCGCGCCCGTGCCATCGAGTTGTTGGAAAAGGTTGGCATCACCGCCGCTGAAAGCCGTCTGTCGCAATATCCCCACCAGCTTTCGGGGGGGCTGCGCCAGCGCGTCATGATCGCAATGGCCCTGATGTGCGAACCCGAACTGATCATCGCGGATGAACCCACAACCGCGCTTGATGTGACCATTCAGGCGCAAATTCTGCGTTTGCTGGTGGACCTCGGGCGGGAAATGAACATGGCGATGATCCTGATCACGCACGATCTGGGCGTTGTGGCCCGCGTCGCAGATAAAGTCGCGGTGATGTACGCAGGTGAACTGGTGGAAACCGGATCGGCGGAACAGGTGTTCAACGCGCCGATGCACCCCTACACCCGTGGCCTGCTGCGCTGCATCCCGCAACCGGGCAAAACCGAACGGGGTGCGCGTCTTGGCACCATTCCGGGCATCGTTCCGAACCTTGTCGGCGGTGTAACCGGCTGCCCGTTCCGCACACGTTGCGATCAGGCCGTTGCCGCCTGTCGCGACGCCATCCCCCACAGAAAGCCTGCGGAGAACCACCGTTTCCGCTGCGTCCACGAGACAGGCCATCAAATCGCGGAGACCGCCGTATGAGCACGACCGAAACAAACCACCCGGTGCTGGAACTGCGTAACGTTTCCAAGACCTACACCGTCAAGCAGGGGATGTTTGGCAAGCCGAAACCCCTGAAAGCGATCAATGATGTGTCTCTCTCCCTCAACCGGGGTGAGGTCCTTGGCCTTGTGGGTGAATCCGGCTGCGGGAAGTCCACACTCGCCAAAATCCTGCTGGGCCTTGAAGACCCGACAAAAGGGGAAGTGCGGGTCGACGGTGAAGTCATCGGCGCCACCGACCGGCGGACCCTCGCCCGCCGGATCCAGCCGATTTTCCAAGACCCGTACTCCTCGCTGAACCCGCGCAAATCTATTGAGGATATTATCTCTCTGCCGTTGCGGGTGCATAACATCGGCGACAGCAATTCGCAGGACAAGGCAGTTCGGGACATCCTTGACATTGTCGGCCTGCCTCAACGGGTGATGCGCACCTATCCAAGCCAGATGTCCGGCGGCCAGCGCCAGCGCGTAGCGATCGCGCGGGCGCTGATCATGAAGCCTGAGATCGTGATTTGTGACGAACCGACTTCTGCGCTCGATGTGTCGGTGCAAAGCCAGATTCTGAATCTTCTGAATGACTTGCGGGCAGAATTTAACCTGACCTACCTCTTCATCAGCCATGACCTTGCCGTGGTGGAACATCTCGCTACCCGCGTGGCTGTGATGTATCTGGGCCGGATCGTTGAGGAATCCTCCGTAGGTGGGCTGTTTGACACTTCGGGACACCCTTACACGCAGGCTTTGTTGAAATCTGTGCTGACACCGGAAGCGGGCAAAGGCGTGCCGGATACAGAATTGGGCATGGAATACCCGAACCCGATTGCACCACCAAGCGGGTGCCATTTCCACCCCCGTTGCCCGATGGCGATGACACACTGTGCAAGCATCCCGCCGCGCCCTGTTCCGACACCAGAAGGGCATGTAGAATGCCACCTGTTCGACTCGGAAAACGATCATAACACAGGCGCACCTTTGGTGCGGGAGGGCGTGTAATGATCCCGAACCTTTCAAACAGCCAGACTGTCCGCAAAACCGTGATCGAAACGGAACACGGCGTGGTAGCAGCTCAACATTCCCGTGCTGCCCGCATCGGCGCAGAAGTCCTTGCTGCGGGCGGCGACGCCGTGGATGCGGCAACCGCAGTATCCTTCGCGATTGGCGTTGTCGAACCGTGGATGTCCGGCCCTGCCGGTGGCGGGGCGATGATGCTTTGGCGCGCGCATGAACAAAAGGCTTACGCGCTTAACTACGGGATGCGCTCTCCGAAGAACCTCGACATTGCCGATTATCCTTTGTCGGGTGCGGGCAAGGCCGACGACCTGTTCCCTTGGGAAAAGGTGGTAGACGACTGCAACGTTCAGGGTGCCAAATCCATCGCCGTTCCGGGGCTTGTGGATGGCGTTGGCAAAGCGCACGATCGATTTGGCAAAATGCCTTGGCGCGATCTGGTGCAGCCTGCGGTCGATCTGGCCAATGAGGGTCTTTACGTGGACTGGTATGCCGCGTTGATCATCGCCTCTACCACCCGTGCGCTGGCGCAAGACCCTGATGCCGCTGCGCTTTTTCTGGAGGACGGCCAGTGGCCGACCATTGCCGGATGGACCAGCGTTGCCGAAAAACGTCTGAACATGAAGGCAATGGGCCAGTCCCTTGCAGAGATTGCAGAAAAAGGCCACCGCGCGCTCTATGACGGGGATCTGGGGGCGGCGATGGCTGAAGATGTTCAGGCCAAAGGTGGCAGTCTGAGCCATGAGGACCTTCGTGCCTACAACGCCAGCTTTCATGCACCGTTGGAGTTCAGCCATGGCAGCGCAAAGTTCAACGTTCTGCCCGGTCTGACCGCTGGTCCGACTTTCCAACAAGTGTTCCAACACATTGATCCGTCGACCATGAATGGTAAAGCGCCGGACGGTGCAGCCTATGCCGCCTATGTGGACGGGCTGAAAGCGGCCTATGCCAAACGGCTGGCAGAGATGGGCCATGACGGGGAATCCCCCGAAGCGCCCGGATGCACCACACATTTCTCGGTTGTAGACCGTCACGGCAATATGGTGGCCCAGACCCAAACCCTGCTGTCGATTTTTGGCAGCCGCGTTGTGTCGCCCTCTACCGGCTTTCTGATGAACAATGGGATCATGTGGTTTGACCCGACACAGGGTAAGCCGAACTCTCTGGCAGCAGGCAAACCCTGCCTGATGAACGTCTGCCCTGTTCTCGGGGAAACCGGCGATGGCGCACGCTTTGCCTTTGGCGCATCAGGCGGACGCAAGATTGTTGGTGCCGTGTCGCAGCTTTCGTCTTTCGTCAGCGATTATGGCATGTCCCTGTCGGATGCTTTCCACCACCCGCGCATTGATGTGTCAGGCGGAGACACGGTCGTTGTCGACGATGCCTTGCCAGAGGATGTTCAGAACGGACTGGCAGAAAAACACCCGATCCACAGCACACGCCGCACGGTCTTTCCCTACGCTTTTGCCTGCACCGCCGGTGTCATGCGGCGTGACGGTAAAAATGCCGGCTGTACCGAAATCATGTCCCCTTGGGGCGATGCAATATCCGAGGATCAAATATGACCCGCGACACAACAATAGAGCGTATTTCCAGCTATTTCGATGATGGCACCTTCCAGTCCGAACTAGCCACTCTGGTCTCTCATGAAACCGAAAGCCAGAACCCGGAGCAAAAGGAAAAGCTGGGGGTCTATCTTGAACAGGCCATCCGGCCCCGTCTTGAAGCTGCCGGTTTCACTTGCGAAATTTTTCCCAACCCTAACCCTGACGGTGGCCCGTTGCTGATCGGGGAACGGATCGAAGACCCTGCCCTGACCACGGTTCTGACCTATGGCCACGGCGATGTGATCCGCGCCCAAACAGATCAATGGCGCGAGGGATTACACCCGTTCAAACTCGTCGAAGAAGGTGATCGGCTTTACGGACGCGGGACGGCGGACAACAAAGGCCAGCATCTTATTAATATCGCCGCCTTAGAGGCTGTTATCGCAGAGCGGGGATCGCTCGGGTTCAATGCAAAAATTGTTCTTGAGATGAGCGAAGAAACCGGTTCTGCCGGTCTGCGTGAATTCTTTGAAGCGCAGAAGGAGCGCCTGTCCGCCGATGTTCTCATCGCATCTGACGGGCCAAGGTTGCAACCGGACCGGCCGACTATGTTTATGGGATCACGGGGCGGTATCGGCTTTGACCTGACACTTGATTTGCGCGAAGGGGCACACCATTCCGGAAACTGGGGCGGATTGCTTGCCGATCCGGCGATGATCCTGTCTCATGCGCTGGCGACGATTTGTGACCGTCGCGGCCAGATCCAGATCCCCGAGTGGCGTCCGACCAGCCTGACGGATGATATTCGCGCCGCCCTGAAAGATCTTCCAGTGTCAGAAGGGGACGGCCCAGAGGTCAACGCGGATTGGGGCGAAGAGAGCCTGACCCCTGCGGAACGGGTTTACGGCTGGAACAGTTTTGCTGTACTTGCCATGACTTCCGGCGTGCCCGAAGCGCCGGTAAACGCAATCTCCGCAAGAGCGCGGGCCACCTGCCAGCTACGCTATGTGGTGGGAACGGAAACAGACGACATTCTGCCCGCCCTGCGCCGCCATCTGGATGCCAACGGGTTTGAGGATGTGAAAATCACCCCGCAGGACCGCGGTTTCTTTGCGGCGACCCGTTTGGATCCGAAGCATCCGTGGGTGACCTATGTAAAGGACAGCCTGACCCGCACCGCAGGGCAGGAACCCCATGTATTGCCCAATCTTGCAGGCTCCCTGCCCAACGACAGCTTCAGCGATGTGTTGGAACTGCCGACAGTTTGGGTGCCTCACAGCTATCGCGGATGTTCCCAGCATGCTCCGGACGAGCATGTTCTCAAACCCGTCTGCCGCGATGCGTTGCAAGTGATGGCGGGTCTGTTTTGGGACATTGGTGCGGACAGGGATGCCGTGCCGGCCAAAGCCGGATAAGGCCTTTCGCCTGAAGTACTAGAAAAAGACCGCCAGCGTGCGGTCTTTTTTCGTTTCAAAGGGACGAATTACAGCGGAACATGCCCGATCTTAAAATTATATATAATTATTGAAATCCATCATTCTAATATATACAATCAGTTCCATAACCCCTTCGGAGCCTGAAATGACCCAGCAAACCTATACCCGTGATGCCATCAAAAAGATGGATGCCAATGATCCGGTTTCCTATCTGCGGGACCGTTTTAATCTGCCGGAGGGTGTAATTTATCTCGATGGCAACTCCCTTGGCGCACTGCCAAAAGGCATTGATGCGCGGTTGCAAAAAGCAGTGACAGAGGAATGGGGCAAAGGCCTGATCCGCAGCTGGAACGACGCTGGCTGGTATCCCGCGCCGCAACGAACCGGCGCTGCAATCGCACGGCTGATCGGGGCCAAAGAGGATGAGGTCGTTGTGTGCGATTCCACCTCCGTGAACCTCTACAAGGTACTCGTCGGGGCGCTGCGGATGCGCAAGGACCGCAAGGTCATCATTTCGGAACAGGGGAACTTCCCGACAGACGTTTATATCAATGCCGAGGTCGCGGATATGATGGGCTTCGAGTTGCGCTGTGTCGCACCGGAGGCGGTGGAAGAGGCGATTGCCGAAGCGGGCGAAACGCTGGCTGCCGTGCAACTGACCCATGTGCACTACAAGTCGGGTCGTATTTATGACATGAAGGGCATTACCGAACAGGCCCAAGCATTGGGCGGGCTTGTGATCTGGGATCTGGCCCATTCGGCAGGTGCCCTGCCGGTGGATCTGAACGGCTGCAATGTGGATTTTGCAGTGGGCTGCGGGTATAAATACCTGAACGGCGGACCGGGCGCACCGGCCTTCCTGTTTGTCGCGTCCCGCCACCTGCCCGACATGCACCAGCCGCTCGCCGGCTGGCATGGGCACGCACAGCCTTTCGCCTTTACCCAAAGCTATGAACCCCATGCAAAGATTGACAAAATGCTGACCGGCACGGCCTCCCAGCTTGGTCTGATCGCGCTGGAAGAAGCACTTGGCGTTTTTGCGGATGTGGACATGTCGGACCTTCGCAAAAAGAACCAGCAGCTTGGCGATCTGTTCATTGCTTTGGTGGAGCAGGAACTGTCGGGCATGGGTTTCGAACTCGCCAGCCCGCGCGAGGCCGAAGCGCGGGGCAGTCAGGTATCCCTGACCCACGAGGAGGGATATCCGATCATGCAAGCGCTGATCGCGCGGGGTGTGATCGGGGATTTCCGTGCGCCCGACATTCTGCGCTTCGGCTTTGCTGCACCTTATGTAACCTATCAGGATATTTGGGATTCAGTCAGTCACCTGCGGGAAATCATGGAAACCGGCGAATGGGATCAGGCCAAGTTCAAAACCCGCCAGGCCGTCACCTGACCGCTTCGCCCAAGGCCGTGGTAAACACCTGTCGTGTAAGTTGAATATGCGCGCCGAGCAGATGTTCGGCGCGCTTTTTGTCACGATCGATGACCGCTTCCATGATCACTGTATGACCCTCTAGGGAAAGAGCCTCTGCAAGACGGGCAACAACGGCGTCGCGCTCTGCCCCGCCTGTTTGGGCTGCACGAATGGCCGGACTGATGGCAAGGTATTTACGGTGCCGCAGCAATTGTGCGTTCACGTGATCGTAAAAATAATGTAGCGTTTTGGACGGGCACGCCGCAAGCAGGGCACGATGAAACCTGTCGTGGAGCGACTCCCAAGCGTCAAAATCGGACTCTGTCAGATGGCCTGCATCCACCTTGAAGCGTCCCAGACGGAAATGGGCTGTGACGATTGCCTCTTCCCAAGCCTCGTCGCCCTGTTCCATCGCTTCGCGCAACATGGCCAGCTCAACCGTCTGGCGCGCATTGGTCAGATCGTGCAGCTCTGCTTCTGATACTGGCGCCACGACGAACCCGCGATTTTCCCGAGAGAGGACAAGCTGTTCGGATTCCAGCCGCGCCAGCGCTTCCCGCATCGGGGTCCAACCGAACCCGTATTGCGCACATAGCTTCTTCAGGTTCAGCGGCGCGTCAGGTGCCAGACGGGTAAACAGAATATCCTGCTTCAACGCCTGATAGGCATCTTCTGTTTTGGACACGGTCGGCGGCTCCTGCTAGATGGCCGTGATATATCCCACATCACATTCGCGCCAAGTATATATAACCGCCTGCGCAGGACAATCGGAAGTTTCCGGCCGGCGCCTAGCTGAAGTCGATGATCTGCCGGATTTCGGTTCCTGCATGCAAACGGTCAAACCCGGCGTTGATGTCTTCGAGTTTCAAACGGTCGGTCATCAGCTTCTCAATCGGAAGCTTGCCGCATTTATGCAGGCCGAGGAATTTGGGAATATCCCGCGATGGCACACCCGAGCCAAGGTAGCTGCCCTTCAATGTCCGTTCTTCGGCTGTAAACGTTACCGCAGGCAAGTCCAGACGCGCAGCAGGGTTAGGAAGACCACCGGTCACAGTGGTGCCTCCCCGTCTTGTAATGCCGAAACTGAATTCCAGAGCGCGCGCGCTACCGGTGAAATCAAGCGCGGATTCCACGCCGCCATTTGTAGTATCTCGGATTTGCTCCAAAGCATCTTCATCATCCGCATTCACCGTGTGGGTCGCCCCCAGTTCCGCAGCGAGTTTGAGCTTCTCGGGTATCCGGTCTACTGCCACGATCGTTTGCGCCCCAGTGGCGACTGCTCCCATAACAGCCGCCAGCCCAACGCCGCCCAAACCGACAATCGCTGTGGTCCCTGCAGGATGCACTGCACCCGTATTAAAAACTGCTCCGGTTCCCGTCAGCACGGCGCAGCCAATCAGCGCCGCGATATGAAGCGGTGTTTCCTTGTCCACCTTCACCAAAGAATGGCGCGACACGGTGGCATATTCGGCGAAACAGGAAACTCCCAGATGGTGGAGAACCGGTTCCCCGTTCCGGCTGAGGCGGGTGCCCCCGCCAAGAAGCACACCTTCCCCGTTCGCCGCAGCACCGGGTTCACACAGCGCAGGACGGCCGCTTTGACAGGGGGCGCAATGGCCACAACTGGGCACAAAAACACAGACCACATGATCTCCGACCTCGAGATCGGTTACACCCGCACCGAGTTCTTCGACAACGCCCGAAGCCTCATGCCCCAACACCATCGGCACGGGACGTGGACGGTCACCGTTGATTGTGGAAAGATCGGAATGGCACAGACCTGCCGCAACAATCCGCACAAGAACCTCGCCATATTGCGGCCCTTCAAGATTCACTTCCTGCACAACCAGCGGGCGGGTTTGCTCATAGGGCATGGCCCGTCCAACTTCTTCCAGAACGGCGGCTTTGATCTTCATGGTCGTCTCTTTCTGTTGTGGCATTGGTTCTGTCCAAAGTTCTAGCCGCTCCGCCACGCCGGACACAAGCATCACAAAACGCGCCGCAGCGTTCCCAAACTCCGGTCGGTGTAGCCACTGGCCGAACTATAGGGATTGCTAGGGAGCCAGATTGTTGACAATCAGACAATTTAATCTCAACTTACGCCGGAAATACGAACTGACAGAGATCCCCGAAATGACCGACCTAGCGCCTGCAAACCACACCACCCATGATGCGGATGAAGATGTCCGCAACGAGAACATCAAAATCTATATCAACGGCGAATTGTTCCATCGCGACGAAGCCAAGGTATCCGTCTATGACAGCGGTTTCATGCTGGGGGACGGGATGTGGGAAGGCATGCGCCTTTATGACGGGGTCTGGGCCTTTTTTGACGAACACATGGATCGTTTCTTCGGGTCCTGTAAAGCGGTCTCGCTGGACGTGGGGATGGACCGTGCGGGTATTCTGGACGCCCTGACCAAAACCGCTGCCGCCAATGATATGACTACGGATGTGCATTGCCGGTTGATGTTGACACGGGGCACCAAGGTCAAACCTTTCCAGCATCCGTCACTCAGCCGCTCCGGCCCGACGCTAGTGATTATCATGGAACATTCCAAACCTGTGGATAGCCTGCACAGTGCCGGTATACGTCTGGCCTCTGTCCCGCAGGTGCGCGGGTTGCCCAACAGTCAGGATGCCAAATTCAATAGCCATTCCAAGCTGAACTGTGTCATCGCCTGCCTGCAGGCAGAACAGGCCGGTGCGGATGAAGGGCTGATGCTGGACCCCCACGGATTTGTTAACACCACCAACGCCTGCAACTTTTTCATCGTGCGTAAGGGGGAGGTTTGGACCTCTACTGGCGATTACTGCATGAACGGTGTGACCCGTCAGAAGGTCATTGATCTGTGCCGCGCCAATGACATTCCGGTCTATGAGAAGAACTTCTCGCTCTATGAGGCTTATAGCGCGGACGAGGCTTTCCTGACCGGAACTTTCGGGGCGCAAACCCCCGTTGCAGAAATTGACGGCAAGATCATCGGCAGCGGAGAACGCCCTGTTATGGCGCGCATTCAGGGTCTCTACAAAAAGCTGATCCGCCAGAACATCGCAGAGCATAAAGTGTGAACCATCTCGCCGCGCTCAAACCACTGGAAGACACCACAATCCGAGGGCGCACTGTTGAACAGCTGCGCCGCCTTGTGGTGACGGGTGAACTGGCGGCTGGGATGCGACTGACAGAAACCGAGCTGGCCGACGCGCTTGGTATCAGCCGCGGCCCGCTGCGCGAGGCGATCCGCGAGTTGGTAGATATTGGCCTGTTGGTATCCAAACCCTACAAAGGATTGTTCGTGCGGGAAATCACCCGCAAGGATCTGGAAGAAATCTACTCGCTGCGTACCATGTTAGAGAGATTTGCCTTTCAGGAGGCATGGGAAAAACGCACACCCGAGGCGCTGGAAGATTTAAAGGCACGCAATAAAAAACTGATCGGGTCAATAGAAGCAGCGACTGATCCGCTCGGCCCAATCGAGGCGGAATTGCACCTGCACAGCTGGTGTTATGAACTGTCCGGTCACCGTCTGCTGCTGCAAAGCTGGAACCGGTTAAAGCCGAACCTGCAATTCTATTTTGCCATGCACCAGCAAGCCCACGAACGCAAAGGCCCGAAACGCAGGTCTCACGATCTGTATATCCGTCTGGCAAGCGGCAATGATCTGGGCGCGATGCTGGACCATCTGAACGATCACATGCGGCAAGGTCTGGAAACAACAATCGGCTTCATCGATTGCGCATAACCGACCGGTCACAGCTTCAGGCGGGCTTCTTCTATCATGAAATCAATAAAGCTGCGCACCTTCGGGTCCTGCAAACGCCGGTGGGGATAAAGACATCCCATAACCGATGCAACAGGCGGAGTGTCTGGCAGCAGTTCCACCAGTCGCCCCGCCTTCAGGTCATCCGCCACATCATAGCGCGGCTTGTTTACGATCCCGCGCCCGTCCAGCGCCCATTGCGTCAACACATCCCCGTCGTCACTGTCGTATTTTCCTGCCACTTCACATTTCTGTAGGCCGTCCGGAGTTTCCAGTGTCCAGAAATACTCCGGCGAGCGGGGATAGCGCAGCAAAAGACAATTGTGATCGCCATCTGTCAAATCCTGCGGTTTTTTCGGGATGCCGTGTTTTTCGAGATATGACGGCGCTGCACAGAGCACGCGGGGGCAATCCACAATCTTGCGCAGCTTCAGCGTGGAGTCCGGTGGCGTCCCGACAAAGAAAGCAACGTCCAGCCCATCTTCCAGAATATCCACCTTGCGGTCGGACAAACGCAGGCGCACCGAGATTTCGGGGTAGCGATCCACAAAATCCGGCACCAGTGGCGCAACAATCCGTTTGCCCATACCAAGGGGCGCGGTCACATGAATGGTCCCGCGCGGGTTTCCGGCAAACCCCGCAATCACCGCTTCGGCATTTTCAAGATTTTCAATCACCAGTCGGGCGTGATCGTAAAAACTGATCCCTGCGTCTGTCGGGGAAAGCTTGCGGGTTGTCCGATTGAACAGGCGCACCGAAAGGCGCTTTTCCAGCTCTTTAATCCGGTTGCTTGCCACCGCAGGGGTCAGGCGCAAATCGCGACCACCCGCGGTGATGCTGCCAAGTTCGACCACCCGCACAAAAACCCGAAGGCTCTCCAGATAGGGCATAGCTTCAACCTTCCTTTTCGTCAGAATACCCTACAGAGTCGGGGTTTATCTACAGATTATCAATATATCATTGAAAAAGCTCCCACAGAGCAACGTATTTCCATTAGTGCACAAGAGCGTCTGTCAGGCTTCGGGCGGGCAGACCACCCACCCGAAACCCAGCAACTGCGGTCTAGGTCGTTCTCAGGCGCGCCACCCCGTGGAGGCCGAGTTCGATTGCGGCAAAGACAACCATCGACAGGCCGACAAGCGGAAAGAACACAGCTGACAACCCTGCAATGATCCAGATCGCAGGCGGCACCCGCAGATCTGCGGGATAGGTCGGTGCAGCCAGTTTGCCCGCCGGACGCCGCCGCCACCACATCAATGCGGCAGAGACAGCCATGAGCACCATCGCGATACAAGCGAGCAGCAGCACAATCTGGTTCGCAAGACCGAATGCCTGCCCCATGTGAATGCTCACCCCCCATTCTGCCAGAAAGCCAAGCGTGCCAAGGTCCGAAAGCCCCATGTCAAACAGAACTTCGCCGGTGTATTGATCCAGATGCACCACCCGTTCCTGTGTGATGTCATCAGGATAGACCGAAGCCGTGAAAACACCTGTCGGACCGGACGGCATATTTAGCGCATAGCCTGCCGCAACCCCAAGATCTTCGACCTTCGCCACGATCTGATCCAGTCCTGCCGGTATTCCCGTAGATGTGGTCGATTGGGGCAACGGCTGATGCTCCAATATCCAGGGTGTGCGGTCCAGAACCTCCCCCGTAGGCACGTTGGACACAGGATAGGAAGACCAGTATCCGTCAGGCATCCCCAGCCCCAACTTGTACGACAGGTCATAAAACTGTTTGCCCCAGACGCCGGACCACGGCAGGCCGGTTAGCGACAGGAACAGGATAAAACCTGCCGTGTAAAAGCCGGTTACCGCATGGACATCCCGCCACCACGGCCGACCCTTCCTTGCCTTTACTGTCAAAACACCGGCCCTGCGGTTGCGCGGCCACCACAGGTACAATCCGGTTCCGACCAACAGCACCAGCCAACCGGCAACACCTTCGATAATCCGGTTGCCAAGCCAGCCAATGTATTCAAGCGAGTGTAACTTGCGGACTACCCACATTGCCGGACTACCTGATGCTCCGCTGTCCCATTGGCTGCCAAGGACTTCGGCGGTGTACGGGTTCAAAAAGACAGTGTTTTTAAGGCCGTCCTCGCCCACCAGGCGCACTTGCGCCGATGAATCTGCCGCTGCTGGCGGGACGTAGGCTTTCAGCGTACCGCCCCCGTACGCCAGCGCATTCGACGTGATCAGCGACGCCGGCTTGAACGCCGCTTCTTGAGGTTCCACGATCCTGAGACCGGAGTATACCGTGTTGTTTATCTCGTCCTTGAACAGGTAGATACCACCTGTCACGGCAAGAAGGATAAGAAAGGGCAGTACCAGCAATCCGGCATAGAAATGCCAGCGCCAGACAGCCCGATAGAGCCCGTTCGACGGGCGGGTTTTTTCAATCGTTTGTTTCATCTTTTGGGAACCATTCAACAGACCGTCTGCAAACCAAAGGCCAATAATGCAGCGGTCAACTGGCCTTTGAAGGCCGGAAAATTCGCGCAACTCGTCTGTGCGGTGGATAACAGTATCCACCGCACAGACGAGTTGCGCGAACAGGGTTAAGTTTGCGTCAGGTAACGGCGGGGCCGGTTGTCAGCCCCGTTGCATCCGCCGGATTTTGGCAATCGCACGGTCGAATGCTTCCTGATACCCGACCGGCTCAAAGAACCGGCCATTCGCATCAAACAGCAGCACGTTCGACGAATGGTCCATTGTGTAACTGTCATCCTGCGGCACCTTGCGGGCGTAGATTTTGAACGCTTTCACCGCTTTCTCAACCTCTTCGGGGCTTCCGGACACGCCAACCGCATCCGGTACCCATTCCACATAATCCTTGAGGCTTTCAACTGTATCCCGCTCCGGATCGACCGTGATAAAGAACACACGGATCTGGTTGTCAGGCCCAAGTTCTTCCTGCCATGTTGCGATATCCCCGAGACTGGTCGGACAGACATCAGGACAATGGGTAAAGCCGAAGAACACAGCCGAGGGGCGCCCCTTCAGACTGTCTTGGGTAAAGCTCTCTCCACCGGTGGTGACAAGTTCGTAGTCCCCCGGCCCGATCACGTCAGCCATGGCGTTTTGATAGGTTGGCTGGGCAAAGCGCGCCCAGACAAAAAGTCCAAGCGCAAGCATGGCAATCACCCAGAGGCCCAGAATGGCATAGTGTTTACGTTGAAAAGTCATTTCATCGGCTCCGGTTTAATGTCCGTCGTGTGTTGAATGATCACCCGACTTGCGGGCGTTTGGAGCTTTGATTGCGAGCGGAACCACAACTTCTCCGGCATTCTCAAAGGTCAGGGTCACTGGCAGGATTTCTTCCTTAATCAAAGGCTGCGTCAGGTCCATAAACATCAGATGCAACCCGCCCGGTTCCAGAACGACTGTCTCCCCGGCCGGAATGTGCAGCCCACCTTCCAACTTGCGCATCTTCATCACAGTTTCTGTCACCCTCATCTCGTGAATTTCCACGCGCGGGGAGACTTCGGTAGAAACAGAAACGAGACGGTCATCTGCATCGCCGCTGTGGGTTACTGCGAAGAAACCGCCACCGACCGGCTGGTTTGGCAATGTTGCACGGGCAAAACCGCCTGAAATTGTCAGATCGCCTATTGCAACTGCTTCGCCGGACTGTGCTGGGTTTAGGCTGCTTGTTTTAGCACTATGGCCAGTTGCGGTCTGTTCGGCCTGAGCCTGAGCGACACTGACCAGTCCCACCAGAACGGCGGACATAAGAATTGATTTGTACACGTTGTTACTCCGTCACATAGCGCACGTGGGAACACCACATCTTACGCTTGTCTTTTTTCGGGCAATTTGGGGCCCGCGTTTTCAGTCTTGATTGCCTTTAAACAGGCGGTATCAGACCAACGCCGGCGGAGCGCGGGTGGTGTAATGGGGCGAAGGTGCCTCTGCGTGACGGGTCAAGCCCGCAAGAGCGCGCCATCCGTCAAAGGGCGTCAACAAAGTGACTGTTGCAGCCGGACGGATAAGGGGCGCCTTGGAAACGGTCAGACAGAACGGACATTCGTGGCTGTGGCCCGCAGTACCTTCTTCACAAAAGTCCGCAGCTGACAAACCGAACACCAAGGCGGTTTCCAGTTTGTCCACCTCGCCCCGTTCCGGCGCCATCATGGTCGCAGAGCTTACACCCGCCCAAGCGATCATTACTGCGGCGCAACAGGCCAGAAGAGAATATGTCAAACGACGGATCATAAGATGCTTATATCTGTGAATAGCTGCAAAGCTAAAGGGGCTGCGCCCCCGTGTCGCGTCTGGTTGTGACTGGTCAGAAACGGACCGGCTCAATTGCTCTGGGTTTTCTCCAGAACCAGAAACGTCATCATGTTAACCGGCGGCAGCGGTCGTTTTTCTACCAGCTTCAGGTTCGGCTGTTTCAGAACCGTGCTCATCTCGAAATCGGAATGCCACCCCAGCAGATTTGCGAAGGGCGCAGACATTTTTTCAACGACGGCCATTGCACCGGCTTCTTTGGCGAAGTGGTTGGTGATGACAACCTTTCCCCCGGGTTTGCAGACACGGGCCATTTCAGCCATCACTTTCTCCGGCTCCGGCACGACAGACACGATATGCATCGCCGCGACCGCATCAAAATAGTTATCCGGAAAATCCAGCTCCCGTGCATCCATCTGGCGCAGTTCCTTTACGTGGCTCAGCCCCTGTTTGTCCACTTTTTCGCGGGCCTTTTTCAGCATATCGGTGCTGAAGTCCACGCCTGTTACATTCAAACCGTCACGATAGTGCTGCAAGGCAAGCCCCGTGCCCACCCCCACTTCAAGAACGTTCCGGCAATCTTTTTGGCCGTTGATAAATCCCACAGCAGCCCGTCTTCCGCCGCTGGTGATGATACCAAAAGTCTTGTCATAAACAGGGGCCCATCGCGCATAAGAGGATTTGACTGCCTCAAGTTCCATCGTAACTACCCTTCAGTATTTTTCTTCGCTCTTCGATCCAGTTGAAACGCCCGTACCAGCCCCAGCAGATAAATCACGCAGAACAGCACAAGAGTTGCCCACAGATAGGTAAATAACGCAGCCGCCATCAAAACCGCCATCAACATCAGATATTTGGCGTATTTGCGAGCGATTGAAATGTTCTTGAATGAATATGTAGGAAGGCGGCTGATCATCAGCAAGCCGATTGCACCGATATAAATGGCAATCGCAACCGGCGGAATGGTCCCGATGTCAGGGAAAAGAAAAACAATAAACATCGGCAACATAACCAGCATTGCTCCGGCCGGAGAAGGTACGCCAATAAAATGGTCGGTCCCGCTGCTCGGGTCCGGAGACAGCTTTTCCAACCGGCTGGTCACGTTGAACCGTGCCAGTCGCAGCACACAACAGATTGTATAGCAGAGCACTGCGATCCAGCCCAATCCGGTGGTATCCGTCAGGGCCCAGTGATGCAGGATCAGTACAGGTGCCACACCAAAATTCAGGAAGTCCGCAAGGGAATCCAGTTCCGCGCCGACCGCACTGTCGGTGTTCATCATCCGCGCCAGACGCCCGTCAATCCCGTCAAGGACACAGGCCAGCAGGATCAATCGCACCGAAGTTTCAAAATCCCCCTGATACCCGAAGCGGATCGCTGTCAGCCCCGCACAGATTGCTCCGATGGTAATCACATTGGGCAAAAGCTGAAGAATACTGACTTCGGCTTTGGTATCGCTAGGAGGCTGGGACATAGTTAGTCCGTCCGTCCGGTCCGGCGCGGCTCGTCGGTGGCCAGATCAGCCAGTACTGTTTCCCCCGCGACCATATTCTGCCCCAGACACACCAGCGGCGCGACGCCATCTGGCAGATAGACATCAAGGCGGGAACCGAAGCGGATCAGCCCGAAGCGTGCGCCGGTGCGAATACCGTCGCCCACTTTCGAAAAACAAACGATGCGCCGTGCAACCAGCCCCGCGATCTGGACAACTGCAATCTGACGGCCATCTTCCATTTCGATGCACAGACTGTTGCGTTCGTTATCGGCGCTGGCTTTATCCAGCGAGGCATTGAAGAATTTACCGGGGCGATAGGCAATCGCCGTGATCTTCCCGCCAATCGGTGCGCGGTTTACGTGGCAGTTAAACACGCTCATGAACACGCTGACACGGGTCAGTGGCGTATCCGCCATGCCAAGTTCCGCAGGCGGCACTGCTTTTTCGATCAGCGAAACGACCCCGTCCGCAGGGCTGACGATCAAGCCGTCCCGTTCGGGTGTAACGCGCTTCGGATCCCGGAAAAAGTAATAGCACCAGACCGTCAGGCCCACACCGATCCAGCCAAGAAAATCAGCGATCAGGAAAAGCACCAGAGTAATCGAGGCAAAGATAGCCACGAATTTGCGGCCTTCCGGATGCATCGGTTTAATGAATGTGTCGCGCATTTTCACGGGGGTGTCGCCTTTCGTGCCGAGTTGCCCGCTTTCTATCCTGAACACCAAGCCTACTACAACGCGAAATATACCAGCTTGGCCTGATCGGCAATTTCATGGGCGCACCTCCAGCGCAAACCCCGTGCAAAGCGGAGTGTTACCATCAGCCGGCATCTGTTTTCCATTTTTTATGTATAGACATATAAGCAATGAGAATATACTTAATGCTGAACAGGAAGGAGATTCACCCATGCCCGACCGGACCCAATTACTGACAGACCTGAAGGCGGCGACGATGACAGAGACCGCCGCGCCATATGGAATGATCGAAGATGCCGCTATTGCGATCGATGACGGGACCATCGTCTGGATCGGTTCTGCTGCTGAAATTCCGGAGCAATATCAATTATTTGAAAATCGAACGATGGGCGGCAGACTGGTCACGCCCGGCCTGATCGACTGCCACACGCATATCGTGCACGGCGGCGATCGTGCGGTTGAGTTCGAGATGCGCCTTAACGGAGCCTCGTACGAAGAGGTCGCCCGCGCCGGTGGCGGAATCGTCTCCACCGTGACAGCCACCCGCAACGCCAGCGAATCCGAACTGTTGGCAGAGGCTTTGCGCCGCGTCGATGTGCTGATCAGCGAAGGTGTGACCACGCTTGAAATCAAGTCCGGTTATGGTCTGGACGTGGGCACCGAACTACGCATGCTGCGCGTTGCCCGTGCTATCCCGAACCATCGCCCTGTGCGGGTTGTCACCAGCTTTTTGGGCGCCCATGCCACCCCTGCCGAATACAAAGACCGCGATGACGCTTATATTGACGAGGTCTGCATCCCTGCCCTGCGTGCCGCCCACGCCGAAGGGCTGGTGGATGCAGTGGACGGGTTTTGCGAAGGCATCGCCTTCCAGCCTGACCAGATCGCCCGCGTCTTTGATGTGGCCAAGGAACTCGGCCTGCCGGTCAAGCTTCACGCTGAACAACTGTCCAACCTCGGGGGCGCGAAACTTGCCGCCCGTTACGGCGCTTTGTCGGCGGATCATATCGAGTATCTGGACGAGGATGGCGCAAAAGCGCTCGCAGAGGCTGGAACCGTTGCCGTAATCCTGCCCGGAGCGTTTTACACCTTGCGTGAAACACAGGCGCCGCCGATTGATCTGCTGCGCAAACACGGCGTTCCAATGGCGCTGGCGACTGATATCAACCCCGGTTCCTCGCCGCTGAATTCCATTTTGTTGACCCTGAACATGGGCTGCACCCTGTTCCGTATGACCCCCGAAGAAGCCCTGCGCGGTGTCACCGTCAACGCAGCCCGTGCGCTTGGCCTGTCGGATCAGGGCACCCTTGCCGCAGGTCAAAAGGCGGATCTGACGGTCTGGGACGTAAAACACCCTGCAGAACTAGCCTATCGCATCGGATTTAATCCCCTTCACACCCGTATTTTCGGAGACCTTACATGACCACGCTTACCCTCTCCCCCGGTTCTGTGACGCTGGACGATCTGGCCGTGATCTACCGCGAGGGCGCCAGTGTGAAACTGGACCCTGCCTGCCATCCCGACATTGTTGCAGCGCAGGAACGGATCGACGCCGCCGCCAATGGCGATACTGCTGTTTATGGTGTGAACACCGGCTTTGGCAAACTGGCCAGCGTCAAGATCGCAGCCAAGGACACGGCCACTTTGCAGCGCAACCTGATCCTGTCCCACTGCTGCGGCGTGGGTGAGCCGATTGCAACCGCACACGCCCGCCTGATGATGGCGCTTAAACTCCTCAGCCTCGGGCGTGGGGCCTCGGGCGTGCGGCTGGAGATCGTGCATCTGATTGAATCCATGCTGGAAAAAGGCGTCACACCGCTGATCCCCGTGCAGGGATCGGTCGGGGCCTCGGGCGATCTGGCGCCACTGGCCCATATGGCCGCAGTGATGATGGGCCACGCCGAAGCGCAGTATCAGGGCGAAACCCTGAGCGGTGCAGAAGCCCTGAAACGGGCCGGACTGAAACCCGTTGTGCTGGGCGCCAAGGAAGGGCTGGCGTTGATCAACGGCACACAGTTCAGCACGGCTTTTGCTCTGGCGGGATTGTTTGACGCTTGGCGGGCAATGAATGCGGCGCTGGTGACATCCGCGATGTCCACCGATGCGATCATGGGCTCTACCGCCCCGTTGGAACCGGAAATCCACACCCTGCGCGGCCATGCCGGACAGATCGAAGCCGCCGCCACCATGCGCGACCTTCTGGACGGCTCGGTCATTCGTGAAAGCCACCGCGAAGGCGACACGCGGGTGCAAGACCCTTACTGCATCCGCTGCCAGCCGCAGGTTACTGGGGCTGCGATGGATATGCTCCGCATGGCCGCCCGCACGCTGGAGATCGAGGCCAATGCTGCCACGGATAATCCGCTGGTGCTGGTCGGCGCAGGCCTGATTGTATCGGGCGGGAATTTCCACGCCGAACCCGTAGGCTTTGCCGCTGACATGATCGCGCTGGCCGTTGCTGAAATCGGCGCAATCGCGCAGCGCCGGATCGCGCTGATCGTTGATCCGGTACTGAGCCATGACCTGCCGCCGTTCCTGACACCCAACCCCGGCCTGAACTCGGGCCTGATGATTGCCGAGGTGACCACGGCCGCGCTGATGTCCGAAAACAAACATCTGGCGAACCCCTGTGTGACCGATAGCACGCCCACCAGTGCCAATCAGGAAGATCACGTTAGCATGGCTGCCCACGGTGCCGTGCGTCTGGGACGGATGGTCGCCAATCTGGAACGGATACTCGGAGTGGAACTGCTGTGTGCGGCGCAAGGGATCGAGTTCCGCGCCCCCCTGACCACCAGCGCCCCGCTGGAGCGCGTGGTCAGTGAACTGCGCAAATCGGTCAAAACCATAGAGGAAGACCGCTATCTCGCCCCTGATCTGGAACAGGCCGCAGTGCTGATCCGCACCGGCGCAATCCTCAAGGCCGCCGCTGTTAAAACCCCTGCCCTGCGCGACTGAGCCGCGCCAGCCCCTATATTCTTTCGAAAGGTATCCCATGACCAATCCCCGCAAAAATGCCCGCGACGTCTTTCCGGCCACCGGAACCGAGATCACCGCCAAAAGCTGGCTGACCGAAGCGCCGATGCGCATGTTGATGAACAACCTGCACCCAGATGTGGCGGAAAACCCGCACGAGCTGGTGGTTTATGGCGGTATCGGCCGCGCGGCCCGTACTTGGGCGGATTTTGACAAGATCGTCGAAAGCCTGAAAGCGCTGGAGGATGACCAGACCCTGCTGGTGCAATCGGGCAAACCCGTCGGCGTGTTCCAGACCCACAAAGACGCGCCCCGCGTATTGATCGCCAACTCCAACCTTGTGCCCCATTGGGCCAATTGGGACCACTTTAACGAGCTGGATAAGAAAGGGCTTGCCATGTACGGGCAGATGACTGCCGGTTCGTGGATTTACATCGGTTCTCAAGGCATCGTGCAAGGCACCTATGAAACCTTTGTCGAGGCAGGCCGCCAGCATTACGGCGGTGATCTGAAAGGCAAATGGATTTTGACAGGTGGTCTGGGCGGCATGGGCGGCGCACAACCGCTTGCCGCCGTAATGGCAGGTGCCTGCTGTCTGGCGGTAGAGTGCAATCCGGATAGCATCGACTTCCGGCTTCGCACCAAATACGTGGACGAACGGGCGGAAACGCTGGACGAAGCGCTGGAGATGATCGAGCGCTGGACCGCAGCGGGTGAGGCAAAATCCGTCGGACTGCTGGGCAATGCTGCCGATATTTTCCCTGAACTGGTTAAACGAGGCGTGCGTCCCGATATTGTGACTGACCAGACCTCGGCCCATGATCCGGTCAACGGCTACCTGCCCCAAGGCTGGAGCATGGGCGAATGGCGCGAGAAGCGGGAGAGCGATCCCAAAGCGGTGGAAAAAGCTGCGCGGGCCAGCATGAAGGTGCAGGTCAAGGCGATGTGCGACTTCCACGCAATGGGCATACCCACCGTGGATTACGGCAACAACATCCGCCAGATGGCACTGGAAGAAGGGCTGGACAACGCTTTTGACTTCCCCGGATTTGTGCCTGCCTATATCCGCCCGCTGTTCTGCCGCGGCATTGGTCCCTTCCGATGGGCCGCGCTATCGGGTGATCCCGAGGACATCTACAAGACAGACGCCAAGGTGAAGGAAATCCTGTCCGAAGACGCCCATCTGCACAACTGGCTGGATATGGCGCGGGAGCGGATCTCCTTCCAAGGGCTGCCAGCGCGGATCTGCTGGGTCGGTCTGGGCGTGCGCCACAAACTGGGACTGGCCTTCAACGAAATGGTGCGAAAAGGCGAATTGAAAGCCCCGATCGTGATCGGGCGCGACCATCTGGATAGCGGCTCGGTTGCTTCTCCCAATCGCGAAACCGAGGCGATGATGGATGGTTCCGATGCTGTGTCGGACTGGCCGCTATTGAACGCGTTGCTGAATACCGCTTCGGGCGCGACTTGGGTGTCGCTGCATCATGGCGGGGGCGTTGGCATGGGCTTTTCCCAACACTCCGGCATGGTGATCTGTTGTGACGGTTCCGAAGACGCCGACCGCCGCATTGCGCGGGTGCTCTGGAACGATCCGGCAACAGGCGTGATGCGCCACGCAGATGCAGGCTATGAAGAGGCCAAGGAATGCGCGCGGGAAAACGGGTTAAACCTGCCGGGAATTCTGTAATCCCCGCAGTTAGACAATAATGACGACGCGTCTGGCCGGAGTGGTCAGGCGCGTCTGCCGGTTCAAGGGCTGTTCCTGCCGGAGATGATGCCTATTTCGCGTTCAAGAGAGTTCGCGCATTCGCAGCGCTCACATCCCCTGAAACCACCAGAGCACGGGCAATCCGGTCCACATCCGCGCCGCTGGCACCAGCCAAAATCGCGATATTGCGGGCATGCAAGGCCATATGACCTTTCTGGATACCCTCGGTCGAGAGCGCCCGCAGTGCTGCCATATTCTGCGCCAGTCCGACGGCGGCTGTAACCTCGGCCAGTTCCGTCGCGCTGCCCACATCCATTAGCCGCAACGCAGCCTGCGCTGCCGGATGGGTCTTCGTGGCCCCGCCCACCAGCCCCAGCGCCAGCGGCAGTTCGATACTGCCCGCCAGCCCGCCATCCGATGTTAGTTCCCATCGTGTCAGCGATGTGTAGCGTCCGTTCCGCGCAGCATAGGCATGAGCGCCTGCTTCAATCGCGCGCCAGTCATTGCCTGTTGCCAGCACCACCGGATCAATCCCGTTCATAATCCCCTTATTGTGGGTCGCTGCGCGGTAAGGATCAATGATCGCAAGCGTGCAAGCCTCCACCATACCTTTGGCAACATCAGCGCCTTGCAAGGTGTTCGTGTCCAGCGCCTCTGGCGGCAGCTCCACCCGCCCCCGCACAATCCGTTTGTCTGCAAGGTTTGAGAGGATACGCAACCGCACGGTGCCGCCTGTGATCCGCTCTACCTCGGGGGCAAGCGCCTCTGCCATCGTGTTGACCGTATTCGCCCCCATCGCATCGCGCACATCAACGATCAGATGGGCCACCACCATTGCGCCGACCGGAGTGTCGTCAAACACGTGAACCTCAATATCCTGACAGCCACCGCCCAGTTCGACCAAAAGCGTGTCTTTGGCATTGGCGGCTGCCATCAGGCTGTCACGATGAGACAGGATACGCTGACGGGCAGCATAAGGGTCGGTGATCCCAAGCACCTGAATCTGTGCCCGCATCAACGGCGCGGTGGCGCTGGTGTGAAACCCGCTGTAGGTCCTTGCTATCTTGGCCATGTAAGAAGCCGCAGCCACCACTGAAGGTTCCTCGACCGCCATCGGCACGAGGTACTCCTTGCCGTTCACCACAAAATTGGTCGCCACCCCAAGCGGCAATTCGAATTTGCCGACAACGTTTTCGATCATCCCGTCCGCGCGGGCCATATCCAGAACGTCCCGCCCCGCAAGTGTGGCCAGATCGTCCGGTGACAACCCCGCCGCCTGTCCGACAGCCGCAAGCCGTTGTGCGGGATCAAGTCCGCGCATGTTTTCAATCCGCGAGCAGATGTTTTTGCCTTGTGTCATTCCCGATCCCGTCCGGCCCAAGCCCTAGTAAAGTGTTTTCTGATAGATTGCCTGCATTGTGGCGTCATCCACCACTTCGGCCTCGCCCTTGACGTGATCGCGGATGATGTCGCTGAGCGTGGCAACCGGCCGTTCGGCAGGCCAGCCTTCCGGTTTCCACAAGCCCGCACGGATCGGTGCCTTGCCGCAATGGGTCAGGATCTTTTCCGCTGTCACCCGAGTAACCGTTTTGGGGCTGCGCCCGTTCACCGCAAACCGTGCGCAAATTTCAGGGTCGTCCAAAATTTCCGCCCGCCCGTTCACGCGCAGGGTTTCGCCCACCGTGGGGATCAGGAAAATCAGCGCCACTTGCGGGTTGGCCAGAATATTCATCAAACCGTCGATCCGGTTGTTGCCGGGGCGGTCCGGTATCAACAAGGTGGTATCGCTTTCGACCGTCACAAAACCCGCCGGATCGCCCTTCGGCGACACATCCAGCGTCTGGCCATTCGTAGTGGCCATAACCAGAAACGTGGCGTTTTCGATGAAATCGCGGCAATGGTGGTCAAATCGCGTGATCACTTTGGCCGCCGCCGCAGGGGATACCGCCCCGTAAAGGCTGCGCAGTTTTTCCGGTGTCATGGGACAGAGGCTCCTGTGTAATGGGTTTTGGTGCAATCGCTTTGTCACCCTAACTTGTGCATGACCGAAAGCCCCGCGTCAAACCTGACCGATCCGGAAACCCCGCGACAGGTGATTGCGCATCGCAAAGAGCAGCAATGCGCCCGGTGCCATGGAGGCAAGGGTGACGGCCATAACCAACCCGATGTCGGTTTGAAACCCGAACAGGGCATTGATCGCCATACTGATCGGCTTGCCGTTTGTCGTGGTGAGGATACGGGCAAATACCACCTCTACCCATGAAAACATAAAGCAGAAAAAAGCCGCTACAGCGATGCCAGCCCTGATTTGCGGGATCAGGATTGACCAGATGAAACGGGGCCGCGAATAGCCGTCAATAAAGGCCGTTTCGTCCATTTCCTGCGGGATGGCCGAGATAAACCCCTGCAAGATCCAGATGGAAATCGGCAGGTTGAACAGACAATGGGCCAGCGCAATTCCAAAGACCGAATTTACGATCCCGAGCGCCGAAAAAAGCTGAAAGATTGGCAGGGTCAGCACAACAGGCGGGGTTATGCGAAAGGCGATGAAGGCCAGAAACAGGGATTTGTCCCCGACAAACGACATGCGCGAAAAGGCATAGGCGGAGGGCAGCGCAACCGGAATTGTGATGCAGATATTGATCAGCACATAGGCGATAGAGTTGCCAAAGGCCGCGCGCAGGTTCGGATCTGCCAGAATGCCGGTGAAGTTTCGCAAGGTCGCTTGCCCTACATCCAGCCCTTCATGGGGCAGGGTCGCGACAAAGGCCAGCAACGTCATTTGCACAAGGGGCAGGCAAACAAAGATCATGAAAGCCAGCAGTGCAACGATCTTGATCACGTCAAGGTAGCGGTAGATCAGCTTCATGGGGCCGCCTTGTCCTCTAGTTTGCCCTGCGCCTTGGTAAACAGCCACGCCACTGTTACGATTATCAAGAAATACAGCACGGAACGGGCGGCGGAGGGACCATAGTTAAACGCCTTGATCTCTTCGCCCAGATCAACCGCCAGAAACAGCGTCGCCTCTGCCGGACCACCTGCGTTGATAGGGAAAGCTTCGGTGTAGATCATAAAGGAATCCATAAACCGAAGCAGTACGGCCATAAGCAGCACATTGTGCAAACGGGGCAACTGGATAAAACGGAACACATCCCAAGGACTCGCCCCGTCGATCGCAGCCGCCTGATAATAGGCGGCAGGAATTGTTGTCAGCGCAGAGTAGCACAGGATCACCACAAGACTGGTCCAATGCCAGACATCCATCATCACAATGACAACCCATGTGTGAAACGCCGAGGCTTTCCAATCCGCAGGCCAGCCGAGAATTGAACCCAAACGCCCCAGAAGTCCGGTTTCAGGATTAAGCAGGCTCAGCCACAGGGCGGGGATCATATTCCATGGCACCAGCAGTGGTAGTGCCACCACCACAAGCGACAGGCCGATCCAGAGACGACCCCTTGGAATACAAAGGGCAAGCCCGATCCCGAGCGGAATCTGGATCAGAAGCACTATCATCGAAAAGAAGATGCTGCGCCCGAAGCTCTGCCAGAAACGGGCAGAGCCGATCAGTTCGCCGTACCACTCCAGCCCGACCCAAAACCGTGAACTGAGAATAAAGATTTCAAAGAAAGAATAATTTACGACCGTTAATAGCGGGATCAATCCGATCAGGCCAAGAACCGCCATTGCGGGCAGCACAAATAACCACCCGGAATTATCTGTTGGCTTCATTTCGAGTCGCTTTGCGCCCCCGTAATCCGGCAGGTTCGGCGATCTGCACCTCGGTGCCCCAACCGGCGCAGTCTTCCATCAGGGATTTTGGCAATTTGCCATCCGTGTAAAACACATCCACATCCCGCAGGGAACAGATGGTCAGGGGGGCTTTGCGCTGGAATTTCAGGTGATCCGCCACGATCTTGACCTTTCGGGACCGCTGGATCGCGGTACTGCTGACCATGATTTCCTGACCGTCGAAGTCCAGCAAGTCCCCGTCCGCATCAATGGCCGAACAGCCCAGAACAGAATAATCAAACTTGAACTGTTTCACCATTTCCACCGTCAGACCGCCGACGATACCGGAATCCGCGCGCCGCAGGACTCCGCCCGCAAGAATGATCTCGCAACTCTGGTTTGCCGCAAGAATATTCGCGATGTTCAGGTTGTTCGTCACCACCAGCAGGTTCTCATGGTCGAGCAATTCCCGCGCTACGGCCTCTGTGCTGGTGCCGATGTTCATAAAAACCGAGGCACCGTTCGGGATTGCCGCTGCGCAACGCACGCCGATGGCTTTCTTGCCGGCTTCGTTTAAACGGCGGCGTTCCTCATAGATGATATTGACCACGCCTGACGGGACAACTGCGCCGCCGTGTACCCGCTCCAGACGTCCGCTTTCGGACAATTCCGCCAGATCGCGCCGGATGGTCTGAACAGTTACATCGTAGCGTTCTGCCAACCCGTCTACCGTAACCTTGCCCTGCTCCCGCGCAATTTCGAGAATTTCCTGCTGCCTGAAATTCGACACCATAGTGGCGTGCCCCTCTCCCCGTTTCCCATACCTGTCTGGCGTGGTCCTCCGGCTTGTATCAATCAACGGGCAGGTCCGAAGGTCAAGAGCGCGAATCGAGATTCTTGCGAAAGCGCGGGTAAAACCGGCCCGAAACGAAAAAATTAACACAGTAAAATCAGGTATTAATCCAAAAAAGAAAATAAACGAACATTCGTTATTGCAACAAATCTGTAAATGCTGTTGGTATATTCCCAGTCACAAACCGGAGGGTGGAGCCAATTCCGGTGTGGTTTTGTGGCGGTGGAGGTCCAAGTGAGTCAGCACGGAAATCAGGACATGATTGACCTGTTCGTCATTGGCGGCGGCATCAACGGATGCGGCATCGCCCGCGATGCTGCGGGGCGTGGCCTGCGCGTTGAACTGGCCGAGATGAACGATCTCGCATCTGCCACATCTTCTGCCTCTACCAAATTGTTCCACGGCGGGTTGCGTTATCTGGAATACTGGGAAGTGCGCCTTGTGCGCGAGGCCCTGATCGAGCGGGAAACCCTGCTCAAGGCGATGCCCCATATTTCCTGGCCGATGCGGTTTGTACTGCCTTACCACAAGGACATGCGGTTTGAGGGCGATACGCCCACATCAAAGCTTTTGAGCTTTTTCATGCCATGGATGAAAGGGCGCCGCCCGTCGTGGCTCGTCCGGCTTGGCCTGTTTCTTTATGACAATCTGGGTGGCCGGGATATTCTGGAAGGCACCAAATCTGTCGATCTGGATAATTCCGTCGAAGGCGCACCCCTGCAAGACCGGTTTCGCAAAGCATACGAATATTCGGATTGCTGGATTGAAGACAGCCGCTTGGTCGTGCTGAACGCACGGGACGCCGAAGCCCGTGGCGCGAAGATAAATGTACGCACAAAAGTTGTGTCCGCTGAACAGGTGGACGGCCATTGGTCAATCACACTGGAAAATACCGTCACCGGCGACCAACGGACAGTGACTGCGAAAATGCTGGTGAATGCCGGCGGGCCGTGGGTCGAAAACGTGATCCGCAACACAGCGCGGATCAACACAACCGAAGGTGTGCGGCTGGTGCGCGGCAGCCATATCGTAACCCGCAAGCTTTACGATCACGACAAATGTTATTTCTTTCAGGGCGAGGATGGCCGGATCATCTTTACCATCCCTTACGAAACGGATTTCACCCTGATCGGCACCACAGATGCGGATCACGACGATGTTTCAAAGCGCCCCGAATGCACGCCCGAAGAACGGGACTATCTGTTGGCCTTTGCTTCAAACTATCTCAAAACCCCTGTCACAAGGGACGATATTGTCTGGAGCTATTCCGGCGTGCGGCCGCTTTACAATGACGGGGCCAGCTCTGCCACGGCCGCAACGCGGGATTATGTGCTGAAGGTGGATACCTCAGCCGGTGCACCGATGCTGAATGTGTTTGGCGGCAAGATCACTACCTACCGCCGCCTTGCGGAATCTGCCCTTGAAAAAATTGCACCGTTTTTTGACGGGTTGCCGGATCGCTGGACCGCTGGAATCCCCCTTCCCGGCGGCGATTTTCCGGTGCAAGGCGTCGGGGATCTGAAGGCTGAACTTTCCTCCCGTTACAGCTTTCTATCCCCGCGCTGGTGCACCCGTCTTGTCAAAGCTTACGGCACCGATGCGTTCGAACTGCTTGACGGGGCGAAAACCGCGGATGATCTGGGACGGAACTTCGGCAGTGATCTAAGCGAGCGTGAAGTACACTGGCTGATGGACAAGGAATATGCGCGGACCGCGCAGGATGTCGTCTGGCGGCGCTCCAAACTGGGGTTGCGCATGACGCCACAGGAAATAGACGCGCTGGATGATTGGATGGCAGAACATGCCGCCGCTCCACCCGCACAGGCGCCCGTTGCGCGCGCACAAGGAGAATAACATGGCACTTGTACTTGAAGGTGTTTCCAAGGTCGTGAACGGCCAGACCCATATCCATCCGACAGACCTTGAACTACGGTCTGGTACGATGAATGTTCTGCTTGGTCCGACCTTGGCTGGCAAGACATCTTTGATGCGGTTGATGGCGGGGCTTGATGTGCCCAACACCGGCAAGGTGTTCTGGGATGGCAAGGATGTCACCGGCATGCGCGTCCAAGACCGCGGCGTGGCGATGGTGTACCAGCAGTTCATCAACTATCCATCGATGACCGTTTATGAAAATATCGCCAGCCCGATGCGGTTGCTCGGCAAATCTGCGGCAGAAATCGACGCGGCGGTGAAGAAGGCCGCCGATTTGATGAAACTTTCGGAAATGCTGGACCGCAAGCCGCTGGAACTGTCCGGCGGGCAACAGCAGCGGTGCGCACTGGCCCGCGCGCTGGTGAAGGACGCGGGACTGGTGCTGCTGGATGAACCGCTGGCCAATCTGGACTATAAACTGCGCGAGGAACTGCGCGCCGAAATTCCGAAGATTTTCGAAGAAGCGGGTTCGATTTTTGTTTACGCCACAACCGAACCGGAAGAAGCGCTGCTGCTTGGCGGCAACACAGCGACAATGTGGGAAGGCCGGATCACCCAGTTCGACAAAACCCCGATCGTTTATCGCCAGCCGGTAGATGCAACCACGGCGCGGGTATTCTCCGACCCGCCTATGAACTTCCTCAACATCCGCAAATCCGGTGATACTTTGCACTTCGGCGACGGACAAAGCGCCGCTTCCACCGGATTTGCCGCCCTTCCGGATGGTGACTACATGGCCGGTTTCCGCCCCAACCATCTGGAACTGGAAAACAGCGGCAGTGCCACGTTGGAGTTCACCGGAACCTTGCAGGTCAAGGAAATTACCGGATCGGAAACTTTTGTTCATCTGGACCACCACGGCGAAAACTGGGTCGGCCTGATCCACGGGGTCAAAGACCTTGAAATTGGCGCTGCACTGAAGGTTTTTCTTGATCCCCGCCACGTATACATTTTTGCGCAGGACGGCACATCCGTAGCCCCTGCTGCCTATGCCACAGAGACAGAGGGCTTGAACCATGGCTAAAATCACCCTCGACAATCTGGCCCATTCCTATCTGCCAAACCCGCAAGGCGAACAGGATTACGCGCTGAAAGAGCTTAACCACGATTGGGTGGACGGAGAAGCCTATGCGCTGCTTGGCTCTTCGGGGTGCGGGAAATCCACACTGCTAAACATCATTTCCGGCCTGCTGCACCCCAGTCAGGGGCGAATCCTGTTTGACGACAAGGACGTGACCCACGCGCCCACCACGGAGCGCAACATCGCGCAGGTTTTCCAGTTTCCGGTGGTCTACGACACGATGACCGTGCGGGACAATCTGGCGTTTCCACTGCGCAATCGCGGGGCGGATGCGGCCTATGTGCGGGATCGCGTGCAACAGATCGCGCAGATGATCGGCATGGAAGAGATGCTCAACCGCAAGGCCCGCGGACTGACGGCGGATGCCAAGCAGAAGATATCGCTCGGGCGGGGAATGGTGCGCGAGGACGTGAACGCGCTGCTGTTTGACGAACCGCTGACCGTGATCGACCCCCACATGAAATGGGAATTGCGCACCCAGTTGAAATCCCTGCATCACGAATTCGGTCACACGATGATTTACGTGACCCACGACCAGACAGAGGCGCTGACTTTTGCGGATAAGGTTGTGGTGATGTATGATGGCCGTGTTGTGCAAATGGGCACGCCGCAGGAATTGTTCGAACGCCCCGAGCATACTTTTGTGGGCTATTTTATCGGCTCTCCCGGTATGAACGTGCTGGAAGCATCAGTCTCCGGCGACAAGGCGGTTCTGAATGGCACGGAAATTCCGCTGGGACAGGGCTTTGGCGCTCTGTCGGGCAAGGTTGAGCTGGGGGTTCGTCCTGAATTCACCAAACTGACCAGCGGCGACACCGGCCTGCCGGTGACAGTCAAACGGATCGAAGATGTTGGGCGTCACAAGATCGTTCGCGCCGATTTCAATGGCACCGAAATCAACGTGATTGCCGAAGAAGGCAGCTCCATTTCACCGGATGCCAACAGGATCATCTTTGATCCCGCAGGGATCAACATCTATGCGGACAGCTGGCGGGTTGCGCCATCGGGGGGGGAATAATGAACAAGACTGTCAACCAAAAGGCATGGTTCCTGATCCTGCCCGTTCTGGTGCTTGTCGCCTTTTCTGCAGTCATTCCATTGATGACGGTGGTCAACTATTCGGTGCAGGACACGTTCGGCAACAACCAGTTCTTCTGGGCCGGTATCGACTGGTTCCGCGAGATGATGGATTCCGAACGGATGTGGGATGCGTTGGGGCGGCAGATCGCTTTCTCCGCCATTATCCTTGCCATTGAGATCCCGCTTGGCATCTTTGTTGCGCTGAACATGCCCAAGCGCGGCTTCTGGGCGTCGTTTTGTCTGGTGCTGATGTCCCTGCCCCTGCTGATCCCTTGGAACGTGGTCGGCACCATCTGGCAGATTTTCGGGCGGGTCGATATCGGCCTGTTGGGGTATACGCTGGATGCGATGGGGATTGATTACAACTATACCCAGAATTTCTATGCGGCATGGATCACGGTCATTGTCATGGACGTGTGGCACTGGACCTCGCTTGTCGCACTTTTGGCCTATGCCGGACTGCAATCCATTCCCGATGCTTATTATCAGGCGGCCAAGATTGATCAGGCCAGCCGTTGGGCCGTTTTCCGCTTTATCGAACTGCCGAAAATCACCGGCGTTTTGATGATCGCGATCCTGCTGCGCTTTATGGACAGCTTCATGATCTACACCGAACCGTTTGTTGTAACAGGCGGCGGGCCGGGCAATTCGACAACCTTCCTGTCGATTGATCTGGTGAAAATGGCACTGGGGCAGTTTGATCTTGGTCCCGCAGCCGCCTTCTCGATCATGTATTATCTGGTGATCCTGCTGATCTCCTATGTGTTCTACACCGTTATGACGAACCTCGATAAAAGGGATGGCCACTGATGTCTGTATCTGTACAAAAACGCGGTGGCTTCCGCATAAAGGGCAACGCCATTGTCATGGGGCTGTATCTGCTGTTCCTGCTGCTGCCGATCTATTGGCTGCTCACGATGAGCCTGAAGACCAACACGGAAATCCTGAACACATTTACCCTTTGGCCCCGTGATCTGACCTTTGACAACTATCTGACCATCCTGACAGATGCGTCTTGGTATACGGGCTATCTGAACTCTATGGCCTATGTGGTGATCAATATGGTGATCAGCCTCGCCGTGGCGCTGCCTGCCGCCTATGCCTTTAGCCGCTATACATTTCTGGGGGACAAACACCTGTTCTTCTGGCTGCTGACCAACCGGATGGCCCCGCCTGCGGTTTTTGCGCTGCCGTTCTTCCAGCTTTATTCCTCGGTCGGGTTGTTTGACACCCATATCGCAGTGGCGCTGGCCCATTGCCTGTTCAACGTGCCGCTGGCGGTGTGGATATTGGAAGGTTTCATGCGCGGGGTGCCAAAGGAAATAGACGAAACAGCCTATATCGACGGCTATTCCTTCCCGCGTTTCTTTATCCGCATCTTCACACCGCTGGTGGCGTCGGGCATCGGGGTTACGGCCTTTTTCCTGTTCATGTTCAGCTGGGTCGAACTGCTGCTCAGCCGGACCCTGACCAGCGTAGACGCCAAACCCATCGCCGCCACTATGACCCGCACCGTGGGTGCCGCCGGTATTGACTGGGGAGTACTGGCAGCGGCCGGTGTGCTGACTATCGTTCCGGGTGCGCTGGTGATCTATTTTGTCCGCAACTACATCGCCAAGGGTTTTGCCCTGGGCCGCGTGTAATCTAACGAAGGAGAGACCTCATGGAATGGATGGCATGGACCTGGCCGACCGCAATTTTCTTTGCAGTGATCGCCGCGACCCTGATCGTGTTCACAATCCTTGCGATCAAATTCCCCGAAACGCCTCGGGTCGGGATTTTGCGGATTGAAACCACACGGGGGGATCGTCTGTTCATCACCCTGTTAGGATCGGCCTTTATCAATCTGGCATGGCTCGCATCAACCAGTGCCCCGCAATGGGGCGCGTTGATCGTCTGTTTTTTTTACGCTGTAGCGGTGTTTCGCTGGGTGTAATCAAAGTGGCTGACCGGCACGCAAGGCCGGAAAGCTTTAATTGTTCAAACCTTGGGAGGAACAAAAATGACCTTGCGACTTAAAGGAACATCCGCGCTTAGCGTGGTGGCCTGTTTGCTGAGCACACCCGTGTTCGCGGATATGGACGCCGCCAAAGCGTTTCTGGATTCCGAAATCAAGGATATGTCCGTCCTGTCCCGTGCAGAACAGGAAGCAGAGCTTCAGTTCTTCGTGGATGCAGCGAAACCGTTTCAGGGCATGTCCATCAATGTGGTTTCCGAGACAATCGGCACCCACGAATACGAAGCCACAGTTCTGGCGCCTGCATTCGAAGCCATTACCGGCATTAAGGTCACACATGACCTGATCGGTGAAGGCGATGTTGTTGAGAAACTGCAAACACAGATGCAGTCCGGCGAAAACATTTATGACGCCTATATCAACGACTCTGACCTGATCGGCACGCACTGGCGCTATCAACAGGCGCGTAACCTGACCGACTGGATGGAAGGCGAAGGCGCTTCTGTCACCAACCCCGGTCTGGATCTGGAAGACTTTATCGGTCTGTCATTCACCACCGGACCGGACGGCAAGGTTTACCAGTTGCCCGACCAGCAGTTCGCCAACCTTTACTGGTTCCGGTACGACTGGTTCAACGACGAAAAGAACAAGGCCGATTTCAAAGAGAAATACGGCTATGATCTGGGCGTGCCTGTAAACTGGTCCGCTTATGAAGACATCGCTGAATTCTTCACCGGCCGTGATCTGACCCACATGGGCGTTGACGGTGAAATCTATGGCAACATGGATTACGGTAAGAAAGACCCGTCCCTTGGCTGGCGCTACACAGATGCGTGGCTGTCCATGGCCGGTGCCGGCGATGTGGGTGAGCCGAACGGCCTGCCTGTGGATGAATGGGGTATCCGTGTAAACGAAAACTCCCAACCTGTGGGTTCCTGTGTCGCCCGTGGCGGTGCAACCAACGGGCCAGCAGCGGTTTATGCTGTGACCAAGGCAATCGAATGGCTGGAAAAATACTCTCCCCCAGCGGCTGCCGGTATGACATTCTCCGAAGCGGGTCCAATCCCGGCACAGGGTAATGTTGCGCAGCAAATGTTCTGGTACACCGCCTTTACAGCCGCATCGGTTGAACCCGATCTGCCTGTGATGAACGAAGACGGTACCCCGAAATGGCGCATGGCTCCTTCGCCACACGGCGCTTACTGGACGGAAGGCACCAAGATCGGCTATCAGGACGCCGGTTCCTGGACGCTGATGAAATCCACTCCTGTGGATCGTGCCCAGGCGGCTTGGCTCTACGCCCAGTTCGTGACCTCTAAAACCGTTGACGTGAAGAAATCCCATGTTGGTCTGACATTCATCCGTGAATCCACGATCCAGCACGACAGCTTCACCGAACGGGCGCCAAAACTCGGCGGTCTGGTGGAATTCTACCGTTCCCCTGCCCGCGTGCAGTGGTCCCCGACCGGCACAAACGTGCCTGACTACCCGAAACTGGCCCAGCTGTGGTGGCAGAACATCGGTGACGCAATGTCCGGTGCGAAAACCCCACAAGAAGCGCTCGACGCTTTGTGTGCCGATCAGGAAAAAGTCCTGATCCGTCTGGAGCGTGCAGGTGTTCAGGGCGACATCGGCCCGAAGATGAACGAGGAAATGGACCCGGAGCACTGGCTGTCCCAACCCGGTTCGCCTAAGGCCAAGCTGGAAAACGAAGACGAAGAGCCAAAGACGGTATCTTACGACGAGCTGATCAAATCCTGGCAGTAAGCCGGTGATCAGGGGGCGGCCCGCCGCCCCTGCGATCCTCAATACCGGAGCGGCCCCGAACGGGCGGGCCGCTCCACCCCGCGCAGGCTTGCGGCCGAAGGCTTGACAGCCGCCCGCGCACCGACATTCTATCGACATCTCAGAAACAGGTGGACATCCCATGACCCATATCCTCGCCATTGATCAGGGCACGACTTCGACGCGGGCGATCCTGTTTGACGAAAACATGAATCCTGTCGCCAGTGCGCAGGAAGAGTTCCGCCAGATTTTCCCCAACTCCGGTTGGGTTGAACATGATCCGGCGGACCTTTGGGCAACGACGGCTGGCACCTGCCGCGCAGCGATCGAGCGCGCAGGATTATCCTCGCGAGAGGTGACGGCAATCGGCATCACCAACCAGCGCGAAACCACCATCGTCTGGAACGCCAAAACCGGCAAGCCGGTCTATAATGCCATTGTCTGGCAGGACCGCCGCACCGCAGAATATTGCCGCAGCCTGCGGGACAGCGGACAGGGCGACATGATCGCGGACCGCACGGGCCTTCTGGTTGACCCCTATTTTTCCGGCACGAAACTGCGCTGGATTCTGGAAAACGTAGATGGAGCACGGCAGGCCGCCGACCAGGGCGAACTGTTGTTCGGCACTGTTGATTGCTATCTGATCTGGAAGCTGACCGGCGGCAAGGTCCACGCCACCGACGCCACCAATGCGGCTCGCACAATGCTATATGACATTCGCAAGGGGCGTTGGAGCAACACAATCTGCGAGCTGTTGAACATCCCGATGGATATGCTGCCCGAGGTCAAGGACTGCGCCGCCGATTTTGGCCATGCCCGGGCGGATCTGTTCGGCCATGAAATTCCGATTTGCGGCGTTGCAGGCGACCAGCAGGCCGCCACGGTCGGGCAGGCCTGTTTCACCCCCGGCATGTTGAAATCCACCTATGGCACCGGTTGTTTTGCGCTGTTGAACACAGGGGAAACCCCTGTGGTTTCAAAAAACCGCCTGCTGACCACCATCGCCTATCAACTGGATGGCAAGCCGACCTATGCGCTGGAAGGGTCGATCTTTGTAGCAGGCGCTGTGGTGCAATGGCTGCGGGACGGCTTGCAGATCATCAAGGATGCTGCGGCAACCGAAGCGCTGGCGCGGGATGCGGATGATAATCAGGATGTGATCCTTGTTCCTGCGTTTGTGGGCCTTGGTGCGCCCTACTGGAACCCTGACTGCCGCGGTGCGGTTTTCGGTCTGACCCGCGGTTCCGGTCCGGCGGAAATGGCGCGGGCTGCATTACAAAGCGTGGGTTTCCAGACCCGTGACCTGCTTGATGCCATGTCCGCAGACTGGCAGGTGGACGGCGTGCAACCGACCCTGCGGGTAGACGGTGGCATGTCTGCCAATGATTTTGCCATGCAGTTCCTGTCTGATATTATTGCAGCCCCTGTGGACCGCCCGAAGGTACTGGAAACAACCGCGCTCGGGGCGGCGTGGCTGGCGGGGATGCATGTAGGCCTCTACCCTGATCAGGAAACTTTCGCCAAGGGCTGGGCGCTCGACAAACAGTTCACACCGAAAATGGACGAAGACCAGCGCAAGTCCAAATATGCCGGATGGAAAAAGGCAATCGACGCCACGATGAGCGTTTAAGGCTGGCAGACAATGAATTTTAACGCATTTACTTTTACTGCCCCGAACACAATCCATTTCGGGCGCGGCAGCCGGAGCAAGGCCGCCGGACTGGCGGCAACATTTGGCAGATCAGTTCTTGTCGTCCATGGAGCGACATCCAAACGGGCAGAGTGGCTGCTGGAAGACTGTGCAAATGCGGGTCTTACCGTGCAGACCACCGCCTGCAACGGGGAACCGGATCTGCCTTTACTGGAAGCCGCCCTGCCCGGTATCAGAACCGCGCCACCGGATGTTATCATCGCCCTTGGCGGCGGTTCCGTCATGGACTTTGCCAAGGCGCTTGCCGCACTGGTTCCCTGCACAGCGTCACCACGCAGTTACCTTGAGGTCGTCGGCGACGGGCGCAGCCTTGATGCCGCCCCCCTGCCAGTGATTGCACTGCCAACCACAGCCGGAACGGGGTCGGAAGTCACGCGAAACGCGGTGATCACAGTGCCAGACCGCGCCATAAAAGTCAGCTTGCGCGATCCGCGGATGATCCCTTGCGCTGCTATTGTCGATGCGGACCTTATGGAAGGCGCACCCAAAGCCGTCATACTTGCCGCCGCGCTGGATGCGGTAACGCAGGTGATCGAACCCTATCTCTCGGTCAAGGCCAATCCGATGAGTGATGCGCTTTGCCGGGGAGCCATTCCCGAAGGTATCGCCGCGCTCAGACCGCTGATCGAGGAAGATTCGGCAGAAGCCCTTGACCGGATGGCATGGGTCAGCACCTGCGGCGGCCTTGCGCTGGCCAACAGCGGCTTGGGCGCGGTGCACGGTTTTGCCGGTGTCATCGGCGGGATAACCAATGCGCCCCACGGTGAAATCTGCGGCGCTCTCTTACCGGCGGTGCTGGCCTCGCATCGGCAGAAAGCGCCGCAAGGCAGCGGGATCGCCGAACGAACCGGATGGGTGCTGGATCTGATCAATGAAGCTTTCGCCACAGGCGATCAACCGGACGGGGTGCTGGCCCTACAAGACTGGTCCCGCACCAACGGCTTGCGGGGGTTGTCTGCGATGGGGCTGGACAAGGGCATATTTGCGCAAACTGCAGCCCTTTCGGCGGGTGCTTCCTCTATGAAGGGCAATCCATTCCCTCTCAGCCAGTCCGAACTTGTCGCCATTCTTGAACAAGCAGCCTAGGCCTGCGGGAAATCCATCTCCGGCAGGTCGCGCAGGCTTTCAAGGTCAAAGGTGCGTAAAAACTCCGGCGTTGTCACAAAGGTATGGGGCGCACCCGGACGGGGGCTGCGCGGACCGTTGGCGATCAGTTTACGATATTGCAGACGGGACAGCAGATCGCGGTTTACATCCTTGCCGAAAACATCCCGCAAATCCGCACGGCTGACCGGTTGCTGATAGGCAATGGTCGCAAGCACCAAGAGTTCGGACTCGCTCAGCCGGACGCCCTTATCCTCGCCGTGTCTGGCCTTGTGAATGACAGGCGCAAATTTTTTGCGCGTCCTCATCATATAACCGCCGGCCACGGCGACCACCTCGTAGGGGCGGCGGATCAGATCGGCGTTAATATCCGTGATCAACCGATCCAGCTTTGCACCCTGCCCGATCACCGCCATCAGGGATTTTTCCGCAACTACCGTATCGCTGGCGAATAACACCGCCTCGACCCGCGCCATCCATTCCTGCCACCGCACATCTTCGGGTAATCCCGCAAGTTCGCGATCAAATTCTTCCTCTTCCATCACGCCAACCCGTAGAGCCGAAAGCTGCCCCGCCCCGTCAGTTCTTTCACGGCGCCAAGGCTGACCAGACGGTCGCAAAGCCGGCGGGCCGAACGGTCCGTCATGGCCGTCTTGGTGCCCTTTATGACGGGCGACAACATGGTTCCGGGCGAGATCGCGTCTTCTTGCAGAAACAGCGCGACCGCATGACCCGAACCCTTGGAGCGCAGTTTCGGGGCAACCTGCTGCAACATGGTCGCGCGGCGGCTGAGGTCATGGGCCAGAGCAGTTGCAGTGCGGGCGGCGCGGGTCAAAAGCAGATGAAGATCAGCGACCTGAAGATCGCGCAAGGCGGCGCGGGTCAAATGCAGCGCAGTCAGCGGCAGCGGAGCGGACCACCCAAACCCGCGGGCCAGCACAACATCCGCGCAGATCATCGCGGTTGCTTCTTCGCGGGGGTCCGCCTCTAGGATAAGTCGCATAAGGCCGACAGCTTGCGCCACTGGGCTGCCCGCTGTCTCTGTCTGTTTGAACCAGTGGGGCAATGCCTCTGCAAAGGGTTTGGGCAGGATTTCGTTAAACGGGTCGATCCAGTCCTTGCCCCGCAGCCGTAGGGCAGCAGCGCGGCGCCAGCGCAGGTACATCTCTCCCGCGGGGCCCATACTGTCGCCGGGACGTGTAAGGTAGACCGCATCGCGGATCGCTGCTGCCGTTTCGGCACGGCCTTCGATCCTCAGCGTTGCCTCGCTTGCCAGCAATGCCAGACGGTTGCGCAGCAGTGTGACAGGCACCGCGCCGCTATGGTGCGTCACCAATCCGTGCAACACGCAAAGCGCAGCACCGGATGCGAAAGCTGCTGCCTCTGGCGATTGCCCGCTTGCAGGCTCGGCCCAGTGGGGGAAAGGCGCGAAATCAACATCTTGCGCAGCGGGGGTGATTTTGGCCTGCTTCATAGTGGAAGGCTAACAGCAAACGGCGGTTCGGGCTACTTGAAACCGTTAAACCGCCGCGCTTTTTGATCTAAAAAATCAGTCCTTCACAAACAGTTTGCGTGGGGTGGTACAGAAACATTCGTGGCCGGTTTCTGTAATCCGGATGGGTTCGGTAATTTCCAGACCGCCATCATCCAGCCAGAGCGCGGGCATGAAGTGGAACGTCATATCCGGTTCCAGAACCGTCTGGTCACCGCGCCGGAACGAAATCGTCCGCTCGCCCCAATCGGGTGGATAGCTGATGCCGATGGCATAGCCGCAGCGGGAGTCCTTTTCAAAGCCTGCCTTGTTCAGCGTTGCGTTAAAAGCATTGGCAATATCCTCGGCACGGTTCCCCGGTTTGGCCTGTTCCAGCCCCGCATCAATCGCATCCAGGACAGCGGCTTCCGCATCGCGGTATTTCTGCGGCACCTCGCCAAAGAACAGGGTGCGGGATTGCGGGCATTGGTACCGCCGGTGCGCCCCTGCGATTTCAAAGAAGGTCGCCTCCCCTGTTTCCATCGGGCGGTCGTCCCATGTCAGATGCGGTGCGGTGGCGTCCATGCCGGAAGGCGCCATCGGCACAATCGCGGGATAATCGCCCCAAAACCCGTCCGCGCCGCGAATGCCAGCGGCATAGATCTCGGCCACCAGATCGTTTTTACGCATTCCGGGTTCGGCCACCTCTAGGATATGTTCGTGCATAACTTCGACAATCCGGCCCGCGCGCTGCATATATTCGATCTCGCGCTCTGACTTGACGGCCCGCTGCCAGTTCACCAGCCCCGTTGCATCCTGAAGTTTCGCCTCGGGCAATTCGCGGACAAGGGTCGCATGGGCAGCAGCGGCGTAATAATAATTGTCCATCTCCACGCCAAGCCGCGCCTTTTCCAGACCCTTTTCTTTCAGCAGCGCTGACAAATCTTCCATCGGATGTTTTTCAGGGTTCTGCACGTAAGTGTCGTCATAGCCGCGAATACAATCGTCTTCCATAAAGACGGTCCGCCGCGCGCCAAGCGCATCCATGCCACGGCCCCACCAGACCGGCTCTCCCTCGTGTGTCAGGATCACCGCCTGATAGGTGTAGAACGACCAGCCGTCATAACCCGACAGCCACGAGATATTGGACGGGTCGCTAACGACGATCGCATCAAGACCTTTTGCAGCCATTGCCTTGCGGGTTTTGTCGATCCGGCGCAGGTATTCTGTGGTGGTGAAATTGGCCTGAAATGTCGTCATGGCGCTTCTCCGGTTATACAAATGTCAGAGTGTTTCCAGACCGGAGCGATAGACTATGTAACAACCGGCAGGGATAGGTTCATTGGCATCACCTTTTGCCGCGATGTCAATGATAAGAAAGACTTTAATCTTATAAACCGAGAATTGCGGTTCAAAGCGACGTTTAGACGACAAGGACCGGCATCTTTGCCAGCCCTATTACCTTGTGCGAGACACTGCCAAGCAGATAGCTGTCGCCGGAAGAACCAAGCCCGCGGCTGCTGAGCACGATCAGGTCAGCTTCGTGCTTTTGGGCAAATTCCGTAATCGCCCGCGCCGGTCGGCCGTTGCGCACGAAGGCGCGTAAATTTGTGACTCCGGCCTCAGCCATGACCGCTTTACCGTGGTTGATAATCTCGGTTGCGTGTTCTTTCATGGCATCATCCAGATTGCCCGGATCGCTGACCCGCACCATCGAAAGCGATGCCTCCAGCATAGAATGGTGGCGATAGACTGTCAGCAAGGTCACTTTTGCGCCGGTCAGCAGCGCCATTTCTGCCGCCTTGTGAAGGGCACGATTGGCGGTGACCGATCCGTCATAAGGCGCAAGGATGTGGGTAAACATAGGCGTCTCCTCCGGTCTATTTTGCGAATGCCAGATCGCGCAGGAACAACGCGATTTGCGGGAAAAAGATCAGCGCGACGGACACGCTCAACAGCATCAGAATAAACGGCGGGGTGCCGCGCACCACTTCTATATAGGGGCGTTTGAAGACTGCTATGGCCGTGAAAATATCACAGCCGAAGGGCGGCGTGGCCGAGCCGATCGCCACCTGCAATGTGATCACTGTCCCCACCAATACCGGATCAAGCCCGACGGATTTTACCACCGGCGCAAAGATTGGCACCAGCACGAGGATCACCACAATTGGATCAACGAACATACAACCGATAAAAAAGGCAATGGAGATCACGAAGAGAACGCCGATCGCGCCCATTTCGTCAATGCCGATAGACCCGAGAATGGCCTGCGGGATTTGCGCAAAGGAGATGACCCATGAAAATGCCGCCCCTGCCCCCACAAGGATAAACACAACAGCGGTGATCAATCCGGTGGATTTGGCGGTTTCGTAAACGCCGTGCCAGTTCAACGAGCGGAACACGATGGTTTCCAGTATCAGCGCGTATAGCACACAGGCCGCAGCGGCCTCTGTCGGGGAAAAGATCCCGCCGTAGATCCCGCCGATGATAATGGCCGGAAACCCGAGCGGCCAGAGCGCCTTTTGCACCGCACGTGCGCGCTGGCCCCAAGTTGTTTTCTCCTCGGTCGGCACATCATGGCGGATCGCGTAAATCACTGCATAGATGGAAAACAGCACAAGGATCAGCAGCCCCGGCCCGATCCCCGCGATAAACAGTTCGGCAATAGAGGTGTTGGATACCACACCGTAAATAATCATCCCAATGGAGGGCGGAATCAAAAAGGCAATGTCAGAGGAATTTACAATCAGCGCCAGAATGAAGCTGTCTTTATAACCTGCTTTCAACATACGCGGCCGCAACGGTGAACCGATCGCCACCACTGTGGCCTGTGTCGAACCGGACACCGCCCCGAACATGGTACAGGCCGCCGCCGTGGACACGGCAAGACCACCCTTCATATGGCCGACAAAGGACATCACCATATCAATTAACCGGCCCGCAGACTGGCCCCGCGTCATGATGTCGGCTGCAAAAATGAACATCGGCACCGCGATGAGCGAGGCAGGGCGTATCCCCGCCATCATTTGCTGGATCATGGTCTCCATTTGGTCCAACCCGCCAAACAACATGAAAAAACCAACGAAGGCCCCGACGATCAGCGGGATCATCATCGGAAAGCCGAGCAGAAGAAGCACGATCATGATTGAAAAAATGGTCAAAGCCATGGCTCAGATCTCCTGCTCGTTGTCGTCGTAGCCTTCCAGCACGTTGGTGGACAGGTAGATGTCCTTCTCGATCATGTTCTTGACCGCAGTCAGAAGGTATTGAAGTCCGGTCATAAAGAATCCGACAGGCACCCAGACCAGCGGCATCCAGACCGGAATCTGCAAGGCAGGCAGCACCCTGCCCCGCCCCGCCTGTGTCAGCAGGTATTGCAGCGCGTACCAGGCCAGTCCGAACATGAACACGGCCGTTACCAGAGAGATCACGATCATCATCAATTTGCGCAGCTTTGGCGGCATGGCATCAAAAATCGCGGACATCCGAATGTGCCGACCGTGGCGCGCAGCATAGGAAATACCGGCAAATGTAATCAGGATAATCAGGATGCGGTTGAGCTCTTCGGAAAAGAAGATCGAACTCTGGAACACAAAACGCCCTACCACATTGGACATGGTGTTCGCGGCCATCAGCAACACACCTGCTGCCAGCATCAGGGATTCGATCCGGCTGATGCCGTTGTCGATGGTTCCCAGAAATCCCGGAAGGCTGGATTCATAGGCCGTCAGCGGCGCATCATCGAGTCCGGTGGTATCGGTGTTCGATTGTTCCTGTGACCCGTGGTTTGCGTCTGTCACCTTCAGAATCCTTCGCATCTATGACCGAAACAATAAATTGGGAACGATCCCCCGACCGGTAATCGGGGAACCGTAAACTCTTGGAGGAGTGTTATTTCTTGACCGCTTCGAGATCGGCCTTGAACTGCTCCAGCAGTTCCTTGCCACTGTCGCCTGTCATTTCGATGAAGGCTTCTTCAACCTGCGCAGCCGCGTCGCGGAAAGGCTGGCGCTGTTCATCGTCCAGCACGGTGATCGTGTAATCCGGCTTGGCTTTCTTGATCCCGTCGATAGACGCCTGTGTCTGGCCCTTCTGGTATTCGAGAATATACTCGAATGCTTCATCCGTGGCCTTCTGAATCACTTCTTTATCCGCATCCGACAGTCCCTGATAAAAGTCCTGATTGGCCATAACAGCGGTGGTGAAATTGTTGTGACCGATATAGGTCAGATGTTCGCTCACCTCGTACAGCTTGTTGGACAGGATGTAGAATGTCGGGTTTTCCTGCCCCTGAATGATGCCGGTTTGCAGCGCACCGTAAACCTCGCCCCACGGCAGCGGGGTGGGTGTTGCGCCGAAGGCTTTGTAGCTTTCAACTAGCAGCGGGTTGGTCATCACGCGGACTTTGACCTGATCAAAATCTTCAGGAGAGCTGATTGGTTCCTGCGTGGTAATCCCGACTTCGCCTTCTGGGAACATGGTCAGCAATTCCAGCCCCTGCTCGGCATAAAGTTTCGGGAACATCTCGTTCACGGCCTTGGAGGTGCGGAAGAACTCGAACAGTTCTTCTTCATTGTCCGGCAGCAGGTAAGGCACAAAGAACACTTGCGCTTCGGGGATCAACGCGCCTGTGAATCCCGGTGACTGGTCCACGAACTGCAGGATGCCGGCCTGTGCCTGTTCCATGATATCCGCACTTTCGCCCAGTGTCCCGTAGGGGAACAACTGGATCTCGTGATCGGAATTTGCCTCAACCACTTCCTTGAATTTCTGGGCGTATTTCCCCTGAACCTCGTCCATCGCTTCTTCGAAAGCATAGCGCCAGGTCTCCGCCGATGCGGTGCCCATTGCAGCGATAGAGGCAACAGAGGCGACAATGCCCCCCGCGAGAAGATTTTTAAATAGAGACATAAAGTCCTCCTTAAACGCGTGCAGGCACCACCCGAAAGTGGTGCCACACAAATTGTCATGATTAATTAACCATTTCGAACCATGACAATCATGTCAATGTCATTATTGAACCATGACAATTCCACCCATGCGCGAGCGGGTTTAAGCAGGATTGAGGTGCGGTTCCTGACCCATGATACCGGCAATGATCCGCAGACCTTGGGTGAAATCCGGAAAGCTCAGCCCCCCCAAAGCGATGCGAACACCTGTGTGATTCTCATGCGGACCGATACTGAAACTGGCACCTGCCGCAACGGCGACTCCCATCTGGCGGGCTGTGTCGACCAGACGCTGTTCCTGTTCGGCACCGCGAGTGTTCAACCAAACGTGCAGGCCGTTCGGTGCCATCTTGTAATCAAGGCCGCGAAACAGGTTTTCTACGACCCCGGCGCGGTCCGACAAAGCTGCCTTTTGGCGGTCCAGAAGGATTTGCGCTGTGCCGTCCATAATCCAGCGATAGGCGATTTCAGTCATCAGGTTCGTCGCCATCCAGTTCATCACCAGATGCCGGTTTGCCGCCGCCCGCGCAAGATGATCGGGGACCACCAGATAGCCCACCCGCAGGCCGGGCAAGATGGATTTGGTCAGACTGGTAAAGAACAAAACCCGCTCCGGCGCCAGCGCGGCCAGAGGTGGCGGCCCCTGCAACAACGGCCCCCAAGCATGATTTTCTACGATCAAAATATCATAACGTCGGGCAATATCGACAATGCGGGCACGCCGTTCTGCCGACATGACAAAACCTAAAGGATTCGTGCCGCCGGGCATCAAATACAAAGCTTTTACAGGCTCTTGTGCGCAACGTTGCTCCAGAGCATCCGGACAGATACCGTCGTCGTCGACACGCACCCCTTCAAGCCGCATCCCCAGATATCGTGTCAGGGAGCGTAAGGTATGATGGCCAACATCTTCGCTCAGCACCAGATCGCCTGCCTGTGCCGCGGTCATGAGCGCCATGCTCATCGCGCTGGTGCTGCCATTGGTGACGACCACGCCAGAGCTGCCTGTATCCAGACCGCAAAGCTTCAACCATCGCCGCGCGGATTCCGGCTCGTCGTCCTGCGGTTCGTCAGGACGAAACCCCGACAACACCGCCGGTGGCAAAGAGCGGGCCATGCTGCGCAAAACCTTTTCCATCGCGATGTCGTGTATCTGATCCAGCACCGGTTTGATCAGGGACATATCCAGCACCTTGTCAGCGGTCTTGCGGCTGACAAAGGGCACCGGAAATTCATCCTGCACGCCTCGTACAAATGTGCCCCGACCGACTTCACCGACTACCCTGCCTGCCTCGGTCAGCTTGTCATAGGCCCGGCTGACAGTCTGCACGCTCAACTTCAGATCATAGGCCAGTTTACGATGGGGCGGCAGTTGGTCCCCGGGCTTGAGATCACCATGTTGAATGGCGAGTTCTATGGCCTGAACCAAAGAACGGTAGGCCGGACGGGTGATGGTTTCGGGATCGGGGAGCCATTTTGTCATGATACGGGATACTCACGCTAATCAGTACAATTGACAAGCCCTCCCGTCACGCCCATGACTGTGATATGAGCTTCACGAAACTTGATAAACGCGATATTGCCATTCTCAAGACCCTTTCGGCAGAGGGTCGGATTTCCAAAACCGCCCTTGCGGATCGGGTGAATCTTAGCGCGACGGCTTGCTGGGACAGGCTACAACGGCTGGAATCTTCGGGTCTGATCAAAGGGTATCATGCGGAAGTTGAACTGCGAAAGCTCGCGCCCCATGTCACCGTGTTCGTATTAGCCGAACTGGCCAATCATAATGCCGAGGCCTTTCAGACCTTCGAAAAAATCGTTCAACGCCATCCCGAAATAACCGGATGCTGGGCTTTGGGCGGCGGTTTTGACTATTTGTTACAGGTCATCAGCCGCGACATTGAAAGTTACCAACAGCTAATAGAAACGGTGCTGGAAGAGGACGCAGGACTTGCACGGTACTTCACCTATATCGTGACGAAAGCTGTGAAGAACGCCGCCCTGCCCTTTGATCTTCTATTCGACGCCTGACGTCCGCACCGAAAAATTACCCGTCAAAAACCGGCACCAGGCGATAAATCATCGGCGCAGGCCTCTAAATCCCGAAGCACTCTCCCCCGCCTTTGCACTAGCCTGCACGAAACAGGCCTCTCGTAAAGGATCGGAACCGATGACACAGCACACAACCTGCACCCCCGCCGGATTTTCAAATCTAGCCTGCCCTGCCTTGTGGCGCGATCTGGCTTATGTGGATGGCGCATGGAGCAGCGGTACCGCGAAAGAGGTTTTCGCAGTGACGGACCCTGCCAACGGGCAAAAGCTCGGACAAGTGGCAAAACTGAGCGGTCAGGACGCGCGTGAGGCGGTGACTGCAGCCCAGTCTACTTTTGCGCAATGGTCGGGATTGCTTCCGCAAGAGCGGTCCCATATTCTGCGGCGGTGGTATGAACTCATGCTGGAACATAAGGAAGACCTTGCGCAGATTATGACTGCGGAACAAGGCAAGCCGATCTCGGAATCCCGCGGCGAAATCGACTACGCAGCCGCATTTTTCGAATTCTACGCCGAAGAGGCCCGTCGGCCGAATATCGAGGGCGTCACATCCCACTTGCCGGATGCAGAGGTAGAAGTCTGGCGCGAACCGGTCGGGGTTGCGGCCCTTGTGACGCCGTGGAATTTTCCGTCTGCCATGCTGACCCGCAAGGCCGGTGCCGCACTTGCGGCGGGTTGTACCGTTGTGGCTCATCCTTCCGCCGAAACCCCGTTTTCCGCGCTGGCGCTGGCTGAACTGGGGGAACGGGCCGGGTTGCCCAAGGGTGTGTTCAACGTTGTCACCGGAGACGCCGCAGAGATCGTCGGCGCATGGATGGAAGACACCCGCGTGCGGGCTGTTTCCTTTACCGGATCGACCGAAATCGGACGTCTGCTCTATTCCCAAGGGGCAGACACGATCAAGCGGTTGGTTCTGGAACTGGGCGGGCACGCACCGTTTATTGTGTTTGACGATGCTGATATGGATCGTGCCGTTACCGAGGGGATCAAGGCGAAATTTGCCACCTCGGGACAGGATTGTCTCGGCGCGAACCGCTTTCTCATTGCGCGGGATTGCTATGATACCTTTTGCGCCGAATTTGCCAAAGCCACGCAAGCTCTGACAGTCGGAGCAGGCGTCGACGATCCGGACATCGGTCCGCTGATGAATGAAAACGCGGTTGTGAAGCAGGAAGAACAAATCCGCGATGCGCTGGACAAGGGCGCGCGGTTGCTGTGCGGCGGCAAGCGTCCCGCCAAGGGGCCGCTGTTCTTTGAACCTACTGTGCTGGCCGATGTTCCCGCAAATGCGCGGATCATGCACGAAGAAACCTTTGGGCCAATGGCAGCCATCGCAGCCTTTGACACGGAAGAAGAGGTGATCGCGCGGGCCAATGACACAGAATACGGGCTGGTCGCCTATGTTCACAGTCAGGACCCACGCCGTATTTACCGTGCAAGTCGTGCGCTGCAATTCGGGATGGTGGCGGTAAACCGGACCAAAGTCACCGGCGCACCGATCCCCTTTGGCGGGGTGAAACAATCCGGTTTGGGTCGGGAAGGATCGCGGCTGGGGTTGGAAGCCTTCACAGATGTGAAATACGTCTGCCGTGATTGGGCCTGATTAAAGGGGCGTGTTCACACAGGCGGGGCGATCACCTCCGGTGTGATCTGCTTTAACTTTCGCAGGCCAAGCTGGGCCAGCGTGATGCTGACCTCCTGCGCCAGAACATCCCGCATCTGGCGCAGCCCCCCTGCCCCGTTTGCTGCAATCGCGTAGGAAAACACCCGCCCTGCAAAGACGAAATCCGCCCCCATAGCATAGGCTTTGACGATGTCTTCACCGCTTTGGATACCGCTGTCAAAAAACAGCGGAAATTCCGGCCCCAGTGCCTCGCGGATATTTCTCAACGCGTGGATGGCGGGCGGGGCGCTGTCAAGCTGGCGGCTGCCGTGGCTTGAAACCTGCACTGCATCCACGCCCGCTTCCCGCGCCCGTTTTGCGTCCCGCGCGTCCATCACGCCTTTCAGAACCAGCTTGCCGGACCATTGGTCCCGCACCCGTGCCAGTGTGTCCCAATCCGCCCCGGCGCGGCTTTCCTCGCGATCGAACTCCCCGAAGGCACCTCCGAAATTGCCCATATCCGGTTTGCCTTTGATCAGTTGGGGCAAAGACCACGACGGATGGCAGGCGAAATCCACGAACTGACGCGGGCCGATGCGGAAGGGCATCTTGAAACCACGGCGCAGTTCCCGCGGGCGACGGCCCACTTCCGGCACATCAACCGTCAGGACGAGCGTCTCATACCCTGCGGATTTAGCCCGCGCGATTAGACGGTCCGCCGTTCCGGTGCTGCGGCTTATATAAAGCTGGAACCAGGCGTTGCCCTGTGACTGCTCCCACATCTCCTCAAGCGAGGTAGAAGCGACGGTGCTGACACCAATTGGAATACGATCCGCAGCAGCCATTTGCGCGAGCAACCGATCCGCGGAAGGACTGGCCAGATTGCACATCCCCATCGGCGCGATCCCGAAGGGTAATTTGCAAGCCTTGCCAAACACCTGCCCCGCGATGCTGCGGTTTTCCACGTTGTTCAACACGCGCGGTTGTAGTTTGATCCGCTCCATCGCCGCACGATTTGTCCGCGCACCGCATCCCGTCCCCGCCGTGCCGTCGATATAGTCGAACACCATCCACGGCAGCCGCCGCTTTGCGATCCGGCGGGCGTCCTCAAAACTGTGGATCGCATTATTGAAGAACATGGCGGGAGTCCCTTTCCGACAGGTCCGGTTCAGGGCAGCGGTACATTCAGCACATACTTGAACAAAGCGAAAAAACAGACCATGACCACCGCGCCGCTGCTCCAGTAAAGCAGCACCGTGCGTGTCGTCCATTTGTCGTGCATCGCCGCGATCAGGCCGCCGGCAAAGGCGATCACACCAGCCGGAAGGAAGCCGATCACCGGCATCGCAAAGCAGGCAGCCAACATGCTGACCACCAGCAGGATACGTCGCCACCAGCTCCCAGTGCCGAACCCGCCCCGATCAGACGGGCGCAGTAGCCGGGTTATCAGCGACAGCCCCGCCGTAATGATCAGGATCACCGCAACGGTTTGCGGAAACACCTGACTGTCGCGATCCGTATAACTCGCTGCATCATAAAGCGTCGCCGCGCCTGCCAGCATGAAAAACGCCGATGTGAGTAGCGAACCGATGTGACCTTGAGAAGTTGAAACGCTCATTGTGCAGTTCCTCCCGCAGCTTTGGCGCGGCGTTTGGCCATGAATACCGGCAACACCAGAGTGATCAGGGTAAAGGCAATGATACCTTGGGAAATGGGGCGCCCGAAGAACATTCCTGTCAGGTTGTTGGTCGCCGCACCAATGGTCCAGCCCTGCACAAACCCCTGTTCGGCAATTGGACCGAGGATCAGGCCCAACACAATCGGGGAGGCTGCAAATCCGAACCGTGCCACGACCCAGCCGAAGAGACCAAGGCACAGCATAATAACCACATCAGAGATACTGTTGCGGATGGCAAAGGTGCCGATGATCGTCATAAAGCCCACCGCCGGCACCAATACGGCCTTCGGGATGGTAACGATGGATTTATAGGCATAGCGCCCGATCAGCAGGCCCGCGGGCAGCATCATGATTGTTGCAATGATTAGCCCGTAGATGAAAGTGTAGACGATCGAACCGCTTTGCTGAAACATGGTCGGACCCGTGCGCACACCTTGCACCAGCAGCGCACCCAGCACGATGGCATCCGGCGGCGTTCCGGGAATTCCCAGCACCAGCGTCGGGATGAACCCGCCGCCCACAGTGGCGTTATTGGCGGATTCAACGGCCATGATGCCATCGGGTTCGCCCTCGCCGAATTTCTGGTGGGGTTTTGCGCCGCGCTTCACTTCGGAATAAGCCACAAGTCCTGCCACCGAACCCCCTGCACCCGGCAGGATACCGACCAGCGTGCCGATGATTGAAGAGCGGACAAGATTGAATTTGGAGCGCATAGCAAGACCGAATGCTTCTCCGATGCGCACGGATTTAACGTCTTTTTCGACCTTCAGGTGACGGTCCGGCACAGCCACAAGGTCTATCAGGACGGGAATACAATAAAGCCCGATCAATGTACCCACCACTCCAAAGCCGCTGATCAGGGTCTGGCTGCCAAAGGTCAGGCGGATGTCGGCGGAAATCTCGGCCACGCCGACGGTAGAAAGGATCATTCCGAACGCCCCGCCAGCGAGACCTTTCATCAGGTTACCTGTGGACAGGGAAGCGATCAGGGACAGACCAAAGACCGAGAGCCAGAAATATTCTACGGGGCCGAAGGCAAGCGCGACCTTGGACAAAGGTGGCGCAAGCAACAGCAGCGCGAAAGCCCCGATCAGGCCGCCGCAAACCGAAGCAAAACAGGCTAACGCGACAGCCAGGTCTCCGTCCCCTTTCTTGGCCATGGGATAACCGTCAAAGGTGGTCGCAATCGCGGAAGGCGTGCCGGGAGTATTAAGAAGAATGGCGGCATAGGCCCCGCCATAAAGGGCGCCAGTATAAATCGCCCCCAGCAGGATCAACGCCGACGCGGGATCCATGCTGAAGGTGATCGGCACCAGAACAGCCAGTGCCATAGTAGCGGTCAGGCCGGGGATTGATCCAACAATCGTCCCCGCCGCCACACCGAACAGTGCCAAACACAGGTTGAACGGCGTCGCAGCGGTTAGAAAATGCTCGAAATTCATAGAAGTCTCTCCGGCGTGACCTGATTTATTTAATGAGTCCGGCTTCGCGGGCGTCTTTCAGATACTCCTCTTTACGCTCTGCCATGAAGGCTTCCATTCCGGCGGCATCAACGTCCAGCAAGGCAAATCCCGCATCCAGCATTTTCTGGCGGAAAGCTTCGTCTGCGTTGACTTCGCCAATCATGTCGGACCACATTTTGGTGGTTTCCTCGCTGGCTGTATTGGGCAGGGCAATCCCGCGATAGGCACCACCGACCATGTCATAGCCGAGTTCCTTGAAGGTCGGCACATCGGGGAACAGCGGGTGGCGTTCTTCCATTGCAACGGCCAGCAGTCGCACCGCATCACCCTGCGCAGCGCCTACGGTGGTATATCCCCATTCTGCCTTTACCTGTTTGCCAAGCAGGGCCGTCACAGCAGCGCCGGTCCCCTTGAACGGAACATAGGTGGTCATCGCACCGGTCATCTTGTCGAACTTGATTTGCGCAAGATGGTTTGCGCTGGCCTTGCCTGATCCGGAAATAGTCACCTGACCGGGGTTTGCCTTGGCATCGGCCACCAGATCTTCAAGAGTCTGGTAAGGGCTGTCCGCTGTCACAACCAACGCATCCGGTGTGAAATGGAACATGTAAAATGTATTCAGTTCATCCGTGGTAAAACCAACATCCTTTTGCGCCGGTTTGATCACGATATGAGGCAGGTTCACGCCCATGATGGTCTGGCCGTCACTGCTCAACCCGTTGAGCGAAGCCCAACCCACGGCCCCGCCGCCGCCCGGCTGGTAAGACACAACCAGATCCTGTCCGAATTTCTCTTTAAAGAAAGGTTGTTGCAACCGTGCGGAAATGTCGGATTCACCGCCCGGACCGAATGGAATGATGTAATTGACCGGACCGCTTAACTCCGCCGATGCGACGGTTGCAAGACTGGTAACCAGCGCCATTGCGGCACCGGCTTTCAAAATGGTTCTTCTCAGCATAATTTTCCTCCCTATTGTGCTGTAAAGCTTAATTCTGTTGATCTATCAGGTATTTGCCTCCCGTATCGCTGTCATAAACCTGTCGCGGATCACAACCGGATCCTTGGTAATGACAGGTACCTTGATATTTCCACTTTTACATTTACACACGATGATCGTCATCTTGTCACTCGCAATCGCCTCGCGCATGACATCGGTGCAGTCTTCGGCCTGACATTCGATTACAGTTTCACAGCCGCAGGCTTTGGCAACCGCAGCCAAAGACGTTTTCTTGCCCGCATAGGTGGGTTGGTCGCCGGTCGATCCATAGCTGCCATTGTCGATGATCAGCAGGATAAAATTGTCCGCCACGTTATTGGCAATGGTTGGCAATGTACCGAAATTGGTCAGGACCGAACCGTCACCGTCAATGGAGATCACCTTTTTGTCCTGCGCCAGCGCCACCCCCAGACCGATAGAGGATGACAGCCCCATCGTTCCCAACATGTAAAAATTTGTCGGCTGGTCATCGAGCATGTGAAGCTCCTGACTGGGCAGGCCGATATTACAAACGACAAGCTGGTCGGAAATGACTGGAACAAGCTCTTTTAATACTTCGGAACGGATCATTGGTCGCCGTAGCCTCCCCAGAAGGTTGCATCGGTCAGGATCGCGACCGGTTTGTTGCACATGAATGTGTATTTCAGGATTGTATCCAGCTCTTCCGCGTCGGATTGCTGATGGAAGTGATAGGTTGGGATATGAAGCTGGTTGAGCAGCGCCTTGGTGTGAACCGCCATTTCCACCTGACAGGCCACCGGCTCTTTCAGCTCTCCGCGATAGGAAATCAGCATCGGCAGTGGCATCCGGTAGAACTGTGTCAGTGTCACAAGCGTGTTTACCGTCACACCGATCGCAGTGTTCTGCATGATTATGGCCGAACGCTTCCCCCCCATAAACGCACCTGCGCAGATCCCGATGCCTTCGTCCTCTTTATTGCTCGGAATGTGATAGATGTCCTTGCAGGCGTCAATTTCATCAATTACCCCTGCCAGTTGTTTGCACGGCACGGTTGTCACCAGTTCGATGTCGTTGTTCACGAAATCCGCGACGATCTTCTTGTCTATATCCACGGTAAGATCCCAAAAGTTACAGTCCCTGCCTACCGTTGTTGTAAAGGCGATCTAAATCAAATCATTAATATTTGCGTTTAAGTAAAGAATCTGTTTATTGGCGATAATACCCCGCCAGCGAAAGCGCCCCATGACCATAGCCCTGTTCAAAACCCTCATTGCCATTTCCGAACACGGCAGCTTTAGCGCCGCCGCCGAAGAGATTTGCGTTACCCACGCAGCAGTGGGCCAGCAGATGAAAAGGCTGGAGGATTCGCTGAACGTTTCCCTGTTTGACCGCTCTGCCAAAACCCCGCGACTGAACCAGTTGGGAAAAGCTCTGGTGCCCAAGGCCAAAGCCGTGGTGGCGGAATATGAAACCATTCTGGACGATCTGACAGGCGACCCCCGCATGATCGGGGAACTGGTATTGGGCGCAGTGCCTTCTACCATTCGCGGGCTGATCCCACAGGCGATGAAACGACTAGTGCAACTTTACCCCGATCTGCACATCCGCGTGGTGCCGGACTTGTCCCCCAATCTGCTGGAACAAATCGAGCGGGGAACGCTGGATGCCGCCGTACTCAGCGAACCGACCCGCCTGTCCCGCAATCTCGACTGGAAGCCTTTCGTGCGGGAAGAACTGGTTCTGCTGACCTCACCTGAAGTAACCGAAAACGATCCTTTGGAAATTCTCGCCATGAAACCCTACATCCGCCACACGCGACAGGCCTCTGTCGGAATGCTGGCAGAGGAATGGCTCTCTGACAACAAGGTGACGGTTCATGATGCTATGGAAATGGGGTCTCTTGAAAATCTCGCCAGCATGATTGCCCATGACCTCGGGGTTTCAATCGGGCCGAACATCTGCGTCCCCGATCCGATTTTTGAAGGGCTGCGGAAAATTTCTCTTGGGCCAACCGCAACGGCACGGACTTTGGGAATTCTGACGCGCACCGATTGTTCTAAAATCCGGCTTGTCCAGCGCTTGTATGACCAGATTCACGCTACAATCGAAGACAACCACCCCGGACGTGCGCTTTAAAATTTTCTTTACGTTCTCTAAAAATCAAATGATTTGCGAAAGAAGAACTTTCATATAGGTTTGAGCCGACTTTGAACGAATGCAAAACAGGCACCGACCATGACAGCAGGTTTTACTCCTCCCGAACCGCAAGCCGTGGCCGCTTTGCAAGACATCGCCGGAACTGGCGGCTGGCGGGCCGGAACGGATATGGCCCGTTATTTCGAAGACCCGCGCGGGCGGTTCACTGGACAGGCCACACTGGTTTTGCTGCCCGATACAGTTGAAACGGTAGCAAAAATCGTGCGCTACTGTTGTGCGCAGAAAATCGGTATCATTCCTTACAGCGGCGGCACTGGCGTTGTCGCCGGCCAGCTTTCGCCTTACAGCCCCCATGCGGTCATTGTATCGCTGGAGCGTATGAACAAAGTCCGTGAAGTATCTGTTGAAGACGGAGTTTTGGTGGCAGAAGCCGGATGTATCCTGCAGGATATACATAGCCGCGCCGAACTGGAAAACATGATCTTTCCACTCAGCATGGCGTCAAAAGGCAGCTGTTGCATCGGCGGCAATCTGGCCACGAATGCAGGTGGTATTCAGGTTCTGCGCCATGGCAATGCACGGGATCTTTGCCTTGGGGTGGAAGCGGTGTTACCGGACGGTTCAATCCTGCACGAGCTCAGCCCGTTACGTAAAAACAACACCGGTTACGATCTGCGCCATCTGTTGATCGGAAGCGAAGGTACCCTTGGCATCATCACGGCCGCCAGCCTTGTCCTCAAGCCGCAGGATCCGGAAACTGTCACCGTATTTTGCGCGATCCGCGATCATTCGGATGGGGTGAAACTCTATAAGGAACTCCGCGCATCCCTTGGCGAGTCTTTGTCCGCCTTTGAACTGATGAGCGGCTTTGGCGTAGATCTCGTACGCAACCATTTTCCCAAGCTCCCAGCACCATTTGCCGAAAAACACTCGTGGCACCTGCTGTTGCAATTTGACGGGCCTACCGGACTGAACGACAAAGTTGAGGAGGTTTTGGGACGTATGTTCGAAGAAAGCCTTCTGGTTGACGCGGTTGTCGCCCAGTCCGAAACCCAGTCCGAAGACCTTTGGGCGCTGCGGGAAAACACGCCCGAGGCGAACCGCATGGAAGGTGCGTTTTGCAGCAGCGATACATCCGTGCCGATCCGCAGGATCGGACATTTTGTGAATGAAACCAATGAAGCACTGCGCGACATTCATGCCGGATTGCGGATAAACACCTATGGTCATATCGGGGATGGTAATATTCATCACAACGTTTTTGCCCCCGAAGGAACCACAAAGGGCGATTTCATTCAGGCACATCCCGAAATTATCGACGCGGTCCGTATGGCGATCAATGAAGTCACCCACCAGAACGGCGGTTCGATCAGTGCCGAACATGGTATCGGACGGTTGAAGGCTGCCGATCTGGAATCTTATGCAAGTTCTGCCAAACAGAAAGCGCTTCGCAGTATAAAAAACGCGCTGGACCCGTTTAACATTATGAACCCCGGCGCCCTGATCCGCTAACCCCCTGCCCAGATTTCCTTTACGTCATCGGCGAATTTCTACCGGTGGAATCCCGTTATAGGGGTATTGCTATTGTTTCTGTCGGATTGAGAACATATAGTGAACACATGAGCACACGATCCATAGAATCCAAACTTGCCATCCTCAGCGATGCCGCAAAATATGATGCGTCCTGCGCCTCCTCCGGCTCCACCAAACGGGATTCCCGTGATGGAAAGGGGCTCGGATCCAATGGCGGCAGCGGTATCTGTCACGCCTATGCACCGGACGGGCGCTGTATTTCGCTGCTGAAAATCCTGATGACGAATTTTTGCATTTACGATTGCGCCTATTGCGTCAACCGCGTGTCATCAAACGTAGAGCGGGCTCGGTTTACGGTGGATGAGGTTGTGAAACTAACCATCGAATTCTACCGCAGAAATTACATTGAAGGGCTGTTTCTGTCCTCCGGTATTATCCGCTCTCCGGATGTGACCATGTCCGAAATGGTACAAATCGCCCGCAAGCTGCGACACGAAGAAAACTTCCGCGGTTATATCCATCTTAAAACAATCCCCGATGCCGCGCCGGAACTGATTGCCGAGGCCGGATTGCTGGCGGACCGGCTGTCTATCAATGTGGAACTGCCCACCGATGCGGCTGTCACCCAATACGCCCCTGAAAAAGACCCTGCCCAGATTCGCAAGGCAATGGGCCATGTCCGGTTGCGCAAAGAAGATAGCAACGACCGTTCCCATACCGGAAAGCGGCCACCAAAGTTCGCACCGGCGGGACAGTCTACACAGGTCATTGTCGGGGCGGATGCGTCTAACGATGCGACGATCCTTGGCCAGTCTACGCGGCTCTATTCCAGTTACGGTTTGAAACGGGTCTATTACTCTGCCTTTTCTCCGATCCCTGACAGTTCCAAAAACCTGCCCCTGATCCGCCCGCCTTTGAAGCGGGAACACCGGCTGTATCAGGCAGACTGGCTGCTGCGCTTCTACGGGTTTGAACTGGATGAAATCACGGATGTGACCAAAGACGGGAATCTGGAGCTGGATTACGATCCGAAACTGGCCTGGGCGCTGGCCCATCGCGGGCTGTTTCCGCTTGATGTGAATAAGGCCAGCCGGGAGATGTTACTGCGCGTGCCCGGATTTGGGGTGCGCACGGTGAACCGGATCCTGTCCACACGTCGGCACCGCAGCCTGCGATACGAAGATCTGACCCGAATGGGCGTATCGATGAAAAAGGCCCGCGCTTTTGTGACGGTGACGGGATGGTCGCCGGGTAAACTGATCGACAGCACTGATCTACGCGCGAGATTCGCGCCACCACCGGAACAACTGACGCTGTTATGACTGTATTTGTAACCATGCCGGCGATCGGCACCGCGCAGGCGTGGCGGGACGCAGCGCGGGGCTTGATCAGCGCCAATGTCCCGCCCTGTGATGTCAGTTGGGGGGATGAGACGACACCTGCAGGGCTGTGGGACAGCCCCCCCCCCCCCTGCACCGATAAGGTTCTAACGGTACCAAAGGAGTTCGTCTCTATTGCCCGCTCTGTTGTTTGGCACAGCGATCCTGCCCGCTTTTCCCTGCTCTATCAGGTTTTGTGGCGGTTGCGGGACACGCCCCGATTGCTGCAGGATCGGGCCGATCCCGAACTGGCCAGATTGCGGCAGTTGCAAAAAAACGTGCACCGCTGCCAGCACAAGATGAAGGCTTTTGTGCGGTTTCGCGAAATCGGTTCGCCGGACGATCCGCGCCGGTCCTTCGCCGCGTGGTTCGAACCGAGCCATTTCACTGTGGAACCGACCGCCCCGTGGTTCGCCCGCCGCTTTGGCGATATGGACTGGCGCATCATAACACCAAGCGTCACGGCCAGTTTTACAAACGGAGAGCTTCGCTACACTGAAGGCCAAAGCAAACCACCCCTACCCGAAGACGCCAGCGAACAGCTCTGGACCACCTATTTTCGCAATATTTTCAATCCGGCACGGGTGAAAGTGAAAGCGATGCAATCGGAGATGCCAAAGAAATACTGGAAGAATATGCCAGAGGCCGCCGCCATTCCCGATCTTATCGCTTCGGCCCCTGCCCGCGTCCGCGCCATGAACGATGCCGCACCCACTTTACCGCCGCTGCGCGTGGAAAAGGTACAGCAGCAACTTGCGCAGCTACCCGAGTCTGTCTGGTCCGGTAACGCCGATGCGCTGCGCGCCGCAATCTCTGCCTGTACGCGCTGCCCGCTACATTGCCATGCAACGCAAGCAGTGCACGGCGAAGGGCCGATAGATGCGCCCCTGATGATCGTCGGGGAACAGCCGGGCGATACCGAAGATCTGGCCGGTCGCCCCTTTGTTGGTCCCGCGGGTAAGCTGTTGGATCAGCTATGTGCAGAAACAGAGGTAGACCGCAGCAAAGCCTATGTCACCAATGCTGTGAAACATTTCAAATTCAAACCCCGCGGCAAACGGCGGATTCACCAACAGCCAAGCACGACCGAAGTGGAGCAATGCAAATGGTGGCTGGACGCGGAACGGGTAGCGGTTCAGCCCCGTGTGATTCTGGCTATGGGGGCCAGTGCCGCTTTGTCGTTAACCGGCAATGGGAAAGATATTCGCAGCCGACGCGGCAAGGTTCAACAGCTGGAAGACGGAACACCAGTGGTGCTGACGTTCCACCCGTCGTACCTGCTGCGTCTGCAAGACCCTGACGCACGGAAAGCCGCAACCGATTTACTGCGAACAGACCTGACCCGAGCACATCGACTGGCACAGGACCTTGCGGTCAGGACATCACCTGATGGCGGCGGCGTACCCGATCAGGCCGTCCTGCAATAGACAGGCTAGCATCCCCGCGCGGTGTTCGGCTGATCACCCGTCCTTTGGACACGACACACAGCCGCGCCGCCCTCAGCCGCAGTGCTTCAATCGGGTCAGCCGCATCCAGAACAACCAGCGATGCTTGCGCCCCGACGCGCAGGCCGTAATCCTGAAGCCCAAGGGTCTTCGCGTTGTTTTCGGTCACCATGTCAAAACAGGTACGCATTTCTTCCGGGCTGGTCATCTGCGCCACGTGTAACCCCATGAAAGCAACGTCCAGCATATCCGCAGTGCCCAGCGAATACCAAGGGTCAAGCACACAATCCTGCCCCCAACCCACATTGATACCCATCGCCAGCATTTCCTTGACCCGCGTCAGGCCGCGGCGTTTCGGGAAACTGTCATGCCTTCCCTGAATAACAATATTGATCAGCGGGTTCGGAATTGCGCTGATCTGCGCTTCAGCAACCATCGGCAAGAGTTTGGAAACGTAGTAGTTATCCATCGAGTGCATGGACGTCAGATGAGAGCCTGCCACCCGTCCTTGCAACCCCAGCCGCGTTGTTTCATAGGCCAGCGTTTCGATATGACGCGACATCGGATCGTCGGTTTCGTCGCAGTGCATATCCACCTGCAAACCCCGTTCTGCCGCGATTTCGCAGAGTTCTTTTACCGAGGCCGCGCCGTCTGCCATTGTCCGTTCAAAGTGGGGAATGCCGCCGACAACATCTACGCCCATGTCCAAAGCACGGATGGTGTTGTCCCGCGCAGTCGGGTCACGATAGAATCCGTCCTGCGGGAAAGCAACGAGTTGCAGATCAATGTAATCCTTTACCTTTTCCCGTACGTCCAATAGGGCCTCGACCCCGAGCAGACGGTCGTCGCAAGTGTCTACATGGCTTCGGATGGACAACAACCCCATGCTCGCTGCCCAGTCGCAATATTCCAATGCGCGGGTGACCATATCGTCCTGTGTGACGATCTCTTTCAGTTCTCCCCAAAGACCGATCCCTTCCAGCAGCGTGCCGGATTCATTGATCCGTGGCAGGCCATAGGACAGGGTCGCGTCCATATGAAAATGCGGGTCGACAAAGGGCGGCGATACAAGATCACCCTGTGCCTCCAGAACTTCACCCGCTTCTGCGCCGTCAAGACTCTCTATCGCCGTGATCTTGCCACCCCGAATACCAATGTCCGTTACGCGCCCGTCGGGCAGATTGCCCCCCTTGACGATCAGATCAAACATCAGCGTTCTCCTTTATTGAACGGCACCATCAGTGCAGCCGGAACTTCGGCGCGGCGGGACATAACCACAAGCGCAAGAATAGACAGGATATAGGGCATCATCAGGAAGATTTGATAGGGTATTTCTGCCCCTATATCAGTTTGTTGCACCCTGATTTGCAAGGCATCGAAAGCGGCAAACAAGACTGCCCCGAGCAAGGCTTTGCCCGGACGCCACGAGCCGAAAACCACAAGGGCAATGCAGATCCAGCCCCGACCGTTTACCATTTCAAAGAAAAAACTGTCGAAAGCGGACATGGTCAGGAATGCGCCCCCCATTGCCATAAACCCGCTGCCAACAATCACCGCGCCCATTCGGATGGCTGTAACGGACAGGCCCTGCGCCGCCACAGCGGAAGGATTTTCGCCTACTGCGCGCACCGCCAACCCGAGAGGCGTGCGATAGAGCACGACCGCCACGGCCAAAACCAGCAAAAAGGCAAAGTAGGTGAAAGGGGTTTGCGAGAAAACAGCCTCGCCAAGGAATGGAATATCGGAAAGGATTGGGATTTCGTAAGGTTGAAAGGCTGCAATTTTCGGCGGGCTGGTCACTTCGGGCAGGGCCAGCCGGTAGGCGTAATAGGTTGCTGATGTTGCCAGCAGCGTAACGCCAAGCCCGACAACGTGCTGAGACAGCCCGAAAGGCACCGTCAATGTGCTGTGCAACAAACCGAACAACATGCCCACTGCAAAGGCTACAGCAACCCCGACCCAAAGCCCCGTGCCCGAATAAACCGCCATCCATCCAGCGAATGCGCCAACGACCATGATACCCTCGATCCCGAGGTTCAGCACCCCTGCCCTTTCGCAGATCAACTCTCCCATTGTGGCAAGGATCAATGGCGTGGCAATTCGGATCGCTGCGGCCCAGAAACTGGCGGTGAAGAGGATTTCGATAATGTCCATATTCAGCCTCTTACCACTCGGAAACGGGTCAGCATGATCGCCAAAACCATCATCAGTAGCGCGCTTGCCAGCATAATATCTGCCAGATAGGTCGGCACGTCCGCAGCGCGGCTCATACTATCAGCCCCGACAAAAATGCCGGCAACAAAAAGCGCCGCCACAACAACACCAAGCGGGTTGAGCAGCGCCAGCATCGCCACGATAATCCCCGTGTATCCGAACCCCGGAGACAGATCGAGCGTCAGGCTCCCCTTCAGACCCGCCACTTCGGAAAATCCGGCAAGCGCGGCCAGACCACCGGACAACAGTGCTGTTTTCACCAGCACGCGATTGACCGGAATACCGGCAAAAGCTGCCGCTTCCTTGTTCAGACCGACGGCACGCATTTCATACCCGAGTGTGCTTCTGGTCTGAATGATCCAGACCAGTACAGCCGAAATCAGCGCCAGTGCAAACCCCCAGTGCAACCGCAGCCCGTCTACGATACGGGGCAGACGCGCCTCTGGAACCAGTCGTGCGGATTTGGGCCAGCCCATGCCCATCGGATCTTTAAGCGGGCCTTCCAGCAGCATGGAAATAAACAGTAAAAAGATAAAATTGAACAACAATGTTGTCACAACCTCGTCCACTCCGAAACGGGTCTTTAGAAGGGCCGGAACCAACAGAACAATCGCACCCGCCAAGATTGCACACACAAACAGTGCCGGTAAGATCGCAAAAGCCGGCCATGGGAGGAACCCTGTTCCCAGAACCACAGTCACCAGTGCGCCAGCATAAAGCTGGGCCTCTGCACCGATATTCCAGAATTTGGCGCGAAAGGCGACGGCCACCGCCAAACCTGTAAAGATCAGGGGCGTTGCACGGTTCAAGGTTTCCAGTACCGCAAACTTTGATCCGAACGCCCCTTTCATGATCAACCCGAAGACTGAAAACGGATTGGCACCTGCCACCATTGCCAGCAGGGAAGCCACCAGAAAGGTCGCAGCCAATGCCGCGGCGGGCAGGCCCAGCCTCCGGATTACAGTCGGATTTTCTATCGGTTCAAGACGCATGGTGACTCTCTTGTTTTCGCGCAGGTTCCTCGAACCCCTGCCCTGCCATCCATAACCCAAGCTCTGCCGGTGATTTTTCACCGCGGTTAAAGGCGGGTGACAGACGTCCTTCGGCTATCACATGAATGACATCTGCCAAACCCATGATTTCATCCAAATCCTCAGAGATCAGCAGAACCGCCGCCCCCCGATCCCGAGCTTCCAGAAGTTGGGAATGCACATAGTTCACAGCGCCGATATCAAGCCCGCGCACCGGCTGGTTCGCCAGGATGATCTGAGGTGCAGCTTCAAGCACACGCCCGAGGATCAGCTTTTGCATATTCCCGCCGGACAACAGACGGATCGTCGTGTCCGGCCCCGGACACCGCACGTCGTATTTCTCAATAATCTCGTTGGCAAAACTGCGGGATTTTCGCCAGTCCAGCCACCCTCCCCGACTGAACGGCGTATTGCTGTATCGTTCCAGAATCGCGTTTTCCGTCAGATCGAAATCTGCAATCGTTCCCGTTTTGTGCCGGTCCTCCGGAATGCGGGCTATTCCACTTTCAACCGCCTTGCGCGGTGACCATTGGGGAATTTCCAGCCCCGAAAGGGCCAAAGAGCCTGTTACGGGAACGCGCTGTCCGCCAACGACTTCTGCCATTGCGGCCTGCCCGTTTCCCGAAACCCCAGCAAGACCGATGATCTGCCCTGCCTTCAATTCAAGCGAGACAGATTTCAATCCAGGGGCGCTGCCAATATCAGGCGTAGATACGCCCTTTAGCTCCATAAGTGTCTCACCCGGATTAGCAGGCGCCACGGCCGGAGGTGTCGCTTCCGCCCCCATCATCAGGGCAGCGAGTGCTGCTTTATCAGTGTCTTTGATTGCAACGCCATCCACCATTTTTCCGTGACGCAAGACAACCACACGATCAGCAATCGCCATAACTTCGTGAAGTTTGTGAGAAATGAAAATAATGGACAGACCATTCGCAATCGCCTGTCGCAGCGTAGCAAACAGATCGTCCGTTTCCTGCGGTGTCAGAACTGCCGTCGGCTCGTCCAGAATAAGAATGCGCACATCGCGGTAAAGCGCCTTCAGGATCTCGACCCGCTGTCTTTCACCCACACTCAGACTGCCAACTTTCGCGTCCGGCGACACAGCAAGGTGAAAGCGTTCGGACAGTTCGATAATCCGCTTCCGTGCCTCCTTGCGGTCAAGCCGCGCACTGAACAAGGGTCTTGTCCCAAGTGTTATATTCTCTTGAACGGTCATGTTATCGGCCAGCGTGAAATGCTGGTGCACCATCCCCACGCCCGCATCCAATGCCGCACGGGGATTGCCCGGCGGAAGTGTCTTGCCAAAGACAGAAACCGTCCCGTTATCAGCCGTATACTGGCCGAAGAGAATGTTCATCAATGTGGTTTTGCCAGCTCCGTTTTCACCAAGCAGCGCGACGACCTCACCCTTTGCCAGAGAAAAGCTGACCGCGTCATTTGCGGTCAGCTCTCCGAAACGTTTGGTGATCCCGTCGAGGCGCAAAACCTCTTCTGGGTGCGTGCTCATAAGGTCAGGATGACTTCGGCTCGGCGTCGTTGATCTCTACCGTATAGGCTCCGGATTTGATCTCTGCTTCGCGTGTTTTCACCAGATCCATAGCCTTCGCCGGAACCTTACCTTCAAAAGTTCCAAGGGGCGCCAGTGATGTACCCCCCTCACCCATAAAGGAATAAACACCGTAATCGGCGGCTTTAAAGGTACCGGCTTGAACTTCGGCAATGGCTTTGTCGAGCGTTGGCTCAAAGTGCCAGATGGCGGACGCCACCACTGTGTCTGGATATTCTGCTTGCGTGTCGATCACGTTGCCAATGGCCAGAATGCCCTTTTCTTTGGCGGCGTCAGACACACCGAAGCGTTCTGCATACAGCACGTCTGCGCCGTTTTCGATCATCGCGAAAGCGGTTTCCTTGGCTTTGGGCGGATCAAACCAGCTGCCGATAAAGCTGACCTGGAATTTAATGTCCGGGTTCATCTCTTTCGCGCCAGCCATGAAGGCGTGCATCAGTCTGTTCACCTCGGGAATCGGGAAGCCACCGACGAGCCCGATGTTCCCGCTCTCCGTCATGGAGCCGGCAATGATTCCGGACAGGTAAGACGCGTCCTGAATGTAATTATCAAACACTGCAAAGTTTGGCAGTGCAGCGTCTTCCTTGACACTGGACCCCATCAGGAAAGCAACATCCGGGTATTCCGCCGCCACTTCGCGAGCTTCCTGTTCAGCGCCGAAGACCTCACCAATGATGAGCTTGTTGCCAGCTTCGGCATATTCGCGAAGCACGCGGGCATAGTCGGTGTTGCTCACATTTTCCGAGAACGAATAGTCAATGTCGCCCCGATCCTGCGCGGCTACGGCGGCTTTGTGAATCCGGCTGACCCACTGCTGTTCAACAGGCACGGTGTAGACACCAGCGGTTTTAATGGGTTCCGCGGCGAGCACGCGCCCTGCCCCGGCTGTTCCAATTAACAATGATGTTGCTGCACTCGTCCCCAAGAAATGGCGACGGTTCATTTTGTTTGCTATTTTCACGGTGTATCTCCCTCTGGATGGCAACATGTAACGATGAGTCTGACCAACAGGTCAAGATTTTTTGCGGATGCAACTTTACCCTGCGTTACAAACTGCCCGCTTCCCTATTAAGAACAGTGGCTTGGAACAAGTTCTTGCGGGGAATTGCACAGCCTTCAATCCGGATGCAACACCTGAATTGCCTAGAATCCGGTCGCATTGCGCCATTTTGCATCAAATGTTGGATGAAGCGCTTAAAATTCGCGTAACACATTGAAAATCATTATAAATACTTTTCTCCACCAGTGCTTCGCGCCCAAACAAGCGTTCGCACCCCCTTAAAACGGCTAACCACATAAAAAAAGGGGTAACCCGTGGATTACCCCCCTTACACCGTAACCCGCGGGTTACTTCAGTCTCCAAGCGCAGCGTTGAACGCACGAATGGCCCGCTCCAGTTGATCTTTCGGCACCCCCGCGAAATCAACCCGCCCGACGATCCGGCACTCTCCATTGCGGGCAGTGACCTTTAATTCACCGACGTGGAACTCGAACTTCTCCTTCGGTTCGCTTTTGATTGTCTTGGTTCCGTTGCCGGATTTCGATGCCGAGACGAACGCCGCCAAAACCGCGGCCTGCGCATCGCGGTTCGCACAGTTTGACAGGGACTGCCGAAGCTCTGCAATGTCGCCCTGCCCCGACTTCAACGCCCGCGCCACGTCAGCTCCAAGGTTGCGCGAAACGTCTTTCGGCCATTGCAGCGCATCGCCAAGCGTCGTCAACAGATAGACGAAGCTGCGAATGTAAGAGCGTTTCATTTTGTGCAGCGACGCATAAAGCCGCCCGACGAGCGCATCGGGGTCGCGTCCTTCCACCTGATCGTCCTGCGCTGCGGCCAGAACAACCTGCGCCATTTCAGCAAAGGTCAGATCCTCCCGCACAACATTTTCTTCGACCATGTCAATGTAACGTGTGATCCGGTCATCGTCCGCCCGATCCACCCGCGCCAGAATGGTTTTAAATTGCGGATCGCCGGTTTCTTCCAGAAGCTGGGTCAGCGCCGTAAACCGCCGCCAACCTTTCTTCAACTGATACCCCCCGTCGGCACCCAAGAAAACCTCGATCGGTTCTTTCTGCCCGCGCTCGCGAATGGATGCCTTCAACTCGTCCATCTCAGCGGATACAGCCACAGCCTCCAGTTCCAGACGGTCGCGGGGCAATTCATCGGTTGAAATTTCCGAAAGGTCCAAAGCCTGCAATACACGCCCTTGCTGTGACGCTTCCCGAAATTCCTTCGCATCCCGTGCATTCAAACGGCGCTGTTCGACTTTCGCTTCGGTTGTTTCCTGCAGACTATCCGCAGCCTCGCGCACCGCAGCCCCCATCGGGCCAACACTGCGCGATCTGCGAGAAACAGGTTCGGTCGTATCTAAAGGGCCAAATCCGAATTTGTTTTTTGATGTCATTGCTTCGCTCCCTCACTGCCGTTTCTTTTGTCCCAGGCATCTAGCACGGTTCCGAGAAATTCGCCGTATGCCCGATCGAAACTGTGCCGCGCCCGTTTCCAAGTTTCCCGCGTCATATGCCGGTAGTCCTGCTCGTAGACCGACATTTGGAACCTGCCGGATTGTTCGACCGCGCGGGTCATTTCGATCGGGTTCTGACAAACGTCCGCCCCAAAGACGTTCCGGAAGGCATCCATCATAGCAGCGTGCAACGGGTTGGTGTTTTCAAAACGGGTCATCAAAACGCGAATGTCAGCAAAGGCTTTTGGCAGGGTGATGCCGGCATCTTCCGCCAGCGCCCCGAAGCCATCAGATATATCTGCCATCGCATCGCCCAATTGCCCGAGGTAACTGGTGGTGCTGTCATATTCCCAATATCCGGGACCGGACGGGATATACAGAATGTCTGCCGCAAAGGCAGCGTTCAGAGATTGATAGCCAATCGCTGGCGGGCAATCGAAAATGATAATGTCGTACTGATCGTCCGGAAGTTCATCAAGATAGCGCGCCATACATCCAAAAAAGCTCCACGCTTTATGCAAGGCCCGATACTGTGCAGAGGCAAATTCCACAAAGGCCGCGTTGGCGCAGGATGGAATAATATCAATCGTCGGCCAGCAAGTTGGCTGGATAAAATCCTGAACCCGCTGCGACCCGATAGACCGCACGTCATCCGGCAATTCTTCGGAAGAAGGGTAGGGGCAATCATCCGGATCATCGTAGCTCTCTATAATCCTGTCAGCTTCACGGCACAGATCGCGGCACATGATACCCCAGACTGTATTCCATTCCTTAACCTCGGTCAGACCCATAGAGTGGGTCAATGTCGCCTGCGGATCGAAATCGACACAAAGAACCCGATACCCGTCGAGCGCCGCCGCATTGGCAAGATGCTGGGCCACGACTGTCTTGCCGACACCTCCTTTGAAGTTTGAAACCGCCGCCCGCATGGCGCGACCTTTTGGGCGCTTTGGAAGCAGCGTCTTCCCGCGAAACTTTGCGCGACGGCGAAGTTCGTTAATCTCCTCCAGCGAAAACCAGCGTTGACGACCGTCTTCTTCTGTGGACCCTTGGGGCAGGGAGGGATCATCCATCAGCTTTTTACGAAGTGTGTCCGCTGACACATCAAACATAAACTGGCTGATCTCCCATATAGAAAAAGGACGCAGGGTTTTAACCTCGCCCGGGGAAAAAGTTGAACGCCGGACCGCCGCCTGTTGTGCGAGACTGCGTTCGTTCATCTGCTGAAGGTCTTTATGGTTGCGCATTGCTCTACTCTTGTTTTTGCCACATAGATGTTGAATAACGGGAATTGACAGAAAGAGCAAAACCGAATTTTCGATATTTTCCTGTAATCCCCCGATTCGGACGAAAAACAGGAAAAACGGGTCGAATTGCCGGGTAAGATAAATAATAAGGGGACAGCAACCCTGCCTATACAGGCAAATAAGGTGACACCGAGGCCCCAATAAGGTGACATCCTGAATGTCCCCCTTAACCAATAAACCTTATCTATTCCTCTTTTTTAAGTTTTTCTCTCTTTTTCCCGATATTTCAAAGTGATTGACAAAAAACGGGAATTCGTGCCTCCTCCAAATGCAGACAGAATCGACACCAATAAAAAAGTCGATCGCATCAGAGGCAGCAGTATGACAGGCAAACTATGGAACCCAAGCGACTAACCGGCCCCGAGGCCGGGGCGCTAAAGTATGACATTCTCACAGCATTGACCCTAATCGGGTTGAACGGCACGACAACCCAGCAGATGACAGTTCTCAGACTGACTGCTTTGGTCACAGCACGGTATAACTGGCGTGCGAACGAACTTTCAGTTGGTCAGCGGGACATGGCCCGTATGTGGGCTGTGAACGAACGCACAGTAAAGCGGGAAATAAAGCGGCTGCTCGACAGCCAGATCCTGACCTGCAAACGGCAGGGCGTGCGGGGCAGGGTGGGCGCCTATGTGCTGAACCTCGCTGCTATTGCCAAACTGTCCGCCGACCAATGGGATACCATAGGGCCGGACTTTGCGGAGCGTATGGCTGGCTATTTCCCACAGCGCGTTGAAAATGTGGTTAAAGTCGATTTCGCTGCGGCTTCTCTTCCTTCAAGTGAACCTGAACCTAAGGAAACACGATCCGGAACATGGCGGGCTGTCCAACAGGCTCTCCGAAGCAAAGACGAGGCGATCCATAATAACTGGTACTCCCGTCTGAGTTTGAAAGTATGCAAAGATCGGAAAGCTGAAATTCTTGCGCCCAGCAGGTTTGTTGCCAATTACATACAAACCCATCTTTTCGATGAGCTGCATCATGCATTGGAACAGGAGTTTGGTATTCTGGACGAGATCCGAATTACAGTTTGAAAGAAGGCTTCAAGCTGGGGCGCTTTTCCTTTAGGAAAGCAATGTAAAGCGCCGTTCGTTGTTTCTATTCAGCTGTGACATTCGTAATAGCATTTGTCCAAGTGTCAGAATAAATGTAAAAATCCACCGGCGCATTGCTACACCGGTGGGAGCTTCCACAGACCGGCTTTTCGGGGAAGCCTGATCCGGGAAGACATTTATCCGGAAGGGCTGACTGTCGACCCTTCCGAATACGGGGTTATTTTCAGGCGTCCTGTTTTGGCAGATGCCCGAGCGTTACTTCCAGTTCCAGTTCACGCCCTTTACGCAGAACGGTAACGGTCTGTTTGCTTTCCGGTTCGGCACCGGCCACAGCGCGGGGTAGATCCCGAAGCGTTTCAATTTCGGTTCCGGCGAAGGACATAACGATGTCACCTGCTTTGAAACCGGCCTTATCTGCAGGGCTGTCAGCCTGAACCGCCTCGATGACGGCCCCTTTCGGAGCGTCATAGCCCAGAACTGCGGCGACTTCGTCGCTCATCGGACGTATTTGGACACCCAGCCAGCCGCGATCAATGGTGCCATCTGCGGACAGATCGGCCACGATCGTTTTGACCATGTCTGCCGGAACGGCAAAGCCAATGCCAACCGATCCACCATCCGGAGAGAAGATTGCGGTGTTCACCCCGATGACTTCACCATCGGCGTTGAACAACGGTCCACCGGAATTGCCGCGGTTAATGGCAGCGTCTGTCTGGATGTAATTGTCAAAGGGGCCGGATTTGATGTCTCGGGATTTAGCAGAAATAATACCAGTGGTTACTGTGCCGCCCAAGCCGAAAGGATTGCCAATCGCAATGGCTTCGTCGCCAACACGGATCTCTTCAGAGCTGCCGAATTTGACGACCGGCAATTCTTCGTCTGTTTCAATCCGAAGGAGGGCAATATCTGTAAGCGAGTCACTGCCCACTACAGTCGCCGTAAAGCTGCGCCCGTCGGCCATTTTTACCTTAACTTCATCTGCGTCCGCCACAACATGGTGATTGGTCACAATGTCGCCGTCAGCGCTGATGATAAAGCCGGAGCCGAGCCCGGTTCTTGGGGCTGCTTGGGGTGGCACAGGCACTTGAAGCCCGTAACGGTTCTGGAATTGTTGCAGCAGCTTGCTTTCTGCAGAAACCGGCAGAGCCTTTTGCGTAACTTCGATAAAGACCACGCTGGGGGTAACGGTTTCTACCAGATCGGCGTAACCGCCAGCGGGAACGGCGAGCGCTGTTGACGGCGAGAGAGAAATCGCACCGCCTGTGGCGATTGTTGCAGCCATAAGCGCGGCAGTCAGGGTTTTGCGGGGTTTGGAAATAATAGTCGATGTCATGTGGTGCTACTCCGTAGTCTTGTTCCTGTTTCAAGGAGATGGGGCATGCAATTAAGGATGACTTTGCAGCAGCTATACAAATTTGTAATCTTTGCAGATGAACTCGCTGCACTAGACTTTTCTGGTGTAGAGCAGCAGGACCGCATCCCATCGGGCGTGGATAATTCAGGAAGGCCGGATGAAAATTCTTGTGATCGAAGATGATAAGACAACGGGCGATTATGTCGCCCACGGTCTGCGTGAAGAGGGCCATACGGTTGATCTGATCGAAAACGGGCGGGACGGGTTAATCCGCGCGAGCACTTCGGATTATGATATCCTTGTTATTGACCGGATGCTGCCCGATCTCGACGGATTGTCGATTGTTAAAACCCTCCGAGGGGCGAAGAACCTGACGCCGGTGTTATTTCTGACCTCGCTTGGCGGGGTGGATGACCGGATCGACGGGCTGAACGCGGGGGCGGATGACTATCTAATCAAACCTTTTGCGTTCGGCGAATTGTCAGCACGGGTCGCGGCCCTTGCGCGGCGGCCGAAAATGGCTGAAATGGAAAATACGTTGCATGCAGGGGATCTGACGATGGATCTGATCCGGCGTAAGGTCACACGGGGCGACGTAGAGATTGATCTTTTGCCGCGCGAATTTGCCTTGCTGGAACATCTGTTGCGGCGCAAGAACCGCGTGCAGACACGTACGATGCTGCTAGAGGCGGTCTGGGACATCAGTTTTGATCCCCAGACAAATGTTGTAGAAACCCATATTAGTCGCTTGCGGGCAAAAGTGGACAAACCCTTTGATACGGAACTGATTAAAACAGTGCGCGGTGCGGGCTACCGGATAGAGGCATCCTGATTGATGGCAGAGCGCACGCCCAGACGGATCAACCTGCTACAATCCACGCCCTTGCGTCTGACGGTGGGGTTGATTGCCCTTTTCGCGTTGGTCAGCCTGATCAGTCTCGGGGCGGCCTTTCTGGTGATCCGCGATTCCATGCAGCAGGCTATGCGGTCCGATCTGACACAAGAGTTCGCCGGCTTCCAAGCCGCCCCGACCGCCGGGGCCGTGGCCGCATTGGTCAAGGCCGAGGCCGCTGTTACACGCTCCGACCGTCGTATCCTCAGCTACACCGCACCGGACGGGCGGCATTATGGCAACGGCTATATCGCCCTGACCGAAGACGGGTTTCGCGTGCTGTCGATTTCCAAAGACGATGACCTGTCTCAACTAACCTATCTGGCGGTCAGCCGCCCGCTTTACGGGGGGCGGCTGACCATTGCCATCAGTCGGGCGCAGATCGACAATCTGAGCGACTTTTTCATAAAGATCCTGCTGCTCAGCGTGCTGCCCACCACCGCTATCGGTATGACTGCAGGTCTGGTTCTGGCACGGCGCACGGCGCGGCGGATCAGGGCAATCGGGGACACACTGGACAAGATGGCGGGCGGCGATCTTGGGGCGCGGGTGCCAAAATTGTCAGGGCGCAGGGATGACCTGTCGTTCATTGCGACCCATGTGGACCGGATGGGACAGGCGCAGCAATCTTCGGTGGCGGCGCTCAAACAGGTCTCGGCCGATATTGCCCATGATTTGAAGACACCGATCCAGCGGGTTGCTGTGATGCTGAACCAAGCGCGCGAAATGCCGGATCTCCCGCCGGAGCTGGAGGATTTGATGCACCGCGCCGGACAGGAAACCGAAGGGATCGTAGCAACTTTCCAGTCTTTGCTCCAAATCGCACAGATCGAAGGCGGCAGTCCGAAATCCCGCTTCGTGCCGGTTGATCTGGCAAAACTGGCTGGCACTTTCGTAGAAGTTTACGAACCCTCTGCCGAGGAAACGGGCCACAGCCTGACGGTGACTGCACCCGAGGGAACGGGACTTACGGTAATGGGCGACAAAGCGCTGCTGGGACAGGTGCTCGCCAATCTTATTGAAAATGCCCTGCGCCACACGCCCGAAGGAACACCAATAGATGTGCGGCTGGACCGGTCCGGCGCGAATGTTGTTCTGACTGTTGCGGATAAGGGGCCGGGCATTCCCGAACAGGAGCGGGACAACGTACTACGGCGCCTTTACCGGCTGGAGCAAAGCCGCACGACTTCGGGCAGCGGACTTGGCCTTAGCCTTGTTTCAGTCATTGCCGATTTGCACGAGGCCCGCCTGACACTGGAGTCAAACGAGCCCGGTTTGCGGGTTAGCCTGCGGTTTCCGCCGGCACCAGCGCCTACTCCATAAACCAGCCGTGGCTGACGACCAGTGACTGTCCGGTCAGGGCATTGGTCGGGAAGGCGGCGAACATATGCGCGACCTCGGCCACGTCTTCCACGGTCGTGAACTCCTGATCCACAGTCTTGCCGAGCATCACGGTCTTGACCACTTCCTCTTCGGAGATGCCCAACTCTTTGGCCTGTTCGGGGATCTGTTTTTCCACCAGCGGTGTCTTCACAAAGCCCGGACAGATCACATTGGAGCGCACACCATGGGCCGCCCCTTCTTTGGCGATAACGCGGGACAGGCCCAGCAAACCGTGCTTTGCCGTAACATAAGCGGATTTCAGGGGAGAGGCTTCTTTGGAATGCACCGACCCCATCAAAATAACCGAGCCGGACCCGGCCTTATACATATGGGGCAGGCAGGCTTTGGTGGTCAGGAACGCGCCATCCAGATGAATCGCCAGCATTTTCTTCCAGGCGGAATAGGGGAAATCTTCGACCCGATGGACGATCTGAACACCGGCGTTTGATACAAGAACATCGATCTGTCCCCAAGCGTCGATCACCTCGGCCACACCTGCATTGACGGCGTCTTCATCGGTCACATCCATTGCAACACCCATGGCCGTTCCGGGGAATTCGTCGGTTAACCGTGCCGCTGTCTCTTTGGCCGCATCAAGGTCAAGATCCGCAATGACCACTTTCGCGCCGTCCTCCATATAACGCCGCGCAATAGATTCCCCGATGCCTCTGGCAGAGCCGGTGATAATGCAAACTTTGTCTTTCAAATTCATTTCGCTTCCTTTGCGGTCCTGTGTCTGTTCCATCTGTCTCCGGCAAGATCGTAAATGCCGATCCGCCCTTCGGACTTGTGGCGGTTCTCCCAGTCCGGATGGGTCAGGGTTTCCATCACATCTTCGCGCCCTGCTGCCCAACGGTCCAGCATTGAATTGCGGGAAAACTCGTAATCTTTAGAGCCTCCCTCATACTGGGCCTGCCTGTAAATCAGGTGCACTATTGCGATATCCGGTTCGTCGTCTTCGCACAACAGTGCGCGGGCGTCGGGATCATTTTGCAGCTCTTTTGGGAGTTTTTTAAACAGTCTTTCAGCCGCTTCACGTTGCTGGTGCAGGCGTTTCATCATTTCGGTGTTAAACCGCGTGCGGCTGGAATAGCGGATGTCCTTAACACGGGATTCAATGTCCCAGACCGATTGGGGCACCGGCCCTTTGGCGTTAAAAAGGTCAATCTGAAAGATGCACATCTCGCTGCTGTCGCCGGGATGGTCCAGTACATATTTCAATGGTGTATTGGAAACCAGTCCGCCGTCCCAGTAGAATTGCCCGTCAATTTCGACTGCCGGAAAACCCGGAGGGAGTGCACCGCTGGCCATAATATGTTCGGGGCGGATGGTTTCCCGTGCGCTGTCAAACCAGGTCATGTTTCCAGTGGCCACATTAACCGCCCCGATGCTCAGTCGGGTGGGACCGTTGTTCAGCCGGTCGAAATCTACCAGTTCCAGCAGGGTTTCGCGCAGTTCAGAGGTATCGTAATAGCTGTCCGCGCCCTCCTGTCCGGGCAGGCGCATCGGGGCAGGGGGGACACGGGGCTGGAAAAAACCGGGAGCGCCTGTTGTCATGGTGGCCGCTGCGCTGATGTTATTGAAAACGGTCAGGGCAGTGTTGAATTTCAAGGGTGTCAGGTATGCTGTGTTAGAGGTGATCCGCGTCCAGAACGCCCGAAGTTGATCAACGCAGGTCTCCGGCGGGTTGCCCGCAATGAGGGCTGCGTTAATCGCACCGATGGAGATGCCCGCCACCCAGTCGGGATGATGCCCGCGGGCGTCCAGTTCTTCTACAGCGCCCGCCTGATAAGCACCAAGCGCACCGCCGCCCTGCAACACAAGTACGGTTTGTTCTCTGTCAGTTTTTCTGGTCATTTCTACGCCTTCTTTCTCCACACTTAGGCCGGAACGGTCTAAATGCGAAGGGAAAGCGGTCTCATCTTTTCGCGATCAGATTACGCTAGAGGTTAAAGACGCTGACGCAGCTCTGTTTTCAGCACTTTTCCGTAACTGTTCTTTGGTAAAGCAGTCAGGATTTCGTATCGCTTCGGCTTTTTGAAAGACGCGATTTGCGACCTGCACCAGTCGTCGAGCTGCGCCGTATCGCAAGCCCTGTCCTGTTCAAAGACAATAAATGCTACCACGATCTCTCCCCATTCGGCATCCGTTGCCCCCACGACCGAGACCTCGAACACATCGGGATGGGTCAGCAGGACTTCTTCTACCTCGCGGGGGTAAATGTTGCTGCCTCCCGAAATGATGACGTCTTTGGACCGGTCTGTCAGGGTGAGAAAGCCATCTCCGTCAAACCGTCCCATATCGCCCGTTTTCAGCCAGCCGTCCTGCAAGGTTTTTCCGGTCGCTTCCGGATTGTCCCAATACCCTGCCATTACACTGTCGCCCTGCACGATGATCTCGCCCGTTTCGCCCGAAGGCATATCGTTCATTGCGTCATCCACCACGCGCAGGGTGACGCAGGTTTGGGCGAAACCGACCGACACGCGCCGCGACTCGGCATCAGGGTGCGCGCGGTCTGCCACCAGATCGCGGGGCAGGGCGGTGATGGTCATCGGGCTTTCGCCCTGTCCGTAAATCTGCACGAACTTTGGTCCCAACACCCTCAGCGCCTCGTTTATGTCGGCCAGATACATCGGACCACCGCCGTAAATTACCGTCCGGATACCGCTGCCGTCATAGCCATCGGCCTTGGCGTATTCCACCAGCCGCTTGATCATTGTAGGGGCGGCAAAAAACACAAGATTGCCGAACTGCCCGCCGAGTGCGGCAATTTCCGCCGGATCAAACCCTTGGGACGGGGGGATCAGGTGCCGCGCACCGGCCCGCACAAACTGGAAGTTATAAAGCCCCGCCCCGTGGGACATGGGTGCCGCATAAAGCGAGACGTCATCGGGAGAGACACTGTCTACATCCAGCGTATAACTGCCTGCCATCGCGTGGATATTCCTGTGGGTGATCATCACCCCCTTGGGCCGCCCCGTGGTACCGGACGTGTAAAACAGCCACGCCACATCATCCATCGCCACGGGGCGGGGCGGTTGATAGACGTCGCGGGGCAGTGAATTGAAGTCGGTCAAGCCAAGTTCGGGGCAGGGCAGGGAGGCATCTTCACCAAACACATTGCCGGTTTCGGTAATAACAACCGAAGCGCGGGCGTTGTCGATAATCCAGGCGGCCTCTCGCGGGTGGAGTTTGTAATTGATCGGAACAATCACTGCGCCGATCCACAGGACTCCGTAGAGAATTTCCAGATATTCGGCGCAGTTTCGGGTGAAAAGGGCAACGCGGTCGCCCTTTTTGATGTTGTAGTGCTGCGCAAGGTGCTGGCCGATGGCACAGCTTTGCGCAGCAAAATCTTCGTATGTGGCGTGAAGATCCTCGCCTGTCTGGATTGCAGGGCGCGCAGGACGGGTCCGCGCAGTCTGGTGCAGCCAATGAGCGAGGTTCATTTTATCACGCTTTTACAGTTTCCAGAACAGAGACGTAGTTGGCCACGCCGGAACCGCCCATGTTAAAGACCAAACCAAGGTTCGCCCCGTCTTTCTGGATGCCACCTGCCTGACCTGTCACCTGACGGAAGGCCAGTGCGTGCATGGACACGCCGGTCGCGCCAACAGGGTGGCCCTTCGCCTTCAGCCCGCCGGACAGGTTTACCGGTAATGCGCCATCCTTGAACACCGTGCCGTCTTCCAGCGCCCGTGCGCCCTGACCCTTTTCTGTCAGGCCCATCGCTTCGTAGGTGAGCAGTTCTGCAATGGTGAAACAGTCATGCACTTCGGCAAAGTCGATGTCTTTCACAGTGGTGCCGGAGTCTGCAAAGGCATTCTGGAACGCCCGCTCCGGACCCTCGAATTTCAGGAAATCGCGGGAGGACATGGGCAACGTATCGCTGACATGGGCCGCCGCACGGAAACCCGCCACCTTGGGGAAATTCACCGCATTTTCACCGGTGGTCAGCACCACAGCCGCCGCCCCGTCCGTGACCAGCGAACAGTCGGTCAGGCGCAGGGGAGGGGCGATTTCCGGATTGCGATTGGTGATCTGGCTGCAATCCTCAAAGGTGAAAGGCTTTTGCATCTGCGCCAGCGGGTTATCCATTGCGTTCATATGGTTCTTGGACGCAATCCGCGCCATCGCATCAAGCGGGCTGTCATACTGCTTGCCATAGGCTTTGGCCGCCAGTGCAAACACCTGTGGAAAGCTCAGCCCTGCTTCGGTGCTGTCGTTCTGGTATCCGGCACCCGCCAATGCAGTTGTAATATCAGCTGTCGGGCGGTGGGTCATCTTTTCAGCCCCGACAACCAGCACGGTTTTCGCCTTGCCCGCCCTGATTGCGTTCATCCCAGCATGGATCGCTGCGGAGCCGGAGGCACAGGCGTTCTCAGCCCGCATGGCCGGTTTGAAGCGGAACTCCGGATAGGCCTGCATAATCAGCGACGAGGCAAAACCGTCACTGACCATGCCGGAGTTGAAATGCCCCAGAAACAGCGCGTCGATATCCGCCGGATCAACGCCCGCTTCTTCAATCGCTTCGCGGGTCGCAGCTACGATCATGTCTTCGAGATTTTCGTCCAGCCGGCCGAATTTGGTATGGCCACTGCCAACGATGCAAATGTCATGTGTCATGGTTTTCTCCTCATTTGGCGGAACTATGGCAAGTTGACCCAGCCCTGTCACGGGCAAAAGAGGCGCTTTTTTCGTTGTGCCGCATGGTTACGAATTGTGTCCGAATTGTTTCAACGCAGTCCTCGCCGCCCCCATCAGAAATGCCTGATCGCTGCCGATAACAAACAGGTTTGCCCCAGCTTTCTGCCATTTTCCGCTGTCTGCCGGATTCCCCAGAAACAGCCCCGCGGCGGTTCCCGTCGCCTCGGCCGCGGTGATGGTGTCCTGACAGAGTGTTTCGACTTCTGCGGCAGCCGGGTCGGTCAGGCCGAGTGAAACCGTCAAATCAACCGGCCCGAGCAGAAGCCCGTCAACACCGTTAACGGCAGCAATGTCGCCAGCCTGTGCGACGGAGGGTTCATCCTCTATCTGGCAGATCAGGACCGTTTCCTGTGCGACCTGTTTCAGATGGGCCGAGATACCACGTGCGCCATAGTCCGCCCCTGCAGTAGAAGGGGAAAAGCCGCGCCCTTGCGCACCAAAGCGGGTCGCAGCCACCAAGGCACGCGCCATTTCTGCGTCGCGTACTTGTGGGGCCATAATTCCCGCAGCCCCCGCATCCAGTGCCGTCGCAACCCAATGGTGTCCGGTTTCAGGGATACGCACCAGCAATGGCAGCTTTGCTGCCCGCGCTGCCATTGCCATTGCGGCAATGGTGGTCCGATCAATGGCGGCGTGCTCTGCGTCCAGAATGGCAAAGTCAAACCCCGCAAGGCCCAGTATTTCCACATTCGCCGGATCACTTGATTTTATGAAGCTGCCGACCAAACGGTCTCTTGCCCGCAGTCGTTTTGCAAAGGTGGCACGGTAAGACATTACGCCGCCCCGTATCCGCCACCACCCGGCGTGACCATCATGACCTCGTCATCCGGTTGCATCTCTTTCTTACGAGTGTCGCTAACAGATTTTCCGTTGATCTTGAAGCTACCTGCTGCTCCGTCGGAGCCCCCAAGCAAACCTTCCGGACCGGACGTCAGGCGGGACGGGATGGTGTTGAGCAGCCACGGGCGATCGGTGCGCATTTTATAGCCGATCCGCTGACCATCGCCGCCGGGCTGTTTGCCAGCACCGCCGGTTCCGTGTTCCAGTTCCTTGCAGGTAAAGGCGATCGGGTAGGAGGCTTCGAGCACTTCCACCGGAACCGCCGACACGCCTGTGGGGTAACAGACGGCGGAAATACCCGGTTTTGTCGCGCGCGCGCCCATGCCGCCGGAATAGTTGAACATGGAAGAAGTGAAGGGTTTGCCGTCTGCGTCGCGCCCCTGAATTTGAACGGTCCAGACTGCACCGGACCCTTCGGCAACCACTGCATCCGGCACCACTTGTGCCAGCGCTTTGAGGATCGGGAAGGGCACGTACATGCCGACCACGTGGCGGGCGTTTACGGGCGACGGATACTTAGCGTTCACTACGCATTCTTCAGGCAATTTCAGTTTAATAGGCGTCAAAGATCCCGCGTTATTCGGGAGATCAGGGTTGAGAGTGGAGCGCACCGCAAATGTCGCATAGGCGTGCGTGTAGGCCGGAACAACATTGATCCCCATCGCGCTCGGGCCGGAACTGCCTTCAAAGTCGATTTCGATTTCGCCTTTTTCCGCGTCTATGGTGACTGCGGTTTTCAACTCGATCACCTCGCCGCCCGGAACATCGAATTTGGACGATCCATGATAGGTGCCAGCGGGCAGTTTGCGGATTGCATCGCGAGTGGCGGTTTCCGATTTAGTAATGATTGCTTCCGAAAGTTCTGAGATATCCTCCAGTCCGTAGCGGTCGCACAGGGCGTTCAGCCGTTCAGAGGCGATCATGCCCGAAGACACTTGCGCCCCCAGATCACCCATCAGCGCATCGGGTGTGCGCACATTCCGTTTGATGATCTGGAACAGGGTCTCGTTCGGGCGGCCTTCTTCATAGAGCTTCATTGTGGGAATCCAAAGGCCCTCTTCGTGGATGTCGCGCGCGCCTGACCCGATACCATAGCCGCCGATATCGGAATGGTGGATGGTCGATCCTGCATAGGCGATGATGCGCCCGTTGCGGAAAATTGGCGACAGGACCGTGATGTCAAAGAAATGCCCCGCAGACATCCACGGATCATTGGTGATCAGCACATCGCCGGGTTTCAGGCTGGCAGGGTCATAGTCCTTCAACAGGTTCCGTGCGGCAGCCGCCAGAGAGTTGATGTGACCGGGGGTGCCTGTGACCGCCTGTGCCACCATGCGGGCTTTTTCGTCAAACAACCCGTTGGCCAGATCGCCCGCTTCGCGCACGATAGGGCTGAAGGCGATGCGTTGCAGGGCGCGGGCCTGTTCGCTGACGATGCCGATCATATTGCTCCAGAGGATTTGCAGTTCTACGCCGTCCATCATTTCTCTCCCGATTTTTCTGCAACGAGGCTTCCGCTCTCGTGATAGGTGACTGTCCAGCCTTCCAGAACGAAGATGGTTGTTTCCCGTTCCTCGATGATGACCGGGCCAATTATGCTGTCGTTTGGGGTAATTGCGTCGCGCGACCAGACCGGCACATCTTGGGCCTCTCCGCGGATGTAAACGGGGCGGGTGCCTTTCGGGCCGGATGTGTCCGCGCCCGCGGATTTCGATGCGTTGCGATCCGGCTGCACGCCTGAAGCAGTGACGAGCCAGTTGACGGTTTCGATCTTCATGCCGTCCAGTTTCAACCCGTACTGGCGCAAATATTCCGCTTCAAACAACTCTTTGATTGCGTCGCTATCACGGGATTTGCGCGGATCAAGGTCGAGCGTGATACGCACTTCGGATTGCTGACCGAGATAGCGCATTTCAAGGGCAAAGCCGAAGTGGAAGTCCTCTTCTCGGATGCCGGCCTCGGCCAAAGCTGCTGCACCTTCGCCGGTCATGGCATCCAGAAGTGTATCAACAGCATCCCAATCGAGCGATTCAAGGGGGCTGACATGGCTGCGCACCAGATCAATTTGCGCCGGTGTGACGAGCGTGCCGAAAGCCGACAAAACAGAGGCCAGCGGGGGGTAGATTACCTTGGTGCTGGAGGTCAGTTCGGCCACCATACAGGCGTGTACCGGACCCGCGCCGCCAAAAGCCAGAAGCGGCATGCCGCGATAATCAATGCCCCGTTCGGTCGCATGGGTGCGGGTGGCCGCGGCCATCTGTTCGCAGACCACTTCGAACACGCCCCAAGCGGCTTGATGGCGGGGCAGGGACAGCGCATCGCCAAGCGCATCATAGGCGGCTTGCGCTCCGGCTAGGTCCAGCGCCATGTCACCGCCAAGGAAGTTATCGGCATCCAGAACGCCGAGCACCAGATCAGCATCTGTAACACAAGGATCGGTTCCGCCCCGCCCGTAGCTGACAGGTCCGGGCATGGATCCGGCACTTTCAGGGCCGATTTTCAGCAGGCCAAGATCGTCCACAGATGCAATAGACCCGCCGCCTGCGCCGATTTCGATCATGTCGATGGATGGCACGGTGATCGGCATGCCCGATCCGGGTTTGAAGCGGTAGCGACGGTCCACCTCGAATGTGCCAGTGACAAGGGGTTCGTGGTTTTGCACCAGACAGGCTTTGGCAGTGGTGCCGCCCATATCAAAGGAAATCAGATCGGGAATATCAAAGATGCGGCTGAAATAGCAGGCCACCAACGCGCCAGCTGCGGGGCCGCTTTCGATCATGCGCACGGGCATGGTGCTGGCCCGTTCCGCGCCGATCACGCCGCCGTTCGATAGCATGATCAGGGGTTGCTGGTTAAAGCCGCGGGTTTTCAGTTCCTCGATCAATGCGGTCAGATAGGGGCGCGTAATAGGCACGGTATAGGCGTTGATTGCCACGGTCGAGGCCCGCAGGTATTCGCGCATTTGCGGTGCGATGACGGAGGACAGAGATACATAAATGTCCGGCGCCTCTTGCGCAAAAATCCGGCGCACGTCATCTTCATTCGCGCCGTTGCGGTAGGAATTGAGGAAACACACAGCCACCGAAACGATACCTTTTTCGCGGCACTGGAGGATCACATCGCGTACGGCATCGGCGTCAACGGGGGTGCCAACGGAGCCATCTGCGAAGGTGCGTTCTTTTAGCGTGAAGGTGCGATCGGAGGGGATCAGCGGTTCGGCAAATTCGATCTGCGGATCGTACATATCATAGCGGTGTTCCTCGCGGATATAGAGCACATCGCGGAAGCCTTCCGTCAGGATCAGCGCCACGGGCGGGCCTTTGCGTTCGATCAATGCGTTGGTCACAACGGTGGTGGCGTGGACAACCACATCATCCACGTCTTTTGCTGTCAGGCCGGCACGGCCCAGCACCAGATCGACACCTCTGAAAAACCCTTCGAGCAGGTTATTGTGGGTTGTAAGGGTTTTATCCACATAGCTTTGCCCGTCCGAGGACAACAGTACAGCATCGGTAAACGTGCCGCCAATGTCGATTGCAAGGGAATGTCGGGTCATACGGGGTACTCCAGATAGCCTAAATTGGTCGAAATTTCGCGGGCTGCATCAAGTGCGGCGCGGATGTAGGACGAGTCGGGTTCGGATGTGATCTGCTGGACAGAACCGACAACAGTGATCGTGGCGACGAACTGCCCGTCACTGTCAAAGACAGGTGTCGAGATGGCGTTCACTCCGGGCAGGATTTCCTGCGGGGCCATTGCCCAACCCTTGGACCGCGCTTCTGCGATTTGGCTTTGCAGGGTGTCGCGGTCCAGTCCGGCCAGTTCGGGATCGCCTGCTTCCAGCCGCGCGTTGAACCGATCCAGCAGGGACTTGTTTCCCCAGGCCAGCGCCACCTTTCCCTGCGCGGAACTGTGCAGCGGCAACAGCGCACCCGGTCGGGTGATGATCTGCACAGGGGTTTCCACCCGCACAATGTCAATCACCCGCATGCCTGCTTCTTCGGGGATGGACAGGGTGACGGTCTGCTGAATACTATCGCGCAAGGCAGCCATGACAGGGCGCGCCACGGCTGTCAGTTGGGTGCCGTCCGCAATGGCCTGCCCCAGATGGAACAGTTTCAGTGTCAGACGATAGCGTTCGGTCGCTGCGTCCTGCCGCACATAGCCCAGTTGCACTAGCGTTTGCAGATAGCGGTGGGTGCGCGCGCGCGGCATTCCGAGCGCATTGGCGATATCCGTCACGCGGGCCGCTTCGGTGTGTTGGGCCATTTCCTCAAGCACCGCGAAAGCGGCCACAGTGGACTGGTTCGTGCGGTTTGAATCGGTGGTGGGTGGCATCAGTTTCCTCCCAATAGGGTTGGCAAGCCAAGGGACAGGACAGGGACAAAGGCCACGAGCATCAAAACCAGCAGGCAAAGTCCGATCATCGGCAGAATGGCCAATGCGACTTTTTCCAGCGGTTCGCGGCTGATGGCAGCGACAATGAACAGGCAGAGCCCGACGGGCGGGGTGATCATTCCGATCATCAGGTTCAGAACCACCATGACACCGAATTGCACAGGGTCGATTTGCAGCAGCGGGAAGACCTCGTTCAGGATCGGCATCGCCAGCACAAGGGCAGCGAGCGGTTCCAGAAACAGGCCCAAGACCAGCAGAACGATGTTCAAAAGCAGGATCAGAACCCAAGGCTGCTCGCTGATGTCGCGCATTTGTGCGGCAATGGCGCGTGGGATGTTTTCGATCCCCAAAATAAACGATGTCATAGAAGCGACTGCCACAATCAGCATCACACCCGCGGTCATGGTGGCTGTGTCGTAAAAGGCGGTGACGATCTTTGACGGGGACAGCGTGCGATAGAGGAACAAGCCGATCAACAAGGCGTAAACGGCGGCAACTGCGGCGGCTTCTGTCGGGGTGAAGATCCCTGCGCGGATGCCACCGACAATGATCACCGGCAGCATCAGCGCGGGCAGGGCCCGCAGGGTCAGACCGAAACGTTCTTCTTTGGCGACAGGGGCCGGAACGGGGTGGTCTTCCACGCGGGCGCGCCACAAGGTGTACAGGATCAACAGCCCGCACAGCGTGAAGGCTGGCACGATCCCCGCCAGAAACAGGCTCGAAATCGACGTGCTGGTCAGAACCCCGTAAAGGATCAGCGCCAGCGAAGGCGGTACAAGCGGACCAAGGATCGAACCTGCGGCTGTCAGCGCCGCGGCATATTCCGCGCGATATCCGTCGCGGCGCATGGCCGGGATCATGACGGAACCGATTGCAGAGGCTTCCGCAGTGGCCGCACCGGACACACCGGAAAACATCATGGAGGCCAGTACATTAACCATCGCCAGCCCGCCTTTGACACGGCCCACCAGCATTTGTGCAAACCGCACGATCTGACGGGTCAGATCGGCAGAATTCATCAGGTTGCCTGCAAGGATAAAGAAAGGAATTGTCAGCAGAACAAAATTATCGACCCCTGCAATCATCTTCTGGGGGAAACCGATCATCAACTGCCACTGGTCGTTCACCAGCAGATAGGCAACCGAGGCCAGACCCAGCGAAAAGGCAACCGGCACGCCGAGGATCAGGCAAACGATAAATGTGATCAAGTAGAGGGTCATTGGGCCACCCCGCTCTCAAACCGCTGAAGTGCGTCTTTCAAAGTCTCACCGGAGCCGATCGCCCGCAGGCACAACACCAGATCAACGACCAGACGCAGCCCGACAAAGGCCATGCCGACCGGCAGCGCGAGGTAGACCCAATAGATCGTCGCTGCTTCGGGGGCATTGGCACCAAACAGGTCTTCAAGAATGAAACGCAAGGCAGGGATTTTCGAACTTCCGGCCAGATCGGCAAATTTCAGACCATACCAGACCAGCAATATACAAAGCAGGAGGGACAACCCTGTACATAGCAAACCAAGTAAAAGGGCTGGTACGCGGGGCAGGGACAAGGACAGAAAGCCCAAGGCGGCGACCTCTCCTCTTTCGTAGGCCAGTACAATGCCAAGAAACGAAAGCCAGATCAGCATGTAGCGGCAGATTTCCTCCGCCCACAACAACGAGGCGTTGAACCCGTAGCGCATCACTATCTGGGTTGTCATCAACACCAGCAGTGCTGCGATCAATGTGACAAGAAGCCAGCGGATTGCTGAACGCAAAGCAGTTTGGGCAGGCATGAGAAAGGTCATTCCCCTAATCCCCTATCAGGCGGTGGCAGTTGGAAACGTAAATTTGCGGGTAGTCGGGCTGGCCAGATCGGGACAGACCAGCCCATGGTTCAGGTGAAATCTGCTTCCTGATATTCCGTCAGATGCAGATAATCCTTTCGGGCCGGTGCAAAGACATCAAGGTTCACGGCGGTTTCATCGCCCAAAGCCTCTCCGCAATGGACCACATCAGGCGGAATGCGGACAACTTCGCCTGCACCGACTTCTATTACTTCGTCGCCGATTTCGAACCGGACACGACCCGACAGAATATAGGCGAGTTGTTCGAACGGGTGGGAATGGGGTTTTTTCTCCATTCCCGGTTCAAGCCAGTTCATCACCATGATGGCTCCGTCACCCCGAAAGGCAGTGCGCGATACTCCGGGGCGGACATCTTCGCGGGGCAAATCGGTCCAGCGGTAGACATTGGTAGCCATGTTTCAGTTACCTGCGCGGAAGGCTTCGGTGATTTTGGCCACCATCGGATCTTTGGCGGTCCATGTCTCAACCACAGATTCCGTCTTGGCCTTCATTGCATCCAGATCGGAAAGTGGCGTGATGGTCACACCGTTTTCTTCAAGAAACGCTGTTGTGTCCGCTTCCTGACTGGCAGCAAGGGCATAGGCCTCGGCTGTAGCTTCTTTACCGGCGGCTGTAACGGCTTCTTGTTGTTCCGCGGTCAGCCCGTCGAAGGTTTTGCCGGACAGCATGATGACACCCGGCCAGAAGTAGTGGCCGGTCAAGGTCACATCCTTGGCGGATTCAAACAGGCTTTCGGACTGGATAGAGGACAGATTGATCTCCACTGCGTCAATCGTTCCGGTTTCAAGGGCAGAGTAAACCTCGCCGTAGGCCATGCCGATCGGATTCACACCAATGCCTTCCCATGTGGCTTTGTGCAGCGGGATTGGCACGATACGTGTTTTCAATCCGGCAAAATCGGCGGTTGATCCTACTTTGGATTTTGCCAGAAAGTGCCGTTGGCCTGCCTCGACAAAACCAACTCCTTTGATGGATTTTTCATCCAGAGTGGCCAGAAGTTCATCTCCGAGATCGGACGTCAGAACGCCGGACATCTGTTCGTAACTGGATACCACAAATGGCAGTTGCAAGGCATCAAACCCACCGGCGCCCAGCACCAGAGGCAGCGTCGCAGATGACACGAGTGCGCCGTGGATCAGGCCGATTTGCAGGCCTTCCAGCAGTTGTTTGTCATCGCCAAGCTGGCGGTCGCCATAAACTTCCACCGCGACAGCGCCGTTGGTTTTCTCGGCTACCTTTTGCGCAAAAATCTCAAGCCCTTCATGGAAAATATGTTTGGAAGAGGCCGCATGGCCCATCTTGATCGTAACGTCCTGCGCCATTGCGGACAGGGGCAGGGCGCAGGTCAGCGCCGCTGTCATAAGAAAATGCTTCATTGTAATCCTCCCAGTGTTGTATCGCTTATCGAAACAAGTTATCATATATTGAGACAGAATCGAATTTCTGTCAACATCAGCACCGGAAGGCTGCTGTCGGCAGCGCCGCAGGTTGTTTACGCTTCAGAAAATCTGTTCTGGTTGAGGGGGTTAGCCATGGCAGCCGGAGAATGCCGCGGCGCAAGGATCAGGTGCAGGCATGTCGCAAAGCCGAAACCGGCAAAACTTTTTTCGCGTGGTTGAAAAAAAAGACCGCTCCGATAGGTGGAGCGGTCTCTTACTTTTCTAAATTTCAGAGTGTGCTTCGACTCAGAAGCGCAAGGACAGGCAGGACATGCCACCATCGAGTTTGGCGCATTCTGTATTGTCGATCTGCACTACGTTATATCCGGCCTTGTCGAGCATCTCTGCTGTTTTCGGGAAACCATCGGGGCAAAGAACGAACTGGTTGAACCGGATACTGTTGGCCGCCGCTTCCTCTCCTTCGGCGGTGTGAAGAACGCGGTACCCTTTAAAGCAACCGGAGTCGTCGAGCCGTTTGGTAGACAGGATGGTTTCTCCGTCCAGCAGCGAACAGTCGGTCTTGAAGTGCAAAACACCTTCCGGCGTGAAAACCTCTCGCAAGCTATGGCCCCATTCGCTGATGATGTTGCGCAGTTCTTCTACGCCTTCCGCATCCGTGCGGTCAGAACGGCCCACCAGAACCTCGCGGCCTGTGACCAGAATATCGCCGCCCTCGATATGGCCCGGTCCTTCGATCCGGCGTACATCATCGTAGACGCGGTTCAGGGTCGGGCTCATTTCGGCGACTTCCCCCATACGGCTTGGCGCACCGGGGCGCATCAGGACAGCGCCTTGCGGCAGGCAAAGTGCAGTGTCTTCCACAAACACCGCGTCCGGAAAATCTTCCAACGGGGGCAATTCGATCACTTCCGCGCCGGTCTTTTTCAAGGTTTCGACGTAATGGGCGTGGGCCGCCAGCATCCGGTCAAGATCCGGCGTTCCGATGTCCTCGGCGCGCAGTCCGTCAATAATGCTAGCCGCAGGTTTGCGGGTGATGGCGCGGGTAAATTCGAAGGTCGGGTCGGTCATACTGTTTCCATTTGCAAAGAATGTGCGTGTTTAATGATGTGGTCGCAGGCCCTGTCGAAAGCGGCGTCATCCACTGTTAGCGCAACCCGTACCCAGTCCTTCAGCGAGTCCCCGAACGAGTTGCCGGGCATAACTGCAACATTGCCGTGTTCCAGCAGGTGTTTCGCATAGTCGAGCCCGCTCATGCCCGTGGAGGCCACATTGATCAGCGCGAACATACCCGCATCCGGGCGGTGAACGACCAGATCACTTTCGTCTGAAAGCCGCTGATCCAGAAGTGCCGCCCGCTTGGCGAAGCGTTCACACATGCCGGTCGCCACGGTGGATCCGTCCCGCACGGCTTTTTCGGTCATATCTGCGATGAACGGCTGGTTACCAAACAACATGGTTTCCGCCAGTGGCAACAGGGCTGCGGTGAAGTCGGCAGGCCCAACAAGCCAGCCGCTGCGGAACCCTGGTGCGGCGTGGGATTTAGAGATGGAAGAGGCGACGATTACGCGGTCTGCCAGATCGGGAAAGGACAGGGGCGAGGTAAATGCGCTGCCGTCAAAAATCAGGTCTTCATAAACTTCGTCCGAGACAATCCAGAGATCATGCTTCTTCGCTAAAGCGCCGATCGCTGTAATATCCTCTGCCGTCAGGATCGAACCCGTCGGGTTGTGCGGCGTGTTCAGGAAAATGGCGCGCGTGTTCGGCGTGATCCGGTTTTCAATGTCGGCGGCCTGCATCCGGAAGCCGTTTTCAGGGCGCAGCGGCACGGGTACCATTGTCGCGCCACTTGCACGGATAACACCTTCGTAAGTGGCGTACATCGGATCTCCGACAAGTACTTCGTCCCCTGTTTCAACGATACCGGTAAAGATCGTGTAAAGGGAGGTCTGTGTGCCCGGAAAGCACATGATCTGGTTCGGGGTGATTTCGCGTCCGTTGCGTGTGCTGTAACGTTCTGCCAGCGCGGCCCGCAGGCCGGGTTCGCCTTCGCCGCTGGAGTATCCGGTGCGGTGCCGGCCAAGCGCATCCACCGCAGCCGAAACAAGAGCATCGGGCGTAGCGACATCCGGTTCCCCGATGGTTAGTTCGATAATGTTCTGCCCCTGTGCCGACAGTTTGCGTGCAAGCGCATGGATTTCCCATTTCGCCCCTCCGAGCCCTGCAAGCCGGTTTGTGATTGCAGCAAGTTTCATGGCTCACCCCTCCTCTTTTGTAAGTAAATTCTTGTCAGTTTGTTCAGGCGCGTTCTGGTCCAGCTTGAGCCCAACGATGGCGCCGACCGAGTGCAGGCCGATCTGTGCAAGTTCGCCATTTTCAAAAGCTGCGGGTAAGGCACCGCCTTCCATCCACAACCCGTCAATCACCGCGTTCCCGGCGATGGCCATACGGCGCAATTCGCTTTTCGGTGCGGGTTTGCCTGCCTCCGCCAGTGCTTCTGCGATCAGAACTTCCAAACGGTTGCGAAAGTTGTAATAGGTCCGCTGGTGCATGGCGCGCATGTTGTTGTCGTGACGCAGCGAACTGATGAAGCTGGCCCAAAGCGTGACCGAGCGTGTGTCCATGACCGGAGACGTCAGACCTGCTGCGACAAACGTGCAAAGCCGCTGGCGCGCCGTTACCTCGGGGGCCGCAACGGGGGTGGCTGTCAGCTCTGTCATCTGGTCCATGTGATATTCATAGGCCGCCGCGATCAGGTCTTCCTTGCTGGAAAAATAGTGCCGGATCAGCCCCTGCGTGACGTCTGCCCTCTGGGCAATAGCGCGCACTGTGGCCCCGCCTATGCCTTTTTCTGCAATCAGGCCAAGCGCAGCTTGGATAAGCGCCTCTTTCCGCTGGGTCGCGGATTCTCTCCTGAATTTCGGGCGTGGCTCTGACACGGGGGCTTTCCTGCAGTAATTATACACTTGCATAATTACTCGAATCTTGCATTACTACAAGGCAGGAATTGAAGGGGATACAAATGGGCTTGGACGATAACCTCATGAATGAGGTCGGCCAGAACACAGCAGATGAAGCCATCAAGGTCACGGATCTGCACAAATCCTTTGGAACGCTGGAAGTCCTGAAAGGGGTTTCCCTGACTGCCCGCAAAGGCGATGTTGTAGCGATTATCGGTGGCAGTGGCTCCGGTAAGTCGACGTTCCTGCGTTGTATCAATTTTCTTGAGACACCTTCTTCCGGCACGATTACCGTCGGGGGAGAAGATGTAGAGATGCGCGCCGACGGTTCCCCTGCCAACCGGCGCCAGATCGAACGTATCCGCACGCGGCTTGCAATGGTGTTTCAGGCGTTCAATCTTTGGACCCACCGCACCCTTCTGGAAAACGTGATCGAGGTTCCGGTCTATGTTCTAAAGACCCCTCGCGCTGAGGCAATCAAGAAGGCAAAGGTTCTGCTGGATCGGGTCGGGCTCGGCGATAAGGCCGAGACTTTTCCGTCTTTTCTGTCTGGCGGTCAGCAACAACGGGCCGCGATCGCGCGCGCGCTGGCCGTTGATCCGAGCGTAATGCTGTTTGACGAACCGACCAGTGCCCTTGATCCGGAACTGGTGGGCGAGGTTCTGACCGTGATCCGCGATCTGGCCGCTGAGGGGCGGACCATGCTGCTTGTCACCCATGAAATGAAATTCGCGCGCGAAGTGGCGACCCATATTATCTATCTGTACGAGGGCCGGATCGAAGAACAAGGCCCCCCCGACGAGGTTTTCGGTAATCCGAAATCCCCCCGGCTACAGCAATTCTTAAAAACCGTAGGCTGGTAAACCGGCCCATTCAACAAGGAGACTAAATCATGAAGCTCAAGAATATCGTAAAGGCGACTGTAACAGCAGCTGTGCTGGGCGCAGGCGCTGCCTCTGCCGAAGAAGTTAAAGTCGGCATTGCCGCCGAACCCTATCCCCCATTCGCTTCGGTTGATTCCGCAGGCAACTGGAACGGCTGGGAAGTGGATGTCATCAACGCTGTGTGCGAAGCTGCGGAACTCGACTGCGTCATTACACCTGTGGCCTGGGACGGTATCATTCCTTCGCTGACCGGCGGCACAATCGACGTGATCATGGCATCTATGTCCATTACGGATGAACGCAAGAAGACCATTGATTTCAGCGATCCGTATTACGACACGCCTACCGTGATTGCAGCGGACAAAAACTCTGACATTGAGCCGACGGCTGAATCCCTGAAGGGCAAGATCATTGGCGTTCAGGCCTCGACCGTCCATCAGGCTTATGTAAACGCGCATTTCTCTGATGCCGGTGAAATCCGCGTCTACCAGACACAGGACGAAGCCAATCAGGATCTGGTTGCTGGCCGGATTGACGCGACACAGGCCGACAGCATTGCGCTGGCCGATTTTGTCAGCACACCGGGCGGTGCATGTTGCGAAATCAAAGGGTCGGTTCCGGATGACAAGGCGATCCTTGGTCTGGGTGTGGGTGCCGGTGTGCGCAAGGGCGACGATGCGCTGCGCGAAAAGCTGAACGCGGGTATCCAGAAAATCCTCGATGACGGTACCCATGCTGAAATCACTTCCAACTACTTCAAAACCAGCATCTACAAGAAGTAAGTCGCCGGTTTGGAAACTCTGTTAGATACGCTCGGTCTTGCACAGAGCATGGAACTGTTGTCGCTTTCGCCCCCGGGCTGGGGCGGCAACCTTCTGCGCGGGCTGGTCAACTCTCTGCAAATCGCCTTTGGCGCTTTCGGTCTGGGGTTGGTGATCGGGCTTTTCGGAGCATATGGTAAACTTTATGGCGGGGTGGTCATTCGTGACCTCCTCGGCATTTATACCACTGTCATCAGGGCGGTGCCGGAGCTGGTGCTGATCCTGATCCTTTATTATGTGGGAACCGATCTGATCAATCAGGCCTCCGAAGCGATGGGATATGGCAGGGTTGAAATCAGTGGCGTCGTGGCCGGTATCTGGGTGCTTGGGGTTGTGCAGGGTGCCTATTCCACCGAAGTTTTGCGCGGTGCGATTCAGGCTGTGCCCAAGGGCCAGATAGAGGCCGCACGCGCCTACGGCATGCCCGCTTTTCTGGTGATGCGCCGCGTAACCATTCCGGCGATGATGTCTTTTGCCGTGCCGGGGTTGGCGAACCTCTGGCTGATCGCAACTAAAGACACTGCTCTGCTGGCGATCGTCGGCTTTAGCGAACTGACCCTTGAAACCAAACAGGCTGCGGCAAGTACGCGGGCCTATTTCACCTTCTTTCTGGCGGCCGGTGCTCTTTATCTTGTCGTAACCCTTCTGTCCGGCGTGGTTTTCGGGCGCATTGAAAAATGGGCGCGGCGGGGCCAGCCTTCCTTGCGGGCGGGGCAAAGCCGATGACCCTGCGTGCCTTGTTTCAACCCCACCGCATCGTAATGATGGTGCTGTTTGCAATCTTCGTGATCTGGTGCGCCATGTCCCTGCGTTGGGACTGGATTCCACAATATGCTCCCCTTGCGCTGGAGGGCTTGTGGCGCACGATCTGGATTTTGATCGTCACCTGTATTCTCGGGTTTCTGCTGGCGATCCCGCTCGGGCTGGCACAGGCAATCGGGCCCTGGTATCTTGCGGCACCGGCGCGGGTGTTTTGCACCGTCATTCGCGGCACGCCGCTTTTGTTGCAAATCTGGCTGCTGTACTACGGGCTTGGTTCGCTGTTTCCACAAATCCCCTGGATTCGTGGCAGCGATTTATGGCCTTATCTGCGTCAGGCGTGGCCCTATGCGGTGCTGGCCCTGACTCTGTCTTATGCAGGCTATGAAGGCGAAGTCATGCGCGGGGCTTTTTCAAGTGTGAACAAAGGGCAACTGGAAGCGGCCAATTCTTTTGGGATGCCGCGATTCACGATGTTCCGTCGCATCTGGCTGCCTCAAGCGATCCGAAATGTGCTGCCTACGCTTGGCGGTGAAACCATTCTCCAGCTGAAAGCGACACCGCTTGTGGCGACAATTACAGTGGTGGAAATTTACGCTGTTTCGTCGCGGGTGCGCTCTGATATGCTGATTGTTTACGAACCCTTGCTGCTACTGGCTTTGTTCTATTTGATCATTGCCGGTGTCATCACTCTGCTGTTCCGCAAGTTTGAAAACAGGGTCCCGACCCGTTAATGCGGGCGGGCCTTAAAATCGTTGCATTTAGAACGAGTCTTGATCAGCTTCCTCGAAACGGTTATTGCGATTGCAAGGCAATTTTGCTCTATGACTAAAGGATAGCGATCCAAACGGACCCTGCATTAACCAAGGCGCAAGTGGATCTGCAATCAAGTTAAACTCTGGGAGGATCCGATGAACCGGTTCATTAAAACATCTATCACAGCTTTGGCACTCGCCAGCGCAACAACATTTGCGCAAGCTCAAGAGGTCACCATTCGTGTGCACCACTTCATGTCCGCCAAAGCCCCGCTGCATGCCAATTTCCTTGTGCCACTGGCAGAGCGTCTGGCCGAGGCCAGCGACGGGCGCATCAAACTCGAACCCTATGACAGCATGTCCCTTGGCGGACGTCCGGGCGATCTGTTCGATCAGGCCGCTGATGGCGCGGTAGAGGCTGTTCTGACCTTGCCGGGTTATACTTCGGGCCGGTTCAACCGCACCGAGGTTTTCGAACTGCCCTTTATCATGCAGAACGCAGTTGCAACCTCCAAAGCCTATTACGATATGGTTGAAAGCGAATTGCAGGATGGTGAGCTGGCAGACGTTAAAGTCCTGACAGGTTGGGTACACGGTCCGGGTGTGATCCACTCCGAAGAGCCTATCGCCAAACTGGAAGACCTTGCCGGCAAGGAAATGCGTGGTCCGACCCGTCTTGTGACAGACCTGCTGGGCGAACTGGGTGCGACACCTGTCGGGATGCCTTTGCCGAAGATTCCTGAAAACCTGTCCAAAGGTGTGATCAGCGGTGCGGTTGTTCCTTGGGAAGTAACCCCTTCGATCAAACTGGCCGAGCTGGTGAGCAATCACACCGAACTGGGCGGGGACCGTGCGCTTTACACGGCTGTTTTCGTTCTGGCGATGAACTGGGATGTTTACGAAAGCATGCCCGATGACCTGCGCTCCATTTTGGATGCTGAAACCGGCAAGGCTCTGGGTGCGAAAGCAGCGCAAGCCATGCTGGATGCTGATGCGTTCGGTCGCTCCAAAGCTGAAGGCAACAACATCATTAAACTGGACGAAGCCGAAGTTGCCCGCTGGATTGAAGCAGCACAACCTGTCTACGACCGCTGGATCGCACGGGCGAAAGAAGAAGGCTTTGACGGCGCGGCCGCTATCGAACAGGCCAAAAGCCTGATTGCTGAAAACCAGTAACCCGACTTTACCCCAAACCAGTCCGGTCCCCGAAGCGGGGGGCCGGACATTCCCGAGCGGATATCCCCATGACATTTTATGAACGTACCGAACGCGGCATGACACGGCTTGCGGCTGGACTGGCGCTGCTTGGCGGCTTGGGCCTGATTTTTGCGACGCTTGTGACCTGCACAAGTATCCTGCTCAAACTCGGAGGGCGGGTTTTTGGCAACACGACAGAGTCTCTCTCATGGTTGCGGCCCATTCTCGGGGAAGAGGAGCTGGTGACATACGGCGTAGGATTTGCCCTTTTCGCTGCTCTGCCTTGGGTGATGATCCAGCGGGGTCATATCAAGATTGATCTGTTCGAGCCGGTTTTCGGTGAACGGTTCAACCGTGTGCTGGATCTGATCGGCGATGTAATCCTTGCAGCACTGGCCTATCTGATCCTGACCCGCCAGTGGTATATGCTGTTTTCCAAAGCGCGGGGTTCCAAGGAACCGCTCGGTAATCTTCTGTTGCAGGGCGATTTCGCAGCGGCGGCAGACCGGATGCGCACCAGTCAGGAATCCCAAATCCTCGGCCTGCCGCTCTGGCCTACCTATATCGTGGCCGAAATCTGCGTTGCCGTTTTCTTTGTGGTTGCGCTGTTTTGTGTCTGGCGGCGCGTGCGTGCGCTGCTCTCTCCCCATACTACGGAAGTCTGATTTATGCTGGACCTGATTTCAAATTCCCTGACGCCGTTCCAGATCGGCATGTTCAGTTTTCCGGTGCTTCTTGTACTGATCGGATTTCGCATTCCGCTGGCTGCGGCCATGTTTATAGTCGGGCTTGTCGGCACCTATCTGGTGGCGGGTAACATGCGGATGATGGATAGCCAGCTCAAGACGTTTGCCTACGGCACGCTGACGAATTATTCGCTGTCAATCATCCCGCTGTTCCTGCTGATGAGCGAATTCGCGACGCGGGGCGGCATGTCTTCATCGCTGTTCAAAGCGGCCGAAGCATGGCTTGGCCATCGTCGCGGCGGCTTGGCCATGGCTGCGATCGGGGCATCTGCCGGTTTCGGCGCGGTCTGCGGATCATCTCTTGCCACCGCGTCCAGCATGGGGCGCGTTGCCCTGCCGGAACTAGATCGTGCTGGTTATAGCGGTGCCCTGTCCACGGGTGCACTGGCCGCGGGTGGCACATTGGGCATTCTGATCCCGCCCTCTGTGGTTCTGGTGGTCTATGCCATTCTGGCAGAAGAAAACATCGAGAAACTGTTCACCGCCGCACTGATCCCGGGCATTCTTGCCATGCTTGGCTATATGCTGACGGTAGCAATTTATACCCGCATGGTGCCGGGCAGTGGCAACAGCCTGCCACGGATGCCCTATGGAGACCGGTTCCGCGCACTTGTCGCGGTTTGGCCAGTGGTGGTGATCTTCACACTGGTGATCGGCGGTATTTACACAGGCGCTTTCTCTCCGACTGCGGCGGCTGCGGTCGGCGTTGCAGGCACTGCGATCGTTGCCATGTCGAAACGGGCGCTGAACTGGGCTGCTGTGAAAGACGCCCTTTTATCCACGGCAAAAACTTCCGGTATGATCTTTTTCATTATTCTTGCCGCAGGGGTTTTCAATTCCTTCCTGTCATCCGCACAAGTGCCCCAAACTCTTGCGGCGGTCTTTCTTGAGGCGAGCCTCAGTCCATGGCTTATTCTGATCGGGATGCTCGTGCTCTACGTGGTTCTGGGAACGGTGATGGATTCTCTGGCGATGATCTTTTTGACGGTGCCAATTTTCGTACCAATCATTACGCAACTGGATTTTGGCATTCCGCCCGCCGAAGTCGGTATCTGGTTTGGTATTCTGGTGCTGATGTCTGCCGAAATCGGCCTGATCACCCCGCCGGTGGGTATGAATCTGTTTGTGATCAATGCGATGGCGAAAAACATCAGCATTCGGGAAACCTATCGCGGCTCACTTCCTTTCGTGGCGTCCGATATTGTCCGGATTGCCATTCTGGTGGCCTTCCCCTCGATCACAATGGTTCTGGTGCGCTGGTTCTACTAGGTTGGATGCGCAGGCAGGTTAAGCCCTGCCTGCCGCCAGCGCCAGCCCGTCTGTTACCGCTGTGAAGACTTCGGAAAAGCTGTGTGTCGCTTCCGGAAACTCGGCCTTCATGGCGCGGGCGACCACAGACATCAGGCTCGACCCGCCGACATAAATCACCTTGTCAACCTGCGCATATCTCAGTCCCGCCCGTTTCACCGTGTCCTGCGCCGCGACCCGCAATGCAGTGTCATAGGGAGAGAGTAGCTCTGACAGGGCGATTCCCGACAATGGCGCCTTCAGCCCGTGTGAAATCCCGTCCAGCGGGATCGCCGCATCAACCAGCCCTTTGTTCGCGCGGATTTTGCCCTGTTCTACCCCGAAGGCGATCTCGTGGCCAAGTTCGTCTTCCAGTACCTCTGCAAGGCGTTCCAGTTTTTCCGCCTCTTCCGCCTGCCGCACCATATCAGCAACCATTTTGCGGTTCTGCGCGGTGTAAAGAAATGGGATTTTCTCCCATGTAGCCAGATCGTTGTAGATCGCATTGGGCGCCGGCTTTGTGCCTGATCCCATCACGTCGCGCAGCAGGCTGCCCCTGCCAAGCAAAGGCATCACTTGTGCAAAGCTGATGTCATGGTCAAAATCGGTGCCCCCGATCCGTATTCCATGATTGGCAAGGATTTCAACCTCGCCGTCCCGCGCGCGAAATACCGAGAAATCCGAAGTACCGCCGCCGATGTCCACAATCAATCCGATCTCGCGCGACTGATCCAGCGCACCGCTAGCTATAGCGGCGGCTTCCGGTTCGGCCATAAAGCTGACCTCTGTAAAACCGGCGGCGAGATAACAGGCACGCAAGTCTGCTTCGGCCTGATCCTCGCGGGGATCGTCGCTGCCGTGAAACACCACGGGCCGCCCCGACAGGGCCTTGTCAAAATGCAGGCCGGATTCAGCTTCGGCGCGGGCTTTGATCTCTGCCAGAAACCGCCCGATGATGTCGACGAAGCTGATACGCTCGTTGAACAATTGGCGTTTTTCGTGCATCAGACTGGTGCCAAGCACCCGCTTGAGAGCACGCATGAAGCGTCCTTCTGCCCCCGCCAGAAGCGCCTGATTGGCAGGCTCCCCAATCAGGGTTTCACGGTTTTCAAAGTCAAAGAAAAAGGTGGTCGGCAATGTGGTTTCACCACCGTCCATCGTAATCAACTGGGGTTTGCCATCGCGAAAATACCCTGCGGCAGAGTTCGAAGTACCGAAATCTATCCCGAGTGTGTGGCTGTTCTGGACCATTGCGAAGGCTCCTGTTTTGAGACGGAAGCGGGGGTCTAGGGAGGTTGGCGGCACAAGTCAAGCAGCGCCGAGGTGTCAGGGACAACCGGCCCGCTATTGAAAAGACCTAACCGCGATCTACCGTTATCGGGACAGTAAAAACCCGTGGGACCGACGCAGATCTTTGCGCGGCTCCGTATGTTCCGGAGGCATTGATGACACAGGCCAAAGCAATCGACACACCGCAAACTGCCGCGAGCAAATCAACAGGCGAGGCTAAGACCGCCGCGCTCTATCGTATGGCAATGCCGGGGCATTTGTGTCCGTTCGGACTGAAGTCCAAGTCGCTGCTGAAGCGCAAAGGGTATAAGGTTGAGGATACGAAGCTGACCACGCGAGAAGAGGTAGACGCATTTAAAGAGGCCCACGGGGTCGAGACAACGCCGATCACTTACATCGACGGAGAGCAGGTGGGCGGGTACTCTGATTTGAAGGAGTTTTTCGGCTACAAGGTTCTGGGCGAAGATGACACGACCTATCAGCCGGTTATCGCGATTTTTGCCTCTACCGCACTGATGGCTCTTGCAATTGTGCTAAACCTCTACGAAGGCTTTCCGGTCCTTACCCTGTTTAAGTGGTTTTTCGCCACTTCAATGGTGGCGCTGGCGATCCAGAAGCTTCAGGATATTGAGGGATTTGTTAACGGCTTCCTCGGTTACGACCTGCTCGCCCGCCGCTACGTGCCCTACGGGTATGCCTATCCGTTTCTGGAACTTTATGCAGGGATCGGGATGATGGCCCTCATCGGACGGGACAGCTTTCTGATCTGGCTTGTGGCACCTGTGGCGCTGTTTATCGGTTTTATTGGCGCGGTGAGTGTCATTAAAGCAGTGTACATCGACCGGCGTGAATTGACCTGTGCCTGCGTTGGGGGCGGCTCCAATGTGCCGCTCGGGCTGATTTCGCTTTCAGAAAACTTGATAATGGTTGGCATGGGGTTGTGGATGCTGCTGCCGCAGATCTACAGCTAAACCGGAAAGGACGCGATATGCTATCAGACCAAGCCGAAGGTGGATGCCTTTGCGGCGAAATCCGGTTCATCGCTAAAGGTGCACCGCTGCGCGTGGGGGTATGCCATTGTCTATCCTGCCGCAAACACCACGGGGCAGTTTTTCACGCATCCGCAATTTTTGCGGATACCGCAATAGAAGTGCAGGGCGACTATAAAGCGTTCGAGGGTCGGGCTTTCTGTCCGACTTGTGGATCCTCTGTATTTTCGCGAAGCGCCAATGAAATCGAAGTGCATCTTGGCGCACTTGACGCCCCGAACCGGTTTAAACCCACCTACGAGCTATGGTGCGTGCGGCGGGAAAACTGGCTGCCAGAATTCGCGGCTACAAAAACCTATGAACACGATCGCACTGGCAGTACCTGAGAAGCACGTGGTTCAACTGTCCTGCAACGCAGAAACCAATGCCTGTCGGAACAGTCGTATCGCAGGGGTTGGATCTTCTTCGCTGCGCGCCATGATCCCGACTGGTCCTGCCATAGCCTGCGTATCAAGTGGAAGCGTGATCATTTGGCCTGCTGCAATGTCCCTCGCCACAACGCCCTGACTGATAATCCAGATGGCCTGCGCCGGGCCGAGCGTCATGGACCGGCCAAAAGAGCTCGACACGGTTTCCAGCCGGTTCGGCCAGTCCGTGATGCCCTGCGAAATCAGGTAGCGGTCTACCAACGGGCGGATTGCGGCGTCATTTGGCGGATAAAGGATGAGACATTCATTCAAAGCCTCCAGCCGCGTTTCCTGTGCAAGGGGATGTCCGGCTGCAGCGGCAAAAACCACCTGTTCTGCATATAATTGGGTAAAGGAAAGCCCGGTCATGGTTTCGGGCTGCCCCATTCGTCCCAGCACAAGATCGAGCGCTCCGGAACGCAACCGTTCCAGCAGGGTGCGAATGCCGCCGTCCTCAACCGTGACAGGGGTGGCGGGCGACAGTTCGCCAAATTGCAGGATCACATCGGGCAGCAGATCTGCAGCGACACTGGGCAGTGTGCCTATCCGCAGCGGAGTGGCGCGTCCTGCGGACAATGCATCAAGGCTTGCCAATCCGTGGTTTAGCGCAGCCAACCCCTGTTCCGCAAACTGCCGGAACACCGCGCCCTCACGGGTCAGGCGGATGCCGCCGCGATCCCGATGCAGCAACGTCACCCCCAGTATCTCTTCAAGATCCCGCAGGGTTTTGGAAATTGCCGGTTGGGTCAGCATGATCTGTTCGGAAGCAGCCTTCAAACTGCCCCGCCGCACGGTCTCTACAAAGGCAGAGAGATGCCGCATCTTGATTTGTCGTAGACGGTTACTTTCCATTATCGCAACTAAATCACCTGTTTTATCATTTTTTATAGCTAGAAAAGTGTAGTAACAAGGATTGAATTTTCTGGGAGGCGGGTGTGAAGACACAAGTTGCAATCATTGGTGGTGGTCCTTCGGGTCTTTTGTTGTCTCAACTGCTGGACAAACACGGCATCGACAGCATCGTGCTGGAGCGCAAAACCAAAGACTATGTTCTGGGCCGTATCCGTGCCGGTGTTCTGGAACAGGGGCTGGTCGGGCTGATGGAACAGGCCGGTTGCGCCGAACGGATGCACGCCGAAGGCTATCCCCATGACGGCACGCTGGTATCCTACGGGGATGAGATTTTCCGCATCGATTTTGCCGAACTGACCGGAAAACCCGTTATGGTCTATGGCCAGACCGAAGTGACCCGCGATCTTTACGCCGCGCGGGAAAAGGCCGGTGGCAAGATTGAATTCGAGGTAGAGGATGTGGTGATCAACGACGCCAACTCCGATGCGCCTTATGTCACCTACACCGTCGCGGGAGAGAGCCGCCGGATTGATTGCGATTTCGTTGCAGGCTGTGACGGGTTCCACGGTGTCAGCCGCCAGTCCATCCCGCTTGATGTGCGCAGGGAATATGAAAAGGTCTATCCTTTCGGCTGGCTCGGCATCCTGAGCGAGACACCCCCTGTTAACCATGAACTGATCTATTCCAATTCCGAACGGGGTTTCGCGCTGTGTTCCATGCGCAATGAAAACCTCAGCCGGTATTACATCCAGTGTTCACTTAGCGACAGTCCAAAGGACTGGACGGACGAGGCGTTCTGGATGGAGCTCAAACGCCGCCTTCCCAAAGAGACCGCCGATGCGTTGGTGACAGGGCCATCCATCGAAAAATCCATCGCGCCGCTACGATCTTTCGTGACCGAACCGATGCGCTGGGGGCGGTTGTTCCTGTGTGGCGATGCCGCCCATATCGTGCCGCCTACGGGGGCGAAGGGGCTGAATACGGCAGCGTCCGATGTGAACTATCTGTTCAACGGATTGCGGGACTATTACGAAAACGGCTCGGAAGAAGGCATCGACGCCTACTCTGAAAAAGCCCTGAAACGGGTGTGGAAGGCGGAACGGTTCTCTTGGTGGTTCTCTTCGCTGATGCACCGCTATCCGGACCAGTCCGGTTTCGATTTGAAGATGCAGATCGCCGATCTGGAGTTCTTGCGCTCCAATAACGCGGCGCAACAAGCGATGGCCGAAAATTATGTTGGCCTGCCCTATTAAGGAGACTTTTATGACCACGCGTTTTGACACAGGTATGGCCGTGCGCCGTGAAGTTTTGGGTGCGGCTCATGTGGATCGCGCCGAAGCGGGTAAGAGTGCTTTTGACGAACCGTTCCAGAGCCTGATTACTGAAGGGGCTTGGGGCACGCTTTGGGCGGATGAGACGATCTCGCGGCGGGATCGTTCCCTGCTGACGCTTTCGCTGCTGGCAGCGATGGGGAATTTCGAAGAAATCCCGATGCACATCCGTGCCACCCAGAACACCGGCGCAAAACCGGAAGAGGTGATGCAGGCCTTCATGCACGTCGCGGTTTATGCAGGGGTGCCAAAAGCAAACCATGCGATTAAGCTGGCTAAAGAGACCTATAAGGAATTGGGGATAGACCTATGAGCCCGATCAAACCCACTGGCGGTTTTATCCCGCGGGACCGGAACTGGCAGCCCGATGCGCTGACGCCCCCTTATAAAACCAGCATCAAACGCAGTCCGCAGGCGGCGTTGCTGTCCTTTCCCACAACCCTGTCCGAAGAAACCTCTCCGGTGTTCGGGCATAACATTCTGGGCGAGCTTGATAACGATCTGATCCTGAACTACGCCAAACCGGGTGAATCTGCCATTGGTCCGCGGATCATTGTGCACGGTCGCGTGCTCGATGAAAACGGGCGCGGCGTACCAAATGCGCTGGTGGAGTTCTGGCAGGCCAATGCAGGCGGTCGGTATCGCCACAAGAAAGAGGCCTATCAGGCCGCACTTGACCCGAACTTTGGCGGCTGCGGGCGCACGATCACGGCAGAAGACGGCTCTTACGAGTTTCGCACAATCCAGCCCGGCCCTTATCCCTGGCCCAACGGTATGAACGACTGGCGCCCCGCCCACATCCATTTTTCCGTGTTCGGTCACGGGTTTGCCCAGCGTCTGATCACCCAGATGTATTTTGAAGGCGACCCGCATATCAAACTCTGCCCGATTGTCGGGGTTCTGAAAAGTCAGGAAGCGGTGGATGCGCTGACGGCGCTGCTGGACATGAACCGCACCGTGCCGATGGACAGCCGCGCCTATAAGTTTGACATGGTGCTGCGCGGACGGCGGCAGACCTATTTTGAGAACCGCAAGGAGGGGCTGTAACCATGACCCAACGGCTCGACTACCTGAAAGAAAGCCCCAGCCAGACCGCCGGCCCTTATGTGCACATCGGTTGTACGCCGAATTTTACCGGCATTGAAATTTACGGGGGTGATCTTGGTACTTCGATGAAAACCGGTCCTGTGAAGGGAGAGGAGATCACCATCAAAGGCGTCGTCTATGACGGCACCGGCACACCGCTGCGGGATGCGATGGTCGAAATCTGGCAACCGGATGCGGCGGGGCTGTTCGCCTCTGCCAATGAAACCCGCGGGCAGGCCGATCCGAACTTCACCGGATGGGGACGCTCGCCCGGTGATATGAACACGGGCGAGTTCACTTTTGAAACCGTAAAGCCCGGCGCTGTGCCGTTTCCCGACGGTCGCATGCAGGCGCCCCATATCACCGTTTGGATCGTGGCGCGGGGCATAAACCTCGGTCTTCACACCCGTATCTATTTTGCGGATGAAGCCGACGCCAATGCCGCCGATCCGATCCTGACGCGGATCGAGCACCAGAACCGCATCCCGACGCTGCTGGCCGAAAAATCTGCCGACGGCAGCTATCGTTTTGACATTCATCTTCAAGGACCGAAAGAAACCATCTTTTTCGACATTTAAGAGGCATCATGGAAAACCCCTGCATCATCTGCGTCGCGATCACCGGCTCCCTGCCGACCAAGGCGAACAACCCGGCAGTCCCGATAACAGTGGCCGAACAGGTGGAATCCACGCAGGAAGCGTTTGAAGCAGGGGCAACCATCTGCCACGCCCATGTGCGCAACGACGACGAGACGCCCTCTGCCGATCCCGAGAAATTCGCGCGGTTGAAAGAGGGGTTGGAAAAACACTGTCCCGGCATGATTATCCAGTTTTCCACCGGAGGCCGGTCGGGGGCGGGCAAAACGCGGGGCGGTATGCTTTCGCTTGCGCCGGATATGGCATCGCTTTCCGTCGGATCAAACAATTTCCCGACACGTGTCTATGAAAATCCGCCGGAACTGGTGGACTGGCTGGCGTCCGAGATGCTGGAATACGGCGTGAAGCCTGAAGTGGAAGCTTTTGACCTTAGCCATATTCTGAAAGCGGCAGAGATGCACAAGAACGGCCAGATCAGGGATACCCCTTATGTCCAATTCGTGATGGGTGTGAAAAATGCCATGCCGGTGGATCGTGACGTTTTCGATTTCTATATCAAAACCGTTAAGCGCCTGTTTGGTGATGGCGCGGCGTGGTGTGCGGCAGGGATTGGTGCGCAGCAGATCGTGTTAAACGAGTGGTCGATTTCCAGCGGTGGCCATGCCCGCACAGGGCTGGAAGATAACGTGCGTCTTGACCGCGACACGCTTGCCCCGTCCAACGCTGCATTGGTACGCCGTGCGGCAGAGTTTTGTGAAAAATACGAACGTCCTGTCGCCACATGGCAACAGGCCCGCACGATTCTGGGGCTTGGGCGCAATACCGCATGATGCGGAAAATGCGGGGCCGGATCGCGGCCCCCTGATGTTTAGTAAACCGCCTCGTAGGCTGCGCAGCGTTGGGCTTCATCCATATCCTGAACGACGCTCAACTCCCCCCGTTTATGAGCGGTATAGACCGATGCAAACCGTTCAGGGAACCAGCCACAGACGGTTTCGTTGGTTTCAAACCGCTCCAGCGCTTCTTCGAGAGTTTGAGGCAGGCGGACATACCCCCGTTCAGCCAGTGCCTCGGGCGGCAGTTCGGACAGATCTTCCTGTGTCACAGGAGGGGCTGGCAGGTTTTCTTCGATCCCCTGACACCCTGCGTGGATTATTGCAGCCAGTGCCAGATGGGGCGAAGCCGCAGCATCTGCCGCGCGATATTCAAAGTTGTACTGACGGGCGATCTTTTCGGGATCATCCGATGTGACAGGGCAGATCCGGACGGAGGCTTCACGGTCGCGGAACCCCAGATTGTTGAAAGCCGCGCTCCAGCGGTGCGGGGTCAGTCGCAGGTAGGATACGGCGGAAGGGGCGGTCAGCGCGATAATACTGTCGAGGTATTTCAAGATCCCTGCCACGAATGAGGCCGATACTTTGGACATTCCAAATGGCCCGTCCGCATCCCAGGTTGCCGGTGCACCTTTCGCGTCGGTAAAGCTCATGTGAATGTGAACCCCGTTGCCAACGCCCGCGGTGTCGCGGATCGGGGTGAAGGTCACGGTTTCATCGTGATAGCGGGCGGCCATACGGGTGATTTCCCGCAGGATAACCGCCTCATCCGCGACACGCACGCCTTTGGCGGGGCCGTTTGTGACCTCATACTGGTTCTCGCCGTACTCTTTCATGAACGTATCGGTCTCTAGACCGCCCTGTTCCAAACCTTCCATCAGGGATTCCCCGAAGGCACGACGCTGTGAGAACCCGTTCAGCGTATATCCTTGCGGCCCGGCGGGGACTTCACCGCGAAACTGGAATTCGTGCTCAAAAGCGCCCACCAGTCCGACACCGCCAACCTGCTCCAGCCGTGCAAGGGCTGATTTCAGGATAGACCGCGTGCAACATTCCCAGGGATCGCCTTTCAGGTCGGTAATGTCGCCAAGGGCAAAGCGTTCTACAGGGGCTTTTTCGCCCAGGTTCAGTTCCACCAAACTATCAGCGTCAGGTTTCAGCAACAGATCGCCAAGTGCCCCGAACGGACCGTCTGCGATATGTTCGAAACAGGTGATCATCACATTGGTCGGGGTCCAACCCACACCCTTTTTCATCCGACTGTCCAGCTTTGACAGGGGAAAGGCCTTGCCCCGTGTAATGCCGGCAAGATCCGATGTGGCTGCAAAGACCAGCGGTTCAGTTGTTTTCATCATTCGCTCCAAATTCGATACGGTTGGCATCCCATGCCTCGATACGGTCTTTCGTTTTGTCCCAGTTTGATTCCGCCACGCGGGTCACAATCCCTTCCAGCAGCGCCATTGCGCCGGTGTAACAATCCCACAGCGTGCCGTTGTCGATTGGAACGGCCAGCACCTCGGTTGCATGGGTTGCAACAGGGGACATCCATTTGTCGGTCAGCAGGATAATCTGGGCATTGCGGTTGCGCTGTGCATTGGCAGCCAGCGGCGTCAGGCTTTTCTGGTAGCGCCGGAAATCCGCCACCAAAAGAATATCGCGCGGGCGCATCCGCAACAGGTATTCCGGCCAAACTTCGGGATCGGGGGGCAGGTGAAACACTTTGCCCCTGATTTGGCGCAGGTGACGGGAAAGATAGGACGCGAGAGTGTCGCTCATCCTTCCGCCGATCACATAGACGCTGCGTTTTGGATCGCTCAGCAGGGTGCAGACCCGTTCAAACTGGGCATCCGTCACCGCCTGCGCCGTTTCATCAACGATCCGTTGCGCCCGTTCCATAAAGCCCGTCAGATAAGCCCCTTCCACCGGCACGCTGGTCTTTTGCAGATCAACAGGGGACCGCTGGCCATCTTTCAGTTCGCTTATCAACTGGCGCTGGAATTCCTGATAGCCCGAAAAACCCAATTTGGACACAAAACGGGAAATCGACGGGGACGAGGTTTGCGTCTTTTGCGCCAGTTCCTGAATCGGCTGTAGCCCCGCAAAAGGATAGTCCACCAGCAGGCTTGCGCTCAGCCGCCTTTCGGTCGCGGTCAGTTCCGCAGACATATCTTCTATGCGGCTTTTTACATCCATGACGGTGTCCTTTTTAACAACGCTACCGGCAGAGCCTGTGGCGTCCCGGACAATAAAGCAAACTAAAAGTTTTGTGTCAAACGGAACAAAAATCTTGACTGTGAAAGTTTTCTGTCAATGCTGTCCTTACAAGAAACAGGACTTCTGATGACCACTTCACCTGCCAGACATCTTCTTGCATCCCTCTCCGGCATTGTCGTGCTGGCCCTTGCTGCCACCCTTGTGGCAACGGCGCTTGGCCCTGCGAGTGAACGCATTTTGACAGTGTTTTTCATATCGTTGATCGCAGTGGTCGGAATGGGAGTATATTCGGGCAACAGCGGAATCCTGAGCTTCGGGCATCTGTCGTTCATGGGCATCGGCGCTTATGTTTCGGGGCTGTTGACCCTGCCAGCGCAGATGAAAATGGCCACTCTCCCCAAGCTGCCGGACTGGCTGGCAGGGGCTGAGACCGGATTTTTCAGTGCGATCCTGATCGCGGTGGTTGTGACCTCTGTGCTGGCTTTGATTGTGGGGCTGGCGCTCAACCGGTTGGAAGGATCAGCAGCGACGATTGCGACGCTTGGCCTGCTGATCATTACCCATGGTGTCATCATCGGCTGGCGCGATGTAACCCGCGGTTCGCAATCCTTCTTCGGTGTCCCGCGAGAGACGACCCTTTGGGCGGCGGCGGTTTTTTGTATTCTGGCACTGATCGCCGCAAGGCTCTACCGCGATTCCGTTTCGGGGCTGCGGTTGCGGGCGGGGCGCGAAAACGCGATTGCTGCCGGAGCGGTCGGCGTGAACATCCGTAGGGAACGGCTGATCGCATGGGTGCTGAGCGCGGCGATTATGGCCTTGTCCGGTGCACTGATCGCCCATTTCCTCGGCGCTTTCAGCCCGAAAAAATTCTATTTCGCCGATACGTTTCTTTTGCTGGCGATGCTGATCGTGGGCGGTATGTCCACAGTGACCGGCGCCATCACAGGGGCTGTTACCATCACCTTGGTGACAGAGATCCTGCGCCGCTTTGAAGGCGGGTTCGATCTGGCCGGACTGGAAATGCCCGCCGTCTTTGGCACCACGCAAATAGGCATCGGCCTGATCATTCTCTTTGCCATGTTCCGCAAACCCGACGGGCTGGCCGGACTGAAAGAACTGGAAGAACGACTCTTCCCCGGACACCGCGTTGATCCGGCGCAAACAGTGACTGTCGGGGAAGTGAAACCTGTCGATCCGACCCCGTTGAAAGGGCAGAATCTGACCATGCGTTTTGGTGGTCTTGTCGCGGTCAGGGATGTGTCCATCACAGTCAACAGCGGAGAGATCCTCGGGCTGATCGGTCCGAACGGTTCGGGCAAGACGACCCTGTTGAATATGCTTTCCGGAGTACTCGCCCCGAGCGAAGGCACGGTCCAACGGGGTGATACGGATCTGACGCAGGCGAAACCCTATGAGGTGGCGAACCACGGGATTGCCCGTACCTTCCAGAACATCCGCTTGTTCGACACGCTGACTGTCTATCAGAATGTTCTGATTGCGGCGCTGTCCACCAACAAGGGCGAACGGGCGGCCGAGCGCTGCGAAACAGCTATTCAGGCCATGGGGATCAGCCAGTTTGCCGGCAGCGACGCCAACACCCTGTCGTACGGCGACCAGCGCCGAGTGGAGATCGCCCGCGCGCTGGCCTGTGAACCATCGCTTCTGTTTCTGGATGAACCGGCGGCAGGTATGAACCGCGAGGAAACCGATGATCTGATGGCGACATTGCAAAAGCTGACAGGGGAACTGGGGCTGGGTGTGCTGATCGTCGATCATGACCTAAAGCTGATCAACCAGCTTTGCGACAGGATCATCGTACTGAACGAGGGCGCCGAGATCGCGCAGGGCGTTCCTGAAGACATAAGAAAAAATCCGGCCGTTATAGAAGCCTATCTGGGTCATTCCTGACCCGCCCACACCAACATGGAGAAGACAATGAAAAAGTTACTTACTCTCACAGCTATAGGGGCACTGCTCGCGGCGCCCTCCTTTGCCGACACCCTGCGCATTGGCGCTGCAACGGCGCAAACCGGCGGGCTTGCACCCTATGATGCGCCGGTAATGGAAGGCATCCACATCGCCATCGACGAAATCAACGCAGCCGGCGGGATCGGCGGAACCACCAAGATCGAGCTGATCGAAAAGGACGTGCGTTCCGATGCGGCACAGACCTCTATCGCGGTGCAGGAACTGGTGGACACTGGCGTGTCGGCCTTGATCCTGCCTTGTGACGCTGATCCGTCACTCGCCGCAATCGGGATTGTGTCCTCGGCAGAAATTCCTGCGATTTCGACCTGTGCCTCTTCTCCGACATTGCCGATGATCGGTGGCGATTATATGTTCGCCAACTTCCCCGGTGATAACGTACAGGCAACGGTTTCTGCGGCTTGGGCGCAAGAGCAGGGGCACGACACCGCCTACATCATCTATTCGCCTGACAGCCAGTACACCACCATGCCGCTTTATTTTGCGGAAGTGTTTGAAAAGATGGGCGGCACCGTGCTGGGGCAGGACACCCATTCCATCGGCCAGCAGGATTTCTCGGCCATCGCCACACGGATTGCCGCGCTGCCGGAACAGCCTGATGTCATCATGACCTCATCCTACGAACCTGATTTCCCGTCCATGCTGAAAGCCCTGCGCTCTGCTGGTGTGACCAGCCAGATGATCGGCTCTGACGGAATTGACAGCCCGACAACATTCTCGCTTGGCGAAGCTGGCGAAGGCGTAGTCTTTACAACAGCCGGTTATGCCGAAGAAGGCTCTCCGCTGGAGGCATTCAATGCGAAGTACAAGGAAACCACCGGCAAAGATTCCGAAACTGTGTTCAACGCGGTGGGCTATGACCTGATCAAAGTGATCGAGGCTGCAGTTCTTGCAGCAGACGGATCGACCGATCCGAAAGCGCTGCGCGATGCGATTGCAAATCTGGAAAATGTTCAGGGTGCAACCAGCGCGATTACTTATAAGGGCACGGATGGTATGCCCGTGCGTCAGGTGTCCCTGATCCGCGTGAAGGATGCGGGCCGTGAATTCCTTGGCTCCCCCAGCCCCGATGCAGCGCTGATCCCAGCGCCGCGCATGCAATAAGGACGCCGCCCCATGCAACCGCTTCTTTCTGCCCACGACCTTCACGTCAGCTACGGCGCTGTGAAAGCGGTGCGCGGGGTGAATTTTGAAATCCGGCAAGGCGAGATCGTCGCCTTTCTGGGTGCGAACGGGGCCGGTAAGTCCTCTATCATGAATGCAATTACCGGCCTTGTTCCAACCTCCTCCGGACAGGTGAAATTCGAGGGGCGGGATATTACGGGTGCAGCGCCTGAAACGCTCGCCCCGAGCGGACTGACACTGTCGCCCGAAGGACGGCGGGTTTTTGGCACCCTCAGCGTGGCGGATAATCTGCGGATGGGCGCGTTTGCCCTCAATGATAAAGCCGCTTTGGAGACCGCATATAAACGGGTCTATGATCTGTTTCCAATCCTGCTGGAACGGAAAGACCAATACGCAGGCACCCTTTCAGGGGGGCAGCAACAGATGCTGGCCGTCGGTCGCGCTTTGATGTCGAACCCACGTGTGCTGTTGCTTGACGAACCCTCGCTTGGGCTGGCGCCGCTGATTGTAGACCAGATATTCGATTTGATCCTGAAATTGCGGGATCAGGGCGTTACCTTGCTGGTCGTGGAACAGAATGTGGCCAAGACACTGCAAGTGGCGGACCGCGCCTACGTGCTGGTAAACGGTGCAGTGGTAGAGCAGGGCAAGCCCGCAGAACTGACAGCCAGCGGCACCATGCAAGATGCCTATCTAGGAGCGAACTGACCTATGGATATTTTCCTACAGCAAACCGTGAATGCGCTGGCGCTCGGGGGCACTTATGCGCTGCTCGCACTGGGGCTGGCGGTGGTGTTTTCCATCATGGGGCTAATCAATTTTGCCCATGGCGAACTGATGACCATTGCGGGATATGTGTTGATGTATTGCGGCATTGCAGGGGTCTCGTTTGTGGTGGCCGTGCCTCTGGCGCTGATGGCCTCGGTGATTGCGGCTGTCCTGATGGAGCGGATCGCCTTTCGCCCTGTGCGCAACGGGTCGGGGGCGACCATGCTTGTCACCAGTTTTGCCGTGGCGATGATTTTGCAGGTGCTGTTCCAGAACCTGATTTCCACCCGCTCCCAGCCGGTTTTGTTACCGGCGATGTTGTCGGACAGTGTGCATATTGCGGGGATGGTGATCGGGGTGAACAAACTTGCTGCGATTATTGCGACGGTGGTGATGCTGGTGTTTCTTGACTGGTTTATGAAACACCAGAAAACCGGCATTGCCATGCGCGCTGCTGCCGAAGATTTTGCCGTGGCGCGCCTGATGGGTATCCGCGCCAATACGGTGATTGCAGGCGCCTTTGCCTTGTCCGGTCTGCTGGCCGGTGTGGCGGCGGTGCTTTGGGTCAGTCAGCGGGCCTCGGTCGATCCGTTGATGGGGTTCATGCCGGTGCTGAAAGCCTTTATCGCGGCCATTCTCGGCGGTCTCGGGTCATTGCGTGGCGCTGTGGCCGGTGGTTTTCTGCTTGGTTTCATAGAGATTTACCTCTCGGCCTTCCTGCCCCCGGAAATGCAGGAATTCCGTGAACCTATCGGCCTTGGCATTGTGGTGCTTGTCCTGTTGTTCCGTCCGAACGGGTTGATCCCGTCAGCGACCCTGAAAGCGGAGAAAGTATAAAGATGAGTCTTGCCGCGACATCGCAGTACCGGCTGCTTGGGCCGGAAGACCCTGCCCCTTTCGAGGTGATCAACCCCGACAGCACCTATCCGGTAGTGCTGGTGTGCGAACATGCCGGACGGTTGGTGCCGGAAGAACTCGGGGATATGGGACTTACGCCAGCGGAATTGCGCGCCCATATCGCATGGGACATCGGCGCAGAGCCCGTGGCGCGTATGGTTGCAGTTCAACTTGGCGCGACGCTGGTGTTGCAACGCTACAGCCGTCTGGTGATTGACTGCAACCGCCCGCCCGAAAGCGAGACCGCAATGCCTGTGGTCAGTGACGGTGTTACAGTGCCTGCAAACCTGAACCTGACTGCGGCGCAAAGGCAGCAGCGCATAGACGAGATTTTCACGCCTTATCAGACTGTCGTAGATGAACATCTGGGAAAGCCTGCCTGTAAAAGCGTGCTTTCGGTTCACAGTTTCACGCGTTCGATGGCCGGACAGTTCCGCCCCTGGGACATCGGGTTTCTGTTTCGCCATGATCAAACCACATCCCGTACTCTGGCCCGTGCATTCGAAGCTTTTGTGCCTGCAGAGCGTATCGGCCTGAACGAGCCCTACCAGATCGACGATGAAAGCGACTGGTTTGTGCCCCGCCACGGAGAGGCCAAGGGTCTGCCCCACAGTCTTATTGAAATCTGTAACGATCAGATTGCCGATGACGAAGGCCAGTCCCGCTGGGCGGAATGGCTGAAGCAGGCAACCCGCGTATTTGTAGAAAAGGACCTGAAATGACACTGACCCGCGAAGTCCCTCTGGTGATGGACCAATCCGCCCTGCTGTTCATTGACGTGCAGAATTTTGCCGCCCGTCGCGATGGCGGAGAGTTCAAGGACATGCCGGATGCGGAGTTTGATGCGGAATACGGCTGGTTCTTTGACCAGATGAAAACCCGCGTCATCCCCAACATGCAGCGCCTGCAATCTGCGTTTCGCGCAGCTAAGGGAGAGGTGCTGTACACTACAATCGAAAGCCTGACAAAAGACGGGCGCGACCGCAGCCTTGATTACAAGATCACAGGTTTCAACGTTCCCAAAGGATCGTGGGACGGAAAGGTGATCGACGAAATCGCCCCCGGTGACGATGAAATCGTCTTTCCGAAATCCTCTTCTTCCGTTTTTGTATCGACCCATATTGACTATGTGCTGCGCAATCTCGGGGTGAAGCAGCTGGTGATCAGCGGCATCGTTACCGATCAATGTGTTGAAGGGGCGATCCGTGATGCCTGTGATCTGGGTTATCTGGTCACCCAAGTTACGGACGCCTGTATGACCTATTCACAGGAACGCCACGATCATTCCATCCGCACGATCAAAGGCTATTGCCGCCAGATGACCACGCAGGAGCTGATCGACGAACTGGCGCAGGTAAAGTCATGACCAACGCGCCGCTTTATTCCCGCGATGAAGCGGCGCTATCCGCCTTGCAGAAACTGCGGTTCTTTCCGCTGGCGGTTGAGCGGGGCGAGGGCTGTTACCTGATTGAAGAAGACGGCCGTCGCCTGCTGGACCTGTCGGCCTCTTGGGGTGCGGCGAGCCTCGGGCACGGGCATCCGGCCTTGCGCCAAGCGGTCGATGGCGCGCTGGCGGGGCAGGCGGGGGCCTCTATCCTGTCGGGTACCAATGCGATTGCCGTGGAACTGGCCGAAACCTTGCTGCGCCTGACTCCGGGGGCGGCGGAGCGCCGTGTCTGGATTGGCCATTCGGGGAGTGATGCCAACGAAACCGTGGCGCGGGTCTTGCCGGTCGTGACTAAACGGCCCCGTATCATGGCGTTTTCAGGAGCCTATCATGGCGGCACGCAAGGCTCTATGGCGGTGTCGGGCCATAGCGCACAGGAAGGTGTTGCCAAGGACGGCGGGTTGACGCTGGTGCCCTATCCCGATCCTTTCCGTCCGTTTGACGGGGATGCCAGCGGGCAGGCATTGCTGGATCACATCGAACATTTGCTGGACACCACCTGTCCGGGAGAGGAAGTCGCGGGTTTCTTTCTGGAACCGATACAGGCGGATGGCGGGTTGATCGTACCACCGGCGGGATTTCTTGCCGGACTGGCCCAGCTTTGCGCCCGATACGGCATTCTAACGGTTTGCGACGAGGTCAAAGTCGGGCTGGCGCGGACCGGTTCCCTGCATTGCTACATGCACGAAGGATTTACGCCGGACATACTGGTGCTTGGCAAGGGGCTGGGTGGCGGCTTGCCCATTTCTGCGGTGATCGGTCCGGCTTGGGTGATGGATCACGCGACAGCCTTTTCCATGCAGACCCTGCACGGCAATCCGGTTTGCGCTGCTGCCGCGCTTGCCGTTCTGGATACCATTGGGGCCGAACATTTGGCAGATGCCGCACGAACCACTGGTGATTTGTTACAGGAACAGATCCGGAAAGGGGCACAGTCCCTGCCGGAAGTGGGCGATATTCGCGGGCGCGGGCTGGCCATCGGGGTGGAGTTGGTAAACCCGAACACCAATGCCCCTGATGCGGATCTTGCCCGCAAGACAGTCTATCGCGCATGGCAGCTTGGCGCGGTGTTTTATTACGTCGGGATGCAATCGAACGTGCTGGAACTGACACCGCCCCTGACTTTGACCGAACAACAGGCCAAAGACGGGGCGGACCTGTTGTTGCAAGCCGTCAAGGACGCCCGCGCGGGTCTGGTCAGTGATGCCGAGGTAGCGCCTTTCGCCGGTTGGTAATTCAGGCAGAAGGGATTGGGATGTTGTCGATCAACCGGACCCCGTCGAGCCAGACTGCAATAAAGAGACGGGCGGGGCGAACTGCAGAGTCCATCGGTTCCAAATCCTGCGCACTGCGCAGTTCCAGATAATCCAGTGTCCCAAAACCTGCCTTGTCCAGTGTCTGCCGCGCGTCGGGCAGAAGCTCTGAGAGGGATGCACCCCGTGCCAGCCCTTCTGCGATGTCGGTCAGAACGTGATACACTACAGGGGCAATTTTTCGGGCTTCCTCCCCGAGCCGCAGATTGCGCGATGACATGGCCAGACCATCCGGTTCGCGTACTGTTGGACAGCCGGTAATTCTGGTTTTCAGGTCAAGATCCTGTGCAAGTCGTGTAACGACCTGAAGCTGTTGGTAGTCTTTCTCTCCGAAGTATGCCTCGTCCGCTGCAGTTTGGAGCAGCAGTTTTGACACGACTGTTGCGACGCCGTCAAAATGTCCCGGACGGGCCGCGCCGCACAGGCCTTCGCTGACGCCGGACACAGATACACTGGTCGAAAACCCGTCCGGATAGATTTGGTCCGGATCGGGCACATAAAGCACATCTACTGCAAACGGGGCGAGCTTGACTGAATCGCTGTCCTCGGTGCGGGGATAATTCGCCAGATCTTCGGGGTTGTTGAACTGGCGGGGATTAACAAAAAGCGTGACAATCACCCTGTCGGTCTTGGCTTTCGCTTCGCCCACAAGGGACAGATGCCCTGCGTGGAGCGCGCCCATCGTGGGAACGACGCCAATCGTTTGCCCTGCGCGGCTCCATTCATCGGTTAGCGTGCGCAGCGCGGCTTTGGTGCGGATAATCTTCATTCTTCGGTGTCTTTTCCTGCGGTGGTGTCGGTAAATACATGCTCGGGCGCGGGGAATGCGCGGGTTCGGACTTCTTCTGCATAGGCGCTGATCGCACCGGCAGCATCTTTTGCCAGATGGGCGTAGCGTTTAACGAAGGCGGGCTTGAAGGCGTCGAACAGGCCAAGCATGTCATCAATCACCAGTATCTGCCCGTCACATCCCGCCGAAGCCCCGATGCCCACCGTTGGGATGGGGATTTCTGCAGTGATCCGGTCCGCCAGAGCGGCGGGTACTTTTTCCAGCACCACCGAAAAGGCACCTGCTTCGGAAACAGCTTTCGCGTCCTGTAAAATCCGTTCTGCATCCGCACCCTTACCCTGCACGCGATAACCGCCAAGCGCGTTGACGGATTGGGGTGTCAGGCCGATATGGGCCATGACCGGGATGCCGCGATCCACCAGAAAGCGGATCGTTTCGGCCATATGCTGCCCGCCTTCCAGTTTCACCGCGCCGCAGCCGGTTTCCGCCATCAGTCGTGCAGCGTTGCGCAGCGCTTGTGCGGGGCTTTCCTCATAGCTGGCAAAAGGCATGTCCACGACCATCAGAGCACGCTTCAAGCCGCGCGCGACAGCCTGTCCGTGCAGGATCATCATGTCCATTGTTACTGACAGGGTAGAAGGCAATCCATGAAGCACCATGCCTACACTGTCCCCTACAAGAACCAGATCGCATTCGGCATCAGCCAGTTGCGCAACCGGAGTAGTGTAGGCAGTGAGACAGACCAGAGGGGTCTTGCCCTTCCGGCCTGCAATATCGGTTGCGGTCAAAGTTTTCTGCGGGGCTGACTTGCTCATGTCTGTCCTATGGTTGCTTTGGCTGCGGTCGTTTAGAATATTCTTGCGCCCAAAGCAACGATTCTGAAATTTTGTGTCCATCAGCCGGTAGGGAAGTCCTCCAGCTTTTGCAGGATCGGACAGTCGGGGCGGGAATCCCCCGCACAATCGCGTACCAGATCAGACAGGGTGTTCCGCATGGCTTCAAGGTCTGCGATCTTGGCCTCTATCTGCGCAAGATGGTCTTTGGCGATTGCCCGCACATCCGCACTCGCCCTGTCCTGATCTTCCCAGAGAGCAAGGAGCGCGCGGCAATCTTCAATCGTAAAGCCCAAAGCCCGCGAGCGTCCGAGAAACACCAGCTTGTGCACGTCACTCTGACGGAACGCGCGGTATCCATTGGTGTCTCTGAGGGGTTTGACCAGCCCGATATCTTCGTAATAGCGAATGGTTTTGGCGGGCAGGCCAGCCTGTTTGGCAACATCTCCGATATTCATTCTTCGGCTCCTATTGCGCGGCGGCAGGCACAAGAGCCTGCTTGCCGGTTTCGGTTGAGGTGTGTTCAGCCAGCGCCGGAGTAATCCAGCGCAGCCGCAGGGCGTTCGAGAGAACAAAAACGCTCGACAAAGCCATTGCGCCGGCGGCGAGTGCAGGGGACAGGAGCCACCCGAACATTGGATAGAACACGCCGGCCGCCACCGGGATCAGCAGTGCGTTGTAGCTGAAGGCCCAGAACAGGTTCTGGCGAATGTTGGTCATGGTCCGCTGGCTTACATTAATCGCATTAACAACACCTGCCAGATCACCGGACATCAGGACCACATCCGCGGCTTCAATTGCGACATCCGTACCGGTCCCGATGGCGATTCCCACATCAGCGCGGGCGAGCGCGGGGGCATCATTGATGCCGTCTCCGACAAAGGCAACGGACGTCCCGTTCTGTGACAGTTTTTCAATTGCTGTGACTTTTCCATCAGGCAGCACTTCGGCCACGACTGTATCAATTCCCAGACGCCGTGCGATAGCATCGGCTGTACCCTGGTTGTCGCCGGTGATCATCGCCACGCTCAGGCCCAGTTCATGGAGGGCTGCAATAGCCTCGGGTGTACCTTGCTTGATCGGGTCGGAGACTGCAATTACTGCAGCCAGTTGCCCGTCGATTGCAACGTACAGTGGGGTCTTCCCCTCATGCCCCAAAGCATCGCCGGTGGATTTGGCATTGTCCAGTGCCACAGACTCCCGTGTCATAAGGCGATCAGCCCCGACAAGGACGGTTCTGCCGTTTACCTGTCCACTGATCCCGTAACCGGTGATGGACTGGAACTCTGCCACTTCCGGTAGCTCCAACGCTTCCAGCCGTGCCTTGCGCACAATGGCTTGCGCGATCGGGTGTTCGGAGCTGGCTTCAAGCGCTGCTACGCTTTGCAGCACCTCGGCTTTTACAAAACCGTCCGATACAATCAGATCCGTCAGTTCCGGGCGCCCTTCTGTCAAGGTGCCGGTTTTGTCGAGCGCGACAGTTTTCACGTCATGCAGGGTTTGCAAGGCGTCGCCCTGCCGGAACAACACCCCAAGCTCTGCCGCGCGTCCGGTCCCCACCATGATTGATGTAGGCGTTGCCAGACCCATCGCGCAGGGGCAGGCGATAATCAGAACTGCAACAGCGGCCACCAGCGCATACCCAAGTGTCGGCGTAGGCCCGAATACAAGCCAGCTTATAAAGGCGAGCACCGCCACACCCATAACAGCGGGCACGAACCACAGGGTAATGCGGTTTACCAAACCCTGAATTGGCAGTTTTGCACCCTGTGCATCTTCGACCATACGAATGATCTGGGACAGCATCGTGTCCCGTCCCACGTGGGTGGCCTTAAAGGTCAGCGCACCAGTACCGTTTACGGTGCCTCCGACAATCTTCGCATCTGCGGTTTTTTCAACCGGCACAGGCTCGCCGGTGATCATGCTTTCATCCACAAAAGAATTGCCTTCCGTGACCACACCATCGACGGGTATTTTCTCGCCGGGGCGCACCTGAAGTACATCACCGGCGATGATCTCTTCCACGGGCAGTTCTACAAAGCTTCCGTTCCGTTCAACGCGGGCGGTTTTCGCCTGAAGGGTCATCAGCTTGCGGATCGCTTCGCCGGTACGCCCCTTCGCGCGTGCTTCCAGACTGCGGCCAAGCAGGATCAGCGTGACAATCACTGCGGCAGCTTCGAAATATACCACGCGGGTGCCTTCCGGCAGCAGGGCCGGTGCAAACAGCGCAACAGTTGAAAACGCCCAAGCCGCACCGGAGCCGACAGCCACCAGCGCGTTCATATCCGGCGCGCCTTTAAACAAAGCCGGAAAACCTTTCAGGTAAAACACCCGCCCCGGCCAGATCATAACAAGCGTGGTCAGCGCAAACTGGATGCTCCAGCTTGTGGTCTGACCCAGGTTCGCCATGATCCAGTGATGTATTGCAGGAATCGCGTGGCCCCCCATTTCCATAAGGAAAACCGGCGCCGTGAGAATGGAAGCAATCAGCGTCATCTTTCGCAGGTGCCTGCTCTCTTCGGCCTTGCGATCCTCGGTATGACGATCCGCGCCGTCGTCTGCCAGAACAGTTGCGGGATAGCCCGCAGCAGATGCGGCCCGCGCAACTTCACCGGCGGTTGTTTCACTGCCGAGCACCTCCACAGTTGCCTGTTCACTAGCAAGATTGACGGAAGCCGAAACAACACCCTCCACAGCAAGAAGGGCTTTTTCGACCCGACCAACGCAGGACGCGCAGGACATGTTTTCTATGGCAAGTCTGTAAGTTGTCTTGCGGGCCGGATAGCCGGTTGCCTCCAGCGCGGTGATAATTCCAGCAGGATCAAAATTCTGATCCGTTTCGACCCGACCTGTCTCTGCGGCGAGGTTCACCTCGGCACGGGTGACGCCGGGAATGGCGTTAAGGGCTTTTTCAACCCGTCCGACGCAAGACGCACAAGACATGCCGTCGATGCCAAAAGTATAAGCGTTTTGAGTGTTCATGACCGATCCTCTAAGGTCTGTTTCCCCTGATATGGGGCTTCCAGTCACTGGAGGGTCAAGAAGTATTTATAAATTATTTTCGATTAAGGGTCCGGCATACCCGGACCCTCTTTAATGAAGGGAAACGGCCGGGACGGTGAGGGTCTTCACAGCCTTGGTTACGGCGGCTTTAATCGGGTCGATGACCTGCAGGTTCAGATGCTGCTCCATTTCCTCTGCCAAGCCGCCCATTCCGGCACAGCCAAGGACAATCGTTCGCAGTTCGGGGTGGTCTTCCATCAGCTTGCGTGCAGCGGCGATCAGCCGTTTGTTGGCCGAGTCCCGTTGTTGTTCAAAATCAAGAACCGCGATTGTGCTGGCACGGACACAGATCAGGCTATCCGTCAAACCGTAGGATTTTGCGTTGGCTTCAAGAACCGGCACCGACAGTTCCGAAGTGGTCAGCACGGCGTAGGGCTGTCCCAGTTCATGGGCGGTTTGCATGGCGGCCTGGCCGATCCCGAAGACGTTCTTTTTTTCTGTCTCGGTCAGGCCGGTATCGTCAAAACAGGCGATAAGGGCCAGATCGAAATCTGTTTTCTGCAATATCTCCAGCGTTCCGGGCAGTGCTTCTTTTCCGTCCGCGGCCCCCTGAATAGAAGGCGGGCCACTGGGATTGGTGCGCGTGCTCATGTCGATGTCCGCAGGCAGGTACTGTCTGGCCTCGGCGCCGATCCGGTCTGTCATCTCGGCGGTGCTGTTCGGGTTCACCACCAGCAGGTGCGGCGACATTACAAAGCCATCGCTTTAGGTTGCTGGCTGGCACGCCACTCTGCTTCTGACGGGGTCGCCAGATCAAAGGTTTCAAAGCTACGGCAATAGCCATGCCCGCCCATGCGCCCCAAAGCATCCAGTGCAGCCGCGTCAACATGGAAGCGATCATTCACCAGACCGGGGCGGGCATGCATGGCCAGAACCTCACCCAGCACAATCTCGCGGGATTTGCCAATATTCAGGGTTACGTGGCGTTTGCATTCCAACCGGATCGGTGCTTCGGCGATTTGGGGGCAGTTCACGAACTCGCCCGGTATCATTGTCAGCCCCGCAGCTGTGATTTCATCTACGTCGGATGGGAAGTTCACAGCGGTCGTGTTCATCGGATGCAGATTGGCAAAATCCACGATGTTGACGGTAAATTCTTCCGTCACACGGATGTTATGACCGGTATCCTTGAACCGCAGATCTTCGTGGTTTTCCACCCCGAGGGCCAGAATCGCAGGGTCCGAGGACAGGCAGTTGAAAAAGCTGAATGGTGCAGCATTCGGACGGCCCTGTTCGTCTACTGTCGTCACCCAGGCAATCGGACGTGGAACGACAGAGCCGATCAGAAGTTTATAACGGTCGCGGGCGGACAGCTTTGAAAAGTCGAAACTATCTTGAGTGTTGGAAACGGACTCCATGGAATTCTCCCTGGATAAGATGTGAAAAGAGGACTGGCGGGAATTAGCTGTTGTGCGTGACATAACGGGCGAGGATATCGCTTACGTTGTCTTTGTCGTCGTCATCAGGATTGAGAAGCGCGCGGTCCTGCACACCGTGAAGATGGGTGTGCATTCGACTGGTTGCGCGATCCGCATCACCTGCTTCAATAGCTGCAATAATTTCCGTGTGTTCTTCCAGGCCGCATTGGGCTGAATGAGCCTGTGCAAAACGGGCCAGTACGAGGGAACACCGGGACACAATCTCGTTGACATAGTTGGCGAGGATTTTCGAACCTGTCAGTTCTGCCAGCAGAATATGGAATTCGCCCGCCAGCCGAATGGAGCGGGTGGTGTCCACATCGAGATATTTCTGTTCTTCCGCCAGGTGCGCCTTGAGTGCCTTGACGATGGGCTTGGAGTCCATCTTGCACAGCCGCTGCATAACTTCCCGTTCGAGACACTGGCGCATTTCGAAGATGTCATGGGCCTCTTCGATTGTCGGGTCAGCAACCGAAGCCCCCCGATTCGGTTGGAGATCCACAAGACCTTCGGCATCCAGACGCACCAGAGCATTGCGCACGGTTGTGCGGCTGACGCTGAATGTCTCCCCGATCGAATCCTCGGGAAGCTTCACGCCGGGCTTCAGCGCCTGTTCGATGATTGCCTTTCGAAGCGAATCATAGACCGGAAAACTGCGTGTCGAAGATTTATACATAAGAAGCCTATACCATATATGTGCTGCAGATTGTCAGCTATTCTCTCAACACTATTGGATACAATGATTGAATACAATATTTTATTTTTTTGTAGCCAAATTGATTTTTTGACACTAACGTCGCTCGACATAAGGCCATTTCATGGTTTCAAAGCCCTAAGAATAAGGGGCTGATAATTTTGGAAGCGGTTTTATTGTGATAACCATGTATACGATCCGATTTCGGTTTGTGTGCAATAACAGGGAAAGAAAAAAATGAAATTTTCCAGAAAACTGCAGAGCGTCACCCTCGGGGGTCTCGCCGCTGTTCTTCTTGCAACCACCAGCTATGCAGAGACAGTTCGCTGGGGCGCGCCCCGCGATATCGTCTCGCTCGACCCCTACTCCTATGGTGACAGCTACACGATCAACTTCCTGAACAACATTTACGAAGGGCTGGTGCGTTATAACCGTGATCTACAGATCGAACCGGCGCTGGCGACAAGCTGGGAAGTGGTGTCTCCGACCACATGGCGCTTTACCCTGCGTGAGGGTGTAAAGTTCCATGATGGTGCGGATTTCACAGCCGAAGATGTTCTGGCCAGCCTGCACCGTGTGACCGACGAAACCTCGCCGCTGAAGGGCAACCTCCCTGCCTATAAAAGCGCGACAGTGGTTGATGACTACACTATCGATATCGAATTGAACGGTGCCTATCCGCTGTTGTTGAACGATCTGACCAACATCCATATTTTCGACAAGGGCTGGCTGGTTGCCAACAATGCCGAAAAGCCGACAGACGTAAGCGCAGGTATAGAGGGGTACGCAACGTTCAATACCAACGGCACCGGACCTTTCGTTCTGGAATCTCGCACGCCCGAAGCGCAAACCATCCTGAATGTAAACGAAAGCTGGTGGGACGAGCCGCAGCACAACCTGACACGCATTGAATTCCAGCCGATTTCTTCTGCGGCTACGCGCGTTGCTGCCTTGTTGTCAGGCGAGGTGGATTTCGTAGACTCTGCACCCGTGCAGGATCTTCCCCGTCTTGAAGCGGCAAGCAATCTCAAAGTGCTGGAACGGACCGACCTGCGGACTGTGATGCTCGGATTCAACCGTCGCGACGAACTGGTGGCCGGTGGTGAAAACCCCCTGAATGATTTGCGTGTCCGTCAGGCCATGCAGCTGGCCGTTGATATGGATCTGATCCAGCAAAAAGTGATGCGCGGAAAGTCCCGCAATGCAGGCCTGCTGGTTGCGCCATCCATTCCAGGTCATTCCGAAGAACTGGACACACCAGCCGGATATGATCCCGAAAAAGCCAAGGCCCTGCTGGCCGAGGCCGGATACGAGGACGGTTTCGAGTTTGATTTCGTTTGCACCAATGAAAGCTATGTCAACGAAGAGCAGTTCTGTCAGGCGATCGCATCCATGTGGTCCCGTGTGGGCCTGAGCCCGAAACTCGACATCGGGCCAACTGCCAAGCAAACACCCAAACGCGCCAACGGCAAGGCGGATGTTTACACGCTCGGCTGGGCAACTCTACCAATGCTCGACACCTATTCCATTCTGGTTCAGGTGCTGCATTCCAAAACCGGCAATTCCGGCGTGTTTAACTGGGGCGACTGGTCCTATCCCGAACTGGACAAGCTGACCCAATCCGCCGCTGTGGAACTGGATCGCGACACACGTTTGCAGATGGAAACCGACGCGCTTAAAATCGCCAAAGACGAAGTCATCATGATGCCGCTGCACCAGCAGCCGATGGCATGGGCCGTGTCCAACGCGTTCAGCGATTTCCCGCAGTTCCCGGATAACAAGCCGCGTATGTGGTATGTAACCAAGTAATTCTCCCGGACTGGGGCGGCGTCGTTCTGCCGTCGCCCCTCTTTTTCTCTCGCAACGGAGACCCTTGCAATGCTGGCTTTCATCATAAAGCGCCTCGCCAATGCCGTTTTTGTCATGCTCTCCGTGACGTTTCTGGCCTTTGTAATCTTCCGCTTCGTCGGTGATCCTGTGGATCAGATGCTGAACGAGCAAGCCACCCAAGAGCAACGCGACGATCTGCGCGAACGGCTCGGGCTCGACAAACCCTTTCTTGTGCAATTCACCTCTTTCGTCGGACGCGCCGCGACAGGAGACTTCGGAATTTCCTTCCGCAACCAGCGTGACGTGCTGGACATGATCGCCGAACGTTTTCCAGCAACCTTTGAACTGGTGCTGGTGGCGACATTCATATCGCTGATTGTCGGTGTGCCGATGGGGGTAATTACCGCCATCAAACGGCAAAGCTGGTACGCCGAAACCATGCAGTTTACGTCTATTATAGGCATATCCTTACCCAGTTTCGTTGTCGGGATCGGTTTGATCCTTGTGTTTTCCGTCTGGCTCGGCTGGTTCCCTGCCTTCGGGCGTGGCGACACGGTGGATCTCGGCTGGTGGACAACTGGGCTGCTGTCTTCCTCGGGGAGGATGTCCATTGTCTTACCTGCACTATCCCTGTCGTTGTTCCAGATCACTTTGGTGATGCGTCTGGTGCGCGCCGAAATGCTGGAGGTGCTGCGATCAGACTTTATCAAATTCGCACGGGCACGGGGTATTCCGGCGCGTTCCATCCACTTTCGCCACGCGCTGCGCAACTGTCTGATGCCGGTTGTGACCATGACGGCCATGCAGATCGGCGGGCTGATCGCCTTCGCTCTGGTTACGGAAACCGTCTTTCAGTGGCCGGGCATGGGGTTGCTGTTCATTCAGGCCGTAACCTTTGTGGATGTGCCGATTATGGCCGCATACCTGTGTATCGTCGCGCTGATCTTTGTGGTGCTGAATGCCATCGTAGACATGACCTATGCGGTGATTGATCCCCGCCTGAGAGGAGCCGAAAAATGAGCGATCAAACCTCTGTCAAAGCTGTGCCGTCCCGTATGGAACGTTTCTGGGACAGTGATCTGTGGTGGTCCTTCAAATCCCACAAATCCGCAGTCGGGGCCGCGATTGTCCTGTTGCTGGTGATCATCACGGCCTTTCTTGCGCCTGTTCTGTCGCCCCAGAACCCCTATGATCTGGCGGCGCTTGAGCTGTGGAACGCCGAGCTGCCGCCGATCTGGATGGAGGGTGGTCAGATGCCGTTCCTTCTGGGAACAGACGTGCAGGGCCGCGATATTCTGTCGGGTATTCTCTATGGTACGCGGATCTCGATCATCATCGGCATTGCCTCGGTTGCCGTGTCTTTGGTGGTGGGTATCGGGCTTGGCCTGATGGCCGGCTATTATGGCGGCTGGATTGACAATGTGCTGATGCGGATTGGCGATGTGCTGCTGTCGATCCCGATTGTTCTGGTGGCAATCCTTGTCAGTTCGGTCGCGCAGCAGTTCCTGCCGCCCGCCTTCCGAGAAGTCGGTGTGGCCGCGGTATTGGTGCTGGCAATTGCGATGTATTCATGGGTGCAATACGCCCGTGTGGTCCGTGCCCAGACTATGGTGGAGCGGCGCAAGGAATATGTCATGGCTTCGCGGCTGGTGGGCACCCCTGCGCGCCGTCTGATGCTAAAACATATCCTGCCCAACACGCTGACGCCAATCTTTGTGGCGGCGACGCTGAACTTCGGTCTGGCCATTCTGATCGAAGCGACCCTTTCATTCTTGGGTGTCGGGATGCCACCGAACCAACCTTCGCTTGGCACATTGATCCGCGTGGGCAACCAGTATCTGTTCTCGGGGTCTTGGTGGATCGTGTTGTTCCCCTCCATCCAGCTTTGCATTCTTGTGGTGGCTGTAAACATGCTGGGTGACTGGCTGCGCGACGCGCTGAACCCCAAACTGCGCTAAGCGCAAGCGTTCTAAGGAAAAAGACCATGAATAATCTGTTGATAAAAAACCTGCGTATCCTTGACGGAGAGCCGACCGACCTGTTGATCGAAAACGGGCGGATTGCGAAAATTGCTCCGGATCAGGAGGCAGGCACCACACCGGTAGAGGATGCCGGCGGGCGGATCGCGATCCCTGCATTGACCGAGGCGCATACACATCTGGATAAATCCCTGCTGGGCTATCCGTGGTATCACAACGATGTGGGCGGCGGCAATCTGATGGCGATGATCGATAACGAACGCCAGATGAAAACCCGTCTTGGTATGGACCCCCACGTGCAATCCATGCGGCATGCTTTGAAGACCGCCGGATATGGTGCGACCCTGATCCGCAGCCATGTTGATATTGATACCACAGGCGGGCTGCGCGCGCTGGAAGGTGTGATGGAAACCGCAGAAAAACTGGCCGATGTGGTGGAAATACAGACTGTCGCCTTTCCCCAATCCGGTCTGATGATCAGCCCCGGCACCGCCGAACTGCTGGACGAGGCGCTGAAAATGGGTGCGGATCTGATGGGCGGGCTGGACCCTTGTGGCGTTGATCGCGATCCGAAGGGGCATCTGGATACGATCTTTGCACTGGCCGACAAACATGGCAAAGGCATCGACATCCATCTGCACGAACGGGGCGAATTGGGCGCGTTTTCCATGGAACAGACCCTTGATCGGGCCGAAGCTTTGGGCATGAAAGGCAAGATCAGTATTTCCCATGCCTTCTGTCTCGGGATGCCGGATCAGGCGCGGGTCGAAGGCTTGCTGGAACGGCTCGCCGCGCTGGATGTCGCAATTATGACCACTGCCCCCGCCAGCAGCCCTGCGCCTCTGGTCAAACAGTTGCAGGCCCACGGCATCCGCATCGGGGCAGGGAATGACGGTATTCAGGACACTTGGGGGCCTTATGGCAACGGCGACATGCTGGAGCGGGCGAAATTCGTCGGTCTGCGCAATAACCTGCGCTCTGACAAGGAAATGTATCAGGCGCTGGATATTTGCGCAGGTGGCGGCGCGGTTGCCATGGGCATGGAACGCCGTGCGCTGGAAGTAGGCGCGCCGGGGGATCTGGTTCTGGTCGAAGGCGTTGCCGTGGCCCATGCCATCGTGTCCCACGCACCGCGCAAACTGGTGGTGAAGGCGGGCAAAGTAACGGCCCGTGACGGTGCCACGCTGATCGAGGCCCCGTAATGCGCTTTGACGATCTTCCCCTCGGGCAACGTCCCGCAGGCCGCTGGAGCCTGACAGCCGACTGGATCGTGGTGGACACGGAACAGGGCCGCCGTCTGCTGCGCGGGGGTGAGGTTGTGATTGAAAACGACCGGATCCTCTTTGCCGGAAAACGTTTTGACGGAGAGGTCAGCGCCCGTTTTGACATGGGCGCGGCACTGGTCGCCCCCGGTTTCGTCGATCTGGACGCCCTGTCCGATCTCGACACCACGCTGCTGGCCCATGACAACTGGCCGAGCGAGAAAAAGGGCCGCGTCTGGCCGCAAGCCTATGTGGATCGCGGCCCTTATGAGATGTATTCGCCCGAAGAACTGGTGGCGCAGAAACGGTTTGCCTTCGGGCAGTTGCTGTTGAACGGCATTACATCAGCCGCGCCGATTGCGTCCCTGTTTTACCGCGAATGGGGCGAGACCGTCGCAGAGTTTTCTGCCGCCGCCGATGCAGCGCAGGACATGGGCCTGCGGGTCTGGCTTGGTCCGGCGTATCGTGCGGGCGGGATGGTGGTTGATGAAACCGGCGCCATGCACGCCCGATTTGACGAAGACCGCGGATTGCAAGGGCTGGACGATGCGGTCGGTTTTGCGCAATCCGTGCAGGGGCGTGATCTTGTGTCTCCGATGCTTGCACCGGACCGTGTGGAAACCTGCACGCAAACCCTGCTGGAACGCACTATGTCCGCAGCGGAGGATCTGGATTGTCCGGTGCGTCTGCACATGGCGCAGGGCATGATGGAACTACAAACCGTACAGTCGCTGCATGGTAAAACCGCGCCGCAGTGGTTGAACAGCTTTGAAGCGCTGTCACCCAGACTGCTCGCCCCTCATGCGACTGTAGCGGATGATACCGATCTTGCGCTCTACCGTGATCACGGCGTGTCCGTGATCCATTGCCCGCTGGTTGCAGCCCGTCATGGCGGTGCGCTGCGCTCTTTTGCAAAGCTGCGGGACATGGGCATTAACCTTGCTATGGGCACCGATACGGCACCGCCCGACATGGTGCTGAATATGGCGGTGGGGATGATGGCCTGCCGGATGCAGGACGGACATACCTCGATCACCTCGGCAGAGATGTTCGATGCGGCAACCCTGAACGGGGCCAAGGCCCTGCGCCGTGACGACATCGGCGTGCTGCGGGCAGGAGCCAAAGCAGATATTGCCGTGTTCGACATGGCTGATCCCCATATGGCGCCGCGCATTGATCCGGTGCAAACCCTGATCCTTGGCGCAACGGGCCGTGTGACCCGGGCGACAATCGTGGACGGACGTTTGTCCATGCGCAACGGCGACGTGGCCGGTATCGACATGAAGGCGGCCCGTGCCGCAATGCAGGACCAGTTCGACGGACTGGTTGAAAAATATCCCGAACGCACCCTCGGGCATCCGCCTGTAGAGCAGATTTTCCCACCCACCTTTCCCCTGATGAATGGAGACTAGCATGATGGTTCAGCCCATTCCCGTGCCCGAAGACTCGATCAACGCGACCCCTGCGCTGGATGTGCAGGGGCTAAGCGTCGAGTTTCCCACCAGACGCGGGGTTCTGACAGCAATAGACGACGTATCCATGCAGATCGCACCGGGAGAGATCCTCGGGGTGGTGGGCGAAAGCGGTGCGGGTAAATCCATTACAGGGCTGGCGGTGCTTGGCCTGCTCGAACATCCCGGCCGCATCGCACAGGGCGCCATCCACGTTGGGGGGCGCCGCGTTGATACTTTGACCGAAGCCGAACTGACCAAGGTGCGCGGCCGCGAGATGGGCGCGATCTTTCAGGACCCGCTGACCGCGCTGAACCCGCTGTTCACGGTAGGCAAGCAGCTGGTGGAAACCATCCGCCTGCACACCCCGCTTTCCAAAACGGAGGCCGAAGCCCGCGCGCTGGAACTGTTGCGTAGTGTTGGTATTCCCGCCCCCGAAGAACGACTGCGCCAGTATCCCCACCAGTTTTCCGGCGGGATGCGGCAGCGGGTTGTGATCGCACTTGCACTGGCGGCGGGGCCGCGCCTGATTATCGCTGATGAACCGACCACCGCGCTGGATGTGTCCATTCAGGCGCAGATCACCGCGCTGCTGCGCAAGCTTTGCGATGAAACCGGCGTGGGTATCATGCTTGTGACCCACGATATGGGCGTGATTGCGGAAACGGCGGATCGGGTCTGCGTGATGTATTCCGGGCGCGTGGTGGAAAGTGGTCCGGTCAGCGATGTGATCCACAACCCGCAGCATCCTTATACCAAGGGCCTTATGTCCGCGATCCCGAGCCTGCATGACCGTGTAGAGGTTCTCTCTCAGATTGACGGGTCCATGCCCCGACTGAATGCACGGCCTTCGGGCTGTGCCTTTCATCCCCGCTGCCCCTATGCGGGGCCAAAATGCAGTGCGCAGAAACCGTCGCTGCAACAGGTTGGCACAACCAGCGCAGCCTGCTGGTTGCAACAAGGAGGAACAGAATGAGCGTAGTTCTAGAGGATACCGCACCCGCTTTAACGGTAAATCATGTCAGCAAAGTGTTTGATGTATCGGCCCCGTGGCTGAACCGTGTGCTTGAACGTCGCCCGAAACTCTATGTAGAAGCGGTTTCGGATATCTCGTTCACCGTGGAAAAAGGCACCTGTTTCAGCATCGTCGGCGAATCCGGTTGCGGTAAATCCACTGTGGCGCGGCTGGTGACAGGGCTTTACGCCACCACCAACGGTGACATCCGTTTCGGGACTGGGGCCAAGGGTCGCCCGATCAAGGTTCAGATGATTTTTCAAGACCCCCATTCCAGTCTGAACCCCCGCTGGCGCGTCGGGGATATCATCGCGGAACCGATCCGCGAAATGAAGCTGCGCGACACGGAAAAGGAAACACTGGATCGGGTGCGTGAATTGCTTGAAACCGTGGGGCTTGGCGCGGATGACGCACTGAAATACCCGCACGAATTTTCCGGCGGCCAGCGCCAGCGGATCTCCATCGCCCGTGCGCTGGCTTCCGAACCGGAACTGCTCGTCTGTGACGAGCCGACTTCGGCGCTGGATGTTTCGGTGCAAGCGCAAATCCTGAACCTGATGCGCCGCTTGCAGGACGAACTGGGGCTGACCTATCTGTTCATCAGCCACGACCTGAGCGTGGTACGGCATATGTCCAACCACATCGCAGTGATGTATCTGGGACGGATCGTTGAACAGGCCCCCGTAGAAGAGTTGTTTACCAATCCAAAGCATCCTTATTCCAAATTGCTGCTGGCAACGATTCCGGACATCGAAAATCCCAAACGCCGTGTCGAGGCGCAGGCCGGAGAGCCGCCAAGCCCGCTCAACCCGCCAAGCGGCTGCGCCTTTCATCCCCGCTGTCCGGTGGCTCTGCCCAAATGCAGCCAGAGCGCGCCTGAACTTTGTTCCACGTCCCGGCATGGCAAGGCAGCGTGTTTTGTAACGCAGGATACGGCAGCGGCAGAACCCGTTAAAGCCGCGGTCTGAGCGACCGGAAGCCAAGGACAGGAGAACAGTGCTTTTGTTGCAGGGGAGAAGTGGTGTAGTTAACGTCAGGCCAGTTCCGGTCTGATGTTTCTTGCAAGGTTTTCGCCACGTCATGTGCCCTGCTTCTGATACCCCGCCTATTAAAGCGCCCGTGGACGTTGTTCCTGCGGGGGCGTTCAGTTTTCCGGTTGCGCAGGTCAGGGAAACCCGCCGTTTCGGCTTTCTTCTTTTGCCGGAATTCACACTTCTGGCCTTCAGTTCCGCGCTCGATCCGCTGCGCATTGCGAACCAGCTGGCGCAAAAGCCGCTCTATGGTTGGGTCGTGCTGTCGGAAACCGGTGATGCGGTGTGCTCTTCCTCCGGCGTGGACGTGGGCGCCCACGGGGATCTTCACGGATTGACGCCGGATATGCACCTTTGGGTGTGTTCGGGAAACCGGGGTACGGAAGTTGCGTCAGACGCCGTGTTGCAGGCATTGCGCAAACATGCGCGGTTCGGTGGCAACATGGGGGGGATCTGTACCGGCGCGGCCACGCTGGCTCGGGCCGGTCTTTTGCAGGACCGCCGATTTACGCTGCATTGGGAAAACCAGCCCGGCTTTGTCGAGACCTTTCCGGATCTGCAGCCCACCAGCCGCCGTTTCGAAGCAGATCGCGGGATTTACACTTGCGGCGGTGGCGCGGCTGCCACTGAAATGATGCTGTCGATTATTCTGGAAGACTACGGCGAGGCTTTTGCCACTGCGGTATCGGATATGTGTCTGAGCGGCGGTGATCTGTCACCGGCGCGGGAACAACGCAGTTCGATTGCCAAGGCAATCAATTCCCGTGACCCCAAGGTGCTGGCGGTGTTGCAGGCGATGCAGGCCAATATCGAAGACCCGCTGACACTGGAGGAACTGGCAGAGGAGGGGGAGTTTTCCCGCCGTCAAATGGAACGCCAGTTCAAAAAGCTGTTCGATGAAACGCCCGCTACCGTCTATCGCAACATGCGGCTGGATCGCGCCCGCACCTTGTTGACTGAAACCAATCTCAACGTGACAGAAATCGCAATGGCGGCGGGGTTCAGCTCTAACGGTTTGTTCACGCGCCACTATAAGGCCCGTTTCAACGAAACCCCTTACGGGCGGCGCGGAAAAATGCGGGACGCCGGTGGCAGTTAGTCAGCGGCTGATTCACAGGATCGGACCGATGGTGGCGATGATATTGTTCCAGATCCGCCGGTGATAGGGCCAGTTTGACACATGGATCAGTGTCACCGGATCAGCGCCGGAAATATAAACCTGCTGGCGCTCGTAAATCTCGCCCGCCAGAGATTCATCCTGAAACAGGATGTTGTTTTCAAAGTTCAAATCGAAACTGCGAATATCAAGGTTGGAGGAGCCGACCAGCCCCAACCGGCCATCCACTGTCAGGGTTTTGGCGTGAAGCAGCCCGCCCTTATACTCGTATATCTCGCAGCCTGCCTCCAGCAGTTTAAGATAGTAACTCTTACTGGCAGCCGCGACGATCTTGCTGTCGTTGCGTTTGGGAAAGACCAGTGTCACGCGCACGCCGCGCAAGGCCGCGGTGCACAATGCGTCGAGTACGGTGCCATCCGGCACGAAATACGGCGTTGAGAGAATTATCTGTTCTTGTGCGCAGGCAATCGCGGTTGAAAACAGTTGCGGGGTGGCGCCGCGCCGCTCTACAGGTCCAAAGCCGAGTGCCTGCGCCGGAAAACCATCCTTGAACGGTTCAACCGGCTCCACCAGATCCTCCAGCGTTTCGCCTGTGGCCTGCGCCCAGTCACTTACGAACAACAGCTGGTTTTGTGCCACTATCGGGCCTTCAAACCGTACCATTATATCTACCCACGGGGCGTATCTGGCTTTGACCAGAAATTCCGGATCAGCGTAGTTCCGACTGCCGCAATAGGTGATTTTGCCGTCAATAACTGTAATCTTGCGGTGATTGCGAAGATCAAGACGGCTGGTGAGGATCGTGTGCAAGGGCCGGTCAAGCGGAAGCGCCACCGCCAGTTTCACACCGGCATCCTTCATCCGCTGCCAGAGCGCGGATTTGATCAAGCGCCGGGACCCCAGACCGTCCGCCACCGCGCGGCAGATCACGCCTCTCTTCGTGGCACGGATCAATGCCTCGGCAAGATCGGTGCCGGTGTGATCTTCCAGCCAGATATAGCAGAGCATATGCACGTGATGTTTCGCAGCATCGATGTCCGCAACCATGCGTTCCAGCGTTTCCTCCCCGTCCGCCATAAGGGCGGCGCGGTTGCCGTTTACCGGATAAAAACCGTTTATCGAAGCACCGTAGCGGAAAACTGATCGGTACTGCCGCGAAATGTCGGTGCTGACGTCCTCTTCCCTGCCTTTCAGATCACCGGCATGGTCATAGATATTGCGCGAGACCAGCCTTCGCGCCTGTTTCGCCTTCTTGCCTAGATCGATTTCCCCGAACAGGAAATAAATTGCACTGCCCCCGAAGGGGACCACATTCAACACCACAAACCACGCCAGTCGGGCAGGGGGAGACAGGTCGTCCCGCAGAAGAATGCGAAGCGTAAAGGTTAATACGATAACGCCGTGAAGACCGAGGAGAATGTTTACATGCACGGGTGTGAAACCTCGGCGTCGATTACCACAGGCAAATGATCGGAAGCTTTTGCTGCCAGAGCAGAGTAATGGACGTGGCTTGACACCTGACGGATGCCGCCCCGCAATACAAAGCGGTCAAGCGGGGCTGTCGGACGGGCTGCATGAAAGCTGTTGCCGGGAAGAACCATTTCGGCCTCTCGCCCCAGCAGATCGCCGGTTTGTCCTCCCCGCGCCCAAATGTTAAAGTCACCCGCCATTAGAACCGGATGATCGGCCCGCTCCATATAGGCGCGTAAGGCAGAGAGCTGGCGCGCGCGGATCCGGCGCGTCAGTCCAAGATGCACGCCTATGATTTCCAGTCCGGGCTCTGCAAACCGTGCCGCCACTGCGCCGCGCGGTTCGAGTGCGGGCAGGTGTATGCGGTTGCTTCGCTCCAGATTGAGCCCGCCTTGCCGGTAAAGAATGGCATTGCCGTGCCAGCCGTGACTCCGAGGCCGGATTGAGAGATCGACCAAGACATACCCGAGATCGCTTTGAAGCCGCGTGGCGGGCAAAACGCCGGACCGCTGGCCGACCCTTTTATCGGATTCCTGTAACACCACCACATCAGCGTCAATTTCATGCAGAACTTGTACAATCCGTTCGGCATCCCGCCGCCAGTCCAGACCGACCGCCTTGCGGATATTGTAGCTGGCCACACGTAATTGTGTTCGTTTCTGCATGGGTGGTTATTTCGACCTTTTCGGCTTGGCCCCGCTGCCGGTGGTGCGAGACGATTTATCCTTTATTCATTTGTTATATAAGCGTGGATCGCCCCAAAGCAATTTTTGACGCTGTCGTGGGCGCAGTTTAAGGGGCCTGAATTGTCTCGGTAGATTCCTGCCTGTTTTCCTTGGGAAGTAGGACGGGTGATTGACTATCAGCAGGTGAGTGCCTAGCTTTTTGATATGTTGAACAAAGCTGAACTTTCGCGATTTCCTTTACTCAACCGCTCTTAACCCCGGGCGGCATGAGCGCACGTGCGCTTGCAAAGCTTCCTGGGGCGTTTTCAAACAGTCAGCTGTGAAACAGGATGCCATCGCGTCCGAGGAGTAAACATGAGCAATATCCGCCGTCCATTAGAAACCAGCGTTGATACGCGCGGTCACACAAACCGTCTGCCCGCCAAAGTGCCGCCTTTTTCCGGTGCGATCAGCGATCAGGAGCATCAACAGCTCCAGCGTCATTTGCGCCAGTGTGAAACAGGCCGGCGTCCGTCTACGCCACTGATCACGGCCCTGTTGAAGCGCAAGATTTTTGGTGCGCGGGTGCTTGATACCGTGCAGCCCTGTGACGCGGTCACGGGTGGTAGTGTGGTAAGCTACAGCATAGACGGCGGTCCGGAACGGTCCGGCCTCCTTGTGCATCGCGCTAGGCCCGGTGTCGGGGGCGGCGTTATTCCTGTGTCTTCCGTTCTCGGGGCGACGCTGATCGGAATGCGCGCGGGCGAAGAAGCCCCCTTACTTTGCGAGGATGGAACAACCGCCACCTTGCGGGTGGAACACCTCAGCGCCACCGCCTGACGCGACTCCCCTAATTTGAAAAACACCCATCCGGCGCGGCTTGGCTGCGCCGGATTTTGTCGACTGCATCCAAATGCGAATTCAAGGAGATCACACGATGACCCTATCCCCTGCGGCGAGCCGCAAAACACGGACCCCCCGCGCGCCAAAGATTGTAATTAACGAAGACGAACTCGGCCATATTGAAGCGCTGGCAGAGGGTGCGCTGGAGCGAAATCCCGATCTTGCCGATCGCCTGTTGGGGGAACTGGGCCGGGCGCGGATCGTGAAACCGGCCAAGCTGCCAGCTGATGTCGTATCGATCGGGCGCAAGGTCACATACAGGGACGAGACGACAGGGCAGGTAAAATCGGTCACGCTGGTCTATCCCGAGGAAGCGGATATTGACCGGCAACGCATTTCTGTGATGACGCCGATCGGCGTGGCGCTTCTGGGGCTTGCCAAAGGGGCCAGTTTCTTCTGGGATACCAGAGATGACGAACGTCGGACCCTAACCGTGATCGACGTTGAGGAGTTCGCGAGTGACAGCTGATCACGCAGCATCAGGCACAGCCGAAGAAGGCAGCCCTGTTTCAGGCTGTGCGCTATAAGCCGTGATTTAGGATTGGCGGCCCGACAGTATTTCGCGGATTATGCGGATGTCTTCGGGTCGCGACAGGCTGGGCGCGTGGCCGCAACCGGCAAACTCTGTCAGTTTCGGTTCAGGTCCGCTGACACACATACGCGCCGCAATCTCTGCGGTCAGCATATCGGATGAAACACCGCGCAGTACATGGGTTGGTGATGTGATCTGTTCCCATCTGGACCAGCTTTGCAGCTCGTCTGCCGAGGCAGAGAACTGGATGGTGATCGCGGGATCATAATGTAGCGTCAGCGCGCCGCTGGAGGTCCGGCGCAGGGAAGTGCGCGCCATGCGCTGCCAGAATTCATCGTCTGCCGGACCGAAAGGGTGATAGGCGCCACGCAGCCATTTTTCGCCCGCATTAAATCCGGCAAATCGCGGTAGGTCGCCGACGTAGGACAGAATGCGATCTATCGAGGTTTTTGGCACTTCAGGACCAATATCATTAACGACCAGTTGTTTAATCCGGTCCGCATCCCGCCCCGAGGCCAGCCGCATTCCGATCAAACCGCCCATCGACGTTCCAAGCCACGACACAGCGTCCAGGCCGTAGACATCCATAAGATCTGCGCTGATGCCTGCGTAGTATTCGATCGAATATTCCGCTTCGGGATTGGCAGACCAACTGGACAGACCCCGCCCGATCATGTCGGGGCAAAGCACAAAATAACCGTCAGACAGGGCGCGGGCCAATTCGTCAAAATCCCGTCCGGTCCGTGCCATTGCGTGGGAAAGGACCAGCGGCGGATTGGTGGAGTTTCCCCATTCAGTGACGTGGATTTCGTGATCCATCACCGGAACCATTACAGAACGCGGGCCGGTCATCCGCGCGCCCCTTTTTGCGTGATGGTTCCAACGATGCCCTTGGGAAAGAAATACACCAGCAGGATGAATATTATGCCGAGCCAGAACAGCCAACGATCGGGATTCAGAAGTTCCGGCAGAAGCGGAAGTTTGGCTGTGGCTTCGGCGGCAACACCCATCAGGTCCCGCAGGTAATATTGTGCGATGACCATCAACACTGCCCCGATGACAGCACCCCACATGGTGCCCATGCCCCCGATTACCACCATCAACAGGATGTCGATCATAATGGCAAAGGACAGCGCGGTGTCAGGTCCGGTGTATTTCAACCAGACTGCGTAGACCGTGCCGGCAAGGCTCGCGATGGCGGCAGACAGGCAAAAGACAAAGGTGCGGTAGGCAACAACGCGGTAGCCGATTGCCTCGGCGCGGGCCTCGTTCTCGCGGATGGCTTTCAGCACAGTGCCAAGCGGCGATCCCACCAGTCGTAACATGACGAAGAACAACAACAGGCAGGTCACAAAGACAAAGTAATAGGCTGCGAGCTTGCCATTCATTTTCACACCGAAGAGGCGTAACACCTTGCCGTCCTCATCGACCATCAGTTTAAAGGCCGGTTTGAACAGGTCCGGCGTGCGGTATGTGATCCCGTCCTCGCCGCCAGTGAAATGGGACAGTTGCGAGGCCAGAACCAATGCGACAGAGGCTGCCGCCAGTGTGATCATGGCAAAGAAGATTGCCTTCACACGCAGGCTTAACAGGCCGATTGCGGTGGCCACCACAAGGGACACCAGCACGCCCGCCAGCCCGCCAAGGATCACCGCATCCCATCCCGGCCCCATCTGGCGCAGCAGGATCGCCGCACCATAAGCCCCGAAGCCAAAGAACATGGTGTGGGCAAAACTGACGATACCGGTGTAGCCGATCAAAAGGTCATAACTCGCTACCAGCACGATAAAGACACAGATGCGCGCGGCAACTTCCAATGCCCGCACGTCCTGAAACAGGAAGGGGGCGAAACACAGCAGGGCTGCGATCAGCAATACCGTGGATTTGACAGCAATATCACCGAAGCTTGGTTTGGAGAGAGAAGCAGACATCTATTTCACCGCCGGACGCAGGCCGTTTGGCCGCCACAAAAGGATAATGGTCATCAGGATCATGTTGGACGCAAGCGCCAGTTTCGGTGCAAGAAAGCCAACATAATTTGCAGTCAGTCCCACCATGATAGCGCCCAATAACGTGCCTTCGATTGACCCCAACCCGCCAATGATCACAACGATAAAGACAACGATCATCATCTCGCCGCCAAGGGCGGGGGTGATCAGGGTTTCATATCCTGCCCACATTGCTCCGCCCACTGCGGCCAGTGCCGATCCGACCATAAAGACGCCAATAAAAAGGCGGTCGATGCGAAAGCCGAGTGCCTCAACCATCTCGCGGTTCTCTACGCCCGCACGCACCAGCAGCCCGATCCGGGAGCGGTTCAGCACCAGATAAAGCCCGATAAAGGCGACAAGGCCCAAGCCGAAGGCAAACAGGCGGTAAATTTCTACGCTGACATTGCCAAGAATGATCGCGCCTTCCAGAAAATGCGGCCGCAAAACGGTGATTGGCGTTCCACCCCAAAGGGCCAGAATGATCTGTTCGGATACGATCAGGGCGCCCATGGTGATCAGGATCTGGCGCAGGTGGTCATGGTAGACAGGGCGGATAATCACGGATTCAAAAAACCACCCCGCCGCCAGCCCGAAAGAGATTGCCGCAAGCAGGGCAAACACCAGCGCCATTGAATTGAGAAACACGCTGTCAGCCCCGACCCAGCCGCTGAGGGCGGAAAGCACTGTGGCGGCAACGAAGGCACCAAAGCTGATAAAGGCGGAATGGCCGAAGTTCAGCACGTCCATCAGCCCGAAAATCAGGCTCAGACCGGAAGCCATCAGGAACACCATCATCCCCATTGAAAGCCCAGCGATGGTCAGTGTGGCCCAAGACGACGGAGCGCCGATCAGCACAAACGCCCCGAGCGCGAGTCCGACCGGTAGCAGGTAAACCCCGCCAAAACGCCCAAAAAACTGTGAAAGATTTTCCATGATACTCCTCAGGCAGACAGGCTTAGCAGCCGCTCTTGCAATTCCGTGTCAGCGGCGAAATCCGCCATTGTTCCCGCATGGGCCACCAGCCCGTCGTCAATCACCGCCATGTCGCGCCCGATGCTTTTGGCAAAATGAAAGTTCTGCTCCACCAGCAGGATCGTGGCGCTTTGGGAAATCTCGCGAAAGGCTTCGGCCATCGCCGCAACAATTGACGGGGCGAGTCCCTTGGTCGGTTCGTCAATCAGGATCAGCGCACGGGGTTCGATTATGGCACGGGCTACGGCGAGCATCTGTTTCTGCCCGCCCGACAGGCTCCACGCCTGTTTGGTCCAGAACTGCTCCAGTGCGGGAAACAGCGCGTAAATCCGTTTAAGGCGGGGCTGGTCAAACCGTCCCTTTTCGGTGGCGAGGATCAGGTTTTCCTCAACCGTAAGACTTCCAAAGATACCCATGTTTTCCGGCACATAAGCGATGCCCTTGCGGGCTATTTCGGCCGTGTGCAATCCGGTGATATCTGCACCTCGGAAGGTGACGGAACCGGGGGTCGGGCTCCACAGCCCCATGATCGACCGCAATGTTGTCGTCTTGCCCGCGCCATTGCGCCCCAGTAGGACAAAAACGCCGCCTTCGGGAATATCCAGCGTCACACCGTGCAGTACGGCGTATTGGCCGATGTCGGTTTTCATATTGTTCAGGCTCAGAAGGGTCACGCGGTTTCCTCCGTAGCGGTGCCAAGATAAACATCCCGCACGATCTGGCTCGACATCACCTCTTCGGGGGGGCCGTCCGCCAGCAGTTCTCCGTTGTGAAGCACGATGATCCGGTCCGCCAGTTTGCGCACCACGTCCATCTTGTGTTCCACCAGCAGCACTGTTTTGGTCGGGTCGGCCTTGATCTGGAAAATCAGGTCCAGCACATCCGGCGCATGATCCAAAGACATGCCGGCAGTGGGTTCGTCAAACATGTAAATATCCGGCTCCATCGCCATCAAAAGAGCGACCTCCAGTTTCCGTTGGTCCCCGTGGGGCAGGGCGGCGGCTGTGGTATGAGCCACGCCTGACAGACGGGTCGCTTCCAGATAATGTTCCGCCTTGCGGGTCAGTTCGGTAAAACTGTCGGCGCGGCGCAACACGCGCCAGCCGTGGCCGGAACGGGCCTGCACGGCAAGGCGGATGTTTTCCAGCACGCTGAGTTGCGGAAACAGGTTGGTCAGTTGAAACGCCCGCCCGACCCCGAGACGTGCACGGGCAGACGGGGAAAGGCCGACCAAATTCTGCCCGCCTTTAAGAACCTGACCGGAAGTTGCGGTTAACTGGCCCGAGATCAGGTTGAAATAGGTGGTTTTGCCCGCTCCGTTCGGGCCGACAATGACGGTCAGTTCTCCCGGATGAAAGGCGCAGGACACCTGATTGACGGCGACATGACCACCAAAACGAATGGTCAGATCCCGCGTGACGAGGGATGGTTCGGACATGAAAGGAATTCCTGTTGTCTGGACCGGCGCAGCGGCTTGCGCGCCGGTCCTTTGGCAATCAGTCGTTGGTACGGCCGATAGGGATGTTCATCTCTGAAGGTTCGATGATGCGCACCAGATCGGGGATCGCCCAGTCTACGTTTTCATCCACGCGGATTTTGAAATGCACCATAGATTGCAGCGCCTGATGGTCTTCGGGGCGGAAGGTCATTTCGCCTTTCGGGGTGTCCCATGACATGCCTTCCATCGCCTTGATCAGATCCTCGGTTTCAAGGCTGTCGGCTGTCTCGATCGCTTTTACTACAGCCAGCGCTGCTGCCATACCACCTGCGGTAAAGAAATCCGGCGGGCCGTCGAAACGGGCCTGATGTTCCTTGACCAGCCAGTTGTTCACCGGATTGTCGTAGGCTTCATAATAGTAATAAACCGCGCCTTCCATGCCCGGAAAACGTTTGTAGGTTGGCAGAACCGGCAGGATATGCCCGCCCATGGAAATCTCGATTCCGTAACGGCTCGGGTCCAGTGCCTGAATTTTACCCGGCGCATCGCCACCACCCGCGATGTAAACGAGGATCACCTTACGGCCTTCCTTGTCTTTCAGCGCGTTGAACATCCGTTCTGCTGCGGCGGTGAAATCGGCGGTGCCTTGGGGGACGTATTCTTCTGTCACCACAGTTGCGCCCGTGCCTTCAAGGGCTGTTTTGAAGGCGGCGATACCGTCCTGACCAAAGGCATAATCCTCGGCAATCGTGGCCACATAGAGGTTCTCATCAGGCTTCAGCGCCAGCGCCTGTGCCTGCATATCCATGCTGGAGTTGCGCGAGGTTTTAAAAATATAGCGGTTGCTGTCCGGTCCTGTCAGGCTGTCCGCAACGGCCGGTTCAACGATCAGGATTTTCTCGTATTCCTCGGCAATCGGCAACATACCTTTGGTCACGCCGGAAGACGTGGCACCCACAGCCAACAGCACTTCGTCATCACCGTAGGCTTCCGCCAGAACGGCGCGGGCTACATCCGGTTTGAACTGCGTATCCTTAATAATCACTTCAATCGGGTGGCCCTTGACGGTGTTGGTTCCGTCGGTGGCATATTCCAGACCCAGTTCAAATCCGGTTTGGGCCTGTTTGGAAAAAGCTTCAAAGCTGCTGCCGGACAAACCGTGGATCAGGGCAATTTTAATCGGGTCTTCAGCCCATGCGGCGCTCGCAAAAGTGGCCGCGCCGGCCAGTGCAGCGGCCAGACGTGTGAATGTCTTCATAATATCCTCCCATAACGCGCGCTACGGTGGTTGCCCATCGCAGACCCGTTGTTTAACTTGAACTTCAAAGGTCCAGCATTGGATCCGTTTGGGCAAGATGGTGGAAATACGTATGTGTTCTGATTTTGGCGATAACTCATTGGCAGAGTTGGCTTTTGTCCATGCTCCTGTGGGTCTTGTCGTGACGCAGAACCGCGTTATTCGCGAATGTAACGCAGCTTTTGCGCAGATGTTTGGGTATTCCCGCGATGAACTTCGCGACCAGTTGTTTTCGATCCTCTATCCGTCACAAGAGGAGTTTGTGAACATCCGTGACCGCGGGGTGCAGCAGTTGCGGGCCACCAACACCTATTGGGACGAACGTATCATGGCGCGTAAGGATGCGACCCTGTTCTGGTGCCGCGTGCGGGGCCATACCTTCACGCCGGAAAATCCGCTGGAACGGGCGGTCTGGAGCTTTGCCGACCTGTCCGCCGTGCGTCCCTATCTGCCGCTGACACGGCGGGAACGGGAAATCCTGAGCCATCTTTCCGACGGTCTGACCAGTAAGGAGATCGCGCTGAAGCTGGATATTTCTTACCGCACTGTAGAGGTCTACCGCGCCAAGCTGCTCAAGAAATTCGGAGTCAGCAATACCGGCGGGTTGTTCCATTCCCTTGGCGGTATCGACAGTGAACATGTGGTGTCGGGAAACCGCAAGTAAGCCGGGCTATTCGGCCAGTTCCCGCATCACCTTGATCAGATCGGCCTTGCCCTCAAACCCGATGCCAACCAGTTCCGGCATTGTGATATGACCGTCGATCACCTCCACCCCGTCAGGGAAACCGCCATAAGGTTGGAACAGGTCGGGATAGCTTTCGTTTCCGCCAAGCCCCAGCCCTGCCGCAATGTTCAGAGACATCTGGTGCCCGCCGTGGGGAATGCAGCGTTTCGGGGACCAGCCGAACTGTTCCAGAACATCCAGCGTGCGTTCGTATTCAACCAAGCCATAAGACAGGGCGCAGTCGAATTGCAGCCAGTCCCGATCCGGCCGCATCCCGCCATAGCGCAGCAGGTTGCGGGCGTCCTGATGGGAAAACAGGTTCTCCCCTGTGGCCATAGGGGCGGGATAGAATTCCGACATGGCGGCTTGTAGGGCATAGTCCAGCGGATCGCCGATTTCCTCGTACCAGAACAGCGGATAGGTCCGCAGCATCTTGGCATAACTGATGGCTGTCTCCAGATCGAAGCGGCCGTTGGCATCCACCGCCAGCTGTGCCTCTGTACCGATTTCGTCCAGCACAGCTTCGATCCTGCGCTGGTCCTCTGCCAGTGTCGCACCGCCGATTTTCATCTTTACGACAGTATAGCCGCGATCCAGATAACTGCGCATTTCGCGTCGCAAGGCGCTGTCGTCCTTGCCCGGATAGTAATATCCCCCCGCCGCATAGACAAAGACGCGGGGATCGGCTGTGATCCCCTTGCGTTCCGCCAACAGGTGAAACAGCGGTTTTTCCGCGATCTTGGCAATCGCATCCCAAACCGCCATATCAAGCGTTCCGACCGCGACAGATCGTTCACCGTGCCCCCCCGGCTTTTCGTTCTGCATCATGGCCGCCCAGATTTTGTGGCCGTCCAGATTGGTGCCGCTTTGATCCAGCAAGGTCTGAGGGTCCGCTTCCAGAATACGGTCTCTGAAGCGTTCGCGGATCAGCCCGCCCTGTCCGTATCGCCCGTTGGAGTTGAAGCCGTATCCAACAACGCGCCGACCGTCCCGTACAACATCCGTGACGACAGCCACCAGACTGGCAGTCATTTTTGAAAAGTCTATATAGGCGTTCCGGATCGGCGAGGCGATCGGTTTTGTGACTTCTACAATATCAACAATGCGCACGATAATTCCGCCTTAATCTGTGTGCTGTCCGGGATCCAGTTGGCCAAGTAGATCAAGAAGCTGCTCATATTTATCGGGGCCGAGTTTTGCCTTGAAACCTGCCACGATCTTCACCGCCTCGCCAGAGCGGTCGTCAATGATTTTCTGCCCTTCCGGTGTGATGGCAATGATCTGTTTGCGGCGGTCGTGTTCGCCCCGTGTCTGGGTGATCAGGCCCTTGTCCCGCATGGTAGCAGCGATCCGTGTCAGACTTGGAAACAGCAGACTGGCACGATCCGCCAGCGTCGAGGAATCAAGCGCGCCATATTCCGACAACACGCGAAGGACCCGCCATTGTTGTTCGGTGATCCCAGAATCCGAAAGCATCTCGCGGATCGGGATCATCACACCTTCACGGGCGCGCATCAGGGCAATCGGCAGAGAGCGGGAAGTAGAGGGAATTTTTGACGTCATGGAAAAACCGGTTCTCGAATTACCGTCCCATTCTCTAACGTTTTTCCGGATAAGGCCAGAAGCTTCATGCCGTTACAGTCGGATGGGCAGGAAATCGTCGTGTTGCGTGATCGGCTATGGATCCGAGCGGAGCAGTTGATCCAATGCGGAGCGTGCGGCTTCAGGGACGAAAATCCCGCTCTCGCCTATAAGGACAAGGGCGTTTCCGGTCTCGGTGCGTTCCGGTGCACGGGACAATGCTACGCGATTCCCAGCCAGTTGGAACAGGGTTGCTTCGGGTTGCCCGATAAATTGTACAAACCCTTTTGCCCGCAGCAAATTCGGCGTCAGGCGGGTGACTACCGTTTGAAACTGTTGCAGGTCTAGCGCTTGTTCACTGCGCCACTCCAGATGGCAGAAACGGTCATCGGGGTGTAAGGGGACATCGGAGTGCGCGCGCGCCAGAGCATCGCCGATAAATAGAGTGCCTAAAGGGACCGGTTCATCCATATCGAGCATCAGTTTTCGTCCATGAACGGACAAAGCCACCTTCAGCCGGTCTATGTCCGACGGATCTGCCATTGCGGTTTTGGACAGGCACAACACATCGGACCCGCGCAATTGCGCCAGCCACAAGGGATCGTTCTGCCGCGCAGGATCGGTGGCATCAATAATGCCGATCACGGTTTCCAGCCGCGCCTGCGCCCAGATCACGGGGTCCATCAGGGATTGGGTGATGCCTGCCGGATCAGCTACGCCGCTGGCTTCGATCACGATCAGTTCAGGCGCAGGGCGTCGGGAAAGAACCAGCTTGAGCGTGCGCATCAGATCGCCCTGAAGCGAACAGCAGATGCAGCCGTTTTTTAACCCGATCACCCCGTCTGCCGCACTGTCCAGCAAGGCGGCGTCGATGTTAATCGAACCGAAGTCGTTCACAATCGCAGCAATCCGCCGCCCGTGATCCTGTTGTAAGAGGCGGTTGATAAACGTGGTTTTACCGGACCCCAGAAAGCCTGTGACCAGTAGGACAGGAACGCTCACGCTGCGCCGCGTTTTATCGGTTTGCCCGGAGCGGCACCGGTTTCCAGCTTGCCTTCATGGATCACCATTTCGCCGTTCACCAGCAAATACCGCACCCCTTCGGAGGGACGGTTCATGGCGGTGAAATCCGCCTTGTCGGTCAGGGTTTCCAGATCAAACACAACAATGTCTGCATCACAGCCCTCTTGCAAGCGCACCTTTTTGCGAATTGCAGGAGCACAGCTTTCGATAACCTTGGCCGGCAGGATCGTGCATTTGGCCAGTGCCTCCATCAGCGGCATGGTGCTGCGTTCGCGGACATGTTCGCGCAGAAAGCGCGTGAACGTACCGGAGGAGCGGGGGTGCGCCGACAGGTTTTCAGGCAGGGGCCAGTCCAGCCCTTCGTAAATGCTGCCGTCCTCGTTGATCCAAGGCATTGCATCCGATGCGATAGAGCCGCCCGGGTAGGTTACCGAAAGGTCCAGCAGGCGGCGGTGTTCGTCATTGGCTTCCACATCAAGAAAATGCCACATTACCAGATCGGTCGGGTCTTCCTCCCGCGCGTTGCGCATGTCTTCGCGCCCTGAAAAGCGGTGGTGGTTGCGGATCAGTTCGATGTTGGAATAGTCGCTGCCGGTGCGGTTTGTGAAATCCGGGTCCATGAAGAACCCTGCGCTGACCACTGTTGCGCCCGTACCATAAGGATAGGCTTCGGTGGTGACGGGAAGCCCCTGATCCTGTGCTTTTTTCACCAGTTCCACGACCCGCTCGATATCCATCAGCGAAGTCGAGTTCAGATGGCAGATGTGCATATGCGCACCGGTCGCCCCTGCCAGCCCGATCAGCCGCACATAACTGTCAACCGAACTTTGCGGGTCGATGTTGCTGAGATAGGCAATATGGGTGAAGGTCGGAGCGTTATACTCATATGCCAGATCGCAAATATCGGCCATTTCCTTCACTCCAGCCCCCGGCGCATAGCCGTTGGGCAGACCGATCCCGATTGCGCCGTCTTCCAGCCCCTGTCGGACATGCGCTACAATGTCTTTGGTTTGTTCGGGGGAGGCTGCTTCGGTGGACCAGTCCATATTTTCCGATCCTGCACCCATCTGGTCAATCGGGTGTACGGATGCGTCCAGTTCGATTGCCCCGAATGTGGCCTTGCGCCCGAACAACCACGCCGCTGCCGTGCCATAATTCAGGGCGCGGGGCTGTTTGGCCTGCCGTGCGTACCAGTCGGCTACAGGCAAGGCGCCCACTTCCAGCTCTAGTGTTGTTGTCACCCCGTCAAAGGCCTGCATCCGGTCGGCGGCAACGGATTGTCCGTGGGCGTGCAGGTCGAGAAATCCGGGCGCAACAACAAGACCGGTGGCGTCGATTTCCTGTTCTGCGCTGCCATCGAGATGGCCCACAGCCGCGATGGAGCCCCCTTTGACGGCAAGGTCGCAGACCTGATCAAAGCCGGTTTCAGGGTCCATGACACGGCCATTTCGCAGGATGATATCAAAGCTGTGCGCCATGAGAGTCTCTTTCTAGGTGAAGGGGTTTTCCACTTTGGGCCAGTAGTTCCCGTCCCGTTTGGTGAAAGGCACTATAGTGAAATCAGGGGTGATTGCCCCCGGTGTGCCGAGGTGGATCACCTCGGCTGCAATCGGGGCAAAGCCGTCATAGAAATGCTGCGAGGATTTTACGACAATGTATTTCAGTGCCGCCAGATCAATTCCAAGGTTGGTAAATGCTTCGGGGTGGAAAGTCTGTGTGCGCCTTGTGTTCACAACGATATGGATGCCGTCGGATTCCAGCCAGACACAATCGCCCATATTCATTTCGGCGCTGCCCAGATGCTGGACCGAGTCCCGCTTGATCCCGCGCACCACAACTTTCAGGTCTACCGGATCGCCGGACATGGGGCCGATCTTGCCGCCGATCCGAACGTCCATTTCCGCGCCTTCTCCGGCGTCGATACACATGCCCACCAGAACCGGATCCCAGAAGGTGGCAAAGGCAATATCTTTCAGTCCACGCTTTATGGCTTCGACAAGCACAAAGGTTGAATCTGATGGTGCGCCACCCCCTGCGTTATCGGCAAAATCTGCCAGAACCACAGGCGCTGCATTCAGGGCAACCGCCTTGTCTATCCCGTCTGCCATGCTTGGGAACCGGCGCAGTTCATCGCGCATCTCCCAGAGTTCCTGACCGAGCGCTTTGGCCCGTTTCCCTGCCAGCGATTCATCTCCGTCTGTAATCACCAGTGTGCGGGTTCCACAGCGTGGGTTGTCGCCCCAAGGGAAGCCGTGGACCAATGAAACGGACAGGATGCCGTCCTGTCCTTCCATTTCTGACATCCGGTCCACGTAGCTGCGGACCGGTTCGAACGGGGTATGGTACATCGCCATCATCCGGCAATCATAATCCCGCATCACCGGACGGGTTTTACCCGTTGCCGCATCGGCGCACAGGGTGAAGAGTTCTTCGGCCCGCTCCACCACGTCGATATGGGGGTATTCCTTGTAGCAGATGATCGCTGTGGCATTGTCGAGCATCAGTTCCGTCAGGTGGCAATGGGGGTCAAGTTCCAGTCCGATTACCGCATCTGGCCCCACAATATCACGGACGCGCAGCATCATATCGCCTTCGCAATCGTCGTATCCTTGCGCGATCATCGCACCGTGCATGGACATCAGGACCACGTCCACTGGCATGGCTGCGCGCAGGTCGTCCAGTATGTCGTCCCGCATGGTTTCATAGACTGAACGCACGGTCGGACCTGCGGGCTGGGCGTATGTGGACAGACCCTCGGCCACCTGCCATCCCAAAGCTTCAGCCCTCTTGCGCCAAAGCGTTGCAGCCGCTGCATAAAGCCCTGCATCCCCGCGAGAAGCCTCTTTGGTATAAAGATGTTCCTTAAAACCGCTCCACCCTGTCGGGATCGGGGAGAAGGAATTGGTTTCAGTAGCCAAAGAAGCCATAAACAGTTTCATTTCGCAGTCCTCAGATCAGCGATGGCACGGACCAGATCGGCCAGCACGTGAATTAGAATAAGCGTAAAGGCGAGCGGTATCGCGATACCAAAGACCACCATTGGCAGGTCCATAGTTTCGGTCTGCCGCCCTGCCAGCCGCGCGATATAGCCCCGCGCGGGATTGGTATTCGGGCCGAAAAAGCTGAACCACAAGATAGGCAGTACAAAGCACATGACCCCGAAGGACCGTGCCAGAGTAAATGCCAGACCCTTTGCCCCGGCCGCCTTGAGCGCATTGGGAAACAACGTCGGGTCCAGCCGGTACCGATAGGCGCAGGATGCGCCAAGCAAACCGCCCCAGACCATAGAGAACCTTGCCAGTTCTTCGGTCCACACAGGCGGCTGATGCAAGAGGTATCGGGCGATCACCTGCCAACCGGCTGCGGCCAGCATCACGGCAACCGCCAGCGCTGCGCCGATCAGGGCCACACGGTTCAGCCCCCATGACAGCCGGTTCAGAATATCAGAGATCGCCCGCATGGTTTAGCGCCCGACCGCTTTGTTCCAAGCCTCAAGACCACCTTCTGGCATTTTGGTGGACTCATACAGCGGTTGGCTTGCCTCGCGGAATTTGGCGCGTTCTTCGGGTGTCAGTTCGATCACTTCTATACCCGCTTCTTCCAGTTGCTTGAGCACTTCGGAATCGTCGGATACCAGTTCACGGTTGGCTTTGTGGGCCGCATCCACAGCCTGTTGCACGATTTCGCGTTCGGCGTCGGAAAGGGACTGGTACCAATCCTCAGAAGCAATCGCGACGCGGACGGAAGGGCTCATCTGGGCGTTGGTGAAATACTTGATGAAAGCCGTATGCCCGTAAGTCAGTGGCACAAACGCCGGATTGATGTAGCCGCCAGCCACGCCGGTTTGCAGCGCGTTTGGCACTTCGGACCATGAGACGATTGTGCCCTTGGATCCCCATTGTTCAAACGTGTTGATTTGCACTTCGTCCAGCGCACGCATCCGAACGCCTTGCATATCCTCGAACTTGCGGATCGGAACTTCGGTGGTGAAAATGCCGGTGGGTGTACCAGTCATCACCAGATCAAGCACTCGCACGCCCTTTGGCGTTGTGCCTTCGTTGATCTTTGCCAGCATTCCGCCTTCATCAAGGGCGGTGTCCAGTTGCGCCATATCATCGAAGAAGTAAGGCATCATGGAACCAAAAATCGTCGAGTCCAGCGTGCCAGCGGATTTTGCATCCGACATGGATACTTCCAGCAGCCCCTGGCTGACCTGATCCAGCCGCTCGGCTTCCTCACCCAGTGAATTGCGTTCGTATTCCGCAGCCTCGATGCCGTTGGCGTTCAGGTAGTTGCCAAAAGTATGGGCCCAGACGTAAGTGCCGGATTTTTCCAGATCGGGCGGGCTGTCCAGCGCGATTTTGACTTCTGCCGCAGAGGGCAGTGCAAAGCTCAGTGCAACGGCAGAGGCCGTCAGGATCTTTGTCAGTTTCATGATAGTTTCCTTCCCTGTTAAGTTGGTTGGTCTTATTTCCACAGTCCCAGCGTCCGGGGCAGCCAGAGGCTGATTTCCGGCGTAAAGACGAGTATTCCCAGTGCGATGATTTCGGCGACGACGAAGGGCAGCACAGCGCGGGCGAGCTTCCAGTAATCCACGCCCGTGACGGTAGAGACGATCAGCAAGCATCCCCCTAAAGGTGGCGACACCAGCCCGATGCACAGATTGAAACAGATGACTATCCCCAGATGGACGGGGTCCGCCCCGTTGGCGAGCGCGACAGGCGCCAGCAACGGGACCAGCAGTGCCAGTGCAACGGGCACATCCATCACCATGCCTGCGATAATGAAAATCAGGTTCATCACCAGCAAAAAGCCGACCGGTCCCAGACCCATTTGTTCCACCAGACCGGCTATGGCCTGTGGAATGCGTTCCAGAGCGGCCAGATGGCCGAACGCTGCGACGGCGCAAAGGATCATGAAGATTGATCCGGTCAGAATGGCGGTGCGGGTGAAGCTTTCCCACATATCTTTCAAAGAGAGCGGGGAATAAAAGAAGGCGGCAATTACGGCCGCAAAGACGGCAACGGCAGCAGCTTCTGTCGGGGTCATCCACCCGAGCACAATGCCCCCGACGATGATGATTGGCAGGCACAATGCCGGCAGCGCCTTGAAAATTGCGGGCAGCAGGGCAGGGGCGTCGCCTTTTTCCACGCGGGGGTGATCCTCGCGCCACGCGAACCAAGCGTTTACTGCGAAAAGTACGGCGGCCAGCAGCAGGCCGGGCAGGATCCCTGCCACGAAAAGCGCGGCCACAGATGTCTGCATCAACGCGCCATAAAAGATGAGAATGATCGAAGGTGGTACAATCGGGCCAATGATCGAAGATGCCGCGGTAATTGCACCGGCGTATTCCGCACTGTACCCCCGTTCCCGCATGGCTGGTACAAGCGTGTTTGACAGGGCAGCCGCATCCGCCACGGCTGATCCTGAAATCCCTGCGAAAAACACCGATGTCATGATGTTCACGTGACCCAGCCCTCCGCGCAGCCGCCCGATCAGAGCCATAGACAAATCGATCAGGGATTTGGTGACACCACCACGGTTCATCAATTCGCCGGCGAGTATAAACAATGGCATGGCCAGCAGGGAGAAGATGCTGATCTGGGAGAAAACCTTCTGGGGCAGCACCGCCAGATAGCGGGAATTGTCCGACAGGATAAACGTCAGCGCAGCAGCCCCCCCGATCACATAAGCCAGTGCCAGACCGGAGGCCAGCAAGGCGGCGGCGATGAAGGGGACGATCCAGATCATGCGGCCAATCCCTTGCGTCCGGAAGCGACAAGTGTCTGATCAAACCCGTGATCTATCAGGTCGTCTGGCACCGGTTTTCCCTGAACAAGCGCACTTGCCAGCCTACCGGCGGCGGGCGCAGTTTGAATGCCATATCCGCCCTGTCCGGCCATCCAGAAAAATCCTTCTGCCTGTGTGGAAAATCCAATGACGGGTTCCTTATCCGCCACAAAACTCCGTAATCCTGCCCATTTGTTTTCAATCCTGCGGATATCGAGTTCAAACGCCGTCATGATGCGGTCCGCACAGATCGCCACGTCCATTTCATCGGGTTGCGCATCGCAGGGATCGCTCGGTGTTTCATCGGCGGGGGACAGCAGCAACCGTCCGGCATCGGGCTTCAGGTAGAACTGTTCTTCGATGTCGATTGTGATTGGCGCGTCGCGGCGGGTAAATCCTGCCGGTTCCGGCACCATCATCGCGGTGCGGCGTTTGGGTTTCAGCCCGATGGTCTCTGCGCCCGCCAGTTCACCGATCCGGTCTGCCCAAGCACCGGCGGCATTTACCACAACTGGTGCTTTCAGCGTGCCGGCCTTGGTGTCAGCCGTCCAGCCTGTGCTGTCGGGCTGAAGCGACAATACCTCGGCATTGCGCAGCAGGGTGCCTCCGCGTTTTTTGAACAGGCGGAGATAGCCTTGGTGCAAGGCTGCCACATCAATATCCTGTCCGCCCCGATCCAGCATACCCGCACTGGCATAACCCGAACGCAGCAAGGGTTGGTGATCTTGAAGGCCCGACGCATCAAGCCGTTCCACAGCCGTATCACGGGATGCGGTTTCAATCAGCGCATCAAGTGCTGCACCCTGATCGTCTCGGGCAATCATCAGGATTTCCCGAGGGGTGAGCAGCGGGGCATCGCAAAATCCCTCTGGTGGCGTATCGAAAAATGCACGGGAGGCCCGTGTCAGCGCGCGAACCCCGGCGGGGCCGTAGCTTGGTGCGAAGACTGCGGCAGACCGTCCGGTGGTGTGATAACCCGGTTGGGATTCCATTTCGGCCAGAATGACAGTGCAGCTTTCCGACAGATTGGCTGCAACCGATGCTCCGGCGATACCGGCGCCGATAACAATCACATCAGCTGTCATGGTAGGTTCTGACATAAAAACTTGCCCCTTCGCGGCGATTCCCTTGGATTTCAGGCTATCGGTGGATTTTCAAAAAGCAACAAAAAATTATCGTATACGAAAATAGTTTCCCTTTTAGTGGAACTCCGTTATTGTTCTACGACCATCCACTCCGCCTGTTCAGAGGGACCAATCCGATGACCACACCAAATGATTTGGGGGCCCGCCTCAGACATTTGCGCAAGGCCCACCAGTTGACACTGAACGGTCTTGCACAGCTTTCCGGCGTTTCGGTTTCGACCATCTCCAAGATCGAAAACGGGGCTTTGTCCCCGACGCTTGATAAAGTGCTGCGCCTTGCCGACGGGCTGGAGCTGACCGTCGGGCAGTTGATCGGCGAGGACGACAGCGCTGGTGCGGTACAGGTGCCCAACAGCCGTTTTTCACCGTCACGCGCGGGCGATGGCGTTGTGATAGACACGCCCAATTACGTCTACCGCTATCTTTGTTCCGATCTGACCAACAAGCGGATGGTCCCGATCCACGCAAAGATCAAAGCGTCTTCTCTGGCGGATTTCGGCGCGCTGGAGAAGCATGGAGGCGAGGAGTTCCTTGTTGTGATCAATGGCGAAGTTGAGGTCCATACCGAGTTTTATGCGCCGGTTACACTGAAAGCGGGTGAGAGTATCTATCTCGACAGCACCATGGGGCACGCCTATCTGAGTGCGGGTCCGCAGGACGCCGAGGTTTTCTGCATTTGTACAGAACCCCAGCGCTTGCAGACTGGCGAACCAGCGGAGCCCGATCAGGCCGGTTGATGGGCGATAAATTCGATTTCGACCACGGCACCGGGAACCATCAGGCCCGAACAAACCGCCGAGCGCGCGGGCGGATGGGACGGGAAATATTCCGCATAGGCGCGATTAAACGCTGCGAAGTCTGCCGTGTCCGTTAGCCAGATGGAGGCCTTAACGACCTGTGACAGATCCGAACCGGCCTCTGCCAGCACCGCTTTCGCGTTCTCGATACACTGTTTCGTCTGGGCCTCGATCCCTCCCTCAACGATCCGTCCGTCCGGACCGAAACCAAGTTGGCCCGACAGCATCAACAAATCACCAACCTTTACAGCTTTTGACAGGGGAACAGGTGTTCCGTCCGGCAGTTTTACAGTTCCGCCGATGGTTTCAATTGGCATGACCCAATCCTTTCTTATTTCGTTGTTGCAGTTTCATAGAATGGCGTGACCGTCGTTCAATTGGCGACAGTCTTCCAGTCGGAAGCGGCTTCAATTTGTGCTGCAAGTTGTAGTAGTTTCCCATCCTGCCCGAAGCCGCTGACCAGTTGTACACCGATAGGCATACCTTCAGCGGTTTGGTGCACGGGCAGCGATATGGCCGGTTGGCCGGAGGCATTGAACGGCACCGAGAACGGGCTTTTGTCCAAAACCAGATCAACAAAGGCGTCGAATTCAATATCCTGATCCAAATGCGCCACACCAAGGGGTTGCGCAGCGCCGTTGGTCGATGCGGTTAACAGGATGTCATATGTGTTGAAAAATGCTGACATCTTGCGCACTTCGGTATTCACGACAGCCGCCCGTTGCAGGTAGTCGTGCAGCCCGACTTGCGCAGCATAACGCATGGACTTGCGAGTCATCGGTTCAAACCCTTCCATCGGACCTTCACAGAATTCCGGCGGGAAGAATCCGGCAAGCGAACTGACAAGCAATCGGAAGGCATTGGAGGTCAGGGTTTCAAAATCAAAATCTGGCCTTGCCTCTTCAACCGAGTGTCCAAGGTCGGTCAGAAGTTTCGCGGTATGTGTAACTGCAGCAGCACTGTCCGGATCAATAGATTTTCCGTCGAACCTGTCGGTCAGAAAACCGATGCGCAACGGGGCAGGGGCGGACTTGCAAAGGGCTTCAAAGCCTCCTGCGGGTGCTGGTGTGAAATAGGGGCATCCGGCATCCGGCCCGGCTGTTATGTCCAAAAGGACAGCGGTATCGCGGACGGTGCGGCTGACCGCATGTTCATGGCTCATCCCGAAGTTCGGATCGCCGCGGTGGGGGCCGATTGCGTTGACGCCCCGTGTCGGCTTCAACCCGACCAATCCGTTAAAGGCAGCGGGAATGCGGATCGATCCGGCACTGTCTGTGGCATGGGCAGCGGGGACCATGCCGCTGGCGACTGCAGCCCCTGCACCGCCCGACGAACCGCCCGCGCTGCGGTCAAGGTTCCACGGATTGCGGGTCGCCCTCCATGCGCGGCTTTCGGTCGTAATGGTCAGTCCGAATTCGGGAGAGGCTGTACGGCCTAAAAGGGCGATACCCGCGTTTCGCAGCCTTGAAACCGTGGTGGAATCAAACCCCATGTCAGTTCCGACAAATTTTTCGCTGCCATTCGACAGGGGCATCCCTTTGACCGGTGCGTGTAAGTCCTTGATCAGATAGGGCATCCCTGTAAAGCGGTCTGCCTTGTCGGTTTTATCCAAATGGTCGAGCGCTTCTTCAAACCGCGTCAGAACCACCGCGTTCACAGCTTCATTTCGGGATTCAATTTCGCGGATTGCAGTTTGCAGGATCTCGCGGCGGGACACATCGCCTTTCGCAGCAAGTTCGCTTAACCCAACCAGATCCTGAGAGACCCATTCTTCACGATTTAGCATTCAAATATTCCTTATCCATTGAAGCACCGGAAACAATATTGAGGATCACCGCGTCTTCCTCGCTGACCGAAACATAGCAATGGGCCATGACCGCATCGTAATAGACGCTGTCCCCTGCATTCAGTCGAATCGGCTCATAAAGATCGGTGTAAAGATCGACAGCGCCGCTCAGAACGATGACCAGTTCTTCACCGGCATGGCGGATTGGCGCCTTGAATTCGGAGAACTCCCGCGCGCGGACTGTCGCATAAGTGGCGTCTATCAGGCGGTTCTTCAACTGCGTGGCAATCGGGTTGAACAGGTAATGCCCTGCGTCCAGATCGGGCAGGTCGTCCTTGCGACAAACGGCAAGCCGTCCCAACGGGGATGGTTTCGGTTCCATTGCCGACGCCCCGTCCAGAATGGAAACGATATCGGTCCCCAGTCCCTGAGCCAGCTTGAGCATCACATCGTAGGTGGGCGAGAGGTGGGAGTTTTCGATTTTGGAAATCGTTGAAACGGCCAGTCCACTGGCATCGGACACTTGCTGGAGCGTCAGGTTCTGACTGCGCCGCAGGGTCTGTACCATTGCACCAAAAGCAGCGCGCTTGTTTTCCAGAGGGATTTCAGGTTTGCCAGTCGCCATTGTTTTTTCCGATAAGAAAATTCCTTGACTTTTTTCCTATCGTAAAATCATTCTGCAATCAAGGAGATGATATGGGCTGGATAATTTTACTGATATTTGCGCTTGCCGCAGTATTTTCGGGCGTGGCGATAAGCTATATCGCTGGCGCCGCTGCTGTGCTGGCCTTTGTGCTGACGGATCATAGCGCATATTTGGGGATTCTGCCCCAGAGAATTTTTAGCCAGATAGATGTGTTCACCTTTCTGGCGATGCCTCTGTTCATCCTTGCGGGTGAAGCGATGACCAAGGGTGGTGTCACGCGGGTGCTGATCGATCTTGCAATGCTGGGGGTCGGGCGGCTGAAAGGCGGGCTCGGTTATGTGAACATCGCTTCCAGTGTTTTCCTTGCCGGTATTTCCGGCTCGGCGGTCGCGGATGCAGCGGCTACAACCAACACGCTGGTGCCTGCGATGGTGGAAAAAGGCTATAAGGCGGATTTCGCTGCGGCGCTGACAGCGGCAAGCTGCGTGATCGGGCCGATCATCCCGCCAAGCATTGTATTCATCTTTTACGGCGCGTTGATGAATGTCTCTGTCGCAGCCCTGTTTGCCGGCGGGATCGTGCCCGGTCTGCTGATGGCATTGTTTCTGTTCGCTTACAACTTCTGGATCGCACGGCGGGAAAACCACCCCGGTGGAACAGGAGAATCACTGCCTCCTGTCTTGCCCACACTATTGCGCGCGCTGCCGGCACTTCTTATCCCTGTCACCATAGTCGCAGGGATTGTGTTCGGCGTAGTCACCCCGACTGAAGCCGCAGCCATTGCTGTCGCTATCACGCTCGTTCTTGTGTTTTTCTACGCATTGCTGAACCGTCACGGCCCCCGCCGTGCCCTGATCGACACTGCACGGCTGACGTCGGAATCGGTTGAACGCACAGCCATGCTGACCGGCTCCATCTTCATGATCCTCTTCGCTGCCGCTGTCTTTGGTTATCTGATGGGCATCCTGCGGGTGCCGGATCAGATCGCCTCTCTGGTGCAAAGCGCGGGGCTGACCAGCACATCCTATTTCCTGCTGGCCAGCGGCATCATGTTTGCTGCCGGAATGGTGATGGATGTGTCCATGGCACTGGTTCTGCTTGTGCCGGTTCTGATCCCCGCAGCAATCGCAGGTGGCGCCGATCCTGTGCATGTCGGGGTGGTAAGCTGCCTGAACCTGACGCTTGGGCTGATTTCGCCTCCGTTCGGAGGGTGCCTGATGGTGATTTCTTCGGCCAGTGGTGTGAATTACCTGCGGCTCAGCCTTGCGATCCTGCCATTCCTGCTGGTGCAGATCGCACTGCTGGTCCTGCTTATTCTTGTCCCCGACCTGACGCTCGCACTTCCGCGGGCCTTGGGTCTTATCCGTTAATTCAAACAAAACAAACAACAGGAGAGTACTATGAAAAGAACCCTTATTGCTGCAGCAACCCTGCTGCTGACCAGCGCGCCCGCCTTTGCGCAGGAAATTAAAATTGCGGTTGGATGTCCGCCCGTAGCGGCCTGTTCCGATTATGTTTACGCAGAAGATCTGGCTGCAAGCCTGAAGGAACAGGGGCTGGAAGCCAATGTCTTTACCGGTGGCGCCCTTGGGAAAGATCCCGAAGTGGTGGACCAACTTAGTCAGGGGCTTTTGCAATTCGGTCTGACGAACTTCGTTATGATTAACGAGGTGGATCAGAACATCCTCGGCTTCCTTGCGCCTTACATGTTCGATGATATGGAGCACTTTTTCAGAGCGACCCAAGATACCGAAAGTGAACTTCTGAACGGGGTCAAAGCCTCTATGGAAGCGCAGGGCATCAAGATAGCCGGTTTGCCGGGGCTTGGCGGTACGATGGGTGTATTTAATGCCAAAACACCAATCACCAAAGTCGAGGATATGGCCGATCTGCGGTTGCGGGCGATTGATTCCACACAGATCGAACTGTTCAAGGAATGGGGCGTGCAGGGCGTCGTGGTCGACATGCCGGAATTTGCCGGTGCGGTGCAGCAGGGTATCGTGGACGGCTACTTCAATCCGCCGGTTGTCGCGCTGATATTCCGCCACACAGAATTCCTGAAGCATTACACAAACATCGGTGCAGGTACGCCGTTCCGTTCTGCGCTGATGTCGGCAGACTGGTATGCGGATCTGGATGACGAAACCCGCGCCAAGGTAGACACGGCTGTCGCAACAGCCAATGCCAAGAACCGTGAATGGACCATCAAAGCCGCCGCCGGTGAGCTGGAAGGCCTGAAAAAAGCAGGCGTGACCGTTTCCGAACTGGAGCCCGAGGCCTACGCCGACCTGAAGAAGCGCAGCGCCGAAGCCTATGAAGCTTTGATGCCTGCGGGATCGGTCGACGATTTCCGCGCACTGGCAGAGTCGACCCGTCAATGAAAGCGATAGAACAGGCAAGCGCGGCAGTAGACCGCGTTTGCCTGACCCTTGCCAAACTTGCTCTCGGGGCGATGGTTGTGACCGTTTTGTTGCAAATCTGGGCGCGTTACGGGTTTGACTTTCCCTTCACGTGGACCGAGGAACTTGCCCGCTATCTGATGATCTGGGCGGGATTGCTTGGTGCAACCTGTGCGTTCAAACGCAAACTCGATCCCCGGGTGGTGACGCCAAAAGAAACAGGCTCGGCCACTCTACGTTGGACCCGACTTGGCATCTCTGCACTGGCTATCGGAATTTTTCTGCTGCCGGTGCTCTATTATTCCTTTTACGGGCCGAATATGAACTTTGAACGGGGTTTTCTGTGGCGCAGCAGCAACCGTTTTTCCCCCGGCCTCGGGGTGAACATGGCATTGGTGGGCAGTGTTGTTCCGTTAAGCTGCGGGATCATCCTTTTACACCTACTCGCCCAAATAACCGAAAGAAAACAACGCTAATGGCCAGTCCTGTGTTTCTCGACGCGCAAAAGCTCGCGCAGTTGATCACCTTTGCGGATCTGTTTAATCCGCTGGAGAAAGCGATGATCTCTGTGTCGCGCGGGGCGGCCAGCCATCCCCCCCGTTTTGCAGCACCCGTCAATGAGAAGGGGCGCATCGGGGTGATGTATGGCAGCCTCGGGACACCTGCGGTGCACGGGGCAAAGATCCTCAGCCTGTTTCCGGAAGCCCCCGCAATGGGCTTGTCGAGCCATCAGGGATTTGTCTCCCTCTTTGACAGCGAAACCGGCAGTCCTCTGGTCATCTGTGATGCGGACCGGATCACCGCGATGCGCACTGCCGCCATGTCAATGGTTGCCACCCGCGCCTTGGCGCGACCTGACCCAAAGGTTATTACTGTTTGTGGGGCGGGCGAGCAGGCCGAATGGCACGTTCGTACATCTTTGCACTGTTTCAGTGGAGCAAACATTCGCATCTGGGCTCGACGGGTGGAAAAAGCGCGTGCCCTCTCCGAACGGTTCTCAGGCCAGTCCGGCCGGATCAATGTTATCACCGATCTGTCAGAGGCAATCAGGGGCGCCGATGTAATACACACGACGACGGCCTCCCGTACTCCGTTTTTGTCGGGCGACCTTCTGGAAGCCGGACAACATATCAACCTTGTCGGGGCGAGCCTTGCAGACAGTCGCGAGATTGACGATGCGGCCGTGGCGCGATTGAACGCTTTCACGGATTCTTGCGAAAGTGCCAGCCGTGAAGCAGGTGAATTCATTGGTGCCCGTCAGGCGGGCGTGATTGATGAGAGTTACCGCATTACCGAAATCGGAGCGGTACTGGACGGGAAAGCGGAAGGGCGGAGAAACGATGCAGAAATCACCGCCTACAAGTCCCACGGGTTGATCGTGCAGGATCTGGTTGCCGCTTACGCAGCCTACAAACGCAACAGCTCCTAACTTCGAAACATCGCATTTTACTTGGCTGCAATCCGCGGTAGGACTGCGGTCGGACGACGAAAGGTAGACCCATGACACATTCGCCCTGCCCCCCTGTTCCGGACGCGGACTGGCCTGAAGAAATTGCCGATCTGAGGGAGGATTTTGCAGGTAAGCTGAACGTCTATCGTACCATGGCCCATCATCCCGAACTGCTCGCGGCTTGGGCGCCGTTACGTCAGCACGTGGTAAAGGACAGCCACCTCGGGCCGGTTCGTTCCGAGGTGGTGATCCTGCGCACCGGTGTGCGGCTTGGTTCGGATTACGAATGGGCCCATCACGTCAGCCGCGCCCGCGCGCTTGGCATGGAAGACGCCCGCATCGCTGCGATCCGCGATATGCCCCAAGGGGAAGATGGCTTGATCGTGCGTGCAGTGGATGCCTTGATCGACGATAAAAAACTGTCTCCGGCGCAAGAGGCTGAACTGGCAGAGGTAATCGGGCGCAAGGCGGTGATCGATCTGATCGCGACCGTCGGATTCTATTCGGTTCTAGGCTATCTTTTGCAGACTTATGATACGCCGATCGACGATGAAATCGCCGCGGAAATGGCCCATTATCCGCTGGACTAATTCAGTACCATAGCGCCGATCGCCAGGGTCAGGGGAATGGTGAAAAATGCCAGCGCGGTTTGCACGGTGATGATTGCGTTCATCACTGGCACATCGCCACCAGTCTCTGTGGCCAAAGCAACCGAGGAGGGCGCTGTCGGTACCGCAGCAAAGAGCAGCAGGATCATCATCTCCTGAAAGCCGAGCCCGAAGGGCATCAGCAGGACAAACAGCGGGAACAGGACAAACCGTCCGACGATCGACAGACCAAGTGGAGCGATGCCCGCGCGCAACCCGCGCACCCGCAAACCGGCCCCGACACACAGCAGCATAAGCGGTAGGGCCACCGCGCCGAGCATAGCCGTTGTATCGTGCAGGATCGGAATCCGGTCTTCCACCAGAAAATTGACCGCCAGACCGGCACTGATAGACAAGATGAACGGATTGTGCAGCAGGTCGCGGCAGACCTGTTTCATCATGGAATGTTCTTTCGTGTCGGCCTTTAGCATCAGCAATGCCGGAACGATCGACAGGTTTGTAACCATTGCCAAAACCGCCGAGGCCAGCGCGGCCAGTGACAGCCCCTCAGTACCGTAGAGGTTTTCTGCCAGAGCAAGCGCCATGAATGAATTGTGCCGAACGGCCCCTTGTAAGGCGGACCCGCGTGTCGGGGCGGGGGTCCGCAGCCAGCGGGTGATTACCAGAATAATCGCACCTACGATGAAAAATGCCCCACAAAGCGTGATGGAAAACGGCACCATCAGACCGATATCAATGTCGGCGGTGGACAGCTTGTAAAACAGCAGGGACGGTATCAGTACCCAATAGCCAAGCCGCGCCCCGTGTTTCCAGAAGGACTCTTCCACAAGATTGATCCGCCGCAGCAGGTTCCCCATGATGACCAGTACAAAGACCGGTGCGATGGCTAGGGCCAGTTCGCTCACATCATACCTCGGTGGGTTGGCCTGCCATGGGGAAGTCTTGTCGTCACGCTACACTGTCTTCTTTACGCCTGCGCTGCATCTGGCGCACGATATTCAACTGATGGATCTGGCTTGTACCTTCATAAAGACGGAACAGGCGCACGTCGCGGTAATAGCGTTCTATGGAACTGTGGTCGGCGACATATCCGGCGCCACCAAACACCTGAACGCAGCGGTCTGCAACCCGTCCGCACATCTCTGATGCAAAATATTTACAAATAGACGCCTCAAGCGCGATATCCTTGCCTTCGTCCCGCGCCCGTGCAGTTGACAGGACCAGTTGACGGGCGGCCTCAATCTCGGCGCGGCAATCGGCCAGCAGGGCTGCAACCAGTTGGAAATCGACGATCTTCTGGCCCGATTGCTGACGGGTGCAGGCATGATCCATCGCCATATCCAGCATCCGGATCGCAGGGCCGGTACAAAGGGCTGCCAGATGGATGCGCTGTTTGTTCAGCACTTTCATCGCAGTCTTGAATCCGGTGCCTTCGGTTTCCCCCAACAGGTTTTCTGCGGGCACGATGCAGTCCTTGAAATAGACCTCGCCAACGGGCGATCCGCTCTGCCCCATCATCTTGTAAGGCGCACCTGTGGACAGGCCTTCAAAGCCTCGTTCCACAATGAAGGCAGACACGCCTTTTGCGCCCTTGCTGTCCGGATCGGTGCGCGCGAATACAGTGAACACATCCGCAATCGGGGCGTTGGTGATGTAGCGTTTCATGCCGTTCAGCACGTAATGATCCCCGACACGCCGCGCAGTGGTTTCGATGTTGCTTGCCTCTGAACCGGCGTTTGGTTCGGTCAGCGCCAGACAGCCCGTCAGTTCCCCTCGCGCCATAGCGGGCAGGTATTTTTCTTTCTGCGCATCCGTCCCATCCGCAACCAGTGCTTCAGAGCCGATCCCTGTGTTGGTGCCAACGCGGGCGCGGTAGGCCACGGCACATTGGGACAGTTCCATCGCGCCCATGACCAGTTCCTCGGTGGTCAGGCCCAAGCCGCCATATTCTTTCGGGATGGACCAGCCGAAAAAGCCGCGTTCTGCCATGTCTGCCACAATTTCAGCGGGGACTTCATTGGCCTCTGCCACGCGGTCTTCGTTCGGATGGGCCACATCGCGCACCCAAGCGTGAACATCTGCCAGCAACCTGTCGAGCTTTTCCGTGTCGGTAATCATATTCGCCCCCTGTTATCCCTGACCTGCAAAATCCGGTTTCCGCTTTTCCAGAAATGCAGCCAAACCTTCGGCGGCTTCATCCCCGTAGCGGGCGGCGTTGATGCCTTTGGCTTCCAGCACCAGTTGACTGGCAAGATCGTTATGGGGTGCGGCGGCGATTTCCGCCTTGATAACCGCCATCGCTCCAACCGCGCCTGCGGCCAGTGAAGTGGCCAGTTTCGTTGCGGCCTCCAGCGCGCCGCCCGTTGGGGCAATACTGTTTACGAGGCCGAGATCATGCAGACGGGTCGCCTCCACAGGGCGCCCCGTGAGGCACATTTCAGAAACAAGCTGACGGGGCAGGCCTTCGCTCAGGAAATGGGTGACGCCGCCATCCGGTGCCAGCCCGACCTTGACATAGGCCACAGTGAATTTGGCGTCCTCTGCTGCAACGATCATGTCACAAGCCAGCGCAAGTGAGGCCCCCGCCCCCGCCGCACCGCCTTCAACCGCGGCGATAACAGGTGTGGGGCAGTGGCGGATCGACAGGATCATCGAATTCAGCGCATCCGTGTTGCGGGACACATCCGCAAGGCTGCTTTCAGCGCTTTTGCGCAGGTTGGCGATATTGCCACCGGAGCAGAAAAACCCGTGGAGTCCGGTCAGCACGATCGCGCGAACGCTATTATCGGTGCCAGCATTGATAATTTCTGTTTGCAGCGCCTTATAAACCGGTGGCGAGATGCTGTTTCGGGTTTTTGCGCCGTCCAGAGACAGGATCAGAACGCTGCCGTTCCGTTCGGTGCGGACTTCGGTTTCGGGTGGGGTGCTCATGTTCAGGCGACGTCCTTTTCTTGTCCTGTTATATTCAGTTCCGCACGTGTTTCTTCTGCGATCAATCGTGCAAGCCTTGCGCCATGGCTGGCGCTACTGCCGTTCAGAAGGTCCGCCACAATCACCCGTTTGGCCAACGCACCAAGCGGATATTCTTCGGTCACACCGATGCCGCCGTGAAGCTGTATGGCCGAGGCAATACAATCCCGCATCCGCCCGCCAAGATAACGTTTCACGGATGAAACAGCTCGCATCCGCATCGCGACATCGTCACTGTCACAGGTTTTCGCAGCCAGATGGACCAGAGACAGAAAATGCTCGGTGTCGTGGTAAATATCCACCATCGCGTGTTGCAAAGCCTGAAAGCTGCACAGGGTTTTGCCGAACTGCTTGCGGGTTTTCAGATACTCTTGCGTCATGTCCCGAATCGCGCAGATTGCGCCCAGTGCATCTGCCGCAAATGCCATCGCGGCTGCATCACAAAGCCATGCGTGCAGGCCGGGAGTTGGTCCGCCGACGGACCCTTGCGACAATTCTACCTGCTGAAAGTGAAGATCTGCCGCACCGCGCCCGTCAAGCAGTTCATAAACCTCAAGCGACAATCCCTTGGCGTCAACAGGTAGGGCAACAAGGCGATCATCGGGAAGACACAACAGCAGTGTGTCCGCCACATCAGCGCCGGGCACGACGTTGACGGAGCCGGTCAACCTTCCGTCTGCGAGGTGCAAGTTGGTATCCGCAAGAGCGAGGCAAATTTCGCCGTCCGGCACAGTTGGGGCCGCGGCGCCAGCGCGGGTCAGGGCCAGACCGGGCAGGGCGGCGGCACCGATCAGCGGTTCGGGGGCGCCGCTGGCACCGGCTTCCGAAAGAACCGCAACCAGATCGGAGCAACCCGCGCCGAATCCGCCCAAGTCTTCAGGCCATGTCAGGCGCAACAGTTCTAGTTCGCCCAGTTCCTCCCAAACGCTGCGCGGTTCACCGGCGGCGGCAAACACTTTGGCGAAGCTGTCTGCAATCATTTGTTGTTCGCTGTTGGGTGCAAAATCCATCATGCTCTCCTCAAAGCCCGAGTGTCTGTTTGGCGACGATGTTTTTCATCACCTCGCTGGAACCGCCAAAGATTGTGAAGGCGCGGGAGGTCAGCCAGCCGTGTATGCCGTAATCGTCCCCGTTTCCGCCGCCTGCAGCACGATCCGCCCGCCACGGGGCGGCATCGGCACCGGCTGCTTCCATTGCCAGTTCCTGAATCCGCTGCTGGATTTCAGAGCCGCGCAGTTTGAGCAGGGACGACAGCGGGCCGACCTCTCCTCCCGGTTTGATACCGGCCAGCATGCGCAGGTTGGTGACTTCCTGCGCCAGAAAATCCGCTTCCAGATCGGCCAGTTTCGCACCGAATACCGGATCGTCAATCAAAGCCACGCCGTCAATTTTTCGATCCCGCGCCAGCCGTTTAAGGAGGGACATTTCGGCCTTGCTCTGCCCGACATTGGCGATGCTGACCCGCTCATTGCCCAGCAGGAACTTCGCACAGGTCCAGCCCCTGTTCTCTTCCCCGACCAAAAGATTTGTGGGGACTCGCACGTCCTCAAGAAAGACTTCGTTCACGTGATGATCGCCATCGATGGTGCGGATCGGGCGCACGGTTACACCGGGGCTGCTGAGGTCGATCAACAGCATCGAAATTCCGGCTTGGGGTTTTTCCGCCTGCGGGTCGGTGCGCACCAGCGTGAACATCCAGTTGGCGTGTTGTGCTGTCGTCGTCCATGTTTTCTGACCGTTCACGATGTAATCATCACCGTCCCGCACGGCGCGGGTTTTGAGGCTTGCCAGATCGGAACCGGCGCCGGGTTCGGAAAACCCCTGACACCAGTAATCTTCGGCAGAAAGGATGCGGGGCAGGAACCTTTCTTTCTGTGCGTCCGTACCAAAGCGCATCAGAACGGGACCGATCATCTTCAGTCCGAAGGGGCGCAGACGCGGGGCGCCGGCCATCATCGCTTCGGAGTCAAATATATATTGTTGCATTGGCGTCCAGCCGGTGCCGCCATGTTCAACCGGCCAGTGGGCCGCGACCCAACCTTTATTCGCAAGGATTTTGTGCCAGCGGATCATCTGTTCCCAGCTGTGACGCTTGAAGTTGAAAAAAGTATCCGACAGTTCCTGTGGCAGGTGGGTGTCCAGAAAGGCGCGGACTTCATCGCGAAACGCGATATCCGCTTTGGTGTAGAAAAGTTCCATGTCCGGTCTTTCAGCAGGCTTGGGGCGGTCAAAGGGTTCCTGTGGCACAGACTGCGCCACAGGGATGAATTGCGGGGAGAGGTATTATTTCGCTTCCGGCGGGATCAGGTCTTCGGGAACCTCGACACCGATTTCGCGGTAGTATTTCAGTGCACCCACATGCAGAGGCGCATTCATCTGGTTCAGCGCGTTTTCCGGGGTGATGATTTCCATCCATTTGGCTGCAGCAACCAGATCGGCGCTGTTTTCAAAGATGGATTTTGTGATGTTGTAGGCAACTTCCTCGGACATCCATTTGTTGGTGCCAAGCCCAACGATGGAGCTGACCATTCGCACCGGTTCCTCGTTCACCTGACCGGAATATGTGCCCGGCTGAAGAAAGTCGAACTCCCGTCCCGGAACGTTAGAGGCGGCTTTCACTCCGTCACTTTCGATCTTGTCGTCCGGAATGCCAAGCACACGGAATTTGCCAAGGGCGGACAACTGCTGCAGTTCCGAACTCGGGATCGGGGTAGGTACAAAGTAGACATCAAGCTGACGGTCCTGAAAGGCCTGCTCGGCAGAAGCCCAGTCAAGGTTCACCGGTTCGAAATCGGCATTTTCCTTAAACCCTGTTACACCTTCGATGACTTGCGTGATCACGGTGCGGCCTGCACTGGAAGGCGGGCCGATAAAGACTTTCTTGCCTTTAATATCCTGCATGCTGTTGATGCCGGAATCCGCCCAGGTGATCCCGTGATAGGCGCCAAGCGGATAGTTCATGATGCTGCGCAGGTTGCCAAAGAGCTCTGGCGCGTTCGCCATGTCCTTATACATCCGCGTCCCGTTTTTCAGGTAGCCGTTGATGGATACCGCCGTTACGAACAGTTCAAGCTGCTGGTTTGCGGCCTCTACAGCCTGACGGACTGCAGACGATCCTGTCGAAAGCTGTGTTGAATATCCGTGTTCTTTTTTGATGATCTGCGATGCAGCGATAGAGAACACTGTCGTTGGCGAAGCCTGCCCGAGTGACGCCATGCGCAGGGTTTCCGCCTGAGCCGCGACACCGGCGAGCAGCAGACCCGCTCCGGTGGCCACCGCCATCGCTGTGGTTTTGATCGTATGTTTCATCCTTAAATTCCTCCCTAGGATTTGATGTTAGATGTTGAAACTGCGGCACCGTTCCCATTGGTGCCGATGCGCCCTGGCAGAACCAGCACCCCGATGGCGATCAGGATCAGCGCGTATTGAAGAAGTGGTATCTGCACCACCAGACCGGCGGCGATTGCGATGCGCAGGATACGACTGGCCGGTGTCAGGCGCTCGGCGGCGAAACCGACGAGGCCGGTGTTCAACAGCCAGATTGCAAGGGCCAGTGCCACGCAGACCCGCAGGAAACCGACGGGATCAAACTCCCCGATCAGCAGAAGCGACGGTTCGTAGACAAAGATAAACGGGATCACAAAGCCGACCAGTGCAAGGCGGACCGCCACAAATGCGGTGCGCATCGGATTGGATTGCGCAATCGGGGCCGCCGCAAAGGCGCCGATTGCCACCGGCGGTGTGATCGCGGAGAGCACGCCAAAATAAAAGACGAACATATGCACGGCCAGTGTCTCTGCGCCGAGTTTGGTCATGACAGGTCCAAGCACCAGCACAATAATCAGATAGGCGGGCAGGGTCGGCATCCCCATCCCAAGCACAAGGCAAGCAAATGCGGTGACGAGGAGGGAACCGAACAACCATGTCTCACTGAAGGTTGAGATGATAGAGGCAAAGGTCAGGCCAAGCCCAGTCAGGTTCAGTACGCCAAGGATGATGCCGATACAGCCAACTGCTACCAGAATGGCCGCGCAGGACTTGCCTGCCTTAGCCGCAATCTGGAAATAGCGCGTCAGGTCGCGGCGGTTGTCCTTGCGAAACAGTCCGAGCACGAGCGCAAGGATCACCGCAACGAAACCGGCCATTGCAGGGGAACGTCCCGTCACCAGCACAGCCACAATCGCAAGGATCGGCAGGGCAAATTGCAGGGACGCGATGTAATCGGCGCGGTTCAGGCGGATGCGTTCTTCTTTCGGGATCGGCTGGATGCCGTAAGCCGCCGCCTGCACCGAAATCGCTGCAAACAGGGAACCGTAGAAAAACAGCGCCGGGATCAACGCGGCGAGCGCGATTGTCACGTAAAGCTCGCCCGTCAGATCGGCCATAAGAAAGGCCGCTGCGCCCATGACCGGTGGAACTATTTGCCCGCCGGTAGAGGCAGCGGCTTCAATTCCGCCGGCCATCGCCGGAGAAAACCCGCGCCGCTTGATCATCGGGATGGTAAAGGACCCGGAGCCGACAACATTGGCCGTTACACTGCCGGACATGGACCCGAACAGCGCACTGGCAACAACTGCGGAATGTGCCGGACCGCCGCGTGTGCCACCTGTCAGCGCGACAGAGGTGCGGATCAGCGCATCGCTGGCGCCGGTACCTTCAAGGATCAGACCGAAGACCACAAAGACCAGCACCACACGGATCACAACGCCGGTCGGCATGCCAAAGACACCTTGATAGCCGTACCAGATATTCTGCATGGCACGGTTCACATCCACGCCCGCGTGGTTCAGGAAACCGGGCAAGACATAGCCGTAAAAACAATAGGCCAGCATCAGCGCGGCAATAATGACGATCGGCAGACCGAACAGCCTGCGGGTTGCCTCTAGCAGCACAACGCAACCGCCAAGAGCGATCCATGCGTCATAAGGCGTGAAGATATAAAAGGTCAGAGCGGTCAGTCGCTCTACTTCGGTGAAGCGTATCGCAGCCACAATGACCAGCGCGATAAGCGCCATATCGATAACGCCCCCGAAGATGCGTTTGGCTTTTGGGGCGTCCGGTTCTGTAAACAGCGGATTGGCGAGAAGCGTAATCACGACCGCTGCCCCAAGCAGCATGTTGCGCCCGAATGCGATGTCCCACGGGCCGGCATAGGCAACATAGACGGATTGGGCTGCGAGCAGTGCCGATAGAATGGCTGCAATGAACAGGGCGATTTTTCTGGGGGTTAGGGATCTGGTCATGGTCATTCCGCCGCTTTCATCTGTGCTTTTGCAATCTCGGGGACTGTAACATAGGGACTGGTCGCGATGGTCCAGTCCGGCTGCGGTTCGGTGCGAAAGATCTGGCGCAGGTGGACTTCGTCCGGCCCGTCACCGATGCGGAACCAGCGGGCATAGGTAAAGGCGTGGTGGATCGGCACATCATCCACGCCGCCCATGGCTCCGAAAATCTGCAAGGCGCGGTCGGCAATTTTCTGAAGCATGTTGGGGACCGAAACCTTGATCATGGAAACGGGCCGCCAGCTTGCCTTTTCGCCGCCCTGATCCAGCAGCCAAGCAGCGTGTTGCACGGCCAGCCTGTTCATATCGATTTCAACCCGCGCTTCTCCGATCCAGCGCTGGGTCGTGTCGTAATCAATAACGCTGCGCCCGAAGGCTGTGCGCTCCCGTGCGCGGGCAATCATCAGTTCAACCAGCATTTCTGCCATACCGATGCAGCGCATGGCATGATGAACCCGCGCCGGCCCAAGGCGAACTTGCGCCCCTTTGAACCCTTTGCCCCGTTCGCCAAGCAGGTTGCTTGCAGGAACTACAACGTTTTCAAGTTCGATCTGCGCGATGGGGGCGACGTGGTCCTCCCAGCCAAGATAGCGCAGGTTGCGGGTGATATTTACGCCCGGCGTGTCGGTCGGAACAATCACCATGCTTTGCCGCGCAGTGCGGGCCGCATCGGAATCGCTGACCCCCATGACGATCAGGAAGGAGCAGTCAGGATGGCCGCCGCCTGTGGCAAACCACTTGCGCCCGCTTATCCGGATCTTATCCCCCTCAAACTCCATCCGTGTACCGATGTTTGAGGCATCCGAAGAGGCTACATCCGGTTCGGTCATGGCAAAGGCGGAACGGGTGGTGCCTTCCAGCAAAGGATCCAGCCAACGGCGTTTTTGCGCGGGTGTCGCCAGAGATTGCAGCATCACCATATTGGGCACATCAGGGGCCTGACAGTTAAAGACTTGTGACCCCCAGGGCAGTTTGCCCATGATTTCGGCCAGTGGTGCAAATTCCAGATTGCTCAGGCGGTTGCCCGGCTCGGTTTCCGCGAGTTCGGGAAGGGCGAGGTTCCACAAACCTTCGGCGCGGGCTTTGCGGCGCAATTCCGGGAGGAAATCGGCTTCTCTGCCCTCGCGGATCACCTGTTGGACCCAATCCCCGTGGCGGGGCAGGACCTCTGCGTTGAAGAATCGCGTAACGCGCTCCTGAAAATCAAGCGTTTTCTGAGAATGTTCGAAGTTCACAGCCCCCTCCCAAGGTTTAATATTCGTACTTCTTGACCTATATATTTCAAATATCGTAACGTTTGTCAAATACGTTTCATTTGGAGGAAAGAAATGACGACTACTGAAAAAGGGTCCGGGCCGCTCTCCGGTCTTCGCATTCTTGATATTGCCACGATTATTGCCGGTCCTATGGCGGGGTCTCTTATGGCGGATTTTGGCGCTGAAGTGGTAAAGCTCGAACTCCCCGGAGTTGGCGACGGTCTGCGCGGCTTTCCTCCGTTCAAGGAAAACAAATCCCTGTGGTGGAAGGTAACGAACCGCGGCAAACGCCACGGCACGCTTGATCTGCGCAAGCCGGACGGGGCGAAGCTGTTCCTTGAACTGGTGGCGCAAAGTGATGTTCTGATTGAAAATTTCCGCCCCGGCACATTGGCGCGCTGGGGGCTTGATATTGATACACTGTGGAAGGCCAACCCCAAACTGGTGGTTCTTCGCGTAAGCGGCTACGGGCAGGATGGACCCAATGCCACCCAACCCGGATTCGCGCGTATCTTCGAGGCTATGGGCGGGCTGACCCATATCACCGGCGATCCGGATCGTGCGCCTGTCCACACCGGTTATCCGCTGGCCGATTCCATCGGCGGAATCTTCGGTGCTTTTTCCATCTGTGCAGCGCTTCTGAAGGTAAAGCTGTCGGACAAGGACGAAGGCGAAGAGATTGATCTCGCGCTGACAGAGGCTGTTTTGCGCACGCTCGAATCACTGGCGATCGAATACGACCAACTGGGCGATGTGCGCGAAAGGGTGGGAAACAAGAACACCTATTCCGCACCTTCGGATGTCTATATGACAGCGGACAAGCGTTATGTTTCTCTCGCCGGATCGACCAATCGCACTTTCCGCTACAACGCAACTGCGATCGGTCAGCCCGAGCTGGTTGACGACGAACGCTTTGCTACGAATGCGGCCCGCGTTGCCCATACGGCAGAGCTGGACCGGATTTTTGGCGGCTGGATTGCATCCCATTCACTGGAAGAGGTTCTGGCCGCGTTTCACAAGGCTAACGGCACCATTGCCCCTATATACAGCATCGACCAGATTTTCGAGGATGCCCAGTTCAAGGCCCGCAATGCAATCGTTCCGGTTGAGGACGAGGATTTCGGAGAGGTCCGCATGCAAGGACTTGTGCCACGGTTCCGAAATGCCCCCGGAGAAATCCGCTGGGCTGCGAAATCGCTGGGAGCAGACAATGATTACATCTATAATAGGTTGTTGAACCTGACCGAACAGGAAATAGAGAAATATCGGGAGCAAGAAATCCTTTGACGGACAGCAAGACGATCCTCAACCAATGGGCGGATGAAGGCGAGGTAGAGCCGGAAGCATCTTATGCAGTCGATCATGCGCTTTCGTCCACTTTGATGCGCGGGCTGGAGATTCTGGCCCTGTTCAACGACAGTGTGGATCGTCTTTCAAATGCGGAAATTGCCCGTCAGTTGGGGTTGAACCGCGCGACGGTGTCGCGGCTGTGCAAAACCCTGATCCACATGGGGTATCTGCGGCGTGATCCGAAGGGGCAGTTCCTGCTGGCACCGCGCATTCTGGCTTTGTCCTATCCGGTGCTGTCGGCCACCCGCTGGCGGCACCAGCTCGTCGGGCCGATGCGGGAAATCGCGGAGATGAGCTCGGGGAACTGCACACTGGCAGTGATTTCGGGCGACCAGTTTGTGCAGGTCTATTCGGTCGGGAACCCGACCAGCTTTCCCCACGTTCCCGAACCGGGCATCACCGGCCCGCTACATCGGTCTGCGAGCGGGCGGGCGTTGTTGTCCTTGCTGGAAGGGCAGGATCTATACGATATGCTGGCCAATCTTCGCCACAACTTCCCCGATGAATTCGAGGAACACTCCAGTTTGACAGCAGATGCGATCACACGGTGTCGTACCGAAGGATTCTGTGCATCCTACGGGGACTGGCGTCCTAATATCGTCGCATTGGGTACACCGTTGGGGAAGACGTCTGACGGTCTTTATGTGGCGCTTGCCTGCGGTCTACCCCGTTTCAGTGCACGGGAGGATTATGTCGAGAATGATCTTGGTCCGCGTATGGCCAAAGCTGCAGATTCGATCCGAATGACCGGCTTGTTCGAGTCGCCCTTTTTTCTGAAATAGCAGCGCAGGCAACTATTCAGGATCTGAGAAAAGGGCGCAGCAGGCTGGTCAGGCTAAACAGTATGGCGGCCACGCACACGATTGTCGGGCCAGCTGGCGTATCAAGTGCAAAAGCCGCCTGCATCCCGATTACCGCCGAAGCCCCCCCTGTGAGCGCGGCTGCAAAAGCCATTTGTTCAGGGGTTCTCGCCAACGGGCGGGCTGCTGCGGCCGGAATGATCAACATGGCAGCAATCAACAGCGCGCCCACTACCTTGATGGCAACAGCAACCGTTACTGCCAAGGACAGGGTCAGGATCAACTGCTCCCGCTTGGGGTCAATGCCACTCGCATAGGCGAGTTCCTCGCTCAGTGTGGCTGTGAGCAGGGCAGACCAGCGCCAGGCAATCAGGCCGACCACCACCAGCGCGCCCCCCCAGATCACCAGCAGGTCACCTCGGGAAACTGCCAGAATGTCGCCAAACAGGTAAGCCATCAGATCAATCCGGATGCCAGACAGGAAGGACACAGCTACCAGTCCGAAAGCCAGTGCAGAATGTGCGAGCACGCCCAGAAGCGTATCCATACCAAAACCGCGCCCCGCCAGCACCGTCACGGTCAGTGCCATTCCAAGGGCGACTGCCATTGCCCCCGCAAAGATGGACATTTGCAGCGCCAGTGACAGGGCCACCCCCAAAATCGCTGCGTGGGCAGTCGCATCACCGAAATAGGCCATGCGGCGCCAGACAACAAAACTGCCCAAAGGGGCAGCAGCACAGGCCACGCCAACGCCGGCAAGTGCGGCGCGTGTCATAAAATCATCGAGCATTATTCGGCGGCCTCTGTCGGTGTCTGTTCATTCTGGTGGTTGTGCACATGGTCGTGGTCGCAATTTTCGTCATGCGCGTGGTCGTGATCATGGCGGTATAGTGCCAGCGCCCCGCCGGTACCTGTTCCAAACAACGCGCGATATTCTGGCGCGGCCGAGACGATTTCCGGTGTGCCCTCGCAACATACGTGACCGTTAAGGCAGATTACCCTGTCAGAGGCGCTCATCACCACATGAAGTTCGTGGCTGATCATCACCACCGCACAGCCGGTGTCCCGGCGGACCTCTTCGATTTGGCGGTAGAACGCGGCAGAACCGGGTTGGTCCAGTCCTTGGGTGGCCTCATCCAGCAACAACAGGTCCGGAGTGTTGATAAGGGCGCGGGCCAGCAGAACCCGCTGTAACTGGCCCCCTGACAAAGCGGACATCTGGCGGTTCGTCAGGTCGGGAACACCTGCACGTTCCAGGGCAGCGGCGCAGGCTTTCCGGTCTGCCTTGTTGTTTGGCAGACGCAGGAACCGGTCAACAGTGATTGGCAGCGTCGGATCGATGTGCAGTTTCTGGGGGACGTAGCCGATCCGCAGGCCGGGTTTTTGATGAATTCGTCCTGTGGAAGGTCGCACCGCCCCGATCAGGGTGCGCAACAGGGTGGTCTTCCCCGACCCGTTCGGCCCGACAATGGTAACGATTTCTTTCGGGGTGACGGCGAACGATACATTGCGCAACACCGTATTCGCGCCGTAGCCGACGCTAACATTTTCGACAGATACAAGGCTCATGCAGGGTCTTTCTCAACGCAGGACGGGCATATGCCTTCGGCTTCCACTACGGTGCGTTCGATCTGAAATCCGGCTGCACGTGCAGCATCACCAAGGGACCCCCGCGCCGGTGTTGATTTCGCCTCGGCCACGGACTGGCACAATCGGCAGATCATAAAGGCCGGCGTGTGGTTTGCGCCGGGGTGGGCGCAAGCGATGAATGCGTTCAGTTGCTCGATCTTGTGGGCAAAGCCGTTCGCAACAAGGAATTCCAGCGCACGGTAGGCAACAGGGGGTTGTGACCCGAATCCTGCATCGCGCAAACGGTCGAGCATTTCATAGGCACCAAGCGCGCGGTGTTCCTGCAAAAGTATCTCCAAGGACTTGCGGCGGGCGGGAGTAAATCGCAGTCCCTTCTCGGCGCAATGGGTCTCTGCCGCAGCCACAGCCTCGTTGATGCAGTGACTGTGATCATGGTTTTTGAACCCGACCGTTTCCGAACCAATCGTGTTTTTTTGCGGCACCGCACTTGTCATGTTATTACATTTCCACTACTCGACTTGTAATGTAATAAAATCACATGGAGCCGCCGATGTCCAGAAACCTCTTTCCCCTTGTCCTGACTGCTTTGATACCCGCAGGTGCAGCATTTGCCGATGTACCCAATGTGGCAGTTGATATTGCGCCGGTTCATTCCCTTGTGACGCGGGTTATGGAAGGCGTCGGCACACCGGCCCTGATCGTCACCCCCGGGGCGAGCCCCCATGAATATAGTCTCCGGCCCTCTCAGGCACGGGCCTTGCAAGAGGCCGATGTCGTGTTTTGGGTCAGCCGGGGAATGACGCCGTGGATGGAAGACGGGGTGAAAACTCTGGCAACGGATGCCGCCGTGGTAGAGCTTCTGGAAACAGAAGGGACGCTGCAATTGCCGTTTCGTCAAAGCGCTCTCTTCTCTCATGATCACGGGGAAGAAATGGGGCATGGCGGCCATGACGGGCATGATAATCACGACCACGATGCCAAAGAACACGAGCATGATCAAGATGACCACGCCGAACATGAGCATGATCATGAAGAGCATGGTGAACACGATGATCACGCGGGCCATGATCATGAAAACCATGCTGACCATGACCACGAAGAGGCTCACAAGGATCATGAAGGGCATGACCACGAAGAAGGTCATGACGACCACGCAGAAGGTGGCCACGACGGGCACGCGCACGGTGATGAAGACCCCCATGCATGGCTTTCCATCGAGAACGGCGCCCATTGGCTGGACGTGATTGCGGCGCGCCTGTCAGAAGTCGATCCCGAAAACGCAGGCGCTTATCAAGCAAATGCGCAAGAAGGGCAGGCGGAACTTGACGCGCTCAAAGCCGAAATTTCCGGCATCCTCGAACCGGTGCGGGGCCGTAATTTTATCGTCTTCCATGATGCCTACCAGTACTTTGAAAAGTCTTTCGAATTTCCCGCTTCCGGTGCCATTTCCCTGTCGGATGCATCCGATCCCAGTCCTGCCCGCATTACAGAGGTACAAAACCGCGTTGCTGAACAAAACGTAACTTGTGTGCTGAGCGAACCCCAGTTCAACCCTGGTATAATTCGTGCTGTGATGGACGGCTCCGAGGCAAAAACCGGCGTGCTTGACCCGCTCGGCGCGGATCTGGAACCCGGCGCTGCCCTTTACCCTGATGTGCTGCGCAACCTTGCCAAAGCTCTGGCGGGCTGCCTGTGACCGGCGGATTGCGCTGCTGGTGATTTCCTCCGGCGGCGCAACATACCTTGCAAAAATTTATGTCTCTTAAAATAAATGACCCGACAATCTGGTCATTTTGTGTATAAAGCCCTGAAAAAGGGGCGTGCCATGGATCATATTGACCAGAAAATACTGCAAAAGCTGCAAGAAGACTCTTCTATTCCGCAACGGGAACTGGCGGATCAAATCGGCCTGTCGCAAAACGCCTGCTGGCGGCGCATCAAGGCGATGAAGGATTCAGGGGTGATCGTCGGGGAAACTGTACGGCTTGATCCGGCCAAGCTGGGCATGGGTTTGACGGTGTTTGTGATGCTGAAAACGCGGCAACACTCGGTTACCTGGCTGCAGGATTTTCGCCGGCGCGTGCTTTTGATCCCCAACGTGGTTGATTTCTTCCGGATCGCCGGAGAGTACGACTATATGCTAAAGGTCGTTGCTTCGGATATTTCCGATTTTGATCGGGTGTATCAGAAGCTTATCGTGGACGAGGCGCTCGAATCCGTCACCTCGCTGATCACAATGGAAGCCATCGCCAACAACCGCGCCTTACCGCTCTAGGCAACGGCAAGGCTGTCCGGTTTGATAGAGAAGCGTGCGGTCGCGGCATCGACGGTATAGTGCTGTTCCAGTTCTTCCAGACGGGTGGTTAATTCGTTCACACTGTCCAGAACATAGCGGACTTGCGCGTCATCCATCAGATAGCTGAAGTTCAACCGTACCCAGCCGGGCTTGCGCATTTCCTTACCCGCTCGCAGATCGTTGAACAGGCTTTGTGATTCCGCTTGCGCGATTTTCAACAGACGATGTCCGTAAGGACCGGCACAGGCACAGCCGCCACGGGTCTGGATGCCGTAAACGTCGCTAAGCATTCGGGTGAACAACTGGTGGTGAAACGGGGTGCCATCTGCGCGGCGCACGAGGAAGGAAAAGATCGGCAGACGCTCTTGCTGGTCAGCGGCCAGCAGGGACAATTGCGGATTGTCGCGCCACCCGTCAAAGGCCATACGGTTCAGTTCCGCTTCCCGCCGTGTGATGAAATCCTGCCCGATGGCATCTTTTACCATAAAGGCCAGAGCCGCGCGAATGTCGCCAATCACGTTGGGGGTTCCGGCTTCCTCCCGTGCGCTGATGCTGGAGGAATAGGCGTGCTCCCACGGGGAAACAAAGGTCACAGTGCCGCCACCTGGCCAAGTGGGGGTGTCCCGTACAACGGATGTATCCCGCACGATCAGAACACCGCTGCCCCCCGGTCCGCCGGGAAATTTGTGGGTGGAAACAACCACCGCGTCGATCAAACACTCCGCCGTGCTGTTCATATCAATCGGAAGATAAGGCCCACCGCCTGCATAATCCCAAACCGACAAAGCGCCGTGGGCTTTTAACAAACGGGTGGTTTCTACAGGGTCGGTCACAATGCCCGTGACGTTACTTGCGGCAGAGAAACTGCCGATTTTAAGATCCGCATCGCCGCGGGCCAGCAGTTCTGCCTCTAGCACCGCCAGATCCGGTCCACCCTGCGCGGTTTCCGGGATTTCCACGATTTCGGCATTGCTCTCGCGCCACGGCAGCAGATTGGAGTGATGTTCATAAGGCCCAACAAACGCCACCGCTTTTTTTGCGGTATTCACCCCGAAAAGGGACACCAACCGGTTCAATCCAGCGGTCGCGCCGGAACCGGTAAAGATCACGCTACAATTGTCTGCATGGGTCAGCCGCGCAATTTCGGCCCGCGCTTCAGCGCGCAAACGGGTCATGTAGGCGCCGCAATAGGACGCCTCGGTGTGGGAGTTGGCGTAATAGGGCAGGACGTGATCGCGGATGTAATCCTCTACCGGCGCGAGCGCGCGTCCCGATGCCACGTAATCTGCATAAACCAGCGATACATCCGCGAACAGGCCGGGAATTTTTATGCCATCCCCGATCACGCTGTCACGCAGTTTGGCGACCAGATCGTCGCAGTTCAGGGCATCGCGGAATGTAGATAAGGACATGGGGCACCTCTTTTGGGTAAAATACCCAAGCATTTGGCGAAGTTTGACCCAAATACACCGCGCCGACGGGCTATCTATGTGTCATCCATTGATTGGAGAGGCTAGATGTCGATCAAATCTACAGTTGCACTGGCAGGGAGGTCGGGCCTCTGAAACCAAAGCCGCGGAATTCTACCTTTTTCCCGGCAACAGGATGCATCTGAGGGAAGCGATCAAACAGCGCCGGAAGAACCGATCTGCTGATAAACTGGCGATAGATGTCCCCGCCCATGCAGCGGTGTGGCCCCAGTCCGAAGGTCTGGTTCGCAGGGCCTGTGCGGTGAATGTCGAAACGCTCCGGTTCGTGCCAGTAATCCTCATCATAATTGGCAGAGGACTGACTGACGAGGACGGTTTCACCGGCGGGCAGGGTGACGCCGCGCAGGGTGTAATCCCTTAGTACGATGCGCGGGCTGGTCTGGATCGGCGCGACCCAGCGCAAGCCCTCTTCGGTCGCCAGATCCCAGTGGCCGGTTTCCTGACAATAGCGGATCTGATCAGGGTTTTCCAGCAGGCCGTGTAATGTGCTGAGCAGCGCATCGCGGGTTTCTACCACCGCCCCGCCAATGCAGATTTTCATATTGGTGCGGATCTGGCTGCGCGGTAGCGTATCCCGCGCATTGGCCATGACCGCCAGCACCGAAGGATTGGGATCGGCACGGTGCTGTTCGATCATCCGGTCAAAACAGGCGTTCATCTCGTCGTTGGCCCGATCACTGACCGCGAACACATCTTCAGAGAAACCGGCGTTCATCGCCCCTGTGATCAGCGCATTGGCCCAGTCAAACAACTGCCCGTCCGGTTCCGGTTCAATACCAAGAACCTGTTTCAGAAACGCCACCGTCATGGGCACGGCAAGGGCGCTGCGCAGGTCTACGGTTTCCCCTTGCGGCAGCGCGCCTACCGACTGCTGTGCGATTTTATCAAAGACGCCTTGCCAGTGGCTGCGCGCGGCGGAAATGCGGAAGGTTTCCGTCATTGCGGCGCGTTCCACCTGGTGGGCCTCGCCGTCCTTGCGCATCAAAGTATGCCCGCCAAAGGCCCGCTGCATCGGCGTTGTTGTATCGCTGGAGCCGAAATGCTGCGTATCGGTTTTCGCAAGATAAGTGTCATCCGCCTTGGTCAGGATAATGCGGTCGATTGAGGCAATCCGCGCGATGGGCATATCACGGCGCAACCGCCGATAAACCGATTGGGGATCACGGTCGAGCATTTCTGGCGTGGTCGTTGTGTCAATCGGGACAGTTTGGTTGACTTGTGTCAAAGGCGGCCTCTGGTCTTAGAAAGGGCAGGTTTGGTTTATCCTGCGTCTAATACGATCTCGACAGTGGTGGTCAGGGAATTGCTGACGGTGCAAACGGATTTTGCCTGTTTGACGATCTTCTCTGCAAGCTGTGCATCATCTACAATCTCGCCCTGAACGGTAATCGTCGCGGTTTCCACGCGTCCGGGTAAGTCGATGGATTTTAACCCTTCTACTTTCACCTGAAACGGCTGCGGAGTGACCTTCTGCTGGTCTGCCGCCCATTGCACGGACTTCACAATGCAGGAACCGAGCGAAGCGAGCATTGTATCCACCGGAGAATTCACCGGCGGGTAGGGCGTGGCATTTGTCACATCTTTGTACGCATATTGAAACGCGTCACTACCATCAAAGATGACAAAAACAGGGCCAAAGGGTTTCGGTTTCATTTTCAAAGCCATGAGTAGGTCTTTCTAAAACAACAGGTCGGGAAGGAAGAGTGCGAGCACCGGAAACAGGGTCAGGATGAAGATCATGAACAGGTGGATAATCCAGTAAGGCACGGTAGCAATGGCAACGCGGCCAAGACTGACCTGCCCGTTGGTGAGCGCGCTTAGCACTGACAGGTTCAGCCCCACAGGCGGGGTTATCTGGCCGATTTCGATCACAATCGTAATCACGACGCCAATCCAGATGGCATCAAAGCCAAGACCGGTCAAAAGCGGGAACACCACAGGCAGGGTCATGATCATCAGGGACAGGCCGTCAAAGAAACAGCCGAGAATAAGATAAACCAGCACGACGATCAGCAGAACGCTATAAGTGCCCAGCCCGCTATCCGCCACAGTGGCCAGAATCTGCTGGGGGATGCCCAGAACGCTGACCGATTGGGCGAGGATTGTGGCGCCAAGCACCAGAAACCCGACCGACGTAAACAGCAAAACCGACTGATAAACTGCTTCGATCAGTTTTCCGAACGTCAGATCGCCCCAGATGGACGAGATGATCACCGCAAGGACAACGCCCACACCGGCGGCTTCGGTGGGGGTGGCAAGTCCGGCAACTATGCTGCCGATCACCGCGAAGATCAGCGCCAGCAGCGGCCAGATCTGGCGGAAGCCGCGCAGTGCCAGCCAAAACCCCACAGGAGTGTCATCCCGCGGTGCGATATGGGGATTGCGGATGCTTTTCACCAGCAGATAAGCCATGAACAGCAGACCGGCGAGCAGGCCCGGAATGATGCCCGCCGCGAACAGACGCCCGATTGAGGTTTCAGTCAGCGCACCGTAAATCAGGAACGACAGGCTTGGCGGGATCAGCAGGCCAAGGGTGCCGCCCCCTGCCAGACTGCCAGTGATGGTGTCCTTGTCATATCCCCGCTTTGTCATTTCCGGATAGGCGACAAGCCCGACGGATGCGGCGGTCGACAGGCTCGACCCGCTGACTGCGCCAAACAAGGTGCAGACGGCGATATTGGTGTGCAACAATCCACCCGGCACCCTGCGGAACAGCGGTGAAAACGCGGCATATGCTTTCTGGCTGATGCCGCTGCGCAGCAGGATTTCCCCAAGCAGGATGAACATCGGCACTGCGCTAAGCGTAAAGGAATTGAACACATTCCAGATCGCGTCAATCGCCAGCGATGTAGCGCCGTTCGAGAAGAAGTGCAGGATGGTCAGGCCGGTCAGGCCAAGGGCCACGCCCAAAGCCACGCCGGTGCTGGCGGTGGCCAGAAGCCCGCCGATCAAGGTAAGCCAGAAAGACATCAGTGTGCTGATCCGCTAATGGGGTGGTCGGGGTCGGACTTTGGTATCCGGTCAATAATTCCGAACAACCGCGCCACGAAAATAACCAGCGTCAGAAACAGGGACAGCGGCATTAGCGCCATCCATGGGTACAACAAAATCCGCGAGGTTTCGGTTTTGAGGCTGCGTTTGAACGCAAATTCGAACCACGGGATCGTCTCGTAGATGAGCCATGAAAAGAACACGATGCCAACCAGCAGGGCGGCGATCTGGATGCCGGTCTGCAGGGAGCCTTTCAGCCGGTCTGCCAGTAGCGCAACCCGCACGTGTTTCGCTTTCAACGTCACCATGGGAAGGCCCAGAAACAGCGAAACGCTCAGCAACAGCCCGACCACTTCTTCGGTGATATGAACCGGCGAATTGGCAAACTTGCGCATCAGGACGGAGTACATGATGATGCCCACGATAGACACCATCCCGAGTGCAGCCGTACTGGCACAGGCAAGGGCCAAACCGTTCAGCCCCTGCGCAATAATGTGTTTGATCTTCTGCATCAGTCCGGACTTAGCGACCCAGAGCTTTCAGAACCCGTTCGCGGTAGGCAGGGGCATTGCCACCGGCTTCCTCGGCCAGCATTGCCCATGTTTCGGTCACGGAGGAGACGAACAACTCGCGGTCCGCATCAGAGAAATCCTCGGCCCATGTTACGCCTTGCTCGGCCAGCTTTTCACGGGCCTCCATTTCGCGGGCCTGATCGTCTTCGTACTGGTTTGTACGGTTCCAAAGATCGTCTGCGGCTTTGGTAATGGCGGATTTGATGTTTTCGTCAGTCTCTTCCCAACGGTCGGTGGCCACACCGATCACATAGGGACCGGATGCCATCGGGTAGAGAAACGCCGCGTGGCTTGCCACTTCCTGCAGGGAAACGGTGTGGGCATAAAGCGCGGGATACAGCGCACAATCCACAACGCCGGTTTTCATCGCCACATACATTTCTTCCTGCGGAATAATTTGTGCAGCAACACCAAGACGGGTGAAGGTTTCCACCTGATCCCGTGCCCAAACCCGCAGTTTCTTTGACTTCAGGTCTTCGATGGTGCGCACAGGTTCATCACGGCAGAAAACGGAAACCGAAAGCATCGGAATGGCGACATAGCCGACAGAGGTCACATCCCAGTCAGCGAATTCCTCTTCATAGATTTCCTGAACGGCCGGAATCGCTTTTTCAAATTCGTCGATAGATCCGATAGTGCCTTGCACGACAACGGAACTCAGCGCGGGTGCATCGCGGCCCAGATAATTCGCCCACATCAGGCTCATCTCAACCGCGCCTTTGGGAAGGAAGCGCAGCGTGTCGGTGTTGGGCAGGCCAAGGGAACCGCCGCTGTAAAGCTTGAGTTCGAAATCGCCTTCAACAGTGGCGTTAACGTCTTTAACGAACTGCTCGATCTCGGCCGTTTCGGGGCGGGTTTCCGGAAGGAAGTTGTTCAGCCGCCATTCTTCCGCGCTGACCCCTGACAGGGATGTCCCGAGAGCCGTCACACCAAGTGCGAGCGTTTGAATCAGTTTTTTCATCTTTTTTCTCCTGTTGAGGCTGTGTCAGCGCATTAGCGAAAACCCTACTGGCGCTCACGTCAAATTTTAATCCAAAACCTATCGGTTTTTTTGTGTTTGTAACAGGTTATGAACCAAGAGTCGGGGAGAAATCAAAATATTAACCACAGGTTTTCGCGGATTGACGTGGAGAAATTTTAAGAGTGCCAAGGCTGCGCGCAACCATAGGTAAATTCGCATCTGCCCAACTTCTCCTCTATTGGTAAGGGAACGCAGTTGCACCGCCGCAGCGGTGCCATATCATGCCAGCGAAAACGACCTAAATAACAAGACCAAAGGCTTTGCCATGACACTTCCGAATACGATCCCTGCTCTCCAAGGTGTGGTCGATTTTGCTCTCTCGCACGAAACCGGCTGGCCGCGCAGCATGTTTCATGAAAACGGTGCATATGCCGGCAGCTATGAATGGAAGGAAACCGGACCATGGGCCGAAGTTGTTGGTCCTGTAACGGCACGGGGTGGTCCGGCTGGGGTGATCCTGCATCACGGCGAAACAGTAGCCGAATGGGGTGATCCCGACCGGCCTGACATGACGTTTTCCATTGCCAAAAGCTATCTGTCGGTGCTGGCCGGTCTGGCAGTCAAAGATGGCTTGATCGCAGATCTGGATGAACCGATCAGCCGGACCGTTGACGGGCCGCATTTTTCCTCTGACCAGAATGCGGGCATCACGTGGCGGCATATGTTGCAGATGAACAGCGAATGGCGCGGTGTGTTGTTTGGCAAGGACGACCAGATCGACCATAATCGGGAAATCGGCCCGAGTGGTGATAACAACCGCAAGGGACAGTTACGCACAGTGGGTGCGCCGGGCAGTCACTATGAATACAACGATGTGCGTGTGAACGCGCTGGCTTATGCGCTATTGCGCAGGTTCAAGCGGCCGCTGCCGCAAGTTCTGAAAGAGCGGATCATGGACCCGATCGGCGCGTCAGACACCTGGCGCTGGGACGGATATTCAACCTCCTGGATCGATCTCGACGGGCAGCAGGTGCAGTCTGTGACAGGGGGCGGCCATTGGGGTGGCGGCATGGTGATCAGTTCCAGAGATCACGCGCGTTTCGGTTTGTTCATCAGCCGGAATGGTAATTGGGAGGGACAACAGATCCTGCCTGAAGACTGGATGGCACAGTCGTTGACGCCAAGTCCGACGCTGGAAAAATACGGTTTCCTTTGGTGGCTGAACCGAGGGCCGGACGCCAATCCCAAACTGCCGGAAAACGCCTATAACGCCTTGGGGGCGGGAGGGAACGCGATCTGGATCAGTCCTGATGATGGTATCGTTGCGGTGATGCGCTGGCTGAATTCTGCATACCAGCCGGAGTTTCTGGAGAAGCTGGTTGAAGCGATCCGCACCTGAGCCTGTGGCGCGGGTTTCAGTCCATGTCTTTGGGACCGTAGTTCCCGAAGGCGGCGACTACCTCTTCCATCTGGGCATCCGTCAGTATTTCGGGTGTTCCGGTGGACAGGGCCAGTAGATAGACACGCGCCAGATTGTCCAGTTCTTCCATCCGCCAGAGCGCACGATCAAGGGACTCTCCCGCCACGACCGCGCCGTGATTGGCCATGATGCAAGCGGTCCTTTTTGACATTGCATCAGCAACCATTCGGGCAAGTTCATCACTTCCAAACAATGCGTAATCCACCAGCGGTACATCGTTCCCCCCAAAAGCCGCGATCATATAATGGCAGGCGGGGATCGGGCGGCGTTGTACGGCTATGGCGGTGGCGTGGACCGGATGGGCATGTACCACAGCCGTCACATCCGGCTTGCTGCGCAGGATCGACTGATGGAAACGCCACTCTGTCGAAGGCCGGATATCGCCTGACAGGTCCGGTTCGCCTTCAAGGGGCATGTAGCACAGCATGTTGGGCCGCATTTTTTCGTAAGGAACACCGGAGGGGGTAATCAGCATTCCGTCCCTGTAGCGCACCGAAATATTGCCCGAAGTGCCTTGGTTCAACCCGCTGTTTTTCATCCACAGGCACCCGTCTATGATGCTCTGGCGCAGGGCCGTGTCTTGTGCGGGGGTCATATTTTATCTTCCAGTAGTCTTTCGGCTGAGGCCGAGCATGTAATGAAATGCGTCACATAGTTGCCGCGAATGGCGGCTGCCGCCGCGCCGACGCGGTCCAGTCCTGCCGAGACAAGGATGCCCATGTCTTTGGCGCGCATCTGTTCGAGTGTGACGCCGATCAACCGGTCCTCGTTCGGTGCGGGCATGGGGGTGCCTTCATGGTCAATCACACGGCCGCAAATAACAGCCGCAGCCCCGTCCTTGCGCATCTGTGACAAGGTCGCTGCGTCCAGAAGACCTGTCATCGCGATGTGGCTGTCCGGATCGGTTGTTCCGGCGGCAAAGATGACCTTTTTGCAATCCGCCACCATTTGCAATTGCGCCGCCACCATCGGTTCGGCCTTCAGGTCTTCGCATAGTTGGGACGTGGATAGCATCAAGGGTACATGCAGGTTGGCACAATAGGCCCCGAACCGTTGCGCCAGCGTAGCAGCGCAGTTTTCGGCGGCGAAACCGATGTCGGACGGTTTGGAACCCAGCAGCTGAACGATGGTCAGATCCTCCATCATCAGTTTCGGAGCGATCTGCGCCAGCCGGTAAATGGTTTCCCCCCAAGCGATGCCCAGATGGTCCCCCGGTTCCAGCAGATGGGGTAGCCAGTCTGATGCAGCACGGATCACCCGCTCTGCCGAACGTTGCGCAGAGCTGCTGTCTTCGGGGACAACAAGCACATCCACCAGTCCGAATTTTTCACGCAACTCGGACGCCAGACGGTTGTTGCGAAATACATCGCTGTCCAGCGTGATCCGCACATAATCCCGGCGTCGTGCCTCTGCGAGGTAATTGACGACAGAGGCACGGCTGACATCGAGCCGCTTGGCGATTTCATTCTGGTTCAACCCGTCATGGAAATACAGCCAAGCGGTTTCGATGATAAGATCGTCCTGCCGCGAGCCGCGTCCGGCTGAATCAACGCCCGGACGCGCAGAGGAGGCAGAGGCGGGTGCCACTCTTAAGCGCCTGCCATTTCGGGGAACAATGCGGCGAGCCCTTCGGGTGTCGCCGCGCAAACACCGCGCTCTGTGATCAGACCAGTAACCAAGCGGTTCGGTGTCACGTCAAAAGCTGGGTTGCCCCCCGGCGTGCCTTCGGGCGTGACTTGAACCACCCCGATTGAGCCGTCTTCCATCGTCCCTTGGATATGGGTGGTCTCGCGCGGGCTGCGTTCTTCAATCGGGATTTCGGCAACGCCGTCATCCACTGTCCAGTCAATCGTCGGGGAAGGCAGGGCCACGTAAAAGGGAACGCCGTTGTCATGGGCCGCCAGCGCCTTCAGATAGGTTCCGATCTTGTTGCAGACATCGCCCCGCCGCGTGGTGCGGTCGGTGCCGACAATCACCATATCGACCTGTCCGTGCTGCATCAAATGGCCTCCGGCGTTATCTGTCACATAGGTATGTGGTACACCGTGGCTGCCCAATTCCCAAGAGGTCAATGCCCCTTGATTGCGCGGGCGGGTTTCATCGACCCAGACGTGCAACGGAATTCCCGCGTCATGAGCGTGGTACATCGGGCTGGTGGCGGTGCCCCAATCCACGGTCGCAATCCAGCCTGCGTTGCAATGGGTCAGCAGCCGGACAGGCTCTCCCGCCGGTTTTTTCGCTGCGATCTCCTGGATCAGTTTTAACCCGTGTTCCCCGATCTGACGGCAGATTTCCACGTCCTCGTCTGCGATGTCGTGGGCCAGTTGCAAAGCTGCTGCGGCCCGTTCGGCTTCGGGCAGCGGGCGCATGGCCTCGCGGCAGCGGTTCAATGCCCAGCGGAGGTTGATCGCTGTGGGGCGGGTTTCGTTCAACCGCTCCCATGCGGCATCCATATGGCTGTCCGACGGGTCCAGTTTCATTGCCAGCGCCATGCCATAGGCGGCGGTAGCCCCGATCAGGGGCGCGCCGCGCACGCGCATCTCTACAATTGCCGCCTCGAAATCTTCCAGCGTCTTCACCTGCTGGGTAATGAATTCGTAAGGCAGCGACCGCTGGTCGATGATTTCCAAAACCTCATCCTGTGCATTCCACCACAAAGAGCGGTAATGGGTGCCGTTTACTTTCATAGGATGTTCCTTGCGTTGATTGTGCGGGCCAGTGCGGTCAGTGCGCTGGCATCTTTCAGTGTGTCGGTGTTCAGCACCAGTTCCGCGCCCATATGGAGATTGCGGGCTTCCAATGGCGCGCGGACCGTTGTGTCCTCGATGGTTTCAAAATCCGCGTTATGGGCGAGAGACAGGCAGCGGCGGTGCATTTCTATGCCACAGAACCGAAGTGCATCCTGCCAGATGTTGGCCAGAACGCCGTCACAGGCGCTTGCAGAACTGTGGCCCTGATCTTCGAACAGGGATTTCGGAAACAACATGCCGGTGCGTTCCGTATTCCAGAGGTGGCGGAACTCGGCTTCAAAGCTGGACCATGTTTCGGTGATCACACTGAGGATCCAGTCCTGATAGCTGTCAAGATCGCTGTCCCTATGGGCGGGCTGGCTGAAATAGGCCATGAGGTAGTTTGCAGTCAGCATCCCGATATCAAACCCCATCGGCGCATATTGTGCAAACTCGGGATCAATTACGCGGATTTCTGTGTCCGTCGCCATGATGGAACCGGAATGCAGATCGCCGTGCACCATTGTTTCCGTGTTAGAGGCGAATTTCATCAGCATCACTTGCGCCATGCGCTTTAATTCTACGTTGTCGCGCAAATCCTTAATCACCGGTTCCAACCCCGGTGTGTAGTTGTTCATCTCCGCGTCGAAATAGGGATCGGTAAACACCAGCCCTTCGGTGATTGCCGGTATCTCCACATTACCCGCGAACAACCCGACATCAGCCTTTTTATCCGCCGATTTCATCGAAAGCTCGGAGCCGCGAAACGCCATGCGCGCGCAATGCTTGCCGCAGAATTGACCAAGCCCGTCCACTTTTTCACCGGCGATCAGCTTGTTGCGCAGGATCACATGGGGCGACAGGAACTCCATCACGATCAGTGCCTGCTCTTCGTCAAAGTGGTAAACCTCGGGCACCGATCCGGGGTCGCGGGCGGCCTGACGGGTCAGGGCGTGATACTCGAAATAGGCACGATAGAGCGGCAGCGGCCAGCTGTCCCCCACAAGGCGCACATAGGGCAGCGCCTGCTTAACGATGATGCTGCCCTGTTCGCTTTGCACGATGAAAACAAGGTTTAGATTGCCATCACCAACTTCCTTGACCTGCCAGTTCGAAGAATCAGATCCGATCCGTTCCGTGACGGCGGGAAGTGCGCCCAGCCGTGTCGAAAGTGTCTCTGGCGTGAGGGCCGTATAATTCGCGTTCTCCATCCCGAAGTCTCCCGTTATTCCTGCGGTGTTTATCGCGATGGGGAGCGATCTAGTCAATAGACAAATGATTTGACAACTGTTGAAATGCTTACTATCGAAGGGGCGCGCCCTTGTTGGGCGGACTAAAAAACAAGATCTGGGAAAAAACATGAAAGCCTGTGAAATCAGAGGCCTGGAGAAGTCTTTCGGCCGCAATCATGTATTGCGCGGCATAGATCTTGATCTGGGCGCGGGCGAAGTGACCGTCCTGATGGGAGCCAATGGTGCGGGTAAATCGACACTGGTGAAAATCCTCTGCGGGTTTCAGGGCGCAAATGCGGGAACCATGAAGCTGGAGGGTCAGCCTTATAGTCCCACAGACGCTGCGGATGCCATTTCCTGCGGGGTGGTGACAGTGCACCAGTCCATTGATGACGGTGTAATTCCCGATCTCGATGTCGCAACGAACCTGATGCTGAACCGCCTGACAGAACCGGGTGCAGGTTTGATGGTGCGTGATCGTGCGCTTCGGATTGCGGCCCGTAAGGTGGCCGACAATATGGGGCTTGATCTTGATGTGCGGGCGCGGGTTTCTGATTTGTCTGTCGCCGACCGCCAGATGATCGCCATAGCCCGCGCAATGGCTTATGACCCTAAAATTCTTATTCTGGACGAACCGACATCGTCGCTTTCGGCTTCCGAAGCGGACCGGCTGTTTGCCCTGCTGGACCGGTTGCGCGAACAAGGTGTGGCCATCCTTTATATTTCCCACCGGATGTCTGATATCCGTCGTATTGCGGACCGGATTGTTTGCATGCGCGATGGCAAGATTTCCGGTGTCTTTGATCAGGCGCCGCTGGATTATGACGGTGCGGTTACGGCGATGCTCGGGCACAAGATGACCGAAGTGGATATTGAAGTCGTCTCCGGCGGGCCGGCTATTCTGGAAGTGGATCAGGTGCTGCTGGATGGCAGCGATACTCCGGTCAGCTTTACTGCCCGTGATGGCGAGGTTGTTGCCATTACCGGTTTGCTGGGTAGCGGAAAAAGCCAGCTTGCAGATATGATCTTCGGGCAGAAACCTGTGCGGGCGGGGCAATTGCGTCTGGACGGCCAGCCCTATGCACCGGCTTCGGCAGCCCAAGCGGTGGCTGCGGGGGTTTTCATGTCCTCCAAGGATCGAAGCACCAATGCAGTTATTCCCGACTTCGACATAGCGAACAATATGACACTGCCGTTTCTGGGCAGTTTCAGCCGCCTGTCCCTGCTGAGCAAAACCAGACAGCGCGGGGCGGCAACAGATATGATCAAACAGATAGGTGTGAAGTGCCAGTCCGATCAGGACGGGATCGGCACACTGTCCGGAGGCAACCAGCAGAAGGTCATGATCGGTCGCTGGCTGTTGGAAGACAGCCGCGTCTTGCTGCTGGATGAACCGTTTCAAGGCGTGGACATCGGTGCGCGGCGGGACATCGGCCGCCATATCCGCGCCACTGCCAAGGGCCGTGCTACGCTGGTCTTTGCTGCCGAACTGGACGAAGCGCTGGAAATCGCAGACCGGATCATCGTGCTGCACGAAGGTGCCATCGTCGGCACCCATGAAAATTCAAACATCGACCTTGATGCACTAATTGCGCAGGTCTCAGGGGCGAAAGACGCCCGAATACAGGCGAACTGACTATGAAGAACGAGAAAATCCTGAACTTTGCGATCCGCTTCGGCTTTTTGATCCTGTTGTTAGGGCTGGTGCTGTACTTCAGCCTCTCTGCAAGCGGTTTCGCTTCGCCCCGTTCTGCGGCTTTCATTCTGCAATCCGTTGCCATCACGGGTATTCTGGCACTTGGCGTGACCTGTACGCTGGTGGTGGACGGGTTTGACCTGTCAATCGGATCGGTTGCGACAACTTCGTTGATGCTCTCGGCCTATGCGATGGTGATCCTTGAAATGTCGGCCTTTTCCGCTGTGATGCTGTGCCTTTTGATGGGCGCTGTGGTGGGATTGATCAACGGCCTGCTGATCGTGAAGTTCAAAGTGCCGGACCTGCTGGCCACCTTGGGGATGATGTTCTTGCTGATCGGCCTGCAGCGGATTCCCACACAGGGAAATTCCATCGCAACCGGCATGAAACTGCCCGATGGCAGCGTGGCGGAAGGCGCATTTTCCCAAGCCTTCCTGTGGCTCGGTCGGCACCGTTTCGATCTGGTGGTGGAGCGTCTGGTTCCGGTTCCGGTTGTGATCTTCCTTGTGACAGCCCTTGCCATCTATGTGTTTCTTGAACTGACACGCCATGGCCGCCTGATGTACGCGATCGGCTCCAACGAGCGTGCAGCCGCACTGGTTGGAGCAAATGTAAACCGTTACAAGATCGCCGCTTATATGATCTCCGGTGTGACAGCCTCTATCGGTGGCATCTTGCTGGCGGCGCGGTTGGGGCGCGGCGACATTGCCAGCGGAAACAACCTGTTGCTGGACAGTGTGGCGGCGGCATTGATCGGTTTCGCTGTGCTTGGCGCGGCCCGCCCCAATGCTTTCGGTACAGCAGTTGGCGCGCTTTTCGTGGGCATTCTTCTGCAAGGGCTGACCATGATGAACGCCCCGTATTACACCCAAGATTTCGTCAAAGGCGCGGTTCTGGTGATTGCGCTCGTCTTTACCTTCTACCTGAGCGCCAAGCGTGGCGCGGGTGGAAAAACCTAATCAACTGATGGGAGGAAAAAATCATGTTGAGACGTCATTTTATAAAATTCGCCGGGCTTGCAGCCCTTGCGACAGGTCTGGGTAGCGCCGCATTTGCGGAAATGCCTGCACCGCTGGACAAACCTGCGGACGTGAAAATCGCACTGGTTCGGTATCTGTCCACCGGTGATTTCTTCCAGTCATACCTGTCGGGTGTGGAAGCACAGGCTGCGGCAATCGGCATGGATCTGCGGGTGTTTGACAGCCGTCAGGACGCGGCTTTGCAGGCGGACATGGTGGATCAGGCCATCGCCCTTGGTGTGGACGGGATCATCATCCAGCACGGTCTGACCGAATCCATGAAAGACGCCGCACAGCGCGCTGTTGATGCAGGCATCAAGGTCGTTGCCTTTGACGTGGATGTGGAAAACGAAGCCATCCCGCAGATCGAACAGTCGGATTATCTGCTGGGCAAACTGGCTCTGGATCAGGCGATTGCAGACAACGGCACCGATTTCACGGCCGGTTACGTCTATGTTCCGGGCATCGCGCCGCTGGACCGTCGTGATGTGGCGTGGGAAGAAGTGAAACAGGCCAACCCGGGCATCAAGGAAGCGGCGGTTTTCGGAACGCTCGACAACCCGATTGCCAATGCGGTTGCAAATCAGGCCCGTTCTATTCTGCAAGCCAATCCGACCATTAATGTAATGTTCGCACCTTTTGACGAATTCGCCAAAGGCGTGAAGATTGCAGTAGATGAAGCAGGCCTGTCGCAAGACATCAAAATCTATTCCGCCGATGTCTCTACCGCGGATATTTCTGCCATGCGTGAACCGGATTCCGCTTGGGTGGCGACAGTTGCTACCAATCCTGCCGTAGTGGGTGAGGTTTCTGTACGGACGCTTGCGCTGCTGCTGACCGGTGAAAACCCGGGCAACTCCGTTGTGGTTCCACCGACCCTGATCACGCAGGATTTTCTGAATGAACAGGACGTCAGCAACATGGAAGAACTGGGCGCCAAGATGCCGCAATTCCAGCATGCAGACGTTGCAATGGCTGACTGGATGCCATTGCCCAAACGCTAAATCTTGTTCGACCGGCCCGCTTTTCATGCAGGCCGGTCGATGCCCCGAACGCACTTTATCCCCGAGGGAAACTGTCATGCACAGCCTGTCGCACCCCGCATTCTGTATCCGAACCGGCCAACAGCCCGCTGTTCCGGAATGTCTTTCATTGCGCCCCTCACCCGATTTCTTTCGCGAAAGGATGTGACGGTCTAACCGCGCCTTTCGCCCCGAAACCGACCAACCGGTCCTCCTTTAACCTGTCGGCCCCCGCGCCGGCCAATGTGGAATATTGCCGTGAAGAACGAACGAACCACCGAAGACATCGCCCTGGGAATTCGCCGCCGCGTGTTTGAACATGCGATGCGCAACAATGGCGGGTATCTGTCGCAAGCCTGCTCCTCTGCCGAACAACTGGCGTGGCTCTATAACGAGGAGCTGAACCTTGGCGCGCCAACCCTGCCGATGATCCCGAAGCCTTTCGGCGGTGTGCCCCATGCGGACAATCCGGATTATCACACAGGGGCCGGTTACAACGGCCCGTTCGAACCCGATTTTGACCGTCTGTTTATCGCCCCTGCCCACTATGCGCTGGTGGCCTATGCGACGCTGATCGAAACGGGCCGTATGGCGGCTGAAGGTCTGGAGATGTTCAACAAGGACGGGTCCAGCGTTGAGATGATCGGCGCAGAGCACAGCCCGGGCATGGAGGTGCATAACGGCACGCTTGGCATCGGTCTGTCTACAGCCGCAGGTCTGGCTTGGGCGCGCAAACGCAAGGGCGAAAAGGGCCGTGTCTGGGTCTATATGTCCGACGGCGAAGTGCAGGAAGGCCAGACATGGGAGGCGATCCAATGCTGTGCGCACCACCGCATCGACAACGTCAAAGCGATTATGGATGTGAACCGCCAGCAATGTGACGGGGCGATGGATTCCGTTATGGAAGTGGGTGACATCAAGACCAAGATGGAAAACTTCGGCGCTGTAGTGGTCGAGGTAGACGCCCACAACGTTAATGATATGCGCGAGGCTGCCAAAACGAAACACGAAGGCAAGCCCTTGATCATTCTGGCCAATTCCAACCCGTTCCACGCCATGCCGATTCTGGAAGAGCGCTTCCCGCGCCTCCACTACGTGCGTTTCAAATCCGAAGACGAACGCGCCCGCATGAACATCTCAATCGCTGAATCTTTGGGTGTTGACCCCATCGACTACGCCCACTGACCGGAGCCGTTAAAATGGTAGAAATGGTAAGCCGCCCCTACGAGCGGGCTTTTGAAAAACACGCACTCGCCAATCCCGAGGTTCTGTGTATCTCTGCGGATCTGACATCGTCTTGTGAAATCGACAAATTCCGCGACAACCACCCTGACCAGTTCCTCTCGATGGGGATGGCTGAACAGAACATGATGAGCTTCTGCGGCGGGCTTGGTCTTGCGGGGTATCGCCCCTTTATCCACACCTTCGGGGTCTTCACTTATCGTCGTCCCTATGACCAGTTGATGGCGTCTATTGCCTATCCACGGCGCAAGGTTCGGATCATGGGCTTTTTGCCCGGTATCACCACGCCGGGGGGCATGACCCATCAGGCGATCGAGGATATTTCGGTCATGCGCTCGATGCCGAATATGACCATCCTTGAAACCGGCGATGCGACCGAGGTGGAGAGCATCTGTGAAGCGGCTGACAGCATTGACGGTCCGGTATATTGCCGCGTCCTGCGCGGTTCCATGCCGCGCCTGTTCGACACGCCGATCAAAGTCGGAGAGATGCGCGAACTCAGCCTTGGCAATGACGTCTTGATCGTCACTGCCGGCATCACCACCGAAGAAGCCATGCGTGCAACCAAAGCGCTGGAAGCGGCGGGCGTTTCCGTGCGCCATTTGCACCTGCACACCATCAAACCGTTTAATGCCGAGGCAATCCTTGACCATATCAACGCGGTCAAAGGCGGGGTGATCACGCTGGAAAACCACGTTACCGAAGGGGGTATCGGCTCGCTGGTGGCAGAGGTCATGGCGGACAATGGTGTTGGCAAGAAACTGCGCCGTCTGGGTTTGAAGGACACTTATGCCCATGGTGGCAGCCGCGCCTATCTGATGCGCTATTACGGGCTGGATGCGCTGGCGCTGACCCAAGGGGTTGAGGATCTGCTGGGAAAGAAACTCGGCATTAGCGAAGCCGATCTGGCGGAAGCCCGCGTTGACGCCGTCCACTCGCTGGCCAAGGCGGAGGGCCTCTGATGGAGCGTTTCACCGTAACCTACAGGATTGTTGCGGAAGATGATGCCGATGCAATGGCCCGCGCCGAAGCAATCGCGTTGGAAGACACGGTTGAGATCCCCCGCGATGTTGTCCCAGCGGGCTATGTAGAAGACACTGTGCTGGGTCAGGTCGAAGCGGTTACGGACTGTGGCAACGGAGTCTGGGTCGGGCGGATCGGGTATCATGTGGATGCGGTGGGGCATGAACTGCCCCAACTGCTGAACGTGATCCTCGGTAACGCTTCAATCCTGCGTGGTGTTAAAGCTATTGATCTGAGCGTGAATGCCGATTTATCAGCGCGGTTTCCCGGCGCACGCTTTGGCGCTGCGGGTTTGCGCGAACTGACGGGGCGGAAATCCGGGGGCTATGTCTGTCCCGTGATCAAACCACAGGGCAGTTCGTCCGAAACACTGGCGCGGCTGTGCTATCTGACGGCTGTGGCGGGCGCGGATATCGTGAAAGAGGACCACGGACTGTCCAATCAGGATGCTGCCCCGTTTAAAGAACGGGTGAAAGCCTGTGCCGCAGCGGTTCAGAGGGCAAACCGGGAAAGGGCGGATCAGGGGGACACTACCCGCGCGCTCTACTTTGCCAGCATTGGCGGTCACGGGGATCAGGTTCGCGATCTGGCCTATTATGCCAAAGAGGCAGGTGCCGGTGGTATCCTGCTGATCCCCGGCCTGTTCGGTTTTGACGCCATGAACCGTCTTGCGCAGGATAGGGATTTCGATCTGCCGATCATGGCCCACCCAAGCCACTTGGGGCCTTATGTGCTGTCGCCGGATCACGGGTACAGCCACGGGATGCTGTTCGGCCAGTTGATGCGGCTGGCGGGGGCAGATATTTCTGTCTTTCCGAACTACGGCGGGCGTTTCGGCTTCTCAAAAGAGGAATGCAGCGCGATCGTGGATGCCTGTCGTGCGGGCTCCGGTGTCGGCCCGGCTATCCTGCCCAGTCCGGGGGGAGGTATGTCACTTGACCGGCTGGGGGATATGATGGCCCATTATGGCGAGGATTGCGTCTATCTGCTTGGCGGCAGCCTGCTGCGCTACGGAGAAAACATTGGCGACGCAATCCGCGAAATGCGCAGTGCTTTATCGGCGTAAGAGTTTTATACGATCCGGCGAACAGGCCGGATCGTACTTTTCCTATTTTTCACAGGCCGATTGCTCCAACGTGCGGATCATATCTTTCATGGTATCCAGAAAACCTTCGTAACGCTCTGCTCCGACGGCGTCGTGCAGGGCTTGCACGTGGGCGGCGGCTTTTAGTTCCATCTGCTTTTGCATTGCGATGCCTTCTTCTGTCGCAACACTCAAATGAATGCGTCTGTCGCTGGCAGAGCGCAGCCGCTGGATCAACCCTGCATCCTCCATTGCCCGCAGCGCCTTGGTGACGCTGGATTTGTCCCGCGCCGAGGCCGCGCCGATCTGGGTCTGGCTGATGCGGGGGTTCCGCACAATCAGCGTCAGGATCGTGAAATATCCGGGCTGCATGGCATCTTTGCCAAGCCGCCTGCGAAAATCCTCATAGGCGACCTCATAGGCGCGGCGCAGATACATTCCCATGAAATCCTGCAACATGCCCTGATCAATCGAGTCACTGTCGGGCGCAACTTCTGATCCGTATTCCAGCGGGGCATCCTGTGGGGCCGTCGTCTTGTTCTGTTTAGGCATGTCTAACGCGCCAGTTCCGGCAGAACCATGACGATCCACGGAAAGCCGATTATGATGATGATGCGCAAAAGGTCCGCCAGTACGAAGGGCAGGATCCCTTTGTACATTTCCCCGACTGACAGATCTTCGATAACGGATTTGATCACGAACAGGTTCAAACCGACTGGCGGCGTAATCAGCGAGAGTTCTGTCACCATCACTGCAAAGATGCCGAACCAGACCGGATCAAATCCGAGTTGTGTGACAATGGGAAAGAAAATCGGGATCGTCAGCAGGATCATGGAAAGGCTCTCCATGAACATACCGAGAAACAGATAGACCACAAGGATCGAAAGAATCACCGCGGTCGGTCCCAACCCCAGCGAGGTAATCAGGTCGGACAGGGCAGACGGCAGGCCGATCAGGTTCATGTAGTTGGAGAACACCAAAGCGCCAATCAACACCAGAAACAGGCTGGCCGTGGTCTGGACCGTTTCCACAAGCGAATCCACCATATCGCGCCAAGACAAGGATCGCCGCCAAAGCGCAAAGGCCAGCGCGCCGGTAGCCCCGACCCCCCCTGCTTCCGTCGGGGTGAAAACGCCTTTGTACAGGCCACCAATGATTCCGATAAACAACAGCAGGATCGGGCCAACACTGCGCAGGTATCGCAGGCGTACTTCCCATCCTACTCGGGGTGCAGCAGGGGCGCGTTCCGGATCCATTTGGGCCGCAACGCGGATCGCAGCCAGGTACAGCAGGATTGCCAGAATGCCCGGAATGATCCCGGCGATAAAGAGCGAGCCAATATCCGTGCCTGTGGCAATGCCGTAAAGAACGAGAACCACAGAAGGCGGAATAAGAATGCCAAGTGTCCCGCCCGCCGCCACAGCCGAAGCAGCGAACCCGTCCTTGTAGCCGTAGCGCCGCATCTCTGGCACAGCCACTTTGGCCATGGTTGCAGCGGTGGCAAGGGATGATCCGCTCAGCGCGGAAAACCCGCCGCAGGCAAGGATTGTTGCCGCCGCCAGCCCGCCGCGCATATGGCCGACGAAGCCGTGACACAAACGGTAGAGATCTTCGGACATGCGGGCCCGTGTTACGAATACGCCCATCAGGATGAACATCGGCAGTACCGAAAGTTCATAAGACATGGTGGCGTTGATCGGCAGTTGCCCGATCATCCCCATGGCCGTGCGTTCGGACAGGTTTATCCAGATGCCCGAAAGCCCCACCAGCAGCATGGCCAGCGCAATGGGCATCCCGCCCATCATCAATACAAAGACCCCGCCAAAGGAGATGGCTGCTATTTCCCAAACTCCCATTACAGGCTCCCCGGACGATTGCTTGTTGCGGGACGGTTGCGCATGAAGGCCTCAACCGCGCAGAGTAAAAATGCCAGAGCGGCGATCACGAGCAAAACCGACATGCCTTGCGCGATCAGTCCTTTTGGAACACGCAGTTCCATTGTCACTTCGTTGTATCGCAGCAATCGTTCTCCCTGTAACCAGACCCGCCATGCGATGAAGCCCATCAGCGCCGCGCCGATGGCATCGGACACAAATCCGGTTGCCCGCAGCAGGGCAGGGGGAAACCGATCGACCAGAATTGTCACCGTTATGTTGCTGCGCCGCCGGATCATGAATGGCAGGGCAGTGAAAACGATCAGGCCCATGCCGATCTCGATCATCTCGAAGCCGCCTGCCAGCGGGCTACGCAATCCGTATCGCATGACGACACCGACAAACGTTACGGACATGACAAAAAAGGCGATCAGGCCGGAAAGCCATGCAAGGGCAAGGCAAAGCCTGTCGAAGACGGATATTGCTGGTGACATCGCTATCTCGGCTTGGGGAGGGGATCAGGCGGAACGTATACTATCGTCCCGCCTGTAAGGATTTACTTGGCCATTGCCGGCGCGGATGCGGCGAGATAATGCTCTGCCATGGCGCGGGCGTAAGACAGAATTTCCTCTCCGTCAAAACCCTTCTCTTTGGCTTGTGCCAGCCACTCTGTTTCCAGCGGCTTCAGGGTTTCCTTGGCCTTTGTAATATCATCGGCTGGCAGATCGATGAACTCGACACCCTGTTCGATCATTTTAGCTTCGGCGACAATGTCTGCATTGCTCCAGGCAAAACCTGCCAACATTGCAATAGCTATCCCCGAGTGCTTGTTGATCGCAGCTTGTTCCGTCTCACTCAATCCGTCCCAGACTTCTTCGTTGAATGCCACCCAGAAGGTATCTGTATACAGGCCGTCAGGAATGCGGGTGATAGATGTAATGACCGGCGTGATGCCGAAAAAGTCGATCGACTCCGGCGGGAAAGTGATCCCGTCGGCTACACCGCGCGACATGGCGGTCTGGGCTTCGGTCGGGGGCAGTTGGACAGGGGAAGCGCCCAGTTCGGACATCATTCTGCCCGTGACGTTTCCGCCGACACGAATAGTCTTACCTTTCAGGTCATCGAGCGTTTCGACACGGCCCTTTGCCATGTTAATGTTCGGGGTGGAGTGGGTAAACAGGCCTGCAACATGCACACCGGTGTGTTCGCCATAGTCAGCGCCGTATTTTTCATACGTCAGCCAAGCCGCAGCCGAACCGGTCCATGGATCAGCTGACATGAACGGCAGGTCCATAACCTGCGTCATCGGGAAACGGCCCGCGTTGTGACCGGAAACACCGTAACCCACATCGAAAGCCTGATCCAGCAGCAGATCGAACTGGGCAGGCGGCGGGCCAAGCGCGGATGTCATGATTTCAAACTTCAGGGATCCGCCGGTTTCGTCCTCGATCGCGGCAGCCCAAGGTTTGATGATATCGGCAACAATCAGATGGTGGGGCGGCAGCCAGTTACCGATACGCAATGTCTTTGTATCTTGCGCTATGGCAGGAAGGGAGCCAGCTGCTAGCACAAGCGCCAGCCCCATGGTTGCTAATCTTTTCATTACAGTCTCCGGTGTTGGGTTCTAGTATTATTTTTTTAGTTTCAGTTTTGCCTGTTTTGTTTTGTCGTTAAAGCTTGCTCGGCCCTGTCAGTTTATAAATCTCCAGCGCGTCGGCCTCTTTTCCGCCCCGTGCGCTGAGCAGACGGAACTGTTCCGCTGCCAGTGCCGAGAACAGAACCGGCGAACCACATGATTTCGCCAATTCGCAAACGGAATCAAGATCTTTCAACATTGTTTCCACATGGCCAAGGGGCGGTTCGTGCTGGGCGTTGACCATGCGCGGCATGAATATTTGCAAGGGTTTGCTATCCGCAAACCCACCGGCGAGCGCTTCGGGCAGGCGGTTCGCATCTACCCCTGCATTTGTGGCGAGCCGTGCGGCCTCTGCCAGAATGTTCATGGTGCAACCGACAATCACCTGATTGCACAGTTTGGTTGTCTGCCCTGCACCTGCCGGTCCCATCAGGGTAAACCGCGCGGCCATTTTCAGCACTACATCTTCAACGCGGTCAAAGACCTCCTGTTCGCCACCGGCCATGATCGCCAGCGTGCCTGCTTCGGCACCCGGAACACCGCCTGACACAGGTGCGTCAATCCAGTCCATTCCGGCCTCGTCCTTCAGCCGTTTGCCCATAGTGCGGGTGGCTTCGGGTTGGATGGAAGAGAAATCTACCAGAACCGAGCCGGATTTCGCGCCGCTTGCCACGCCATTTTCCCCGAACACCGCGGCCTCAACCGCTTTGGTGTCTGTGAGACACATGAAAACAATGTCTGACTGGGCTGCCACATCCGCTGCGTTCTTGCCAAGCTTTGCGCCCCTATCAACCAAGGGCTGTGCCTTGGCTGCGGTGCGGTTCCAGACCGTCACCTCGTAGCCCGCATCAATCAGGCGGGTTGCCATAGGCGCACCCATCAATCCGGTTCCGATATATCCGACTGTTGGCGTATGCTGCATTATTCCATTCCTTTCCTGCGGGATTCCGGCCATTGCGCGTTTCCTGCATGGGTCACGGCCCCCTTGTGAGCCTGTCCCACCGTCGCTGCATATTTTGACAGCAGACCTGCCTTATGACGGGTTTCAGGTGCGCGCCAGTTTTGGCGGCGTTCTTCCAGTTCGGCGTCCGAAACATCCAATGTGATGGTTGCGGCTGCACCGTCGATGGTGATTGTGTCCCCGTTCTGAACTAGCCCCATCGGCCCGCCTGTTGCGGCTTCGGGGGCGGCGTGGCCGATGCACATGCCCCGCGTTGCGCCCGAGAACCGTCCGTCCGTCAGCAGCGCCACTTTCTCGCCCATGCCCTGACCATAAATCAGCGCAGTCAGCCCGAGCATTTCGCGCATGCCAGGACCGCCAACAGGGCCCTCATTGCGTACGATCAGGACTTCGCCTTCTTTATAGTCGCGGGTATGAACCGCCTCCACGGCATCGTCTTCGCTTTCAAACACGCGGGCGGTTCCTGTGAAGGTGAGGGATTTTAATCCGGCCACCTTTAACAAGGCACCGTCTGGACAAAGGTTGCCTTTCAGCACCACGACACCACCGGACTCCATAATCGCATCCTTAACCGGACGAATGACCTCCCCGTCCGGTGCAGGGGCGTCTTGAACCTCTTCGGCAAGGGTGCGGCCCGTCACGGTCAGCGTGTCGCCGTGCATAAAGCCGTTGGCGATCAGTTCCTTGATCACCACATGTGCGCCGCCGATTTCGTAAACATCCTTGGCGTGATATTTGCCACCCGGCCGCAGGTTGCCGATAAAGGGCGTGCGTTGCAGCACCTCGGCCACATCATCTGCGGTAAAGGGAATGCCTGCTTCGTTTGCAATAGCGGGGATGTGTAGGGCAGTATTGGTGGACCCACCGGTCGCTGCCACAATGGCGCAAGCGTTTTCAAGCGCCTTACGGGTGACAATATCGCGGGGCAGGGGACCGCCCCGTTCGATCATATCCATCACCAATGCGCCTGCGCGGTGCCCGACGCCCTTGCGTTCGGAATAGACACCGGGGATCATGGAGGAATTGGGCACAGTCAGGCCCAAAGCCTCGGACACCATTGCCATTGTGTTGGCGGTAAATTGCCCCGCACAGGACCCGATCGTGGGTTTGCAGGCCTCTTCCAACTGGGTCAATTCGTCTTCTGTCATGGTGCCGGCCTGCACCGCGCCAACGGCTTCATAAGTGTCAAGAACGCTGACATCGCGGCCCTGAAAACGGCCCGGCAACGCCGATCCGCCATAAACAAACACCGAAGGCACATTACAGCGCACCATGCCCATGATCACGCCGGGCAATGTCTTGTCGCAACCGCCATAGCCGACCACCCCGTCATAGGCATGGCCGTGGATCACAGCCTCGATGCTGTCGGCAATCAATTCGCGGCTGACAAGGCTGAATTTCATACCTTCGTGGTTCATGCCTACGCCATCGGACACGGAAATCGTGGTAAATTCCCGTGGTGTACCGCCAGCCATCGTCACACCTTCCTTGGCGTATTCGACTTGCGTGTAATGGGTCATGTTGCAAGGGGTCGTTTCCCCTTTCTGACTGACAACCCCGACCATGGGTTTGGCAATGGCCGCATCATCCAGCCCCATCGCGTGCATGAAAGCCCGATGCGGGCTGCGGTCCAGACCGTCGGTCGTAATACGCGATCGAAGGGGCTTTTTGGGTGTGGACGCCATGGGAAGGAACCTCAAAGAAAGTTGCAAAGTAGAAGGTTTATTCTTGAACAAGACACCCGAATCCCGTTTTGTGTCAATATTGAATTCGAGGATTTGCCATGAAACTGATCGCCAACATCTCCATGATGTTCACCGAACTGCCATTGCCAGACCGGCTGGCCGCCGCTGCGCAGGCAGGGTTTGAAGGGGTGGAAATCCAGTTCCCCGCCGCAGAAGAAGTCTCTGAAATTGCCGCTGCAAGTGCAGCATGCGGAATGCCGGTTACATTGATAAACGTGCCGCGCGGAACAGGAGACGCGGTGGGGCTTGCCTGTCTGCCAGACCAGCAAGAGGCATTCCGCGACGCGGTGCAATTCTGTGCAAAACAGGCTGAGGCTCTGAAAGTGCGCAAGGTAAACGTCTTGTCCGGAAGACCACCGGAAGGCGCGTCTCGGGCCGCGTGTATGGAGGTTCTTAAAAGCAACCTGCTTTACACTGCTGATGCTATGTCAGAGATCGGCGTAAGGGTGATGATAGAGCCGGTCAACCGCACTGATGTGCCGGGCTTTTTCCTTACCGGCCTTGCCGAACCGCTCGCTCTGTTGGCAGAGTTGTCCCATCCCAATCTCGCATTGCAGTTTGATTTCTATCACATGGCGATCACCGAACCGGACCTGACCGAAGCGGTCAGACAGGCGGGTGCGCGGATCGGTCATGTTCAATTTGCGGACACGCCGGGGCGCCATGAGCCGGGCACCGGCAGCGTAGACTTTGCTGCGGCGCTAAAAACGCTTGGCGAAACAGGCTATGACGGCGAAGTCTCGGCAGAGTATAACCCTGCAAACGGAACGACAGCAGGGCTGGACTGGATGCCCGAATTTAAAAGGATGCTGACATGACACTGAGCGAAAAAGTAGCGCAGAATATTTTAGAAGATGTACAGTCCGGCGCACCGTTCAAACCCTATAGCGAAACGCCGCTTCGCACGGTAGAGGCCGCTTACGAGATCCAAGACCTGCTGACCCGCCGTTTGGAAACTTCCGATGTGCGTGGGCCGGTTGCAGGATGGAAGATCGCCGCAAATTCTGTTGCGCTGATGGAGCGATTCAAGCTGAAAGAACCGGCCACCGGACGGGTGTTCAGCAAGCAGCGTCAGGAATCCGGGGTGGACCTGAAAGCATCAAATTATACCCAGTTCGCCTTTGAGCCGGAAATCGTCGCGGTCATGAAAGATACGCTTTTACCCGGTGATACGCCCTTCACAGCCAAGCAGGTTGCCGCAGCGATTGACCGGTTTGTACCGGGATTGGAACTACTGGACATGCGGCATACGGATATGCCGAATACCCATATTCCCGATGCAATTGCGCAAAATATCTCGAACGTGGGTGCTGTGACCGGCGGGCCGGGCGTTCCGCCCGAAGCACTTGATACTGCCGCGATCCGCACCGTTTTGCGCATCAACGGAGAAGTGCAACACGATGTGACCGGTGCCGCGCCGCAAGATCCCCTGACAGCCGTAACATGGCTTGCAAACCATCTGGCATCGCGGGGTTTTGCGCTTGAGGCCGGACAGGTCGTAATGTGCGGCACTCACAGCCCGATCTGGTATCACGAAGGCACCGGAGAGATCGAAGTGTCCATGTCCGGCCTTGGCAGTGTAACGGCAAAGCTCGTCTAGAGGTCAGACAGTCAGGCGGTCCTAAGAGACCGCCTGTTCCGTTTGTTCGTCACGCAATTGTCTGGTTGCCAGCCAGCTTAGGACCAGCATCACCGCAGCGGTGCCAAGACACATTGCAATGCCGCCAAGCTGGTAAGTCAAACCGGAGAGCACCGTGCCCACCAGCCGTCCGCCCGCATTGGCCATATAGTAGAAGCCCACATCCATGGTCACCCGTTGTGTATCGGTAAAGCCGAGGATGAGGAACGAGTGCAGGGCCGAGTTCACCGCAAAAATCGACCCAAAAGCGAGCAGTCCGAGCACGACGGTCGTTGTCAGAAGCGGTGTTGGTTCTTTCGCCAGCCAAAGCACAAGCGCGAGTATTGCAGGCACCACACATAACATTCCGACCCATTTCTGCGCCAGAACCAGCAGTTCGGATCTGCTGCGGGTAGAGGCATTAAGGATACGCGGCGCGCTGCCTTGCACGGCACCGTAAAGAATAGTCCAAAGCGCCATAAAGCTGCCGATGGTAAAAAAGGCGGCGCGATTTCCCGCTTCGGTTCCGTCGGACAGAACTGCGTAAAAATAGATCGGAATGCCGACCACGAACCAGACATCTCTGGCCCCGAACAGGCACAGACGGGCCGCGCTCAGCCAGTTAATGTTGCGGTTCTTGGAAAAAACCTCGCGGAATTTTGCATCGCGGCGCCCCGCTGGCAGACCTTTGGGCATGGCCAGCAGGACTGCGATCAGAATGACAAAAAGGATCAGCGCCATTGCCAATACCGAAGCCGTAAATCCGGCCAGCCCCAGCAAGGCTGCCCCAAGCAGGAACCCCGCGCCCTTAATTGCGTTCTTCGATCCTGTCAGCAGCGCGACCCAGCGGAAGAGGCTGTTGTCGCCTTCGGGTGCCAGCACTTTGACCGCACTCTTTGCGCTCATCTTCGAGAGGTCTTTGGCCACCCCGGACAGACCCTGCACCAGCATTACAAAAACCACCGAAGCCGTAATTGACCAGGCCGGAGACAGTTGTGTTAGAGCAAGCAGGGCGACCACTTGCAAAGCCAAGCCAGCGTATAGGGTGGAGGTCAGCCCGAAGCGGGCCGCGATCCAGCCCGCAGACAGGTTGGTAACAACCCCTGCAATCTCGTAGAGCACAAACAGATAGGCCAGTTGCACAGGTGAAAAGCCGAGCGTATGGAAGTGCAGCAGCACCAGCATCCGCAACGCGCCATCGGTTAGCATGAACGCCCAATACGCCGCCGTTACAGTAACGTAGGCGGAAAATCCCGCCGCCCGGGTCATAACGAAGCGCCTACCATCTGCGCCACATCCACCAGGCGATGGGCATAGCCGTATTCATTGTCATACCAGGCATAGACCTTCACTTGGGTGCCGTTTACTACCATAGTTGAAGGTGCATCGATCACCGAACTGCGCGGGTCATTGGTATAGTCACAAGAGACCAACGGGCGTGTTTCATACCCCAGAATATCCTTGAGCGGACCCTCGGCGGCCACCTGAAACAGGGTGTTCACTTCTTCCACTGTGGTTTCACGCGCCATCTCGAACACGCAATCGGTAATGGAGGCATTCAGCAGCGGCACCCTGACGGCATGACCGTTCAACTTCCCTTTCAATTCGGGATAAATCAGTGTGATCGCAGTGGCGGAACCGGTGGTCGTCGGAATAAGATTGGTCAGGGCAGAACGTGCCCGCCGCAAGTCTTTGGCGGGGCGATCCACTATGGTCTGGGTGTTTGTCACATCGTGGATTGTTGTGATTGAACCGTGTTTGATCCCGATCCCTTCCAGCAGAACCTTGACGACGGGTGCAAGACAGTTGGTCGTGCAACTTGCAGCGGTTATGATGCTGTGCGCTTCCGGATCATAGGTGTCATTGTTCACGCCGTAGACGATGTTGGCAGTCGGACCGTCTTTGACCGGAGCAGAGACGACAACTTTTTTGACGCCGGCTTCGAAATACGGTGCGAGCTTGGCCTCGGTTTTGAATGCGCCGGTACAGTCGATCATTACATCGACGCCATCCAGCGGAAGATCTTCAAGAGAGCGTGTTTTTGTCACGGGGATGCGGGTGCCGTCAATCGTGATTGACGCGTCGTCCGCGGAAAATGCAGCGGGCCAACGGCCGTGAACAGAGTCAAATTCCAGCAGATGCGCATGCATTGCCGGATCACCTGTGGCATCATTTACGAAAGCGATATCAGCGCCCCGTTCCAGCAAGGGGCGCAACGCCAGTTTACCCATCCGGCCGAGGCCGTTGATTGCATAAGTTGTCATCGTTTTATTCCATTTCTCTGCAAGCCGCGCGCGCGGGATATTGCATGGGTATGTAAAACTATTATGACAGACAAGGCGTTGTCGCGTACCGCCGCCAATGCCGCGCCGGTACGCTTTGTGTTTATTCCACCGCGTAAACCTGCGGGGCGCTGCCCGCCTTCATGCTGTAAACTGTGAAGGGTTCCTGCTTGCTTCCGCCCATCCCCGGAGATCCTTGTGGCATACCGGGCAGGGAAATAGCCGCGATGTCCGGCTTTTCTGCCAACATCTTTTCGATCACGCTTACCGGAACATGTCCGCTGACGGCATAGTCTCCGATCAGGGCGGTATGGCAGCCTTGCAAACCTTCCGCGATACCAGCCTTGCGGTTGATCTCGCTCAGATCGTGGGTGGGAATGATCTCTACATCAAACCCGTGCTCTCGCAAGTATTCCCCGTGAACTTCGCAACATCCACAGGATGGGTCCTTGTAGAGTTTGACTTCCTGAGCAGAGACAGCAGCAGGGCCGCTGCCAAGGGATACAGCCGCAAAAACTGCGAGCGTTGCAGCCGCTGTTCCCAGTGCGGCCAGTTTTCGGGTCTTATTAAACTTAATGGTCATTTGAGTGTTTCCTTCGGTTTTGCCGGAACGCGCCGGCGATTGGTAGGTCTGGATTGAGACGGACTAAGCCTGCGTGGTTACACGGATGACACCCATCATCCCCGCGGCCTGATGTTCCAGAATGTGACAGTGGAACATCCACTCCCCCGGATTGTCTGCAACAAAGGCGATGTCTACTTTTTCTTCGGGCGCCATCATTACGGTATCCTGCCATTCCTGAAAGCGCGTCGGTTGCCCGTTTCGGGCGATCACACGGAAACTGTGACCGTGGAAATGGATCGGATGGGGCCACGAGGTACGGTTTTCCATATTCAGGATATGAGTCGTTCCCTGCGTCAGAGTCAGGAACGGCTCTTTTACCGGCCCCGTGGCTGCGACTCCGTTGATGAACCACATATTGCCCTGACGCATCTGGTTCATCATAGACATCATGCCGCCGCCCATCATTCCTTGACCCATCATCCCGCCGTTGAAAATGATCTCATGTCGCGTCGCCGCTTTCAGGTCCGGCTCGGACAAAGGATTGGGCGGTAGCTCCATCGGCCAGTCCGGCACGGCAGCCCGCAATGGCGTAGCCTCATGAACCAGATCAACCAGCGTGTATTCCATCCGGTTATAATAAATGTCCTTTACCGGCATCACTTCTCCGGGTTTGCCTGTCAGATCGATTATCAGATCCACCCGCATTGCAGGTCCGATAACGACAACTCCACTGTCGGGGGCATGAGGCGTTACCGGTTGCCCGTCCAGTGCGATGACAACGGGTGACAGCGCGCCAAAGTCCAGACCGAAGATCCGCGCATTCGCGGCGTTGATCAGCCTCAGACGGATGCGTTCACCGGATTTGACGGCCATCCGGTCCGGCATCTTGCCGTTGATCGTCACCGTATTCCCCATCCGCCCGCCGTGCACGGCGTCATGCATGGAGCCAAAACCCCCAGCGATGTCGCCTTCTTCGGTCAGGCGCCAGTCATCGAGCATCCATGTGATGTCACGGTCTACTTTTACAGGATCGTGTTCCTCTACGATCAAAGGTCCGTAGAGACCGCGCCCCACCTGTTGTGAACTGTTATGGTGCGGGTGATACCAGAAGGTACCTGCATCAAGCACATCAAATTCATAGAGGAATGTTTCTCCTGCCCGTATCGCGTTTTGGGTCAACTCCGGCACGCCATCCATCGCGTTAGGCGTGCGAATGCCATGCCAGTGAATCGTAGTGTCTTCGGGCAGATTGTTGTGGGCTTCGATGCGCAACCTCTCGCCCTGACGGATACGGATTTCTGCTCCCGGTACCGAGCCGTTATATTGCCAGACCGGTGTCAGTCCGAATGGCGCAGGGCGAAGCGCGGCCTGACCGGTACCTGCGGACAGTTTGATAGGGGGGTTAACGGGTGCGGGCGTGTTCGCTGCGCCGATTTTTGTAGAAGCAGCCAGTGCTGCACCGGAGGCAAGAAACTGCCGCCGGTTTAGGAATGGGGTTTGAAACATTTGTTCGTCCTTGAACTGTCGGGGGTGCGCGGCTTCAGGGTTAAAGCCGCACAAGGGGGCCACCCGATGGGATGGCAGCGTCAGATTCAAAGAAGTTGTTTCGGGGGGAAAGGTTCCGGCGGGGCGGCCATGCCGGATAGCAAAGGCTTGTCCATTGCATGTGCCAGCGTCTGTTGGAATAAGATGTTAACGGACATCACATCAACAAGAGTGCAGGCTCCACTGTTGCCAGCCATACAATTTACCGGACAGGCATCGTTGCAACCCGCTATCGTATTCGCGTCCGCCGGATCACAGCCAATACAGTCTGCACCGCTATCACTGCTATTCATTGGTGCCGGATGGGCCATCTGCGCCATTTCTGCGTCGGGCACAGATGCGCGCAGCTCCGTCGGGGCTGAAAAGGCCGTCAAGGCAAGCACAAGGCTGAGTATGAGGCAGATCACCTGTTTCATGGGAGTGATATGGTGGCTTCCAGTGGGGGAGGGTCAAGGTGTTCAGGGATTATTTTAGCTCTGGCGCAGGGAAATTTTGTCGCAGAGCGGCGCGAGCGGCTGTCAGCACTGCTGTCTAGTGGCTGGAGTTGACGGTCGAAGGGTTGACAGCTAAGCGCGAATTAATTAACAACGCAATCATTAACGCATTAAGGACAAACATGCCCCATTTTCACATAGAGTACTCTGGTAATCTGGAAGGCGTCGTTGATTTGGGCGCCCTTTGCGAAGCGATCCGTGCCGCTGCAGCACAAATCGAGACTTTCCCGATGGCGGGTATTCGTGTGCGGGCCACCCGCGTAGACCATTACGCGATTGCGGACGGGAATGCCAAACACGGGTTTGTCGATCTTTCCGTGCGCCTTCGGGAAGGTCGCGCACCGGACGTAAAACAGGACGCAATTGCGCGAATTTTTGAGACGATGAAAGATTTTCTTGCCCCTGCGATGGCAACCCGTTCCATCGCCCTTTCTGCCGAGATGCGCGATATAGATGCTGCGCTCTCTCCGAAATGCGGGACCATCCGCGACCATCTGACCGCAGCCGACTGAAGGAACTGACATGAGTGTGCTTGAAGACAATATCCGGAAACTTGACGGCTATCTGAAACGTTTTCGCGAAGGCGGCATTGCCAACCGGATTGCCGGACAGGACACCGCTGGAAGTGGTGGCGTGTTCCAGTCCACCTCTCCCGTGGACAAAAGCGTGATCTGTGACGTGGCCCATGGCACCAGTGAGGATATAGATAAAGCGGCAAACGCAGCCCATGATGCCTTTGCGGGCTGGCGCGACCTGCCTGCACTGGAACGCAAGAAGATCCTGATCCGCATCGCCGAAGGGATTGAGGCACGGGCCGAGGAAATCGCGCTGTGCGAATGTTGGGACACGGGACAAGCCTATAAATTCATGTCCAAGGCCGCCCTGCGCGGGGCCGAAAACTTCCGTTATTTTGCCGATCAGGTGGTACAGGCGCGGGACGGGCAACACCTGAAATCCCCGACGCTGATGAACATCACCACCCGCGTTCCGATCGGTCCGGTGGGGGTGATTACCCCGTGGAACACGCCGTTCATGCTGTCCACATGGAAGATTGCACCGGCGCTGGCCGCAGGCTGTACGGTGGTGCATAAACCTGCCGAAGCCTCGCCGCTGACTGCCCGTTTGCTGGTGGAAATCGCAGAAGAAGCGGGACTGCCTGCGGGTGTTCTGAACACGGTTAACGGTTTTGGCGAGGATGCAGGCAAGGCCCTGTGCGAACATTCCAAGATCAAGGCGATTGCATTTGTGGGCGAAAGCCGCACCGGAAGCCTGATCACCAAACAGGGGGCGGATACGCTCAAACGCAACCATCTGGAACTGGGCGGCAAAAACCCTGTGATTGTCTTTGACGATGCGGATCTGGAACGCGCGCTCGACGCGGCGATTTTCATGATCTACTCGATCAACGGCGAACGCTGCACGTCCTCCTCTCGTCTCCTTGTTCAGGACACAATCCGTGAAGACTTTGAGGCCAAACTGGTCGAGCGGGTGGACCGGATCAAAGTGGGCCACCCGCTTGATCCCGCAACAGAAATCGGGCCTCTGGTGACAGAGGAACATTTCAACAAGGTCACCAGCTACTTCGAGATTGCCAAACAGGATGGCGCGACCGTGGCTGCGGGCGGAGAGGTTGTGGGCGATGAAGGCTATTTCGTGCGTCCGACCCTGTTCACCAATGCAGATAACGGGATGCGGATCGCGCAGGAGGAAATCTTCGGCCCCGTCCTGACCTCCATTCCGTTCACCACCGAAGAAGAAGCCCTACAAATCGCCAATGACATTCCATACGGTCTGACCGGCTATGTCTGGACCAACGACCTGACCCGCGCCCTGCGGTTTACTGACAGACTGGAGGCGGGCATGATCTGGGTAAATTCTGAAAACGTGCGCCACCTGCCAACCCCGTTTGGTGGTGTAAAGGCCAGCGGCATCGGGCGCGATGGCGGCGATTGGTCGTTTGAATTCTACATGGAACAAAAGCACATCGGTTTCGCCACCGGACAGCATAAAATCACCAAACTGGGAGCAAACTGATGCCTGTACCTGCACCAAATCTCTACCCCGATTTCAACACCATCCGTCTTTCCCATGCCTGTCTGAACGTGAAGGATCTGGCGGCGTCCAAGACCTTCTACACCGAAATCCTCGGCCTTCAGGTGACGGATGAGACCGACACCCACGTTTATCTGCGTGCGATGGAAGAACGGGGGCATCACTGCATCATCCTGCAAAAATCCGACCAGCCCGGCACGGTCGAAGTGATGGGATTCAAAACCTTTGACGAGGACGATCTCGACAAGGCAGAAACCTATTTCAAGGCGAAAGGCCGCCCGACCGAATGGGTGGAGCGCCCCTATCAGGGTCGCACCCTGCTGACCTCTGACAACATCGGCATCCCGCTGGAGTTCTATCACAAGATGGACCGTCTGGAGCCGATCCATCAGAAATATGCGCTTTATCGCGGGGTGAAGCCGCTGCGCATCGACCATTTCAACTGCTTCTCGCCGGATGTGGACGCATCGGTTGCGTTTTATAACGATTTCGGCTTTCGCGTGACTGAATACACCGAAGACGACGAGAGCAAAAAACTCTGGGCGGCATGGATGCACCGCAAGGGGGGCGTGCATGATATGGCATTTACCAATGGCACAGGCCCGCGCATGCACCATGTTGCCTTCTGGGTACCCACACCGCTCAACATTATTGACCTGCTCGACCTGATGGCGACCACTGGGTATGTCGACAACATCGAACGGGGGCCGGGGCGGCACGGAATTTCCAATGCGTTCTTCCTGTATATTCTTGACCCCGACGGGCACCGGATCGAGATATACTGTTCGGACTACCAGACCGTTGATCCAGACCATGAAGCGATCAAATGGGATCTCAAAGATCCGCAGCGCCAGACGCTTTGGGGCGCTGCCGCACCGCGCAGCTGGTTCGAGCATGGCACGAATTTTGTCGGCGCCGACACGCGCGACTCCGAGATCCAAGCCAGCCCGATCATCGCGCCATAAGGAATAACATCATGCGTTTTGCAACCTACTCTGCCGATGGCGGGACATATTACGGTGCGGTCACGGACGACGGCATGATCCCGCTAAACGGGTCTTTCCCTGACTGGCCGACCCTGCTTGATGCGGTGAAAGCGAACGGGCTGGATCAGCTAGCCGCTGCTGCCGAAGGAACAACGGCGACCCATACCGATTACCAGTTCGAAATGGTGCTGCCCAATGCGCCGCGTATCCTCTGTGTCGGGGTGAACTTCCCCGACCGGAACGCGGAATATAAAGACGGGTCCGAGCAGCCGAAATACATGTCGCTGTTTCCCCGCTTTGCCAGCGGTTTCACAGGCCACAACCGCCCGCTGATCCGCCCGCCCGAAAGCCCGCAACTTGATTACGAAGGCGAAGTCGCCATTGTCATCGGCAAGGGCGGTCGCCGGATCGCGCAGGCCGATGCCTACGACCATATCGCAGCCCTCACCATCTGTAACGAAGGCACCATCCGTGACTGGGTGCGCCATGCGAAGTTCAATGTGACCCAAGGCAAGAACTGGGACAATTCCGGCGCTATCGGACCGTGGATCGTGCCGTTTGCCGATGCCGCACAACTGGATGACGCCCGCATCGTCACCCGCGTCAACGGAGAGGTCAGACAGGACGATGTGCTGTCCCGCATGATGCACCCGATCCGGCGCGAGATCGAATATATCTCGACCTTCATGACCTTGCAGCCCGGCGATATTATCGTCACCGGAACGCCGACTGGATCAGGCGCACGGCTCGACCCGCCGCAATTCCTGAAACCCGGCGATGTGGTAGAGGTGGAGGTGAACACCATCGGAACCCTGCGCAACACGATTGAGGACGAAGTGGTATGACCCCCGAAGATCACGCACAGGCCGCGGCCGACCTTTTGCAGGCCGAAGCGACAGGTAAACAGATTGGCCTGCTGACCAAAGCCTTTCCCGAAATGGGAATGGACGACGCCTATGCCATCCAGAGCGCGATTTATCGGGCCAAGCTGGAACAGGGGCGTTCGGTTGTCGGGTGGAAAATCGGACTGACATCGAAAGCGATGCAATCCGCGTTGAACATCGACATTCCCGACAGCGGAATTCTGTTTGACGATATGGTTTTTGCGGACGGCGCAACAGTGCCTAAGGGCCGGTTTATCCAGCCCCGTATCGAAACGGAAATCGCCTTTGTTTTGAACACCGCAATCGGTGGTGCAGATGTGACCCGAGCCGACGTGCTGGCGGCAACTGATTATGTTGCCCCTGCGCTTGAAATCCTTGATACGCGCATCCTGCGGGCGGACCCTGAAACAGGACAGACCCGAAAGGTATTTGATACCATCAGCGACAACGCCGCCAACGCGGGTGTTGTGCTCGGGGCGCAGCGCCACAAGGTGGACGCCTTTGATTTGCGCTGGGTCGGGGCGATCACTTCACGCAATGCAGAGGTAGAGGAAACAGGGCTTGGCGCAGGGGTTCTTAACGACCCGGTAGAAAGCGTTGTCTGGCTGGCCCGCCGCATGGCGCAATACGGGCAAAGTCTTGAGCCGGGCCAGATCATCCTGTCAGGCAGTTTTATCCGGCCTGTTGAATGCCCGTCAGGGTCTAAGATAACAGCCGATTTCGCCGGATTCGGCTCTGTCAGCATCTCATTCGAATAGGAAATGATCCATGCCAGCCCCAACGAATAGGTTTAAACAAGCCCTGAAAGACGGCAAACCGCAAGTCGGTTGCTGGCTCGGTCTGGCCGACCCTTATATTGCCGAGATCAGCGCAGGGGCGGGGTTTGACTGGCTTTTGATAGACGGGGAACATGCGCCAAACGACCTGCGCTCTATTGTGGCGCAGTTGCAGGTGATTGCCGGGCGGCCCGCCCATCCGGTCGTCCGCCCGCCCATTGGTGAGGTCTGGATGATCAAGCAGCTTCTGGACGCGGGCGCACAAAGCTTGCTGGTCCCGATGGTGGAAACGGCGGAGCAGGCGCGCGAACTTGTGGCCGCTGTGACCTATCCGCCCCACGGGCTGCGCGGGGTGGGTTCCGCACTGGCCCGTGCCTCGGATTTTTCGGGGATTGCGGATTATCTGACCACTGCGCGGGATGAAATTTGCCTGCTCGCACAGGTAGAGAACCAGAAAGGCATGGAGGCGCTGGATGATATTCTGGCGGTTGAGGGACTGGACGGCGTGTTCATCGGCCCGTCCGATTTGGCAGCGGATATGGGGTATATCGGGCAGGCCGGTGCGCCAGCTGTGAAAGCGGCTGTGCTGGATGCGATGGAACGGATCGTGGCGAGCGGTAAGGCCGCCGGCATCCTGACACTGGATAAAGAGTTGCAGCAGCAATGCCGTGATCTGGGCGCTACCTTTATCGCGACCGAAATAGACGTGACCCTGTTTGCGCGGAACATGCGGGCAAGTGCGCAAGCCGGAGCTAATCTGCGGGACGGTTAGGCTAACAGATGGATCGCGTCAATCAGGGGCATCCCGCGCTTTATTCCAAGGGCCTCTGCCGTGCGGTTGGTGGCGCTTACAATTCCGGTTTTCAGCGCGGAAGCACTGTTGCCAATCTCGCAAGTCTTGCGATCAAGTGTCACTGCTGCAATGCCCCTTATGTCGAGTGCTGGCAGGCGGGACAGCCCGATGTCGTTCTTACCGATTCCTGCGTCCGAAAAGCTGACGAACCGTGCGGCAGCTTTGCAGGCCCGCGCCGGATTACCCCCGATCAACCCGCCGTGTGATCCTGTGACGATGATGCGGCTTGCATCCTCTGGCGTGATCAGAGAGGCGGAATCAACGCTCAAAACCTCCAAATCTCCGACCTTGATTAGGTTTCTTGATTCGGGAACAGCGGCCATAACTCCCGTAGGCTCCGGCGCTTGGGCGAGTAATGTAGCAGCGTCATTCACCGACTGTCCGGTGTGTACCCCCAGACTCATTGCAAGTGGATTGGCATAAGAAACTATACCATTTTCGAAACTGTCCCGCGCCGCTCCGATTTCCGCGCTCATACAGTCTACGGCACAGGCTGCCATACCCTGATCCGCCAGCGCCCGCACCCCTGCAATACCTGCGTCATGCAGGCCGATACCCGCATCATTCAGCACAACAGCCCGCAACCCAGCACGGGATGCGCAAGCGGCGGCAAACAGTCCGCCGTGCGAACCGCTGATCCCGATATGCCCCCGCGCATCAGCATCCGCATCGGTGATCGAGTCATAGAATCGAAGCTCTGAAGTCATGCCGTTAACGATATTTTGTTTGACAGCTGCCCGCAATATGTTCCTACTATCAAAATAAACGTTCCGATAAAAGGAATGAGGGAGGATTTAAAGTGACAACGGAAGCGCCGGTAGGCTCGATTGCGCGTGCACGAAATGTGCTTGGTGCTTTGGCGTCCCAGCCACTCGGGGCGAGCCTGACCGAAATTATGGCGCAGACCGAATTCACTAAAACCACCACGCACCGCGTGCTCGCATCGCTTCAGGCGGTCAACTACGTCTATCAGGATCCCGACACGCGGAAATATCACCTTGGCCATGCGCTGGCGTCACTGGCGCGGATGGCAAACCGGTCCGATCTGGCGGCACTGGCCAAACGCAGCATGCGCCGCATTGCCGATGCCTGTGAGGACACGGTGTTCTTGTCCGCCCCTGAAGGTGCCGCCTCCATCTGTGTATGCCGCGAGTTGGGTGCATTTCCGATCCGCGTCCTGACACTGGACGCAGGCAGCCGCGTTCCCCTCGGGGTCGGTGCATCGGGTCAGGCGCTTTATGCGGTGACAGACAAACCCAAACGCCGCGCAGCAGCTCGGGCCAATGTGGCCTGGATGGCAGAGTACAATTACACACCTGAAAAAGCCGAACAGCTTGCTGAAGATTTCCACACCAGAGGCTATGCGCTGAACCCGTCCATTCCGGTCCCGGGCATGAGCGCGGTCGGCCTGCCGATTGTTACCAAAAGCGGGCGGATTTGTGCGGCATTTGGCATCGGCGCAATTAACGAACGGATGAGCACGGCGCGTATTGAGGGGGAATTGATCCCGTTGCTGCGCCGCGAGGTAGAGGTGTTGTCCGATAAATTTACGATATTGGATCAGGAGGGGTTATTTTGAACCTGTCAAATTTCGATCAGGACGCAGGGCTGCGGCGTCTGCACATGATGGAGCGCATACGCGCCTTTGAGGAAACCGCCCGCCGCGCTGCAATAGACGAGGAACTGGTACTTGGGGCGATCCATCTGTCCATCGGACAAGAGGCGGTGGCGACAGGGATTATCGAAAACCTGCGGCGCGACGATTACATCCTGTCCACCCACCGCGGCCACGGCCATACGCTGGCCAAAGGTGCGCAGGCAGATGCGATGATGAAGGAACTGCTGGGCCGTGAAGGCGGCTGTTGTGGCGGCAAGGGCGGTTCCATGCATATCGCGGATTTCGGGGTGCGGATGCTGGGCGCAAACGGTGTGGTCGGCGCCAATATCACCATCGCGGCGGGGGCGGCCCACGGGATCAAACTGCTTGGCGGGGATCAGATCGTGGTCTGCTTCTTCGGGGACGGGGCCTCTAATCGGGGGCCGTTTCTGGAAGGCGTGAACTGGGCGGGGGTGTTCCAACTGCCGATCCTGTTTGTCTGTGAGGATAACCAGTACTCCGCATCCACTCTGACCAGTGATATGACCTCTGGCAACATTGCAGACCGCGCCCGTGCGCTTGGCCTGCGCACCACCGAAGCGGATGGTAATGACGTGACCGCGCTGGCCGCAACAGCAGCAGAGATCACAGCGCGTATCCGCGAAACCGGAACGCCGGAATTTCTTATGGCCAAGACCTACCGGATCAGCGGCCATACCTATTTCGACCCCGCCACTTACCGACCCGAAGGAGAGGCAGAGCGGATGAAAGCCACCACCTGTCCGATTGCCCGCCTACGCGAAACGCTTAGTGAAACGGGCGTTTCAACGGACGAATTGGACGGGCTGGCACAGGAAGCCCGAGCGGAAATGGATCGCGCCCTTGATGCAGCGCGGGATGCGCCTTGGCCTGCGGATGAAACAGCCTTTGCCGATGTGCAGGACATCGGTTCCCCCCTGCAGGAGGCGTTCTGATGGCTGTGATGAGTTATGCCGATGCCGCGAAATTGGCCGTGGCCGAAGCGATGCGGGACGATCCAACTGTCTGGTGCGTGGGCGAGGATCTGGGCCGTGGCGGTGTGTTCAAACAATACACCGGACTGGTGGAAGAATTCGGGCCGCAGCGGATATCCGATGCGCCAATCTCCGAGGCGGCGATTATGGGTGCGGCTTTTGGTGCGGCAATGGCGGGCACCCGCCCGATCGTGGAAATGCGCTTTGCCGATTTCGCGCTCTGTGCTACGGACGAGCTGGTGAACCAGATCGCCAAGGCGCGGTTCATGTTCGGCGGTCAAAGCCGTGCGCCCATGGTGATCCGCAAGCCTATGGGGATGTGGCGGTCCTCTGCGGCGCAACATTCCCAATCGCTTGAAAGCTGGTATGCCCATATTCCGGGGCTGGTTGTTTGCTGTCCGGCGACACCGCAGGACAATTATTCCATGATGAAAGCCGCCATCGCCTGTGATGATCCGGTGGTCTATCTGGAACACAAGAATATCTGGGCGCACGAAGGCGAGGTGGATACCACAAAGGCTGTGGAGTTCGGCAAGGCAGCCCTGCGCCGTTCCGGCCAACATGTGACGCTCGTTTCATGGTCCCACACCGCGAACCTGTGTGTCGAGGCAGCCGATACGCTGGCCCGTCAGGGAGTAGAGGCCGAGGTGATCGACCTGCGCAGCCTCTGGCCTTGGGACAAGGCGGCGGTGTTTGACAGCGTGCGCAAGACGGGTCGTCTGCTGGTGGCACATGAAGCGGTTTCTGTCGCTGGCTTCGGGGCCGAAGTGGTGGCGACCGTGGCCCAGAATATCCCGATGAAAACCCTGCCCAAACGTCTGGGCAGCCCGCGCGGGCTGATCGCCTATGCACCAAACCTTGAAGATCAAATGCGGGTCACTGCACCGATGATTGCAAAAGCCGCGCAAGACATGATGGAGAATGAACCCGCATGAGTAATACCAATGAAATGACAGGGGGCGAGGCGCTCGTCCGGATGCTGCTGGCTCATAACGCAGGACCGATGTTTGGCATGGGTGGATTCCAGTTGCTGCCGTTTTACGATGCAGCGCGGCGTCTTGGGCTGGACCACAATCTGATCAACGACGAACGCTGTGCGGTGTTTGCCGCAGATGCCTATGCCAAGGTTTCGGGGCGCGTCGGTCTGGTGGATGCTACACTGGGGCCGGGGGCGACAAACCTTGTCACCGGACTGGTAGAGGCACTGAACGCGGGCAGCCCGATGGTTGCGATCATTGGCGATGCACAGCGGGATCACGCTGGCAAGAACATGACGCAGGAAACCGATCAGGTGTCCATCCTGCGCCCTGCCTGTAAGGAACTGTTGCGGGTCGAGGCGATCCAGCGCATCCCCGAAATCATGCGCCGCGCCTTTGAGGTTGCCACCTCGGGGCGTCCGGGTCCGGTGATTGTGGATGTGCCCGAAGACATCGCCCACGGGCTTTACGGGTTCGAGGAGTCGGACTTTGCAGTTGACCCCGCCCATGAATCCGCCCCTGCCATCCGCTGTCGCCCTGCGGCTGAACCGCTGGCTAAAGCAGCAGGCCTAATCGCCGCTGCCAAACGCCCTATCCTGTTGTGCGGCGGGGGCATCCATATTTCTCAGGCAACCGGGGCCGTCACCCGCTTTGCCGAGGAAAACGCCATCCCCGTCGCCCACACCATGAGCGGTAAAGGCGCGATTGCCTGCACCTCTGATTTATCCGCCGGACTGTTCGGACGCTATGACCGGATCGCAAACGATCTGATCGCCGCTTCGGATTGCATCATCGTGGCAGGCTGCAAGCTGGGCGAAATCGCGACCAAGCGGTTTACCATTCCCACAGCAGGCCAGACGGTGATCCATCTGGACAATGTGGCCGAGGAAATGGGCCGCACCTATCAACCGACGGTCAAGCTTTGGGGGGATGCGCGGGAGGGGTTGAACGATCTGTGTGATGCTCTTGCGGATCGGGCCACGGACCAGCGCAAGGCGCGGGTGGATTATCTGGCGGAAATTCCGGCCAAAATGCAGGTCTGGCATGATGAAGTCGCGGCAGAGCGGCTGTATTCCGAAGAAACCCCGATCAACATGGCGCGTCTGATCACCGAGCTGAACACCCACCTGCCCGAAGACGGCCACCTGATTGCAGATGGCGGTTTTGCGGCGCACTGGGGCGGCTTGCTGTTCAACTCCAAAAAAGCGCGGCGCACCTTTGTGCCGGATCGCGGCTTTGCCTCTATCGGGTACGGGTTGCCCGGCGCAATGGGCGCCCAGCTTGCCAACCGCGATGCTGTGGTTGTGGGGTTGACCGGCGATGGCGGCTTTAACATGGTACTCGGAGAGCTTGAGACAGCGCGGCGGATGAAACTGGGCGTTACGGTGATCGTCGTAAACAACGCTGCGTCCGGATACGTGAAGGCGCTGCAACATTTGATGTACGGGGAAGGGAATTACCAAAGCTCCGATCTGGCGGAAACGAACTATGCAAAACTGGCAGATGCGATGGGCTGTCACGGCATTCGGGTGGAGGACCCGGCAGAGATCGCGGATGCGCTGAAGGCGGCTTTTGCGGAAAAAGACCGACCGAGCGTTATTGACGTGATGGTCACGCGCGATCCGGCAAAGATGCTGCCCGCAGTGGATAACCGGACGGTGCAAGTGAAGAAAGGCGACCGTGTGGCCTGATACACGACAGATTTACAAACTTTATTTGATTGGGAGGAGATCAATATGAAACGCAACTTTACAATGGCAGCCTGTGCTGCCGCACTTCTGGCCGGAACGGCAGGGGCAAAGGATATCGAAATGCAATCGATTTTTCCGGAATCCCTGCCACTGTTGGGAAAGCCGGCTTGGGATATTTCCAAACGGGTCGATACGCTTACTGCCGGTGGTATCAAGTTCGACGTAAAGGCACCGGGTGAGATCGTCTCTACCGGCGAGGTTTGGGATTCCGTTTCAACGGGTGCTGTGGAAAGTTCATGGTATTCAATCGGTTTTGCCGAAGGCGTGGTGCCCTCTGCGCCCCTGTTCACGACATTTCCGTTTGGTCCTGACATCAAGGAATATGCAGCATGGTGGTACTATGGCGGCGGTCAGGAAACTTGGGCCGAGATCACTGAAGCGAAATACAACATCAAGACGTTGCATTGCTCCACGCTGGTGCCCGAAGCTTCTGGCTGGTTCCGCGATGAAATCAAAACGCTGGACGATTTGAAGGGCAAGAAGATGCGGTTCTTCGGTCTGGGTGCGTCTGTGATGGGCAAGCTTGGCGTAGAGGCTCAGTCCATGGGGCTGGCCGACACGATGTCTGCACTGAACACCGGCGCGATTGACAGTGCGGAACTCGGCTTCCCTTTCCTTGATAATATGGTTGGCATGTACGACCACGCCAAACATTATTATTTCCCGGGCTGGCATCAGCAAACCAGCTTCCTGAGCGTGATTATCAATCTGGATACTTGGAACGACCTGAGCGATCAGGAACGCGCCATCATCGAAACCGCCTGCGAAGCGCAAGTCCTGAAAACGATGGCTGAAGGCGAAGCGGTGCAACTGGAGCCTCTGGCGAAAATGCAGGCTGAAAACGGTGTGATCGTTCATGAATGGCCTCAGGAAATTCTGAGCGCTTACGAGACGGCCTGGACTGAAGTGGCCGCCGAAAAATCCGCAGCGGATGAAGATTTCAAAACCACTTGGGAAAGCATCCAAACGTTCCGCGAAAACTATTCGGAATGGAAAAACATCGGCTACCTGAAGTAAGCCGTTTAAACGAGACCGGTCCGGCGGGGGGAGCTGCCGGACCGGATTTATCAAAGGGGGGAACATGCACACCAGTCTGAAAATCGCTTCGGCGCTGACGACCGTATGTGACTGGGCTGCAAGGCTGGCCGCAGTACTGCTGTTCGTACTTGTCGGGGTGATCATGTATGACGTGATCGGGCGCAAGTTCTTCTCAACCGGATCAACCATGCTGCAGGAACTGGAATGGCACCTGCACGGCGTGATCGCTGTGTTTGCCTTTGGCTATGCCTATACCCGTGACGCCCATGTGCGCATTGACGTTATTGCCGGAAAGATGACCCCGCGCTTCCGGCTTTGGCTGGAATTCTGGGTGGTTGTACTGCTGGTTATTCCCTTCTTCCTGTTCATCGCATGGCACGGCTACGAATTTGCCGCCCGCGCGTTCGAGCGGGGTGAAGGTGCCAACGGCGGGCGCGGCTTGCCCCATCGCTGGATCATCAAATCCGCAGTGCCCGTTTCGGCCCTGCTGACCGTGGCGGGCTGTAGCGCAGTTGCCCTGCGCATTCTGGCCACGCTGAAACGCCCCGATCTGATTTCACAGACATTCCTTGAAAGAGGCCTATGGAAACGCTGACTGAATTCCTGCCCGCGATTATGTTCCTAAGCCTGATCGCAGGGTTGTTCACAGCCCTGCCGGTGCCCATCGTGCTGGCAGCAGTGACGCTGATCTTCGCCATTATTGCCCTTGCCTTGGGCGAGATGCGGTTCGTTCATCTGTCCCTTGTGCCGACACGGATATACGGCGGGGTGATCGACAACGCAGTGCTGGTGGCCGCGCCTATGTTCATCTTCATGGGTGTTGTGATGGAGAAAACCCGCATCGCCGAAGACCTGCTGCTGACGCTGCAAAAACTTCTGGTGCGGGTGCCGGGCGGGCTGGCGCTGGCGGTGGTCCTGATGGGGACAATTCTGGCCGCAGCGACAGGGATCATCGGAGCATCGGTTGTGATGCTGACAGTGATGGCCCTGCCGACCATGATGCGGGCGGGATATTCCGCGCCGCTGGCCACCGGCACAGTGGCAAGCGCAGGGACACTTGGCATTCTCATCCCGCCCTCTGTCATGCTGGTGTTCATGTCGGACCTGCTGTCCCTGAACCTTGCCAAAGTGTTTGTTGCAGCCTTTCTGCCCGGCTTGTTTCTGGCGGCGGTCTATCTGGTCTATCTTGTGACCCGCTCTATCCTGCGCCCCAGTGAAACACCTGTGCCCCGCGGCCTTACGATTGAGGAGAAATCCGGTCTCTGGCGCGAGGCTATTGTCTCTGTGTCCTTTCCGCTGATCCTTATTGTGGCCGTGCTCGGCTCTATCATCGGTGGGTTTGCCAGTCCGACCGAAGCCTCCGGTGTGGGGGCATTTGCGGCGCTGTTTCTGGGGTTGATCCGGGGTCGGATCAACTGGACCGTTCTGGGCGAGGCGACCGATAGTTCGCTGCGCACCATCGCCTTGTTATTCTTCATCTTTGCTACCGCCACCGCATTTTCCTACATCTTTCGTAAAGTGGGCGGGGATGATCTGATCGTTGAACTCGCCCGCAGCCTGAACCTCGGGGATTGGGCGCTGTTGTTCATGATGATGATCATGGTTTTTGTGCTCGGCTTTTTCTTTGACTGGATAGAAATCACCCTGATCCTACTGCCGATTTTTGCCCCGATTGTGGATCTGATGGATCTCGGGGATCACATTGACAAAAAGGATCTGGTCTACTGGTTTACCATTCTGGTGGCAGTGAACCTGCAAACCTCCTTCCTGACGCCGCCCTTCGGGTTCGCCTTGTTTTACATGAAAGGTGCGGCTGGGAACCTTGTGGAAATGCGCGACATCTATCGCGGTATTATCCCCTTCGTTCTGTTGCAGGTTGCGGTGCTGTTCATCCTGATCTGGCAACCGGATCTGGCCATGTGGCTGCCAGGCAAGGTGTTAGGAAATTGAGCCGCTTATCGGGAAAAAGGGTCGCCATCATCGGCGCAGGATCGTCCGGCGCGGGCTGGGGCAACGGAAAAGCGACCGCCGTGTTATTTGCTCGGGAAGGCGCGAAAGTGCTGTGTGTGGACCGCGTCGCAGAGGCTGCCGAGGAAACCGCCGATCTGATCCGCGCCGAGGGTGGCATCGCTGAAACCTCTGTCGCGGATGTGACGGACGCAGCGTCCGGAGAGCAGGTCGCTGCGCGGGCTGTTGAACTCTGGGGCGGGATTGATGTGCTCGACTATAATGTGGGGATCAGCCAGCAGGGTGGCGTGCTTGAAACCACGGATGCAGACTGGGACCGTGTGTTTGACATCAACCTGACAGGGGCGCTGCGGATGACCCGTGCGGTGCTGCCATTGATGCGCGATCAGGGCGGCGGATCGCTGGTTTATGTTTCCTCGCTGGCGGCGGTGTACTCCGCGCCTTACAGCTATGTGTCTTATGAAGTTTCCAAAATGGCGCTGGTCCGCTTTGCCCGATCTGTGGCCCACGAAAACGCCAGCTATCAGATCCGGTCCAATGTGATTCTGCCCGGTGTGATCGACACGCCCCATGTAACAGCCTTTGTAGATTCCGAAACCGATCCCCAAGAACTGTCCCGCCGCCGCTCCGCGATGGTTCCCATGGGCCGTCAGGGCAGCGCGTGGGATATCGCCAAAGCGGCCTTGTTTCTAGGGTCCGATGACAGTTCTTATATTACAGGGGAGTCCCTGAAAGTGGACGGCGGACTGACCGTCTGACACGCCAGATTGACGGATCGGCAAAACGGTCCGAATTGCCCATTGCAAGGCAGTGCGAACTGTCCTAACCATTGGCGCAGACAATTTTATCCGTCGGGGAGCCCACATCGGGCTGAGAGGTGTTCGCACCGACCCGTCGAACCTGATCCGGGTCATACCGGCGTAGGGAACGGGTACACTGCACAGGCGAACATCGCCCGCAGTCCTTTCTTTCGCTGGTCATCCCGTTAAACGATGGAGACAGACCAGTGACCGGCAAAACACCGATAGCACTTACTATTGCAGGGTCCGACAGTGGCGGCGGGGCTGGTATTCAGGCCGACCTGAAAGCGTTTTCCGCAAATGGTGCTTACGGGGCCAGCGTGATCACCGCGATCACCGCGCAGAACACGCAAGCAGTGACAGCGGTGCATGAGGTGCCCGCTGATGTGGTCGCCGCGCAGATCGAAACGGTTCTGGCAGATATTCCGGTAAACGCGATCAAGCTTGGCATGTTGTTCTCTCCGCGCATTATTGATGCGGTGGCAGATCAGCTTGCCGGTTTTAAGGGGCCGATTGTTGTTGATCCTGTGATGATTGCAAAATCCGGCGATGCGCTGCTGCAAGACGCGGCGATCAATGCGATGCGCGAGAAAATCCTGCCTCTCGCGACAGTGTTGACCCCGAACCTGCCCGAAGCGGCAAGGCTGCTGGATGTGGCAGAAGCAGAGACGCCCGAAGCTATGGCTGCGCAGGCAGAGGCGCTGATGGATCTCGGACCGAAGGCGGTTCTGATGAAGGGCGGACATTCCAGCGGCGAAACCTGCACGGATGTGCTGATCGGGCAGGACGGCGAACCGCTAACCCTCTCTGCGCCGCGTATCCACACCCGCAACACCCACGGCACAGGCTGCACCTATTCCGCAGCGATTGCGGCTCATCTCGCCAAAGGGTCTGATCTGTCCAACGCGGTGACGGCGGCGCACGGCTATTTGCAAGCGGCGATTAAAGCGGCGGACCAGCTTTATATCGGGGCGGGGCACGGTCCGGTCCACCACTTCCACGGATACTGGACATGAAAGACGTTACCGTCATCGGCGCGGGTGTGGCAGGGCTTTGCGTGGCCCGCACCCTGCTGGATCGAGGCGCACGTGTCACCCTGATCGACCGCCAGTGCGACCTTGGTCCGGCGGCCTGTTCATGGTGGGCGGGCGGAATGCTGGCACCCTATTGCGAGGGGGAAAGTGCAGAAGAACCCGTCGTGCGTCTGGGACAGGAAGCCGCTGACTGGTGGGAGGCAAAAACGCAGGCGGTCCACCGTCACGGCTCATTGGTTGTGTCGCCCGCGCGGGACAGGTCGGAGCTGACCCGCTTTGCCCGTCGCACCACCGGATATCGTGAGGTATCGGGGGCCGAGATCGACGCACTGGAACCTGATCTGGGAGGACGGTTTTCCAAAGGTCTGTTCTTTGAGACCGAGGCCCACCTCGCCCCGCGTGAAGCTTTGCAGCAGTTGCGCCAGTCCGTTCTGGCGGATGGTGCGGAGTTCGTTGAGGCCGATGTCGACCCTGCGGATTACGCCGCCAAAGGATTGACGGTGGACTGTCGCGGGTTTCAGGCCCGGGCCGATCTGCCAGACCTGCGCGGCGTTAAGGGAGAGATGTTGGTGCTCTCCTGTCCCGATGTGTCCCTGTCCCGTCCGATCCGTCTGCTGCACCCGCGCATCCCGCTTTATATCGTGCCGCGTGGAGACGGGGTTTTCATGCTGGGCGCAACGATGATCGAAGGGCAGGCAGGCCGGCATGTAACCGCCCGCGCCCTGTTGGAACTGCTCAGCGCGGCTTATGCCCTAAACCCCGCTTTTGGCGAGGCCGAGGTGCTGGAGATCGGCGTCGATAGCCGCCCTGCCTTTGCCGACAACCTTCCCCGCATCCGCCAGAGCGGCAACCTGATTCGCGCCAACGGGCTGTTCCGGCACGGCTTCCTTCTGGCGCCAGCGCTGGCGCGGATGGTGGCAGAGCGGATCTTTGACAACACAACACCGGAGGTGATGGATGAAACTGCAACTTAACGGCGCAATGATCGAAACGCAGGCGAAAATGCTGGACGGGCTGCTGGAAGAACAGGGGTTCACCGGCGCTAAAATCGCAACGGCTGTGAACGGTGAATTCGTGCCAGCATCGGCGCGTGCCACGCAATCTCTGTCCGATGGTGACCTCGTTGAAGTGCTCGCCCCGATGCAGGGGGGCTAGAACATGCGCGATTTTTACGGAACGACCCTTGCCAACGGCTTCATGCTTGGCACTGCGCAATACCCGTCGCCTGCGATCCTTGCAGATGCCTTCCGGCGCAGCGGTGCCAGCGTTGCTACCGTATCCCTGCGCCGTGAAAGCGGACAGGATCGGGCGGGGCAGGACTTCTGGCAGATGATCCGCGCGCTGGACGTGCATATCCTGCCAAATACCGCCGGATGCCACAGTGTGAAAGAGGCTGTCACCACCGCCCATATGGCGCGGGAAGTGTTTGATACGAAGTGGATCAAGCTTGAGGTGATTGGCGAGGAAGACACCCTGCAACCCGATGTTTTCGGTCTGGTCGAAGCCGCGCGCATCCTGACCGAAGACGGCTTTCAGGTCTTTCCCTACACCACCGAAGATCTGGTTGTGGCGGACCGGTTGCTGCACGCCGGCTGCGAGGTTCTGATGCCATGGGGTGCGCCGATCGGGTCGGGTCTGGGGTTGAACAACCTGTTCGGTTTGCGGGCTATGCGCGCCCATTTCCCTGATGTGCCACTGGTGATTGATGCAGGGCTGGGCCTGCCGTCACAGGCGGCACAGGCGATGGAACTCGGGTTTGATGCGGTGCTGCTAAACACAGCTGTTGCGAAGGCGGGAGACCCTGCTGGAATGGCCGAAGCCTTTGCCACCGCGATCCGCGCAGGCCAGCTTGCTGCTGCTGCGGACCCGATGGAACCCCGCGACATGGCCGCCCCCTCAACCCCCGTTATCGGAAAGGCGTTTTTGTCATGAAACTCGACCGTTTTTACCCCATCTTTGACAGCGCAGACTGGCTAGAACGGCTGGTCCCGCTTGGTATCAAGCTGGTGCAACTGCGCATCAAGGATCAAACCCCCGACGAAATCCGCGATCAGATCCGCCATGCGAAAGCGGTATGTGCTGCCCATGATTGTACTCTGGTCATCAACGATTACTGGCAGATCGCGATAGAAGAAGGCTGCGACTGGCTGCATCTGGGACAGGAGGATCTGGACACCGCAGATATTGCGGCGATCCGCGCGGCGGGATTGCGGCTCGGGGTCAGTACCCATGACAGGGCGGAATTGAACCGCGCTTTGGACCTGAAACCGGATTACATCGCGCTTGGCCCGATTTACCCGACCATTCTGAAAAAGATGAAATGGCACGAACAGGGGGTGGAGCGTCTGTCGAAATGGCGTGACCGGATTGGTACAATTCCCCTGATTGCCATCGGTGGCATGTCCATCGAACGCGCAACAGGTGCGTTTGACGCGGGCGCGGATGTGGTGGCGGCAGTGACAGACATCACCCTGAATGCCAGCCCCGAGGACCGCGTATCTGCATGGCTGGCGGCCACCCGATGAACCGGTATGAAAGACAGATGATCCTGCCCGAGGTGGGCACAAAAGGGCAGGCGGCCATCCGTGCGGCCCGCGTTCTGGTGGTCGGGGCAGGGGGGCTGGGCGCACCGGTTCTGCAATACCTTGTCGGGGCCGGAGTGGGACATATCACGCTGGTGGACAGCGATACGGTTTCCCTGTCGAACCTGCACCGCCAGACCCTGTTCCGGCAGGAAGATGCGGGCAGACCCAAGGCCGAAGCCGCTGCAAAAACAATGCGCGGTTTGAACGGAGACTGCACAATAACGCCGCTTGTCAAAGTGCTAGACCCGCAGAATGCGGATGATCTGGTCGCGCAAAGCACGCTGGTGCTGGATTGTGCCGATAGTTTCGCTGTCAGCTACGCGTTGTCGGACACCTGTCTGCGCCTTAACGTTCCGCTGGTCAGCGCCTCTGTGCTGGGCTTTGCGGGATATGTGGGCGGTTTCTGCGGCACGGCGCCTTCGCTTCGCGCGGTATTCCCCGACTTGCCAGACCGCGCCGCCACCTGCGCCACTGCGGGTGTGATGGGCCCTGTTGTCGGGCTAATCGGGGCTGCACAGGCACAGATGGCGCTCGGCGTGATAATCGGGCAGAGTCCTTCACCGCTCGGGCAGGTGATCAGCTTTGACATGCAGCGGTTTCACAGTGGCGGTTTTCGCTTTGACACAGCACCAGAACCGGATGCAGACCTGCGCTTTATCGCAGCAAAGCAAATTACACAGACGGATTTTGTCGTGGACCTACGCGGAGAAGACGAAGCTCCCGCAACCGTCACCCCTACCGCGCAGCGCCTCACCGTGGCGCAGTTTGCGGCAGAAAATCCTGAACCACAAACCGGCCAGCGGGCCGTTTTTGCCTGTCGCTCGGGCCTGCGGGCCTGGAATGCGGCGACACACCTGCGGTCCTACTGGGACGGCGAAATTTCTTTAATTGCTCTCGGCGATACGCCGGAAAACGAAAGGTAATACCATGAAACTCACTTCCCTTGTTGCGGTTCTGTCCCTGACAGCCTCACCCCTGCTGGCACAGGATAAAATGACGCTGCTTCTGGACTGGTTCGTAAACCCCGACCACGGCCCGGTGATCGTTGCGCAGGAAAAAGGCTATTTTGCCGATCAGAACCTAGAAGTCGAAATTGTCGCCCCTGCCGATCCATCCGACCCGCCGAAAATGGTTGCCGCGGGCAAGGCTGATCTGGCGATTTCCTACCAGCCGCAACTGCACCTTCAAATCCATGAAGGTCTGCCATTGCAACGGGTTGGTACGCTGGTGGCGACACCGCTGAACTGTCTGCTGGCGCTGGAAGACGGGCCGATCAAATCTCCGGCTGATCTGGCAGGCAAGAAGGTCGGGTTTTCTGTGGGCGGCGTGGAAGAAGCTGTGCTTGGTTCGATCCTGCGCCACAACGGATTGTCGCTGGATGATGTGGAACTGGTGAATGTGAACTGGTCCCTGTCGCCTTCGCTGATGTCGGGGCAGGTGGATGCAGTGATCGGCGCCTATCGCAACTTCGAGCTGAACCAGATGGACATCGAAGGTGTCAAAGGCAAGTGTTTCTTTGTCGAGGAACAGGGTCTGCCCGCCTATGATGAGCTGATCTACGTGGCCAATACGGAAACGATGGACAAGGATATGATCGCGCGTTTTCTGGCCGCGACCGAGAAAGCCACTCAGTACATCGTGAACCACCCGAGTGAAAGCTGGGAGATCTTTGCCTCCACTTCGGCAGAGTTGCAGGACGAGCTGAACGCCCGTGCCTGGGTGGATACCGTGCCCCGTTTTGCCTTGCGCCCTACGGCCATGGATGCGGGCCGCTATGCAGCCTTTGAACGTTTCCTTAAAGAAGCCGACCTGATCCCGTCCGAAAATCCTGTTTCTGCAATCGCAATCGACGTGACAGTGAAATGAGCGCGCCTGATTACGGTAAAACCTTCGGACTGCTCCGCACAGGAGCAGGCCAGACCTGGACAGATTACACCCGCCACGCATTTGTCGAAGGGTTGAAGGACGGAAGCCTGCCACGGGAGTGTTTTCTGCACTATCTCGTACAGGATTACGTGTTTCTTGTGCACTTTGCACGTGCGTGGTCTCTGGGGGTCGTGAAGTCCGAAACGCAGGAAGAGATGCGGGTCTGTGCGCAGACGGTGGATGCGCTCGTCAATCACGAGATGTCGCTACATGTAAAAACCTGCGCGGCGGCAGGGATCGACGAATCCGCGCTGTTCAATGCGGCAGAGGCAGATGGAAACCTCGCCTATACCCGTTATGTTCTGGACGCGGGGCTGCAGGGGGATTTTGTAGATCTTATCGCAGCACTCTCCCCTTGCGTTATGGGATACGGTGAAATCGGCCTGCGTCTTGCGGCAGAGAAGTCTGCGGATACACCCTACAGCGAATGGATCGCGACCTATGCAGACCCCGAATATCAGGGCGTTTGCACCACGGTTGGCGAGATGCTTGATAACGCTGTGGCGCGCCGTATTGGTGACCTCGCCACATCACCGCGCCGCGCATCCGTTCAGGCACGGTTCACCAAGGCCACAGCACTTGAGGTCGGTTTCTGGCAGATGGGGCTCACGCCACAATGACACTGCCACCGGGGATACTCCTGTCCGGACAACACTATCTGGAAGGGCAGCTTTTGTTCAAAGCGGAACTGGAGCTGCCTGCGGGTGAGTGGACCTGCCTTCTGGGACGTTCGGGTGTGGGAAAGTCGACGATCCTGCGCCTGATCCTTGGGTTGGAAACCGGTGGACGGTTTGAAGGCAGTATCGCTGCCAGTGACGGTGTGCCGCTGGACCGACGTATCGGGTATATGGCGCAATCCGATTTGCTGCTGCCCTGGCTTACCGTTCTGGAAAACATCTGCATCGGCGCGAGGCTACGTGGAACTGCGCCGGATCTTGAAAGGGCGCAGGTCTTGCTGGATCGTGTCGGACTGGCCGATCGGGCAGGCGCGAAACCGGCAGCCCTGTCGGGCGGAATGCGGCAGCGGGCAGCACTGGCGCGCACCCTGATGGAAGATCAGCCTGTGGTGTTTCTGGATGAACCGTTTTCGGCACTGGACGCAGGAACGCGGGCAGATATGCAAGAGCTTGCGGTAGAAGTGTTAGCGGGGCGGACAGTCCTTCTGGTCACACATGATCCGGCAGAGGCAACACGGCTGGCAGATCAGATTATCGTCTTGTCTGCCGCAGGTGCGGCCCCTTGGCCGGTACCGGCCAGTCCTCCGTTGCGAAGCCTGAGTGATCCGGAAACGCTGTCCTGTCAGACCCGTCTGCTCGACCATTTGCGCGGAGTTACCGTATGAGACCGTTTGACATCGTGCTTGCTATCGGAATCGGCCTTGCGCTGTGGCAGGGGTTGGTGATCATAACCGATGCGCCGCATTTTATTCTGCCTTCTCCGCTGCGGGTGGCACAGGCCATGTGGCACAGTCGCGTTATCATTGCCGAAAACGCGCTTGTCACCGCCAGCGAAGTGGCGCTCGGTCTGTTGTTTGGGTCCCTGCTCGGGGTGGCAACTGCAATCCAGCTTGCTCTGTCCCGCACAGCCGAGCGTATCATGTTGCCGATCCTTGTGTTTACCCAAGCGGTTCCGGTGTTCGCGCTGGCACCCGTGCTCACGCTTTGGTTCGGCTACGGGATGGGGTCAAAAATTGTGATGGCGGTTCTGATCATTTATTTTCCGGTAACCTCTGCGTTTCATGACGGATTGACCCGAATTGATCAGAACTATCGTGATCTTGCACAGAGTATGGGCGCGAAAAAACTTCAGTTCTTGCGCCAGATTCAGATTCCGAATGCCCTGCCCAGTCTTGGCACCGGTTTGAAGCTGGCGGCGGTTTATGCACCGATTGGTGCTGTCATCGGGGAGTGGGTCGGGGCGTCCAAGGGATTGGGGTACTTGATGCTACTGGCCAATGGTCGCGCCAAGATTGATCTGATGTTTGCCAGCCTGATCGTGCTGGCCTGTCTGACGGTCCTGCTGCATATCGCAGTTGGCATTCTGGCGAACCGCCTGTCGCGGTATGCAGGTGGAGAGGTATCCCGGACAGGGTAAAACAACAAAACGGCCCCGTTACGGGGCCGTTTGCCTGTCGTCGTTAGCGTATCAGAACCAATAGGTTGGTACGCCGTAATGGTCATGGGTGCGGCGCTCCCAGTCACGGTCGGTATACCAACTGTCGTGGCGCTCCGGCGCGCCTTTGACCTCAAACTCGGTCAGGTCGGTTACAAAGCCGTCTTTGGCCGGATCATAGGTCAGTTTGCCCCATGGCACCGGATGGTGATCCTCACCCATCCCGAGAAAGCCGCCAAAGCCCATGACGGCATAAGCCACGTTGCCTGACAGTTTATCAATCATAAGGTGGTCAATGTGGCCGATCTTGCTTCCGTCGGCACCGTACACATTAGTACCGTTTACATCGGCAGAAGAAACCAGACTGCTGGATGAAGTCGTCATTTGATAATCCTCCTTTGTTGAGTGTTGATGCTTCCATAACGAGCGACAGTGGCCGAGAGTTCCCGCCATTTCCGGTGTCTGCCTCCGCTGGCAGGAATCCACCGATCGACCCCGTGATTCATGCGCAAGCCCAGCGTTTTTTCGCCGCCGGACCAGCCTATCCTCATTCCTAAAATCACCACCGGGAACTTTTTTGTGAGCCGCGCGTTATTTTTCCACGAGCGCTTGGCGCCCGTATCAGGCGTAGCCACTAAACGGAGAATAAACATGCACGGAATTATTTACCTTGTCGGACTGGTCGTCGTTGTACTGGCGGTTCTTTCACTTCTCGGCCTCGGTTGAGGTCGCCAATTCAACTTTTAAAGGGAAAAGCATATGACTGAACGAACTCAAGGTTTGGCCGCTGCGCCTGTCGCCTATCAGCATGACGGAAGCTATGTGGACTGGTCGTCCATCATCGCCGGCGCTGTTGTCGCATCAGGCATAGCATTTGTGTTCACCACATTTGGCGCCGCTCTTGGTCTGTCGCTGGTCTCCCCGTACGAGGGTGACGGCTCGGCGATGGCATCCATGATTGCTGTAGGCTCCTGGATGTTGTGGACTACGATCTCCAGCTTCATGGTGGGGGGATATATCGCCGGACGGATGCGCCGCCGGATTGATCCAGTGAACGATGATGAAGCCGCTGTAAGAGATGGTATCCACGGACTGGCCGTTTGGGGCGTGGCTTTATTGCTTGGCGCGTTTCTGCTCGGTTCTACGGCGGACACTGCTGTTAAGGCGACAGCAGATGTTAGTACCGCCATCGCAAACGTTGCGGATGATGCAGTGAACGTGGAGGCAGCAGCGGAGCAGCCGGCACAACAGGCAGCAGCAGCCACTGACATGACGGAGGCGGAAGCAAAAGAAGCCGCCGAAACCGCACGGATTTATTCTGTCATTTCCGCATTCATTGCAGGTGCCTCCCTGCTGATCGCCGCAGCTGGCGCCTATTGGGCCGCCGGAATGGGCGGGCAACACCGTGACGAAGGCCGCGTTTTCGGGCGCTTTGGCCGCTGGACATAGGAGGAAGACAGATGGGTGCGATACTACTCTGGTTGATTGGCGTACCGCTTTGGATAGTTATCCTGCTGGTACTGCTGGTGTGACGCTACGGCTTCACTAACGACATTGAAAAGCCGCCCCGTTCGGGGCGGCTTTTTCCGGTACACACACCCTAAAAACCCCATCATATTTGTACCACATGTATTGAAAGCCAGCGGGGAAGGTGTCAGGTCATATGTGGTCAGGCAACAGATCCGGAGCATTACAGCCAAAGTGACTATTCTTTCCTTCATCATACACCTCGCAGGGGCGACAATGTTGTTGCTTTACGCGGTGCGGCTGGTGCGAACCGGGATCGAGCGTGCTTTCGGGGCTTCGTTCCGGCGTATCATTACGCGCAATGCAAGTGTGACAGGGGCTTCTGCAACAGGGCTGGTTATGGCGATCATCCTGCAAAGTTCGGCGGCGGTCGGCCTGCTGGTGGCCGGTTTTGCAGGGACGGCTGCACTCGGCTTCGGGCAGGGGCTGGCGATGACCCTTGGTGCGGATCTTGGATCAGCCCTGCTGATACAGATACTGTCCTTTCCGCTGGATTGGCTCGTGCCCTTGTTGCTGGCAGTCGGGGGAGCAACTTTCATCCATTCGGGAAGTCGTAACGCAAAGCAGGCGGGGCGGATCATTCTTGGCATTGCGTTTATTCTGATTTCCCTGCGGTTTTTGCGCGAAACCATGGACCCGATCCGTGACAGCAACTTTCTACCCGCCATTGCCGGTTATCTGGCGCAGGATTATGTGACGGCATTCATCGTTGGTGCAACGCTTGCGCTGGTGATGCATTCTTCGCTTGCAGTGGTGTTGATGTGCGTAACGCTGGTCAGCTTGAACGCCGTTCCGGTTGAAGCCGGAGTATCGCTCGTGCTTGGCGCAAATCTGGGGTCGTCCGTGATCCCTGTCTGGCTTAGCCGTGGCATGTCGCTCCAGTCCCGCCGCGTGCCATTGGCCAATTTGGTGATACGGGGCAGTTGGGCTATCCTCGCAGTGATCCTTGTGAATAACCTTCCCATACTTGCAGTGCTGAGCAGCGGAAAGGCGGGTCAAACGCTGGTGAACGTTCACATTGCGTTCAACCTTGCGCAACTGCTGGTCCTGCCGTTCTGCCGGTTTATGGAAGCGCCGATGTTGCGGCTGCTGCCGGACAGGCTGGACCCCGAAGAGGTTACACCCGTCCTTCACCGCAGCGTTCTGGAAGGCGAAACGCCTGTGTCGCCCAGTCTGGCGCTTGCCTCTCTTAAACGCGAAGCCTTAAGGATGACCCAGATTATCGAAGGAATGATGCTGCCGGTGATGGATATATACGGTACCTATGACAGCGATCGTGCCGCTTATATCAAAAACGAAGACGAAGCGCTGAACAGTGCGCTCGACAGTATCCGTCTCTATGTGGCTGCCATCCCGAGCGATACGTTGCGCAAAAAAGAGAACAAACAGGCAAGGGAGCTGACGGAATACGCAATCGCGCTGAAATCGGCCGGGGATATCATTGTCAAGTCGATGCTGCCGCTGGCAGAAGAAAAGAACAAGGACAGGATCAGCTTTTCAGTCGCCGGACAGGCCGAACTGGTGAGCATGCATGAACGGGTTCTGGCGAACCTGAAACTGGCCTCCAATGTGCTGGTGTCCGATGATCTGGCCAGTGCAAGGCTGTTGCTGGAAGAAAAGGCAGAGATGACCCGAATGGAGCGCAGCAGCCGCAAAAAGCATCTGCGCCGCTTAAGTGAAGGGACTGCAAAAAGTTTTGAGTCCAGTGATATCCATCTGGAAACAACACGGGCGTTGAAAGAGTTTAACAGCCATATTTCAGCGGTCGCTTACCCGATCCTCTATCGGGGTGGCCAGTTGCTCGAAACGCGCTTGATCGAGGAAATGGATCGCGACAAATAGCCGTTTAGCCCGGAACCGAAGTATCCTTTGCCCGTGACGGGCGCATTTTGTAGTTCGCCTCTGTCACATAGCTTTCGATCTTTTCGATCTTGATCCGATGAGCAGTGGTTTCGGCTTTCTGCCGTTCCTCACTGGCCCTGTCAACCTGTGCAAGCACGTCGGCAGACGGGTGCAAACGTTCGATCCCTACGCCGATCCCGAAAGCAAGTAGCGACCCTGCGACGATCGCAATATTGGCTTTGGGATGGGTGAAAATTCCAGCCAGCAACCCGAGCGAGACAAGTGCCGCAGATCCGCCGATGTAGACGGCGAGCCACATAAGCGTCTGCGCACCTTGCATGTGGTCGAGCGCGAAGGAATTCAGATGCATAATCCCGAACATCACACCGGTAGAGACCACAACCAAAGTGGCAAATCGCACAGCGCCGCCTTCGCCGCTCTGGTCCTGTTTGGTGTCTTTGATGCCTGTAATTTTGCTGCCCCGACGGGATGCCGGTGAATAATCCGCCTGCAAAGCCATGCTCTTACCTTTCCGGTTTTTTAGAACGTCTGCTCGGTGGATCAACGTTCCAAGCGTGGAAAGGTTCCCCCGACCTGTGGATAACTTTGGCGGCCGGTTCGGTCTTCTGTGGCGGCGCAGCCGGTTCAAGGGTAAGAAACACCAACTCTCGCAATCAAGGGCTTACGTGTTGAAATTTGGAACTACCCCGTTCGGATCACCTGAATGATTGCCTATCTCGGTCTGTTCGGTGCTGCTCTGATTGCTGCAACAATTCTCCCCCTTCAATCCGAAGCTGTGCTGGTCGGGTTGTTGTTGACGCAGGACTATCCGGTGTCGGTCCTGTTCCTTGTGGCAACCGGCGGAAATGTTTTGGGCGCGGTCATCAACTGGTTTTTAGGTCGGTTCCTGCTGTCTTTCCAGCACAAGCGGTGGTTCCCTGCAAATGAACAGCAGCTTGCGCGCGCGCAGGCCTGGTACCACCGTTACGGGCGCTGGTCCCTGTTAGGAAGCTGGCTTCCGGTTGTCGGTGATCCGCTAACACTGGTGGCCGGCGTGATGCGTGAACGGTTCCTGCCGTTCCTTCTGCTGGTCACCCTTGCCAAGGCGGGACGCTATCTTGTCCTGATCGCTGCAACTTTAGCTTGGCTGTAGATCTTCGGTTGCGCCCCCTACACGGGGCAGGCCTTGGGAGTTTATTTCGCGGATGTAATCCATGGCCTTCGGGTCAGACGCCAATTCGGCGCTGATCAGTCCGGATGCCGTCGTGCTGTGGACCACGCGGTTCTTTACGTCCGTGCCCGATATCTGGCTTTTCCCGATATAGGTAAAATGCCCCTCGTCCCCGATCCGGTTGGCATAGGCCACTGTCAGTTTGTTCTCGATCGCGCGGGCAGGGACAATGATGTCTGGCACCCAATGCTCCGGCGCCATGAGCGCGGTTGGCACCAAAACCGCCTGCGCCCCCGCTTGGGCGGCTTCGCGGACCAGTTCGGGGAATTCAACATCAAAACAGATAAGAACGGCGAAACGGGTGTCTTTATAATCAAACAGCAGGGGAGCGGAACCGGCTTGAAAGACCGTTTTCTCCCATTCTCCGAACAGGGCGCGCTTGCGATAAATCAGCGGCTCTCGGGTGGCGGGCCGGAAGACCAGTGCCACGTTTTCGGTACCAGCGGCGGTCGGAAGGTAGCTGCCCAGCACGAATGCAATGCCGGTGTCATCGCATAAGGCTTGCAGGGCGGTTATTTCATCGGGGGTGACGGCCGCCGCGCAAGGGGAGACTTCTGCGGCGTCGCGGTAGTATCCGGTCAGGAAGCACTCGGGAAAAACAAGGATATCCACGCCGTCTGCTTTTGCCTCTCCAAGGGCTGCTGCAATAATTTTCCGTGCGGCACCCACGCCGCCTGATGGTGTTTCATCTTGCCAGACCCCGATGCGCATGACCCTATTTTCCTTGCTCTGAAATGAAACCCTGCAACACGTTTACTGCGTTCACACCGATTTCTTCCACATCATAACCGCCTTCCATAATAAAATGGGTTGGCAATCCTGCACGGGCAATGTCTGCGCCCATCGTGGTGAAATCCCCGCTTTTAAGCTTGAAGAAGCTGATCGGATCATTCTCAAACGTGTCCACGCCAAGCGAATCAATCAGAACATCGGGCCCATAGTCTGCGATCCGGTCCAACCCTTTTGATAGCGCAGATTGCCATATCTCGAAGGGGGTGGCGGGAGGCATCGGATAGTTAACGTTATAACCGTCACCTTTGCCTTCTCCGGTCTCGTCAGCGTGGCCGAGATGATAAGGGAAGGTTTCCAGTGGATCACCGTGCAACGATACAAAAAGCACGTCATCGCGTGTGTAAAAGATATCCTGTGTTCCGTTGCCGTGGTGGAAATCCACATCCAGTATTGCGACCCGCTTGGCGCCTGTATCCAGATAGTACTGGGCCGCAATCGCAGCATTGTTCAAAAAACAATAGCCGCCATACATGTCCGCAGTTGCGTGATGCCCCGGTGGACGGCAGAGCGAAAAGACACTTCCCGCGCCCTTGTTGATCCGGTCAGCCCCCGTCAGCGCGACTTGCGCACTGGCATAGGCTGCCTCCCATGTGCCGTCCGTCAGGCTGGTTTCGCCTGCCAGTGCGTAATAGCCGATCTGACCTTCAATGAAATTGGGCCGCTTGTCCGACATCCGGCGCCCGACCCATGTTGTGGGCATCGCCTCCCCTTTGAAACCTGCCTCGGACCAGCGGTTCCATGCGGTTTGCAGAAATTCGACAAAATCCGGTTTGTGGATGGCAAGGATCGGGTCCAGCCCGAAATCCTGCGGATCGCTGACCGGTCCGAGTGCAACGTCCCGAACCCGGTTGATCACATATTCAGCGCGGCTCGGCCGTTCGTGGGGTTGCACAAGTTCGCCGCCAAACAATTCTGTTTTGGCGTCCCGCAACCTGTGTTTTTCCGTGAATATGGTTTCCATTGCTTGTCCTTCGCAAATGAAAAAAGCGCGGGCCATGACTGTGACAACCCGCGCTTCAACTGTGATTTACTTCTTCAGGTTGGTCCAGATCTTATCGTAAACCGCCTGAGTTTCCGCGTCGCAGGCCTCTACAAAAACACCTTCAATACCGGCTGGCGGGTTGCTTTCGTGCATGGATGCCAGTTCCGGATCAATGAACTCTGCAGTGCCTTCGACCACATCGGTATAGCGGGCAAAGTTTGTAACCTGCGCGATGTTTTCCGGCTCAAGCAGGAAGTCCATGAACTTTAGCGCATTTTCGCGGTTAGGCGCATCTTTCAGCAGGACAACACTGTCCATCCAGTTCACCCAGCCCTGTTTCGGGTAGGCGTATTTCAACGTTTCGCGGGTCTCGCGGGCTTTGGCGGCGTAGCCGTTGAAGATCATGCCAGCCACAACATCACCGGCGGCAAGAACCTCTTTCGCTGTATCAGAGTTGAAAGAGGCCCAATGGGGTTTGGCTGCTTGCAGCATGTCGTTCAGCGCCTTGAGCTGATCGCGATCGGTCGAACACTGGGGAATACCCATATGGACCGCCGCCAGTGCCAGAACCTCGCCCTGACTGTCCAGAACGTTGATTTTGCCGTGCAGTTCCTCGGGGGGATTGAAGATGATGTCGGTGGAATCAATATCCCCGGTGTATTCTGCCGTATCTACGGAAAAGCTGGTTGTGCCGCCCTGATAAGGGATGGAGTGTTTCAAGCCGGGGTCATAAGCGGGATCGGTAAAGGCAGCCTTAACGTTGCCAATGTTTGAGAGTTCACCGGACGCGATTTCATCTGCCAGCCCTTCTCCGATCAGGATAGAGACCATGTAATCGGTTGGAACCGCGACGTCATATGTGCCAATGGCGCCCGCTTTCAGCGTGGCAAGCATGGCCTCGTTGGAGTCGTAAGTGTCCATGATGACTTCCACGTCGTGTTCCTTGCTGAACTTGTCGAGCAAATCCTGTGGAATGTATTCAAACCAGTGATAGATGGCCAGTTTGCCCTCTGCCTGCGCGCCTGTAGCGCCCATCAAAAGCGCCGTGGCAGCGGCGGTGGTTGTAAGTAGTTTTTTCATTTTTTGTCTCCACTGTTGGTGTTGGTTAGGAAGTTTTGTCTGTTCGGCTTACGAGGTAGGAAATCAGAACCATCAGGACGGAAAAGCCCAGAAGCATGGTTGAAATGGCCATGATATTCGGTTTGATGCCCTGCTTGACCGCCCCGAAAATCGCGGTGGGCAGGGTTTCCACTCCGGCCCCTTTGACGAAGTTGGTGATGATGAAATCATCAAGGGAAATGATAAAAGCCAGTAGAAAACCGGAAATAATACCCGGCAGCATCAAGGGCAGCAGGATCTTGGTAAAGGCCTGCCGTTTCGTGGCGTAAAGGTCTTGCGCGGCCTGTTCATAACTGTCCTCGATCCCCTGCATCCGTGCGGAAATCGGCAAATAGGCGAAGGGAATGCAAAATGCGATATGGGCCAGCAGGATCGTCAGCAATCCCCGATCGAAGCCGATGGAATTAAAGAAGATCAATGTGGCTACGGCGGTGACAATTTCGGGCACCATAAGGGGCAGGGAAATCAGCCCGAAAGACCACGCCCGCAGCCGGAATTTCCCGCCACGCACCATCGCTGTCGCGGCAAGCGTTGCGATGGCTGTTGCAAGCGTTGCCGCAATGATCGCAATAACAAAACTGTTTCGCGCGGCGGTTTTGAACTTTGCGCTTTCGGGCCCTGTAAAGACATCAACGTACCAGCGGAACGAAAACCCTTCCCAGACCGCAATCGAAGCCGAAGCGTTTAGACTGTATATCGCCACTACAATTAAGGGTGCGTAGAGTACGAAAAGGCACAGCAGTGTGATCTGCAAAAAGCCGGGGTAGGATTTAATATCATACCTTTTATGGGTCATGGATCAGCCCGCCTCTTTGTCGCTGCGGGCCTGCGCCCGTGCGTAGATTACCAGAATGATCAGCACCATCGTCAGTAGGATCATCGATGCCGCCGCGCCAAAGGGCCAGTTCCCCGCGTTGCCTTTGAACTGCTCTTCGATCAGGGATCCGATCATGAAGTTTTTCGCGCCGCCCAGCAGGTCGGGCGCCAGAAACGATCCAAGCGAGGGCACAAATACAAGGATACACCCTGCCACTACCCCGGGTTTTACGGCGGGCAGAAGGATGTGACGCAGGGTGATCCACTTGTTGGCATATAGGTCTGCGGCTGCTTCGCTCAGCGTAAAGTTATAGCGTTCCACTGCGGCATAGATCGGCAGCACCATGAACGGCAGGTAGGAATAGAACAGCCCGACCTGAACCGCGAAATTGGTGTTGATCATATGAATAGGGGCATCCACCAGACCTGTCGTCATCAGAAAGGAATTCAACGGCCCTTCGTCGCGCAACAGGAAGCGCATGGATACCGTGCGGATCAGCAGGTTCACCCAATACGGGATCGTAATAAGAAAGACCCAGATCACCCGTTGTTTTTCGGGACGGGTCGCAATGAAATAAGCAGTTGGAAAACCAATGACGAGGCTGAGAATAGTTGCCGCACCGGCCTGCCAGATCGAGCGCCAGAAGATCGCAATATAGGTCCATTCGATTTTTGCGGGATCATCCCCGAACAGGCCGCGGTCAAAGAAAAACTGGTCATAGGCCGCAAGGGAAAATTCCCAGATCACACCGCCCCTGAATTCTTTCGTCAGAAAGGAATAGACCAGCATCAACAGGACCGGTGCCAGCACCAGAATGCCAAGCGTGACCCAGGCAGGCAGCAACAGCCAGTTGCGGGCCTCTTTGTATGTGTCTGTGACGGCGTTGCCGCCCGAAGTTGCTCCGCCTGCCATCAGTCCACCAGAAGCCGAGCGGCCCCATGCTCCATGTTCACATAAACCGGTGTACCCGGATCAAAAATGCGCTGGTTTCCCCGTTCGGAATTTGAAGTGCGGATGATGATTTCGGGGCCGCCTGCCAGATCGACCAGCGTCGTGATGTCCGTGCCGACAAAAATGTTTTCGCGTACGCTAGCTTTCAGTGCATTCCCGGCATCCGGTGTTGCTGTCAGGAACAATCGCTCCGGTCGGACGGACAGATGCACTTTGGAACCGGCGGAGACCTCTTCAACAGACGGGCAGGTCAGAGCGTGCCCTCCGCCCAGATGACAGATGGCCTGCCCGCTTTCTATCCGGTCAACAGAAACGTCCAGAAGGTTGGTTTCGCCGATGAAATCGGCCACGAACATGTTGCACGGCCTTTCATAGATATCCCGCGCATCCCCCAATTGCTGCAATTCGCCCGATGACATGACAGCAATCCGGTCTGACATGGTCAGGGCTTCTTCCTGATCGTGAGTCACAAAAATAAAGGTAATGCCGGTTTCCCGTTGCAGATGCTTCAGTTCCAGTTGCATGGCCTTGCGCAGCTTCAGGTCGAGCGCAGAGAGAGGTTCGTCCAGCAGCAGAACCTTTGGCTGCGGGGCCAGCGCGCGGGCCAGTGCAACCCTTTGTTGCTGTCCGCCCGAAAGCTGCGAGGGTTTGCGTCCTGCAAATTGGGAAAGCTGCACCAGTTCCAGCATTTCGCCCGCACGCTTTCGGGCATCCGCTTTGGAATTGCCACGCATTTGCAGCCCGAATGCCACATTGTCGAGCACGGTTTTATGAGGGAACAGCGCGTAGTTTTGAAAGACAGTATTTACAGGGCGTTTGTGGGGCGGCAGGCCTTCGATTTCCTCACCGTAAAGAAAGATTGCCCCTTCGGTCACATCCTCAAATCCGGCGATCATCCGCAACAGAGTTGTCTTGCCACAGCCCGACGGGCCAAGCAGTGTGAAAAATTCATTGTCCTTGATCGACAGAGAAATGGTTTTTAACGCGGTGAAATCGCCATACCGCTTTACAGCGTTGCGGACTTCAATGGCGTTGGGTTGTTCTAAAGACACAGGCGCTCCCCGGTGGCGGTGGTGTTGGACAGGACAGTAAGAGAGCCTTCGAACCTTGGTAAGAATTGTCTCCCTCAGTTGATATTAGGGAAATCCTAATGCGAGAATTATAAGCGGAAATTGCATGCAACTGCCTGTATTTTAACACTTTTGAAAAGCGGAAATGGACCGGATTCGCGCCGCTGGCAAATCGGCAGGAGGTAAAATACCCCCCGCCGTAAGAGTTCTCAGCCGATAGCCAGTTCGGTGATCTCCCGGCGGAACGGAAGGGCATCTCCGATGTCCTCTCCGTCCAGTTCCCGTGCATAGCGGTGACCGGCATATGTGGCCCATGCAATCGGGCCGGGGGCATTGGCATCCCCGATCAGTTCAACCGATTTGATCCCCGCATCTGCCCATTCGGATTCCCGTGCTTTCAAGGCGTGGTAAAGTTCGTTATTTTCCAGCTTGCTGGCCACCATGACCACAGACCCGCAGTCAAAATTTTGCTCAGTGCCAGTGTAGACGCAGTCGGACACCACATGATCCGCTTCAATCCGGATGACACCGCGGTTTAGTACGACGTTAACACCCATCCCCGCCAGCTTCTTGTGGATCGCATGCTGTTCCAGCGTGTTTACCGTCCAGTCCGACAGATAGGCCGAAGGAGTTATAATCGTAACGTCACAACCCGCGTTGACCAAGAGTTCGGCCAGAACGCCGCCCATGTAGTAGTGATCATCATCATAGATCACGACTTTCCCCGAAGGAATTTTCCCGTCCATGATGTGATCGGGCGTATAGACCGGCATGTCCCCGTTGATAGGCATTGGTACAACATGCTGGCGGCTGACACCGTCTTCCCGCCACTTGGCACCGGTTGCTACACAGATGTTTTCAAAGCCGAACTCCAGAATACCTTCGGCATCCAGTGGACTGTCAAAATAGGTTTCCACATTCGGTTTCTGGCTGATCTGGTATTCGCGGTAATCCACCACACGACCCCAAGCACTCAGGCCCGGAAGCTGGCGTTCGCGGGCAACGCGACCGCCCAGAACCGTTTTGGCTTCGGCCAGCGCCACATCATACCCCCTCTCCGCCAAAGCGCGGGTCGCTTCCAGTCCTGCGGGACCAGAGCCTACGACCAATACGGAACTGCTGCCCCCTTTGGCGTTCATCTGTTCGGGATGCCAGCCTTTGCGCCATTCCTCCATAAAGGTCGGGTTCTGTGTGCAACGGCTGATAGACATGGTCATGTCGCCGGTGATGCAGATATTGCAGCCGATACATTCGCGGATGTCCTCAATCCGGCCTTCTTCGATCTTTTTGGGCAGGAACGGGTCGGCAATGGACGGGCGAGCGCAGCCGATAAAATCCAGTGTGCCGCTTCGGATCGTCTTGGCCATAACATCTGGCGATGTGAACCGTCCGACCCCGACGATCGGTTTGTCGGTCAGATCATGTATCCCCCGCACCAGTTGTTCCTGCGCGGCCTCCTCCTTGAAACGGGACGGGCCGGAGCAATCCTCCCACGTGCCTTGTGCCAGATCCCAAAGGTCTGGCAGATCACGGTTCATCTCGATAAAGTCGCGCACTTCGGCGTTGGAAAAGCCGAGATCCCCGATGGTTTCATCCAGACTGACCCGCAGGGTGATCCCCATCGTATCGCCCACCGCATCGCGCATATCCGAGATCACCTCGTTCACGAAACGCGCTCGGTTTTCAAGGCTGCCGCCGTATTCATCAGAGCGCTGGTTGGTGGCACGGCTCAGAAAGTGCTGAAAGATGCCAAAGCCGTGCGCCCCGTAAAGGCAGATCAGATCAAAGCCCGCGTCTTTGGAGCGTTTCGCCGCATTCACAAACCAGCGCCGCAGGTCGCGTATGTCTGATTTGTCGAGCGCGCGGGCCTGTACCGGATCATTAGTAAAGGTGCGGATCGGCATGGCCGACACCGCAAGCGGCACTTCCTTACTGTAAAGGTTCGGACCGTTGATACCGGAATAAGCCAGTTGGATGCCCGCAAGCGCGCCGTGTTCCTTCATCTTTTCCGACATTTTGCGCAACTGGGGAATGTCCTTGTCTTCCCAAAGGCGCAACTCGATAAAGGGGGTAATTTCCGATGTGTGGTGCATCTCGCATTGTTCGGTAAAGACCACGCCCCAGCCGCCTTGGGATTTGATCCCGCGCATCGCTGCCGCTGCCGACGGATCGCGATAGCCGCCGCCGTTACAATGGGGCACCTGATAAAAGCGGTTCTTGGATGTTACGGGGCCGATATCCATCGGCTCAAACAGAATATCATAACGGGGATCGCGCACGGGCACCTCCTTAGGCTGCAATTGCGCGCAGATTAGCCTTGGCGAGAAGCGGGCAACAGTCTGGCTTGCAAAACCGCTGCTTAGGCCGCGCCTAATCTGCTTTCATAGCGTCTTTGGAAGTGACGTTCAGACCGGGCAGGCGACCGTCGCGGTATTCGGTCAGGCAGTGCTGTATGAAGGCGCGGATCACACTGGCACTGTCCGCATCTTTTGAAGCCAATAGCCCGAGTTGCATCGGACGGGCTTCGCCGTTGAGCGGAACAAAACACAAGGGTTTGCCATCCGGTGACAGATCGTTCAGCGGGCGCACGTTGGCGATGGAGAAGCCGAAACCGTTGGCTACGAGGCTCCGCATTACCGCCATGTCCCTTGTACGTTCCGTCACTTTCGGCTTGGTTCCGGAGGCGCCGAAAAACGACAGGAAATATTCCGAACTGAACGGCAGGTCCAGCAGGACCATCGGGTAGGGCAGCAGATCTTCGACGCTGACACTGGCGCGCACCGCCAGCGGATGATCAGGCTTCAGGATTGCATAAGGGGGCAGGGTGGCGATTGGCTGGAATTTAAGATCGCTCGGCAGATCAAGGTCGTAAGTGAGCGCAATGTCGATTTCGCCGCGCCGTAACTTGCTGAAAATCTGCGCCTGATCCAGTTCGTGCTGGGTGACGCGCACATCGGGAAACAACGCCTCGAAACTGGCACGCAGGGCAGGGACCACCATTTGCGCAAAGGTCAGCAGAACACCGATGGAAAGCGGGCCTTGCACATTGCCCGACACATCCGCCGCCAGATCTACCAGCTTTTCGGCATTGTCGAGCACCAGCTTGGCCTGCTTCATCATCTCGCGCCCAGCCAGCGTCAGGGACAAGCCTTGTGCATGCTGGCGCACAAACAAGGGCAGGCCGAACTCTTTTTCAAGCTGGTTCACAGCCGCAGAGATAGACGGTGAGGACACATTCACCTTCTCGGCAGCCATTGCAATACTTCCCATTTCACCAACGGCGACGAAGTATTCAAGCTGGCGCAGGGTGAATCTCAGCATGGGGTTTCCAGTCTTCAAACGCTGCGGCGTGCAGCGGGTATTCCCCTGTTATAAGGGCAGGATTTTGCGAGGGGAAGACACCGCTTTAACGGTTTAATCGTCACCCGGCACCCCGTAGGACGGGGCCTCGCGCGGATCAAGTGCCCGCTGCACGTAAGCGTCCAACTGGGGTTTATAGATGTCCCAAGCGGTGGCGATATTTTCAATCGGGCAATCTTCTGTCCAGTCGCAGCGCAGATCGGCCACAGGCCAGCTGACCTTATCCACTATCATCATTCCGGCGGAATGAACTGGTCCGGCCTCTCCGCCGGCAGCGAGACCTGCCCGCATCGCCGCGATCAGACGGTCCCCGATATGGCCCGTTGCTGCAAGATAGCCGTCCACGATGGCCTGTGGCACCGTGTCATTGGCCAAAAGATTGCCCCCGGAGGCAACATTTTCGGTTATTGCCTGTGTCCAGATGCCAAGAGAGTTCGGGCCGGAATGAATGGCCGTGCGCCCCTCATAATCCACGGCGAGCACTTGTCTGTATTCGATGAACTTCCCCCGCGCCTTAACCTGATCGATTGCCTTTTCCGCGCCAAGCCCTTGCCCCATCAGATCAAGCGTAAGGGGGCCGAGGCTCGGGTCGGTGACATTCTGTGTGGCGACCGCCCCGACACCGGAGCGGGCATAAGAACACCGCGCCGCAACGGCCGGAGAGGATGAAGAAATGGCAACACCGAACATGCCGGTATCAGGACAGCGGGCAACAAGCGAAAAGGTCATTCCGGTATCACCGCTGTGCCGTCGATTTCCACCAGCCATTCGGGCCGCGCCAGCGCCTGCACGACAAGACCGGTCGACACCGGATGCACCCCTTTGATGTATTCGCCCATTGTGCGGTAAACCGCCTCGCGGTGGCGCACGTCTGTGATGTAGACAACCACTTTGACCAGATGCTCCATCTCGCCGCCGGCTTCCTGAATAAGCTGGCGGATGTTCTGCATTACCTTATGGGTCTGTTCGACCGGATCGTGACTGTCGATGTTTTTGGCATCGTCCAGATTTTGCGGGCATTGTCCTCGCAGCCAGACGGTTTTGCCGCCCTGAGTGATCACAGCCTGACACAGATCATTGTCGAGTTTCTGTTCTGGGTAGGTGTCCGAGGTGTTGAATTTGCGAATACGTGTGTGGGCCATGAGAGATCCTCTGCAACTGACGGGCGGGGACGGGTTCACCCGTACCCCTGCGCACTATGGCCCCAGCAATATGTGAATATCCAGCGGCGAAAAGTACGGAGTGCCTCAGCCCCGATTAGCTGTTGCCTAATCCGGTCCGGCATATTGAACCCAATGTTGTGAGTCGATTTAGCCTCTGCCTAAGCAATGCTGCGAGATTTACTGTTTTTCAGCTTCCGACCGGCCCCCTAGGGTGCCTTCATTGCCAAAAAGGACAAAGGATTCCGGAATGCCCGTAGAAAAGACAGACACATTGGTTGTTGGTGCCGGTCAGGCCGGAATCGCGATGAGCGAACATCTCGGTGCTCTGGGGGTGGATCACATTGTTCTGGAGCGGGACCGCATTGCCGAACGCTGGCGTACAGGGCGGTGGGATTCGCTGGTGGCCAACGGCCCCGCATGGCACGACCGCTTCCCGAACCGCGATTTTGAAGGCTGTGACCCTGAAGCCTTTGTGCCCAAAGAAGGTGTCGCGGATTATTTTGTGGACTATGCCAAGCAGATCAACGCCCCTGTGCGCTGTGGCGTCGAAGTGCATCGTGCACGCCGCACGGCTGACGGTTCCGCCTTTCTGGTCCAGACCAGTGCAGGAGAGATTGAAACCAAACGGATCGTCGCTGCGACCGGACCGTTTCAGAAACCGCTGATCCCGCAACTGGTGCCTCAAAGCGCGGGGCTGACGCAAATCCACTCTCACGATTACCGCAATCCCAATCAGATGCCGCAAGGAGCTGTCATGGTGGTCGGGGCCGGATCGTCCGGTGCGCAAATCGCAGAAGAACTGATGGACTCGGGGCGCAAGGTTTACCTGTCTGTCGGGCCGCACGACCGCCCGCCGCGCAGCTATCGGGGGCGGGATTTCGTCTGGTGGCTCGGCGTGCTGGGCAAATGGGATATGCAGACCCCGGGCCCGGGAACCGAACATGTCACCATCGCTGTCAGCGGGGCCAAGGGCGGCAAAACCGTGGATTTCCGGCGGTTCGCCGCGGGTGGAATGCAGCTTGTCGGGCGCACAGAACGGTTTGAGAATGGCAAGCTGCACTTTGCCCCTGATCTCGTCGATAATATTGCGCGGGGTGATGCCAACCACGCTTCGGTTCTGGATGAGGCGGACGCCTATGTGACGCGCCACGGGCTCGACCTGCCCGAAGATCTGCAAGAGCGTAAATGCTGGCCTGATCCGGACTGCCTGACCAACCCGATCACGGAACTGGATCTGGCCGAGGCTGGAATTACGTCGATCATCTGGGCCACCGGATTTTCGGTGGACTATGGCTGGCTTAAAATTGACGCCTTTGACGACAATGGCAAACCGATCCACCAGCGCGGTGTCTCACCCGAGCGGGGCGTCTATTTTGTCGGCTTGCCGTGGCAATCCCGTCGCGGATCTTCCTTTATCTGGGGGGTCTGGCATGATGCAAAGTATGTGGCGGATCAAATCGCGATACAGCGGGCCTATGACGCCTATCGTCCGCCAGAAACGCTGGCGGCGAAGGCGGGTTAGAACAGCGGCCCTTGCCAAATGGCAGCATATGCGCTATATGATGCCATAAAGGAGTTCCGCCATGGCGTTGCACCCGTTGGAAACCAAAGCGCAGGATTTTGCGCCCGACCCAATCACCGATGCCGAGGCCGCAGCGATGTTGCGCGCGACCCTGACCCTGTTTGAAAAATGGGGCGTGATTGATGACGAAGCCGCGACCCTGCTGGACCTTCCGGTGCGAACTTATCGCCGCTGGAAGGCGGGCCAGCCCGGACGTCTGGACCGGGACACGCGGGCGCGTCTGTCCAACCTTCTTGGCATCCACAAAGTCCTGCGCCTGCTGTTCAGCGAACCGCAGCGGGGCTATGACTGGATCAAAGCCGGAAATGCAGCGTTCAACGGAAAATCTGCACTTTCTGTCATGCTGGGGGGGGAGCTGACAGACCTGATGCGGGTGCGCCGCTACCTTGATGCAGAGCGCGGCGCCTGGTGATTTCGCCGCAGGATGTACCCGTGAACCGGATTGACTGGACCGGCGCGGTGCGGATCATCCGCAGCGTTTATCCCCCGATTGACCTGTTTGAAGACATCGCCGCCCCCGAGGACTGGCCGCTGTTGATCTCTGCAGAACAGAAAACCAATCCCCGCCTGATGGAAACCATCGGCAATCTCGATCTGATCCCGCCCGACCGTCGTGTCGGGGGGCAGGGGGCCAGCTATCTGATGGCCCCTTTCACCCATACTAGCACCGACCGTCCCAGCCGGTTTTCAGACGGTCGCCGCGGTGTGCTTTATGTTGCGAGCGATTTTGAAACGGCGGTTTACGAAACAATCCACCACCACGCGCGGTTCATGGCGGCGACGGCACAACCGGCGGGCTGGACATCCCAATTCCGTGAATTGGTTTTAGATGTACACGCCGAACTTTACGACTTGCGCGGGCAGGGGGCAGATGCGCTGCTTAACCCTGACAGCTATCAGGCGGCGCAGAGATTCGGCGCAGCGGTGCGGGCAGCGGGCGGTGAAGGTGTCGCCTACCCGAGCGTGCGCGGTGAAGGCGATTGCGCCGGATTGTTTTTCCCAGATCTGGCAGACCCTCCGGTGCAGGGGCGGCATCTGGACTATCACTGGAATGGAACCACCGTTGATCTTATTCGCGATGCGGGCAACGGCACAGTGTTTCGGGTGGACTGACCCAGAGCTAGCGGGCCACCGTCATCAGGCGAATATGGCTTTGGGTTTGGGCCACATCCTTGATCGCGCGAATTTTGTCGAGCAAACTGTCCAGCTCCCGCAGGGAGCCGGTGCGCAATTCCACCACCAGATCAAACTCGCCGCTTAGGGTGGAAATATCCATCACCCCTTCGATCCGCTTCAACGCTGCGATGGCAAGTTTTCCATCATCTGCCGCCACGCGGATCAGGGTGAAAGCGCTGATCTGTTGATCCTGCTGCCCGTTACCAAGCTCTACTGTGAAGCGTTTGATAATCCCCTGATCCTGCATACGCCCGATCCGGTTCTGAACCGTGCCGCGTGACACCTTCAACTTCGCAGCAAGATCGCTTGCGCTTGTGCGGGCATCTTTGCCCAGAAGGGTCAAAAGCCTTTGATCTATTTCATCCATGCCGCGCCCTTTCAGTATAGCTTTGACATTATGTCACTATATTAGCGATTTGTCAGAAGTTTGTATCTTTTGTCTAACATCGCAATCTTTGACGCTGGGGTGGGAATACAGGCACGCGGGATACCCCCGCCCGAGACTCAAAGGACAGAACAAATGAAAAAAATTGCGGTTTTAGGATTGGGTAAAATCGGCACTCTGGCGGCAGAACTGCTTCACGATGCGGGGTTTACTGTCATCGCCCATGATCTGAGAACAGGAAAACACAACCTGCCGTTTGAAGTGCGTGCCACGGATGTTCAGGATGATGCCGCGATCAAATCGGCCTTCAACGATGTGGACGCGGTTCTGTCCTGCCTGCCCTACAACCTGAACGCCAAGCTGGCCCGCGCCGCGCTGACTGCGAATATCCATTACTTTGATCTGACTGAAGATGTGCCGACCACCAAGGCTATTCTGGAAATGTCAAAATCCTCCAACCGTTTGATGGCACCCCAATGCGGGTTGGCGCCGGGGTTCATCGGGATTGTCGGGGCCGACTTAATCTCGCGACTGGATGACTGCCGGTCCTGTAAAATGCGGGTCGGAGCGCTGCCGCAAAATCCGACGGGGTTGATGGGATATTCCTTTAACTGGTCGCCCGAAGGGGTGGTCAACGAATATCTGAACGACTGCGAAGTTCTGGAGAATGGCGAAATCAAATCCGTGTCCGCGATGGAGTGGATGGAAAAGCACTATATCAACGGGGTCGAGCTGGAAGCCTTCACCACATCCGGCGGGCTTGGAACCATGTGCGAGACCTACCTTGGGCGGGTGCCGAATATAGACTACAAGACCATGCGCTACCCGGGACATGCGGCGCAGATGAACTTTTTCTTTCACGAACTGCTGATGCGGGAGCGGCGTAAGGAAGCGGGCGAAATTCTTGTGAATGCCAAACCGCCGGTGCGCGATGATGTGGTTTACATACACGCCGCCGCTGAAGGGTGGCGCGACGGGGATCTGGCACGCGAGGAGTTTGTGCGCGCATACAAACCCCGAGAGCTGGCCGGTTCGACCCGCACCGCGATCGCATGGACCACAACCTGTTCGGTTGTGGCTGTGATTGAAATGGTGCGCGACGGAGCGTTGCCCCAAAGCGGTTTTCTGAAGCAGGAAGACATTCCGTTGGAAGCTTTCCTCGCCACCAGAACAGGCGCGATATTCCGTCAGGACGGCTAGCGGCCGCGTCCTTCGTAAAAACCTGAAACCCGTCCCCTGGAATCCGATTGACTCCTATCTGGTCTAGTGGTCTAATAACCGGACCAGTTGGGAGGCGACTGGTTTTTTCGGGAGGACACAAATGGGCGAGAACGCTTTACTAGCCGGACAGAATGCCCCTTTGGAAAAGGTAACGCACCGGTCTGTTAAAGATGAAGTGGCAGAGCGTTTCGCTACGCTTATTGCTTCTGGTGTGCTGAATGTTGGCGATGCCCTGCCAAGCGAACGGGAATTGGCCGCCACTATGGGTGTCAGCCGCGAGACCATCCGTGGCGCATTGCTAATCCTCTCCACCAAGGGAATCGTTTCAGTTGTTCAAGGGGCGCGAACCAAAGTCGTCTCGGATGATGTCGGGGGTCTCGGTCTGTCCGCCTTCTTTAGTGGCCGTGTCACGGATTACGCGCTGGAGGATGTGCACGAAGGTCGCCTGATGGTGGAAGAGCGTGTGGCCAGATTGGCTGCGCAACGTGTAGACGCCGCGACGATATCCGAACTTGAAAAGCTGATTGATAAACAAACCGCCGCCATGGGTGATCCGGTACGTTTTTTGATCGCAGACCGCGCGTTCCATACAACCATCTATCAATCCTGTGGTAATGCGGTTCTCTCAGACCTCGCCACGACTCTCTATTCTTACCAGTTGGACCACCGTCGCCGAGCAATCGGCGCAACCGGAGCTATCGCCCAAAGTATCGAGGACCACCGCGTTATCCTTGCTGCCCTGAAGGCAGGGGATGCAGATGCGCTGGCCGAAGGTTTGGGGATTCACGAAAGACGTATTTACGACAGCACGCGGGCCGTGCTTTCGACATCAGAACAGAAGGCATCAAAATGAAAGTCACAATCATTGGCGCAGCCGGCATGATCGGCCGCAAGCTGGCAGAACGTATCGCGCAAACAGGTGCGCTTGGCGGGCAGGGTGTAGATGCCCTGACGCTGGTGGACGTGGTTGCGCCAGACGTTGCAAGTGATTTCAATGGCCCGCGCGTGTCTTATGCTGCTGACCTGACCGAAGACGGAGTCGCTGCCAAGTTGGTCGCTGACAGGCCGGATGTAATCGTGCATCTCGCCGCGATTGTCTCCGGAGAGGCCGAGGCCGATATGGACAAAGGCTATCGCGTCAATCTGGACGGAACACGGGCGCTGCTGGAAGCCATTGCAGCACTGCCTGATTACTGTCCGCGCGTGATCTATGCGTCGTCACTGGCAGTGTTCGGCGCACCTTTCCCGACCAAGATTTCCGACGATTTCAACCTTACGCCGCTGACCAGTTACGGTACGCAAAAGGCGATGGGAGAGATGCTGCTGAACGATTATTCCCGCCGCGGCATTCTGGACGGCGTCGGCATCCGCTTTCCCACCATTTGCATCCGTCCGGGCAAGCCGAACAAGGCCGCTTCCGGCTTCTTTTCCGGTATATTGCGAGAACCTTTGAACGGTCAGGAAGCAATCCTGCCGGTTGACGATGATGTGCGTCACTGGTTCGCCAGCCCCCGCGCAGCTGTTGGTTATATCGAACATGCCGCATCCATGGATACGGTTCCGCTCGGGGCGCAGCGCTGCATGACCATGCCCGGCGTGTCTGCAACTGTGGCCGAACAGATCGAGGCCCTACGCGCCGTGGCCGGAGACGAGGCGGTTGCCCTGATCCGGCGTGAGCCCGATGCAACGATTGCTGGCATTGTCGCGGGATGGCCCCGTGATTTTGACACCGCACGCGCCCTTGAAGCGGGCTTTCGTGCCGAGAATTCTTTCGAGGAAATCATCAGGATTTATCTCGAGGATGAGATGGGCCAAACGGCCTGACTGGGAGAGGCGCGTTTGCATTGAACGGCGCGTCACAAAGACCCTAAGACTTTAATACCATTGGAGGAACCAACATGAAACACACAGTATTTGCCGTGGCAAGCGCGATCGCCGCGCTAAGCTTCACACCGGCACAGGCCGAACAATCCATCGTGATCGGCCACGCCCTGTCACCAACGTCCCACTACGGCGTTGGCGCAGATGCCTTCATCGCAAAACTCGAAGAACTTTCGGGTGGCGAGTTCACAGGCTCTCAAGCGCCTGCCGGTCAACTCGGCGGGGAGCGGGACATGATCGAGGGTCTGCAAATCGGTTCTATGGATGTGGTGATCACGTCCACAGGTCCGCTGGGCAACTTTGTACCGGAAGTTTTCGCGCTCGACCTGCCGTTCCTGTTCCGTGGCTATGACCACGCGCGCAAGGTGCTGGACGGTGAAATCGGTCAGGAACTGCTTGGCAAGATCGGAGAGAACCAGCTTGTCGGTCTTGCTTGGTCCGAAAACGGTTTCCGCCATGTGACCAACTCCAAACGCGCAGTGAAAACACCCGCCGATCTGGACGGTCTGAAGCTGCGCACCATGGAAAACAAGGTTCATATGGAAGCCTTCTCCGGCATGGGCGCATCACCGACCCCGATGGCTTTTCCTGAACTGTTCACAGCCCTGCAGCAAGGTGTTGTCGATGGTCAGGAAAACCCTGTGACCGTGATCACCTCTTCCAAGTTCTGGGAAGTGCAAAACCACGTTTCCCTGACCGGACACGTCTATTCTCCTGCGGTTGTTCTGGCCTCTCCGATCCTGATGGACGGTCTGACAGATGAGCAAAAAGGCTGGTTTGCAGAAGCTGCCAAAGCATCTGCTGCGGCAACCCGGGCGGAAGTGAACCGTCTGGAAGAAGCAGGCGTGGCCCTGCTGCGGGAAAACGGCATGGAAGTGATCACCGACGTGGATAAAGCGCCCTTCGCCAAACTGGCAGAGCCGGCTTACGCGGTTTACACCGACAAATACGGCACCGAGCTGGTAACCCGTATCCAGAACGTCGAATAACCCGATTTTTTGGCAGGCGCGGGTCAAAACCGCGCCTGCCTGTCCTTTCCCAATCTATCCATGAGGCCCCGACATGCGCTATTTCCTGCGCCTCGAAAATTTCACGACAGGAGTCGCGCTGAGGCTCTCTATTGCCTTTCTGGTGATCGCTGCCAGTCTGGCGCTCTATCAGGTCGTCACCCGCTTTGTCTTTGGCGCCCCTTCCACCTGGTCCGAGGTGATCACCCGTTCGGCGATGATCTGGTCGGTGTTTCTCGGGGTGGCTGTCGCCTTCAAACACGGCGCGATGATTTCTGTTGATATGATACAGAATGCCCTGCCGCCGCGCCTTGGTCTTGCGCTTTACGTACTGGCAAGCATCGGTTCCCTGATCTTCTTTTCCTTCCTGTTCTGGCAGGGGTATCTGATGACCCTTCGCGTCATCCCGCAAAGCCTGTCGGCGCTGGAGATTTCCATCGCATGGGTCTATGCGGCGCTGCCCACCGGATCCGGTTTCATTCTTGTCGCCATTCTGGCCTCTATTGTCCGTGCGGTCCAAGGGGACTGGCTGGTCACCCGCAACGAGGAGGACGCACTGTGAACAGCGCACTCGGTTTTTCGCTCGCAATCCTCTTTGTACTCGGGGTTCCGATTGCGGTTTCAATCGGTCTGGCATCCATCATCGGCATTCAGGCAGAGGGCCGCTTGCCCCTGTTGCTGATTGCTCAACGTATGTTTACCGGCATCGACAGCTTCCCGCTGATGGCGATCCCGCTGTTTATTCTGGCAGGCAACCTGATGTCGGCAGGGGGGATTTCCCACCGTCTGGTTGAACTGGCCAAATCATTGGTCGGGGGTATTCAGGGCGGGTTGGCCTGTACCTGTGTTCTGACCTGTATGCTGTTTGCATCGGTGTCCGGTTCCTCTGTTGCAACGACTTTCGCCATCGGGGCAATCCTTATTCCGGCGATGGTAAAGCATAATTACCCCAAGCCGCTGGCGGCCTCTATTCAGGCGTCCTCTGCCGAACTGGGCGTGCTTATTCCGCCTTCGATTCCGCTCATTCTTTACGGGGTGTCCACAGATACCTCCATCGGCAAGCTGTTCGTCGCGGGCCTTGGGCCGGGTGTTGTCGTGGCCGGTTCGCTGATGGCGCTGGTGCTGGTGATTTGCCGGATCCGTGGCATCGGCAAGGACGACGGCATGGGCCGCGCCAGTCCGGGGGCTGCGCTGAAAGCGGCGCTGCCTGCGCTGCTGGTGCCAGTGGTGATCCTTGGAGGGATTTATTCCGGCATCTTCACCCCGACCGAGGCTAGTGCAGCGGCTGTGGCTGCGGCGCTGATCGTTGGTATGGGGCTGTATAAGGAACTGAAATTCGCCCATTTGCCCGAGATTCTGAAAAAGACCGTGATCTCCACCTCGGCGATTATGATCATTATCTCGGCCGCATCGCTGTTTTCATTCCTGATCACACGCTCCGGCCTGCCAAATGAAATCGCCCAGTGGTTCAAGGAAATCTTTGAAAGCCGCGTCGCCTTTCTTTTGGCCGTAAATATCCTTCTTCTGATCGTTGGCATGTTCATCGAAACTTCGGCGGCGATCCTTGTACTGGCACCGATCCTGACACCTATCGCGCTGAGCTACGGGGTGGATCCGGTGCATTTCGGTCTGATCATCGTGGTGAACCTTGCGCTTGGGATGATCACACCGCCGCTCGGAGTTAATCTGTTTGCGGCCTGCTCGGTCGCGCAGTTGAAGGTCGAAAAAATTATCCCGCAACTGATCTGGTTTGTGCTGACAGTTTTCGCAGCACTGATGGTGATCACCTATGTACCGGCAATCACGCTGTGGCCGGTTGAATGGATATTCGGAGGACAATGATGTCTGTATATTGTGTTGGTCTCGGCTCTATGGGGCTGGGAATGGCGAAAAGCCTTGTGCGCGCCGGTTTTGAAGTGTGCGGATTTGATCCGGCTGCAAGTCAGGTCGATCTGTTGTGTGAAGCAGGCGGCAAACGCTTTGCTGAAGATGACGCGCCGGTTGAGGTGGTGGTTTGCACAGTGCTGAATGCACAGCAGACCCGCACCGCACTGTTCGGTGAAAACGGTGCTGCGGCGCGGTTGTGCAAGGGCGGGGTGATCATCTCTTGTGCTACTGTAGCTCCTGCGTTTGCGAGCGAGATGGAAGCGGAAGCAGAAGCGCTCGGGTTGCTTTATCTTGACGCTCCGATTTCGGGCGGTGCTGTCAAAGCTGCCGAAGGACGGCTGTCTATTATGGCCTCGGGAACGGAAGCGGCCTTCGCGGCTGCAGAACCTGCGCTGGAGGCAATGGCCGAAACCGTGCACCGTCTGGGGGATCGCGCGGGTCCGGGGTCTGCGATGAAGGCCGTGAACCAGCTTCTTGCAGGGGTTCATATTGCTGCCATGGGCGAAGCGTTGGCTTTTGGCGCGTCTCAAGGGCTTGACCCTGCGCAGGTTGTGGATGTTGTTTCGGTGTCTGCGGGTACATCGTGGATGTTTGAAAACCGTGGCCCCCATGTGGTGCAGGGCGATTATACACCGCATTCCAAAGTGGACATCTGGCTGAAGGATCTGGGGATTGTCGGCGAGATTGCAGCCGCATCCGATTTGCCAGTGCCGATTTCGGCCAATGCGCTGGAACAGTTCAAGGCCGCCTCTGCTGCGGGGCTCGGGGATGAAGACGACGCAGCTATCGCAAAATATTTTGCCCGTCAGGGCGGCGTTAAACTTCCGGGGGATGAATAATGTTACTGGGATGTATCGGAGACGATTTCACCGGATCGAGCGATCTGGCAAATACTCTGGCCAAGGCAGGGATGCGCACGGTTCAGTACAGCGGCGTACCGACAGCCCCTGCTGGCGCGGATGTTCAGGCCGGTGTGGTTGCACTGAAATCACGCTCCATCGACCCGCAGGAAGCAATCCGCCAGTCGCTGGAGGCTTTGGCATGGTTGCAAGCACAAGGCTGTGAACAGATTTTCTTCAAATACTGTTCTACTTTTGACAGTACAGCCGAAGGCAATATCGGCCCCGTTGCCGATGCGCTGGCCGATGCGCTCGATGCTCATAACGTGATTGTCTGCCCCGCATTTCCGGGGGCAGGGCGATCGGTCTATCAGGGGTATCTGTTCGTGAAAGATGTGCTGCTGAATGAAAGCGGCATGGAAAATCATCCCCTGACGCCGATGAAGGATGCAAACCTGCGCCGGCTGATGGCGGCGCAAAGCAAAAACAGCGTCGGACATGTTCCTGCCAGTGCTGTCTTTGAAGGGGCTGCCGCGATCCGCGCCAGAATGGATGCGGAAAAATCGGCAGGTCACCGGATGCTGATCGTAGATGCGTTGCGTGACAATGACCTTATGGAAATCGGTGCTGCGGCCAAAGGCTTGCCTCTGATAACCGGCGGGTCTGGCGTGGCGCTTGGCTTGCCTGCCAATTTCGGTATCTCCCCGGCAGAGGTTCCATGGACGCCGCAATCGGGTAAGGCAGCAGTGCTATCGGGTTCCTGTTCTGTGGCAACGCGGGGGCAGATTGCCTATCATGTGGCCCGCCATCCCAGCCTGAAGATTGATCCCGCCGATGTGATCAGCGGCGCCCAAACGCCACAGGCAACCGCGCAGTGGCTGTATGAGACAGAGGGCCTGCCCCTTGCCTACAGTTCGGCTGATCCGGATGATGTGGCAGCGGTTCAGAAGAAATTCGGCAGTGAAGCCGCCGCTCATGCACTGGAAACGTTTTTTGGTCAAACCGCAGTTTGTCTGGCAGAGCTGGGTGTTTCACGTATTTTGACCGCCGGTGGCGAAACATCTGGCGCCGTGGTTGAGGCGCTCGACTTCAAAACCTTGGAAATCGGACCGGAGATTGATCCGGGCGTTCCGGCCCTGCGGGCCAGTGATGAATTGGTTATCGCGCTGAAATCCGGTAACTTTGGCACCGAAGATTACTTCGAGAAGGCTTCAAAAGTGTTGGGACAGGACTGATGCAGGAAAACGCGCTGCGCGAACATATTTGCCTGCTGGCGAAATCCATATTCGACCGTGGTCTGACGGGCGGTAGCACCGGCAATATCTCTGCGCGAACCGAAGACGGCGGTTTGCTGGTTTCTCCTACAGGAACCAGTTTCGGGCGGCTTGATCCTGCGCGCCTGTCCCGTTTTGATGCCGACGGCACGCTGATCGGGGGCGATAAACCGACCAAGGAAATGCCCTTACACAAAGCGTTCTACGACACCCGCAGCACAGCCGGGGCGGTGGTGCATCTGCACAGCTGCCACTCCGTGGCCCTGTCGATGTTGCCCGATACCGACCCCGAAAACTTCCTGCCGCCGCTGACGCCTTATGGTATTATGAAGCTCGGCAAGGTACGGTTGCTGCCCTATTTCATGCCCGGCGATCCCGCGATGGGGGAGGCCGTGCGCGGCCTTGCCGGTAAACGTTCGGCTGTGATGCTGGCAAATCACGGTCCGGTTGTGGCCGGCAAGGATGTGGAAGCGGCGTGTAATGCAATCGAAGAACTCGAAGATACGGCAAGGCTCGCCCTGATGCTGCGCGGGATGAATGCACGGGCACTCACCGATGCACATGTGCAGGCGCTTGTGACCAAATTCGATGTGGAGTGGGACGATTGATCCGATTTTCTGCCAATCTGGGGTTTCTGTTCACAGAACACGATCTGCCCGACGCGATCCGTGCAGCAAAAGCAGCCGGTTTTGATGCCGTTGAATGCCACTTTCCCTACGATACGCCCCCCGAACAGATGCGCGCGGCACTGGCTGAAACCGGTTTGCGGATGCTGGGCCTGAACACATGGCCGGGTGACCGCGGGGCAGGGGATTTCGGGCTGGCGGCCTTGCCCGACCGCGTGTCAGAGGCCCGCGCTGAAATTGCCCGCGCGGTAGATTATGCAGCAGCAGCAGGGGTGGACGCGGTTCATGTTATGGCAGGGCGCACTGATGGTGGTGCTGCGGCCGAGGACTGTTTTCGCAGCAATCTGAACCATGCCTGTGATCTGGCGGCAGAGCACGGCATTAGCGTACTGATCGAACCCATCAACACCCGCGATGTAGCGGGCTATCACCTGTCCACCACTGATCACGCGGAACGGATTGTGGACGCGCTGGAACGGCCCGAACTGAAGATCATGTTTGACTGTTATCACATGCAGATCATGCAGGGCGATCTGGCGAAAACGCTGGAACGGCTGATGCCCAAGATCGGCCACGTCCAGATTGCATCAGTCCCTGACCGCGCCGAACCCGATCGCGGCGAAGTCGATTATCGCTGGCTTTTACAGCGCATCGACGATCTTGGTTACAACGGTTTCATCGGGGCGGAATACCATCCGCAAGCCACAACCAAAGCCGGTTTGGGTTGGATGAACACGCTCTGCGCCGATTAGGCGGGGGCGTTACGCCCCATTTACGATTTCAACCAGCCTTACAGGATCGATTGCCCTGACGAGCTTTCCTGCAGGTTTCACTGCAACCCGATCTTCTGCGGCAATCATTGCATTCAGGACCGCTTCTTCCACAGACTGGACTGCGGCCTCGTAAAATAGATCGAGATGCACGTCGTTGAGGATCTCAAGCTTCATCACGTCGGGCGCACGCCACGGATTATCGTGCCCGTTGGCAGTGCTGAAAGCGAGGAATATGTCACCGCTATTGTGGCCCCCTTTGCTGCCGTTGCGCCCGATACCGATAGAGCCACGCCGCGCCAGCCGGTTTAGCTGGTGTGGCATCAGTGGCGCATCTGTTGCGATAACCACGATGATCGATCCCTGCTCGTGACCGAATACCATATCCTCCCGCATCTGGTGCCCGACCGGTACGCCTGAGACTTCAAACCAGTTGCGGGTGCCGTGGTTCGCCTGCACCATGACGCCCAATGTGTAATCGGCCCCTGCCACTGTAATCTTGCGGGAGGCAGTGCCGGTTCCACCTTTGAACTCATAAGCAATCATGCCGGTTCCGCCACCGACATTGCCTTCGGCAATCGGCCCGCCGGTTGCTGTGTTGAGGGCTTCCAGCACATGATGTTCCTGCACAGCACGGGCGTTAATATCGTTGAGCACACCGTCATAAGTCTCGCCCACCACGGGAAGACACCACATGTGATCGTCGTTGAAGATCTCTTTGTAGCGATCGATCATCCAGCCTACGGTTGCATGACTGGTCATGCCGACACCGTGGGAATTGGTGATCATCACCGGCCCGAGGAACCAGCCCAGATCGTTGATCAGATGGCTGCCGGTGAATTCTCCGTTGCCGTTAAATGAATCGATACCGGCCCAGACCGGTTGAATGCTACCGGACACGCCCCTTGGAATGATCGCTGTCACACCGGTGCAAAGTCCTTTGTGAACACCCTCAACCGGATTTTCCAGAATGGTCGAGTACCCCACAGTGACTCCCGGTACGTCTGTGATAGCGTTATAGGGTCCGGGCATGCCGGAGAATTTCAGGCCGATATCACGGGCGCGGGGCTTCTGGGTCATTCGGATTTCTTTCTGTTGTCGCGTTGTAACGGGCGGTTCTGTGCACCCGGTTCAAAGGTATAGGCTTCGAAGTGCCGGCCTAGTGCGCCCATCTTGTTCAGCCGCTCGTTTGCGGAACGACCCGCACGGGCCGTTATGCCGTTCAGCATCAAATTCAACAAAGCAGACAGACCCGCCGTGCTGTCTAAAAAGGTTTTGGTGACTGTGCTGACGGAAAGCGCATGGGGCGTGTACTGCCTTGGCCAAGGATCAAACCGGTCGGTTACGGTAATCAGCGGTATGGAACGGCGAAGGCAGAGTTCAGCAATCTTCAAAGAAGTTTTGGCGTAGGGAACGGTATCTACCATGATGACGCAACTGTCCTCCACGTCATCCTCAAAAATCTCGGACCAGTTACCGCTGGTGCCGGAAACATAGCGAACACCGGAGCGGGCATATTTCAAACGGGTCGCAAAATCCATCGCAAGCCCCATCGACCCCTGAAAGCCGCAGATCTTGATGTAGCGGGCCTGCATAGCTATATCGAGCGCCGCATGCCATTGGTCGGTGCTTGCAAGGCGATACACCTCAACGATGGCTTCAATCTCCAACTCCAGTTGTCGGGCCAGTTCGTCTTCTGTCGTCAGCGGGATTGCGACGCGCAATTTGCGCAATGCACTGCTTGACCCGATCTCGGACCGCAGGTCGGCGTTTACAGCGCTCATGAACGCCTTGAAGTTTTTGTATCCTAACCGGCGCACAAAACGGGTCACGGTCATTTCGCTGACACCCGCGTATTTCGCCAGTTCTCCGGCTGTATCAATCGGCACATCCATCAGATCGCTCTCGACCCAGCGGGCCACGGTGCTTTCTGCCTTGGACAGATTGCTGGCCTGCGCCACGCGTTCAAGGACGGTACCGCTGGGTTCAGGGTGAACATCGCTCATGGGTGTGCAGCCTCTAGGTGGGGGATCGCGTTAATCAGAGTGCGTGTGTACTCCTCTGACGGATTGTCAAAGACTTGATCGGTTGGTCCGGCTTCTACAATCTCGCCGCGTCGCATTACGATTACGGAGTTGCATAACCGCCTGATGACAGCGAGGTCATGGCTGATGAAAATCATCGTTAATCCCCGTTCTTTTTGCAATCTGATCAAAAGGTCCATTACCTGTGCTTGCAGGGTGACGTCCAGCGCGGAGGTGACTTCATCCGCGATCAGAACCCGCGGGTCCATTGCCAATGCCCGCGCGATTGCAATGCGCTGGCATTGACCACCCGAAAGCTGTGCAGGCAAGCGATCACCAAGTGACGGGTCGAGGTCGACCTGTGCCATAAGATCCGCGACCCTTGCCGCCACGTTCTGTGGCGCGCAGAGTTTGTGGCGGCGCAGCGGTTCCGCAATAGCGTCGCGGATGCGCATCCGCGGCGACAAGGCTTCATATGGGTGTTGATAGACCAGTTGCACATCACGCAGATAATCGGCGCGGTTGCGCCCAAAAGGACGGGCAGGTGCACCTTCGAAAAGGATCTCCCCTGCTGCCGGTTTGACCAGACCCACCAACGCGCGGGCCATCGTGCTTTTGCCCGATCCGCTTTCCCCGACGATGCCGAGGGTCTCTCCGGGCTGAACGGAGAAATCTGCCCCTTTTACTGCCAGAAAACCGCTCGCCCGTTTTGTGAAGATATCAGTTAATCCCCCGCCCCCGTACCGGACCTGAACGCCTCGCGCCTCTAACAGCGGTGCTGCTTTCGGGGCGACTGGTGGTGTGTGTTGTGTCAGGCGATCCGGATGGGAGGCGATCAGCATCCGTGTGTATTCATGTTGTGGTGAGTCAATAACGGTTCGGGTTTTGCCCGTTTCAACCACGCGGGATTTACGCATGACAATTACATCTTCACAGACCCGCGCAACTGCGCCGAGATCGTGGCTGACAAAGATCATCGATAGCCCTTGTGACTGCCGTAGTTCCACCAACAGGTCCAACACACTTTTCTGCACCGTTGCATCAAGCGCCGTGGTCGGTTCATCTGCCAGCAACAGATCCGGTTTGCAGGCGAGCGCACCGGCGATCATCGCGCGCTGTTTCATCCCTCCGGACAGTTGATGCGGATAGGAACGCGCCCAGCGTTCGGGCTCGGGGATGCGCACTACGTCGAGCAGGCGCAGAACTTCCTCCTGAATGGCCCGGCCCTTCAGTTCTGTGTGTTTGCGCAGGGTTTCCGCGACCTGATCCCCTATCCGCATAAGAGGATCGAGATGGGAAGCGGGGCTCTGAAAAATCATCGCAATGCGCTTGCCCCTCAGGGTGTTCAAGGTGGCTTCGGAGGCCCCCAGAATATCCTGTTCCTCAAAACGGATTTCACCCTCAGTACGGGCAGTTGACGGCAGCAGTTTCATCAGGGCACGGCAGGTCACCGATTTTCCTGATCCGCTTTCTCCGACGATTCCCAACGCCCCGCCTCGGGGCAGGTCAAAGGAGACATCGTCAACGGCAAGGGTTTCGCCAAAACGTACAGAAAGGTTGCGGACAGACAGCAAGGGGGTCATCGCTCGATCCTTAACATTTTGGCCAGTCCGTCGCCCATCAGGGCAAAACCCACGCCGATCAGAACCATCGCCAGTCCGGGAAAGAAGCTGATCCACCAGGCGGTAGAAATATAGATTTGTCCTTCGGCAATCATCACGCCCCATTCTGCGGCTGGCGGGGACACACCCATTCCCAAGAAGCCAAGCGCGGCACCGAACAGGATAACCAGCGTTACGTCGGTCATCATATAGACCACGACAGGTGACAAGGCATTGGGCAATACGTGGCGAAACAGTATGTAGGGATGTGAAAAACCCATAGTGCGCGCTGCGAGAACGAATTCGGAACTGCGCAGCACGATGGCTTCGGCCCGCGCCAGCCGCGCATAGCCGACCCAACCCACCAGCGCCAAAGCGATAAAGTAGTTTTCAATTCCGGGGCCAAGTACCGCAACGATAGACAGGACCAGAACGAAGAATGGAAACGGCACGGTTATGTCCAGAATACGCATGGCGATTGTGTCGACCCAGCCACCGAAATATCCCGCCAGCAGTCCGATTGTCATGCCGATAACCATCGGTGCAATCACTCCGAGCAAACCAATATAAAGCGCAAGACGCGAACCGTAGATCACCCGGCTGTAGGTATCGCGTCCCACATTGTCAGACCCGAACCAGTGCTCGGCACTCGGGGGGGCAAGAAGCGCCTCGAAGTCGATCGCATAAGGATCATGGGTGGCAAGCAGGGGGGCTGCAAGCGCAATGAGGCTCCACACGGCCACCAGCGTGGCACCGCAAACAAACATCGGCGAGAGCTTCATGTGTTGATCCTCGGATCTATAAGCGCCGACAGGATATCAACAGCAAGCATGACAACAATGGTCGTAAGGGCGAATACCAAAGTGGCCCCCTGTACAACGAAATAGTCCCGTGCAAGGATACTATCCACCATCAGCTTACCCATTCCCGGGACAGCGTAAACGGTTTCAACTATCACGGAACCGCCCAGCAGATACGCCACGATCACCGCGAACAGGTTCAGCGTTGGCAGAACCGAGTTCGGGAACACATGGGTGCGGAATACTTGTGACGCTCCCAGCCCTTTGGACATGCCCGCTGTCACATAATCGCGGTTCATTTCGTCCAGTAACGCAGAGCGCAGATTGCGTGTCAGGATCGGAACCACCCAGATGGCCGTTGTCAGGGCGGGGAGGAACAGGTGCAGGAAGTGCTGGGGAATTGTGTCACCAAAACCGCTAACCGGAAACAGACCGAGCGTCACGCCGAAGAAACGGGCAAACAGCAAGCCAACCCAGAACACAGGCATCGCAAGACCGACAACCCCGACAATCCGGATGATCTGGTCCGCAGGACCATTTGGCCGTTTTGCAGACCAGACAGACAGCAGGATCACAGGGGGCAGGATCAACACGATAGAATAGACTACAAGAAACAAAGTGACTGGATAGAACTGGCCGATCAGTTCGGACACGGGCACTCTGAAACGCAAGGACGCCCCGAGATCCCCCTGCACCAGGTTCCCGAGGTAGGTAAAATACTGGGACAAAATCGGATCATCCAGACCGTACCGGTCGCGGATAATTGCGATTGTCTCGTCAGACGCGCGAACACCTACAAGCAGGCGGATCGGGTCGCCGGGTGTGTTCACCATCAGCAGGAATGTCACGATGCTGACACCCAGCAGGACCGGCACAGATTGCAATAATCTGGCGACGATGAAACGTAGAATTTTCAAGTATTTGCTCCGCCTGTAATCTCTGGCCCGCCAATGCGGCAGGCCAGAGAGCTGGATCAGTTGACGATCTCTGTTTCTTCCAGTGTCCATTGCAGGGACGGCGTCAGGGTCAGGCCCTTGATCCGTGTGGAATAGGCATTGGCAAAGGGCGGATAATACAACGGAATCTGCGCCAGTTCTTCGGTCGAGATCCGCTGGATTTCCTTGTAAAGCGCGCCGCGTTTGGCTTCATCCTGTTCGCGAAGAGCGTCTTCAACCATCTGGTTAACATCGTCATTGTTATAGTTGGTGTAATAGGAATTGTTGCCGCAACTGCCGCAAACGGCCCAACGAACGGCAAGGTCGGGGTCTTCGGTTTCATTATACCACCAGTTGATTGTTACCTGATAGTCGCCCTTGGTCAGGCGATCCCACCACAAGCCGCCGTCAACGCGCTCCACAGTCGTTTTAAACCCTGCAGCGTCCCATTGCGCCTTCAAAAGCGTTGCTGCCTGTTCAAAGCTTGGAGTAATCATCAATGTAATCTCAGCCCCGAGCGCGCCTTCGGATTCAAGCAGTTCCCGTGCCGCTGCCGGATCGTAAGCAGGCGGTGCAATGTCAGCGTTATGAAAGGTCAGCGCATTGGGCAGGGTGCTGTTTGCAACGACCGCTTTACCAAGGGTCATCGCCTTGGTCGTCGCTTCACGGTTCAGGGCCATTGCTGCGGCTTTGCGCACGTTCAGGTTATCAAACGGCGCTTTGGCGTGGTTTGGCATCACGCCGTAAATCAGCGTTGAGGGGGACAGAGGCACAGTAACAGAGTCGCTGCCATCGACCTCATCCACTTGGGCAAAGGGAACACCGCGACTGGCGTCGATTTCCCCTGCAAGCATCATGGACGTGCGGGTGTTATCGTCCTGAACCTCAATCAGGTCTGCACCCGCCACCTTGGGATAGCCATCCCGCCAGTAATTCGGGTTTGCCTTTAGGGTCAGGCGATCATTCGGCTTCCATGCCTCCACCATAAACGGGCCGGATGTGACCGGATCGCCGGCAAATGCCTCTTCGCCGCGGGCTTCGACATCATCTTTGCTGATGATGCCAGCGTTGAAAATTTCCATATAAGAGAGCATCGGAGCACTCGGATATTCCAGCGTCAGAGTGACAGTGTCGTCGTCAACCGCCGTAAACGCCGAGACAGGCGCATAAGCCGCCGGATATGCGGATGCTTCATCTTTGGCGACACGGTTGAGACTGAACGCCACATCTTCTGCAGTGATCGTAGTGCCGTCAGAGAATTTTGCGTCCCGCAAGTCGAAAGTGTAGGTCAGACCATCGTCGGAAATTGTCCAGCTTTCTGCGAGAGCGGGCTGGAGATTGCCGTCCCGGTCCTTGCGAAGCAACCGCGCGTAGAGCTGGCCGAATGCCTCGATATTTCCCGCTGCTGCAGATGCAATCGGGTCCAGTGTTGTAACTTTGTTAGGCGATGCGATGCGCACAATATCCTGCGCGAACGAACCACCGGCGAGTGTGGCAGCCGTAAATGTGACGATCACCAGTCCCTTGGCATTGATCATTATCAATCTCTTTCCATGGTTAGAATCAAGTATGTGATGCCAGTCTATCATCATGAAATTAATTTGGTAAAAAAATAACAGGTGTAAACCGAGTAGTTGAGTCCGAGAAACCTGCGCAGGAAAGTCACTGCAAAATCGCGCTGTTGCTTGGCAAGAAAATACCGCAGCGTTTGCACCGCAGGGGCCGTTCCTTGAAATAACCGGTTGTCCCTTCCACGCGGAACGGACAGTCTGAAGAAAATGACCGGAACGTGCGGGGCGCTGGATCGCCCTGCCATCGGGCAAGTGAAAGGTTTTCCGTGGACATAAGACAGCTTCGTTATTTCATCGCGATTGCGGAAACCGGCTCTGTGTCAGCGGCAGCACTGCGGCTGAATATTGCGCAGCCGTCGCTTTCCCAGCATCTGGTGAATATGGAAGAGGAACTACAGGTTCAACTTGTGGTCCGGTCGCCCCGTGGATCAACTCTGACCGCGGAAGGTGAATTGCTGCTTCGCCACGCCAGAGAAATTTGCGAGGCTATGTCGCGCTGCGTGGATGAACTGCGTGAGACGGGCCGGCACATCACCGGCAAAGTGCACTTCGGGATGCCGCCTTCGGTGTCTATGGTGATGGCCGTTCCTTTGTCTGAAACCGTGCGTCTGGAACTGCCACAGGTGAGGCTCAGGACAAGCGAAGCGATGAGCGGTTTCATCAAGTCGTGGATAGAGGATGAAACTGTCGAGATCGGATTTCTTTACGACCTCAAAGGGATTTCCCATTTTCAGGCGACCCATGTTTTGAATGAACAACTCTACTTCTTTTCCGCGCCCGATGCGTGGCCGCTGGACACACCGCCCGGTGCGCCCGTATCTCTCAGATCGCTGGAGCGTCTGGACTTGATCCTTCCGGGCGAACCGCACGGATTACGCCGGATCATTGAAAACGCCGCCGCGCAAAGCGGCGTCAGTCTGAACGTGGTAACGGAACTGGACGCTATGACCCAGATCAAGGAACTGGTGGCTCGCGGGTCGGGGTTTTCGATCTTTGCGCCTGCGGCCTGCCATGACTACGTGCAAGAGGGAAAGTTGCTCAAATCACCGATTGTCGACCCGGCGATCTCCCGTCCGGTTTATCTCGCCAAGAACCCGCTACGCCCCCAAACCCGCGCCAGCGCTGCGATTGAACGGATGACATTAACGGTCGCCGCTGAAATGGTTCGACGCGGGATTTGGGAGGGCGAACTGGTCTGGACGCCGGAATAGCAAAATCCGTCAGAATGAGCGGGGCAGGCCCAGCACATGCTCTGCCACATAGCTCAGGATCAGGTTGGTGGAAATCGGTGCCACCTGATAAAGCCGGGTTTCGCGGAATTTTCGCTCGATATCGTATTCTTCGGCAAAGCCGAAACCGCCGTGGGTCTGGAGACAGGCGTTCGCAGCCTCCCATGACGCATCGGCGGAGAGCAGTTTGGCCATATTGGCCTGCGCCCCGCAATCCTGTTGCGCATCAAAGCGGCGACAGGCTTCAAACCGCATAAGGTTGGCGGCCTCGACATTCACATAGGCCCGCGCCAGCGGGAAGGATACGCCCTGATTTTGTCCGATTGGACGGTCGAACACCACCCGCTCGTTGGCATAGTCCGCGGCACGTTCCAAAAACCAGTAGCCGTCACCGATACATTCGGCAGCAATCAGGGTTCTTTCGGCATTCAGACCGTCAAGGATATAGCGAAAGCCCATGCCTTCTTCGCCGATCAGGTTTTCAGCGGGAATTTCCAGATTGTCGAAAAACACCTCATGGGTTTCATGGCCGACCATGTTGCGGATCGGCTGGATTTCCATGCCCTGACCGAGCGCGTCTGAAAGCTCGACAATGAAAATACTCATGCCGTGGGATTTCTTCTTTACCTCTGCCAGAGGCGTCGTGCGCGCCAGCAGGATCATCAGGTCGGAATGTTCCAGACGGCTGATCCAGACTTTCTGACCATTGATCACATAGCGGTCCCCCTTACGGTGCGCTGTGGTTTTGATCTTGGTTGTGTCCGTGCCGGTCGTCGGCTCTGTCACCGCCATAGATTGCAGCCGGAGCTTGCCGGAGGCGATGTCCGGCAGATAGCGGGCTTTTTGCGCATCTGACCCGTGACGCAAGAGCGTACCCATATTGTACATCTGCCCGTGGCAATGTCCCGCATTTCCGCCGCCGCGGTTGATTTCCTCCATGATGACAGAGGCTTCGGTCAGGCCCAGCCCCGCGCCGCCATAACTTTCGGGGATCATCGCAGCGAGCCAGCCGTCACGTGTCAGCGCGTCGATGAATTCGGTCGGGTAGGTACCGTCCTGTGCGTGCTTGCGATGATATTCCGGTGCGAAACCGGCACAAAGCGCGCGCAGGGCATCACGCAAATCGTCATGGGCGGCAGAGGCACTGGTGGCTAGGGTCACGATAAGATCACTCCTCGGTCAGATGTTCGGATTTGTCAGAATGCAAAAATTCGTCCCGAATAGCGTTCGTATGTGCGCCAAGGGCAGGGACGGGGCCAAAGGGGCGGGACTCTCCGTTTATCCGTGCCCCCGGTGCCAGAAGGCGCACCGGCCCCGAAGGCGTATCTGCTTCGACGAAACGGTTCTGGGGATGCCCTGCTAGGTCGGCCATTGTAGAAACCTGTCCGAAAGCGATCGCTGCATCGTCAAGTAGTTGTGCAACTTCGGACCTGTCGCGCAAGGCGAAAGCACCGGCGACCAACCCGTCCAACACCCCCCGGTTTTCAACGCGCAGCGCATTGGTGGAGAAACGCGGATCGGTGGCAAGCCTTTCGTCCCCCAGAACATCCGAACAGAACCGCATCCATTCCCGTTCGTTCTGGATCGACAGCAGGATTTGTCCGCCATCGGCACAGGTAAATACGCCGTAAGGCGCGATGGTGGGATGGGACAGCCCCGCCCGTGCAGGCGTTTTTCCACCGTAAGCGTATTGCAGATAGGGAACGTTCATCCAGTCAGCAAGTGCGTGAAAGAGACTAATAGAGAGGTGCCGGCCTTTGCCGGTGGTACCCCGGGCTATCAGGGCTTCGAGCACCGATTGATAGGCCGTCATTCCGCAGGCAACATCACAAACGGACACGCCGACACGGGCCGGACCGGACTCGTTGCCAGTGATCGCGGACAGACCGCTTTCCGCCTGCACCAACAGATCATAGGCCTTGCGGTCCGCCATGGGGCCATCGTCGCCGTAGCCACTGATCGACACCGTTATCAGGCGGGGATGCTTAACGCGCAAAACGTCCGGAGCAAAACCCAACCGTTCGATCGCGCCGGGAGCAAGGTTCTGAATGAAGATATCGGCACGGGCGATCAGTTTTGACAGCAAAGCCTTGTCTCCGTCCTCGCGTAAATCCAGACAGACACTTTCCTTGCCCCGGTTAAGCCAGACGAAATAGGCGCTTTCGCCGTGGACAAGCTGGTCATAATTGCGTGCAAAATCCCCTTCGGGGCGTTCAACCTTGATCACACGGGCGCCCGCTTCGGCGAGTCGGGCAGACACATAGGGTGCTGCTACAGCCTGTTCGACAGAGACTACAAACAATCCTGATAAATCTGCCATTTCCGTACCCCAAGCCAAATCCTTGCAACGTCATGCCAGAAACAGGGCGCCAACCCCTCATTCAACATTACGTGGGGAGCTATAGGTTTTAACTATACCCCGCATCGGAGTTTAGGTGCAGGTGGAGAGAGCCACAATCGGAAACAGGGTCCAGACCGTTGCGACCAGCCCCGTCCAGCCGCCCGCGCGGCTGACAAAACGCAAGAGTCCCGCAGGCGCCGCAAAGCGGGGCTGGTAGAGCACCCAAAGAATTGTGATCTGTAGGGCAATTGCCAGCAGAAATGCGGCAAGCAGGACGAATCTTTGCACCGGAAACTCTGCAAATGAACCCTCAGCGGTTTCACACAGCAGACCATGCAATCCGTAAATTGCGCTGAATGAAACGAGCCAGACGAGCGGCGCGAGCAGGATACGAAGAAGCTCTGTCATGAGAGCATACCGGGAAGATGGGCCGCAGAAAGAATGATGAGACCTGTAATACTCGCGTACTTCACCCACAGCGCAACAATAGGGAAGGCGGCACGCCGCTTGGCCGAGGTGAAACCAAGCCGCATTTGTGTCGCCAGAAAGCCGCTCATCAAAGCTGCAACTGTTGCGTGGAACAGCCCGTACCCCCCCAATACAAGCAAGGTTGCGCCGTAAGCGTGGCTCGTCGGGGCGGGCGCGCGCATCATTAACGCCGCACAGGTAATTCCAAGCACTGCAATCCCGAACAATGCTATGAGTACATTTGAAAACGGTGTGTCACCTGCACGATTTTTGCGGATCGCCCGGCGCATGGCAAGCGGCGCGATAACGGCACCCGCTACGCCAAGGGCAAATTCCAACACGGAAGGTTTGAACCAAACAGGCGGCGGCCAGCCGGGCGCAACGGTCCACAAGAACGCGAATCCGAACAAGAGCGCACCAAAAAAAGTGCCATTCGCCGTCAGCAAAAATACAGATCCCCACCAACCCGGCGCGCGTTCGGCCGTGGCTGCACTTGGCAAAGTCAGATCATGCCCGACTGGCTGCATCGCTGGGTCATCCCGAAGGCCCAAGCTCCACACCCATCTCCATGCGAGAATGATGACACCGACAAGCGCCAGCGGAACGGTCCAGTAGAACTTTAACAACAGAGAAAGGAAAAACAGTCCCGTCACTGCGGACATTACAATAGGCAGCCGTGTATTCGCAGGATAAAGGACGTGCATTTCGGGGCGGCCGCTAGCACTGTCCACAGCCAGTGTTTCTCTTAACCCCTCTCTGGGCACACCAAGGTAGCCTTCGCCACGGGCCAGTGCCGTTGCAAGCGCTGGTTCCCGACCGAGCGGATCGCGACAGGAAATCAGGGGCAAGCTGGCGAAAGTGTAGGCAGGAGCAGGCGTGATCATCGCCCACTCCAGTGTTGTAGCATTCCACGGGTTCCGGCAGCTGCGACGGGCTGTGAAAATGTGAAGAAGGACATCAATCAGGATCATCGCGATGCCAATAGCCAGAATGAAGCTTCCCACTGAAGAGATCAAATTGATAACGGACCAGCCGTCTTCCGGCGTATACCCCGAAATGCGGCGGCGCTGGCCGAGCAGGCCAACCCAATGCATCGCCAGAAAGGTGACGTGAAAACCGACAAACACAAGTGCAAAGGCCAGTTCCCCAAGGCGAAAAAACTGTTGGCGACCGGTGAAATGGGGCAGCCAGTAATAAATCCCCGCGAAAATCGGGAACACAAAACCGCCAAACAGAACGTAATGCAAATGTGCAGTGATGAAGGCCGTATCATGGGCCTGCCAGTCAAAGGGCACAACAGCCACCATCACCCCGGTCAGACCACCTATAACGAAGGTGACGAAAAAACCGAGGATGTGAAGCATTGGCAGATGCAGTTCGGGCCGGCCTTTCCACATGGTGCCGATCCACGCAAATATCTGGACTCCGGTCGGCACGGCCACAAGGGTTGAAGCCGCAGAGAAAAAGGCCAGTCCCAAATGGGGGATGCCCGTTGTAAACATATGGTGGACCCAAAGGCCAAAGGACAAAAACGCCAGCGCAAGCGCCGCTGAAACAATCCAGCCATAACCCAGCAGTGTTGTGCGGCACATCACGGGTAGTACGGTTGAAATAACCCCCGCTGCAGGCAGGAAAATGATATAGACCTCCGGATGCCCGAACAGCCAGAACAGATGTTGCCAGAGCAGACTGTCCCCCCCGAGATCCGCCTGAAAGAACGGCAACCCGAAGGCCCGTTCCAGTTCCAGAAGGACAGAGCCGAGAATTAAAGGTGGAAATCCGGTCAGGATCATCAGCGCCGTGATTAGCGCGTACCATGCAAATATCGGCATCTTTTCCAGAGACATGCCGGGGGCACGGTATTTCAGCACCGAAACCGTAATTTCGACCGCGGCGGCGATGGCAGAAATCTCTACAAAAGTGATACCGATCAACCAGAAATCCGCGTTAATTCCGGGCGAATGGATTGCACTGCTCAACGGGGGATACATAAACCAGCCACCGTCGGGTGCGATGCCGAACAACATCGCCACGATCAGCATTGTGCCTCCAAAAGCATAACACCAGAATCCGTAAGCCGTCAGGCGCGGAAAGGCGAGATCGCGGGTGCCGAGCAGCTTGGGGAGAAGATAGATCGCCAATCCCTCGAAAGTAGGAATGGCAAAGAGGAACATCATCACCGTTCCGTGCATTGTAAAAATCTGGTTGTAGATTTCCGGCCCTGCAAAAGCAGAATTTGGCGTGGCCAGTTGCACACGGATCAGCATCGCCAGCAGGCCGCCAATGATGAAGAAAAAGAAAGCCGTAAACAGAAACATCCGGCCCAGATCGTTATGGTTTACCGTGGAAAACCAGCCCTTAAACCCCGTTTCCGAAGCCCAGATCGCGGTGAGTTTCCTGTGTCTCTCAAGCGCTCTCATTCCGGTTGCCCCTGTAAAAATGCGGCCCAATCGGATTCGTCATGGACGACAACCTGAAAGGCAAATGCATCGTATCCGGCGCCGCTGAATTCTGCGCTCACCCCTTGATAGGTTCCGGGCGCATCCGCCTCCAGTCGCAGGGTGTTGGTATGACCCGGTATCGCGTCAAGCTTGCCTGCCAGACGGGGCACCCAGAAGCTGTGGATTACGTCAGCGGTGGTGATCGCAATATCGACAGGCCGGCCCGCAGGGATATGGAGCACACCTGTGGTTTCAAGCGCAGGAGCATCGGCGTAAGTGAAACGCCACTCCCAGCGACGGGCTTGTGCCGAAACCTGCACCAGATTGACGCCGTCTCTTGGTAACAACCGTTCGCCAACCACCAGCCCGTAAGCCAGCAGCGCGCCAAGGACCAGCGCCGGAAATGCCAGCCCAAGCCCGATTATCCAGACCCTTATCTGGCCTTCTTCTTCGCCGGAATTCTTGTTGCGGCGGAAAGAGAATACCAGCAGGATCATCACCAACCCGAATATTGCTGCAGCCCCCGCCAGCATCACCCACCACAGCGTCGCGATGGACCGTGCAGCCGGTCCGGCGGGATCAACAGTTGAAAGCGCCCCCTCGCACCCTGTAAGCAGGAAGAGAAACGTGGCAGGCACAAAAAACCGCAGGATGGTGGCATTATGTCGAAACAGACCCGAAAGCAGGACAGCGAAGAACTGATCGACCCGATCAGCGAGATGCCGGGCTTTGACCAGACGGAATCGCGCATTGCCATTCACGGCCACCCGATTCACGCAATGAGTGTCGCTTTCCCCGTAGCACTGACTTTCTGTGTGCTTGGCGCAGATATTGCTTACTGGTGGACAGGAGACATTTTCTGGGCGCGAGCCGCACTTTGGGCGGCGGGCACCGGTTTCCTGTTCGGTATGCTCGCCGGTGTTTCCGGAACGGCGGAGCTGCTGCTGGTGCCCGGCATTCGCGCCCGCGCGCCGGCATGGACCCATTTCATCATCGCCGTCACGCTTCTCGCCCTGCTCGGGGCGAATTGGGGATACAGGCTTTTCGGATATGAAGCGGCCGTGCTGCCTTACGGCATCCTGCTGTCGGTCCTTTGCGTTCTGGTGGTCAGTTTCACCGGCTGGCATGGTGGCAAGCTTGTCTTTGACTATCAACTTGGCACCTCGAAAGGTAACTGACCGCCCCTTGGTTCAAGCAACCAGTCCGGAAAGCGGACCCCGTCAAATGCAGGTTTGGCAAGCACAAGGATCAGGATCGCGACAACCGGAACAGAGACGGCGAGAAGCGGCAGGACCGGACGAGGCGGATTGTGGTCTTCCGGCAATTCAGCAACTTTAACGACGATATGCCCGATCCAGACATGGGCTACGACCAGCAGCACGACAAAAGCAAGTTTTGCAAACAGCCACGGCACAAAAACACCGCGCAGGAAGATCAACCATGTTCCGGCAATCACCGCAAGCACGGCAGCGGGCGTGACAACCAGTGTGTAGACATTGTGGGTTGCGTGCCGGATTTTGCGATAGTCTTCGGCGAAACCGTTCGGGTCATGACGTGACAGCATCAGCGGCAATGCCAGCAATCCGCCGCACCACGTAAGCAGCGCTGCGATATGCGCTACCTTGAACAGGGGAATGGTTGCAAAAATCCACTCTAACACGGGGCACCGCGCGTCAGTTGATGCCAGTGCCTGCGCGCAAGAAGCACAACTGCGACAGCATAAGGCACGCCCGAAGGGACCCACATGATCAACCCGCCAAGCTGTTGGTCCCGCAGCGGTGTGACCCCCCAGTCGAACGGGGCCAACGCGTGAGCGGCGTAAAGTGCAGTAGGTGCAAAGGTCAGGATCGCGCCCAACATCCCCATTTGGGCGAATCCGGCAACGATAAAGGCGATCCGTTCCACAACCGCAGCTTCAGCTGTCAGAACCGCGCGCCAGAACCAAGTGGCACTGATCAGGAGGCTTATCTGCATAAGCCAGTAGACAGCAACGTTCGACAGGGCGAGATCATAAGCAGCAGGCAGGTGCCAGCCCCATAGGATCACGGTAGAAACGACAAAGGGGCGGGCTATTGTTGCCGGTTTGCGCGTTTGTATCGTTAGTGCAAGCAAAGGCGCCGCAGCCGCGATGAGAAGTACATGATGCACCACCCTTGCCGAGAAAAGCGCCGAAGAAAGCGCACAGAGCGGCGAAACAAACGCCACAAACAGGATCGCAACAGCGCCCAGTCCGGCTGCGTGTTTTCGCAGCAGATAAGTCATCCCCGCAAGACACACCAACACCACCGGATCAAAATTCCAACTGCTCCAGAGTTCTTGTGGCAGAGGCGCTGGTCCGCAGTAAATCCTCTCCATATTCATGTGCTCCCCTTTTGCTCGCCCCAAAGCAACGGTTTTAACAGTCCAAATTGCCTTACGGTCCCACGCTTACGAAAGCGCGGTACGGTAGCGCCGACAACTTGGAATATATGCCGAAACGAGGGTAGGTCGAGAAAATGATTACCCAAAATGGTTTGCGAAGACGGGAAACAACGATGCAGATAGAGCAGGCCTTGCTAGCGAGGAACCGGCGGTATCAGATATACGTCGTCATCTTGTGATCGCGGGCATAGTAAAGCTGCGCATAGGTCACACTTTTGTCTTCCAGCCAGGTCGTCCGTTCGACCGAAAACAATGCTGTATCAACCGGAGCTTTGAGAAAACGCGCAATCCCTTCCGGCGCATTGGTCGCAGAAAAGACCAGCTCGCCCGTGGTGAAAGGTATTTGCTGGATCAGCCATTCGTTCGGGCCGATGTTTTCAAAATCGTATTCTCTGGCAGCGGGCACGACATCCAGATTGATCCAGCGGTCTTCGAACTGAAATGGGTTTTTGCCGGAGTAATGCATACACTTCAAATGCAGGATCGGTGCGTCCTTTTCGACTTTGATCCGTTCGCGCAGCCAAGCAGGGGCGGGGATCAGTTCTCTTTCTATCAGACTGTAGGTGTAATCAGCACCGGATTGCTCTACCTCCTCGCGCACGATTGAAATGGAAAACTGTGCCTGACGGACCGGAGACTGCTTTACCTTTGTTCCGGCTTTGCGCTTGCGTTCAAGAATACCGTCGTTCACCAAATCGCGCATGGCACGATTCATGGTGGCACGTGCACATCCGAATTCCTTAGCCAGTTCGATTTCACCGGGAAGGTTCGTGCCCAAAGGCCAGGTATTGTTTCGGATGCGCTTCAGGATTTCGGCCTTAACATCGCGGTAACTTACTCGCATAGGGCTGCCTTCATAAATTATTATGTCTATCTTTATAGGCTAAATGCCCGCATGTGCAAGGTTCGCCCCCTCCCCATAAGCTGACCAAATGCGACGCATAACCTTTCGTATATAGCGGCGTGTTTCGCACCCTGTTACGCCTTTTCCAAACCCTGAAACCGCGTCTGGCTGGCACGGAATAAGGAGATGGATATGCTTGAAGTTGTTCACAACTCTCTGGTCAAAAGCACGCGCAACCTGTTGGAAAATTGTGCCGGATGCGAAGCCGGACAATCGGTTCTGTTTATTCACGAGACTGAAAACGACGGCTACTACGATCCGGCACTCCCCGAAATGGTTGCCAAAGCCGCCAAGCAACTCGACTATCAGTCCGAACTTTACGGCGTAGCCTTACACAAACAGGCGACACAACTCGCCCCCGATCTGGTTGCGCGCATTGAAAGAGCAGATTGCGCGGTTTTTCTGGGACGCTTGGGGGATCAGATCAGGTTCCGCCCCAACGCGTTGAAATCAGCGCAGGTCATGTGCCATGCGCTGGATTGTGAGATGATGGGTTCGCCGTTCGGGGAAACGGATTACCACGCCTTCGCTGCGCTGGAACAGATTGTATCCAAGGCAATGTCCACTGCACGGGATATTCATGTAACCTGTCCCGCCGGAACGGACTACCGCGGCAGCGTCGGAAGTTCCAAAACCTCCGCCTGTGATACCGCTTTGAAACGGTTTCCCCTATCCGTTTTCAAGCCGGTTTCTTCCGCAGGTTTCAAAGGCCGTATCGCGCAAACGGGATTTCTCACAGGGACCGGTTCGAGTTTTTACACACCCTGGACCTGCGAAATCAGGGACACATTATTCGTCAGGATCAGCGGTTCACGCATCCAAGGGTTTGATGGCACAAAACAGGACATAAAGTCGGCGCGGGCACATTACGAATTTGTCGGCCGCATACTAAACCTCGACACCTATGCGGTGCATTCATGGCACGCGGGTATTCATCCCGGACTTTCGTACAAACAGAAAGCCGCGCGCCATTTTGAACGCTGGAGCGGCGGCGCGTTCGGCAATCCACGTATCCTGCACCTGCATACCTGCGGGACGGAACCACCGGGTGAAATATCACTTAACGTTCTCGACCCGACTGTGCGACTCGACGGTGTTGCAATTTGGGAAAACGGTCGGCTTTTTCCGGAACGGCTCGCTGGCGGCGCAGCACTATTGTCCCGATATCCCGAGATGAAGGAAATCTTCGACAATCCGCGCACCTCGGTAGGACAAAGTGCTGGCGAACGTCTGTCTTACAGGTGAACCGGTGCCGGTACCTCGTTGAACGGAGCGGCCTTCCCGTGCAGCCAGTCACGAAACTGCCGCGTGGATTTTAGCTGAGCCTTGTTATGGGTGCAGACAAACCAGTAGGAGAATTGCGATTCTGCGTCTTGCGGGAAAGGGCGTACCAACTGGCCCGCTTGCAGCGCGTCCCGCACCAGCGGGCAGCGACCCATTGCAACCCCCGAGCCGTTGATCGCAGCCTGAATGACCATATTGGCTTGGCTGTAAACCTGCTTCTTATCAGGAACCGGCACCTTCATTCCGAGTTCGGAGGCCCAGAAATCCCAGTTCGAAAGATGGCCTTCTGCCGGTGGGCCATCCTGTAATAATGTAAAACGATCCAGATCCCGAGGGGTTCTTATCTGCTCCGCCAGTGTCGGCGCGCAGACAGGATACATCCGTTCGCCCATAAGTTTTTCTGAATGCAGCGCAGGAAAGCCGCCGGTGCTGTAGGCGATAATTACATCCGCTGTGCTGCTACCCGGATCGAGCGATTTCGGGTCTGTCGAAAGGGATATCTGTATGCTCGGGTGACTGTCGTTAAAGTCGAGCAATCTCGGCAACAGCCAGATAAAGGCAAACCCCGGCGGGGCCGCGACCAACAACCCTTTGTTCGCCGCTGCTTTGCTGTCACGAAGGCTGTCGCAAACCGTTTCCACCATGCCAAACCCGTTGCGTGCGGCAGTCGCCAGACGGACACCCGCGTCCGTCGGTAAAACCTTGGGGTTTTTACGGATCATAAGCTGGTGGCCAAGCCAGTCTTCAAGCTGCTTTATATGTTGGCTTACAGCACTTTGCGAAATGTTCAGTTCATCGGCTGCCCGTCCGAAACCGCGAAGCCTGACCACGGCTTCCAACGTTCTGAGGGCATTGAATGGCAGGGTTTTCAACATGAACAGACAAATTTCCAAAGGAGTTGGGTAACCGAATATTGCGCGATACGGACAAGGTTGCAGAACCGGACAAGGCTCATGTTCTGGCGCCGCATGGTTGCAAGACTTCGCCGTGAGGCGCGGCATTTCTTTACCCGCATTTCACTAAGTCCTCTCATGCTAGGTCTGTGCCCGGGAAATGGCAAGACAGTGCGGGCTGCCCGATTCCAAGGCTCTTTTCTGCATGGGTTGTGAAGAAAACTCTCTCCGTCACTGACCGGAAGCCGTGCCGCTGTCCATAAGGTCAGCTGAAGATACTTATAAACAATGATGAATTGTAACCATGCTTTGTCCGACTTAACCTGAAGCCGAAGTACGAGTAGGAGATGCCGATGTTTCTGCGCAATTGCTGGTATGTTGCGGGTTGGAGTAAGGATTATGGCCGTCAGTTGAAGGCTCAGAAACTACTCGGCGAAAATATCGTTTTCTATCGCCGGTCCGACGGAGCTGCGGTTGCGCTGGAAGATGCGTGCCCGCACCGGAAACTGCCGCTTTCGATGGGGCAACTTGAAGGCGATACCGTTGTGTGCGGGTATCACGGGCTCACTTTCGACTGCACCGGAAACTGCACAGATTCGCCAACTCAAAGGGGCATGACCCCGCGTCGGGCTGTGGTGAAATCCTATCCGGTAGTCGACCGCTACCGACTGTTGTGGATCTGGATGGGTGATCCTGCAATGGCTGATCCGGACGCAATATTCGAGATCGAGAACTACGACAATCCGGCTTGGGGCTACACCGACGGGGGTACACTGCCAATCGCCTGCAATTATCTTTGGGTCTGTGACAACCTGCTTGATCCGAGCCATGTCGCATGGGTCCATGTCACTTCATTCGGGGGCAGCGGCACCGATGATGCACCATTGCAGATGGAACAAACAGACCGTGGAGTAATCGTGTCACGCTGGATATTAGATCAGCCCCCCTCGCCATATTATAAGAACTTGGTAAAGTTCAAAGGCAACTGCGATCGAAAACAGCATTACGAATTGTGTCTGCCTTCTATCGCATTGAACAAGTCGGTTTACACACCAGCCGGAACCGGCGGTGACGACGCGCCACTTATGGATGACACCTACATCAACATCTCTTACAACTTCATGACGCCGGTGGATGAGAACAACACCCGTTACATCTGGTTCCAGCACCGCAATACCGACCCGCATGATGCTGAAGTGTCAAAGCAGATGAATGACGGGGCGATAATGGCCTTTAATGAAGACAAGGCAGTTCTGGAAGCTGTTCACAAGAACATGGCGGAAATGGTTACGCCGAATATTGATCTTGGACTGGATCTCGGTGCGAAAACCTTTCGAATGAAACTACAGCGGATGATTGACGCGGAACGGGCAGGGGCCAGCAAGCCCATCGATGGATAACCCCGAAGCGAGAACATGGGCAGGCAGTTACCCTGTTTCACAATTTAAAGCGCCGACATCAGGTTTTTCATAGCCGTGCGGTAGTTCGCAACAATCCGTTCCCGTCCGATATGTTGTCCGCCCCTGACCGAATGCCGCCCGGCCGACCAGACGTCGGTAACAACGCGGTCCCGTCCGGCAAAACAGAGGCCGTCGATAAGCTGATGGGTCTGCAAAGCGCAAAGCGCAATGTCTGTACTGTCTATAGCCATCAGATCCGCCAGTTCCCCGACGGCGATTTCACCTGTACCACGGCCCAATGCCTGCGCGCCACCTCTGGCTGCCCCCCGATAGAGCGTTTCGCCAATAGAACCTTCACCAACAACCATGACATTCCGGGCCACATCCCGCAGTCTTTGGGAGTATTCGAGCGTTCGAATTTCTTCTGTAAGGGAAATCAGGACATTGGAATCAGAACCGATCCCGAACCGCCCACCCTGCGCCAGATAGGACGGGCCATTGAAAGGTCCATCGCCGAGATTAGCTTCTGTGATCGGACAGAGACCTGCGACAGCAGCGGATCTGGCCATGTCCCGTGTCTCGGCTTCGGTCATGTGAGTTGCGTGAATCAGGCACCATTTGTCGGAGACACCCACATTTTCAAGCAACCATTCTACCGGACGCGCGCCCAGCCATTGCAAAATATCGGCAACTTCCTTGGGTTGCTCTGCAATGTGGATGTGAACCGGACCTTTGCCATGATCCTGTAAGACCGCCCCCAGTTCTTCGGGGCAGGTGGCCCGAAGGGAATGGGGTGCGATGCCGACCTGACAATCGGCGGGGAGCGAGCGAAGCAGATAACGTGCCCGTTCCACAAGGTCGTTGTAACGGTCTACCGTGTTGCCAAAGCGGGCCTGACCGGCTTGCAGCGGCACCTGTCCGGCACCGCCATAAGTGTATAAAACCGGAAGATGTGTCAGACCAATGCCTGTTTCCGCAACGGCCGCGGCAATCCGCCCCGACAGTTCGGCGAGGTCGTCGTAAGGTGTGCCATCAGGCTGGTGATGCACATAGTGAAACTCTCCGACACTGGCATAGCCCGCTTCCTGCATTTCCATAAATACAAGCGCGGCAATAGCTTCGATCTGATCCGGTGACAGTTCTTTTGTGAACCGATACATCAGATCGCGCCATGTCCAGAAACTGTCTTTTCCGGCTTTGCGATATTCGGTCATCCCCGCCATGGCCCGCTGAAAACTGTGAGAATGCAGGTTTGCAAGTGCGGGCAGAAGGACATCCACCCTCGTATCTCCGTCGCGGGCGGTTTGCGAGACACCAATCGTTTCAATCCGCCCCTCAGACAGGGTCAGGCGCAGGTTTTCCACCCAACCGGTCGGGAGCAAAGCTCGGTTTGCAAAAATCATCCACGCGACTCCGTTAATAATATGTATGCACATATAAAACATAAGAATGCCCTTAGGAAGGGGTTTTCAGCATTCTTCGGTCATCCAGAATAAGAAAGCGAGGCAAGCGCCCCTGCCGGCAAACACGAATTCTCCGGCGAGTTTGCGAAGACCGTTGACGCATTCGAAGTGCCACAAGAGTATGCACAGACAGAAAGCGTATCTAAAGGCGTTCGCTTAAATGACAGTTGCCAACGAATTTTCAGACCAAACATGAGCAATATCGACAAACGCATAGATATGCATTCGCATTTCTACGGGAGCGGGCTGGTGGAAGCCCTGATGTCCCGTAGCGAACGGCCCTATTTGCGACGCGCCGATGATGGCAGGCTGATGATGGTTGCTATGAATGGCGAGTTTGAATTCACCGAACACTATCACGACTACCGCGTGGGGTTGCAGCAGATGAGGGCCACCGGACTGACCCACCGCCTGTTGACCTTTCCCGGCGCTTTGGGGGTCGAACTGCTGCCCGCTGCTGAAATTGCAGAGACAATCTCGACCTTTAACACCGGTTTGGCGCAGCTTAACAAAGACACAAAGGGCGCATTGATCGGGCTTGCGGGCGTGCCGCTGGCTGACATGGAGCTTGCCTGCGCCGAAGTGATCCGAGTGCGGCGGGATCTCGGCTTGCCGGGCATCATTCTGCCCTCTAACTATTTCAACTCTCTTGCGGAAGCCGAAGAAATGCGGCCCTTGCTGCAAGCCGCCAACGAATATGGATGCCATATTATGTTGCATCCCGGCCTGAAGCTCGGGCAAGTGCTGCCGCCACGACCGCAAGACAACGTTCAATTCAGACTTTCTGCGATCGAATTGCAATCAAGCGCGTCGCAGGTGGCCCTGACGGTGATCCTGTCGGATATGCTGGAAGCTTTCCCCGATATCAGCTTTCAGGTGGTGAATTTGGGGGGCACTTTGCCGTTTGTTTTTGAACGCATTGAAAGCATTGCGCGGCACCGGACGCCGGATGACCCTTTCCCGACAGATCGACTGCGCCGTCTTTGGTATGATTGCGCTTCTCTCGGGCCACGCGCATTGGAAGCGGCAGTTCAGTTGTATGGCGCGGACCGCTTGATGCTGGGATCGGATTATCCGATTTTCAAGGATGATCCTTATGGTCACGCTTTGGCACCAGCAAGGCTAAGCAGCGCTGAAAAACAACAGATCGCGTGGAAAACCGCGCAGGATTTATGGGACCGACTGGCGGCGCTTCGGGAACAGAAAATCCGCAACTCCCGTTTGCCCCTCTCTTCCTAATCCTTACGGGATGGCATCCAAGACCGGCCAACAGGCGGCCCGCTGATAGCATTCTTGCGCGGTTCAGGTTCCGCCAGATGGGGATTCCGCCGGTAGAAGATATAGGACAGGCTGGCGACTGTTCCCATTGCGGGAATCAGAACCGAAAGAGCGATCACAGGGTCAGCGAACAACGCCGCAAGCGAACCGACGAAAAGCCCTGCACCCATCTGGAAAAAGCCCATTAGCGAAGATGCCGCGCCCGCCATTTTGGGAAACGGAGCCAAAGCAGCCGTTGACATTGCTGGCATAACGAAGGCGATGCCAAAAGTATAAAAAGCAACCGGAACCATAACGCGGAGAACGGAGACTTCAGCGAAAAGCAGGGACAGGATCATGGCGCTGCCAGCCATGATCACAACCAGACCCGGTGTCACAAGCCGGTAAGCGCTCCGGTTTTTCATTAACCGCCTTACTGTCAGGGAGCCGATGAAGAAACTGCCGGACTGGGACAACATCCACAGCCCGAATACAGTCGGACTGAGCCCCAGCCTTTGCATCAGGATAAACGGGAGGATGGTGGCAAGCGCGTAGATCGCACCGATAGAACCTGCGATGGTCAGCGTTGTCGCCATAAAGTGGCGGTTGGACAAAAGAGTCAGATAAGACCCGCCAAGCGCCCGCAAATTCAGGCGGCTGCGGTCCGGCACGATGGTTTCCTCAAGGCTTGACACCGCCAGAGTGATAACGACAAGTCCAAACACCATCATCAAGCCGAAAACCGAATGCCACCCCGCATAGGTAACAGCCACTCCCCCGAGGGCAGGGGCCATCGCCGGGGCAACAGCCAGTATAATCCCCATCAGGTTCATGATTTTGGAAGACTCATCGCCTTCAAACATATCGCGGATCAAGGCACGCGAAATCGCAACCCCCGCGCTGGCACCGACCCCCTGCATGAAACGTGCAGCGATTAGTGTTTCAATTGTTGGTGCCACCAGTGCCAGCAGGCTTGCCGCGACAAACAGGGCCATAAACCCGATGATCACCGGCCTCCGCCCCAAAGCATCCGAGACCGGCCCCGCGATAAGTTGCGCAGAGGCGAACCCCGCAAAATAAAGCGTCAACGTCATCTTTACTAATGAGTTCGTTGTACCGAAAGCCGTGACAACCTCGGCCATGGCCGGCGTGTAAAGTGCCATCGCAATAGGGCCGGTTGCAATGAACAGCGCCCCGAGCAGGCTTACCCTGCGGGCAGACATTTTAGGACTGTCCGTGGCGGTTTTTTGCGGGTGAATAGTCTCTGCAATACTCATGGCTCTGTCTTTCCCGAGCTTCGTCTACTGTGGTGCGCGCTTAAATGGTTGTCCCGCGCAGTTTTCAACAAGCGGTGGAAGGTGTCCCACTCGTCAGCCGAAAGGCCACCCCGAGAGACTGCGCGAACGTCCTCTCCGATCCGGTGCAGTTCTTCCAGCAAAGCGTGCGCTTTATTCGTGATCTGAACCTGCTTCGCCCTGCGGTCGTCAGGATCAGGTGTTCGTTCCACCAGTCCTGCTTTCTCCAGATTGTCGATCATGCCTGTCACACTCATCGGGCCAATGCCGGTCAGATTGGCCAGATCATGTTGTCGTAACGGGCCGAAGCGCGCCACATTCGCAAGCGTCCGCGCTTCCCCCGGTGTCACGCAAAGCGCAGCATCTGCGACCCGCCGTTCAAAATCCGCCCGCAACAGCCTCGCCACGTCCAACAGCAGGAAGGAAAAATTGTCACTGTCGATAGGTTTTTTCATTCACGGGACCTGTTTGTTGAAAGTCATACTTATATTAAGCAAGCCTTACTATGCAAGATCACCTTTTTTAAACTCTCAACTTCGTGAGACTTGAAAGCAGACTGCCCCCGCTTCGTCAGGTTTTAGGCATAAAGCTCGAAAGGATCTGATCCGAGATAGGACAGGGCAATGCGGCCATCAGGTGTCCCATCTGCCGCGTCGTAATCGGCCAGAGCTGTTTCCCCGCCGTAAACGACATAACTCTTGCCCGGATCGGAACTGTGGCCGGTTGCCCCGATAATTACATCGGCAATTCCGTCACCGTTCACGTCAGCAGAAGAAACCGCGCTTCCGGTCAAATCGAATTCATCCATTCCATGGAACACAAAGCCGTTTGTCCCGTCCAGATCGGTCAAACGAAGGACATCCTCATACCCCTCTGCCTGACCGAAGATCAGGTATGTTTCGCCAGCAGAAGCCGCGCCATCCACTTCAGTCCCCCTCGCACCGATCAGGATGTCATCAAAACCATCGTTATTTACATCACCGGCAGAGGCCCCGACGAACGCGACTTCTTTGACGCTTCCCGTATGCAACTCGAATCCTTGCGCTGCATCCAGACTGGCCAGATCCACACGGGCGTTAAAAGGGTCTGTCCTGCCGTACACCACATACCCGCGGCTGTCGGATTCCAGAACAAGCATGTCATCAATGCCGTCCCCGTTCATGTCCCCCGCAGATGAAACCTCTGATCCAAGCAAGCGGTTCGTGCCGTTGGCGCGGTACATCTCAAAGCCGTTTGTTCCATCAAGCGCGGATACATCAATGCTGCTGCGGGCTGTTTCCGTGCCAAACACGACATAGCTTTTACCAACGTTAAAGAAGCTGCCTTCATCAGAGTAGGGCGTGCCGATGATAATATCGTCGATACCGTCACCGTTCACATCTCCGGCGGCAGAGACGGAATAGCCGAATTTGCTGCCGTCCTCACTGTCAGACACCACGAAGCCGTGTGTCCCGTCCAGCCCGTCAGGATAGAGGCTGGCATCAAACCCCGTATCCGATCCGTAGATCACATAAGCCTTGTTGCCAGTCACATTGTTCGGGGCACCAATCAGGATATCAGCAAATCCGTCCCCGTTAACATCTCCGGCATCCGAAACAGAAAATCCGGAATGATTGACGTAGCCCTTCCCGATAACGGCGAAGCCATTTGTTCCGTCAAGCGCCGACGGGTCGAGATTGGCCGGAAAGCCCGAAGTGGACCCGAAGACCACATAGGTCGTTCCGGCGTCAAGCTGGCGACCGAAATCAACGCCGTAAGCCCCGATCATGAAATCATCAATGCCGTCGCCATTTACATCACCGGCAGCCGACACGGAGAACCCGAAAAAATCACCCGCGGCAGCACCGTTCAGAGTGAATCCGTTGATGCCGTCGAGAGCCGACAAATCAACCGGCGCCGCGGGGGAGTCGGCTGTTCCGAAGACAACATAGGCCAAACCGGCGGAACTTGAACCATCCGGATCTGACTTATAGGCGCCAATGACAATATCATCGAAACCATCCCCGTTTATGTCACCTGCAGAAGAGAGAGCATATCCGACGCCATCATCAGGATCGACGCCGTCAATTCGGAAGCCGTATTGTTTGGGATCAATCACATCTGCCCGACCCTCAACCTTGAAGGTAACGGTGCCAAGATTGCTTTCACCGTGGCTGTCCTTGATCATTACGCTTGCCGAAACTTCGCGGGTTTCCCCTTCACCAAGATCCTGGAAATCGGCACCGGGTTCGAAGGTCATGAAAGTGCCGTCAATAGAGACCAAACCTTCGGCGGGTTGCCGGAATACCGAATAGGTCAGCGTTGTGCTGTCATCGTCAGAGTCAATATCATCAGCGTGGTCCCGCAAGTCGATCGTCACAGCAGACCCGTCCTCGACCGCAGCGTAGGTTACTGCTTCAAAGGTCGGGAATTCGTTGGTGCCGGTAATTTCCAAGGTTAGCGTCGCGGTTTCCTTGCCGGTTGCGGTAGCAACTGTGTAAGTCAGTTGGTCGCGTGCAACCTCCCCCGCCGCAAGTCCTTGGGTTGTAGGGGAAAAATACTCTGACTGGTAGGTATAGCTGCCGTCTTCTTCGAGCCGCAAAACCCCGTAGTCGGTTGCGACATCTGCACCGACCAACGCTTTCTGGCCCGCCACAGCCACGATTTTCAAACTGTCAAACGGGCTTTCCGATCCGTCGTTGTCCAGCACATTGCCTGTAACCGAACGATACGCATCAAGCGCAGCCTGATCCGCATATGCAGTCAGTTTATCGGCCTGTACAAGAAAACTGGCTTCTTCAATTCCCGCCAGCGTCACGCCGATTGTTTCAAAACGGAAAGGGACAGCCCCTGCGCTCAGGGAAAGCTGTTGCTGATATTGCGCCAGCTCCGAACGGAACTCGGCAGATGCGGCCAGTTCGGCGTCCACATAAAAGCGTGCTGTATCAACACCGTCGCCACCGTAGAACGTCCCGCCAGCAGAATTTTTGTGCGACGACCAGATCAACAGGTCATCTCCGTCGCCGCCAAACAGCACGTCAAACCCGTTTCCGCCAAGCAAACTGTCATTGCCTTCACCACCGAACAGCGAGTCATCACCTGCACCGTCCAGCAACACATCATTCCCGACGTCGCCTTCAATCAGATCATCGCCGCTGCCGCCTTCTATCCAGTCCTTACCGGCATCGCCCCGCAGCACATCCGAGCCTGCCCCGCCGCTCAGTGTGTCATTGCCAGCGCCACCGCTCAGGGTATCGGCCTTTGCCCCCCCGTCGAGCTTGTCCGCGCCGCCGCCACCTTCAAGCAGATCACTGCCATTGCCTCCGGAAAGGCTGTCTTTCCCGCCGCCGCCAAATAGGGTGTCTTTCCCGCCGCCACCAAACAGGCTGTCGTTGCCAGCACCACCATCAAGAGTGTCCTTACCTGCTGCGCCTGTCAGCTTGTCCTTGCCGCCGCCGCCGCTGATCTTATCACTGCCACCTCCACCGAACAGTTTGTCACTGCCGCCGCCGCCGAACAGAATATCGCTTCCCTTCTGTCCGGACAGGGTATCCTTGCCGCCGCCGCCCGAAAGGCTGTCGCTGCCATTGCCACCTTCGATACTGTCTTTGCCGCCGTCTCCTGAAATACTGTCCCGCCCGCCTTTGCCAGACAGGAAATCGTCACCGGCGCCACCCGATATTGTATCGTCTCCTCCACGCCCGTTGACCCGGTCATCGCCCTTATCAAGCAACACCAAATCGCTGTCGCCTGTGCCTGTCACGACCTTGGCATCGGTGCCTTCGTAGATTTTCACCTTGCCCGAATACTGTCCCAACTCGATTTCATACGCGCCGTATTCATCGTCAAAACCCGCCTCCACCGCGATCAGCATGTCTTCGGTTGCATCGGCCTCGTAGACCAGAAAATCCCTGCGAGGTGTTACCCGCAATGCGCCAGTGTCCTGATAAAGACTGAGATCCAGCGCGGACATGTCCTTTGACAGGGATTTCGCGGTGATCACATAGGTGAAGCCTTCTATCACCCCGCCGTCAATACGGTACCAATCTTCCTCGCCAAATCGGTTGATCAGCGATTCCGGATCAGGTTCCTGAATGACGCCTGCCTGTTTGTCGTTGCGAAAGATTACATCCGGCGTCAGCGCGTTGCCGCCCCGATCATCCGCTGGCGTAACCCATACGGTATAAGCGCCAATGTCCCTTTCCCCTGTGAGAGGGTTTACCGCGCCCTGCACGGTAATAGCCGCTTCCACGTCTTGTCCCGGTGTCCAGCTTCCCTGCCAGTCCAGTGAGAGACCGGCCGTCGCGATAGCTCCTGATTCCGTTCCGCTAGTCGGATCGTAGTGACCCGAACCCAGCCAGAGACCGCTCGCCAGATTCACATCGACATCAATAAAGTCCAACCCGTCCGCTATCAGCGTGCCATCGTCGGAAGCAACATGGATGTCATAGGTAAAACCGGCTCTTAAAGTGATGTTAAACACATCCTTGTCAGCGGATTCCTCTATCACCCCCGATATCACCTGATCTGGCGAAGTCAGTGATGCCGCTGCTTCTTTGTCAAAGCGACCGCCGCTGGCTACATCATCACCCCAGTCATCCACGACGAAATCCGTCCCGTCGCCTTCGACAACGGAAATCTGATAGGTGTAGGTTGCGTCCGGATCAATTGTGCGCGCCCCGTAATACGGTTCAAAAGCATCTACCGGTGCAACATACCAGCCGGATAAATCGTCAGGACCGAAGATCGAACTGTAGAAGCTGTCGGCCGCAGCCGTTTCCAGCGTAACACGGGTGTAATAGTCCGCATTGACGCTGTCATAACCGGCAATTTGAACCGCGCCTTCTCCGGCATAGGTATCCGAGCCTGCTGGCCAGCTAACTCCGATCGGGGCGAAGGAGGTAGATTCGACATCCAGCGAACCGATGGCATTGGACAAGGTTTCATCACTTGATGAAACGATGATTGTATAGAGAGAATCGTACTCGGCCCAAAAAGAAAACCAGCCCCCGAGGTCCGCGCCTTTAGATGTTATTGTGTAGGTGCTTCCTACAGTCAAAACAGTCGGTGAGGAGGGATAATCCGCTAAATCGTACATGACGTGCGTCCTTGGGTATTCGTCTTTTTGCCCGCATCGCGGACATAAATTAAAAAGTTAGGCCTGAAACAGCATTCAGGGCAATACAACTTAGCAAAGGCAGATATGTCAACAATAGCGGTGTGTTGGAGGCAAAAGCCGGCACGTCCGGACCGGAATATGCCTTAAAAACAGCCAAGGTCCGCTGCGTTTAGGAACGTTTGATCGTGTGGAATCCGTGACGGAAAATTCTTTTCCAGCGCTCAGTTACGCGGGCACGGGCAGGTTTCCGACAAGAAAAGTCGGGATTGCGCTTTTATGTGACCTTTGTTATGCACCCAGCGAACATGTCGCACGCCCGTTCGTGGTCGATGCGAGATCAGCCAAAGATGGCCCGCCATCTCAGCAAAAACATTCCATTCTGATTAGGACAGGAGCCCCTATGTCCCGTCTTCCAAAGGCGCTGGTGCTGGCGCCACTCTTTCTATTGCCCCATATGGCTTTGGCGGAGACCGCCACTTCCGAGACCGCCGAGAACACTTTGGCTATCGAACTGAACGCTGCAGAATCGATCGACGGTTCCTGTAAGCTCACCTTTGTCTTGACCAACAGTCTGGGAAGCCCGCTCGACAAACTGGTTTATGAGGCGGTTTTATTTGACACCTCCGGCAAAGTGGACCGTTTGACCCTGTTTAACTTCGGCAGTCTGCCCGTGAAGCGTGCGCGCGTGCGTCAGTTGGTGGTGCCCGGGGCGCAGTGTGACGGTCTGGGCCGTGTTTTGTTCAATGGCGCGAACGCCTGTGAGGGTGAGGGGGTTGACCCTGCCGCCTGCGACGCGGGCCTAGAGCCGTCCACCCGCACTGAAATAGAGGTTGTCGGGTAATGGAACTGATTTCCACACTGGTAGACTCCTTTCGCCAGATTGCCCAAACCGGCGGTCCGGTGGTTGTTGTCCTGATGGGCGTTGCTGTGCTGACGCTGGCTGTAGCAATCTACAAAGTCTGGCAGTTCCGCATGTCTGCTGTCGGGCGGCATAAGGCGCTTTCCCAAGCGGTTGCTTCTTGGGATCGCGGTGACACCGTGGCGGCGCAGCAGGCCTTGTCCCGCTCCAAAAGCTATCTCGTTCCAGTGGTGACGATGGCGATGTCTTCGGCCAAAGACGATCTGGAACGGTTGCAGGCAGAGGCTGAAACCCGTTTTGCGCGGCTGGAAAGCGGGTTTCGCCTGCTTGATTCCGTTGCACAACTCGCTCCGCTTCTGGGATTGTTCGGCACGGTGCTGGGTATGATCGAGGCGTTCCAATCCTTGCAGGCCGCCGGTTCACAGGTGGATCCGTCCATTCTGGCAGGCGGCATCTGGGTTGCCTTGCTGACCACAGCAGTTGGACTGGTTGTTGCCATGCCAACGGCCCTGATCCTGAGTTGGCTTGAACAACGTATGGAAGCCGAGCGGGTCATCACAGACAAGGCGATCCTGACAATCCTGTCTCCTGCGGTGCGCAGCGAAAAAGCACTGGCGGATACGGTCCCTTCACATGGCTAGAACCCGTAGACGGCGGCGGCGTTTGTCGATGACATCCCTGATTGATGTCATCTTCCTGCTGCTGCTATTTTTCATGCTTACTTCCACCTTTTCCAAATTCGCAGAAGTGGAGCTTGCTGCGGCCGGTTCTGGTGCATCTGTCGCATCGGACAGGAAACCGTACTTTCTGCAACTTGGCCCGGACAGCCTGCGGCTGAACGGCGAGGATCTGATGCTTGAAACCCTTGCGCAAAGCGATCTGGCAGAGGCGGAGCAGGGCACGGTTTTACTGGTGTCCCTGAAAGGCGAGGTCAATGCCCAAAGACTTACCGATTTACTTGTGGCCTTGAAGGGGCTTCCTTCGGTGCAGGTTTCGGTTCTCGGGGGGTAGATCATGCGGCGTCTGGAAAAAGCAAAACCGCAACGGGAACCGACCATTGCGCTCATCAACATCGTATTTCTGATGCTGGTATTCTTTATGGTGGCTGGCACCTTGTCCCAACCTCTCGATCCGGCTCTGAAACTTGTCAGGACCGATGAACTTGAAGGCAAAGCCCCGCCAAATGCTCTGGTGGTCTATCCGGACGGGCGCCTGACCTATGAAGGATCTGACCAGACCGATGTTTCGGCATTTGTCGAAAGTTTGTCCGAAGAGGACCGCGCCACAGTGCGCCTGCTGCCGGATCGGGAACTGCCCGCCCGTACCCTTGTAACGCTCACCCGTGATTTGCGGGCGGCAGGCGTGAAACAAGTGATGCTGGCGACAGAGAGGTCATTGCAATGATCTTCCACTCCCCTTCCGCCAAGGTCGTCTCTCTGGTTCTCGCCACGGGAATTATCGCCGGTGCCAGCATGTTCAGCCTGCCAGAAGCAGGTACCGAGATGGCCGGCAGCGGCCCCGAGCAGCAGGCACGCATGGGTGCACAGTTCGAAGATATGGTAGTTGGCAGCCTGATGTCGGAACCAACCGAAGAACTGGTGGACGAACCCGTAGTGCCCGACGTTATCGAGCCGGAACAACCGGAACCGCAGATCGATGCGGCGCAACCTGCCGAACTGACGCCGAGCGAAATTCTCCCCGTTGCAGAGGCCTTGCCGGTGCCGCTCGCTGAAGCCCCGCCTGCGGCAGAGCCGCAACTTCTCACCTCCGCAATAGAACCGCTCGAAGCGGTTGAACCACAAGAACAGACCGAAGCTCTGGTCGCGCAGGACCCTGAAACCGCTGCGCCCCGACAATCAGCCAGACCAAAAGCGCGCGACCCTGAAAAAATCAGGACAGCGCTCGAAAAACCCGAACCAAAGGTTGTAAAAAAGCCCGCCAAGAAAGCACCTCAAGGCAATGCGAAGCGCAACAACACAAGAGGTGCAAACAGCGGTCAGAACAAGGCCGCAGAGGCGACTCAGACAGGCCAGCGCAAAGCACAGGCGAACCAGTCCGGGAATGCTGTCGCAAGCAATTACCCCGGCAAGGTGATGCGCCGCATCGCGCGCGCCGGAAAACCCCGTGTCGGGACAAGGGGAACAGCAGTAATTGCCTTTTCGGTTTCAACCAGAGGCACGCTTTCCGCTGTATCTGTTGCCCGCAGTTCCGGCTCTGCGGCCCTTGATCAGGCAGCGGTGCGACTGATCCGTAAAGCCGCTCCGTTCCCACCGCCACCTGCTGGGGCAAGACGGCAATTCTCTATTAGAATCAAGGGGCAATGACGGGTTGCGCTTCTTGTTTAATCTGCCTATCAGGCATTAACCTACTATTTTAATCGGAAAAGGAAATCACATGCTTCGATATCTCTTGGGAATTGGGCTCGCCTTGTTAAGCCCTGCCGCTCTTGCGCAGGAATTTCCCGTCACTGTGGAGCATGCTTTCGGGCAGACCATCATCGAAGAGCGCCCCGTGCGTATTGCGACTGTGGGTTGGGCCAACCATGAAGTTCCTCTTGCGCTTGGCATTGTGCCGGTGGGGTTTGCACGGGCGTCCTGGGGGGATGATGACGGTGACGGGTTGTTGCCTTGGGTCACGGAAAAACTGGAAGAACTGGACGCAGAAACACCAGTACTGTTTGATGAAGGCGACGGGGTAGACTTTGAAGCCGTGGCTTCAACCAATCCCGATGTCATTCTGGCGGCCTATTCCGGCATTTCAAAATCCGACTATGAAACGCTCAGCCGGATTGCGCCTGTCGTTGCCTATCCGCAAGGGGCATGGACCACGACTTGGCGCGAAATGATCATCCAGAACGCAGCAGGACTGGGCATGGCAGAGGAGGGCGCGGCACTGGTCTCCGAAATTGAAGGCCGGATCGAAACCGCCGCCGCCAAATATCCGCAACTGCACGGCAAGGCAGGTATGTTTGTGACCCATCTGGATGTGCGCGACCTAAGCACAATCGGGTTTTACGCTGCTGCTGACCAGCGCGTGCAGTTCCTGCAAGATCTGGGCATGACCACGCCAAAGGCCGTGCAGGAGGCCAGCGAGGCTGGGAAGTATTCCGGCCGCGTCAGCGCCGAACGGATCGACATGTTTGACGATGTGGATTTCGTGGTGACATACGGGGATCAGGACCGCATGGAAGAACTGGCTAAAAACCCGTTGATTGCACGTTTTCCGGCGATGGCGCGGGGGTCTGTCGTTTTGTTGGCAAATGATCCCATGGGCACCGCTGCAAACCCGACACCCCTGTCCATCGACTACGTTCTTGATGACTACCTGCAACGTCTGTCAGACGCCGTGGCGCGCGCTGAAAAATGAACCTTGCCCGTCCCAATCTGTCCTTGCGGATCATCGTGGTGATCGCCGTTTTGATGCTGACAGCATTCCTGTCGCTGACCATCGGCACACGCTCGGTTCCCTGGGCCGAGATTTGGGACGGGTTGACCGGCCACATTGATACTATCGGCGCGGCGGCTGTGTCGGTGCGGGTGCCGCGCACGGTTCTTGCTATTCTGGCGGGCGCAGCACTCGGTATGGCGGGGGCTGTCATTCAGGGTGTGACCCGCAACCCACTGGCCGATCCGGGTATTCTCGGGGTGAACGCAGGGGCGGCCCTATTCGTGGTGATCGGTATTGCGTGGTTTGACATCAGTGGCGCGACCACGTTTTTGTGGCTTGGCGTTGCGGGTGCAGGTTGTGCGGCGGTTTTCGTTTATGGTGTCGGATCCACGGGGCAGGGTGGTGCAACGCCTCTGAAACTGACCCTTGCGGGAACGGCGACGTCTATCGCGGCATCGGCCTTTATCATTGCAGTCGTCCTGCCACGAAATGACATCGCAGGCAGCATCCAGTCCTGGCAGGTGGGCGGTGTTGGCGGGGCGCGGTTTGACACCATCCTGCCTGCATTACCGTTTCTGGGGGCCGGACTGCTGCTAAGCCTTGCGTCGGCCCGTATTCTGAATGCCCTTGCACTGGGCGAGGAACTGGCCGCAGGGCTGGGACAGAACATTGCGACAGGACGTGCGCTGGCGGCTTGCGGCGCAATCGTATTATGCGGCACAGCCACAGCGCTTTGTGGTCCGATCGGTTTTGTCGGTTTGGTTGTCCCCCATGTCTGCCGTCTGACGCTCGGCATTGACTACCGCCTCTTACTGCCCATGTCCGCTGTTGCAGGCGCGTGCCTGCTTGGGCTTGCCGATGTGCTGGGTCGCATCATTGCACGCCCGAACGAACTGGACGTAGGTATTGTCACTGCCTTTGTAGGCGCGCCCTTCTTTATCTGGACGGTCCGGCGGCAAAGGATGCGCGGGTTATGAGTATCGCAATCACTTTTCCCGCGCCCCGCACCGCCCCGCGCAGGCGGATCAACCGCCGCAGTGCGCTTGTTCTGTGCCTGCTCGGGGGAGGGGTTATTTTTCTGTTCGCCCTGACCTTAAGCTGCGGGCGCGGCTGTCTTGCGCCAAGCGCGGTGCTTTCGGCCCTGTTTGGAAGCGACAGCGCCGGAGCCTCGTTTGTGGTAAACGATCTGCGGTTTCCGCGTGCTGCCATGTCGATCGTGACGGGGCTGTGCTTCGGATTGGGCGGAGTTGCCTTTCAGGTCATGTTGCGAAATCCGCTCGCCAGCCCTGACATAGTTGGCATCAGTGCCAGTGCTGGGGCAGCAGCCGTTTTTGCGATTGTAATCCTTTCCCTGAACGGCTGGATCGTGTCACTGGTCGCTGTCTGCGCGGGTTTGTTGGTCGCCTTCACAATATGGGGGCTGTCATCAGGGCGGGGCGGGGCAGGTGGCCGGCTCATCCTTGTCGGCATCGGCATTTCGGCAATGTTGGACAGTGTGACCGCCTATATCATCCTTGAAGCACCTGAATGGGACCGCGTAGAGGCGCTGCGCTGGCTGACAGGCAGTGTAAACGGGGCGCAACTGTCGGAAGTTGCGCCGGTTTTCGCAGCGTTCATCCTGTTTGGCGGGCTTCTGGCTGTGTCCGCACGGGATCTGGATGTCCTGCGGTTGGGCGATGATACGGCCCGCGCGCTTGGCGTCGGGGCTGACAAAACACGCTTATTGGTGACGCTGGCAGCCGTCGGGCTGGTGGCCTTTGCCACTTCTGCCTCCGGACCGATTGCCTTTGTCGCCTTTCTGTCCGGTCCCATCGCTTCCCGACTGCTTGGCGGGAGCACGGGAATTCTCGCGGCGTCGGCGCTGACAGGCGCAATTCTTGTACTGGCGGGGGATTTTACCGGGCAGTTTCTTTTACCAGCCCGCCTGCCGGTTGGTGTGGTGACAGGAGCAGTGGGCGCACCGTTCCTTTTGTACCTTATCGTGCGGGCCAATAAAAACGGGGGAAGTATATGAGCCTTGATCACCGCCTTGAAGCGCAGAACCTTTGCGCAGGATATGAAAAACAGGCCATTCTGGATGATGTTTCCATAGCCCTGCCGGCGGGAAAAATTACCGCGATTGTCGGCGGGAATGCGTCGGGAAAATCCACACTATTACGTACCCTGACGCGGATCTTGCCCTCTGTGTCCGGTTCTGTATTGCTGGACGGGCAGTCTGTTCATGCCATGCCCTCGCGCAAGCTGGCGCAGATTATGGGGTTGTTGCCCCAATCCCCGATCGCACCTGAAGGCATCACAGTCGCCGATCTGGTGGGACGCGGCCGTCACCCCCATCACAGCCTGTTTTCCCGATGGGGGGCTGCGGATGATCACGCTGTCGAACAGGCGCTGCGGGCAACCGGTATTGAAAAACTGGCAGAGCGGGAGATCGACACGCTTTCGGGTGGCCAGCGACAGCGGGCGTGGATTGCAATGGCTCTTGCGCAGGAAACCGACCTGTTGCTGCTGGATGAGCCGACCACCTTTCTGGATGTATCCCACCAGATAGAAGTGCTGGACCTGCTGGTGGATATGAACACCAGTAGAGGCACAACGATTGCTATGGTGTTGCACGATCTTAATCTTGCCGCACGCTATGCAGACCATTTGATCGCCGTGGCCGACAGGGGCATTCACGCCGAGGGCCCACCTTCAGAGATTTTAACAGAATCGATGGTCAAGGCAGTGTTCGGACTGGAGTCGCGCATCATCACCGATCCCGTTTCCGGCACCCCCTCAATGGTCCCAATAGGGCGACACAAAGTTGTTTCAAGGTCTTGCAACCGGAAGATCGCATAAATCTGATAGAAACACTAAGAAAAGGGTGGAGCCTTTTGTTTGAGTGGGTTAGTCAGTAACCAACTGATTCACTCAACAATATGGAGGCCTCTGTGTCCCGAACTCTTTCACCCTTCGGATCCCGCCGCCGCAGTTCCCTGCGTTCTGTGCTGCTCTGCTGTTCTGCGCTGCTGCCAGGCCTTGCTGTCGCACAGGATCGCTACCAACTGGACGATGTTATTCTGGAAGCATCGGACGAGGGCGCAGGAGCACCGGATTCCCAAACAATCGTGGCTACGGAAATCACTGCTGGCGGGAAAATGTCCGGCGATATTCTCGATATTCCGGCCAGTGTCTCTGTTGTGACCAGCGAGGAAATATCCGCGCGTGGTGCAGACACGATCGAAGAAGTCCTGAACTATACCTCCGGCGCTACCACCGACGGCTATGGTGCGGATGACCGCTTCGATTATTTCTCCATCCGCGGTTTTGAAGCCTACACCTACCGCGACGGTTTGCTGCTGGGTGCAAACTTTGGTGGTATCCGCGAAGAGCCGTTTGCTTTCGAACGGGTAGAAGTCTTCAAAGGTGCAAACTCTGCGACCTTTGGCGTCTCCGATCCGGGCGGCAGCGTAAACTACGTGTCCAAAAAACCCCGCGCTGAACGGTTCGGTTCAGCCTATACCTCTGTGAGTTCTTTCGGTTCCACTGAAGTGGGCGTAGATTTCGGCGATGTCCTGAACAAGGAAGGTTCGCTGTCCTATCGCATTACCGGTCTGGTGCGCGAAGGGGAGCTGGAATACCCATACTCCGAAAATGATGAAGTCTTCGTACAAGGCGGCCTGACATGGCGCCCGACCGATGCAACAGAACTGACTGTTCTGGTGGATCACCTCGATCGCGACTCTGTTCCGGGCAGTGGCGGTTTCCCGATCGGGTATGATTTTGACCGGAGTTCGACCTTCTTCGGAGAGCCGGATTACAACTATCGCGGAACAGAGCGTACAACAGTTTCCGTTATAGGGTCCCATGATTTCAGCAACGGGCTGAAACTGTCGGGAACGTTGCGGTTCAGCGATAGCGCTGATGATTTCGGCTATGCATACGTGGCCGGAACAAGTGGCACCACCGTGAACCGCGCCTTCTTTGCCAGTGACGGCACCAATGAAGGTGTCATCGGTGATGTGAACCTGCGTTATGAAACATTCATCGGCGGCGTGGAAAGCACGACACTGGTCGGGATCGAAGCGTCCCAGTCCGAAGCCTCGGATATGCGCTACTACGGAGCCGCACCCTCAATTGATCTGACGAACCCGGTCTATACCGGCGCACCGACAAGCGTACCGATGTATGCCAGCCTGCGTACCGAAACCGAAGGTCAGGCGATTTATCTGCAACAGGAACTGAACTGGAGCGACAAGTTCATCGCCTCTGTCGGGCTGCGCCACGACTGGATCGACACGACCGAATGGGATCGTCTGGCGGGCACGGTCGAATCCGGATCTGTCAGTGCGACAACGGGCCGTTTGGGACTAACCTACAAAATTACGCCTGATCTCTCTGTATACGGCAGCTATGCACAATCCGTTGTACCTGCCGGAACCGGTGTTGAACCGGAAGAGGGCGAGCAATATGAACTGGGTGTAAAATGGCGACCACAAGGAACCAACGCCCTGTTCGCTGCATCGGTTTATGACCTGTCCAAAACCAACATCACCCGCACCAACCCGGTGACCCTCCTGAGTGAACCAATCGGTGAAGTACGCGTACGCGGACTGGATCTGGAAGCTAAAGCAGAGTTTGGTTCCTATGATCTGACGGCGTCTTACAGCTTTCTCGATGCGGAAATCGTCGAAAACGGAACTTCGGGCAATGTAGGCAATACGCCCGGTCTGGTGCCAACGCATATCGCTTCGATCTGGGCAAGCCGGACATGGGACAACGTGGGCGCTGGTGATCTGACAGTCGGCTTGGGTGCCCGCTACAATGGTGGCTATTACTATGACGACAGCAACACCGCAGGCGAAACCGGCAGCTTCTTTGTCGTGGATGCAGGCGTTTCTTATGATCTGACCGAAAAAACCACGCTGTCCGCGAATGTGACCAATCTGTTTGACGAAAAGCACGTTGCCTACGGTGGCTTCTATGCAGATTTCTACAGCCCGGGGCGGGAGGTTCAGCTGAAACTCTCTCACAAGTGGTAACAATTCAGAAGTAGTGGGAGACGGGGCGGCGCAATTGAATACGCCGCCCCGTTATTTTGTTCCACTGATCATCAACGCTTACTCCCGCAGGCCCGCCATGCAAAAAGCCACCGCAGAAACCCTCATTCCGCTCGACTCTCCGCAGGCTTTGCTGTCGGGGTTTCTGTCCCATTTGCTGGATGACCACGGCATGGTATTTGACCGGTCCGGTGATAACACCCACAGCTTTGCGCAGGATGGTTACGTGGTGGAGTTAAGTGTTCAATCCAGCGCCTTGCGGATCCGGCTGGAAGCGCCTGACGACAATGCAATGATCTTTTCCAAAGAAGGCATTGTGCACCACGTCGCAGAACTGGATCCTGATGCAGCGCAGCAAATCCGCTGGTCCGGTGCTGCGCCAAGTGTCGGGGAGTTTCCAAAAAACTTCCGGCTGCTGACTGTAAAGCGTTCAGAAATACTTTTTACCGGTATGCAGCGCGTCACGCTGCACTATCCGGATATCGACAGCCTACAGGGAGACGGAATCCACCTGCGCTTGATAATGCCTCTCAATCCGGCCCGCACTCCGGTCTGGCCGGTCATGGGAGAAAACGGCGCTCCTGTCTGGCCACAGGGAGAAGACGCCCTGCATGCACGATATGTCACCCTGAAAAACATCCGCGCCGATGTGCAGGAAGTCGATATCGATATTGTCCGCCACGGTACAGGGCTGGTATCCGGCTGGGCTCAAAATACACAAGCCGGCCAAATTGTTGGCGCGATGGGTCCGACAGGGCGGGTAAACCTTCCGAAGGCACAGTCCTATTTTCTGGCCGCGGACGGAACCGGATTTCCCGCGATTGCGCGCTTCCTTGAAAACCTTCCAGCTACGGCTTGTGGTGACGTAGTCGTCGCCCTTCCGGACGGAATTTCGCCGCAAAGCTATTTTCCGGAAACACCGCTTACCATCCATGCACTGCCGCCGGAAGTGTTTGAAAACGAGGTGCTGGACCACGCTCTTCGTCTGACCCGAGCCGAAGTTACGGACTACGGGTTTTTCGCCGGCGAATTTTCCAATGCTCAGGCCCTGCGTAAACATTTCAAAGCAGGGTTGGGGCTGGACAAAACCTCTCAACTCAGCACGGCTTACTGGCGGCGCGAGGGATAGGTAGAGGCAATCTGTCTTCGCAGATCATGGCGAAACCATCGTTACAGGTTCAGCACGGTCGCCCCGTAATTATGCAACGCCCCAATCCGCACGATTTTTCAGGCGATCAATCAGGAAGTCGATGAATATCCGGGTCTTGGGCGTCAGAACGTTGGAGCGCGGGTAAACCAGCCACAAAACGGACTTATCGTTAAGTTTCCAGTCCGGCAAAAGCCGGACCAGCCTGCCGGAAGCCAGCTCTTCCGAAACGCTCCACAGAGAGTTGATCGACAAGCCCGCACCCGCAAGTGTTGCTTCGCGCTGTGCATCGCCATCGTTCACAATGGTGCGGCAGGTCATGGTGGCCGGATCAAGCTTGAAAACCTCCTTGTCCGGACCAATCAGTTCCCGAGGTTCAAGATCAATCCAGGCAAGAAATCGGTGGTCCGTTAATTGCGCCGGAGTTTCGGGCGTACCGTGCGATTGCAAATAGGCGGGCGACGCGCATAGCACGCGGGTGTCTTCGGCAAGCTTGCGACCCTTAAGGCTGCTGTCCGTCAGTGGCGCACTCCGCAGGGCCAGATCATAGCTGCCTTCAATCGCATCGATCTGTGTATCAGACAAACGCAGGTCAAGCGTCAGATCAGGATAAAGCCTGTGAAGTTCCGGCAGCAAGGGCATGATATGGCGCTGTGCAAAACTGCTTGGAGCAGCGAAGCGCAAGGTTCCCTTCGGGCCGGTCTCGCTTCCGCCCAATGCCGCTTTGGCCGCTTCGGTCTGGGCCAGAATTTCACGGGCGTAGGGCAGGAAATCGGACCCGTCGAGTGACAGGGAAACCTTGCGCGTGGTCCGGCGCAACAGTTCCACTCCAAGTTCTTGTTCCAGTTTTGCAAGGCGCGCGCTCGCGACCGCAGGGGCAAGGCCAAGTTCTCTGCCAGCGCCTGAAATGTTCAGGCGTTCCGCTGCCATAACAAACAGGCGCAAATTGTCGGTGTCCATTCGATTATATTCCCGATCCGAATAATCAATTCTAAAATCACCTGCTTCTTATGGTTTATGCAAGGGTTATCTTCGCGACAACTTTGAACAAAGGATAAAAGCGAATGAACGCTATTGGATATAATACAGCAGGTTCTGTCGAAGTACTGGAACCTGTCAGTGTGGAGCGCCCGACGATCGGACCGCGCGATCTTCTGGTTGCAGTCAAAGGTGTATCCGTCAATCCGGTTGACGTTAAACTGCGTGCAGCCGTGGCGCCGGATACAGGGCCACGCGTGCTCGGCTTTGATGCGGCAGGCGTGGTTGCGGAGATTGGAAAAGACGTTACGGGCTATACGGTCGGGGACGAAGTTTTCTACGCAGGTGACGTCACACGGGCGGGCACGAATGCCCGGTTTCACGCGGTTGATGAACGAATTGTCGGTCGCAAACCTGCCAGTCTCGACTTTACCGAAGCGGCCGGAATACCGCTAACTGCGATCACCGCTTGGGAGTTGCTTTTTGAATCCTTCCGGTTGAAGGAAGGTGACGGCACAGGCCAGACCCTGCTTGTAGTCGGTGGGGCCGGTGGAGTCGGCTCTATCCTGATACAGTTGGCCAAGGCGCTGACTGGCCTGACGGTTATTGCAACCGCCTCCCGCCCGGAAACCCAAGATTGGGTCCGCAAAATGGGCGCGGATCATGTAGTTGACCATCGCGGCGATCTTTCCGCGCAGGTTGCCGAAATTGGCCGAGCTCCGCAATATGTCGCAGCGCTGACCGCAACGGATCAGCACTGGCCCGCAATCATCGACCTAATCGCGCCTCGGGGCCAGATTGCATTGATTGACGATCCCGAAGCCATTGACATTAAAGCGGCAAAACCCAAGGCATTGAGTATCCATTGGGAGTTTATGTTCACCCGATCGATGTTCGGCACCAAAGACATCGGTGCGCAGCGGGATCTGTTGAATCGCGTCGCCGATATGATTGACGCGGGCGCCTTGCAATCCACAATAACCGAGAGGGGTGGAGCGTTGACTGTTGAAGCGTTGCAAGCAGCACACCTCCGGCAGGAAAGCGGTAAGGTAATAGGTAAACAAGTGCTCGGCGGGATCGAAGACATGGTCTGACTTCCTGTTGCAAGAAACTGGTCCGGCAGTGATTTTCCCTGCCGGACCGGCTCTCTGGTCACAAGCGGGACAAAATTTATAAATTAACATAACAATTATTATACGATTCTTGTATCCCAAATCGACAGCCCGCTCTCAGCAGACACAATAACAAGCATAGTTACGTTATAACATTTCTATTGCGCTTGATAACCAACCTTGTAAGTTCCGGTACCTGAATAATCTGCAACGGAGCCTGCAATGCCAGATACACGCCTTCCCGTAACAGTACTCTCCGGTTTCCTCGGGGCGGGTAAAACCACACTGCTGAACCGCGTTCTGAACAATCGGGACGGACGGCGTGTAGCCGTCATAGTTAATGACATGTCCGAAGTGAACATCGACGCAGATCATGTTCGCGCCGACACTGATCTTAGCCGCACAGAAGAAACACTGGTCGAAATGTCAAACGGCTGCATCTGTTGCACGTTGCGCGACGATCTTCTGGTAGAGCTCCGGCGGCTTGCAGCGGAGGATCGCTTCGACACACTTTTGATAGAATCTACAGGCATATCAGAGCCCCTGCCCGTGGCCGCAACATTCGAATTCCGAGACGCTGAAGGCGATAGCCTGTCGGATGTGGCACGGTTGGACACGATGGTTACTGTCGTTGATGCCGTGAATCTGCTTGGCGACTATTCCAGCCACGATTTTCTTAAAGACCGAGGCGATACCGCTGGTGACGGGGACGACCGGACCCTTGTTGATCTGCTGGTCGAACAGATCGAATTTGCAGATGTCATTGTCCTGAACAAAGTAGCAGATGCCGCACCGCATCTGGTTGATGCGGCGCGCAAGATCATCCGATCCCTGAATGCTGATGCCCGTATCATCGAGACCTCCCACTCCGAAGTGCCCGCTGACGCAATTCTGGACACCGGACTTTTTGATTTCGAAAAGGCCCACGATCACCCTATGTGGGCGAAGGAACTTTACGGATTTGCTGATCACATTCCGGAAACCGAAGAATACGGCGTCGCGTCTTTTGTCTACCGCGCACGCCAGCCTTTTGTACCCGAAGCGATCCACGCCGTTTTAAACGGGCCTATGCCCGGCGTCATCCGCGCCAAAGGTCATTTCTGGCTGGCAACGCGGCCAGACTGGGTAGCAGAATTCAGCCTCGCCGGAGCGTTATCCTCCGTCAAACCCTTGGGCACGTGGTGGGCAACGGTACCACCGGAACGTTGGCCGGACAATGAAACCGGAAGGGCCTATCTCAGCCAACACTGGATAGAACCCTGGGGCGACCGACGCCAGGAGATCGTCTTTATTGGTGCCGGCATTGACTGGGCCGCGCTGAAATCAAGTCTCGATGCAGCACTATTGCCACAGGATGCGGCAAGTCGGGTCGATGATTTGCCGCAGTTGAGCGATCCTTTTCCCCGCTGGCAAAAAGCAGGGGCAACGGCATGAACCGTCCGTCACCTACCCCTATCATTGCGAACGCCAGCTCAGGTATCGTCGTTTGCGACACACCGGAAGAACTGGGCGCGATCAGAGACCGTGCGTGCGCAGCGGTGTTATGGTGGCGACAACCCGCAAGCGGCTTCCAGCGATGGATCGACGGGCTTGACCCCGCCCTTCTGCCCGCCGCGCGCATCATCCTGCGCCCAAGCGATGTGCGCAGGGCCGTCACCGAAATTTGCGAAATTCACAAAACACCGGAATGTCCCGAACGGACACTTCTGATTGATGACATCGCTGCACTGGCGCATGTCTTTGCAGCTGTGATGAAAGCCCAGCATCTTCGAATGCGGCTGTCGCCCGTAAGCAGTAACGCCTGCCGCAGGTTCCATATTGACGCCCTGACAGCACGGTTGATTTGCACCTATCGCGGAGCTGGCACGCAGTATGGTCTTTCCGCAGATACAGAGGCACCGTCGCGCGTCTTTACTGTGCCGACCGGTGCCCCTTTTGTCCTGCGGGGCACCGATTGGCCCGAGCGCCCTGCCTCCGGTCTGCTTCACCGCTCGCCCCCGATCGAAGGCACCGGCGAGACCCGTCTCGTGTTGGTTCTCGATCCGATTCATGATCCGCAGGAGGCCATATGAAACGCAATCTCGGCGCAACCACGTTACGCCGTCGGAGACGCACGGTTGACCCGATGGCAGCCTATGACGCACTTCCCCCTGCCCTGCGGCGCTGGATCGCGGGGGCCGCCCTTCCCTGGTCCCCCGCATCCTGCCGCCGCGTCTGGATGGCAGCGCGCGCAAAGGGCGCCAGCGACACAGAAGCGCTCGCCCGTCTTGATCGTGCCGAGCGAAATATGCTTGCCCGAGACCAATACAGCCAGATCGCCAACCTTGCCGATCATCGGACGCAGACGGGCGCCGGATGAATCGGGTCTGATCAACCGCCTCCGGTTCAGGTCTCACCATATCCTTTTGGCACTAGCAGATCAGGGAGGCAGGCCGCTCGTTTCTGCAATGCGCGTCCGATCACCAACCGGCTGATTTCAGTGGTTCCGTCAACGATCCTTAACATCTGTGCAAGACGGGACAGGCGATCCAATCCGTAGGGTTGCAACAGCCCCATCCCGCCCAATACCTGAGAACAGGTATTGGCTGCTTTCAAAGCAGCATCGGGTACGAACCGTTTCGCGTGAGCCGCCATAAGGGGACCATCATCTGTGCCAAGCGCCTCGGCAGCTTTGCGGTAGAGCAGTTTTGAAGCTTCGAGTTCGGTTGATACTTCTCCAAGCATCCACTGGATGCCATCAAGGTCGAGGTTCTTTCCGCCGAACATTTTACGATTCTTGGAATAAGACAGCGCCGTATCAAGGGCAGCCTGCATCAAGCCACAACATCCCGCGGCGATAGACACCCGTGCAATGTCAATCGCCATAAGCGATCCCTGCAGCCCCTGCCCGATTGGCAGAATGATGTTGTCTTCGCTGACAACAACTTCGTCGAGATACATTTCCGCAAGCGGCATGAACCGGTAAGACGGCGTATCGTAGAGCGGGCCAAAGCTGACGCCTTTCGCATCCGCAGGAATAGCAATCATCGCCATATCCTTGTGTCCGGGCACATCACTGGTTTTAACCACCGCAAAGTATATATCGGCTTCGGTCGCGAGACTGACCCAGGCCTTTGCCCCGTTGATCGTCCAGGTTCCGTCGCCGTTGATCGTGGCTTTTGTGTACATGTTCATCGGGTCGGAACCGGATTGTGGTTCGGTCAGGGCAAAATTCGCCAGCTTGCGCCCCGCCGTCAGATCCCGCGCCCAAGCCTCCTTAAAAGCCTCCGTCCCATAGCCACATCCCGCATAGGTGCAGATATTGTGCATCGACAGGGCAAAGGCATAGGCCCCGTCTCCGACGCCAAGTTCTTCATACACCTGTATCGCTTCGGACAGAGGCAATCCCTGACCGCCATAGGCTTCTGGAGCGTAAAGCCCTGTCAAGCCGGCGGCTCCCGCTTGATCAGAGGCATCGCGTGGCCATTTTCGGGCTTCATTCCAAGCATCCACATTCGGCGCGATTACTTCTTTTGCGTGTCTGCGGGCGGCATTCAGAATTGTGGTAATTCTATCTGACAAGGGTAGCTCCTTTCAAAATGGCATATTCTTATAGCGCCACCATTCGGAAGAAGGATGCGCATAACAGATGCCAAGAATGTTCAATAAGTTATTCTTGATACGCAGTTAGCAAATCAAAAAACCCGCAACCATCTCTGCAGCTGACAGCCTATTGTCCAAAAATGACAAATTCGGCTCAAGACTTGCTCTGGCGACGGTAAGAGCGCGGCGTGCTTCCAGTCCAACGCTGAAACGCTCGATGGAAATTGGCCGCGGATGAAAAACCAACCTCATGGGCGACAGTTTCAACACTTCTCCCGCCCGCGGACAAATAGCGGATCGCAATATCGCGGCGAAGGTCATCCTTGATCCGTTGAAAGGACGTACCATCCGCTTCAAGTTTTCGGATCAAGGTACGCGGGGTCATGTTCAAGAATTGCGCAGCGCCTGTAAGGTTAGCCTGTTCCCATCCGGTCCGGCTCAGGTAACTGCGGACACGCAGGGCTTGGGTATGCTCGCGCGAGCGTGTGAATATCCAGTCGCGGGGCGCGTTTTCCAAGAACTGGTCGAGATCGGCCGTACTACGCATCCCGACCGGTCCCATATCTTCAGGCGCGAAGGAAATATAAGTGGCGCGGGTTTGGAAGATGACGGGTGCCGGATAAATTACCGCATAATCTTGCACGAAGACCGGCCTCTCAAACGCAAACCCTACCTCTTTGACGGGTACCTCCTGACGGGCCAGCCACGAGAGCAGACCGTGGGCCAGCTTTAGTATCAACATATGCCCGAACCGTTGAACACCCCCTTTGCCTAGTGGTTCAAGGGACAGCTTCCACGCGGTTTTGTCTTCGTGCAGGACGAACTGGTAATCATCGAGTATCAAATTCCAGAAGGTAGAAAACCGGTACAAGGCAGAAGGCAGCGACGTTGCTTCCCGGACCGAGGTCAGCAGGTGTTGCAAAGCGCGGGGCCTTACAGGACGGCTCCACAGACCCATCATTTCATCGCCGGTCTCTACTGCGGCAAGCTGGTAAAGGCAAACCAGTTGGTCGAGCGTCACCCGCCCTTGGGAAAGATCCTGCTCCACCGTCAAATCCGCACGATTTAAAAGCGATTGGTATCCGGCCTGTGAATATAGCGGCCTCAGCGCCTCCAGCCAGTCCGCGATAAACAATCGCGAAACAGTTGAATACAATAAAGGCGGGGCGGATGCAGTCATGGTTCCGGTGCTAGCACGGCGCAAGGACAAGGATAAAGACGGGAAATCGGAGCAATCCTCTGACGGTCATCCCGAAGGGTTGGTCGCCAAAACATGTTGCGACATTGAAAAGGCTTAAACGCCTTGCTTCTCTCCGGCGCGCAGCATGGATGTGCGCCGCGTGCGTATCTGACGACGGATAAACGCAGCAATAAACAGCACAGTCATAATAAGGATAACCGTAGGTGCAGGTGCACTGTCGAGAAAGAAGCTGGCATAAGTTCCCAGCAACATCGACGCCATACAGACGATTACAGACACCCAAAGCATGGTCGAAAACTTGCGCACGATCAGAAAAGCGATTGCGCCCGGTGCAATCAGCAAACCGATTGCAAGGATCAACCCCGCTGCTGAAAGCGTGGCTACGATTGTCAGCGAAAGAGCGGCGAGCATCCCGTAATGAAGCCAGTTGACCCAGAGTCCGGACGCGCGGGCCTGTGCGGGATCAAAGCTGTGCAAAAGCCAGTCCTTCCATTTTAGTGTCAGGATCAGCCCTACCCCAAGCGCGATGATCCCTGCGGTCCAAAGCTCGTGTGTCTCAACCCCCAGCATGTTGCCAAACAAGATGTGGTCAAGATGCGCATCCGTCTCAACCGAGACATAAAGCACGATGCCAAGGCCAAACATGCCCGAAAAGACCACACCCATCAGGGTGTCCTGCTTGACCCGACTGTTTGTAGACAGATAGCCGGTCGCAAGCGCACAAGTCATACCGGCAGCGAACGCCCCGATTATCAGCGGAATACCAAGGATATAGGCCAGTACGATTCCGGGAAGCACAGCATGGCTGACAGCATCCCCCATCAGCGCCCAGCCCTTCATCACCAGAAAACAGGACAGTAAAGCCGTCGGCACCGAAACGATTATGGAAATCAGGAAGGCGTTTTGCATAAAGGGGAACTGGAACGGCAGCAGCAATGTGTCGAGAGTCATCCTTTCACCTCCACAGGCAGACCTGTAGGGCCACGTTCCAATGCTTGTTTTGCCTTGCGTTTGGCAGCCAGCAAACCGTGCTTCGGAGCGAAGACAAAGACAACAAGAAAGATCAGGGTCTGCAAGGTTACGATGATCCCCCCCGTAGCACCGTCAAGAAAATAGCTGACATACGCGCCCAGAAAGCTGGTGATGGAACCGATTGCGACGGAGACAACGATCAATCGTGGAAACCGGTCACACAAAAGATATGCCGTTGCACCCGGTGTCACCACCAATGCGATTACCAGAAAAGCCCCAACCGTTTGCATCGCCGCCACAACACAGGCTGACAGCAGGATGAAAAACACAGCCTTCAGTAGCATAGGGCGCAGTCCGATCGTGCGCGCATGATTTTCATCGAAAAACGTGACCATCAGGTCTTTCCACTTTGCCACAAGAACCGCAAGGGAGACAAATCCGATGATTGCCAGTTGCAGCGTGTCCTGCGGTGTGATTGCCAGAATATTCCCCATGGTAATGGTCTGGATCGACACGGACATCGGATTGACCGAAACGATAAACAGGCCCAATCCGAAAAAGGATGTGAAGATCAGGCCGATGATGACATCGACCTTCAGACCGGACCGTTCGGACAGAAACAACATGGCACCCGCCGCAAGGCCGCCTGCAAGAAACGCACCTAAGGCAAACGGCAGACCGAGGATGTAGGCCCCGGCTACACCCGGCACAACCGAATGGGACAGCGCATCACCGATCAACGACCAGCCTTTCAACATCAGATAGGCCGACAGGAAGGCGCACACTCCGCCAACAAGTGCCGATACCCACATGGCATTGGTCATGTAGCCGTAGGAAAAGGGCTCTAGCAGATAGTCCATCACTTGCCCCGTTTCGTGCGCTGGGTTTTATCGTCGTATTGCACGAGTGGACGTTCGTCATCGGTGAAAATCGTGACAGCGCGGCCATCATCATCGTCATGCAGCGCGTCACCGCCAAGGGTGAAGTGGCGAAGCACGCCTCCGAAGGCCGCTTCAAGGTTGTCACGGGTAAAGGTCGTTTCGGTGCGCCCGTGGGCAAGAACCGTTCCCTTTACCAGTATCGTACGGTCGCAGAATTCAGGCACAGACCCGAGGTTGTGAGTCGAGACAAGCATCACGCGCCCCTCGTCGCGCAACTCCCGCAGTAGCCGGATGATCTGCTCTTCCGTTTTCACATCAACACCCGTGAAAGGTTCATCCAGCAGGATGACCTGACCGTCTTGCGCCAGAGAACGGGCGAGGAACACACGCTTGCGCTGCCCGCCTGACAATTCCCCGATCTGCCGTTTCCTGAAGTCCTGCATATTAACACGGGCCAGTGCCTGATCGACCGCAGCATGATCTTCTTGCTTGGGCCGCCGCAGGAACCCCATATGGCCGTAGCGGCCCATCATGACCACGTCCTCCACCAGCACCGGAAAGGCCCAGTCGACTTCTTCGGATTGGGGCACATAGGCGACAAGGTTCTTTGCCAGAGCCTCGTTCACATCCAGCCCGAGGATTTTTATCCTGCCTCTGGCAGCAGGCACAAAGCCCATAATGGCCTTGAAAAGTGTCGATTTGCCAGCGCCGTTCACACCGACAAGGGCTGTTACCGTACCGCGGGGAATTTCAAAACTTGCATCCCACAGCGCAGTATGCCCGTTGCGGTAGGTGACCGTTACATCCTTGGCAGATAGACCGGCCACGACGGCCCTGTCTTCCGGTCCGGTAGAAATTGCGTCATCGCGCATTTTATGTCCTTTGGGGGATAAACCCGTTTTTCTTAAACAAATGACTTGCGGATTCTGAACCGCAAGCTCTTTCAGATTTCATATAGTGTCACTTCGGTGCCGCCAACAGCCCCTCTGCTACAGTCCGTGCCGTCACGCTCAACAAATCGAGGTATGTTGGAACCGGCCCTTCCGGCTCGCTCAGACTGTCGACGTAAAGTACACCCCCGTAGGCAGCACCGGTTTCGCGGGCGACCTGTTCGGCAGGCGCCGTGTTCACAGTGCTTTCGCAAAACACCACCGGAATGTTGTTTTCCCGCACGCCGTCGATCACCGAGCGCACCTGTTGGGGCGTGCCGACCTGATCAGCGTTCATCGGCCAGAGATACATTTCCTTCAGCCCGAAATCACGGGCCAGATAACTGAAGGCGCCTTCGCAAGTCACCAGCCAGCGCCGCTCTTCGGGAATAGCCGCGATTGCAGCGCGCAAGGGATCGATTGTGGCTCGCAACTGTTCTTTGTAGCGCGTGGCGTTTGCAGTGTAAGTCTCGGCATTGTCGGGGTCTTGTGCGATGAAGGCTTCTACAATGTTGTCTATATAGATCAACGCATTATCCAAACCCATCCAGGCATGGGGATTGGCCTTGCCCTCGTAGCTGCCCGACGAAATGGAAATTGGCTCGATCCCTTCTGTAAGTGTGACAGCGGGAACGGTTTTCATATTCGAAAGAAACTGTTCGAACCAAAGCTCCAGATTTAACCCGTTCCACAAGATCAGGTCCGCATCATAAGCCCGGACAATATCTTGCGGTGTCGGTTCATAGCCGTGAATTTCAGCACCGGGTTTGGTGATCGAAACCACATCCGCCGCCTCGCCTGCTACATTTGCAGCCATATCAGCCAGCACAGTGAAAGTCGTAACCACTTTCATTTTGTCATCAGCGTAAGAGCCTGTTGCGGAAACGATGAGAGCAGCCGCAAGGCATGTCTTTTTTAACAATCGGGGAAGCATATCGTTCTCCTGTAAATAAATCTGCCTCCTGTAAATGCAAATCACTCGCAACTGTCAACTGTTATTGCGAACTATTCGCAAAAACTTTGCGTGAGAGTGAGGTTATCCATTCAAATCTGGACCGCTTGCAGAATAGACCGGACTGAAACCGTGTACTGATTTGGGGGTAAGTGTAGGTAATTCAACAGATTTGGCGAGATCATCACGATTATGCAACTCGCCATTCCTGACAACATATGTCAGATATCAGCACGACAGCGCCGCAGGCATTACCTGCAGTGCTGTTAACAAAATACCATTGAATACAGGACTCTGCTCATGAACGTAGAACAACCAAAGCTGCAACGACGCGGGACGCTTTTTCTTCTGGTTATTCTTGGTGCGTTTCCTCCCTTGACGATGGACCTGTATCTGCCCGCCCTGCCCCGTATGGCGGAAATTTTTGGCACCAGCCACGGTATGATCAACCTGACACTGGGTGCCTACATGGTATCTTTTGCCATCGGGATGCTTTTCTGGGGCCCGTTAAGCGAAAAGACCGGACGCAAGCCGATCCTCTTTGCTGCACTTGCCATTTACATCCTGTCGACTCTGTTGTGCGCTATGGCAAATTCCGTTGAAAACCTGATCATCTATCGCATTTTTCAAGGTCTTGCGGGTGGTGGTATTACTGTTGTCGGCACTGCGATCGTCAAGGATCTGTTCGACGGGAGAGAGCGCGAGAAGGTTATGGCAACGGTCATGTCTCTGGTGATCATTGCTCCGATGGTTGCACCAGTGATCGGTGCGTTCCTGCTCAAGGTTGCCACCTGGCATGCAATGTTCGTTGTGCTGGCCGTGTTTGCCTGTTTTGCAACCGTACTGGTCATGCTTTATCAGGAAACCTTGATTGAGAAATCAACAGAGCCGACCTTGCGATCATGGAACCGGTTGGCGGTTGTTTTGAAGAACCCCCATTTCGCCTATCTGCTTGTCCTGTTCTCACTCGTACCAATGTGCATCATGGCGTTTCTCGCCATTGCGGCTTACGTCTACATCGACGGTTTCGGACTGAGCGAACAGGCTTTCAGTATTATCTTTGCCTTTAACGCCGCCTGCGCAACTTTGGGGCCATATCTGTACATCCGCATGTCCCGTTTTATTAGTGTCCAATCGATTATTCAGGGGTGTTTCTTCATTATAATCGCTGGCGGATTAACCATGTTCTTTGCCGGCAGTATCTCCATATGGATTTTTGCAGCAGTGGCAGCCGCGGTCACTGTTTCGGTGATCGTCTTGCGCGTTCCGGGCACGAACCTTCTGCTTGATCAACAATCTAAAGACACCGGCTCGGCTGCGGCCCTGATCCAGTTCAGCGGCACGTTATTAGGGGCGGCTGCGGTGCAGATCGTTTCGGCAAACTCCCACGATCTGATCCGGAACTACGCCGTGATGCTGATTGTGATTGGCACCGTGTGCTCGACCCTATGGTTTCTGGTACGGCAACGCCCATTCGTAGCGACAAAGATACCGCAGCAGATTTGAGCCGATAAAGGCGAAGTACCGTACCAGCCTGCCACGCTAATCGTTCAACAGGGCCAATAGCGCGCGGTGCAGTTCGGGCGTCGCAGCCGCAACCACCGCGCCGTCGGACGACAGGTCCAACGCCCTGCCCTGCCAATCGGTCAGAATCCCCCCTGCCGCCGTGATCACCGAAGCCAGCGCCAGATAGTCATATGGCTTCAGATCATAATCCACGACCGCATCGATATGCCCTGCCGCCAATAACGCATGGGGGTAGCAATCATACCCGAACCGCCGAGTCTTTCCTGCTTTCAGCAGCCGCGCCAGCGGTTCGGGATGCTCTGCCATCAGCTTCTCGCCTTCGTTAATGTAAAGCGTGCAGTCGTCAATATTGCGCTGATCCGACACTGAAATCGGCGCACCGTTACATGTTGCCCCTTGCCCGATCGCGCCGCAATACAGTTCGTCCAGCACCGGCATCGAAATAATCCCTGCCAAAGGCGCACCGTGACGGACATATGCCAGCAGCATTCCAAACAGCGGGTTCCCTGAAATAAAAGAGCGTGTTCCGTCAATCGGGTCAATGACCCAGAGATTGCCATCAAGGCCGCCGTCCACGCCGCTCTCCTCGCCGAAAATTCCGTCCATCGGGTATTTGGCGGCAATCGCCTTTTTCAACTCCTGTTCGATCCGTTGGTCAATTACGGTAACGGGGCTTTCGTCGTCTTTGAACTCCACCGCATTGTGTTGACGGAAATAACTGCGCGCCGTTGCGCCAGCCGCTTGCACAAAATCTGTCCCATCTGCCAGAATTTGATGTAGGCAGATGCCACCTGCCGGATTGGCGGTAGGGTCGGTCATAGGGAAGTCTCCTCTTCAGACCTAGATAACTATGGTCGTGTTAACCGCTTCAAACGGAGCGATCTGTTCTGGTAGTGCCTTACTGTCTGTAACCAGCGTGTCGATCCGCGCTGTTTTGCAAAACCGCACACGGCTGGTTTCCCCCAGCTTGCTCCGATCACATAACAGCACTGTTTCACGGGCTTGCGCGACCATTGCACGGGCCACTTCGGCCTCTTTAAACTCGAACGAAAAAGCCCCATCGGCGGCATTCACAGCCACAGGCGCAATAAAAACCTGATCCACATTGAAGCGCGCAATTTCCGACAGGGTAAGTTCGCCGTAGGTCGCAGGCACGTCCGATACAATCTGCCCCCCAAGCAGGATCAGATCAATATCAGACCCCGCCGCACGAATGGTTTGGGCGATATCGATACTGTTCGTCACCACCATGATCCCCGACAATTTGGCCAGCACCTCGCCAAAAACGGTAGTGGTCGTGCCCGCATCCACCATGATCGAAGACCCTGCCGGAATGAGCGAAACCGCCTTGCGTGCAATATCCTGTTTTGCCCTGTGATGCGCCCCTTTGCGGGCTTCAAACGGGGCTTCGCTTTCACGGTGCGGCAGCACCGCTCCTCCGTGAACGCGGTCTACCAGCCCGCCGCGCTCCAGTTCCAGCAGATCACGGCGCACCGTTTCGCGCGACACATTCAGCAGATCAGCCAGTTCATTTGCGCTGACCTGCCGACTGCTTTGCAGCAATGACAAAATCCGATGATGGCGTTCCTGTGACCACATGCTAACCCCCTTTTATCACTTTGGGGGACCGAGACATCAGCCGAAGCCCCAGTTTCATCATGCCCAAAGCCAGACACACCACAGCCATAACACAAGTGGAGAACGCCGCAGCCTGTGATGTCAGCCCCGCATCATCCAGCCGCATGATCGTTACAGCCGCCACATCCAGCTTGGCTGTGGTCAGGAAAACAACCGCCGAAAGCGTCACCATGGAGCGCATGAATAGAAAGAAGAACACCGCAATCAGCATCGGTGCCACAAATGGGGCAACTACCGTGACCGCCGTGCGGCCATACCCCGCGCCAAGGGTGCTCGCGGCTTCCTCCAGTGCGGTGGGAAACTGGCGAAACCCTGTCATTACCGTCAAAAACGCCTGTGTGTGATAGTGATAGAAATTGATCACCGCAATCAAAGTCGCCGTGCCGTAAAGCAGATACAAAGGCGTCGCGGTTGAATTGAACGTCAGGATATAGGCCAGCCCCAGCACAATGCCCGGCACCGCCGCAGGCATCGCCGCCAGAACCTGAACGGCCTGTGCAATTCCGCCCGAAAGCTTGCGCAGCCCCAAAGCCATGATGAAAATCAGCACCGTCCCGCCAGCCGCCGCCCCCAACGAGATCGCGATAGTAATCCAAAGCGAGGCATAGCCCCCCGCCAGAGTAATATCGAAATGTTTGAAAGTCAGATCGTGGTTGTAGGGCCATAATTTGACGAAACTGGCATAGATCACCACGCCGATCACCGACAGGATCATCGCCACCACCGCGAAACAGGCCGCCGCCATCGGGATATCGCGGTTGGGATAAAAGCGCGGCACAAACTTTTGCACATTGGTCGCGTGCCACCCCTGTTGCCGCTTCATCGACTGACGTTCGATATAATAGGACACCACGGTTGGCAGCAGCAGCATAATGCCCACAACCGCCCCCATGTTAAAGTTCCGCAAACCAATCACCTGGGTGTAGATTTCCGTGGCCAGCACCGAGTAATCCCCGCCGATCACCGCCGCATTGCCAAAATCGGTGATGGTGATGATGAACACAACAAAAGCACTGTTCAGCAGGGCGAAAAAGATCGCAGGCAGGGTCAGATCGCGGAACTGGCGCATCGGCTTTGCGCCCATCACCTCTGCCGCTTCATAGGTGCGGGCATCCAGCAGAACCAGCGACGCGCCGATAATCATCACCGCTTGGGGGAGCGCATACAGCGTGTTGGCAATCAACAATCCCCAAAAGCCGTAAATATCCAGCTCCGTCCCGATGGCACGGGAAATCAACCCGTTGCGCCCCAACAGAAAAATCAACCCCAGCGCCTGCACCAGGGACGGTGCCAGCAGCGGCAAGACGATCACGCCACGGATCAGCCATTTCCCACGAAAGGCGCAGCGGTGCAGACCATGGGCGATGATAAAGCCCAGAAAAACGCTGACCACAGTGGTGGCCACGCCCATGGTCATGGAATGCTGCGTTGCACGCCAGAACCCTTTGGATGACAAAACCTCAGCATAATTCCCCAGCCCGTAAGTCCCGTCGGGCGTAGTAAGGGAGCGCAGAAACACGATAACCATCGGATAGAGGAAGAACAGCGTCAGGCCGATCAGCGGGATCAGGATACAAGCCGCCGCAAGCAGCTTGTCACTGTCCATCCGCAAGCGCTGTTTTGGCGCGTACTCTTTGGCAGCCGAGACGCTCATTCAGACACCTCAGTGCCGTCATTGGCGACCCAGATGCAATCAGACGGCACAATTTGCACCGCAACCTTCTGCCCCTCTGTCAGACCAAGGGAGCCGTGGGATTCCACCACCAGATCGCCCAAAGCACTATCCAGTTTATAGCGGGTCAGATTGCCCAGAAACCCGACCGAACGCACCGTCGCCGCCCCGTCAGCATCGGCAACTAGCCCGATTTTTTCGGGGCGGATGCAGGCGTCGAACTGATCGTCAGGCGCATCGGGACGCGCTGTCAGAAGCGCTGGCATCTCGCGGCGGATCACTTCGGTGGAAACCAGATTGCTGACCCCCATAAAATCCGCCACAAACCGCGTGGCGGGGCGGTGATACAGGTCTTCGGGCGTGCCAGCCTGCACCACAACACCGTGGTTCATACAGATGATTTTATCCGCCAGCGCCAGCGCCTCTTCCTGATCATGGGTCACCATCAGGGTCGGAATTTTCAGCGTTCTTTGCAAATGTTTGATTTCGTCCCGCAGACTGCCGCGCACCTTGGCATCCAGCGCGGACAGGGGCTCATCCAGCAACAACACACGGGGATCAACCGCAATCGCACGGGCCAGCGCAATGCGTTGCTGCTGACCGCCAGACAACTGCCCCGGAAACTTGTCTGCCAGATGGGGCAGTTTGACGATTTCCAGCAACTCCGACACTCGCGCATTGATACGGGCCATCGGGACGTTACGGATTTTCAGGCCATACCCAATGTTTTCAGCCACCGTCATGCTGGGAAACAGAGAATAGGATTGAAACACAATCCCGAAGCCGCGTTCGCGTGCAGGCAAATTGCTCAGCACCTCGTCTTGAAGCGACACTGTTCCGGAATCTACATCGGTCAAACCTGCAATCAGCCGTAACAAGGTGGTTTTACCACAGCCGCTCGGGCCGAGCAGACAAACAAATTCGCCTTGTTCGATTTCAATAGAAACGTTGTCCAGTGCGGTGAAAGTGCCAAACCGCTTGGTTACATTGCTGACGGTAAGATACATGACCGCATGCCTTGAATAGGGGGTTCGGCGCGGGGCCGAACGGGTATTAAATGAAGGGGAAAATCACGCAGACGGGCCGCGGGGACATTGCGCCCCCACAGCCCGAAGGCTTGATTAACGGCCGAATTTTTCGCGCCACTCGGCTTTGATCTCATTCTGGCGGCCAGCAGATTCAACAAAATCCACAGGGGCAAGAACGGTCGAAATATCGCTTGGCAATCCCGCTTTCACGGCTGTGTCGGACGGTTTGGCCCCTGCAACAGTCACCAGCGCCTTATACTGGCCGAACAGTTCGATTGCTTCGGCGGACATGGTCCAGTCGAGGAATTTTTTAGCCTCTTCCTGCTGGTCACTGCTGGCCAGAATACCGGATGCTTCCAGCTCGTAGCCAACGCCCTCGGACGGGAACACCATGGCCAACGGATAGCCTTCCTCAATCGACTGCATCGCGGTAAAGGCCAGCGAAATACCCACCGTATATTCCCCTGTGCGCGCCGACTTACAAGGTTTTGATCCCGAAGACGTGTATTGCGCCATGTTCGGATCGACCGCTTCAAGCTGCGCCCAACCCTTTTCCAGCCCCATGCCCTGAAGAACCGCGTTCACATGCAAATAACCAGTGCCGGATTCATTGGGATCAGGCATCAGGATTTCACCCTTGAATTCAGGCGCTGCCAGATCGGCCCAGCTTGTGGGCATGGTCAGACCCTTGTCTTCCAGCCGCGCCGTATTCACACAGAAGGCCCCCATATAACCGATTTGCGCGAACCAGCGGTCTTCCGCATCACGGAATTGCGGGGCCAGTGCCTCGGTTCCAGCGATTTTTACCGGTGCCATCAGTTCCAGAACCTGCGGATCCATCATCGCGGTCACAGCCCAGCCCCAGATCACATCTGCCTGCGGATTGCCCGCCTCGGCCAGCAACCGCGCGCCCAGCTTGCCTGTCGACAGGCGCAACACGTCGATTTCAAGGTCTGGCATCGCCGCTTTGGCCGCATCCAAATAGATCGCAACCTCTTCTTCTTCCAGTGCTGTATAGACGGTCAGCGACTCTGCAAAAGCGGAAGACGCTGCACACAGCGCCAGAGCAGAAGCGGAGAATTTAATCGCATTTTTGTACATTTTTATAAATCCCTGTTCCAAGTTTAACAGCCGTTCCACCGGAATCCTCTCTCTGAAACCTCGGAATTACTGCCTTTCTTTCGACCCGAATCAAAAGCTGATTTGAGTATAATTATGTATTAGTGCGTTTTTGTGGATTTACTAAACAAAAACTCAAACACACAAATAACCACACGATCTGACAGCCTTTCCGATCTAAAAAAGGCTCAGAAACTATCCAGAACGACGCATTTTTGATCAGATTAAAAAATGGAGAAGTCGGACGCACCAAGGTCGAGCTCGGCATCCAGCGTCGCAAAATGCACTCTGTCCGCACCGCCGCTACCATCCTCGTCGTAATAGAGCTTACCCGTTGACTCACTGTAGATGATGCGCTGTGCCGCTGTAAAAGCAGAGCCGGACAGGTTGGACCCAAATGCCGTCACCGCCAGTGATCCGGTCGACAGCGTTGTGAAAATTGCATCATCGAGGCGTATTTCATCCACGCCCGTTTCAAAGTCGGTGATCGTATCGAAGTCCTCCAAAGACACGCGGAAAATGAACCTGTCTTCACCGTCCCCGCCTGTCAGCGTGTCCGCTCCGAGACGGCCGTTCAGATCATTATCTCCGTCATTCCCGACGATCTCATTATCAAGAGCATTGCCGATCCCGTTTACATCCGCGCTGTTAATCAGTCGCAGATTTTCGACGTTCTCAGAAAGTGTATAAGTGACACTGGACTTGATCAGATCAACACCATTGCCTTCCAGTTCGATAACCGTGTCCAACGCGGAGTTGACCAGAAATACATCATCGCCGGACCAGCCGTACATCTCGTCGTCGCCGGTGCCCCCTTTGATAAGATCGTCCCCGTCCCCGCCGCGCAATATATCGTTGCCAGCATTGCCTATAATGGTGTCATCCCCGCCGCGACCCGAAATCTCGTTATCAAGCGCGTTTCCTGTCAGTGTATTATCCAGATCATTGGCAAGGACGGTGTGCCCGGTCCCAAGCTCTGCATCTTCGATGTCCGCTTGCCCCGGTGTGTCCATATCCCAGACATCCACGTCCACGATAATCAGGTCATGTCCCCCATCAACACCGTCCGGAATATCACCTGCAAAGTTTTCATCAACAATGTCGCCAACACTTGTGACACGATAGGTATCGTCACCCTTACCCCCTGCAAGCGTGTCGCCGCCAATTGTGGTACTTGCACCGCCTTCCAGCGTATCCGCCCCCAGCCCGCCGAATAGCAGACTGCCAGCGCTTCCTAGTGAGGAGAACTTGCCGCTTCCGGTGAGAGTGTCGGCACCTTTACCGCCGTAGAGCGTATTATTGCCGTAAGAGTCCGAGATTATATCGTCGCCCGCCTCTCCGTAATGGGTATTGTCCGGAGAGCCGGTGACTTTCGCAAAGTTCTGCCCCACCAGAATGTCATCGAAAACCGAACCCCGCAGATTTTCGACGTTTTCAAGGAAGTCCAGTTCTGCATGGCCGCCACTTTGCAACTGACGGTTAAGGTCAACATCCACACCCGCGCCTGACAGGGTATAGATTGCGAAATCGTCGCCCTCTGCGCCGTCAATCACGTCTGCGCCTGCACCGCCGTGGATTACATTGTTCCCCGCATTGCCTGTAATCGTCTGATCGAAGGTATTTCCGAATAGAATAATATCCTCGGCTCCAACGGCGAAGGCTTCCAGAACCTCGATCTCCAAACCGGCAGCAAGGTAGAAATCTTCTGTCGCGATAACAGTATCCGTGCCTCCGCTGTCAATGATCTCATCGCCAAGCGTGACGATGTACCGGTCGTCATTTGCCCCGCCGTCCAATGTGTCATTGCCCGCACCGCCATTCAACGTATCGTTGCCTACGCCCCCGAAGAGCGTATCCTTACCATCACCACCGAACAGAACATCGTCACCGCCGAACCCGTCCAGCAGGTCATCCCCCCCGAGCCCTTTCAGCGTGTTTGAATATTCGACATCCGCTCCGGCCAGTATGCTTTCACCCGAAATGGTATCGTCGTGTTCGGACCCGACAACATGGCGGATACCCAGCAGAATATCCTTCTTTGCATGACCGCCCGTTTGCTTGCTCACCGACAAATCTATCGTCACAGCCGCATCCGATTGGGTATAGGCCGCGAAATCCGCAATGCCATCGCCCAGAATAACGTCCGCACCGGCCATACCTTCCAAGGTGTTTACATAAGAAACATCGGGGTCGGACATTTCAGCGATCAGTATCTGGGATTTGTTGTTGCCGGTGAGGTTAACCTCCGGATTACTTGCCAGCGTGCCAATCGTTCCGGCAGCCACGCGAACCGCTTCATAGTTGCCACTCAGAACAGAGGCTGTGATCGCCAACAAAATTCCGGGGTTCCAATAATAGGCCGACAGCACTTCTACGTGCTGGCCTTTCAACAGGGTGTGATCGTCATCCGCCCAGACATAATCCGCCCCGCCACCTTTGCGTTCGCGCACCTCATCAAGGGAGTCCACCTTGTAGAAATCAGCTTCCTTGCCGCCGCGCAACTTGTCTGCGTCCGCACCGCCATAGATCGTATCCATTCCGAAGCCGCCGAAAATCTTGTCCGCTTCACTGCCACCGCGCAGTTCGTCGTCTCCAAAGCCGCCAAACATTTTGTCTTTTCCGCTGTGCCCGTAGATTACATCCTCTCCGCCAAGGCCCAGCAATTTGTCATTTCCAGCCTGTCCATAAAGCCCGTTACCACCGCCCGTGCCGGTGATGAGGTTATCAATATCATTGCCAAAGGCATCCTCTGCCGTACCAAACAGACTGATCCGTTCAATGTGATTGTCCATGCCGCGCAGATCGATCGACACGTGGCCTTTAACCCAATCGTAACCGCTGTCCGACACATCGTTGATTTCATCCAGTTCGTCTTCGTTCAAACGGATGTTGTCGGCGCGCACGATGTAAACGTCATCTCCTTCGCCGCCTGACATCGTGTCGCCGGAGTTGGCACTTTCAAGCAAGTCATCTCCTGCATTTCCGAAAAGCCCCTGCGTATGGGAACCACCCTCTATTGTGTCATTCCCGCCAAGCCCGTAGATGCTACCGGTCCCCTGCGATCCTTTAATAACGTCGTCGTAGAGCGTACCTTCCACAAACTCGATAGAGGTCAGTGCGTCACCTTCCGCATCACCGCCGGCTTGCACCGTGCGGTCCAGATCAATGTCTACAGCTTCAAGACTGTTGTAATAGCTGATACGGTCATCTCCGTCCCCCCCGTCGATGATATCCGCGCCAGCGCCACCGATCATCACATCGTTGCCAAGCAGGCCAAGAAGGGTGTCATCGCCACCATTCCCCCACAGCATGTCATTGCCAGCGTTACCTTCAAGCGTGTCGCCCAAGGCGGCACCGCTCAGGATGTCATCGCCCGCGCCACCGGAAAAATCGGCGCTGATGGCCATTTCCTCGACCAGATAGAGGCTGTCCTCCTTCTTACCCCCGTCCCCCACGACCTTGGTAATATTATTGAATTCTTCGGTGTATCCATCATTCAGCGTTACAGTGATCTTTCCTTCACTCGGCGAGGCCCCGATTGTTACCAGATCCTCCTCGTCCGATATTCCGGCGGACAGACTGCGCAGCATCGACAAATCACCGATATGCAAGGTCAACGTATTGCCGGACTTGGAGGCGATGTTGTGTCCGCCGCCGACACCCTCGAAGCCGAAGTTACCGATGGTCAGCCTCGGGCTGCTCCAGCGCCACAGTTCGCCAAAGAGGGAATCGACAACAGCAGTGAAACCGGCAGTGATCGAGCCGGAGGCGTCGAAAATGGAAAACGGGTTGCTTTCCAGCGCTGCTATGAATTCGTCGTGATAGAGCTTGCCTGCCGTTGCGCCCAAATCATCGTTCAGATCAAGGTTGATGGTGCCTGCCACATCGCCACCACCGGAGATCGAGGCGACAAAGGCGTTAAGTTCCACCTCAACTCCCACACCGGACTCCAATACAATTTCGGCGCTGTCCGGATCATCGACAATGTAAAACCCGTCGATTGCTTGCAATTCTTCGTCAAGAAGACCACGGGTATCAAAACCGAAATCAAGATTGATAACAGCCTTTGCAAATCCGGTGATATTGACGAACACAAGGGGGAACACAGGGAACTTGAACAGATTAACGGATTTGTCCTGTCCGATAACCAGTTCCGGCAGATCGACCTCCACCAGTTCCGCCGGATTACCCAATAGTAAATTTATCCACTGATCGGGGTCTGTAAGGATTGGCAGGCCAAAGATTCCACCGTTCACCATCTCATCGAGGATTTCCGCCCCGGTAAAACCGCTGCCTGAATCCCGTGTATCCCAACCGGCACCGGAAAGGTCATCGATCACATCAGCGATGTCATCGGCCAGTCCTCCGGCCTTGGCAAGGGCGGAAGCAAAATCGAAATCTGGCAGACGGATGTCCGCAGCCCCGATTTCAATATCCCCAAGGATCAGATCCCCTTCTGCAAAGCCGGTGCTGTCCAGAAACGCCGCCCAGTCGGCAACGTCACTCGCAATATCAACCAAGGTGCGAAAAGCGGTTGTATCTACTCTTGGGAAGGCAATTTCGATAATGTCGATCAGTGTCACCCGACCGTCATCGTTTCTGTCCATCAATCCGCCAATTCCGGGCAAGACTTCCAACAGGCGGATTGAGGCATCCAGCACGTTCAGCAAAGGCCTGATCGGCTCCACCAGCGCATCAACCTTCTCGACCAGCGGGCCGATGAAATCTTCCATGAACCTGCCAAGGTCCATCTTCACGGTCTCGAACGCCACATCCGGCCTGTCACCGAAACTGGCGTTATCATCGCTCACGTCAACTCTGGCTCCGGTGAAATCCCATTCCGTGGACAGGGTCGTTCCGATCGAAGGAACCATATCTCCGGCAATCTGCGCATCGAGTTCCACATTCAGACGTGCAGTACCATTCAGCCTGGCATCCATCGTCGCGCTGGCCACCTGAGAAGAGGACAGCCGCCCTCCGGTCCCCTGCACATCTACGGAAAATGTCCCCGAGAATTCGGTTCCGGCATCCAGCGGATCAAACTCCTGCCCCGAAATCTCGAACGTCGTGTCAAAATCCACATCATCCACTGTGAAGCCGACCGACACATCCTCACCGGCGGAAACATCCATCAGGAAATCACCGCTCCTGATACCGAACCCAAGGTCGAAATCAAATGTGGTGCCAATCGTTGATGTGCCACCGCCGGTCGCCCCAAGCCCTGCCATCCCCAGATCACTTGCAAGGTCCTGCAAGTAGCTGCCGATCTTTTGCGTTTCCAAAGCAATACGCACGCCACTTGTCCCGACAGAGACAACAACGGAATTCCCGCCAAAACCGGCTGCAGCCAATGCCGCTTCCAAAGTGGCTTCCACCTCTGCCTGAGTACGGGAAGCAACATCCGCAATGCTGCTCAGAGCCTCTGAAAGAACGTCACCCAATGCAGCTGTTGCAGTCAGGGCGACCTCTTCTGCTTCGGCAGCGAGCGCGAGCCCCGTACCAATCAGCGGCAGCGCTTCGGCCAGAACACTTTCAACAATCTTCTGATGGAGGTCGCTCAGCGCGCCTTCAATACCTTCTGCAAGCATCACAAGCTGCGCCTGCGATACGGTGCCTCCGGCTGCAGGTGGTGCGGCCCCTGCGCTCGCGCCGCCAGCTGCAGGCCAGCCCGAACTGTGCGATCCTGTCGCCGGTTGCAAAGAAACCAACGCGCCCGAACTGTCAAAATTGTAACTGTTCCCTCCAGCGGACAAACTGAAGCCGGAGGAATAGGCTGTTACAGTCAGGACAGACTGAAATGTTCCGGCCTCGTCCGGCTGCAGCAGATCCAGTGTGAAGGAATCCTCCAAGGTGTTTTCCCGGACCTGTACGTCGGCAAAACCGGCAAGCCCGAGCGCTTCTGAAAGTGCACCCGCCAAAGTGTCAGAAGACAGATCAGCCGAATGAGCCACGTCTTTCAAACTACGTGCCAGTGCGGACAGGAGACCAGCCGATTCCGATGCGTCGTCTACCCCGACTCCGGCATCAAACCCCTTCAGGGATATCTCTGGCAATTCTATTGCGGGGGCGATTTTCGTTGAAAATTCAAATCCATCAGGGGTATTGGGCTTGTTCATAATCAGCTCCATCAAAACACTGACGAAATCCGATTAACGCAAAATTGTGCCGGCGCGAGAGTGCGCCCAAGGATCACGTCTTCGTGATAAGCCTACTAAGATGTGATAGACCGGTCAACTTTCTCGGCCCCCAGCACCCCGAAGCCGCTCTAGAGTGCGAAGACGGTTTCACCTTTCCAAACCGTTTCCTGCACTTGCACAGCAGAAATTTCTGCCGGTGACAGTGTCCGGATATCACTGTTCAGAATGATAAAGTCCGCAAATGCGCCTTGTTTCAGGACAGAGGTTTCGCCAGCCAGACCGATTGCACGGGCAGCATTTACCGTGAACAGGTTGAGCGCCTGATCCAGAGAGACTGCCTGCCCTGCATTCATGGTTCCGCTGAACTGTTGTGTTGGATCCTGTCGGGTCAACATTCCGGCCAGCCCGCTCCACGGGTCCGCATCCGGCGCGCTTGCGGGCCAGTCCGTTGCAAAAATCACTTGCGCCTGTGCATCGAGAAGATCGCGGATACGGTGCAGGCGTCCCATCTGCTCTGCGTTTAATACACCCATCTGGGCGCGGGTGGCACCGTTTGGCATCCAGAGTTTCGGAGAGACTTCGGCAACCGCGTCAAGTGCTGCAAAACGGGGCAGGTCTGCATCACTGACAAAAGCGGAATGCGCAATTTCATGGCGCAAACCGGAAGGTCCGTTGGCTTTTCGTGCCGCTTCGATCGCATCAAGTCCCTTGCGGACCGCATTGTCCCCGACCGCATGCATTTTGACGACGTAACCGTGGCGGTCCAGTTCCGTCACCCTATCGTTAAGCGCAGACGGGGACATCAGCAATGTGGCATCAGGGTCATGGGCCGTCGGGTCGTAACCTTCCTTCGGCTGATACGGATCAAGGAAAGATGCCGTATGCGCCGGTGCCACCCCGTCCAGAAACAGCTTGGCAAAATTCAGCCGTAGATCATCCCGCGAATAGGTATCCCGCAGGCGGTCGATTTCTTCCAGCGGGACATTGCCGTCGGACAGAGGGGAATATGCAGTGATGTGTGCTGCTGCGTGGAGGCTCCACCGCCCCTCATCGCAGGCTTTGGCATACGCGGCCAGCGTCCGCTCGTCTGCCATAGGTTCTTTAAACCCCGTATATCCCAGACTGTTGAGATAGCGCAGAGCGTAATCGCAAGCCTCTCGAAGCTGTTCCGGTGTTTCCTTGATCTTGTTTCGCATCGGAGCAAGTGCGGCTTCTGCCAACATGCCAGTCAGATTGCCGTTAGTATCCCGCTCGATCACGCCGCCCTCAATGGGAGGGCTGTTTTCATCGAAACCGCATAGAGATAGCGCCCGACTGTTGCACCAGACTGCGTGTTGGCTCGTATCGAACAAAGCCACCGGATGTGCCGGAGCCAACAAATCAAGCCACGCCCGCGGCGTCATACCCAGACCGTCGCGCATCTCATAACGCCAGGGTCCACCGCTGATCCAACTACCTATTTCTGTCGCCCCGGCCCGCTTGCGTAGCGCCTGTGCCAGTGCATCAGTGGTTGCGGAATAGCCGACGTAAACTTCGAACAAATCTCGACAGGCTCCCCACAGCGCATGGGTATGGGATTCAATAAGCCCGGGCATAACGAACTGCCCGCCAAGCGAGACTCTCCGAGTCTGCGGGCCTGCAAATGCGTCAATGTCATCGTTGCTACCACAGGCCAACACCCGACCGCCTGCCACAGCGATTGCTTCGGCATGGGGCCGTGCAGGGTCCAGTGTCAGAACACGGCCGTTCAGAAATATGGTATCCGCTTTGAGCATGTAAGCGCCTTTCGAGTATTTTAAATCGCGGATCAGGCCGCCGCTGTGGTGTGGGTGACATTAGGGTCAATCGGACCAAGCGGCCCGCCCACAGCCACTTCCACCGCACGTGCAGCAGCAAGCAGCCCTGCTTCACCGCGCGGTTTCCCGATGAGTTGCAAGGCCACGGGCAACCCACGCGAACCGATCCCCACCGGGACAGAAATTGCCGGCAGTCCGGTCACGGTTGCAAGGTAGGCAAACCGCAACCAGCCGAGATAGTCTTCAAAGGTGACACCACCGACTGTCCTTACCCATTCTTCGCTCTGGTCGTGGGGCAGGCAGCCAACAGTGGGACAAGCCAGCACGTCAAACTGCTCAAACAATGCGACCATTCTGGTGTAAAGCGCAGAACGGTTTCGATGCGCCGCAGCAATATCGGCAACTCCAAGGGCTTCGCCACTGGCAATGTTCTCTTCTAATGCGGCTTTGAAATGGGCGCGGATTTCAGGCTTCACCCCTTGCCCCATAGCTGCCCACATCAAACCGCGCAGGCTCCTGTAGGTCTTGTCCAGTCCGGTCAGGTCAGGGCATGTTTGTTCGACGATCGCCCCTTCCCGCTGCAAAAGTCCCAGAACGCCGTCAAGATGTTCGCGCACCTCCGCATCGACCGGTGAAAACCCGTTCAGATCCGCAGAGTAGGCGATCCGCAACTTCCCGTCTGCCTGTAGAACCGCATCCTGGAAAGAAGTTTCCGGTGCCGGAATGGACAAGGGATAGCGCCCGTCAAAACCGGACATGGCATCAAGGAACAATGCGCAATCCCGTGTAGAGCGGGCCATCGGGCCTTGCGCGCCTTCGATCATGTAAAGATTGTCAAAATTGCCGCTGCTAATGCGGCCGGGACTGGGGCGCAGGCCGACCACGCCACAAAAAGCTGCCGGTGTGCGCAAACTGCCGCCATGGTCGGATCCGTGACTAAGCCACACTTCGCCTGCGGCAAGGGACGCTGCTGCACCACCGGAAGATCCGCCAGCGTTGAGGGTCGTATTCCATGGATTGCGAGTCGGCCCGAAGACATCGTTGAACGTATTTCCACCTGCGCCAAATTCGGGCGTATTCGTCTTGCCAACCACAACGCCGCCGCGTTCTTCCAACCGCTCGACAAGCGGATCGCTGGTGTCAGGTATATTATCCGCGAGTCCCTTGGTGCCAAATGTGGTGCGCACGCCCTGTACGGGGGTCAAATCCTTGATTCCGATTGGCAACCCGTAAAGATTACCGGGATGGTCGTTGTCTGAAACATCAATGTTTTCTGAAGCAAGGCGCGCCCTATCAGGGCACACAGTCGGTGTGGCGTTGATCGACGGGCTGACCGCTTCGATCCGCGCAAAACTCACGTCCAATAACTCGGTTGTTGAAACCTCTTTACGTCTAAGAAGTTCGACCACCTCATAAGCCTGCAAACGGGACAGCTCGGAGCCGGTAAATTCTGTGCGTGGTTTATCAGTCATCGTACTCTCAGGCGTTTGAATTCGGCTCGCGGACTTTATCAGCCCGCAAAACCTTTGATGAAATTTTTCCTGCGGTGTCGTGTCAGGAGCGCTACGGGCCATGATGCAACGGGGATCACTTCATGGCCCGTATAACGGGATCAGTTGGTCTTACCGAAAGTTACGGGTTCGGGAATGTCCCAACCCATCTCACGGTAGTACCGCTCTGCTCCGGGATGCAGACGGCTTGCAATCTGTGACAAACCGGTTTCCTTGCGGATCGTGGAGGGCATCCAGACGGCCGTTTCGTGGATTTCCCCAAGGTTTTCCCAGATTGCCTTAGTTACCTGGTAAACAATTTCTTCATCCACGTGCATTCCCGCTGAGAAATTCACAATCGCGCCGTGGGTTCGTGCATCGCCGCCGACCTGATTGCTGCCGTAGACATCCCCGGGAATTGTGTTCGCCGTACCGCCAACTTTCGCGTTAATCGTCAGCTTGTCTATATCGACATCCAGAATGCGAATTTTCTTGGTCAGGGCAAATTGCTGGATAGACGGGCTTGGCATGTTTGTCGGCAGGACGATTACATCAATCTTGTCATCCTGAAAGGCCTGAATTGCCGCATCATAGCCATAGGTCGGAACGTTCATGTCTTCTTCGGTCAGACCGGTCGTTTCCTTGATTGCACGCAGCACAACGCCTTTTGCCGCGCCACCCGGAGGCCCTGCAAATACAGTGTGTCCCTTTAGGTCTGCCATCGTTTCAATACCGGAATCCGCGCGGGTCACGTAGTGGTACGGCCCGATCTGGTAAGAGAACACCATACCGATGTTTTTTTCCAGTTCCGGCGCATCCTTCATATTTTTAAATGGACCAACGTTCTCTGCCATCAACCAGTTGATTGTCGCAGAACCGAAGAGGAAATCCACCTTCCCCTTGCCTGCATCAACCATGTGTTTGGTCGCCGCGCCAGTCGCGCGGACCTGAAACTCTACGTCGTCCAGATGCTTGTTAACGACTTTGGCGATTGCGGTATTCACCACGAAAGGGGACATGCCCGGCGCGGTGGAAGCCACCTTGTAGAGTTCAGCCAATGCTGCGGTCGAGGGCAAGCTGACGGCCAGCACACTGACCAGCGCTATTTGCTTGGCTTTTGTGATAAGGTTAAGCATTCAAATTTTCTCCTGTTGTGTGGTATTTATTAAGCTTGTTTTGGGTGAGGTTTTGGAAAACAGCCCTACAGCAAGGGTCGCCGCGACGGCTGGTATCCAGAAATACGCCAGAGGCATCAAAGCGGCGGCACCCACGGCCAGCCGGACGGCCCGCTGCCCCGTCCCGAGCCGGCCCAAACGGGGATCCGCTCCGCCAAAGGCGCTTGCCAACATCCAGACTGCGGCCAGCAACCGGACAATGGTGCAGGCGAACTCGACCCAGGTGAACCCGTCCGCAACCAGCAGAAGCGAGGGCGAGTAGACAAAAACATAAGGCACAACCAGCCCGATCACCGAAATGCGCAATGCTACGAATGATGTAGCCAGCGGATTGCCGTCCGCAATCGGAGCAGCAACGTAACAGCCATAGGCAATCGGGGGAACGATGGAGGAGTAGACTGCGAAGTAGAGCACGAACATATGTGCTGCAATCGGCTCGACACCTGCTTTGATAATGGCCGGAGCAATCATAATCGCGATAATCAGATAGGCCGGAAGGGTTGGCAGCCCCATACCAAGGATCAGCGCCCCGAACATTGCCAGTATCAAAGCAAGTATCAGGCTGCTTTCGCCGGCGGCAGCGATAGACGTTGCAAAACGGATCGCAACACCGGTTTCATTCACCACGGCCAGCACAATCCCGATAACCCCAACGGCCAGTATGATTTGCGCAGCGCTGACACCACCATCGGCCAGCGCGTGAACAACGCGCTTGGGTTCACGGCGGAAATCAGGGTTCAGGATAAGCCCCATGACAATCGCAGTTAGCAGGCCGTAAAGACCGGCCATTGCCGGACTTTTTCCGGAAAGGAACGCCACCATCAAAGCACCGATTGGCACAAAGACCAAAGCAGAGTTCAGCCAGTCCCGCGCGGTAATGGCCGGAATTTGGTCTTCCGGCAGGTTCTTGATGTCCAACCGGATCGCTTCTGCATACACCTGAGCAAAAAGTCCGATGTATTTAAACAGCGCAGGAATTGCAGCCGCAGCCATGACCATCACAAACGGCATACCCACAAGATCGGCCATCACGAAAACGGCCGCTGCCATGATGGGCGGCGTTAATTGCCCCCCCGACGAAGCGGCCGTTTCAACCGCACCGGCGAAGTTACCGGAAAAGCCCTGACGTTTGATCATCGGGATGGTGAAGACGCCGGTTCCGGCAATGTTGGCAGCGACGCTCCCGCTCATCATACCAAAAACAGCAGAGGCAACGATAGCGGCATGGGCCGCCCCGCCACGCACACGGGCCGTCAGAGCGGTTGACAGATGGATCAGGCTCGCCCCTGCTCCGGTCCGCTCCAGCACCGCACCAAAGATCAGGAAGATAAGGACGTTATCCGCAACCAGCCCCGTTACACGACCGAAAACACCGTCAAAAGAATACCAGCTGATCTGCATAAAACTGCCCATATCCATTCCGAAATGTTCCAGAATTCCGGGAAGGTGTGGACCGGCAAACCCGAAAAGGACAAAGGCAACGGCCATGATCGAAAGGGATACACCCCAACAGCGGATCGACAGAACGACGATTGCCAGCATACCGGCCAGCCCGGCCACAATGTTTTCAGGGGTCGCTGTGAAAAAGCCTGTGTACAGCTCTGCCTTCACGCGGAAGAACCAGACAGCCGAATAACAGAACGCGAGAATGAGCCCCAAGTCTATCGCCCAACCCAAGCGGCCCATTCGCCCCTTGTCAGACGTCAGTGCCACAATCGCCAGGCTGATCGCCATAACACCAAAACGGGCGTTCGCTTCGTCGACGACAAAAAAGGCAATGATCGCAATAATGAGCAGAGAAAACGCCACCGCCAGCGCCCGTCCGAGCACCTGTAGGGGGTTTCTTGGGGGCAGCGGCGTATCAATCATGATCTCGGTTCCTGTTTGGCTTTTAGCAATGCGGCGTTATGTGTGATCATCAGTTCCAGAAGGCGGTGAAGCTCGGCCTGCTCTTTTGTGGACAACACAGAGGCCATCACCGCGTTGCGCTGGATCGTGAAGGAAATGCACTGTTCATGAAGGCTGTGGCCTTCCGGCGTCAGACATAATTCGGTTTGCCGCTTGTCCGCTTCGCAGGGCTCGCTCGAAAGCAAACCCCGCGCGATCAGCTCCTTCACGACGCGGCTGAGCAAACCGTGGTCCATCACAAGGATTTCCCGCAGGGTGCTCGTCAGCATCGGTTCGGATTCCGCGACCAGACCAATGACACGCCATTCCGACAGGCTCAGCCCGAGATGCTTTCGAAAATAAAGGGAACCATTCCGCTCGTTTATCGCGGCAAGGCGGGAGATACGAAAGCTGAGAGCCTCGGAAAGGTTCTCAATCTGCGTTTCTTCCACGGATTCCTTATACTCGGTTTCTACTTCCACGTCGCTAATCCCCTGTCTCCCTAATTAACATGTGTATCATATTATGTGACAATGTCACTTAATATTTGTGACAATGTCACACAAATGGGCCAACAACAGAATTTCGATTTAAAATCTGCGGGATAGTTAAGGAGAAATGTTACAGGCAGACAGGAAGGAAACGATCACGCGAGCGCTTTCCTGCGGGCACCGCAATTCGCGAACCCGTGATTCGTATCCTGTAGCAGTAGTTAGCCCGCCGCCGGATTCGAAGAATTACAGCGGGGGTGGCGTGCGATAGGATCCGGTGCTTTCAAAGGCGCTTGCATAGGAGAGCAGCGCGGCATCGGAATAGGCCCGGCCCGCAAAGGTCAACCCTGCCGGCATCCGTATGTCAGACATCATCCCCATCGGCACTGTGACCGTCGGGATGCCCAGATGGCGGATCACCAGATTTCCATTGGCCACCCAGACACCGTTCTGCCATGCCTTGTCTGCCGAGTCCGGATTTACATCGGCGTCGGCCGGTCCCACGTCCGCCACCGCAGGAAAGACCACGGCATCCAGCGCCAGATCGTCCATCCAGTCTTCAAGGTCCACCCGCCGGATCGCTTCCAGTCCGTGCAAACCTTCTTCAATTAGGGGAATTTCAAGAAAGCTGTTCACCGGATGGGTTCTGGCATGGTTCGGATAGTCGGCGATGTCATCCTCAAAACCTGTATACCGGTCCGGCAGTGCCCCTGTTGGAGCAGGAAAGATCTGCGCCCTGTCAACCACTGCCAGTTCGGGAATTTGTTCATCGCCGTTGGCTTTGAGGAAATCATCCCATGCCCAAACTGACAGATCAACGATTTCGCGCTTCAGATACCCCGCCGGAAGAAGATCACGGGTGGTAATTTTGGGGACTCCAGGGCGATCGCCTTCATAGTTCGTCACCACCGGAAAATCGACAGTAATCACTTCCGCACCCTCAGCTTCCAGCGCTTTTTTTGCAGATTCCCAAAGAGCGATGACAGAATCTCTGGTGTCAATTTTCTGTCCGGTCGGTCCTCCTATCCCCCCGTCTGCCGCAGTTCCAGCAAGCGGGTCTGCATTGATATACATGGCAGGGACCCCAAAGCGTTTACCCCGAAGCGATTGTCCAGCCAGAGCAGCATAAGATTCAGGCCGGTGTTCCGAAGCCAAAGGCAAGGACACCCAAGGCTGACAACGCCAGAAATCGCCGCGCGTATCAAGATCATCTGCTACTAGAACATCCAGAAGCTCCAGCATGTCGGTCATACTGCGGGTATGGGGCACCACCACATCCATTGTAGGCACAAGTGGCCAGTTTCCCCGCACCGAAATAACGCCGCGACTTGGCGTATAGGCGCAAAGGCCATTGTTTGCAGCAGGCGCACGGCCACTTGACCACGTCTCCTCTGCGAGGCCGAATGCAGCGTAGCTTGCAGCGGTCGCAGTGCCCGAGCCGTTAGACGAGCCAGAAGCAAACGCCGCCGTGAGATAGTCAGGATTGTAGGGCGATTCAGCCCGCCCGTACACGCCCCGCTGCATTCCGCCATTCGCCATCGGAGGCATGTTGGTCAGACCCAAGAGAATTGCGCCTGCCCCGCGCAACTGCGCGATTGCAAAAGCATCATCATTTGCAACCAGCGTCTCAAAAGCCGGTGAACCGGCTGCGACGGTCAAACCTTTCACCTTGTAACTGTTCTTCGCAGTATAGGGGATGCCATCAAGCGGGCCGAGACAGCGGCCTTCCTTGCGCCGCGCATCCGAAGCTTTTGCCTCGCGAAGGGCATCGGGGTTCAGAACAGGCACCGCGTTCAGGCAGGGCCCGTTTTTATCCAACAGCGCGATCCGCTCCAGACAGGCCCTCACCAATTCCACGCAGGTTATCTCCCCGCTTTCCAGACCATGGCGGAGGTCTGCGATAGATGCTTCAACGATGTTCATCGGAACGTCCTTTCGTGGCTGCCGTCTCCCCACGCATGACTTCTACCGTTTGGGAAGCACAACACCAGCTTGATTTTCCACAATATGGCTCTTGCTGTCTGTCCTGCGTTCCCTGCGCCAATCCACGTAATTTACAAGCGGGTTTGCCAATATCCCACACGACCCTAATTCAATTAACATAAACAATAAGGATAGGCATATGGATGAAGTGGACACAAACCCCGGTTTGATATTTGACAAAATAGATGCATGGCTGGATGGCCTGTTCAAACTGCTGCCCAATATAGCAGTGGCGATTGTGGTGCTGGTCATTTTCTGGCTGATAGCCAAAGGCGTCAGCTCGCTTGTGAGGAGATACGCCAGCAAAAGAGACCGCCCGAGCCTTGCAGATGTCGGCGGGTCACTTGTCAAATGGGCGATTGTGATCATTGGAGTTATGCTTGCGGTCACCATTGTTGCCCCGACGATTTCACCGGGGGACCTGATTGCTGGTCTCGGGGTCAGCTCTGTCGCAATCGGCTTTGCCTTCAAAGACATTTTGCAGAACATGCTTGCGGGCATTCTTATTCTTCTGCGCCAGCCGTTCGAAATAGGCGACCAGATTGTTTCGGGGGGCCACGAGGGTACGGTGGAGCGGATCGAGACACGCGCGACACTGATCAAAACATATGACGGTCGCCGTGTCGTCATACCCAATGCCGATATCTACACTGACAGCGTTGTAGTGAATACCGCCTTTGAAACGCGTCGTTCCGAATATGATATCGGCATCGGCTGCAACGATGACTGGGACACC
>NZ_PKOJ01000003.1 GCF_002860325.1 Neptunicoccus cionae | reverse complement strand
GATGGTACTGCGTCTTAAGACGTGGGAGAGTAAGTCACTGCCAAACCTAGTAAGTATTAACAAAACAAAATGCTCTCAAAACGATCACAAAAACACAAACCGGCCGCCCAAAAAGGGCGGCCGTTTGCGTTCAAGGGGGGGGAGTTAGTGGTGTGTTACACCCTTCAACAGACCCTCTTCGACCTTTTCCCCTGCCAGAACTGAAATACTGCCCGTGGTTTCCAGAACGGCAGCCCTTACCTCTTTTATGCTCTCTACGCCGGCTTCGCGTAGCTTTGCGATCAGGTCATCCTCTGTGACCCTTGTGGTTTTGAGGGCCTGGTGCAGGATGACCCCGTCTTTCAATAGGAAAACGGGTGTGTTTTGCACAGCCCTATCAAACCACGGCAGGTTGTGGCGCAGCTTTGAAACGGCGAACTGAACGATGAAAAGGCTGGTCATTGCAGCAAGGCTTTGCAGAAAGCCGACGGAATCTTTGGACTGGGACGCACCCGCCAACAGCGAGCCCATGGCAACCGTGGTGACAAAATCGAAATTGGTCATTTTCGAGAACGATCGAAGGCCGACAACCCTGACCATCAGAATGATCCAGAACAATGCGAAAATGCTGAGGAGGCTGCCTTTGGTGAGGGCGTCCAGATAGGGTTCGTTAAAGAACATGGCTCTTCCTTCCGTTTCTGTCGGTGCGTGGCACGCAGAAAACCCCGCCTTCACAGGACTAACGCGGGCCACGTCCGGAAAGTTTCACCAAAACGAATAGAATAGCCGCTGTCAGCAGCGTTTGCCGTTCCGGTCGAACAACATTTCGTCGCCATCCTGCCAATCCAGACCGACCTCTGTGCCTTCCGCTGCACCGGCTTCTGTAGCGGACTGTCGTGCGGTGACCATGGTGCCATCGGCCAGTTCCAGATGGGTCAGTGTTTCAGCGCCAAGGGCTTCGGTATACATCACTTTTGCGGCAAGGCGTCCCGATCCGGAAGGCATTACATTCAGATGTTCGGGCCGCACGCCGAGTTTGACTGCATCGGGGTTCCCAATCCCTGCCAGATCTGCATTTACGAAATTGGTCGGGGGGGAGCCGATGAAACCTGCGACAAATTCGGTTGCGGGGTTTGCGTAGACTTCGAGCGGTGCGCCGATCTGGTCCGCTACGCCTGCATTCATAACGATCATCCGGTCCGCGAGTGTCATGGCTTCGACCTGATCGTGGGTCACGTATAGTGATGTCACACCGAGACGCCGTTGCAACTGTTTGATCTCAAGGCGCATTTGCACCCGCAGTTTGGCATCGAGGTTGGACAGGGGTTCGTCGAAGAGGAAAACAGAGGGTTTACGCACGATCGCGCGGCCCATTGCAACCCGCTGGCGTTGCCCGCCCGAAAGCTCTCTCGGGCGGCGTTTCAGGTAGGATTCCAGCTGCAGCAGTTTTGCGGCGGTATCCACACGTTCGGCGATTTCGGCCTTTGGCGTACCTGCGATCTTCAACCCGTAGGCCATATTGTCAAACACGCTCATATGGGGGTAGAGCGCGTAGTTCTGGAACACCATCGCAATGTCGCGGTCCATCGGTTCGCGGTCGTTAACCACTGCGCCATCAATCTGCACCGTGCCGGATGTGACGGTTTCCAGCCCTGCCACCATGCGCAAGAGCGTGGACTTGCCACAACCGGACGGGCCGACGATGACGATGAACTCCCCGTCTTTGATGTCGATGTCTACACCGTGGATCACCTCGGTTTTGCCGAAAGACTTCTTCAGGGAATCGAGTTTGACAGTCGCCATTCTTATTTCTCGCTATCTACAAGGCCGCGGATGAACAGCCGCTGCATTCCGACGACGACAATCACCGGCGGGATCATCGCAAGGATCGAGGTTGCCATGATGACGGGCCAGTCCGCGAAATCATCGCCGGAGGGGAACATTTGTTTGATGCCCATGACGATGGTGTTCATGGACGGATCGGTGGTGATCAGCAGCGGCCAGAGGTACTGATTCCAGCCGTAGATGAACAGGATCACGAACAGGGCCGCGATGTTTGTGCGGCTCATCGGGAGGAGGATGTCGCGGAAGAACTGCATCGGGCTGGCACCATCCACGCGGGCGGCCTCGGCCAGTTCGTCCGGCACGGTCATGAAGAACTGGCGGAACAGGAAGGTCGCGGTTGCCGATGCGATCAGCGGGAAGATCAGGCCGGAGTAGCTGTTGAGCATACCAAAGCCTGCCACCACTTCGTAGGTGGGGACGATGCGGACCTCTACGGGCAGCATCAGGGTCAGGAAGATCAGCCAGAAAAATGTGCGCCGACCGGGAAAACGGAAATAGACGATGGCAAAGGCGGACAGCAGCGAGATGACGATTTTGCCAAAGGCGATGCCAAGGGCCATAATCATGGAATTAACCATCATCCACGCCACAGGCGCGTTGATGCCCGAGACCAGCGCCTTGCGGTAGTTTTCAAAGAAATGGTCGCCGGGCAGCAGGGGCATTGGAGGGTCCATGATGTCGGCCTGTGTCACCGTGGAGGCCACAAGTGCCAGCCAGATCGGGAAGAAGACAAACAGCAGCCCGATGATCAGCCCCAGATGGGTCATCCACAGGCCAAAGCCGCGCTTTTCTACCATGCCCGAATGATCCGCCATCAGTAATGTACCCGTCGTTCGATGAATTTAAATTGCACGATGGTCAACAGGCCGACGATCACCAGCAGGATCACCGATTGCGCTGCAGAAGAACCGAGATCCTGCCCGACAAATCCGTCCGCGTAGACTTTGTAGACCAGAATAGTGGTGGACTGCTGCGGCCCGCCGCTGGTGATCGTATGTATCACGCCGAAGGTCTCAAAGAAGGCGTATACGATGTTTACCACCAGCAGGAAGAATGTGGTGGGGGAGAGCAGGGGAAAGACGATGGTGCGGAAACGGGTCCAGAAGCGGGCGCCGTCAATGGCGGCGGCTTCGATCACAGATTTCGGGATCGCTTGCAATCCGGCTAGGAAAAACAGGAAGTTATAGCTGATCCGCCCCCAAGCCGAGGCGACAACCACAAGACCCATGGCCTCTTCGCCGTTCAGGACATGGTTCCAGTCATAGCCGAGCAGGCCAAGATACCACGACACCACGCCAACGCGGGTGTTGAACATGAACAGCCACAAGACCCCCGCCACAGCCGGAGCCACTGCATAGGGCCAGATCAGCAGGGTGCGATAGACGCCGGAGCCTTTAATCAGCCGGTCGGCCAGCACCGCGAGATAAAGCGCGATGCCCATAGAGACCACGGTCACAAGGATAGAGAAAACCGCTGTTGTCACAAAAGAGGCGCGGTAATAGGGATTGCCCAGCAGATATTCAAAATTGCCAAGCCCAACATATTTCATCGACAGACCGAAAGGATCTGGGATGAACAGGGACTGCCAGATAGCCTGACCTGCGGGATAAAAGAAAAAGACAGCCGTGATGACGATCTGCGGCAAGACCAGCAGAAGCGGCAACCAGAGCCCTTTGAAGGTGACGCGTTTTTCCATTCAGTAAAGGGGCACCCCCGCGCCTGCGGGGATGCCCAATGCCTTAGCGGTTGGCTTGTTCAAAGCGGCGCAGCAGTTCGTCGCCCCGCTGTTTTGCGCTATCAAGGGCGGTTTTCGCGTCCTTGTCACCGGACCAGACGGCTTCCAGTTCTTCGTCGATGATCCCGCGGATCTGGTCGAAGGACCCAAGGCGCAGACCTTTGGAATTTTCTGTCGGCGCATTGGTTGTCATCTGCTTAACCGCGACATCGGTGCCGGGGTTTTCTTCATAAAAACCCTGTTCGCGGGTAAGATCCGCAGCGGCACTTGTGATTGGCAGATACCCTGTGTCCTGATGCCACTGGGCCTGCACTTCGGCAGAGCTGAGGAAGTTCAGGAATTCGGCAACACCTTTGTACTCCTCATCCGACTGACCTGCCATCACCCAAAGGGATGCACCACCGATGATGGTGTTTTGCGGGGCGTCAACCGCGCTGGCCCAGTAAGGCAGCGGGCGGACTTCGAAATCGAATTTGGCTTCGGCCTTGATGCCCGCGTAACCGGCGGAGCTTTCGGTGAAGAGCGCACAGTCACCGGAGCGGAAGTTCGCGCCGCCCTCGTTGCGACGGCCCGCATAGATGAATTTGCCTTCCTTGGCCCAGTCGCCCATCGCCTGAATATGCGCAACCTGCACATCACCGTTCAGCGCCAGTTCGGTGTCTACACCGCCAAACCCGTTGGCTTTGGTTGCAAAAGGTGTGTCGTGATAGGCAGAGAGGTTTTCCAGATGGATCCAGCTTTGCCAAGCTGTTGTCATTGGGCATTCACTGCCAGCTTCTTTCAACTGGTCAAGCACCTCGCCCACCTGTTCCCAAGTGGACATATCCGTGTCAGGGTCGATCCCCGCTTCCGACAGCGCGTCACGGTTAACCCAAAGTACCGGAGTGGAAGAGTTGAAGGGCAATGACAGCATTTCACCCTCGGATGTGGTGTAATAGCCTTTCACCGCGCCGATATAGGCGTCCGAATCGAAATCGGCTCCCGAATCGGCCATGACTTCATAGACCGGCTTAATCGCGCCTTTGGCTGCCATCATCGTGGCGGTACCAACTTCGAACACCATCAGGATGTCGGGCTGTTCGCCTGCACGGAAAGCGGCAATGCCCGCGTTCAGTGTTTCAGAATAATTACCCTTATGGGTTGCTTCGACCACATAATCGGACTGGCTGTTGTTGAAGGTTTCAACCTGTGCAGCCACCAGTTCGCCCAGACGGCCTGTGAAGGCGTGCCAGAATTCGACTTGGGTTTGGGCTGTAACAGGGGCGCCAACCATAACGGCTGTTGCCGATCCCCATAGCAAATGTTTCAATTCCATAATGAATTTCCTCCTAGTGTTGACGGTGCAACTGCAAAAACCTTACCGTTTGGTCAAAACAAAAAGCAAGCATTGTAAGTCTGGATTGCCTTTGTGTCGGGTCAGGAAAGGTGCAGCGGGGGCGCACCGGAGCGGTTTGTAAGGCGGTACTTAAGTCATGTTTCTTACAGTTTTGTGACGCTTTCCGTCATTTTCTTTACAAAATTCTTCTTCAAAACCGTTGCATTACAGACAGATTGACAGTTTTTGGTTAATTTTCCGCAGGTACTTGCAGAAGGAGAGGGTCTGCAGTCATTAATGCGGTGACTTGTTAGGAGGAGGCAAGCTATGTCAGCACACAACAGCCCTATGGAAAAACACCCGATTCCGGAAGCGATTGCGCGGAATGCGCATGTTAACGCGGATCAGTACAAGGCGATGTATGAAGCCTCTGTCACAGATCCTGAAGGATTCTGGCGTGAACAGGGAAATGCGCTTCAGTGGTCCAAACCTTTTACCAAAGTCAAAAACACCACCTTTGCCCATCCCGATGTCTCGATCAAATGGTTCGAAGACGGGGAGATGAACGTCTGCGAAAACTGTGTGGACCGTCATCTGGAGGCGCGGGGCGATCAGGTCGCGATTATCTGGGAGCCGGACAGCCCGACAGAAGCATCCAAACATATTACATACGCTGAACTGCACCGCGAGGTCAGCAAGCTTGCCAATGTGTATAAGACGCTCGGTGTGGGAAAAGGCGACCGAGTCGTCCTGTACATGCCTATGATCCCTGAAGCCGCCTATGCAATGCTGGCCTGTGCGCGGATCGGTGCGGTACATTCCATCGTTTTCGGCGGGTTTTCTCCTGATGCACTGGCGGCACGGATCAAAAGCTGCGACGCAAAGCTGTTGGTCACAGCGGATCAGGCACCGCGTGGCGGTAAGGCGACTCCGCTGAAGGTGAATGCGGATGCGGCGCTGGAAATCTGTGGAGACGTGCAAACACTGGTGGTCGAACGCACCGGCGCGGATGTGGGTCTGAAAGAGGGGCGCGACCATTCCTATTCGGCCCTGATGGCGCAGGCTTCAGACGATTGTGCTGCGGTTCCTGTGAATGCCGAAGACCCGCTGTTCATCCTTTACACATCCGGTTCCACAGGCCAGCCCAAAGGGGTTGTGCATTCCTCGGCAGGGTATCTGGTCTATGCGTCGCTGACCCACAAATATGTGTTCGATTACAAGGACGGCGATATTTTCTGGTGTACGGCAGATGTCGGCTGGGTCACGGGACACAGCTATATCGTTTACGGGCCGCTGGCCAATGGTGCGACCACGCTGATGTTTGAAGGGGTGCCAACCTATCCCGATGCCAGCCGCTTCTGGCAGGTTTGCGACGAACACAAGGTCACGCAATTCTACACCGCCCCGACAGCTATTCGCGCATTGATGGGGCAGGGGGACGAGTTTGTCACAAAATGCGATCTGTCCTCCCTGCGGATTCTTGGCACCGTGGGCGAGCCGATCAACCCCGAGGCGTGGAACTGGTATAACGAGGTGGTCGGGAAAGACCGCTGCCCGATTGTGGATACGTGGTGGCAGACGGAAACCGGCGGGCATCTGATGACCCCGCTGCCCGGCGCGATCGAAACCAAACCCGGTTCCTGTACGCTGCCGTTTTTCGGGGTGCAGCCGGTAATCCTTGATCCCCAGTCAGGCGAGGAAATCACCACGACCGAGGCCGAGGGTGTGCTGTGCATCAAGGACAGTTGGCCTGCACAAATGCGCACGGTTTACGGCGATCATGACCGCTTCGTTTCGACGTATTTCAGTGATTACAAAGGGTATTATTTCACCGGTGACGGTTGCCGGCGCGATGCGGACGGCTATTACTGGATCACTGGGCGGGTGGACGATGTGATCAACGTTTCGGGCCACCGGATGGGCACCGCCGAAGTGGAAAGCGCGCTGGTTGCCCATGAAAAAGTCGCAGAAAGCGCCGTTGTGGGCTACCCCCATGACATTAAGGGGCAGGGCATCTACGCCTATGTCACGCTGATGTCGGGCGAGGAGCCGAGCGAGGCGTTGCGCAAGGAACTGTCCGACTGGGTGCGCAAGGAAATCGGCCCGATTGCAAAACCGGACCTGATCCAATGGGCGCCGGGCCTGCCAAAAACCCGTTCGGGCAAGATCATGAGGCGTATTCTGCGCAAGATCGCCGAAGATGATTTCGGCGCGCTTGGCGATACCTCAACCCTTGCGGACCCGAGCGTCGTGGAAGATCTGATCGAAAACCGCATGAACCGCGGGTAATTCGGTTCCCGCCGGAGCCTCCGGCGGGAGTATTTTTCGGAACATTGAAACGGGTGTCAGGATGCTGGCACCCGTTTTTCGTTCAGGGCTGGCAGGCGGTTTCGCTGAAGATGCTGTCCAGTTGATGGAGGATGCGTTTTATGTCATCCGCCTCGATTGTCAGGGGAGGGCGGATTTTCAGCACGTTATGATGCGCCCCTTCCGAGCCGATCAGGATGCGGTTTTCCTTCATGCGGTTGATCACCCGGTCTGCGATTTCTGTGGCCGGTGCGCGGGTTTCGCGGTTCGTCACAAGGTCAACGCCCACAAACAGGCCCATGCCGCGAATGTCCCCGATAACGGCGTGTTTTTCCTGTAGTTTGCGCAGACCGTCGAGCAGTTCCTGTCCGCGCTGGCGGGCGTTGTCCTGCAAGCCTTCGTCGTCCACGATTTTCAGCACCTCCGCCCCGATCCGGCAGGACAGGGTCGAGCCGCCGAAGGTTGAGAAATACTCCGGTCCTTGGGCAAAGCTGGCGGCGATTTCCGGAGTGGTCACAACAACGCCGATGGGGTGGCCGTTGCCGATGGGTTTGCCGAGCACAACGATATCGGGTGTGACGCCCTGTTGTTCAAAGGCGAAATAGTACTCGCCCAGTCGCCCGAGACCGGTTTGCACCTCATCCGCGATGCAGACGCCGCCGGCGGCGCGGATTTTGGCGTAAACTTGTGGCAGGTAACCTTGGGGCGGGATGATCTGGCCACCGACTGAGGGAAAGACTTCGCTGATCCAGCCAGACACCTTGCTGCCGCGAGCTGAGACGGCTGCGATGGCCCCGTCGATCTGGGCGGCGTATTTATCGGCGCAGTCTGGGTCTTCGCGCCGGAAGGGACCGGCGAAATCATCGGCCACGTCTACCAGTTGCACCCAGTCCGCCTGACCGACCCCGCCTTTGGCGTTGAATTTATAGGCCGAGATCGCAATCGCCCCTGTCGTATTGCCATGATAGCCGTGATTGGCGGTTATGATGTCCCTGCCACCGGAATGGGCTGCTGCAAGACGCAGGGCGAGTTCGTTTGCCTCGGTCCCTGAATTCACAAAGAAGCACACCGACAGCGGGTCGGGCATTTTTGCCAGCACCGTATCGGCAAAATCGGTCTGGGCCGGGTGCAGGTAGCGGGTGTTGGAGTTCATCCGCATCAGCTGGTCCGCCGCGATCGCTTGAATACGCGGGTGGGCGTGGCCCACATGGGGGACGTTGTTATAAGCGTCCAGATGGGGGCGGCCCCATTCGTCAAACAGGTGGTGTTTCCAGCCGCGCAGGAACATGGCCGGATCGGAATAGCTGAGCTTGACGTTCTCACCGAAATGTCTGCGCCGCTTGCCGAGCGTTTCTGCCTTTGGCATCGGTTGATAGGCTACCGCATCATCCGGCAGGTTCAACAGCGCGGCAGGGTTGGGGCAGACGCCGCCCCAGAGTCCCATTTCGTCCGGATTGGCCACACCGGGCCAGTCGTGGCCCATGCCGTCTGTCGTCAGGGCAAGCTGGAAATGCACATGGGGCGCCCAGCCGCCGTTTTCGCTGGCATCGCCAAGGGCGCAGAAGGCGGTTCCTTTTGCGACAGTGTCCCCTGTCTTGAGGGAGGATAGGCTGTCAGGGGCGAGGTGGCCGTAGAGGGTGAAAAACGGCGTGCCGTCCGGTGCTTCGTGGCGCAGGATGATAACGCCGCCGTAGTCCAGATGGTTCGTGCGGTTCTCGATCACTTCGACCACACCATCCAGCGGGGCGAAGAGCGGTGTTCCGGCGGGGGCGAAAACATCGACAGCGAGATGCACCGTGCGCCGGTCGGAGGATTTCCACGGTCCCTGACGGAAGGCCGGTGCGGTATAGATCAGGCGGGGTTCACCCCACAGACCGATCCACATATCGCCGGTATCATATTCAGCGCCCAAGGTAGCGGCCTCTGCCAGAGGCATGTCAAACGGATTGCGCGGGGCGGCAACGGCGGCAACGGAAAGCGGGCCAAGGGGCGCATCGTCCAGCGGTTTGCCCATGAGCGGCGCAAAACTGCCGCGGTTACTGTTCAGATAGTCAAGTACACGATCTGCGCCTTCCACAACAGGAAGGTCGCAGGCAGCCCGCAGGCGGGCGTTCATCAATCCCGCATCAATGTCGCCCAGTTCAAGAAAGCGCCAAGCTGGCGCCTGAGAGATGGTGATATAAGGATCGTCGGGGTTCTCAGCGGCCTCGATAGTGGAATTGACCACGCTGACGGCAAGACGCATCCGCAGCAGCGGCAGAAGCAGGTCGACCTCTGCGGCGGTAAGGGGGGTTGCCTTGTGATACCCGCGCACCAGCGCTGCAAGCGCGCGTTCCGGAGTTTCGTGGTCAAGCACGACATAGGCGCCCGCTATGGCCAGATCGCAGATGCGGGGGCTGGCCGTCATATCGCCAAAGTCGATCAGGCCGGAGATGTCGCCCTCCCGCGTGACCAAAATGTTGTAATCGTTCAGATCGTTATGGATGGCCTGAGCCGGCAGCGCCTCCAGTGCCGGTTTCAGTGCGGCAAACTGCTGAAGGATCTGTTCAATGATACCGCGACGGGCGGGATCGGTTATACTATCCGTATGGGCCGCAATCCATTCGCCTGTGGGCAGGTGCCACTTGAAGGGGACCGCGTGTTGCGGGTGGGTGAAATCCTGCAATCCCGCATCCATCTGCCCGAGGTAGGTTCCCAACTGTTCGATCATCTCCAGCCGTTTGGGCATATGGTCCGCATAACACGTACCTGTCAGGCGGGTCTGTAGCCAGACCAACCGTTCCGCACCGTGCTCATCGGGTAAAGTGGTGTAGAGCGCACCGTCAACGGTCGGCACCAGTTCGGGCAGGGGCAGGTCGGGAAACTTTGTCGAAAGATGGCGGATCGCTTTGCATTGCATATCCACCAGATCAACGGGGCAGCCTTCGCGCATTACCTTGAAGATATAGTCTTTCCCATCTGCACGGGCCGTGAAGTTCAGATCGTATTCGCCATCCAGTCGTTTTAGATCGGCGGCGAGGTTGAAATGAGTCTTGAGCGCGGCTTGCCAATGGTGGGACATCGTCAGGGGTCTTTCTGAAAAGGATTTTGAGGATAAGTTACATCTGCAAGATAGAGCCCGTGGGGCGGGCAGACCGGCCCGCAGGCGGCGCGATCCGTGGCGTTAAGAGCGTCAGACACATCGTCGGGCGTCCATGATCCGGCTCCGACCCGTTCCAGCGTACCCACAAAGCTGCGCACCTGATTGTGCAAAAAACTGCGGGCGCGCACGAAAAAGCGGAATTCGGTACCATCGGGGTAGGGGTGCTGTGTCACGGTCAGTTCGTCCAGCGTGCGCACAGGGCTGTTGGCCTGACAGATGGTCGAACGGAAGGTGGTGAAATCATGCCGCCCGAGAAGGCGGTTTGCGCCTTCCTGCATGGCGCCTGCATCCAGATCGTGGCGCACCTGCCAGACGTTGCCTGCATCATGGGTGACAGGGGCGCGGCGGGACACAAGGCGGAAGATGTATTTGCGCTCGGTCGCGGAAAAGCGCGCGTGGAAGTCTTCATCCACACGGGCGGCATCCACAATGGCCACAGGATCGGGTTTCAGATGGTAGTTCAGCGCTTCGGACAGGCGAAATGCCTCCCAGTCCCGCTCCAGATCCACGTGGGCCACCTGCCCGTAGGCGTGGACTCCGGCATCAGTGCGTCCGGCGCCCTGAATGCCGTCATGGTCTTTTTGCAATTTGCGCAAGGCATCTTCAACCGCGCCCTGAACCGAGCGTAACCCGTTCTGACGCTGCCAGCCGACGAAGGGCTTGCCGTGATATTCGATTTTAAGCGCGTAACGTGGCATAGCATTGCGATACCTTGGGAAAATGACTTTGCCAAGGTCTATGAATGATCGGCATCCGTGCTTATTTAGGATCAGGGCCATAACACGAAGCAGCGGGTGGAAGGACACGGTATTCTGGGCATTGGTACATTGATTGACGGTGTAACGCGGCAGGTGGAACTGATCAGCGACGGCGTAAGTGAAACCCTGTTCGAGCCGGTGATCCGGCTGGGGGTGACGGGGCTGTCCCGTGCCGGAAAAACCGTCTTCATCACATCTCTTGTGGCCAATCTGCTGGATCGTGGCCGGATGCCCGCATTGCAGGCGGCCAGTCAGGGGCGGATCGAGTCGGCGTTTCTGCAACCCCAGCCCGACGATCTGGTGCCCCGTTTTGAATATGAAAAACATTTGTCGGCGATGACCGGCCCGAACCCGCACTGGCCTGAAAGCACGCGGGCGATTTCCCAGTTGCGCCTGTCCTTGCGGGTGGCCCCTGCCGGTGTTCTGTCGGCGATCAAATCGGCGCGGACCGTACATATCGATATTGTGGATTATCCCGGCGAATGGCTGTTGGACCTGCCCCTGATGGAGCAAAGCTTTGAGCAGTGGTCACAGGGTGCGATTGCTCTTGCGCAAAAGCCTTCGCGTGCGCCGTTTGCGGCAGAGTGGCTGGCGTTGCTGGAACTGGTTGACCCCGAAGTGGAACTCGATGAACCGCAGGCGCAGAAACTGGCAGCGGCCTTTACCGCCTATTTGCAGGCGGCACGGGAATCCGGTCTGTCGGCCTGTGCGCCGGGGAGATTCCTGATGCCGGGGGATCTGGCGGGTTCACCTGCGCTGACATTTGCGCCGCTGCCTGCGGGGAAATACCCGCGAAACTCGCTCGGGCGGGCGTTTGCGCGGCGCTATGAGACCTATAAATCCGGCGTTGTGCGGCCTTTTTTCAGGGATCATTTCTCGCGCATCGACAGGCAAGTGGTGCTGGTGGATGCGCTGGGCGCTATCCATGCGGGGCCGCAGGCTGTCGGGGATTTGCGCGATGCGCTGGCCGATATCCTGTCCTGTTTCAAAACAGGCCGGAACGGCTTTCTGTCTGCACTGCGTGGCAAATCGGTCGAACGTATCCTGTTCGCGGCCACCAAAGCGGATCATTTGCACCACCACCAGCATCCTGCTTTGACCGCCATCATGGGGGCGCTGGTGCGCAGTGCGCGGGACAAGGCGACCTATCAGGGGGCGCAGACGGATGCGATGGCGCTGGCCAGTTTGCGGGCAACCGTGGAAGAGACCCGCAGCCATGACGGGGAAACGCTGGATCTGGTGCGGGGGAAGTTGCTCTCGACCGGCAAACAGGCAGCGATGTATCCGGGGCGTCTGCCCGAAGACCCTGCGGTGTTGTTAAAACCTGCTGAACAGGGGGCTGAACGCTGGTTGGACAACGATTACGCCATCATGGGGTTTGCTCCCGCCGAGGTGTCGCTGAAGGCGGGCGATGGTCCGCCCCATATCCGGCTGGACCGCGCTGCCGAATTTTTGATCGGGGATCGACTGATATGAACCGCAAACCTACAAAGCCAGTGGTTATTGATCTGGACGCTGCCCCCGCACAAGATCACACTCCGGCCAGTGCGCCGCCGGTTCCCGATCTCGACCAGCCCCGTCATACGCCTGCTGCCGAAGTCGGGCTGCGCTTGGCCGCAAGTCGCCGCTCGGCCGTGTCGCGGGTATTCTGGTGGGCGCTCGGTGCGCTTTTGACCTTTATGATCGGTGTGTTTGTCTGGGATTTCGTCGAAACACTGGTGTCGCGCAATGTCTGGCTGGGCCGCGTGGCGCTGGGCCTGCTGGCGCTGGTTGTCGGAGCCCTTCTTGTCATGGCGGGGCGCGAGCTGGCCACCCTGTCACGGCTGCGCCGGATCGATGGATTGCGGGCCGAGGCAGAGCATCTGGTGCAGGAAGGTACACTGGCAGAGGTTCACAGCTTTCAGGACAAGCTCGAAAGCCTTTATCGCGGGCGGATCGAATTGCGTTGGGGGCTGGCACGGCTTGCGGAACAGCGGAACGACATACTGGATGCGGACAGTGCCCTTGCCCAAAGCGAGAGCCTTTTGCTGCGGCCGCTTGATGATCTCGCCCGCAGGCAGATCGAATCTGCGGCGCGGCAGGTGGCCACCGCGACAGCGGTCGTGCCGCTGGCCTTTGCGGATGTGGTTGTAGCCCTAAGCGCCAACCTGCGAATGATTCGCCAGATTGCTCAGATTTATGGCGGACGGTCCGGCACGCTTGGAAGCTGGAGACTGACAAAGGCCGTGGCCGCCCATCTTGTGGCAACGGGCGCTGTGGCCATCGGTGACGATCTGATCGGTTCTGTGGCAGGGGGCGGGGTTTTGTCCAAAGTTTCCCGCCGCTTCGGAGAAGGTGTCATAAACGGTGCGCTGACCGCCCGTGTCGGGGTTGCAGCCATAGAGGTCTGCCGCCCGATGCCGTTTCAGGTAGAACCCAAACCTCGCGTGACCAATATCATCAAGCGCAGTCTGACGGGGCTGTTCGGCAACTGATCCGTTCCTTCCCGCGCAGGGCCGTGGAAGGTGTAGCGCCATCCCCTGTTTCGGCTGCGGCAAAGCCCTTTGTTTGTGTGGCTGGACGGGCCGGAACTTGGGGGCTATAACGCGCCCATGGAACGTATATTCGGCATTACCATTCGAATTACCGGCCCGGCGCTCTGATCTGGAAGAGCCGCCGGGAAAAGGCGTATGGAACCCCGCGCCGCCCTTGTAAAATGACATCAAGATAAAGACGGAGCCACAACTCATGTGTGCCGAAACCCCTGACTACAAAGACACCCTGCGCTTGCCTAAAACCGATTTTCCGATGCGGGCCGGACTGCCGAAACGTGAACCGGAATGGCTGGAGAAATGGGCCAAGCTGGACCTGTACCACAAACAACGGGCCGAAGCGGGCGACCGCACGCCGTTCATCCTGCATGACGGTCCGCCCTATGCCAACGGCCACCTGCATATCGGCCACGCGCTGAACAAGATCCTCAAGGATTTCATCGTGCGCAGCCAGCAGATGATGGGCAAGGACGCCCGCTATGTGCCGGGCTGGGATTGCCACGGTCTGCCGATCGAGTGGAAGATCGAGGAACAGTACCGCAAGAAGGGCAAGAACAAGGATGATGTGCCGATCATCGAGTTGCGTCAGGAATGTCGCAAGTTTGCCGAGGGCTGGATCGACATCCAGCGCGAGGAGTTCAAACGCCTTGGTGTGCAGGGGAACTGGGAAGACCCGTATCTGACCATGAACTACAGTTCCGAAGCGGTAATCGCAGAGGAATTCATGAAGTTCGTGATGAATGGCGCACTGTATCAGGGGTCCAAACCCGTGATGTGGTCGCCCATCGAGAAAACCGCTCTGGCCGAGGCCGAGGTGGAGTATCACGACAAGGAGAGCTTTACCGTCTGGGTGAAGTTCAAGGTGCAGGGCGACAGCGATCTGGCGGATGCTTTCGTTGTGATCTGGACAACGACCCCTTGGACCATGCCGTCCAACAAGGCTGTGGTTTACGGTAAAGACATTTCCTATGGCCTGTATGAAGTCACAGGCACGCCGGATGAAAGCTGGGCCAATGTTGGCGACCGGTTTGTGCTGGCGGATAATCTGGCTGCTGATGTGATGACCAAGGCGCGTCTGGAAGACGGGCAATACACCCGTCTGCGCGATGTGCCTGCGTCCGATCTGGAAGGTCTGGGCCTGCTGCACCCGTTGGCTGGCGCTGAAGGGGGCAACGGTGAATGGGATGACGTGCGCGATTTCCGTGCGGCTGATTTCGTGACCGACACGGAAGGCACGGGTTTTGTGCATTGTGCGCCTTCGCACGGGATGGAGGAATATGAACTGTTCCGTGATCTCAACATGCTGGAGCAGGTCATCACCTATAACGTGATGGATGACGGTTCCTTCCGCGCCGATCTGCCGTTCTTTGGCGGGAAATACATCCTGAACCGCAAAGGCGGAGAGGGCGATGCGAACAAGGCCGTGATCGACAAACTGGTCGAAGTGGGCGGCCTGCTGGCCCGTGGCAAGATCAAGCACAGCTATCCCCATTCGTGGCGGTCCAAAGCCCCTGTGATCTATCGCAACACGCCCCAGTGGTTTGCGGCGATCGACAAACCCATCGGGGGGGACGACACCTACGGTGAAACCATCCGCGAACGGGCCTTGAATTCCATCGACCAACTGGTGAAATGGACCCCTGTCACTGGGCGCAACCGTCTGTATTCCATGATCGAATCCCGCCCTGACTGGGTGCTGTCGCGGCAACGGGCTTGGGGTGTGCCTCTGACCTGTTTTACCCGCAAGGGCTCTCTGCCGACAGATGCGGATTATATCCTGCGCGATGATGCCGTAAACGCCCGCATTGCCGAGGCCTTCCGCGCCGAGGGTGCGGATTGCTGGTACGAAGAAGGCGCCAAGGCGCGGTTCCTCGGGGATGATTACCCCCACGAGGATTGGGAACAGGTGTTTGACATCCTGGACGTGTGGTTCGACTCCGGTTCGACCCACTCTTTCGTGGTGCGGGATCGGGCCGATGGCTCGCCTGACGGGATTGCAGATGTTTATCTTGAAGGCACCGACCAGCATCGCGGATGGTTCCATTCGTCCATGTTGCAAGCCTGTGGCACCAAGGGACGCGCGCCTTACAAGGCGGTTGTGACCCATGGGTTCACGCTCGATGAAAAGGGCATGAAGATGTCCAAGTCCATCGGCAATACCATCGTGCCGGAAACCGTCGTCAAACAATACGGCGCGGATATCCTGCGGCTGTGGGTGGCGCAAACCGACTTTACCGCCGACCAGCGCATCGGGCCGGAAATCCTGAAAGGTGTGGCAGACAGCTATCGCCGCCTGCGCAATACCATGCGCTTCCTGCTGGGCAACCTCGACGGGTTCAGCGATGCGGAAAAAGTGGAACCGGCGGATATGCCGGAACTGGAGCGCTGGGTGCTGCATCGTCTGGCCGAGCTGGATCACGTGGTGCGCAACGGTTACGCGGCCTATAACTTCCAGAACGTCCTGCAGCAGTTGTTCCAGTTCTGCACGGTTGATCTGTCCTCGGTCTATTTCGACATTCGCAAGGATGTTCTGTATTGTGACGGGGTGGACAGTCTGGAGCGCCGTTCGGCCCGCACGGTTCTGAACCTGCTGTTCGAACGGCTGACAACCTGGCTGGCGCCTATGCTGGTGTTCACGATGGAAGATGTCTGGCTGGAGCGCTTCCCGGGCTATGAAAGCTCTGTCCACCTGCAGGATTTCCCCAACACTCCGGGCGAATGGCGGGACGAGGTTCTGGCCGCGAAATGGGAAAAAATCCGTCGCGTGCGCCGTGTTGTAACCGGTGCGATCGAGGTGCAGCGCCGCGACAAGGTGATTGGTGCATCGCTGGAGGCGGCTCCGGTTGTGCACGTGCGTGATGCAGACGTGCTGGAAGCGCTGAAATCCACGCCCTTCGCGGATATCTGCATCACCTCTGCGGTTGTGCTGACGGATGATCCGATCCCTGCCGAAGCCTTCCGTATGCCGGAAATCGAAGGGGTTGGCGTGGTGTTTGAAACCGCCGAGGGCGAGAAATGCCAGCGCTGCTGGAAGATCCTGCCGGATGTGGGCACGCATGAACACCCCGGCACCTGCGCGCGGTGCTCGGCCGCTTTGTAAGGCGGACAGGAAATAGAGAGAGTGTTGATTGGGGCCCTGCAGGGCCCCTTTTGAGTATTTGGGGAACATTGAAGCCTGTGGCTTCCTAGTCCCAAAGTTCCGGTTGTGTGGTGTAAGCGATGTAAAGCGGGTGTTTGGGGTGGCCTGCTTTGGACAGACCAAGGTGGTAGAGCGGTTTGTCCTGCGCCCGCAACAGTTGTTCCATCACCGCGCCGCGTCCCAGATGGGCGCCATGGGTGCCCCATGCGCAGACGATACGGTCCGCGGTTTTGGCAGCGGCAAGGATCGCGGCATCATTTTCCGGGCCGACCGGATCGGGGGCCGCCCGCATGTCGCGCGGGTCCGTGGCGCGAAAGGCGAAGATGTTGCAGACGGTAAAACCGCCAAAGCCCAAGGCGCGGGCGCGCCGTTCGCAGCGCTCTACCGTGGGATCATTCTGCACTTCGGTCGCAGTGGAGGGGTTGAGCATCACAAACAGTACATGCCCGCCCGCATCAGACCATTTGCGGGTCAGAGTGTAGCGGAAGGCTTCACAGTCGGAATAGACCGCAACTGATTCAGCATCGCCTTTGGTGTGGTGGCGTTCAATCGTCATGACGCACAAAGACGCGTGTCGGGTGCAGCTCTCCGGCTTTGTAGACGCCAATGGCGACAGGTTCGCCGTTGCAGGCCACCCATGCCTCTTCGCCGTATTCGAGATCGGAGGTGATCACCATGCCCGGATTGCCGTTGCGCAGGCGGGCGGCGTCTTCCGGGCTGCAGGATAGTGCAGGCAGGTCGCTAAGGCCGGTTTCCAGCGGCAGCAGGTATTGGTCAAGCTCCGGTGTCTTTGCCAGTGCGTCGATGGTCTCAAGGCTGATCCCGTCCGATGTTTCAAACGGGCCGGACCAGATACGGCGCAGGGTCAGAACATGGCCGTAACAGCCCAGTTTTTCCCCCAGATCACGGGCAATAGAGCGCACATAGCCGCCTTTGCCACAGACCAGTTCCAATTCCACATGATCCGCATCGGGGCGGGACAGGAAGGACAGGTCTTCCACCCAGAGCGGACGCGGCGCGAGTTCAAAATCGTCATCGCCGCCACGGGCCATTTTATAAGCCCGCTGTCCGTCCACTTTCACGGCGGAGAACTTCGGCGGGATTTGTTCGATTTCTCCGATGAAGGCGCCGAGGGCGGCTTTGATCTCTGCGTCCGTGGGGCGCTCATCGCTGCTGGCGACAACCTCGCCCTCGCTGTCGTCGGTGTTGGTCGCCTGACCGAGCCGCACGGTAAATGTATAGGCTTTCAGCGCGTCGGTGATGTATGGCACGGTCTTGGTCGCCTCGCCCAGTGCCACAGCCAGAACGCCGGTTGCTTCCGGATCGAGCGTGCCGGCATGGCCTGCTTTATTGGCATTCATCGCCCATTTCACCTTATTCACCACAGCGGTGGAGGTGATGCCGGCGGGTTTGTCCACCACCAGCCAGCCCGAGATATCGCGGCCCTTGCGTTTGCGTCCCATGTCGTTGCCTTGCTACTTGTCTGTCACAACACCGATGATCGGACCCAGCGTGGTAAAGCCGAAATCCGAACGGTTAAGGTTGGGGGCATACAGGCGGGAAATGTTGCCGTCAAAGTAAAGTGCCTGTGGCAGCTTCAGATAATCGCGAAAAAAGCTGGCAAAAGCGTGAAACGTGACCGGTGCGTTGGAAATCACGAAGGCTGCGGTCTTTCCATCACGGCTGGTGCCGACTCCGTTGCGGACATAGCGGCTGTCACTGTCGGGCAGGAAGCGGGGGTGGAGTTTGCCGTCAATCACCAGCATCGGGCCGGATTGTGTGGCATGGGTGCAGGCGGGTTGATCATCCAAATAGCGCAGGGTTTCTAACACATCGGCACGACCCGGACGGATGCAGAGCACCCCGTTGGGCAAAAGTCCGAAGTTGCCCGGACCCGCATTCGGAATCACCCGTTTCAGCTCGGTGCCGTTTTCGATGTAATGGCCCACCGGCGCGCGGTTTTCGTGATACATTCCCGCGTTCATCGCAAAGGACAGCTTCTTTCCCTTGGCCAGCAGCATCCGGTCCAGACTGGCGAAATGGCCATAGGGTTTGCCCGTGTCGTCGTACAAAAACAGGTCGAGCTGTTCCGTCCGCATGTCCACCGTACAGACCGTAAAGCTGGCGGATTGATAGCTGGCATCTTTGCAAGGGGACGCGCCGGTTTGGGCCAGTGCGGGTCCGGACAGGCCGACAGCGCAGAAAAACAGAAGGGCCAGTGTTCTAATCATGCCGTTTTGCCTTTCGTCCTGCCGTGTCCTGCTACGGCTTCATGCGATCAGTCTTTGTCCAGATCCTGCTTTACGCTGGATTGCTCCAGCAAGCGACGGGTTTCGTCCATCTGGTCAAACGTGCGGTCGTAGACGAACTTTAGCTCGGGCGAGTATTTCAGGTCGAGGTTCTTGTTGATCGAACGCCGCAGCTCGTATGTATTTTTGTTCAGTGCTTCGATTACCAGATCAGCGTTTACGCCGCCAAGGGGGAGCACATGTACAACGGCCTTGCGCAGGTCGGGTGTGGGGCGAACCTCTCCGACAGTGATAGAAACATGGGCCAGATCGGGATCGTGGATGTCGCCACGGGACAGGGTCTCCGCAAGGCTGCGGCGGATCAGTTCCCCGACACGCAACTGGCGTTGGCTCGGGCCGGCGGATGAGTCTTGTGTACGTTTGGCCATGGTATCCTCTTTTTCAGCCCATTTATGGCAGATTCACCCGGCATACAACATGGCTTTGCGTCACGGGGGCTTTGACTTTACCTGTAGGCGGGGTAAAGCCGAGCCAAGCAAATCAAAGGAGCAAGTTCATGTCAGACCAACCAGCCATTGCCATTGTAGGCGCGTCGGGACGTATGGGGCAGATGCTGATCCAGACGGTGCTGGAAAGCGATCAGGCGACACTTGCCGGTGTAACGGAACGGGCAGGTCACGCTTGGATCGGCAAGGATTTGGGCGCCTGTATGGGCGGTGCCGATCTGGGGGTTGTTGTGTCGGATGATCCACTTGAGGTGTTCGCCAAAGCGCAGGCCGTGATTGATTTCACCAGCCCTGATGCCACCGTAGAACACGCAGCTCTGGCGGCGCAGGCCCGTGCGGTCCATGTGATTGGCACCACAGGCATGGACGAAAGCCATCTGGAAAAATTGTCTGCAGCAGCCCGTCATGCGCCGATCATCCGCGCCGGCAATATGAGCCTCGGGGTGAATCTGCTGGTGCAACTGACCAAAAAGGTCGCGCAGGCGCTGGACGCGGATTTTGACATCGAAGTGGTGGAGGCCCATCACCGTCACAAAGTCGATGCGCCAAGCGGTACTGCCCTGATGCTGGGCGAGGCGGCTGCACAAGGGCGCGGCGTTGCGCTGGGCGATGTGGCGGATCGGGGCCGTGACGGGATTACGGGCGCACGAAAGCGGGGCGACATCGGGTTCAGCGCCATTCGCGGAGGCGATGTGGTCGGGGAGCACGATGTGATCTTTGCCGCTGACGGGGAACGCATTGTGCTGCGCCACCTTGCCACCGACCGGCGCATTTTTGCACGGGGCGCGGTTAAAGCTGCCCTTTGGGGGCAGGGCAAGAACCCGGGCGAATATGATATGATGGACGTGCTGGGCCTGTAACAGACGCAGTCAGGGTGTCGGGTACGGTTCAGAAGTCCGACACGATGCCCTTCTTTTCCCAATCGCCAAAGCGGGTGGGTTCCGGCCCGTCGCGCCCGCCAAGTTCGGACGGCAGGTTCAGCGGTTCCGCTTCGGCCTTGCGGGCGGCGGCTTCGGCCAAAGCCCGTTTCGCGGCTTCTTGCAGTTTTTTCTGTTTTTGATCGTCGCTCATTTGTGTCTGCCTGATGACTGGTCTAAAGCTGTCTTAACACTTTATCCGATCCGGATTGAATGTAAAAACACCCGATCCGCACCGACGATCCGCCAAAGGCGGGCAGGGGCGGGACACAACAAAGGGATACCGGATGGCAAAATCCTCTACCTCGGCCCGTTTTGGTGCTGTTGCGCTGATACACGGGGTTCTGATGGACCACCAGATGCTGGGCGATTCGGTTCAGCGGGAAGATGGTCCTCTGGCCAAACTGGTGCCTGCCGATCGGGCGCGTGCGCAGTCGCTGGCGGCGCTGACCTTGCGACACATGCCCCGAATTGATGCGGTACTGGCAGAGTTTATGGATCACAAGCCCCCTTTGCGTGCGCTTAACGCGTTGCGGGTTTGTGCGGCAGAAATCGTACTGGATGGTATACCTGCCCACGGCGCTGTGAATGCTGCTGTGGAAATCGCGCGGGCAAGCCAGAAGACAAAACACCTTGCCGGAATGGTAAACGCGGTAGGGCGCAAACTGGGAGAGCTGGACGTGTCCGCGCTAAAGGATATGCCGGTTCCGCAACTGCCCAAAGCCCTGCGCGGCGCGATCGTCAAAGCCTTCGGGCCTGAGGCCACCGAAGCGATGGAGCGGGCCCATCTGGAACGCCCGCCGGTGGATCTGACCCTGCGCGATCCCGCAAAAGGGGCGGAATGGGCCGAGAAACTGGGCGCCGAGTTGTTGCCGACAGGCAGTTTGCGCCTGCACCAGCCCGGACAGATTTCCGCGCTCGACGGGTTTGAGGACGGCGCGTGGTGGGTGCAGGATGCCGCCGCTGCCATGCCGGTGCGCCTGATGGGTGATTTGTCGGGTAAACGGGTGCTGGATCTTTGTGCGGCACCCGGTGGCAAGACCATGCAGCTTTGCGCGGCCGGGGCGGATGTGACTGCGCTCGATCTTTCGCCCGAACGGATGCACCGCGTGATGGAAAACACCCGCCGCATGGGGTTCCGTCCGCGCATGGAGGTGGCCAATGCGATGCACTGGAAACCGGATGCGCCGTTTGACGCCATCCTGCTGGATGCGCCCTGTTCGGCCACTGGTACCATCCGGCGCCACCCCGATCTGCCTTATGTACGGCCTTCGCTGGATTTGAAGCCGCTGCTTGATTTGCAACAGAACATGCTGCAACGGGCAGCAGGCTGGCTGAAACCGGGCGGACAGATGGTCTATGCCACATGTAGCCTGATCCCCGCTGAAGGGGAACGCCAGATTGCCCGCGCACTGGAACAGACGGATCTGGTCGAGATGCCAGTTGATGTTACCCCGCTGGGACTCGATCCGGAGTGGCTGGTTTCTACCGGCGCAATCCGTGTGCGACCCGATTACTGGCCGGAACGGGGCAGTATGGACGGCTTTTATATGGCCCGCTTGCACAAGCAGTGATGACAGCATGTCGCTAACTCCCTATATCTTGTGGAAAATACGGGCGTGGGGCTGACATGACAGAGGGTGCGCGACTGCACTGGTATCCGATGGCGATAGGCACGGCCTGTCGCCGCCGGTGGTTGCGGTGGCGGGATTACCTTGCCCTGCGCATGGCCCGTTTTGCTGCCCCTGCCAAGGCCTTCAAATCCCAACCCGATCCCCGTTCTTATGGTCTGGCGACCCGCGGCTTGCAGGTTCTTGCAGGCAACCATCTGGTTCAGGGGGAAGTGATCGAACAGGGCAAGGGCATCCTGTGGGGGGCGGCGCTGGATGATCCGGACACCGCGGCCGCGCTGCACGGCTTCAACTGGATCGATGATGTGGTGGCAGTGGACACGCCCGAGGCTCGCAAGCAGGCGCAGCTCTGGCTGTTTGAATGGATCGAACGGTTCGGCGGGGGGCGCGGCAACGGCTGGGCACCCGATGTCACCGGGCGGCGGGTGGTGCGCTGGATCAACCACGCGATACTGATCCTGCATCAGGTCGAACCGAACCAGTCACGTGCCTATTTCGCTGCCCTTGGCCACCAGTCACGCTTTCTGATGAAGCGCTGGAAGTCCGCCCACGCGGGCCTGCCCCGCTTTGAGGCGCTGACAGGGTTGGTCCATTGCGGGCTGGCGCTGGAGGGGCAGGACCATGTTCTCAAACCGGCGCTGCGTGCGCTGGGACGGGAATGCCAGCGTGAGATCGGAGAGGACGGCGGTATATCCAGCCGCAATCCCGAAGAACTGGTCGAGATCTTTACCCTGCTGTCTTCGGTCAATCAGGCCGTCAGTTCGGATGGTGATTATATCAACCCCGAGATCATCCGTGCCTTGCAGCGTATGGCTCCTGCGATTCGCGCGTTGCGGTTCGGCGATGGTACGATGGCACGGTTTCACGGCGGGGATGCAGGCCATCCCGACCGCATTGATCAGGCGCTGGCGGATGCGGGGATCGGTTCGCCCGCGCGCGATGGGGGCGCGATGGGATTTGCACGGCTCGCTGCGGGGGGCACGGTTGTGCTGATGGATGCGGCGAAACTGCCGGTCATCGGCGCACCGGAACGGGCCCATGCCTCCACCCTCGCGGTCGAGATGTATTCGGGCAAACTGCCGGTACTGGTCAGCATGGGATCTGCGCGCGGCTTTTCGGCCAATCTGCACTGTGCGGCCCGCGCCACAGCCGCCCATAGTGCTGTGACAGTGGCAGGGACGTCGCTTGCGCGTTTCGCAGGTTCAGGTTTCGTGCGCCGGATTTATGGGCAGCAACTTATTGATGCCCCGAGAAAAATCATGCTCGAACGGGACAGCAACCAATATGGACAGGCGGTCTTGTGCAGCCATGACGGCTATGTCCCATCATTCGGTTTGACCCACAGCCGCGAAATTGCGGTACTGCACTCGGGCGCCGAAGTGCAGGGGCACGACCGCATCTTCGCCCAGAGCGCAGCGGACAGATCCCGTTTCGAAACGGTAGCGGCGGATAAAGGGCAAAACCGCGAATTGCCGTTCGAAGCCCACTTCCGTCTGCACCCTGATGCGCGGGTTGACCTTGATATGGGAGATACCGCTGCCTCGATAACGCTTCTGAACGGAGAGGTCTGGCTGCTACGGGCTGGCGGGTTGAAACTGACGCTTCACGATACGCTCTATTTCGAGCAGGGCAGATTAGGTCCCCGCGCGACAAAAGAGGTTGTGGTCACTTCCGCCGTTGTTGAGTATGAGGGCGTCATACGCTGGACCCTGTCGCGCCCGGCCTGATTGAAAACCCTGTTTCAGGGGAAGATTTCATAAGGGCGGCGGCCTTTGACACAAGGAATGATCTGCTCTCATGTCACAAAACCTGCAACCCCTGCGCCGCGCGCTGCTGTCTGTTTCCGACAAAACCGGATTGATTGAACTGGCTACGGCTCTGGACGCCAAAGGTGTGGAACTGCTGTCCACCGGCGGCACCGCCAAAGCGATCCGCGAGGCGGGTATTCCGGTCAAGGATGTGTCCGACGTAACCAAATTTCCAGAAATGATGGATGGCCGTGTCAAAACCCTGCACCCGATGGTACATGGCGGCCTGCTGGCGTTGCGGGACAATGCCGATCACAAAGCGGCGATGGAAGAACATGGCATTGGCGCGATCGACCTGCTGGTAGTGAACCTTTACCCGTTTGAACAAACTGTCGCGGCGGGCGGCGATTACGATACCTGCATCGAAAACATCGACATCGGCGGCCCGGCCATGATCCGCGCAGCGGCCAAGAACCACGGTTTTGTGTCGGTTGTTGTCGACGTCGAGGATTATGACGCCCTGCTGGCAGAACTTGACGCCAACGACGGGCAAACCGGCATTGCCTTCCGGCAGACACTGGCCCAAACCGCCTATGCCCGCACTGCGGCCTATGATGCTGCGGTTTCCACATGGATGGCAGGCGCGATCAAACAGGACGCGCCACGGCGCAAGGCGATTGCCGGTACGCTGGCGCAGACCCTGCGCTATGGCGAAAACCCGCACCAGTCTGCTGCCTTCTATACCGATGGCAGTACCCGTCCCGGTGTGGCCACAGCACAGCAGCATCAGGGCAAGGAACTGTCCTACAACAATATCAACGACACGGATGCCGCGTTTGAACTGGTGGCAGAGTTCGATCCCGCAGATGGTCCGGCCTGTGCCATCATCAAACATGCCAACCCCTGCGGCGTGGCCCGTGGCGCAACTTTGGCCGAAGCCTATCAGGCGGCGTTTGACTGCGACCGCACTTCGGCATTTGGCGGCATTATCGCGCTGAACCAGACGCTGGACGGCGCAACCGCGAAACAGATCGTGGAGATCTTCACAGAAGTGGTTATCGCCCCTGACGTGACGGATGAAGCCAAAGAGGTTTTTGCGGCGAAAAAGAACCTGCGATTGCTGACAACCGGCGGCCTGCCAGATGTGCGCAGTGCGGGTCAGATGTGGAAACAGGTGTCGGGCGGATACTTGATTCAGGACCGCGACAACGGGTTTATCACGCAATCCGATCTGAAGGTCGTAACCAAACGCGCACCGGATGCGCAGGAAATGGCCGATCTGCTGTTGGCGTGGAAAATCGCCAAACACGTCAAATCCAACGCGATTGTCTATGTGAAGGACGGGGCGACTGTCGGTGTTGGCGCCGGCCAGATGAGCCGCGTTGACAGCACCCGGATTGCCGCGCGCAAGTCGCAGGACATGGCTGACGTATTGGGACTGGATGCGCCGCTGACCAAAGGGTCGGTTGTGGCATCGGATGCGTTCTTCCCCTTCTCTGATGGCTTGCTGACCGCAGCCGAAGCGGGCGCGACGGCTGTGATCCAGCCCGGTGGCTCCATGCGCGATGACGAAGTGATCGCCGCCGCAGACGAGGCCGGACTGGCCATGGTCTTTACCGGCATGCGCCACTTCCGCCACTAAGCAAAGGATCAGGACATGCGGCGCATATTGGCAATGAGCCTTGGAATTTTTGCTCTGGACCAGATCACGAAATACTTTGTGGTCGAAATGCTGGATCTGAAAACAAGGCTTGCGATTGATGTGCTGCCGCCCCTGATCAATTTCCGCATGGCGTGGAACGAGGGCATCAATTTTGGCTTGATGTCCGGCTTGCAGGTCGACGCCATGCGATGGATATTGATTGCAGTTTCGGTTGTGATCTCTGGCTGGGTGCTCTGGTGGGGGCGCAACTTTACCGGCTGGTTTGCGGCTTTCCTGATAGGATGTATCGTTGGCGGTGCGTTGGGCAACTCCGTGGACCGCTACATATACGGGGCGGTGGCGGATTTTCTGAACATGTCCTGTTGCGGCTTCAGAAACCCGTTTTCCTTCAATGTGGCCGACATCGCTATTTTCATCGGGGCCTTTGGTCTGGTACTGTTTTCAGAGCGTCTCAACAGAAGGGCGTGACGGCGGATGAAATCTGCGATAAAACGACGAAAATTCCTTGGGTGACGATATGATGGCCTTTAAAAAGTCCGGTTTGAAATGGGTGGGCGCGCTTGCCTTGGTGACAGCCGTGGCCGGATGTGACACGTCAAAGGGCATCGGGCGGTTCTTTGCCGGTTCTGCAACAGAGGCCGGACCGGATGAATTCGGTATTGTTCCCAACAAACCGCTGACATTGCCCGATGATCTTGCCAGTCTGCCCGAACCCCAGCCGGGGGCGCGGAACCGGACGGATCTGCTGCCCGAACATGACGCAGTGGCTGCTCTTGGTGGGCAACCTTCCCGTCTGGACAGTACGGTTGTGGGGAGCGGTGAAGGCCCGCTTCTGGCAGCGGCGACCCGCAATGGAACTGCGCCTGAAATCCGTGAGGTTCTGGCCAAAGAAGACGCACAATTCCGTGAAGAGAACGGGCCGTTGTTCCTGCAACGGTTGTTCAAAGTGGACACTTACCTGCAAGACTACGAGGATCAGACCCTCAAGGCGCGCCAAACGAACGAGTTGCTGCGCCGCAGTAACATCAAGACACCCACTGTTTCACCGCAAAGTGATCGCTAAAGTCTGAACGCACAGGATGTTTACCGAATATTCATCGGCTCTGCCGTTGAATACAGCGTTTTAATACCTAAGGTTAACCTAACTTTCATTCAGAACGGGGGCCCCATGATTTTTCGGGCTTTAGCTATCGTGTGCTCAGTGGCCATTGCGCCCGTTACAGCACTGGCCGAGACAGGCAAAGTTTCCACTTTCGAATTGGACAACGGGTTGAAAGGCATTGTGATTGAAGATCACCGTGCGCCGGTCGTTACCAATATGGTCTGGTACAACGTTGGCTCCGCTGACGAGCCTCCTGGGATGACCGGTGTGGCGCATTTTCTTGAACACCTGATGTTCAAGGGTACCAAAACCCTGAAACCGGGTGAATTCAGCCAGACCGTTAAGGAAAACGGCGGGGTGGACAACGCGTTTACCTCTTATGATTACACAGGTTATTTCCAGCGGGTAGCAGTAGACCGTCTGCCCCTGATGATGCAGCTTGAGGCAGACCGGATGCGTAATCTGGTGCTGACCGAAGACGAGGTCGCCACAGAACGTAGCGTGGTGCTGGAAGAGAGAAACTCCCGTATCGAGAATGATCCGGGAAGCCTGTTCATGGAGCAACGTCGCGCCATGACCTTTATGAACCATCCCTACCGGAACCCGGTGATCGGATGGCGGCATGAGATTGAAGAGCTTAATCTGGAGGATGCGATTGCGTTCTACCGGACTTACTATGCTCCCAACAATGCAACGCTGGTGGTGGCCGGTGATGTGACCCCCGAAGAGGTTGAAGCACTGGCGAAAGAACATTTTGGCCCGTTGGAACCCTCGGACAACATTCCGCCGCGCGTGCGGCCGCAGGAACCGCCACATCTCGCGGCGGTGCGGCTCAGCTTCAGTGATCCCCGCCAGTCGCAACCTTATCTGGTGCGCAGCTACCTTGCCCCCAAACGCCAGTCCGGCAATCAGGAGGAAGCGGCAGCGCTGACGATCCTGTCTTACCTGTTAGGCGGTTCGGGGCTTTCTTCGGTTCTGGGGCAGAAGCTGCAACTGGACCAGCAGATCGCTGTTTATACCGACGCATGGTATGACTCGACCTCCTATGACCCCGAGACCTTTGGCATCTACGCCATGCCCCGTCCCGGTGTCTCGTTGGAGCAATTGGAGGCTGCGATGGACACGGTTCTGGCAGACTTTCTGAAAGACGGCGTGGATCTGGAACATCTGGAGCGTTTGAAAACCCAGATCGCCGCCGAAGACATTTACGAGCTGGACAACCAGTCTGAAGTGGCGCGCACTTATGGTCGGGCCATTACTGCGGGGTTGACAGTTGAAGACGTGCAAAGCTGGTCGAAAACCCTGCAATCGGTCACGCCGGAACAGATAATGGAGGCTGCGGCCAAGGTGCTTGATATGCGAAAATCGGTAACGGGTCTGATGCTGGCCCCGACAGAGGAGCCTGCCCAATGATACGCAAGTTAGCTGCCGTTATTTGTATGGTCATGATCGCGCTGCCTGCTGCTGCGCAGATCAAGATCGAAGAAGTCACCAGCGCAGGCGGGATCAAGGCATGGCTGGTAAATGAACCCTCGATCCCCTTTATTGCGTTGCAAATCGCCTTTCGTGGGGGAACATCGCTGGATACGCCGGATAATCTGGGGGCAACGAACCTGATGGTCGGGCTGTTGGAAGAAGGCACTGGCGATATGGACGCGGCGGCTTATCGTCGGGCCACGGAATCGTTGGCGGCGAACTTCGGTTTTGACACGGGGCGGGATTCCGTGCGGATCAGTGCGCAGGTGCTGAAGTCCAACGCGGATGAAGCACTCGACCTGCTGCGCAAAGCGCTTGTCGAACCGGCCTTTAATCCGGTTGCCATCGAACGGGTGCGCGGGCAGGTGATTTCCGGTCTGCAAAGCGCGTTGAAAGACCCGCAGGCGATTGCAGAAAAAACCATGTCCGAGATTGCTTTCGGGGATCACCCCTACGGGCGACCGTCTGACGGGACGATTGAATCTGTGTCTGCCCTGACACGGGAGGATCTGGTTGCGGCCCATAAGGCAGCACTCAGTCAGGACCATGTGGTGATTGGCGTGGTCGGGGACGTAACAGCCGCAGAACTTGGCCCGATGCTGGACAGATTGCTGGGCGATCTGCCTGCCACCGGTGCGCCACTCCCTGAAAAGGTGGAATTTGCGGCCCCCGGCGGTGTGACCGTGGTTGATTTCCCGACGCCGCAATCGGTGGCGATCTGGGCGCAGGATTCTGACATCAACATGCAGCACCCCGATTTCATGCCGGTCTATGTGATGAACCATATCCTTGGCGGTGGCGGTTTTGGCTCTCGTCTGACAGAGGAAGTGCGTGAAAAGCGCGGCCTGACCTATGGCGTTTATTCTTACCTGAACTGGATGGAGGCGACGCAATATTACGGCGGGTCGGTGGCTTCGGCCAATGGCACAGTGGGCGAGGCAATAGATGTGATCCGCACCGAATGGGCGCGGATGGCGCAAGAGGGTGTCACCGAGGAAGAGCTTGAGAAGGCGAAGAAGTATCTTACGGGCAGTTACGCGCTGCGTTTTGATGGTAACAGCCGGATCGCGCGGATTCTCGTCAGCAGCCAGCTTGATTACTTCCCGATCGATTATGCCAACACCCGAAACGACAGGGTAAACGCGGTAACGGTAGATGACATTGCCCGCGTTGCTAAAGAAAACCTGAACCCTGATGCGTTGCATTTCGTTGTGGTGGGGCAGCCCGAGGGCGTGGAAAGCACCCAGTAAAACGGTTCGGCGCTTGTGCGCCGGACCGCAAACCAACCGCCTCATTAACCAAATCCCCGTGTGCGAATCGCGGGGATTACTGCTATTTGTAGTGGTATGAGTGTAGCAGACCCCAAAATACAGGCTGAAACAGCCCCGATCCGCCGTCCCATCCGCCAGTTGGATGACGCCGCCGCTAACCGTATTGCCGCCGGAGAGGTGGTGGAACGTCCCGCCAGCGCCGTGAAAGAGCTGGTGGAGAACGCAATTGATGCGGGCGCCCGCCGGATTGAAATCGCCTACGCCGATGGTGGCAAGACTTTGCTGCGGGTCAGCGACGACGGCCACGGCATTCCCGAAGACCAGTTGCCGCTGGCGCTGTCCCGTCATGCCACATCAAAAATCGACGGATCGGACCTGTTGAACATCCATACCTTCGGCTTTCGCGGAGAGGCGCTGCCATCGCTTGGCGCGGTGGGGCGGTTGTCGATCACATCGCGGGCTGACGGCGCGGAGTCTGCGGCGCAGATCACTGTCCACGGCGGGGATATGTCCGCCGTGCGTCCGGCGGCCCTGTCGCGGGGAACCGTGGTCGAATTGCGTGACCTGTTCCATGCCACACCGGCGCGGTTGAAGTTCCTGCGCACCGACCGCGCGGAAAGCGGTGCCATCATAGATGTGATCAAGCGGCTGGCGATGGCCGAACCGATGATTGGCTTCACCCTGCGCGATGTGTCCGGCGGGGGCGAAGGCCGCGTTGTGTTTCAGGCCGAAGCCCAGAGCGGCGATCTGTTTGATGCGCTGCACGCGCGGCTGGGGAAAATTCTGGGGTCTGATTTTGCCGCTAATGCCCTGCGGATTGATGCGGAACGGGAAGGCATCGCCATCACCGGATTTGCCAGCTTGCCGACCTATTCGCGCGGCTCTGCCACGGCGCAGTATATGTTTGTGAACGGACGCCCTGTGCGCGACAAGGTGTTTTATGGCGCGATCCGTGGCGCCTATTCGGACTTCCTGCACCGCGAACGCCATCCCGCGCTGGCGCTGTTTCTGGAGTGTGATCCCACACTGGTGGATGTGAACGTGCATCCCGCCAAATCCGAAGTCCGCTTTCGCGATCCCGGTCTGGCCCGAGGTCTGATCGTCAGCGCCCTGCGTCACGGACTGGCAGAGGCAGGGCATCGGGCGTCAACCACCGTGGCGGATGCAACGCTGGGGGCGTTTCGCCCTGAAAACCGCGTTGAAGCGCCGGTCTACCAGATGCAACCGCGCAGCAGTTTCATCCCGCAGGCAACACCGCAAAGCTACGCGCCGCCGCAAAGCTATACGCCGGTCGAACCCGCGCAGGGCGGATTTGCGGAAACCGCCCCCGCCTATTCCGCACGGATGGAACCTGTGTCCGATACGCCTGTTTCGGCGGATCAACCGCTTGGTGCGGCGCGGGCGCAAGTGCATGAGAACTATGTGATTGCCCAGACACCGGACGGGATTGTGATTGTCGATCAACACGCCGCCCATGAACGGCTGGTCTATGAACGGCTGAAGAAACAGATGTTGCAGAATGGTGTCGCGGCGCAGGCGCTGCTGATTCCCGAGATCGTCGAACTGGAGGCAGGTGCGCAAGCCAGCGTGCTGGCCGCAGCTGATGAACTGGCGCAATTCGGGCTGGTGGTTGAGGATTTTGGCGGCAATGCAGTGTGCGTGCGCGAAACACCCGCCCTATTGGGGGAAGTGAACGCGCAGGCAATGATCCGCGATATTGCGGATGAACTGGCTGATCTGGACCAGACGCAAACGGTGAAGGACCGGATTGAAGCAATCCTAAGCCGTGTGGCCTGTCACGGATCAATCCGCTCGGGCCGGATGATGCGGGCGGAAGAGATGAACGCCCTCCTGCGCGAGATGGAGGCGACGCCCCATTCGGGCCAGTGCAACCACGGGCGGCCCACCTATGTGGAGCTGAAACTTACCGACATTGAAAAACTCTTCGGGCGGCGATGATTGATTTGCAAAGCCTGACGGGTGATCCCCTGCTGCTGTCCCTCGTGGCTGGCGGCATCGCCCTGTTCCTTGTTGTTATCCTGCTGTTTGTGGCCATGCGTGCTGCGGGGCGTGCGGCGCGGGCGACAGAACCGCTCGCCAGTCAGATGCTGGCTATGGGGGAGGGGCTGCGTATTCTGAACGAGAGCCAGCATGTTCTGAAAGGCGGGCTTGATAGTCTGTCCCAGTCCCAAGCGCAGACCATGCAAACAGTAGAGGTGCGGTTGTCGCAGGTGAACCAGCAAATGCAGGAAAAGCTGCATGAAAACGCAATGCGCTCGGCCCGGACAATGGCAGAGTTGCAGGGGCAGATGCGGGACACGCTACAGGGCAATTCGGAGAAGACCACCAAATCCCTGACCCAGTTGCAAGAGCGTCTGGCCACAATTGATAAGGCCCAGACCAATATCGAAAAGCTCTCCGGTGACGTGCTGTCCTTGCAGGATATTCTGTCCAACAAACAGACGCGCGGTGCCTTCGGGGAAATCCAGCTTAATGACATCGTGCGCAAGGCGATGCCGCCGGATGCGTTTTCCTTTCAGCAGACGCTGAGCAACGGAAAGCGGGCGGATTGCCTGATCCATCTGCCAAAACCGCCCGGGCCGATTGTGATCGACAGCAAGTTCCCGCTGGAAGCCTATGAAGCGATCCGCGCGGCTGACAATCCTGCGGCGGCACAGGTGGCGGCGCGGAACATGCGCACGGCGCTGCGGGCCCATATCAAAGCCATCGCAGAGAAATACATCATCGAAGGCGAAACCGCCGAGGGTGCGTTGCTGTTCTTGCCCTCCGAGGCAGTTTACGCGGAGTTGCACGCAAATTTTCCCGAAGTCGTGCGCGAGGGTTTTGCCGCCCGCGTCTGGATCGTGTCCCCGACCACCTGTATGGCCACGCTCAACACCATGCGGGCCGTGCTGAAAGACGCGCGGATGAAGGAACAGGCGGGTGCGATCCGCGCGGAACTGGGCCTGTTGCACAAGGATGTAGAACGGCTTGAAACCCGTGTGGGCAATCTGGACCGGCACTTCGGTCAGGCGAGCAAGGACATTGAGGAAATCAAGATTTCTGCCACCAAAGCCGGAGGACGGGCGCGGCGGCTGGAAGCCTTTGATTTCGATCCGGTAGAACAGGAACGAGACGATCCGCTGACTTCTCTGGCGGACGCCGGAGAGTGACGCTGCGTCAGTTTGCGTCTTGCACGAACGGCAATCCGCGGTTTCATGGCAAAACCCGTTTGAGAAGTCAGGATTTCCATGCCGCTTTCTGCCATAGCCCACCACCCCGACCGCGTTGCGCTGAGCAATGAATTACACGCCCGCCCGTTTCCCGTGTTGCGCGCCCCGAGCCGCGCGGCCTCTATCGCGATAGAGCGGGACACAAACGGATCAGACGCCTATCGGGATCATCTGCTGGCCTTGCTTGACCGTTACGGCGCGGCCCATCCGGCACCGGATGCGGCCCACCATAGTGCCGATCTCGGGATGGTGCATCTGAAGTGGGAACGGCATTCGGAATTCTGCACCTTTACCCTGTTTGCCGATGGCGTGTCCGAAGTGCCTTTTGACGGCGGGTTGTTCGATTATTTCCCGGATAGCTGGCTGGCCGATGCGCCGGGACGGTTGCTGTCCTCCATCCTTGTGCGTCTTGAACATGCCGTGTCGCAAGAGGCGGTGATCGCGCGGGTTTCCGAAGTGGGCAGCGAATGGCTCCACACCGAGGCCGTCGCGGCGTCTTTCGTGCTGGAACGGGATGCAGCGATTGTGGGGGATTTCCGGCTCGACGCCCATGAACACATCCGCTTTGCGGTGTTTCAGGTGGGCGAGACCGGCGCGAACCGTATGGGACGGATTGTCCAGCGGTTGATCGAGATCGAGACCTACAAGACGATGGCCATGTTGACCCTGCCGATTGCGCGGGATGTGTTTTCGCGCCTGTCCGATCTGGACCGCGATCTGGCGCAGGTGGTGCGGGAAATGACCGATGCCCATGAAAATTCCAAGGATGAGCTGGATCGCCTGCTGCATATCTCCGGTCGGGTGGAAAATTTTTCTGCCGATACGGCCTTTCGCTTTACCGCAGCCGAAGCCTATTCGGCCTTGGTGCATGAACGGGTCAATGTCCTGCGCGAAGAGCGGCTGGCGGGCTATCAGTTGTTTTCCGAATTCATGATGCGCCGGTTTGAACCGGCCATGCGCACCTGCCGCTCGGCATCCCGCAGGCTGGCGGATATTTCGGGCCGCGCAGCGCGGGCATCGGACCTGCTGGCCACAAGGGTCAGCGTTGATGCGGATGAGCGCAACCGGCAGATCCTAAAACAGATGGACACCCGCGCGGCCCTGCAACTGCGGTTGCAGGAAACGGTTGAGGGCCTGTCGGTGGTGGCGATCAGCTACTACGGGGTGAACCTGCTGGCCAAACTGCTGGCGCCGATTGCGGACCAGCTTGGGATTTCGCAAAAATGGTTCGGCGCCGGACTGGTGCTGCCGGTGGTGCTATTGGTGTGGCTGGGCGTGCGCAGAATTCGCAAACAGGCCGAAAAGCGTGCGACGAGCGCGCCGACCGGTCCTTAAATACGAAAGATCGGCTGGAGCAGGCGCGGGATCAGGCTGTTAAACCGCAAAGGCGCGTCAGTGGCAGCAAGGCAGATGCAATCCGCTTCAGGGCCGGCAACGGGCTGGTGGTTCAGATCCTCATCCGCGATTTCAATGTCGCCACGGGAAAAACGATCCACTTCGTCAGAAAAAGACCCTTGCAGCACCAGCGTCAGTTCGGTGCCGCGATGCCCGTGATCGGGCACGGCCACGCCCGCAGGGATCAGCAGAAGGCGGGCCTGCGCCTTGCCAGAAGTTGGCAGGATCGCCTGCTTTACGCCGCCACCCAGCGGGCGCCATTTGATTTTATCTACGTCGCCGCCCACATATTCCTGCAAGGGTTCGGGCAAGACACCGGGTCTGGTGGCTCTTACAGCGGGTTTCTCGGTGATTTCTTTGCCAGACTTGATCCGCGCCATTACGGACTCCAGCGCATGAGCGCCCATCTCGACAGATTCTGTTTCTTCCATCACCACGCCGCCTACGGCCTCGTAACCGCCCAGCATAGCGCGGCTCTCATCTGATAGGCTCAGATGGGAAGCGACAACAAGGTCAAACGCTTCGGGGAGGATGCCGGCGGCATATCCCATAAGCAGTTGTTCGTTTAAAAGGTGTTTTACAGTCATTTCACAGGCTCGTTCAGTGTCTGGCGCAGGCGATCCAGCGCCAGCCTAATGCGGGACTTGATCGTGCCAAGCGGAAGGCCGGTTTCTTCTGCCAGTTCCGAATGGGTCAAATCGCCGTAATAGGCACGTTTCACAATATCTCTTTGTTTTTCGGGCAAGGCATTTAGTGCTGTTGCCAGATGTTCGGTTTCCTGACTGAGCGCCAGCGCATCCGCTGCTTCGGGTTCGGGTTCCGGTCCCCAGGGAAGGTCTTCGGGTTCGGGCCGTGCCGCCCGGCGGAAGGCGTCGATTTTCTTGTTCCGCGCAATTGTAAAAATCCACGTGGCCGCCGACGCGCGGGAGGGATCAAACAAATGGGCTTTGTGCCACAGGGTGATCATGGTCTCCTGTGCACATTCTTCGGCCATCGTACCACTGGCCCCCGATTTGATCAGGAACCCTTTGATGCGGGGCGCGAAATGGCTGAACAGGGCAGCAAAAGCGGCTTCGTCACGGTGATTGCGAACGCGCAATATCTGCGCATTCCAATCTTTACCTTGACTGCGCGGCTGCTCAGTAGGGCCCATCTTCAACCTTCGCTTCGACAAACTACCCGAAATAGCCCTTGGACTATACTTTCGAGACAGGTCGTTTTCTTTCAACAGTGGTACAGCATCTATCATGAACTCTATACGCGCGCCAAATACAGTTGGATCATGGTAGAAAAAATAAATTAGAGCGTGGTTAATGTGATCCAATCGGATTGGCGTGGCGTATGGACTGTACACCTCAAGTAAGGAATTCCAATGCCATTTGAATTTGCCCCCGCTGCTCCGGCCAAGATCGCTGTTATAGGTGCGGGTATTTCCGGAATGGGTGCGGCGCACCTGTTGTCCAAGACCAATAACGTGACCTTGATGGAAACGGAAAAGCGGCTTGGCGGGCATGCCCGCACAGTGACAGCGGGTAAGAACGGGGACCAGCCAGTAGATACAGGATTTATCGTGTTTAATTATGCGAATTATCCGCGGTTGACCGGCCTGTTCGACGAATTGGATGTACCCGTTATCAAAAGCGATATGAGCTTTGGCGTGTCTGCGGATGATGGTCGGATCGAATACGCCCTGAACGATCTTGCTGCTCTGTTTGCGCAAAAGCGGAATATCGTGAATCCCCTGTTTCTGGGAATGCTGGTGGATATCCTGAGGTTCAATGCCAAGGCCGTTGATATGGCCGCAGATCCCGATCTGACACTGGGAGAGCTGATGCGCCGGTTGCGGATGGGCGAGTGGTTCCAGAAGTATTATCTGCTACCGTTTTCGGGCGCGATTTGGTCAACCCCGCTGGAACAGATGTTATCCTTTCCGGCACAGGCGCTGACGCGATTTTTCCAGAACCACAACCTGCTGAATATCTATGGCCAGCATCAGTGGTATACAGTGAACGGCGGCTCTGTTGAATACGTTCGCAGGCTTGAACTGGCGATGCGCAGGCATGGCTGCGAAATTCGCACCGGTGCCAATGTTGTGGCAGTGCGGCGCAATAGTGCCGGCGCAGAGGTTCGTCTTGAAGGTGGCACATGGGAGCAATTCGACCGTGTGGTTTTTGCCTGCCATTCGGATCAGGCGCTGGCGATGCTCGCCGATCCCACGCCGGAAGAAACCTCTACACTGGGCGCGATCGGCTACCAGCGCAACCGTGCGGTGCTGCACGCGGATCCGTCAATCATGCCCAAGCGCAAATCCTGCTGGGCCAGTTGGACCTATACGACAGCGCGGCAGAACACCTCTGATCCCGTGGGTATCACCTACTGGATGAACACCCTGCAATCCATTCCCCATGACGATCTGCTGCTCAGTTCTCTGAACCCGACCAGCACGATCCGTGAAGAATTGATCTATGAGGAGACCAGCTTCATGCATCCGGTGTTCGACCGCGCGGCGCTGGCGGCGCAAAGCAGGATTAAGGCGTTGCAAGGATTGAACAATACTTGGTTCTGCGGTGCCTATTTGCGCAACGGCTTTCATGAAGACGGGTATTCCAGCGCAGTGGATGTAGCCGATCATATGAAACTGATCCCGCAATGGGCGTAACCCCCGAACATATCTGCGCAACCACCTATCACGGGCGGCACGGGGCGGTGAAAAACGCCTTCCGCTACCGTGTGGATTATGTGTTGTCGGATCTGTCCGGGGATGCCCCCAAACCGTTTCTGTTTTCGCGCAACCGCGCCAACCTGACGGCCATCCACGATATAGATCACGGCGGCGCGCGCGGTGCGGGGCAGGGTGTTGAATGGGTGCGCGGGATACTTGTCGCACAGGGCATGGACGCGCGGTGTAACGGGAAAATCCTGTTGCTGGCCCAGCCGCGTATTTTCGGTCATGTCTTCAATCCGGTCAGTTTCTGGCTGGTGTTTGATGCCCAAGATACCCTGCGTGTTGTAATTGCCGAGGTAAACAACACCTACGGGGACCGTCATTCCTATCTGTGCCATCACAGTGATCTGGCGCCGATCCTGCCCACGGACCGGCTGACAGCCCGCAAGATATTTCATGTGTCGCCATTCCAGCCGGTTAGCGGTGAATACAGTTTCCGCTTTGATGTGACAGACCGGCATATCGGTATCGTGATTGATTTCCGCAGCAAGGAAAGCGGGGTGATCGCCACTTTCCACGGCAAGCGGCGGCCTCTTTCCAACCGCTCTATCCTTGGCATGGCGGTGGCGCGTCCCTTTGGCTCCTTACGGGTGCTAGGCCTGATATATTGGCAGGCACTGCGGCTCTGGTGGAAGGGGGCGGGTTTTCGCAACAGGCCGGAACCGCCGGAGCAGGAGGTTTCGTCATGAGCTTTCCAAGCATTGCTGTTGCATCCTTTCTGATTGCCGTTGTTCTTGGTTCGCTGAACACGGGGCAGGCGGTGGCGCAATCTGCACCGGGGGAGGTCGCCCGATCGCTAGGTGCTGCGTCGCTGAAAGGAATGGCCAGCGCGCGCCTATGGGGGAGGAAACTCTATGATGCAGAACTTTGGACGGCATCTGCAGGGACATTCGACCAGCGGGAGCCTTTCGCACTGAGCCTGCGCTATGCCTATCCGTTCAGCGCCGAACTGCTGGCACGAACGACGATCAAGGAAATCGTCAGGGTAGAAGGGGGCCGCGTTTCTGATCACGGCGCATTTGAACAGCGGCTCCGCAACTGCCTTGTGGATGTGGACACGGGCGTGCGGGTTACGGGGGTCTCTCATGGTCCGGATCGCGCCAGCCTGTTCGTCAACGGGCGCAAGACCTGCACGCTGGCCTATCCGCGCCTGCGGGACCGGTTTTTTGGTATCTGGCTTGCGCCGACCTCGCGGGATGCGCGGGCGGCCTCCAGATTGAAGGGGCAAAGCTGAATGGAGCGTGGCATCCGTCTTGGTCTGCACCGCTATACTGCCTTTGCAAGCGTTCTCGCTGCGGCGGGACTGCCGCTTTATATCCATGCGCCGAAATTCTATGTGGACCGCTATGACCTTAGCCTGTCAGCGATCGGTGTTGCGCTTTTGGGGCTGCGGGTGCTGGATTTCGCACAGGATCCCGTTTTGGGATGGGTGGTTGACCATCTGGGGGCTTGGCGTGGCCTGTTTGCGGGAGGAATGACTGCGTTGCTGGCGTTGGCGATGGTCGGCTTGTTCGCTGTGACCGCACCGATTGACCCGCTGCTCTGGTTCGTCATGTGTCTGGCGGTGCTTTTCACTGCTTTCAGCGCCCTGTCGGTTCTGTTTTACGCGCGCGGAATTACAAAAGGTAATACGCTCGGGCCGGAAGGGCATTTGCGACTGGCGGGCTGGCGTGAAAGCGGCAGTCTGGCGGGGATTTGTCTTGCAGCCATCCTGCCGACCCTATTCCTCTACGCGGGTTTTAGCGCCCCGTTGGCCTTGTTTGCGTTTGTTTTTTCAATCGCGGCGGCGGCGGGTGCTGCCTTGATGCGCAGCGAATGGCAGGTCCAGGCACGGCGGCCGGAACGCGGCAGTATTGCTGCCTTGCTGGCAGATCCCGTCCTACGCCGGTTGCTGCTGGTGGGCCTGTTGAATGCTGCTCCCGCAGCGGTTAGCGCCAGTCTGTTCCTGTTCTTTGTGGAATACCGCCTTGGCCATGAAACCGCGGCCGGACCGCTTCTTCTTGTATTTTTTGTCGCTGCGGCCGTTTCCGTTCCCTTCTGGGCGCGGATTGCAGCACGGCGCGGGGTGCGCTGGACGCTGCTTGCCGGCATGGGGCTGTCGATCGTTGCCTTCAGCTTTGCAATCACACTGGGGCAAGGGGATGTCTGGCCGTTTGCTTTGGTGTGTCTGGCCTCCGGCGCGGCGCTGGGCGCGGATATGACTCTGCTACCGGCTCTGTTTTCCGCACGGGTGGAGCGGGTTCACGGCGCCGGAGGCCAAGCCTTTGGTCTGTGGAATTTCTGTGCCAAGCTGACCCTTGCGATTGCTGCTGCAACTGTACTTCCGTTGCTGGATCACTCCGGTTTTTCCACTGTCCAGCCGAATCCGCCGCAGGTGCTCTGGATGTTGACCCTGACCTATGCGGCAGTCCCGTCTGTATTGAAATCCATTGCTCTGGCCGTCCTGTACTGGACCCCGATAGAGGAGAGTTGTCATGCCTGATCTGATCCTGTTCATACTGGGTGCTGGCCTGATTTTACTTTTGTGCTGGCTGAAGGAACGGTTCACCGGTTTTCAAGCGCAACGCCCGCAGGATTATGCGAAAGACGGACCCGTGTTTGACATCCGCCGTCACCTGAACGGCCCTATGTCGTGCGATGGCGTGCTATATGGCCCCTTCGGCCGCGTGTCCTCCCGTTTTACTGCACGGATGCATGGCAGCTGGCAGGGGAACACCGGCACGCTGGTTGAGGATTTTCGCTATGACAGCGGTACTGAGCAGCGGCGCGAGTGGCATTTAACCAGCGCAAATGACGGCACTTTCAAGGCAACAGCGCCCGATGTCATTGGCACGGGGGAGGGGGTGCAGATGGGATCGGCTATTCGGTTGCAATACCGTATCAAATTGACTGAAAGCGCCGGTGGCCACGAGCTTGATGTCACCGATTGGATCTATCTTCTGGACAACGGATCACTGGTGAACCGCAGCCAGATGCGCAAGTTCGGGGTGAAGGTTGCAGAACTGGTTGCAACCATCCGACCGGAGCCTGTCTGATGCAGGCGGGGCAGAAATACTGGCTGGTTGGTGCCTCCGAAGGATTGGGCCGCGCTGTGGCAGAAAAACTTTCAGCACTGGGCGTGGAGCTGGTATTGAGCGCCCGTAGCAAGGAACGGCTGAATGAATTGTCTGACAGCCTGCCGTCCGCCTCCTCGGTTCATCCGCTCGATGTGCGCAATCTGGAAGAGGTGCGTCGTGTCGCGAGTGAAATTGGCCCGATAGACGGGTTGGTGTTTCTGGCCGGCGTGTACTGGCCGATGGGCGCGGCAGACTGGGACGGTGAAGCGGTTGAGGCCATGTGTGACATTAACTTCACGGGGGCTGCGCGGGTGATCGGGGCTGTCGTGCCACAGATGATTGCACAGGACCGCGGCCATGTGGTGCTGATCGGCAGTCTGTCAGGATTTCGCGGCCTTCCCGGTGCCATCGGCTACGGGGCCAGCAAGGCCGCCGTAATGCATCTGGCAGAGAACCTGCACGCCGAGACCGTCAGAACGAATGTTAAGGTGCAACTGGTTAATCCGGGCTTTATCAAGACCCGTCTGACCGACAAGAACGACTTTGAGATGCCCTTTGTAATGGGGCCGGAACAGGCCGCTGACCACGTGGTTGCCGCCATGCAATCGCGCCGGTTCCAGACCAATTTCCCAAGGGTGTTTTCATGGTTGTTTCGCGGCGCAAACTTTCTGCCTGCGCCGCTATATTACCGGCTGTTCGGCAAGGGCTAGACCTGTGCGACGTGGGTGTCGAACAGCTGCCGTGCGCGGGCCCAGACGCCACTGTCCATTCTGTTCAGCGTCAAAAGCGACGGTAAGAGCTGGGCAGCGTAATCTTGCGAGCTTTCTACTGGAAGCATGGAAGGCAGGTTGTCGATTGCGGTCACATCCAGTGGCGGCGGGCCTTGAGTCACCCGTGTGACCGGCGCGTCAAAGGTGGAGGATTCTTCGTAGATCGGGATCGGGTTGTATGGCGAATTCGGATCGCAACTGACATCGGCAATCACGGTCAGCTTGCGAGGCGCGTCAGGGGTAGTTTCAGGAACGAATACCGGAACACCCGGACTGGCAAGTATGCAATTCACAAACAGCGTATGGTTCAGGATCTCGGGGAAAGGGCCACCATGTGCCGTTTCCGCCATATCCCATTTCGTAACCGTCAGGCCAAGGGCTGCCGCCAGATCACATGCGCCGCTGCCCACCCGTCCGAGCGCGCCGATAACGATCACATCGGGCTGACTGGCCCCGCCGGACACGGCATGATCCAGTTCGCTTTGTAATTCTGACACCAGGGCATCGCGCCCCGGATAGACCCCGATACGTTCCGGACCGGGAATAGGGCCAGCCTGCTGCGCCGCCCAGACTTTCATCCCGACCGCAGCGCCTGCAAAACCGGCCCAATACCCGAAAGCCGCAACGCGGCGCCCCGACGGTTCGGTCAGGTATTCCAGATCGTAAAGCGCCCCGCCGCCGTTCTTGAACCGGCGCAGCAGGTCCGGCCCGTCCGCCTGCCCCTTATAGGCGTGGCCGAACATGATATGCCGGTGGCGCAGGTTCGGGCCGTTCGGATCCAGTTCCTTCAGTCCGAAAACGATTACATCGTCGGGTGCTTCCTGCCAGTCACCAGCCGCTGCAATATCACAGCCTGTGGTTTGGTATGCGCTGATCGGAATGGCGCGCGCGGCGGAGTCCTCGACCGTGACTTTGAAGCCTGCGGCCAGTAGGGCGCTTACGCCTTCCGGTGTGATGCCAACGCGCTGTTCGGCGGGGCGCTGTTCTGCGCGGACCCAGAGATGTACCATGAAATGCCACTCCTTGATTTCTGGCTTCTGCTGCAAACTCTGGCGCATTTCCTGTGTCGCTTCCAGCAGGAACCGCACTTGCGGTCGGGAGGTCCAAGACGCCGTAGCGCGTAAACAGGTGCTTATTGGTCGGTTCTTCGCTTTGCGAAACCGGTCCGGTATGCTCTAACATCAGCAACTGAAGGAATACGCGGGAGGCCTTGCCATGGCAGATGCAATCGAGTTCACCCTTGACGGTCAGGTGGTTCTGGCCGCACCGGATGAAACAATCTGGGAGGTGGCAAAACGGGAAGGCACGACGATTCCCCATTTGTGTCACTCCGGCGAGAAAGGCTATCGTTCGGACGGAAACTGCCGCGCCTGTATGGTGGAAGTGGACGGCGAACGCACGCTGGTGGCCTCTTGCATCCGCAAACCCGCTGAAGGCATGGTGGTCAAATCCCAATCCGCGCGGGCCAGTTCCGCCCGCAAGATGGTGATCGAGATGCTGATGGCAGACCAGCCGGAGCGCGAGAAAGCCCACGATAAATCCTCTCATTTCTGGGATATGGCCGAACTGCAGAACGTCAGCGAGAGCCGTTTTCCCGCACTCGAACCGGACCGGATTCCGCTGCTGGATGACAGCCATGTTGCGATGCGGGTCAATCTGGACGCCTGCATCCAGTGCAACCTGTGTGTACGGGCCTGCCGCGAAGTGCAGGTAAACGATGTGATCGGTATGGCAGGGCGCGGTCACGATAGTCAGATCGTTTTTGATATGAACGACCCGATGGGTGGTAGCACCTGTGTTGCCTGCGGGGAATGCGTGCAAGCCTGCCCGACAGGCGCGCTGATGCCCGCCACAGCGCTGGATGCGCAGCAGGTCGGGGACAGTCAGGACTATGACCGCGAAGTGAAATCAGTCTGCCCCTTCTGCGGTGTCGGATGCCAGATCAGCCTGAAAATCAAGGATGAAAAAGTCGCTTGGGTAGATGGTATCGACGGCCCAGCCAACGAAGGGCGGCTGTGCGTGAAGGGGCGCTTCGGGTTTGACTATATCCACCACGAACACCGCCTGACCAAGCCGCTGATCCGGCGCGAGGATGCGCCGCCGAAAGGGTTGAACGTGCATCCCGATTCCGTGCTGGATTTCTTCCGCGAGGCCACATGGGAAGAAGCCATGACTGCCGCTGCGGGCGGGCTGGCCAAGCTGCGGGACGAAAAAGGCGGCAAATCCATTGCCGGTTTCGGATCGGCAAAATGCTCTAACGAGGAAGCCTATCTGTTCCAGAAACTGATCCGTCAGGGCTTCGGTCACAACAACGTGGACCACTGCACGCGGCTGTGCCATGCCTCGAGTGTGGCAGCACTGATGGAAAACGTCGGCTCGGGCGCGGTATCGGCCACCTTCAACGAGATCGAGAACGCGGATGTGGCGATTGTGATCGGGGCCAACCCGATTGAAAACCACCCCGTTGCGGCCACTTATTTCAAACAATTCACCAAACGGGGCGGCAAGCTGATTGTCATGGATCCGCGCGGTGTGGGCCTCGGCAAATATGCGACCCACCGGCTGAAATTCCGGCCCGGAACCGATGTGGCCATGCTGAACGCGATCATGCACACCATCGTAGAGGAAGAGCTTTACGATAAACAGTATATCGCCGCCTATACCGAGAACTGGGAGGCGCAAAAGGCCCATCTGAAGGATTTTCCGCCAGAGAAGATGGCAGAACTCTGCGGCGTAGAGGCCGAGGAACTGAAAGAAGTGGCGCGGCTGTTTGCCGGTGCCAAAGCGGGGATGATTTTCTGGGGAATGGGGATTTCCCAGCACATTCACGGTACGGACAATTCCCGCTGCCTGATCTCGCTTGCGTTGATGACAGGGCAGGTCGGGCGTCCGGGGGCGGGCCTGCATCCGCTGCGCGGGCAGAACAACGTGCAAGGGGCATCCGACGCGGGGATGATCCCGATGTTCCTGCCGGATTACCAGCCCGTTGGCGAGGACGGCGTGCGTTCCGCCTTCAACGAGATCTGGAACTCTGACGTGGATTTCGGCGCCGAAAAAGGCCTGACCGTGGTAGAGATCATGGATGCGATCCATGCCGGTGACATTCACGGCATGTATATTCTGGGCGAAAACCCAGCCATGTCCGATCCAGATGTGGAACACGCCCGCGACGCGCTCGCCAAACTGGAACATCTGGTGGTGCAGGATATTTTCCTGACAGAAACCGCGAATTATGCAGATGTGATCCTGCCAGCAAGCGCCTTTGCGGAAAAGACCGGCACTGTGACCAACACCAACCGTCAGGTGCAGATGGGACGGCCCGCTGTGCCGCCTCCGGGCGATGCGCGCGAGGATTGGGCGATTACCACGGAACTGGCGCAACGGCTGGGGCTGGACTGGACCTACACCCACCCGCGCGAGATTTTTGCCGAGATGAAAATGGGTATGCCCTCGCTCGACAATATCACATGGGAACGTCTGGAAAACGAGGCGGTGACCTATCCGTCCCTCTCCCCCACCGATCCCGGGCAGGCGATTGTTTTTGGGGACGGTTTCCCGCGCCCCGAAGGTCGCGCGCGATTTACCCCTGCCAGCATCATTCCGCCCGATGATGTGCCGGATGCGGAATATCCGATGATCCTGACAACCGGACGGCAGTTGGAACACTGGCACACCGGTTCCATGACCCGCCGTGCATCGGTTCTGGATGCGGTTGAGCCGGAAGCGAACTGCTCCCTGCATCCCAAAACCCTGCGCAAAATGGGGGTGGAGCCGGGTGGCATGATCCGTCTGACCACCAAACGGGGCACGATTGTCACGATGGCCCGCGCAGACCGCGCTGTGGCCGAGGATATGGTGTTTCTGCCCTTTGCCTATGTGGAAGCAGCGGCGAATATCCTGACCAACTCCGCGCTTGATCCTTATGGCAAAATTCCCGAATTCAAATTCTCGGCTGTGCGGGTGGAAAAAGCGGAAGACGCCATCGCAGCGGAATAAACTGCTGCGCGGCCAGGCCGAGTATTTTTGGAACATTGAAACGGGGGCGGCAGTAGTGCGGCCCCCGTTTTTTATGTTGCAGAATTTGTTTAAGCTGGGTTTTCTGTAACGAATATGGTTAATGCAATTTTTATACAAAACCCGCAGTCAATTTACGATGACCAGCCCGGTGAAGCCTACCATTTTCCCAGACAGTATCTCGGGACGGTTCAGCAGACCATTGGGGATTGGGTGATTTTCTATGAGAGTCGTCGCGGGGCTTTTGGTTACGTATCAGTCCAAAAGGTAAAGGATGTTGTGCCAGATCCGAAGAACGAAGGGCATTACTACGCTTTGCTTGATCGTGGGTCGCGCTGGCAATTTGAACGGGTTGTGCGCCGTGCCGATCCAAACGGTATCGCATATGAAAAATCATTGCGTAAGAGCGATGGGTCGCCCATGTCTGGAGGCGCTTCAGTTTCTGCTGTGCGTAAACTGTCTCCATCGGAGTTTGCTAGTATTTTGGATGCCGGTTTGACCGAGCTTGAAGGAGCCGACGTGATACCCCGGGTAGATTTGCAATCGCCGATGTCTGGGCTTGCTGAAAATCACGCCCCATTTCTTGGCTTGCAGCCGGTGGAAGACCGGTCGAAGATCCTAACCTCGCGTCCTGCGCGGGACGCTTCTTTCCAGCGTTTAGTGAAAGCGGCTTATAAGGGCCGCTGCGCCATTTCAGGTTTGCAATTACGTAACGGGGGTGGGCGGCCGGAAGTTCAGGCAGCGCACATCCGCGCTGTGGCGGATGACGGGCCGGATGTCGTGCAGAACGGATTGGCCCTGTCGGGTACGCTACACTGGATGTTCGATCGCGGTCTGATATCTGTAGCAGATGATCTTAGCATATTAATATCGCATAATAAAGTTCCCGGGGATGTTGCAGCACGGCTGATAACCCCCGGGCAGAAGTTGTTACTGCCAGACAACGCACGGGATCACTCCCATCCGGATTATCTGAAATTCCACAGAGAGAACACTTTTGGGCAAGGGGAGACAATGTAACCCCTCTATCCGTTCACATAATGCAGTTTGTTGAACCGGGCGCGCAGGGCTTTGGTTTCTGCGGCGAGTGTGTCCGGTGCGTTTGAGCGGAGTGCGCGGGCGAGCAGGTCGGCCAGTTCGGGCGTGTCCTGCGGCGTGACACCCCAGCGGACGATCTCGGGGGTGCCGATCCGCAGGCCGTTGAGGTCTCCTTCCAGTTCTGCAATCGGCAGTCCGATGCCACAGGTCAGGAAGCCGGCCTTGCGCAGTTTTTTTGCTGCGGTCTGGCCGCCGCCAAAGCCTGCGGCTTCTATAGCGAACTGATGGGAAAGGGTCGCGCCTTTTGCTGCTTGGAATACCGGAACGTCGCGGTCGCTCAGGGCGGCTGCCAGCGCCTGAGACACAGCTACCATTTCAGCAGCATAGACTTTGCCGTGGTCGCGCCAGTCCAGCAGTGACATGGCGAGCGCAGCAGATTTTGAAGCATCAAAGTTGGCTGTCATACCGGGGAAGGCGATGGCGTCGAGCCGTTCGGCAAGGTCGGGGTCGTTACTGACAATTAGCCCGCCAGCGGGCCCGCCGAGCGATTTATAGGTGCTCATCGTCATCAGATGCGCGCCTTGTTCCAGCGGATCGGGCCATGCTTGACCGGCGATGATGCCGCATTGATGGGCCGCATCAAACAACAGCTTTGCGCCGACCTCATCCGCAATGGCGCGGATTTCTGCAACCGGATGGGGGAAGAGGTTGAGCGAGCAGCCGATGGTGATAAGCTTGGGGCGGGACTCCCGCGCCAGCTTGCGTAGACCGTCCAAATCCACAGTGTAGCCGTCTGTATCTACCGGAGCGTGGATCACGTTCAGCCCGTAGAGGCCTGCGCAGCCCGCGCTGTGGTGGGTGACGTGACCGCCAATGCTGGCGGGCGGGGCGATGATCGTGTCGCCGGGTTTACAGGTGGCCATGAAAGCGTAAAGGTTGGCAATAGCCCCCGATGGTACGCGGATTTCAGCGAAGCTCGCGCGGAATATCTCGGCGGCGAGTTCGGCGCAGATCACCTCGATCTCCTCAATCGCTTCAAGCCCCATTTCGTACTTGTCGCCCGGATAGCCGAGCGAAGGCCGTTCGCCGATCCCGCTGCTTAACAGGGCGGCTGCGCGGGGATTGATTACATTGGTTGCGGGATTGAGGTTGAAACATTCCTGCTCGTGGATGGTGCGATTGTTTTGCGCCAGCGTTTCGAGCTGTGTGGCAATATCACCCGATGCGGCTTTGGCGGTTCCGGCAGCAATCTTTTGTACCAGCTTTTCGGAGTGGGCGGGCACCCAGTGCCTGTTGGTCAATGCGGTCATTACGCTATCCTGTCTTGAGTTTGTGCCAGAATGGAAGTCGCTGCTTTTCTTTGCAAATCAGAATTGCTATGGACTAGGCCTAGAAAAAATAGGTCTACGTTATGGCTGTCAATCCTCCCCGTCCCTCGCTGCCTTCGCTTAACGCGATGCGGGCGTTTGAATCTGCTGCGCGCCTTGGCGGTTTCAAGCAGGCGGCTGCAGAGCTGAACGTTTCCGCCGGGGCGGTGGCGCAGCATGTCAAAACACTGGAGGGCTGGTGCGGCGGGGCACTTTTTATGCGCCATGCTCAAGGGGTTAGCCTGTCGCCTTTGGGCCAGCAGGTGCTGCCGGAATTTATCGACGCCTTTGATGCAATCAGCGTGGCGAGCCAGAAGCTGCGCAGTCTGGCAGCACCCCGAAGCCTCAACATCGCAACACTGCCAAGCGTCGCGCAATTACTGCTGGCAGAATGGTTGCCCGACCTGCGCCGCGCGCTGCCTGAAACGCGGATTTCTGTCACGGCGATGGAAACACCACCAAACCTGTCACGCGAGCCTTTTGATTTAAGTATTTTTTTCGGCGCTGCTGCGGATGATGCGGGGGCTATCCTGCTGGCGGGGCCGGATCACCTGCTGCCGGTTTGCGCGCCCGATCTGGCGCAGGGTGTGGGCGGTTTTGAGGATCTTATGGCACTGCCCCATATCTCGGACCAGTTCTGGCCAGACGACTGGGCGCGCTGGGCGAAGGCGGCTTTTCCGGAGCAGAACTACTCCGGCACGGGGCCGAGCTATTCCCTTTACAGCGTTGCGGTGCGCGAGGCGGTGAACGGTGGCGGGGTTTTGATGGGGCATGAGACGCTGGTAGCGCCATTGCTGGCGCGGGGCGATCTGGTTCCGGTTCTGCCGGTTAAGGTGCCTCTTGAACTGAACCTGACCCTCTGGCGCAGTCCGGTGCTGGCGGACTCTGCGCTGTTGGAACAACTGGTGTCGCGGATCAGAGAATTGGCCATGCGGGGCTGATCATTGCCACTGCACATCGCCGAGAAAAATATAACCGGCGCCGTAGATTGTTTTGATCAGCTTTGGTTTTTTCGGATCGTCCCGCAGCTTGGTGCGCAGGCGCGAAACGCGGACATCCATCGCGCGGTCAAAACTGTCTCCGGCCTCTCCACCCAGAAGTTCCTGCATCTGCGCGCGGGTGATCAAACGGTTCGGGGCCTCCAGAAACAGCCGCAGGACTTCGCCTTCGGCATGGCTGAACGGGGTCGGATCACCCTGCTCGGACTGCAGCAGGAACTGATCGAAATCGGCGGACCATCCGGCGAAACGGGCGATACGTGATTTGGTTGTGGCGGTGGTGCGGCCACGGCGTAACAGGGCGCGGGCGCGGGCGACCACTTCGGCAGGATCGAAAGGCTTGATAATATAATCGTCCGCGCCCAGTTCCAACCCCGTGATCTTGTCCTGTACCTGATTGCGCCCCGAAATGATAATGATCGCAGCACCCAGATTTGTAGCCAGCCGGTGCACCAGCGCCAGCCCGTCCTTGTCCGGCAGGCCGAGATCTACAAGGCAGATGTCCGGATTCATGCTGGCCATTGCCGCTTCGAATTCCGTAGCGCGGCCAAAACCCGCCGTGCGAAATCCGGCGGCTTCAAGGGCTTCGGCCAGCATCAGGCGGATTTGCGGCTCGTCGTCCAGAATTGTGACCAGCGGGGCGGATTGTGGGGTACTCATGCCTGAACCTCGTCAAATTTCTCGGCCAGTTGGGCCTCGGCAAAGGGTTTGTTCACAAGGGGGAACTGCGCTTCGGCCTGCTGTCGGACCGGATCATCGGCGGGCAGGCCCGTCATCATAATCACCGGAACGTTTACCCCTGTATCCAGTAGCGCACGGGCCATGTCGAGCCCTGTCATCCCGTCCCCCAGCATGATGTCGGAGAGGACATGGCTGATTCCGGGGACCTGCGAAAGAACCAGCGCTTCTTCGGCATTGTCCGTTTCCAACACCACATGGCCCATCGCCCGCAGCATTTCGCGGGTCTGAACCCGCAGATCGTCCTTGTCCTCGACCAGCAGCACCATACCCAGACCGGAGGTGAGAGAGCCGTAGCGCAGCGGCAGTTGCACCGTAACCTCGGCGCCGCCCCTTGCGCGGTTGTTGATCCGGACCCGTCCGCCTGAAAGCTGGGCGAAGTCGTAGACCATCGTCAGACCCAGTCCCGAGCCTTCGGAAGCTTTGGAGGTGAAGAAAGGATCAAGTGCGCTGGACAAGCCCTCTTCCGAGAAGCCGGGGCCGCTGTCACGCACCTGAAATTCCACCCATGTGGTGCCGCGCAGGCGGGCGGTGATGGAGATTGTACCGCTGTGCTGCCCGTTGCCAATAATCGCATCCCGCGCGTTCAGTACCAGATTGAGCAACCCGTCCTGCATGAACCCGCGATCCAGCATGACGGGGCGTTCAATGCCTTCGTTTTGCAGTGTCAGTGTAATGGTTTCCGGCAGGGCAGCCTTGGCCAGCGCGGAAATGTCATCAAACAGGGCATCTATACGTACCGCAGAGACCGACAGGGCGCGGCGTCCCGAAACATCGGAAAGTTTGTCGAGCAATGCCCCGCCCCGAAGGGCCGCAGCCTTCGTCGTGGCGATGGCTTCGGCGGCTTCAGGGGGCAGGCCCGCCATACGTTCAAGTTGACCTTGTAGTCCGAGGATTACGGTCAGGAGATTGGCAAAATCATGGGCCAGCCCGCTGGTTAGCTGCGCCGCCAGTTCCCGCTTGCGGGTTTGTTGCAGGGCGGCGCGGGCCTGTGCCTCGGCAGTGATGTCCATCGACAGAACATAGGCTCCGGTGATTTCACCACTCGGGTCTATGTCAGGGGTAAAGGCGGCGCGGACACGGCGGGTGCCTTCGTGCAGGTCAAACTCGCCAACACTGGCCTCGCCGGCCAGAGCCTTGTCGAACATCGGGTCGATCAGGCGGTGGGCATCGGGGCCAAGAGCTTCCTGCGTGCTGAGCCCGATAATATCTCGGGGTGACGCGCCGATGACTTCAAACAGTTTGCGGTTGGAATAAGTGTAAATCTTGTTGCGATCCACGTGGGCTATGTGGGCAGGGGTCATTTCTGCTGTGACACGGGCGCGGGCCTCTGCGTCGATCAGATCGCGCTTGGCTTCTTCCAGTGCGCTGTTGGTGGCGGCAAGCCTGCGGTTGGTCTCGGTCAGTTCTTCGGAACGGGTGATCAGATCGGCCGAGAGCTTTTCCCCTTCGGAGCGCAACATCGCCTCTTGCCGTTTAATCTGGGTAATATCCGTGTAAACGGTTACCCAGCCGCCAGTGCGCAACGGGCTGCCCTCTACCGAGATCCAGTCCCCGTTAGCGCGCTGGCGTTCCATATAATGGGGTTCGAAATCCCGCGCCTGATCCACCCGCGACTGAACGAAACGCTCCACGTCATCGACGCGGCCATACTCTCCGCGGGACGCGAGATATTCGATGGTTTCGCGAAAACGGGCGCCGGTCTCTACCAGATGGTCGGGCAGGCCGAACATCTCCTGAAAGCGGCGGTTTGACACGGCCAGCCTGAGATCCGCATCATAAATCGTCAGGGCCTGTCCGATCAGGTTCAGGCCCGAGCGCATCATCTGTGTGGTTGTTTGATCCGTCATAACTATCGCTAACAGAGCATTCGCGCTGAAATCCAGCGAAGAATGCGCTTGTTACAATTTGATACAATTCCGTAAAATTTGAGAATAATTTTGACCGCAAGCATAGAGCAATCAATGATGATGTACGGGGAATCATGGACCCTGTGCACAAGCTCTTCACGTTTGGGAAACCGTGGAACGGGCAACTGGGAGGACATTCTGTGACATCTGGACCGACACCGACAGGTGAGCTCAACACGATTCCGCGCCTTCTGGCGCGAAATGCGTCTGTCTACGGCGACAAGCCGGCCTACCGCGAAAAAGAATTCGGCATCTGGCAAAGCTGGACGTGGAGCCAAGTGGCCGAAGAAATCAACGCACTGGCGCTGGGCCTGCTGGATATGGGGCTGGCCGAGGGCGATCACGTCGCCATTATCGGGCGCAACCGTCCCTATTTCTATTGGGCCATGGTTGCCATCCAGTCCTGTGGCGCTGTGCCAGTGCCGCTGTACCGCGATGCTGTGGCCGAAGAGATGGCCTACGTGCTGGACCACTGTTCCGCCCGCTTTGTGATCGCGGAAGATCAGGAGCAGGTAGACAAGGTACTGGAAGTTCAGGACGGCCTGAACATGCTGGAGCAAGTCATATACCTTGATCCGCGCGGAATGCGCAAATACGACCGTAGCAAATTGCACGACTACAAGGAAGTACAGGCCAAAGGCCGTGCGAGCGGTCTGCAAGGAGAGCTGGACTCCCGTCTGGCGACACAGAACTTCGATACAACTTGCGTTATGCTTTACACGTCGGGGACAACCGGACGCCCCAAAGGAGTGGTTCTGTCCAACCGCAACATCGTGAAATCCGGTCAGGCTGCTTCGGAGTTTGACAAGCTGAACGTGGATGATCGTGTGCTGGCTTATCTGCCGATGGCATGGGTCGGGGATTTCATCTTTACCGTGGGGCAGGGCTACTGGACCGGTTTTTGCGTAGCATGTCCGGAAAGCCCGGACACCATGCAGGCAGACCTGCGGGAGATCGGGCCAACCTACTTTTTCGCACCGCCCCGCTACTTTGAAGGCCTGCTGACCAATGTAATGATCCGTATGGAAGATGCGTCCAAGGGCAAGCAGCGGATGTTCAAAAAATACATGGACATAGCGCGGGAGATCGGGCCGAAGCTGCTTGATGGTAAACCGGTCACCTTCGGGGAGCGTCTGCAATACGCGATCGGCAATATTCTGGTGTATGGTCCGCTGAAAAACACCCTTGGCCTGAGCCGCACACGGGTCGGCTACACCGCCGGTGAAGCCATCGGGCCGGAGATCTTCGATTTTTACCGTTCGCTCGGGATCAACCTCAAACAGCTTTACGGCCAGACAGAAGCGTCGGTCTTTGTCACTGTGCAGCCGGACGGTGAAGTGCGCGCCGATACAGTAGGTGTGCCTGCACCGGGCGTGGAACTGAAGATTTCCGAAACCGGAGAGGTGTTCTACCGCTCTCCCGGTGCCTTTGTGGAGTATTACAAAAACCCCGAGAGCACCGCAGATACCAAAGACGCCGAGGGCTGGGTGGCCACGGGGGACGCGGGCTTTATCGAAAAAGACAGCGGTCACCTGCGGATCATCGACCGCGCCAAGGATGTGGGCAAAATGGCCGACGGCAAGATGTTTGCGCCAAAATATGTCGAGAACAAACTGAAGTTCTACCCCAATATTCTGGAAGCGGTGGTGTTCGGAAACGGACGGGAAAAATGCTGCGCCTTTATCAACATCGACCTGTCGTCGGTGGGCAACTGGGCAGAGCGGAACAATATCGCCTATTCCTCCTATCAGGAACTGGCAGGGCATCCGCAGGTTCTTGCCACGGTGCAGGAACACGTTGAGGCAGTGAATAAATCCGTCGCCGAAGACGAAATGCTGTCGGGCTGTCAGGTCCACCGCTTCTGTATTCTGCACAAGCAACTGGATGCAGATGACGGAGAGCTGACCCGCACCCAGAAAGTGCGCCGCCGGATCATCGAAGAGAAGTTCAAGGACATCATCGACGCGCTTTACGACGGGTCGGAGAAGGTCTCCACCGAGACCGAAGTGACATATGAAGACGGGCGCAAAGGCTCCATCAAGGCAACGCTGGAACTGCGGGATGCAAAAGTGTTCCCGACGGCTGCGCAAAGGATAGCAGCGGAATGACTATGGCAGAAACATACCAAACACCCGACGGCCGCACCATTGGCGGTCAGGTCATGGAAATGAAGAATATCACCCTGCGTTTTGGCGGCGTGAAGGCAATTACAGATATTTCTTTTGATATTCGCGAGGGAGAAATCCGCGCGATTATCGGCCCGAACGGGGCGGGAAAATCCTCCATGCTGAACGTGATGAACGGCTTCTATCACCCGCAAGAGGGCGAGGTCTGGTTCCACGGCAAGAAACGCGGTCCGATGAAGCCGCACCAGATCGCCAAGCAAGGCATCGCGCGGACATTTCAGAACATTGCGCTGTTCAGTGGCATGTCCACGCTCGACAATATCATGACCGGACGTTTGACCCATATGAAAACCGGCATCCTGAAACAGGCGATGTGGTGGGGACCGGCAGAGAAGGAAGAAACCGAGAACCGTGAAGTGGTTGAGAAGGTAATCGACTTTCTGGAAATTCAGTCGATCCGTAAAACGCCGGTGGGCCGTTTGCCCTATGGTTTGCAAAAGCGGGTTGAACTGGGCCGCGCGCTGGCCGCCGAGCCCAAGCTGCTGCTGCTGGACGAACCGATGGCGGGCATGAACGTCGAGGAAAAAGAGGACATGAGCCGCTTTATTCTGGATGTGAACGACGAATTTGGCACCACAATCGCGCTGATCGAACATGATATGGGCGTGGTGATGGACATCGCCGACCGTGTGGTGGTGATGGATTACGGCAAGAAGATCGGCGACGGCTCGCCTGATGAAGTGCGCAACAATCAGGACGTGATTGATGCCTATCTGGGGGTGGCCCATGACTGATTTCTCGACAATTGAAGACAAAGCGGAGACAAACCAATGAGCGCCGGTTTTTACTACGGGACAGAGGTTTTCCTCAACGGGCTGATGACGGGCGTGCTCTATTCGCTGGTGGCGCTCGGCTTTGTTCTGATTTTCAAGTCGTCCGGAATTTTCAATTACGCCCAAGGGGTTATGGCACTGTTCGCGGCGCTTACCCTTGTGGGCTTGCAAGATGGGCAGGTGCCTTTTGCCCATTTGATCAATTCGATCTTTGGCACACAGGTCCATCATTTCGGCTGGCATTTGCCGGCCCTGCTGGCAATCCTCCTGACAGCGGGTGTGATGGTGGTTCTGGCCATATTGGTCGAACGGTATATCCTGCGCCATCTTGTGAACCAGCCCGATATTATCCTGTTCATGGCAACCATCGGGCTGGCCTATTTCATGGAAGGTTTCGGGGACCTGATGTGGGGCTCCGAGATCAAGAAGCTGGACGTAGGAATCCCGCAGGGCGGTAATATCTGGATCGAGGAAAACACCGCCTTTCTGGGGGGCGATGATTTCTACGGCTTCTATCTGGACAGTCTGGATATTGTTGCGGCCGTTTTTGCCGGACTTCTGGTGCTCTCGCTGGTGCTGTTTTCCCAATACACCAAGACAGGCCGCGCGCTGCGGGCTGTGGCGGATGACCATCAGGCGGCTTTGTCTGTGGGTATTTCACTGCGGTTCATCTGGGTCGTTGTCTGGTCCATCGCAGGTTTCATCGCGCTGGTCGCGGGGATCATGTGGGGTTCCAAATCAGGTGTGCAGTTCTCTCTGTCGCTGATTGCGCTCAAAGCGTTGCCGGTGCTGATGCTGGGCGGATTTACCTCTATTCCCGGAGCAATCGTCGGTGGCCTGATCATCGGTGTGGGGGAGAAGATGTTCGAATTCCTGATTGGCGCACCCTTCCTTGGCGGCGCCACCGAGAACTGGTTCGCCTATATGCTCGCCCTCGTCTTCCTCGTGTTCCGGCCGCAGGGCCTGTTCGGCGACAAGATCATCGAAAGGGTTTGACGATGCCGCTTTTCGCAGATGCCGGAGCCTCCGGCGGGGATATTTTTAACCAGAAGAAGACCGGTGGTCTGAGAATACAAAAGGGGCAGCGCTGATGTTTTATCGTGAAGCTGGTGATTTCAAGACGACGTATGCGGACGACAGCCAGACGTTCCCGATCAAGTTCGACCGCTACCGCTATTGGGCTGTTTTGGCCTTTGCCTTTCTGGTGGTGCCCTTCATCATCAACGACTACTGGCTGAATGCAGTGGTGTTGCCCTTCCTGATCTATTCGGTTGCGGCCATCGGGCTGAACATCCTGACCGGCTATTGCGGACAGGTGAGCCTTGGCAGCGGCGGGTTCATGGCAGTAGGGGCCTATGCCTGCTACAAGTTCATGACCTCTTTTCCGGGGATGGATATTTTCTCGGTTATCCTGCTGTCGGGCTTTGTGACGGCGGCGGTCGGCATTCTGTTCGGTTTGCCAAGCCTGCGGATCAAAGGGTTCTATCTGGCGGTGGCAACACTGGCAGCACAGTTCTTTCTGGTCTGGCTGTTCAATAAGGTGCCGTGGTTCTACAATTATTCCGCTTCCGGCCAGATCAACGCGCCGGAGCGGACGGTCTTTGGCTATGCGGTGACGGGTGCCGAAACGCAGGCTTGGGCGGTTTATCTTGTTGCACTTGTCTTTGTGGTGGTACTGGCGGTGGTTGCTCGCAACCTGACACGCGGGTCATTGGGGCGCAAATGGATGGCGATCCGCGATATGGACATCGCCGCCGAGATCATCGGGGTAAACCCGATGACTGCGAAACTGTCCGCTTTTGCCATCAGTTCCTTCTATGTCGGGATCAGCGGTGCGATGTTCTTCGTACTTTACCTTGGCGCTGTGGAAGTGGGCGAAGCTTTCGGGATCGGTAAATCCTTTATCATCCTGTTTATGGTCATCATTGGCGGGCTCGGATCCATCTTCGGGTCTTTCGCAGGCGCTGCCTTTATGGTGCTGATGCCGGTGCTGCTGAAAAACGTCATGGTCGGCCAGCTTGGCTGGGCCACGGATCTGGCAGCGCATTTCGAATTTGTTATCGTGGGCGGGCTGATCATCGTGTTCCTTATTCTGGAACCGCATGGTCTGGCGCAACTGTGGCGGTTGGCCAAAGAGAAACTGAGACTTTGGCCTTTCCCGCATTAGGGCCAAATTTATTGCGCCCTTTAGGGTGTGTTTACTGTGTCAAAACCTTGGGAGGATAGAACACATGAAGTTTACGAAACTCGCAGCAGCAGCCGTGGCGGCTGTTATTACTGCGGCGCCGGTGATGGCGGATCTGGTGGTCCCGTCGCTGAGCTACCGCACCGGTCCTTACGCCGCCGGTGGTATTCCTTTTGCTGACGGCTACGCCGATTATCTGACCCTGATCAACGAGCGCGATGGCGGCGTTGGCGGTGAAAAAATCAAGATTACCGAGTGTGAAACCGGCTATAACACCGAAAAAGGTGTGGAATGCTACGAGGCCACAAAAGGCGACGGCGCGCTGGTTTACGAACCGCTGTCTACTGGTATCACCTATCAGCTGATCCCCAAAGCGACTGCGGACAACATTCCGGTCCACACGCTTGGCTATGGTCGTACATCCGCCAAGAACGGCGATGTGTTCAGCCACGTGTTCAACTATCCTGCGAACTACTGGGATGGTGCGTCCGGTATGGTGAACTACCTGCTGGAAACCAACAACAATGACATCAGCGGCAAAACCATCGCGCTGGTCTATCACAACTCTGCTTTCGGCAAGGAGCCGATCCGCACACTGGAAGAACTGGGCAAGAAGCACGGCTTCAAACTGACCCTTCTGCCTGTCGACCACCCCGGTCAGGAGCAGAAATCCCAGTGGCTGCAGATCCGCCGCGAGAAGCCCGACTATGTTCTGATGTGGGGTTGGGGCGTGATGAACCAGGTTGCGGTTCAGGAAGCGGCCAACGTGCGGTTCCCGATGGAAAACTTCATCGGCATCTGGTGGTCCGGTGCGGATCATGACGTTCTGCCAGCCGGTGCGGCTGCAGACGGCTACAAGGCTGTGACATTCCACGGTGTTGGCAGCGACTTCCCTGTTTATGATGACATCAAAAAATATGTTGTTGATGCAGGTAAGGCTGCGGGTTCCGGCGATACAGTTGGTTCGGTTCTGTACAACCGTGGTCTTTATGCAGCGATGCTGGCTGTAGAGGCGATCAAGGATGCGCAGGCGGCCACTGGCAAATCCGACATCACAGCGGGCGATCTGCGCGATGCGATGGAAGGTCTGGAAATCACCGAAGCGCGGATGGAAAGCCTTGGATTGGGCGGTTTCGGCCCCGAGTTCAAAGTGACCTGTGAAAACCACGGCGGTGACGGCCTTGTAGGTGTTGCGCAATGGGATGCGACAGCGAAAACATGGTCGCTGATTTCGGACTTCAAACCGACAGACAGCGAAGTGATTGATGCGCTGATCAAGGAAGATTCCGAAGCTTACGCCAAGGAAAACAACATCGAGTCCCGCTGCAACTAAGGCCGGACGGAAAACAATCACCGGGCGGAGTGTCCCGCCCGGTGGACCCAAATGCAAAAGCTTGGAAGTGAACGATGCTGGACGCTGGCAAAACCGAGACCCTGTTAGAGGTCAACAACATCGAAGTGATCTACAATCACGTCATCCTTGTCCTGAAGGGGGTGAGCCTCTCTGTGCCCAAAGGCGGGATTACAGCGCTGCTTGGCGGGAATGGCGCGGGTAAGACCACGACTCTCAAGGCGATTTCCAACCTTCTGCATTCGGAGCGGGGCGAGGTGACCAAAGGCTCGATCCTCTACCGCGATGACCCTGTCGCCGATCTGTCCCCCGCCGAACTGGTGCGGCGCGGTGTTATTCAGGTGATGGAAGGGCGGCATTGTTTCGAGCATCTGACCGTTGAGGAAAACCTTCTGACCGGCAGCTATACCCGCAACATCTCCCGCGCGCAGCTCGCGCAGGATCTGGAACTGGTCTATACATATTTTCCGCGCCTGAAAGAGCGGCGCAAGTCGCAGGCGGGGTACACTTCGGGCGGCGAGCAGCAGATGGTTGCCATCGGCCGCGCGCTGATGTCCAAGCCGGAAACGGTTCTGCTGGACGAACCATCCATGGGGTTGGCACCGCAACTGGTGGAGGAAATCTTCGGCATCGTGAAGGATCTGAACGAGAAGGAAGGCGTATCTTTCCTGTTGGCAGAACAGAACACCAACGTCGCTCTGCGCTTCGCCCATTACGGCTATATTCTGGAAAGCGGGCGCGTTGTGATGGACGGACCTGCCGCCGAATTGCGCGAAAATCCGGATGTGAAGGAATTCTATCTCGGCATGTCGGACGACGGACGCAAATCCTTCCGCGATGTGCGCAGCTACCGCCGCCGCAAACGCTGGCTGAGTTGATCGGGCGCGCTGCGGCGTGACGGGGATCGAGTATTTTAGGAACATTGAAGCCGGATTACATGAAGGTCGCGGTTTGAAAGAGGGCAGTCTGATGGCATTTTACGACGAGTTGGAAACACGCAGCGCAGACCAGCGGGCCTCGGATCTGGCCAAGGCCCTGCCGCGCCAGATTGCACAGGCGCAGACCAGTGCCAAAGGTTATGGCACAGCGCTGGCCGATGTAGATGCGGCACAGGTGGTGGATATGGCTGCACTGGCCAAACTGCCGGTTCTGCGTAAATCCGATCTGGTAGCAGCGCAGAAATCAACGCCGCCATTTGGCGGGTATGCAGCGCACGGCGTTGCTGGGTTTGACCATGTGTTCCAGTCTCCAGGGCCGATCTATGAACCTGGAATGCGCGGAAGCGACTGGTGGCGTATGGGGCGCGGCTTGTTTGCGGCGGGTGTGGGCAAGGGGGATGTGGTGCAGAACTGCTTTTCCTATCACCTGACCCCTGCGGGAATGATGTTCGAGAACGGCGCTGCGGCAGTTGGCGCAACCGTTTTGCCTGCTGGCACAGGTCAGACCGAATTGCAGGTTCAGGCGGCAGCGGCGCTGGGGGTGACAGCCTATACCGGCACACCGGATTATCTGAAAGTGATCCTAGACAAAGCGGCCGAGATGGGGGTGGATCTGAACCACTTGAGAAAGGCCGTGGTCGGGGGGGGAGCGCTGTTCCCGAGCCTGCGGGCCGAATATGCGGATCGCGGAATCGCCTGTCTGCAGGGCTACGGTACGGCGGACCTCGGGTCTATCGCGTACGAAACGCCTGCGATGGAAGGCATGATCGTCGATGAGGGTGTGATCGTAGAAATCGTCACGCCGGGCACTGGCAACCCTGTGGCCGAAGGGGAGGTGGGCGAGGTCGTCGTGACCACGCTCAACCTCGATTATCCGCTGATCCGTTTTGCAACCGGAGACATGAGCGCGGTGCTGGCGGGGCAATCCCCTTGCGGGCGGACCAATATGCGCATCAAGGGCTGGATGGGGCGTGCGGACCAGACCGCCAAAATCAAGGGAATGTTTGTGCGCCCCGAACAGGTGGCCGATCTGGTCGCGCGTCACGATGAAGTATCCAAAGCCCGTGTGGTTGTAAGTCGTGACGGCGAATCCGACAGCATGACCGTTCTCTGTGAAGCGGCGAATGGCGCGGATGCCGGACAGATCGAGACCTCGGTGCGCGATGTGCTCAAACTGCGGGGGCGGGTGGAACTGTATCCCGTCGGCAGCCTGCCAAATGACGGCAAGGTGATCGACGACCAGCGTAGCTATGACTAATGGCTGACGTCCCGTCACGGTGACGCGGTGTCCGAATTGTCCGTTGTCCAAGCCGTTGTTATAGCGGAGGGAGAAACGTTGCAGGCCGTGGGCATCCCCGCCTGCCCAACAGATGGACGCTGCCATGCCGGATACCCACCCCTTTGATCTCGCCACTGCTTTGACTGCCACAGACACCGGTGTGTGGACCGGTGCGCCTGCGCCGGATTATGCCAATATGGTCGGCTCTTTCGGTGGCGCTACTACGGCGACGGTCCTGAACGCTGTGCTAAGCGACGCGCGTTGTCAGGGCGATCCTGTGTCCATGACCATCAATCTGCTGTCCGCTATGGGAACGGGCGGGTTCGAGGTTGTGTCCAAACTCTGCCGTACCGGAAAATACACGCAGCACTGGAGCCTTGAGCTGCTACAGGACGCGAAGATCTGTGCCACGGCAACAGTGGTTTGCGGCCATCGCGGCGATGTTTTTGGCTACCAGCCTGTAACCATGCCGGACGTACCTGCTGCGGAAGCTGTTGGGATGCAAGACGGTCGCGGGCCTTTAAAGTGGCTGGAACGGTACCGCTTCGGTTTCGTGAAGGGCTTGCCGGACTGGACAGGAAAACCGAAAGAGGGATTCGGAGAAACGCGGACCGAAGTCTGGATCGGAGACAATCCACCGCGTCCGCTGGATTATCTATCGCTGGCGGCACTGGCGGATTGCTTCTTTTTGCGTCTCTTGCATGTGCGCGGCACGATGCAGCCGATGGGCTCTGTGTCTATCACCACCCATTTTCTGGCGAATCAGGCAGATATCAAAGCACAGGGGACTGCACCCGTATTGGGGGTTGCGGATGCCATGCGGTTTCAGGGGAATTTCCACGACCAGCAAATGCAGCTTTGGTCTTCGGATGGAAAGGTGCTGGCCACGGGCACACAGCTTGTCTGGTACCGCCAGTAGCGCCCTGCCGGTTTGTGGCGGGACACCGCCACAGCCTGCCAACAGAAGCTGTACTTCAAAAGCAAAAGGCCGCAGCGGGAGCTGCGGCCTTTTGAATATAGAATGTGTCGGAACTTAACCCTGACGTGCCTTAAAGCGGCGCTGGGTTTTGTTGATCACATATACGCGGCCCTTACGACGAACCACACGGCAATCCCGGTGGCGCGCTTTGAGCGAGCGGAGCGAGTTTTTGACCTTCATGGCCTTCTCCTTTTTCGCGGCGCGCGGGGAGGCGCCTTTTTGTTTCGGTTATACCAGACCCCGAGGGGGGAATGGTGGGCGTAACTGGGATTGAACCAGTGACCCCTTCGATGTCAACGAAGTGCTCTCCCGCTGAGCTATACGCCCGAATCCAAGCATCTGTCGAAGCTGACAGAAATTCGTGTTCGCGGTCTATAGGCGGGTTCGCGGACGGGTTCAAGAGGTTTTGCATCTCTAATCGCGCAATGGTATCAGATGATAACAAGAGAGACTGCCATGACCCCTGTAGAATACCACTTGCACCTGCCTGAAACCATTACCTGCGGGACGGTTTTTTCCTCTCCGCACAGCGGGCGGGACTATCCGGCGTCCTTTTTGCAGGAATCAGTTCTGGATTCTGTGGCGATTCGCAGTTCGGAAGATGCCTTTGTGGATGAGCTTTTCGGCGCGGTTACAAATTTCGGCGCACCGTTGTTAAGCGCATCCGCGCCGCGGGCTTATGTGGACCTGAACCGTGGCATAGACGAACTGGATTCTGCCGTGATTGACGGTGCCCGCGCTTTCAAGGGAAACCCCCGCGTCGCTTCCGGGCTGGGGGTGATTCCCCGTGTGGTTTCAGAAGGCCGTGCGCTGATCAGTGGCAAGATCAGCCTGAAACAGGCTGAGGAGCGGTTGAGGCGGTATTACACCCCCTATCATGCCCAGCTCGGCGATCTGCTCCGGACCGCCCGTGCGGCCTTTGGGCAGGTTCTGCTGGTGGACTGCCACTCAATGCCCCATGAGGCCGTTGCAAATGTCACGGGCCTGTTTGGCCGTTCGCCGGATATTGTGCTTGGCGACCGGTTCGGTTCGTCCTGTGACAATGCCTTTGTCGAGGAGATCGAGCGTTTCTTGAAACAGGAAGGGTTTCGGGTGGCGCGCAATACGCCTTTCGCGGGGGCTTATATTGCGCAGGCCTACGGGCGGCCGAGTTCGGGACAGCATTGTCTGCAGATCGAAATCGATCGCGCCCTTTATCTGGATGAGAAAACGGTGACAAAGAATGACCGGTTTGACGATGTTCGCAAAAGCTTGAGCAGGGTTTCCGCGCAGATTTGCGAGATGACCAACTGGCCGATGCAGATGGCGGCGGAATAGCAGTGAAACGCGCTTTGTCAGGGCAGCTTAACGCATACCCTCAAGATACCACAAATCCAGATCGCCCTTGCCTTTGATACTGACTTTTCCCCGTTCTTCAAAGTCGAACTGGGATTCAAGAATCGCTTTGGTTTCTGCTGTGACCTGTATTTTGCCGTTGGTTCCGAAGGTTTCCAGCCGCGCTGCCGTGTTTACTGTGTCGCCCCAGACATCATAGAACGGTTTTTTGGTGCCGATGACGCCGGCCACCACCGGTCCTGTGTGGATCCCGATGCGCAGTTCGATGTTCTCGCCCATTTCTTCCGCAAATTTGTTGGTTTCTGCCACCATATCAAGCGCCATACGTGCCACCCGTTCGGCGTGGTCCGGTTGGGCTTCGGGCATTCCGCCTGCCACCATGAAGGCATCCCCCAGCGTTTTGATTTTTTCCAGCCCGTGCCGGTTGGCCAGATCGTCAAAACGGGTGAACAACTGGTTGAGGAATTTGACCAGCATATCGGGGCTCTGGTGGCTGGCACGGGGAGTGAACCCGACAATATCGGCAAACAGGATTGTCGCTTCTTCGTGGCTGTCGGCAATCGTGCGGCCGGGATTGCGCTTCAGTTGCGCTGCAATCGGTCCTGGCAACATGTTGGAGAGCAGGGCCTCGGAGTATTCATACTCTTTTTGCAGGGCTTCCTCGGCCAGACTGGCCTGTTTGAAACCGTAGAACACCATACAGAAGATGAACAGCATCGCAGTGGGGATCGAAAGATAATAGAACACGTCCATAAATCCGTCCGAGACGACGATGAACGGGGCGGGCTGCTCAAAGTTGCGATCCGCGATGATGAAACAGGCCAGCCCGAGAAAAATCGAAAGGATTGAAAGCGGGTTTTGACGGATGCCGAATATGGCGATGGCAGTTGTGGCACCAGCCAGCAAATAGAAATGCACGCCGGACCGGGCAGAGAACATCCACGCAATTGTCGTGGCGAATATCAGCCACAGCGAGAGGTTGTACAGGCCTCCTGCATAGGGGTTGGAAGCATGGAGCAGCGGTGTAAGCTGGAAGGCGACAGCGCAGAACAGGGTCAGGCAGATCGGTATCCACAAAGCCTGAGCATCATAAAGTGCAAAAAGGATCGCATGGGGCACGGCCAGAGCGGTGATCAACATTACAAGAATGTTGGTCATAACAATCCGCCGCTTTGCCGGTCCTTCGAATTTCTCCGTGCCAAAAGAGATCCAGCCAAGCAGGCGCGATTTCAGCACATCGCCCACTTCGTCACCATTAATTTATGAATAAAAAAAACTACCCTCACGTCATGGTGACGTAAGGGTAGTTAGTGTACAAGCAACTTTTGCTAGAAAGCTGCAAACAGTGGGAAATTCACAGCGTTTTCACGGAAATTTCCCGCTGGATCAATCCGCCGTCAACAGGGGCGGCTTGGATTTCGGGATGCGCCGCTTTTCCGGTGGCTCCATCTTGAGTTCCAGTTTGCCGTCCTTGACCGAGACTTTTACCAAACCGCCTTTGGTCAGCTTGCCAAACAGCAGTTCTTCGGCCAGCGGTTTCTTGACATGTTCCTGAATGACACGGGCCAGAGGCCGTGCACCCATTTTGTCGTCATAGCCTTTCTCGCCAAGCCATGCAGATGCAGCCGGTGTGAGTTCGAATACCACGTTGCGGTCCATAAGCTGGGCTTCCAGTTGCAGGATGAATTTGTCCACAACTTTGGAGATGGTTTTCTTACCAAGCGGTGCAAAGGAGATCACCGCATCCAGACGGTTGCGGAATTCCGGCGTGAACAGCTTCTCGATTGCGGCGGTGTCTTCACCTTCGCGGCGACCGCGGCCAAAGCCGATGGCTTCCTTGGCGGCATCGGCAGCACCAGCATTCGATGTCATGATCAACACGACATTGCGGAAGTCCGTTGTGCGGCCGTTGTGGTCGGTCAGCTTGCCGTGGTCCATCACCTGCAACAGGATGTTGAATACATCGGGGTGGGCTTTCTCCACCTCGTCCAACAGCAGGACACAGTGGGGGGTCTTGTCCACACCATCTGTAAGCAGGCCGCCCTGATCAAACCCGACATAACCCGGAGGTGCGCCGATCAGGCGGGAGATCGCGTGTTTCTCCATGTACTCGGACATATCAAAGCGCAGCAGATCCACGCCGAGCGTGTCGGCAAGCTGCTTGGCCACTTCGGTTTTACCTACGCCTGTCGGGCCAGCGAAGAGGTAGTTGCCGATGGGTTTTTCAGGCTCACGCAGACCGGCACGGGACAGTTTGATCGCAGAGGTCAGCGCCTCGATCGCAGGGTCTTGGCCGAATACCACCCGCTTGAGGCTTGATTCCAGATCCCGCAGCACTTCGGCGTCGTCCTTGGAAACTGTTTTCGGCGGGATGCGGGCGATTTTTGCCACGACTTCCTCGATCTCGGACACGTCGATCTTGGTTGTACGTTTATCCTCGGGGATGATGTGCTGGTGCGCACCGGCCTCGTCGATCACGTCAATTGCCTTGTCGGGCAGTTTGCGATCATGGATATACCGTGCCGAAAGCTCGACCGCCGTGCGGATCGCTTCGGGGGTGTAGGTGATCTGGTGGTGTTCCTCGAAATGGGGTTTCAGACCTTGCAGAATTTGCACGGCATCTTCGACAGAAGGCTCGTTCACGTCGATCTTCTGGAACCGGCGTGACAGGGCGCGGTCCTTTTCAAAGTGCTGACGGTATTCCTTATAGGTTGTGGAGCCCATGCAGCGCAGTTTGCCACCCTGAAGGGCAGGCTTCAGCAGATTGGACGCATCCATTGCCCCGCCAGATGTGGCACCAGCACCGATAACCGTGTGGATTTCGTCAATGAACAGAACCGCATCCTTGTGTTCTTCCATTTCGGTCATCACTGCTTTCAGGCGTTCTTCAAAGTCGCCCCGATAGCGGGTTCCGGCCAGCAATGCCCCCATATCAAGAGAATAGATCGTGGCACCGGACAGAATTTCCGGGGTTTCACCTTTGATGATCTTATTGGCGAGCCCTTCGGCGATTGCAGTTTTACCAACACCGGGATCACCCACAAGAATCGGGTTGTTCTTACGGCGGCGGCACAGCACCTGAATGCAGCGTTCCACTTCATGGTCGCGGCCGATCAGCGGATCAATATCGCCTGCAGCGGCTTTGGCGTTCAGGTCCACGCAGTATTTTTGCAGCGCGGTTTCTTCCTTGCTGGTTTCCTCGCCCTCGAAGTTCAGGTCCTCGATGTCTTCCGATCCGCTGACAGGGCGGGTGTCGGTAAAGCTCGGGTCTTTGGCAACGCCGTGAGAAATATAGTTCACCGCATCGTAGCGGGTCATGTCCTGTTCCTGCAGGAAATAGGCCGCATGGCTTTCCCGTTCGGCAAAGATGGCTACCAGAACATTGGCACCGGTGACTTCGCTGCGACCGGAAGATTGAACATGGATCGCGGCGCGCTGGATCACCCGCTGGAAGGCGGTTGTCGGTGCGGCTTCGGACCCGTCGATTTCAGACACCAGACTGTCAAGTTCGGTATCCAGGAACTGGATGAGGGTGCCCCGCAATCCTTCCAGATCAACTTCGCAAGCGCGCATCACCTGCGCGGCATCGGTTTCGTCGATCAGGGACAGCAGAAGGTGTTCCAGCGTGGCAAGCTCGTGCTTGCGATCGTTGGCATGCCCCAAGGCTGCGTGAATTGCATTTTCCAGGCTGCTCGAAAAAGATGGCATAGATCTAGACTTTCATTTTTGCAGCGTTCCCCGAAAACGCTGGTTAACCCCATAGTTTAAACTTCGGCGAGATTGCGAAAGCTTCAAGGGGTTTTTCGAAAATTAACTGTAAAAATGTAAAAAGAGAGTCATTTACGCCGCGTTGTGGCTCTGCTCTAGGCACTTTTACAGGACCAGACGGAAATGTGTCCGATCCGGTCCGGTTTCAAGGGCGGTCCGGCTACACGCTGCCGTTACCGCACTCTTGCACTGGCGTCGCCCTAGCGTTTGACAGGCACCAGCAAGGTTTCCGGTCGTACCCGTTCAGCATCTTTAAACAGGGAAAACGACTGGTTCACATAATTCACTGCCGCAGAGGTATGGTCAATGAAACCTTCGAGTTCAGGTGTCATTTGCGCTTCTACCATAGAGACAGAGCGATCCTGCGGATTGGTTTCAAACTGGACATAGAACCAAGGCTGCCCCCGTTTCAGGATCAGGTCCTGCGCCGTGTCATGCCATTCAAACGCCCACATCAGGGGGCGCGGCCAGTTGTTGATGGCAAAGCGGCCGCCAAAGATCGTACCGGGCAGCGGTGTCTTGGTATAGTGCATGAAGGCAGAGAGTTGTGTCATGTAAACCGGCTCGTCCGCGATGAACGTATAGGGCAGGGACACCTGCACCGTGGGCCGGTCCGCATAACGCCATTCGTGTTCCGCCGTCAGATGCAGTTTTTTGGACAGAACATTTCCGCGCACCGGACTGGCATCGCCGTTCATGTTTCTAAGACCCGGCTTGCCCTTCTCGTCGCGTACAAACCGCAGGTGCAGGTCATAGGGCACGCGGATCATAAAGTAGCGGCTCTCCATATTGATGATGGCAGGGCAGCGGGACGCCGATTTCGCATGGTTGCGGTTCACTTCGGCAGAGCGGATGCGTTCAGGCGGGTAATAGACCACGCCGGAGCGCTGCTCGTTCAGCAGCCAGCCCACACGCACCGGACCGGAGCGCGGGGCGGGGTGGGCGTCTTTTGGTTCAAACCAGTCTTTGAGGGCCAATTCTTCTGTCTCTTTAAATCACGTGGTCGTTAGAAATTGTCTTTACGGGTGCGGATTTCAGCAAAAACCTCCGCGTCGCTGGCATCTTCCATTCCGAGCGCGGCTTTCACCTTGGGGTGGTTGGCGCGTAGGAACGGGTTGGTGGCCAGTTCTAGCCCGAGATTGGAAGGCACGGTCGGTTCCCCTTTGGCACGGGCTTCCTCGGTCGCTTTCATGCGGGCGATGTAGCTTTCGTTTTCCGGTTCTATGGTCATGGCGAATTTGCCATTGCTGGTGGTGTATTCATGGCCGGAATAGATCGTCATCGCGCGGGGCAGGGTATGGAACTTCTTCAAGGTGTTCCATTGCTGTGCCATTGTGCCCTCAAACACACGCCCGCATCCCCAAGCCATCAGGCTGTCTGCGGTAAAGGCAGCCAGTGCCTCGTCAAAGATAAAGGCAATATGGCCGAGCGTGTGGCCCGAGACATCAATCACACGGCAGGTTTCCGCGCCGAGCTGGAAGCTGTCACCGTCCGACAGTTGGGTGTCGAGCGGAGGCAGGCGGTAGGCATCCGGTGCCCCACCGGAGACGGAAGCGCCGGTTTCGTTGCGCAGTTCCTCTACGCCCATGATGTGATCGTCGTGATGGTGGGTCAGCAGGATATGATCCAGTGACCAGCCCTTTTCCGAAAGGACATCCAGAATAGGTTTGGCTTCGGGAACGTCCACAACGGCCACCTGATCGCTTTCGGTTTCGCGCAGGATAAAGGCATAGTTGTCTGACAGGCAAGGAACTGTAATGATCTCTAAGGGCATAGTGTTTTGTTCCTCCATATGTTTTAACTTTCAGTTTAGTCTGGCCGAACTTGCAGGGTGATGCAATGCACTTGGATGTGGTTGATCTCCATTCCTTTTATTACCGCACCAAACTGGGGCGGATTGCCCAGCGTGCGCTGCGCGAACGTATTGTTGAACTTTGGCCCAATACCAAAGGCCAAACCGTGGCGGGCTTCGGCTTTGCCGGGCCGATGCTGCGTCCCTTTTTGGCGGACAGTCGCCGCGTGCTGAACCTGATGCCCGGTCAGCAGGGGGTAATGCCCTGGCCGGACGGATTGCCAAATCACTCGGTGATGATCGAGGAAACCCGCTGGCCGATGGGGACGGGCGTGATCGACCGGCTGATCGTGCTGCACGGGTTGGAAACCTGCGAGCGGCAGGCGGATTTGCTGGACGAAATCTGGCGTGTGCTTGGTCCCGGCGGACGTGCGCTGTTTGTGGTGCCGAACCGGTCCGGTCTTTGGGCACGGCGGGACAAAACGCCTTTCGGGTTTGGTCGGCCTTACAGCTTCAGCCAACTTGAATCGCAACTGCGCAAGCACGGGTTTGTGCCCGGACGGCAGGTTTCGGCGCTATTTCCGCCGCCGAGCCACCGTGCGTCGCTGGTCCGCTCTGCGCAGGTGTTTGAACGCTTTGGCGCCAAGATGTCATGGCTTTTGCCTGCGGGCGCTGTGATGATCGAAGTCACCAAGCAGGTTCATGCGCCGACTCGCCCGGGTCTGGGAGAGGCCGTGCGCCGCCCGCTGGAAGCGCTTGAGGGTATAGCCAAGCCGGTTGGCAAGCCGGTGCGGGGCCGTGAAAACGCCAGTTCGCGCCGCCGCTGCTGACAGGACGAGTCAGGAGACAAATCCGCAGATCCGAACACGGCTTGGCAAGGCCGTCCCCGCCATTGTAGGCGGAGGCAATCAAACTGTTTATGGATTAACTCAATGTTTCGTATCGCTCTTATTCTTGGCCTGATGTCCGCTGTCGGGCCATTTGCAATTGATATGTATCTTCCCGCCCTGCCGCAGATTGCGGCAGACCTGAATGCTTCGGTCGCCTCTGTTCAGGGGACGATTACAGCCTTCTTTCTTGCTTTCGGCCTGTCGCAACTGGTTTACGGGCCTTGGTCCGATCAGGTTGGCCGCAAGCTGCCGATCTATGTCGGGCTGGCGGTTTTTGTGCTTGGCTCGCTCGGGTGTCTATGGGCGCCGACAATCGGATGGCTGACTGCCTTTCGTTTTGTGCAGGGACTGGGCGCGGCGGTTGTTATGGTGCTGCCCCGCGCGATTGTGCGCGACCTTTACACTGGCAATGACGGCACGCGTCTGATGGCGATGATCATGCTGGTGATCAGCGTGTCACCCATGCTGGCGCCTCTGGCAGGCAGCTTACTGTTGTTGATCGCCGATTGGCGGGCCTTGTTCGCAGTCTTTGTGGTTGCCGCGTTGGCAAGCCTGTCGATGGCGCGGTTCGCGCTGCCGGAGACCCTGCCGTCTGACAACCGCGTAGCAGTCAACGGGGCAAACCTGATCCGTGGATGCAAAACCCTACTGACGGATCGCGGGTTCATGGCGCTGACACTGGTCGGGGCCTTTGGAATGGCTTCCTTTTTTGTTTTTATTGCCAGCGGCTCTTTTGTTTACACCGGCGAATTCGGCCTGTCGCCTATCGGTTTCAGTCTGGCCTTTGCCGTTAATGCTATCGGCTTTTTCGGCGCCTCCCAGATGGCGGCCCCGATCGGCGAGAAGTTTGGCATGGTGCGGGTGGTGCGCATGGCTGTTCTGGGATTTGCCGGATCAACCTTGTTCCTGCTTGCGCTCGGGCTGGCCGGTTTGGTGAATCTCTACGTGCTGGTTGCGATGCTGTTCTGCGCCAATGCCTTCCTTGGGTTGGTGATTCCGACAACGATGGTTCTCGCTCTGGAAGAGCACGGAGAGATTGCCGGTCTGGCCTCCAGTCTTGGCGGCATGTTGCAAATGCTGATCGGCGGTCTGATGGTAACAGTTGTCGGCCCGTTTTTTGACGGAACTGCCCTGCCAATGGTCGCGGCGATAGCGCTTTGCGGTGTGCTGGCGCTGGGCGTCAGTGCAGCTATGATCCGCCCGCAGCGGATGCCTGCGCCTTCCTGAAAATGGCGACTGAACTCACATCTGACGGGGCGGTGCCGGAAACGGGCCGCCCTTCGTGTTTTTGCCGGTTTGACATTGCCGCAAAGAGGCCCATATCCTGAACTCCGGTGTCCCGATTGTCGCGGCCGACGGCCTTGAAACGGGAATTCACAATCGGGATTCGACGAAATTGCGACTGATTTCCTCCGGAATCGACATTTCGGGACCAAAAAAAATGCGCCTAAACGGGCGCAGATTGTCGCGTTTTTTGGTAAGTGTTTGAAAGTAAGTGATATTCCTTGATAAGCCCTGCGTAATGCTTAGTTGCGCGACGGGGATACCTTTGCTATCACCGCGCTGATTTGAAGAGGCAGGCATTCGCTTGCCTCTGACTTGTGCAAATCTGATGTCGCCGATGAGCGGTGGCAAGACAAAATCGGAAGGGTTTTCGTGTCTGACAAAGGTTCGATATCGTCAGGGATCGCCGTGCGCTATGCCACTGCTGTCTTTGAGCTGGCCAAAGAGGCCAATGAACTCCCCGCTTTGGAAAAAGATCTTGATGCGTTGACAGCAGCGTTGGAGGAAAGCACCGATTTTGTCGAGCTGATCTCCAACCCCGTCTATACACGTGACGAGATGGCCGCTGCGGTTGCCGCCATTGGCAAGAAAATGAAACTGACTTCAACTGTAGCGAACACGCTCGGCCTGATGGCGCAAAAGCGTCGCCTGTTCGTGCTGCCAGCGTTGATTGATACCGTAAAAGGTATGATCGCCGAAGAGAAAGGCGAAGTCAGCGCAGAGGTAACAGCTGCCAAAAAGCTGACCAAAGCACAGGAAGAAAAGCTGACCAAGACGCTGAAGGCGTCTGTGGGCAAGGATGTAAAAGTGAATGTGACCGTTGATGAAAGCCTCATCGGCGGTTTGATCGTTAAAGTGGGCTCGAAGATGATTGACTCGTCGATCAAATCCAAGCTCTCCAATCTTCAAAATGCAATGAAAGAGGTCGGATAATGGGTATCCAAGCTGCAGAAATCTCTGCGATCCTCAAGGACCAGATCAAGAGCTTTGGCGAAGAAGCCGAAGTGGCCGAAGTTGGCCGTGTTCTGTCCGTGGGTGATGGTATCGCGCGTGTACACGGGCTGGACAATGTTCAGGCTGGTGAGATGGTTGAATTCCCCGGCGGTATCCGCGGGATGGCGCTGAACCTGGAAAGTGACAACGTTGGTGTTGTTATCTTCGGTTCCGACCGCGACATTAAAGAGGGCGACGTTGTTAAACGGACGAACTCTATCGTGGACGTTCCGGTTGGCCCCGAGCTGCTGGGCCGCGTTGTAGACGGTCTGGGCAACCCGATCGACGGCAAGGGTCCGATCAATGCGACCCGTCGTGCACAAGCCGAAGTTAAAGCGCCGGGCATTATCCCGCGTAAATCGGTTCACGAGCCCATGCTCACAGGTCTGAAGTCCGTTGATGCTCTGATCCCGGTTGGCCGTGGCCAGCGCGAACTGATCATTGGTGACCGTCAGACAGGTAAGACAGCCATCGCGCTGGATACCATGCTGAACCAGAAGTCCTACAACGACGCTGCAAAAGACGATTCAGAAAAACTGTTCTGTATCTACGTTGCGATCGGCCAAAAGCGTTCCACTGTTGCCCAGCTGGTGAAAAAGCTGGAAGAAACAGGCGCGATTGAATACTCCATCGTTGTTGCTGCGACTGCGTCCGACCCTGCGCCTATGCAGTTCCTCGCACCTTATGCTGCGACGTCCATGGGTGAATACTTCCGTGAAAACGGAATGCACGGTCTGATGATCTATGATGACCTTACAAAACAAGCCGTGGCCTATCGTCAGATGTCCCTGCTTCTGCGTCGTCCACCAGGACGTGAAGCTTACCCGGGTGACGTTTTCTACCTGCACTCCCGTCTGCTGGAGCGCTCTGCGAAGATGAACGAAGAAAACGGTTCCGGCTCCCTGACAGCTCTGCCTGTTATCGAAACCCAAGGCGGCGACGTTTCTGCGTTTATTCCGACTAACGTGATCTCCATCACCGACGGTCAGATCTTCCTTGAAACCGAACTGTTCTACCAAGGCATCCGTCCTGCGCTGAACACAGGTCTGTCCGTTTCCCGTGTTGGGTCCTCCGCACAAACAAACGCGATGAAATCTGTTGCGGGTTCGATCAAGCTGGAACTGGCCCAGTATCGCGAAATGGCTGCCTTTGCGCAGTTCGGCTCCGATCTGGACGCGTCTACACAGGCCCTGCTGAACCGTGGTGCCCGCCTGACCGAACTGCTGAAGCAGCCTCAGTACTCTCCGCTGACAAACGCCGAGCAGGTTGTTGTTCTGTACGCAGGTACAAACGGCTATCTCGACAAAATCGCCGTAAGCGATGTTGGTCGTTTTGAAGCCGGTCTGCTGGCGCACATGCGCGGTACTGCCAAAGATGTTCTGGACTTCATTGCGAAAGAAGACCCGAAGATCAAAGGCGACGCAGAAGAAAAAGTGAAAGCCGCCGTCGAAGCCTTTGCTAAAGACTTCGCTTAAACATTGGCCCTTAGGAACAAGGAGTTTGCTTGATGGCAAGCCTTAAAGACCTAAAAATGCGGATCGAGAGTGTCAAAGGCACTCGGAAGATCACCAAGGCCATGCAGATGGTCGCAGCTGCAAAGCTGCGACGCGCCCAGGAAGCTGCCGAAGCGGCCCGCCCTTTTGCGGATCGCATGAACGTAGTGATGGGTAATCTGGCTGGCGCTTCGGCGGGCTCTGAGAGCGCACCGAAGCTGCTGGCAGGCACTGGTAAAGACGATGTGCATTTGCTGATCGTTGCAACCTCCGAGCGGGGGTTGTGCGGTGGGTTTAACTCGTCGATTGCTAAAAAAGCCCGTGTTGACGCTGAAAAGCTGCTGGCTGCCGGTAAAACCGTTAAAATTCTGACCGTTGGCAAAAAAGGCCGCGAGCAGATGAGACGGGAATTTGCGAAACACATGATCGACCACGTCGATATGTCAGAGGTGAAACGTCTGGGGTACAGCAATGCCCAGGACATCGCCAACGACGTCATGGCCCGTTTCAATGCCGGTGAATTCGACGTGGCGACGATCTACTATAGCGAGTTCAAGTCGGTGATTGCACAAATCCCGACCGCCTTGCAGTTGATCCCAGCCAAGTTCGAAGCCGACGAGCAAGCCGAGGCACCGTTTTACGATTATGAACCCGGCAAGGAGGAAATCCTCGCCGATCTGCTGCCACGTGCTCTGACAACATCGGTGTTCGCCGCATTGTTGGAGAATGCCGCATCAGAGCAGGGCGCACGGATGTCCGCTATGGACAACGCGACGCGCAATGCAGGCGAAATGATCGACAAACTGACAATTCAGTACAACCGTAGCCGCCAAGCCGCGATTACGAACGAACTGATCGAGATTATCTCGGGCGCTGAAGCGCTCTAAGAACGGAGAAACATATTATGGCGAACGCTGTAGGTAAAATTACGCAGGTGATCGGGGCGGTTGTTGACGTTCAGTTCGAAGACAACCTGCCAGAGATCCTGAACGCTCTGACTGTAGACAACAACGGCAACAAACTGGTGCTGGAAGTTGCGCAGCATCTGGGTGAAAACACTGTACGGACCGTTGCGATGGACGCGACCGAAGGTCTGGTGCGCGGTCAGGCCGTCACCGACACCGGTGGTCCGATCATGGTTCCGGTTGGAACAAAAACACTGGGCCGCATCCTGAACGTTGTGGGTGAACCAGTGGACGAAAAAGGTCCGGTTGACGCGGAAACTACCCGCGCGATCCACCAGCCTGCTCCTGAATTCAACGAGCAGTCTACAGAATCCGAAATCCTTGTAACAGGGATCAAGGTTGTGGACCTTCTGGCGCCTTACACAAAAGGTGGTAAGATCGGTCTGTTCGGTGGTGCGGGTGTTGGTAAAACCGTTCTGATTATGGAACTGATCAACAACATCGCGAAAGTGCACTCCGGTCTGTCCGTATTCGCGGGCGTTGGTGAGCGGACCCGTGAAGGGAACGACCTCTACCACGAGATGATCGAATCCGGCGTTATCGTTCCTGACGATATGGAGAAATCCAAAATCGCGCTGGTTTACGGTCAGATGAACGAGCCTCCAGGGGCCCGTATGCGTGTTGCTCTGTCCGGTCTGACACTGGCCGAGCAGTTCCGTGATGAAACCGGTGCAGACGTTCTGTTCTTCGTGGACAACATCTTCCGCTTCACACAGGCCGGTTCCGAGGTGTCCGCGCTTCTGGGTCGTATTCCTTCCGCTGTGGGCTACCAGCCGACACTGGCCACCGACATGGGTGCCATGCAGGAACGGATCACATCCACCAAGTCCGGTTCGATTACATCTGTGCAAGCGGTTTACGTGCCTGCGGATGACCTTACCGACCCTGCGCCTGCGACATCCTTTGCCCACCTCGATGCGACAACCGTTCTGGACCGCTCGATTTCGGAAAAAGGGATCTATCCTGCTGTGGACCCGCTGGGTTCGACCTCCCGTCTGCTTGATCCGCTGATCATCGGGGAAGAGCACTACAAGGTAGCAACCGACGTTCAGCAGGTTCTGCAACGCTACAAGTCGCTGCAAGACATCATCGCCATCCTCGGGATGGACGAACTGTCCGAAGACGACAAACTGGCTGTGGCCCGTGCCCGTAAGATCGAGCGCTTCCTGTCCCAACCGTTTGACGTGGCGAAAGTGTTCACGGGTTCCGACGGTGTTCAGGTTCCTCTGGAAGACACAATCGCGTCCTTTAAGGCGGTTGTTGCAGGTGAGTACGACCACCTTCCGGAAGCAGCCTTCTACATGGTTGGCGGCATCGACGAAGTGAAAGCCAAAGCCGAGAAGCTGGCAGCCGCTGCTGCTTAAGGCTATGCGAAACCCGTCTGACCGGAACAGCTCCGGTCAGACGCTTTAAACAAAGGATTGGTTCCAAATGGCTACCATGCAATTCGATCTGGTTTCCCCAGAACGCAAGCTGGCCTCGCTTGAAGCATCCGAGGTTCAAATCCCTGGTTCCGAAGGTGACTTCACTGCCATGGCCGATCACTCTCCTGTGCTGACGACACTGCGCCCCGGTGTTTTGACGGTCAAAGCAGGTTCGGATGTCAGCGAATACATCGTGACCGGTGGGTTCGTCGAAGTCTCTCCGACAGCGACATCTGTGTTGGCGGAACAGGCTGTGCCCAAGGCCGAAGCATCTGCCGATTTCGTAAACGGTCTGATCGCGGATGCCGAAGCAGCTGCGAAAAACGTGTCCGGCCCTGATCTGGACGTGGCGAACAAGCGTATCTCTGATACACGGGCTTTGCTGGATTTGATCTAAATCCTGACAAACTGTCGCCTAAAACAATAGCTAAACCCCGCCCTTGACGCGGGGTTTTGTTGTTTTAGGCTTCGCGATGAAATTAGTATGAAGCGCGATATGAAAAAACTTTATTCGTCGGTAACCGGAATAGATCAGGGCTCGGTGCAACTCTTCTCGGATTTTGAAGACGACGGCGAGATGTGGTCGGGACAGGGCGACCGGGAACGCTGGATGCCGGTGGAGTTCTCCGAACCGTTCAAAACCGTTCCTGCAGTTTTCATTTCGCTTCAACTTCTGGACCTGCACACAGGTGCCAACCATCGCACCGTTACGGTGGCCGAGAATATCACCGAGACCGGCTTTGATGCCGTCCTTCGCACATGGGGCGACACCCGCATAGCGCGGGCCACAGCTGCGTGGATGGCGATCGGAGAGGTCAAGGGCGATGAGGACTGGGACATCGACTACGGCAGTTAGGACGGCAGATTGGCGGCCTTCAAGCCATATTCATTGATGGCGGCGTTTCCAGTATCGAATCTATGGTCTCCAGCGCACTTTGGAATTCCTGATCGGTCAGTTTCGCGCCAAAGGTAATCCGCGCCGCGTTCGGGGCTTTGCCGTCAAACAGGGCAAATTCGTCTGCGGGGCGGATCAGGATATTCTTCATCTCGCAAGCCCGTTGCAAGGATGAAGCCCGCCAGCCTGAAGGCATGTTCAGCCATACAAAGGGGACAGTGGGGCTCCAGTCCAGATGCCAGTGGCCCAGAATATTCGCAGCCATTCGTGCACGGCGTTCAATAAATTGTAACATCCGCGTGCGGATCAGGGCCGCCTGTCCGCTGGTGATCAGCTCTTCCGCAAGGTCGCAGATGATCTGGGAAACCCCGTAGCAATTGGATAGCACCGTGGCGCGGGCGGCCTCTCCCTGACCGGGGGGAGACACCAGATACCCGATCCGCAACCCCGTCGCGACAGATTTGGAGAGCGCGCCAATATGCCAGACCCGTTCGGGGGCAATACTGTACATGCTTGGAATATCCGTGGTGGCAATCCCGAAGGCATCGTCGTCAATGATCTTCATATCGTACTTTGCGGCGATGCGGGACAGGGCTACGCGGCGTTTCAGGCTGGTGGTCTGGGTTGTCGGGCTGTGAACGGAAAAAGAGCTAACGAGAACCTGCGGTCCGTGCTTCCGGCAGGTCTGTTCCAGATCCTCGGGGATGATGCCCTCTGCGTCCCGTTCGACTGAAACGATACCTGCGCGCAGCATATAGGCTGCGTGCCGCAAGCCGGGAAAAACCAGTTCGTCGCAGACAATCACGGGGGAGGGGCCGGAAAGTACGGTTTGCAGCGCAATCAGCATGGCATTCTGCGCACCGTAGGTGATCGTTACATCCGCAGCATCAGGGTGAACACCCGCATGGGCCAGCCAGCCGGTCACAGCCTGTGCAGCGCCGTCAGCACGTTCGGGGTCAGGGTAATCCGCCAGATCGTGAACACCCTTTGCAGCGATCTTTTTTAGCGCCGCGCGGATGATCCCGTCCTGCCCGAGCTCGGGGGATTTGGTGCCCCGCAGGTCCATGGTTTCGTCCGGTGATCCAAGATGCAGCGAATCCCTTGGCGGCGTGCGACCCGCGTTACGGGCTTGTGCAACAAAAGTGCCCCGCCCGACAGCAGCATCAAGCAGCCCGTCATCGGTGGCGCGCCGGTAGGCACGGGCGACAGTGCCCGGTGTGATTTTCAGATCCCAAGCGAGATCCCGAACCGTCGGTAACTTGCAGCCGGGTTCCAGTTCTCCGGCAGCAATGGCTTCGCGCAGGGCGTGGACGACGGCGAGATATTTGGGGCCGTTGGTGTTTTCAAGGTCCGGTGGCCAAATTGTACCCATTACAATGTTTCCCTAGCGTTAGCTCGCGTGTGATTGTATCGGTATATTGTACCAGATGTACAAATTGTATCAACACAAATTATGGAGCGCGATATGCCACAAGCACACGCAAGTCACATCGCGCTGGCAGAGGATCTCTGTTCGCGCGCAACCATCCCTTTCACAGCAGGGCTCGCCCTGAAGCTGGCACATCTGGTGCTGGTCTGGAAGGAACGAAAGCAGGCGCGGGCGATTCTGCGAAATATGGAAAGTCACCGTCTGGAGGACATCGGCCTGAATTTTGATCAGGTCTACCTCGAAGCGAGTAAACCGTTCTGGCGCAGCTAAGGCTCCCCTGAACGAAAAAGGGCCGGACTGCGTTTACCTCCGCAGGCCGGCCCTTTTGACGTGATGCTATTCTTCTATTTGTAGTGGCCGTCGTAGATCGGGCCGAGCGTTTCTTCGTCGAACAGGGAGGAAACGCTGGTGCCGTTGGAAATGTTCATAATCGCCTGTGCCAGCATTGGCGCGGTTGGGACAATGCGGATTTTATCGCAAGCAGCAACAGCCGGTGTCGCCTCGATGCTGTCTGTAATCACCAGTTGTTTCATCGAAGAATTGGTAATCCGCTCTACCGCCGGACCGGAAAGAACACCGTGCGTGATGTATGAGTGGACCTCTTTCGCGCCCATTTCGATCAATGTGTCAGCGGCCTTGCACAGGGTTCCGGCCGTGTCGCAGATGTCGTCCACGATGATACATTTTTTGTCGGTGACATCCCCGATCACAGTCATTTCTGCTACTTCGCCCGGTGCATTGCGGCGCTTGTCCACGATCGCCAGCGGTGCGCCGATCCGTTTCGCCAGTTCGCGGGCGCGGGCCACACCGCCCACATCGGGTGAAATCACCATGACATCGGACAGGTCACCGAAGTTATGCTTCACATCCAGTGCAAAGACGGGGGCTGCATAGAGGTTGTCCACCGGAATATCAAAGAAGCCCTGAATCTGTGTGGCGTGCAGGTCCATTGTCAAAACCCGTTCAATCCCTGCTTCCGCGATTAGATTTGCGACCAGTTTGGCGGAAATCGGTGTGCGGGCTTTGGTGCGGCGGTCCTGACGGGCATAGCCGAAATAGGGAATCACAGCTGTGATCCGGTCTGCCGAAGACCGGCGCAGCGCATCAGAGATGATGAGCAGTTCCATCAGGTTGTCATTGGCCGGATTGGAAGTGGACTGGATAATGAACATATCCTCGCCGCGCACGTTGTCATAAACCTCTACAAAGATTTCCTGATCGTTAAAACGTTCGATACGGGCATCAACCGGCTTGACCGCTTTGCCGCGGTGCATGGACATACGCCGTGCAATCGCTTCGGAAAGGGTTTTGTTGGAATTGCCGGCGATCAGTTTCGGCTCGATAATGGATTTCATGGCAGAGGGTCCCTAGCAGCGGATTGGACGTTACAGACAAGCGTTACGTAACAGTTCTGTTAGGCGAGGCCATAGCAAAGCATCAGGGGTTTGCATAGGGAATATGGCGGGCTAAGCAGGGTTAAATGACTCAAAGGACGTAGCATTATGGCCCATATCGACTATTTCACAATCACCTTGTCCCCCTTTGCCTATCTCGCTGGCACCGGTCTGGAAGAAGTTGCACGCAAACATGGCGCGACGATTACTTACAAACCGTTCAATCTGATGCAGGTGTTCGAGCAGACCGGCGGTACGCCTCCGGCACAACGTCACCCCGCGCGGCAGGCCTACCGCTTGCAGGAACTGGCACGGATCGCCAAGCGCAATGACATGCCGATCAACCTGAAACCGGCCCATTTCCCCACCAACCCCGCCCCAAGCTGTTATGCGTTGATCGCGGCGCAGGATGCGGGTGGCGGTGATCTGGGCGGCCTGTGTCACAGCTTCCTGCGCGCTTGCTGGGCCGAGGAAAAAGACGTAGCCGAGGACTCTGTGATACGCGCGTGTCTGGAGAAAGCTGGCTTTGACCCGAAACTGGCAGACTCCGGCCTGCTGAGCGGGGCGCAGACTTTTGAGAAAAACACCGAAGAAGCGCTGCAACGCAACGTCTTTGGTGCACCCAGCTACGTTGTGGGCGATCAAGTGTTCTGGGGTCAAGATCGTCTGAGCTATCTGGACGATTACCTGTCAGAACTAGGAAAATAATCGTGCCGGAATGTTTTACCAGAACCGCAGGGCAGGGGCCGCGCAAATCCCTGTTCATCCATTGCTCTCTGTCATCGGGCAAAAGCCTGCTCCCGTTGATGGAGCATTTCAGCAAAGAGATGACGATGGTGGCAGTGGATCTTCCGGGACAGGGGAAATCCCCGATGCCCGATACCACGCGGGATTACCAGACCCAATGCGTTGAGGCCTGTATCGGGCTGATCGAACAGTCGGGTGGACCGCAGGATCTGGTGGGACATTCCTTTGGTGCGACAGTAGCGCTGCGTCTGGCGGCGCTACGTCCGGATCTGGTGCGCTCCTTGGTATTGTTCGAACCGGTTTATTTCGGTCTGCTTCGGGATGCGGGGCATCCGGCTTATGACAGGATGCAGGCCGAGGAAAGTGCCTTTAACGATGCCGTAGAACAAGGTGATATGTTGAAGGCGGCGGAATTGTTCCTGACCCGCTGGGGACTGCCCGGCGAATGGGAACGTCTGCCCGAAGTGGCACGCACAGCCATGTCCGAGAGGATGTGGGTGATCCCTGCCCAGCATCAGGCGATTATTGACGACAGCGACATCCGGATGCGATTGCCGGAACTGGAAAACATCGCCTGTCCGACACTGGTGATGCGCGGTGGTGACAGCCCCGAAGTTATGTCTGCCATAACCAAGGTGATTTCAAACACGCTGCCAGACGGTGCATTGGATGTGCTGGAAGGGTCGGGGCATATGCTACCGATTACCCACGCAGCGGATTGTGCAAAACGGATGCGCGCATTCTGGGCCATGTGACGGATCGGTCCCTCCCAAACGGGAGGGACGCCTGCGGCGCGGATATTTTTCCCAAAAAGAGCCCGAAAGAGTCGTCAGGTCGGGCCGGTCTAGCCCTGCACCAGCGAGATAAATTCGTCGATTTCTGCATCGGTGGTGGACCAGCTACAAACTAGGCGGCAGGTCAGGATTTCATCGGACGGGCCGGTGGCGGGGTGGTTGCCCGGCCAGGGGTGGTAGATGGCACCGCCTGCTTGGGCCCGCTCGTGGGCGGCGCGGGTCATGCCGCAGAACAGCATGTTGGCCTGACGGGGGTGGAGCAGTTCAAAGCTGTTGATACGGGTCAGGCCTGCCTCCAGCCGTGCAGCGGCAGCGTTGGCTTGTCTGGCGAGTTTCAGCCAGAGATCATCCGTCAGATAAGCCTCCATCTGGGCGGACAGGTAACGGTGTTTGGAAAACAGGTGGCCGCCCCGTTTGCGGCGCAGCTCGAATTCCCAGGCCTTGGCGGGATCAAAGATGATCACTGCCTCCACGCCCATCAGTCCGTTTTTCGTGCCGCCAAAGGAGACCACATCAATTCCGGCCTTCCATGTCATTTCCGCAGGGGTGCAGCCAAGCGCGACCAGCGCGTTGGTAAAGCGGGCCCCGTCGAGGTGGGTGCCGATGCCGAGTTCCTTAGCGGTGCTGCACAGGCGGGAGATTTCGTCCACCGTGTAAACTGTACCCATTTCGGTGACATTGGTGATCGACAGCGCGCCGCGCTGGATGTTGTGCACGCCAAGCACGCCAGTGCTTTCGGCGCGGCTGCGGAACTGGGCGGCGTCAATTTTGGCATCTGCACCGTCAAGCAGGGTCAGTTTTGCGCCGCCGGTAAAAAACTCCGGTGCGCCGCATTCGTCTTCTTCGATATGGGAATGGCGGTGGCAGAATACGGTCTGCCAGGGCTGGGCCAGAACCGACAGGGACAAGGCGTTGGCGGTGGTGCCGGTTGAGACCAGATAGACTGCGGCTTCCGGTGCTTCGAAGATGTCGCGGATGCGGGTGGTGACGCGGTCCATGATTTCGTCATTGCCGTAGGAGCTGGCATAACCTTCATTGGCCTTGGCCAGAGCCTCCATCACCTCGGGGGCGGCGGGGGCGGCGTTGTCTGATGCGAAATACATTATTGGAACCCTTCCACGATATAGTCTTCGTAATCCTCTTCCTCTACGTCATATTCGGGCACTGTTTGGCCTGCAACCGAATTGCCGCTTTGCGCCGTGCTGGCCGGATCGCCTGTCAGCAGCGGGTGCCACGGGGGCAGGCGTTTGCCTTCGTGGAGCAGGCGGTAGGCGCAGGTGCTTGGCATCCAGTGGGCGTTGCGTTCGATGTTTTCGGGGGTCAGAACAACGCAGCCCGCGACCATTTGTTTGCGCAAGGGGTAGTTGCCACAGGAACAGGTTTTGTCGTCGAACAGGCGGCAGGCAATGTTGGTATAGGCCAGATCGCCGCTGTCTTCGTCTTCCAGTTTCAGCAGGCAGCATTTGCCACAGCCGTCGCACAGCGCTTCCCATTCGGCCTTGCTCATGTCGGCAAGATCGGTGGTGCGCCAGAAATTCTTGGCCAGTTGGCCCCGTTTGATGTGTTCGCTCATAGCCCTGTTCTTGAGCCGTTGTGCCGGATTGTCTAGGGTAAACAGAAAAAACGGAGCAGTTGATGCGGGAAACCGATCTCTACGAACCAGTCAAAGCCTTTCTGGAAGGGCAGGGCTATGAGGTGAAAGCCGAGGTGCGGGACTGCGATGTGGTGGCGGTGCGCGGCGATGAAGACCCCGTCGTGGTAGAGTTGAAGTTACAGCTTTCCCTTGCCCTGTTGATGCAGGGGGTGGACCGGCAGGCAATCACCGATGCGGTTTATGTGGCGGTGCCTGCGGGGAAAACAGCCCGCTGGCGGGGGCAGGTGAAAGATGCGGTGCGCCTGTGCCGGCGTCTGGGACTGGGGTTGATGAGCATTCGCAACGGGACGGTTCTTGTGCATGTGGACCCGGGGCCATATGCGCCGCGCAAGATGAGGCGGCGGCGGGAACTGCTGCTGAAGGAATTCCAGAACCGTGTGGGGGACCCCAATACCGGTGGGCAAAGCAAGCGCAAGATCATTACTGCTTACCGGCAGGATGCCCTGCGTCTGGCGCTGCATCTGTCTGTGGCGGGAACGGTCAAACCGGCGGTGGCGCGTAAGGAATTGGGCGTGGTCAAGGCTGCGGCGATCCTGCAATCGGATCACTACGGCTGGTTCGAGCGCGTGGAGCGCGGTGTCTATTCGCTGCGGCCAAACGGGGTGGAGGCTCTGGAGACTTATGCGGATGTGGTTGCTTTGTTGAAAGCGTAGGGATTTGAGTATTTTGGGAACATTGAAGCCGTTCAGCTGTGGGCTGCCAGAATTTCGCGGGCTTTTAGGCAGTCGGCTTCCATGGCGGTGATCAGATCTTCGAGGCTGTCGAACTTCAGTTCGGGGCGCAGGAATTCTACTAGTGCCGTCGATAGGGTCGCACCATAAAGATCGCCTTTGAAGTCGAACAGGTAGACTTCGAGATTGGGGATGTCATTGTCGGCAAATGTGGGTCTATCGCCGAGCGAGGCCGCCCCGTGGTAGTGGCCCTTGTGCGGCCCGTCGAGCACATCCACCAGCACCGCATAGACGCCGTATTTGGGTAAATGCAGGTCTGTGAGCGGGATGTTGGCAGTCGGGAAGCCGAGGTCACGGCCCCGCTGGAAGCCTTTCTCCACAACGCCTTCGATGCGGTGCCAGTGGCCCAGCATCCGTGTTGCATCCTGCGGGCGGCCTTCGGAGAGGGCGGCGCGGATCGCGGTGGAGGAATAATCCCCCTGTGCATCATTCACCAGTGGTGCGATTGTGGTGCCAAAGCCGTGGGTCTTGCCCATCTCGGCCAGCAGGTCCACATCGCCGCTGCGGCCCTTGCCAAAACGGAAGTCGGCGCCGACCACCAGATGTTTGATCCCGAGGCCCTTTACCAGCACGTCTGTCACGAAGACTTCGGCGGGGAGGGCGGCCAGTTCCTTGTTGAACGGAATCTCATACAGGTGGTCGAGACCCAGTTTTTCAAACCTGTTGGCGCGGGTTTGTGCGGACATCAGGCGAAAGGCCGGTGCATCGGGCTGGAACAGGCGGCGGGGGTGGGGTTCGAACGTCACAACCCCCAGAGGCGCGCCAATTTCGGCAGCCGCGGCACGGGCGAGTGCCAGCACTGACTGGTGGCCAAGATGAACCCCGTCGAAGTTGCCCATGGCAACAGAGGCGCCTTTGGCGGTTTCGGGCAGATCGCGGAAAGTCTGATGTCTTTGCATATGGCCTTGGACGGGCCTTTGCCCGTTACGTCTGGGTGCGGCTCGGCGCGAGAACCAGCGCTTCACCTTTCAGAACAACCGTATCGCCGACTGTGCAGACACATTCAAGGGTTACACGCCGTTTTGCAGCGTCAATTGCAGCAACAGTGACTGTAGCGGTCACATTGGCATCCGGGCGCACGGGGGCCGTGAATTTCAGATCCTGCTTCATATAGATTGTGCCGTGTCCGGGCAGTTGTTCTCCGATCACAGCAGAAATCAGCGAGGCGGAGAGCATGCCGTGGGCGATCCGGCCACCGAACATCGTGTCTTTTGCATAAGCGTCGTTCAGGTGAACCGGATTGTGGTCTGTGCTGAGTTCCGCAAACATCGCGATTTCACGGTCGCCGATGGTTTTGGAAATCGCGCGGGACATGCCCACTTCCATATCTTCTACAAAGATGGTTCCGACTTGGGGTTCGATGGGCAAACTGTCTGGCATGGGTAAGCATCCTGTCGCTGTGATCCTGCCTGACTAGATTGAAATCCGGTTTCAGGCAAGATGCTTGCGCAACTTTTGTGCGGTTTTGTCGCGTATTTTGTAACTTAATTACCGGAGGTGGCCGATGGTGGCCGTCGGGCTGAGGCTGTGGGCGGTCAGGAAGGCGTCCAGTTTCTCCGGATCTGGCTGGGGCGCTGTGGCTGTCTCCTCGGCTGCGAGACCGCCGGAAATGAACAGGCTGTCCATATCCTCGTTGATGGCGCCCAGAATATCCGTGTGGATACCGTCACCAATGCAAAGGATGCGGCGGTTTTCGATCTCGCGCCCTGCGGCATCGGAAAGGCGGCGGCGGGCCAGATCATAGATCGGCGGGTGGGGTTTGCCAAAGTAATGGGAGGTGCCGCCCCGTGCCGTGTATTCTGCTGCCAGCGCGCCGGCGCAGTAGATCCGCTTGTCGCCGTGATCTACCACAATGTCAGGATTGGCGCAAAGCAGATCCAGACCGTTGTTTTTTGCCTCAAGAAAGATCGCGGCGTAATCGTCCGGTGTTTCGGTCTGGTCGTCATAAAGACCGGTGCAGACAATCGCTTCTGCCTGATCGAGCGGCACACGGTTGATATTTTCGAGGCCGGGAATTTCGGGATCGGGGGCGAAGAACGGCAGGTCCCGTTCCGGACCGATGTGGAAAACATTGGTGCCGTAATGCCCCGAGGCCAAAGCCGCGCGGGCGCTGTCGCCGCTGGTGGCCACTTCGTGATAGAGGTCGCGGGCCACGCCGATCCCGTCCAGCTGGGTCTCTACCGAATGTTTAGGGCGGGGCGAATTGGTCAGCAGCAGGACAAAACCGCCGCCGTTGCGGAAGGTTTCGAGGGCGCGCACGGCCTCTGCAAAAGGGCGCTGGCCGTTGTGAAGGCAGCCCCAGAGATCGCAGAACACCGCGTCATAGCTGGCAGAAATTTCGGACAGATTTTCGATGATACGTGTCATGGCAGGCCCTTCGCTGTTTCGCGCGATCATTGCGAGATTGCCGGTCTTGGCAAGGTCAAATCCCTTAAGATGTTGGTGCTTTGCCTGAAAATGGCCAGTAATTCGGGAAAAAACTTTAAAACGGGGCCGGATGACGTGCAGTCAGGCGGGTTGTGAGCGAAAATGAACCGGATTAGGATTTCAGCGCCCATGCCAGCGGGACTGTCCCGCTGCGTATGCCGGTTGCCATTCCCGCCCCCTTCGGGGCGCGTAAAGACAGGATAGTTCCATGACAGACCATATCACCGTTCACACCGAGGATCGTGTGACCACTGTGACCATCGCGCGGCCGGACAAGCGCAATGCGATCACGCAGGCCATGTACGGCAAGATGGCCGATGCGCTGGAGACATATACGACACAGGAAGAAGTGCGCGCACTGGTCCTGACCGGCGCAGAGGATTATTTCACTGCCGGTAACGATCTGAAGGACTTCTCCATGTCCGACCGGGACGATGACATCCCGCCAGTCGGACGGTTTCTGAACGGGATTTCCACCTGTCCCAAGCCGGTTATTGCTGCGGTGAACGGACCGGCCATCGGCGTCGGGCTGACGATGCTGTTGCACTGTGATCTGGTTTACGCCGCAGAGTCGGCCACATTCGAGACGCCTTTCGTCAAGCTGGGACTGGTGCCGGAGGCAGCGTCTTCAATGCTGTTGTCGGCCTCGGTTGGCATGGCTGTGGCGAATGATATCCTTCTTGCCGGGCGCAAGCTGACTGCGCAGGAAGCACACGACTACGGTTTGGTCTCCCGTGTGTTCGCGGATAGCGATCTTATGGCGGAAACCCGCAAGATTGCGCTACATATCGCAGCAAGCGCGCCAGTGGCGCTGAAACGCTCCAAAGCCCTGATCCGGAACCAACGGGAACAGGTCGCGGCGCAGATGGCAGCAGAGGGCAAGGTTTTTGTAGAACAGCTTAGATCGCCCGAATTTGCCGAAACAGTGGCTGCAATAATGCAAAAACGTACGCCGAACTACTCCTGATCGTGTAACCGGTGTCTGAAGACGACGACGGCCCGCTCGGATCAACCGGGCGGGCCTACGCGTAAGTGAGTCAAATATGCCGCTCCGGCAGGCCGGAACGGCTTGTCACTTAAAACCCGCCCTGCATTTTTATACTGGGCGGGCTATCTCGGATTATTTGAACATCTTGGCTTCGAAGGCCTTCAGCGACAGCCGCGAAGAGGTATAGGCTTCGCGTCCCTGTGCGCATGCGAGTTCAGGGAAGAGTTCCGTGATCTCGTCACGCTGTTCTGCTGTTACGCTGGCCATAGCCTGATCGCCGGGCTGGAAGCTTTCGGTCCATGCGCCATCGGACAGGACAACCTCGTGGTGGTCGAACATGAAGTGCACATATGTGGCTTGCGATGCGCTGACCAATGAGATGCCCTTGTTGTCATTCACCATATGCTTGGCAGCAACCAGCACTTCCGGCTCGTTGAACAGCAGGCCGACTTCGGCGTTGTTCACCAGCAGGCGGTGGTTCTGGCTGACCAGCATATCCCGTTCCGGCAGACCGTTCCCAAGCGCGCCCTTGCGGATCAGAACCGGTTGCAGATGGGGGTTGGCTTGCAGTTCCATCCCTGTCATCGGCTTGGCACCGATCCAGCGGATTTCCTGAGCGCCGTTGTCCCGCGTGATCACCCGATCCCCGACTTTGAGCATCTCTACCGGCTTCTCGCCTTGCATGGTTGCAATCAGCGTGCCCGGTGTGAAACAGGGCGGAGGAGTCGTGTCGAGAATATTCTCGATCTCGGTAAAGGTCATCTCGCCGGTGACAGAACCACCCGGATGGTCGATGAACTGGACCGTGCCAGATGTGGAGTTGCCATCCGCATCGACAGTCTCGTTGATAATTTTGTAGTGACCGACATTGGACAGGTCGAGCGTATCGTAATCGTCGCCTGCGCTGCCGCCGTCTACATGATCACCGATGGCTTCTTCTGCAGAGCTGTAGTTGAACGTATCCCTGTCGGCACCGCCGAAGAGATTGTCGACACCTTCACCACCTTCAATGATGTCTGCGCCGCCGCCGCCAAAGATTTCGTCGTCGTCTTCGCCACCAAACAGACGGTCGTCGCCGCCTTTGCCTTCGATGTAGTCGTCGCCCTTGCCGCCGAAGAACTCGTTCGTGAACGTATCAGAGGAAGAGTTGCCCTCTTGATCAAAGCCGATGAGTGTGTCGTCGAAATCAGAACCGATGGCACCGTCGATGCCGCTGGTAATGCTGTCGTTATCCGCATCTCCACCCGAGAGGGAACCTGTAGAAAGATCGACAGTTACAGCAGAACCGCTGCTGGAGTAGTCGAGGTTATCCTGACCTGCGCCACCTTCAAAGGTATCTTTGCCGGAACCGCCGACAAACACATCGTCGCCGTTGCCACCATAGAGCATGTTGCTGCCGGTGCCGCCGGCAATGGTGTCATTGCCATTGCCACCGTAAACGGTGTCATCGCCTTTGCCCGCATCAACGATATCGTTGCCTGCATAGGCGTAAATCACGTCATTGTCGCCGTCTGCGCCGTCGATTGTGTCGCATTGGTCGTCAACATAACCGGGCAGCATGATGTCATCGCCGCTGGTGCCGTCTACCGGGCCGGCCGTTTTCGTGCCACCTGTGCCGGTGCCGCCAGTACCTGTGCCACCTGTGCCGGTGCCGCCAGTACCTGTGCCACCTGTGCCGGTGCCGCCAGTACCCGTTCCACCTGTGCCGGTTCCGCCAGTACCCGTTCCACCTGTGCCGGTGCCGCCAGTACCTGTGCCGCCTGTGCCAGTGCCGCCAGTACCTGTGCCACCGGTTCCGGCAGCCCAATAAGTTTTGTCGTCTTTAGTTACGCCCGTTACATCACTCATTACAAACTCCACTCATCATGCTGGTTCGACCGGTATCGCTCCGGCGAAAAATGAAAATATCCTATAAGCAGCGCCGGTTCCGAACAGATGGACTCCTGATGCGCCGCGAATTCTCTTGTTCAGTTACACAGCACTCGGATCAAAACTCAAGGAAAACCGTCCAATTTTGCCCGATTTTGAACAAATTTCGCCACATTTCGATATTTTTTGCCTTTTTTGGGAACATTGGGGTTGAGGGGGCTTCTTTGTCTCTCAATCGTGGACAATAGCGCTAAACCTCAAGGCCATAAGGCTATTGCAAAATGCAAAAGGAGAATGTGATTCGCATTTTTTGGCGGGTTGAGCGAGTAAATGTGGCAGCATTTGCCACAATTTCGACTTAAACCCTGCCCATACAGCGCGGACCGAACTTATTCGACAGAGTCATTATGGTAGAGCAAATCTGGAACGGAGTTGACATCGCACAACGGGCAGAGCGTCTGTTTGACAAGCGTGTCTTGAAAGTCATTGCACCGGGCGGACGAAAGCGCGGGAGCATTCGGATCGTTTTTGCCGACGAGACAATCATCGCTACACGGCGTGACAGTCTGGAAGAGACCAAAGCCGAGGCACATATCCTTGAGCAACTGACGAAGCACACATCATCCTGTGCAGGATTTCTGGCCATGGACGGGGATGTAATGTTCCAGACCGATGTGGGGCAGCATCGCTTGGGGCAATACGTCCGCCTGCAAGACCCCTCCGAGTGGGAGGACGTTGCCGTTAATACGGTTCGCTCCCTGTTTGATGTACATGTAGCAGGGAATGCGTCCAGCCTGCCGCAGGACCTGAAATCCTGTTTTATGCGGTCCGGCTGGATCAAGATGTTTGTGAATGATCCTGCACGTGTGGCCAAAAAGCTGGGGCAACCGGTACCGGAGTATGACAAGGATGCATTGGCCGAGATTGTAAAGACGCCAGAACGGCGCTTTATCAAATGGGATTGCAGGGCGGGCAATGCGGCAACCGATGAAGCGGGAAAAATCCGCTGGTTCGATTTTGAATATGCCGGATTGCGCCACGGTGCCGAAGATTTTGCGTGGCTTGTTGCGGATGAAAACTGGCCACTTCCGGCGGATACGATGTTGTCGATTATCGGTCAGGAATTTGGGCGGGGGGAAACCCGTAGCTGGGACGCCTATCGAACCTATCTGGAGATCTTTGCAACCCTTCAGGCCATAAACCGGGTTTTGCAGGTATTCCGGGGTGTAAAGCGCAAAGGCTGGATCAGCGAACAGCGTGCGCTTCATTACGATGATGTGGGGATTAACCCGCGTCTCGCGATACATCTGTGTGACAACGGGCGGATACTGGCGGATCGTAACGGTGTGACCCGCCCGATTGTTCCGGTGTTTGAAGCCGCGCGCAAAGCCTTTGCAGAGACGATGAACTGAGGCGTCAGTTTCAGGCGGTTATCGGCGTCTCACTCGCTGCGAGCGGCAGCGTGATACGAAAAACCGCCCCCATACTGTTGCCCGCATAAACCAGCGTGCCGCCAAGGTTCTTTACAATTTCACGGCTGATCGGCAGGCCAAGTCCGGCGCTGCCGGAGGTGAACTTCTTTGACAGTTTGGAGAACTTCTCGAAAATCAGGTCAATGTCATCGTCGCTGATGCCCTTGCCGTTATCTGCCACCGTAATCACCAGCTTGCCGTTGTGCAGTCCGCTTAGCACACTGACCTCGGGCGGGGTGGTTCCGCAATGTTTCAATGCGTTTGTCACCAGATTGATCAACACTTGGGACAGCCTGTCCGCATCGGTATAAAGCGTGATCTGTTCGGCCGTCTTGTCTCGCCGGATTACCGCGCCAAGTTCGTTGGCTTGAGCCTGTGTGGTCGCAAGGGCGCGATCAATGATGTTTTGCAAGGGAACGGTTTCAAGGTTCAATTGCACACGCCCGTTTTCCATAAAGCTGAGATCGAGTATATCATCCAGCAACCGTGTCAGCCGGATGCTTTCGCTGTGGATGATGGTTGCAAAATGGTTGAGCTGGTCAGGTTCCAGCGTATCGCCGTCCTGAAGAATTTCGGAAAACGTGCGGATGGAGGTCATTGGCGTGCGCAACTCGTGACTGACCTGACTGAGAAACGTATCCTTCTGCGCACCCAGTTCCGTCAGTTTTGCATTTGCATGGCGAAGCTGCGCTGCTGCTTGTTCAAGCTCTTTCGACTGGGTTTCAAGGCGTGCGGAATATTCCATGATCTGGGCGGTCTCATCCGCAACGGCGATCATGTCTTCAAACGAAATCTCCGCGCCGCCTGTGACCTGTGCCATCATCGCATGGGCCGCAGCAGCACCGACCGAACCTGCAATCTCCCGTTCCAGTGTGGCGATCAGTTCGTTGGTGGCATCGGGCAGGGGAGAGTCCTTTCCCTGATGCCGCGCTTGCGCTTTGAACAGGGCCATTGCTTCCTCTCGTCCCAGAATACGCTGGGCCAGAACCAGCAGGTCCTCAATCGTTGTGTTTCGAGTAATACCGCGACGGGGGGAAACCTGACCGAACACATTGATGAACTGGACAGATTGCAGGCGTTCTATTGCGCTGGGCGTGGTCAGAAGCGACACTGTGATAAAGACCAGTGTGTTCAGCCCCAAAGACCAGAACACCGCGTGGACCAGCGGATCGGTGATGCCAACGCCCAGCAGGTTTTGCGGCGCCAGCCAAAGGATGCCAAAGGGGCCGCTTGCCAGCGTTTCCGGCCCCATCAGGGCCGCGCCACCAAAGCTCGGCACGAACAGTGTGTAGGCCCAGACGAAAAAGCCGGTGCATATGCTGGCAATTGCGGCGGGGCGGGTGGCGCTGTGCCAGAATAATCCGCCCAGCAGGGCAGGCAGCACTTGAGCCACCCCGAGAAAGGCAATCAGCCCGATAGAGGCCAGCGCGCCGGTGCCACCATTAAACTGGAAATAAACATAGCCGAGCGCGACAACGACCGCGATGCTAAGCCTGCGGGAGCGGAGAAGCAGATCACGCACATCGTCGCTCGCAGGGTTACGGCTGGCGTTCATCCGCAGCCAGAGCGGAAGGACGATGTGGTTGGACACCATGGTGGAGAGTGCGATTGAAGCGACAATCACCATCGAAGTGGCCGACGAAAATCCACCCAGAAATGCCAGCGTTGCGAGCGTCTGCTGGCCCTGATCCAGCGGCACAGTCAAAACGAACAGATCGGGGTTTGCATCAGGTGCCAGAATGGATTGTCCAGCGATGGCGATAGGCAGGACAAACAGGCTCATCAGAAAAAGGTAAAGCGGGAAGGCCCAGCTTGCGGTTGCCAGATGCCGTTCGTTCGCATTTTCGACAACGATGACCTGAAACATGCGCGGCAGGCAGATAATGGCGCAGGCAGACAGGAAATTCAGCGTCAGCCAGCGCGTGTTGAACACCTGGCTGCTTTGTAAAAGCTCGGGGTCCATCCGCGCGAAAATATCAGCAGGGCCGTTCGCAACGCCCCAAACGACAAAAATACCAACAGACAACAAGGCCGCCAGCTTTACGACGGCTTCAACCGCGATGGCGGTGACAACACCGTGATGACGCTCGTTTGCGTCCAGATTGCGGGTGCCAAAGATGATGGTGAATACCGCCAGCCCCGCCGCCACATAAAATGCGGTCACCGTCGGGGAAGGCGCGGGTGCTCCTGTGGCGGTGGTAAATACCGCAAAGCTGAGCGTCATGGATTGCAATTGCAGCGCAATATAGGGAGTGGTGCCCACCACGGCCAGCACAGTGACCAGAACCGCCATTCCGCCGCTCTTTCCATATCGGGACGACAAGAGATCCGCGATAGAGGTAATACGCTGCACCCGCCCGATCCGTACCAGTTTGTGTAACAGCAACCACCAGCCGACAAAAACAAGGGTGGGACCAAGGTAAATCGCCACAAACTCCAGCCCGTTGCGCGCTGCCGATCCAACCGCGCCGTAGAACGTCCATGCGGTGCAATAAACCGAGATCGACAGTGTATAGACCAGCGGAGAGCGCAGGATCGCAAAGCGTCCCGTTTCAGCCCAGCGTTCCGCAGCATAGGCGACTGCAAACAGCCCGAGCACATAGAGTAGGCAGATTGAGACAAGGACATTGAAACTGATCATTTGGAGATGTTGATCCGCAGTGCGCGACGGGCGAGGAACAGGGCCAGAAGGATCAATCCGGCCCAGACACTGAACACATAGACAAAAGGGGTGGGCAGGCCGAACAGACTTTCAGCGCGGGTGAATACCGTCATCACAGGTGTCATCAGCAACGCCACGCCCACCACCGGCAACAAGGTGGCCGCATCTCGAAACCGGCGGCCCGGACGGCTGGGGAGGGTGGGGCGTTTGGTCCGGTCAGCCATCAGCAGGGATCATTCCAGCAGGGCTTTGATATTGGCCACGATTTCGCGGTTTGAAAAGGGTTTGGTCATAAACATAGACGCGCCGGCGGCCTGTGCTGCGGCGCGGTCACGGGACTGTCCCTTGGCCGTCAGCATCAATACCGGCGTGTCGGCCATGCCTTCCGTTCCGCGAATTTCGCTGAGGATGTCAAAACCGCTCTTGCCCGGCAGCATAACATCAAGGATCACAAGATCCGGTGTCAGCCGCGCGGCGGTTTCGGCGGCATTGCTGCCATCGGAATGGGTGCTGACAGACAGCCCCTCCCGTGTCAGAAGAAAGCTGAGCGCCTCTACTATATGGGGTTCGTCCTCGATCAATAACACCCGTTCGTGCATTACAGCCTCCCAACTGTTTTGCAGACAGCCTCCCAACTGCCAGCTTGGTGAAACTACGGCAAGCCTGTGGTTTTAGGCAAGGATGTAATCCACCCGCCGCGCGTCGCAGTGTTTTCGCGGGCAGACGCTGCAATGAAGACCGGCCAGCACAGGTGCTGTCGGCGCTTGTGTCATGACGCGATTGTCGGCGCTGAAAATCATGGTTGAGCGCAGCAGGGCAGGCAGATCGTAACCGCCGTGATCAAGTGGCTCGGACAGCGCATAAGTCAGGACACGGTCCCCTGACGGCATTTCCAGTGTGGCGCGCAAAATCTGCCCGGGCTGGGCAAAAGCACGGTAGATCGGCCAGAGCGGACAAGCCGAGGAATAGAGCGGCAGCGCAAGTTCGGGGGTGGGTTTACGCATAAGAACCGCGCCGGACATGTCTACTTCGATCAATCCGAAGACCGGAAATCCCATGTCCGGAGGCATCTGTGCCATGCGAAACAGGATCGCCATGACGCTGGTGTCATAATGCTGCGCAAGGCTGAGAGGATCAAAGCCGTGTTTTCCGGCTGTGCTGGCAAAGGCCTCGGCAGGGATCGCGTTCTGGATCGACTGATACCGTTCCAGCGTGCTGTGGAGGACCGGTGCGTCGTGGGGGCCGGTTTTCAGGTCTGGGTTGATGTCGGGCGGGGGCACATGATCATGGCTCGCCCAGAAATCATGCGCCACAGCTGTTGCCGGTCCGCTCGGGTCGGACTTGGCTTCATGGTCGAAGAAATCCACCATCTTCTGGGCGGTCTCGGACAGGCGTTGACTGTCGCTGTGCAGGTTGGCGAGAAAGCGGGCCTGCATATCCGCCGGAATATCCCCTTCTGTGGCAAGGATGCTGGCGGTGGACCTGATCGCGGTGATGTTGGACAGGATCTGGTGCATCGTCTCTGACACAAACGGGTCATGGGCCATCTGGTCTGTCATCGCGGTCAGTGTCTCGCGCTGTTCGCGGCTGATCCGCGCCAGTTCGCTAAGCAGTTTTGCCCAGCCGGGATAGCGTCCGACGAATTCTTCGATCCGCTCCACCTCGGCGTGAATTGAGCTGTGGCTTTTGGCCGTTTCGGTCAGCGCGTTGATCAGTGAGGCATCGGCGCCTTCGGTCAGTTCGGAAGGGTGCAGGTCCAGTTCCCGCGCGATGGACAGCAGGGTCCGGCCCGCGATTCCCCGCCGGTTGTGTTCGATCAGATTGAGATAGCTCGCCGAAATCCCCACAGCACGGGCCAGCGCTGTCTGGGTCAGTTTGCGGGTCTGACGGCGTTCTCTGATGCGGGTTCCGATAAGGGTTCTGGGCAGGATTTTTTTCCTTTGATTGCTTTACGTTGCGGGAAGATCGGTCACTAAATTTACAAAATGCTGCATTGCGTCGAGAAAAACTTTACAAAAAAATTCAACCAAAGCAACTGTTTATTGTGTTTTTAACGGATCGGCGGGAAGATGCCAATGTCAATTATTTGACTTCGTGTCCGGGCGCGTGTCCATGGGAGGATGCACGGGTCGGTCAAAAAATTGAGTTCATTGGGAGGAAATCTATGACTCTGATTAAACCAACACGGCGTGGTGTCATTCAGGCCGGCGCTTTGGCAGGGGCCGGTATCGCGATGCCGACGATCCTGACTGCGGAAAGCCATGCCGGCTATCGCAATGCACCCCAAGGCAGTACCGTGACGCTGGGCTTTAACGTGCCGCAATCCGGTCCCTATGCGGATGAGGGCGCGGACGAGCTGCGCGCTTACGAACTTGCGGTCGAACACCTCAACGGCGGTGGCGACGGCGGTATGATGAATACCTTCACCGCCAACGGCAGCAAAAACGCGCTGAAGGGGAATGGTATTCTGGGTAAAGAGGTGAAATTCGTCACCGGCGATACACAGACCAAATCCGATGCGGCGCGGGCGTCTGCGAAGTCCATGATCGAAAAAGATGGCGCGGTCATGATCACGGGTGGTTCGTCCTCCGGCGTGGCGATTGCGGTTCAGGGGCTGTGTCAGGAAGCTGGCGTTATCTTCATGGCCGGTCTGACCCATTCCAACGATACAACCGGCAAGGACAAGAAAGCCAACGGGTTCCGTCACTTCTTCAACGGCTATATGTCTGCCGCTGCGCTGGCCCCAGTGCTTGAGAAAATGTACGGCAAGGACCGCAAGGCCTATCACCTGACAGCGGACTACACTTGGGGTTGGACACAGCAGGAATCCATCGCTGCGGCAACCGAGGCCAAGGGCTGGGAAACCGTCAAGAATGTTCTGACACCGCTGGCGACAACGGACTTCTCGTCCTATGTGGCACCGGTTCTGAACTCCGGAGCGGATGTACTGGTTCTGAACCACTACGGCGGCAACATGGTGAACTCGCTGACCTCTGCGGTGCAGTTCGGTCTGCGGGACAAGCAGGTAAACGGCAAGAACTTCGAAATCGTTGTTCCACTGTATTCTCGTCTGATGGCTCGTGGTGCGGGTGAAAACGTGAAGGGGATCTTCGGGTCCACCAACTGGCACTGGTCCTTGCAGGACGAAGCCTCCAAAGCGTTTGTTAAATCCTTTGGTACAAAATACGGCTTCCCGCCAAGCCAGGCTGCGCACACATGTTACGTGCAGACCCTGCTTTATGCCAACGCAGCGGAAACCGCCGGCACGTTCAACCCTTGTGGCATTGCCGAAGCGCTGGAAGGCTTGCAGTTCGATGGTATGGGCAATGGCGCTACCGAGTACCGCGCCGAGGACCACCAGTGCTTCAAGGACGTTCTGGTTGTGAAGGGTAAAGACAACCCGACCTCCGAGTTCGACCTTCTGGAAGTTGTGGAAGTTACCCCGCGCGAGCAGGTTGAATACGCCCCTGACCATCCGATGTTTGCCGGTGGTGATCTGGGTCAATGCAATCCGGGCGCGTAAGTGTAGCCTGATGCTGAACAGGACCACGGCAAGCCAATTGCCGTGGTCTTTTACAATACATCCCTCGATATAGAAGAAGGGCGGGACTATGGACGCAATCCTCCTGCAAATTCTGAACGGACTGGACAAAGGCTCCGCCTATGCGTTGATCGCCCTTGGCCTGACGTTGATTTTCGGCACTCTGGGCGTGGTGAACTTCGCGCACGGTGCCTTGTTCATGATCGGTGCATTCTGCGCCGTTACCTTGCAAAAAATCCTCACCATCAGCTCTGTCAGCATTGATCCGGAAAAGAAGGATTTTCTGGGCAACCCGATGGAGGTGAAAACACCTTATGTGGAATCCCTGTTCGGAGAGGCCACCGGCCAGTTGATCATCAACTGGTCCGTCCCGCTGGCCATTCTGTTCGCGATTCCGGTGATGCTGGCGGTTGGCTACATTATGGAACGCGGGTTGATCAAACATTTCTACAAGCGTCCGCATGCGGATCAGATCCTTGTGACCTTTGGTCTGGCGATTGTGATTCAGGAAATCGTGAAACACTACTACGGCGCAAACCCGATCCCGACACCCGCACCTGATGCGCTGCGCGGTTCCTTCGATTTCGGCGTGTTGCTTGGCTTTGACCCGAATGCAGTGATTTATCCGCTGTGGCGTCTGGTTTATTTCGCCTTCTCGGCCCTTGTCATCGGCGCGGTCTTCGCCTTCCTGCAATTCACCACATTCGGCATGGTGGTGCGGGCCGGTATGGCAGATCGCGAAACCGTAGGTCTGCTTGGCATTAACATCGACCGCCGTTTTACCCTGACATTCGGGATCGCGGCGGCTGTGGCCGGTCTGGCAGGTGTGATGTACACGCCGATTAACAGCCCGAACTATCACATGGGTATGGATTTTCTGGTGCTGAGCTTTGTGGTCGTCGTGGTCGGCGGCATGGGCAGCCTTCCCGGAGCGGTACTGGCAGGCTTCCTTCTGGGTATTCTCGAAAGCTTCGCCGCAATGAACGAGGTCAAAAGCTTCTTTGAAGCCATCTATCTGCCGTCCATTGACCAGATCATCATCTACCTAGTTGCAATTATTGTTCTGTTGACCCGCCCGCGTGGTCTGATGGGACGCAGAGGCGTGATGGAGGAATAATCCCATGCTTGGACTGAACAAAAAAGACACCGGCCTTTTCATCTTCGTGATCTGTGTCACGGCACTCGCCCCGTTCATCATGAACCCGTTTCCCGCAGACAGTGCGATGGCGCAGTTCAACGCGGGCTATCCCGACCTGATGCAGCGGTTTGTGATCTTCGGCATCTTTGCCATCGGTTTCAACATCCTGTTCGGCCTGACCGGATACCTGTCCTTCGGCCATGCGGCCTTCCTGGGGGCAGGCTCCTATGCGGCGGTTTGGATGTTCAAACTTCTCAGCTATAACATCGTGCCGGCGATCATCCTGTCGGTCATTGTTGCAGGGCTGTTTTCCGTGATCATCGGGTTTATCTCCCTGCGCCGCTCCGGCATCTACTTTTCGATCCTCACACTGGCCTTTGCCCAGATGTCCTTTGCCATGGCCTATTCGGTGCTGACACCGCTGACAAACGGGGAAACCGGCTTGCAGGTCTATAACGACGATCCGCAATGGCTGAAAGGCAACGGGCCGGATGCGACCCATTTCTTCGGGTTGGAGATGCGTTCGACCTTTGATCTGGATATCGGTGCGTGGTCGTTTTCCTTTAACGTCGGCTACTATTTCTGCGCGGTGCTGATGCTGGTGGCCTTCTATCTGTCCATGCGGATTTTCCGCTCTCCCTTCGGGTTAATGTTGCGGGCGATCAAGACCAACCAGACACGTCTGAACTACACAGGTCTGAATTCGCGCCCCTATACGCTCGCCGCTTTTGTGATTTCGGGCATGTATGCTGGGTTGGCCGGTGGACTGATGGCCTCCATGGACCCGCTGGCCGGGGCCGAACGGATGCAATGGACAGCTTCGGGTGAGGTGGTTCTGATGACCATTCTTGGCGGTGCAGGTACGCTGCTTGGTCCGCTGCTGGGTGCAGGTTTCATCAAATACTTCGAGAATATCTTCTCCAAGATTAATGAAAGTGTGTTGCACGGCTGGTTCGGCTTCCTGCCGGACGGGATCGAGAACGGTCTAATCTGGGTGATCGAGCACTTCGTCGGTTCCGGCTGGCACCTGACATTGGGTCTGTTGTTCATGCTGATTGTGATCTTCCTGCCCGGTGGCCTTATGGAAGGTGCAACCCGCATTCGTGACCGGTTCAGTGGCGACAAGAATAAAAAAGACACCGAGGGCAAATACGCCCCGGCTGGCGAATAAGGAGGGCTGGATTTATGGGAATTCTTGAAATCCAGAACGTGAACAAATCCTTTGGCGGTTTGAAAGCGTTGCAGAACGTCAATCTTAACATCGAGGAAGGCACGATCCACGCGATCATCGGCCCCAACGGAGCAGGCAAATCGACATTGTTGAACTGTTTTGTCGGCAAGCTGGTTCCGGACACGGGCACGGTGACCTTTGATGGTCACTCGTTGTTGGGAAAGAAGCCGCATGAGATCAACCAGATCGGAGTCAGCCGCGTCTTCCAGACACCTGAAATCTTCTCCGACCTCAGCGTGTTTGAAAACGTGATGATCCCTTGTTTCGCCAAACGGGACGGCGCATTTGAACTGAACGCACTGTCCCGCGTGCAGGGACAGACCGACATACGCGAAAAGGCCGAACAGATGTTGATCGACGTGAACATGATCGACAAGCGTGACATGATCGCTTCGTCCATGTCGCGCGGGGACAAGCGGCGGTTGGAAATGGCCATGTGTCTGGCGCAAGACCCCAAGCTGCTACTGCTTGATGAACCTACAGCAGGGATGGCGCGGGCGGATACCAACAACACGATCGAACTGCTGGCCCAAATTCAGGACAAGCGGCATATCACGATGGGTGTTATCGAGCATGATATGCATGTGGTATTTTCGCTGGCGCAGAAGATTTCGGTGCTCGCACAGGGGACGGTGATCGTCGAAGACCTGCCTGAAAACATCAAAGGCCATCCGAAAGTTCAGGAAGCCTATCTTGGTACGGCGCATTAAGGGGTGCATGACATTATGGAAAAGAACGCAAATCACGCAGCCACCGCGCCGGCCTATTTCTCGGCCTATGATATTCACGCCTATTACGGCGAGAGCTATATCGTGCAGGGCGTGTCGCTGAATATCCACGAAGGCGAAATTCTTGCGCTGCTGGGGCGTAACGGGGCGGGGAAAACCTCGACCCTGCGGGCGCTGGCGCGGCTGGATGATCCCATGCTGACCCACGGTGAGGTCTGGCTGGACCGCCAGCCCCTGCACCAGATGAAGGCATGGCAGGCCTCGCAGGCGGGTATCGGACTTGTTCCCGAGGACCGGCGGATCATTCAGGGGCTGACGGTGGAAGAAAACATCCAGCTGGCCCAGATCGAGAAGCCGATAGGCTGGTCGATTGACCGCATTTACGACCTTTTCCCCCGGCTCGGGGAGCGGCGCAAGCAGGAGGGTACAACCCTGTCAGGGGGCGAACAGCAGATGCTGGCCATCGGGCGCGCACTGGCGCGGGATATCAAGCTCCTGCTGCTGGACGAACCCTATGAAGGTCTGGCGCCGGTGATCGTACAGGAGATCGAAAAGACCCTGCACCACATCCGCGAACAGGGGATGACGACGATCATCGTAGAGCAAAACGCGGTCGCCGCGCTGAACCTCGCGGATCGGGCGGTGATCCTTGATACGGGGCAGGTGGTGTTTGACGGCACCGCCAAAGAGGTTCTCGACAACGAACAATTGCGCCACGAGTATCTGGCGATCTGATCGGGGCCGAGTGAATTTTCTGAAGGGCGGTCTTTTGGCCGCCCTTTTCGTTAGGAGCATTTTAAGAACATTGAAAAGCGCTAGCGGCGCAGTGCCGTAAAGAGCGTGGCTGTCGTGAAAGCCCCTGTGGCGATCCAGCCGAAGTACCATGCTGCCCCTGCAAATGCGTCTTCGCCATAGGAACTGGCAAAGGTGATCTGGCCGTATTTGGCCAAGCCAAAGCCGATGGCGAGCAGGATCAGGAAGACAAGGGTGCCCTTACTGCGCCGGAAGGGGAGCCAGCTTGCCACGTAGCCAAGGGCCAGCCCGATAGGTATGCCGATCAGGATGGTTTGCACGTCCCACCAGATATGTGCACCAAGCGCGCGTGCGCCGCCAAGAAGGGCAAAGCCCAAAGGCAGAAGGGCTGCAACGACAAGACAGAGGATCAGGTTTTTCATAGATCAACAATGCCGCAAACCCGCGTGCTGTCAGCAGGTTTACAGCATTGTTACGGTGATTTGACAGTTATTTGACCGTCAGAACCGCGCAAGTGGCGTCATGGGTAATCTTGGAAGAGGTGCTGCCAAGGAAGATGGCGGCGAGATTTCCAAGGCCGCGGCGACCACAGACGATGAGATCGGCGTCTTTGGCGGTGGCGACAGACAGGACTTCGTCAGCAGGAATGCCGCTGCCGATATAGGTGCTTTTCGGCTCTATCCCGTAGCTTTCACATGCGGTTTTCGCCTCTGCCATAACGGCGCGGCCCGCTTCTGCGATTTGCTCGAATGAAGCTTCAAGCACATAGGTTCCCGCCCCGACAGCAACGGCTGTCGTGTCCACTTGCGGGGTGTGGACCAGATGCAGTTCTGCGCCGTAGTGGCCGGCAATGTCACAAGCCGCTTTGATTGCGTGTTTGGATGGCTCGGATCCATCTACAGCAGCGACGATTGTGGTGAACATGGTTTTCTCCCGTTTTTGCGACGTGTTCATGTTGGCATGAACGCGCAAAGGTTTCTTTGATACGGATCAATTTAAGCCGGTTTTGCAGGAATTCCACTGGGGCGTATTGACCGGATATCAAATTTTCCGGTGACAGAAGCTGCCACCGGATGTAACGGCAGTTCCGGTTAACGGGGGCCAAGATAGGCGGTGGCCTCGATTTCCAGCAGCGCTTCGTCTTCGATCAGGCCAGCTACGACCAGCATGGACATGGCGGGAAAATGACGGCCCAGCACCTTGCGGTACACCGCGCCAACTTCGGACTGGCGGGCCAGATATTCGGTCTTGTCCAGAATGAACCATGTCAGGCGGGTGATGTCTGTGGCCTTTCCACCTGCGGCTTCAACCACATCGACAATGTTGCGCAGCGCCTGCTCCATCTGCCCGATGAAATCATGGGTTTCAAACTTCTGTTCGGCAGTCCAGCCAATCTGGCCGCCGATATAAAGTGTACCGTCATCCCCGAGAATGCCGTTGGCATAGCCTTTGGCCGGGGCCCAACCGTCAGGCTGGATATTTGTCTGTGTCATTGTCTCTCTCCCTTCAGAGGGGGCGTGTTCAGACGCCCAGGAATTGCTGTGTTACGTCTTCGTCAAGCTCTGCCATGGCTCCTGTCCAGACGGTTCTGCCCCGTTCGAGGATCGTGGCGCGGTCTGCCACCTGAGACAGTTCTTTCAGCGATTTGTCTACCACCAGAATGGACAGGCCTGTGTCCTGTTTCAGCGTGGCGATCGCGTTCCAGATTTCCTGCCTGACCAGCGGGGCGAGCCCTTCGGTGGCTTCGTCCAGAATTAGCAGGCGCGGGTTGGTCATCAGGGCGCGTCCGATTGCGAGCATCTGTTGTTCACCGCCCGACAGCGATGCCGCGGACTGGTCCCGGCGTTCTTCAAGGCGGGGAAACAGGGTGGCCACACGCGATAAATCCCAGTGGCCGGTACGGGCTGCGGCCGTCAGGTTTTCCTCAACGCTGAGGTTTGGAAAGCAGCGGCGCCCTTCGGGTACAAGACCTAGCCCGAGCCGTGCAGCCTTGAAAGCGGGCAGGCGGGTCAGGTCTGTACTGTCAAAGCTGATCTGCCCCGCGCTTGCAGGCAACAGGCGGCAGATGGTTTTAACGGTGGTGGATTTGCCCATGCCGTTGCGCCCCATCAGGGCGAGAACTTCGCCCTCGGCAATCTCGAGCGAGACATCGAACAGGGCTTGGGTGGCGCCGTAGGAGGCTGCAACGTTTTGGATTGAAAGCAGGCTCATGCGTCTTCCCCCAGATAGGCGCGGCGGACTTCGGGATGGGCCCGGATTTCAGCGACACTTCCGGTGGCGATAATCTGGCCGTAGACCAGTACGCTGATCCGGTCGGCCAGCGCAAATACTGCGTCCATATCGTGTTCTACCATCAGGATCGGAGCCTGTTCACGCAGGCTGTCAAGAAAGCCCGTCAGGGCTTTGGAACCGCTCGCGCCAAGCCCCGCCATCGGTTCGTCCATCACGAAAGCCTTTGGTTGAAGGGTCAGCGCTACGGCGACCTCCAACTGGCGGCGTTGCCCGTGGGACAGTTCTGCTGTGCGGGTACGGGCGTGGTCTTGCAGGCCGACCCGTTCCAGCGCCTGTTCTGCCACTTGTCGCAAGCTGGCATTGCCCAAGGCGGATTGGAACAGGTGGAAAGGGCGGCCTTGTGCACCAAGCGCACCCAGCACAGCGTTTTGCAGAACCGTGTCTTCCATCGCAAGGGCCGAGACCTGAAAGGTTCGTCCAAGTCCCAGCCGTGCCCGTTTGGCTGTTGGCAGGGTGGTAACATCCCGCCCGTTAAGATGGACTGATCCGCTGTCAGGTTTCAACCCGCCTGCGATCTGGGCGATCAGGGTGGATTTGCCTGCCCCGTTCGGCCCGATTAACGCGTGGATTTCCCCTGCACGCAGATCAAGCGAAATGTCCTGACTGGCCTTGAGGGCATCAAAGGATTTACAGATATTACGGGTTTCAAGGATCGGGGTTTGCAGGTCAGTCATGGGCTTTCTCCCGTCCGGCAAGAGTGCCGATGACACCGCCCTTGGCAAAGAGCACCACCAGCAGCAGTAACAAGCCGAGGTAGATGTGCCAGAACTCGCTCAGTCCGCCGAGGATGTGTTCAAGGATGATAAACAGCGCTGCACCCGCGACAGGGCCGAACAAACGCGCCGTGCCGCCAAGGATGATGAACACCATGATCTCGCCGCTGGTTTGCCAGCTGAACATGGTGGGGCTGACGAAGCGGTTTAAATCGGCAAACAGCGCGCCGGCCAGTCCGGTAATCATGCCCGAAATCACAAAGGCCAGAAGGCGCAGGCGGTAGGGGGACAGGCCGATGGTTTCCACCCTTTGCGGAGATTGCCGCGCGGCATTCAGGGCAAGGCCGAAAGGCGAGCGGGCCAGTCGTGCCGAGAACAGCAGGGCGGCCAGTAGCAGCACAAAAGTAATGGCGAAGAACTGGATCGGGTCGAGCGTGTTCAATCCCGGAAAACTGTTTCGCACGTATATAGACAAGCCGTCTTCGCCCCCGTAGGCGGCCCAGCTTATGGCGAAGTAATAGAGCATCTGCCCGAAAGCGAGGGTGATCATAATGAAATAAACGCCGGAGGTACGCAGGCTCAGCGCACCGATCAGCAGTGCCGTGATACCGGATGCAACAACAGCCACCAGCCATATCACCGGCATGGATTTCGTGCCTTCGATCAGGACTGGCCAGTCTGTGATTGCGGTATAGCTCTGGGCGTGGCTGGCAAGGATGCCCATCGCATAGCCGCCGATCCCGAAGAAGGCGGCATGACCAAGGCTGACCAGCCCGCCAAGGCCAAGGGCGATGTTCAGCCCCACACCGGCCAGCGCAAGGATCGCAACTTTGGTGGCCAGCGTGATGATGAAAGGTTCGTCCATGGCATAAGCCAAGAGCGGCACCAGCAGCAGCGCCAGCGCCAGCGCAGAATTTATCAGTGTTTCGCGGGTCATGCTCTGGCTCCGTAGAGTCCGGACGGTTTTACCACCAGAACGATGGCCATCAGGATGTAAATGGACATGGAGGCCAGCGCCGATCCGGTGGATGTGGCAGAGGCATTGTCCATGAACAGGCTGAAGAACAGGGGCAGCAGCAGCCCGCCCAGCGTATCGGTCAGCCCCACAAGGATCGCCCCGACCAGTGCGCCCTTGATCGAACCGATGCCGCCGATCACGATGACGACGAAGGCAAGGATCAGAACCGGCTCGCCCATGCCCACCTGCACCGACTGGATCGCGCCGACCAGTGCTCCGGCTAGTCCGGCAAGGGCGGCGCCAAGGGCAAAGACGATAGTGTAGAGTTTGGAAATATCGACACCGAGGGCCGCAATCATCTCGCGGTCGCTTTCACCGGCGCGGATCTGGATGCCAAGTCGCGTGCGCGAAATCAGCAGGAACAGGCCGAAGGCCACGACCAGCCCGATGGCGATCAGGGTCAGACGGTACAGCGAATACTGGATACCACCGGGCAGGGTGACAGGACCGGAGAGCGCCTCGGGTATGTTCAGGAACAGCGGGAACGATCCGAACAGCCAGCGCGTGCTTTCCGAAAAGATCAGGATCAGCGCAAAAGTGGCGAGAACCTGATCCAGATGCTCGCGGGCGTAGAGCCTGCGGATCACAAGGATTTCCACAAGCGCACCGGCCGCAGCAGCAGCGGCCAGCGCGGCGATCAGGGCCAGCAGGAAAGATCCGGTGGCACCGGCGACGGCGGCGGCAGCAAAAGCACCGATCATGAACAAAGAGCCGTGGGCGAGGTTGATCAACCCCATTACCCCGAACACGAGCGTCAGGCCGGCAGCCATAAGGAACAGCATGATTCCGAACTGCAATCCGTTCAGAACCTGTTCAGCCAAGAGAAGAAGGGACATGGAAAACGCCTTGCGCGAAAGGGCGGGCGCAGCATTGGCCGCGCCCGCCGGATTTGCTTACATCTTACATTCAGCGGCGTAGACATCGCCGTGATCTTCAAGGGCGACACCAACGATTTTGTTGGTGTATACATCGCCTTCCTTGATGACTTCGCGCACATAGATGTCCTGAATCGGGTGGTTGTTGTTGCCGAATTTGAAATCCCCGCGAGTGCTGGAGAAATCCGCTTCTTTCAGCGCAGCGCGGAAGGCATCTGCATCCGAAATGCTCGCTTTGCCCATCGCGCTCAGCAGCAGGTTGGCTGTGTCAAACCCCTGACTGGCGTAGAGTGACGGCAAGCGACCGTATTCGGCTTGAAAGCTTTCGACGAAGGCCTTGTTTGTGGCGTTGTCGATGTCCTTGCTCCACTGGGAGGTGTTCCGCACACCAAGAGCCGCATCGCCCACGGCTTGCAGGATACCCTGATCAAAGCTGAAGGCAGGACCGACGACAGGCAGGTCGATACCACTGTCGGCATATTGCTTGAGGAAGGAAATCCCCATGCCGCCCGGCAGGAAGAAGAACACGCTATCTGCACCGGAGGCGCGGATCTGTGCGATTTCAGAGGCGTAATCCGTCTGGCCGAGTTTGGTCAACAGCTCGCCGGACAGTTCGCCTTTGTACTGGCTTTTGAAGCCGGTCAGCGCGTCAACACCTGCGGGGTAGTTCGGGGCAAGGATAAACGTGTTTTTGTACCCTTCAGATGTCGCGTGTGCGCCTGCGGCTTCGTGCAGGTTGTCGTTTTGCCATGCCACGTTGAAATAGTTTTGGTGGCAACCCTTACCGGCCAGCGCGGATGGTCCCGCGTTCGGTGAGAGGTAGATTTTACCCTGCGCTGTGGCGCTCGGGATCACAGCCATCGCGAGGTTGGACCAGATGATGCCGGTCATAACATCTACTTTTTCCGACTGGATCATCTTGTCAGCCAGTTGAACCGCGATGTCCGGTTTGCGCTGGTCGTCCTCGATCACCACTTCGATGTCGGTATTGCCGGACTGTTTTACAGCCAGCATAAAGCCGTCGCGCACATCAATGCCAAGCCCTGCGCCGCCGCCGGACAGTGTGGTGATCATGCCCACCTTCAGGGGTTCGGCCAAGCCGGCGGTGCCGAGTGCGGCCAGCGCGGTTGCGAGTGCCAGTGTTTTGATTTTCATTATAGTTCTCCCTTGTTGTTATCGTTTCTGTTGGTTGTTGATGGGTTATGAATCCACATCCTGCTTCAAAAGGAAACGTTGAATTTTCCCTGTCTGGGTTTTTGGCAAACCTTCTGTGAAAATGATCCGTCTGGGATATTTGTACGGCGCGATCTGCGCTTTGACGAAATCCTGCAACAGTTTGGCGGTGACGTCGTCCGGCGTGCCGGACTGCAGGACAACATGGGCCTCTACGATGGAACCGCGTTCTTCGTCCGGTGCTCCGATCACAGCACATTCCGCGACCAGTTCATGGGCAAGAAGCGCGGCTTCTACTTCGGGGCCGGCGATATTATAGCCGGAGGAGACAATCATGTCGTCGTTACGTGCGGCGAAGTGTAATGCGCCGTTTTCATCCATGGAAAAGGCATCGCCGGTAATGTTCCAGCCGTCCTGCACGTATTTCGCCTGCCGCTCGTCCGCGAGATAGCGGCAGCCCGTCGGGCCGCGCACCGCCAGTCGACCCACGGTGCCACGCGGCACTTCGGCGCCGGTGTCGTCGATGATCTTGGCCTCATAGCCGGTGACGGGTTTGCCGGTGCAGGCGGGGGCGTGATCGTCAAAGCGGTTGGTAACAAAGATATGCAGCATCTCTGTTGCGCCGATCCCGTCTAGCATGGGCTTTCCGGTTTTCTCCATCCACGCCTGATATACCGGTGCGGGCAGGGTTTCCCCTGCTGATACAGCGGCACGAAGGCTCGACAGGTCGGCCCCTTCGTCCATCGCGGCCAGCATGGCGCGGTAGGCCGTTGGCGCGGTGAAACAAACGGTGGCGCGGTATTTCTCGATGATCTCGATCATATTGGGCGGTGAGGCTGTTTCCAGCAGGGTTGCCGCCGCCCCGAAACGCAAAGGAAAGATCGCCAGCCCGCCCAGCCCGAAGGTAAAGGCCAGTGGCGGGGAACCGATAAACACATCCTCGGGCGTGACGTTCAGGACTTCCTTTGCATAACCGTCCGCGATGATCAGCAGGTCGCGGTGAAAATGCATCGTCGCCTTGGGGGCGCCTGTGGTGCCCGATGTAAACCCAAGCAGCGCCACATCGTCCCGCCCCGTCTTTACTGCTTCAAACTGCACCGATTTTTCCAGCGCCAGCCGGTCCAGTTCGGCATCGTGGTTTGATGTGCCGTCAAAGCCGATAACATGGGTCAGCGTGGCGTTATCCTTGGCGCAGGCCACCATTTCATCCATCAGTCGCGTGTCACAGAGCGCATGGGTGATCTCTGCCTTGTCCACAATCTTGGCCAGTTCCCCGCTGCGCAGCATCGGCATGGTATTGACCACCACGGCCCCCGCCTTGGTCGCGGCCAGCCAGCAGGCTACCATCGCGGGGTTATTGGCAGAGCGGATCAGCACGCGGTTGCCCGGTTCAACGCCAAAATCTTCCACCAGCACATGGGCAAGGCGGTTGGTCCAGTCGGTCAGTTCCTTATACGTGCGCCGCCGCCCGTTGCCGATCAGGGCCGTGTGGTCTCCAAAGCCTTTCGCAACCATGGCATCCGTCAGTTCGACCGCAGCGTTGAGGTATTCGGGATAATCAAACCCGTCCAGCAGGAAGTCGGGCCAAGTGTTTTTCGGGGGTAGATTGTCCCGTGTGAAACGATCGGTATGTGCGCTTGGCCCTAGCATGTTTCCTGTCTCTCCTATGCGCCCAGTGTCTGGCGGGCAATGATGACTTTTTGAACATCGGAGGCGCCTTCGTAGATCCGGAGCGCCCGTATTTCGCGGTAGAGTCTTTCGACCATTTCACCGGAGCGCACCCCGTCCCCCCCGTGAAGCTGTACCGCAGCATCGATGACTTTCTGCGCCTGATCTGTAGCGAACAGTTTGGCCATTGCGGCCTCGCGGGTGATGCGCGGTGCGCCGCTGTCCTTGGTCCATGCCGCGCGATAGATCAGCAGGGCGCTTGCATCCACATTAACGGCCATGTCTGAAATATGCCCCTGCACCAGTTGCAGATCAAATAGGGGGGCACCCTGAACATGGCGGCTGGTGACGCGGGCAAGGGATTCATCCAGCGCACGGCGGGCAAAGCCGAGCGCCGCCGCCGCCACGGTAGAGCGGAACACATCCAGCACCGACATGGCAATTTTGAAGCCCTCGCCGCTGCTGCCGATCATTGCGGATTTGGGAATCCGGCAATCGGTAAACCGCAATGTAGCCAGCGGATGGGGCGCGATGGTTTCCAGCCGTTCTGCCACCTCGAAACCGGCGGTTTCAGCGGGCACGATGAAAGCGGACAGTCCCTTGGCCCCGGGCGCATCGCCAGTGCGGGCAAAGACGGTGTATACATCCGCGATCCCGCCGTTTGAGATCCAAGTCTTTTCGCCATTGAGGATATAATCGTCGCCGTCCAATGTCGCTGTCATGCTGGAACTGGCCACATCGGAACCGGATTGCGGTTCGGTCAGCGCAAAGGCAGAAATCGCCTCGCCCTTGCGGGTTTTGCTCAGCCATTCGGATTTCTGCGCGTCCGATCCGAACAGGGAAATTGCCCCCGTTCCAAGACCCTGCATCGCAAAGGCAAAATCCGCCAGCCCGTCGTGGCGGGCCAGTGTTTCGCGGATCAGGCACAATGTGCGCACGTCCAGTGGCGCGCCTGTTTGCGGATCAACCGCCGAATGGGTCAGCCAGCCCGCCTTGCCAAGGGCGGCGACAATGGACCGGCAGGCGTTGTCCGTGTCCGAATGGTCGATTGCGGCCAGATGTTCTGCCGCCCAAATGTCCAGATCATCCGCCAGTTTGCGGTGGCTGTCTTCAAAGAACGGCCAGTTCAGGAAGGTGCGGTCTGCCATCAGTTGCCCTCGAACACGGGTTTTTCCTTGGCGACAAAGGCGTTGAAGGCCCGCTCGAAGTCGGCGGTCTGCATGCAAATGGCTTGTGCCTGTGCTTCGGCCTCAATCGCTTGTTCGATGGACATGGACCATTCCTGCGCCAACATGGTCTTGGTCATCATATTCCCAAAATTCGGCCCCGCCGCGATGCGGGCAGCCAAGTTCTGCGCGGCTGTGTCCAACTCGTCCGCAGCAACTACGGAATTGTAGAACCCCCAATTCGCGCCTTCTTCGGCATTCATCGAGCGGCCTGTGTAAAGCAGTTCCGCCGCGCGGCCCTGACCGATGATGCGGGGCAGGATCGCGCAGGCGCCCATATCGCAGCCCGCCAGCCCGACACGGGTGAACAGAAAGGCGCATTTGGCTTCCGGTGTGGCGATCCGCAGGTCAGAGGCCATCGCGATGATTGCGCCAGCCCCTACGCAAACCCCGTCAATCGCAGCAATGACGGGCTTGCCGCAATTGACAATCGCCTTGACCAGATCGCCGGTCATGCGGGTAAAGGCCAGCAGTTCCTTCATGCTCATCTTCGTCAGCGGGCCAATGATGTCATGCACATCGCCACCCGAAGAAAAGTTGCCGCCGTTAGAGGCAAATACAACCGCGTTCACGTCATCCGCATAAACCAGATCACGGAACCAGTCCCGCAGTTCGGCATAGCTGTCAAAGGTCAGCGGGTTCTTGCGTTCGGGCCGGTCCAGCGCGACTGTGGCGATGCCGTCCTCGATCTTGCACAGAAAATGTTTCACATCGGTGCGCATGGTCATTGTTTCCTCTCCCGAAGGCTTGTTTCAAGTTGTTCCAGCCGGATCGCGATATTGGCGGCGTCTTTTTCGCCAAATTCGCCAAGCATCTCGTTGATCCAGCTTTCATGAGCCGCGGCTTGCGCTGCAAATTCCTTTTCGCCCCGTTCGGTCAGGCGGACCTGCCAGGCGCGGCGGTCGTTTGGTACGGCAACCCGCACCAGAAACCCGTCTTCCACCAGCCGGTCTACAATGCCGGTGACATTGCCGTTAGAGACCCGCAAAACCTCGGAAAGCTGGCTCATCTTCAGCCCGTCGGAATAGCGCGACAGGGCGGCCATCACATCAAAGCGGGGCAGGGTAGAGGCGAACTCCCGCCGCAGGTTATCCCTGATCTGGGCCTCTATCGAACGGCTCGCCTTCAGGAAGCGGAGCCAGAGCCGTAACCGCGCTTTGGAGGCGGAGTCTTCCGGCAAAGTAGCAGCGTGCTCGCTCATATCTCGCCCCCTGACAGGCTGAGCGCATGGCCGTTTACCGATCGCGCCCCTTCCGAGCACAGCCAGAGCGCCGTGCTCGCCACCTCATCCGTCTGGATAAAGCGGCGCTGCGGATTGCTTTTCTGCAAGGATTTCACGGCCTGCTCGCGGGGCATTCCGGTTTTTTCCATGATGTTGTCAATGGAACGGTCCAGAAGCGGCGTTTCCACAAAACCGGGGCAGATCGCATTGACAGTAATCCCTGTCTCCGCCAGCTCCAGCGAAAGTGCACGGGTCAGCCCGACCACGGCATGTTTCGCCGCGCAGTAACCTGCCACATAAGGGTACCCTTTCAGCCCCGCAGTGGAGGCAATGGCGATCATCCGCCCTTCGCCTGCGGCTTTCATATCCGGCAGAACCGCCTGCCACAGATGGAACACACCAGCCAGATTGACATCGGTCATGGCGTGTAAATCGGCGCCGGTCATTTTTGCGAAAGGCTTGCTAAGGGCTGCGCCCGCATTTGCGATGGCAACCGTCACGGGGCCGTTTTCTGCGCGGGCAGCGTCAATGGCCTGTTCCACCGAAGCAGGGTCTGTCACATCGCAAATCTGATAGGGCAGGGATTGTGCCTTCAGGGGGGCTTCGCTGCGTCCCAGAATCGTGACTTTTGCACCTTCGCGGGCAAAAGCCTGCGCGATTTCTGCGCCGACGCCGGTGCCACCGCCGGATATGACCACATGTTGCGGCGTCATACCTTCCCCACCATTTCTGCCTGACGGTCCGCCAGACGCCAGTGCTGGTCCCGCCCTGCGTCATAGGGATTGGGCCAGTTTTCCTGCCTGTCGCCAATCTGTGTGGCGGCATGAAGCGTCCAGTAGGGATCGGCCAGATGGGGCCGCGCCAGACAGACCAGATCGGCCCGCCCCGCCATCAGGATGGAATTGACGTGATCCGGCTCGTAGATATTGCCGACAGCCATGGTTTTGATACCGGCTTCGTTGCGGATGCGATCGGAAAACGGGGTTTGGAACATACGGCCATAGACCGGCTGTGCCTCTGTCGAGGTTTGGCCCGCAGAGACGTCGATGATATCGGCACCCGCATTTTCGAACATCTGCGCGATCAGCACCGCCTCTTCAGGGGTGACGCCGTCATCCCCCGCCCAGTCGTTTGCCGAAATCCGCACCGACATGGGCTTTTGCGCAGGCCAGACCGCCCGCATCGCGGTGAAAACCTCCAGCGGGTAGCGCATCCGGTTTTCCAGAGACCCGCCATATTCATCCGAACGGATGTTCGACAGGGGCGAGATAAAGGACGAGATCAGATACCCGTGGGCGGCGTGAAGTTCGATCATGTCAAACCCCGCAGCCTGCGCCATTTCTGCCGCTGCAACAAACTGGTCCCGCACCATATCCATATCCGCACGGGTCATGGCCACGGGGGTCGCATTGCCGTCGGACCATGCAATGGCGGATGCTGACAGGATCGGCCAGTTGCCGGTTTCAAGCGGCTGATCCATGCCTTCCCAGCCTACACGGGTCGAACCCTTGCGCCCCGAATGGCCGATCTGGCAGCAGGTCTTCGCATCGGTTTCGCCATGGATGAAGTCATTCAACCGCTGCCATGCCGCCTGATGCTCCGGCGCGTAAAGCCCCGGACAGCCCGGCGTAATCCGACCCTCAGCCGAGACACAGGTCATTTCCGTATAAACCAGTCCGGCGCCGCCCTTGGCCCGTTCCCCGTAATGGATCAGGTGCCAGTCTGTCGGGCAGCCCTCCACCGCCTTATACTGCGCCATCGGAGACACGACGATGCGGTTTTTCAGCTGCATATCGCGCAGTTGGAAGGGCGCAAACATCGGGGCGCGGGGCGGGGTGGTTTCTGCGCCGCCTGCCTGTTTCTGAAACCACGCCTCGGCGGAGGCAAGCCACGCCGGATCCCGCTCTCGCAGGTTTTCGTGGCTGATCCGCTGGGAACGGGTCAGCAGGGAATAGTTCAACTGCACAGGGTCAAGATGCAGGTAGCGTTCCACATCCTCAAACCATTCGACCGAGTTTCGGGCGGCGGATTGCAGGCGCAGCACTTCCAGTCGGCGCTGGTCCTGATACTTGTCAAAAGCCGCGTTGAGATCGGCTTCTCCGGTGATGTATTCCGCCAGCTCTATCGCGCTTTCCAGTGCCAGTTTGGTGCCGGACCCGATGGAAAAATGCGCCGTGGCCGAGGCATCGCCGAGCAGCACGACATTTTCATGGCTCCAGTTTTCGCAGAGCACACGGGGAAAGCGTATCCACGCAGACCCGCGAATGTGGTTGGCGTTGGTCATCAGGGCGTGGCCACCCAGATAATCCTTGAATATGTCTTCACAGATTTTGATGCTTTCGGCCTGGCTCAGATCGGCAAAACCATAGGCGTCGAACGTCTCTTGCGAACATTCAACGATAAAAGTCGCGGTGTCGTCGTTGAATTGATAGGCATGGGCCCAGACCCAGCCCTTATCGGTGTTTTCAAAAATAAAGGTAAAAGCGTCGTCGAATTTCTGGTGGGTGCCAAGCCAGACAAACTGGCAGCTGCGCAGGTCGATATCCGGCTTGAACGTGTCGGCAAACTCCATCCGCGTTTTGGAATTCAACCCGTCAGCGGCCACCACCACATCATATTCGGACTGGTATTCTGCGGCGGATTTCACCTCTGTTTCAAAGCGCATGTCAACGCCAAGCGCACGGGCCCGTTCCTGAAGGATCAACAGCAGCCGTTGCCGCCCGATGCCGCAAAAACCGTGACCGGTAGACAGCATTTTTTGCCCCAGATGGTGCACGGCAATATCGTCCCAGTAGGCGAAATGTTTGCGGATCTCGGCGGCGGATTGAGGATCGTTGCGATGCAGATTGTCGAGCGTTTCATCCGACAGAACTACGCCCCAGCCGAATGTGTCATCCGGCTTGTTGCGCTCCATCAGAACCACCTCGGCGTCCGGCTGGCGGAGTTTCAAGGAGATTGCAAAATAGAGACCGGCAGGTCCACCACCCAAAACAGCTATACGCATCTATTGTCCTCTCTGAGGGCCAGCACCAAAGGGCTGGATAAAGAAAGGCTAGGGTGAGTCGCGATTTCGTTCAAGCAAAAATATTTTAGGTTTGAAATAAGTGGGATTGAGGGGGTGTTAACTATTTTGCGTTTTTGTCACTGGATGGTGAATTATCGAAGACCGAAAATCTGTGGTGCGACCGTGTTCATTACCGTAGTGCTCGCCCGTCGCGGCGATGATCTGCTGCTACGCTATGTGGATGTTCTGCGGGGTGCCGTGGCGCGTACACAGGCGGCGCGCCCCTTTGTCATCAATGCTTTTGTCGTGCTGCCGGATCATTTCCACTGTGTGCTGACGCTGCCGGAGGGGGATGCGGAGTATTCACGACGGATCGGTGCGATCAAGGCGCGGTTCGTTATGGGGGTTCGCAAGGCAGGCTATGTGCCGCCAATGGATTTGCCGGTTGTGTCGCGGGGGCGGTTTGCCGGGCTGAAGCCCGGTCTACGGCTTGAAAAGCGGGAGGTCGGTATCTGGCAGCGGCGGTTTTGGGAACATCACATTCGTGATGAACGGGATTACCGTAACCATTTACAATATTGCTGGAACAATCCGGTAAAGCACGGATTTGTGGCGCACCCGAAGGACTGGCCCCATTCGTCGTATCACCGCGATAATGCGTAGGTCGGGCTTCAGCCCGACCCATTTTCGTTTTATTACCGTGTGAACTTCTTGTATTTCACGCGGGTTGGTTCCAGAGCATTTGGCCCAAGACGGCGGATTTTGTCTTCTTCGTAATCCGCAAAGTTGCCTTCAAACCATTCCACATGGGCTTCGCCTTCGAACGCAAGAATATGCGTACAAATCCGGTCGAGGAAGAAACGGTCGTGGGAAATCACCACCGCGCAGCCTGCGAAATCGACCAGCGCGTCTTCAAGGGCGCGCAGGGTTTCCACGTCAAGGTCGTTGGTCGGTTCGTCAAGCAGCAGCACGTTGCCGCCTTCGCGCAGCAGTTTGGCCAGATGCACGCGGTTCCGTTCCCCGCCCGAGAGCAGGTTCATCGTCTTTTGCTGGTCGCCACCCTTGAAGTTGAAGGCCGAGCAATAGGCCCGTGCGTTCATTTCCGCATCGCCCAGTTTGATGATGTCCTGACTGTCGGAGATTTCCTCCCAGACGGTTTTCTTGTCATCAAGGTTGTCGCGGGACTGGTCCACGTAGGACAGTTTCACCGTGTCACCATAGGTGACGGTGCCACTGTCGGGCTGTTCCTGACCTGTCAGCATTTTGAACAGGGTGGATTTACCCGCACCGTTGGGGCCGATCACACCAACAATCCCGCCCGGTGGCAGAGAGAAGGACAGGTCTTCCACCAGCAGCTTGTCGCCGTAAGCTTTCGAAAGGTTTTCAACCTCGATCACCTTGCCGCCCAAGCGGGGGCCGTTCGGGATAACGATTTGCGCACGAGTGATTTTCTCGCGCTCGGACTGGTTTGCCAGATCGTTATAGGCGTTGATCCGCGCCTTTTGTTTCGCCTGACGGGCCTTGGCCCCCTGACGGATCCATTCCAGTTCCCGCTCCAGCGTTTTCTGGCGGGTCTTATCATCTTTCGCTTCATGGGCAAGCCGTTTGGCCTTTTGCTCCAGCCAGCTGGAATAGTTGCCTTCATAGGGGATGCCACGGCCACGGTCGAGCTCCAGAATCCAGCCCGTAATATCATCAAGGAAATACCGGTCGTGGGTCACGATCAGAATGGTGCCCTTGTAATCAATCAGGTGCTTTTGCAGCCACGCGATGGTTTCCGCATCAAGGTGGTTGGTCGGTTCGTCAAGCAGCAGCATGTCGGGCGCTTCGATCAGCAGTTTGCACAGCGCCACACGGCGTTTTTCACCGCCCGAAAGATTCGCAACATCCGCGTCATCCGGCGGGCAGCGCAGGGCTTCCATCGCGATGTCGATGCTGGCGTCCAGATTCCACAGGTCCTGTGCGTCGATAATGTCCTGCAACGCGCCCATACGCTCGGCGGTTTCGTCGGAATAGTTCATCGCCAGTTCGTTGTATTCGTCAAGGATCGCCTTTTTCTCGGCCACCGCCAGCATGACGTTCTCGCGGACGTTCAGGCTTTCGTCCAGTTTGGGTTCCTGTGGCAGATAGCCGACTTTGGCACCTTCGGCGGACCAGGCTTCGCCGGTGAAATCCTTGTCCAGACCGGCCATGATTTTCATCAGTGTGGACTTACCCGCGCCGTTGACGCCGACGACGCCGATTTTTACGCCGGGAAGAAAGGACAGGCGGATGTTCTCAAAGCATTTCTTGCCGCCCGGATAGGTCTTGGACACGCCGTCCATGTGGTAAACATATTGGTAGGAAGCCATCTGGTTGCCCTTGTTACTGGTATCTGCAGTTTGGGTGTTCTTACCGAAGCAGGGCTAAAGGGGCAATGGGCGGGGGCGGGCTTTGTGCTGCCTGCGTGCTGTTTCGCTGGAATAGCGTCGCGTTATCCCTTAACCACACGGGCTATGTATAAAGCATTGCATCATATCGCGCGAACAGCAGGTTTTTTGACGGGGATGTGCGTGTTGCCTCTGGCGGCGCAGGCGGAGGAGAAGCGCCGTGTCGATACAGCCATCTGGGATCGTGTGGATACCAAAGCCATTTCAGGGGACCGGATTTTGTTCAAGGGACAGGAGTTGTTGTTGGAAAATCTGACCTGTCCGGATCCAAGCGAAACCGAAGGGCGCGACGCCAAGGCGTTGATGAACACGTTTCTGCGCCGCGCTGGGTATTTCGAATGCGAATTGGTTGAACTGCCCGATAACCGTTTGCGGGGCAGTTGCACCGTGGCTGAACGGCGCGGGCTAAAGGGGAAGAACCTGTCCACTGGCATGGTGCAAAGCGGATTATGCCACGCAGGGGACCGCACGAAGGGCAGTAAGGCGTGACAAAACAGGCGCATTTCCCGCTGGCGACACAGGGCCAGCGTATCGGGCTGCTGGGGGGATCGTTTGATCCGCCCCATCAGGGCCACTTGCATATCTCTCGCTGGGCGTTGAAATCCTTCGGGCTGGATCGTGTTTGGTGGATGGTCAGCCCGGGCAACCCGCTGAAGGCCCGCGGTCCTGCGCCGATGGAACGGCGGCTGGCGGCCTGTCGTGCGCTGGCGGATGATCCGCGTATGATTGTTACAGACATAGAGACCCATCTGGGCACGCGGTACACCGCCGCCACTCTACAAGCACTGCTGCCACGCTATCGCGGGGTACGGTTCGTCTGGCTCATGGGGGCAGACAATCTGGCAGAATTCCATCGCTGGAAGGATTGGGACTGGATTATGGAAACCCTGCCGATCGGCGTTTTGGGGCGACCGGGGGAGCAACTGGCCGCAGGATGTTCTCCGGCGGCGCGGCGTTATCGCAACTACCGGCTTCAGGCCCAGCGCGCCGAAGCGTTGCCGTTTCGCGAGGCACCCTGCTGGTCTCTGCTGACCGGACCCATGGTACGCCAGTCAAGCACACAAATCCGTGCGCGCGGGGACTGGCCCGCATCTGTCGCGCCAGTGGGAGACTCTGGCAAAACACCGCCTGAAAGCTGAGCCGCCACCTTGTCGGGGCGGGCCTGACGCCCTAAGCTTCACGGTGAACAATCCCAGATTAATGTGACCTCGAATATGTTGACCCGTCGTTTCTTCCTCGCTGCCATGCTGGCCTCTGCTGCGATGCCTGCGCTGGCATCGGCTCCGCTGACATCGCCGCGCCCGCATCACCGCCCGCTGCGCGGTGCACAAAAGGTCAAAGCCGCCAGTCCGCGGGTGACGACCGCTGACATTGTTAAGGGGGCAGGGCTCTCTGGCGAGGTCAGCATCCTTGTGGCGGACAGTCAGGGGCGGGTGCTGGAATCCTACACACCTGATAAGGAACTGCCCCCCGCAAGCGTGACAAAATCGGTCACGGCACTTTACGCCTTGCAGCATCTGGGATCGAACCACCGTTTTGCGACCAGCCTGATTGCGACGGGGCCTGTTGCAGGGGGCATCGTTCAGGGCGATGTCATCCTCGCTGGCGGCGGTGACCCCCATCTTGATACCGACGGGCTGGCCAGTCTGGCGAACAAGCTGCGCGCGGCGGGAATTACCGGCGTGTCGGGGCGTTTTCGTGTGTACAGTGGTGCCTTGCCCTATCAGCAGAGCATCGACCCGCAGCAGCCCGATCACGTCGGCTATAATCCGGCGATCTCGGGCCTGAACCTGAATTTCAACCGCGTCTATTTTGAATGGAAACGGCAGGGCAACGGCTATGCCACCTCGATGGATGCGCGGACCAACAAATATCGTCCGGCAGTGCGGGGCATTCGCATGGGGATCGTGAATCGGCAGGGGCCGCTTTTCACCTATAAGAAGTCCACCAAGAACGAGGAATGGACGGTTATGCGGGGTGCGCTGGGTAATGGTGGTGGCCGCTGGTTACCGGTGCGCGAGATCGACGCCTACGTGGGCGAAGTGTTCCGCGGTCTGGCGGCGCAGAAAGGTGTGCGCCTGCCTGAGGCCACCTCGAGCAACCGGCTGGATAATGGCACAGTTGTTGCACAGGAAGTAAGCGCGCCCCTGCAGGCACAGGTGAAGGGGATGCTGAAATATTCTACCAACCTCACCGCCGAGGTGACGGGGCTTGCCACCACGCGCAAACGGGGCAGCGCGGTGCGCAATCTGGCCGGTTCCGCACGGGAGATGACAAACTGGGTGGAAAAGGCATATGGCGTAAACGGAGTGAAATTTGTGGACCATTCCGGTCTTGGCGATGATTCACGTGTGAATGCGGGGCAGATGGTACAAATCCTCGCCCGATCCGGCTGGAACGGGCCGCTGCGCCCGTTGCTCAAGGAAATCAAGCTCGTGAACTCCAAAGGTCGTGCTGCCCCCATCGAAGGGGTGAAAGTGCTGGCAAAAACCGGAACGCTGAATTTTGCCAGTGCGCTTGCAGGCTATATTGATACCCCGAACGGACAGAAGCTCACATTCGCCATCTTTACCGCGGATATGCAGCGGCGTGCCAAGATCAGCCGTGCAGACCGCGAACGGCCCGAAGGCGGGCGGGCTTGGCGCAGGCGCTCCCTGATCATGCAGCAGAAACTCCTGCGGCACTGGGCGTTAGAGTATGGTGTCGGCTCCTGACGTGAACAGGGCGAAGAGCCGCCACCCTGTTCCGGTTACTTGCGGTAGTTTTTCAGCTTTTTTGCCTGACGGATCACCTTGGCCAGTGCCTTGTCAGACGCCCTGCGCCGTTCAAGGGCAGCCGTATTAAGCTGGTCTTCGTCGTACAGCTTGCGCCAGCGTTCCAAACGGGGGGCCTCTATTTCACCGCTTTCAAGAGCACCACGCACCGCACATCCCGGTTCCGTTTCATGGGCGCAGTCGCGGAACTTGCACTGCTGCGTCAACGCGTGAATGTCCGAAAACAAATCCGCTACCCCTGAAGCCGCCTCTGTCAGTTGCAATTCGCGCATGCCCGGCGTGTCGAGCACGGCGCAGCCGTTGGGCACAAAATGCAACTGGCGTCTGGTGGTGGTGTGCCGTCCCTTGGCGTCATCTTCGCGGATCGCCTGTGTTTCAATGTTAAGCGCGTCTGACAGGGCGTTTGTCAGGGTGGATTTCCCGACCCCCGAGGAGCCGAGAAAGGCAACCGTTTTTCCGGCCTTGCACCACGGTGCAAGTTTTTGCGTTGGTTCAGCGCCTCTGGCATCAAGCGTCACCACCGCCACAAGTTCGGAAATCGTATTGGCGGTCTCCACAAAAGATGCCGGATCGTCGCAGAGATCCGCTTTGGTCAGTACGATGACCGGTGTCACCCCCGCTTCAAGTGTCAGGGCAATATAGCGTTCCAGCCGTGCCACGTTGAAATCCTGATTGCAGGAGGTGACAATAAAGGCCGTATCGAGATTTGCCGCGATCAACTGGGCTGACCGGTCATGGCCTGCCGCCCGCCGTTTCACGAGGCTTTTACGGTCCAGCACCGCGCTGGCGCTGGGCAACTCGCTGTCATACAGCAACCAGTCGCCCACCGTGGCCTCGGGGCCGGGGGGGATCAGCGCGTCAATGGTTTCGCCGCGCACCCGCAGGCCGTTGCGGTGCACCTCTGTCACCCGCACGGGCGGTGTCCGTTCCATTTCGTCCACATCGGTTTGCTGGGCAAAGAAGTTCTGCCAGCCAAGCTGTGCAAGTGTCATTTCGGATTGTGTGTCTTGGGAAGGGTCCCGTGTCATTGGATGTCTTTCATGATCTGCACCTGTTCAGGTACGCGGTGCAGGGAAACAGAATAAGATGGAACAGACCGCATCGGATCGCGCCCCGCGCGTTACGGTCATTGAGCGGGAGCGGCCACTGGCTCCCCACCTTAGCAGGACATGAAAACTCCGTTGTTTGGTGTCCGGATTTTAGAAGGCCACAGCTCCCGTGGCAAGCCTGTTGCAAGGGAGGCAGCGGGGAAACGTGCCGGAGGGGAAAGCCAGTTTCGGATTTTCCCAAACTGGGGCAAATTTCTTGATCGGAAGGCGCATTCTGTTCAGACCTGTCGCAGAAGAACTTGTAGGGAGCCGGATCATGGCGCGTGTCTATCTGAAAAAAGCCGAGAAAACTGCCAAGACGGACAGCGCCTCTGTGCAGGATACAGTGCAGAAAATTCTGGACGATATCGAACAGGGCGGCGAAGCAGCAGCGCGGAGCTATGCGGAAAAGTTCGACAGGTACACCGGCCCGTTGTTGCTGGATGCTGAAGCGATTGAACAGGCGGCCGCCAAAGTGCCGCAAAAGCTGAAAGACGATATTGCCTTTGCCCACGAAAACATCCGCAAGTTTGCAGAGGCACAAAAGGGCTCCATGAGCGACTTTGAACTGGAAGTGCGTCCGGGTCTGATCGAGGGGCAAAAGACGATCCCGGTTCGTGCAGCCGGGTGTTACGTGCCGGGGGGGCGCTATTCCCATATAGCCAGCGCGATGATGACCGTCACCACTGCCAAAGTCGCCGGGGTGCAGACGATCACCGCTTGCTCGCCACCGCAGGGGGATGGCGGCATTGCGCCGGCGATCATTTATGCCGCGCATCTGTGCGGCGCGGATCAAATCCTGTCTATGGGCGGCGTGCAGGGTGTGGCTGCGATGACCTTCGGTCTGTTCGGTCTGCCCAAAGCGGATATTATCGTGGGGCCGGGCAACCAGTTTGTCGCCGAAGCAAAACGCATCCTTTTCGGGCGTGTCGGCATCGATATGATCGCAGGTCCAACCGATAGCCTGATCCTTGCAGACGGCACGGCAGATGCGGAAATTGTGGCGGTGGATCTGGTCAGTCAGGCCGAACACGGGTACAATTCTCCGGTCTGGCTTGTCACCGATGATGACACTCTTGCACAGACCGTAATGGCCCGTGTGCCGGAACTGATTGCGGATCTGCCGGAGCTCAACCGCGAGAATGCGACTGCCGCGTGGCGCGATTATGCCGAAGTGATTGTTTGCGCCGATCGCGAAGAAATGGCGGCGACGTCTGATGACTACGCGCCCGAGCATCTGACCGTACAGGCGGCTGACCTCGACTGGTGGCTGGAGCGGCTACAATGTTACGGGTCGTTGTTTCTGGGTGAAGAAACCACCGTGTCCTACGGGGATAAGGCTTCCGGTACAAACCATGTGCTGCCCACTTCGGGATCGGCACGCTATACCGGCGGACTGAGCGTTCACAAATACATGAAGGTCGTCACATGGCAGCGCGCTACGCGGGACGGCGCGAAACATGTGGCCGAAGCCACAGCGCGGATTTCGCGGCTGGAAGGTATGGAAGGCCATGCCCGTGCCGCGGATGTGCGGTTACACAAATACTATCCCGAAGAGACTTTCGATCTGACCGGAACCGCCTGACCATGCGCGCCCTTGTCTATACCGGCCCGGAAACGCTGGAGATGCAGGACAGGGCAGACCTTAAGGCCGGCACAGGAGAGAACCTGATCCGGGTTGACGCGGTAGGCATTTGCGGTTCGGATATGCATGCTTATCTTGGTCATGACGACCGTCGCCCTGCGCCACTCATCCTCGGGCACGAGGCCGCGGGACTGGTAGTCGAGGGGCCTATGGCGGGGCAGCGGGTGGCGGTCAATCCTCTGGTCACATGCGGGAAGTGCAGTTTCTGTCACGAGGGACGGGAGAACCTTTGTGTGGACCGCCAGATCATTTCAATGGAGCCGCGACAGGGCGCTTTTGCACAGCAACTGGTAATGCCAAGCCGCAACCTTGTGCCCGTGCCTGACACTGTCTGCGACGATCACGCGGCTTTGGCCGAGCCGCTGGCCGTGTGCTGGCACGGGGTGCGTTTGGGGCGCAATGCCCTGTTCGGCACGCTGGAACAGGCCCGCTGTCTGGTACAGGGCGGCGGTGCGATCGGGCTTGGCAGTGCCTTGGCGTTACAGGCGATGGGAGCGCGGGACATCACCGTTGCAGAGCCGAACACCAAGCGACACGGTGTGCTGGTTAATGCGGGCGATTTTGCGGTGAGTGATCCTGCTGATGTCTCTGGCAGTTTCGATCTGATCGTGGATTGTGTCGGGATCAGCTATACCCGCCGCGCAGCAAGCAAACTGGCAAAGCCAGGCGGGGTCATCGTGCATATCGGGCTGGGCGATGCTGAAGAGGGGATCGATACACGCCGGATCACCTTGCAGGAAATTACATTCATCGGCACCTATACATATACCGCACAAGATTTCCGTGACACGGCACAGGGTATTTTTGACGGTATTTTCGGAGCGCTCGACTGGGTCGAACATCGCCCTCTTTCAGAAGGTGCTGCAGCTTTTGCAGATATTCTGGCAGGGCAGGTCGCGGCTCCTAAAGTTATCCTTCACCCCCATTGATATTGCACATGGTGTACCTGCGAGGTAAGGCTTCGGGTCTGAGCAACTACAGGGCCCCCGAGATGAGCAAGCAAAACTGGATTACGTTTTTTGAAGTCGGCGGCTCGGTGCTGGCGATGATTTATGCGCTTCTGATCGCCTCCAATACCGGCAACGAGATTTTAGGCTTCTCGCTGCTGCTGGTTTCGGCGCTGCTGTTTGCGGCTTGGGGTTTTATTGACCGGCGCTGGGCGTTTTTTGCCTTGCAGTTCTTTTATGCGGCATCCGCGATAATCGGGTTGATCCGCTGGGCCTGATCTGGCCGCTTCATTCAAAAAGGCTGTCGCGAAGTTTATCCGCCCCGTCCTGAATGATCGACTTCTGGTCAATCGCTTGCGCCACCGTCAGCCGCTGGGACGGGCCGTGAAATGCAAGTGAGGCAATATAGCGTCCGGCAGGGTCCGTTACCGGAACAGCCAGCGCGACCATACCTTCCATAAATTCTCCGTTGTCGATGGCGAACCCCTGTTTGCGGATCTGGGCGAGTTCTTCGAGCAGGGCCGAAGGTGTTGTCAGCGTCGCCTCTGTTAGGGGCTTCAAATCCAATGCGGCGACAAACGCGCGGCGGGCGGCCGGTGGCATCGAGGACATATAGACTTTGCCGCTGGCGGTGCAGTGGAACGGCACATGAGAGCCGACCGGAAGCTGGATACGCAAGGGCCAGTCCGTGTCCACACGGTCCAGATAATGCATCCCGCTTTCCTGTGGCACCACGTAGTTCACTGCCTCGTTCACCCGTTGTGCAATCTGTTCGAGGATCTGGTGGCGGCTGTGGAAATCCCGTGACGATTGCATCAGCCCTGCGCCTAGCTCCATCAACCGACGTGCCGGTTTCATCCGCTTGCCGTCGGTGCAGCGGGTCAGAAAACCTTCCTGTTCCAAGGTCGTGCACAGGCGGTGAACCGTCTGTTTGGGCAGACCAAGCCGGTCATTGATCTGGGTCGGGGTCAGGGGTTCGTCCGCACGCCCCAGTATTTCAAGGATCATTAACGTGCGCAGGTTGGTCGGGATACGGTCCTCGGAAGCCATGTTTTTTCCTTTGCAATGATCTATGAACTCTGTTTAGCTCATTCTTGAGGTTTAACAAGACTATTAGTCTCATTTTTTGTTGGATTGGGGTGATTTTGGATTTCGACTACCTTGTCATCGGGGCTGGTTCCGCAGGATGCGCTGCAGCTGCGCGCCTGTCAGAGGACGGGCGCTTTACGGTCGGTTTGATCGAAGCCGGAGGCAGGGACAGCAATCCGTGGATTCACATTCCGGTCGGATACTTCAAAACCATGGGCAATCCCGGAACCGACTGGATGTATCGTACAGCCCCTGATCCGGGGTTGAACGGACGGGATATTCCTTGGCCTCGCGGTAAGGTTCTGGGCGGCTCGTCCTCTATTAACGGGCTTCTGTATGTACGCGGACAGGCCGAGGACTTTGACGGCTGGCGTCAGCTTGGCAACGAAGGCTGGGGGTGGGAGGATGTGCTTCCCTATTTCAAAAAAGCAGAAAGCTGGAAGGGAGAGCCGAAATCCCCAGACCGCGGAACAAACGGTCCCCTGTCTGTCTCGCCCACACGTCTGACGCGGGATGTGGTGGACTACTGGATGGATGCGGCCGAAGCTGCGGGCTACAAGCGCAACCCCGATTACAATAGCGGCGATCAGGAGGGGGTCGGCTATTTCCAATTAACGCTGGACGGCGGGCGGCGCTGTTCGTCGGCGCGGGCCTACCTGAAGCCTGCAAAAGGGCGCAAGAACCTGCATATCCTGACCCACGCCCAGACCGAGCGGGTGGTGATAGAGCAGGGGCGCGCCACCGGGGTTGTAATTAACCGGAACGGCCAGAGCGAAACTCTGACAGCGCGGCGAGAGGTGATCCTTTGTGCCGGAGCAATCGGCTCACCGCAGATTTTGATGCTGTCGGGGGTCGGCAACAGTGAGGATCTGGCGGAGCAGGGGATCGAAACCGTTTGCCACCTTCCCGGTGTGGGGCAGAACCTGCAAGACCACCTGCAGGCGCGACCCGTTTTCAAAACAACGCTCGGAACCATCAACACAGAGATCAACAACCTGTTCAAGCAGGGGATCATCGGGTTGCAGTACCTGCTGACCCAATCCGGGCCGATGACGATGGCGGCCAGTCTCGGGACAGGTTTTCTGAAAACCGACCCGCGCATGGCGACACCGGACATCCAGTTTCACATCCAGCCGTGGAGCGCGGACAAACCGGCGGACGGACCGCATAAATTCTCCGGTTTCACCGCGTCCGTCCTGCAACTGCGCCCTGAAAGTGCGGGGCATCTGAAGCTGGCCAGCAACAACTTTCGCGACTATCCTGAAATTCACCCGAATTATCTGGCGACAGAGACGGACCAGCGCACCTTGGTCGAAGGTATCGAAATTGCCCGCAAGATCGCGCGGACCAGCCCTCTGGCGGATCATATCTTGAAAGAACATGCACCCGGTGCAGGGGTTGCCTTGGGCGATTACGATGCAACGCTCAACTGGGCGCGGGACACGTCGGTTACGATTTATCACCCGACCGGCACCTGCAAGATGGGCCGTGACAGTCAGGCGGTGGTCGATCCGCAACTAAGGGTGCACGGGGTCGGAAACCTTCGGGTCGCGGATGCCTCTATCATGCCGATTATAACCAGCGGCAATACGAATGCGCCGTGCATAATGATCGGGGAAAAACTGGCTGCAATGGTTCTGGAGGATGCAGGCAGATGATGGAAAACACGTGTGATTTCGGGACTGATGGAAGGGTTTAATTTGAGCAAGGGGCACTACCCCCTTTGCCACAGATAATTCAGCGGATTGGGGAGGATCGAGCGATCATATCCGCATGAATAAGCCGGACCAAACGCCTTCGTGGTTTGGCAATATACTAAGAAGGCTACTTTTTGGGAGGACGTAATGTTCAATTTAAAGACGATTACCAAGGGGGCCGCAGCATCCGTTGTCGGTGCTTCCTTGCTTGTATCATCTGCTTTTGCCGAAACGGTGATCCGCGTACAGACGGTGATCTCGGCCAAGGCGGATGAAGTTGTCATGCTCAAGAACTTCGGGGATGATGTAACCGCTTTGACCAACGGCGAAGTGGTATTCGAAATTCTGCCTGCCGGTTCTGTTGTCGGCGTTGCCGAAACACTGGATGCAGTGGATGCGGGATTGATCGACGGCGGGTTTGCGTGGACGCACTACTGGTCCGGTAAACATCCTGCGGCCATGCTGTTCGGATCTCCGGTGGCGGGGGCGGGTGTTGGCATCGACAACATCGCCTTTGTGTCGTGGTTCCAGTTCGGTGGCGGCAAGGAGCTTTATGACCAGCTCTGGGACGAGATGGGCATGAATGTGAAAGGCTTCATGTTGCAACCTGTCGGCCCCGAGGCGCTCGGCTGGTTCAAAGAGCCGATCACATCTATGGACGATTTCCGCAAATACCGCTTCCGCACACCTCCGGGCATTCCGGGCCAGACCTATAAGGACATTGGCGTTGCCTCTGTTGCGATGGGCGGCGGGGATATTCTGCCCGCGCTGGAAAAAGGTACGATTGATGCCGCAGAATGGTGCTGCCCCAAGCCTGACTCGGTGTTTGGCTTTCAGAAAGTCCTGAAGCACTACTATCTGCAAGGGTTACATCAGGTCGTTGTGAACGCGGATCTTTATCTGAACAAGGATGTCTATGACAGCCTGACACCGCTGCAACAAAAGGCCATCGAAGTTGCTGCGAACGCCTCCCTGTCCAAATCCATGTCTTACCGGATTTACGAAAACGGCAAGGCGCTGAAGGACCTGACAGAAAACCACGGCGTGATCCTGCATGACACTCCGGCGGATTACTTTCCGGCCTATATGAACGCGGCCAAAGCCTCGCTTGAGAAGAACGCGGCGGAGAACGAGTTTTTCGCCAAAGTCTGGCAGTCCCAGAAGGATTTCGCCGCAATTGCGGTACCTTACTGGGCCGGTTCGCAGGCTTCTAATGCCGCGCTCGGCAAGGCGTTTGCTGACTCTGTAAAATAAACTGCTTGGGGCGCGGCCTGCGTCGCGCCCCGAACCGTCTATTTGCAAGCACCCCTGTGCAGGGTGTTTTCATATAATCACGGGGAGATTTTGCATGGCCGAAGAAGTGGAATCAGGCAAGCTGGAGATCACGGACGAGCTGATTGCCGAGCGGAATGACTTTATTCCGGGCCAGACGCCAGAGGATATGACCCCCTGGATGCGCCCGATTGTGGCAGGGATCGACGTATTGAACCTCTGGGTCGGGCGGCTTGCCTGTCTGCTGGTGATCCCGATCATCGCCGTGATGGTGATCGAAGTTGTCAGCCGCAAGCTGTTCCTCGCGCCAACCGATTACTCTTTTGAATACAGCCGGATGCTGGCGGGGGCCATGTTCATGCTCGGTGCCGGTTATGCGCTGATGCGCGGCGTGCACATTCGCGCGGATTTTATCTACCGCAACTGGAGTAAGGAAACCCAGATGACGGTAGACGGGTTGTTGTATCTGGCCTTCTATTTCCCGGCGATGGTGTTTTTTCTGTGGGTGTCGTTCGAATATACCTCAAAGGCGTGGGTGACGTGGGAACGCAGCATGGATACGGCGATGATGGCACCCCTTGCGCCTGCGCGCACGGCAATGCCGCTCTGTGCCTTTTTGTTGCTGTTGCAGGGCATTTCCGAACTGCTGAAAACCCTTTACGAGATGAGCGCAGAGCGCCGCCGGATGTTCCTGATCGCGTTACCCTTCTACATGGTCGGGCTGGCAATTATCTTCCTTGCGACGGTCTATCCGAACATGATCCCCTTGGGGGACTGGTTGCGCGGTGTTGCGGGGGGCTTGGGTGTTGGCGGGCTGTCACAGGAAGGCATCGGTCTGGTGATGATTGCTGTCATGCTGTTTTCAATTTTCGTTGGTTTTCCGATTTCCTTCACCCTGATCTTCCTTGCCTTTGTCTTCGGGGCTTGGGGGTTCAAGGCGAAGATGGCTTTCTATCTGCAAACCTTTCAGTTCAATTCCACAATGCTGGATGAGCAATTGGTGGCGGTGCCGCTGTTTGTGTTCATGGGTATCCTGATGGAGAAAGCCGGTCTGATGGAACGGCTGTTCACGGCGATCCAGTTGATGTTCTCGCGCACGCGGGGAGCCTTGTTTGTGGCGGTTCTGTTCGTGTCGATGATCTTTGCAGCAGCGACAGGCATCGTGGGTGCATCGGTGACGATCCTTGGCATTATGGCGGCGCGCACGATGAATAAATCGGGCTATGACGTGCGCCTTGCAGCAGGGACGATCACGGCGGGGGGGACATTGGGGATCCTGATCCCACCGTCCATCATGCTGGTGGTGATGGGGCCGGTGCTGGAGGTGCCTGTGACGGAACTGTTTCAGGCGGCGATCATTCCGGGGATCATGCTGGCGGTGCTTTACATGCTCTATGCGTTGATCCGCTGCTGGATCAATCCGGACCTTGGTCCGATCCTGCCGGTTGAGGATCAACCCGAAACCTCGCCCTATTACGCGTTGGAGTTTACGTCGGTCTTTGCTTCTCTGGTGGTGATGATCTGGCTGATTACACTGGGCATTCAGGGCAGTTTCGCGGGGCTGTTCCCCTTTGCCGGTCTGATTGTTCCATTGGCGTGGGTTGCGCTGATGTGGGCGGTTTACACTTGGGCGCGCAAGGTCCGGCCGGGCGGGTTTTACTACTCTGATCTCTGGTATGAGTTCTTTATGGGGCTGGTGCCGCCCACAACGCTGATTGCTTTTGCGCTCGGCTCTATCCTAGCGGGCTGGGCCACCCCTGCCGAGGCTGCGGCCTGTGGTGCCTTTGGTGCGCTGCTACTGTCACTGGCCTATAACAAACTGTCATGGGCGAGCTTTTACGACGCGCTGATCAAGACGTTGGAAATCACCGTTCTGATCATGTTCCTTGTGGCGGCCTCCAACTTCTTTGGGGCGGTGTTCAGCCGTCTTGGCACACCCACCATGCTGACCGAACTGCTGCTGGCTTGGGAGCTGGCACCGACGATGATCCTGATCATCATCATGGCGCTGGTCTTCCTTTTGGGGTGGCCGCTGGAATGGGTGCCGATTGTACTGATCATTGTACCGATCCTTGTGCCGACACTGGAGGCGCTGGAGATCAATCTGACATGGTTTGCCATTCTGGTGGCGGTAAACCTGCAAACCGCATGGCTGTCACCGCCGGTGGCGCTGTCAGCCTATTTCCTGAAAGGCGTGGTGCCGGAGTGGGATCTGAAGGACATCTATTTCGGGATGATGCAGTTCATGCTGATCCAGCTTCTGGGGCTGGTGCTGATCTTTACCTTCCCGCAAATTGCCCTCTGGCTGCCGGCCTATTTTGCTGGCCCGTAGAAGCCCCGACACAGGCGAATCCGCTTGCACATGGTTGGCTGTTCCGGTTTGAAATGGCCAACCATAATAAGGAGCCGCGCAATGTTTGCCAAAGAAGGTCTGATCGACGAAATCCGAGGGCGGTTTGCCCATGTGGACAGTTGCCCGTTTCAGGGGCCACGGGTGTTTTTCGAAAACGCAGGCGGGGCGCTGACGTTGAAATCGGCGGTTGAGACAAGCACGTTCTATGCCTCTATCCCTGACAATCAGGGGCGCGATAACGTGGCCAGCGCCGAATTGATGCGCGTCATTGCCAAGGCCAAGGACGATATGCGCGTGTTCTTTAACGCGCCAACAGGTCAGTTCTTTGTGGGCGAAAGCGGCACCGAATTGTTGTTTCGCATGATCCGCACGGCCGTAATTGAAAGCGGCGCGGGCAAGGTTCTGGGCAGCACGCTTGAACATCCCGCCAGCCGCTCTGCCGCGGTGCGCTGGGCGGGGATTGCGGGCAAGGATTACATCTCTGTGCCCCATAACAATGAAACCGGTTCCGTCAGTGCAGAGGATTATGCCCCCCATGTGACGCCCGATACGGTTGTGGCAACCATTCTGCACACCTCTCCGGTGACGGGGATGGCCGTGGATGTAGAGGGCATCGTCAAGGTGATCCGCGCCACGGCACCCGATTGTCTGATCATTGTGGACGGCATCCAGCACGCGGCCCACGGGCGGCTTGATATCGCGGCATACGACGTGGACGGTTATGCGGTCTCCCCCTACAAAGTGTTCTCCCGTCACGGCTACGGCGTGGCTTGGGTGTCGGACCGTCTGGGGGCGATGAACCATGATATGTTGATCAACGGTCAGGCGGAGAACTGGGAATTCGGCACGCGGGACACGGGTGCCTATGCCACGTTTTCCGATGTGGTGGATTACTTTGACTGGCTGGGCGGGCAAATCAGCGACAGCAGCGACCGGCGCGAACGGATCGAAGCGGCAGGCGCTGCGATCCATGCCCATGAGAAAGACCTTACCGACGCGATGCTACACGGGATTGGCAACCTGAAGGGCGTGGCGGAACTGGAGGGTGTGTCCGTGATCGGCGGTGTGGATAACCCACTGCGTGAAGGGCTGGTATCCATAACGGTTGAAGGGATGAGCGGGGCAGATGTTGTCACCGCGTTGAACGCCCAGAACATCCGCACCCACCTGCGCAAGGCGGATCATTATTCGGGCAATGTGCTGGAGCCGCTCGGTCTGGACAGTTGTGTGCGCGTGTCCATGTGCCACTACAACACCGAACAGGAAGTCTCGCAGTTTTTGGCAGCACTGCAAACCGTGGTGGACAGTCGTTCCGCCTGAACGAACAGTGAAATTCGCGGCGAAAAGGTGACACAGAAGGTGCCCCGTTCTACATTCAGATGACAGAACGGAGGCACCCCATGACCCATGTACCAGTCCAAGTCCAAGGCATTCACCACATCACCCTGAACGGCGCGGACCGTCAGACCTCGGTCGATTTCTGGGAGGGCGTGCTGGGGATGCCGCTGATTTTCGAGCAACCCAATCTGGACGCGCCCGAGATCAACCACCTGTATTTTGACACCGGCGACGGGCGCACCCTGACCGTATTCACCGAAGAGGGCCGCCAACCGCCAAGCCAGAAGCTTGCCCAGCAACCCGGTTCCCTGCATCACATCGCCTTCTGGGTCTCCCAAGCCACCATCCGGCTGGCCGAGGACCGTTTGAAAGCAAAAGGATACGGGTCCAGCGGCATTAAGGATCGGGGCTTCATGGACAGCCTTTATTTCCGTGATCCATTGGGCCTGCTGGTGGAACTGGCCAGCTACAAATTTGATCCGCCCCAAGGGAAAACCCACGGCGATGTGCTGAACCTCGCCCATAAGATCCGGCTGGAACGGGACGGTCTGGCGATCGAAACCGCGGATGTGGCGGACGCACTGGCGCGGTTGTCCGAACGCTGAGGCCGCGCAAGGTTTCTGCGTGTCAGGGAAAACGGAATAGTTTGCCCGCCGGAATGAACCATTCCCCTTTGCAGGCGTTGTACCTGCAAAGGAGAACTACCATGGCCGATAAAACCACCGACAGCACACAACCCGAATCCACCGCCGAAACGGAAGGTCTGACAGTTGTGACCCCCGGCGAAGATCGCAACATCCGCAAGGAAGCAGTCGACCGCGACGACCCGCCGGTCGCAGACCTCGCCCGCGAACTCCCACCCGAAATAAAAGAGGCCGTGCGCAGCGAAGGCACTTGGGATGGCGACGCAGGCCGCCACGACGGCGACGACGCGCAGGAAACGTCAGGGGAACTCAGCGGGATAAGGTCTGATCGCAGTCGAGAGGATTGAGGGGGGCGGTAGTGGCTGCGTGATCAGTCTAAATTTTGGCGGGATGGCAATGTCTGCTTCCAGCCCGATGCGGACCCATCTTGGAGCTGCCTTAGCTGGTGCGGCATCTGAAAGGCTGGCGAAAAGCAGACCTTAGCTGCATCATGCATAGAGGTCGGCTGTGCGGACTTTGCCGCCATTCTTGACCGGTACTGGAATGTCTGTACTCGACTCATTTTGGACAGTAGTTGTCAGGAATGACATTCAACATTGCACCTAATCTGTCCATGAGGGTTCTAGGGGAATCGGACGCTGACATCTTGTTTAAAGTTGTCGATGCAAACCGTGATCACTTGCGAGCTTGGCTGCCTTGGCTTGACCGAAACCGTTCGTCGAAAGACTCCCAGGCCTTCATCGAAGGTATCATTGGCCAAGAAGAAGACGGGCTAGGCTTTGCATGCGGTGTTTTCTGGGATGCGAATCTCGTCGGCATGTGTGGCTTCCATGAAATAGATAAGCGAGAACAATCTGTTGTCATCGGATATTGGCTTTCGGAAGGCTATCAAGGGAAAGGCATCGTCTCACAATGCACATCCTTTTTCATTAGCTACGCGTTTAATGAACTGGGACTAGAAAAGGTCTGGATACCAGTTGCAGAGGGCAATACTCGCAGCCGCAGAGTATGTGAGAGGCTGGGTCTCGTTTCAGAAGGAGTATCCAAAAATGCTGAGTGGCTATACGACAGGTGGGTGAACCATGTATGCTATTCTATTCGCCCAGAGCGATGGTATGCCCTTAAGCGAAATCGGTACTGACGACTGCTTGTAAACAAAGGTTTTGCTGTCATTCCTACCAATTGCAGCATCGGTCAAGATGGGCTCGAAGCCAACCTTCGCTGTGACTTGCAGAAAGGGCAGCTGTAGGCCGGGTTTGCAGTCAAGGGCACCCTCACGGCGTCAGTTTGCAAAGCCCGTTTCCTGCGCAGATCTGACGTTCGCACCCCCACCCCCCCACAACCCCTCCCCCCCCATTCCCCCGCTTTTCATTCCTTACCTTTCCGCGTAGCGTCCCGTTCGAAAGGAGCCTTTGATGGAACGCATGGAAAGAACACTGGAGATACTGGAGCGGCTGATTGCTTTTCCGAGTATTTCAAGCGAGAGCAATCGTGATCTGATTGACTGGATTGCCGCCTATCTGGAACCTTATGGCGCACGGTGTCAGATCACCTCGGATACGGACGGCAAGGCGAATATCTTTGCGACTATCGGGCCGGATGTGGATGGCGGGTTGATCTTGTCGGGTCATACGGATGTGGTTCCGGTAGAAGGGCAGGACTGGTCTGCGGACCCTTTTACCCTGCGTGAAAAGGATGGGTTGCTCTACGGGCGTGGGACCTGTGACATGAAGGGGTTTATTGCGGCGGCTCTGGCGCTGGCACCGGAATTTGCCGCCGCTGATCTGGCGCGGCCCGTGCATTATGCCTTCACCTATGACGAGGAAATCGGCTGTCTCGGCGCACGGGTTCTGGTGGACGAGATGGTTAAGGCGGGGCTGAAACCTTCGGCTGCGATCATCGGGGAACCAACGTCCATGCGGATCATCGAAGGGCATAAGGGCTGTTGCGAATACACCACTGAATTCACCGGCGTTGAGGGCCATTCGAGCCTGCCGGATCTGGGGGTAAACGCGCTTGAATACGCCACGCGCTATGTGACCAAGCTGATGGAAATCCGGCAGGACCTGCCCGCCCGCGCGCCTGAAGGCTCCCGTTTTGATCCGCCCCATACCACCTTGCAGATTTGCGAGTTGCACTCTGGCGTGGCCCATAACGTGATCCCGAACAAGGCGGCGGTGGGCTGGGAAATGCGGCCCATCCAGCAAAGCGACCGCGATTACGTGCGCGACCGCATCGAGAGCTTTACCCGCGACGTGCTGCTGCCCGAGATGAAGGCGAAAAACCCAGTGGCCAACATCGAAGAAATCTTTGCGAGCGAGGTCGCAGGGCTGGAACCGGACCCCGACAGCGAGGCGGTTGCCATCGTGCGCGCCCTTACAGGGGGTAATGAAACCGAAGTGGTGTCATTCGGCACCGAGGCTGGATTGTTCCAGCAGGGCGGCGTCAGCGCGGTGATCTGCGGGCCGGGTTCGATCGAACAGGCCCATAAGCCGGATGAATACGTCAGCCGCGACCAGCTTGCCGCCTGTCTGGAGATGCTGGGGCGGGTTGCAGGTCAGCTCCGCTAGCGGGTTAATGCCCGATTGCGATGCCCTCACGGCGGGGATCGGCCCCGCCTGTCAGGGTGTCTGCGATGCTGATCCCGTGCAGGCCCGAGGTGATCGCGCCACGTTTAACCTCAAACCCCATGACTTGCAGCGGTTCGGTCAGCGCCTCGGTTTCGGGGCGGTCCTCAATTTCATAAGTGCCGAAACGGTTCACAAGGCGCGGCATGGAAATCGCGCTCTGGATGTCCATGCCCCAGTCCAGCACTGCAACAATGGTTTGCGCGGTGAAGCCGATGATCCGGCTGCCTCCGGGGGAGCCGATGACCAGCACGGGTGCCCCGTCTTTCAGCACGATTGTAGGCGACATGGAAGAACGGGGGCGCTTGCCCGGTGCCACACGGTTTGCAATGGGAACGCCGTCTTTGTGGGTAGCGAAAGAGAAATCCGTGAGTTCGTTGTTCAGGATAAATCCACCAACCATAAGCCGCGAGCCAAAGCGGTTTTCCACAGTCGTCGTCATCGAGAGCGCGTTGCCATAGCTGTCCACGATGGAAAAATGGCTGGTTGAGGGCAGTTCGATAGATTGGTCATCCGCACGGTTCCACCCGTGATCGAAGGTCGGATCGCCCGCCGCTATGTCGTCCAGCGCTGTATGGCGGTCCAGCAGTTGTGCGCGGGCGCGGGTGTAAGCGGGATCAAGCAGGCCCTTGACCGGAACAGGAACAAAATCACTGTCCGCCATGTATCGGCCACGGTCCGCAAAGGCGAGACGGGAGGCATCCCCGATCAGCCGCCAGCTTTCCGGCGAGTCCGCGCCAAGTGCGGGCAGGTCGTAGGGTTCCAGCAGTTGCAGGATCTGCCCGACCGTCAGGCCGCCGGATGAAGGCGGACCCATGCCGCAGACTTCGTACCCGCGGTAGGCGGCGCAGACGGGGGCGCGTTCCTTTACGCGGTAGATCGCCAGATCCACCAGAGACAACACCCCCGGATTACCTGTCGCGCCTCGCACGGTTGCCACGATTTCCTGTGCCAGCGGGCCTGTGTAAAACACGTCCGCCCCGCGATCTGCCATTGCCTCCAGCGTGGCGGCATAGGCCGGGTTTTTCAGTCTGTCGCCGCTGCGCAGCGGCGTGCCGTTCGGTAAGAAATAGTCGCGGGTTTTCTGCCACCGGCCCAGACGCTCGGGATCGGCGGCGACAGAGTCTGCCAGTCGGGGTGAGACAGTAAAGCCTTCTCTGGCAAGTCTGGCCGCAGGAGCCAGAAGTTCGGCCCAAGGACGGTTGCCCCAGCGCTTGTGGGCGGCTTCCATCAGGGCAGGGGTTGCGGGAACCCCGACAGAACGTCCGCCAACCACCGCATCAAAGAATTTTAAAGGCGTGCCGGTTTCATCCTGAAACAGGGTCGGAGTGGCGGCGAGGGGCGCCGCCTCGCGCCCGTCGAGCGTGGTGACTTTGCCGCTGGCCTTGTCATACCAGACCAGAAACGCACCGCCCCCCAAACCGGAGGATTGCGGCTCTACCAGCCCCAGCACCGCCTGAACCGCCACCATCGCATCAGCGGCTGTGCCGCCCGCACGCAGCACGGCGGCGCCAGCTTCCGCAGCGTGGGGATTGGCTGCGCTGATCATCCAGGTATCCGCGGTTACCGATTGCCCCGCATCACGCTGTTCCAGCGCGGCGCGGGCTGTATCAGACCAGTCTTGCGCTGTCAGTGGCGTTGCACAAAGTATCAGAGCGGTCGTGATTTTTCTGAACAGGGTCATTGCATGTCTCCGTGGGGTTCTCCCCACGATACGCGGCCGCCTCATCCGCGCAACCCCCATAAAAAAGCAGCGCCGGAGGGTCCGGCGCTGCGTGTTTTTTTAAACGTGGTGGCGTTACTCTGCCGGATTGATCCGGTTTTTAATCGCCTTCCGTTCTGATCGCAGGCCCATAAAGATACAGACACAAAGCAGCAGAAGAACTGCAGCAAAGGGCAGGCCGGTCGAAATCACCATGGATTGCAGGGACGACAGGCCACCTACAGAAAGCAGCAGGACAATGGCAACCGCGCCTTCAAAGGTACACCAGAACACACGCTGTGGCAGCGGTGCATCTACCTTGCCGCCTGCGGTGATCGTGTCGATCACCAGCGAGCCGGAGTCAGAGGAAGTGACAAAGAAGACGATGACCAGAAGGATCCCCACAAAAGAGGTGATGGAGGCCAGTGGCAACGCGTCCAGCATCCCGAACAGTTTCAGTTCCAGCGGTGCGTTAACTACGGCTTCATAACCGTCCTGAACGAATTGCTGGATCGCTGTGCCGCCAAAGACGCTCATCCACAGAACGCAGACCAGCGACGGGATCAACAGCACACAGATCATGAATTCGCGCACTGTGCGGCCACGGGAGACGCGGGCGATGAACATGCCAACGAAAGGGGACCAGCTGATCCACCAAGCCCAGTAAAAGGCTGTCCAGCCCTGTACAAAGTTCGTGTCTTCCCGACCGAAAGGCATCGCCAGTCTTGGCAGATACTCGAAATAGGCACCAAGGGCACTAAAGAAGCCCTTGAAAATATCCAGAGTCGGACCCACGATCAGCACAAACAGCACCAGCAGGATCGCCAGAACCATATTGATCTCGGACAGGACTTTGACGCCGCCGTCCAGACCGCGGATGACCGAAACAAGCGCGATAGCCGTAATTGCAACGATCAGCAGGATCAGCAGGCCACCGGAGTTTTCCACGCCGCTGTCGGCGGTGTTACCAAATGGCATCCCAAGCAGGCTGCGTGTACCTTCTTCGGCAACGCCGCTGCCAAACAGCAGGGTCAGACCGTTTGCAGCCTGTGTCGCGCCGAGCCCCAACGAAGTTGCAAGACCAAACAATGTGGCAAACACCGCAAGGATATCGATAATATGACCGGTCCAGCCCCAAACCCGTTCCCCGAAGATCGGGTAAAACGCAGAGCGGATCGAGAGCGGCAAACCTTTGTTGTAGGAAAACAAGGCCAGCGCCAGTGCAACAACCGCGTACATGGCCCAAGGGTGCAGTCCCCAGTGATAAATTGTGGCGGCCATACCAAGGCGGATGGCTTCTGCCTGATCGCCTTCAGCGCCGTTTAGTGGTGCCCAGTCGGTGCGCAGCCCGTTCTCCATTGATGTACCGCCAAAGGAACTGGAAAAATGGCTCATCGGTTCGGACACGCCGTAGAACATCAGGCCAATGCCCATACCGGCGGCAAACAGCATGGCGAACCAGCCGAGATAACCGTAATCCGGTTTCGCATCCGCTCCGCCCAGCCGGACCGACCCTACAGGCAGGACAATAAGTGCGAGGCAGAACAGCACAAAGATGTTCCCCGCTGAGAGGAAGAACCAGTCAAAGTTCTTAGTCACAACGTTAAACATGGTTTTAAACATGGTTCCGGCCTGATCGGGGAGCGCCAGTGTGAAAATCACAAAAGCAATCACTGCAATGCCCGAGATCGCAAAGACAGGATTGTGGATATCAAAACCGATCCGTCCGATACTTCCGTCTACGTTATTTTCACCGATCTCGTGGTCGGTTTCGATGGGAAGGTGGTATCCGTCCGGATCCGGTATTCCCTGATCGTTATTTACATCCGTCATCGGATTCTCCTTGGTAAGTATTGTCGTAGCAAAAGCGAAAAAACGCCGAGGTTCTGGCAGGGAACCGCAGCGCAAACGCTTAAAAACGACTAAACATGAGCCACTGGTGACTATCAAAGCGGCAGAAAAGGTACAACCGCCCGCTCTGAACATGGCGGCAGGCGGTATAGTGCACTGTGACGTTTATGTACTATTGCAATTCAAGAACCGTTCATGTGCGGGCTTGTTCACCGGACAAGCAGGGTTATGTTGGGGGCTAGGTCTTTGCCGCCTTGGCCGGATCGTACAAACAAAGGCCTGCAATGAGCGTTTATCTTCATGGACTATCCACCGCCTTGCCGGAATACTGTCTGGACCAGACAGAGGTAGAACAGCGGGCAAAGCTGATTTTCGGCGGTAAATATCCCCAATTCCACCGTCTTGCGCGCAGTTTTCGCAGCGCGGGGATCAACACCCGTCATAGTGTTGTACCGCTTGACTGGTTTTCAGAGAGCCACGGTTGGTCCGAACGCAATGCTGCATTCATGATAGGGGCAACCGCGCTGTTTTGCGATGCGGCCCGCTCTGCGTTGGATGCTTCGGGCTGGAGTGCGCAAAGCGTGGATTGTGTGGTGACGGTTTGTTCCACCGGCATCGCGACACCGTCGCTGGAGGCACAGGTTCACAAGGAAATGGGGTTCCGCGATGACATAATGCGGGTGCCGGTATTCGGGCTTGGGTGTGCGGGTGGGGTCAGCGGATTGTCCCTTGCGCAATCCATCGCTGCGGGGCGTGCGGGCTTCAAGGTCTTGCTGGTGGTGGTTGAAACCTGCTCTGTGTCATTTCGCGCCGACCGTTTGCAAAAAGCCGACATCATCGCCGCTGTCCTGTTCGGGGATGGTGCCGCCGCCGCCTGTCTGAGCGATCAGGCACAGGACACGGGGCAACAGGTGCAGCTTGGGCAAGGGCATCAAAAGCTCTGGCCGGATACATTACAAATCATGGGGTGGGATATTGATGAAACCGGTTTTGGCGTAGTGTTCGACCGTTCCATCCCCGATTTTGTCACCGCCGAATTTGCGCAAGCCACCAGCGCTGCACTGACCGCGACCGGATTGGACCATAGTCAGATTGACCGCTACATTTGCCACCCCGGCGGCGCCAAGGTTGTCGCTGCCATTGAAACTGCCCTGAAACTGGAGCCGGACAGTCTGGACAGAGAGCGGGACATTTTGCGGGACGCCGGAAACATGTCTGCGCCGACAGTTATGTTCGTACTGAAAGCTGTTCTGGATGCGGGGTGCACGGGGCAGTTCATGGCTTGCGCGCTCGGGCCGGGGTTCACCGCATCCTACCTGCCAATCCGTGTGAAAACGGAGCAGGGGACATGACGTTTGGTGCGGGGCTGTTTCTGGGGTTTATTATCCTGCAAAGGTTAAGCGAACTCTTCATTGCCAAACGCAATACCGCGCGGCTGCTGGCGCTTGGGGCCTATGAGGTAGGGGCGGCGCATTATCCGGTGATGGTTGCCATGCACAGCGCGTGGATCGCCTGTCTGCTGTTTGCTGGGTATGACGAGACGGTTTCGCTTGGCTGGCTGGTGCTGTTTGCACTGCTGCAAATCTTGCGGGTCTGGATACTCGCCACGCTCGGGCCACGCTGGACGACGCGGGTGATCGTGCTTGAGGAGCCTCTGGTCGTGCGCGGGCCTTTCCGATACCTTTCCCATCCCAATTACATGCTGGTGGTGGCCGAGATTATCGTCGCGCCGATGGTATTGGGGCTGGTTTGGGTGGCGGTCTTGTTCACCGCGCTGAATGCCGCGATGTTGTGGGTGCGGATCGGGGTGGAGAACAAGGCGCTATCGGGGCTGCGTCAAGGGGCGCGCACCGGAGGCTGAAATCAGGCGAGATACCCGCGCAGGGCTTCACCCGTAACTTCTGCGCCGATCTCGCTCGGGGATTTCCCGCCCCCTTTGCGATACCAGATCCCGACCCAGTTTGCCGCGCCAAGAATAACCAGACTGGCAAGTTTCGGGTCTAGATCGGCACGCAGAGAACCGTCCGATATTCCGGCGTTCAGCATGTTGCGAAACATAACATCCAGTTTGTCACGGCTGTCCAGCACGCTGCGCTTGTCGCCGGAAGTGACCATCGGGCGGGTATAGCTCCACAGGTATTGCATGTCCGGACGCAACATGGTGACGATATAAGCCTTCAGTCCGGCGGCCAGCCGTTCTGCCGCACTGCCTGTGCCTGCCATGGCGGTTTCGACCGCGTCCACAAGCCGGTCCATCCCGAGTTCATAGCACTGCATCAGCAGGTCATTCTTGCTGCTGCAATAGTTATAAAGCGCCGCTTTGGTGACACCCAGTTCGGTCGCGATTGCTTCAAGAGTAACGTTCTCATAGCCCTCGGTGCCGAACTTTACGGTGGCGCAACGCACGATTTCACGGCGCTTTAAATCTCGGAGCTGTTTGCGGGTCGGAAAACCGGAGAGTTCTGTCATCGCGAGAGTATCGTTAACCGCCGTTTCGGGGTCAATAGAGCGAATTGTAGTTAGTTGACTTTCCAAAGGGCTGATACCTAAACTTTGGAAAGTTCAGTGACCCTCGGTTATCAAATTGCCAGGAAGTCAGTTCAGTTTGGTTAAAAGGGATTTTGTACATGATCGAAAAGTTGCTGATTGCGAATCGCGGAGAGATTGCCATTCGTGTTGCACGCACCGCCGCGGCCTTGGGCCTGCAAACTGTGGCGGTTCACACGCCGGATGACGCTACGTCTCTGCACACCAAACATATGGACGCGGTGCGCGTGCTGCCAAAGGCGGGCGTGGCGGGGTATCTCGACATTGCGGCACTGATCGAAATTGCGAAAGAAGCCGGCTGTGATGCGGTACATCCGGGGTACGGCCTGTTGAGCGAGCGTGCCGATTTCGCAGATGCCTGTGCCAAGGCAGGTATCATCTTTGTCGGGCCGGATGCAGAGACACTCCGCCGTCAGGGAGACAAGGTCTCGGCTCGTGCTTTGGCTGAAAGCGCAAGCGTTCCGGTTTTGCGCGGGTCCGGTCCGCTGGACAATGTGGACGCGGTGAAAGCCTTCTTTGAAGAACAGGGTGCAGCACCGCTGATGATCAAGGCGGTGAATGGTGGCGGCGGGCGCGGAATGCGCATCGTGCAATCCGCAGCAGAGATCGAGACCGCCTTCAATCAGGCCGGCACCGAAGCCGCCGCAGCCTTTGGCGATGGCACGCTTTATGCAGAACGCTTCCTGCCGTCCGTGCGCCACATTGAGGTGCAGATCATTGGCGATGGCCGTAATGTGACCCACCTGTGGGAGCGGGATTGCTCGGTGCAGCGGCGGCATCAGAAGATCATCGAACTCGCCCCCGCGCCGAATTTGTCAGAAGCCACCCGCAGAGCACTATTAGAGGCGGCTGTGGCGATCGGGCGGGCCTGCGATTATCGCGGGTTGGGCACGGTAGAGTTTCTGGTAGAGGAAAGCGGCGCCTTTTACTTCATCGAAACCAATCCGCGTATTCAGGTGGAACACACGATCACCGAAGAGACCACCGGACAGGATCTGGTGGAAATCCAGCTTGCGCTGGCCTCGGGGGCAACGCTTGCGGAAATAGGGCTGGATCAGCCTCCCGCAGCGCCTGTGGGCTACAGTCTGCAGACCCGTATCAATACGGAAACACTGGATCAGGACGGGGTGTTCACACCAACAGGCGGGCGGCTGAACGCATATGCTCTGCCCAGCGGTCCGGGAGTGCGGGTCGACGGATACGCCTATGCGGGGTACAGCACCAATCCGAATTTTGACTCCCTGCTCGCGAAACTGGTGGTGCATGAAAAGTCCGGCGATTTGGGGCGGTTGTTTGCCAAGGCAGAACGCGCCTTGTCAGAGTACCAGATCAGCGGCATCGACACAAACATCGCCTTCCTGCGGTCCCTTTTGCGTCTGCCGGTGATGGCAGACTGGGCGGTAGATGTTCGCACGCTGGATGCGCAGATGCCCGCGCTGTTGGCCGATAGCGGCGGGGCGGACCGGTTCTTTGAAGCCGAAACCCTAGCAGCGGAGGAAGAGGTGCAACTCCCCCAAGGGACCGAGGCGCTTCGTGCGCCGATGCAGGCGATGATCCAGCAGGTGCTTGTGGCGGTGGGCGACCAGATCGCCAAAGGACAGGAAGTCGCCGTGATCGAGGCGATGAAAATGCAGCATGTGGTCGTGGCCGAGGCTGGCGGGATCGTGGCCGAGATTTTTGTCTCCGAAGGGCAGACCGTTTCCGCCGGTACGCCGGTGCTGGCCTTTACGCGGGACGACACGCTTGCGGAAATCAGCGCACAGGACAGCGCCGTTGATCCCGATCATATCCGCGACGATCTTTCAGCACTGCAAGGCCGTCTTGCGCGGACGCTGGATGAAAACCGCCCTCGTGCGGTTGCGCGGCGGCGGGATCGCGGCCAGCGCACCACCCGCGAGATCATCAGCGGCCTGTGCGCTGGCGGCGATTTTCATGAATACGGGCAGCTCGTTCTTGCAGGTCAGCGCCGCAAGCTGGGGTTGGAAACCCTGATCGACGTGTCTCCGGCGGACGGGATCGTCACGGGCGTAGGAGCGATGAATGCGGATCGTTTCCCCAGCTGGCGTTCACAGGTGGCCTTGCTGGCCTATGACTCCACCGTGATGGCGGGGACACAGGGCTATTTCGGGCACCTGAAAACCGACCGGATGATCGAAGTCGCCCATGAACAGGGTCTTGCGTCTGTGTTTTTCACCGAAGGGGGCGGCGGTCGACCCAATGACGATGATTTTGCCCAAACCATCCAGTCGGGCCTGAAGGTCACGACCTTTGCGGAATTTGCACGTCTTAAGGGCTGGGGGCCGCGGATTACGGTCAACTCGGGGTTCTGTTTTGCCGGTAACGCGGCGATTTTCGGGGCGGGGGACATCCGGATCGCCACCCGAAACAGTTGGATCGGGTTGGCTGGTCCTGCCATGATCGAAGCGGGTGGGATCGGCAGTTTCCATCCCAAGGAGATCGGCCCCGCGCCCATGCACGCGCAAAACGGACTGCTGGATATTCTGACCGAAGACGATAAAGCCGCGATTGCCGCGACCCGTCAGGTTCTGTCCTATTTCCAAGGGGATCTGGCTGATTGGGAGGCCGCGGACCAGCGGATGTTGCGCCACGCTATCCCCGAAAACCGCAAGAAATCCTATCTGATCCGCCCCCTGATCGAAGGGCTGGTGGACAAGGACAGTTTCCTTGAACTGGGCGCACAACATGCGGCCGGCATGGTGACAGGGTTCGTGCGGATTGAGGGGCGTCCGATGGGGGTGATCGCCAATAATCCGCAACATCTGGGCGGGGCGCTCGACGCGGCGGCTTCGTCCAAAGGGGCACGATTCCTGAACCTCTGCGCCAAATTCGACCTGCCAGTTTTGTCGCTTTGTGACACGCCGGGCTTCATGGTTGGACCGGACAGCGAAGAGGAAGGCGCAGTCGCTGCGGCCTGTGAACTGATCACGGCGGGCGCCAACCTAAACGCGCCGATGTTCTTTGTTTGCCTGCGCAAAGCCTATGGCATCGGGGCGCAGGCAATGGCGGCAGGGAGCCTTGGGGAACCGGCCTTTTCGATCTCTTGGCCGACGGGGGAATTCGGGCCGATGGGCTTGGAGGGCGCGATCCAGCTTGGCTATCGCAAAGAGCTGGAGGCCGAGACAGATCCCGCCGCGCGTGAAGCTTTGTATACCCGATTGGTGGATGAACTTTACGCGCGGGGTGGGGCGATGAATGTGGCCTCGACCCATGAAATCGACGCGGTGATCGACCCTGCGGAAACGCGAGGCTGGATCGCCAAAGGCTTGCGTATGGCCGAGAGACGCTAGGCCCGAAAGGGCAGTAAATTCAGGGGAGGACGGATTAATGACAGTTACGAAAAGGAACGTAATTAAGGCCGCGCAAACGCGGGCGTTACAGGCTGAAGTTAGCGCGCCTCCTCATACATGTTCCGGCATCGCTGACTTCTGCTGACCATATCAGGAATGTGCTAGCCCAGTCGGGAAGAGTCCGTTCGACGGTTTTACAGCACTTCTGTTGCGCTATCTGGCAGGGATAGCAGGCGATAACCACCTGAGTTACATATCTACATAGCAGCTCCGGCCACATTCCAGTGAGGCCGGAGCTATTTGCTTTTGTCAGGCAAGAACGCCGCAAAATCCCCCTCTAGCGCAGAGTTTCTATCCAAAAGAGAGCGCCTTCTATTCTTCTGCAAGAATTCAAAAGGTGAATGTTCAGATACTAAAGGGTCATACCAAAGCGGTTTGCATAGAAGCTCCGCTGTCTGTGCGATGAACGATAACGAATTTGAGAAGACTGAAAGCAAACGGACCGCGCAGATTTGCTGTCCGTATCAAAAGACTGCTGCGCAGCGAAACGGGATAAATGGCGTCCAGATCCGCCTTCCTGTTTCGGCTTGAGTTGGTTCAGGGACAACTGCACGGAAGCGGTGTGGCTATATTTTGCGGGGAAGAATAGATCATGAAGTGCTTTTTTGTCTGTATGAAAGCTGTCGCAGCGCACCGGTTGGTTGCTTCAATTCTTGTTTGGCTTGGCCTGACTGTGATTGCTTTGGCCCATGGTGCTTGGCTGGGAACGGGTGTCATTGATCTGACACCGGACACAAGATCCGAAATCAAGGCCCGAGTCCTTGCCGGCGAACCGGCTGTTCAGAACGGGGATATCGTTCAGGTTTACTCCAGTTTCCCAACGATCGTAGCCGGAACCCAAGACGGTCCGGGAGGGTACGCCACCATGTATGTCCCCGAAGGCACCGAGGTGGTAGGTGCGTTTATCACGGATGCAGCCGGTAACGAACTCCCCGCACGACCGGCGCAGGCAACAACGGGCAGCGGTATTTCAAAAGGTTGGGGGCCAAAGGGCCAACTGGTTTTCGATGTGTCGGCCAACGGCTGGAACCCGGAATCCAACACGGAATGTCTGTTGGCGGGATTCGCTGCCACGACTGAAGATTGTAATGCCGGACTCGCCTATATCTATGGGGATACGGGCGTCTTCTATTCCACCCGCGCCGATACAGCGCTGTTTGCAAACGGATCACTGGTCGCCGATTTGACAAACGGCTATCTGGTAAACCCGACCAACGGCACTCCCTGGTCTTCGGTTGGCGGTTCCGGTACAGCGCGGGTTCACAACAAATGGGACGCGGTGCAGATCAATGCTTTTGGTTCAGGTGGCACCATTGATTCCAACGGGTTCAGCCCGTCTGAAGAAACCTCAATTACCGGCGGGCGCGGTGCCACGCCCTTTCGCGCGGGTAGTCCGGTTGCAGGGCCGGATTCAGGTTCGGATTGGGACCGTTACGGCACCACCGGACCATGGCAGCGTATCCAGTACCCGGGAAGTTGTAAAGCCGATGATCCACTGATTGTCGGACAGGAAGGTCCGGCGGTCAGCGCTGGATCGGTTTATCCGGAAACCAACAATGCCGATGTGAACTCCGAATTCGTGTGTACTGACGCCTCTGCTACCGGGTTCAGCCTCAACGCTTCGGATGCAACGCAGCTTCCTGCCGGAACAAATGCTGTGCGCTTTGCCTTTGGCGGTATCGCGCAGGGCGAAGTGTTTTACGCCTCGTTGCGTCTGCGGATTACGGATGTTGAGTCCTTGTCGCCTATCAACGCCGAAGGCCACGGTGGCGATAGTGCGCAGGGCGGTGCAGCCGGCAATGACAATCCCTGGCGCTATTGGGTAGCGGGGTCTTCCGTCTATGCCATTCCCTCCGGAGATGATCTCGCTGTGGGCATTAGCATCAGCGAAGTGAATGGCACAACCTACACCGGCGGAGATATCCCCCCCGCCGCCACGGTTCGCTACCGTGTCGGCTATGCCAATACCTCATTGTCCGCGATGACAAACGCCGTTCTGTCTGTGACCTTGCCTTCCCAAACGACGGGCACATCCAATTTCGAAGTGATCAGCGGCGAGGATATCCGCCTTGTAAGCAACCCGTCCGGCGGCACGTTCTCTTTCAATACAATGTCGAGCCTTGAGGGTCTTGGCTCCGGTGTGATCGAATTTGATGTAAAACTCTCTGCGGTTGGCGGTGACACCGTGACCGCAGACACCGCTTTGTCGAGCGATCAGGGCGGGCCTGCAACGGGGAGTGTTTCCGTCGCAGTTTCTCCTGCCCCGACAGAAGAGATGCCCGGTTGTTCCGGGACACGGACGCCGATTGTAGACTGGGCAAATGACGCCCCGCTGACTGTAGGTGCGACCACTGCCTTTACCAATCACGGCATCAGCGGCACCGTTACCACAACTGATATTTCCCCCGCACTGACCTCTGCAACGATCGGCACAACCAACACGCTTTATCCGGGCACTGGCGGTAACCCGATGCTGACAGCGCGATATGTTGAACTGCGCACCGCTTTTGCAACGCCTTTGAATGGTATCTACGTCTATATCGCGGATCTGAACCAGAATGAATCCGCCACAGTCTATGGGCTACTCGGCGGCACGCGGGTGTCTCCGTCTATGGCCGATGGCACGGGTTCTTTCGCAATGACACGGGTCGCCAATAACGACGGTTCTGTTACGGGTGAGCGGCAGAACGCATTGGGGTCAGGGGCGTCCCGTGCGGTTACCGTGGGCTTCAGTCAGCCGATTGATACGCTGGTTATTGAACACAAGCCACTGCAATTCAGTGCGCCGGGTTTTTCGCCGCCGGGCAGTATGGAAGTCTCGGACATTCTGACCTGTCTGGAATATTCCGATGCGCCTTCGGTTCTTGGGGATGCGGTCCACAACTTGCGCGACAGCGACGAAGTATTGCTTGGCAGTGTCATCACCGGAGATGCCGCGCCGGGCAATGCGGCAAACGCGGATAGTGACGACGACGATGGCGTGTCCATCCCGCCACTTACGCAGGGTCTAACATCTACACTGACGGCAACAGTCACCGGAACAAGCGGCTATCTGCAAGGCTGGATTGATTACAACGGCAACAACGTGTTTGAAAGCGGTACTGCCGAACAGATTGTGCTGGATTTGCAGGACGATGGTACGGGAAGCGACCAATTTGCCAATGACGGCAGGATCGATATCGAAATTGTCGTGCCCGGTGATGCAGTGCTCGATCAGACTTTTGCCCGCTTTCGCTGGTCCTCTTCACAATCTCTATCCCCGACCGGCTTTGCCGCAGACGGAGAGATCGAGGATTATGCAGTTACCATCGCAGCAGCCCCGATCGTAGACCGCGGCGATGCGCCAGCGTCTTATGGCGACCCGCAGCACATTATTGCGGACGCAGGGGTGGCAGGGACGTACCTTGGTGCCATCGCCCCCGATCCGGAGGCCGTTTCACAAGCCAGCCCTGATGCTACCGGCGATGATCTTGACGGAAGCGACGATGAAGACGGCGTTGTGTTACCCCAGTTATATGTAGGCGCGACCGGTGAAATTTCGGTGACCGTGAACGAAGTGACAGCAGGGCTCGGCCCGATCGCCTATCTCCAAGCATGGATCGACTTTGATTCAGACGGGAGCTTTGACGAGGTCGACATGATTGCTTCCAACCTGCAGGACGGGTCTGCAGGGGATAAGGACGGGCTGGTGAACGGCGTTATTGTCTTTGATGTCAACGTGCCGGCCAGCGCCAGCCAGCTTCCGACGTTTGCCCGGTTCCGCTGGTCCACAACAGCCGGTGTGGTGCAACTCGCTCTGGACGGCGAGGTCGAGGATTATGGCCTGACGCTTTCCGGCGATAGCCCCCCTCTCGTTTGCGACGCCGGCCTCTATCAGATTGCCTCTGGTGACTCGACCCTGAAACGGTTGAATTTCTCGGCGACGCCAACGGGGTATTCGCTTAACCTTCAAGACATCGGTGCTGCGGGGCAGAACCTTGAGGGAAGCTGGGGATATAACGAACTCGACGGATATATCTACGGCGTACCTAAAGGAGAGCGCAGACTGTGGCGCGTTGACGGGGCAGGGGCGTTTACACGGCTTCCGGACCCGACAGGTGGCGTGGAAAAAGGCCAGACTGCGGGCGATGTCCTGCCCAACGGGATCATGGTTTATCAAAGCGACAGGGATGTGTTCCAGCTCCTTGATCTGACGGTGGCCACTTCGGCTACCAGCGGGGGGGAACTGCGCACCAGTGACCAACTCCAAACCGAAGATATCGCCTATAACGAACTGGACGGTTTCCTCTACGGGATTGATGGGAATACCGGTCAGGTTTTCAAATTCTCTGCCAATAACGGTGCGGCCAGTGTCGGGACGGAACAGGTCACTTTCTTCGGGCCGGCGACTTATGGCGGATCTTACGGCGCAGCCTGGTTCGATGAAAACGGGTTGTTTTATGTCTATGATGACGACACCAACCAACTTTTCCTCGTGGATACGATCACCGGCATTGCCCAACTGATTGCAACAAGCTCGAATGAGGAAGGCGGCAGAAATGACGGCGCTTCCTGTCGGGGGCCTTCCGTCATACCTTTTGGCAGCGTGTCCGGGAATATCTACGTGGATCAGGATGGTTCGGACGAAAAGGACGGAGCCGAGATCAACCTTGGCGGTGGCGTTTCCGTATCGATTTATGACGACCGCGGCACACCGAATGACCTGACAGATGACAGTTTCATACGCACGGTAGAGACTTTGGCGGACGGGACTTACACCATCGGCAACCTTTCCGGCGGATCCACCTACCGGATAGAAGTGGACGAAACCGATACCGATCTGCCAGCAGGTTCAACTATCGGCACGTCTAACCCTTTGGTGTCTGTAGCAGTGGTGCCCAATGCTACGACACAGGATCAAAACTTCGGGTTCGATCCGGGTGAAAGCGACCTGTCCATAACCAAAGTGGCCTATAAGGCGAACACCAATACCGTCATTACAGAAGCCGTCGCCGGTGATTTGATCGACTGGGTGATCTCGGTCAACAACTCCGGTCCCGGCTCGCCTTCCAATGTGACAGTTATCGAAAAGCTGCCCGATGGGTTCGAGTATCTGAGCGATGACGCACCCGCCACCGGAGATTATTTTGATCCCTCCACCGGGGTTTGGTTCGTGGATGAAATTCTTTCGGGGGCTGTGGAAACCCTGACCATTCAGGTGCGGGTGCTGGAAACCGGCACGCATGTCAACGAAGTTGAAATCATCCGCTCTTCGCTGCCTGACAGTGACAGTGACGTTAACGTCGGCGCGAAAACCGACGACCTGTCGGACGGCATCGCGGATGACGATGAGGACCGCTATGAAATCAAGCTGAAATCTGGCGGGCCGAGTTTGTCAGGGCGCGTGTTTGGCGACAATGGCAGCGGCAGTGGGACGGCCCATGACGGTGTGTCAAACGGCACCGAGGCTGGCGCACCCGCTTCTGTCCTGAGCATTCTTAACGACAGTGGCGACACTATTGCCCAGCCAAAGATCCAGGCTGATGGCACATGGTCTTATGCAATGGACGATAGTTATTCCGGGCCCCTGACCCTGACTGTCACGCCTGAGACCGGCTGGATACCGGTCTCGGAAACCAAATCCGGTCTGCCGACACTGGTAGATGCCAGCACCCGTGATGGAACCTACACATTCACCCCTTCGGCGGACACGGATTACGCGGGGCTTGATTTCGGCGTGATCGAGGCACCCCGACTGACCGAAGACCGAACAGACAATATCGCCGCCGGTCAGGTCACGAATCTGGCCCATGAATATTTCGCAACAACAACAGGAGATGTCACCTTTGCCTACGGCGACAACTCGCAGACACCTGCCAACGGCTATAGCGCAGGCATATTTCTTGATCCCGATTGTGATGGCATCCCCGACACCGCTTTGACCGGTGCCATTGCAGTGGTCGAAGGAGATCGTATATGCCTTGTGTCCCGTGTCTCGGCAGGTGCCGGCGTCGGCCCCGGAGGATCATTTGTCTATGATCTGGAGGCACGGACCGCTTTGGTGAACACCCCGCTGGTCGAGGTTGCCATCAATACGGACCGGATTACCTCCGGGGCTGGCGCCGGTCTTATTTCCTTGCGCAAAACGGTCCGCAACGAGACCGAGAACACGCCGGAAGGCACAGTGAACAGCGGCGGGGTGGGGGATGTTCTTGCTTACAGGATTTACGTGGAAAACGTCAGCCCTTCTGCAGCTACGGATGTCATCATCTTTGACCGCACGCCCGCTTATACTTCGCTCTCCGAGCCTGTCTCCACACCAGTCTCTCTCGGGTCAAGTATAAGTTGTGCGCTCACCGTGCCAGCAACCAATGTCAGCGGTTACACCGGCCCGCTACGCTGGGACTGTTCGGGAAGTTACCCACCGGGCGCCGCCGGATTTGTCGCCTTCAAGGTCCAGATAGATCCGTGATTTTGACGGGCACGGCCCCGTATAAATCAGCAGAGGTACTTTTGGCGGCTCCGGTTTTCCGAAGGCTGTCGGGATGATGGAAACATGGGTCTTCGCCTGCGGTGGAGAGGCTTTTCACTAGTTCCAGTCAAGATCCTCTTTTGGAAGGTTCATTCCTTAAAATCCTATTTCGAAATACAGTCTCGAAATCTGGGGCTGGCCAAAACGGTCCGTAACGGGACCACATATCCATCCGTTTTCACTAAACATAAAAGTGCAGATTGGGGAGCTACGGGGTCTAGAAATCCAAATTCACTGCCGAACATCTCTGAGATCCGAGCAAAGTTCTGTAATTCTCCACAATTAAACCTCTCCTCACAGAGCTGTTGAAACGATTGCAACTGGATCCCGAATAGAAGATGAGAATATAGCGTGGCACGTTCAATATCACCTGATCCGCCCATCCTCATCGCCTCTTTTCTACCAGCTATTTCGGATTGCGCAAAAACAGAAACGGCGTTACCGCGGCTGACTACATCAAGCGTTAAAACCGTTGCCCCAAATGATGTGACCGGATCAATATTTTCTTTAAGAATATTTAAAAACTCAGATGTTGGCAGCTCACCGAGCTCAATGATCGCCTGATTGAACGGGTGACATGTTTCGATGTTGGCCTCATCTACAGGCTTCAATTCTAAAAACAGCTTATAGCTATCACAAGCTTCAATGTATTCAGAAATGTCTCTGTCGTTTTGCACCAATAGAGACTCATCCTGGGCCGCTGCCAGCCGGACAGCGCCGATAGAAAACATTACAGTAATGAGAAGAAGGGCAGCGCCCCCTAGAGAGAAGGGAAGAGGCGATCCCGAATTTCCCAAAAACGTAAATAAATTTTTGTTCTTAAAATATTTTTTGCGGACCATTGCTTATTTCCTGCAATTGGTTTTCAATACCTAAGGTAGTGTTAATTATTTAGTAACGGATCGCAAGTAACTCTCGTTATCGCGTTGGCTCATGAAGGTGTCGTGGAGGGTAAAAGTAGGCCATAGCGGCGGAAGCTATTTTGAAAGCGACGATGCTCTAAAGCTTCCATTTAGAAATGCAATCTCGGAATCTAGGGCTGGCCAAAACGGTCCGTAACGGGACCACATACCCATCCGTTTTCAATAAACATAAAAGTGCAAATTGTGGAGCTACGGGGTCAAGAAATTCAAATTCACTGCCGAACATCTCCGTGATCCGGGCAAAGTTCTGCAATTCTCCACAATTAAACCTTTCCTCACAGGCAGCCTGTGCCGCAAACAACTGGATTCCGTATAGCAAATGGGAATAGAGCGTGGCACGTTCAATATCAGCTGATTGACCCATCCCCATCGCCATTCTTCTACCGGCTATTTCAGAATTCAGAAAAGAAGTAATGACGTCACCGTGCCTGACTGCATCAAGCGTTAAAACCATTGCTCCCAATAGTGAAGCTGGTGGTGTTTTTTCGATCAAAGCATCGACAAAAACAAGGTTCGGCTTGTTACCGTTCTTGATTATCAATTGAGCTACCGGGTGACATTCAGTGATGTTCAAACGCCATACAGGCTTTAATTCCAAAAACAGCTTATAGCCTTCACAAGCTTCAATGTTCTCAAAAATTTCTCTTTTGTTTTTCACCAAAAGAGACTCATCCTGGGCCGCTGCCAGCCGGACACCCCCGATAGAAACTATTACGGTGACAAGAAGAAGGGTGATTGCCGTTCGAAAATAAGAGCCGGGTGCGCGCTCATCTCTGAAAATTTTGACCAAGAAGTTTTCCTCAAATTTTTCTGACAGAAAAACAGGGAGTGGTTGACTATTCAAGGTGGAAACAGGTTCAGAGACTGGCGAACTCCGGATGACAGGTTCGACACGCGACTGTTAAATCTAATGATATCAATGATACGAGGGGGAAGTGGCGGACCGAGGAGGATTCGAACCCCCGACCCCCTGATTCGTAGTCAGGTACTCTATCCAGCTGAGCTATCGGTCCGTGAGGGGCGGTTTAGCGGTGGGGCAGGGGGAATGCAAGGGACAATTTGCAGGGTTTGTCGGGTTATTTTATTTTTCTTTCGACTGCCGGTTTCAATGCCTTACTCAACGGGGATATCCACAGTCTCGACATTGAAGGCGGCAGCGATCAGGGCTTTGGCGTAATCGGTTTTCGGCGCGTCGAAGATTTGCTGTCCGGTGCCCGATTCCACGATGTCGCCTTGCCGCATGACCAGAACCTTGTGGCTGAGCGCGCGCACGACCTTTAGGTCGTGGCTGATGAACAGGAAGGCCAGTTGGTATTTCTGTTGCAGGTCCCGCAGCAGGTTCACGATCTGCACCTGCACCGTCATGTCGAGCGCGGACGTCGGTTCGTCCAGCACCACCAGACGGGGCTTGAGGATCATGGCGCGGGCAATGGCGATACGCTGGCGCTGGCCGCCGGAAAACTCGTGCGGGTAGCGGTCTATGGTGGCAGGGTCGAGTCCGACCTCAACCATGATGTCTTTTACCATCTGCCGCGTATCCATCCCACGGGTCGAGCCATGCACGCCCAGCCCTTCGGCCACGATCTGTTCCACGGTCATACGGGGCGAGAGCGAGCCGTAGGGATCCTGAAACACCATCTGCATGTCGCGGCGGATCGGTTGCAGGGCCTTGTTCTTCAGGCCTTGTATGTCTTTACCCAGAAAAATCACCGGACCTTCGGACGAAATCAGCCGCATCAGGCCAAGTGCAAGGGTGGTCTTGCCCGAACCACTTTCGCCAACCACGCCAAGGGTTTCACCCGCGCGGATCGACAGGCTGGCGTCATTCACGGCTTTTACGTGATCCACCACGCGACGCATCAGCCCCCGTTTGACGGGAAACCAGACGCGAAAATGTTCGGTGGACAGGATTTCGGGGGCGTCCCCGGGCACCGGATCAGGGGTGCCAGTGGGTTCGGCGGCCAGCAGGGTTTTTGTGTATTCGTGTTGCGGATTGCCAAAGATTTCAGCCGTCGGCCCGCTTTCGACGATTTTACCGTGCTGCATCACACAGACCCTGTCCGCAATCTTGCGCACGATGGTCAGGTCGTGGGTGATGAACAGCATCCCCATTCCTTCGGCCTTTTGCACATCCGCCAGCAGGGTCAGGATCTGGGCCTGAATGGTCACATCCAGCGCGGTTGTCGGTTCGTCCGCGATCAAAAGGTCCGGCCCGTTGGCCAGCGCCATTGCGATCATCACCCGCTGGCGCTGACCGCCTGACAGGGTGTGGGGATAGTCGTTCAGGCGGCTCTCCGGATTGCGGATACCAACCTTGTTCAGCAGGTCGAGTATCCGTTCCTGCGCGGCTTTGCCCGTCAGCCCCTGATGCAGCGCAAGGCTTTCGGAAAGTTGTTTTTCGATTGTGTGCAGCGGGTTGAGAGAGGTCATCGGCTCTTGGAATATAAAGCTGATGTCGTTGCCCCGCACACGGCGCAGGGTCGGTTCATCCGCATCGATCATTTCTGTGCCGCGGTATTTGACCGAACCTGTGACCCTCGCGCTGGCGGGGAGAAGTTTGACGCTCGACAATGCGGTGACGGATTTGCCGGAGCCGCTTTCGCCCACAAGGGCAACGGTTTCACCCGCGTGTACGGTAAAGCTGACATCTTGCACGGCAGGTGTGTTGGTGCCAAAGGCGATGGACAGGTTTTGGACGTTCAGGACTTCTTTCATTTAAACGTCTTTCGTGGGTCAAATGCGTCGCGCACACCTTCAAAGATGAACACCAGAAGGGACAGCATGATAGAGATGCTGGCGAAGGCAGAGAAGGCCAGCCACGGCGCTTGCAGGTTGTTCTTGGCTTGTAGCGCCAGTTCCCCGAGCGAGGGATAGGTGGGCGGCAGGCCAAAGCCGAGGAAATCGAGTCCGGTCAGCGCGCCGATGGCCCCTGTCACCTGAAACGGCAGGAAGGTCAGCGTGGCCACCATCGCGTTCGGCAGCAGGTGGCGGAACATGATTTTCCAGTCCGTTACTCCCAGCGCACGGGCAGCACGTACATATTCAAAATTCCGCGCCCGCAGGAATTCGGCACGCACCAGTCCCACCAGCCCCATCCACGAAAACAGGATGATCAATCCGGTCAGGATGACGAAATTCATCGTGAACATGGCCGACAGGATGATGATGACATAGAGCATCGGGGTCGAGGACCAGATCTCCAGTATCCGTTGGAAAATCAGATCGACCCAGCCGCCGAAATATCCCATCACAGCCCCTGCCGCGATGCCGATCGCCGAAGATACAACAACCACAATCAGCGCAAACACTGTCGAAATGCGGAAACCATAGATCACCCGTGCCAGTACATCGCGAGTTTGATCGTCCGTGCCAAGCCAGTGGCGTGCATCCGGTGCAGAAGGTGCGGTGTCCACATCATAGTTGATGGTGTTAAAGCTGTACCGGATGGGTGCCCAAACCAGCCAGCCTTTGTCAATCTGTTCGCCGTTTACCACACCGTCGGCGGCGTCTTCGAACGTTTCCTCGGGGGTGTCGAAACAGATATCCAGCCCGCCGCTGCGGATCAGGCAGGGGACCACGGGATCAAGGTAATCCGCTTCGGTTTCATAATCCCCGCCGAATGTAGTTTCGGGGTAGAACTGAAAAGCGGGGGTGTACAATTCGCCGTGATATGACACCAGCAGCGGTTTGTCGTTTGCCACCAGTTCGGCGAACAGACAGATGAAAAACACCACGCCGAAAATCCAAGCAGACCAGACGGCGCGGCGGTTGGCGCGGAAATTGGCGATACGGCGCTGTGCGATAGAGGACTTGAACATCATGTGTTGCGGCTCTCGAAATCAATGCGCGGGTCCACGACCACATACATCAGGTCGGAAATCAGCCCGACGATCAGTCCCATCAGGCCGAAGATGTAAAGTGTGCCAAAGAAGACCGGATAGTCGCGGTTCAGTGCAGCCTCGAACCCGAGCCGTCCCAGACCGTCGAGCGAGAAAACGATCTCGATAATCAAAGAGGACCCGAAGAACACGCCGATAAACGCGCCGGGAAAACCGGCGATGATGATCAGCATGGCGTTGCGGAATACATGGCCGTAAAAGACTTTTTGCTCGGTCAGCCCTTTGGCCCGCGCCGTCATGACGTATTGCTTGTTGATCTCGTCCAGAAACGAGTTCTTGGTCAGCAGGGTCAGCGTTGCAAAGGCCCCGATGGTTGAAGCGGTCACCGGCAGCACGATATGCCAGAGGTAATCCATGATCTTGGCGTACCATCCCAACTGGTCAAAGTTGTCCGAAGTCAGACCGCGCAGAGGGAACCACTGGACGTAGGACCCGCCAGCAAACAGCACCAACAGCAGAATGGCGAACAGGAAGCTGGGGATGGCATAGGCCGCGATGATGATCCCCGAGGACCACGTATCAAAGCGCGAACCGTCCCGTACCGCCTTGCGGATGCCAAGGGGGATCGAGATCAGATAGGCCAGCAAGGTGGACCAGAGCCCTAGCGTGATGGACACCGGCATCTTTTCAAGGATCAGATCGAGCACCTCGATCGAACGGAAGTAGCTTTCGCCAAAATCAAACCGCGCGTAATTGCTGATCATCTGCACAAAGCGTTCCAGCGGTGGTTTGTCGAAACCGAACTGCGCTTCCAGTTCCTTGATGAAATCTTCGGGCAAGCCACGGGCACCCTGATAGGTGTCATTGCCGCCACCTGTTGCCACCTCGGCCCCGCCGCCGGTGATCCGGTCAGTGGCAGAGCCTTCCTCGGACAATTGCGCAAGGATCTGTTCCACCGGACCACCCGGCACGAACTGGATAAGCGTAAAGTTGATCAGCATGATCCCGAGCAGGGTCGGGATCATCAACAAAAGTCGTCTGAGGATATATGCGCCCATTTAACGTAATGCGCCCTGTGCCTTGAGGTTCTCCAGCTTCTGCTGGTCCATCCACCATGTATCCATCACACCGCGGGCGTAAAAGGGCTTTGTTTCGGGACGGCCGAAAACATCCCAATAGGCGATGTTGTGGGCGGGTTTGAACCAATTGGGCACCCAGATATGCAAGCTGCGCAATACACGGTCCAGCGCCCGCACGGCGGTTTCCATATCTTCACGGCTTTCGGCCTGTGCAACTTTCACGATCAGCGCATCCACCACCGGATTAGACAGACCCGAGAAATTGGAACTGCCCGGGGATTCGGCGCCTGCGGTGCCAAAGGTGGTTGCCAGTTCTTCGCCCGGTGACAGGGACATCACCAGACGGCCCGGAATGATGTCAAAGTCGAAATCTTCCTGCCGTTGCTGGTATTGTGCCTTGTCGATCATGGAATAGCTCGCGTCTATTCCAAGCCGTTTGAGATTTTCCACATAGGGGTTGATGATCCGCTCGAACGAGGGGCTGTCATCGAGAATTTCCAGCGCAAGCACCTCGCCCTTGTCATTGGTGCGCTTGCCGTTGACTACTTTCCAGCCCGCTTCGTCCAGCAGTTTACCTGCAGCGCGCAGGGCCTTGCGGTCTGCCTGATCCGCCCTTGAAATGGCAGGGGTGAAAGGCGGGTCGGTAAATACGCTTTCGGGCAGTTGGTCGCGGAAGGGTTCCAGCAGGGCCAGTTCCGCCCCTTCCAGCGGGCCTTCGGCCTGCATGGTGGAGTTTTCCCAGAAGGAATCCGTGCGCTCGTACAGCCCGTAGAACAGGGTTTTATTGGACCATTCGAAATTGAACACCATGCCGATGGCCTGACGCACACGGGGATCAGAGAATTTGTCCTTCCGCATGTTGATCCATAAACCTTGTGTTCCGTTTGGCCGGTTGTCGGGGATGCTTTCGCGGATCACCCAGCCTTTGTCGAGCGCAGGGAAGTCATAGCCTGTGGCCCAGATTTTCGAGAAAAATTCTTCATGGAACAGAAATGCGCCGGCTTTGAAGGCTTCAAATGCAACAGTGCGGTCCGAGAAATATTCGTAACGGTAGCAGTCGAAATTGCCTGTGCCACGATTGTGAGGCAGGTCTTTGGCCCAGTAATCGGGGTTCTTGCAATAGCTGATGGATTTACCCGGTTTGATGTCTTTTGCGGTATAGCCGCCAGAAGTCACTGGCACGTCGATCGTGCTCTCACCGAAGTCGCGGTCGGCATAATAGTGTTTTGCTAGAATGGACAGACCGCCTGCCACGCTTGGCAGATCACGGGTGTTCGCGCCTTCGCGGAAGGTAAACTTCACACGATGTGTAGACAGGGCCTCTACTGTTTCGATGTCTTTGTAGATGATCTGATAAACCGGATGCCCTTTTTCCATCAGGATTTCGTAAGAGAAGACTACGTCTTCTGCGGTGATCGGTTCACCGTCTGAAAACCGTGCCTCGGGCCGCATGTTGAAGATAACCCAGCTGCGGTCTTCTGGGTATTCCAGCGTTTCGGCCACGTAGCCATATGCGCTGTCGGGTTCGTCGCCGGAACCGACAAGCAGGCTGTCATACATCAGGCCCAGCCCCTGTGCCGGTTCCCCTTTCAGGATAAACGGATTGAGGCTGTCAAACGTGCCGGACGCGCCGGTGCCCAGCAGCGAGATCGTGCCGCCCTGCGGTGCATCGGGGTTAACATAGTCCCAGTGAGAGAAGTCGGCAGGATATTTAAGCTCTCCGAAGGTAGAGATACCGTGGGATTTTATAATCTTCTGTGCTCCGTCATCCTGCGCCAAGGTGAACGTCGCCCAAAGGGCAAGCGTCAGAAATCCGAGACTGGCGAACATCAACTGTGCCGCCTTGGTGATCCGTTGTGATTGGGTTGCGGCACGCGCCGCTTCTCGGGATTTTTCCATCTTTTCAACCTCACTGTGGGGCACTTGTGAACGTGCTTTACCACAGTAAATAGGTATTATCCCTGTCAGGTAAACAGCTACGCGCGATACTGTGTGAAATTGTTATAAAACCCGTGCGAAAATCCGCCGGATGCTGTGGTGCCACAAAAAAAGGCCACCCCGAAGGGCGGCCTTTGATACCGGAATTTCTAAAACTTACTGAAGCGTCTGAAGATAGGCGATCAGGTTTGCGCGGTCGGTCGCTTTTTTCAGACCGGCAAAGCTCATCTTTGTGCCGCTCATGAAGCCGGAAGGTTTTGTCAGGAAACCATCGAGGTTTTCCACAGTCCAGTCGCCACCAAAAGAAGCCATCGCGTCGGAATACTGGAAGCCGTCGATTGCGCCGATTGGACGGTCAACAACCGCGTGCAGGGTCGGGCCTGTGCCGTTGGCACCGGGTTCGACCTTGTGGCAGGCTTTACATTTGGAAAAGACTTTTTCGCCTTTGCCCGCGTCCGCAGCCGCCATCAGCTCTTCAAGAGAGACTTCGGGTTCATCGCTGCCCGAATCAGAGGCTTCCGCTACTTCGATCGGGTATCCCGATGTGTGCTCTTCATCACCGTGGCCTGTTGCGCCAACGTGATAGATGGTCTCGCCTGCCCAGCCTAAAAGAAGAAAGACGAGCAAAGCACCACATGCGCCGCCCACAATCTTGGTTGTTTCCATTGTGTCCATGGTTCTACCTACCTTGAGGAGCGGGACGGGAATCCCGCACATTCTTTTCCGCGCTCGTTCTAGCGCCTTCCCCTTACCAGTTGCAAGGTGTACAAGCCGCGACGAAACGCCCTTTGGCCGGAAAAGTTACGCTTTTTAGGGAGCAAATGCAAAATGATACAAAAAGCAGGCAAAATTGCCTTTCAAGGAGAACTCGGGGCTTACTCCCATCAGGCCTGTCAGGCGGTTTATCCGGATGCAGAAGTCATTGCGTGTAAAACCTTTGAAAGCGCAATCGCTACGGTCAAAAGGGGCGAAGCGGATATAGCCATGCTGCCAGTGGAAAATTCCACATACGGGCGGGTTGCAGATATCCACTATCTTCTGCCTGAAAGCGGCCTGCATATCATCGGCGAACACTTCGAGCGGGTGCATATTAACCTGATGGGCGTTCCCGGTGCCAAGCTGGAAGACGTTAAATCCGCCAAGAGCCACACTGTTTTGCTGGGCCAGTGTCGCAAGTTCCTTAAAAAACACAGTCTCCTGCCGGTTACGGGCGCGGATACGGCCGGTTCTGCACAGGAAATCGCCGCGAAGGGCGATAAAACACAAGCGGCGCTGGCGGGGGATCTGGCGGGCGAAATTTACGGTCTGGAAGTTCTGGCCCATCACATCGAAGACAACCAGAACAACACCACGCGGTTTCTGGTGATGTCACCCGAACCGGTGAACACGCCACAATCCGACAAGGAACTGATCACGACTTTCGTTTTCCGGGTCCGCAACATTCCCGCCGCGCTCTACAAAGCGATGGGCGGGTTTGCGACCAATGGCGTGAACATGGTTAAGCTGGAAAGCTATATGATCGGCGGGTCTTTTACGGCGACGCAGTTTTATGCGGATATTGTCGGGCATCCTGACGACGCACCGGTACGCCGCGCGATGGAGGAGTTGGAGTATTTCACCACCCATCTGGAAATTCTCGGCGTTTATGAGGCTGACCGGTCTCGCGGTGAGCCCCACACCTAGAAAGACCTGACTAACCTCGGGCAGCGTTGTAGTTGTTCTCGATGTAGTTGGCATAAGTCCAGAACCGGTGATTGAATTTCCGGTTCATGCTGTTCTTGGCCAGTTTCGCCGATTGCAGGATCAGCCGCGCCGAGATGCTTTTTGGCTTCAGGACTGTCGTGGCTTTGATCCGCGACTGCTTGCGTGTCAGGGCCATGGCTTCCATCGTGACATTGGCTTCGATACCGGAAGCGGCCACCATAAATTTCAACAGGTTGTCGGGGCGGAACTCGGTCAGTTCGATTTCAAAGTTGCGGTGTTTTCCGCGGAAATCCCCTTGGATGTTCCAGCTCATACCCACGCCTTTTTGTGTCAGTTCATCCGTGCGTTTAACTTCAGCACCCACTCGCATCGCATAGGATTCGTAACTTTCAAAATCGGAAAGCTGCGAAAACACGAAGTCGAGCGGTGCGTTAACGTCTTGGACACTGGAAAACTGCATGGGGTTCTGCCTGTTGTTTGTTCTTGCCGGATGCGGGAATCAATCCGCGTCAATCTAATGTGTCGGACAGCCAGTTGTGAATTAAAAAATGGGCGATTGAGCCTTTGCGGGCCGGGCGAAGCTGCGGATTGTCCGAATGTGTTGCAGCAAAGACCTCTTCGCGGGTGAACCAGCGGGCGTCTTCTATCTCTTTGGGATCAATCACGATTTCGCTGTTTTCGGCTTCGCCTGCGCAGCCGATCATCAAACTGGACGGGAAGGGCCAGGGCTGTGACGACAGGTAGCGCACCCGCCCAAGCCGGATGCCGCTTTCTTCGAACACTTCGCGCCGCGCGGCAGCTTCCATGGTTTCACCGGGTTCCATGAAACCGGCGAGCAGGGAATACATGCCTTCGGGCCAGCCGTGGGACCGCCCCATCAGTACTGAATTGCCTTTGGTGGCCAGCACGATCACCACCGGATCAGTGCGCGGGAAATGGCTGGCCCGGCACGCGGGGCAGTCCCGCTGCCATCCGGCCTGTGCCAGTTCCGATTTCGCGCCGCATTTTGCGCAATGGCCGTGATGCCGGTGCCATTCGAACATACCCCGCGCGGTGGCCGCCAGTTCGGCATCCCGAGCAGTCAATTTCGCCATGATTCCCCGCAGTTCGGTAAAGACCTGCGATTTCTCGAAACCGGGATAAAGATTTTGCGACGGATCAAAGAAATTCGACAGAGCCGCTGCATCCAGCGCGGGGTCTTCCCAAGGTGAAATGTCATGGGCGAACACAGCCCTGCCGTCCTCTTCAATTCCGAGGTAGATCGCCGGGTCTGTGGCTTCGGACAGGACCGGATGATTGGGTGAGATACGCATCAGCGCACTGGTTTCATAGTCAAAAAGCGGTTTGCCGCGCCATAGGGCGATGGCATGGCCTGCCTTGCGCAATTCTTCAAGCTTGGCCGTGTCGCCACGATGTTGTGCGGCGCGGTCCAGTCCCGAGCCGCCGAAAGTCACCTGTTCAGCATTCAACATTTCGTCTTCAATTCCTTGTTTGCCAGTTTTGTTGCATGCCAGAGAAAGGGTTGCAATCGTGACCTTGGCAAACCGGACAGAAGACCCTATATACCCGATTGAGAGGCTGGCGCGGGCAAGCGCCTTGCTAACTCGGCCAGGTCCGGAAGGAAGCAACCGTAACGAGTCCCGTTTGGGTCGCTGTCCAGTCTCTCACTTACCCGTCATTCGCTTTATGATTTCTGCACGTGGCCCGCGGCGGCCCAGTCCCGTTGTTTGGTGTTTTCCACCGCACCGGCCCGCACCGCGCGGATTTTTGTCAGGGCAGTATCTGCCGGTTCCCCCAGTTCCACCATCAGGCGCATGACCATCATGCCGGACCGACCGCGACCGCCGAAACAATGAGACAGCACCTTGCCGCCGTTTTGTAGGACGTGGCGTGCCGCACGGGAGGCTTCGGGCCAGTATTCTTCGGTGCTGCCTTTGGGCGCACCGAAATCTGCAATGGGCAGATGTATCCACTGTACGCCAGCCTCTGCCAGGCGGTCGGGCAGATCGCTTGATCCGGCTCGCTCCATCTCGACGCGGGTGGTCATGGTCAGAACCAGATCGGGATTCCAGCGCAACAGGGCAATCATGTCGGCATCCATCCGTCCTCCGCGACCGGGAAGCTGGGAAATGCCAAGCGTTCCGCTGGAAAGGGGGATCGGGTATATGGTGAAGTCTGGCATGATGCTTTAGGGTTTTGTAAGGGATACGAATCTAACGTGGTACAGGGTAGGTCATGACGCAAGAGGCAAACACAGGCTATCAGGTTCTGGCGCGAAAGTACCGTCCCGCTACTTTTGAGGATCTGATCGGTCAGGACGCGATGGTGCGTACCCTGAAAAATGCTTTTGCAGCGGACCGGATCGCCCATGCCTTTGTTTTGACAGGGATTCGCGGAACGGGCAAAACCACAACCGCGCGTATCGTGGCAAAAGGGATGAACTGTATCGGGCCGGACGGGCAGGGCGGGCCGACAACGGACCCGTGTGGCGTCTGCGATATGTGTGTTGCTATTTCCGAGGGGCGTCATGTGGACGTGATGGAAATGGATGCGGCTTCCAACACCGGTGTGGCCAATATCCGCGAGATTATCGATTCCGTCCATTACCGCGCTGCATCTGCGCGGTTTAAAATCTACATAATCGACGAGGTTCACATGCTGTCCAATGGCGCATTCAACGCGCTGTTGAAAACGCTGGAGGAACCGCCCGAACACGTCAAATTCATCTTTGCCACCACAGAAATCCGCAAAATTCCTGTCACGGTGCTCAGCCGGTGCCAGCGGTTTGATTTGCGCCGGATCGAACCGGAAGTCATGATCGCCCACCTGCAAAAGATTGCGGGAAAGGAAAACGCGCAAGTGGCCGAGGACGCGCTTGCGCTGATCGCGCGGGCGGCGGAAGGTTCGGTGCGGGATGCCATGTCGCTGCTCGATCAGGCGATTGCCCACGGGGTTGGCGAAACCAGCGCCGATCAGGTGCGCGCCATGTTGGGGCTGGCAGATCGCGGGCGGGTGCTTGATCTGTTTGACATGATCATGAAGGGCGACGCGGCAGGGGCGTTGAACGAACTGTCGGGACAATATGCCGAAGGTGCTGATCCGCTTGCAGTATTGCGCGATCTGGCGGAAGTGACCCATTGGGTTTCCGTCATCAAGATCTCGCCCGAAGCCGCAGACGATCCCACCGTTTCACCGGACGAGCGCACGCGGGGCAAGACCGCTGCGGAATCCCTGCCTATGCGGGCGCTGACGCGGATGTGGCAGATGCTTTTGAAGGCGCTGGAAGAAGTCTCGGTTGCGCCGAACGGGATGATGGCGGCGGAAATGGCGATTATCCGGCTGACCCATGTGGCCGAACTGCCAAGCCCCGAAGATCTGGTACGCCGTTTGCATAATTCTCCGCCGCCGCCCCCGATGCCCGGTGGTGGCGCAGGCGGCGGAGCAGGCGCCCCAACGCAAGGCGGCAGCATCCCCACTGCAGGCACGATCGGCGGCGGTCCGGCGTCCGGCGCGCCGGTTGCAATGATCGCTGGCGGCGGTGCGGTGCCCGCGGGGCAGCCCGACGCCGATCAGGCGCTCGCACGGTTCGTGCGGTTCGATCAGGTGGTCGATCTGATCCGTGCACGGCGGGATATGAAGCTGCTGGTCGAGGTGGAGAACTATCTGCGGCTGGCAAAATACACGCCCGGCCGGATTGAATTCCAGCCCACGGACGATGCGCCGACCGATCTCGCCTCGCGTCTGGCGGCGCGGTTGCAAACATGGACCGGCGTGCGCTGGGGGGTGTCGGTTGTCTCTGAAGGCGGCGCGGATACAGTCTCCGAGCAAAAGGCTGCCCATCGAAGCGACCTTCAGGGCCGCGCCATGCAGCATCCGCTGGTGATGGCGGCTATGTCCCGTTTTCCCGGGGCAGAAATTCGCGACATTCGTTCTTTGGAAGAAATCACGGCCGATCCCGAAGAGGAACTCGAAGCGCAAATGCTTGACGATGATTGGGACCCGTTTGAAGACGATTGACGCCTCGTCGCCCTTTATCGTGACAGCGCCGGTTCGATATACACAGTTGCTTCCATCGGGAAATGGTCTGACCCCACATGGGGCCCGCGCCCGAAAGACACCATTTTAACTTCTTTCGTCACGAATAATTGGTCTATGGGAAAGCGCATCAGCGGGTGTGTGGCGTCAAAGCTGGAATAAAACCCCCGTCCTACACGCGGATCAACGAAACCTCCCTCCGTCTTGATGTGTTTGGAAGTGCGCGACCAAGCGACGTCATTGAAATCCCCGATGCAGATCACCGGAAGCTCGAGGTTATGGGCTATTGTTGCGGCCCTTAAGAGTTGCGCATCCCGTTCGTCGGTATCTTCGCCCGGAATAGGGGGTTTGGGGTGCAGCCCGATATAACTGAACCGTGCCCCGTTCGGGGCCACCAGTAAGGCCACGGCTGTTGGCGTGTCATCCTTGCTGAGAAGGCGGAAGGCAAACTCCTCTACCACGAGGTTGGTGGCGAAGATCATTCCATAGTGGGTTTCGTGGGGGTAGTATTCGACAGTTTTATAAAGGGACAGGACCTCTGCGAGGGACGCACGCCATGTGTCATCCGTTTCCATCAACAACAGAACGGCAGGTTGTTCCTTGCGGATGTAATCTGCAATGGGGCCGTGATCCTTGTTTTCCTTCAGCACATTGATCGACGTCACGGTGAATGTCTCTGCATCGGGGTGCAGCGGTTCCAGCGCCAGTTCAGTCGGATAAAGCGACGTGTAGGGAATGATTTTCGCCGTCTGATACACAAGGATTCCCAGACTTAGGATTGTGATCCACATAAAACCAGTTGGTCGCAGCCAGAGCGTGGCAAGGCAGCAGACTGCGGCGAGCGTAGCGATGTGAAGACGCGGGAAATCCCAACCCCTGATCCACCACTCGTTAGAGGGGATGAACGGCAAGGCTGTGGTGACAGCCACTGACAGGAACAAAAGCCAGAGCAGCGCCTTCAGGAGTGTGACCATTTACGGGGCCTTCTTTCGGTTTCCAGAGCTATATGGGCTCTACAAACTAGTGCGCATGGTGCGTTTGGGGAAGGATTTTGCTGGAAACTCCGTATAATCTCTGTTGATCCGGCCGGTTGCGGCGTCGGGGAGAGTATTTGGGGAACATTGAAGCCGGGATCAGACTGTCGCAGGCTTCTGGGCCGGGCTAACGACTTCGGTGAGGGCAGCACAGATGACCAGCGCCGATCCGGCCAGTTCGGGCCAGCTGAAGGGTTCGGCCAGAAAGATTGCGCTGGTTGCGATTCCAGAAATGATCTCTCCGGTCAAAAGGAAAGACAGCAGTGTCGGGGGCAGGCGTCTTGCAGACCAGAGTGTCGCTACCAGCATGGGCGCGATGTAGAGCATACCAATCCCCAAAGCGCGTATCGCCGGTTCCATCGGATCAGCCGGAGCGGGAAGTCCCTGACCAGAGCCGAAGGCCAAGGCGGTTCCGATAACAAGCCCGCCCGCGCAACCGAACAGGCCGAGGGTGCGGGCCCCGATATCCGGACCGGTGAATATCAGGGCGCAGCCCACTGCCCAGAAAATCCCTGACACAAGCGCCATAAGGTCACCGGAGTTCCAGTGTGACAGGCTGATTTCACCACGAAAGATAAGCGTGACACCTGCGGCAGCCAGCCCGAAGGCCAGTCCGTTGATCCAGCGCAAGCGTCGCCCCATGAACAACCATTCGATACCAATCGCCCAAGCAGGTGCGAGGTAGAACAGCAGCACGGCACGAACCACCGTGGTTTCTGTAATCGCAGCGGAGTAGAGCATCATTGCGCCGCCGATCAGTGCGCCACTTGCAATAACGCGCAGATCAATCCTTCGACGCTCTGGTCGGGTGAAAAACAGCAGCAGCAAGAGAGGCAAAGCCCCCGCATTCAACGCAGTGCCGGCCCAAGCGCCGGTCAGTCCGGATGATTCGAGCGCGCGCACCGGCAGCCACCAAAGCCCCCAGAGCAATGCACAAACAAAGGCGATCCACACCGGTAGGTAGGAAGATTTGTTCATTTTTCCTGCGCTTTCATAGCTCGAACCCGTGTATAGCCTCGTTTCCGCAATAAAAACTTGTCAGTTCGGGTGCAACGCTATTTATATTGATTCATCAGTCAATAAAAACACAACAGGGAGAAACTCATGAAAAAAGTATTGCTGTCCGCTGCATCGGTTATGGCACTTTCCGTCGGGGCGCAAGCGGCCGATCTGGGAGCTGTGGACGAACCGATCAAACTTGCGGTGAATGAATGGACCGGCCAGCACATCTCGACCCATATCGCGGGACAGATGCTGGAAGCAGCGGGTTACACGGTAGAGTACACTACTGCGGGCTATATGAACATGTGGCAGGCGATGGCAGATGGCGAGGTTCATGCCGCACTGGAAGTATGGTCTTCTAACGTATCTGACCAGTTTGCCAAACTGGAAGCCGAAGGTACCGTTACCGAGATTTCCGATCTGGGTCTGGTTGCGCGGGAAGGCTATGCCTATCCAAGCCACGTTGAAGAAATCTGTCCCGGCCTGCCCGCATGGGAAGCCCTGAAAGATTGTGCAGGCCAGTTTGCCACGGCGGAAACCCTGCCGATGGGCCGTCTGGTCGACTATCCGGCGGATTGGGGCACACCGGGTGCGGATCGTGTGACAGGTCTCGGCCTGCCGTTCAAAGCGGTTCCGGCGGGATCCGAAGGAGCACTGATCGCAGAACTGCGGGCCTCCACCGAAAAGAAATCCCCCCTGTTGATCGTTTTCTGGCAACCCCATTGGGCGATGTCTGCCTATGACGTGAAGTTTGTCGATCTGCCTGCGGCGGAAGAGGCCTGTTTTACCGATCCGGCTTGGGGTGTGAACCCGAATGAAACCAGTGACTGCGATTTCAGCGCCTCGCGGATTTTCAAGACAAGTTGGGCCGGCTTCGAAGAGAAATGGCCTGCTGCTTATGAAATTCTGAAGAACTACAAGCTTGATACCGCAACTCAGCAGCCGCTTATGGGCGCAGTTGACGTGGATGGCGGTGCCGTTGAAGAGGTTGTTTCCGAATGGATGGCGGCCAATGAGGGTACTTGGAAACCAGTCGTAGAAGCGGCGACCAAGTAAGCTATGGCAAGGACAGACGGGCCGGATGCTCCGGCGATTGCGGTGGATGGTCTGTGGCAGGTCTTTGGCGATGGCGCCAGATCTGCGCTGTCCGACCTTTTGAAACCCGGTGCGGCCACAACGGATGGTGTGGCCCGCCGATTGAAAGAGCAGGGGCTGATCCCTGCGGTGCAGGACGCCAGTTTTTCAGTGAAAGAAGGCGAACTGTTTGTGATAATGGGGCTTTCGGGGTCAGGTAAATCCACCCTGATCCGCTGCATGTCCCGTCTGGTTGAACCGACGAGCGGTAGCGTTTTGATGGCAGGCGAAGATATACTCGCCGCCAGCAAACGCCGCATGATCGAATTGCGGCGCGAAAAGCTGGGTATGGTGTTCCAGCATTTCGGCCTGTTCCCGCATATGAGTGTCATCGACAATGTCGCTTTCCCGATCAAGATGAAGGGTGTCGGGCTGAAGGAGCGCCGTGCGCGGGCGATGGAAGTGATCGAACTCGTTGGATTGGGCGGGCGCGAAGATGCCTACCCGCGCGAGCTTTCGGGCGGGCAGCGTCAGCGGGTTGGCATTGCGCGGTCGCTGGCGGTAAACCCCGACGTGTGGTTTCTGGACGAACCGTTTTCGGCGTTGGACCCGCTGATCCGGCGGCAGTTGCAGGACGAATTCCTTAATATTCAGGCCACCTTGCGCAAATCCATTGTGTTTATCACCCATGATATCGGAGAAGCGCTGAAGCTGGCGGATCGCATTGCCATCATGCGCGACGGCGTGATCGTGCAGATTGGCACGCCGAGCGAGATCGTGCTTAATCCGGTAGATGATTACGTGCGCGAATTCAGCCGTGACATCCCCAAAGGCCGCCATATGACGCTGGAGGCATTGATGGAGCCGGTTAACGGTGCGCCGGACAACGGTGGCCCCGAGTTGCGTACAGCGATGACCCTTGATGATGCGCTTAGTGCCTGCGCCCTGACCTTCGAGCCAATGGCTGTTCGCGACGGTGAGGGCAAGGTTGTTGGCCTGCTGCGCCCCGAAGCGCTGGCCCGCGCTGTGGGCGAGGCACAGTCCACATGAGCGGCCTCTCCCCTTTGAAGTCGGCGTTGGACAGCAAGGGAAAACAGGCTGCTGCTTTGGTTGTCTTTGTCGGAATGGTCTGCCTTCTTGCCGCCCCTTATGCGCCGTGGCTGGTGGCGTGGCCTTCTGTCCTGACAGTTCCGATGTCCGACTGGATCTCCCAGGGTTTAGGGGCCTTTTTTGAAACTATCAAACCGGCTATGCGCTGGGTGAGCTGGGTGCTCGGGTTCGGAATGGCAGCGGCAAACTGGCTACTGGTGTCTACGCCATGGGTGGTAGTGATCGGTGTAACAACGGCAGTTGGCTGGTATCTGGGCGGATTGAAGATGGCTGCGCTCGGGTTCTTGGGGCTCTTGTTTGTGCTGGCCTCGGGCTATTGGGTCGAGAGCATGAATACGCTGGCGCTGGTATTTGTCTCGGTGCCGCTGGCGCTGTTGCTTGGTACTGCGATTGGTATTCTGGCCTATGAAGTCCAGCGGGTGAAAAAGATTGTCGAAGCTGTGCTTGATCTGATGCAGACCATTCCGACCTTTGCCTATCTGACACCTTTGCTGCTGTTGTTCGGCTTTGGTCCGGTGGTCGGGCTGATTGCCAGCGCGATCTATGCGGCACCGCCTATGGCCCGCAATGTATTGTTGGGGTTGGAGCGGGTGGAATCCGATATCAAGGAAGCCGCTGTCATGTCCGGAGGCACACGCGCGCAGCAATTGTTTCTGGTGGAATTGCCCAGTGCCATGACACAGATCATGGTCGGCGTGAACCAGAGCCTTATGGCTGCCCTGTCGATGGTGATCATCGCCGCCGTTATCGGAGGGTTTAACGATATTGGCTGGGAAGTCCTTCTGACTATGCGCAAGGCGCAGTTCGGGCAATCCTTTCTGGCCGGTCTGGTGATTGTGGTCTTTGCCATTGTGATCGACCGTATGTCCGGTGCACTCGCGCAAGAGCGTCGCCGCTATAGTACCCGTGTGGTCTGGTGGATCATTGTGGCTTCGCTTGTCGCAGCCGTGGTGCTGGACGATCTTTTGCCCGCGGCTGACACGCTGAGCTATTTTGGTGGTGTCGCAGATTCGGTGGATCAGTCGGTAGGGGATTTTACCCGCGTCTACGGCAGCAGCCTTGATACACTGAAAAATTCGGCCATGTTTTATGTCCTTTTGCCGCTGCGTATCGGGCTGGATGATGCAGTTTTGCCGTTCACATGGGGATTCCAGTGGACTGCGGCCATGTCCGCTTGGGTCTACGCGATCGGTGTGGTTGTTGCGGCGTTGCTTGCCTGGCAGGGGCGCCTGACCCTGGGGCTGTGCCTGCTGGTGCTGATCGGGGTGATTGAAACCGGTGTCACACAATTGCCGTGGATTTTTGTGCTGGTGGGTGTTGGGGCTTTGGGCTGGGTGTCCTCGGGCTGGCGGCTGTCAGTGCTCTGTGTCTGTCTTTTGGGGCTGATCATGGTTTCCGGCCTGTGGGACCGCGCCTTGCTGTCGCTCTATCTTTCGGGTGCGGCGGTCTTTACCTGCGCGGTTCTGGGTGGCGCGCTGGGGCTTTGGGCCGCGGTGAGCACCACCGCTTGGGCGGTGATCCGTCCGGTTTGTGATATGCTGCAAACCATCCCGCTGTTTGTCTTTCTGATCCCGATGCTGATGTTCTTCCAGATCGGGGAGTTCAGTGCCTTTCTTGCGATCATCGCCTACGCCATCGTGCCGATGATCCGCTATACGCGGCACGGACTGGTGACAACGCCGGATGACATGATCGAAGCGGCTGTCTCCAGCGGGGCGACCAACTGGCAGATCATGCGTGAAGTGCGCGCACCTTATGCGGCCCCGACGATCCTGCTCGGGCTGAACCAGACGATCCTTTACGCATTTGCAATGCTGGTGATTGCGGCGCTGATCGGTACGACCGGGCTGGGGCAATCCATCTACATTGCGCTTGGCCGCGCGGATGTAGGGCTTGGAATTACCGCAGGGGCGGCGATGGCCATTCTTGCACTGGTCGCAGACCGGCTGGTGCAGGGATTTGCAGAAGAACGCCGCAACGCGCTGGGGCTGTAACCTGCATCCGGAGACCTGATAGCAGGAGGGGTAGCACCCTCCTGTTATTCTTCGAACGCCCTGCGAGGTGTTTACTTGGCAGATTAATCCGCTAAAAAGACCATAGGAACAGCGTTTGCACGTTTGGTTCCCGCCGGGGGATGGCCCTCGAAACATGAGCGATGACGGGATGACACGGGCTACACGGGTAGCTGCTGAAGCCCCTCTCCAGAACCGCCGCCCGCTTACAGGGTGGTTAATCGGACAAGATGTTTGCGGCCCTGACACAAGTCGGGAGAGCGGGGCATCTTCAACATGTTTAGGAAAGGAACACCGGATGGACAGCAAAACCTGTATCTTGATCGGCGCACCTGTAGATTCCGGCAAACGTCGGCAGGGGTGTCTGATGGGACCGGATGCTTACCGCGTTGCCGGTCTGGCCGATACGCTGACGGCACTGGGCTTCAGTGTCGAGGATCGGGGCAACGTAGAGATGGGCCCGATCGAACCCGCCAGCAGCGAAAATCCCGAAGTCTTTGCGCTGGGCGAGACGATTGCATGGACCAAATCACTCAACACTGCGGCCAGAGAGGCCATGGCACAGGGGTTTCCGATATTTATGGGCGGCGATCACAGCCTTTCGCTCGGGACGGTTTCGGGTGTTGCCGCTTATGCAAAGGAACAGGACCGGCCGCAGTTCGTTTTGTGGCTGGACGCCCATAGCGATTACCACTCGCCGCTGACCACCGCTTCGGGCAACCTGCACGGAACGCCGGTGGGGTATGTCTGCGGGCGGGACGGATTTGTCGGTTTCCCCGAACTCGAAGCGCCGGTGCCGCCGTCGCAGGTTTGCATGATCGGACTGCGCTCTGTTGACGGGGCGGAAAAGGCGGAAATGGCCCGCCACGATTTTATCCTGCACGACATGCGGGCGATTGATGAAAACGGTATCGCGCCGCTGCTTCGGGGGTTCTTGCAACAGGTGGCAGAACAGAACGGGCTGCTGCATGTCAGTCTCGATGTGGATTTCCTCGATCCCTCTATCGCGCCTGCGGTGGGCACAACCGTGCCGGGCGGTGCGACCTTCCGCGAAGGCCATCTGGTGATGGAAATGCTCTGTGACAGCGGGCTGGTCAGCTCGCTTGATCTGGTAGAGCTGAACCCCATTCTTGACGAACGTGGCAAGACCGCAACGCTGATGGTGGATCTTGTGGCAAGCCTGATGGGCCGGCGCGTCTTTGACCGCCCCACCGAGAGCTTTTCCGGCCTGAAAACCGGCCCCGGCGTGCACTGACGCGCCCTAAGACAAGATGACTGGAGATATGAAAATGACCAAACTTAACCCTTCAAAGCTCGCCATGGTGCCCTTTGTCAGCGTTGAAAACATGATGCGGTTGATCCATTTCGTCGGGCTGGAAACCATGCTGACGGAGATCGCAGACTATATCGAGGAAGATTTCAAACGCTGGGAGTTGTTTGACAAAACCCCCCGCGTGGCGAGCCATTCTTCCGAAGGGGTGATCGAACTGATGCCGACTTCGGATGGCGAGGTTTACGGTTTCAAATACGTAAACGGCCACCCTAAGAACACCAAAGAGGGTTTGCAGACCGTGACGGCCTTTGGCCTGCTGGCAAATGTGGGCAACGGCTATCCGGTGCTGCTGTCGGAAATGACCATCCTCACGGCCCTGCGCACGGCGGCGACCAGCGCGATGGTGGCCAAACATCTGGCGCCCAAAGGGGCGAAGACCATGGCGATGATCGGCAATGGTGCGCAATCGGAGTTTCAGGCGCTGGCCATGAAAGCCATCGTCGGGGTAGAGAAACTGCGCATGTTTGACATCGACAGCGCCGCCACGGCCAAAGCGATGAAGAATCTGGAAGGACAGGGGCTGGAACTGGTCGCCTGCAAGACACCCGAAGAGGCGATTGAAGGGGCAGAGATCATCACAACCTGCACCGCCGACAAGCAATACGCCACCATCTTGACCGACAATATGGTCGGCGCGGGTGTGCACATCAACGCCATTGGCGGCGACTGCCCTGGCAAGACGGAACTGCATGCAGACATCCTCAAGCGTTCGGATGTGTTTGTCGAATACCCGCCCCAGACCCGGGTGGAAGGTGAAATTCAGCAGATGCCGGAGGATTTCGCCGTGACCGAGATGTGGCAGGTGATCAACGGCACCGCCAAGGGCCGGACCTCGGACCGTCAGATTACCCTGTTTGACGGTGTCGGCTTTGCGGTCGAGGATTTCTCAGCACTGCGTTATGTGCGGGACCGTTTGAAAAACACCATGTTCTATCAGGATCTCGACATGCTGGCCGATCCGGACGATCCCCGCGATCTGTTCGGAATGGTCCAGCGGGCCGGATAATCGACACGAAAAATCCCCCTCCCGTGGGGAGGGGGATGCCTGCGGCGCGGATATTTGTAGAAAATGGAAGCGGGGTTTACCCTTCCACCGAGGCGAGCAGGGCGGCGTTGCCGCCGGCGGCTGTGGTGTCGATACAGATGTGGCGTTCAAGCTTGCAGCGGTCCGCCAGATCGTCACCAGTGACCAGTGGGATCAGGCGGCCTGTGCGTGCGGCGAGGGCGCGGCGGGCGGCGGTTTGATCCCCAGGGGCGGACCAGAGCGCGACGAGATCAAAGCCTTGCAGGGTTTTCAGGGCCTCCGGTGACAGGGTGCCGTCGATCCCGTTCGTAACTTCCGGTGCAACCTCTAGCGCAGCACACCCGTTCTGGCGGGCGATGCGGGCCTGATCGTCGGCAGCTTCTGCGGTTGGGCCAAGGCACAGGACTGTGCCCCGCCCAAAGACTGAGAGCTGGTTGCTTTCGCCCGTGGGTCCGGGCAACAGTTCGGAGGACAGGCGCGGGCGGCGGGTTGCGTTCATCGTGTCGAGCGCGGATTGCACGGCTGACACATCTGCCGCTGCACCGCCTGTGGCGGGCAGGTGGGTTGTTTTGGTCGCCGTGAACCGTTTGACATAGTTCGGACCGCCGGCTTTGGGTCCGGTGCCCGACAGTCCTTCCCCGCCGAAAGGCTGGGAACCGACAATCGCGCCGATCTGGTTGCGGTTGATATACATATTTCCAACATTCAGACGGGCCGTGACCTGATCAATCCGGTCGTCAATCCGCGAGTGCATGCCAAAGGTCAGGCCAAAGCCGGTGTCGTTGATGTCATCGACAATCCTGTCCAGCTGGTCGGCGCGGTAGGTGGCCACGTGGATCACAGGACCAAAGATTTCCTGTTCCAGATCCTTGATGCCGTTCACCTTGATGACGGTTGGTGCAACAAAGGTGCCAGTGTCGGGCGTGCGCAACTCCTTGAGCACGCGGCCCTCCTTGCGGGCGGTGGCGATATGGTCGCGGATGCCCTTGGCAGCGCCCTCATTAATCACCGGACCGACGTCTGTGGTGTAATTCCACGGGTTGCCCAAGACCAGTTCGTCCATCGCCCCGAAAAGCATTTCGAGGAAGGGATCAGCCACGTCTTCCTGTACATAAAGGACCCGAAGGGCCGAACACCGCTGGCCTGCGGACTGAAAGCCCGAGGCGATGATGTCACGCACCGCCTGTTCGGGAAGGGCGGTGCTGTCCACGATCATCGCGTTCAGCCCGCCGGTCTCTGCGATCAGGGGCGCATCGGGGCTGGCGTGTTCGGCCAGCGATTTGTTGATGGTCTGGGCAGTTGCGGTAGAGCCGGTAAAACAGGTGCCGTTGATCTGCGGGCTGCCGGTCAGCGCCGACCCGATGTCGCGGCCGCGTCCGGGCAGCAGCTGCAGCGCCGACAGGGGCACGCCTGCGCGGTGCAGCAAGGTTACGGCGATAAAGGCAGTCAGGGACGTGGGTTCTGCCGGTTTGGCAAGCACCGCGTTTCCGGCTGCAAGAGCGGCTGCGATCTGGCCCGAGAAAATCGCCAGCGGGAAGTTCCAAGGGGAAATGCAGGTAAAAATGCCACGGGGCTCGGTCGGGGCAAGGCGTTCGGCCTCATCCGCGTAGTAGCGTAGGAAGTCCACTGCCTCGCGCAGTTCGGCAATAGCATCCATCGGGGTTTTGCCCGCCTCGCGGGTCAGAACCGCAAAAAGCTCTCCGAAGTTGTCTTCATAAAGGTCGGCAGCTTTGCGCAGGGCCTCGGCCCGTTCAGAGGCTGGCACGGTCCAGACCTGCGCCTTGGTGATGGCGGTTTCCGCGTCTTTTCGGCTGGCCTGTACCACATGACCGACGGTATCTTCGGGGTTGGCCGGATTTGTGACCTCAAGGGTTTCCTGCCCCTGCACATCGGCCACCAGCAGCGGATTACCTTGCCATTGATGATCCAGAAACGGGGTGCGGGCCGCGTCGATTTCCGCCAGATCGTCCAGATCGTGCAAATCCCATCCGCGCGAGTTTTTGCGGGGGGCAAAGATATCGACTGGCAGGGCGACAGGGCTGTGGGGTGTTGTGGCGAGCGCTGCAAAAGGATCGGCGGCGACCTCTTCTGGCGGAGTGTTTTCGTCAATAATCTGGTTCACAAAGCTGGAGTTCGCACCGTTTTCCAAAAGGCGGCGCACCAGATAGGCCAGCAGGTCCCGATGGGCGCCCACTGGGGCGTAAATTCGGCAGCGGGTGCCTTCGTTCTTCAGGACAATATCGTGGAGCGCCTCGCCCATACCGTGCAGGCGCTGGAATTCAAAGTTTGTCTTGTCCTCGGCCATTTCCAGAATGGCGGCGACGGTGTGGGCGTTATGGGTGGCGAACTGCGGATAGATCCGGTCTGTCATTCCCAGCAACTTTTTAGCGTTGCAGATATAGGCCACGTCCGTTGCAACCTTTCGGGTGAATACGGGGAAACCGGCAGTGCCTTCCACTTGCGCCCGTTTGATTTCCGTATCCCAATAGGCCCCTTTCACCAGACGCACCATGATCTTGCGGTCCAGATCGCTGGAAAGCTGGTAGAGCCAGTCAAGCACCGCAGAGCAGCGCTTCCCGAAGGCTTGGACCACCACGCCAAACCCGTCCCATCCGGCCAGATCGGGATCACGCAGCACGGCTTCGATGACGTCAAGGGACAGATCCAGACGGTCTGCTTCTTCGGCGTCGATGTTAAAGCCCATACGGGCCTTGCGGGCCATTCGGGCCAGGCGGCGGGTGGAGGCGGTCAACTCGCGCATGACGCGCTCGCTCTGGCCCACTTCATAGCGGGGGTGCAGGGCAGAGAGTTTGATCGAGATGCCCGGATTTTCGCGGATGTCATCGGATTTGCAATGTTTTGCCAGTTGAGTGATGGCATCGGCGTAGCTGTCATAAAACTTGTCCGCGTCTTTTGCAGTCAGCGCAGCCTCACCCAGCATGTCATAGGAATAAGTAAAGCCTTTGCGGGCCTTGGCATTGCCGCGGGAGACGGCTTCCTTGATGGTTTGGCCCAATACGAATTGGGCGCCCAACTCCCGCATGGCGCGGGAGACAGCGGTGCGGATCACAGGTTCCCCCAGACGGCGCACGGCGGATTTCAGAGTGGCGGCAATGCCGGGTTCTTCATCGTGGAGCACCTTGCCCGTCAGCATCAACGCCCATGTAGAGGCATTCACCAGAGAGGAGGAAGATTTCCCCAGATGGCTGCCCCAATCTGAAGGGGCGATTTTATCCTCGATCAGCGCATCTACGGTTTCGGAATCCGGCACCCGCAACAGGGCTTCGGCCAGACACATCAGCGCGATGCCTTCATCTGTGGACAGGCCGTATTCCGCCATGAACACTTCCATCATACCCGTGTCACCACTGCTGCGAATGTCTTTGACCAGAGTGCAGGCGCGATCGGCGGCGGCCTTTTTTGTTGCATCCGGAATCGCGCTGCTGGTTTGCAGGTCTGTCAGGATACGGTCTTCATCTGCAAGGTGCAGGTCACGGATGTTCTGGCGCAATTGGGTAAGGGAGGTCATGGCGTTTCACCTGAAAGAGTTATGCTGAGATGATAATATCACGTTTGCTTTGGGCAGATTGCCTAATGTTATTGTTCCCGATCCCGAAATGATCCAAATAGAGGGATAAAATCAGGTCAAAAGGGTTTCAGGATGACATCTGATGGGCAATTAGACGGATTTGATCGAAAGATCCTTGCGGCATTGCACAGGGACGGGCGCATGGCGATCACCGAACTGGCAGCTTTGGTGGGGTTGTCCAAGACGCCCTGCCAGTTGCGGGTCAAGCGGTTGCGCGAAACCGGATACATCCGCGGGTTCCGGGCTGTACTGGATCTGGACAAGCTGGGGCTGGATCACATCGCCTTTGTCGAGGTTACGCTGTCGGATACGCGGGAGGCGGCTTTGCAATCCTTCAACGCGGCAGTCGGAGCCGTTACAGAGATTGAAGAGTGCCATATGATTGCGGGCGCCTTTGATTACCTTTTGAAAGTGCGCACCAGTGACATCAAAAGCTATCGGGCGATTCTTGGTGAGGTCATTTCCAACCTGCCCCATGTTGCAAATAGTTCGACCCATGTGTCGATGGAGTCGGTCAAGGATGCGGGACAAAACCCTGCTTTCTAAAGGGATAGACCGTTTCGGACCAAAAAGTGCGTCATGAAACTGTTACATAAGCGCGGAACAACTGTCACATAACTGAAATATGAGCGTCATATCGGCTGCGTATCACCGCCTCATCCGAGACGAATCGGACCGTATGAAAAAATGGGAATGGACCTCATGTTTACAAAAACGCTTTGCGTATCCGCGATTGCACTGGCTACCGCTGCTGCTGCGCCTGCTTTCGCCCGTGATCAAATCAAAATTGTCGGATCTTCTACAGTATTTCCGTTCTCGACAACTGTTGCAGAACGCTTTGGTAAATCCACCGAATTCAAAACCCCTGTTGTAGAGTCCACAGGCTCCGGCGGCGGTCTGAAACTGTTTTGTGCGGGTGTTGGCGAAGACACACCGGACATCACAAACGCTTCCCGCCGGATTAAAGAATCCGAAGTCAAAACCTGTGCTGAAAATGGTGTAACAGACATCGTCGAAGCCAAAATCGGTTACGACGGCATCGTACTGGCCAACTCCAAAGACTCTGACCAGCTGTCGATCTCTCTGGGCGATCTGTTCATGGCGCTGGCCAAGGACGTTCCTGGTGAAGCCGGTGAAACCAAGCCAAACCCATACACAATGTGGAACGAAATCAACCCCGAGCTGCCAGCTGTCAAGATCGAGGTTCTGGGCCCGCCACCAACATCCGGTACACGGGACGCTTTCGTAGAGCTGGCCATGGAAGGCGGTTGTAAGACTGTTGATTGGGTAAATGACCTGAAAAAAACAGACTCCGACGCCTATAAAACTCTGTGCCACACCATCCGCGAAGACGGTGTTTATGTGGAAGCCGGCGAGAACGACAACCTGATTGTTCAAAAGCTGCAAGCCAACCCTGATGCCTTTGGTATCTTCGGCTACTCCTTCCTCGAGCAGAACTCCGACGCGGTTCAGGGCGCCATGATCGACGGTGTTGCACCTGAATTCGAACTGATTGCCGAAGGTGACTACCCTGTATCCCGTTCCTTGTACTTCTACGTGAAAAAAGCTCACGTTGGTGAAGTTCCAGGCATTGAGCAGTTCCTGGCCGAGTTCACTTCCGAAGATGCATGGGGTGAAGAAGGCTACCTTGCAGACAAGGGTCTGATCCCGATGACCGACGCAGAGCGTGAAGAAGGCGCGAAAGCGATCAACGGTCTGATGAACCTGTCGATGTAATCGACACGACTAAACGGGGCGCCCAGTAACGGGCGCCCCATCCCCAAGACCAAAGGATATGGCACATGGCCAATTCTGATAGCGCGACCATCGATCTGGTTCATTCCCAACGTAAAAAAGGGTTTGAACTTTTTGTTATGGGGGTGTTGATCCTGTGCTCACTGGTGGCGGTTGCCGTCACAGTGGGCATTGTTTTGTCTCTCCTGTTCGAGGCTTTCCGCTTTTTTGAACGTATTCCCCTGACAGATTTCTTGTTTGGGACCCAGTGGAGCCCGCAAACTGCGTTGCGTGCCGATCAGGTGGCCGCCGAAGGCGCCTTCGGGGCAGTTCCGCTGATTACCGGGACACTTCTGATTTCGTTCATTGCCATGTGTGTTGCGACACCGCTCGGATTGCTTTCGGCGATTTATCTGTCGGAATACGCCAGCAAGCGCAGCCGCAATCTTATCAAACCCGCTCTGGAGATCCTCGCAGGTATCCCGACCGTGGTTTACGGTTTCTTCGCGGCCCTGACTGTTGCTCCGCTGTTGCGTGCCGGCGGTGAGAGCGTCGGGCTTAACGTTTCATCCGAGAGCGCACTGGCCGCAGGTTTGGTCATGGGAATTATGATCATTCCGCTGATTTCCTCTTTGTCCGATGATGTGATTAACGCAGTGCCACAGGCCATGCGTGATGCGTCGCTCGGGATGGGGGCAACCCATTCCGAAACCATTCGCAAGGTTGTGCTGCCTTCGGCCATTCCGGGAATAGCCGGTTCGCTTTTGCTGGCAGCAAGCCGCGCGATCGGCGAAACCATGATTGTTGTGATGGCAGCGGGGCTAGCAGCAAATCTGACGGCCAATCCACTGGAAGCTGTCACCACGATTACCGCACAGATCGTTGCACTTTTGACCGGCGATCAGGAATTTGACAGTGCCAAAACCCTGTCAGCTTTCGCTCTTGGTCTTGTGCTGTTTGTTACAACGCTGGTGCTGAACGTTGTCGCACTGCGCATTGTCAGAAAATATCAGGAACAATATGACTGATTTCATCACACCCTCATCCCAGCTGAAATCCCGAAAATCGGCTGAAAAGCGGTTCCAGTGGTACGGTCGCGGCGCGATCTTTGCTTCTCTGGCTTTTCTTGTCGTGATGGTCGGCTCGATCCTTTACAAAGGCTCCGGTGCGTTCACGACCACGGATGTCGCCATTGTTGTGGATCTTGGCCCCGAAGCCGTCGATCCTGCCAATCCTCAGGACGCCCGCTTCGAGAAGATCGTGAAAGACGCGCTGAAGGCCCGCTTTCCCGAAGCCACCAAACGGGCTGACCGGCGCAAGCTTTATGGTCTTGTGTCAAATGATGCGGGGTTTGAGCTGGAGCGGTTTGTCCTTGCGAACCCCGACAAGCTTGGCGGGGAAGTACGGGTCTGGTTCCGTGCATCTGATGATTTCGATATCCTGCTGAAAGGTACTGTGGATCGGACTGTCGATGAATCCGAACGCCGGCTGAGCGATCAGGAAATCGGCTGGATTGATACGCTGCTTGCGGACGGCGATGTGAAACGGGGATTCAACTGGTCGTTCTTTACGAATGGTGACAGCCGCGAACCCGAACTTGCCGGTATTCTGAGCGCGCTTGTCGGTTCGGCTCTTACCCTTCTGGTTTGCTTCTGTTTCTCTTTCCCGGTGGGTATCCTTGCAGCAATCTATCTGGAAGAATTTGCCCCCAAGAACCGTTTCTCCGACATCATCGAGGTGAATATCAACAACCTTGCAGCGGTGCCTTCGATTGTGTTCGGGTTGCTTGGCCTGTCCATGCTGCTGAACACATTCGGAATGCCGCGCTCTTCTCCGCTGGTTGGCGGTCTGGTGCTGTCCCTTATGACATTGCCTACGATCATTATTGCGGCGCGGGCCAGCCTGCGGGCAGTACCACCTTCTATCCGTGAAGCGGCACTTGGCATGGGTGCAAGCCCTGTTCAGGCGACATTCCATCACGTAGCACCACTGGCACTGCCCGGTATCATGACCGGTACAATCGTTGGAATGGCGCAGGCTTTGGGTGAAACCGCGCCGCTGCTGATGATCGGCATGGTGGCCTTTATCGTAGATGTGCCCCAGTCCATTCTGGAACCGGCAACTGCGCTTCCAGTGCAGATTTTCCTCTGGGCAGACGCGCCCGAACGGGCCTTCCTTGAAAAAACATCCGCAGCAATCATTGTCTTGCTGCTCTTCTTGATAACGATGAACCTGCTTGCAATCGTCTTGCGCCGCCGGTTCGAAAAAAGGTTCTAAGAATATGTCCAAGACAGCCATCATTTCGGCAAAAGACGTTGATGTCTTTTACGGTGAGAAGCAGGCGCTCAACAAAATCAATCTGGATATACCGGAGAATAAAGTCACTTCGCTGATCGGCCCTTCGGGCTGTGGTAAATCCACCTTCCTGCGCAGCATCAACCGGATGAACGATCTGGTGGACATCTGCCGTGTTGAGGGCAGCATCACCATCAAGGGGCAGGACATTTATGCCCCTGAAGTGGACGTGGTTGCCCTGCGTGCCAAAGTAGGGATGGTGTTCCAGAAACCGAACCCCTTCCCGAAATCCATCTATGAAAATGTGGCCTACGGTCCGAAAATTCACGGTTTGGCAAAATCCAAAACGGATATGGATGAAATCGTGGAATGGTCGCTGATCAAAGCAGGCTTGTGGAAAGAGGTGAAGGACCGGCTGGACCAGCCCGGCACCGGCCTGTCCGGCGGGCAGCAACAGCGTCTGTGTATCGCGCGTACGATCGCGGTTAAGCCCCAAGTCGTCCTTATGGACGAACCCTGTTCGGCGCTCGATCCGATTGCCACGGCGATCATCGAAGAACTGATCGACGAGTTGCGCAACAACTTTACAATCGTCATCGTGACCCACTCGATGCAGCAGGCCGCACGGGTGTCCCAGCGCACAGCCTTCTTCCATCTTGGAGAATTGGTGGAAAGCGGAGCGACGAAATCGATTTTCACCTCTCCCGAAGACGAACGCACACAAAATTATATTATGGGCCGGATCGGCTAGGAGTTAATCAATGGAAAATACGCATATCGTTACACGGTTTGATACAGACCTGAAAAAGATTGAATCCATGCTCGTCGAAATGTCGAAGAAAGTCGGTGAGCAAGTCATAAACGCCGGTCGCGCGCTTATGGACGAAGATGAGGCACTGGCCAAAAAGGTGGTCAAGTCCGATGCCGAGATCAACGCGCTTGAGAACAAGATCGACGAGAAAGCGATCCGCCTGATCGCCCTGCGTCAGCCTATGGCGGATGACTTGCGCAGCGCCATTACCACGCTGAAAATCTCCTCCTCACTTGAGCGGATGGGTGATTACGCCAAAACTCTGTCCTACCGCGTTCGCGCTGTGGATGACTTCTCGGCAATGAGCTCCGTTCTGCGTACGCTGTCCGAAACCTCTGATAAGGTGGCGGCCATGCTGGCGCTGGTGATGGAGGCTTACGTAGAGCGGGACGAGGCCAAAGCCGAAGCCGCCAGTGCAATGGACGACGAGATTAACGACCGTACCGATGCGCTGTTCCGCGAACTGCTGACCTATATGATGGAAAACCCGCGCAACATCGAACCTTGTACCCACTTGCTGTTCATCTCGAAGAACATGGAACGTTCGGGCGATCAGGTTAAAAACATCGCCGAGCAGGTACACTATCTGGTCACTGGGGAACTGTACGAACAATGAGTGGCGGACCAAAGATACTGGTTGTGGAGGATGAAGCCTCCCAGCTTGAAATGCTTGTCTACAACCTGAGCGTTGAGGGTTACGAGGTTTTCAAGGCCGAAACCGGCGAAGAAGGTCTGTTGATTCTTGAAGAACAGACTATTGATCTGATCGTTCTGGACTGGATGCTGCCGGGAACCTCGGGGCTGGAAGTCTGCCGGCAGGTGAAGCGTAACAAGGACACCAAGAATATACCGGTGATCATGCTGACTGCACGGGGGGAAGAAGACGACAAGATCCGCGGGCTGGATACCGGCGCGGACGACTATGTAGTCAAACCCTATTCCGTGCGCGAGTTGATGGCGCGGGTGCGGGCCGGTTTGCGGCAGGCCACCGGCCAGCTTGGAACCGATTTGCTGGTCTATCAGGGTCTGAATATGGATCTTGTACAGCATAAGGTGACGTTGGCAGACTCGGTGATACCCTTGGGGCCGCTGGAATTCAAACTGCTGCGGGTCTTTATGGAAGCGCCCGGACGGGTCTGGTCGCGGGATCAACTGCTGGATCGTGTCTGGGGCGACAACCTGAACGTGGATACCCGCACGGTGGATGTCCACATTGGTCGGTTACGCAAGCAACTGGCCAAGGTCAGCGAGCTGGACTTTGTGCGCACGGTGCGCGGCTTTGGCTATTCCCTTGATACCACCGCTTGAGCACGGCACGGTTTACCCCTAGCTTGCGCGGATGGAATGGCGCGATGAAGGGGTAATCCTGTCCGCAAGACGGCACGGGGAAACTTCGGTAATACTTGAGGTTCTGACCAAGACCCACGGGCGGCACGCCGGTGTGGTGCGCGGAGGCGCGTCCCGCAAGCTTGCCCCTGTCTTGCAGCCGGGCAATCAGGTGGAAGTCGAATGGCGCGCGCGCCTTGAAGAACACCTTGGCGGCTTTCATGTGGAACTGCTGCATTCCCGCAGTGTCATTATGGGTGACCGCGCCGCACTGGCAGCGCTCGGGTCCATTTGTGCACTCTGCGGGTTCGCCCTGCCGGACCGGATGGACCTTCCTGAAATCTACGGGCGGACCCTTGATCTGGTGGATGCTCTGGAGGCAGGGCAGGGCTGGCAGGCGGAGTATGCGATCTGGGAGTTGATGCTGCTGGAGGAACTGGGCTACGGGCTGGACCTGTCGTCTTGTGCGGCGACGGGTACGACGCAGGAACTGGTTTATGTCTCCCCGAAAAGCGGGCGGGCGGTGTGCCGCTCCAGCGGGCTCGCTTATGCCGACCGGATGCTGCCTTTGCCGGTATTCCTGCAACTGGAAGGGGCAGAGCCGGCGCCGCAGGATATTCTCGATGCGTTAAAGACCACCGGCTATTTTCTTGAACGCTGGCTTGCACCTGCCCTTGGAAACCGTCCGCTTCCCGAAGCGCGGGGCAGGCTGGTCCAGTTGCTGGCCCGCAAGGCCAAAAAGGCAGCAGCAGGAGAAGGTTGAGCGGGCGGTTTATTGCAGGCGGTATTCCAGCAGGCCGCCGGAGTCATTGGTTAACAACAATGTGTCGCCCTTGCGCTCGATCATGGTCATGTCACTGAAGGCTTTGAAATAACGTCCCTCAAGCTCCATTTCCGGACAGGCCCGCCGCGTGGCCCCGATGGCCCCTGTTTCAAACCACGGCAGGGGTGCGGTCTGTTCGCCAAAATAGCTGTTGCAGGGGGCTTGCCCCGCCAGTCGGCCCTTTTCGGGGAAGGTCAGGGTGATCGGCGTTTCCACGGCTTCTCCGTTCAGGCGCACCAGTTGCCATTGAACGTCAGGGCCGCTGACACCGGAGATGGTTTCATCCTTCTGGCAGGTAGAGAGGGACAGCGCGAAAGCGAGGGAAGCAAACAGAATTTTCATAGGCGCAAAGTGTCAAAAAACGCATCGACCGGCAACGGGCGCATCTATACGCCAGCGGAAAGTCGCAGAGGGCAAATGCCTCTCTGCGACGGGAACGGGATCAGTTGCGGCCCACTTCAAGCAGGCGTCGGGCAATGACGGTGGCTTGGATTTCTGCGGCCCCTTCAAAGATGTTGAGGATACGGGCATCACAGAGCACGCGGCTGATCGGGTACTCCAGCGCAAAACCGTTGCCGCCGTGGATTTGCAGCCCGTTGTCCGCTGCCGCCCAAGCCACGCGCGCGCCGAGCAGTTTTGCCATGCCTGCCTCAAGGTCGCAGCGGCGGTCGTGGTCTTTTTCCCAAGCGGAATGATAGGTCAGCTGCCGTGCGATCATGATTTCTACCGCCATCATGGCGATTTTGGACTGGATGCGCGGGAAATCCAGCAGTTGTTTGCCAAACTGCTTGCGTTCCTGTGCGTATTGCAGCGCGATTTCCATCGCGTTCTGGGCAACACCAATGGCGCGGGCCGCTGTTTGAATGCGGGCGGATTCGAAGGTTTGCATAAGCTGTTTAAAGCCCTGACCTTCCACCCCGCCAAGCAGGTTCTCGCCCTTCACCTTGAAGTTGTCGAAGGCCAGTTCGTATTCCTTCATGCCACGATAACCCAAGACCTCGATCTCGCCGCCGGTCATGCCTTCGGTGGGGAAGGGGGCGTCATCCGTGCCCGGTGTCTTTTCCGCAAGGAACATGGACAGGCCGGAGTAATTGGTGGTGTCAGGATCGGTGCGCGCCAGCAGGGTCATCACATTGGTGCGGGCCGCATGGGTGATCCATGTCTTGTTGCCGGTGATGGACCAGTCGTCCCCGTCCTTGACCGCTCGGGTGCGCAGAGAGCCGAGGTCAGAGCCGGTGTTAGGCTCGGTAAACACCGCTGTTGGCAGTGTCTCGCCGGAAGCAAGCTGGGGCAGCCACTTCTGTTTTTGTTCTTCGGTGCCGCCGCCGATAATCAGCTCTGCAGCAATTTCCGAACGGGTGCCAAGCGAACCGACACCGATATAGCCCCGCGACAATTCCTCGGACACAACCACCATAGAGGCTTTGGACAGGCCGAAACCGCCGTATTCTTCCGGAATGGTCAGGCCGAAGACGCCCATTTCCGCCAGTTCCTCGATAATCTCCATCGGGATCAATTCGTCCTTCAGGTGCCATTCATGGGCGTGGGGCAGAACTTTTTCGTCGGCAAAGCGGCGGAACTGGTCGCGGATCATTTCCAGTTCTTCGTCAAGGCCGGTGGCGCCAACGGTCGCGGTGCCGTCCCGTTCCAGCATCAGGGCAACCAGACGGGCGCGGGCCGCTTGCGTGTTGCCTCCCTGTGTCAGGGTCTGAACGCTTTCAACGGCAAGGGCCATCTGGTCCTGTTGGGACAGCCCGAGATCCTGAAGCCGGACCACTTCGCCCTGTGACATCGGAATACCGCCCCAGATCTGCCAGAGATATTCGCCAAAGCTGATTTGCAACAGCAGTTGTTCCAACTCGCTGAATTTGCCGTCCTGTTCCAGCCGTGTGGCCCATTTGTGCATCTGCCGCAGGGATTCAAGATAGGTTGCAAACCACGCGAGCCCGTGGGTGGCAAACTGGTGCTCCTCAAGCGCTTTGCCGTTCAAACGCCCGTCAATGTTGACTTTGTCAGATAGTTTCTGACGCGCACGCTCTACCACGTTTTCAACAGCGGGTATGGCAGCAGCGCAAGTGTTCAGCAGATTTGGCAACAACATATGGGATTCGTCCTTATAAAGGCTTCAGGTGTTGTGAACTGAAGTAAAAGGACTGCCTGGGCGGGTCAATGCTGCGGCGCAATAAAAATGCTGTAATGCGGCAAAATGTGTAAGATTGTTGCGGGGGAGTGGCGGGAGTGCCCAATTACAAGGCTGCACGCAAGAGCTGACCGGCGACGATCACAACGATGGATCCGGCGGCCAGTTCGAGAACCGGAACAGCGATACGTAACAACGGAGCGGAGGTCAGGCCTTGCAGCGTGCTCTCGCGCAGGCCAACAGCAGCCAGCGCAACAGCGACAGTGACACTTGCGGTGCCGAGAGCCATAGCAAAAGTGCCCATGATGCCGGCAGTTACAATCCCCATGCGCCAGGTGAGGATGAGAAGGAAGATAGCACCGGTACAGGGGCGCATGGCAATTGCGCCGACCAGCACAAGAAGATCCCGCAAGGAAGTTACATTTGCAGCTTCTTCGGGGGTGGGGCCGTGGCGGTGCCCGCAATCGGCGCAGACTTCACCGTGACCGCTATGGTCATGATCGTCATGGGAATGATGATGGCTGTGGACGTGGTCCTCTACGCCGCGCCCGCGCCAGAGCTTTCGAACGCCTCGAAGAATTAGCCATGCCCCGACCAGCAGGATCGCACCATAGCTTGCCGGAGCAAAATAATCCTCGGCCGCGCCGACAAGCTGTTTGCTGCCCCAACCCAAAAGAAGAACGCCGGAATAGACCAGCACCACCGCTGTAAGGGCTTGGGCCAGACTGGATACAAGCGCAATCCCTGCAAGGCGCATCATTGCGACCCGCGCGCCAAGACCATAGCCGCCGATCAGGATTTTACCGTGTCCCGGTCCCACTGCATGGAAAAAACCATAGGCAAAGCACACCCCCATCAGGCCGAGCGTTGCCCCCGGATTGCCAGCGCGCAGGGCCCGCAAAGAGCCTGCCATTGCGTTCTGGAAATCCCGCTGCATGGAGGCGGCCCAGACAGCGATGGCGTCAAACCCGCCGCTGATCCACAGAAGAAGCAAAGCTACAGCCGCCGCAACGGCGATGATCAGGAGGAGACGCATTCAAGGTACACCGTATCTGCAAAAAGTTCTCCAACTTCGGGAAAGCTCTCGTCTCCCTCATATTGCGCAGAGTTCTCTCCGTAGAGCAGGCTTTCCACCGCATCATAAGCTTTGGGCAGGTCTGCGGCCTTGATGGCAAGGGAACAGTCGGGATTGTCGATAACTTCCACCCCGTGATCAAGCGTATAGGCGCTGTAGAAGGTCGGGTCATAGACCTTGACGATGGTTTCGCCGGCGGACGGTTCGATACGGTCCAGCAGGGGGCGGATGTGCCAAGTTAACAGGCGTCCGTTCTGAAGAGCGGCGCCGGCTTCCATCGGCGCGCCGAGTGCGACCTTGGCGTCGTTATGGGTAACATAGAGATCGCCTTCGAAGCCCTCCACCCAGTTTGTATCAAAACCGGCCAGCTTTTCCTGCTCTTCCACGGTGATGGTTCCGTCCCCATCCTGATCGAGCTCCAGCTCTTCCAGTTGCAGAAGGGAGTAAAATTCATCGTAGGACCAGAACACCCGTAAAGCGGCCAGTCTGCCGTTGTCGTCAAACAGAAAATTGATCCCCGCATCCACGTAAATATGGGGATGGGTCACAGCCGGAAGGGGCGTGAGAGACAGAACTGCAGTAAGGGCAAAACGTTTCATGGCGGAATTTTAGGCGGGGTGCGCGACGCGGGCAAGCAGAGAGTTCAGGCCATAAGCGCAACACCGCTTGCGAAAACAAAGGGCCATGCCGGGGCGGGGGCGTTGGCCGGTCCCCGCGGGGGGCGATCACCCTGCAAATATGAAGCGTCTCAAATGAAGCTTCATACAAGAAGCTTCATAATTAAGGGTTCGTTAAGATATGCCCTGCGCAGGCAATGATTAAGCTTGGTGCGATGGGTTAACGCTGAAAGGGCGGGGCCCGATCATACTCCCCTTACGACAGTAACATCTCCCGCGTGGCAGGGATCACCAACAGCAAGATCAAAAGGATTTGTGCGATCAGGATCAGGTTCAGAACCAGTGAAAACGGCTGCTTGCGCGTTTTATGACGCAAGGCGTACTGTCCCCATTTCGCGCCGATTGACCCACCAAGGATCGCTACGGCCAACAATGTGTTCTCCGGCACCCGCCAACCACGCCTTTCCGCCTGACGTTTGTCATGGCGGAACAGCCCGTAGGCAAGCAGGTTGATAACGCCAATATAGACACCAAGCAGGAGGAAGAATTTTATCATGACATCCGGAATGTAAAAATGGCCGGAGCAGGAACTCCGGCCATATTGGTTAATTAGCAGAAAGAGATTAACCGGCTTTTACTTTTTCGGCCAGAACGTCATCGCTTACATAAGCTTCGTACTGGGCAAAGTTGTCGCTGAACATTTGAACCAGCTTGGCAGCGTTCCGGTCATAGCTTTCCGGATTGTCCCAGGTGCGGCGCGGATCAAGCAACACATCGGCCACGCCTTCACAGGAGGTTGGTACGTCAAATCCGAAGTTTTCGTCTTTGCGGAATTCCGCATTCTTCAGAGTACCATCCAGTGCAGCAGTCAGCAGGGTGCGTGTTGCATGGATCGGCATCCGCGATCCTGTACCATAGGCGCCGCCGGTCCAACCGGTGTTCACCAGCCAGCAGGTCGCGCCGGAATCTGCGATCCGGTCGCGCAGCAATGCGCCGTAGGCCTCGGGGCGACGGGGCATGAACGGCGCGCCAAAACATGTGGAGAATGTTGGTTGAGGCTCTGTCACACCCCGTTCGGTGCCCGCTACCTTGGAGGTAAAGCCAGACAGGAAGTGGTACATCGCCTGCGCCGGTGTCAGCCGCGCAATGGGGGGCAGAACGCCAAAGGCATCACAGGTCAGCATGATGATATTGCGCGGTGTGCCACCAAGGCCGGTATCCGAAGCGTTGGAAATATAATGGAGCGGATAGGCACAACGCATGTTTGCGGTCAGGCTGTCGTCGTCAAAATCCAGTTCCTTGGTAAACGGATCGTAAACCATGTTCTCGATCACGGTGCCGAACTTCTGCGTGGTCGCGTAGATCTCAGGCTCGGCTTCTTGTGACAGGTTGATCGTTTTTGCGTAACAGCCGCCCTCGAAGTTGAAGGTGCCATTATCGGACCAGCCATGTTCGTCGTCGCCGATCAAGATCCGGTTCGGGTCGGCAGACAGCGTGGTTTTGCCGGTTCCGGACAGGCCGAAGAAAACCGCCACGTCATCCGTGTCGTCCTTGGCATGGTTGGCAGAACAGTGCATCGGCATGACGCCTTGATCAGGCAACAGGTAGTTCAGCAGGGAGAACACGGATTTCTTGTTTTCGCCGGCATATTCTGTGCCACCGATCAGAATCAGTTTCTTCTCGATAGAGATCGCAATGACCGTATCGGTGCGGCAGCCGTGCTTGGCAGGGTCGGCCTTGAAGGTCGGGCAGTTGATCACGGTATATTCCGGAACAAAGCTGTCGAGTTCTTCGGGTTCCGGGCGACGCAGCATGGTGCGGATGAACAACGAGTGCCAGGCCAGTTCGGTGACCATGCGGACATTTACCCGGTAATCCGGGTCAGCCCCGCCGAACAAATCCTGCACATAGTATTCCTTGCCCGCCATATGGGCGAGCATGTCGGCGTACAATTGGTCAAAGGCATCTGAAGCCATTGGCGGGTTGTTCTCCCACCAGATCGTGTCTTTGACCGATGGCTCGTCGACGACGAACTTGTCTTTGGGGGAGCGGCCGGTGAATTTGCCCGTCGAGACGAGCATTGTGCCACCCTGTCCCAGTTCGCCTTCGCCTTTTTTGATCGCAATCTCGATCAGTGCAGATTCCCGCAGGTTATAATGTGCAGTTGCGACGCCGTTAATACCGGTTTTTTCCAGCGTCTGGGTCGGATTTACGCGACCTGCTTCCATATTAATGCTCCTCAAAGCGGGCGCGGGTTGCGCGGCCAGCACTTGAATTTAACGATTATGGTCGTTGGGGACCCATGGTTCTGTGCCGTTTCAGCACCGCGGTTTGTATAGCACCATCGTCTTTGAATGGAAGGCTCGGGGGGCGCGCAATAGCGCGCAGTTAACGTTAACTTTGCAAAAAAGTTTTTCAACGAACGTTAGGAAAGTGTGACTCAAAGGACAAAAAAGGGAAAAATTGTGGCGAAAAAAGGACCACTTAGCCCAGAAACCGTTTGCGTCGTTAACCAAGCATAACCTAAATGAGGTTAATAATAAGAATAATGCTGGCAAGTATCGAGGGCAAAAATGGCACGAATTGCGTTGGTTGATGACGACCGGAACATCCTCACTTCAGTCTCTATGACACTGGAGGCAGAAGGTTATGATGTATCTACTTATAATGACGGGCTACAGGCGCTGAATGCGTTCACGGACGAGCTTCCGGATATGGCAGTGCTCGACATAAAAATGCCCAGAATGGACGGTATGGATCTGCTGAGCCGCTTGCGGCAGAGAACAGATATGCCAGTGATTTTCCTGACTTCCAAAGACGACGAGATTGATGAAGTGCTTGGTCTGCGCATGGGCGCGGACGATTACGTGCGCAAACCTTTCTCGCAACGGCTTCTGGTGGAACGGATTCGCGCGATTCTGCGCCGTCAGGAAGCCAAGCTTTCAGACGCCGGAAAAGCCGATGATGCACCGAATGAAAACCTGATCGAACGGGGCGATCTGACGATGGACCCGCTTCGCCATGCAGTTACCTGGAAAGGTAAACCGGTCAGTCTGACTGTTACAGAATTCCTTTTGCTGCAAGCACTTGCCAGCCGTCCGGGTTTTGTCAAAAGCCGCGACCAGTTGATGGATGTTGCTTATGATGATCAGGTTTACGTCGACGACCGTACCATCGACAGCCACATCAAGCGCCTGCGCAAGAAAATGCGCAGCGTGGATGACGATTTCTCGGCCATCGAGACGCTCTACGGTATCGGGTACCGGTACACCGAGTAATGGCATTGCTGGCGGACGAACATATAACGGAAAAACCGCGCGGGGGCCGGGGATTTTCGTTGGGACGCATGGCAAAAGCTATTGGATTGCGCGGCGGCTCCGGTCTGCTGCGATCTTTCGGGTTGGAACAACTGACGCGCATTCGCACGTCGGCGCTGGCGCGGCGCATTATCACGTTCAACCTGATTGCCTTGTGCATCCTTCTTGTGGGGATGTTGTATCTGAACCAGTTCAAAGGCGGCTCTGTTGTTGAAAAACAGACCAGCATGCTCATCGAATCAGAGCTGTACTCCAGCGTGATCGAAGCGCGGCTGCTGGACGAACGGACGCCCAACAGTGCCCTGATCAGCGGTCTTCCCGTCTCAGAAGGGTTGATTGCGCGGGTTTATCTCGGGGATGCCGCGCTGGCGGCACAGGTTGATGGGGCCAGCAGCCCTTTCAAAACGGGAAGTGGTATTCTTGCATGGTTCGGCCGCGCGATGGATGTGCTTCCCGGACTGCGAAACATCGGTGGCGGGACAACCCGTATGTCCGAACAGTTCTTTGCGGATGAACTGTCTCGTGCCGCACTTTCGGGTCAGGAACTGATCCGCCGTGCTTCCACGCAGGACCACGAAACCGTGTTGGGTGTAGGGCGTCCGATTCTGGTAGATGGCAACGTGGCGGCAGCGATGGTTCTGACCTCGCAGCCGGGGTATCTGGACGGACTGATCCATGCAGAGCAACAGGCCGTACTGCGGCTGTTCATGCTGGCGGTGGTCGTATCTGTGGTTCTGTCTGTCGTGCTGGCCAATACAATTGCGAACCCGATTCACGATCTGGCGCGGGCTGCGGAAGCAGGCACAACCCGCGAAGGACGTCAGGGCGATGCAGCGCGGGTGCGAATCCCCGACCTGTCGGGCCGCCCTGATGAAATCGGGCGACTCAGCCGGGCCATGCGGGACATGACGTCAGCGCTATACGACCGGATCGACACAAACGAAGAATTCGCAGCCGATGTGGCCCATGAGATCAAAAACCCACTGGCTTCTTTGCGGTCGGCGGTTGAAACCTTGCGGATCGCGCCGGAAGGGGACGGTCGCCAGCGGTTGCTTGATGTGATCGAACACGATGTGCGCCGGTTGGATCGTCTGGTAAGTGATATTTCCAATGCCTCGCGCCTTGATGCGGAACTGGTCAAGGAAGAGGAAGAACCTTTCGATCTGACGCTGATGCTCAGCCGGATTTCCGATTTCCACAGCCATGAAGCCAATGACAAAGGCGTCGAGTTGATCTGGGATGCACCTGCTAAACCGATCATCTTCGATGGTATGGAGGCGCGTCTTGCACAAGTCTTTGTAAACCTGATTTCCAATGCCGTGTCTTTTTGCGGTGAAGGGGATGCGGTGCGGGTTTGGGCACGGGAAAAGGACAATCGTGTGTTGGTCGTGGTAGAAGATACCGGCCCGGGCATTCCCGAAGAAGCTTTGACCAAAGTGTTTACACGCTTCTATTCGGAACGGCCCGAAAGCGATTACGGCAATAACTCCGGTCTGGGCCTGTCGATCTCCAAACAGATCGTTGAAGCCCATAAAGGTGTGATCTGGGCGGAAAACATCCATCCGCAGGATGCACGGCAAGGCGATGCTCCGCTCGGTGCCCGTTTCGTGGTCGGCCTGCCGGTCTGACCGGCGGCAATGACTGATAGAATTGGGAAAAGCCCTGTCCACGGCACTGCTGTTGCAGTCAACGGACAGGGCTTTTTGATTCTGGGACCTTCCGGATCGGGGAAGTCCGGTCTGGCGCTGCAAATGATTGCCCTCGGCGCCAGCTTGGTGGCGGACGATCAGGTTATTCTTGAAAGCAGGGACGCGCAGATCTGGATGTCTTCGCCAGCACCGCTTCATGGGCTAATAGAGGCCCGCGGCTTTGGCCTGTTGAAACAACCCGCACTCTCTCAGGCGCGTCTCAGCCGCGTTGTCGATCTCTCTGCCGAACCCGAGACGCGAATGCCACACCCTTCGAGTGTTCACGTAATGGGGAGCAGAATTGACTTGATAAAGGGACGTAATCTTCCAAATCTGGCATCTATTCTGCTACTCTTGGGACGTGATGGACCAACCGGCACGCCATAGGCGTATGACGGTCCACCGCGCAATGGGCCGTTATGATTGAAAGACCGATCAAGGATGTGAATACCACGGTTGTTCTTGTCACCGGGCCGTCCGGCGCAGGGCGCAGCACCGCGATCAACGCTTTCGAAGATCTCGGCTATGAAACCATTCACAATATTCCTCTCGCGCTGTTGCACCGCTTGATTACAGGTCCGTCTGTCGGCCGTCCGATGGCGCTGGGGATTGACGTGCGCACGCGGGATTTTTCGGTCAGTGGCGTGTTCGAGATTCAAGAAGCTTTTGCACAGAGCAGTGAATACGAGCCTTCGCTGCTGTTTCTGGACTGTCAGGCCGACCGTCTGTTGCAACGCTATTCGGAAACACGACGGCGCCACCCGATGGCTCTGGCTGAAACTCCGGCACGCGGAATCGAGCTTGAAGCGGAACTGCTGGCCCCGTTGCGGGATCGTGCGGATATCCTGATCGACACCACCACTTTGACGCCCCATGATCTGAAAGCGGACATCGGAGAATTGTTCGGGTCGGAGAACTCTACAGGTCTGGCGGTTTCCGTGCAGTCTTTTTCGTACAAAAGGGGGGTGCCGCGCGGCGTCGACATGGTGATGGACTGTCGCTTCCTGCGGAATCCGTATTGGGACGAATCCCTGCGCAACAAATCCGGCAAGGATGCCGAGGTGCTGGCTTATGTTCAGGAAGATTCCCGTTACGAGCCGTTCTTTTCAAAGCTGAAAGATTTGACCTCGTTGCTATTGCCTGCCTATCGTGATGAAGGGAAAGCGCATTTCAGCATCGGGCTGGGGTGTACGGGAGGGCAACACCGTTCGGTCGCCCTGACAGAAGAATTGGCCAAAGCCCTTGCGGCCGACGGTTGGCAGGTGTCTAAGCGGCATCGGGAAATGGAACGGCGCAAAAACGCCTGAAAGTTTGTGAAGGAGTGATCCGGGTTGATCGGGATCGTGATAGTTGCACATGGCGGGCTGGCCAAGGAATATCTGGCCGCGGCCGAACATGTGTTAGGTAAGCTTGAGAATATCGAAGCCATTCCGACCGCCGCAGAGGTGGATCGGGATGCCAAGCAGAACGAAATCTGCATGGCAGCGGACCGCGTGGATGAAGGGGACGGCGTGGTTGTTGTTGTCGACATGTTCGGTTCCTCGCCCAGCAATCTTGCTATGAAAGCCTGTTCAGGCTCCGGTCGCCGGATCATGTATGGCGCCAACCTGCCAATGCTCGTGAAACTCGCCAAATCCCGCCGGCTTCCTTTGGATGTTGCGGTAGAACAGGCTATCACAGCCGGTAAAAAGTACATTAACGCCAGCAATGGCCTTCAAATTCCCTAAAGAAAAGGTGCCCCGTGCGGTTGGACCTCGACATTATTAACGAAAAGGGCCTGCATGCGCGGGCTTCCGCGAAATTTGTAGAAACGGTAGAGGCCTTTGATGCACAGGCCGTTGTGGCCAAAGATGGCATGGAAGTCGGCGGCGACAGCATTATGGGTTTGATGATGCTCGCGGCTTCCAAAGGTAGCCAGATTACTGTAGAGACCAGCGGGAACCAATCGCAAGAGCTGGCGGAAGCCCTGCGGGAACTCGTAGGTAACTTCTTTGGCGAAGGAAAGTGATGACTGAAAAGCAAAGTGTGATCCTGGAGGCTACAGGCGGGACCGAACCGTATAAGGCCTCGGAGCTTACTTATGCAGGGTCTTTTGATTCGCCGTTCAAGCGGATCCTGATCCAGATTATCGAGAACCTGACCGGTCGCCTTAAGCTGTTGTGGCTGGTGCGCCAGTGGGAGCGGGACGAAAACCGTGATCCGGATTTCTGGAAATCCGTGCTCGACCGGCTGGACATCAAACTGACAACTCCGAAAGAGCAGCTTGATTATATCCCGAAAGAGGGGCCTCTGGTTGTCGTCTCAAACCATCCGCACGGGCTGGTGGACGGCATCGTAATGGCCCATCTGCTGAGCCATGCACGGGATGACTACAAAATCCTTGCGCGGGCCTTCCTGCGCCATGTGCCACGGATTGACAAATATCTGTTGCCAGTGGCCTTTCCCCACGAACCGGATGCCATCCAGACCAATATCCGCATGCGCAAGGAAGCGATCAGCCATTTGAAAGAGGGCGGTTGTATCGCGCTGTTTCCAGCCGGAACCGTCGCGACCAGCGAAACCTGGTTCGGCCCTGTTGTTGATCCCGAATGGATGCCTTTCACGGCGAAAATGATCCGTCAGTCCGGTGCGCAAGTCCTGCCGGTTTTCTTTCCGGGGGCCAACAGCCGCGCCTACCAGATTGCCAACAAACTGTCGGTGACATTGCGCCAGTCTCTTTTGCTGCACGAGATCAAACACGCCATGCACAAGGATCAGGCTGTGGTCGTTGGAGAGTTGATCTCGCCCGAAGACCTGAAGTCTTTTGAAAAAGACGGACCGGGCCTGATGAAGTTTCTCAAACAGAAAACCTATGATCTGAAACCGGCCTGAGGGTTCGAGTATTTTCGGAACATTGAAGCCGGTGGTTCAGATGTCTTCCGAGCGGTCGCCCAAGAGGTAGCGGGGGCCTGTGCCCCGTGTGGCGGCCTTGTCAGCGGGATTATAGAGCGCGCAGGATTTCAGGGACAGGCAGCCGCAGCCGATGCAACCGTCCAGCTTGTCCCGCATCGCTTGCAGCGCGGTAATTTTCGCGTCGAGATGGCTTTTGAAGTGGGTGCTGATCTTTGCCCAGTCCCGTTTAGTAGGGGTGCGTCCCTGTGGTAGCCGGTCCAGTTGCTGCTTGATTTGAGCGATGGAGAAGCCGAACTGCTGCGCAATCAGAATAAATGAGACACGGCGGATATCGGCCCGCAGGAAACGTCTCTGGCCGCCGGAGTTCCGTTCCGGAAACAGCAAATTTTGGGATTCGTAGTAGCGCAATGCGGAAACGGCCACGCCGGTCCTTTGGGATAAGTATCCGATTGATATGGTTTTTTCGACTATAGAAGGCATCAGAATAAAGTCCTTGACCTAAAGTTAGGTTGAGCTTGTAGCCTAGTCCCATCACAAGATTTCATCAAGAAGGAGACTGTTATGGCCGAGATACGACTGGAACATGCAAACATAACCGTAAGCGATCCGGCACGGACCGCGAAGATGCTGGATGATATATTCGGCTGGAAGATCCGTTGGGAGGGCGAGGCGATTGATGCGGGGCGGTCGATCCATGTCGGGGGGAAGGACAGCTATCTGGCGCTGTATCACAGTGGCACTTCGCAAAATGCCGCCGGTGACAGTTATACGACGGTCGGCGGGTTAAACCATCTGGCAGTGGTTGTGGATGACTTGCATGCGGTGGATCAGAAGGTCCGCGCCGCCGGGTTCACCCCGGGCGAACACTATGATTACGAACCCGGAGAACGGTTCTATTTCCACGACCACGACGGGATCGAATTTGAAGTGGTCAGTTACCGCTGACCACTTCGCAGTTCCTAACGAAGCTCTTCGAGCGTGGCCTTTGCCGAATTGGATTTCGGCGTCCAGAGGCCGCGCTCAATTGCTTCAAGGAGCCGTTCGGTGATTTCTCTTAATGCAGGGGCGTTGTGGTCGTTGATAAAATCACGGGTGTCCTCATCCTCGATAAAGGCGGCGTGGACCAGATCGAAATGGTGGGATTTCACTGCGCCTGTGGTGGCTGAGAAGGCGAACATGTAATCTACCGTGGCGGCGATCTCAAACGCGCCTTTGTAGCCGTGGCGTTTCACGCCGTCGATCCATTTCGGGTTCACCACACGGGAGCGCACCACACGGGAGATTTCTTCGTCAAGCGTTCGGATGACGGGGCGTTCGGGGCGGGAGTGATCGTTGTGGTAGATCGGGCGGTCCTGTCCCTGAAGCGTGGAAATTGCCGCCGCTGCGCCGCCTTCGAACTGGTAGTAATCGTCTGAATCCAAGAGGTCGTGTTCGCGGTTGTCCTGATTCTGCACGATGGCTTCGGTTTGGGAGAGGCGCGTTTTCAACGCCTCCTTGGCGCGGGTGCCTTCGGTTTTTGCACCATACGCATAGCCGCCCCATTCAAGATAGGCTTCACCCAGATCGACTTTGTCAGCCCAAAGCCTTTCGTCGATCATGGCTTGCAGTCCCGCGCCATAGGCGCCCGGTTTGGAGCCGAAAACCCGGAAGGCGGCTTCCTCGGTGCCCTCGTCCCGCAGGCGGGCGGCGGCGGGGTTCTGATCGGCAGGTTCGTCCAATGCCATTACCGCGCGGGCAGCGGAATCCACCAGTGCCATCTGCTGCGGGAAGGCATCGCGGAAGAAGCCCGAGACCCGTAATGTGACGTCGACGCGGGGACGGCCAAGCACGGAAAGCGGCAGGATTTCAAAGCCGGTCACGCGGCGGTTTGCGCTGTCCCACTGGGGTTTGACCCCCATCAGCGCCAGCGCCTGTGCGATGTCGTCCCCGCCTGTCCGCATATTGGCGGTGCCCCATGCGGTGATCAACAATGTACGCGGCCAGTCACCATGGTCCTGAAGGTGACGTTCAATCAGCAGGTTGGCGGATTTCCAGCCGAGCTTCCACGCGGTGGGCGTGGGCACGGCACGGGAATCCACCGAGAAAAAGTTGCGCCCCGTGGGGAGTACATCCATGCGGCCCCGTGTCGGTGCGCCGGATGGGGCAGGAGCCACGAACCGACCGCTAAGCGCTGTGAGGAGGCCCTCAGTTTCGGCAGGGCCACATGCACGGACGGTGGGGCGGATGTGGGTTTCAATATGGTCGATGACCTTGGCCGTGGTTGGCAGGGCCGTGGCGTCTGCGCCCGTGATCAGGCGGGTTGCGAGCAGTTCGATACGCTCCACCGTGTCGCCATTCGTGCGCCACGGGCTGTCGTCCAGATCATTTAACAGTTGCGGGCGCGGGCCGGTCCAAGGCTCGGCCATAGCGCAGTCCAGCGGATCAAACCCGAGGGTAAGGTCAGTCGCAATCGCCCGTTGCAGGGAGGCATCACCACCGGTGCCATCGCCGCGGGGCACGCGGGCCAGCGCCGCGATCAGGTCGGTTTCCAGCCGGTCAGTGGGGGAGGCGCCGAAAACGTGCAACCCGTCGCGGATCTGGGATTCTTTCAGCTCGCACAGGTATTCGTCCAGTTTGGCGAGGTCGTTTTCCTCATCCCCCGAGGTCATGCCGGCGTCCGTGTCGATGCCTGTGGCCGACGTCAGCGCCAGAATTTCCCGACGCAGATGGGTCAGGCGGCGGGGATCGACCCCTGCGGCTTCGTAAAATTCATCAACGAGGGCTTCGAGATCGCGCAGCGGGCCGTAGGTTTCGGCGCGGGTCAGGGGTGGAGTCAGATGGTCGATGATAACCGCCTGCGCACGGCGCTTGGCCTGTGTGCCTTCGCCCGGATCATTGACGATGAATGGGTAGATGTGGGGCATCGGGCCGAGGATCGCCTCTGGCAGACAGGTTTCAGACAGGGCCAGCGCCTTTCCCGGAAGCCATTCGAGGTTACCGTGTTTGCCCATATGCACGATCGCATCGGCGCGGAACTGGTTGCGCAGGTAAAAGTAGAAGGCGAGATAGTTATGCGGCGGCACCAGATCGGGGGAATGGTAGGTGTCGGTCGGGTCGATGTTGTAACCGCGCGCAGGCTGCACGCCTACGACCGCATTGCCGAAGTGGAAAATCGACAGGGCGAAATGCCCGCAGTCGAGCTCTCCGGCGGTGTAGAACGGATCAGCTTCGGGTTTGCCCCAGCGGTCCTCGATTTGGGCGCGCACGTCATAGGGCAGTTGTGCATAGGCGATCTGGTAGTCGGCCATCGACATTTCCACGCCGCCAGTCCGTTTGGCGCGGTCGGTCAGCCAGTTTGTCGGGCCCGCCATGATCTGCGTCATCAGCGCATCGCTGTCTTCGGGGATGTTGCGGATGGTATAGCCTGCGGCGTGGAGCGACTTTAGCGCCTCTACTGTGGCGGCGGGGGTGTCGAGGCCGACGCCATTGGCCAGCCGGCCGTCCTTGTTCGGGTAGTTCGCGAGGATCAGTGCGGCGCGGCGGTCCTTTGTCGGGGTTTGGCGCAGTCTGGCCCAGTTTTTCGCCAGTTCGGCCACAAATTTGATCCGGTCCCCGACTGCGCGGTAGGTGGCGATGGGGCATTCGGTGGCTTCGTCAAAATAGGCTTCGCCCTTGAAAGACACGGCGCGGGAGAGAATGCGGCCGTCCACTTCGGGCAGGGCAACGTTCATGGCGATGTCGCGGGCCGACAGCCCGTTCAAACCGGAGGCCCAGCTTTCTTCGGAAGCGCCCGAAAGGACCACCTGAAACACAGGGGCGTCGTTTGCGAAGGGCGCGGCGAGCGGATTGGTCGTCGGCGCATCACCGGCATGGGGGGAGCCGACCGCGAAGGATGTGCAGTTCAGGATCACCGCAGGCGGTGCGGCGGTGAAGAGGGATTCAAGTGTGGCGGTTGAGATCGGGTCTTTCAGTGAGGCAACAAAGACCGGCAAGGGGTTGAGACCGGCCCGCAGCAGGGATTTAGTCAGCCGGTTGATCGGATGCAATCCGGCCCCCTGCACCAATGCGCGGTAAAAGACGAGCGGGACAACAGGAGCCTCCGGTGTCCAGCTTTGCTGTAGCGTTTCAAGATCGGCAATGCCTGCACCCGGCCAGTAGATACCAGCCCGCAGCAGGGGTTTGGCTGGGGCGGGTTTCTCGCTCCCGTTAACCATTGCTCCGGCGTAGGAGAGGAAGTTGGCGTTATTCTCGGGGCCGCCTTCGACCATATAGGCCCAGAGGCTCTCCCAATCCTCGCGCGGGACGGTTGAAAGCCGCCACAGGTCTTCGTCCGGTTTGTCGTCCCCGGGGAGGGCGGCAAAGGGAATGCCCTGCTGCCCGAGGTGGATAGCGTATTGTTCCAGCCCGTATTTCCAATAGCCCGTCCCGCCAAGGCAGCGGGCAATGACCAGTTTCGATTTTGTTGCACAATTTTCGATGTGCAGGTCCACAGACATCGGGTGCTGCAGGTGGGTCAGGTTGGCCAGCCGCAGGGTTGGGGCGTCTGCCAGTTCTGCCCGCGCTTCTGAAAGGCCTGCCAGTTCGGTATCAGCGGCAGAGATGAACACCACATCAGCCGGAGTCTGGCCCAGATCTACGGGTTCGTTGTCGTCAATCGTGCCGGGCTGGGCGTTCAGTAGGTGCATGTCGGGCAGGGCCTGTGTTGGGCGCGGGGGCCGGATTTGAGTATTTGTGGAACATTGAAGCGGGCGGGGCGCTTAGAGTGTGCGTTCCATGAAGAGGCTGGCCGGGTGCTCGGGGTAATCGCCAAAAGGGCCGCGGAATGTGAAGCCGTGTTTCTGGTAAAGCTTGTGGGCAGCGGTCAGTTTATCGCCGGTTTCAAGCCGGACCATCGGCAGGTTCTGTTCTTGCGCGATTTTGACAAGTTCGGTGATCAGCGCATCGGCGGCGCCTTTGCCCCGGGCCTCCGGAGTGGTGAACATGGACTTGAGTTCGCCGTATTCTCCCTTGTTTGCCAGAGCGCCGCAGCCGATCGTTTCAGTGCCGTCCTTGACCACCAGAAAGGTGATTTCCGGTGTGCAGAGATCTTCAATTTCCAGATAGTGGCAGCTCTCGGCGGGGAAGAGTTCGTTCATCAATGCGTGGCTGGCCTGAAGCAAACGGGTTGCTTCAGGGCTGCGGGGATCGCCTTTTTGAACGGAGAGGCTCATGCGTTGAGGGCTTTCGTTATAGCCGCCTGATCGAGCCCGGATTCACCGATGACCACAAGGCGGGTTGCGCGGGTTTCGCCGGCTGTGAAAGGGCGGTCGAAGTATGTGTCCACACGGGGGCCAACCGCCTGAAGGGTCAGGCGCATCGGCTTGCCCGACACAGCTGCAAACCCTTTCAGACGCAGGATGTCGTGCTGTCGGATCACATCTGCAACCTGCTCGGCAAAGGCGGTGGGGTCGGTGATTTCGGCGCGCTCGACCACAAAGGATTCAAATTCGTCATGCCCGTGACTGTGCTCATGATCGTGGTGGTGATCGTCGTCGTCATGGTGGTCGTCGTCTTCATCATGATGGTGATGGTGGTGGATTTCGTGGCGGGCGTCGAGGTCGTCCTCTGCGCCAATCCCCTGACCGAGCAGCACGTCAACGGGCAGCGCACCCATGGAGGCTTTGACCACCTGCACACCATCGCGACTATCGGCTTTCAGTTTGGCCACAAGGTTTGCAGATTCATCATCTGACAGCAGGTCGGATTTATTCACAACGATCATATCGGCGCAGGCGATCTGGTCTTCGAACAGTTCGGACAGTGGGGTTTCGTGATCGAGGTTTTCATCCATTGCGCGCTGCGCATCCACCGCCGCCACGTTATGGGCGAAACGGCCTTCGGTTACGGCTTTGCCGTCGACCACAGTCACGACACCGTCAACCGTCACACGTGTGCGGATTTCCGGCCAGTTAAAGGCGCGGACCAGTGGTTGGGGCAGGGCAAGGCCGGAGGTTTCGATCACGATATGGTCGGGGGCGTTTTCACGGTCCAGCAGCTTTTCCATCGTGGGGATGAAATCATCGGCCACGGTGCAGCAAATACAGCCGTTGGAGAGTTCCATCACATCGTCCTCGGTGCAGGTTTCGTCGCCGCACCCTTTGAGGATATCTCCGTCCACGCCGAGATCGCCAAATTCGTTGATGATCAGCGCGATGCGTTTGCCATTGGCGTTTTGCAGCATGTGGCGGATAAGGGTTGTTTTGCCTGCGCCCAGAAAACCTGTGACGACTGTGGCGGGGATTTTAGCGGGCATGGAATGATCCGTTGTTGTTGGTGAATGGGGTTTGCGCTATGCGACGTCATAACGGGTCTAACGCGGGAGAGTGCTGTGCGCCATAGGGTGATCGTTTGCTCTACATGCCGGAACAAGGGCGACGAGGATTTTCGTGGTCCGGATCTGGCCGAGGCGCTGCAAGACAGTTTTGCAGCCGACCCTGTGTTGCAGGATTTTTCGGTAGAAACCCATGAATGCCTGTCCTCCTGTGCCAGACCGCAGAGCCTGTCGTTCAGGGCAGAAGGCAAGGCCGCGTATCTGTTTGCAGGTGTTGATCCGGTTGCGGATCGCAGCGATATCGCGGCTTTTGCGCGCTTGTATGCGCAATCCGGTGATGGCTGGATCGAAGATGCGCGGCCCGCAGGCCGGTTGCGGTTCTGTCTTGTCGGGCGGATACCCGCATAGGACCCGCCCCGATCGTCCTGTTGTGCTAGCAGGCTCATGGAGCTGTCACTTGCAGTTCGACCCGCACGGGCTTGCCGTTGACGTGAATCGGGCTGTGGGAATTTGCGTTCAGTTCTACAGCAATCACATGATCTCCCGGTGTCAGCCCGGACAAGTGGAACCAGTGGCCGTAAAGCCGTGAGAGTTTCACGCCATCCACGTAAATATGGGCATGGCCGGTGTTGGGGGTGTCTGCTGCATTCACAGCATCCGGTGTGAAGGTGAAATTCTGCGTTGTCAGTTCCAGATTGAAGCCCGAAACTGAATCGGGATGCAGCACCGCGCCGAGTGTCGGGGCTGTGCCGTCATCCGCCACGCTTAGGGCCTGCATTGTACTGTGGTCATGGCCCGATGTGGCTCCGTGGCCGGTGGCATGGTCATGGCCGTCCAGTGTGATCCCCTGAGACGCCGCCCAAAGGAACCCGATGCCTGTTCCAAAGAACAGGCCGATGACGAGAAAGGCAATCGGGTTGCGCATGGATCAGGCTTCCTTGTTCCAGAAATAGCCTGCGAGCATGCCAAGGATTGACCAGCTTGCCAAGCCCACGCCGAGCGCACGCGCTGCAAAATGCGCCGCGATTTCTGGGGGCACCGGACCTGTAAAGACATCAGGCTCGGGGGCACCGATGATATGGGGTACTGCAAGACAGAGCAGTGCCACCGCCCAGATTACCGGAGATCTGCCAAAGGCCACCAGCCACAGGCCAAGAGCGGTTGCCGCAACGGTGCCAAACCACCAGACCTGCCGTGCAGCCACATCCGCAGCAGCGGCACCGGGCAGTTCGGGGGGGAGGCCCATGGCAGGGGCCAGTTGCACCGCAACGAAACCGGCGATGCCCCAGAGAATACCTGTGCGCGGTGTGATTTCGTGGCCCTGCTCACTGGCGAGCGCGATACCAGCCACCAGCAAGAACGCATAGCCAGTGTAAATCACGGCGGTGAACAGGACGCTCATTCCGTCGCGCAGGGGATCAAAGCCCGGCAATTCGGCATGGGCAGGGGTACCGGCCCCCGAAGTGCCGAAATGCTGCATCACACCGCTTTCGAACAGTTCGGAATGGAGCAGGAGGGGTTGGACAAGCAGGAATTGCAACAGGGCAGCCAGAAAGGCAGTGATAAATCCGGCGAAAATCGCCGTGGTCAGGATACGGGTCAGCATAATAAATCCATAGATGCCACAGGGACCGTCCCGCTCGGGATGATCCGCTTGCAGCCGTTACCGGAATCCGCAGACCGGCAGCACGCGCAGGACCAGAGGTTCGCCGCGACGCATACACCGAAAGCCAGTACGCAATTGCGCGCTGGCTAGCCTGTCGGATTGATGTTGTGAGTTGCGCCGGTGGTCCGGCGCCGCTGCACGCTTAGTGGCAGGGAAAGCCGGTGGCGTGACGCACATCATGGGCGGCATCATGCAATGTTGTTGCCTGCACGTGGCCTGCAATTGCGATCAGCCCTACGCCGACAAAGGCCGCAAAGGCGATTGCCAGAATGTTGCTGCCAACGAGGGCTTGGGATTTTACAGCTACTTTTGCTTCGGTATTCATTTAATGGTCTCCTTGTGCCGCCACTCCCGACAGCATGGGTTAAGGTCCGGTGCCTGGCTGGTCTCCTGACTCGCGGGTCGTAACGATTGTGCTGCCTTCCCGGATAAACCAGTGGCCTGTCTGCACATCGCTCTCCGCACACAGTCGCGGGGGCGGTTGTGGCGTCGGGCCCCGGAGTTCGGTCCGCCCTGTCCACATTCCCAATTAATCCCCGACGCTTCGCGCCTTAGTGGGGAACCTTGCACGTTCTTTGTGCCCGCATAAGGGGGCTCGGGTCAAGCCGCTTTGCGACAGGACGCGAGAAAGCAGCGGCACGAACGACTTTCAGGGGCAGCCATTGCCGATATATGGTGGATTAATACAGTCGAGGGGCCAAATGCAGGGGAATGCGGTTGACTCGAAAGCCGCCGTTCCAGATTTTGGCTTTTCATAAAGAATCAACAAGGCTGGCCCGTTGCAGTTTTCCAAAATCCGTCTGACTGGCTTTAAAAGCTTCGTTGACCCGACCGAACTTATCATTTCGGACGGGCTGACGGGGGTTGTTGGGCCGAACGGCTGTGGCAAATCCAATCTGCTGGAGGCTCTGCGCTGGGTCATGGGCGAGAACCGACCGACAGCCATGCGCGGTGGCGGTATGGAGGATGTGATCTTTGCGGGGGCGGCTTCCCGTCCGGCACGCAATTTTGCCGAAGTGATGCTGACGCTCGACAACAAAGAGCGGCTCGCGCCGGCGGCCTTTAACGATTCGGACACGCTGGAAGTGGTGCGGCGGATCACGCGGGACGCTGGATCGGCCTATAAAACCAACGGCAAGGAAGCCCGCGCGCGGGATGTGCAGATGCTGTTTGCGGATGCCTCCACCGGCGCGCACAGCCCTGCACTGGTGCGGCAGGGGCAGATTTCCGAACTGATCAACGCCAAACCCAAAAGCCGCCGCCGCGTTCTGGAAGAGGCCGCAGGGATTTCCGGTCTGTACCAACGCCGCCACGAGGCCGAGCTGAAGCTCAACGGCGCGGAAAGCAATCTTGCGCGGCTGGATGATGTGATCGAACAGCTCGACAGCCAGTTGAACGCGCTGGCACGGCAGGCGCGGCAGGCGGCACGGTATCGCGCCATTCTGGACGAGTTGCGACAGTCCGAAGGGCTGCTGCTCTATCGCCGCTGGCGCGAGGCAGATTTGTCACTGGCCAAAGCGGTGGAACAGTTGCAACAGGCTACACAGCTTGCAGCGGCGGGGCAGGGCGGTGCGGCCAAGGCTGCGGCGCTGCGCAAGGAACTGGAAGGCAAGGTGCCGCCCCTGCGTGAAGAAGAAACCGTCGCAGGGGCCATCCTGCAACGGCTGACCGCAGAGCGTGATGCGCTCGGGGATCAGGAAAGCCGTGCGCGGGCCACGATTGAAACGCTGCAAAACCGGATCGAACAGCTTGGCAAGGATATCGACCGTGAAACCGGCCTGAACCGCGACGCGGAAGAAACCATCAAGCGGCTCGAATGGGAACAGGAGGCGCTGCTTAAAGCCTCTGAAGGGCAGGAAGAGCGGATCGAAACAGCAGCGGCCGAGGCCAAGACTGCCGCGGCTGTGATGCAGGAAAAAGAGGCGGATCTGGACCGGCACACCGAAGATGTGGCCCGTCTTGCGGCCCGTCACCAGTCTGCACACCGATTGTTACAGGACGTGCGCGGCGCCCTGAAGAAACGGGAGGAGCAGGCTGAAACCGCTGCCGAGGCAGTGACAAAAGCCAAAGACGGTCTGGCTCAGGCCGAGGCGCGTTTGTCCGAAGCCAGCAAAACCCACAGCGTGGCACAGGAAGCGGCCTTGCGGGCTGAAACACGGTTGGGCGAGATTGAAACCCGCCGCGCCGAGGAGCAGGCCCGTGACAGCGATGCGCGTGCTGCCCTGTCGGAAGCTGAAGGGGAGGCAAATGCCCTGAACGCCGAAGTGGGCGCTTTGGAGCGGGTGATCGCACGGGACCAGTCCGGCGGAGCACAATTGCTGGACGAGGTTCGTGCGCGCAAGGGCTATGAGGCGGCGCTTGGGGCATCGCTGGCGGATGATCTGAAAGCGCCGGTTGTAGGGCCTGCGGGTGTGTCCGGTTGGGCGCAGATGCCCGATTACGAATCTGCTGCTGCGCTGCCGCAAGGGGCGATCCCTTTGGCCGATTATGTGACTGCGCCTGATGTTCTGTCGCGCCGTCTGTCACAAACCGGCGTTGTCCCGCGGGAGCAGGGTGCAGCCTTGCAGGGCGCATTGAAACCGGGGCAGCGATTGGTGAGCGTCGAGGGTGATTTGTGGCGCTGGGACGGTTATCGTGCGGGTGCCGATGACGCGCCAACGGCGGCAGCTTTGCGGTTGCAACAAGTCAACAGGCTCGAAGATCTGCGAGAATCCCATCAGTCTGCCGCGCAAACTGCCGCCCACGCGCGGGAGGTGTTTGAAACCGCCCATGCCGCGTTGCAGGACACGATTGCTGCCGATCAGGAAGCCCGCCGTGCCCGCAAGGTGGCGGATGAAACCGCCAACAGCGCCACCCGCGCCATGAGCCGCGCCGAGGCGGATCGGGACATGCTGTCAGGGCGTGTCGAAACCCTGACCCAGACGCTGGCCCGTTTGCAAGAAGAGGCACTGGCCGCTACCACTGCTGTGAAAGAGGCCGAAGCCGCCGTGCGCGAGCTTGGCGATCTGGATGCTGCGCGGGAAACCGTTGAAGCCCTGAAGGTGGCGGTTGAGGCTGCACGGGTGACGATGCTGACCAAGCGCAGCATTCACGACGAACAGCGTCGCGACGGTGAGGCGCGGATCAAGCGCCGTCAGGAGATCACACAAGAAGTCAGCGGCTGGCGGCATCGTCTGGAAACCGCAGAGGCCCGTATTGCAGAGCTTGCCAGCCGCAAGGAAACCTCCGAGCAGGAACTGAAAGAGGCCACGGCTGCGCCGGACGAGATCCGTGCCAAGCGCGAAGAACTGGGCCGCGAAATCGAAAAGGCTGAAAATCGGGTAAAAGCCGCCTCTGACGCGCTGTCGGTGGCGGAAACCAACCTGCGGCAGGCCGAACAGGGTGAACGGGACGCCGAACGGGCGGCCTCAGAAGCCCGTGAAGCCCGCGCCCGCGCCGATGCCGTTGCAGATTCAGCCCGCGTTCAGGTGGACACGGCTGCGGATCGTATCCGCGAGGAGTTGGAAATCTCGCCGGAAAAACTTCTGGAACGCCTGCAGGCTGATCCCGAGGACATGCCCCCTGTGCAGATGATCGAAAACGATGTGGCCCGTCTGCGCCGCCAGCGGGATTCCCTTGGTGCGGTCAACCTGCGGGCCGAAGAAGACGCCAAAGAGGTGACAGAGGAGCGGGACACGCTGGTCACGGAAAAGGCCGATCTGGAAGAGGCGATCAAGACCCTACGTACAGGCATTGCCAGCCTGAACAGGGAAGGGCGCGAACGGCTTCTGGCCGCCTTTGACGAGGTGAACAGCAACTTTGCCCTGTTGTTCAAACATCTGTTCGGCGGCGGCGATGCCAATCTGGTACTGGTCGAAAGCGACGATCCACTGGAGGCAGGGCTGGAGATTATGTGCCAGCCGCCCGGTAAAAAGCTGAGCACCCTGAGCCTGCTGTCAGGCGGGGAGCAGACGCTGACCGCGCTGTCTCTGATCTTTGCGGTGTTTCTGGCCAATCCGTCGCCGATCTGTGTGCTGGACGAGGTGGACGCGCCGCTGGATGATGCGAACGTCACACGCTTTTGCGACCTGCTGGATGAAATGACCCGCCGCACCGATACGCGGTTCCTGATCATCACCCACCACGCCGTCACCATGAGCCGGATGGACCGTCTGTTCGGTGTCACAATGGCGGAGCTTGGTGTAAGCCAGTTGGTGAGTGTCGATCTGCAACAGGCGGAGCTTCTGGTCGGGTGACAGGACGCGTTTGTGTGATCGCGCTTGAACGGGGATCGCAGATGGATTCTAAAAGGGCCAGCCACCATTACAGGAGCCGGCCATTTTTAGCAGCGTAACCCTTTCGCAAGCCAAAGCGCAAACTTGGGACGTGATTATCGCAGGCTCAAGCTTTGCGGCGATGTTCTTTCTGCGCGGCCTGCCCGAAAACCTGCGGGTTCTGGTGGTGGAAAAAGGGACTATACAGCCCCATGCCGACCAGTTGGAAAACAACATCCTCGTTGATGAGGATATCCCCGTCGACAATCGCTCCGGCTATCTCAAACGGTGGAAGGCGCATACGCTGTTCGGGGGGAATTCGAACTGTTGGTGGGCCTGCACACCGCGGTTCCATCCGAATGATTTCAGGCTGAACAGTCTTTATGGTGTCGGGGTGGACTGGCCTTTGGGCTATGATGAACTTGAGCCGCTTTACGGTGAAGTGGAACAGGTGATGGAGGTCTCCGGCGGGGGATCGGATCATATTCTGCCCCGCAGCACGCCGTTTCCCTATCCGCCCCACGCCCCGAGCCGTACCGATGTGGTGTTGCAGGCCTATTCACGCAACTGGTTCGCCCAGCCGACTGCACGTTCGAACGGCGGGCGGCGCGCGCAATGCTGCGTAAACGGGATTTGTGATCTCTGTCCCGTGGATGCAAAATTTTCGATCCCGAATAGTGTGGACCTCTTCGCGCGCGAAGGCGTTTCCCTGTTGCTGGATAGTGAAGTCCGGGCCGTCGATCTGGCCGGATCGGTGGCAAAAGGTGTTCTGGTACGCGATCCGAAAGGTGCAGAACATCTGTTGAAGGGCGACCTTGTGGCGCTTGGTACCAATGCGATCTGGAATGCGGGCATCCTGCTGCGATCGGGGCTGCAATCTGCTGCGCTGGGCCGGTATCTGCACGAACAGGTTGCGGTGACGGTGCTGCTGGACCTCGGTGCGGGGCAAAGGAATTATTACGGTGGCACGTCGATCACCGGACACGGTTACGATCTTTATGACGGGGCGCACAGGTCGGACTATGGCGCGGTTCTGATGGAGAACCACAACGCCCCTTCGGCGCTGCGGGGGGAGCAGGGGCGCTGGACAGAACGGATGCGTCTTAAACTGATTGCCGAGGATTTGCCTGTGGCTGACAACCGCGTGGTGTTGCGGGACGGTGAAGTCGTGACAGAATGGGGCGGGCATACAGACTACGGGTTTAAGGCGCTGGATGCAGCGGTGGCGAAGCTGCCGGAAATCCTGCCGTTTGACATTGAGGGGCAGACCGTCAGCCCGCGACTGGTTTCCGAAGACCATATTCAGGGGACACACCGAATGGGTGTTGATCCGGCGGATTCGGTGGTTGATCCTGAACTGAAGTGTCACGGCGTGCGGAACCTGCTGGCGCTCGGCGCGGGCAGCTTCCCCACAGGACCGGCGGCGAACCCGACGCTGACCCTGTCGGCCCTGTCCTTGCGTGCGGGAAGGGCGGTGTGATGGGCATCTCTCGCAGAACCCTTTTGCTATCTGGCGGGGCAGTTGTCGTTGCTGCAGGGCTAGCGGCTTTTAACTTTCGCCCGCAAGGGTTTGTTGAAATCGGACGTGCAGCGCTGCGGCGGGTCTACGGGCGGAACCTTCCTTCAGATGTTGTTGAACCGTTTCTTGCCGATGCAGATGTGTTTTTGCGCAGGGAGACCAAGCTTGATTCTGCGCAAACGCTCTATTTCATGGATGCGGCCTTTGGCTTGCCCGAAGGCTATGACGGCGCGGACTGGATCGAGGCCTTTATGATCCACCGTTTCGCCATGTCGAGCACCGTTATTGCAGCTGCCGAAACGGGCGAGCCGGTCGAATATACCGGCTTTTTCGATCCTCATGGCGCGCCATGTTCCAATCAGCTTTCGGCCTTTAACGCGCCCCTTTAAATTTTCGAGAGCAATCCGGCGGTGGGCCATGCGTCTGCCGGAAGGCCAAGGCGGATTTGTTCCTGACGCACGGCATCGCGGGTTTTTGCCCCCAGAATGCCATCCACTTTACCCACGTCATACCCGCGGGATTTCAGCTTTTGCTGAAGGGATTTCATCTGGCTGTCAGACAGACCCGGCTCGGGGTTGCCTTCGTCAAAACGGGGCGCACCGGCAAGGCGGGTCGCGAAATAAGCGGCGGTGGTCACATAGACCAGCGACTGGTTCCATTCGAGGTAAACCTTGAAGTTCGGCAGGGCCAGAAACGCCGGACCCTTGCGCCCCTGCGGCAGCAGCAGCGAGGCTTGCAAGCCGCCGTTGGGCATGTTGACACCCCGCGCCTTGACCCCTGCGGCGGCCCAATCCGCGACGCTGCGGCTGGCGTGCAGGCCGGTATTTTCCCAATCAAGGGATTGTGGGACCGTAACTTCGACCAGCCACGGCTCGTTCGGGCGCCATCCGTGGTGGGAAATCACATTTGCACCGGACATCAGCGCATCTGCTGCCGAGGTTTTCAGCGACACATGCCCGTCACCATCCCCGTCTACGCCCCGTTCGATAATGTCCTTGGGCAGCATCTGCACCATGCCGATTTCCCCCGCCCAAGCGCCTGTGGTTTTGGCGGGTGAGAAATCGCCCCGTTCAAACAGGGTCAGGGCTGCGAAAATCTGCGGGCGGAACAGTTCGGGGCGGCGGCAGTCGTGGCTTAGCGTCAGCAGTGCGTTGAGCGTGTTAAAATCTCCTTGCACTGCGCCAAAATCGGTCTCCAGTGCCCAGAATGCAAGCATGACGGCGGGATCAACACCATAGGTTTTCTGGATGCGATCAAACACAGAGGCATATTTCTGGCGGTTCGCCTTTCCTTTGGCCATGCGGTTTGCACTGATGACACGTTTGGCGAAATCGGTGAAATCCAGTTTGAACACGCCTTGTGCGCGGTCCGCAGAAATCACCTTCTGATCCTGCCGCGCATGGGCCAGAAACTGATCCACTTTGGCGGGATTGTGCCCCTTGGCGACGGCTTCTTCCTTGATGCCGGATAGGAAACTGCTGAACGAGCCTCCACAGGTCTGTGCGAGTGTCGGGGTTGCAAGTGTAGCGATCAGAGCAGTTGCCAAAAGGTTTTTCATAAAACGGACCATCCTGTGACGGGTGAGAATTTGGTGCGAAGGAACACAGGCCGCCTCTGCGGCGCAAGCAAAATCGAAACCTAGTGCATCTGTCGGCAAAAGACAGCGGAGCTGCGGGCTGTCATATCACATTGTGTGTTTCAGCCTTGAACTTTCCCTTGCGGCATCCCTAACTGTAGCCAAACGAACCAAATCACAGGAGAAGACCATGGGTTTGCGTATTAACGATGTTGTGCCGAATTTTACCGCTGAAACGGATCAGGGAACGTTCCAGTTTCATGACTGGATTGGCGACAGCTGGGCGATTCTTTTCTCTCACCCGAAGGATTTCACCCCTGTGTGCACCACGGAATTCGGTGCGGTTGCGCAACTTGCCGATGAATGGGAAAAACGCGGCACCAAAGTGATGGGCGTGTCTGTGGACGGTGTGCCGGAGCACAAGAAGTGGAAAGTGGACATTGAAAAAGTCTCCGGCGCGAAGGCGGGATTCCCGATCATCGCGGATGAGGGGCTCGAAGTGTCCAAAGCCTTTGATATGCTTCCCGCCGAAGCCTATCTGCCGGATGGACGTACCCCTGCGGATAGCGCAACCGTGCGTTCCGTTTTCATTATCGGGCCGGACAAACAGTTGAAACTGTCGATGACCTACCCGATGACCGTAGGGCGCAATTTTGCGGAAATCTTGCGCGCACTGGATGCCTTGCAGACCACGGCGAAACACGGGGTTGCAACGGGCGCGAACTGGCAAACGAGCGAAGATGTGATCATTCCGCCGGCCGTATCTGATGAAGATGCGAAGAAGAAATTCGGCGAATTTGAAACCGTTCTGCCCTATCTGCGCAAGACCAAACTGCCGGCGTAAAGCTAGCCATCATGCACGGCGGGTACATCTGCCGTGCATCCCCTTACGGACTTGGCCTCTTATGGGCGGAAGATTACCAGCCCCTCCGCTCATCCCTTGTTTGCGCCCTTATGAACTGTGCCGTATAGAGACAGTTAACATCTGTGATATCCGGCAGACTGCCCGAGATTCTCATAGGACAAAGGGGGCTGTGTGACAGAGCTTTTCGTCACCAATTTCAATCCGAACTTCACCGGAGTCTCTGCCACGGCGGCAGGGGTCGTCGGGGTGCAGCAAAGAAATTTCGATCTGGCGCTGGTGGGAGAAGCCTTGCCCGGATGTCCTGCACCGATCGCGAGAAAGGCGGCAATTGCTGCCAGTAAAACACCACCGCAGGGCCGCCCCTTTGCAATCTGGCACGTGCGCCGCAATCCCGAAATGCGGGTGGCGATTTGGGCGCGGGATGTATTGCGCCGCCCGATCCGGATTGTTTTCACCTCGGCGGCGCAACGGTTCCATTCCGCTTACCCCCGCTGGCTGATCAATCGCATGGATGCGGTGATTGCAACCACGCCGGAGGCTGCCAAATACGTGCCCCATGTGCGAGCAATTGTGCCCCACGGCGTTGATACGAAACGCTTCTCTCCGGGACAGGACCGCCGCGCGGATTGGGCGGCATTAGGGTATGGCGGGCGTTTCGGTCTGGCCACTGTCGGACGGGTGCGCCCTGAAAAAGGCACCGACCTGTTTGTAGATGCAATGATCCGTATACTGCCGCAGCATCCGGAAGGGGTGGCCCTTGTTGTGGGGCGTGCAGCGCGGGAACACCGCGCATTCGAGCAGGATTTGAAGGCGCGGGTTGCGAGCGCGGGATTGTCCGACCGCATCCTGTTTGTCGGCGAACTGCCCCCCGAAAAGCTCCCCGCTTTGATGCGCGGAATTTCCCTGCTGGTGGCGCTGCCCCGCTATGAAGGCTACGGAATGACCCCGCTGGAGGCGATGGCCTCGGGCGCGCCTTTTGTAGCGAGCGAGGCGGGGTATTACCGCGCATTCAGCGGCACAGGCACGGCTGGCCGTGTGGTGGCGCAGGAAGACGTGGCCGGAGCTGTTGGCGAAATAGGCACACTTCTGGCGGATGCTGCTCAATTGTCCGAAATGTCTGACGCGGCAGTGGCGCGGGCGCGGGAACATCATAGTATAGAAACAGAAGTCGCAGGAATCGCACAGGTCTACGAGGCATTATGGCAGAACGGATAGAAACCCTGATTATCCATCTGGCCCGCGCCACTGCGCGCAGGGCGCAGGTGGACGGGCTGTTGGCAGGTTCGCCCTATCCTGCACACGTTATGTCAGCGGTAGAGGGCTGTATGTTGTCCGCTGAACATACGGAGCGGGTTCTTGCGGATCGTCCGCTGTTCAAGCCACGCTATCCGTTTCCCCTAAACCCCGGTGAACTGGGTTGCTTTCTGAGCCACCGCACCGCTTGGCAGCTTATCGTGGACAAGGGGCTGGAGGCCGCGTTGGTGTTGGAGGACGACGTGGCCTTGTTGGATGGCTTTGCAGAAGCCACAGCCTTTGCGGCTGAACATGTCTCGGAATTAGGTTACATCCAGTTCCAGACCCGCCAGATTCTGGAGTGCAGATCCGTGATCAAGAAAGGCAATCTTCGCATACTGCAGCCTGCTGTAACCCCCTTGCGCACCTCGGCGCAGATGGTCAGCAACGCTGCAGCGAGAAAGCTGCTGGCCCTGACAGAGCAGATTGACCGTCCTGTTGATACCTTCCTGCAAAGCCACTGGCACACCGGATTAAAACCCTGTTGTGTGGTGCCTTCGGGTGTTGAAGACCGGACTGCGCAATCCGGCGGCAGCACCATTTCCACCCGCAAGCCCTTGAGCGAGAAACTCGGGCGCGAATGGAAACGGCTGCGGTATCGGCGGTCTGTGAAAAGACGGAGTAAAGATGTCTAACGTCTTGGGGCGGATGCTGTTCAACAAACGCATGGGCACACGGATTAAAAGCGGGCGGGTTTCCCTGCGTGCGGAAATCGGCAGGGGTGTTAAAATCCAGCGGGGCAGTTATCTGGACAAACACAGTGCAATCGGCGCGTACAGCTATCTGGGGAATAATTGTTCGGTGACTGTGGCCCGGATCGGCCGGTATTGTTCGATTGCGGACAATGTGATCATCGGTCCCGGAGAACATGATCTTGAGGCTGTGTCGACTTCTGCCGAATTTGCGAGAGACACGTTTGCGGAACTGACAGCGAAGCCTTGCGAGATCGGGCATGATGTGTGGATCGGGGCGCAATGCGTGATCCTGCGGGGGGTGCGGATTGGCAACGGGGCCGTTATCGGTGCAAATTCTGTGGTTACAAAAGATGTGGCCCCCTTCGAGGTTGTTGCGGGCAGTCCGTCGCGCGTGATCCGGAAGCGTTTTCCAGCGGATCGGGAACAGGCCATTGCAGCCAGTGAATGGTGGTTGCTGGATCGTGACGCTGCCGCAGCAGAGATCAAACGACTAGAGGCAGAGACATGATTTCGACCCGAATTCGTGGCGGGCTGGGCAACCAGCTGTTCCAGTATTGCGCCGGACGGGCACTGGCGCTGCGCCACGGAGTGGATCTGTCGCTTGACCTGCGGGACTACGACCGCCCCAAAGCCTTCAAGGTGGGGCTGGACCATTTCAACATCAAAACCGTTCCGCCTGAGAACCTGCCTCCAGCCAAAGAGGATGGGGCGATAAAGGTGTTGTCTAAACTGCTGCGCGGCGGCGGGATGAAAACCTACCGTGAGGCATCCATGGGCTATGATGCGGGGTATGAGCATCTGGGGGACAACACCCATCTTAAGGGCTACTGGCAATCTGAACACTACTTTGCGGATTTTGCGGCGCAGATTCGTGAGGACTTGCAGATTGTGACGCCGCCGAATGCCAAGAATGCCGAGATGCTGGCGGAAATCTCGGGCTGTACTGCGGTGTCCCTGCACATCCGGCGGGGAGATTACGTCAGCAACGAAAAGTATAACGCGGCCCACGGCACTTGCGATCTCAACTACTACGAACGGGCAGCCGGCTTTGTTGCAGAGCAGGTGGAATCGCCGGTTATTTATGCGTTTTCGGATGATCCGGCTTGGGTGGCCGAGAACCTGAAGCTGCCGTTTGAGGTGCGCTATGTGGGGCATAACGACGGGGATACAAACTATGAGGACTTGCGGTTGATGGCGGCCTGCAAGCACCACATCATCGCCAATTCCTCGTTTTCATGGTGGGGGGCGTGGCTGAACCCCGATCCGGCGAAATCCGTAGTCGCGCCAACCCGTTGGTATGCGGATCCTGACAAGACCAATCCAGACATCCTGCCGGAAAGCTGGTTGACGATCTAGACGCCCCTGACCGTCAACCGCGTTTTTCCTTCATGCGTTTGCGCAATCGGGCCATGCGCAGATCGAAACCGGGTGCGAGTGTCGAGATCCCGCGCCGCAGGATCATTTCGGGCAGGCTTCCACGACTGCCCTTTTCCGGCGGCAGCGCGCGTTCGGCGTAGATCATCCGCTTGGTCCCTGAGGCTGTGGGTGTTTCCATCCCCTGTTTCGTCAGCCGTGCGAAAAGGCCCATTGTATTGAACTCTTCCAGCAGCAGATCGCGGGTTATGCGCAACGTGTCGAGCCTGTCCGACCACAAATCGTCCGTTCGGGCCTTCATCATGCGGTTGATTGCCTCTCCGGGTCGGTCCATATCCAGCGGCACGATGCTGTCTGCGGGCAGTTCATCGGCCACATTGGTGCAGCCGACATAAAACGGCAGCGCCCAGCAGAGCAGCGGATCAGAGAGCTTTTCCGTCCAGGTATATCGCCCTGCACCGTTTTCGAGCGCGAGGTGGTATTTATGGGGCAAAAGCGCATCCATTTTATCATCAACAGGTTTAAAACCGCGCCCGTAAAGTTCGATGTGTTCGGGGATTTTTTCTTTCAATACCTCTATAAACGCGAGTCGTTTGCGGTGATATTCTGTGCTGGCCTTGGTGCTGGTGACGATGGAGATTTTGTCATCTTTGGCTGGGGGCTGGAGCGCTTTGAAGTGGTCATAGCCAAGTGCCCCGTCAAGATTGGCAAAGTCCACTCCGGCGAACCACAACAGACAGTAATTATGGTCAAGCCGTTCGGTTTCAAGCGGCTTTTTACCCGGTGCGACAACGGCGGCGAACTGGTTCAGGAAGGCGGCAGAATAGGGGTGAATTTCCTCCGGCTCTCCGGCAACGAAAAATGTGCGGGCGCGGGGTAGGGTGGTTTGCAGCGACCATGACGCTCGGGTGTAGATGATCAGCACATCGGCAGCGGGATCTACTTCTAACCCGAAGGTAAAGCGCACGCCCTGAAATTCCGGTTGTTTGTCCGGTGTCTGCTTCAGGAACAGGCGGGGGTCTATGTCTGTCAGGATATGGGCGTGTGGGGGCATGATCGCTTTGGCATTGGGTGTGATTTCCACTGTTATAGCGTGGAAAACATGTGCTGACATAAACAAAAGGCCCCGCGGTGTGCAGGGCCTTTCGTATTTTCCAAACAGGGCGCCGGAAGTGATCCGGCGTGGACTGTTTTATTCGGCTGCGGCGATTTCTTCGCCGGTTTCCTGATCGACAACTTTCATGGACAGGCGAACCTTGCCACGATCGTCAAAGCCCATCAGTTTGACCTTTACGGACTGGCCTTCGGAGACAACGTCTTTAGGGTGGCCAACACGCTCGTTCGCCATTTGAGAGACGTGCACAAGGCCGTCCCGCTTGCCAAAGAAGTTTACGAATGCGCCAAAGTCCATCACTTTCACAACAGTGCCGGTGTAGATTGTGCCGACTTCGGGTTCTGCTGCGATGGACATGATCATTTCGCGGGCGGCTTCGATTTGCGCACCGTTGGAAGAGGCGATCTTGATTACACCGTCGTCGTTGATGTCGACTTTTGCACCGGATGTTTCAACGATCTCGCGGATTACCTTACCACCGGAACCGATCACTTCGCGGATTTTCTCCGGATTGATATTGATGGTTTCGATGCGTGGCGCGTGCTCGGAGAAAGCCCCTGTTTCGGACAGAGCCTTGTTCATCTCGTCCAGAATGTGCAGACGGCCGTCTTTGGCCTGTGCCAGCGCTTTTTCCATGATCTCGGTGGTGATACCGGCAACCTTGATGTCCATTTGCAGGGACGTGATGCCGTTTTCTGTACCAGCTACTTTGAAGTCCATGTCACCAAGGTGGTCTTCGTCACCAAGGATATCTGTCAGAACAGCGTATTTGCCGTCATCTTCAAGGATCAGGCCCATCGCAACACCGGCAACCGGTGCTTTCAGTGGAACGCCCGCGTCCATCATGGACAGGGAGCCACCACAAACGGATGCCATAGAGGAGGAACCGTTGGATTCCGTGATCTCTGATACAACGCGGATGGTGTAAGGGAAATCTGTCGGAGCAGGCAGAACAGCCTGCAACGCGCGCCATGCCAGTTTGCCGTGACCGATTTCACGACGGCCAGGGCCCATCATACGGCCACATTCACCAACCGAGTAGGGCGGGAAGTTGTAGTGCAGCATGAAGTTGGAGCGGAACATACCTGTCAGAGCGTCGATCATCTGCTCGTCGTCGCCGGTGCCCAGTGTAGTCACAGCCAGCGCCTGTGTTTCACCGCGGGTGAACAGGGCAGAGCCGTGGGTCCGTGGCAGCAGGCCGGTTTCGCCAACAATCGGACGTACGGTGGACAGGTCACGCCCGTCGATCCGCTTGCCGGTGTTCACGATGTCGCCGCGCACAACAGAGCTTTCCAGCTTTTTCATTGCAGTAGACAGGTTTGCATCTTCGCGGTCTTCTTCAGACAGACCTTCGATGATTTTTTCACGGGCTGCGGAAATGGCAGTTGTGCGTTCCTGTTTGTCCGTGATCGCAAAAGCTGCGCGGATGTCGGCTTCACCGATTGCGGTGATTTTGCCAAGGATGTCGGAGTAATCCGGTGCCTGGAAATCAAACGGTTCTTTGGCGCATTCTTCGGCCATGTCGATGATCAGGTCGATCACCGGCTGGATGGAGTCATGAGCGAATTGAACCGCGCCGAGCATCTCAGCTTCGGAGAGTTCGTAGGCTTCTGATTCAACCATCATCACGGCGTCTTTTGTACCGGCCACAACCAGATCAAGGCGCTGTTCAGGGTTGTTGCGCAGCTCGTGCATGTCGTCCACGGATGGGTTCAGCACATATTCGCCGTTCACAAAACCAACGCGGCAGCTGCCGATTGGACCCATAAACGGGGCACCGGACAGTGTCAGCGCAGCAGAAGCTGCGATCATTGCCACCATATCGGGATCGTTTTCCAGATCGTGGGACAGAACGGTCAGAGTTACCTGGGTTTCATTTTTGAAGCCGGGAATGAACAGAGGGCGGATCGGACGGTCGATCAGACGCGCTGTCAGTGTTTCTTTTTCGGTCGGACGGGCTTCACGTTTGAAAAAGCCGCCCGGGATTTTACCGGCGGCGTAGTATTTTTCCTGATAGTTTACGGTCAGCGGGAAGAAATCCATTCCCGGCTTTTCTTTTTTGGCAAACACAACAGCGGCCAGAACAGATGTTTCACCCAGAGTGGCGATAACTGTGCTGTCGGCCTGACGTGCGATTTTACCTGTTTCGAGGGTCAGCGTCTCGCCGCCCCATTCGATTGATTTTTTGACTTCGTCAAACATACTTTTTCCTGTCTAGGCTATCGGGCCTTCCCGCATAGCCTTAGTTGTTTGGATGCCCCATTGCATCCCGCCCCGTACCATCGTTTGCAGCGGCGGGGCCGTATCACTGCATTTCAGATGCGCCCCCATACAGCAGCTTGGGCAAAAAGGAAAGCAAAAGGGCGTTTCCCCCCGGCAGGCTTGGAAGTTTGTGTTGATAACGGGTGGGTCACGGGATTGCGTCCCTGCGTGAAGGGGCGTTGGCTATTCCTGTTCCATTCATCGGTCTAGGTTCCGGCAATCTGTTAACACGCTTGAGGAATAAGCACCGTGTCCGAACTCCAAACTCCCCCCGTAAAGACCGTTTTGATGTCGATCCTGATTGCCGGATTGGTCGGGGAAACGCTGTTTGAAGCCTACGCCTGGTTGGTGTCGCCCCAGATTTTCGGCTTCGCGTTGCAGCCGAGCAAACTTGTTATGGCAATAACGGCCAAAGTGTTCGGGATTCAATTGGAATATTCGACGGCATTCGTTCTGCACTTCCTGATCGGCAGCATCGGGTTTGGAACCTTTGTCTATCTTGTGCGGCTGGTATTGGGATTGCAGGGTTGGATGTCGGGTGTGCTGTCCGGTGTCGCGTTGTGGTTTGTGGCGCAAGGTATACTGGCCCCGTTTATCGGACGCAGTTTCATGATGGATTTTGGCGCCTACACCCAGTCTTCCTTTATCGGTCATGTGGGGATGGCGCTGGTTATGGCCTATTTGCTTGAATTGTTTCTGACACGGCCTGCGGTTGAAATGACGCCATAATCCTGCTTTGGACCTTGCCGGATCAGGGCTGCCTTGCGGCTTTTGAAAAGGCAAAGACCAGTGTCGGAGTGAGCACCATCACAGCCATTAAAGCAAATCCGAGCCGGTAACTCTGCTCTGCCGGCAGACCGGCAGTTTGCTGGATCACCACGCCAAACAGCGTCTGGAAGGTGGGGATGGCTGCGACAGCAATGATTGTATAAAGGCTGGTGGCCCGCCCGATAGCTGCATCGGGCACCACTTGGCGTAATTGGGCGATCAGTGGCACATAGAACTGTTGGGCAAAGATCATAACAAATAACAGAACATTAGCCGCCCAAAGCGGCATATCCGGAGTGATTGCAAGAACGCCAAGGCTGGTCACGGAAATCAGGGCGCCGGTCAGGATAACGCTGTAGCGTGAAAACCGTCCCCAACGGTCTATAAATCCGTAGGCCGTTCCTGATGCCATGGTAGCGCAGAAGAAAAGCATCTGAAACAGACCGGTCGCCTCTAACGACAGCGCATGGACCGCCTTATAGTAGGGTCCACCCCAAAGGCCGGTTATGGCGGTTATGGGGGCCCAGATCACGGTGGACATGATCAGAACGGGGCGTACCCTGTCGTCTTTGATGAGATCGAGAAATCCGGGTGCAGGGCCGTTTGCCTCCGGTGAATCGACGGGGTCTTTCTTGGTGACGAGAAACACAGCAGCAGCGAAGGCAGCGGTAAAGACGGACAGGCCGATAAAGACATTGTTCCAGCCGAACCGCGCTATGCCAACCGCCAGAGGATAGGTGGCAAGCAAGCCGCCAAAACCGCCGAGTGTTACCATAAGCCCGTTCAGAAACCCGAATTGGCTCGCTGGAAAGTTTCGCGCCAGCAGCATGTACATGCCAACACCGCCCACAGACAGGCCAAGCCCCAGCAGAATACGGGCGAGGATAAGGGTGGTGAAGCTGGAAGTGAATGTACAAGCCAGCGTTCCAAAAGCGAGGATCAGCAGGAACAGGCTGATAATCCGGCGCGGCCCGACCCGGTCCAGCAGGAAGCCGATAAACCCCTGCGCGACGATGTTGACTATAAAGATTACGGAAATCACCAGACCAAGCTGGTCCGCCGTCAGCAGGTATTCATCCTGCCAGACCGGAGCGACAATGGCTCCCGCGGCACGGTGGAACTGGCCCATTCCAAACAAGAAGACACAAATTGTAATTACAATGAATGATTGTAACGAAAAACGAAATCTACGGGTCATTTGCGGGACGCTACCCCCAAACGGAAAACGCCGCAACGTGATAACACGGTGCGGCGTTTCCGAACTGTAAGTGGCGGTTGCCTTAGCGGCGGATGCCCAGACGCTTGATCAGGTCTTGGTACCGTGCTTCGTCTTTTGCCTTGGTGTAGTCCAGCAGTTTCCGACGCTGAGCAACCAGTTTCAAAAGACCACGACGGGAGTGGTTGTCTTTTTTGTGGGTTTTAAAGTGCTCTGTCAGCGTGGAGATGCGGGATGTCAGGATTGCAACCTGGACTTCGGGCGAACCTGTGTCGCCTTCTTTCGTTGCATATTCTTTCATAAGTTGAGCTTTAAGCTCTGGAGTAATCGACATCGGGGTCTCCTTCATAAGGTTAAGGGTTATGGCACAAGCCGGGATGTCGTCCAGCATGGCCCGTGGAGGCACCGCCCGAATGGCGGATGGGGGTCTATAGGCGGGAATCACCTGAAAGAAAAGGAAAAAGGATGAATTTAAGGAAACGCGCCCTAAATTCTCTGCTTAAGGTTAATGCGCGTTAACCATAAGCGATTGAAAATCTGTAATTTTCTTCTGGTTCCTGCTAGGCTCCGAGGAGGCGCCGTTGTCAGTTTGGCGTAAGTTACGGGTGTAAAACGGGTGTTTTATGTTGGAAGTTCTTATTCTCTCGATGCTGGGTTTGGCCGGTTCCGCGCTGGGCGGCGCGGTTGCCGATGAAGAGGCCGGAACCGACGGGGAGTCAGAGGAAGAAAACCTGCCCATCGACACAAGCCTTCTTATGCCTGAGGCACCGCCGGATGTTGCAGGCACAGCGGAACGCTCCGGCGCTGTGGTTTACGGCGATGGTGGCGACGATATGTTGACCGACTGGCACGGTGATGTGGAGCTTTATGGCGGCAACGGGGATGACATCCTGCAAGGCGGTTTTGACGGTGGCAGTCACAGCGTGTTTTACGGAGGGGACGGGGACGACACCATACGCGACGGAGACAATGACTCGCTGATCTATGGCGGTGACGGTGCCGACAGGATCACCGGTGGTCACGGCCGTTCGGAAATTTACGGCGACGCGGGCGATGACGTGATCGACACCGGCATTCAGTCCGATACCGTATTCGGAGGAGAGGGTGACGACCGGCTCGTTTCCGTTGGGAGCGGCGACATTGACGATCCCGATCTTATGTTTGGTGGTGCCGGCGACGACGATCTTTACGCCTATGGCACAGCCGGGCTTTATGGCGGCGAAGGTGCGGACCGGTTCACAACATATGCCAATACATGGGTCGAAGACGCCCCTGTCATAGAAGATTTCAATCCGGCGGAAGATCTTTTATGTGTTGAAATCGACAGCCACGAAGGTGTGCAGGATCTCTCGGACTTTGAAGTGGAGGTTCTGGATTTTGCCGATGGAACCGGTGCGTCAGTCTTTGTTGACGGCCATGAGGTGATGCGCGTTCCGGGCGGGCAGGGAATGGGCGTAGAGGATGTACAGTTTAAGCTGGTTTGAGACCGGCTAAAGGTTTTGCCTTGGCTGATTAAGCGAAGCAGGCAGGCCGGATTGCGCAGGCTGATCGTGCCCGAGATAGCGGATTTGGATATTTGGTCCAAAAAGAGCCGGTAAGGCACTTTGCCTTTTCGGATTATTTTTGTCCGAACAGGATTTTGCGTTCCGCATCTGTATGGGGGCGGTTGGGGCGGCTTTCCTTGCCCAGATTGACACCTCTTTGTACCGCCGGCCTGTCCTTTATTCGTCTACGCCACGCCACAACGTTGGGGTAATCGTCCAGCGACAAGCCCATTGCCTTGCCGATGAGTACCCAAGGCCAGCACATCATATCCGCGATTGAATACTCTCCGACGATATAGTCCCGTCCGTCAAGACGTCGTTCGAGTACACCAAGACAGCGCATGTATTCACCGGCGTAGCGTTCAGCCGCATAGCCGTCCCGTTCGCTTTCAGGTGCGTAATTGTAAAAATGGCTGTGTTGGCCTGCCATCGGCCCCTGATTGCCGGTTTGCCAGAACAGCCACTCCAAGGTTTCCTTGCGCTGAAGCGGATCAGTGGAGATGAATTTTCCCGTCTTCTCCGCAAGATACAGCAGGATTGCACCGCTTTCGAAGACGGGGACAGGGCTGTCGCCGGCTTCGTAATCGACAATAGCCGGCATTCTGTTGTTCGGGCTGATCGCCAGAAACTCCGGCTCGAACTGTGCACCGGATCCGATGTTGAGCATTCGGGTGGTGTAAGGAAGGCCCATTTCTTCAAGACAAATGGAAACCTTCCAGCCGTTTGGCGTTGGCCAGTAGTAAAAATCGAGCGGTGTCACCCGATCATTCCGAAAGGTGGCGCGCGCGGGCACCCCGTTCAATCGCTGCCCCGTGCAAGCGATCAATGTTCAGTTCATAACGGATTTCTTCAAGAAAGCGCAGTTCGCTTTCGCGAAGATGCCCGTCCGAAGCTGCTACGTCGCAACACAGCGCATAAGCTGTTTCGTGGAATCTCTCGGGGATTGCTTCGCGTACCATGCCGAACAGGGCGTCCAGACCATCTTCTTCTTCGAGCAAGTCAAAGACGCTTTGTGAAATTCCGCGAATCCGGTCAGCATCATAGACACCGAAGATCGGCAGATGATTCACAATCCGTTCGATGGACAGCAGTTCGGCGGTGCGGATCAGTTCGTCCGAGACAGATGTGGCAATCATCATGGCTACCAGCCCGTCTTGAAGGTTCCAGAGACTGTCCGTCGGGTTTGTGCGGGTCATGCTTTCGCCCTTTAATGGTTAATCGGTTTGATAATATTGACGCAAGCGGGCAGGAGCAATAGGGAGTGAGCTTCGAACCCCTTTAAAACCGGATGATAAAAATGTCTGACCTTCGCAATCTTGCCCTGAGCTCCAAAGCATGGCCCTTCGAGGAAGCCCGCAAGATTTTGAAACGGTACGAAAAGGCGCCGCCCGAAAAGGGTTATGTGCTGTTTGAAACAGGTTACGGTCCATCCGGCCTGCCGCATATCGGTACTTTTGGCGAAGTGGCGCGTACGACAATGGTGCGGCGTGCTTTTGAGGTGATGTCGGATATTCCGACCCGCCTTATCTGTTTTTCCGACGATCTGGACGGTATGCGCAAGGTGCCGGGCAATGTGCCCAATCCCGACAGTCTGGTCGAGCACCTTCAGCGTCCGCTGACCTCGGTGCCTGATCCGTTTGGGAAGTATGAAAGTTTTGGCGCCCACAACAATGCGATGCTGAACCGTTTTCTTGATACCTTCGGGTTCGAATATGAGTTCATCAGCTCTACCGAGTTTTACCGTGAGGGCAAATTCGACGAGATCCTGTTGCGTGCGGCAGAACGTTACGACGATGTGATGAAAGTGATGCTAAAATCGCTTCGGGAAGAGCGTCAGGAAACCTATTCGATCTTCCTGCCTATCCATCCTGAAACCGGCCGTGTGCTTTACGTTCCGATGAAGCATGTGGATGGGAAAAACGGCACGATCACTTTTGATGACGAGGACGGGAAAGAGATCACCCTGCCTGTCACGGGTGGCAATGTGAAGCTGCAGTGGAAGCCGGATTTCGGCGCGCGCTGGGCTGCGTTGGATGTCGATTTTGAAATGTATGGCAAGGATCACTCCACCAATACGCCAATTTATGATCGTATTTGTGAAATTCTTGGCGGGCGCAAGCCGGAGCATTTCACCTACGAGCTGTTCCTTGACGAAGAGGGGCGCAAGATTTCCAAGACTTCGGGCAACGGCGTGTCGATAGATGAATGGCTGACATATGCTTCGTCTGAATCGCTGGCCTACTTCATGTATCTGAAGCCGAAAACCGCCAAGCGGATGCATTTTGATGTGATCCCCAAAGCCGTTGACGAATACCACCAGCAGTTGCGGGCTTATGAAACACAGGATGCGGCTGCACAGCTGAATAATCCGGTGTTCCACATCCACGGTGCCGATGTGCCGAAAAGCGATATGGTGGTGCCTTTTGCGATGTTGCTGAACTTGGCTTCTGTGTCGAGCGCCGAGACAAAAGATGCACTTTGGGGTTTCATCAACAAATATGCGCCCGAAGCTTCCCCCGAGGCGAACCCGACGCTGGATGCCGCCGCCGGTTTTGCGGTGCGCTACTACCATGATTTTGTGAAGCCGAGCAAAAAATTCCGTGCTCCAAGCGATCAGGAGCGGGCTGCACTGGAAGATCTCGCCGCTGCGCTTCGGGATGTGGACGTGGCCAAAGCTATGATCGACAAGAAAAACGCAGCGATGGGCAAAGGCGATGCGCCGGTTGAAACACTGGATTATAGTGATGCGGATGATTTGCAGTCTATTGTCTTTGCCGTCGGAAAAAACCACGGTTTCGAGCCGCTGCGCAACTGGTTTACAGCCATCTACGAGGTCCTTTTGGGGGCTTCGCAAGGTCCGCGCTTTGGCGGATTTATCGCCCTTTACGGTGTGAAAGAGACCATCGCGTTGATCGAGTCTGGGCTGGCGGGGGAGCTGGGCTAAACGCTTGATTGTCTAAAATGTGTAAGAAATCGGGCGGTGAGTGCGAATTCACCGCCCTTTTTGTCGGGTTTGTGTCCGGTGGTGCCGGACGGAGCTTGGATACTTTCGGCCAGAAGAAGGCCAAACGTCAGCTCAGATCCGCGGCTGTAAGGTGATAGGCTTTTCCGAAACCGCCATTTAGCGCGGCCGAGTTGATTTTGAACGTCACGAAGCTGAAGTCGGCGAAATCGATATAGAGTTTTGATTTCGGGTGGGTCGAAAGATAATGCCCGCGCAGGGCTTCGTGTTCCGGTGAGGATCTGTCCACGAAAGAAGCTACTGCTTGCACGGAAATTCGTGGATGAGTGAGAGGATCACCTTTGCTATTCGGTTCTCCGAGGAGCAGGCCGCAGTTGGAATCCGCGCGCAAAGCTTTGGTGTGCGCGGATAAATCCGAAATGAGTGTCAGCGGGACGCCGTCCGGTGTCGTGCCAATGGCAACCCGTGTTACTGTCGGGGTACGGGTTTCCGGATCAAGAAAAGCAAGGGCGCCATAATTCGCGTTTTGAATCAATGACTTTGCCAGAGTAATCGCTTCAGCATCCGTGGGGCGGATCGGGTCTTGGGGCATGGTGCGGACCTGTTATTTGAATGTTAGGGAATGGCTCTGACGGCTGTGGTATTGATGGCGTGTTTCAGGATGGCGATCAAGAGCGGTTTGACCGCGCTTTGTAACGAACTAGGTTTAAGGCATCCTAGGGGAGGTCTGAGATGCGGTTTTTCACCTTTTTTGCGACACTGGCGACAGCCGGCTTCTTATGGCTTGCGCCGGCGCAGGCTCAAAACAGCGATATTGAAGCTGTCATCGGGGCCCAGATAGACTCCTTCCTTAAGGATGATTTCGAGACAGCCTTCACCTTTGCAGCCCCGAATATTAAAGAGATTTTCCGCACGCCTGAACGGTTCGGTGTTATGGTGCAACGGGGATACCCGATGGTCCACCGTCCTGCAGAAGTGATCTTCAAGGAGTTGCGGGAAGAAGACGGAACCCTTCAGCAATATGTTTCGATCATGGACAATCAGGGCCAGTACTATATCGCCCGTTATTCCATGACGCAAATTGATGGCAGCTGGCACATCAGTGGTGTCAGCATCGAACGTTCCCCCGCTGTGGGTGTATAAAATCCGGTTAATTGTGGCTTAAGGCAGCGTCCGGAACCGTTACATCCTGTTTAGTCCCTTTTGTTAACCCTCAGTCTGCTTGTGGTGGAATTGCTGCACGGCAGTCGGCGCGCCCTGTGACAAGCAGGGCACCCTTGCCGGTTTGCCGGATTTGAGAGGGAAATAGATGAACAAAGCACTAACTGACGGTTTGCAATTGATGCCGCCCGCGTTTGAATTCGGTCTGGACGTTTGGTCGCGTGAAGACGGCACACCGGGCACGGACACTTACGACGGGGCTGCAAATGCAACGCTTGTTGCGGCGGATGCGGATTTTGGCGGCTGCCTTGAATTGCTGAAAACCGACACGACGCAGCGCCTGCGCTACACAGGCGAAACGCCGCTGGAGCCCGGAAGTTACTGGCAGATACGGGCGCGTATCAAAGCTGTGAGCGGCCCGTTGCCATCCGTTCGCATTGCAGCATGGGCTGGAAAAAGCGGCGGTGCCCATTTGTCCGGCGTTGTGGAAACCGGTCCTTCTACGGCCCTTCAGAATTATGGTGAGGTGGTTGAAGTCTCAGCAATTGTTGGTTCTGGCAATCGGGGCGGAGTTGACATGGTCTGGGGGCAGGAGGCTGTCTACGGGCATTTCGGCATAGATCTGACGGGCGTGAATGATGGCGTGGTGCGGATCGACGATCTAATCATCGAAGATGTGAGCAGCATTTACACCCGCTCTGTTATAGACGTGGTCGATGTGACGGATTTCGGCGCTATCGGAGATGGCACGACTGACAACGTAGCGGCCTTCGAGGCTGCAGATGCGGCGGCGGACGGGCGAACGGTTCTTGTACCGGCAGGGGAGTTTTATCTGGACAGTTCTATCACGATTGCTTCAGAAATCCGGTTCCAAGGCATTGTATCCATGCCTGATGATGCCCTTTTCCAACTTTTGCAGAATTTCGACTACCCCACATATTTTACTGCCTTTGGCGATGAAGAGCTGGCTTTGAAGAAAGCCATTCAGGCGCTGTTCAATTTTACCGACCATGATTCACTTGATCTGCAAGGGCGGTCGGTAGAGATTGATGCCCCGATTGACGTGCAGGCGGCGGTGGGCAACAAAAGTTCCTATTCCACTCGCAGGGTGATCCGAAACGGCAGGATATCCGCCGCGTCCAGTGCGGAATGGGATGTCACTTCGGTGACCCGCACGGCGACCTACGATGCCGACGATCCGTATACCCTGTCTGGCGTGTCCAGTCCGGCGGGTGTTGAAGCGGGATCTCTGGTGACGGGAAGCGGTGTCGGGCGGGAAATCTATGTGCGAAGTGTGGATGCAGGGACTGGAAAGATCACCCTGTCCAATCCATTATGGGATGCCCCCGCGAGCCAGAGCTACACCTTTACGCGGTTCAGATACATGCTGGATTTTTCAGGGTTCAGCAATCTGGCACGGTTCACGCTGGAGAATTTGGAGTTCGCATGTAATGGGCGTTCCAGTGGGATTCTCCTTGCGGATACGGGTTTGATTTTCCACGTGAAAGATTGCTTCTTCACCTCACCCAAAGATCGCGGTCTCACCTCTGCAGGGCGCGGCTGTGCGGGGATGATGCTGGATCGCAACCAGTGGCTGTCGAATGAACAACCACTGGCCGTGTCTGACCGTGTAAGTATCGGGTTTAATTGTAACAGCAACGATCTGAAGCTGCGCCATAACAGGGCGCTCCGGTTCTTGCATTGGGCTATAATCGGCGGGTCAGGTGCAATTGTGTCCGGCAATCATTTCTTTCAGGACGATGCCACTGGCGGAAATATCCGCTCTGCGGGGGTTGTTATAACCAGCAACCACCCGAAAATGACAATTGTCGGAAATTATGTTGATAACGCATTTATCGACTGGACCAATGAACATGATGCCACCCCCAGTATTACCAGCGGATTTTCCTTTGGCGGACTTACAGTTACAGGCAACCATTTTACCGCCTCGGGTGCAGCGGCGTGGTTCCGGTGGCTTTCGCTGAAACCCCATGGCACCGGCCATTTCATCAACGGGTTGAACATCAGTGGGAATGTTTTCAAAGCCTTCAACGGGCCGTCTCTGCAGCGGGTTGAAATGGTCGATGATGCCATTGCCGGTTTGGATAGCAGCAAATTCCGCAACATCACTGTAGAGGGAAATACATTTAACAATGTGGATGCGCCCTTTATGAACCCCGTCACTGTAGAGGTCAGCCGTGGTACAGCTGACGACAGTTGGCGAACCAGTCTGAACCAGCATATGCCTTTTGACGGGCAGGCGCGCTATGTAACGGCGCTGGTTCCCGATGGTCCCATCCTCGATGCATCCGGCTCTAAAATTTATACACAGCCTTACTGTGAGGGCAGCGTCGGTACGGATGGAAAAAGCTTTGATATCAATTGGTCGGAAGCAGCAAAAGGGACCGTGCGTGCGACCGTGCGTTGCGACGACACCATTTAAACCGGCGCCTTGGTCGGCTGAAAGCCTTGCCCGTCCTGATCCTCGGGACGGGCAAGGTGTTTATCGCGCCTAGAATTTACGTTTCTGGCTTTTGCCTTTGTAGACCCGCGTTCCGGCCTTGCCTGCGGTAGAGCGGCCTCTGGATTTCTGCGCGGCTTCAGATGCAGCTTCCACCGCTGATTGGCGGGCAAGGGGATCGTCTGCCACCGCCAGTTCGACCGCTTCAAGGCGCTTCACCTCGTCGCGCAATCGGGCTGCCTCTTCAAATTCAAGGTTTTCTGCCGCCTTCAGCATATCCTTGCGCAACCCGTCCAAATGCGCCTGAAGGTTTGCACCGACCATAGGCTTGTCGATTTTCGCAGTTACGCGCGACATATCGGTATCGCCCTCGTAAAGGCCGGACAGCACATCTTCTACGTTCTTTTTGACGGTTTCCGGTGTGATCCCGTGCTTCAGATTGTAGGCATGTTGCTTTTCGCGGCGCCGGTTCGTCTCGCCAAGTGCGCGCTCCATCGAACCGGTGATCCTGTCAGCGTACATAATCACACGGCCTTCGGCATTCCGCGCGGCCCGCCCGATCGTCTGCACGAGAGAGGTTTCCGAGCGCAGAAAACCTTCTTTGTCGGCGTCCAAAATTGCCACAAGCCGACACTCGGGGATGTCCAGACCTTCCCGCAGCAAGTTGATCCCGATCAGGACATCAAACGTCCCAAGCCGCAGGTCTCTGAGGATTTCAATGCGTTCCAACGTGTCGATGTCCGAGTGCATATAGCGCACGCGGATACCCTGTTCGTGCATATATTCGGTCAGGTCTTCGGCCATGCGCTTTGTCAGGGTCGTGACCAACACGCGCCCGTCATCCTGTGCGACCTTGCGCACTTCATCCAGCAAATCGTCCACTTGTGTCTCTACAGGGCGAATTTCTACCGGCGGATCAAGCAAGCCTGTGGGGCGAATGATCTGTTCGGCAAAGACACCACCGGATTGTTCCAGTTCCCATTTCTGGGGAGTGGCGGAAACAAATACCGATTGCGGCCGCATTGCATCCCATTCCTCGAACTTCAGCGGCCTGTTGTCCATGCAGGAGGGCAGGCGGAAACCGTGTTCGGCAAGGGTGAACTTGCGCCGATAGTCGCCTTTGTACATGCCGCCGATCTGGGGAACGGAAACATGGGATTCATCTGCGAAAACAATGGCGTTGTCAGGAATATATTCAAACAGTGTAGGGGGCGGTTCCCCCGGAGCGCGGCCCGTCAGGTAGCGGGAATAGTTTTCAATCCCGTTGCACACGCCGGTTGCCTCTAACATTTCAAGATCGAAATTCGTGCGTTGTTCCAGACGCTGGGCCTCTAGCAGTTTGCCTTCGTCTTCCAGCTGTTTGAGCCTGATCTTCAGTTCTTCCTTAATCTTTTTGATCGCCTGATTCATTGTCGGACGCGGGGTCACATAGTGGCTGTTGGCGTAGACGCGTACCTTGTCCAGACTGGTGTGTTTTTCTCCGGTAAGCGTGTCGAATTCAACAATACTCTCCAGCTCTTCCCCGAAGAAAGACAGCCGCCAACCGCGATCTTCCAGGTGGGCAGGCCAGATTTCCAGACTGTCGCCACGCACGCGGAAAGAGCCACGCGTAAAGGCGTTGTCATTGCGCTTGTATTGTTGCGCAACAAGATCTGCCATAACGGACCGCTGGTCGTAATCCTGTCCGGTAATCAGATCGAGCGTCATGGCGGTGTAGGTTTCGACCGACCCGATACCATAGATACAGGACACCGAAGCGACGATGATCACATCGTCCCGCTCCATCAGCGCACGGGTGGCAGAGTGGCGCATCCGGTCGATCTGTTCGTTTATCTGGCTTTCTTTTTCAATATAAGTGTCCGACCGCGCAACATAGGCTTCTGGCTGGTAATAATCGTAGAAACTGACGAAATACTCTACGGCGTTTTCCGGAAAAAATGATTTAAACTCTCCGTACAACTGCGCGGCGAGAGTCTTGTTCGGGGCCAGAATAATGGCAGGGCGCTGGGTTTCCTCAATGACTTTCGCCATTGTAAAGGTCTTACCTGTGCCGGTTGCCCCCAGCAAAACCTGATTTTGCTCACCATCTCGCACACCGGCAACCAATTCGCGAATGGCTGTCGGCTGGTCTCCGGCAGGGCTGAATTCCGTGTGCATCACGATTTTGCGCCCGCCCTCAAGCTTCCCGCGATGTTGTGGGACCGGCGTGGTCAGAGGCATTTGCATTTCACTCATGGAGACTCCTTTGACGTCACTAAATGATCGTCTTTTGTTCCCGTTCAAGGTTTGAATAAGGGATTTTACCGGCTTTCACCATTCCCCCTGTCTTGTGAACGGGACTCTGGTGACATTTTCTGTCAGGACGAAGCGGAAATTTGTTAATGAAGTTAACCATTTTTTTACCATTGATTTTAATAGTGGGGTTGGCCGGACCCGTCCCGGCCTAAACGACAAATATCCGGAAATCGGGCAGTAAAGAGTAAGGCGCCAAGCGCAATTCAGAGTTGTTAATTTGCACAAGATGCAACCTTTTGGGATATTTGCGATTGCAATTCGGGCGAATAGATGCCTGAATGTTCTTGCAAGCAGCAAGACCGGCTATCGATCGGGTGCATATCACCCACCCACCCCTCGCTCCCTGCGTCCGATCGATAGCCACCTACCAATTCCCCTGAATATAAATGCGACTGGCCGGAACCGGTTTCCGGTGTCTGTACACTTTTTGGTAATCTATTGCTTTTAGCCTGTAGCCGAGCAATCGCCGGGGCGATGTATGGAATTGATAGGCAGATATTTTAACAGGCTCGGTTTTATGGCCGCCGGAGCAGTGTTGGGCATTACAGCCCTGGCGTTGTTGACATTCACCAATTGGGTGTCGCCGCGGGTGGAGCGGGATCTGGCCTCCGAACTCGCAGCGCGGATGTTGAAATTCGAAAGGGAGTTGGGATACGGGGGATTAATACACAACTTTAAGAACTACCTTCTGCGACCGGATGAAACCGGCTACCGCGATGCCGCGCGCAAGAACGTTGATCGTCTACTCGCAGAACTGGACGGGTTGTCCAGACTGGTAGAACACCTCGACATGGCTTCCGGTTTTCAAGCGACACGTCGTGTTATCACCCAGTATTCTGTCGCTATTGATCGGGTCGAAAGCTTGCACGATCAAGGTCTCTCTCCGGCGCAGATAGACCCTTTGGTGCGCATTGATGACAGTTCCGCATTTATGAATATCCAGCAGGTGGCCACCGCTGCAAGAGAGGAACTGATCGCCCGCGCGACCATTCAGGCACAGCGGACCGCAACGTTTATCGGGGCAATCGTTCTGCTGGTAACAGCATTTCTGGTTTCAGTGGCGCTGGTGATTGTCTTTCTTGTCGCTGACCGCCGCCGCCGCGCACGCGAACTGGTTGCAGCGCATAATTACGCAGATGATCTGGAGGATATGGCGCGTATTGCCACCCATGATATCCGCTCCCCACTTAAACAGATTGCGTTTCTTGTGCAGGAAGTGATCACCGATTGTAACGGGAATGACGGACGGTTGGGTGCGGAAAGCCGCGATGATCTGGAACTCATCCGCGAGCGGACATTGCGTGTTGACGCTATGGTGGAGGCCACGCTCGGCCTGATGCGGACCAGTGCGCTCGCTGATCGGGTGGAAACGGTGGACCTGCGTTTTCTGGTGCGTTCGATCGTAGAAATGGACGCGCCACCCCATCTGCCGGTCATAATCGAGGGCAGTGATAAAATCCGTGTCGACAAGGCGAAACTGACCATTGTCCTGCGCAATCTTATATCGAATGCGGTCAAACATGGCGCCTCCAAAGATCCCAGCCTGAAGATACGGCTCGTGCAGAAGAACCATACGGTTGAAATTTCGGTTGAAGACAACGGGCCTGGTATCGCAGAGGAACACCGAGAGAAAATTTTTACCCTGTTCACGACTTTGGATAGTGCAGAACAGGAGGGCAGGGTCGCGGGAATCGGTCTGCCGATGGTGCGCAAGATCGTGCGCAGGCTGGGCGGTGAAATTGCCGTTGCGGGGTCAGCCATGGGCGGCGCGGCCTTTTGTGTAACCCTGCCGCGTTAAAAAATATGTGCAAACCCCGTGTGCCGCGCTATCATACGGCTGAATAATGATGCGAAATGCAGCGCAGAGCGGTGTATTTTACCTTTTGTCAGTGCTCATAATGCGCTAGATCACCCCAAAACGGGAGAGTTGAGGATACCCATGCTGGCACGAATTTATCAACCTGCACGCAATGCCATGACATCTGGTCAGGCGAAAACCAAAAACTGGGTTCTGGAATTCAGCCCGCAAGAGCCCCGCCAGATTGATCCACTTATGGGCTGGACAAGCTCCAGTGACATGAACAGCCAAATCCGTTTGATGTTCGACAGCAAGGATGCCGCAGTCGACTACGCCTCCTCCAATGGGATCCCTTACACAATTGTCGATCCGAAAAACCGCAAGCAAAATGTGCGCAGTGGCGGTTATGGTGACAACTTTGCCACAAACCGGCGCGCTGTCTGGACCCATTGAAGGGCTTGCAAAGCCCACAATTTTTAGCCAGAAGGCCCATAGCGGTCCCATAGCTCAACTGGATAGAGCATCTGCCTTCTAAGCAGAGGGTTTCAGGTTCGAGTCCTGATGGGATCGCCACTTTTGCATCACAACCCGCCTCGGGTGACGTGCTATCCATCTGATTTTCTGCTTTTTTGTGTTGCCCCCGTTCTTCCGGCAGGTAACTTGCGCCCAGTGCATTCGCTGTCAGCAGTCCGTGCGACATTGTCCCGGCGGATCAAGTTGCGCCAAAAGAAACCATTTGGGAGAGTGGTTTTTAGCGCTGACAACTCTGGGGGTGCGCGCCCCGATATGTCATTTTTTGCTAGCCCTATGAAAAGTTAAGGAATTATTAATTTCTGCCGTTAATTGGCCATTTTTGCTGTTTAGCTTAAATACAGGCAAAGGGATGGAGGGCCTTTGGTGGACACGGAAGCAGAGCGGATCGAAATGACAGTATTCAAAGAAATCTTCGATGCGGCCTTTCAGAAGGCGGGGGTTTCCCCCACTTCGGAAGACTGGTCGACCTGTGTGTCCATTGTTGAAATCCGCCGGACCAGTCTGGCTCTTGCAGAGCAGTACCGCCAGCAGGGGGATCGTCTCAAGGTCAAGAAGCTTGAAGAAAAAGCGCAGGAGTGCGAGCAGGTCTTCGCGGATCTTGCGGCTTATCTGGCAGAGGAACGGGCGGCCTGATACACGCCCGCTCCGGAATTGCCGTTACGTGTTAACGGGGCGCCATGCGGATCGCGCCGTCCAGACGGATCACCTCACCATTGAGCATCGGGTTGTCCACTATGTGCGCAACCAACGCGGCAAATTCCTTTGGGTCTCCAAGACGGGACGGGAAAGGCACCTGCGCACCCAGACTGTCCTGAACTTCCTGAGGCAAGCCCTCCAGCAGCGGTGTTTTGAACAGGCCCGGCGCGATCGTGGCAATCCGCACGCCTTTATCGGCCAGATCGCGGGCCATTGGCAGTGTCATACCCACGATTCCCCCTTTGGACGCGGCATAGGCCACTTGGCCGACCTGACCTTCATAGGCCGCCACCGAAGCGGTGTTGATGATAACGCCGCGCTCTCCGTCGGGAGCTGACGGATCGGACTGGACCATGCCAGCGGCCGCGTGGGAGGCGCAATAGAAAGACCCGAGCAGGTTAACCCCGATCACTTTGGCAAACAGCGCCGGATCATGGGGCGCCCCTTTGGACACGGTTTTGGCAGCCGGACCGATGCCGGCACAGTTCACCAGAATGCTTTCCTGACCTTGCGCGCCCCGTGCTGCCTCAAACCCTTCGGCGACACTGTCTGCATCCGAAACATCCACTTGCTGCCAGGATGCACCGATTTTGGCGGCGGTCGCCATGGCGGCATCAGGGTTCATGTCAAACAGGCACACTTTGGCACCCAGACTTGCCAGATGGGTTGCAACTGCCGCGCCAAGGCCCGAAGCACCACCGGTGACGATGGCTGATTTATTCGAAAGGCTGGTCATGTTCGCATATCCTTGAATGTTGTTTTATCGGGGTCTTTATGAAAGATGTGTTCGACAGAATTCAACAGGGAAGAGGACGCAGTGGCATGGTTTCAAGGATCGTAGAGGTTAACAACGCAGCGTTACATTGTCAGATTGAAGGCCCGTCGGATGCTCCCGTCGTGGTATTTTCCAACTCGCTTGGTACGGACTTCCGGATATGGGACGCGGTGGTTGCCGACCTGTCGCAGGACTTTCGGGTGCTGCGGTACGACAAACGGGGACACGGATTGTCCGATGATCCGGAGGACGGTTGGTCAATGGGCGAACTGGTCAGCGATTTGGCCGCACTGATGGATCACTTCGGCATATCCGGAGCGGCAGTGGTTGGCCTTTCGGTGGGCGGGTTGATCGCGCAGGGCCTTGCAGCGGAGCGCCCCGATCTGGTGCGCACCATGGTGCTGGCGGATACGGCTGCGCGCATCGGAAACGACGATATGTGGAACGAGCGGATCGCCAAAGTGCAGGCAGACGGGCTTGGGTCCATGGCGGACGGGATATTGGAACGCTGGTTCGCGCCGGAATTCCACAGCCACCCGGACTTTCCGATGTGGCGCAATATGCTGGTGCGGACCACTGCACAGGGGTACGCCCGTGTGTGTGCGGCCATTCGCGATACGGATTTGTTGGAAAGCACTGCGCGCCTCAGCCTGCCGGTGCTGGCCGTTGTCGGTGACAAGGATGGCTCTACGCCGCCCGATATGGTGCGCGAAACGGCAGAACTGATAGGCGGCTCCAGCTTCCAGATCATTCGTGGAGCCGGACATCTGCCTTGTGTCGAGAAGCCCGAAGTCTTTACGTCCTTATTGCGGGACTTCCTGAAAGCACAGGCGTAGGACGCATCTGTCATGACGACAGCCGCTACGGAACATCTGTAAGCCGCCCTTGCACCTTCCCGCTATCTGGGGTTGGTTGTGGCGACTCTTGTACAGGTGATTTCAATGGCTTCGGATACGTCGGATATGAATTACGGGCGCCCGTGGGTGGGCATCGGCTGGATGCTTTTGACGGGTGTTCTGTTTGTCGGCGTGACGGGTATTGTGCGCTACGTCGGTTCCAGCGTACCAGCCGCGGAAGCCGCCTTCATCCGCTATCTGTTCGGTGTGTTGTTCATCCTGCCGTTTATGGGAACCGGTTGGCTGCGCCAGTTGGACAAACGATTGGTTGGCACTTTTGCGCTACGCGGATTTTGCCATGCGATCGGCGTGATCCTGTGGTTTTATGCAATGGCGCGTATTCCGATCGCCGAGGTCACAGCGATCGGGTATCTTGCCCCGATTTACATTGCAATCGGTGCTGCGGTCTTTCTGGGTGAGAAGCTGGCCCTGCGGCGGATAGCGGCGATTGTGATCGCCTTTATCGGTGCGATGATTATCTTGCGCCCGGGTATTCAGGAGATCAACTCCGGTCAGATGGCGCAGGTCCTGTCCGCGCCGATGTTTGCCGTATCCTATCTGGTCGCCAAGCGGTTGACCGCGCAGGCAGGCCCGTCGCTGGTGGTCGGGATGCTGAGTGTTTTTGTGACCATCGGCATTGCACCCTTTGCAATCGCTGTCTGGAAAACACCAAGCGTGACAGAGGTGTTGTGGCTTGCGCTGGTGGGGGCCTTGGCTACTACGGCCCATTTCACCATGACCAAAGCGCTAAAGGCAGCGCCTTTGGCCGTGACCCAGCCCGTCACGTTTCTTCAGTTGATCTGGGCCACTATCTTGGGGCTGGTGGTCTTCGGGGAAGCGGTGGATATTTTTGTCCTGCTTGGCGGTGGTTTGATCATCTGCTCGGTTAGCTTCATTTCCTACCGTGAATGGGTGCTGTCCCGTCGCGCGAAAACGCCACCAGCGGCAGCTGTAAAAACCTGAAGCCTGGGGTGCTTTGCGCCGCAGGGAGCCTCCGGCGGGGATATTTTCGGGCCAGAAGAAAGTTGTGTTGCGCGGTTTTGTCCGACTTTTGGAAGCCATTGTCGAATGCGATTGACGGGTTTTGAATGGTCGGGCTAACGTCGCGGAAAATCGCCGGTAAAGTCTTTAAGGAGTGAATATGAAACGGATCGACAACCACTTGCCAACGGCTGACTTGCAGCGGTTGGATGCGGCCCATCACATTCATCCTTTTACCCACGGTGCGGAACTGTCGCAGAAAGGTGCGCGGGTCATCACGCGGGCGGATGGTGTCATGCTGACCGATAGCGACGGGGTTGAGATCCTGGACGGGATGGCTGGCCTGTGGTGTGTCAATCTGGGCTACGGGCGCAAGGAACTGGCCGAAGCCGCTGCCGCGCAAATGGAGCAACTGCCTTATTATAATACGTTTTTCCAGACTACTCATCCTCCTGTTGTGGCTTTGTCCGCGCGTATCGCCGAACTGGCGCCGGGTGATCTGAACCATGTGTTCTTTGCCGGATCAGGCTCTGAAGCCAATGACACCAACATCCGTCTGGTGCGTCATTACTGGGCGCTGAAGGGCAAACCGGAGAAGAAAACCATCATCAGCCGCAAGAACGCCTATCACGGGTCGTCTATGGGCAGCGGGTCGCTTGGCGGGATGGCGGGCATGCACGCGCAGGGCGGGATGCCGATCCCTGACATCACCCATATCGACCAGCCTTACTGGTACGGCGAAGGCGGGGATATGGACCCTGCGGAATTCGGCTTGGCCCGCGCCCGCGCGCTGGAGGCAGAGATTGACCGGATCGGGGAAGACAAGGTTGCGGCCTTTATCGCAGAGCCGATTCAAGGTGCGGGCGCTGTGATCATTCCGCCGGAAACCTATTGGCCGGAAATCCAGCGGATCTGTGACGAGCGCAACATCCTGCTGATCGCGGATGAGGTGATTTGCGGTTTCGGGCGGACCGGCAACTGGTTTGGGTCACAAACATTGGGGATCCGTCCCGACATCATGACAATCGCCAAGGGTCTGTCGAGCGGCTACCAGCCGATTGGCGGTTCCATTCTGAGTGACGAAGTCGCCGAGGTGATCAGCTCGGACGAATTCAACCACGGCTACACCTATTCCGGACATCCGGTGGCCTGTGCAGTGGCACTGGAGAATTTGCGCCTTCTGGAAGAGGAAAAGGTGATTGAACATGTGCGCGATACGGCCGCGCCCTATCTTGCGCAAAAATGGCGCGAGATCAGCGATCACCCGATGGTCGGGGAGGCGCGTATTATCGGTATGATGGGGGCGCTTGAACTGTCACCGGACAAGGCCAATCGTGCGCCGTTCAAAGCTGATAAGGGCACGGTCGGTCTGCGTTGTCGCGAACGGTGTTTCGCCAACGGTCTGGTCATGCGTCATGTGGGGGATACAATGATTATTTCACCGCCGCTGATCATGACTGAGGCAAATATCGACCTTCTGTTCGAGCGGGCGGTGAAATCTCTGGATGAGACCTTAGCCGGTCTCAAGTCTGACGGTTTGTGGGCCTGACAGCGTTAAATCAGGGGACCAGTTTGTCGCGGAAAACGTAAGAAACGATCTGGTCCCGCGAAATGTTGTAGCGGCTGCGCAGGGTTTCTTCGTCCATGTCCAGCATTGCATTGATGATTTCAACGCGGGACGCGGCAAGTGTCATGTCTTCAAAGAAGCGCAGAACAGCGGAGCCGGCGGTTTGCAGGGCGGACCAGATTGTGCCGCCAACGGTTGATTTTGTGTCGGTAATATAAGCCATGTTCATTCCTTTCACTCCATGTCAGGAGCCTGTCATACTGTTGTGGCTTAAATGGGAGCTGGAAGGCGTTTGGACAACGCACAATCCGTTAAAGCCGATATGTGCTTTTTGCATGGCTGTACCGGATTCGCGCGTTTCGGAAGGTAATGCGTTGAGCCTGACGCATGGATGCGGCATTGAGAGCGCAAAGGAGACAGGACATGTTGGACGCAGGCATTAGAGCCATTCTTGACGCTTTGGGCGTCGCAGTATTTGTGGTGGACAGCAACCAGACCATCGTGTTCCGCAACGAATCTGCAGTGAGCCTGTTCGGGACAGGTACGAAAGGGCGCAAGCTGGCCCATTATGTGCCAAACAAGAGATGCATCCGCGCGGTTGAGGATACAATCGACGAAGGCGGGCAGGCCAAAGTGGACGTGCGTCTGCAACTGGTTGTGCCAACGACCTTTTCCATGACAGCCGTGCGGGTTGATCCGGACGCGAGTCGCACCGACGCACTGGTGGTGGTGAGTTTCGAGGATGTCAGCCATATTCAGGAAGCCGAGCAGATGCGGTCGGATTTTGTGGCGAACGTCAGCCACGAATTGCGCTCTCCGTTAACCGCGCTCTATGGATTTATCGAGACTCTTCAAGGCCCTGCAAGATCAGATGCGGAAGCCTCGGACCGGTTTTTATATCTGATGGAGAAAGAAGCAGCACGCATGGCACGGCTGATTGATGACCTTCTGTCTTTGTCGAAATTGCAGTCCGAAGAAAAATACGCGCCCACAACGGTTGTGAATTTACGGCCAATTCTGGACCGGTTGAGCGCATCGCTTGAACCGATACTGGATCGGGAAAAGACAACTGTGACACTGGATATTCCTGCCGACCTGCCCGAGGTGATCGGGGTCGCGGACGAGTTGACACAGGTGTTTGCAAACCTAATCGAAAACGCTGCAAAATACTCTCGTAACGGGGCGGTTGTGTCTATCGAGGCCTGTGTGGATAAGGTGGAACCGGACATGGTGCGCGTAACGGTTAGCGATCAGGGCGAGGGAATCGCACCGGAACATATTGCGCGGCTGACAGAGCGGTTTTACCGGATAGACAAGGGGCGGTCCCGTGACAAGGGTGGCACCGGATTGGGGCTGGCCATTGTGAAACACATCCTGATGCGCCACCGTGCGCGTCTGCAGATCGACAGCACTGTTGGTGTCGGCAGCCGTTTTTCCGTGATTATCCCGCGGGCAATTTAAGCCCGAGAGCGCGGGTGTGAATAATCCGTTAATAGGGAACCGGCAGGCAACTTGTGTTTGACACAAATGCCGGTTCTGCCGTCTGATATTTATAAACATTTACGGAATTTGTATTTTAGGGACGTATCGGGATGGATTTCAGCTGGAGCACGCCGCAAGCAACACCTGTCGTAGACGGATACCTTGACTGGTTTGATCATGTGTACCAGCCCCCCGCCGGCGGTGCGCTAAGCTACCGGCCCCTGCTGGTGCGGGTCAAGCCGACGGGCCGGCCCGCGACGCTGGACAAGACTCTTCGATGGCTGAAGCGCAAGCTTGATAATGCGGGGCAGGGTGCGGATTTTCTGATGGACGGGGTGGAGCGGGAATATCTCGACCGCCTGTTGGATCATTCCCCGATCGAAGGCGATGCACCCGATCTGTTCTTGCATGTTTTAAAAACACCCGGTGATTTCGCAGCGGATTATGGCAAATGGCTGCAACCGCTTCCCAATGGTGCGGCGCGCCCGCCGGTGCCCTCCGCACCTGCTCCGGCGGGCGGGGTCCCACGCCCTGCGCCGGTTTTAGCGGTGATTGATGATGCCATCGGTTATCTGAACGCGCGGTTCACAACCGGACCGGCGCATCAGCGCAAGACGCGGCTGGCGGCCGTCTGGTTACAGTGTGAAGATCAGATCACCGAAGACAACGGACACTGCTCCATATCCTGTGGTCGGGTTCTGAGTGGGGAGGAGATTGATACTGTTCTGACCAAAGGAAGCAGGCTGGAAGAGGCCGCGGAATACAGCGCAATGAACAAGGCGCTGTACGACCGGCAGATCAGTCCGGTCTGGCACGGCATTACGGCGGGGGGCGGATCCGAACTGGCCAGCACCCACGGCACGATAGTTACGGATATTGCAGCGGGTGCCGATCCGCAGGTGGAACCGGAGGGACTGGGCGCATGTCCGATGCTGGCCACACAACTGCCGCCGCAAGCGGTCGAGGATACATCAGGTGCGAAATTGCAGCCCTATGTGGTGCGCGCCCTGCGCTGGATTATCTGGCAGGCGGACAGGTTGCTGGTGGAAGGCCAACATCGACCGCTGGTGGTGAATATTTCACTGGGGGTTTTGGCTGGATCAAAGGATGGGACCAGTCTGATCGAACGCCAGATCGCAGCCGAGGTTTACCGTCGAGAGACCCGAACCGGCAGTCCGATGCGGGTGGTGTATGCCTTCGGGAATGACGGGTTGACGCGGCAGATCGGGTCTATCGATCTGGAGCCAGAGACTCCGCAGTCGGTGACGTTGCGGGTGCAGTCAGAGGATTATACGCCGAGTTTTGTGGAACTGCGCCCAGATGATCCGGCGGAACTGACGCTCGGGATCGATAGCTTGCTGTCACAACCGCTCTCGTTAGGAAGCATTCCTGCCGGTCACAGCGTTTCGCTGGCCCGCGGTTCGGCTCCTGCGGTTGCGCGAATCTATGCAATCGGACCACAGGCACTGGAGGGCGGCGGGCAAACGGCTGGATACTACCTGCTGGCGATCGCGCCGACGGCCTGTTTCGAAACGGGCAAACCGCTCGCGCCGAGCGGGCCGTGGCGGATAACGCTCGGCACCGGCGCACCGGCGCAAACCGTGCGGCTGGAAGTCCAGCGGGACGACCGCCCCTTGGGATTTCAAGCGCTGGCGCGTCAGTCCTATCTGGATGACAATGCGCTTTGGGTCTGGAAACCGCCGCGCAAAACGCCCTATGCCCCGAAGGCGGATGGGCCGGTTACAAGGATCGGCACGGAATCCGGCTGGCTCTCCGCTGGTATGCCCGAGCAGGTTTACACTGTGGGGGCCGCTTTGTGTGATACCGGATTTGCAGCGCCTTATTCGGCTACGGGGGGCCCTTTGTCGGCTAAAGAACCTAATGTATCCGCTATCGGGGACAGTAGCTGGACGCTGCGCGGCGTGCTGGCGAGCGGCACGCTGAGTGGCAGTGCAACTGTGATGTCCGGCACATCGGTCGCGGCGCCGCAGATTACGCGGCAGTTGGCCCTGTTGTTTGCGAGCGGGGCGGATATCGGGCCGTGGAATCCGCCTGCGGTCAATGCGGAACGGGAAATGGCAGCCCTTGGCGCGCTCGACTGGTCCTTTGAGCCTGAATACGAGCTGGACCAGCTTGGTCCGCTTGCGGTGTCAGGGGAGGTCGGGTTGCGGCCCCGTCTTGATGACGGGTACCGCCCTTAATTTATTGCGTGTGCTACGCTTCTTCAGCCCCATTCAGCCGCAGCAGCATCCCAGAGTTTGGACAACAGGTTTTCCCGCCCCGCGGTTGGCAGGGAAATCTCGGTGCGGGTGATGGTGGGATCATTGCTGCCGGGCATGGTTTCCCCGAGAAGCGACAGGTTGAAGTCCCCCCGAAATGCCCCGCCGTTGAACGCGTAGGCGGACGTTTTGCCGGCCTGACTGCAATAGTTGATAATGAACTCTGCAATCGCGATACCTAGGGTCGCGCCGGCCACACTGTCGGTCGGGAAATGGACCCCTGCGACAGTGCGGTTCAGCGCAATGCGGGCCGACAGCCGGTAGGCAGGCAACTGGTCCTGCACTGCCTGCACTGGGGACTGAAAATTCGGATCGCTTAACCGTGCCATCAAGGTCGCGGCAGCGAAACTTTCGGTCGCATGGCCGCTGGGCCATGCGGGGTGGTCCGGTGAAGTAATCATCGGCTGGACCTCTTGCGCAAAGGCAATGGGGCGGGGGCAGTCAAATAATTGCTTCAGCCGCATCTCGCAGACCTGACAGGTCCGCTGCACCAGCGCCAAGAGTTCCAGCGTCCACTTATGGGTATCGTTGGACAGGTAACTGAGCGCACCGAAATAGGGGGTCAGATCACCGATCTGGGACTGGATTTCCGCCTGACGGTCGAACCGCAGGTCTGCTGCAGTGCGCAGGTAGTAGAGCTGTTCCTCGAACTGGGACAGACCCGGACGTGTCAGGGTTACAATCGGGGTGAGAGTGGAGCCATCCTGAAAACTGACACCGGCCTCGTTGTGGGCAACGGTATTGTCGACGCGCAATAGCCCCATAATCTCTGCCAGAATGGCCGCGGATCTGGGGTAGCTGCCCATCTTCTTGAAAGTTCGCCACTGCCGTGCGGCGCTGCTGCCGTTGCCGGTCTGATAGGATACGGGGCGTTTGGGGGTGCCATCCCAGAACCGCTGCGTCCCGTCCCGCGTGGTTATCAATCCGGTGCTCAGATAAGGGGAGCCGCCCTGACCCTGCGGTCCCTGCGGCCCTTGAGGGCCTTGCGGACCCTGTGGTGTTTGCGGGCCTTGTGGACCCTGTGGTCCTTGGGGCCCCTGCGGTCCCTGAGGGCCTTGCGGTGTATAGATCGCCATAAACCAAACTCCTTTAAACAATTGCTTCATTCAATGAATTGACAGAGTTTATGTCAAATCATCCCTGCAAGCCGCTGGGTATATTCACGATTAATTCACATTCTCGCAAAACACCTGCTAAGATACCACCATTGGATGCAGGCTCTGTGATGGGGGCAAGTCCGAGAGTACTTAAAGGCGAATTTTGACGTTGTGACCAATCCTTTATCGATTCAAACTATAGGGCCTCTGCAAATTACAGGGCCGAACGGCGAAAACCTGACACCCAAAGGGGCGAAATCCTGCGCCTTGCTGGCGATTCTTGCTCTGACCGATGGAAAGGCGCGCCCTCGGCGGTTTCTGGAAGAAAAGCTGTGGAGCGGACGCGATCCAGAACAGGCCGGGCAAAGCCTGCGGCAGGAGTTGACCCAGATCCGCAAGGCGCTCGGGGCGTATAAATCCTGTTTTGTGGTGGACCGTACAACGGCAAGTCTGGATGTGGGTACAGTCGTGGTGGACTGGGACAGCGCTGAAATTCGCAAAGATGACACAAGAGAGCTGCTTGAAGGGCTTAGCGTCCGCGACCCCGCCTTTGAAGAATGGCTTGGCGAAGTGCGCGATGCCTTCGAGCGTCGCAAGGTTGCGCTTGCTGCGCGGCAACACGGGCTGATCCTGCGCACCCGTAGAAGTGAGGGTCCGGAAGGCTCCAAAAGCATCCTAAGCGAAGTTCTGGCGGATCAGATCGGCCAGAATATTGCCGAACAAGTGCGTGCGTGGCGGCAGGTGAACGTCCGTATGGCAGAATCCGATCAGGATGAGGCAGAAATCGAAATCAGTGCGCATGTGGCCGAGGAAGACGGCAAGAGTCTTGCCTTCATCCGGCTGATCCACCCGGGAACCGGACGGGTGCTGCACACCCAAAAGGCGCTGGTGAACAGTGGCGCATTGCAAGCAGCAAGTGAGGATTTGCTGGCTGATATTACGATTGAGGCTGCCGAAAAAACACTGGATGCGATGGGCAAGGCCTTCCCTTCAGAGCGTCCCGAACTGGCCTCTGCCGCCATGGCGCGGCGGGCCGTGCGGGAAATGGAAAGTTTTGAATCCGGGCGGCTCGATATTGCGGACCGGCTTTTGGAAAATGCCTTTGATATTGACCGCAACGGGTTGTTTCTGGCGTGGCAGAGCCTGCTGAAAACCATCCGCCTGACCGAGCTTCTCAGCAGCGATGCGCAGGCGGATCTGGACCAGATCGAAGAATTGAACCGCAAGGCGATGGAACTGGACGGGGAAAACCCGCTGGTGCAGGCGCTGGTCAGTCAGGTGCAGGTTCTGATGTTCGCAGATCTTGGTGCTGCCAATGCAGTGGCGCAGCAGCGGCTCGACCCGAACCTGTCGGGTGCGTTTTCCATGGTGTCCCTTGCCAGTGCGAATATGTGGGACGGGGACAGCGAGGCCGCCTATGCGCTGACCAAAAAGGCCACCTCGGTGGCTGGTCGGTCCAGTTTTCACCACTGGTGGGACACGTTCCATTGCATCAGTTGTATTGCCTCGGGGCGCTATGACGAGGCGATCCTCTTTGGGGAATCCGCACGCAAGGCCGCACCGAACTTCCGCCCTCCGCTACGGCACTTGCTGGCCTTGTTCGCCCACACGGGAGAGCGGGAAAAAATGCATATCGTGGCGGAGCAGTTGAAACGGCTGGAGCCTGATTTTTCGCTCGAAAGGTTTAAATCCGACGAGGCCTATCCTGTGCGCACCCTGCGCCATGCCAACCTGCTGGATTTCCCGACAGACGACTAGACACAGTGCTTTGCTCCGATGACGGAGATTTTGCTGCTGTGGTGCAAAGCAGACTTGTCTTTTGTGGCCCTTATGCAAAAGCTGTGGGCGAACAACTGAAAGGCAGATCATGGCACTGGAAGACGCAGCAAAAGTCATCGACGAAGGTATTACACGGCAGGGTTACAAGGGGCACGGGTTTGAAGCAACCTATGCCGGCGTGACCTCCTTCTTGCGCCGGACCTACAGCAAGGATCTGACAGGGGTTGATCTGGCGGTGACGGGCATTCCGTTTGATTGTGCTGTCACGAACCGTCCCGGCACGCGCCTTGGCCCCCGCGCCATCCGCGAGGCGTCTACCCTGCAATCCCCCGATGCGCCCTATGGCTGGGATGTGGATCCCTTGGTGGAATTCAACGTGGCAGATTATGGCGATGTAGCTTTTGATCATGCGAAAACGTGGGAATTTCCCAAGGCGTTGCAGGCCCATATCGCCGGTATTCTGGCGACCGATACCGCCTGCCTGTCCTTGGGTGGCGATCACTATGTGACCTATCCGATTCTGAAGGCCCATGTGGAAAAACACGGGCCGGTTTCCCTGCTGCAATTTGATGCCCATAGCGACACTTGGGTCGATGACGATCCGGAACGGATCGACCACGGCACCATGTTCTACAAGGCGGTGAAAGAGGGGCTGGTTATTCCCGAACGCTCGGTACAGGTGGGCATTCGCACCACAAATGAGGACACGCTTGGCGTCAATATCATTGACGCGCCCGAGGTGCACCGCATCGGTCCCGAAGCGACCGTGGCGCGGATCAAAGAGGTTCTGGGCGATCACAAAACCTATGTGACCTTTGACATCGACGCCCTTGATCCTGCTTTTGCACCGGGAACCGGCACGCCTGTCTGGGGCGGGTTGTCGAGCGCACAGGCCGCAGCGATCCTGCGCGGACTGGCAGGGATCAACGTGATCGGCATGGATGTTGTCGAAGTCTCGCCACAATATGACGTAAGTGGCGCTACGGCCATTGCGGGTGCCCATGTAGCTGTGGAACTGATGTGCCTGTGGGCTCATCGCCGGAAATTCGGAGCCTGACATGTACAACCAACCTATGGGCGGGAACGAAATGCCCCGCTTCGCCGGACCCGGCACCTTCATGCGCCTGCCTGCGGCGGAAACGGCGAAGGGGCTGGATGTGGGTTTTATCGGTATCCCGATGGATATCGGCACAAGCTGGCGGTCGGGCACGCGGTTCGGTCCCAAGCAAATCCGCGCCGAAAGCAACATGCTGCGCCCCTACAATATGTGGACCAAAGCCGCCCCGTTTGAACATCTGCAATGCGCCGATCTGGGCGACGTGGCGATCAATACTTTTGATCTGAAGGACACTGTCCGCCGGATCACCGCCTATTACGATGATGTGTTGCAGCATGATGTGATCCCGATGACCCTTGGCGGAGATCACACGCTCAGCCTGCCGGTGCTGCGGGCGATTGCCAAAAAACACGGGCCGGTGGCGCTGGTGCATGTGGATGCCCATGCGGATATTAACGAACATATGTTTGGCGAGGAAATCGCCCACGGCACCCCGTTCCGCCGCGCCCATGAAGAAGGGCTGTTACAGGATGATAAGGTCTTTCAGATCGGGCTACGCGGAACCGGCTATGCCGCTGACGATTTTGACGAGGCGCGGCGTTGGGGGTTCACGGTGGTTCAGGCTGAAGAAATCTGGCACAAATCCCTGACACCTCTGGCGAAACGCATCCGCGAAAAGATTGGCGATACGCCTTGTTATATCACCTATGACATCGACAGCCTTGATCCGGCCTATGCACCGGGAACCGGCACGCCGGAAATCTGCGGTTTGACCCCGCCACAGGCTGTGGAGCTGATCCGCGGGTTGAAGGGGCTGAACATCGTGGGCACCGATCTGGTAGAGGTCTCGCCCCCCTATGACCCGAGCGGGAACACCGCGCTGGTGGCGGCCAACCTGATCTATGAAATGCTGTGCATCCTGCCCGGTGTATCCCCCTCAAGCTGACACAAAGGATTACTTCCATGAAAGCTGCCGTCTGTCGTGAATTTGGCAAGGATCTGACCATCGAAGAGATCACCCTGCTGCCGCCCGAAGCGGGGCAGGTACAGGTTAAACTCGAAGCCTGCGCCATCTGCCATTCGGATATCTCCTATATCGACGGTGCTTGGGGCGGGCATCTGCCCGCTGTTTACGGACATGAGGCTGCGGGGCGCATTTCGGCAATCGGCACAGGAGTGGCTGGTTACAGCATCGGGGATTCCGTGCTTGTGACGTTGATCAAATCCTGCGGCACCTGTCCCACCTGCGCGGACGGCCATCCGGTGAATTGCGAAACCGGAACCGACCGCGTGGCGCAATCCCCGATCCGGCTGGAAAACGGCGATGTGGCAGAACACGGTCTGGTGACAGGCGCTTTCGCGGAAGAGGTGGTTGTGGATCAAAGCCAGATCGCCCCGCTGCCCGACGACATCCCGATGGATGTGGCCAGCCTGTTGTCCTGCGGTGTGATCACCGGCCTTGGCGCCGTGGTGAACACGGCTGGCGTGCGCCCGGGCGCATCTGTGGTGGTGATCGGTGCGGGGGGTGTCGGGCTGAACACCATTCAGGGCGCGCGGATTGCGGGGGCGAGCACCATCATCGCGCTGGATCTGGAAGACGAGAAACTGGACGGAGCGCTGGAGTTCGGCGCGACCCATGCGCTGAATGCAGGGGCTGACGGGCTGGTCAAACGGGTGCGCAATCTGACCGGCGGGCGCGGGGCGGATTATGTCTTTATCACTGTGGGCGCCATCAAGGTCTTTGAAACCGCGCCCCGCTATCTGGCGGCACGGGGGCAGATGGTTATGGTCGGAATGCCGCCCTCCGGCGCAATGGCGAGCTATGAACCCGTCGTGCTCTCGGCGCTCAGCCAGTCGATCACAGGGTCTTTGATGGGCGGCACCGTACTGAAACGGGATATCCCGTGGCTGATTGAACTTTACCGGCAGGGCAGTCTGAAGCTCGACGAGTTGATCACCAACCGCTACCCGCTCGACCGGATCAACGAGGCGATTGCAGATACGAAAACGGGTAAATCACGGCGCAATGTAATTGTGTTTTAGGAGGGGGCAGCCGTCCGTTTATTTCTCGCGCCCTGCCTGAAATACAGGGCGCGATAATATTTTTAAAAAGTAAACTCGCGCCATGAAAGATCTGAAAGTTCTATGCTTTCAATGAGTAGCGAGGAGTCAGGGTTGATTTCTATGAGTACACCCTCTTCCGTGTCAGTGGCATAATTCTTCGTCAGATCTTTAAAACTTCGAATGTCTGCACTCTCTGCCAGATCAATTTTTTCGCGACCTTTGACTGAAAAATCGGTGATTCTGTCGTGCCCGAATTCGCTGGAAAACACGAACTGGTCAGCAGAGGAACCGCCAGTCAGGATGTCGTTGCCGGCCCCGCCGTTGATCAGGTCGCGACCTTTTCCGCCGTCGATCAGATCGTTGCCGCTCCCCCCGTAAAGCGCATCGTGGCCATTGCCGCCCGACAGGGAATCATCGCCTGACCCGCCGAAGATGTCGTCCTTGCCGCCGTCGCCCGAGAGGTTATCCTCACCGTCGCCGCCATACAATCTGTCAGCGCCACCTCCTCCGAACAGGATGTCATTACCCGCTCCGGCGGACAATTCGTCTGTGCCTTTTCCGCCGTCAAGGGTGTCGTTGCCGCTTTCCCCGTCAAGCTGGTCCGAACCTTTCCCTCCGACAAGACGGTCGTCCCCCGTGCCGCCATTCAGACTGTCATTTCCGTTCAGTCCGCGGATTACATCTGCACCGCCGTATCCGAAATATATGTCGTTTCCTGTGTCACCTGACCAGATGTCGTTCTCTGATGTCCCATGCCAAGCAAGATCGTCTTTGACTATCACTGTAACGGTGTCGTTGAGATAGCCATTGTAATAAATCTCAATCGTAAACTGCTCGTCCAGCTCGTCGATGTTGTCAGAGTATGCGCCAAAAGAATAAGTGTTAGACGCGTAAACGTAACCATTGATGCTTGAAGATGAAGAGCTTGTGAGCGAGCCACCGTATCCGTCTGCTGATGTCGCGGTTCCAGCTACAAAATTCACTTCGATAAGCGGGTTGTAGCCATTATAGGAATAGGTGAATGCGGAAGTTTCGCCTTCGCGAATAGTGAAAGTTGTCATGAATTTCTCGGGTGTTGGTTGGAATGAAACTGCGGATAAAGAACTGAAGGGATTTGGTAGTCTTGAGTTTAAGTCCTCTAGTTGGTCGTTGGAAAATACATTGATGACAATTGCTTAAGTTAAAAGAAAATTGAGTGCAATGTGAAATGCTACTCAGGGTAGATGATCGCGGAAGCTCTGTAAAAGTACCGTTTTCAAACCTAATAGTGTAAAGGTCTGGAATTCCGATCGGCAAAAATCTGGCAAGACCGCTGAGGCCTTTTGCCAGTTTTAGAGAGAAATACAGTAGCAACCCATCTCGTTATTCGTGTCTTTCAACCCCATCCCCCTTGCTCGAAAACAGCGCGAGCTTGTTGCCTTGGGGGTCTCTTAGGTAGCAGACGTAAAAATTCGGGCTGTAGGCGGCGCGATAGCCGGGTTGGCCTTCGTCTGTTCCACCTGCCTTTAGCGCGGCAGCATGGAGCGTTCGGACGTCTGCATTGGCCTTAGCCTCAAATGCGATCATGGTGCCGTTTCCGGCGGAGGCGGGTCGCCCGTCAAACGTGGGTTTGACGTAGAAATCCGGCAGAACCGGCGTCTGGCCCGTTGGAACGGGCAGCGCATAGCTTAAACCTTCTGGGCCTTCCGTCAGGGTGTAGCCAAGGGCGGGCAGGAAGGCTTGGTAGAACTCTTTGGCGGCGGCCATATCATCGGCACCGACTGTGACATAGGCGATCATTCGGAATGCTCCTCTCGCGCCAAGCCTAGCGCAGTTCGGGGGGGCAGGTACAGCACATGAAAAAGGCGCGGAGGGTGATCCTCCGCGCCTTTTAGATTGGTTGGTCCGATTCGCCTTAGTGGCTGCCGATGCGGCCCAGTTGCACGTCGTAATCGACGCTCAGGCGGTAATCCGGGTCGTCGTCCGTATCCACCATCAACTGGCCTGCTTTGGTCAGCAACTGGTGGCAGTCGCGGCTCAGGTGGCGCAGCATCAGGCGTTTTCCGGCAGCGTCGTATTTCTCGGCCACGGCCTCAATCGCTTGCAGGGCGGACTGGTCCACCACGCGGGAGCCTGCGAAATCAAGGATCACAATGTCAGGGTCTTCCGCAGGTTTGAACAATTCCTGAAACCGTGTGGCAGAGCCGAAGAACAGCGGCCCTTTGATGTCATAGACACGCGCACCCGGTTCGGATTTGCTTTCGTGGTGGGTTGCGGAAATCATTGACGCTGCATTCCATGCATAAACCAGTGCGGAAACGATCACGCCCACCACAACGGCGATGGCAAGGTCTTCGGCCACGGTAACGGCTGTCACCAGCAGGATCACAAAGGCGTCTGCGCGGGGCACGCGGGCCAGAATGCGCAGGGATTGCCATGCAAATGTGCCGATCACCACCATGAACATCACACCCACAAGGGCCGCCAGCGGGATCATTTCAATGATGGACGAACCGACAAGGATAAAGGCCAGCAGGAACAGCGCAGCAGAGATGCCCGAAAGCCGTCCGCGCCCGCCGGAATTCACGTTGATCATGGACTGGCCGATCATCGCACAGCCCCCCATACCACCGAAAAAGCCGGTCACGGTATTGGCCGCGCCCTGTGCCAGACACTCGCGCGATGCACCGCCACGCTGGTTGGTGATCTCGCCCACAAGGTTCAGGGTCAAAAGGCTCTCGATCAGGCCGATGGCGGCCAGAATGATCGAATAGGGCAGGATGATCCAGAGCGTTTCGAGCGTGAAGGGAACGGCGGGAATGGCAAAAGCGGGCAGGCCGCCTTCGACAGAAGCCATGTCACCAACGCGGGGGACGGGAATGTCAAACAGGATCACAACCACAGCCACGATGCCGATGGCGGCCAGCGGGGCAGGGAAGGCTTTGGTCAGCCGCGGCGTGGCCCAAATAATGGCCATGGTTGCCGCCACCAGCGCCAGTGTGATCCACAGGGTGGAACCGGACATCCACGTATGGCCACCGACCCCATCCGGCACGCGGAACTGTTCCATCTGCGCCAGAAAGATCACGATTGCCAGACCGTTCACAAAGCCGAGCATCACCGGATGGGGAACCATGCGGATAAACTTGCCCAGCCGGAAGATGCCGGCGGCAATCTGGATGATCCCCATCAGGACCACGGTTGCAAACAGATACTGCACCCCGTGTTGCGCCACGAGAGAGACCATAACAACTGCCAGCGCACCCGTCGCACCGGAGATCATTCCGGGGCGTCCGCCAAAAGCGGCTGTGATCAGCCCGACGATGAAGGCGGCGTAAAGGCCGACCAGCGGCTCGACTCCGGCGACAAAGGCAAAGGCCACCGCTTCGGGAACAAGGGCCAGTGCGACCGTCAGACCGGACAGGATGTCCGTGCGGGTCTGGGGAAGGTTCAACTCCCGACTGCGGGAGAAATAGGTATTCCCGCGTAAACGGGAGGCGAGATCGGAGATAGGTGTGTTTTTCGTCACTTTGGCGGTTTCCTGCTATCGGTGCTTGGCCGTGGCTTAGGCGGTTCGGCACAAAAGTGAAAGGGTGGTTTTGGCCCAGCCGAGAATTGCAGACGCAAATAGCGCTAAAATTCACGCAAACAGGCTGGAATCCTGTGACGGCGCGGTCCAGTGTGGCGCAAAACAACGGGGACTATGTAGAAATGAAGTTAACCGATCTCGAAATCTTCGTCGTAGGGAATCCGCCTCCAGGTTGGGGCGGGCGCTATTTTATCTTTGTGAAACTGACCACGGACAACGGGATCGTCGGCTATGGCGAGGTCTACGCTGCCTCTGTCGGGCCGGATGCCATGTGCGCGGTGATCCGCGACGTTTTCGAGCGGCATATGGAAGGGGAGAACCCCGAGAATATCGAGATGATGTTCCGCCGCGTCTATTCCAGCGGCTTCACCCAGCGCCCCGATCCGACGACGATCGGCGCGTTTTCGGGGATGGAAATTGCCTGTTGGGACATTCTTGGCAAGGCCCGTGACCGACCGGCCTATGCGCTGATGGGTGGAGTGATGAACGAGCGTATCCGCTCTTACACCTATCTTTACCCGATGGAACATCACGACCAGAACAGTTTTTGGTCTGATCCCAGTGCGGCAGCGGAATCTGCGGCTGAAATGGTGTCGCTCGGTTTCACGGCGGTAAAGTTCGATCCTGCCGGACCTTACACCCTGCGGGGCGGGCATATGCCTGCGATGGGGGATATTGCGCAGTCGGTTGCCTTTTGTAAGGAAATCCGCGCGGCTGTCGGGGACAGGGCGGATTTATTGTTCGGTACCCACGGCCAGTTTTCCACAGCGGGTGCGATCCGGCTGGGGCAGGCGCTGGAACCCTATTCTCCGTTGTGGTTCGAAGAGCCTGTGCCACCGGATTGTGTGGAGGAAATGGCCCGCGTCGCACAGGCGGTGCGCATCCCTGTGGCCACGGGCGAGCGTCTGACCACCAAGGCGGAGTTCGCCCCTGTCCTGCGCAGCGGGGCAGCCAGCATCCTGCAACCCGCCCTCGGCCGTTCGGGGGGCATCCTTGAAACCAAGAAGATTGCAGCCATTGCCGAAGTTTATAACGCCCAAGTCGCCCCGCATCTTTACGCCGGACCTGTGGAATGGGCCGCGAACATCCAGCTGGCGGCGAATATCCCGAACCTGCTGATGGCCGAGACCATCCAGACCGGCGGGGCGTTCCATATGGACCTGATCAAACATTCGATCACTTGGGAGGACGGTTTCATTCTTGCGCCGACTGCTCCGGGATTGGGGATCGAATTTGATGAAGATCTTGCCCGCGCCCATCCTTGGACAGGCAAGGGGTTGCATCTGGAAATGCAGGAAGCGCCTTGCAGTTATGACAAGCCGAACGGCTTTACCGGTGGGGCCTCGGACTGACCGGATCGCCGCGCCTTACGGCGCGGCATTTATCTGATAAGTGCCTATTTTGTTGTCACCTCGCGAGGGGTGTTCTAGAACATTCCGACGCCTTTTCGGAATTTTTCTTTCATGACACAGAACAGAGCCATTCACTTCATCCTGATCACAGTCGTGATTGATGCAATCGGGATCGGGTTGATTATGCCTGTGATGCCTTCGCTGCTGCTGGATCTCGGGGGCAGCACGCTGGCCAATGCCGCGATCTGGGGAGGTATTCTGTCCACCGTTTTTGCCGCGATGCAATTCCTGTTCGGCCCTCTGGTTGGCAACCTGTCGGACCGGTTCGGACGGCGCAAGGTGCTGTTGGTGTCTATGACAGTCATGGCAGTCGACTATGTGATCATGGGGCTTGCCCATGCGCTGTGGCTGCTGTTTCTGGCGCGCGTGCTTGGCGGGATAACAGCGGCAAACCATTCTACCGCAGGCGCTGTGATCGCGGATGTGTCAAAGCCCGAAGAGAAAGCTGCGAATTTCGGGCTAATGGGGGCGGCCTTCGGGATCGGGTTTATTCTCGGCCCGATGCTGGGCGGGCTGATGGCCGAATTCGGCCCCCGCGCGCCGTTTTATCTCGCGGCTGTGATGGCCGGGACGAATGCTGTGTTCGGCTATTTCGTCCTGCCCGAGACCGTCACCGAGCGCAACCGCCGCGCTTTTGAATGGCGCCGCGCGCTGCCCCACGGGGCCTTCCGGTCTGTTGCGGCGATACCGGGGCAGGGGCGAATGATGATCGTGCTGTTCTTTCAGGAAATCGCCTTTGTCGTCTATCCGGTGGTCTGGGCCTTTTACACCATCGGCAAATTCGGCTGGGAGCCGTGGCTGGTGGGCGTATCGCTCGGCGCGTTCGGGGTGATGATGGCGCTTAGTCAGGGGCTGCTGATCCGGTTGGCAATTCCAAGGCTGGGGGAATATGGCACCGCCCTTTTGGGGCTGACGATGGAAATGCTGGCCTTTGTGGGAATTGCCCTTGCGCCGGCCACTTGGGTGATTTTCGCCCTGTTGCCGGTCAGTGCGCTCGGCATGTTGGCCGGTCCGGCCATGCAAGGCATCATGAGCCGCGCCGTGCCCGATGATGCGCAGGGTGAATTGCAGGGCGTGGTCAGCAGCGTGCGGGCGATGGCATCCATCATCGCACCGCTGGTGATGACGGGGCTGTTCAGTTGGTTCACCCGCGAGGGCACCGCATTTTACTTTCCGGGGGCGCCGTTTATCGCTTCGGCTTTCCTGATCCTGATCGCGCTGTGGATATTCCGCGGCTGGCGGCGGGATGTCTTCTGACGTTCAGGCTTCCTCCAGCCGGTCCGTAGCAGGGGCCGGTTTCGGGGAGAGGGCCGAAATCTTGGCGTAGTCTGCCGCGCTTAGCGGGGCTGTCATGGCTGCGAGAGAAGGGCGCAGTTGCTCAACCGTGCGCGCCGAGATGATCGGCGCCGTGATCGCGGGATGTGCAGCAACAAAGCCCACCGCCAATACTGCCGGATCAACGCCCTTGTCAGCTGCCAGCGCCACAAGTTCTTCTGCTGTCTGATGCATTTGTTCCAGCCCGTAGCGGGCCGCATAGCGGTCGTCCTTGGACAAACGCCCGTCTGTCTTTTGTCCTTTGGCGTATTTCCCTGTCAGCAAGCCGCCGCCCAGCGGGGAATAGGGTGTGACCTTGATGCCTTCGGACAGGCACATGGGCAGCAGCTCCACTTCTGCCTGACGTTTTACGAGGTTATACATCGGCTGGATCACGTCGATCTTTGTTCCCGCAGCCGCGGCGATCCCTTGCGCCTTCATCACCTGCCATGCGGCATAGTTCGACACGCCGATATAACGGATGCGCCCCGCCTGTTGCATCGCGGCGAGTGTGTCGAAGGTTTCTTCCAAGGGCGTGTCATCGTCAAAGCGGTGAATGAAATAGATGTCCACATAGTCCGTCTGCATCCGGCGCAGACTCTCGTCCAGTTGTGTGGTCAGGTTTTCGCGGCTCGACGGGCCGATATACCCGCCCTTGCTGGTCAGGATCAGGGAGTCACGCTCTGCCTTGGCCAGTTTGCCTAAGATCGTTTCAGAGGCCCCGTCGGTATAAACCCAAGCGCTGTCAAAGAAATTGATGCCGGCGTCGCGGCAGGTTTTGAATACGGCTTCGCTTTCGGCTTCGTCAGAGCCGCCCCCGAATTGCATGGTGCCAAAACAGAAGGGGGAGGCAGGCGCGCCGTTGAGGGCGGTAAATTCGGACATGGGAAAACTTTCACACAATGGGATTTGCGCGCAGGTTAATCCGGAAGTTCAGGGGATGTAAACGAAAAGGCCCGCGCGGATGCACGGGCCTTTCGCAAATCGTAAACAGGGGCTTAGTTCGGGATCTCTGCCTCGATACCTTCGACATAGAAATCCATGCCTGCCAGTGTACCGTCGTCGGCTGTTTCACCTTCGGCCAGCCAGGCGGAACCGTCCTGTTTGTTGATTGGGCCTGTAAAGGCGTGAACTTCACCGGAAGCCAGCTTTTCCGCCAGTTCCTGTGCAGATGCACGGACTTCGGCAGGGACGGCTTCGGTCATTTCACCGATTTCTACCATGCCTTCCTTGATACCATGCCAGGTGTCAGTGCTTTCCCAAGTACCGTCCAGCATCGCCTGTGCCCGTGCCACATAGTAAGGAGCCCAGTTGTCGATAATGGAGCTGACACGTGGTTTAGGTGCGAACTGCCCCATGTCGGACGCCTGACCAAAGCCGATGATGCCTTCGTGTTTCTTCATTTCTGACATCGGAGCGGTGGAATCTGTGTGCTGCATGATCACATCCGCGCCCTGTTCGATCAGCGCGTTTGCCGCATCGGCCTCTTTGCCCGGATCAAACCATGTGTAGGCCCAGACGACTTTGAATTTCACTTCGGGGTTCACCGCTTTGGCAGCCAGATAGGCAGAGTTGATGCCGCGGATCACTTCCGGGATCGGATAGGACGCGATGTAACCGATTGTGTTGGTTTTGGTCATGTGTCCGGCGATGTGGCCGATAACCGCGCGGCCTTCGTAGAAACGTGCGGAGTATGTGGATACGTTGTCGGCCCGTTTGAAGCCTGTGGCGTGTTCGAACTTCACGTCCGGAAACTTCTTCGCCACGTTCATCACGTGATCCATGTAGTTAAAGGATGTTGCGAAGATCAGCTTGTGGCCGGACAGGGCCATTTGCGTCATCACCCGTTCGGAATCTGCAGATTCCGGCACGTTTTCCACATAGGTGGTTTCGACTTTGTCACCCAGAGCTTCTTCGATCGCCTTGCGGCCCTGATCGTGTTCATAGGTCCAGCCCATATCACCGGGAGGGCCGATGTAGATAAAGCCGATTTTCAGCTTGTCCTGTGCAATGGCCGCTCCGGCAAGGCCGGTAGCGACTGCAGCACCTGCGAGCAGTGTTTTAATGAGGTTCATAAGGGTCATTCTCCTTGTTGGTCTTAAGGTCGGTTGTCTTCGGTGCCGCGCGATAGGCGGCGGTTTTGTTATGTGGATGCAAAGAAAGTCTTGCCCAGAGATGCAGGCGCATTCAGGGACTGACGCTTTTTGTCGGATGCCATGATAACCAGCACGATGATGGTTGCAAGGTAAGGCGTCATGGACAGATAGGCGGGCGAAATCGCCAGACCTGCGGCCTGAAGGTTCAGTTGCAGCACGGTGACGCCGCCAAACAGATAGGCGCCGATAATGGCCCGCCCGGGTTTCCAGCTTGCGAAAACGACGATGGCCAGCGCGATCCAGCCCGCACCTGCTGTCATTCCTTCGGCCCATTGTGGCACGCGCACCAGTGACAGATAGGCCCCGCCCAGACCGGCACAGGCGCCACCAAAGGCGATGGCCAGCATTCGGATGCGGATAACCTTGTAACCAAGCGCATGGGCAGCGTCGTGGCTTTCGCCCACAGCGCGCAGCACCAGCCCGCCCCGTGTTCGGGTCAGGAAATACCAGATGGCAAAGGTCAGCGCCAAAGAGAAATAGATCATCGGATCATGGCCGAAAACAATACGCCCCACGACAGGCAGATCGCTGAGAACCGGAATATGGATTTGAGAAAAAGCTGGCGGGTTGATGCCCGTGTAGCTGTGCCCCAGCAGGGACGCGAGCCCGAGCCCGAACATCGTCAGCCCCAGTCCCGTCGCCACCTGATTGGCCATCAGATATTGGGTCAGCACGGCAAAGATCATCGAAACCGCGGCACCGCAGATTGCCCCGAACAGGAAGCCAAGCCACGGAGAGCCTGTGGTTACGGCCGCGATAAACCCGCAAACCGCGCCAATAATCATCATCCCCTCAACGCCAAGGTTCAGGACGCCGGATTTCTCTACCACCAGCTCTCCCAGAGCGGCGAGCAGGATCGGGGTCGAGGCTGCCATCAGGCTGACAATCAGTGTGACGGGCGAAATAGAGGACAGGTCCATCAGTGGGCCTCCTTGGATTTAGAATCCCAGCGCAGGCGGAAATTCACCAGAATATCGACGCCCAGCAGGAAGAACAGCAACATGCCCTGAAACACCTGAATAGCTGCCGCCGGAATGGACATCTGGAACTGGGCCAGTTCTCCGCCGATATAGGTCAGCGCCATCAACAGCCCCGCCAGCAGGATGCCAATGGGATGCAAACGCCCCAGAAACGCCACGATAATCGCGGTGAACCCATAGCCGAGCGGGAAATTTGTGGACAGTTTGCCCGCAGGTCCGGTGACCTCGAACAAACCGGCCAGACCAGCCAGCGCACCTGATATCCCCAGACAGAGCGCCACCGTGGTATGGGGATTGACCCCTGCGAATTTGGATGCCCGTGCAGACTGGCCCGAAACGCGGATCTGGAAGCCGAAGATATGGCGGGTCAGGAAGATATAGCCCACAATCACCACAGCCATCATCACCAGCACACCAAAGTGCAATCCGGTGTTGGACAAAAGTTCGGCATTAAAGGCGGACTGGTATTCGTTGAAATTGCGCGACACCGGAAACCCCATGCCCACAGGGGATTTCATCGGCCCCGTGACCATCGCTGCCAGAAATTGTGCGGCCACATAGACCAGCATCAGGGAAACAAGGATTTCGTTCGCATTAAAGCGGATCTTCAGGATCGCGGGGATCATCGCCCATAAAAACCCGCCTAGTCCGCCCATGATAATGATCAGGGGAAACACCAAAGGGCTTTCCAGTGGATAAAGCGCCAGTGCCGTGCCGCCACCAATGACCGCGCCCATAATGAACTGGCCCTCTGCGCCGATATTCCAGACATTGGCGCGAAAGCCAAAAGACAGGCCAATCGCCATCAGGATCAGTGGCGCAGCCTTCACCAGCAGTTGCGGGCGGGTATAGCTCGCCACCATATCGTTAAACAGCGGGTCCCAGAAGATGATCCGGATCGCGGTAAACGGGTTGTTGCCAAGAAAGGCAAACAGGATGCCGCCTGCAATCATCGTGGCAATAACCGCAATGATAGGGGTGAGCATCACCATTGCGCGGGAGGGTTCGGGACGTGCTTCAAGCCGCAGCATGGTCAACCTCCGTTCCGCCCATCAACAGGCCGATTTCTTCGATTGTGACACCGGATGCGGATCGCACGCGGGACAGCCGCCCTTCGGCAAGCACTGCAAATGTGTCGGATATTTCCATCAACTCGTCCAGATCCTGACTGATCACCAGAACGCCTGCACCCTGTTCGGCCAGTTCCAGCAAGGCTTCACGGATGAAAGCCGCTGCCGAGGCATCAACGCCCCATGTGGGCTGGTTCACCACCAGAACATCGGGGCGTTGCATGATTTCGCGCCCGATCACAAATTTTTGCAGGTTGCCCCCCGAAAGGGACTTGGCCGCATGGCTTGCGCCGGGTGTGCGCACGTCGAATCTCTGGATAATGGCGCGGGCGAAATTCTCGGTCGCCTGCCATTTGACAAAGCCCTTGTTGGTCAGCCGCTGGCGGGCGTGCCCGGTCAGCAAGGCATTTTCCGTCAGGGACATATCGGGCGCCGCCGCATGGCCGAGCCTCTCTTCCGGTGCGGCCAGCAGACCTTGCAGGCGGCGGTGGTTCGGTCCCTTGCTGCCGATTGCGATACCTTTGAGCGTAATGGCGGCGTCTTCGGTCAGTTCTTCGCCCGACAGGGCCAGCAGTAATTCGTCCTGCCCGTTGCCCGCCACTCCCGCCACGCCCAGAACCTCACCCGCGTGGAGCGAGAAGCTGACATCGCGCAGGGAGGTGCCGAACGGGTCTTTGGACGGCAGTTGCAGGTTTTTCACATCCAGCAGCACGCGGCCGGGTTTATAGGGGCGTTTGGTCGGGGATTTCAGTTCGGTTCCCACCATCATTTCCGCCATCGTGCGAGAGGTTTCTTCGGCAGGTACACAGGTGCCAACCACCTTGCCCAGACGCAGGATGGTCGCGTTATCACAAATGGTGCGGATTTCTTCCAGTTTGTGCGAGATATAAAGGATCGACGTGCCCTCATCACGCAAGCGGCGCAGGGTCTCGAACAATACGTCCACTTCCTGCGGTGTCAGAACCGAAGTGGGTTCATCCATCACCAGCAGCTTGGGGTTCTGCAAAAGGCAGCGCACGATTTCAACCCGCTGGCGTTCGCCTGCGGACAGATCACCCACCATCCGGTCGGGATCAAGAGTCAGGCCGTATTTTTTGGAAACGCTGCGGATTTCGTCGCTGAGCGCATCGGTTTCCGGCGCATCATCCATGCCAAGGGCGATGTTCTCTGCCACGCTCAGCGCTTCGAACAGGGAAAAATGCTGGAACACCATCGCCACGCCTGACGCCCGTGCCTCGCGCGGTTCGTGCGGGGCGAAAACCTGTCCGTGGAGCCGCATTTCACCGCTGTCAGGGCGGACCAGACCATAGATCATTTTCACCAGCGTGGATTTGCCCGCGCCGTTTTCCCCAAGCAGGGCATGAACCTCTCCGGGGGCGATCTCAAAGCCGACGTTATCATTGGCAACAACGCCCGGATAGGCTTTGGTCAGACCGGACAGGTGCAACAGTGGGGTCATGCGGTGGCCTCTTGTTGTGCGGCATGTACCGCGTCAAAAGTTAATAATTCGCCGGCTACGCCGATTGCAATGGCCTTGGGGGCCTTGCCCAGTTCGCGCCGCCCGATCGGACAGATAATGCCTTCTATTTGTGCAGTTGTGTGACCGAGCTCTGCCAGTCTAGCGCCAAACCGCCTGCGTTTGGTCGCCGATCCGATCAGTCCAAGCGTGCGGTGCGGATGGGACAGGATCGCGTGGCACAGGTCAAGATCAAGGGCGTGGGAATAGGTCAGCACAAGATGATGCGCATCCGCTGGCGCGTGTTTCACTGCATCCGCCGGATTGGTTGCCACGAGTGGGCTGGCGTGATCGGGGATTGTTTCGGGAAAGCGGTTTCGTGCCGTGTCCACCCATGTGATGTCAAAGGGCAGCCCTTCCAGCGTATCGACCAGTGCGCGACCGACATGCCCTGCACCGTAAATCCACAGCGGGGTGGCAGGCTGTTCCAGCGGTTCCATCAACCAGCCCTGTTGCCATAACAGTGCCGCTGCCTGCCCGCCGCCACGCAGCGCTTTTTCAGCGCGGCGCATGGCAAGAGGTTTGTCAGCAGGGGTGCCGATGGGACGCGTGTAGAACTCTCGCTCTTGGGGCAAGGTCTCCGGCGTGAAGGGCTCCAGCACTAGGGTCACCGCGCCGCCGCAGCATTGCCCAAGCGCGGGACCAAGCGGCATTTTCAGCACAGTCGCTTCGCTGATCCGTCGCGCTTGTTCCACCGCCTGCAACTCCAGTGCGCCGCCGCCGATTGTACCGCTTTGCCCCGTGGGCCAGACCAGCATCGACGTTCCGGTTTCCCGCGGGGTTGATCCCTTATGCTCTGCGATCACGATCCGCACCACACGCCCGTGGGCGGTTGCAGCAGCGCGGAGGGCAGGGAGGTTCAGTCCCACGACTGGCCTCTTTGTGCCATGACTGCGCGCAAGACTTCCTCTGCAGTGGCGGGGGCTTGCAGATCGGGATAGGTCGATCCGTCACCACAGGCCGCAACCGCATCGGAAAGTGCGAGAAACGCCGAAATTCCCAGCATCAGGGGCGGTTCGCCCACGGCTTTGGATTTATAGATGGTGTCGCTGACATTTTCACCCTTGTTCCACAGCGCGACGTTGAACACATCGGGGCGATCCGAACAGGCGGGGATTTTATAGGTGCTTGGCGCATGGGTGCGCAACGCGCCCTTGTCGTCCCAAACCAGTTCCTCGGTCGTCAGCCAGCCCGCGCCCTGCACATAGCCCCCTTCGATCTGGCCGAGATCTATGACCGGATTAAGCGATTTGCCCACATCATGCAGGATGTCGGTGCGCAGAATACGGTTTTCGCCGGTCAACGTGTCGATCACGACCTCGGTCACAGCAGCGCCATAAGCGAAGTAGAAGAAGGGTGTGCCCCGTCCGGCAAAACGGTCCCACTCAATCCCGGGCGTGGCGTAAAAACCGGTGGCGGACAGGGAAATCCGGTTCTGATAGGCGAGAGAGACGACTTCGGCAAAGGGCACAACCTGTGCACCGATTGTCACGGCCCCGTCCTCGAACCGGATTTGATCCTTCGGGGTTTGCCAGTGTCCGGCGGCAAAATCCGTCAGGCGTTCAACGATTGTATCACAGGCCGCCTTGACCGCCATACCGTTCAGGTCCGACCCGCTAGAGGCCGCAGTCGCAGAGGTGTTGGGCACTTTGCCTGTATCCGTCGCGGTGATTTTTACGGCAGACAGAGGCTGTCCGAACCGGCTCGCCGCGACTTGGGCCACTTTGGTAAACAAGCCCTGACCCATTTCCGTGCCGCCGTGGTTCATATGGATGGAACCATCGGAATAGACATGCACCAGAGCACCGGCCTGATTGAGGTGGGTCAGCGTAAAGCTGATGCCGAATTTTACCGGCGTCATCGCCAGTCCCCGTTTCAGGCGCAGGTTTTCATGGTTGAACCATTTCACCTGTTCGCGCCGTTTGGAATATTCGGCGGATTCCAGCAGTTCAATCGCGATCTGATCCATCACGCTGTCGCGCACTTCCATGTGATAGGGCGTGGTCTGTCCGGCATCCTGCGCCATCGGAGCATAGAAGTTTGCCGTGCGGATATAGGTCGCGTCCACGTCAAGCGTATGGGCAATATGGTCGATCACCCGTTCAATCCCGACCACCCCTTGGGGCCCGCCAAAACCGCGAAAGGCGGTGTTGGATACGGTGTTGGTTTTCAACCTGTGCGACACGATCCGCGCATTCGGCAGGTGATAGGCGTTATCCGCGTGCAACATGGCGCGGTCCGCCACAGGCAGCGACAAGTCCTGCGCCCAGCCACAGCGACAGTATTGGGTGAACTCCACCCCTTCGATCTGACCTGCGCCGTTAAAGCCAACGGTATAGTCGATACGAAATTCGTGCCGCTTGCCGGTCACCACCATATCGTCGTCGCGGTCATAGCGCATTTTGACAGGGCATCCGGTTTTTGCGGCGACAACCGCCGTAGCGCAGGCCAGAGCGTTGCCCTGACTTTCCTTGCCGCCAAAACCGCCGCCCATGCGCCGGATTTCCACCCGCACCGAATGGAACGGCAGGTTCAGCGCAGCAGCCACCTTATGCTGGATTTCGCTCGGGTGTTGGGTGGAGGAATGCACCACCATATCACCGTTGTCCTGTGGCAGGCTTAACGCCGCCTGACCTTCAAGGTAGAAATGCTCCTGCCCGCCGATATTGATCGAGCCGCTGATCTTGTGTTCCGCCTGCTCTATAGCGCTGTCAGGATCGCCTTTCAGGAACTGTAAGGGCTCCTCGAATTTGGTGCCGGCCTTGATCGCGTCCTCGATGCTTAGGATCGCGGGTTTCTTGCGGGTTTCTATCTTGCCCAGACGGGCCGCCTTGCGTGCCGCCATATGTGATGTCGCGACCACCAGAAACAGAGGCTGGCCGAGGAAATGGATGGTGCCGTCAGCCAGCAGCGGTTCGTCGTGGTTTGAAGGGGATACATCATTGTCACCGGGCAGATCGGCGGCGGTCAGCACATCAACCACCCCGTCAGCGGCGCGCACGGCGTCCAGATCCATCGAGATCAAGTCACCGTGGGCAATTTCACTTAAACCGAAGGCCAGATGAAGGCAGTTGGCCGGAGTCGGAATATCATCCACATAATGGGCAGCGCCGGTGACATGCAGATTGCCTGCATCATGGGGATTGGGTTTTGCAACGCTCATGCCGTAACCTCCAGAACCGAAGTTGCAAGCCCGTTGTCTTCGTCAAAATATCGTTGCAACAGGTTCTTGGCCGTGGTGGCGCGGTAGCTGGCAGAGGCCCGCATATCGCTGATCGGCTGGTAATCCTGCGCAAATTTCTTCATCGCCTTGGTCACGGTGCCTTGGGTCCAGGGCTTACCGATCAGGGCGTTTTCCACCGCTTTTGCCCGTTTGGGCGTCGCCGCCATTCCACCAAAGGCGATCCGAGCGGTGGCTACCTTGCCGTTGGTCACGGTGATGTTGAAACAGCCGCACAGGGCGGAAATATCCTGATCGAAGCGTTTGGAAATCTTGTAGCATTTCAACCCGTTCGGAGCGTTCGGGATGGTGATGCCACAGATGAACTCTCCGGGGTGGCGGTCCTGTTTGCCATAGTCGATGAAGAAGTCCTCTATCGCCATATCACGGAAGTCATCGCCTTTGCGCAGATGCACCCGCGCATCCAGCGCGATCAGGGCAGGCGGCCCGTCCCCGATGGGGGAGCCATTGGCCACATTGCCCCCGATGGTGGCGGCATTGCGCACTTGATTGGACCCGTAGCGGCGGATCAGTTCGGCAAAGCTCGGATAGCGCTCTGCTACCGCTGCGCGAAGGGTGTTCAGCGTCACCGCCGCACCGATGGCGATGCCGTGGTCGTTTTCCTCTACCCCTTGGAGGTCTTCGATCTGGCCGACAAAGGCGACGGGGGTGATGTCGCGCAAATCCTTGTTGACCCAAAGCCCCACATCTGTTGCCCCGCCAACCAGCGTAGCTTCAGGGTGTTCGACGTACCAATCGGCCAGTTCGTCCGAGGTGCGCGGCACGAAAGCATCATCGGATTTCAGCGTCCGGAGTGTTTCCGTCAGGGGAACGGTGTCCTGTTGCAGCCAGTCCGGTTTCTGTTCAGACTCAGCCGCTTCGGCAGCGCGGATGATCGGGGCATATCCGGTGCAGCGGCACAGGTTGCCCGCCAGCAGGTCGTCGTGATCGGTTTCGCCGTTCTGATGGGCTGTTGCCATCGACATGATAAAGCCCGGCGTGCAGTAACCGCATTGCGATCCGTGCAGGTCTACCATTTTCTTCTGCACGGGATGCATTTCTCCGTCCGGTCCGTTCAGCCCTTCGACTGTGCGAATGGACTTACCGTGCAACTGGGGCAGGAACAGAATGCAGGCGTTCAGTGCCTTTGCGCCGTCACCATCAGAAACCATAACGGTACAAGCCCCGCAATCGCCCTCGTTGCAGCCTTCCTTTGTACCGCTCAGACCGCGGGTTTCACGCAAATACTCCAGCAGGGTGCGGGTAGGTTGCGTCTGGTCCAACTGGACCGGTGCCCCGTTCAGAAGAAATTCGACCTTCATGTTGAAATTTCGCTAGCCTCTCTGTTGCTGGCACCAGCAGCTTTGCGCTGTGCCAAAAATCACTGGTGCAACTTCTTTGACCAGCAGAACAACTCTCCCTTTACATAGCAAGATTTTTCTTGCCGGAGCGTCGCCGTTGCCGGTGGCTTACACCTTTCGAACCGCGTAATTAAACCGTTTATCAAAGGTTTGCGAGTGATTTTATACGAAACGTTGAAAGTCTGTCAGGGTTTTGGCGGCAAAACACAAACTGCTAAAAAACTGTGCGAATGCGCTACAAAACTGTCCGGTAATCAAGCGCAGCCATCACATCTGCATCCACTTTACGGTAGATAAATTCCAGATCGCGCTTTTTGTAATCCGCTTTCAATTTGTGGTATTTGTAGCGGCGGGCGTAATCTTCGAACCGCAAATTATCCGATGCTTTGATGGAGCGGCGGACATTTGTGTAGCCGTTGGAGGTTGCGGGAATGTATTCCGCGATCCGGTTCAGGGTTTCGTTGAAATCCGACAGCAGGTCTTCGTAGCGGATGTGAATTACGTTTTCGGCGGTTTCCATCAGATCCACATAGCCGCGCATCTTCCGGTTCCAGAGTTCGATCGGGCTTTCAAGCGGCTTTTCCCCCAGATTGTCCCGTTCTGACAGGGGCCATGGTGTGGTCAGGAACTGGTCGAAGGCCATGTCGTCTGCGGACCAAAGCGGGTTTTCCGGTCGGTTGTGCAAGGAGGACAGGAAGAACACGGGATGTTTTGTAATCAGCAGGAACAAAGTGTCCTGCGCATGGGGCGCGGCGCGGATCACATCGACGGGCGGAGCGGCGTGTTTCAGGCCAAAATCGGAATAAAGAATCCGTTCGTGGTATTTGTCCTGCAGCCGGTTTGCCTCTGCCGGGCGCAGTTTGGGTTTATACTGCTGCAACACCAGCCGCATGACCCGTTTGTCCACGCCGAAATCACCGCGTAACAGGTCGGTTGCGAAGTTCTTGTTTACCAGTTTGGACAGGTAGGTGGCACCTGTATTACGCTCGCCATAAATCTTGGTGAATAGACAGGTCATCGGCTGCTCGGCTCTTGTTTTTTTCTGAGGGCATTGTGCTACGGCTTTCGCCCCTTTGCAAGCTGCGATAGGGTGTCGGAATGAGCACACCTCCCCGATTCATCCACCTTCGACTGCACTCTGCCTATTCCCTTCTGGAAGGGGCGATTCAGGTTAAGAAACTGCCCGATATGTGCGCCAAAGCCGGTATGCCGGCGGTGGCTGTCACCGATAGCGGCAACCTGTTTGCCGCGCTGGAATTTTCCGAAACGGCGGCCAAGGCGGGTATCCAGCCGATTGTGGGCTGTCAAATGGATCTGGCCTATGCAGCAGCGGCACAATTGGGCGGCAAAACACCCGCGCCCCGTCCCATTGTCCTGCTGGCACAGAACGAAACTGGTTATCTCAACCTGATGAAGCTGAACTCTTGCGCGTTTCTCGAGAGCGGCGACCAGCTTCCCCATATCACGTTGGACGAGTTGACCCGCCACGCCGAAGGATTGATCTGTCTGACGGGCGGGGCGCTCGGGCCGGTGGGTCAACTGGTGCAGGATGCGCAGGTGGATGCGGCGAAATCGCTGCTAACCCGTCTGGCGGGGATGTTCCCGAACCGCCTGTACGTGGAATTGCAGCGCCATCCCGAAAACGGTGCGAAGGGTACTCCTGCGGAACTGGCGACCGAACCTTTTTTCGTACAAACCGCCTATGCGATGGACCTGCCGCTGGTTGCGACCAATGACGTCTATTTTCCCAAGGCCGAGATGTACGACGCCCATGATGCGCTGATCTGCATTGCGGACGGGGCCTATGTGGACCAGCAGGAACCCCGTCGCCGACTGACACCGGAGCATTATTTCAAGACGCCGGATGAAATGGCCAAACTGTTTGCAGACGTGCCAGAGGCGATCGAAAATACCATCGAAATTGCCAAGCGCTGCGGCTTTCGCGCGACAACCCGTGATCCGATCCTGCCGAAATTTGCCGATGACGAGGTGGAGGAACTCCGCCGGCAGGCCAATGAGGGCTTGCAGGCCCGTCTTGCCGTCATCCCCCATGCAGCCAGCGTTGAGGATTACCAGAAGCGGCTCGACTTTGAACTCGACATCATTGAGGGTATGGGCTTTCCCGGCTACTTTCTGATCGTTGCGGACTTCATCAAATGGGCAAAGGACAACAATATTCCGGTCGGGCCGGGGCGGGGGTCCGGTGCGGGTAGCCTTGTGGCTTATGCCCTGACGGTGACGGACCTTGATCCGCTGCGCTATTCGTTGCTGTTCGAACGGTTCCTGAACCCCGAACGTGTGTCCATGCCCGACTTTGACATCGACTTCTGCATGGACCGCCGTGAAGAGGTGATCCGCTATGTGCAGCAAAAATACGGCCGTGACAAAGTGGGCCAGATCATCACATTCGGTGCGCTTCTGTCCAAGGCGGCGGTGCGCGACATCGGGCGTGTGTTGCAGATGCCTTACGGACAGGTGGACCGGCTGTCAAAACTGATCCCGGTGGAAGGGGTGAAACCCGTTTCCATTGAAAAGGCACTGGCCGATGAACCGCGTCTGCGCGAAGAGGCTAAGGCCGAACAGGTCGTAGACCGGATGCTGACCTATGCCCAACAGGTCGAGGGGCTGTTGCGTAACGCTTCGACCCACGCGGCGGGTGTGGTGATCGGGGATCGTCCGCTGGACGAACTCGTGCCGCTTTATCAGGACCCGCGCTCTGACATGCCTGCGACCCAGTTCAACATGAAATGGGTGGAACAGGCCGGTCTGGTCAAATTCGACTTTCTGGGTCTGAAAACCCTGACCGTGATCCAGAACGCGATGGACCTGATCGAAGGGCAGGGGCGGCCGCTGCACATCGGGCCGGATGGCACCCAGCTTTATGAACCGCCCGAAGGGGCTGAAGGGGACATCGGGGCGATCCCGCTTGATGATGAGAAGACCTACAAACTGTATGCGGATGCGCGCACGGTTGCGGTGTTTCAGGTGGAATCCAGCGGCATGATGGATGCGCTGCGGCGCATGAAACCGGACTGTATCGAAGACATTATCGCGCTTGTGGCGCTCTACCGGCCCGGCCCGATGGAAAACATCCCCAAATTCTGCGAGGTGAAGAACGGCATCTCGGAACGGGACAAACTGCATCCCTCAATCGACCACATCCTTGATGAAACCCAAGGTATCATCGTCTATCAGGAACAGGTGATGCAGATCGCGCAGGAAATGGCGGGATATTCCCTCGGGGGCGCGGATTTGCTGCGCCGTGCGATGGGTAAGAAAATTCAGGAAGCGATGGACGCCGAGCGGCCCAAATTCCTTGAAGGGGCGGCCAAGAACGGTGTGGACAAGAAGAAGGCGATGGAGGTCTGGAACCTTCTGGATAAATTCGCCAACTACGGGTTCAACAAATCCCACGCGGCGGCCTATGCGGTGGTGTCCTACCAGACCGGCTGGCTAAAGGCGAACCATCCGGTAGAATTCATGGCCGCTGTCATGAACTGCGATATTCATCTGACCGACAAGCTTGGCGTTTTTATCGAGGAAACCAAGCGCCGTCTGAAAATCGACGTGGTGCCCCCCTGTGTGAACCAGTCGCTGGCGACATTTTCCGTGTCCGAAGGTAAGATCCATTATGCGCTGGGCGCGTTGAAAAACGTTGGCGGCGAGGCGATGAAACTGATCGTGGACGCGCGGTTGGCGGACGGTCCGTTTCAGGATCTCTTCGATCTGGCACGGCGGGTTGATCTGAAACGGGTCGGTAAACGTCCGATGGAAATGCTGGCGCGTTCGGGCGCGTTTGATCAACTGGATGCAAACCGGCGCAAATGCCTTGAAAGTGTTGATGCGCTGGTGGCCTATTCCGCCTCTACCCACGAACAAAAGAACAGCGCACAGGGCGGTCTGTTCGGGGACAGCGGCGAAGACCTGCCCGCACCGCGCCTGCCCATGCCCGAAGACTGGCTGCCCACCGAACGGCTGGCACAGGAACATCAGGCGGTGGGCTTTTACCTGTCAGGGCATCCGCTGGATGATTACCTTGGTCCGCTGAAACGCAAGAATGTCCTGACCCTTGCGGAACTGGAACAAAAGGCCCGTGGCGGTGCTGTTGCCGCAAAAATCGCCGGTTCCATTTCGGGCAAACAGGAACGCAAATCCGCACGCGGCAACCGCTTTGCTTTCGTGCAATGCTCCGATCCCACCGGCCTTTACGAAGTGACAGTCTTTTCCGATACACTGGAAAAATTCCGCGACATGCTGATGCCCGGTGAAAACGTGGTGCTGACGGTTGAGGCGACGATGGAGGCGGACCAGCTCAAACTGCTCTGCCGTGGAGCGCAGGCCGTGGATGCAGCCGTGGCGGACGCGGCGTCAATGGGATTGAAAGTCTATATCGGGGAAGAAGCCGCCATCGGCTCGGTCGCGACCCGACTGGAAGAAGCCAGCAAGGGGGGCAATCCGCGCAGTCGCGGTCCTGTGCATCTGGTGTTGATGCACCCCGAACTCCCCGGTGAGGTGGAAATCGCGCTGAAACAGGAATATGTGCTGAACCCGCAAATCAAAGGCGCCCTGAAACACGTCCCCGGCGTGCAACTGGTTGAGGAATTCTAAAGGGGAACATCGGGCTACCCGCTTCAATGTTCCCCAAATACTCAAATCCCGCCCTATGCAGCCTTTTCAAACAGCGCCGGTAAATCCCCCAGCGCCTTGGCCTCGTCAATTGCCGTCTTCAGGTCTGTTTCCAACAACTTGGGCAGGTCTTCAAAACTGTCGATTACGAAATACTGCGGTTGCACAATGTCGATCCGGTAGGGGGTGCGCAGCATGGTCATCAGGTCCGCTGGCGTGTAGACCGCCTTGCCCGAACAGGCGAATTCCGCTTCGGACGGAGAACTTGCCACCCCTGCACCATAGCCGCGCAGCCCGTCTGGCGTGTTGATCATGCCGAACTCGATGGTGAACCAGAACAGACGGAACAGGTGCCAGCGATAGCCCTTGCCAAGCTCCACCGCGATCTTGCCAAAAGCTTCGATAAAATCGGTGTAGGCCTGATTGGTCAGCAGTGGGCAATGGCCAAAGACTTCGTGGAACAGGTCGGGTTCTTCAATATAATCCATATCCTCGCGGCGGCGCAGGAAGGTGGCTACGGGGAACTTGCGATCTGCCAGCAGGGTGTAAAACTGGCTTGGCGGAATGATGGCCGGCACGCCTTCAACACCGAAATTGGTCAACTCTCCCAGCCGTTTGTCCACCTCACGCAATTGCGGCACGCTTGCGGCCTTCAGCCCCAGCAGTGCGACCCCTTCCAGATACTCGGAACAGATACGCCCCTTTAAAAAGGCAATCTGGCGGTCGAATAATTCGCCCCAGACTAATTGTTCGTCTGCGGTGTAGTCGTAAAAACCGGTTTCGTCGGGAAGTTTTGAAGCATAGGCCATAGGTGTCTCCTTGTTTCCAACAGCTTAGGCCTGTTGGAATGAAAAAACTTGCCACAGTCGGGCAGGATCACTAGAGTTTTGGTTGGATTTTTCAGTTATGGGCGATGTTTTGGAATTTTCTGATCAGGAAAAGGCAATATTGCGGACCATGCAGTCAGATGCGGGTCGGTCTCTGGCACAGATTGCCCAGACGGTTGGAATGGCCCAAAGCACGGTCTGGCGCAAAATTCAGGAGTTTGAAGGCCTCGGCCTGATTGACCGGCGGGTGACGCTGCTTAATCCCAAGAAGGCTGGGTTGGGGCTGTGTGTGCTTGCCCAAATCAGGATGCGCTCTCACACGCAAGAGGCTGTAGACGGGTTCATCGCTATGGTGCGCAGCCACCCCGAAATTCTCGAGTGTCATGCGATTTCCGGTTCGGCGGATTATTTCATCAAGGTGCGGGTTGCAGATGTCGAGGCTTACGAGAACTTCATGAGCCATAACCTGTTACGCAGTGATCTGGTAAAAACGGTTGTGTCTAATTTTGTCCTGAAAGAGATCAAGCACACGACGGAACTGCCGCTTTAACCTGTGCGGGTTTCGGAAAGTGTGAAACACCCGTCCCCGATTGTCACATCAACGCGACCGGCGGGGGCTTGCGCTTGTTTCGGGGGCTACAGGATGTTTTGATGCCTTGATCCAAGGAGAGCATGTGATGAAGAGCGAGAAATTTACCTTTACAGGCCATTCCGGTGAGGAACTGGCCGCCCGTCTGGATCTTCCGGCAGGGCGGGTGCTGGCGACGGCGGTTTTTGCCCATTGTTTTACCTGCTCCAAGGATATTCCGGCAGCGCGGCGATTGTCCCAAAGGCTTGCCGCCTCAGGGATTGCCGTGTTGCGGTTCGACTTTACCGGATTGGGGCATTCCGAGGGGGAGTTCTCTAACACGGATTTTACATCGAACGTGCAGGATCTGGTTCTGGCAGCGAAGGCATTGGAGGAGCGCTTGCGGGCACCGGGTTTGCTGATCGGCCACTCTCTTGGCGGCGCTGCGGTTCTGCGGGCGGCTGCACAGATCGACAGTGCAAAGGCGGTTGTGACCCTTGGTGCGCCCTTTGATCCGGCACATGTGCTGCATAATTTCGGCACGTCCCTGGCTGAAATCGAAAAGCACGGCGCAGCGGAAGTGTCTCTTGGCGGGCGCCCGTTCACCATTCGCAGCGGGTTTGTTCAGGATGTGTCTGCAATCAATCTTGCAGAAGCCATCGGGAAACTGAAGCGCGCTCTGTTGGTGCTGCATGCGCCAATGGATCAGACGGTCGGGATTGAAAACGCCTCGCAGATTTTCGAAGCGGCAAAACACCCCAAAAGCTTTGTGACGCTGGATAATGCAGACCATCTGATCAGTGACGGCGCGGATGCGGACTATGCCGCCGAGGTGATTGCGTCATGGGCGGGGCGGTATCTGGGGCTAAGCCGTCCTGCCGCCCCGATTGGCGCGCCTGAAGGGGTGGTGCGCAGCGACGAGGCCGATCCGGAAGGGTTTCTTCAGGATGTAACGGCTGGACCGAACCACCATATCCTTGCGGATGAACCCGAAGCCTATGGCGGCAGCAATCTGGGTATGTCGCCTTATAACCTCTTGTCTGCGGGGTTGGCGGCCTGCACCTCCATGACCATCCGGATGTATGCACGGCGAAAAGGCTGGCCACTCAGCGACGTCAGTGTTGCAGTAACCCATGACAAGATCCACGCGAGCGCCTGTGCCACCTGTGTGACCACCGAAGGCAAGGTTGACCAGTTCAAACGCAGTATCACCCTGTCAGGGGATCTGAGCGAGGACCAACGCCAGTCCTTGCTGGAGATCGCGAACAAGTGTCCCGTTCACCGGACGCTGGAGAGTGAGATCAATGTAACGACGGCGCTGGCCTGATTACCAGTGCGGCGGAGGCTAGTCCGAAAATGTGACAGAGCCTTCGCCCTGTGACTGGTCCCGCGCCAGTTCCAACAATGCTGCCATCTGTTTTTCCAGCAGGGTGATGCGCTTGGCCTGATCCGCCACCACATCCGACAGATCGTCTGCCGCCTTGATGGTATGGGCCAACCGCTCTTCCAGCAGTGTTATCTTTTGTTCATCAGTCATACCGTATTTTACCTGCAATCCCGCAGGTGAACAATTGGAAAAGGCGGGATCGATGCGGTGGCGGGATAGCCTTTTGGGTAAATTCCTGTAAAGCGGTGGCTAAACCCTGCCTGTTGCTTGTCCCTTTACGGATTTTCCTTTATCGGGTGAGCCGAAATTAGGATTGATCCGATGGCCAAAGACAAGAAAAAGAAAATTCAACGCCCTAAGGCTCTGCCGCCCAAAGGGTTTCGCGACTATTTCGGGGCTGAAGTGGTTGAGCGTAACGATATGCTACGCGAAATCACGGCGGTGTATCATCGCTACGGGTTTGATCCGCTGGAGTCTTCGGCTGTGGAAACGGTTGAGGCGCTGGGCAAGTTTCTGCCCGATGTGGACCGCCCCAACGAAGGCGTGTTTGCGTGGCAAGACGAAGACGATTCTTGGATGGCGTTGCGTTATGATCTGACCGCGCCGCTGGCCCGCGTTTATGCACAGAACCGCAATGATCTGCCGTCCCCGTACCGCCGTTTTGCGATGGGTCCGGTCTGGCGCAACGAAAAGCCGGGTCCGGGGCGTTATCGCCAGTTTTATCAATGCGATGCGGATACTGTGGGCACGGCGAGCATGGCAGCGGACGCAGAAATCTGCGCGATGCTGTCCGACACGCTAGAGGCTGTCGGCATCCCGCGCGGCGACTACATCATCCGTGTGAACAACCGGAAGGTTTTGGATGGTGTGCTGGAGTTGATGGGGCTGTCAGAGCAAGTTGAACTAGAAGACCCAGCGGTAAGTAAAGAACAGATCGAAGAAAACGTCACTAAAATGAACGTTACCTCGATACGTGAAAACGTAATGCGGACGATAGATAAGTTTGACAAGGTAGGTGAAAACGGGGTTCGACAACTGCTTGGTAAAGGGCGGCTAGATTCCTCAGGCGCTTATATTGATGGAGTCGGACTAAGTGACGATCAGACTAGTATTGTTTTGTCGTTTCTGAACGCCCAGCAAGCTACCAATGGTGAAACTATTGCATTACTTAGAGATCTCGTCGTGGCCAACTCTACGGTTGGTTTGGAAGGGGTTGATGAGTTGGAGCAAATATCTGCTTTACTTCAAGCCCAAGGTTACGGACCCGACCGTATCGTGATCGATCCTTCTGTAGTGCGCGGCCTTGGCTATTATACCGGCCCTGTTTATGAGGCTGAACTGACCTTCGAAATCCTCGACGAAAAGGGCCGCAAGCGGCAGTTCGGCTCTGTTGCGGGGGGCGGGCGCTATGACGATCTGGTCAAACGCTTCACCGGACAAGAAGTCCCTGCAACCGGCGTGTCGATCGGTGTGGACCGTCTGCTGGCGGCGCTGCGGGAAAAGGGGCGGATCAACAGCACAGCCAAAGGGCCGGTGGTTGTGACCGTGATGGACCGCGACCGCATGTCGGACTATCAGGCGATGGTGGCTGAGCTGCGCAATGCGGGTATCCGCGCTGAGGTTTATCTGGGCAATCCCAAGAATTTCGGCAACCAGTTGAAATACGCCGACAAGCGCGAAAGCCCGGTCGCGGTGATCGAAGGCGGCGACGAAAAGGATCGCGGCGTGGTGCAGATCAAGGATTTGGCTCTTGGCGCGCGACTGGCGGCAGAAATTGAAACCTCCGAAGAGTGGAAAGCCCAGCCTGCGCAAAAGGAAATCGCGCGCGCTGATCTGGTTGCGGAAGTCAAAGCCATGATCGCACGGGCGGCGGAGTGATGAAAAACGACCGACGCGCACGCATCAAGGAAGTGGCCGACCGGCTCTCGGCGGGGTTTGTTTCGGCGGGGGCCTTGCCGGTGGAAACAGACAGCCTGCTGCCTGCGGATGTGTTGCTGGATCTTTACGGCGAGGATATTCGCGCACGGGCCTATGTGACCCATGATCCCTTGCAGGGTGAACAGATGTTGCGGCCCGATTTTACTGTGCCCATCGTGCAGCGCCATATGTCCGAGGGCGCGGAACCGGCGCGATATACCTATAACGGGAACGTCTGGCGCAAACAGTCAGGCGGTCGTCCCGCGGAGTTTACCCAAGTCGGCTACGAGCTGTTCGACCGCACCGATCCTGCCGGTGCCGATGCCGAAGTTTTCGCGATGTTTTCCGGTATGCTGGCAGGCTATCCGCTGAAGGTGACAACGGGCGATATGGGGATTTTGCTGGCTGCCGTCGACGGGCTGAAAACCACGGACCGCCGCCGCGCCGCGCTGCGCCGTCATGTCTGGCGGCCGGTGCGCTTTGTGCGGTTGCTGGAACGTTACGGCGGGATGACGCCGCCACCTGAAACCCGCACAGCCTTGCTGGCGCAGGTTGCGGAACTCGGAGCGGAAAAGGTGCTGGAACAGGCCGGAACACCGCAGGGGTTGCGCTCTGAACAGGAGGTTCTGGCCCGTATCGCGGTGTTACAACAGGACAGCGCTGCTGCGCCGGTTTCTTCCGAAGAAGTGCAAATGCTGGAACAGGTTCTTGCACTGAAAGACACGTCTACTGCGGCCCTTGAACAGCTGCGTGATATGGCTTCCAGCTTCCCCGCGCTTCAGGCGCCGGCAGACGCGATGGAAGACCGTCTCAAGGCTATGGCCGCCCGTCGCGTGGACGTGGACACCCTGCCGTTTGAAGTCTCCTTCGGGCGGACCTCCATGGAATATTATGACGGTTTCGTCTTCGGTTTTACCGCACCGGATCGTTCCGATCTGCCGGTGGTGGCCAGCGGCGGGCGTTATGACGCGCTGACCCGTGTACTGGGGCAGGGGCGTTCCATCGCCGCAGTAGGGGGCGTGATCCGCCCCGAAGCTCTTGTGGCTGTGCAGGAGGGCGCATTATGAGCCTGAAACTGGGAATTCCGTCCAAGGGGCGGTTGCAGGAAAAGACCATCGACTGGTTCGCACAGCATGGCATTACCGTGCAACGTACCGGATCGGACCGCGAATATGCCGGTCAGGTGCTGGGGGTGGATAATGTGGAACTGGTTTTACTGTCGGCAGGTGAAATTCCTAAAGAACTGGCTGCAGGACGCATCCATCTGGGGGTGACAGGCACGGATCTTGTACGCGAAAAAATGCCCCGCTGGTCCGATATCGTGGCCGAGGTCGAACCTCTCGGCTTTGGTCATGCAGATCTGGTGATTGCTGTGCCTGACTGCTGGGTTGATGTGACAACCGTGGATGATCTGGATGCCGCAGCAGCGCAGTTTCGCGCCGATCACGGCTTCCGCCTTCGGATTGCCACCAAATATCACGGGCTGGTCCGCCGCTATCTGAGCGGAGAAGGCGTGGCAGACTATCAACTGGTGGACAGTCAGGGCGCAACCGAAGGCACGGTCAAGAATCTGACAGCCGAGGCGATTGCGGATATCACCTCAACCGGAGACACCCTGCGGGCCAATGGCTTGCGTATCCTTTCTGACGGGTTGATCCTGAAATCCCAAGCCACGATGTTTGCCAGTAAGGCAGCCGAATGGGACGCCGTTGCGCTGTCTGCGTGGGGCGGTTTTGCCAAAAGCTGTGGCTGGGCCGAAAAGCCCTTCTAAGGGTCTTCAAGTGTTCCGCGTTACTGCGCGGGATGCTTAACTGGACGCCTGATCCACACAACTGCCGGTTTTAGCATCCCAGGTTAGTCCAGAAGGACAGGATGCAGCCGTGTCATGGGAACCGTTGCAGCCGGCGGCGAAAGCCAGTGCCGGTGTCAGCGTCAACAGGGTGGCAAGTAGAACTGTTTTCATCTTCAAACCTCCTAATGCTGAAAGCATAGCAGATTTTTTGATGTCTTTCGACGAAAACCTCAAAGGTCTCCGAAGTCTGCCCTAGCGCAGGCCGATATCCGCCAAAGCCAGCGCCAGTTCCTTGGGCAGTTCGTCGTCGGATTTGCGGGAATCCGGAAGATCGCTTGGCGCATCTTCCGGTTTGAGGTAGCGCCAACCCTGAAACGGGCGGCGCGGTGCACTGGAAGTACGGATCAGTTTCGGCTCCATCAAAATGGCACAGCGGCGAACCCCGTCGGCCCCTGTAACCTCGTCCAGTCGCACAATATTCTGGCGCGCCTGTACAAAGCCCTTGATCACCCAGTAAAGCGAGCCGCCGTTGAGCAAGGCCGCTTCCTGTTTGGGCCACATGCGGGTGACATGGCTGGACAGATAGTCCCGCCCGCCGGCTTTCGCCCGCAGCGCGATTGCGGTTTCCAGATCCTCATAGCTGTCGATGCCGACGCAAAGCTTGATCAAGTTGATGTGTGATTTTGACATGGTATCGCTAGATATAGTATGGTTAACGCCAGATTAAAGCGATTCCTTTGCGGGCGAAAGCGCAATAGCGGCCCAGAATCGTTTGACGCCTCGTGACGCACCATCTAGGAACGGGGCTCCGCCATACAAACACGCGACCGAACACAAGGCTTACTGATATGACCTCTTTTTCTGCTCCGATTGCCGAGCAAATCTGGGATATGAAATACCGTTTCAAAGACGCATCGGGCAAACCGATCGACGAAACCGTAGAGGACAGCTGGCGCCGTGTGGCCCGCGCGCTGGCCAAGGTGGAAGACAAGCCTGACGTTTGGGAAGACCGTTTTTACGATGCGCTGGAGGGCTTCAAGTTCCTGCCTGCGGGTCGTATTCTTGCCGGTGCGGGAACAGAGCGTTCCGTGACCCTGTTCAACTGCTTTGTGATGGGGACGATTCCCGACAGCATGGCCGGCATATTTGATATGTTGAAAGAAGCTGCATTGACCATGCAGCAGGGTGGGGGAATCGGGTATGATTTCTCGCCGATCCGCCCCAAAGGGGCCGAAGTTAAGGGCGTTGCGGCGGATGCGTCCGGCCCGCTGTCCTTTATGGATGTATGGGACGCCATGTGCCGTACTATTATGTCCGCCGGTTCCCGCCGTGGCGCGATGATGGCAACCATGCGGTGTGACCACCCCGATGTAGAAGATTTCATCACCGCAAAGCAGGACAGCGCGCGCCTGCGTATGTTCAACCTCTCGGTGCTGGTTTCCGATCCTTTCATGGAAGCTGTGAAAGCTGACGGTCCGTGGGACCTGATTTGGGGCGATAAGGTTTACAAGACAGTTCAGGCGCGGGATTTGTGGAACCGCATCATGCAATCCACCTATGACTATGCCGAACCGGGTGTGATTTTCATCGACCGGATCAACCAGAAGAACAATCTTAATTACTGTGAAACCATTGCCGCCACCAACCCTTGCGGCGAACAACCGCTGCCGCCCTATGGTGCCTGTCTGCTCGGCTCGATCAATCTGGCAACGCTGATTGAAAACGCCTTTGAAGGCAACGCCGCGATGAATGAAAAGGCGCTGGATGAACTGGTTGCGACAGCCGTGCGGATGATGGACAACGTGGTTGATGCCAGCCAGTTCCCGCTGGAAGAACAACGGGTTGAGGCCCATGCGAAGCGCCGGATCGGTCTGGGCGTAACCGGCCTTGCCGATGCCCTGCTGATGGTTGGTGCGCGTTATGGCTCTGAAGAGGGGGCCGCGCTTACCGAAGACTGGATGGGCCGCATTGCCCGTGCCGCCTATCGCGCCTCGGCCCGTCTGGCCGAAGAAAAGGGCGCTTTCCCGCTCTATGATGCCAAGGCGTTTCTGGACAACGACTCCATGGTGTCGATGGACGAGGAAACCCGCGCATTGGTGGCCGAGCACGGCATCCGCAATGCGCTGTTGACCAGCGTTGCCCCGACCGGAACCATCAGCCTTTATGCCGGCAATGTCTCCAGTGGTATCGAACCGGTTTTTGCCTATTCCTACACCCGCAAGGTATTGCAAAACGACGGGTCCCGTTCCGAAGAAGAAGTGGTGGATTACGCGGTAGACCTGTGGCGTCAGAAATTCGGCGATAAAGAACTGCCTGATTACTTTGTAAACGCCCAGACGCTGGCCCCGCTGGATCACGTCCGTATGCAGGCAGCGGCACAGAAGTGGATCGACAGTTCGATTTCCAAAACCATCAACTGCCCCGAAGATATTTCCTTTGAGGATTTCAAAGAGGTCTACATGGCTGCTTGGGATCAGGGCTGTAAGGGCTGCACAACCTATCGCCCCAACGATGTAACCGGCTCGGTTCTGAGTGTGTCCGAAGAAACCGAAACCGTGCCGGAAATGGATACAGGCGCGGATGTGGTCTATATCGCAGAGCCGCTCGACCGCCCCGAGGCGCTGGATGGCCACACCTACAAGATGAAATGGCCTGAATCCGAGCATGCCATCTACATCACGATCAACGACATCATCCAGAACGGCCAGCGTCGCCCGTTTGAAGTGTTCATTAACTCCAAAAACATGGAGCATTACGCATGGACACTGGCGCTGACACGGATGATTTCCGCTGTCTTCCGGCGCGGTGGCGATGTGTCCTTCGTGGTTGAAGAACTCAAAGCCGTATTCGATCCGCGCGGTGGGGCTTGGGTGCGCGGGAAATACATTCCTTCCATGCTCGCCGCCATTGGCAGTGTGATCGAGGAACACATGATCCGCATCGGCTTTATCAACGGGGAAGGGCAACACCTGAAAACCGACCCCCACGCCGAGATCATCCAGATGAACAGCCCCGCCCGCGGCAAAAGCTGCCCAAGCTGCGGCGGCATGGGCCTGCAGATGGTCGAAGGATGCATGACCTGTCTGGATTGCGGCCACTCCAAATGCGGGTGATGTAACGCTGGGTTCAGTTGTCTTCTGACCACCAATTAGTGGCCACCGGCCGGGTCAGAATAGCCAATTTGCAAGCTTAAGAAGTCTATCGGGCGGAAACGCCCGATTTTCTTGTTTTGCCTGCGTGGTTTCTTATTTCAAGTCCGGCGCGTGGCCATGGAAATTGATGTAAAGCTGTTGCATGGGCTTTGGCAGTAAGGCCCATGCAGTAATGGCAGAACCTTTGGGGACCTCCCAGAACAGGTTCTCGACAAAGCTTGCATCAATGCAGCGATTTACGTCTTCGTCGCCGGTAGAGTATTGGCCTGCAAAATAGCTGAAAACTGAAGTCAGTTCAGTGGTTTGCGGTCCGGTCGTCATTTGGTCGTTGATCGCTCCGGCCAGACTTTCAAACCAGCAGAACGCGGTTTCATCGTTTATGCTGTCCCAAACCTTAATGTGTCTTGCGTCGGCTTTGCCGCTCAACCGGGGAAACTGTTCCCGAAAATCGCGATACATGTCTATGACGGTCATTTCCGGTTCCTCCGCTAAATAACGAGCAGTTTCGCTGCCTCCATCTGTCCTGTCCAGACTTTGTCCAACGCGGCGCCCAGAGACAGGTTTTGATCGTGCTCCCACAGAAAAATGGTTTGCCCTATCGTGCCCGTGCAGAAATGTGCGAGCGCGACTGCGGTTTGGCGGTTTTTCACACGGTGGTTCAGGCATTCGGTAAGCTCGCGGCGCTCCATAATCAGGAAACCTTCAAGAATACCGCGCGCTTTTTCATTGGTGCGAATGACGTTTCCAACAAGTTTCATGATGGTTTCATCATCCGCCATGACCTCCATGTGGTTGTCCAGAAACAGTTTCAAATCTGTCGCCAGCGATCCGGTTCCCTCGCGCAGCGCTTCCACGTTTTCTTCTTGAAACGGGGGCGGCGCACCTATCGCTGCAGCTTCCTTGTTGCTGTAATAATTGAAAAATGTCCGCGTGCTGATCCCCGCAGCAGAGGCAATTTCGTCCGTGGTGATGTTTTCAAGGCCGTGCTGCTGCGCCATTTCCAAAGTAACGATCTGGATGTCGCGCGCCGTTTGCTGGCGCCGCCTCTCTCGTAACGGAAGTGTCATTTGCGCAATCCTTGCATAGTGTGCAATGTTTTCGTATTGAGCAGAAAATTCGCCAGATAGTCAAGGATCAAGAAACGATGAAGTCCAGAGTTTTAAGAATGATCGGCGCAGCTATCGCGCTGGCTTCGTCAGGCACTATGCTTGCCGCCCAAGGAGCACCTTCGGGTGCGATGCCCCCGTCCGGACCGGTCGAAGTGGGTGTTGTTGCGGTGGAGTTGCAGGAAGTGCCCCGAATTGTGACGGCCCCGGGCCGCGCTGTCGCGTCTCAGGATGTAGAGGTGCGTCCGCGCGTCGGTGGTGTGATCGAAGAGATTCTCTACAAGCCCGGCCAGTTGCTTGAAGTTGGCGATCCCCTGTTCAAAATTGACGATGCGTCCTATGTCGCCGCTGTTGCAACCGCCCGGGCCAATGTCGCCACTGCGGAAGCCAACTTGCCGGTAAGTCAGGCGGCATTTGAGCGTGCACAACAGCTGTCGGGACGCGGTTATACCGAGGCCGAGGTCGAAGCAGCGCAGGCGGCTTTTGCAGAAGCACAGGCCACGCTGGATGCCAGCAAGGCCGCACTGGAATATGCCGAGACGGAACTTTCCTGGACCACGATGAAGAGCCCGATCTCCGGCCGCGCGGATGTCTTAACTGTTTCTGTGGGGGATCTGGTTACAGCGGGTCAATCGGATGCGCTGACAACCATTGTAACGTCCGACCCGATTTATGTGGACATGATGGAAGCCAGCGCGCGCATCCTGTCTGTGCGCAAAGGCATTGCCGAAGGCACTCTGAAGCAGAACGACGTACTTGAGGCGACGCTGACACTGGAAAACGGCGAGGTTTATCGCGGGACCGGACAGCTGGTCACTCCGGGGAACAGTGTTTCTACAACGACAGGCACCGTGACCATCCGGTTCGAGTTTGACAATCCCGAGCATGTGATCATTCCGGGCATGTTTGTCCGCGGCGAGATCGTGCTTGGCACAATGCAGGCATATCTTGTGCCGCAGCGGGCGGCGACGCGGGGCAATTCCGGCAAGCTGACCGCCTATATCGTTGGCGAAGACGGTACAGCCAAACAGGTCACAATAGACGATGACGGAAGTTATCAAAATGCGTGGATCGTGCGCGAAGGGTTAAGCAATGGTGATCAGCTGATTGTGGATGGACTGTCTGCAATCCGCACGGGGCAGGAAGTCAAACCTGTCGCGGTGACCATCGATGAAAATGGTATCAGCCGCGACGCTCCTACCGCCGCCGCAGAGGATTGATCCATGGCATCCTTCTTTATCCACCGCCCTGTGTTCGCATGGGTTCTTGCCATCGCGACCATGCTGCTGGGTGCTTACAGCATGACCAGCCTGCCGATTTCCCAATATCCCGACATTGCACCGACAACGGTGCGGATTTCCGCAACCTATACCGGTGCTTCTGCCGCGACTGTCGAGAATTCGGTCACAACTGTTATCGAGGACGGGTTAACGGGGCTGGACGGCCTGACTTATATGACTTCGACCTCCAGCGAAGGGTCGGCCAGTGTTTCCCTTACATTTGATGACAGTATCGACCCTGACATGGCGCAGGTTCAGGTGCAGAACAAACTGCAACTGGTGGAATCGCAACTCCCTGATAGCGTGACGAACCAGGGTGTTTCTGTCACCCGCTCCACGTCATCCATCCTTATGGTGGGTGCTCTTGTCAGTGAAGACGACAGCTATTCTTCCCTCGAGCTCGGCGATATTCTTAGCAGCACGATCGAAGATGCCGTTCAGCGTACAGAAGGCGTTGGCTCTATCAATACCTTCGGAACCGAATACGCGATGCGTATCTGGTTGAACCCCGAAAAACTGTATCAATATCAACTGACCTCATCCGATGTAACCACAGCGGTTTCCGAGCAGAACACCAACGTCACTGTGGGCAGTCTTGGCGACCAACCTGTCGTCAAAGGACAGCAGTTTACAGTCTCCCTCTCGGCGCAATCCCAATTGGAAACCGTGGAGGATTTCCAGAATATTCTTCTGAAAACCAACACCGATGGTTCAGCGATTTATCTTGCTGATGTGGCAACTGTCGAACTGGCAGAGGAAGACTACAGCAGTGTCAGCCGCTTCAACGGGCACCCGTCGGCAGGGTTTGCGGTCAACCTGTCAACAGGTGCCAATGCTGTGGATACCGCCGAGGCCGTTCGGGCCGTTGTGGATAATCTGTCTTCTGCCCTGCCGGAAGGTGTGGCGGTTGAATACCCTTACGACACATCACCTTTCGTAGAGGAATCCATCGATCAGGTTTATGAAACCCTGTTCGAAGCAATCGTTCTCGTCTTTCTTGTTATCTTCCTGTTCCTGCAAAGCTGGCGCGCGACGATCATTCCCACTATCGCCGTGCCGGTGGTGCTTCTGGGGACTTTCGGGGTTTTGTCGGCCTTTGGCATGTCGATCAATACACTGACGATGTTTGCACTGGTGCTTGCCATCGGTCTGCTGGTCGATGACGCGATTGTCGTGGTTGAAAACGTCGAACGGGTTATGGAAGAAGAAGGGCTGGACGCCGTTGCTGCCACCGAAAAGAGTATGGGCGAGATTTCATCGGCCCTGATCGGCATCGTGATGGTTCTGTCTGCGGTGTTTCTGCCGATGGCTTTCATGAGCGGATCAACCGGCGTCATCTACAAGCAATTCTCGATCACGATCATCTCGGCCATGGTTCTGTCGCTTTTCGTGGCGCTGATCCTGACGCCCGCAATGTGTGCGCAGCTGCTCAAGCCGAACCACAACAAGAAAACGCTGCCTCCCCTGCGTTGGTTCAACACGGGTCTTGACCGTCTGACCGGCAAATATGCATCGGTTGTCGGGCGATTTTCATTGCGTCCATTCCGGATGGTTCTGGTCTTGGGGCTGGTCGGTCTGGGGTCCTACTGGGTTTATGACCGTTTGCCATCGTCCTTTCTGCCGACAGAGGATCAGGGCGTTCTGATGACTATGATCGAACTGCCACAAGGCTCGACCGTTCAGCAGACCCAGCATACGATTGAACAGATCGAACACTATCTGATGACCGAAGAAACCGACATTGTTAACGGGGTTTTCGCCAACGTCGGGTTCAGCTTCAGCGGGTCTGGACAGAACTACGGGATGATGTTTATCCGCCTGAAGGATTATGAAGACCGGCCCGGTCTGAATGCGGCTGATCTGATGATGCGTGCAAACCGCAAGTTCTTTCAGTCCCGCCTTGGCAGCATCTTTGTGCTGCAACCGCCAGCCATTCAGGGTTTGGGAACCTCGTCGGGTTTTAACATGTATCTCGTAGACCAATCGGGCGCCGGACAGGAAGCGCTGAGTGCGGCTGCTGACCAACTTGTCGCGAAAGGATTGCAGGACGGGCGTGTTACCAACCTTCGCGGCAATGATGCGGCGACCGAACCTTCCTTGAAACTGCTGATAGATCAGCAGAAGGCGGAAGCGTTGGGCGTGTCGCTCTCTAGCGTCAACACGATCCTTTCAACCGTATTTTCCGGCACCTATGTCAATGATTTCCCGCTTGGGAATAACCTTCGGGAAGTGATTGTTCAGGGTGGTGCGGAATGGCGTATGCAGCCTGATGATGTTGACCAGTGGTACGTGCGCAACGAAAGTTCTGAAATGGTCCCGCTTTCGGCGTTTGTAAGCCGTGAATGGGAAACCATTACCCCGAAACTGTCGCGCTACGGCGGCACCCGTGCTCTGGAGCTTTCCGGTGAAGCGGCAGCAGGTATCAGTTCGGGCGACGCCATGGAAGTGATGGAGCAGCTGACCGCTGAACTGGACGGCTCTTATGCATCGGCCTGGACGGGGCTAAGTTATCAGGAACGGCTGTCGGGCGATCAGGAGGCCATTCTCTATACGATTTCAGCCTTGGTTGTCTTTCTCTGCCTTGCCGCGCTTTATGAAAGCTGGGCGGTCCCCTTTGCCGTGATGCTCTCGGTTCCCGTTGGAATATTAGGTGCCTTGGCGACCACATGGTATTTCGGGCAATCGAACGACGTCTATTTCAAAGTGGGTCTTTTGACCACCATCGGCCTTGCCGCGAGGAACGCCATTCTGATCGTCGAGTTTGCAGAAACCCTGCGTAAAGAGGGCAGGGCGTTGCTGGAAGCAGCAACCTCCGCAGCCCGTCAGCGCTTGCGTCCAATCCTTATGACATCGCTTGCTTTTGGCTTTGGCATCATGCCGCTGGTTCTGGCTTCGGGTGCCGGTGCCAATGCGCAGAAGTCCATCGGGACCGGGATGCTGGGCGGGATCATATTTTCAGCGGTGATAGGGATCTTGATGGTTCCTGTGTTCTATGTCGCTGTCATTAAAACCACGGAGATTTTCCGTAACCGAGTGGAGAAAGCCCAGTGAAACCTTACGTCCTCCTGATGGGTCTTATTGTTGCCGGCTGTGCTGTCGGTCCCGATTACCAGCGCCCTGAAGTTTCCATGCAAACCCGTTTTGTCGGGGGAAATGCAGAAACGATAGGTGCGATTGCCACGGAGCGTTGGTGGTTGGATTACAAGGATGCCACGCTAACCGAATTTGTCACCCGCGGGCTGGCGCAGAACCTTGATGTTATGTCCGCAAACGAAGCGATCCGGCAGGCGCAGGCAGAACTGCGGCAGACAGGCATAAATGCAGCAGCGGACGGTTCTCTGTCCGGCTCTGTCATTAAATCCGGCGGCGATGGAACCAGCGGCACAAGCACAACCGACAGTGGCGAACTGGGTGCGTCTTTGGTAATTGATCTGTTCGGTGGTATCCGGCGGGAACGCGAAGCCGCCAGCGCATCACTGACAGCTGCACGGGCGGAGGCTGAAACGGTCCGGCTCGCGTGGTTGGCCGAACTCCTCGCTGCTTATTCCGATGCGCGCTACTATCAGGAAGTTCTGGCGCAGTATCGCACGACGATCAAGACGCGCCAGGAGACTGTGAATATCACAAGGAGCCAGTTCGAGGCCGGTGCCGCGACAGAATACGAGGTTGCCGAAGCGCAGGCCTTGCTCTCGACCGCAAAGGCAAGCCTGCCGCAATATGCAGCGCTGTTCGACGCGAATGTGTATGCCATTGCAACACTGCTGAATGAACCAGCCGGACCCATCAAAGCAAAGATGGAAAGAGGATCGCCGCAACTGGTGACTCCTGGCGGCGCAAGAACAGGCGTTCCTGCAGACCTGTTGCGCAACCGTCCTGATGTGCGCAGCGCCGAGGCCGACCTTGCAGCCGCTGTTGCGGAAGTGGGCGTTGCGGAAGCTGCTCTCTATCCATCTTTGTCGCTAACAGGTTCAATTGGCCGAACCGAGAATACGGATGCGTGGAGTTTTGGACCACAACTTTCCTTTCCGGTCTTTAATCAGGGGCTGCTCAAGGCAAGCCGCGATGCAAAGCTCTCGGCCGCAAAGCAGGCTGAAATTTCTTGGCGCGCCTCGATTAACGGTGCTGTCGAGGATGTACAGGTCGCCCAATCGAACCTGTCCCGTTACCGTCAGCGCGCAGCATTGTTGCGAACAGCGGCCAATGATTACGGACGTGCCCTCGCGCTTGCACAGGAAAACTACCGCAACGGTGCGATTACGCTTCTGGATCTGCTGGAAACGGACCGCAATACTTCCTCTGCAAGGATAACAGCAGCCTCTGCCGTGAACGATGCAGCGCAAGCCTGGGCAACCTTGAAAATCGCTACCGGAGCAGGTTCCGCAGCAACAGTGCCACTTGGTAATTAATCGAACGCTATACTCGGGAAATGAAAGGCCTTTTAGACAAATGAAACATACCGGAAAGATCGCGATATTTGTTGCAATTGTCGGGGCGCTTGTAATTGCCCTGATACTGTTTGGGGCGCGCTTGGGGCTGTGGCAGCCGGTTACGGGCTTCGGGCTCTATCGCAGTTATTTCAATCCTTTGGGTGCAATCATCGCCTGTGTGGGCTTGCTCGCACTTGTTGTTCACTTGCTGCGCAAAGAAAAGGGTGGTGCCTTGGCGGGTGCATTTGGCTTGCTTATCGGCCTGGCTTGCCTGACTCCATTGGCAGTTGGTAAATTGAATCCGAAACCGCGCGCAGCGCCCATCCACAACATTTCCACCGACACTGTAAACCCACCAGCGTTTGAGGTGTTGGATGACACCCGAGAAGGCGCAAGAAATTCGCTTGAATACGGTGGCCCCGAACTGGCCGAGGCGCAGGCCGTTGCCTATCCCGACATCGGACCGCTTGAGACAGACATGGCGGCGGGCCGTGCCTTTGAACGGGCTTTGGCAGTGGCACGACAAATGGGATGGGAAATTGTGGCTTCCGATGCAAGCCGCTACCGTTTCGAAGCGACAGCGCGCACATCTGTATTTTATTTCGCTGACGATGTTGTCGTCGTCGTCACCCCTCAGGATTCCGGAAGTCGCGTTGACATGCGTAGTGTGTCTCGCGTGGGTCGAAGCGACCAGGGAGTCAACGCAAAGCGTATTCGTGCGTTTCAAAGCCAATTTTGAAAGGAATGATCCATGAGGACCTATATTTCTAAACTTGCGACCTTGGTTGCGGTTCCGATGTGCCTGAGCCTGCCTCAGTTCTCTTATGCTGAAACGCCAACACTTCAGACCAAGGATCCTGTGATTCACCTCTCTGACAACCTCGATGAAGAGGCCTCCCTTGGGTGGTGCATCGATACGGTCGGCCGCGGAAAAAGCGACAAGTTGCATGCACATTCCTGCAAACCAGAAGGGGACGATGTGCTGTTTTCATTTTCGCCAGAAAGCGGGCTGATTGAATCAGCAACGTATGAAGGGGTGTGCATGGCCTACAATGCCCCCGAGGATGCTACCACGCCTTTCGGCTTGATCGCTTGTGACGACGCAGATGCAAGACAGCATTTTTCTTACGATGCCACCAGTATGGAATTACGCTTGGCCTCTGACCCATCTCAATGCGTGACAGTCGCCGCAACAATCGACGATGCAGGGCCCTACCAATCACGCGATCTTGTCCTTGGGGCCTGCGACGAACTGGAACCCGGTTTCAAGCAATGGGTCGTTAAAGAGTAATCGCGCATTAATCCTTGCCGGAACCGTATTCCGTTCGGGGCTTGCAAAATAACATTGAAACAAAAGGTGCAGGTCGTCCGGATAACCGGATCGGGCCTGCACTTTTGTATTGGTGCTCCCAAAAATGATTTTAATTTGATTTACTATTTGTGTTGAAGCTTGAAGTTTCGGGAGGGCATCGCTGTACCAGCCTCCGAATGTACGCGTGGCACGGGTTTGAGCAAAAGAATCTCTGGCAAATGTATCATGAGGCGGGACATTGTGATGTTTCCGGTTAACACTGAATTCGTTAATCCAGTAATCAGGCGTAGGTGTGGAGTTGGACCTGTGTATAAACAGCGCCAAGGCCGTTACAGCCAAGTATAAGCAGGTTTTTGAAATTTTCCGTAAAATAAACTTTTATTCCCCGTGGGATTGTAGTTAACATCCCGACCAAAGGTTCGTCGCGAAAATGATGAAAAGATTCGTTCGCGTTGTCGCTAAGAGCCGACTGTTGACTTCACATCGATCTCGAAAGGGGATCACATGCGATATTCAGGCTTTCGGGTCATTAAAGAGGCCCTGACCGGGCACAAGGGGTGGAAACCGGCATGGCGTGACCCCGAGCCGGCCTCTTACTATGATATTGTGATCGTGGGGGGCGGTGGTCACGGTCTGGCTACCGCGCATTATCTGGCCAAGGAATTTGGACAGGCCCGCGTTGCCGTGATTGAAAAGGGCTGGATCGGTGGCGGAAATGTGGGGCGGAACACGACGATTGTCCGCTCGAACTACCTGCTAGACGGGAACGAGCCGTTTTACGAGTTTTCGCTAAAGCTTTGGGAAGGTCTGGAACAGGATCTTAACTATAACGCGATGGTCAGCCAGAGGGGGATCTTGAACCTGATCCACTCTGACGGGCAACGGGATGCGTTTATCCGTCGTGGCAATGCGATGATCCTGAACGGGGCCGATGCCGATCTGATGACGACCGAAGCCATTAAAAAGAAATATCCCTTCCTGAATACCGATGATGCCCGCTTTCCGATCAAGGGCGGGTTGGCCCAACATCGGGGGGGAACCGTGCGCCATGATGCTGTTGCTTGGGGCTATGCCCGCAGTGCGGACAGTCGTGGCGTCGATATTATCCAGAATTGCGAAGTCACCGGTTTCCGGATTGAAAACGGTGTTTGCAAAGGGGTTGAAACCTCCCGCGGGTTTATCGGGGCAGGTAAGGTCGGCTGTGCAGTGGCTGGCAGTTCCGGCCGCTTGCTTAGCCTTGCGAATATGCGTTTGCCTATCGAAAGCCATGTGCTGCAGGCGTTTGTGTCCGAAGGGCTCAAGCCTGTGTTGCCGGGTGTGATTACCTTTGGTGCGGGGCATTTTTATTGCAGCCAGTCGGATAAGGGCGGGCTTGTCTTTGGGGGCGATATTGACGGTTATAATTCCTACGCGCAGCGGGGCAATCTGCCGGTGGTAGAGGACGTCTGCGAAGGCGCGATGGCGATCTTCCCGATGCTGGGACGCGCGCGTTTGTTGCGGATGTGGGGCGGTGTCATGGATATGTCGATGGACGGGTCTCCGATCATCGACCGGACCCATATTGACGGGCTCTATTTCAATGGCGGCTGGTGTTACGGAGGCTTCAAAGCCACACCTGCCAGCGGCTTTGCCTTTGCCCATCTTCTGGCCCGCGATGAACCGCATCCGACGGCCACGGCCTACCGGCTGGACCGTTTTGAAAAAGGCTACATGATTGACGAAAAGGGGGTGGGCAACCAGCCCAATCTGCACTGATGATTATTGATCACCCGCTCCTCGGCCCGCGTGACAGCTCCGAATTTACCTATCTGGGCGATGCCCGCCTGATCGACCGCCCCGACCCTGACGGGGGTGATGCGGCGGCGGCGTTCTATCAATATGCCTACCTGCGGGACAATCCCGCTGGCTGGCACAGGGAACTGTGGTTCCACGAAGCCGGAGACCGCTCCTGGCTGGTTGTGACCCGCAACACGCTGACCCATGAAATTTCCAAAGTTGAACTGGCCAGCGATGTGGCCCGAGCGCAGGGGCGGTCGAAATGAGCCAGAAAAACCGGATCGAAGGCGGGCAGATCAATCGCGATGTGCCGCTGAACTTCACCTTTGACGGCAGGCGGTATACCGGCCATGCAGGGGATACGCTTGCTTCGGCACTGCTGGCCAATGGCGTGCGGCTGATGGGGCGCAGTTTTAAATACCACCGCCCGCGCGGCCCCATGACTGCAGGCTCGGAAGAGCCTAACGCGCTGGTGCAACTGCGCAGCGGAGCACTTCAGGAGCCAAACACCCGCGCCACCACGGCAGAGCTGTTTGACGGGCTTTCTGCGACAAGTCAGAACAGGCTTGGCACCTTGTCCTTTGACCTGCTTGCGGTGAACGACCGTCTGTCGAACTTCCTGACCGCAGGGTTCTATTACAAGACTTTTATGTGGCCCAAAGCCTTTTGGGAAAAACTCTATGAACCGGTGATCCGCCGTGCGGCGGGGCTCGGATCTTTGTCGCTGGAGGATGATCCGGATGTTTACGATAAGGGATTTCTGCACTGCGATCTGCTGGTAATCGGGGCAGGGCCGGCGGGGTTGATGGCGGCTCTGACAGCGGCGCGCAGCGGAGCGGATGTGATCCTTGCAGATGAAGATTTCGCGATGGGCGGGCGCCTGAACAGCGAAACGCTTTCTGTCGGGGAAGTTTCAGGTGCGGATTGGGCGGCGGGTACAGTCGCTGAACTTGCTGCCATGCCGAACGTTCGCCTGATGCCGCGTACAACTGTGATCGGGGCGTTTGATCACGGCATTTACGGTGCTGTGGAGCGGGTGGGGGATCACCTCGCGGTGCCACAAGCGGGCAAACCCCGTCAGATATTATGGCGGATTTACACAAAGAAAACGGTTCTGGCTGCCGGTGCAATCGAACGCCCGATCGCCTTTGCCAACAATGACAGGCCGGGCGTGATGACGGCGAGCGCCCTGCGCAGCTATGCCAACCGCTTTGGCGTTGCTGTAGACCGCCGTGCTGTCATTTTTGTCAATAATGACGACGGCTACCGGAGCGCAGAGGACCTGCATGCAAAGGGGATCAGGGTTACGGTGGTCGATCCGCGGCCGGACGTATCAGTGCTTAAGGATTACGAGGTGCTTTCAGGTGCGCAGGTGATCGATACCATGGGGCGCTTGGGGCTGACCTTTGTGAAGGTCCGGCTTGCCGATGGTAGCGAACGGACGATTGAATGTGGCGCGCTCGGCACGAGTGGCGGATGGAATCCGAATGTGCATCTAACCTGTCACCAGCGCGGGCGGCCCCGTTGGGATGACCGGCTTGCGGCCTTTGTTCCGGCGGACCTGCCAACTGGTATGCATGTCGCGGGTGCTGCTGCGGGCGATCTTTCAACTGCCGGCGCTCTGGCGGGCGGCCAGCGCGCGGCACAGGACGCGCTGGCATTGGACGGGTCGATGCCCCCGTTGCCAGAGGCGGAAGATGCACCAGTCAACATCATGCCCTTCTGGTATGTCAAAGGGGGCGAACGGGCCTGGCTCGACCAGCAGAATGATGTGACGGTCAAGGATGTCAGGCTGAGTCATCAGGAGGGCTTCCGCTCGGTCGAACATCTTAAACGCTATACGACGTTGGGCATGGCAACCGATCAGGGCAAAACTGCCAATATGGGCGGGCTGGCGATCATGGCGGAACTGGCGGGTAAGGCCATTCCTGAAGTCGGAACGACTATTTTCCGCCCTCCCTATACACCGGTTGCAATCGGCGCTTTGGCCGGACGGCATCGCGGGGCAGAGTTTCATCCCAAACGCCTGACGCCGTCCCACGCTTGGGCCGAAGAACAGGGGGCGGTTTTTGTGGAAGCCGGCAACTGGATGCGGGCGCAGTATTTTCCGCGTACAGGCGAGCAAAGTTGGCTCGAAACCGTCAACCGCGAGGTTCTGGCGACCCGTAATTCGGTCGGTGTCTGTGATGTGACCACATTGGGAAAAGTCGACGTACAGGGTGCGGATGCGGCAGATTTTCTGAATATGATCTACTGCAACGGTTTTGCGAAACTGGCGGTGGGCAAAGTCCGCTACGGGTTAATGTTGCGCGAAGACGGGATCGCGTTTGACGACGGAACGGCGGCGCGTCTGGCAGAAGATCATTTTGTTGTCACGACCACTACAGCCAATGCGCTTCCGGTGTATCGCCATATGGAATTTGTGCGCCAGTGTCTGGTGCCGGATATGGATGTGCAACTTATCTCTACCACCGAGGCGTGGGCGCAATATGCAGTGGCAGGGCCGAACGCGCGACGTGTGCTGGAACAGATCGTAGATCAGGGCATTAGTAATGAAACCTTCCCCTTTATGGCCTGTGGTAATGTCACGATCTGCGGCGGTTTGCGGGCGCGGTTGTTCCGCATCTCCTTTAGTGGAGAGCTGGCCTATGAAATTGCAGTGCCCACAGCCTATGGCGATGCGCTGATGCGCCGGATTATGGAGGCGGGCGCCGCCTTTGACATCACGCCGTACGGGACTGAAGCGCTTGGCGTGATGCGGATCGAAAAGGGCCATGCTACGGGCAACGAGTTGAACGGGACCACTACAGCGGCGAACCTTGGTATGGGACGGATGGTCAGCACCAAAAAGGATAGTATCGGTGCGGTGCTGTCACGCCGGGAAGGTTTGAATACCCCGGATGATCTGAGAGCGGTCGGCGTGAAACCTGTTGATCCAACCCAACGGGTACCGGCCGGGGCACATCTGATGGCGGCCGAAGGTCCGGTGGATGCAACGCAGGATCAGGGGTATCTGACCTCTGCCTGTTACTCGCCGAACCTCGGGCATCATATTGCATTGGCGTTCCTGAAAGACGGGGCCAGCCGCATCGGAGAAACGATGCGTGTTGTCAGCCCGCTGACGGATGAGGTTGTGGACGTGGAGATTTGCAGTCCGCATTTTATTGACCCAGAAGGGGAGCGGCTTCGTGCTTGAACTGACACCAAAACCCGCAATTGATGCGCCGGATCAAACGATCGGCACGGTTACCATTGCACAAAATACCGGCGTCGCGCTGGCTTCGGTCGCCGCGCGCAAGGGGCAGCTTGCCGCGTGTGAAAAGACATTGAATACGCGTCTGGGGGCTGTGCCACAGGTGGGGAAGGCCGTCAGCGGTAAGGTTGAAACCGGCTTTTGGACGGGAGCCGAGCAATGGATGATCAGCGCCCCTGAAGACAGCCACGAAGATCTGGCGGAACAGTGGAAACGTGTGCTGGGCGCGGCCGCATCCGTTACAGAACAATCCGGCGGTTGGGTCGTGTTCGATGTGAGCGGCGCCAATATGCCGGCAATGTGTGAATTGCTGTGCAGCGTTCCGATCCGCAAGATGGAAACCGGTGACGTTCAGCGCACGATGATCCACCAGCTGGGCTGCTTTGTGATCTGCTGTGATGCAGGCAAACACATCCGTATTCTCGGTCCCCGTGCCTCGGCTCTCAGCCTGCATCATGCCCTGACTGCCGCAGCCACCTCTGTCGCTTGACGGCTGGGGTGGACAAGCCCTGTCTTGACCGCTTCGGGTAATGCCTTAGAACTGGAAAAAATTTATGAAAACGAAAAAGAGTTCTATGGCTGTTGCCCCATTTTCCCAAGATCCTCACAGCTTGCGGGAATCCCGCGAGAAAGTGCTCGAAGTGGCTATCGGCCGCGAGGTGCGGGCGCATCGGCGCAAGCAGAATATCACCGTTGCTGCATTGTCGGAAACAACCGGACTGTCGGTGGGAATGCTGTCAAAAATCGAGAACGGCAATACGTCGCCTTCCCTGACTACGCTGCAATCCCTTGCAAATGCCCTGTCGGTCCCGATTACCATGTTCTTTCGCGGCTTCGAGGAAGAGCGCACGGCGATTCACACCAAGGCAGGTGAGGGGGTGGAGCTGGAACGCGAGGGCACCCGTGCCAACCACCAGTATAATCTTCTGGGGCATTTGGGCGCCAACAAAAGCGGTGTTATCGTCGAACCCTATATGATCACGCTGAACGAAAACTCCGATGTGTTCCCGACATTTCAGCACGACGGGATCGAAACGATCTACATGCTGGAAGGGGAGATCGACTACCGCCATGGCGATCAGGTTTATCCGTTGAAACCCGGGGATACACTGTTTTTCGATGCGGATGCTCCCCATGGACCTGAAGTGCTGGTAAAGCTGCCAGCCCGATACCTATCCATCATCAGTTATCCTCAGAATACCTGACCCTACGGCCACCCCGAAACAATCCGGACACTTGGAACCGTCCGCCGTTTATGGCGCGGCGGTGATGCTGTTCTGTGGGGCTTCGTAACCTTCTCTGGCCGGCGTATCCGCTTCAATGCAGGAAATTCGCCCTCATTAGTGAAAAAATATTCCTGACAGTTGCGCTTCTTTCCTGAGAGTGTTAGCTAGGGATTCGAAAACCTGCACTGTGCAGGGCAACAAACGAGGATAGCTGAATGTGTGGGATTGTCGGGTTGTTCCTGAAAGACAAATCACTTGAGCCGCAGCTTGGCGCTTTGCTGGCGGGGATGCTCGTCACGATGACAGATCGCGGGCCGGATAGTGCGGGTATCGCAATTTATTCCAATGAAACCAAAGACTACTCTAAGATCGTCGTGCAATCCGACACGCCAGAAGTGGATTTTGACGGGCTGGAGGCCGCCCTGAGCAATGCTTCCGGCGTGACGGTAAAAATGGAAGTTTCCAGTACGCACGCAGTTCTTTCGGTGCCAAACGGCTCTATCGATGCGGTTCGCACTGCGATTGTGGCCGTCAATCCGGCGCTGCGGATCATGAGCCGCGGCGACACATTGGAAATCTATAAGGAAGTGGGTCTGCCAAAGGACGTGGCCTCCCGTTTTGCGATTGAGGAAATGTCCGGTAGCCACGGCATCGGCCACACCCGTATGGCAACAGAATCTGCTGTTACTACAATGGGCGCACACCCGTTCAATACCGGCAATGACCAATGTCTCGTACACAACGGTTCACTGTCCAATCACAACAGCCTGCGCCGCAAGCTGCGCCGCGAAGGAATCCACATCGAAACCGAAAATGACACCGAGGTGGGCGCGGCCTATCTGACATGGCGGATGCAGAACGGGGCGACACTGGGTGAAGCTCTGGAAAGCAGCCTGACCGATCTGGACGGGTTCTTCACCTTTGTTGTCGGCACCAAAGACGGCTTTGGTGTGGTGCGTGATCCGATTGCCTGCAAGCCTGCAGTCATGGCGGAAACCGATCAATACGTAGCCTTCGGGTCAGAATACCGCGCTCTCGTCGATTTGCCCGGTATCGAGAACGCTCGCGTCTGGGAGCCGGAGCCTGCGACTGTCTATTTCTGGAGCCACTCCGAGCAGCCCATCAAAGAGAAAGCCGCATAAATGCAAATATTAGACATGGCGGAAATCGAACTGCGCGAAATGAATGCAACGCTTCATGCGCAGGCCGAAAAAACTAACCAGACAGCTTGGGAAATCGTAAACCCCAGAGGCGCACACGCAATTGCCTGCGGTCTGGATGCCCCGATCGAAGTGACTGTAAAAGGATCCACCGGATATTACTGTGCGGGCATGAACAAACAGGCGACGATCAACATCAAGGGCTCTGCCGGTCCGGGCGTTGCTGAAAACATGATGAGCGGCACGGTCGTGATTGATGGCGATGCCAGCCAGTATGCAGGGGCCACCGGTCATGGCGGGCTTCTGGTGATCAAGGGCAATGCGTCCTCGCGCTGCGGGATTTCCATGAAGGGGATCGATATCGTTGTGCATGGCAGCATCGGCCATATGTCCGCCTTTATGGCGCAATCGGGCAATATGGTCGTCTGCGGCGATGCGGGCGAGGCCTTGGGCGACAGTCTCTATGAGGCACGCCTTTTTGTGCGCGGATCGGTTAAGTCGCTCGGGGCGGATTGCGCCGAGAAAGAGATGCGGCCGGAACATCTGGAGATCCTGTCGGATCTGCTGGAACGCGCCGGTGCAGATGCCAAGCCCGAAGAGTTCAAACGCTACGGTTCGGCGCGTGAGCTTTATACCTTCAAGATCGACAATGCGTACTGAGGACAAGCCATGACTGATACAACCAACGGCGCGCCCCGCACGACGCCCATTCAATCCGCGACTTTCTCCAACCCGATCAACGCCGAAATCCGGCGGGCTGCGGCAACGGGGATTTACGACATCCGTGGTGGCGGCGCGAAACGCAAGCTGCCCCATTTCGATGATTTGCTGTTTCTCGGCGCTTCTATTTCCCGTTATCCGCTCGAAGGCTACCGCGAGAAATGTGATACCTCTGTCACGCTTGGGACGCGGTTTGCCAAGAACCCGATCAAGCTGGACATTCCAATTACCATCGCGGGCATGTCGTTCGGGGCTCTCTCTGGTCCGGCGAAAGAGGCTTTGGGCCGTGGCGCGACCCTTGCCGGCACTTCGACCACCACGGGTGACGGTGGCATGACAAGCGAGGAGCGCGGCCACTCCAACAAGCTGGTCTATCAATACCTGCCATCCCGCTATGGTATGAACCCTGATGACCTGCGCCGCGCAGACGCGATTGAAATCGTTGTCGGGCAGGGTGCCAAACCCGGTGGGGGCGGTATGCTGCTTGGTCAGAAGATCAGTGACAGGGTAGCGGAAATGCGCAACCTGCCCAAAGGAATCGACCAGCGTTCTGCCTGTCGTCACCCCGACTGGACAGGACCGGATGATCTTGAGATCAAGATACTTGAACTGCGCGAGATTACCGGCTGGAAGGTGCCAATCTACATCAAGGTTGGTGGCGCACGCCCTTACTTCGATACCACACTGGCCGTAAAAGCAGGCGCGGATGTGGTTGTGCTCGACGGGATGCAGGGCGGCACTGCCGCAACGCAGGATGTGTTTATCGAACATGTAGGGCAACCCATACTGGCCTGTATCCGTGAAGCGGTGCGTGCCTTGCAGGATCTCGGGATGCACCGTGAAGTGCAGCTTGTGGTATCGGGTGGTATCCGCACCGGCGCGGATGTGGCCAAGGCAATGGCGCTTGGGGCCGATGCGGTTGCAATCGGGACCGCTGCTTTGATCGCACTTGGCGACAACGACCCGAAATGGGAGTCCGAGTATAACGCACTGGGCACCACTGCGGGGGCTTATGACGACTGGCACGAGGGCCGCGACCCAGCGGGTATCACCACGCAAGACCCCGAACTGATGCAGCGCTTTGATCCGATTGAAGGCGGGCGGCGGCTTAACAACTACCTTCGGGTTATGACGCTGGAGGCGCAAACCATCGCGCGGGCCTGCGGCAAGAGCCATCTGCACAACCTTGAACCGGAAGACCTGTGTGCTGTGACAATGGAGGCCGCTGCAATGGCCAAAATTCCGCTGGCAGGGACCGACTGGTACCCGGGCAAACCCAACACATCCTACTAAACCATAACGAGGGCGCGGCCGCAGGGTACGCGCCTCATTCTTTGACCACAGGGACACAAGCAATGACAACAGATCTTGCCAAATTTGCAGCCGATAACGGCGTTAAATACTTCATGATCAGCTTCACTGATCTTTTCGGCGGCCAGAGGGCCAAACTGGTACCCGCCCGCGCTATCGCGGACATGCAGGAAGATGGAGCAGGTTTTGCCGGCTTTGCCACATGGCTCGATCTGACGCCCGCCCATCCTGATATGCTTGCGGTGCCGGATGCCGAAGCGGCGATCATCCTGCCGTGGAACCGCGAGATCGCATGGGTTCCCGCCGATTGTGTCATGGAAGGGGAGCCTGTGGCGCAAGCGCCTCGTAATGTGCTGCGCCGCTTGATCAGCGAAGCCGCCGAGGAAGGGATGCGGGTTAAAACCGGTATCGAAGCAGAGTTCTTCCTGCTGACACCGGACGGAGAGCAGATCAGCGATCCTTATGACACCGCCGCCAAACCCTGTTACGACCAACAGGCCTTTATGCGCAGGCTTGATGTCATTCTGGAAATCAGCGACCACATGCTTGAAATGGGGTGGAATCCCTACCAGAACGACCATGAAGACGCGAATGGCCAGTGGGAGATGAACTGGGACTTTGATGATGCCCTTGCTACGGCGGACAAGCACAGTTTCTTCAAATTCATGGTTAAAACAGTTGCCGAGAAACACGGATACCGCGCAACCTTCATGCCGAAACCTGTGGAAGGTCTGACGGGCAACGGCTGCCATGCCCATATTTCGGTCTGGGATCTGGACGGCACACACAACGTGTTCGCGATGGAGCCAAACGACAGCAGCCAGACAGCCGAACTGGGGCTATCCGAGAAGGGGCGCCATTTCCTTGGCGGGATCATGAAACACGCAAGCGCGCTGCCAGCGATCACAAACCCGACGGTAAACAGCTATAAGCGGATCAATGCACCGCGCACGACTTCGGGTGCGACGTGGGCCCCCAATACGGTGACGTGGACCGGAAACAACCGCACCCATATGGTCCGCGTGCCCGGTCCCGGCCGGTTTGAACTCCGCCTGCCGGACGGGGCGGTTAACCCCTATCTGTTGCAGGCGGTCATTATTGCGGCGGGGCTGTCCGGTGTACGCACCGAAGCCGATCCCGGAAAACGCTATGACATCGATATGTACGCAGAAGGCTATAAGGTGCGCGGTGCTCCCAAGCTGCCGTTGAACATGCTGGACGCCTTGCGCGGGTTTGATCGGGACAAAGGGCTGAAAGCCGCAATGGGCGAAGAATTCTCTGCGTCTTACATCAAGATGAAGATGCAGGAATGGGACAGCTTTGTCAGCTATTTCAGCCAGTGGGAGAAAGACAATACCCTTGATATCTGATCTTTCTTGAATCCCGACCCTTTGTAGGATTGCAACTGCCGTTCTTTGCGTCCTAGACATTGAGAATGAACAAACAGGGCTGCCATGACAGGTGGTCCTGTCTGATCATGAATGAAGCGAATTTATTTCCCAAGGAAACGCCCATGAGCAAATATGCCCTTACAGTGACCTGCCAGTCCCGTCGCGGGATCGTTGCTGCCATTGCCGGTTATCTCTCCGATCAAGGCTGTAACATCACTGACTCTGCCCAGTTTGATGACAAGGAAACCGGAAACTTCTTTATGCGGATCAGTTTTGATACCGATGGCAGTGTCGGGCTGGAGGGGCTGTCCGATGGGTTCAAAGATGCTGCGGCAACTTTCGACATGACCTACGAATTCCATGACGAAGCGGCCAAGATGAAGGTCATCATCATGGTATCCCGTTTCGGGCACTGTCTGAACGATCTGCTGTATCGCTGGCGCATTGGTGCGCTGCCGATCGACATTGTGGCGGTGATTTCCAATCACATGGATTACCAGAAAGTCGTGGTAAATCACGATATTCCGTTCCATTGCATCAAGGTCACGAAAGAAAACAAGCCCGATGCCGAAGCGCGGATCATGGGTGTGGTCGAGGACACCGGCGCCGAACTGATCGTTCTGGCCCGTTACATGCAAATCCTGTCCGACGAAATGTGCCAGAAGATGTCCGGCAGGATCATCAACATCCATCATTCTTTCCTGCCAAGCTTCAAGGGCGCGAACCCTTACAAGCAGGCCTTCCAGCGCGGGGTGAAGCTGATCGGGGCGACGTCCCATTATGTGACCGCCGATCTTGATGAAGGTCCGATCATTGAACAGGATATTGTCCGCGTGACCCACGCCCAGTCGCCCGAAGACTATGTCTCGCTTGGGCGGGATGTGGAAAGTCAGGTGCTCGCCCGTGCCATCCACGCCCACATCCACCAGCGTGTATTCCTGAACGGCAATAAAACTGTCGTTTTCCCTGCGTCTCCGGGGTCTTATGCCTCCGAGCGGATGGGCTGACGATTTATCCCCGCTAACAGGCGCGCCGCTGTTCTTTCAAAAGCAGCGGCGCGCCAAATTTCTGCGGATCATTTTTTGACGCGATAGTCCTGATGGCATGCGGAGCAGGTTTTGGCGGTCAGCAGGAAAAGTTCGTCCACCGGAAGCGTTGCATAGGATTCCAGATCATGCGGCGTGGAAGATTCCGGTGCCGCGCCAGAGGGCGGGTTTGCCGCAGCAAGGATCAGCCCCTGACCTTGCAATGCCAGCCTCTCGGCTAGTTCCGAAAACCGCTCCCATTCCTTCCAGATTTTCGGACGTGCCTCTGTGGGGTCCTGCAGGGAACCTTCGGGAAATCCCTCAAGCATGGCATCGCCGGCATGATCCCGCAGGGCCTGCGCTGCAACAGAAATGGCATCCGGATCGGGGGAGGGACTTTTGACCTGTCCCGCGATTGCCTTCATGGAGCCCGCCAGCATCCCCATGGCGTCCATCCGCTGTTTGACCACGCCTGTGGCCTTGTCATGGGCGTTTGCCGGTCCGGTTCCGGCCAGGACAGCCAGCAGAACTACGCTGACCACGGGGGAATTGAATGCTTTGATAAAGAAAGTACCGAACCGTGTGCCTGAGTGAATTTTATCTGTCATGAGGGCTCCCTGCTGCATGTTTTTTTGTTTCGATAGGGGTTCGGGCAGGGGGAATGTCAAGGATAAAGGCAGCGGTGCAACACCTGCGCGAAAAGCTGCGCGTCGCGGGCTTTGGCGCTGTCACGGGTGGATGGATGGTTTTAGGGTGGGCAAAACGAATAAGAGCAGAGACTACTAATATGCGGGTCGCAATTCTTGCAGCACTGGGTGTGATGCACGCCGGTCTGGCGCAGGCCGAAGGCTTTGCCTGGCCGAAATTGGACAATATCGTGGGCGTGTCCCGCCTGTTTAACAATGACTTTCTGGGCGATGGCAATGACCGCTGGCGCACCGGCTCCTATGAGGTTTCCGTGACTTTCGGGGAGCAGGTGCTGGACGGAATGCCAAATGAGCCCTTTTCCCTGATCCAATACCGTCTGCGCAGTGAAATCATCGCGCCTGCGGATCTCTCGGTTACGACGGCCTTTCCCGACCGTGCTTATGCAGGGGTGATCGGCCTCGGGGCTTTTACCCATTTCGAAAAAGGCGGCTATAACCTGTCTTACGGCGGGGAACTGGTTTTTGTCGGGCCTTCCACCGGTGTTGGACGGTTCCAGCGTTGGGCCCACAAACAGATCGGTGCACAGACGCCGAATATGCTCGGCGATCAGCTGGGAGACCATATCTATCCCACGATCCAGGGCGAGATTTCCAGAGACCTGCGGGCAGGGGATGCCCTGTTCCGCCCCTTCGCCGAAGCGCAGGCCGGTGTCGAAAGCTATGCCCGTATCGGGATAGACGCGGTTTTTGGTAAAAACCTGTCCCGCAACTTCTTTGTGCGCGAACCGATCACAGGCCATCTGGTTACGAATGTGCGCAGCAGCGATGCACGCAGCTTCGGCTTTATGATGGGTGGTGATCTGGCCTATGTGGGCGACAGCAAGCTGCTGCCCGAAAGTCGTGGTTACACAGTTGAAAGTTTCCGCCCGCGCGCCCGTGCCGGTTTTGTCTACGAAGGGGAAAGCGCAGGTCTGTTCTACGGGCTGACATGGCTTGGCAAGGAATTTGAAGGCCAGAGCGACAGTCAGGTTACGGGCTCTCTTAATGTGAAGTTCAATTTCTGAGCGATTGGCGGGCAGGGACTGTTGACTCCCTGCGCACAAGGCTTATAAGCCGCCCATCCGCGCAAGCGGTTCATTGGTGTTGGTGGCCCCCGCAAGGGGATGCCTGTCGGGCTTCGGGAAACCGGATAAGACCAAAGGACAACGCCCTTCGAAACCTTAGAAGGAGATCAGCCGTGACGAAACGTACAGCTGCCAAATACAAAATTGACCGCCGCATGGGCGAAAACATCTGGGGCCGTCCTAAATCCCCTGTGAACCGTCGTGAATACGGCCCGGGCGTACATGGTCAACGCCGCAAACAAAAACTGTCCGATTTCGGTATCCAGCTGCGCGCCAAGCAAAAGCTGAAAGGGTACTACGGCGATCTGACAGAGAAACAGTTCCGTCGCATCTACGCAGAAGCTGTTCGTGTGAACGGCGATACAGGTGAAAACCTGATCGGTCTGCTGGAGCGTCGTCTGGATGCCGTTGTATACCGTGCGAAATTCGTACCAACAGTATTCGCTGCCCGTCAGTTCGTGAACCACGGCCACGTGACAGTGAACGGCAAAAAAGTGAACATCCCGTCCTATCGCGTTAAAGAAGGTGACGTGATCGAAGTACGTGACCGCTCCAAGCAAATGGCGCTGGTGATGGAAGCTCTTGCAAGCTCCGAGCGTGACTTTGCAGACTATCTGACTGTAGACGCAAGCAAAATGCGCGCCGAGTTCGTTCGCACACCTGGTTTGGCCGATGTGCCTTACCCAGTTGTGATGGAACCGAACCTGGTGGTGGAATTCTACGCGAAGAACTAATCTTCGCCGACCCTCCGAGAATTCAAGGCCGTTCCCTTCGGGAGCGGCCTTTTTCTTTGCTGCGGTGGCTGTGCAGGAGATATGCAAAGCCACCGGCACTGCCGTGCAGCGGCTGGCTGTTACCAGCGCTTACGCACATGCGCCTTGTCTTTTGGGAGCCTAGTCGTCGCCGCAGATGGATTGCAGGGCGATCCAGTCCGCGTCACTCAGCGGAAGGCGGTAGTTTTCGGGGTAAGGGTCACGGGCGATCAGCTCGGCCGTGCTCTCGCCGCTTGCATCAAGTGCGTAAGCATACGGCGTCGTCGTCATTTGTGTCTCTCTGAAAACGGCCAGCAGGGTTTCCGTATCTGCGCGCACCAGTGGTGCAGTCAGCACCTGCCGTGCATAGCCGGCAAGTGCGGTATCCGGCAGGTCGCCGTTAGCGATGAAGGCCAGCGTGCGCCGTGTGCCGATCTTGCGGAACATCCGGTTCATCGGGTTATCCAGCGCCGCAATCGCCCGCTCTCGCAGCACAAAACCCGCAGCGATTTCCGGACCGGCGTTTTCCTCCACCAGCACGCGGTTCAACAGAATATTCCCGCCGGGCAGATGGGCTGCGAAACGTGCGCCCAGATCGACAATGTGGATTTCCCCGCCCTCCGGCAGCAGCCAGTTTTCAAATTTGTCCAGTGCAGAGCGCCCCAAGGGATCCTGACAGGCGGTACCGGTCAGAACATCCGTCTGACGCAATACCTTCTGCCCGATCTGATGGGCTTTCGCGGCCGGAAGGATGCGCGTTGCATAATCCGCCGAAATCGACGGCAGCCAGAACAGCACTATGCCAAGGGTCAGGGCCAGAAACATTGCACCAAGGCCCCAGCGCAACCGGCCGGGGTGGGGGCCGGTTCGACGGATCGCACGGCGCACTTCGTGTATCGCCCCGTTCATCGTCTCGTCGTCGATTTCCAGCGTTTCGGAGCCGCTTTGATCCGGACTGTAAAGATGGGGGCCATCGCCCGAGGACAGGCTGCGCACAGCGGCAAGAGACCAATGTGTCAGAGGCTTGCCGTTTGCATCGGACAACACCAAGGAGGACGCGCCAAAGGATACGATCACCTCGCGTCGTTGATCCGCTTCGGATTCCCTCCAGAGCCCGAGTGCTTCGAGCCGTTGATATTTTTTGAGCGCTGTCACTGCGTGCCTATACCGGCCTGTGGCCTGTTTTTTCGAGAATCATACACCGTCTTGTTGCACGTGTGTAGGCAATTCTCCGAGTTGTGAAGATTCGGCTGGATGCCACTCTGCATTAAGAGGAAACCGGCTTTTCTTGCTTCAAACAGGACTGTTGGACAGGCTTTCAGGCCAGTGCCGGATTTTTTCCGGACCAGTGGGCATTGTTGTCCCCCCAGTGATTGCAATACGGGGCCAACAGGCGTAGGGGCTGGTTTACACCCTTCCTTTCAGTTCAATTGCCCGGAAGCTGTCATGCGTTATTCAGAGTATTTTCCGCCACTGGAGTGGTACAGCCGCGTCAATAAAAACACCGTTGCTGCGGATGCCTATGCGGGTCTGATCAACGCGGCGCTGGTTCTGCCCCAAGGGGTGGCTTTTGCTACGATTGCGGGGTTGCCACCACAATACGGACTCTACACTGCGATTATTACGGCGATTGTCGCCGCTTTGTTCGGCTCTTCGATGATCATGATCTCGGGGCCGACAACAGCGATTTCAGCGGTACTGTTCACTACCCTGTCGGATTTTGCAGCCCCCGGTACAGCACAGTATATCGAGATGGCTCTCACGTTAACGATCCTTGTAGGGCTGTTCCAGATTGCGGGGGGATTTGCGCGGCTCGGGGGGCTTGTCTCTTTTGTGTCCCACTCGGTCATGACGGCCTTTACCATGGCTGCAGCGCTGCTGATTGCCGTCAGCCAGTTGGCAGGTGTGACGGGGCTTGTGGTTGAAAAGGGCGGCAATATAGCAGAGCGGCTGATGCGGCTGGCGGAACATTGGGACGAAATCAATCTGTACGCGCTGCTGATTGCGGGCACCACGCTGGCGCTGGCGGTGATCATGCAGAAGTTCACCCCCAAACTACCGGGCTTTCTGATTGCGCTGCTGGCTGGCTCTGCGCTGGCTTACGGAATCGATGCGGTGAATCATGGGGTGGAAATGGTCGGTGCATTGCCAAGCATGATGCCCCAACTGGCACCGCCATCCCCCACAGTGCGGGAGGTGGTGCAGCTTGCTCCGGGGGCGGCAGCGATCGCGGTTGTCGGTGCGCTGGAGGCGATTTCGATTGGCCGTGCCTTTGCGGTGCGGCGGCGCGAGAGTTTTGATACCAGTCAGGAAATGATCGGGCAGGGTCTGTCCAACGTGGTTGGCGGCTTTTTCCAGTGCTACGCCGGTTCCGGTTCCTTCACGCGCAGTGGCGTAAACGCGACAGCAGGTGCGGTGACGCCCCTGTCCGGTATCTTCGCCAGCGGCTTTTTGCTGCTGATCCTTCTGTTTATCGCCCCTTGGGTGGCCTATATCCCGAAACCGGCAATGGCGGGGCTGATCCTGCTGGTGGCTTACCGGCTGATCGAGTTTTCAGAACTGCGCCACATTATCACCAGCAGCCGTCCCGAGACCGTCATTCTGGTGCTGACACTGGCAGCCGGTCTGTTCATCGAACTGGATTTCGCGATTTACGTCGGGGTTATCGCGTCGCTTTGTGTGTTCATCTACGAAAGCTCCCATCCTGAACTGCCGGTGACAGCGCCGGTCCTTCAACCCGATGGCACCCGCAAGTTCCGCAATGTAGAGCATCAGGGCGTAACCGAATGTCCGCAGCTTATGATCTTCCGGCTGGACGGCCCGCTGTATTTTGGCAGTGTGGAGAACGTGGCCAAAGCCTATAAGAAAAACTGCGCCCGTGATCCGCGCCAGATCCACAAGATCCTCTATATGAAAGGGGTCGGCAAGACCGATCTGGCAGGGGCGGATTTCCTGATTCAGGCGATAAGGGATGCCAAGGCAGAAGGCGGGTCTTTCCGCATTGTAGCCCTGTTTCCGCCGCTGGTGGACAGCCTCTACCGCTTTCACGTGATCGACGAATTGGGCGAGGAAAACCTCCACTCCAACAAGAGCGATGCGGTGAGCGCGGCGATGAACGACCTCAGCCGCAACATCTGCGAAGGCTGCCTGCGCGATGTGTTCTGGGAATGTGACAACGTGATGCGCAGGGACGACTGATCCCTGCGCCAGCCGGTGCTTTGCGCTACAGGGATTTTGCCAGTTTGCGCAGCTCGAATTTCTGGATTTTGCCGGTGCTTGTTTTCGGCAGCTCCTGATAGATAACCGTTTTAGGGCATTTGAATCCGGCCAGATGGGCGCGGGTGTGGGCGATGATCTCTTCCGGGGCAGGGGCGGTGGCATCCTCTTTCAACTCGATAAACGCGCAAGGGGTTTCGCCCCATTGTTCGTCCGGTCTGGCCACCACCGCACAAAGCGACACCGCAGGGTGGGACATCAGCGTGTTTTCCACCTCGACTGACGAAATATTCTCGCCACCTGAAATGATGATATCCTTCATCCGGTCGGTGATCTGGATATAGCCGTCCGGATGGCGCACCGCGATGTCACCGGAGCGGAAGGCACCGCCGTCAAAGGCTTCTGCCGTGGCCTTGGGGTTCTTGTAATAGCCTTTCATCACCGCATTGCCGCGAATGACGATTTCCCCGATGGTTTTTCCGTCCCGCGGCACCGGCTGGCGGGTGTCCTGATCAACAACGTCGATGTCTTCCATCATCGGGTATTGCACGCCCACGCGGGCCATTTTTGCATAGCGTTCTTCGGCGGGCAGAGCAGCCCAGTCGTCAGGCTCCACACACTCGGTGACATGGCCGTAGGTTTCGGTCAGTCCGTAAACCTGCATCACACGAAAGCCCAGCGCCTCAGCCCCTTTGATTGTCGCGGGGGAGGGCGGGGCACCGGCGGTGATGACGTTAACAGTGTGATCAAAGGCGGCGCGATCTTCGGGCTTGGCATTGATCAGGGTATTCAGAACAATCGGCGCTCCGCCGAAATGGGTGATCTTTTCTGCTGCAATCGCCGCGAAAATCGCCTTGGCCGTCATATCGCGGCAAAAGGTGATCTGCCCGCCCAGAGATGGCATCATCCATGTGTGGTTCCAGCCGTTGCAGTGGAACAGGGGCACGATGGTCAGATATTTCGGATAGAGCCCGATTTCCCAGCTGAGCGCGGTGCCCATGGTCATCAGATAGGCGCCGCGATGGTGGCAGACCACGCCCTTGGGGCGTCCCGTAGTACCGGAGGTGTAGTTGAGCGAAATCGCGTCCCATTCATCGTCCGGTAAATGCCATTTGAAGTCCGGATCGCCGGTAGCGATGAAATCCTCATATTCGGTATTATCACCACTGGCCGGAAATCCTGCCTTGGGGTCGGCCACTTCGATCACCTCGGGCGGCGTGCCGTCCATCAGGGCGATGGCGTCCAGTGCAAGGGGCAGGAACTGGCTGTCCACCAGAACGATTTTGGATTCCGCATGTCCGAAGATGTAGGCAACTGTATCCGCATCAAGCCGCGTGTTGATCGTGTTCAGGACGCCACCGCACAGGGGCACGCCGAAATGGGCCTCGGCAATGGCAGGGATGTTGGGGCAGAGCGTTGAAACCACATCGCCGGGCTTGATGCCTTTTGCGGCCAGTGCCGCGCCGAGCCGCGTGCAGCGTTCGTGAAATTCCTGGTAGCTGTGGCGGCGGTCGTGATAGACAGAGGCAGTGCGGTCCGGAAACACATCCCTCGCCCGTGCCAGATGGCTGAGCGGGGTAAGGGGCACGAAGTTGGCCGGATTTTTATCCAGTCCGGTTTCATCTGCCATTTGCGCCATTAAAGTTCCTCCCAAATCCCTGAATTGCGAAGGATACGATGCCCGCTGGCTTTTGCTTTTTCAATCAGCTTTTCGCAGGATTTTCTGATTTCAGCACGGTCGCCGGCTCTGCTGCCCAAATATCAGCCAGAGGCTTTGATAGGCTTGCGCAGGGCAAAGGGATCGCTAACCTGCAGCCATGATTATTTCCCACGGTCGCCGGTTCATTTTTGTGCATATCCCCAAAACGGGGGGCACATCGCTTTCGCTGGCACTGGAACAGAAGGCGATGAAGGACGACATCCTGATCGGGGATACGCCCAAGGCGCAAAAGCGGCGCAAGCGTTTGAAAGATGCTAAGACCAGCGGGCGGTTGTGGAAGCATTCCAAGCTGGCGGATATTTACGGGCTGGTGGATCAGGAACAGATAGAGCGCTATTTCGTCTTTACGCTGGTACGCAATCCTTGGGACCGGATGGTCAGTTATTACCACTGGCTGCGGGAGCAGGGGTTTGACCACCCTGCGGTAACGCTGGCAAAGGCAGTGGATTTTTCATCCTTCCTGAATGATCGTTCGACCCGCGCGTCCCTGTCAGGGGACGGGGCGGCGCGGTATGTCTGTGACCGCGACGGGGTGGAACGCTGCAATCTGTTCCTCCGGCTCGAATATCTGGCCGAGGATTTGGCGCGACTTGAGGAAGGGATTGGGCTGAAACTACCCCTACCGCCCCATGAAAACAGATCAAACCGTAGTGCCTATCAGACGTATTACTCTGCCGCCGATCAGGCACTGGTAGGGGACCTGTTCGCGCCCGACATCGCGCGCTTTGACTATCACTTCGATGGATAGCTGAAGGTTCAATCGCCCAGTTTTGCGTGAATTTCATCCATATCCGGCTCGGACAGGGGTTCCTTGCGGCTAGGATCGGTCGCGTCATATTTGAACAGCACGAAATCCCGTTTGTAAATTTCATAGACCAGATGCATGGACAGATCGTCGAAATAGTCTTCCACCGGATGGGCGCGCTTGGGGCCGTGGCCTTCGCTTTCGTTGAAACGGGGCATGGTGTCGATATCAAGGGGATGTTTCACCTCGACATTCTTCATGACCTCTTTCATGCCTTCCTTGAAATTCTCGGTGGTGATCACCTTGTCATAGCGCCCGCCGTTTACAATCAGCGTAGAGGCATGGCCGGACACAGCAGACCAGTGAATGTCCGGGTCCATCGGGCGGCGGTATTTGATGGTGTCGCGCGCGAACAGAAGAAAGCGGCGGAAGGACTGGATCTGGTCGAAATCCCCTTCCACTTCGACACCGTACTTGCGCATGATATTGGGCACCAGATTGCCGCGATAGCGTCTGCCATTGCGCTGGATGCCGCAGATTTTGTCAAAAAAGGCTGACAGGATGCGGGTATAGGGGTTGCGCACACAGGTAAAGGTATAGGTGTCCTGCGCTTTCACCCGGTCTGTAATCGGTTGTTGGGAATATTCCTGACTCCATTTGTGCAGCCCTTGGGTGCTGTCGTGAATATCGCCGTCAAAGTAATGCCCGTGGTCGGAATAATACATGATCTGTCCAATGGTCGAACACGCACATTTCGGGATCACGCGATAGACCAAGCTTTCGCTTTCGGTCATCCAGGTTCCTGGAAAGCCCATATCAATACTACTCCTGCTGTGGCCCCTGTGGTGCCGGCCCTTACGGTTTGTTGGCTGTGTCTGATCTACCTTTTGGGCGGAAGATTGCCAAGAAAAAGTGTTTATTGAGGCGATTTTTGCAGATAAACCAACGGGTGAGGTAGCATGACAACAAACAGGCGATGTATCTGATGGCAAAAATTGCCTATATCCTTTTATGCCATAAAGATCCCGAAGCGATCATTCAGCAGGCTGAAGGTCTGACCTCTGCGGGGGACTGTATTTCAATCCACTTCGACGCCAGCGCCAGTGCTGCGGACTACAAAGAGATTACCGATGCGCTGGGTGGGAACCCGAATGTGACATTCGCCAAACGGGTGAAATGTGGCTGGGGGGAATGGTCCCTTGTTCAGGGCTCTCTGAATGCGATGATTGCAGCGGACGCCGCATTTCCCGATGCGACCCATTTTTACATGGTGTCCGGGGACTGTATGGCGATCAAGCCCGCCAGTTATGCCCACCGTTTTCTTGACGATAATGACCAGGATTTCATCGAGTGTAATGACTTCTTTGAAAGTGACTGGATCAAAACCGGCATGAAAGAGGACCGGTTGTACTATCGTCACTTTTTTAACGAGCGAAAGAACAAGGCACTCTTTTACAACTCTTACCGGCTGCAAAAGACTTTGGGCGTGAAGCGGGATGTGCCCAAAGGGATCGAGATCAAGATCGGGTCGCAATGGTGGTGCCTGCGCCGCCGCACGGTTGAGGCTGTCTTGCGCTTTGTAAACGAACGGGCTGATGTGGTGCGTTTTTTCAAAACCACCTGGATTCCCGATGAAACCTTTTTCCAGACTGCAGTGCTGCATCTGGTTCCCAAGGAAGAAGTGGTCAACCGCACCCTCACCTTCCTGATGTTCTCGGATTACGGGATGCCGGTGACTTTCTTTAACGACCAGTATGATTTTCTGCTGTCACAGGATTCGCTTTTCGCCCGCAAGATTTCCCCCGATGCGCTGGACCTGAAGGAGAAGCTCGGCCAGCTTTATGCGGGCGGGGATGTGGAACTGAATATCACGGACGAGGGCCGCACACTTTATAAGTTCCTGACCACACGGGGGCGGGAAGGGCGCCGCTTTGCAACCCGTTTCTGGGAACGGGAAAGTACCATCGGGCGGGAAAGAGAATTGCTGGTGCTGGTTTGTAAAAAGTGGCACGTGGCCAAGCGGCTACTGGAATCAGCCGAACAGGTGGCCGGTGTGCGCGGTTTTGCCTATTTGTTCGACGAGCAGGACACGGCCCTGCCGGACCTTGGCGGTATTGAAAAGACACTGGACAAGCGCGCCCGCCATCGCCGCGCCGTGATGCGGCTGTTGTTCGAGCAAGCCGCCACCAACCGGCTGATGATCTGTGCCGATCCGGCCAATATTGCCCTGCTCGACGATTTCTATTCAGACCGTTGTACCACGCGGGTGCTGGAAATTGCCTGTAGCTTTGACGACGACTACCTGCGCGGACACGCCATTCGCACCGGCCTTGCGGCCCATAGCAGTTCCGAAGACACCCTAAAGCGGATCATCCCCACCATTCGCATGGACTTTTCCTATGAAAGCAATGCAATACGGGACCGGAACTATCCCCATTTTTACAGTATTTCGGACCGGAACGAACCGGAAGACAATATCATGCAGATCTCTACCTTCATGGATATCACCGAAGACAAAGCGCGAGAGATCGCGCATACCCCTTACTTGTTTGCAGACTAAGGACGCCTGACATGCCCTATACTTATGACGATCAGAATATCTTTGCCAAAATCCTGCGGGGTGAAATTCCAAATACAACGGTGCTGGAAACAGATCACTCTCTGGCGTTTCGGGATATCGAGCCTCAGGCTCCTGAACATGTTTTGGTGATCCCCAAAGGCCCGTATGTAACCTATGATCATTTTGCCAATACCGCGTCGGATGCGGAAATCCTTGATTTCACGCGGGCCGTAGGGCGGGTTTGTGACATGTTGGGCGTAGCGCCCTCTGACGGTGAAGGTTACCGCATGATCGCAAATGCCGGAACAAACGGCGTTCAGGATGTGCCCCATTTGCATGTGCATGTTCTGGGCGGGCGGAATATGGGGCGTATGGTTGCAAAGGCGGGCTCTTGAACCTGCGCCACCAAGCCAGCGGGCATCAGAATACCCTTTTCCTTCGGCCCGTTTGCCATTATTTGAAGGGGAACACCAATTTGCAGGAACCAGTGATATGACTATCGAAGCACCGGAAGTGAAAGAAGTAGACAGCTACCGTGTGGCCTGTGACGGCGGCGTCGGCGGCCACCCGCGGGTATGGTTGCAAATCCCCCATGATACAGGCTGGGTCGAATGCCCGTATTGCGATTGCAAATATGTGATCAGAGAAGGCGCTGCAGCCGGACATTAATCCGGCTGGCAAGGCGTTAGAATGACAAAACGGCGGCGGAGCGGATTACAGGCTCAGTCGCCTTTTTCCGTTTTAGGCAATTCCGGTAGTGGTATCCAGCTTTCGCCACACTGAAAGCCGGATTCGGTTTTGCCCGGGAATTTGACCCGCAAATATCCCTCAAGATCGGCTCCGGCCCATGAAATCATCCGGCGCCCCTTGTCCGAGATGGCCACACCCGAGACCACCTTGAAATCGCTGCTGCGCGCAAAATATTTGAAACGCGCGCTTTCCGGTCCACAGGTCAGGGTGCTGGCACCGTTTGGTTTTCCCTCTTCATTGGCCCATGTGCCAAAGCAGGTTTCTCCCTCGCTGGTGCGACCCGAAAGGGTGCCCGACGTCTGGCCAATCGTCGTGCCGTAGAAATATTCCCCCTCACCATCAAGACAGCCCACAAAACGGACGCAATTCTGCGGCGACTCCGGGTCGAATACGCAGCTTGCAGGTCGGGTGTCTGCCATCGCGGAAGGTGCACAAAGCAGCAAAATGGCTATCGCCTTGGAGGGGAGGTTCATCTAATCTGGTCGCTGACTGTTTGGTTCATAAAAAGGTAGGGTCGTGGGTAGCATCGGTAAAGGGCATCATCTTCATTTAATTGACGGTTCAGGGTTTATTTTCCGGGCCTATCACGCGCTTCCGCCCCTTACACGCAAGTCGGACGGACTTCCCGTCGGTGCGGTCAGCGGTTTTTGCAATATGTTGTTCAAGTTTGTCGAGGACAATAAGGGTCATGATGCGCCAACTCACTGTGCTGTGATCTTTGATGCCAAGGGTAAAACCTTCCGAAGCGAGATCTATCCAGCTTATAAGGCGAACCGCCCCCCAGCCCCGGAGGATCTGGTGCCCCAGTTCCCCCTGACCCGAGAGGCGACGCGGGCCTTCAATCTTGCCTGTATCGAAGAAGACGGATTTGAAGCCGATGACATTATCGCGACTTTGGCGGTTCAGGCACGCGATGCCGGAGCGCGGGTTACGATCATAAGTTCGGATAAGGACCTGATGCAGCTTGTAGGCGATGGTGTCGAAATGCTCGACGCGATGAAGAACAAGCGGATCGGTGTGGAACAGGTCGAAGAGAAATTCGGTGTGGGGCCGGACCGTGTGGTGGATGTGCAGTCTCTGGCAGGGGATTCGGTTGACAACGTTCCGGGGGCGCCCGGTATCGGGATTAAAACGGCCGCGCTTCTGATCAATGAATATGGTGATCTCGACAGCCTGTTGGAACGGGCTGCAGAAATCAAACAGCCCAAACGCCGCCAGACCCTGATTGATTACGCTGATCAAATCCGCATCAGCCGCGATCTTGTGACGCTGAAGCAGGATATGACGGTGCCGTTCGATTTTGCCGAAATGGAAGTGCGTGATCCTGATCCGGAAACCTGTCTGGGTTTTCTGACACAAATGGAGTTTCGCACGCTGTCCGCACGGATTGCCGGAAAACTGGGCGTAGAGCCGCCGGTAATCGCCGAACCCGAGGTTCTGGGATCAGCGCCGGTGCCTGCATCGGCTGCTGTCGGCTTTGATGCGGATAAATACGAATGTGTGCGGGACATGGCCGCCCTGCAAGTCTGGATTGACCGGATCAGGGACAAGGGCATTGTGGCCGTGGATACGGAGACCACCGGACTGGATGAAATGGTCGTCGATCTGGTGGGCATCTGTCTGGCGGTTGAGGCGGGCGAGGCCTGTTACATCCCGCTGGCCCATAAGGACGGCGAGGGCGATCTGTTCGGTGGAGCCGAGCTTGCAGCAGGACAAATGGATGCGGCCGAGGCGCTGGCCGCGCTTAAGCCGGTTCTGGAAGACCCCGCGATCCTGAAAATCGGGCAGAACATGAAATACGATCTGAAAATCCTGCGCCGGCAAGGGATCGAAATTGCACCGATTGATGACACGATGCTGCTGTCCTATGCGCTGCACGGCGGGTTGCACAATCACGGCATGGATGCCCTGTCCGAACGGTATCTAGATCACAAGCCGATCAGCATCAAATCCTTGCTAGGCACGGGAAAATCCGCCAAGACCTTTGATCTTGTACCGATTGACGAAGCGGTGAAATACGCTGCCGAGGATGCGGATATTACCCTGCGCCTGTGGCAGATGTTCAAACCGCAACTGCACAGTTCCAAGGTGACAACGGTGTATGAAACGCTGGAACGGCCTCTGGTTCCGGTGCTGGCCGGAATGGAGATGAACGGCATCAAAGTGGACCGTGATGTCCTGAGCCGCATGTCCAACAATTTCGCCCAGAAGATGGCTGCGCTGGAGGACGAAATCCACCAGCTTGCAGGGCGGTCGTTTAATGTTGGCTCTCCCAAGCAGCTTGGTGAAATTCTTTTTGACGAAATGGCTTTGGAAGGCGGCAAGAAAGGCAAAACCGGCGCTTATTCGACGGGTGTCGACGTGCTGGAAGATCTCGCGGCTGAAGGCCACGACCTGCCTGCGCGGGTGCTCGACTGGCGGCAGATGTCCAAGCTGAAGTCTACATACACGGATGCGTTGCAAAACCATATCAACGCGGAAACAGGGCGGGTGCATACCAGCTATTCCATCGCGGGGGCAAGCACGGGGCGATTGGCCAGTACCGATCCGAACTTGCAAAACATCCCGATCCGCAGCGAAGAAGGCCGCAAGATCCGCGAAGCCTTCGTTGCGGAAGAGGGTAATGTTCTGGTGGCGCTCGATTATTCCCAGATCGAGCTGCGTATTCTTGCCCATATCGCAAAAATCCCTCAATTGCAGGACGCCTTTGCAGAAGGCATCGACATTCACGCGCTGACCGCATCGGAGATGTTCGGGGTGCCGCTGGAAGAGATGACGCCGGATGTGCGCCGTCAGGCCAAGGCCATCAACTTCGGTGTCATTTACGGCATTTCAGGGTTCGGGCTGGCGCGGAACCTGCGCATCCCGCGCAAGGACGCGCAGGGGTTCATTGACCGTTATTTCGAGAGGTTCCCCGGCATTCGGACTTATATGGACGAAACAGTGGAATTCGCCAAAGAACACGGCTATGTGCAGACCCTTTTCGGGCGCAGAATCCATACGCCGGAGATCAACGCCAAAGGCCCACGGGCCGGATTTTCCAAACGTGCGGCAATTAACGCGCCGATACAAGGCACGGCTGCAGATGTGATCCGGCGCGCGATGATCCGCATGCCTGAGGCGATTAAGGGATTGCCCGCACGGATGCTGTTGCAGGTTCACGACGAACTGTTGTTCGAGGTGCCGGAAGACGCCGCAGAGGAGACTATCGCGGTGGTGCGCGGCGTGATGGAGAACGCAGCGATGCCGGCAGTGCAGATTGATGTGCCGCTGATCGTTGATGCGGGGCAAGGGGCCAACTGGGCAGAGGCGCACTAAGCGATGCGGAGCGGTATCCGCCCCACGCGTTGAAGCTTTGCGGGGCGGTGCGGGTGCCGGGAGAGGACGACAAGCCCGTGTCTGCAAAGGCGCGGGCATATTTATGAATAAAACCTAAACCTTGAAGCTTCATATATGAAGCTTCATTTAAGACGCTTCATATTTGCAGGGTCATCGGTTTTCCTTGTGAAAATCAATGCAGTAGAAGGATCCTCTGCTAGGGGGCGACCGGACTTTGATCCTGAAGGCCCGAAGACCGCAGCTTCAGATTTGTTCCAGATCCAACCCAAGGGCCCTTAGATTGCGCTGCGTTGTTTCATAGATAACTTCATCCAGCCGCTCATGATCCATCCGTGCGCCCGATTGCGCCAGATCGGCGGCGCCGTGAGTGGCTGACCATGTATACCGGATGTCGGCCACGTCCGGACGGCGCGGCAGCAGGCCGTGATGGTAAAGGTCGCTGCACAGCGCCATGCCCACATCAAACAGGGTGTAACGGGTCAGTTCAGGGTCTTTCATCATCTCGTCGCGGCAAATCATTCCGATCCGCCCGAACATCATGTGCCACAGGGCGTTATTATCATGGGCAAAGGTGATATAGGCGCGGGTCACGGCAAAACAGCGGTCGATCGCTTCCTGCGGAGTTTGCGCTACTGCACCTTCGGGCCGCACGGCCAAGAAACGGTCGCGCAGGTCGAAAAAGCCGATTTTTACGATTGCGCCAAGCAGCGTGTCCTTGTCTGCGAAGTGACGGTAGACCGCGCCGGAACTCACCCCGAGATCACGGGCTGCTTGTCGTAGGGACATCACTTCGATATGTCCCTGACGAGCAGCCTCCAGCGCATAATCGATTAACGCATCGTGAAGATCACCGCGTTTGAGTTTCAGTTTATCCGGCATAATTTTGTGTAAGCATTGCCTAAGAAGTGGTCAATCACGGCGTAGCGGCACAGCGGAGACAAGAAGGCTTTTGGGCTGGACAAGGCGGCGGCTTTGCATTGCACTGGCGGCAGAATGAAAGGAAGCAGATTATGGCGCATGTTGGACTGGTTGGCATCGGAGTCATGGGGCGGGAATTCGCGCTCAATCTGGCAGAAAACGGTCACACAGTAAGCCTGCTGGACCGCGATATTGAAAAATCCCGCGAGGTCGTCAGTGCAGGCAGTGCGCTGAAGGGCGAATTGATCGCCTGCGCGGATGAAAAAACCTTTGTCGAGGGTATGGTAGCACCCCGCTCTGTGCTGGTGCTGGTGCCCTCGGGCGGACCGCTTGACTCTGTTATCGAAAGCCTCACACCGCTGCTGGATCAAGGGGATCTTATCGCCGATCTGGGTAATTCCTATTACAAGGAAACCGAGCGTCGTGTGACTGCCTGCGAAGCAGCGGGGCTGCAGTTTCTCGGGATGGGCATCTCGGGCGGGGCGGAAGGCGCGCGCAACGGGCCCTCTATTATGGCAGGAGGATCGCAGGAAAGCTGGGCACGGATCAAGGGACCGCTTCGCGATGCTGCGGCCAAATTCGAAGGTGAACCCTGTTGTGACTGGTTTGGACCGGGCGGAGCAGGGCACTTTATTAAAATGCTCCACAACGGCATCGAATATGCAGATATGCAAATGATCGCCGAGGCTTACGGGATCATGCGGGATGGTTGGGGTATGGAAGCCGCTGCCATAGGCGATGTGTTTGCAGGCTGGATGGACGGGCCGCTCAATTCCTATCTGGTTGAGATCGCCGCCGAAGTCGCTCGTGCTACGGACCCTGAAACCCGCAAACCGATGCTGGATGTGATTCTCGATCGGGCGGGACAGAAAGGCACCGGGCGGTGGTCCGTGATTGAGGCGCTGCACCTTGGCGCACCTGCCAGCATGATGCAGGCTGCTGTTGAGGCGCGGAATATTTCTGCTGATCTGGAAGGCCGGCGCGAGAGTGCCTTGTTGTTTGGTGCTGCTCCGGAAGGCCGGTTTGACAGGGCACAGAAAGATCAGGACGACGCGCTGAAATCCGCTCTGAAACATCTTGAAAGCGCGATGATCGCCGCGAAGGTCTGCGCGTATACGCAAGGATTCGAAGTGCTGCGCCGTGCCTCGGAAGCGTTTGACTGGTCCCTTGACCTCGCCGCGATTGCCCGGGTCTGGCGGGCGGGCTGTATCATCAGGTCTGTGCTGCTCGACGATATATCTGCTGCGTTCGAGGAAGACGTGACGCGCAAGCTCAGCCATGCGCCCAAATTTACGGAACTTCTGAATGACAACGCAGAAGGTCTGAAGCTGGTGGTGGCCCAATCCGTCACAGGCGGGCTGGAAACGCCTGCGCTTTATGCGGCGCTTTCCTATCACAACGCCAGCCGCACGCAGCATTCCACCGCGAATATGATTCAGGGATTGCGCGACAGGTTCGGGGCACACCGGTTTGAACGGGTCGATGCCCACGGAGAGCTGGTGAACGGGCCGTGGCATGAGCGCTGAACGTAGCGCTTGAGGCAGCCTTGGGTGCCTGCGGCGCGGATATTTGCAGAAAATGGAACCGTGAAGGCTGCGTGTTAAGGTTTGTACGTTTTGATATTGAAGCCTTCATCTTCGGCGGGGCGCTGGAAATGGGCAGCAATCTTGTCGAATTGTACTTCTGTTACGGCAAAGGGGTGTTCGCCCGAAGCGTTGCGGATCTGTAGCCGCGCTTTGCACACCTCGGGTGGCGTATCGAGGAAGTGGAGCGTATGACTGCAACCGGCCTTTTCACACAGGCCATGCAGCCAGCGCCGCTGCTCTGGCGTATTTGCGGGGAAATCCAGCACCAGTGTAAGATCAGCTGCCAGTAGTGACAGCAGATGCGGTTCCAGAACGGTTTTCAGCCGTTCGGAATAGGTGATGTAATCCTGAAGGGTTTTCATTTCCGCACCAAAAAGCGGCGAGAGCCATTCGTCTTCTGCCAGAAGAATCCCGCGATCCTTGGACACAAGTTCTGATGCGACTGTGGATTTGCCTGCGCACACAAGACCGCACATAAAATGGAGGTGTGCCATCGGATCAGTCCAGTTCCTCGGAAGGGATGATCGGGAAGAACTGCCCGCCCGAACGCACGCCAAACCAGCTTTTGCCCTCAACCTCTTCATGGGTGCCAAGGTCTACAAGCCGGTAAAACGACTTGCGGTCGATCAATGCTTCGAGATTGGCGCGGACCAGGATGTACGGGCTTGGCTCTCCTGTTTCCGGATCCCGCTCAACGCGGATCGGGTTGTCCGGTCCGGCCGTCACGACGTCCTCTACCTGTGTTGTGAAGGTCAGCGTCTGATCCGGCCCGCTATTGGTGACATCGAAGTCAATCGCAACAAAAGGCGCATCCTCCACGGTGATTCCGACCTTTTCGACCGGCGTGACGAGGAAATAATCGTCGCCGTCCTTGCGTATGATAGAGGAAAACAGCTTTACCAGCGGTTTCCGGCCGATGGGAGTGCCAAGGTAGAACCAAGTGCCATCCCGTGCGATACGCATGTCGAGATCACCGCAAAAGGGCGGATTCCACAGATGAACCGGTGGCGGGCCCTTTTTGGCAGCCTTGGAAGCAGATTGCGCAATGCTGTCCGCACTGGGCTTGGCGGTTTTTTCGGGCTCTTTCGGATTTGTCATTTGTCCTTGCCACGTTAATTGGTCTTTAATGGGTTTGAAGGTTTCTGTTGCCTAGAAAGGTATGTGACATGTCCGCGAATGCAAGTGAATTAGAGAGTTTGGCCCAAGAGGTGGAAACCGCAACGACGCTGCTGGCGCAATCCAAAGCGGGGATCGCCAAAAGAATTATCGGGCAGGATACGGTGGTAGAGCAGACGCTCGTGGCGTTGTTGTGTGGCGGGCACGCACTGCTGGTTGGCGCGCCCGGTCTGGCGAAAACGCGGCTTGTTGATACGCTTGGCACGGTTTTCGGGCTGCACACCAATCGGGTGCAGTTTACGCCGGATCTGATGCCTGCGGATATTCTCGGCTCCGAAGTGCTGGAAAGCAGTGAAGACGGCGCACGGTCCTTCCGATTTCTCAAGGGGCCGGTTTTCAGCCAGCTTTTGATGGCGGATGAGATAAACCGCGCCAGCCCAAGAACCCAGTCCGCACTGTTACAAGCCATGCAAGAGCGGCAGGTGACGATTGCAGGTCAGGAATATGATTTGCCGGCACCTTTCCATGTGCTGGCCACGCAGAACCCGATTGAGCAGGAAGGCACCTATCCGCTGCCAGAGGCCCAGCTGGACCGCTTTCTGCTCCAGATTGATGTGAGTTTCCCCAGCCGTGAAACAGAGCGGGATATCCTGCTGGCAACCACAGGTGCCGCTGAAGAAGAGGCTACACAGGTCTTTACGCCCGAAACCCTGATGGCGGCCCAGGCCGCGGTGCGGCGTATGCCGGTGGGTGACGCGGTGGTAGAGGCGATCCTTGATCTGGTCCGCGCGGCCCGTCCCGAAGATGAAACCGCGCCGGATTTTGTCCGCGAATCCGTAAGCTGGGGGCCGGGGCCAAGGGCGGCCCAGGCGCTTATGCTGGCAACACGGGCGCGCGCGCTGGTGCAAGGGCGGTTGGCCCCGTCCGTGGACGATGTTGTAGCGCTGGCCTATCCGGTTCTGATCCACCGCATGGCACTCGGGTTTGCGGCACGGGCACGGGGTGAAAAGCTGTCAGAACTGATATCACGCCTGACCGAACGCGCCATAACCACAGAGGCGGCCGCCTGACGTGACCCCAGCCGAACACACCACACCGGAACAGTTGCGCCATGACGCAGAGGAAGCCGCCACCGGTTTTCCGGCGCTGATGGCTGCGGCTGACCAACTGGCAGCGACCATCAGCCTTGGGGCGCACGGGCGCAGGCGTTCCGGTCCAGGGGATGAATTCTGGCAATACCGGATAGCGGGGGCCGGAGATTCCCTACGCGATATCGACTGGCGTCGCTCCGCCCGCGCGGATGCGGATTTTGTGCGCCAGATGGAATGGCAGAACCTGCAAGCGGTGCATTTGTGGATCGACCGGTCCGCGGCGATGGGCTACCGGGGGCAGGACAGCCTTCCCACCAAAGGAGAGAGGGCACGCATACTTGGCCTTGCCACCGCGATCCTGCTGGCCAAAGGCGGCGAGAGTGTTGGCCTCATGGAAGACCCGAATCCGCCAAAACACGGGCGTGGACAGATCACGAAAATGGCCATGCGCCTTGCGGCGACGGGTGGGAAGACCGAATACGGCGTGCCGCCGGGCAAGGATATGGGGCGGGGCAACCGCGCCTTGCTGATCAGTGATTTCCTCGGAGACTGGGATCATGTGCTCGCGGCCTTGTCCCGTGCGGCGGACCAGCGGGTGCAGGGTTGTCTTGTGCAAGTGCTCGATCCCAGCGAAGAGAGTTTTCCTTTCGATGGACGCACGATTTTTCAAAGCATGGGCGAGTCCATCAGCTTTGAAACCCGTCGCGCCCGCGCCCTGAGAGACGACTATCTGGCGCGGCTGGCAGAGCGGAAGGACCAGCTGGATTCCTTAGCCCGCCGCACCGGATGGATGTATTTGTGCCATCACACCGACCAGCCGGCGCAAGCAGCTTTAATGTGGATTTATAACGCGATTGCGGGGCCGTCACGATGATCGGAATTGGGTCTTTGGGATTTCTCGCGCCGTGGCTTTTGCTGGGACTTCTGGCCCTGCCGGTTCTGTGGTGGTTGTTGCGGGCTGTGCCGCCCGCACCGCTGCGGCGGCAGTTTCCGGCGGTGACGCTCCTGCTGGGGCTGGAGGATCGGGAAACGACACCGGATCGGACACCCTGGTGGTTGCTGTTACTTCGGATGGGGGCGGTCGCCGCCGCTATTCTGGCTTTCGCCCAACCTGTACTGAACCCCTCGGACCGGATCGCCGGACGCGCGCCGTTGTTGATCGTACTGGACGGCAGTTGGGCCAGCGCCCAGAGCTGGACCGCACGGCAGGACAAACTCGACGAGATTTTGCAATTTGCCACACAGGATGGCCGCTCTGTGGCTGTCATCAACGCGAGCGATCGCCCGCGCGGCGAAAATCCCCTGTCTTTTGACAGTGCGGATAGCTGGCGGGGCCGGATCAAGGGCGAACAGCCTCGGGCTTGGGAGCCTGACTATTCGGTCTGGATGGAAGCGATTGCAGCGGCTGACCCGTTTGAAACCCTCTGGTTGTCGGACGGGCTGGAACGGGAAGGGCGGGCAGAGCTGTTTGATGTGTTGTCCGGAAAGGGAACGGTTACTGTGGTGCAATCGGATCGGGAGGTTCTGGCATTGCGCGGTATCAACATCGAGGGAAGCGCACTTGGCACGACCGCGCTGCGGCTGGGGACCGGAGACGGAAACCGGGAACCGCGGACCGTATCCCTGTTGGCAGAAGGGCCTGATCCGGCGGGAATCACCCGCAGTCTGGCACAAGGCGAAGGGGCTTTTGGGGCGGGCCAGTCCGAAACAACTGCGTCAGTGGACCTGCCATCGGAACTGCGCAATCGCGTGCGGCGGGTCGCGCTGGAAGGCGTTCGCTCGGCCGGTGCGGTGGTTCTGACAGATGACAGCATCCAGCGGCGCAAGGTGGCACTGATCGGTGGCGGAACAGAGCAGGAAGGTGCGGTTCTGGTGTCCCCGCTCCATTTTCTGCGCAAGGCACTGGTGCCCACGGCAGATGTGATAGAGGCAGGGCTCGCTGACAGTTTGCAGGCGACGCCGGATGTTTTGATCCTAGCTGATGTCGCCGAATTGGGCGCGGCTGAAACGCAAGAGGTGCTTGATTGGGTGGAAGAGGGCGGTCTGCTGGTGCGCTTTGCCGGTCCCCGTCTGGCAGCCAGCGGAATCGGCCAGAGCGAGGAACACCCGCTGTTGCCGGTCCGTCTGCGTGCAGGCGGGCGCACGGTGGGTGGTGCAATGAGCTGGGGCGCCCCCAAAGCGCTGGAAGAATTCGCGGAAGGCAGCCCGTTTTTCGGGCTTGAGATACCGGACGATGTTTTGGTGGAAAGTCAGGTCATGGCGCAGCCGGACCCGAATCTGGCCGAACGGGTTCTGGCAAGCCTGCAAGACGGCACGCCGCTGGTCACAGCCAAGGATCAGGGGGAAGGCCGCGTGATTTTGTTCCATGTCACTGCAAATGCGGAATGGTCGAGCCTGCCGCTATCCGGCCTGTTTGTTCAACTACTGGAACGGCTGGCAATTTCGGCGCGCACGACGGACCTAAACAGCACGGCGCTCGAAGGGACGGTTTGGGTGCCCGAACAGGTTCTCGACGGTTTCGGGGTATTGCGGGATGCTCCGGCCCTCGCCGGAGTCGAGGGCGCACAGCTCGCTACGCGGGAATTCAGCGCTGAAATGCCTCCGGGCGTTTACAAAAGTGCCGATCAGCGGGTGGCCCTGAACGTGCTGGCACCGGACCGCCAGCTTGAGCCTGCGCGCTGGCCTGCAGGAACGCCGTTTCTGTCCATGACCCGTACAGAAGAACGCCCGCTGCAAGCCTTGTTGCTGATGGCTGCACTGATCCTGCTTTGCATTGATATACTGGCAACCCTTATCGTCGGCGGGCGTCTGCGCTTGCGCGGAGCGACGGCTGCGGCGATGCTGCTTGCGGTTTGGCCGCAGGCTGATGCGCTGGCGCAGAACGCGGCGCAGGACGATGCCGCCCTGTTGATGGCAGCAAATAATACAGTGCTGGCCTATGTGGAAACAGGCGATACGCGGCTCGATGACATCTCGCGGGCGGGGCTTCTTGGCCTGTCCACCGAGCTTTTCCGCCGCACCAGCGTGGAACCGGTGGAACCTGTCGGGGTAAATCTGGAAACAGACGAACTGGCGCTTTACCCGTTTTTGTACTGGCCGGTGACGGATACGGTGCGGATGCCTTCGGAAGCGGCGTTTGAAAAGGTAAACGCCTTTCTGCGTGGTGGCGGGTTGATCTTGTTTGATACGCGGGATTCCAACATCGGGCGCGGCATCAGCGGCGGCACGCCAAACGGCAAGATGCTGCAAAATCTGGCGCGCAATCTGGATATTCCTGCCCTTGAGCCAGTGCCTGAAGACCACGTTCTGACACGGGCATTCTATCTGCTTCAGGATTTTCCGGGTCGTTATGGCGATGCCAACGTCTGGGTCGAGGCGGCGCCACCTGACGCAGAACAGGTGGAAGGCATGCCGTTTCGCAATCTCAACGACGGGGTGACGCCGGTGGTGATTGGGGGCAACGACTGGGCGAGCGCCTGGGCCGTTACGGAAACCGGCCGCTTTGCCTATCCGGTGGGGCGTGGCGTGGCTGGCGAGCGCCAGCGCGAGATTGCGATCCGCTTTGGGGTGAATCTGATCATGCACGTTCTGACAGGCAATTATAAATCGGATCAGGTGCATGTACCTGCACTTCTGGACCGGCTGGGGCAATGAGCATGCAGATACTGGATTATGAAATCGCATTCACGCCGCTGATCCCGCAAAACCTGCTGCTGGTTCTTGCGCTGGTGGCACTGGCCTGTACCGCGCTGGCACTTTGGCGGCGATTGCCGGGATGGGCGCTGCGGGGGCTGGCGCTGTGTCTGGTGCTTGGGGCACTGGCGCAGCCGGTGATCCGGCAGGAAGATCGTGAGTATCTGAGCAACATCGTGTTTGTGGTTGTCGACAAAACCGAGAGCCAGTCCGTTGACATCCGGCCTGAACAGATTGCCCGAGGCGTAGAGGCTTTGCGGGCGGAGATTGGCACGCTTGAAGGATTTGAAACCCGCATTGTCGAAGTCGAAAACGATCCAGGCGAAGCCGATGACGGCTCCATGGTTTTGGGTGCGCTGGCCAAAGCGGCATCTGAGGTGGCCACAAACCGGATAGCCGGTGCGCTGCTGGTAACAGACGGGCAAATCCACGACGCACCCGTGCTCGACAGTTTTCCGGCCCCTGTGCATGTGTTGCTGACGGGGCAGAAAACCGATTGGGACCGGCGGCTGGTGATCACCAACGCGCCTGCCTTTGCGATTGTCGGTGAACCCGTGACGCTGCAATTGCGCGTGGAAGATCAGGGCGCGGTGCCTGCGGAAGTGCAGGGCATGGCGCATCTGTCGATTTCGGTGGATGGTGGTCCCCCACAGGAGTTCAACGTCGAAACAGGCCGCCAGTTCGAGCTGCCACTGACCTTGCCCCATGGCGGGGCCAATGTGTTGCAGTTTACCGTGCGAAGCGAAGCCGGAGAACTGACCGACCGCAACAATGCCGCTGTCCTGTCAATCAACGGAGTACGGGACCGGTTGCGGGTGCTACTGGTGTCCGGCGAACCCCACGCAGGTGAACGGACATGGCGCAACCTGCTGAAATCCGACAGCGCAGTGGATCTGGTGCACTTCACCATTCTGCGTAGTCCAGACAAACAGGACGGCGTTCCGGTGCGCGAGTTATCCCTGATTGCCTTTCCAACGCGCGAGTTGTTTCTGGAAAAGATCGACGAATTCGACCTGATCATCTTTGACCGCTACCGCCGGCGGGGCATTTTGCCGAACAGGTATATGCAGAATGTGGCTGATTACGTGCGGCGCGGCGGCGCGGTTCTGGTGGCGTCGGGTCCGGCCTTTGGCGGTACGGAAAGCATTGCGCGCACCCCGTTGAACAGTATTCTGCCTGCTGCCCCCACTGCGCGGGTGATTGAAAAAGGCTTTGTGCCCCGAATTTCCGAATTGGGAGAGCGCCACCCTGTAACGGAATCGCTTGAAGATTTTGCGCCCCGCCCTGTGGGCGAGGATGGCACGCCCGGTTGGGGGCGCTGGCTGCGACTCATCGAAACGGTTGCCCCGCAAGGGCAGACTGTAATGACCGGTGCCGACGACAAACCGCTGCTGGTTCTAGACCGCGTGGATGAGGGCCGTATCGCGATGTTAATGTCCGATCATGCGTGGCTGTGGTCCCGCGGGTTTGAGGGGGGTGGCCCGCAACTGGAGCTGCTGCGCCGACTGGCCCACTGGACGATGAAGGAACCTGAACTGGAAGAAGAACGGTTGTCCGGCAGTGTGGAAGGGGATTCCATCACAGTGACACGGCGCTCTCTGACCGAAGAACCGGGCGACATCACTGTCACCGGACCGGATGGTAACGGGCGCGTTCTGGAAACCGTTGAGGTTTCTCCGGGCCGTTGGGTCGGCCGTTTCAAAGGGGAAGAAAACGGACTGTACCGGCTGAGCGACGGCGACTTGGAGGCGGTTGTGGCCATCGGTCCGACCGCTCCGCGAGAGTTCGAGCAGACCATGGCGGATTTGTCCCGACTGCAACCGGTTATGGCCGCCACAGGTGGGGGATCGTTGCGGCTGGAAGACTACGCCGCGCCCCAGTTGCGTCTGGTCCGTGAAGGGCGGACTGCGGCAGGGCGCGGCTGGCTCGGCGTGACGCCGCGCAATGCCTATATCGCCACCGATATCCGGCAGACACCGGCGCTGCCTGCTTGGTTGCTGTTGCTTCTGGTGTCCGGTGTTATGGTCGCCGCATGGCGCTGGGAAGGCCGTTAACGGCCTTCTAGGAGTATTTTTGGAACATTGAAGCGGCGGGCGCTTTAGGACGCGAGCGCTGCGCGGGAGCGGGAGTTGAACTCTCGGCGGTAAAGTACAACGGTGGTTGTTACGGCGGCGATGATCAGAGGAACCGGACCGATAAGCCACGTCAGGGTTGCGATTGTAAAATAGACGCTGCGCAGGCCGCGATTAAAGCTTCGGGCCGCGTGGTTTGAAATATCGGCGGCCTTGCGGGCGGTCGGGGTCGCTTCGGGATCTTCAGGATCGTTCGGGACCGAGGCCATGACGATCGCGCAATAGCCGAACAGGCGCACGGCCCAGACGAATTTGAGAAATCCGTTGCCCAGAAACCCCATCAAAACGAGGATTTTAACCTCCCAGACAATTTTGGGTACAACCAGCGCATCCGACAGGTCAGAGGCAATGACGGTGAGTTGTTCTGCCCCGCCCAAAAGGGCGACACAGCCGCCGATGGCGATCATGCAGGAACTGGCGAAAAATGTTGCGCCGTTGCGCATAATCCCGAGGATCGCGCTGTCGAAAATGCGTGGCTGGCGGGTGATCATCTGTTCCATCCAGCGGATACGGTAGGACTCCATCAACATATGGGTAGAAGGTTTGGCAGCATTGCGCCGCTCGATCACGTAGGCGCAATAAAACCAGCACAACAACAGGCCAAGCAGGGCAATCCCGTCCAGCAGGGTGAAATGGAATAAAAGGTCAGGTAATCTTTCGCGCATATGCCGTCTGTAGCGCAGGATGTGGTACAGAGAAAGGGGATTTGCAGCGGGTAATGCTTGCAATCCTATAAATTGGTCATATTAAGTTACCAAAGCCGCAAGGAGTGCTGATCATGGAAATGCCTGTACCTAAGGGATCGGTGCTCGACCGGAAGCACGAACTTGTTGCGCGGTTGCAAGCGGTCCTGCCCGGTGAATCTGTGATCCACGAGCCGCATGAAACGCGGGTTTACGAATGTGACGCCCTGACCGCCTATAAATGTGCACCCCTCGCAGCCGTGCTGCCCTCTACCACGCAAGAGGTGTCCGAGGTGCTGAAAATCTGTCATGAGATGGGCGTGCCGGTGGTGCCACGCGGTGCGGGAACTTCTCTTGCGGGGGGGGCTTTGCCCACAGCGGATTGTGTGATCCTTGGCGTGGCCAAGATGAATGACGTGCTCGAAACCAACTACGCCGACCGCTACATTCGTGTTCAGACAGGGCGCACCAATCTGAGCGTAACCGGCGCGGTCGAGGAAGAAGATTTTTTCTACGCCCCCGATCCTTCAAGCCAGCTTGCCTGTGCCATTGCGGGAAATGTCGGAATGAATTCCGGCGGCGCCCATTGCCTTAAATACGGCGTGACCACAAACAACCTGCTCGGGGTGACGATGGTCCTGATGGATGGCACGGTGATCGAACTGGGAGGGGCGCATCTGGATGCGGGCGGGCTGGATCTGCTCGGGGTTGTCTGCGGATCGGAGGGGCAGCTTGGCGTGGTGACGGAAGCGACCTTGCGAATCTTGCGCAAACCGGAAGGGGCGCGGCCCGTTTTGATCGGTTTTGACAGCAACGAGGTAGCAGGGGCCTGTGTTTCGGACATCATCAAGGCCGGAGTTCTGCCTGTAGCAATCGAATTCATGGACCGCCCCTGTATCGAGGCGACTGAAGCTTTTGCCAAGGCCGGATACCCCATGTGCGAGGCGCTGCTGATCGTTGAGGTGGAAGGATCGGATGCGGAAATCGACATGCAGCTTGGCGTGATCAGCGGCATTGCACGGCAGCATAATCCGGTAGAACTGCGCGAGAGCACCTCGGCCGAGGAAAGTGCCGCGATCTGGCTGGGCCGCAAATCCGCTTTTGGCGCGATGGGCCAGATCAACGATTACATGTGTCTGGATGGCACGATCCCTGTGTCCAGCCTGCCGTATGTGCTGCGGAGGATTTCCGAACTGTCAAAAGACTACGGGTTGGGTGTAGGCAATGTGTTTCACGCAGGCGATGGCAATATGCACCCCCTGATCCTGTTTGATGCCAATAAACCGGGCGATCTGGAACTGTGTGAACAGATGGGTGCGGATATTCTGAAGCTTTGTGTCGAAGTGGGCGGCTGCCTGACGGGCGAACACGGGGTCGGGGTTGAAAAGCGCGATCTGATGCAGACCCAGTTTGACGCCGTAGATCTGGAGGCGCAACTTCGGGTGAAGGACGTGTTCGATCCGCAGTGGCTGTTGAACCCGTCCAAAGTTTTCCCGCTCTCTGTCACGCAAAGCCGCCGAGAAGCTGCCGCCTGAAGGGGTGGTGCGACAAGGCATAGCAGAAAGGCTACACATGATCCGGCCAGATACCGAAGCAGAGTTAAGCGCGGCAATCAAAGAGGCGCGTGGTCCGCTGCGCATCATCGGCGGTGGCACCCGCAGTATCGGGCGTGCGCAGGGCGATTTTCTGTCCACGGCGGGGCTGTCGGGAATTTCATTATACGAGCCGGGTGCCCTGACCATCGTTGCTGGCGCCGGAACGCCGCTTGCCGAGGTAGAGGCCGCATTGACAGCGGAAAACCAGCGTCTGCCTTTTGAACCTCCGCAAATGGGGGCGCTGACCGGGAAAACAGGTGCGTCCACCATCGGCGGGGTCGTCGCGGCCAATGCCTCTGGGCCGCGCCGGATACAGGCCGGCGCCTGTCGTGACAGCCTCATCGGTGTGCGCTTTGTGGACGGGCGTGGAGACATTATCAAGAACGGCGGTCGGGTAATGAAAAATGTCACCGGTTATGATCTGGTCAAGTTGCTGGCCGGATCCCAAGGCAGCCTTGGGGTGATCAGTGAGGTGGCGTTCAAGGTGTTGCCCGGCGTGGAAGCGACAGCGACAGTAGTGGTGCACGGGCTTGACGATCAGAGTGCGGTTGAGGCCATGTCTACAGCACTCGGTTCGCCCTATGAAGTTTCAGGTGCGGCGCATGATCCGGCTCGGCAAACAACAATGCTGCGTCTTGAGGGCTTTGCAGAGTCGGTGGCCTATCGTAGCAAGAAATTACAAGAAACACTGAAGCGGTTTGGCGATGTTTCGGCTGATGTAAACGCCGATTGGACAGCCATCCGCGATGCCAGCATGTTTGCAGGGGGCAGTGGTGATGTGTGGCGGATTTCGGTAAAGCCGTCAGACGGGCCATCAGTGGGCGCTGCTCTTGATGGGTGCAAGATAATTTACGATTGGGGCGGTGGCCTGATCTGGGCCGAAGTGCCTTCGGCGTTCGATCTGCGCGGTGTCATGGGCGGTATCAAAGGCCATGCAACACTTGTGCGCGGGCAGGGCTGTGGTCCGGTGTTCCATCCCGAACCCGCGCCGGTTGCGGCCTTGTCCAAAGGCGTGCGGAGGCAGTTTGATCCGCGTGGAATACTGAACGCGGGGATTATGGACTGATGCAAACCACTTTCACACCGGAACAACTGGCCGATCCGTCTACGGCGCGAAGTAACGAAATCTTAAGAGCATGTGTGCATTGTGGATTTTGCACGGCAACCTGTCCGACCTATCAGGTGCTCGGGGATGAGCTCGACAGCCCGCGCGGGCGGATTTACCTGATAAAGGACATGCTGGAGGCAGGTCGCCCTGCTGATGAAAAGACGGTCAAACATATAGACAGGTGCCTGTCCTGTCTGGCCTGTATGACAACATGCCCGAGCGGGGTTCACTACATGCATCTGGTGGATCACGCGCGGGCCCACATAGAGGAGACTTATAAGCGCCCCCTGATGGACCGTCTGCTGCGCTGGATGCTGGCGCGGATTCTCCCCTATCCGGGGCGTTTCCGTGTTGCCTTGCTTGGCGCCAAGATCGGGCGGCCCTTCGCACGGTTTATGCCGGACCCGCGATTGCGGGCGATGCTGGAAATGGCGCCAAAACATATTCCCCCGGTCAGCCGGAATGACGACGCACAGGTTTTTCCCGCCATTGGCGTGCGCAAGATGCGCGTGGCTTTAATGACGGGATGTGCGCAAAAGGCGCTGAACACGGATATTAACGATGCCACCATCCGCCTGCTGCGGCGTCTGGGCTGCGATGTGGTGATTGCCAAGGGGCAGGGCTGCTGCGGTGCGCTGGTGCATCACATGGGCAAGGTTGATGAAAGCCATTCGGCGGCGGCAAAAAACATTAAGGTCTGGGCAGGGGAGATGGATCGCGACGGGCTGGATGCAGTGGTGATCAACACTTCGGGCTGTGGCACGACCGTGAAGGATTACGGCCATATGTTCCGCAATGATCCTTTGGCCGAAGATGCGGCGCGGGTCTCTGCCGTGGCGATGGATGTGTCTGAGGTGCTGATGAAGCTTGATGTACCGGAAGGCGCGCAAAAAGGTCTGCGGGTTGCGTATCACGCGGCCTGTAGCCTGCAACATGGCCAGCAGATCAAAACCCATCCCAAGACCCTGCTGAAGCGGGCCGGATTCGAGGTGGTAGAGCCTGCGGATAGCCATTTGTGTTGCGGTTCCGCAGGCACGTATAACCTGATGCAGCCCGAGATTTCCGGCCAGTTGAAAAAGCGCAAGGTTGCAACCCTGGAAGCCAAAACGCCGGATGTGATTTCTGCAGGCAACATCGGTTGTATGATGCAAATCGGCAGTGCAACGGGTGTGCCGGTTGTTCATACTGTGGAACTGCTGGACTGGGCGACGGGTGGTCCGAAGCCTGCCGCGCTCCGGTCCTGAGAGGCTGCCCCAACCTTGACACAATCTTTGGCTGTTACAGCCATGTTTTGGACCAAGTGTTCCGCCAGAATGGCAGGGTGGAACAACGGGTAGCTGTCATGATCGCGCGTCTTTTAACTATAATCTCGGTTTTTCTTGCATCGGTTGCATCCGCTGATGGCAGTGGTCCCCTGCGCAAGCTTATGACGGCGGATGAAGCCCGTGCATGGCAATCTGTCGGGCGGGTGAACACGGCGGGTGGCGGTTTTTGTACCGGTGCTCTTATCGCGCCCGATCTGGTGCTGACGGCGGCCCACTGCGTGTTTGACCCGCGCACCGGCGGTTTGCTTGACGCGGGCCAGATCTCCTTTGCCGCAGGATGGCGGCAGGGGCGCGCGGCGGCCCACGGCGTCGGACGCCGCGTTGTCGTACATCCGGCCTATGTTCATCAGGGCTCGGCTGAATTCAATAATGTCGGCCATGATATTTCCATTATCGAATTGCAGCATCCCATCCGGAACACCACCATTATGCCGTTTGATCGCGCCCCGCGCCCGACCATTGGTACATCTGTCAAAGTGGTTTCCTATGCACGAGACCGCGACGATTTCCCTTCGATTGAGGAACCCTGCGAAATCCTCGGCAAGAGCATGTCGGTGCTGGTCCTGTCCTGTCTTGCGACCTTCGGTGCATCCGGTTCCCCGATTTTCGTCATGGAAAACGGGTATCCGAAAATTGCCTCGGTCATTTCCGCCAAAGCGACATGGAACAACCGCGAAGTTGCGCTGGGCACATCGCTCGGCCGCCCTTTGGAAGAGCTGATGGGCCAGTTGAAATCGAACAATGGCGTGTTCAAATCCAAACGCCCGTCGTCCAAATCCCTGAGCGAACAACTGGGCCGGACCGATCAGACAAGTTTTTTGAAATACTGATCTTGAAAGGGTAAAACCCGCCTCCTAGATTGTGTGTTACCGGATGCCCAGGACGGGGTCCGGTGTCAGTAAACGGCCTGTCCATGACGGAAGGCCATACCTGAAGTATCGCTTCTTAAGGAGGATGTTTCCCTATGCGAACTTATGATTTTGCACCCCTTTACCGTTCAACAGTCGGTTTTGACCGTCTGGCTTCTATGCTGGATCGTGCCATGACCGTTGATGTAAACACAAACGGCTACCCCCCATACAACATCGAAAAGACCGACGAAAATGCCTACAGGATTTCTGTAGCTGTTGCCGGTTTCACCGATGATGAACTTTCCATCGAAATGCGTGATGGCCAGTTGGTTATTTCCGCGAAAAAGGCGGAAACAGACGGTGAGACAGAGGCTGTGACCTACCTGCACCGTGGCATTGCTTCCCGTGCCTTTGAAAAGCGCTTCCATCTTGCGGATCACGTCCGTGCCACCGGCGCGAAGACGGAAAACGGCATCCTGCACGTGGATCTGGTGCGCGAAGTGCCCGAAGCCCTGAAGCCGCGGCGCATTGAAATCGCCGGTCCCGGCAAGGCTATCGAAGCCAAGGCGGATAAGAAAGCAGACAAAAAAGAGACTGCTTAACAATTGTTCCGGCGCCCTGCGTCCTCCCGATCAGGGGCGCCGGACACCAGCTTATCTCCCCGAAAGCTGGCCAAACCGTCGTAGCGCTTCACTGTCCCTTCCAAAGCCACGCGACCTGCCATTGCAGAACCCCCGTTGTGAGACACAGCGGGGGTTGGTTTGTTCAGTCTTTGGATGTCCGTGACGCGCCCGTGGGCAGCAGTGCCGCAAATAGATACGTAATTTGTAACGCAGTGTAACACCTGAAAGGCCGCGCAGGGACGGCAGGACTGTGTTCAGGATGCAAGCAAGGTTGAGAAACTTCGAGAGTAAGCCACACCCTGTATATTTCGGGGAAGCTCCTCAGCTTGCCGGCATGTAATCGTCGTTCGTGCTTTTGGACCGTAGGCATCCGGCTTTTCTTTGAGACAGGGCAGAACCTGCTCGATCTCCAGCCTCTGGCGCGGCGACAGCATTTGTATCGCCATTGCTCCGGGATAGAAGCTTTCCGTTGCGAGCCCTTCGGAGAAAATGATGTGGTGGGCAGGCAGGAGGATGTGGAAATACTCGGCCTGTGTGCGACCATTCATCCTCCGGATTCCCGGACGTGACACAAGGCCCTTTGCCGGTGCCAGCACTTCCACATTATCTTCCTGTACAAGCAGCACCTTATGCAGGGGCGACACAGCCAGATCCCGTACCGGAGCGTCGCGGCCCAAGGCCTGTGCCGCAATCAGAACCGGCTTCTGGCGGAGATCATTATCGTAAAAACTGCGTTTGTTTTTACCAACCCAGAGCACAGGTTGCGGCCCTGCATTCAGCGTCACCAACAAATCACCGGCCCGCACATCTTCTACAGCCATTTCACCTTTCGTTGTCAGAACCGACGTACCCTTCAGGAAACAGGCAACCCCTGGAAACTGGACCTCTGAAGTCGTATCCAGATCGTTTACCGAGCCTTTGGTGTTGCCGTTCTGAAGGTTCGGATAATCCGGGTCCCCCGGCTCGCCCGTCAGGTCGATTGCAAAAGTCGTGCCTTCGGTTAACGTGCCACCTTCCGGCAGAGGGCCAACGATCCTGATATATGCCGCAGGTTGGTCAGGATCACCACGCACATCGTGTGAGCCCAAATAATCATAATGGTAGACCAGCCCGCCAATTGTGATTGTGTCTCCATCGGCGACGTTGCTGAGCGATACTGTGTCAAATTCGGTAAACACGGCATCAGAGGTTGTACCTGTGGTGATATTAATGTTGCCGCCATCTGCAAACGGGTCACCGTTAACGTTTTGAAGCGAGAATGGAATCGTGGCTGGCATAGTCGGGTTGATTGATCCTGAATGATGCTGGTTCAACTGAAAGTTGTTTAACTTTGGGTCAGGAAGATGGATGAATTGTGACGATTTAAAGGCTGTTCCGGCGCGCACAGGCGGTGCCTGATGCAATAAATATTACCTCTGGCGGTCATATCGTCGAGGCCACAATGCTTAATGTTACTTGGTCGGAATGCGTCAGATACAAGAAGCATCTACAATTTTATCTTGTTCTTCTTTCTCGAAGTATTCCTTCTGACCGAAACTGACGTCAAAATCTCGATGGATCGGGGAGTCCGATATTTTCATCAAACGCCTTTGGCGATCACTCAAACAGGAGACTGTCTAACTGCATGAATTGCAGGGCGGTTTCCAAGCCGATTGCGTAATCACAGCCTTGATCAGCACCTACGTCATTGAGCGGCCTCGCACGATCCTAGAAAAACAATCTCCTGACGACGCATTCTTCAACACACAACGGCCCCAGAGGGCGACATGAAACCAACCAAATCACATTTTGCCGAAGCCACAAGTTGTTCCAAAAAGCGGGACCACTTTTCCGCAACGTAGGGCCAGAGCTATGCAACAGATCCGATAAGGTAAACTCTCTCATAGTTTAAACCGCCTTTGCACCCCAAACCTTGACGGCGAACGCGGTTAAGAGGCGGTGCAACAGGTTTTTATATACCCCAGGGACAGAGTGCTTCGACTTGTCGGCGACCGAGCTTATTTAATGTTTCTATGTTTTCTAAATAGATATTCTCTGGGTTCGTAATGTGAGCGAGGGCTTTCGTCATCTGATCCTGACGCAGAATATGTATGGTTGGATAGGGTGAGCGATTAGTAAAGTGGCTAAGATCATCTGCCGCCACCCCTTCAAATTGATATTGGGGATGAAAAGATGCCAGTTGCAAATATTCTGTCAGTTCTGCTTGCTCCAATAGCTGCTGAAACCAGTCGAGTAAGGCGAGGTAATCATCGAACTCTTCCAGTCCTTGGGTAAACATGAGCAAGCTAGTGGCGACATCATTTTCGTTAGCCCCAAGCAGGCGCTGTAATTCGTCCACAAAGAACTGCTTTAAGTGCTCATCGGTGGTGGCATCACATACGGAATAATGCACTTGGTCTCGGGCTATAACGCTATGGGAAAAAGGGCACAGATTTAATCCAACCACCATTTGGTCAAGCCATCGACGGGTGTCTTTAACCACGTCTTGATGAGCAATTGATAGCGTCTTAGGGTTAAACTTATTGATGGGATCAATCCTCTCCTATTTGCCTAAATTAATGCGTATTTTGCCTGCATTTCCAACCTGTTTGCGTCAGCTAAAACCATCGATTTGGCGCGTTCGCAACTGCTATTGCGTCTTACCATTCCTTGCCATTGGCAAACAGCCCGGAGATGACAACTGGAAACCGGCATCGTTGCTCCATCGTTGGCCAGTGAAGACCGTATACTGTCACGCCCAAACTATCAATTTCTGCGATACAGCCATTCAATTTGTATGAGCCAATTGAGAATTCTTCAGTTCATTACAGAAAAGCCACAGATTGGTCCGATGTAGAAAAGTGAGCCTTTGAGCAAGGATTACCCCGGGTGCTCGATATCCACACCGCGCTTTGTGCTTGATCATCTTTGCCGACAGTCTGACCTGCGACCTTATAAAGTGTCAGTGAAAACAATGCTTAGTCGATGTGTTGACATTACAGGTTTATGCTGGCTGGATGATCTTTCTGATTGCAGAGCGGTTAGCCGCTCTCAAACGTATTAACCGTTCATGATGTGAATGTCCTCAGATCGAAAGGGCAGCGCAGCTTATTAGAACTATAACAGCAACAGGGAAAACTAATGAAAATCAAGACACTTGCAGCGACGCTTGTTGTATCGGCGCTTAGCATCTCGGCCGCCACTGCCGATATTCTGGATACAATCAAGGAACGCGGGACACTGATCGTTGGCACAAAAGCTGACTATAAACCTTACGGTTTTCTAGACACTTCGGGCGCAGTGATTGGCATTGAACCTGATCTTGCGAAAGACGTGGCGGACAAGTTGGGCGTCGACATCGAATTCGTACCAGTGGTCAGTTCGAACCGGATGCAATTTCTGGAACAGGGCAAGATCGACCTGATGATCGCGACAATGACGGACAAACCAGACCGCCGCGAGGTCGTCTTGATCCCGGATCCCAACTATTATTCTTCTGGCACTAACGTTCTGGCGCTTAAGAGCCTTGGCCTGAAGGAATGGGAAGATCTGCGCGGCAAACCGGTCTGCGGCATTCAAGGCGCATTCTACAACAAAGCCACATCGCAGACCTACGGTGCGGAGATCGTCGCGTTTAAGGGCACCGCCGAAGCCTATTCAGCGCTGAAGGGCGGCAACTGTGCAGCATTCGTTTATGATGACAGTGCGATCGTGGCCAAAGCGGCTGATCCTGATTGGGCCGACTACGAAATGCCACTTCAAACTATTGATGATGCGCCTTGGGGGCTGGCTGTCGCTTTGGGCGAGGAAAAGTTTGCTCAAATGATGAGTGATATGATCATCGAATGGCACAAAACCGGCCGTATCCTTGAGCTTGAGACGAAATGGGGTGTGACCAACACGCCGTTCGCACAAGCCATGCACGACAAATATAAATAATAATAAGTCGGCGGTCGGGCGGTGCATTCTTGTTCCGTCCGACCGAAACGCCTGAGGGGATATATATATGGAAATGGTCTACGAATGGTTTCGTACTCTATACCAAGAGACAGGTATAAACCTTCCATTTCTCTATGATGAATACGACCGGAACCGTATGATTGATGGTCTGTTCACTACGATTAAGCTTTCGCTCGTTTGCTTGTTCTTTTCTATCATCATTGGAGTTATCGGTGCATGGCTTCAGGGCTCGTCATTTAAATGGACGCGACGCTTTGTAAGCGGCTACATTCAGTTATTCCGCAATACACCACCACTGGTTCAACTCTATTTCTTCTACTTCGCTATCGGCACCTTGCTGCCACGGGTAGAGAATGACTGGGGTGGGCAATCGCCGATTTTTGGCAGTTTCGCGTGGGCGGCGATTTCGCTGTCATTCTTTGCAGGGGCCTTCAACGTCGAGATCTTCCGCTCCGGCATTGAAGCTGTGCCAAAATCCACAGTTGAGGCCGCCGAAGCGTTGGGCTTTTCCAAACTGCAAATCTACCGCGACATCACGCTGCCATTGGCGTTCCGTGTTGTCCTGCCGGCGCTGAACAATAACTTGGTTAACTTGGTTAAAACCACCACACTGGCCTATGCAATCGCAGTGCCGGAAATGCTGTACGAGGCGAACCAAATCTGGTCTGACAATGTCAATGTCACCGAAATGATGGTGTTCTTGCTACTCGCCTATTTTGTACTGGTAGGCATTTTGGTGAGCGGCATGAACCGGTGGGAACGTGCTATGAAAATTCCGGGGTATGGCTGATGAAATATGAAACCGATCTTCCCGTGATGCTGCCGCTAAAGCGGCATCAGAGCGAGCCATTCCTGGGCCTGAAATCAAAACACATTCTAACAGTGGCTTTAATAGCGATTATCGGGCCGTGCGTAGCGTTCGCGCAGGCGCCTTCCGGTCAGGAATCGCCTTTGGCCGTTCTGCTAAACTGGGCCCCGTTGTTGTTAAAAGGGTTCATATTCAACTTGATCATTTCGATCAGTGCTATGGCATTTGGAACAGCCATCGGCGCCATTTTGGGGCTGGGGCAGATATCGCTGATCGCGGCGACCCGCCACAGTTCGTGGTTTGTCACACAGTTCTTCCGCAACGCGCCGTGGTTGGTCCTGTTGTTCTTTGCAATGTTCTTGCTGCCGTTTGAAATTAACGTTTTTGGCTTCAAAATACCTTTCCCCGATTGGCTGAAGGCAATTTTGGGCCTGTCCTTGCCTGTCATGGCTAACGTATCCGAGATCGTGCGCGGGGCGGTTCGCTCGTTGCCAAGTGGTCAATGGGAAGCGGCAGAAAGCCTAGCCTACACCAGAATGCAAACTCTGTGGCTGATCATCCTGCCGCAATGCGTTAAACGGATGCTGCCACCTTGGATGAACCTTTACTCCATTCTCACAATGGCCACAGTTCTGGCTTCAATTGTTGGTGTATCCGAGGTGATGACCCTAACCGGACAGGCGCTTGCCTCGGAAGGCGGACGCCCCGAGCTGCTGGCCCCTTTCTACGGCTTCGTCCTGCTGCTGTTCTTTATCTATTGCTATCCAATTGCACGCTTTACCGTGTGGCTGGAGAAGAAATACGCTGTCATTAACTGAGGAAAATACATGAGCTGGACAACCGCAGACCCTATGGTCTCTCTTAAGGATGTGCACAAATCGTTTGGGGAATTGAAGGTCTTGAACGGCGTATCGCTCGACGTCATGAAAGGCGATGTTATCTGTATAATCGGCCCTTCGGGGTCCGGTAAATCGACCCTGATCCGCTGCATAAATGCGCTCAACGATATTCAACAGGGATCAATTCTGGTGGAGGGCCAAGAGGTCAACGACCCAAAAGTGGACAAGCTTGAATTGCGCAAAAAAGTGGGCATGGTTTTCCAGCAGTACAATCTTTTTCCGCACAAAACGGCTTTGCAAAACGTCATGATGGCACCTGTCCGCGTTTTGAAACAAGACAAGGTCAAAGTGGAAGAAGTGGCGCGTGCTTTGATCAAAAAAGTACGGTTGGAAGGAAAAGAAAACGCTTATCCGGGGGAGTTGTCTGGCGGGCAACAACAGCGCGTCGCAATTGCACGATCTCTGGCGATGCAACCGGACGTGATTCTGTTCGATGAAGTGACCGCAGCCCTTGATCCTGAAACTGTTGGCGAGGTTCTGCAGACTATCAAAGACCTTGCCGAGGACGGTATGACCTGCATTCTGGTGACCCATGAAATGGCATTTGCACGGGAAGTCGCGGATCACATCTACTTCACTGATCGCGGCGTTATCGTGGAACATGGCCCGCCCGAAACATTCTTCCAGAATGCCCAAGATCCAAGAACCAAAGAATTTCTAAGCCAAATCCTGTAGTTAAGCTGAGGTGGAGTTGCATCTCCAAACGCAAATCGAACGCTCACGGCAGCAAACTTTGTAAAAAAACCTCAACCAGAATGCCGTTGGAACTGCCTTTGGACCTAGCTGTCGTTCCGGGGAAATTTATTGGATGGCCGTTCGCGGTGCAAACCTTCTCAAGTCGCAGTTCTGACTAATCTCAGTAATTCAGGAAAGGTTTGAATCTCAATTCCAGGCGCGTGAAGGCCCTTGCGCAAGAGTGCGAAAATTTCGAAACCATCCGAGGTCACACCAAAGGAATGCTCAAATCTGTTGCAAGGGCTGACTTCAGACACTTCATTCTCATGGAAGACAGCTTCACTGCGGCGATAGTCATGGGAATCGCCGACCACACTGCCATCGAGCCGGATGCGGTCGGCTGCGATGTGGATAAGATTCCCGTGGCAGACGGTCATATAGCCGTCAAAGCCCATCTGTTCGGCCCAGAGGTCGAAAATCTGCGCCCACTCTAGATGACCTGCTCTCCTGAAAAGTCCGGTGTTTTGAGTTAGTCTGTTCTCCACCAAGGAGACAGTGGATGAGGGGAAGCCGTTTTAGTGAAGACCAAATATTTGGGATGTTGAAAGAGCATCAGGCTGGGCTTGGCGCGAAGGAGTTGTGCCGGACGCACGGTGTCAGCGGTGCCACGTTTTACAAATGGCGATCCAAGTTTGGTGGCATGGAAGTGCCTGAAGTGAAGATGGTCTTGTCACGGTTTAGTTCCGGTCTCTTTCTAGCAATGCTTGCCAGGCGGCAGGGTCTTTAACTGTGCAACTGTAAAGAAATTGGATTTTGCCATTTGGGCGCTTGCGAAATATCTACAAACGCAGGTGGCACTGCCCGGGAAATTCCGGACCGCGCTGAGACGCTACCGCACTCTTATTAAAGCAGGATTTAAATCTCAGAGCGTTTGTGATAGCGCTTGATACGAAGGATATACCCCTCCGGCGGGAGTGTTTCAGGAACATTGAAAATCAACAGAAAAAAACCGCGCCGGTGGGGGCGCGGTTTCGGTTTGGATATCCGGCAGATCAGATGGATGTGCAGATATATTTCATTTCCAGATAGTCTTCGGTGCCATGGCGGGAGCCTTCGCGCCCGATGCCGGATTGTTTGACACCGCCGAACGGCGCGAGCTCGGTCGAGATCAGGCCGGTGTTTACACCAACCATTCCGTATTCCAGCGCTTCCTGAACGCGGTGCACGCGGGATAGGTCGTTGGAGTAGAAGTAGGACGCCAGACCAAAGATCGTGTCATTAGCAGCTGCGACTACTTCTTCTTCAGTATCAAACTTGAACAGCGGCGCAACCGGTCCGAAGGTTTCGTCGTTTGTAACCATCATGTCAGAAGTGACACCTGTCAGGATTGTCGGTTCAAAGAAAGTGCCGCCAAGTGCGTGACGTTTGCCGCCTGCGGCGATTTTCGCGCCTTTTTCCGTCGCATCCTTGATATGTTCTTCCACTTTTTCCACCGCATCTTCCGAGATCAGTGGCCCGACGGTGACGCCGTCTTCCAGGCCGTCACCTACATTCATCTCTGCCACTGCTGCAGCGAGCTTTTCAGCAAAAGCATCATAGACGCCGGCTTGCACGTAGATCCGGTTGGCGCAGACGCAGGTCTGGCCGTTGTTGCGGTATTTGGAGATCATCGCGCCCTCGACCGCTTTGTCGAGATCAGCGTCGTCAAACACGATGAACGGTGCGTTGCCGCCCAGTTCCATCGAGGTTTTCATGATCTGTCCTGCGGCCTGTTCCATCAGGATGCGGCCCACTTCGGTAGAACCTGTGAAGGTCAGTTTGCGCACGATCGGGTTGTCGCAGAATTCCTTGCCCACAATGGAAGCGCGGGTGTTGGTGACAACCGAGAACACGCCTGCGGGAACACCGGCCCGTTCCGCCAGCAGAGCCATCGCAAGGGCAGATAGCGGGGTTTCCTTTGCGGGGCGGGCGACAAAAGTACAGCCGACTGCCAGAGCAGGGGCCACTTTGCGTGCGATCATCGCATTCGGGAAGTTCCACGGCGTGATGGAGGCCACGACGCCTACGGGTTGTTTGATCACGGTGATGCGTTTGTCGGGCTGGTGGCCCGGAATGGTTTCGCCGTAGTTGCGTTTTGCTTCCTCGCCAAACCATTCGATAAATGAGGCACCATAAAGGATTTCGCCGCGGCCTTCGGCAAAGGGCTTGCCCATTTCTGCTGTCAGGATGCGGCCCAGATCGTCGGCGTTTTCCACCATCAGATCATACCATTTCCGCAGGATTGCAGCGCGGTCCTTGCCGGTGCGTGCAGCCCATTCCTTCTGGGATTTCTGTGCGGCATCAATGGCGCGTTTGACTTCGTCGATACCCAGATCGGGCAGGGTGGTCAGCACGTCACCGCGTGCGGGGTTCTTAACTTCGAATGTCGCGCCATTGTCTGCGTCGATCCATTCCCCCGCGACATATGCCTGAGAGCATAGAAGCGAAGGATCGTTCAGAAGGTTCTTCAAATCAGTCTTGTCAAGCATACGGGGCTCCTCCGTTAACATGTTCAATTTCGCGGCGAGGTGACACGATTTCTGCCCTAAGGGCAAGACCACATCACCGCTTTGAACTGCCAAATTCGACTGATCCGGGCAGAACTAGGCGGGAACAGGGAAAATCCGGTCATATGCCCAAGTGAATACGAAGGTGTAAAACAGGTAAAACAGGGTAAAGGATATATCGAGCACAAGGGCGTGCATCAGGGTCAGATCCAGCCACCACATCACAAAAGGCAGCATGATCATCAACATTGAGATTTCAAAGCCGAAGGTATGGATCACCCGCGCAGGCAGGGATTTTTCCGTGCTGCCGGTTCTGGATTTGAGGGCCAGATCGAAAATCAGGTTGTAAACATAGTTCAGTACAGTCGCCAGAACCGATCCGGCAACAGCGATCACGCCAATTCCCGCAAGGGAGAGGTCGAGAAAAAGCATCCCGACACTGACAAGAATGAAGAGGGCAAGACCTTCAAATAGAAGAGCCTGTCGGATACGGTCAAATGAAGTGCGCACGGGATTTCCCTTAAGATAGAATTAAAGGGTCGTCCCTTTCTGTTTGTACCCCGCTGAAGAAGCGGCGGGGGAGGTCGTCCTCTGGAAACAATTATATCAAACGGGAAAACCAAGGCAAGGAACCTTTAATCGGCCAGAGTTCTGCGAAACGCTCGACAATTTGGATAATTCGCCGCAAAACTATTATAAAACGCGTTTACGTTATTAGATAGAACCGAAGAAGTTGCATTTGAAAGGGATCAAGATGGCAGATTTTGATGCGCAGATCAGGGAATCTCAGGCACAGGTGGAGGCGGCGCAGTCCAAAATCTCGGAACTGTCCTCCAAGCTGGAACAGGCGCAGGACAAGATGAAATCGGGCAGTGATATCTCGATAGATATTGAAAACGCCTCTCTGGATGATGTGCACGCCCATTCGGACGCAATGAATGCGAATATCGCCGAACTGATAATGGGGCTGGACGATGTCACAGCGGCCTTCAGTCAGGATTTCGATGCGATGCGCACGAAAACCGGCTGGGAAACCTTTGTGGGAATCTTTTCCAAGGGGCGGTCCGAAAGCCTGCGTCAGGAACGGATGCGCACCGCCAGTATTGATGATAAATTGCAGGATCTGATTTCAAAATCGGATGTGATTGTGAACCTGTTGCAGGGTCAGCTTGCGGTTCTGAACGAACACAAGACTCGGGTGGAAGGCAATTTGCAGGAGACCCTGACAGAGCGGGAAGCCGTAGTGGGCGAGCTGGAACAGATCAAGGCCGACCTGCTGGCGATGGACCCGAGCATTATCGAACTGGAAAACAAGATCTCGATGGAGCAGGACGCGGCCGCGCGCACCAAGCTGGAGAGCGAACTGGCGGCGCTGAATGCGAAGTATAATGAGCTGGCACAGGCTGAACAGGTCAAGCTGGCCAACTCCCAGACACTGGAACGCTATATCGAGAAGGGCAAATCCTGGGTCGACAGTTTGCAAAATCAGGCGGCCACCCAGATGGTTCTGATCAACAAGTTGCAGACAGACACCAAGCAGCGGGTGGTATTGTATGACGCCCTGACGAAGTCTTTAAAGACGGCGCAACAGCAGGATGTGGCCCACAAGATCAACGAAATTGGCGTGCAGACGGATCAGGAAGCACAAACCGCGATGGCGGCGATTGGCTCGGCTACAAACCAGCGTATGGCCGAGATGATGGAGAAGCACGAGGACCATATGGTGTTTGCCCGCAAAGTCTTGGAAGAGAAAGCCAAATCCGACGAGCGCTTCGCACGGCGTTTTGAGAAAATTGTCGAGAAACATGACAAGAATCTTTATGGCGCGTAAAGGCAGGATCGTCGCGGAGCCGTTTGCATGACTGCCGATCTGACCCTTGATCACGAATATCTGGAAGGCGCGGCCCGCACGCGGCGCTATTTCGCGAAGTTCGCTAAGATTATCGGCCATCTGGAACGGGTGACGGATCTGTCCAAAAATGAAGGGTTGGTTGGCCATGCGGAAGCGGAAATCATCAAGGATTATCTGTCACGGCTAAGCCACACGTTTTCCGCACTGTCTTATAAGTACCTGATGACATGGCGGGTCTCGGGTGCCTTGCCCAACGGTATGTCTGTGGACCGTCAGGACAGCGGCTTTCCGGTGTTTCAAGAGCTGTTGCAGATGGCCAACGACGCCCTGAATGTGGAGCACCACCTGCGGACCTCCCAGTCGCCCGAAGAAATAAAAAAAGCTATGGTGCGGCATATTCTGAATGAACAGTCTCACCCTACTGCTCTGCAATACGCGCTGTCCCAGCGGCTCTATTACGAAGCCTTGGCGGGGCGGGATCTGTTCTTTGCGGGCAATGATCCTCAGGCGGTCTGGCGGGGCAACATAGACGACGACCGGCGGCGGTATCTGCTGCATTGGGCGAGTTATGATAGCCAGACAAACCTTCCGGCGATCTATATGATGGAGCTGGAGGATTCAGGGCGCACGGCGCTGGTACAGGATGACCGGCGGTGGCCGCAGGTGCAGGCCCATCTGATGGCGCAAGCTGTTTCGGGGTTGAAGCTGGTGACGATTGCCACGGGCTTTGATCAGGATTTTGATGATCTGCACCCCAAGAAACTGCGCCGTATTCATATCGGTCCGATGTATTCCCATGCCTATACGGAACAGACCGGACCGCTGCGCGATGTTCTGGCGGAAACGGCAGGGCAGGAAGGTATGGACTGGGCGCTCGCCTGGACGGTGGAAACTTTGTGGTCGAAATCCGTGACACAGGAAAAAACGGGTTGGTTTTCCGTGGCAGAGCGGGAGATTTTCAATCTGGAGGATCGGGGCGAACTGACTGGTGCGACGGAACAGAACCGTTCTTTGATCCTGCCGCAGCGGGCCTATCAGGTGCTGAAAGACCGTGATCCGGCAGGTATGCGCAACGTGCGCAAATATGTTGTGGGGAGCAGCGGGCGCGTGGCCAGTTACAATTGACGACAGGGATTTTTCAAAAATGAATGAAACCGGCAATTTAATGGAATTGAAAGAGGAATTGATCCTCGGGAAATATGATGCGGCAGTGGCCTTGCTGGACGGGTTTGACCACACGCCACGGCTTGCGCAAAAGCGGGAGGCTGCGCCGCAAAAGGAACGCTCCAGCGGAATCGGGACGCGGCGGCGGTTCCGTTCCACCACTCCGGGGCTGGTGACGCGCAGCACCGCGCGGCCCGAAGGCGTGCATCTGATCGACCGGATAGAGGGCGCGGATGAAAGCGATCCGCTGACCTCTCCCAAACAGGCAACGGTGTTACAGGGCTTGCGCCGTGCGCTGGCGGTGGCCCATGTGGTCAGCGACCAGTTTGCCGACCAGACGGGGCTGTCCGCCCTGTTGAAAGACAATCTCGCCGGTGCATTGCCCCCTTCAAAGAAAGCCGAGTTCAGCGAACTTCTAGCGGCCGCGGCTGCGATCTCCTTGCATGTGTTTGCAAATATGACTGCCTATCTGCTGGCTCCGATTGGCTCGGCCGAGGGGGAGGCCGCCGTGGACATAGGCGAGATCGAAGAGGTGCTGACAGACAACCCGCAACTGGCCCTGCACGGTGCGTTATGGGAGCTGGACCAGGACCTTGCGCTGTTCGCCAAGGATGAAGCCGCAGTCGTTCACGTGGTGCAGGCCTTTTGTGAAAAGCTGATGGAAAAGGTTGCGCTGCGGGCAGGTTCCCTGCCTCGGCTGGAGCCCTTCAGGACTGTGTCCTATCGCGTGGAGGCCGATGATTTTGAGATCAACGGTTTTAGTACCAGCCACAAGGCGAAATCCACCAAGCTGACCATGACGTTCAAGAAGCCGAACGAAGTGGTTGGCAACCACATCGCAAAATATCAGGCGATGAAGCTGGCCAAAATGCTGATGGCCTATGATTTTGACCGCCAGTTGAACCCCTTTGCCGAACTGGGCGGCTTTATCTTCACCTTCATGGGGGATGGCGCACCCGGCACGGGGAAAACCACGCTGATCCAGATGATGGCGGGGATGATTAATGATTATTGCACCAATGCGGGATATGCCTTTCGTTACCAGAACCTCAGCACGGATTCGATTGACAGCTATCAGGGGAAGTCGGCCCAGAACGCCAAAGCGTTTATTAACAACGTGATTGATCCCAAGGTGATCGGATTTGGCACAATCGACGATATCGACCAGCTTGCCGGCAAACGGGGCGACAGACAGTCGAGCGCGGGGCAGTTGGAAATCACCGCCGTTCTGATGGAAAGCTTCGCCGGTGCCAATACCGTGGTACGGGGCAACTGCACCTTTGGCATGTTTTCAAACTATCCCGAAAACGTGGACGACGCCTTGCGCCAGCGGGCCGGGGCGCGGTTTCTGGTGGACGGTCCGCAAACGCGGGAAGATTATATCGACATCCTCCACCTGTTGATGGGCAAGAACCATTCGATCCCGACAGGGGAACACGAACTCTTCGCGGCCCAGCAGATCAAGAAGGCAGTCGCGGCGAGCTATGAAAGCCACTCCAAACCCCATGAAACAGGGCTGTTGAACGTGTTTGACCGTGTCACCTCGGAAATCGGTGCGCTCGACACGATTGCCAAGCTTGGCACCTATCTGAAAGGAATCCAGCAGGCCGATGCGCGATTTACCGGCCGCGCCATCAAAAACATTACGGATGCCGTCAAAGTCCGCGCGATGGATTTTGAACTGCCCGATGAATGGATGGAGAATACCGATCTGTTTCTGGCAAAGGACTACGATACCAAAAAGGCGATGATCGCCGAACTGGCCCAGCCGATCACCGTTGAGATGGTCATTCAGGAAATCAACCGCTACGCCGATTCCGAATTCCGTTATGCCGATAAATCCGACGAAGTGGCGATTGAAAACATGGTGCGGGAGTTCGGGCGGAATGAAGAAGCCAAGCGGCGGTATCTGGAGGGGAAAGTTTGAGGGCTTTCGATAAGTTTTGCGCACTGTTTTTTGCGGCGGGTATAGTCGGGCTGAAGCCCGGCCTACGGGGTGCTCTCTCATGATGCGTCTTGTCCGCCGCGGGTTGATGTTCGGGAACCTTTTCGAGGTGCGCTCCCCCACTTTGGTGGAACGCTACAACCGTGCGCTCGAACATCTGACGGGACGGCGGACTGCGCTAACGGAATTCCATCTGGATATTTCGGGCTATTCCCCTGAAATCGGGGATGAATTTGGCGATGATCTTTATCTTAACCCGAACGGGTGCAACCGTCAGTTCATCCTGCTGTCCACCGAGCAGAAGACCGCGCCGCTGCTGAATGCAAAATTTTCCACTTCCCGCAGCATCCTGCGGCGCTGGATGGACGAAAACGAACTCCAGTTGTTCGCGCTGACCGCCAAGGATGCCGTGGCGGGAGAACTGGTGAATTCTGTCTTTTCAATCGACAGTCCGAATGATCTGCTGGCTATCCGGCGGATCGAGGTTGAGGCTGATACCACCGCTTCCACAGTTGAGGACGGTAAGATACTGCAAGGCAAGATCGACCGTTTCCTGCGGGAAGAAGACGCCTGGTGGGATGATGTCTTGATTGCCGAAATGATCGAAATCAGTAAGAAAACCGGTGATATCACCCGCAATCCTGTTGTGTTTACTCATAACAGTTTCCAGCAGAACAACTTTTACACCTCTCATTTCGGCGGACTGTATGTCTTTCGCGATCTGGAAGAAGCTGCCGTCATTTCTGTGCGTAAGGTGGACGATGTGTCGGACTGGGATGTCGAATATGTTATGGATTTCACCCAGCGCAACGACATCGCGACCTTTCTGGCAGTGAACAATCTGGTAGAGCCTGTGACTTCGGCGCGCGGGCGGGACGTGGCGGCCATCCTGCAACAAAAGCTGGATTTTATCGTCGTTGATACCGCTGCCGCACTGGGAGAGCGGTTTGAAAACCCCGATCGCAGGGCACTTCGCCAGTTGGCACGGCGCAACCTTAAACACCTGCCCAAGGAATACGAGGGCCTCTACCGTCTGTGGCAATGGGCGCGGGGGCAGGGGGACTGGCCGCGGATTACCTCCGAACATCCGGCCTATTTCTATACGCTGCGGGCCAGCGATCACGCCGACAAGGATTTGGTCAACATGCTGCTGGCCGAACTCGCCCCGCTAGATGTGCGCCAGTTGTTCATCTGCCACAAGGAAGCCTTTTATCGGGCCTATGCAGGATGGTCCGACAGTAAGAAAGACTATGTGGCAGAGTATCTCGCGTCAGAGTATATGATGGATAAGGCGGGCGCGCGGGAGGAACTTTTCGGGCATGAACCCGCAATGGAAGAACCCGAACCAACCCGCCCCGCGCGAAAGCGTAAACCGGTGGGACAGCCTTGGGGGCGCCGCGACGATGACGACGACGACGATGATGATGATCACGACAATTACGACGATGATGACCGTGATATGATACAACGGGTTGGCCCTTGGGGGGCGGTAAAACGGAGATAGTCCTATGTTCGGATGGGTGAGATTAACTATTATCGGGTTGTTTTTGCTGACAATCGTCTACATCTGTCTGTCATGGTATTCCCGTTCTGTGCGGCGCGAAAAACTGGAGAAGCAGTTTGACGAAGGCGCAGAGCATCCCGGCCCCCGTGAACAGTTCATCGAGGACGGGCTGAAAGCCTATGAAGGATCGCTCCGGCGCAAGCTGATCTGGGGCGTTTATGTTATTCCGGTCATTCTGGTGATCGCGATGCTTTATGTGACGAATTTTATGTGAGGATGGCCGAATGCGCTGGTTCAAATGGGGTTTCTGGATTGTTCTGATCGCGCTGGTCTTTGCTTTCCTGCATTACACGCTGCCACAGCGCGATATCGTGCGGGTGACTGGCACAGAGATCATCCGGCAGGACTTTTCCAAGTGGAACAGGATTTTCTATGCCCAGACAGACAGTGGCAACAACGAAGGCGTGAACCGCGATTTGCGTCTGATCAACACGTCCTATCCCGACGGCAAGGTCATGGTGTTCCGCAACGAGGACACCGGTTTCGGCTGGCCCTGGTATTTCAAACTGGACAGTTCCAACCTTCAGGCCGAGGCCGCAGACAGAATTTCCACCCGCGCCGCACCGGAGTGGGTTGTGATCAAACATTACGGCTGGCGGAACGAATTCCTGTCGATCTATCCCAACGCGGTTACGATCTGGGATGTGGAAGGACCTGATGTGCGGATCATCCCTTGGTCTAACATCGCGATTTACATCGTTATGGGGCTGTTCATGCTCGGCTTCTACCGGTTGGTACAACGGTTCAAACGCCGCAAGATCGATCCCGCGCTTGCCCAGATAGAGGAACGCTGGGACGCCGTAGAAGCCCGCGCTGCCGAAGCGGGGGAGGATGTGGACCGCGCCAGAGGCGGCGTGAGGGCATGGTTCAAACGCTGGTTCGGATAACTCGGCAGGGGGCAGGATGCAGATCCGCAAGTTGACAGGGTTTATGGGAGCGGAAATTTCCGGCCTCGACCTGAAACATCCGGTCAGCGCGGATGTCGCCGGACTGCTGCGCGCGGCCCTTGCCAGCCACCAGATGATTGTTTTGCGCGGTCAGTTCCTGAACATTGCAGAACAGAAACGGCTCAACAGCGTCTTCGGACCGGCCATGCAGCTGCCCTATGTCACTCCGATGGAAGGTGAGCCCGAAGTGATCGCCGTCCTGAAGGAAGCGGAGGAACGCAACACTGGCGTATTCGGAGGGGAGTGGCATTCCGACTTTTCCTTTCTGGAGAATCCCCCCGCCGGATCGGTTCTGAATGCGGTGGAAATCCCCGAAGTCGGAGGCGATACGGTCTGGTCGTCACAGGTTGCGGCCTATGAAAGCCTGCCAGCGGATCTGAAATCAGTTGTAGAGGGACGGGAAGCAATTCACGTGGGAAAACCCTACGGCGTGAAACATGCACCGCCCCGGGAAACACGCTCGGGCGCATCGATCCGGATGGTGCGCGGTGATCCCGCAGCGGATCGTGAAACCCGTCATCCGGTTGTGATTACCGGTCACGAAGGGCGCAAGGCGCTGTTTGTAAACCCGATCTACACCACCCGTCTGAGCGGCATGACAGAGACCAAAAGCGCCCCGATCCTCGAAGCCCTGTATAAACATGCCACACGGCCCGATTTTTCCTGTCGCCTGAAATGGCAGGCCGGTGATGTCGCAATCTGGGACAACCGGATGTCGCTGCATTATGCGACCAATGATTACGACGGCGTGCGTCGGCTGCTCTACCGGACAACCTTCTCTGCAGACCCACCGCGCTAGGGGCCGGCAGTGGAGTATTTGAAGAACATTGAAGCCTCGGTTCCATTTTCTTCAAATATCCCCGCCGGAGGCCTTAAATTTTCGCAGCGCCATAACAGGGCGCGGGGGCTGGCAATTCCTTGCGCCTTAGGGCAAAACACGGTGGAAAACCAGATTTCCACGCGAGGGCAGCCCAATGATTCCGTATCGTTCAAGAACTTCCACACATGGCCGCAACATGGCAGGGGCCCGCGGGCTCTGGCGCGCGACGGGTATGACGGACGAGGATTTCGGCAAGCCGATCATTGCGGTCGTCAACTCCTTTACCCAATTTGTGCCCGGTCACGTGCATCTTAAAGACCTTGGCGGTCTGGTGGCTGAGGAAATCCATGCAGCCGGTGGTGTGGCGAAGGAATTCAACACAATTGCGGTAGATGACGGCATTGCGATGGGCCATGACGGGATGCTTTATTCCCTGCCCAGCCGCGAGGTTATTGCTGACAGTGTGGAATACATGGTGAACGCCCATTGCGCGGATGCGATGGTCTGTATTTCCAACTGTGACAAGATCACCCCCGGTATGATGATGGCAGCGCTGCGGCTGGATATTCCGGTGGTATTTGTGTCCGGTGGTCCGATGGAGGCCGGTAAGGTCGATATCGACGGGGAATTGCAGAAAATTGATCTGGTGGATGCGATGATGCAGGCCGCCAATCCCGACCGCACCGATGAGGAAGTGCTGGCGATCGAGGAAAGCGCCTGTCCGACCTGCGGGTCTTGTTCCGGCATGTTCACTGCGAACTCTATGAACTGTCTGGCCGAGGCGCTGGGGCTGGCGCTGCCGGGAAACGGGTCCACACTGGCCACGCACTCCGACCGCGAGATGCTGTTCCGCAAGGCGGGGCGCCGGATCGTGGAACTGACCAAAGATTACTACGTGAACGGCAATAAGGCTGTGTCTGCCCGGGGGATTGCAACCAAAGCCTCCTTTGAAAACGCGATGCGGATGGACATCACCATGGGCGGGTCTACAAACACCATTCTGCACCTGTTGGCGATGGCACAAGAGGCGGAAGTAGACTTTACCGTAGACGATATTGACCGTCTGTCCCGCAATACGCCGTGCCTGTGCAAGGTTGCACCCGCGGTCGCCAATGTGCACATGGAGGATGTGCACCGTGCCGGTGGTATTTTCGCGCTTCTGGGAGAGATGAACCGTGCGGGGATGCTCGACACTTCTGTGGGCACCATTCATGAACCTACCCTTGGCGATGCGATTGCCAAATGGGACGTGCGCACAACCAATGATGAATCCGTGCGTGAGCTGTTTCTCGCAGCGCCCGGTGGCATACGCACCACGAAAGCGTTTTCCCAATCCCGCCGCTATAAGGAACTGGATCTGGACCGCGAAAACGGTGTCATCCGTGATGTAGATCACGCCCACTCGCAAGAGGGCGGTCTTGCGGTTCTGTTCGGCAATCTCAGTCAGGAAGGCTGCGTGGTGAAAACCGCCGGCGTGGACGAGAGCATTCTGAAATTCGAGGGCCGCGCGGTCGTGTGTGAATCCCAAGAAGAAGCCTGTAACCGCATTCTTGGCAAGGAGGTCAAGGAAGGCGATGTCGTTGTGATCCGCTATGAGGGACCACGTGGCGGGCCGGGGATGCAGGAAATGCTTTACCCGACCACCTACCTTAAATCCATGAAGCTCGGCAAAGCCTGTGCGCTGATCACCGATGGCCGTTTTTCAGGCGGGACATCCGGACTGTCTATCGGGCACGTGTCTCCCGAAGCGGGTGAAGGCGGAAACATTGCGCTGGTCGAAGAAGGCGATATCATCGAGATCGACATCCCGAACCGCAGCATGAACGTAAAGCTGACCGATGAAGAACTTGCAGAGCGTCGGGCTGCCATGGAGGCACGGGAAAATCCCTGGGCTCCAGCGAAGCCGCGCAAACGCAAGATCAGCCGTGCGCTGCGGGTTTATGCGGCGAATGTCGGGAATGCGTCTCAGGGTGCGGTTCGTCTGGAACCGTAAACTTCCCGAGTATTTTGAGAACATTGAAGCCCCGCTGACGGAAAGTCGGCGGGGCTTTTGTCTGATCAGGCAGCTGGCATGGACTTTTCGATGATACCGGCCCAGAGCGAACAACCGGTTGGAATGACTTCGTCATTGAAGTTGTATTCCGGGTGGTGGACCATGGCACCTTCGCCGTTGCCCACAAGGATGTATGCACCGGGACGGGATTCCAGCATGAATGCGAAATCCTCGCCGCCCATTGTCGGTTCCATATCCGTGTTTACGTTATGGGCGCCTGCAACGTCTTTGGCGACATCGGCCATGAATTCGGTTTGTGCGTCGTGGTTCACCATTACCGGATAATTGCGCTGGTAATTAACCTTGGCTTTGGCACCAAAGGCAGCGGCTGTGTTTTCCGCGATGCGTTTGATCTGCTCTTCTGCCATGTCGCGCATGGCGGGCGAGAGGGTGCGTACGGTACCGCGCAGTTCAACTTTTTCGGGGATCACGTTGAAGGCTTTGCTTTCGGTTTCAAAGCTGGTGACAGAAACCACAACGGATTCCAGCGGATCGGCCACGCGGGAGGCGATGGTTTGCAACGCAATCACAATGTGAGAGGCGACAACGGTGGTATCGATCCCGTCATTGGGTTTTGCCGCATGTGCGCCTTTGCCTGTCACCTCGATTTCGATCAGATCGGCTGCCGCGAAGAAAGATCCGGGGCGAATGGCAAAGCTGCCGACAGGCAGGCCGGGCCAGTTGTGCATGCCATAGACCTCCTGAATGCCGAAGTCCTCCATCATGCCTTCGTTGACCATCTCGCGCCCGCCGCCGCCGCCTTCTTCAGCAGGTTGGAAGATCACAACGGCGGTGCCGTCGAAGTTGCGGGTTTCACAGAGGTATTGGGCTGCACCGAGCAGCATGGCTGTATGGCCGTCGTGGCCGCAGGCGTGCATTTTGCCTTCGGTTTTCGAGGCATAGTCCAGGCCTGTTGCCTCGTAGATTGGCAACGCATCCATGTCGGCGCGCAGGCCGATCACCTTGCCGGATGTGTTTTGCTTGCCTTTGATCACTGCAACAACGCCGGTTTGGCCGATGCCGGTTTTTACTTCGTCACAGCCCCATTCGCGCAGTTTCTCCGCGACGATACCGGCGGTGCGGTGACAGTCGAACTGCAACTCGGGATGTTCGTGCAGATCGCGGCGGATTGCGGTGATTTCTGCGTGGGTTTCAGCGAACCTGTTGATCACGGGCATTGTCTTATCCTTATGAAAGTGCGTCGATCAGATCGCGCATGAACCGCGCGCCCTGATCCAGTTGGTCGATTGATATGTATTCATCTGCCTGATGGGCCTGTTCGATGGAACCGGGCCCGCAGATGATCGTTGAGATGCCTTCGGCCTGAAAATGGCCAGCTTCCGTGCCGTAGCTGACGACATTGCTGGAGTTGTCTCCGGTCAGGCGGCGGGCAAGGGCTTCGGCCTTGCCGTTTTCTTCTGGTTCCAGTCCGGGCATGTCGTAAAGGCGGGTGATGCTGATACCGGCTTCGGGGCGGACGGCTTTGATTTTGGTTTCCAGTTCCGCTGCAAAGCTGCGATAGGCATCCGTTGCCTCTGTCAGGCTTTCGTTGGGAAGCAGGCGGAAATCATTGATGAAGCGGCAGGTTTTGGCGGTAATGTTGCCAGCGGTCCCGCCGTTGATAATTCCGACGTGATACGTGGAGAAGGGTGGCTCGAATATGCAGTCTGGATCCTGCGCAGCGGTGGCCGATTCGTTTCTGTCATTGTGCCACTCTATCAGGGTTGCCGCTGTCATGATCGCAGAGACGCCTTTGTGGGCAAGGGAGGAATGCACCTCGTAACCTGTAACTTCGGTTTCAAACCCGATGCCGCTTTTATGGCCTGTCACGACCTTCATCAAAGAAGGTTCCCCAACGATGCAAATGTCTGCTTTGGGCATCTTTCCGGCCAGTTCTTTAACCATTGGAATAACGCCTTCACAGCCGACTTCTTCATCATAGCTGAGTGCAAGCTGGATCGGGGTTTTCAAACCTGCGGCCAGCATTTCGGGCACAAGGGCAAGTGCGATTGCTAGAAAGCCTTTCATATCACAACTGCCACGGCCGTAGAGCCTGCCGTCGATTTCCGTGAGGGTGAAGGGATCGGTGGACCAGTTCTGCCCTTCCACCGGCACCACGTCTGTATGACCGGACAGGATCACGCCGCCGGATTCCATCGGGCCGATATGGGCATAGAGATTCGCCTTGTCGCCGGTTTCATTGTAAACCCGCGTACTCTCGACCCCGTGCGAGGCGAGATACTCTTCAACATAGGAAATAAGTTCGAGGTTGGAACGGTGCGAGACCGTATCATAACCTACCAGTTTTTCCAGCATGTCGCGGGGGGTATAGCTGTCAGCCATCTTCGATTTATCCTGTTTGGAATGGCCGGAGTGTGGGAAGACAGGGGCAGGGCGTCAAGCGCAAAACCATGCGTCCTTCCCTTGGGGCAAGTCATTGGAAAACCAAGCTGTTTGGCAAAGTTTAAGAAAAAACGTTGTGTGATAGGAATTTATCGGTTTAGTCTTTGCCATGGTCTGTATGCCGGAGACCGATTCCGGCACTGAAACGTATCAGGAGAAGCTGTTGCAAAACCTCTGTTTGGTTTGTTCCCCTAAAAGCGATCAATCAAAACGGCTGCCGGTTTTGGCGAATTCAGCCCCTGTGAGCTTTGCACCTTGCGCTTTTAGCGCGCAGGACGGCGCAGCTTCTAAGACCTAAAACATAACAATTGGGAGTTAAGTTACTATGAAATTCAAATCATTGACCGTTGGCAGCGTTCTTGCGCTTTCAATGGCTACCATGGGTCAGGCAGAGCGCGGCTCTGACGGCCATGTGAACGTTATCTACTGGCAGGCTCCGTCTATTCTGAACCCGTTCCTTTCCGGTGGCACTAAAGACGTAGAAGCTTCCTCTCTGGTGATTGAACCTTTGGGCCGCTACGATCAAGACGGGGCTCTGGTGCCTTATCTGGCTGAAGAGATCCCAACCGTAGCAAATGGCGGTGTATCAGAGGATCTGACCTCTATCACATGGAAGCTGAAAGAAGGGCTGAAATGGTCTGACGGCACACCGGTGACATCGGCGGACGTGAAATTCACCGCAGAATATTGTATGCACCCAGAGGGAGGCTGTGCGCAGGCGACATTCTTTGACGGTGTTGTTTCGGTCGAGGCAATCGACGAACTGACCACTAAAGTTACGTTCAACCAACCTAAACCGAACCCTTACGGCCCGTTCATGGGTGGTCAGTCGCCCATCATTCAGGCGGCACAATTTGCCGATTGTCTCGGGGCCAAGGCGCCGGAATGTACCGAAGCAAACTTCAACCCCATCGGCACAGGTCCTTTCCGTGTAACCGATTTCCGTCCGAACGACGTTATCCAGATGGAAGCGAACCCGCACTATCGTGATGCAGCAAAGCCTGCCTTTGCGACGCTGACCCTGAAAGGCGGCGGTGATGCGGCTGCTGCGGGTCGCGCAGTGCTTGAAACCGGCGAGTTCGACTATGCGTGGAACCTGCAACTTGCACCTGACGTGATTGCCAAGATGGCAGAAGGCGGCAAGGGCAAGCCGATTGCAGCTTTCGGTTCGCTGGTGGAACGTCTGGAAATGAACCTGACCGATCCGTCGCCCGAACTGGACGCGGATACACGCGCGACCCGCAAGGCGCCACACCCGATCCTGTCGGATCTGAAAGTGCGCAAGGCGTTGTCCATGGCAATCGACCGGGAACTGCTGGTTGAAGTGGGCTACGGTCAGGCCGGTCGTCCGACCTGTAACCTTGTTCCTGCGCCAAAAGTCTTTGCATCGCCGAACACCGATTGTCTGACACAGGACATCGAAGGGGCGAAGGCCCTGCTGGAAGAAGCCGGTTGGACCGATACGGACGGTGACGGTGTACGTGACAAGGACGGCAAGAAGCTGGCGCTTCTGTACCAGACATCCACAAACGCCGTGCGTCAGGATTTCCAAGCGCTGATCAAACAGTGGTGGTCCGAAATCGGTGTTGAAACCGAACTTCGCAACATTGATGCGTCTGTATTCTTCGGCGGTGATCCGGGTTCCCCTGATACCTTCCAGAAGTTCTATGCGGATGTGGAAATGTACGCCAACAACTTCAACGGCACAGACCCGCAACAGTACCTTGCGGCCTACCGTTGTGGCGGCGAACCCAAACCCGAGAGCCAGTGGCAGGGTGAGAACATCAACCGGTTCTGTGATCCGGCCTATGATGCGCTGATCGACAAACTGGCCAATACCGGCGATCTGAACGAACGCGGCAAGCTCGGCATCCAGATGAACGAGATGCTGACCAAAGATACATATACAATTGTACCTCTGGTGGATCGCGGTCGTGTGTCTGCCCACTCCAACACGCTGGGCGGCGTCGTGCTGAATACATGGGACAGCGAGCTGTGGAATGCAGCGGACTGGTACCGCACAGAATAAACCGCACTTCTGGCCCTGCACCCGCTGGTGCGGGGCCTTTATCCGGTTGCACGGCAAAGACATAAACCGAGGCGTTCATGCTCACATACACGATCCGTCGTCTGCTTTTTTCTATCCCGACCCTTCTGTTTATTTCTTTGATCATATTTTTACTTCTGGAACTTGCACCGGGTGACCCCATGGCGCAGGTGCCTCTGACGGTGCCTCCTGAAGTGAAACAGAAAATGCGCGAGGCGCTGGGGCTCGGAGAGCCTTTGCACATCCGCTATTTTAAATGGCTGATCCAGTTCTTCTGGATCGAACCGCAGGTCTTTATCGACTGGCTTACACGGGACACATGGTTGCTTGGCTGGTTGCCGGACACCAGCCTTTCCGAGGGCAAGCTGCGGGTGATCAGCTGGCAGACCCGTTCGCCGGTGATGGATATCGTGATCCAGCGTATTCCCCAGACGCTCTGGGTTGTGGGGCTGGCCTATGTGGTCGGTATCCTGATTGCACTGCCGATCGGCATCTATTCGGCCTACCGCCAGTATTCGGTATTCGATCAGGCCGGTACGTTCGTTACCATGATCGGCTTTTCCATCCCGCCATTTTTTACCGGCCCGCTGCTGATTGTAGTTTTCGCCGTCGGGCTGGGCTGGTTTCCGTCGATCTATGACACCACCCATGTGGTGCGGGACTGGGCATCGTTCAAAATCCAGCTCCAGCAGATGATCATGCCGGTGATGGTGCTGGCGTTGCAGACGACGGCGCAGATCAGCCGGTTTATGCGCTCTTCCATGCTCGACAACCTCAATCAGGATTATGTGCGAACCGCGCGGGCCAAAGGACTGAAGGAAAGCGTGGTTGTGATGGTGCATGTACTGCGCAATTCGATGATCCCGGTGGTCACAGTGATCGCGCTGGGCATCCCTTCGATTTTCGGCGGTGCCATCATCACTGAGAATGTTTTCAAGGTGAACGGCGTGGGGCAGTTGCTGCTGACAGCCCTTTTTGCCAATGACCTTCCAATGGTGCAGACGCTGACCTTTATCTTTGCGCTGCTGATTGTGGTGTTCAACCTGATCGCCGATATTCTCTACGGCCTGCTAGACCCGAGGATCCGCTATGACTGATCAAACCGCGACCCCGAAGTCCTTCGAGCCGGTGCCAACAGCACCGCCACGCAGCCAGTGGGCCGATGTCTGGCGTCAGTTCCGCCGCCATAAGGGTGCGCTGTTCGGCGGCGGCTTTCTGGTGTTCATCACGCTCGCCGTGCTAATCGGTCCCTACTTGTGGACGGTAGACCCGCAGAAGCTGAACATCCGTTTCAAAGACATCCGCCCGATCTATACGGCGCTTTGGGACGGAGATGCCAAGGTGAACTGGGCACATCCGCTTGGCTCGGACAATTTGGGGCGCGATATTCTGGCGAACCTCTTGTCAGGCGGGCGGGCGTCAATGGCAGTGGGTTGGGCGGCTATGGTGATCTCTGTCGTGATCGGGACGGTAATTGGCGTTGTTGCAGGTTATTTCAAGCGGCTGGACGGCTTGTTCATGCGTTTTACCGATCTTGTGCTGTCCCTGCCGATCCTGCCCCTGCTGCTGGTTGCCGTGACCCTCTTCCGCCAGCCCCTGCGCAAGAACTTTGGCCCCGAGACCGGCATGTTCATTCTGATCGTCGCCATCATCGGTATTACGAGCTGGATGCAGACCGCGCGGATTGTGCGCGGTGAGGTATTGGCGCTGAAAGAGCGCGAGTTCATTCTTGCCGCCCGGTCCATCGGGACCAAGCCGTTCAAGATCATCACCCGCCACCTGCTACCAAATGTGCTTTCGCCGATTATGGTGTCGGCTACATTGGGACTGGCCACGGCAATCATCACCGAAAGCGCGCTGTCTTTCCTTGGGGTGGGCTTTCCGTCCGACTTTCCTACATGGGGTAAACTCCTGTCCGATGCGGTGCCGCGGATGGAAGAATTCCCCGAGCGCGTGGTGCTGCCTGGTTTGATGATTTCGCTGACGGTTCTCTCCGTGAATTATATCGGCGACGGGCTTAGAGATGCGCTCGATCCGCGTATCCGCGGGCGTTAGAATGTGAGTATTTCAGGAACATTGAAGCGGCGTTGAACCGTCACAATTTGTTCATCATTGTTCCTGAAATCGTCTAAAATTGGTCCATCCGGCGCCGCCTTCCTCTGCGATGATTAACTTGGATGCGATAAAATCCGCGTCCAAACCTGTAGAGTTGAGGTGTTTAATATGAGTAATTCTCCCCTACGTCTGGAGAGAGAGATGATGACCAGTGTTGTTGTCAGCGCCGCCGACACGGCTTCCGAGCGGATGTACGCTCTGGTGGGAAGTCCAATTCCCACAGTGATGACGCGGTTGCGCCATACGCCGCTTCGGTTCTCTCTGACGGCCCAGCCAAAGCGCAAGATTCGCGTCGCGGCCTGAGCCCTTAAAATCATGCAAAAGAGCGCGGGCCAACCGGCCCGCGTTTGCCGTTTTAAAGGTCGCTATCTTTGCCGGTCCGTTCCCGCTGTGCAATGTAAAGGGTCGAGGCGACAATGATCGACGCCCCCACAAGGGTTGGCCCGTCAATGGTTTCCGAGAAAAACAGATACCCCGCACCGCCAATGAAAACGAGCCGGAGGTAGGTGATTGGTGTCAGCAGGGCCGCATCAGCATAGCGGTAGGCTTCGATATCGGCGATGCCGCGCACGGAGCCGGTGATCACCAATGCAGCAAGTGCGAACCAGGTAAAGGTCATGTCCGGAAGGATAAAGACCGGAGCGGCAACAGGTACAGAGAGTACGGCCATTATCACGGTCGAAGACAGGTAGGTCGACATCGGACCGTCTGCATTGGCCAGATTGCGCGACATGGTGAGCGCCATTGCGAACGTCAGAGAGCTTAGGATTGCTGTGATCAGGCCGATTTCAAGTGCATCGACGCCCGGTCGCAGAATGATCAAAACCCCTGCGAACCCGGCAAAAATAGCGCCGATCCGGCGGGGGCCGATGGCTTCCTTATGGATGAAAACGGCCAGCACCGTAGCAAAGATCGGAGCGGTGAAAAACAGCACCGTGGTCGTGGCCAGCGGAACGGTGGCGATCGTGTAAAAACCGAAATGGGTCGAGGCCGTTATCAATACGCCCCTGATGATATGGGCCATAGGTTGGGAGAAGCGGATCTTCTGCCGGATGTGGGACGAGGCCGCCAGCAAGGCAAGCAGCATGGCAACCGTCATCAGCCCCCGCATCAGCACAACGACGCGGCTGTCCAGTTCGAGCGATGCATAACGTGCAGCGATGGTCATGGCCGATGATGACAGGACTGAAAGCAACATCCATTTCAGCCCGCGCCAGTTGTCCTTATTCTTTCCGGCAGAGACCGGCATGGGGGAGGGGCCGGGGCCGATGATAAAGTTGTTGCGATTGCTCATGAGTGGTCTTTCGGTTCTTCGGGCTTTTCCTGATCTGGATCAAGGCGCGCCAGATGGCGTCGTCGTAAAGCCGCTGAGACAGACCTAGACTCTTGGCGCGAGGGGTGCAATGACCTCTGGCCAAAGACTGCGGGTCGGCTGGACTGGAAGGATGCATAAGAATGTCAATGGAAGAGAATAAAACACGGGCCGCCAATTGGTTCTCTGCCCTCAGGGACGAGATCGTCGCCGCTTTCGAACAGCTTGAAGACACGCAGGACAGCGGCCCTTTCTCGGATCAGCCTGCGGGCCGGTTCGAATTGCGCGAAACAGAACGGGACGGCGGCAAGGGCGGCGGCGGGCTGATGTCCGTGATGCGGGGCGGACGGGTGTTTGAGAAGGTCGGCGTGAATATCTCTACCGTGCATGGACAGCTTGGAGAGCGGGCGCAAATGGCGATGGCCTCGCGCCCCGGAATGGCGGGAATGGCGGAAGATCCGTCTTTCTGGGCATCGGGTATTTCGCTGGTGGCCCATATGCAGAACCCGCAGACACCTGCGGTTCACATGAACACGCGGATGTTCTGGACGCCCCACGGCTGGTGGTTCGGGGGCGGGGCCGATTTGAACCCCTGTCTGGAATATGCCGAAGATACGGCGGAGTTTCACGCTGCGCTAAAAGCCCGCTGTGATCTGCATGATGCCGCGTATTACCCGCGCTTCAAGGAATGGGCGGACCGCTATTTCTACATCCCCCACCGCAAGCGGGCGCGGGGGGTTGGCGGCATCTTCTATGATGATCTGAACACCGGCGACTGGGAGTCGGATTTCGCCTTTACGCAAGATGTGGGCCGCGCCTTTCTGGAGGCTTTCCTGCCGGTCACGGAAAAGCGGCGGAATGACGGGTGGAGCGATGCAGATAAAGAAGCGCAGCTGGTGCATCGCGGGCTTTATGCGGAATATAACCTTGTCTATGACCGCGGCACGAAATTCGGGCTGGAAACAGGACATGATCCCGATGCGGTCCTGATGAGCCTGCCGCCTATGGCCAAGTGGATCTGAACCAATTGACTTGCGGCGCTGCTGACAGGCGGCGTCGGCAGGATTGGGATATTTGGACCAAAAAGAGCGCGGGGCAGTCTTTCTGGCTGGCAGGACTTTAACCGCCGCCGGTTTCACCCTATGTCTTTGCCATGAGAAAATATATTCCCGGGCTGAAAAGCCATCCTGTCGTTTCTGTGGTGCGTCTGTCCGGCGTGATTGGTGGCTCTTCCCGATTGGGAGGCAGCGGGCTGAGCGATGCCGGCGTTGCGCCGTTGCTGGAAAAAGCCTTTCGAAAAGGCAATCCGAAAGCTGTTGCGCTGGTAATAAACTCGCCCGGCGGATCGCCGGTGCAATCTTCCCTGATCGGGGCGCGTATCCGGCGGCTGGCCGAGGAAACCGACACCAAAGTCTACGCCTTTTGCGAAGATGTAGCGGCATCCGGCGGTTACTGGCTGGCCTGTGCTGCGGATGAGATCTATGTGGATGCGTCTTCTGTCGTCGGATCTATCGGAGTGATATCGGCATCCTTCGGATTTACCGGATTGCTGGAGAAACATGGTGTCGAGAGACGGGTTCATACGGCGGGTGAAGACAAATCCATGCTTGATCCGTTCCGCCCCGAGCGGGCCGAAGATGTTGAACGACTCAAAGAGTTGCAGCGGGTAATTCACGGCAATTTTATAGATCACGTGAAAGCGCGGCGCGGTGACAAACTGTCGGGTGACGATCTGTTTACCGGCGAAATCTGGGTCGGGCAGAAGGCTGTTGAGGTCGGTCTTGTGGACGGTGTGGCCCATCCGGTGCCATTCCTGAAAGAGCGGTTTGGCGATAAGGTGAAGTTCAACGTACAGGGGCAACGCAAATCCCTGCTGCAACGGTTCGGGCTGGCAGCAGCGGCGCAGGATGTGATCGGCAGTGTCGAGGACCGGACGCTCTGGTCCCGCTATGGGGTACACGGATGATAAAGGTCGTCACTCTCTTTCTGGTCTTCATACTGGTGCTGGCCATGTTCGGGCGCTTGCGGATGCCCAAACTGCCGAAATCTTTGAAGCGCAAGGGGGTGCAGACCGGCGTGAAATGCAAATCCTGCGGGCGATATAGTCTGGCAGGCGAGAAATGCCCCTGCGGGGGCACAGGAGACAAAACATGATTTATCGGGCGGCGCTGGTCACAGGAGGCGCTCGGCGCTTGGGGCGGGCTATGGTGCTCGCGCTGGCTGAACGGGGCGTGGATGTAGCTGTGCATTACGCAGGCTCTGCGCAGGAAGCGGAAGAAACCGTTGCCGAGGCGCAGGCGCTGGGTGTGAAGGCTGTGGCACTACAGGCGGATCTGTTGGAGTTGGAAGATACCCTGCGGTTGATTCCCCGCGCGGCAGAGGCCTTGGGACAACCCTTGGATGTGTTGGTGAACAATGCCTCCGTATTTGAATACGACACCTTGCAAACCTCTACGGTTGAGGGCTGGGACCGGCATATGAATTCCAACCTGCGTGCGCCTTTCTTTCTGACACAAGCTTTTGCGGAACAGGCGCCCGAAGCTCGCAAGGTTGAAAACGGTGAGATGATTGCCACAAGTGCCGTGATTAATATGGTAGATCAGCGCGTGCGCAAGCTGACACCGGAGTTCATGACGTACACGCTGGCAAAGATGGGGTTGTGGGCTTTCACACAGACCGCTGCACGGGGGCTGGCACCCGCCGTAAGGGTCAATGCCATCGGGCCTGGTCCAACGATGATCGGTGAGCGGCAGAGCGATTCCCACTTTGCCAACCAGCGTCAGAACACGGTTTTGCAGCGTGGGTCCAACCCCGAGGAAATTGTCGCTACGATGAACTATCTGCTGGATAGTCCGGCCACTACAGGACAGTTGCTCTGTGTCGATGGCGGGCAACATTTGGGATGGCAGACCCCGGATATTCAGGGTTCCGCGGGGGCAAAAGTAGAAATATCCGGTTGACACTACCTTGTTTGTCCACTGGCTTAAGATTCTTTAAATTCGCGTAACAAATTTGTTAACGATTTCAGGAATTTGCCCCGCGATAAAGTTTTTTTCGTTTAAAATCAATGGGTGCGAGGCTTGCCTAAAAAATGTGCAAACCGCTGAAACCCGCCGAAACAAAGGGGAAAACCCATATGATCAGGAGTTATCCGCAGAGTTATCCACAGCTATGGTGGACAAAGAAACACTTGTTCAGCTTTGCGGTTCGGTGCAGCCATTCTGGGAATCAGGCATAAGAGTGTGATGACAGACACATCCAAAGACAGGTTGCCCGAAGAAGAAGGGCAGGCCGGGGAAAATACCCCGACCGGAGCGAAGGTCATTCAGGGCTATCTCAAAACTCTGGACAACAGTCCGGGGGTCTATCGGATGCTCGATCAGAAGGGGGATGTGCTTTATGTGGGCAAAGCGCGCAACCTGAAGAAGAGGGTGTCAAACTATGCGCAGGGGCGCGGGCATTCGGCGCGGATCGGGCGGATGATCGCGGCAACGGCAGCTATGATGTTCCTGACGACCCGCACGGAAACCGAGGCACTGCTGCTGGAGCAGAACCTGATCAAGCAGTTGAAGCCACGCTATAATGTGCTGCTGCGGGACGACAAAAGTTTTCCGAATATTCTGGTCACGAAAAATCACGACTATCCCCAGATCACCAAACATCGCGGCGCGAAAACCGAAAAGGGCGATTATTACGGTCCATTTGCCAGTGCGGGTTCTGTGAACCGGACGTTGAATCAGCTGCAAAAGATCTTTCTGCTGCGCAATTGTTCGGACTCCATGTTTGCGAGCCGTACCCGGCCTTGCCTGCAATACCAGATCGCGCGATGTTCGGCCCCCTGTGTAGGGCATATCAGCAAGGAAGATTATGCCAAGCTTGTGCAGGATGCGAGCCGGTTTCTTCAGGGCAGCTCGACCTCGGTGCAGGAAACACTGGCCAAAGATATGGCCCAAGCCAGCGCGGCGATGGAGTTCGAGCGGGCCGCCGCCCTGCGGGACCGGATCCGCGCGCTGACACAGGTTCAGCAAACCCAGGGCATCAACCCGCAAGGGGTGGCCGAAGCGGATATCGTCGCCCTTCATATGGAAGGGGGGCAGGCCTGTGTGCAGGTGTTCTTCATCCGCGCCAATCAGAACTGGGGCAACCGCGCCTATTTCCCGCGCACCGGATCGGGTGCGGGCGGAGCAGAGGTGCTGGAGGCGTTTCTGGGGCAGTTCTACAGCAACAAGACGCCGCCACGTCTGGTGCTGTTATCCGAAGGGATCGAGAACCGCGATCTGATGGAGCAGTTGCTGAGCGACAAGCTGGAACGGCGGGTCGAGGTTTCAGTCCCCCAACGGGGTGAGAAATCCGAACTGGTGGCCGGTGCGCTGCGCAATGCACGGGAATCACTGGCGCGTAAGATGGCTGAGACGGCGACACAGGTAAAACTGCTGGAAGGGCTGGCCGAGGCTTTTGATCTGGAAGGCCCGTTGCGCCGTGTAGAGGTTTACGACAACTCTCACATTCAGGGCAGCAATGCGGTGGGGGGCATGGTGGTGGCCGGACCCGAAGGGTTCATCAAATCCGCCTATCGCAAGTTCAATATAAAGGACACCAACCTGACGCCGGGGGATGACTTTGGCATGATGAAAGAGGTGCTGACCCGCCGGTTCAAGCGATTGTTAAAGGAAGATCCGGACCGGAAATCGGAAAACTGGCCGGATCTGGTGCTGATCGATGGTGGTGCCGGACAGGTTTCAGCGGTTGCCGAAATCATGGAGGAGCTCGGTATTGATGATGTGCCCTTTATCGGTGTGGCAAAAGGCACGGACCGCGATGCAGGGAAAGAGGAATTCTACCGACCCGGACAGCGCCCCTTTGCGTTGCGGTTCAATGATCCGGTTCTTTACTTTGTGCAACGCCTGCGGGACGAGGTCCACCGCTTTGCCATCGGCACCCACAGGGCGAAACGCACAAAGGCAACTTTCGCCAATCCACTGGACGAAGTGCCAGGAGTCGGAGCCTCGCGCAAACGTGCATTGCTGACGCATTTTGGCAGTGCCAAAGCTGTGTCTCGTGCCGATCTGGCGGATTTGAAGGCGGTTGAAGGCATTTCCAGCGCATTGGCGCAGGTGATTTATGACTTCTTCCATGACAAAGGCTAAGGCATTGGCTACATCTTCTCGCGGAACCGTTGAAGTGATTTGGAAGGGCTTGTGATGCAGTGGAACATCCCCAATACGTTGACTGTCATGCGCCTTTTTGCGGCGCCCGGTGTTGCGATCATGTTTTTGTATTTCCAGCGCCCTCTGGCTGACTGGTTCGCACTTTTGCTGTTTGTTTCGGCGGCGATTACGGATTTCTTTGACGGGTATCTTGCGCGTTTGTGGAAGCAGGAAAGCAAGTTCGGCGCAATGCTGGACCCGATTGCCGATAAGGCGATGGTTGTTATTGCACTGGTTGTCATTGTTGCCCTGTCCACGGCAGACAAGCTGGTTATGGATCCATGGATTTTGCTGCCCGCTACCATCATCCTTTTCCGCGAAGTGTTTGTTTCCGGCCTGCGGGAATTTGTCGGCGCGTCAATGGGATCTCTGCCAGTGACAAACCTGGCGAAATACAAGACCACCGTGCAGATGATCGCAATTGCAGTGCTTTTTGCGAAAGGTGTGTTTGAACACTATTACCTGAACCTTGTTCAGGGCATGGATGCCGAGATATTCAACGGTGTCATGGACGGCTCGATTGAGGACGTAAATGGCGTTCTGAATTACTGGACGGTGATGAATTCTACCTGGACTGTAGGGGTCGCTCTGCTGTGGCTCGCCGCAGTGCTGACGGCTGTGACCGGTTGGGATTACTTTTCCAAGGCGCGGCCCCATCTGGTGGAGCCGGGCCAATGAAACTGGACGTGGTCTATTTTGCATGGGTTCGGGAGCGTATCGGCGTGCCGCGGGAAACTGTTGAAACCCAAGCGGCGACTGTAAATGATCTGGTTGCAGAACTGCGCGCGCGGGAAGACCGCTATGATCTCGCCTTTAGTGACGTCTCAGCCGTACGGGTGGCACTGGATCAAAGTCTGTCAGACTTTGATGCGTCGTTAGCTGGTGTACGTGAAGTTGCCTTTTTCCCACCTATGACGGGCGGATAAGCCATGGTCGTACGGGTGCAATTGGAAGATTTCAACCTCGGGCGCGAATTGGAAAACCTGCGGGCAGGGCGCACGGATATTGGCGCGCTGGTGAGTTTCACAGGGCTGGTGCGCGATGATACCGGCGATCTGACGGCGCTGGAGCTGGAACATTACCCCGGTATGACAGAAGCTGCCTTGACAGAAATAGAGACCGAGGCACAGCGGCGCTGGTCGTTGAATGACAGTCTGATCATCCACCGCTACGGCCCGTTAAAGCCCGGTGAACTGATCATGATGGTGGCGGCCGCTGCCCCCCACCGCCGTGCAGCCTTTGAGGCTGCGGATTATTTGATGGATTTTCTTAAGTCCCGCGCCCCGTTCTGGAAGAAGGAACATGGGGTGGACGGGGCCAAATGGGTTGACGCCAAAGAGGATGACGAGGCCGCGTTAAAGCGCTGGTAGCCGATCCGTCCGTTCCTGCGGGTGCCGCAGGAACAAGTATTTCAGGAACATTGAAGAGATTCAGGTCGTTTTTTGTTGCGCGTGGATTGCGTCCAGTTGGGCTTGCAACTCTCCGGCTTCGCGCCGTGCAGCGCCAAGCCCTTCCATGGCTGCCGCGAGTTCGGCTTCGGATTGGGTCAGCTGGTTGGTCAGTTCCCATTCGCGCTGCTGGATGTAGGTCATGGCCTGATCGCGGGCTTCTTCTGCTTCGTGGAGCCGGTTTGCCAAGTCGTCGATTTCCGTGACATTTACCGAATTCACGCTGTTCAGGCGGCCATAGGCCCAACGGAACGCCCAACCGGCGACAAAGGTTAACAGCAGGACAATCGCGATTGTGACGATCAGTTCTGTTCTATTCATCGGTCTCTTCCTCGGTGGCCGGTTCTTCCGGAGTGTCTTCTGTGATCAGGCGGAACCAGATCCGCCGGTTGGCAGCGCGGCCTTCCTCGGTGCTGTTATCCGCGATCGGCTGGTCCTCGCCGTACCCTTTTGCTGTCAGGCCTCCGATCAGTACACGGCGGGCCAGCAACCCGTTCAGAACCGCTTCGGCCCGTTGCTGGCTAAGATTGCGGTTCATCTCTGCGCCGCCCTGACTGTCTGTGTGGCCTTCGATTTCGAACGGCGCGTCGGGGCATTCCTTGATAATGTCCGCAATGGCATCCAGTACGCCCTGACTCTCTGCCTCGATTGTGGTCGAGGACGGGGCAAAGATGATTTGCTGGTCAATCAGGACCGCACGGATTTGCGCCTCGCACTGGCGGTGATCGAGGGTAGAGGCTTTGGGAATTAGTTTCGGGTCATGTTTGACCGAGATTGTGTATTTGTCGCCATCGCCGATCCGCTGGGCGAACAACCCGCTGAGGTCGGACGTTATTTCTGGATTCGCGCTGATGCCGCGGATCGTCAGCTTTTCGGGGTGAACCACAACGGATCCGTGGTGCATGTCAGACAAACCTTCCAGTCCAGCCAGAACACGGCCCGGCCAGCCGTCGGGCAATTCGGGATCAATGCGGGTCCGGTTGTCTACATTCTCGGAGCCGAACAGCGCGCGGGCAAAGGCACCGATGCTTTGCTTGCCCAATGCACTTTGAATGCGTCCGCGCAGTTGTAACTGGCCTTCGGGGCTGAGTGTGGCGATGAATTCCGGAAGTTCGGCTGTTTTTTCCGCGCCGTCTTCGAGGATTTTCGGTGGCAGGATCGCGTGGAGTGAAAAAAGCTCTGGCAGGGCGTTTTCAAGGCTGCCGACAACGGTGTCAAACCGGCTCTGGCTGATGTTGTCGTCCGCCACCAGCGAGATGTCGCTGTCAGCAACCGAAAGAGTGCCACCACCCAGTTGCTTGAGCGAACGCACGCTCTGGATAATGGCTTGATCCCACTCGGTGGTGGGGACGCCAAGGCCGACGTCGCAGGTCAGCGTGTCGATTGCGCCGGCAGCCCGTACTGCGCGCAAAATCCGGTCCCGCGCGGCGGTTGTGTCTGCAGAACAGCTTTGCAGCTCCAGCCCGTTTTCATCCATCCGCACGCGAAAGCGGAAGGGGGAGATCACAGGGCGGGGCGCCGTGATGTCCATCAGGAGGACCAGTCCTTCGGGTTTGGCATCACGCACGGCTTTTTCAACGCGGCGCTGTTCTTCATGGGACTCGGTCACGGCAGTGATGCGGACACTGTCCGCTGTAACAGAGATCTTGGAACGGGGCAGTTTTTCAAGGCTCGAGAGGCCAAAGTCCAGATTGCGTGCCCAGCCCGATGGCACACGGTGTTCGGTGCTTTCCAACATGTCCGTCACAGTGCCGCCATCGGCAATTTTGGTGGCGCGGTCGAGAATGAAACTGCGCCCGACACGTTCGGGAATGAGCCCGATCAATGAAATCCGGTCCACATTTCGCAGCATTTCAAGGGAAAAGCGAGGTTCTACGATCTCGGAAGATTGCAACACCGTCGTCCTGTCGGAAATCCGGTTGGCGTCAATCACCTGTCCCATTATCTCGATAGCTTGCAGGCGAGCAGCTTCGTCTGGGGCCAGTCCGGTCAGATGAACGATCAGGCCGTCTGGGCGGATGGTGGCCCAGTTCTGGCCCGATGCCCGCAGCGCGGTATCCACCTGTTCCTGTGTTGAGCTTTCAATATAATCCGCCGCACGGTTGCCCAGAAAGAGAGACCCCGCCGCAACCAGAATGAACCCGATTGCAGAAAACAGTAGTGCGGTACGATGCATTCAAAACCCCGGTGCCGGTTTGGCGTTACGGGATTGATGTAAATGAACACGGGCGCGGGTTCAAGCTAGGTCAGTAGGACCGCCAGTGCCCAGAACACGACGGGGATCAGCCCGGCCTCGCGGTTGGAACGGAACAGGCGCAAGCAAACCTGTGTGTCGTCGATATCAAGCCGCCGCAACTGCATGGTCAGATGGGCGCCAAACCCCCAGATACCAAGGAAAACCATGAGAAAAACAAGTGGATTGGGCAACAGTTGCGCCATCGCAGCAGGGGTGATGACAGCCAGCAGCAGCAGGGTCATTGCGACCACCTGAAAGATGAAGAGCCAGCGCGGAGTGTTATCGGCGAAAAGCCGCGCAGTGGACTTAACCCCGATCAGTGCGTCGTCTTCTTTATCCTGATGGGCGTAGATCGTATCGTAAAACAGCGTCCAGCAGATTCCAGCAAGGTACAGCAGGACCGGCGTGATCGAGAGCGATCCGCTGTGCGCGCCCCACATCAACAGGGCGCCCCAGTTGAAGGCCACCCCGAGGAAAATCTGAGGCCACCATGTAAAACGTTTTGCGAAAGGGTAGATCGCAACAGGCGCCAACGCCACGATGCCAAGGAAAATCGCAAATCCGTTGTAGGTCAGCAGGATGGCGAAGGCCAGAAGTGCCTGAACCACCATCCAGACCGCCGCCTGTCTGGTCGTCACCTGACCCGATGGCAACGGGCGCGAGCGGGTCCGTTCGACCGAACCGTCGATGTTCCGGTCTGCGATGTCGTTCCATGTGCATCCCGCACCCCGCATCAGGAAGGCGCCCATCGCACAGCTTATGGCAAGCCAGCCGTCAAATGCGCGCAATCCGGAGGGATCAAGCAGGATCGCCAGCAACAGACCCCACCAGCAGGGCAGCAGCAACAACCATGTTCCGGCAGGGCGGTCGGCACGGGACAGGCGCAAATATGGTCGCGACCATCGGGGGCAGAAACGGTCCACCCAGTTCAGGTCCGTAGCATCTGCCACACGGCCCCCGTCATCGGGCAAATCGGTGCGTGGTGGCTCTGGCGTCTGGTTCGGATCGGTCATAAACTGGGTCCATGGATAAGACAGCAAAAATCAGGCTCTATGTAGACGCGGAGTTGGGCGCGGGGCAACCCGTTGCGGTGACGAAGGATCAGGCGCACTATCTGTTCGGGGTGATGCGGCTGAAAACCGGCGCGATGGTGGCCTTGTTCAACGGGCGCGATGGCGAATGGCAGGCCGAAGTGATCGTCGCCAACAAACGCAACGCGGTGCTGGAGTGCCGCAGTCAGAGCAAACCCTTGCAGATGCCCCCCGATCTGTGGCTGTTGTTTGCGCCGATCAAAAAGGCGCGCACGGATTTTATCGTGGAAAAGGCCGCAGAGATGGGCGCGGCGCGGATTTGTCCGGTGGTGACAGATTTTACCCAGTCCGAACGAATGCGGCAGGACCGATTGCAGGCCCATGCGGTTGAGGCTGCCGAGCAATGCGGCGGAACCTATGTACCGGAAGTGGCGGATCTGATGAGACTGGACAAGGTGCTGGCGGATTGGCCTGCCGACCGTCAGTTGCTGTTCTGCGATGAAACGCGGGTCGGGGAACCGGCCGCGGACCTTGCCAGTTTACCGACTGGTCCTTGGGCGATCCTGATCGGGCCGGAGGGCGGGTTTTCCCCGTCTGAAGTCGCGCATCTGCGCGGACTGGCGTTCACCCATTCCATCAGCCTCGGGCCGCGGATCTTGCGGGCAGATACTGCGGCGGTGGCAGCTCTTGCGCTATGGCAGCGGGCCTTGGGGGACTGGACATGAATTTTATACGTCCCGAAGTGCGCGCCGGATTATGGCGCTGGCGGGAGGTCTTGATCACCGGCGCACTGGTGATTTACGGCGTCTATATACTGGGGCGCGGAATAGACCGTTCCAGTGTCACCCTGACAGGGCTTGGCGCTGTGATGACGGGGCTGTGTGCGGTGCTGTTGTTCTGGGCCATCCTGCGGGCGAAACTCTACAAGCCTGTATCGGCTGCGGGTGTTGTCGAAGTAAAGGAGCGGGAAGTTGGATACCTTGCCCCTGACGGTGGAGCTTATGTATCGCTTGATAACCTCACTCGGCTGGAGATTGTCACCAATGACAAAGGGCCGGCGCAGGACGATGTGTTCTGGGTGCTGACCCATCTCGGGGGCGATCCCTTGTATATCCCTGCTTCCGCGCAGGGCAGCGAACTGCTGTTTGATGCTTTTGCCGCCCTTAAAGGAGTAAATTTCGAAGAAGCGGTCCGCGCCATGGGGAGTTCACAGAACGCGCGGTTTCTGATTTGGGAAAAACGGGTTTTGCACTAGCACACAAGGGGCTGGCGCGTTTCCGGCAAGGACTTCACCTGCGAACCTGCCGGTTCTATTCCGTTTTGTGACCTGCGGCTTCACAACTTCCTGCCTTGACACCCCTTGCCATCCGTTTCAGGTCTAATTCAACTTTTGTTTCGGAGATCATCCATGTCTATCCCCCAGTCCGGTGGCGGCACCATCGAACACCACGACCAATTGGCGCAATATTTGTCTGACGGGTGTAAACCCAAATCGGACTGGCGCATTGGGACTGAACACGAAAAATTCGGCTATGACACGGCCAAACTGCTGCCACTGCCCTATGAGGGGGCTTGCGGTATCAAGACCATGCTGGAAGGGCTTCGCGATGCCTTTGGCTGGTCGCCGGTGGAAGAAGCGGGCCGGATTATCGGGTTGGAAAAGGACGGGGCGAATATCTCGTTGGAACCTGGTGGCCAGTTGGAACTGTCCGGTGCACCACTCGAAACCATCCATGAAACCTGTGACGAAGTGAACGAGCATCTTAAGGAAGTCCAGCATATCGCCGACAAGATGGGCGCAGGATTTATCGGACTGGGTGCGGCGCCTGTGTGGACCCACGAACAAATGCCACTAATGCCCAAGGGACGTTACAAGCTGATGGACGCCTATATGGGCACTGTTGGCACCCACGGCACGCAGATGATGCGCCGGACCTGTACCGTGCAGGTGAACCTCGATTTCGCATCCGAAGCCGACATGGTGCAGAAATTCCGCGTAGGTCTGGCGTTGCAGCCGGTGGCAACAGCGCTGTTCGCCAATTCCCCTTTCTTTGAAGGCAAGGAAAACGGCCATAAATCATGGCGCTCTCGTGTTTGGCGGGGGCTGGACAATGCCCGCACCGGTATGTTGCCATTTGTATTTGAAGACGGCATGGGTTTTGAGCGTTATGTGCAATATGCGCTCGATGTGCCGATGTATTTTGTCTATCGCGACGGCAAGTATCTGGACGCTCTGGGCATGTCCTTCCGCGATTTCCTAAAAGGCGAACTGGCCGCACTGCCCGGTGAAAAACCGACGCTGAGCGATTGGGCAGACCATCTGACAACCTGTTTTCCCGAAGTGCGCATCAAGAAATTTATGGAAATGCGCGGGGCGGACGGCGGCCCGTGGCGCCGGATTTGTGCGCTTCCGGCCTATTGGGTCGGTCTGATGTATGATCAGGGTGCGCTCGATGCGGCGTGGGATTTGTGCAAGAACTGGGACGCCGAAACCCGCGAAGCCCTGCGCGTTGCAGCCAGTGTTGACGGGATCGGGGCCGAGGTGAACGGCATTAAAATGATCGATCTCGCCCGCGAGACCGTCGCGATTTCCAAAGCGGGTCTGGCGGCCCGTGGCCGATCTGGTGCAGGCGGGATGGTGCCCGACGAAACCCATTTCCTGAATGCGCTGGAAGAAGTTGTCGCCACCGGACACTCCCCTGCCTGTGAGTTGCTGGGGAAATACCGCGGCGAGTGGGATGGCGATCTGTCGCGGATTTACAGCGAATACAGCTATTAAGACATAAGGGTATCTTTACCATTGCAGGTGATACTTTTCTTGTGCCGTTGCAGTGCAGCGGCGCAGGGTTTAGTGTTGCCTGTGCTGGTGCTCAGATCTGAAAACAGGCGCGCACCCGAAGAATAGACGAGCAGGACAAGACTATGACCGTGGTTTCCGATTACACCGCATTGTTGCAGATAGAAGATTCCACTAGCGCCCGCTGGAACGCAACTGAGGAGCTGGGAACACCGGTCATTGTGACCTACAGCTTTGCGGAAGGGGATGAAATTCCCTCTGTCAGAGACAGCGCCTATCCGGTGACACGCACCTTTGCCTTCACCGAATTGCAGCGACAAAACTTCCGTGATGCTGCTGATGTTTACGAACGCGCCGCAGGTGTCGTGTTTGTGGAAGTCGACAGCGGCGGAATGATCGATATTTCCAATGCAGACGGGTCTGCTTACGGGGGATGGGCAAGCTATCCCAGTACCTCTGCGCGATACACCAGCAACGGCATTTTTGTCATTGATAGCGAAGGTGATTACCGCGAAGGCACTTACGGCTTCCAGATTATGCTGCACGAACTGGGCCATGCAATGGGGCTGAAGCACACCCATGACGGCAGCCTGATCCTTGATCCTGCGCTAGACAACCAGACCCAGACGGTCATGACCTATAACAATGCCTCTCCTTACACATCTCAGTTGGGCGTGCTGGATCTTGAAGCGCTGGAACATCTGTACGGTTCAGCGGTGGAGTCTTCTGCTTGGATGTTCGATCACGACGCAGCCAGCAACACCATGACTATCGCGGGCAGCAGCAAGGCAGATGTTCTGTTCGGAGTGGGCGGTTCAAACGTCTTGATCGGCGGAGCAAAGGGCGACCGCCTGATCGGCCGTAACGTTGAAGACACGCTGTTCGGCAATCAAGGCAATGACACGCTTTCGGGCGGGGATGGTGCTGACACCCTTTCAGGGAACGGCGGCAAGGATGCTTTATATGGTGGCTATCACAGTGACAGTGTGAACGGTGGTCGTGGCGCAGACCAGCTTTATGGCGGGGCAGGGTTGGACGTACTGGAAGGCGCACAGGGCGGGGATACGCTCTACGGAGAAGACTATAACGACAGCCTGTTCGGAGGCCGGGGCGCAGACATCCTGTTCGGAGGCGATGATCAGGATACGCTTTACGGAGAGGCAGGGAAAGACCGCCTGTACGGGGGCGGTAGTGGTGGCGATGTGCTTTATGGCGGGAACGGAAAAGACTGGCTGTACAGCGGAGCCGAAGAGGGTGGTGGCGGCAGCTATGCCCGCGATTACTACGGTGGAAACGGAAACGATCGCATGTTTGGCGGTGACGGGTATGATTATTTCTACGGCGGGGCCGGCAAGGACACGATGACCGGCGGCGCGGGTTACGACGTCTTCCATTTCAGTGAAGATGCAGCGAAAGACCGGATCAAGGATTTCGAGGATGGTATAGACCGGATAAGCCTGACCGAAGTCAGCTTTGATTTCAGTGATTTGAAATTTGTCAGCAAGGCAGATGGCGCGTCCACCCTGATCAAGGTGAACGGCTACAGTGCATCTATCTTCCTGAACGATGTGGCCGCTGACACGCTGGACGCGTGGGATTTCGTCGCCTGACTTTGCCCGTGTAGGGTCAGAGCAGTTTGCTGACGACCACCAGCGCCAGACCGATACCCGCAACGCAGACAGAAGCCAGATTGATCGGGATAAGGCGCTGAAGTTGTGCGGTCATGTCTTCGCCCTCAAGGCTGGAATTGCGCAGGCCATTGGCTTTCCAGATGCAATAGAGCAGACCGCACAGCCCGAGAAGCGTCACAAAAATGCCAGGGTAAACTAGCCAGCCCATATCATACTCCGTAATGGTTTTGGCGGCGGTATCATACTGGTCAGGGTTTGTCCAAAGCGGAATTTACCTCATAGGGAGGGATTAGTTGCCCGACCGGGTAGTATCGGCGTGTGAAGGAGTGATGGTGTTGCCCTGTGGTTTACAATCGGCGACCGTCCGCAGGGAATGGCGCAACGGGGCTTGTCGGGCGCGAGGCTGGGCGTTAGGCAAAGATCCTGAGAATCTATTAGCGACAGGAGCACCCTATGGAAGATGTTTTGGATGACGCACAAGGGTTTGGCCAGAACTCTGCACCGGGCGAGGGGTCTTACCGTGTGGCCGCTGGCGAATTGCGCGCCTTTGTGGAGCGGTTCGAGCGTTTGGAAGCCGAGAAGAAAGACCTTGCTGAACAGCAAAAAGAGGTGATGGCCGAGGCGAAATCCCGTGGTTATGACACCAAAGTCCTGCGCAAGATCGTAGCGCTGCGCAAGAAAGATCCGGCCGAGATTTCCGAAGAGGAAGCGGTGCTGGAAATTTATAAGGAAGCTCTTGGGATGTAAGGGCTTATACCTTCGGGTATGCGTTGAAAGGGCGGCTTCGGCCGCCTTTTATGCGTCTGGAATCACGTGGCGCCGAAAGGGATGAGAAAATACGAAGGCGCTATGACCCTGCAAATATGAAGCGTCATATATGAAGCTTCATGATTAATGGTTTGTTAACCGTTTGGCGGCGGGTTGTCGGGTAAATCCCCTCTTGCGTTCTTGCCTTACCTTGAAATGAGAACGGCCAACCCGTAACAGGCTAGCCGGATCAGATCAAAGGGGCGAAACCGCGTCTTCCCCCACCAGATGGCAGGCAACCTTGTGGCCGCCTTTCACATCCCGCAGGGCAGGATCCTGCTGGCGGCAAATATCGGTCGCGACCGGACAACGGTTTGCAAACCGGCAGCCCGCAGGCAGGTTCACCGGATCGGGCGGGTCGCCCGGAATAAGGATGCGTTTGGTGGCTTCGCGCCGCGCTTTATCCACGCTTGGCACCGCAGACAGAAGGGCCGATGTATAGGGATGCAGCGGATTGTTAAACAGGTCCATCCGGCTGCCATGTTCCACCACACGGCCCATATACATCACAGCGATGCTGTCACACATGTGCTGCACAACGCCAAGATCGTGGGAAATAAACAGATAGGTCAGGTTCAAATCCGCCTGCAGCTTGCGCAGCAGGTTCAGAATTTGCGCCTGCACGGCGACGTCCAGCGCCGATACCGCTTCGTCACAGATAATCAGGTCCGGTTGGGTCGCAAGCGCGCGGGCGATGCCGATCCGCTGGCGTTGACCGCCGGAAAACTGGTGGGGGAACAAGCGCTGCTGCTCGGGGCGCAAACCCACTTCGGCGAACAGACGGTCCACGATCTCTTTCTTTTCCGCTTCATCCATAGTGCCCAAACTGTCGAGCGGTTCTCGTACGATCTGTTCGGCCCGCAGACGCGGGTTGAGGCTGGAGTAGGGATCCTGAAAGATGAACTGCATCTTGGCGCGCGCCAGCCGCAGTTCTTCGGGGTCCAGCGACAGAAAATCGGTTCCGTCCAGATCAACCTTGCCCTGATAGGCCTCTACCAATCGGGCCACCGCCAGCGCCGTGGTGGTCTTGCCCGAGCCGCTTTCACCCACAATCGCAAGGGTTTCGCCCCGTTTGATTTCGAAGCTGACGTCATCCACAGCATAAAGATAAGAGGCTTTGCCCCAGCCACCGCCCCGCTTTACCGCAAAGCGCACGCCAAGGTTTTCGACCGATACCAGTGTTTCGTTGCTCATGCTCATACCTCCTCTGCGTACCAGCAGGCCGCTTTTTGTCCGTTGGCGAAGGGTTTCTCCGGCGGTCTTTCCTCAAGGCATTTTTGCGTCACCATGTTGCAACGGGAGGCAAACAGGCAGCGGTTCTGGCCGAAATCCGACAGGCTCGGAACGATGCCTGGTACTTCTGTAAGGGCGTGACGTTCTTCGGAAATGGTGGACATGATGTGGGGCACACAGGAAATCAGACCGCGTGTATAAGGATGGCGCGGATGTTCGATTGTCTGTTCGACCGGACCTTCTTCGGCCTTGCGCCCTGCATACATCACGATCATGCGTTCCGCCATTTCGGCCACGGCCCCCATATCGTGGGTGATCATGATGATGGATGCGCCGGTCTGGCGCTTCATATCATTCAGCAGATCGAAGATTTGCGCTTGCACGGTTACATCCAGCGCTGTGGTCGGCTCGTCCGCGATCAGGATTTTCGGCTCGCAGGCCAGTGCGATGGCGATCATCACCCGCTGGCGCTGGCCGCCTGACATCTGGAAAGGGTAGTCCGAGACCCGCCCTTTGGCGTTTGGAATGCGGACTGCGTCAAGCAATTCGATCGCCTGATTCCACGCGGCTTTTCTGGACAATCCCTGATGGGCGCGGATCACTTCGGCGATTTGCTCACCTACGGTATAAACCGGATTGAGCGAGGTCATCGGCTCCTGAAAGATCATGGAGATGTCATTGCCCCGAATGTCCCGCAACCGTTTGGGGGATGCCGTGGTCAGTTCTTCCCCGTTAAACGTGATCGAACCGGATGCGATCCGCCCCACTTTTTCCGGCAGCAAGCCCATGATGCCAAGCGCGGTCATGGATTTGCCGCAGCCGCTCTCTCCGACAAAGCTGATGCTTTCACCAGCGCCGAGTTCGAACGACAGATTGTCGATCACAGGGGCAACGCCTGTGCGGGTGGTCAATTCAATGCGAAGGTTTTCGACTTTGAGTAGCGGTTCCATTAGCGCTGCCTTAGTTTTGGGTTCAGCGCATCGTTCAATCCGTCACCCACCAGCGAGATGCACAGTACGGTGATGAAAATAGCGAGGCCGGGAATTGTAACGGTGAAAGAGGCATCCAGAATGTATTGCCGGTTGGAGCCGATGACCTGACCCCATGACACGACATTGGGGTCGGTCAACCCCAGAAAGGACAGACCTGCCTCAAACAGGATCGCAGAGCCGACCATCAGGGCGGCCTGTACGATGATCGGGGGCAGGGCGTTGGGCAGGATGACACGGAACATCAGCTTGCCGTTCTTGGCACCCGAGGCGCGCGATGCGGTGACATATTCCAGTTCGCGGATGCGCAGGAACTCGGATCGGGTGATCCGCGCCACAGCGGTCCAGCTTACAACGCCAATAGCAAAGGTGATCATGGGCAGGGAGGCGCCAAAGAGTGCGACAATCACCATAGAGAACAGCAGGGTGGGCAGAACCTGAAAGAATTCGGTAATCCGCATTAACAGTTCTTCAACCCAGCCGCGGTAAAACCCTGCCAGCGCCCCGACGGTGACGCCGATAACCACAGATACAATTGCAGCGGCCAGACCGATGACAATGGACACCCGCGCGCCGTGGATCAGCGCGGCCAGCAGGTCGCGGCCCAGATAATCGGTTCCCAACAGGAAACCGTCGGCTCCGGGCGGTGAGAACGGGGCCCAGACCATATCGAAAGGATCGACTGGATAAACATAGGGGCCGATGATGGCGGCAAGAATAATCAGGATCAGGACGACCAGCGCTACCATGGCGGCGTGATTGCGGCGGAACATCTCCCATGCTTCGGCAAAGGGATGGCGGGCCTCTGGAATCTCTTCCTTTGGCATAAGGGGTGCATCGGTCATCGTTTGCCTCCTACACGGGGGTCTACAAGGCGCAGGGCCAGATCGGTGAGCAGGTTGCCTGCGATCACCACAAGGGCTGAGAAGAACAAAATGCCAAGGATGGTCGGCGTGTCCCGCGCGATAATGGATTGAAAGGCAAGGGTGCCAAGGCCCGGCCATGAGAACACGGCCTCTACCAGCACGGCGCCCGAAATAACGGCGGAGAACTGCAAACCGGCCAGTGTAATGACCGGTGAGAGCGAGTTTTTCAGCGCGTGTTTGTACACGACTTCCCGTTCGGTCAGGCCTTTGGCCTTTGCGGTGCGCACATAATCCGACCCCAGAACCTCCATCATGGTGGCACGGGCAAGCCGCGAATAGAGCGCAAGGAACAGGGAGCCAAGCGTAATCACCGGCAGGACGAGGTGCCTTGCAACATCAAGGGCATGGGTAAAAAAGCCGCCTTCGATTGTCACGTCGCGCATACCGGCAACAGGGAACCACTGAATTTTAAGAGAAAAGGCGATCAGCAAAAGGATGCCAGTCCAGAAAACCGGCGCGGAATAGCCGAACAGCGCCAGCATGGTGACGAAATGGCTGGCGATCCCGTTAGGACGCCGCGCCGAGATGACGCCAAGCACAACACCGATCCCGAGCGCGAGAATCTGTGCGGTAAACACCAACAGCAGTGTTGCGGGCAGCCGGTCCAGGATCAGGTCGGTAACAGGGGCGTTATAAAAGAACGAATAGCCCAGATTGAACTGCAACACATTGCCCATGTATCGGCCCAACTGGACCAGAAAGGGTTGATCAAGGCCGTAATCGGCGCGGATCTGTGCCAGCACCTCTTCATCGGCGCCGCCCATGGACTGGCTGATTGTGTCAGCTACATCACCGGGGGCGAGGTGCATCATTGAAAAGTTGAGAACCAGCACCGCTGCAAGCAGGATCACAGCATAAAGCGTGCGGATAAGGAATTTCTGGAGGAAAGCCACGAGCGTTCTTCTTCTGAATAGAGTGGGGGAAGCGGCAGGCCGGAAGGCCCGCCGCACTGGATGACTAGTCTTTGAGGTAAGTCATATCGATCGGGGTAGAAGTGCCCCAGATTCCCAAAGGCGGATTGCCCACCTTGTCACTATATACCGTGTGATACGGCAGCGCATTGATGTGATAGACTGGCAGTTCATCTGCGATAATGGTCTGGAATTCGTCATAAAGCGCCTTGCGCTTGTCGGAATCCGTTTCCACCGCAGCCATTTCCAGCAGTTCGTCCACACGTTCGTTGGAATAGCCTTGCGTGTTGGACCATACACCCTTGCCGATGTTGGAGGAAATATAAGTCCGTTGAACACCAATCACCGGATCGCCCCAGTTGAACACGGAATCCCAAGACATATCGAAGTCCATTTCGCCCATGCGCTTTGCCCATGTCGGGAAATCCGCACTGGCGCGTACTTCTACGTCGATACCAACCTTCTTCAACGCAGCCTTAACATACTCCGTCTGCGGTTTCACATCAGCCCAGCCGAAATCAATTGTCAGGCTGAAGCGGCTGTCGCCTTCCATCGGGTAACCGGCCTCGTCCAGAAGGGCGTTGGCTTTATCGAGATCAACCTCGTACGCTTCAACATCTGCCTTATAAAACGGGCTGTCGGGGTGAATGCCGGTTCTGGATTCAACAGCTGTGCCTTGCATCAACGCTTTCAGGATGAAGTTCTTGTCCACCGCATAAGCGATCGCCTTACGCACGCGCACGTCTTTCAGGGGGCCGCGTTGCGTATTCATCGCCAGCCAGTCGAGCGGACCAACCGCACCGTAACCTTCAGGCGTCACAGTCAGATTTTCCACCTTTTTCAAACGGTTCACGATACGTGGCAACAGTTCGAAAGCACCCATATGCACTTCGCCGTTTTCATAGGCAATGGCGCGGGCTGCGGGATCGGGAATGATCCGCATAACAATCTTGTCCAGATAGGGGCGGCCTTCGATGAAGAAGTCGTCGAAGCGTTCCAGAATGACGTGTTGACCGTTCACAAATTCTGCCAGCTTGAAGGGGCCGGAGCCAACCACATTCTCATTGTTGCGCGGGTGGGTTTTTACCTCGTCAACCGGAACATCACCGTAAATGTGTTGCGGAATGATCGACATCAACTGACCGGACATTGCCAGCATTAGGGCGGGGTGAGGTTGGGACAGGTTTAGGACAGCTGTGTAGTCATCCGGCGTATCAACTGATGTAACCGGTGCGAACATGGCTTTAAACGGGTGGTTTGCCTTGATCACCTCTACCGAAAAAGCCACATCCTTTGAGGTTAGTGGAGTTCCGTCGTGGAACTTGGCATTTTTTACCAGATTGAGCGTTACCTTCAGGCCGTCCTCGGAAACTTCCCAGCTCTCGGCGAGATAGGGTTGAGGCGTCCAGTCTTCGTCGTACCGCAAGGGAGAGGCGAAGAGCTGGGCACCGGGAAAACCGGTTACGATGCCTGATTGTACAGCAGAGTTCAGGTTGCGGACGTTTGTGCCGAGAACGGTGACCAGAGTGCCACCTTGTTTGGGTTCTTCTGCGAGCGCGGTGCTGGCCATCATTGATGCAAGCGCAGTAGCTGTCATCAAGCCTTTGAATAAATTTCTCAAGGGATAGTACCTCCGGTTGGTTGATTCTTAATTATTATGTCCGAAGCCTAACGCAGCCCGATTCACCTCAAAACCATTATATTAGAGGGTCTTTCCGCTATTTTTCTGAGGAATGGATTTTACTTGTTTGTTTACAGAGTGTTACAAATCGTGCCTGAATGCTGGGCAGTCTGTGTATGCTGTCAGGTGACGACAATTTCATCAAAAACCCCTTTTCCACGGAGTGTCGTGCAGTGTTTGATAAAGGCTGTCACGATCTGTGGGCGGCGGGTAAGTTCACTTGTTATGATGCCGAAAACGGGAACGTCTACTGCATCACGGATAGGGAGAACCGTAAAAGGTTGGCTGTTTTTACCGTGGCCCGGAGGAAGGATGTTCAGGATAGAAAACCCGAAGCCGCCTGCCACAAGGGCGCGCACGATTTCGGAAGATCGGGTGGAATGAACAATGTTCGGAGTCAGGCCCCGCTTGGTAAACATGTTTCCAAAATAGGCGCGTGTGCCCGGCAAATCCAGAAGCACCATCGGCAGGGTACACAGCTCCTCATAGCTGACGTCCTGCTGTGCGGCTAATGGATGGTCAGGCGGTATCAATGCATAGGGTGGGGCGTTGAAGAGTGGCACAAAACCCTGACCTTCCAAAACGGTCTGGTCATAGGAAAAGACCAGATCCACATCTCCTTCGCTCAGGAATTTTGCGGCCGCATCCATGCTGCCTTCCAAAAGGATGATGGAAACGCCAGGATGGTCTTCTGAAAAGCTTTTCAAAATGAGCGGCAGGAATGATGGTGCCGCCGTGGCATAACAGCCGATCCGCACAGAGCCTGTGGTCTGTCCGTCAACAGACTGGACTTCGGCCTCGAAATGGCGACTTTGTTCAAGGAAACGGCGGATCGCTTGCAAAACTTCGCCGCCAAGAGCTGTTGGCTTCACACCTTTCGCGGGCGTTCGCACAAAAATGTCATAGCCAACTTCCCGTTCCATCGCATCAATTGCAGCCGAAATGGAGGATTGTGAGATAGAGAGATCTTCGGCTGCCATAGCAATGGAACCATGGCGTCCGGCGGCATCTACATAGCGGAGTTGTTTTAGCGTGTAATTCTGCATGTCTGTCGCGGCTCCCGGCTCCGACTCTTTACGCCATAGAAGCGGCTCCTCCGAAAAAACTCAACCCTGTCAGATGTTTAATTGCATATCAGGCGCATTTATGGCGCGCTTGGGTGCTGTTGTTTGGTATCTTTAGGTAGATGCTGTGCGATAAAAAACACGCATAGGGTGCGGTGGGGCGATTAACTGCCTATTTCTTGCACTGGCCTGAACCTTTTATGGGCATGCCGCGTTAAGGAGCTATATCCACTCGAAAGGGAGATCGTGATGACTATGCAAAAACTTAAAAGCACCACAGCTGTGGTCCTGAGCTTCGCCTTGGCGGCCCCACATGTCGTGTTTGCTCAAACACTGGACACTGCAAACAATGTGTCGGTGGTTTCCGATCTGAAGATCGCGCAGGCCAATACAACGGATGACAACGGCCGCGAAGCTAAAAAGAAAAAGAAAAACAAAAACAAGGCTGAATCAGAGGCCGAGGTGGAGGCTGAGGTCGATCCGGAAACCGGACTGGTGGTTGAGGTCGAGACCGAAACTGATGCGCAGGCCGCAGCAGATGAGGCTGTAAAAAAGAACAAAAAGAAAATGAAGAAAGCGGCTAAAGCAGAAGCTGAGGCTCAGGCCGAGTCAAATGCTGTGACCGCTGAACAGCTTGAAGCCGAACTGGAAAAGAACGGTAAGAAGAAAAAGAATAATCAAGCCGCTGAAGTGGAAGCAACCACACAGGCGGACGGCTCTGTCGTGACTGACGATATGACCAAAAAGGAAAAGAAACAGGCAAAACGCGAGGCAAAACGCGAGGAGCGCCGTGAAGAACGTCGTGCCGAGCGCCGGGAAGAACGCCGCGAAGCCCGCCAGATGGAAGCTGTGCAGGAAGATACAGAAGCCAGCACAGAGGCGGCCAACCGCACTCCGGAAGTCGCTGCCACACAGGACGGCCAAGCGGATGCCAAAGTTAAAAAGCGTAGCGAGAAAATTACCAAAAAGAACCGTCGTGCCAGCAATCAGGAACGCGCCGAAGCAGCGGTCGTTGCCAATGACGACGACGGTCTCAACAATCTTGAAAAATTCCTCATCGGTGCTGCCGGTGTTGGTATTCTTGCTGCGGTCCTGAACAACAACGACAAAGTTGTTGAAACCGAAGGCGACCGTGTCGTTGTGCAGCGTGGTGACGGCGACTACTACGTCCTGAAAGACGACAACGCCCTGCTGCGTCAACCGGGTTCAACAGTAGAAACCGAAACGTTTTCTGACGGTTCGTCCCGCCAGACCATCGTGATGCCCGACGGCACACAGGTTGTTACTGTACGTGCGCCAAATGGTCAGGTGCTGAGCCGGACGCAATATCTGACAAACGGCGAAACAGTGCGTCTGTTTGATGATACTGCCAACGAAACTCCGGTACGGATTTCGGAACTGCCGCAAGTGGAAGAATTCTCGTATGCTTCTACCGGGATGAGCGAGGCCGACCTGCGGGCAGCCCTTGCTGCCAACAGCAGTCAGGAACTGGATCGTACCTTTAGCCTGCAACAGATTCGTCAGATCCGTGCGGTGCGCGAACTGATGCCTGTGATCGAGCTGAGCGCGATTACCTTTAACACAGGTTCCGCCATCATCGAAGCGGATCAGGCCCGTGCGCTGGCCACTGTCGGGACGGCCATTGCGGAACGCATTGCGGAAAACCCGTCCGAAGTCTTCCTGATTGAAGGTCACACCGATGCCGTTGGTTCTGCCACATCGAACCTTGCCCTGTCAGACCGCCGTGCGGAATCCGTTGCGCTGGCCTTGACCGAGTATTTCGATGTACCGGCGCAGAACCTTGTGGTTCAGGGGTATGGCGAAAGCAATCTGCGTATCCCGACCGAAGCCGCGGAAGAAGCCAACCGCCGTGCCGCTGTACGCCGGATTACACCACTGTTGAAATCCTCAACATCCGGTTAAGCCGACTCACTGGTAAACCGATAAAACCGAAGGTGCCGGTCTGGAAACAGGCCGGCATTTTTCATGGATAGCCGCATAACCGTTTCGGACTATCAAAAAATCCCGAATGAACCTTCATGCATTCGCAAGCTTCCCTTCACCCTGCAAAACCGCGATTTTAAGGGCAATTCTGTACTGGAGCCTTTGATGACTAAGACAAGCTATTTCGCCCCGACAGGCGGGCACCCCGACCAGACGCAACTTCTTTCGGATCGCGCTGTCTTTACCGATGCCTATGCGGTGATTCCGAAGGGCACCATGCGCGATATCGTGACGAGCTTTCTGCCGTTTTGGGACAAGACGCGGCTTTGGGTGATTTCGCGGCCGCTGAGCGGATTTGCCGAAACCTTTTCCCAGTACATCATGGAAGTGCAGCCCGGTGGCGGGTCAGACCGGCCGGAAACCGATGCGGGGGCACAGGGTGTATTGTTCGTGGTTGAGGGAAGTTTCGAACTGACTTTCAAGGGAGAGACCCACAAGCTGGAAGAGGGCGGCTATGCCTATCTGCCTGCCGGAATGGAATGGACCCTGCGCAATACCTCCGATCAGGTCACGCGGTTCCATTGGGTGCGCAAGGCCTATGATGCGGTTGAAGGGTTGGACCTGCCTGATCCGGTCATCGCCAATGAAAATGACATCGCGCCAAGCGTAATGCCCGACACCAATGGCGTCTGGGCCACCACCCGATTTGTGGACCCGAACGACCTGCGCCACGATATGCACGTCACCATCGTGACCCTGCAACCGGGCGGGGTGATCCCGTTTTGCGAAACCCATGTAATGGAACACGGGCTTTATGTGCTGGAAGGCAAGGCGGTTTACCGGCTCAATCAGGACTGGGTAGAGGTCGAGGCCGGTGACTATATGTGGTTACGCGCCTTCTGCCCGCAGGCCTGTTATGCTGGTGGTCCGGGGCCGTTCCGGTATCTGCTTTATAAGGATGTGAACCGTCACATGAATTTGAAGCTGTCTAAAAACTAATCCGTGCGGGGCTGGTTTGATCCGGCCCCCATCGCATTCGAGACGCGGGCGGCAGCGTCTATAACTGCTTCGGCTAAGGCGGGAATTTGTGTCTGGTCGATCCGGCTGGTGGGGCCGGAGACGGAGATTCCGGCAATGACCTCGCCCAAGGCGTTCCGGATCGGAGCCGCGATACAGCGCATACCCACATTGCGTTCCTGATCATCCACCGAATATCCCCTGCTGCGCACCTGTTCCAGATCAGCTTCCAGTGCCGGCTGAGTATGAAGCGTCTGATCTGTAAACCGCTCCAGCCCCGATCTTGCAAAACGGTTCAACCGCGCAGAGTCAAAATACGCCAAAAGCACCTTGCCGATGCCCGAAGCGTGCAGGGGCGACAGGGTGCCGGGGGGGAAGAAGGCACGGATCGGTGCGTGGGTTTCTACCTGACCCAGAAACAGCACATGTCCATCCTTTTCCACCCCGAGGTTTGCAGTCTCTCCGGTGGTTTCCATCAGTTCGCGCAGGATCGGGCGGCTGGTTTCCACAAGGCTGGTGCGGCGCAGGAAAGCGGAACCGATCAGAAAAGCCCCCGCACCGATATGCCAGGTCTGTGTACTCTCTTTGGTTTCCACGATCTGATGCAGGGCAAGGGTGGTTAAAACGCGGTAAAGCGTTGCCGGAGATTCCCCGAGCCGCTGGGAAAGCTCGCTCAGGGATGCGCCGTCATTGCTTGCGACTTCTTCCAGTACAACCATTGCGCGGTCCAGTGACTTGATGGTGTTCTGTTCGGTTTTCGAGTGAAAGGCGCGGGGGCGGCCCCTTGGTTTACGCTCTGCCGGATTGCCATTGTCTTGGAAAGCCATCAAATCTTCCTCGTCAAAGTGAAATATAATTTCACAATATGAAAAATGTAAAACGCTGGCAAACAATAGTTTTTTCTGATTTTTGAGTTTATGAAAAACGTTTTCAAAAAAATTGTCAAAAATTGGGGGAAGGAATAGCCTTTGTGAAACAGTCTGATGGAGGACATTATGAGTTTTCAGAATCCCGTCTTTATTCCCGGCCCGACCAACATGCCCGAGGCGATCCGTCAGGCATGCTATATGCCCACAATCGACCACCGCTCCCCCCTGTTCGGTGACATTCTGCATCCCTGTCTGGAAGGCGTGCGGCGGGTTCTGAAATCCGACACTGCGCGTGTCTTTATCTTCCCGTCCACGGGGACAGGGGGCTGGGAAACCGCCCTGAGCAATTGTCTGTGCGCGGGGGACAAGGTTCTGGCAGCCCGCAACGGCATGTTCTCCCATCGCTGGATTGATATGTGCCAGCGTCACGGGCTGGACGTGCAGGTAGTAGAAACCCCTTGGGGGGAGGGGCTGCCTGCGGACAGATACGAAGAAATCCTGCGTGCAGATACGTCCCACAGTATCAAGGTTGTTCTGGCGACCCATAATGAGACCGCGACCGGGGTGAAATCCGACATCGCTGCGGTGCGGCGGGCTTTGGATGCGGCGGGGCATCCGGCGATGCTCTTCGTGGACGGGGTTAGTGCCATCGGTTCGATGGATTTCCGTATGGACGATTGGGGTGTGGATGTTGCAGTGACCGGATCGCAAAAAGGCTTTATGCTGCCCGCTGGTCTGGCCATTGTCGGCGTTAGTGAAAAGGCTTTTGCGGCCACGAAAACCGCCACCCTGCCACGCACCTTTTTTGATTTGGGGGATATGCAGAAGGGCTATGACAACTACGCCTTTCCCTACACGCCGCCAGTGGGTCTGATGAACGGGTTGAAGCTGTCCCTTGAAATGCTTGAGTCCGAGGGGCTGGACAAGGTTTTTGCACGTCACACACGTATTGCGACAGGGGTGCGCAAAGCTGTCGCGGCTTGGGGGCTCGACCTTTGCGCCGCGTCGCCCGAGGTTTATTCCGACAGTGTTTCCGCCATTCGCACGCCGGAAGGGTTCAATGCGACAGAAATCGTGAATCTCGCCGCGCAGGACTATGGCATGGCCTTTGGTGTCGGACTGGGCGAGGTTGCGGGCAAGGTGTTCCGCATCGGCCATCTGGGTATGCTGACCGATGCGATGATGTTGTCGGGTCTGGGCGTTGCCGAAATGGTGATGGTCGATCTAGGGCTGGACATCAAGCTTGGCTCCGGTGTGGCGGCGGCACAGGAATATTACCGCCACGGGGGGCAGGCCACCCGTCAGGCGGCAGCGTGAACAAGGAAGTGCGACGAATGAATATACCCGATTTTAACGATGTGCTGGCCGCCCATGAGCGGATGAAACCCTACGTCCACCGCACGCCGGTACTGACCTCTTCCTTTGTGAACGCTCTTGCAGGGTGCGAGATCTTCTTCAAATGCGAAAACTTCCAGAAGGCAGGGGCATTCAAGGTGCGCGGAGCGTCAAATGCGGTGTTCGGTCTGTCCGATGCCGAGGCAAAGAACGGTGTCTGCACCCATAGTTCGGGCAACCACGCGCTCTCCCTGTCCTATGCGGCGGGGCGGCGTGGGATACCCTGCAACGTGGTGATGCCGCGCACGGCACCGCAGGCCAAGAAGGACGCGGTGCGGGGCTATGGCGGGACGATAGCCGAATGCGAACCTTCGACATCGTCCCGCGAGGCGGTTTTCGCGCAGGTTCAGGAGGAAACCGGCGGGAATTTTGTCCATCCTTACAATGATCCGCGCGTGATTGCAGGGCAGGGCACCTGTTCGCTGGAGTTGCTGGAGCAGATGGAGGATTTCGGCGGTGGTCTTGATATGGTGGTGGCCCCGATTGGTGGCGGCGGGATGATTTCGGGCACCTGCCTGACCCTGTCCCGTCTGGCCCCTGACGTGCAGGTCATCGCCGCAGAACCGGAGCAGGCGGATGACGCCTATCGCAGTTTCAAGGCAGGCCATATCATCGCAGATGATGCGCCGGAAACGGTGGCAGACGGGCTGAAAGTGCCGCTGAAGGAACTGACGTGGCATTTTGTGAAAAACCATGTCTCTGACATCCTGACCGCCAGCGACCCCGAGATCGTCGAAGCGATGAAGTTGATCTGGCAGCGTATGAAAGTCGTGATGGAACCCAGCAGCGCCGTGCCGCTGGCCGCCATCCTAAAGAACAAGGACATCTTCGCAGGCAAACGCGTAGGTGTCATCATTACCGGCGGTAACGTCGATCTGGCTAAGCTGCCGTGGCTGTAAAAGGAAGTGAACCGATGAAAGATACAAACTTTGACCAACTGGAAGTCGGCTTTGACGTGCCCGCAGTTCCCGGTATGGATGCGGCCGATATTCAGACGCCTTGTCTGGTGCTCGATCTGGATGCGCTGGAACGCAACATCAAGAAGATGGGCGATTACGCAAAGGCGCACGGCATGCGGCACCGCGCCCACGGCAAAATGCACAAATCCGTGGACGTGCTGAAGCTGCAACAGGACCTTGGCGCAGCGGTTGGGGTGTGCTGTCAGAAAGTCTCGGAGGCTGAGGTGTTCGCCCGTGGCGGCATCAAGGATGTGATGGTTTCCAATCAGGTGACAGACCCGGCCAAGATCGACCGGCTGGCAAGGATGCCAAAGCTCGGCTGTCGCGTGCTGGTTTGCGTTGATGACCCCGACAACGTCAAGGCGCTGTCCGAAGCGGCGGTGAAACACGGTACACAGATCGAAGCGCTGGTAGAGATCGACTGCGGCGCGGGGCGGTGCGGGGTCGGCACAACACAGGATGTGGTGAATATCGCCAAGCTGATCGACAGCGCCGAAGGGCTGAAATTCGCCGGTATTCAGGCCTATCAGGGTGCGATGCAGCACATGGACCTTTATGCGGATCGCAAGGAAAAGCTGGATGTGGCCATTGCGCAGGTGGCCGATGCGGTGCAGGGGCTGAAAAGCAACGGGCTGGAATGTGACATCGTTGGTGGCGGCGGCACGGGGTCCTATTATTTTGAGAGCGGATCGGGTGTTTATAACGAACTTCAATGTGGGTCTTACGCCTTTATGGATGCGGATTATGGCCGGATTCTGGATAAGGACGGCAAGCGGATTGATCAGGGCGAATGGGAAAATGCGCTGTTTATCCTGACCACGGTGATGAGCCACGCAAAGGCGGATCAGGCCATTGTGGATGCGGGACTAAAGGCGCAGTCAGTGGATTCCGGTCTGCCCTTTGTTTTTGGCCGCGATGATGTGGAATACCTGAAATGTTCCGATGAACACGGTGTTGTTGCGGACCCGAACGGCGCATTGAAGGTTAATGACAAGCTGCGTCTTGTGCCCGGCCACTGCGACCCGACCTGTAACGTGCATGACTGGTACGTGGGCGTGCGCGGCGACAAGGTGGAAACCGTCTGGCCGGTTTCAGCCCGCGGTAAAGCCTACTAAGCCGCCTGAGCATACCAAACTACGGGGCCGGTTCGCTGGCCCCGATGTGTTCCAATTCAAAGGTATTCCCGATGTTGATCGTTCCTGAAAAAGAAATTGCCGCCCTGATGACCCGCGATGCGGCGTTTGATGCTGTTAAAGGCGTGTTTGCTTCCATGTCTGCCCGCACTGCCTCTAACTTTCCGGTGATCCGCGAGGCGATCGGCCATGCAGATGCGCTTTACGGGTTCAAATCCGGTTTTGATAAGGCGGCACTTAATCTGGGGCTGAAATCTGGCGGCTACTGGCCGGGGAATGCTGAAAAGGGTCTCACCAACCACCAGTCCACCATATTCCTGTTTGATGCGGACACGGGCCAGTGCCGCGCTGTGGTGGGGGGCAATTTGCTGACAGCCCTGCGTACGGCAGCGGCGGCGGCGGTGTCGGTGGACTGTCTTGCGCGGCAGGATTGCGACGTTCTGGGGATTGTGGGTGCAGGGCATCAGGCGGCCTTTCAGCTGCGCGCAGTGGCAGAGCAGCGGGAGTTTAAACGGGTGGTTGCCTGGAACCGCTCCCCCGAAAAGCTCGACAGTTTGCGCAAGGTTGCCGAAGAACTGGGACTTGGTTTTAAGGCGGTGAGCCTTGAGGAACTTGGCGCGCAAAGCGATGTGATCGTAACAATTACATCCAGCTTCGACGCGATCCTACAGGACGGGCAAATCCGTGCGGGCACCCATCTGGCCTGTATGGGCACAGATACCAAAGGCAAACAGGAAATCGCTGCTGAACTGGCAGTAAATGCCCGTCTGTTCACCGATGAAATCGCCCAGTCCATAACCATAGGCGAGTTCCAGCATCCGGTGGCTGCGGGTCTGATCCAGCAAAAGCAGATCATCGAATTGGGAGCGGTCATCAACGGCGCAGAAGAGGGGCGCAGTTCTGACAAAGAGATCACGATTTTTGATGGCACGGGCGTTGGCTTGCAGGACCTCGCCGTGGCGTCGGCGGTCGTAGATCTGGCGGTCGCGCAAGGTATCGCACAAGACGTGGATTTTTAATGCAGGCCCTTGGCAAGCTTGATAGGCTGGGCGGGCAGGTCTGAAGTTGCCCTAACGGCAACCGGTTTCGGTCTGGCCCCGATCAAAGTTGTAAGCCCAAGAAAAGCCGCGTTTTTTCCGCGTGCCCAGTCATAAGAAAAGTGAAGATGAAAAAGGTCCGTGTTGCAATTCATGGGTTCGGGAGGATCGGGCGTTCGATCCTGCGTGCCCTGTCTACCAGCCGTCAGGACAGCCCGCTAGAGGTGGTGCTGATAAACGATCTCGCTCCGCTGGAAACCTGTGCCTATTTGTTTGAATACGACAGTGTTTTTGGTCCGTTCCGCGGGCAGGTGGAAACCCGCAGCGGGGCGCTGGTTGTGAATGGTGCTGCCATTCCGTTTCACCAGATTGATCCTGCTGCACCGCTGCCCGATCTGACAGGTGTGGATATCCTGCTTGAATGTTCGGGCCGTGCCACCAGCCGCGCCGTGGCCGAAGCGGGGCTTCAGGCCGGCGCGGGCGCTGTGCTGATTTCCGGCCCCTCTGACGCCGCAGATGTGACCTTGGTGCTCGGGGCAAATGATGCAGCTTACACCGGACAGAAAATTGTCTCTAATGCGTCATGCACCACCAATGCGCTCGGGCCTCTACTGCGTCTGCTTGAGGACCGTTTTGGCGTGTCGGGCGGCCACATGAACACGATCCACTGCTACACCAGCAGCCAACCCACCATTGACACCGCAGGCAAGGATCTCGCCCGCAGCCGTGCGGCGGCGCTGTCTATGGTGCCCACAACCTCTAGCGCGACAAAACTGATTGATCGCGTCGTCCCCGATCTGGCCGGACGCATCACAGGCAGCGCGGTGCGCGTTCCGGTGGCCAGCGTCTCTGCTGTGGATCTGGTCGTGAAGCTGAAACGGCAGGGTGCGGATTTCAAAGACGCGCTGAAAGCGGCAGTCGATGCCTCTCCGGTGCTTGGCTGGACGGATAAGCCGCTGGTCTCCACCGATCTGCGCAGCCGGCCGGAGTCCCTTGTGCTGGCAGGACCGGAACTGATCACAGGCCCCGAGTTTACCCGCATTTTCGGCTGGTATGACAATGAATGGGGCTTTTCCAACAGAATGATCGACGTGGCCCAGAGGATGGGCGCGGCGCAACAATAACCCAGAGGAGACAAGACATGGTTGACGAGACCAAAAAGGCCGTAGAACGGCAGGCGGCGCTGGATTATCACGAATTTCCCAAACCCGGAAAACTGGAAATCCGTGCGACCAAGCCGATGGCCACAGGCCGTGATCTCAGCCGTGCCTATTCTCCGGGTGTGGCCGATGCCTGTCTTGAGATTGAAAAGAATCCAGCAGATGCCGTGCGTTATACCGCCAAGGGCAATCTGGTCGCGGTGATCTCTAACGGGACTGCGGTTTTGGGACTGGGCGACATCGGGGCGCAAGCCTCCAAGCCGGTGATGGAAGGCAAGGCCGTCCTGTTCAAAAAGTTCGCCGGTGTGGATTGCTTTGACATCGAGGTTAACGAGACCGACCCCGAAAAGCTGGCCGATCTGGTGTGCAAGCTGGAACCGACCTTCGGCGCGATCAACCTTGAAGACATTAAAGCGCCCGATTGTTTTGTGGTGGAACGGATCTGCCGCGAACGTATGGGCATTCCGGTGTTCCACGATGATCAGCACGGCACCGCCATCGTTGCCGCTGCTGCTGCCACTAACGCATTGCGGGTGGCGGGTAAAAAATTCGAGGATATCAAAATCGTCGCTCTGGGCGCAGGCGCAGCGGGGATTGCCTGCCTGAAGATGATGATGGTGATGGGGGCAAAGAAAGAGAACATCACCATGCTCGACAGCAAGGGGGTGGTGCACACGTCGCGCAACAACCTGACGGAAGAGAAGCTGGAATTCGCGCGGGATACCGAAATGCGCACCACGATGGATGCGATGGAAGGGGCCGACCTGTTCCTTGGCGTTTCGGGGCCGGGGTTGCTGACTCCGGATATGGTGAAAAAGATGGCGGATCATCCGATCATCTTTGCGCTGGCCAATCCGACACCGGAAATCATGCCCGAGGTTGCCCGCGAAGCCTCGCCCGATGCACTGATTGCGACAGGGCGCTCGGATTATCCCAATCAGGTAAATAACGTGCTGTGCTTCCCCTTCATCTTTCGCGGCGCGCTTGATGTAGGGGCAACCCAGATTAACGATGCGATGAAAGTGGCCTGCGTAGAAGCGATTGCAGGTCTGGCACGGGAAACCGCAAGTGCAGAGCTTGGCGCGGCCTATCAGGGGGAGCGCCTGTCTTTCGGGCCGGAGTATCTGATCCCCAAACCCTTTGACCCGCGCCTGTTGCCGACCATCGCCGTGGCCGTAGCAAAGGCGGCAATGGAAAGCGGTGTGGCCACGCGGCAGGTGGATCTTAAGGACTACCGCGCAAGGTTACAGTCGCAGGTTTACCGTTCTTCCATGATCATGCGACCCGTGTTCGAAGCTGCCCGCCTTGAAAAACGCCGCATCGTCTTTGCCGAAGGCGAAGAACCCCGCGTGCTGCGGGCAGTGCAGGCCATGTCCGAAGAAATGCACGTCAATGCCGTGATTGTCGGCCGCCCCGACGTGGTGGAACGGCGGATTGAACGGGAAGGGTTGTCGATTGTCCCGGGACGGGATTTTGAGGTGGTAAACCCCGAAAACGACAGCCGCTATCGCGATTACTGGGGCAGCTATCACAAGCTGATGGCACGCAGGGGCGCGACGCCGGATCTGGCCAAAGCCATCATGCGCACCAACAGCACCGCAATCGCCGCGACAATGGTACATCGGGGAGAGGCGGACAGCATGATCTGCGGTGTCTTCGGGCAGTATCACTGGCACTTGAACTACATTCGCCAGATTCTCGAGACACCGGACCTGCATCCTGCGGGGGCACTGTCGCTGGTTATTCTGGAAAAAGGGCCGCTGTTTGTGGCTGACACCCATGTGCATATCGAACCCACAGCACAGCAACTGGCAGGAACTATGATCGCTGCCGCCCGCCATGTGCGCCGCTTCGGGGTGACACCGAAAGTGGCGCTCTGTTCCAGCTCGCAATTCGGCAATCTGGACAGCACTTCGGGCCGGCTGTCCCGCGATGCGCTGGCAATCCTAGATTCCGTTGAAACCGACTTCGAATACGAAGGCGAGATGCATACGGATGCGGCCCTAGATCCTGACCTGCGCGAACATTTGATGCCCAACAATCGTTTGACAGGGAAGGCCAATGTTCTGGTCTATACCAACTCGGACGCATCGGGCGCGGCCCGCAACCTGCTGAAATCCGTGGCTGACGGGTTGGAAGTCGGCCCGATCCTGATGGGCATGGGCAACCGCGCCCATATCGTGACATCCGGCGTGACCGTGCGTGGCCTTCTTAACATCGCGGCTTTGGCCGGAACGCCGGTTTCCAGCTACGGCTGACCGCGGTCGTTCCATTTTCTGAAAATATCCCCGCGCGGAGCGCAGGAATTTTGCCTCCGGCGGGGATATTTGAAGAAAATGGATAAGGGGGGCAGAATTGAAAAAGGGCGCCGTAAGCGGGCGCCCTTTTGTGTGTTGGAGCTTCGGGTTTACCCGCTCAGCTTGCCGGTGCCACGGCCTGACATGCCGCCGGACACTTCCTCGGTGGATTCGCTGGAAAGTTCCTCGGGCAGCACAAGGTTGAGGACAATCGCAATCACGGCTGCGGGCAGCAGGCCCGATGTCATCAGGATGCGCAGGGTGTCTGGCAGGTACTGCACTGCTTTGGGGTCCAGTTGCAGGCCAAGTCCCACCGACAAGGCAATTGCAAAAATCACCATGTTGCGGCGGTTCCAGTTCACATCCGACAGCATCGAAATACCGGCTGCAACCACCATGCCGAACATGACGATCACACCACCGCCAAGCACCTCGATCGGGATGGTGCGGATCAGCGCGCCGACTTTGGGCACAAGGCCGCAGATGATCAGGAAGACCGCACCGATCGTCACCACATGGCGGCTCATCACGCCGGTCATGGCGATCAGGCCCACATTCTGGCTGAATGATGTGTTTGGAAAGCCGCCAAAAATACCTGCAACCGCAGAGCCGATCCCGTCTGCATAGGTTGCGCCGGTGATCTCGGCGTCTGTTGCTTCGCGGCCTGCGCCCCCACGGGTGATACCGGACACGTCACCCACGGTTTCGACCGCTGAAACAAAGGCCATCAGGCAGAAGCCGATGATCGCGGCAAAGCCGAATTCCAGCCCGTATTTGAACGGCACCGGCATTGCCACAGGTGCGGCGCGGGACCAGCTTGTGGCGATACCTTCAAACGTTACCAGTCCGAAGAGCATGGAGTAAAAGTAGCCAACGATGATGCCAATCACCACGGCGGACACGGCCATCATGCCACGGGCGAAAAACTTCAACCCCAGTGTCACAAGGATCACAACACCGGCAACCGACCAGTTCAGCAGGCTGCCGTATTCCGGTTTGTCGATCGCAGGCACACCGCCAGCCGCGTATTGGATGCCGACCTTGACCAGTGCAAGGCCGATCATGGTGACGATCAAGCCGGTAACAAGCGGGGGCAGGGCAAAACGGATCTTGCCAATGAATGTGCCGATAATCGCATGAAACAAGCCGCCGACCAGCACACCGCCGAACAGGGCGGGCATGGCTTCTACGCCTTTACCGGCCACCAGCGGAATCATGATCGGGATAAAGGCAAAGCTGGTGCCCTGCACGATGGGCAAGCGCGCCCCGACCGGCCCCATTCCGATGGTCTGGAACAGGGTTGCGATGCCGGCAAACAGCATGGACATCTGGATCAGATAGGTCATATCCGGAAAGCCTTGCGCGCCCGCATCGGACCCGAAACCGAAACCGGCGGCCCCTGCAATAATGATTGCAGGCGTTACGTTCGAAACGAACATCGCCAGTACATGCTGGATGCCAAGCGGAACCGCTTTAAGCAGTGGCGGCGTGTAATTGGGATCGCGGAGTTGTTCCGCAGTCCCGAGTGAAGTGTCTGACATTTAGTGTCTCCCTATAAGACGTTTCCCTATTGCCCGCTCTTGTTGGCGGTTCGATTAATTGCTGTCAGTGATTTGCCAAGGCTGGTCAAACCAGTGTTCCTGAAGATTGGCACCGTCGCCGATGCGGTCCACCACGGCGAAAAGCCCCGGATCATGCAGCGGGGTCAGCACGCCGTGCCAGACGTTGCGATGAAAATTGATGCCCTGACCGGGGGTGGTGACAAAGGCCAGCGGCTTTGCCGGTGCGCCGTTGTCATCTGCGGCCACGACCACCAGAAACGGGTTCCGGTGCATGGGCAGGAAGGCCTGGCTGCCATCGGGGTGGCGCTCCATCATGTTAAGCGTCAGGGGCAGGCTACGTTTTTGCGCGTTGAACAGGCTGATTCCTGCACGACCGTCGTTGAAATCCAGCTTTGCGCGATCATGATAACGTCCGCACAGCCCCTCGTTGATCATCTTGTCCGCCGGTCCGTCAACATCCAGAACCTCTCCGAAAGGGGTAAAAGCTGCGCGGGTCAGGGGGCTTGTCTGGATCGTGCGGGGCATAATGGGCCTCCCGAGTCTGTTCGGCTTTATTGGATATGAAGAAACTGTCTAACGAATTTCAACGTATTCTTGGTATAGGGCACAAAGACCGCCGCGTTTTTCAAGAAAAAACGAAAGCACTGTAAAATTTTACAGGATCTTGGGGGGTATTGGCTAAGATATTGACAGAATATGAATAATCCTACGCCACTGTTTTCCCTTTGTGACAAGGCGTTGCGCAGGCTGTGTCGCGGTTTTGAGACAGAACCTCCCCCAATTTTCCCGGTTGGCCCCTTGAGTCTAAAAGATTTTTCTGATGTCTCTTGGCGCTCATTCTACCTCAGGTTTTCAAAATTGTATTTACCCCTTTGAAGGCCTGACCAATACCAAGTGGAGGCAAAGTAAATGGCGAACGTAACGATCTATTCCTCCGCAAACCATTGGTCCTACAGCGATCTGTACTCCACGAATTTTAATGACGCCCGCGTCAACAGCTATTCGGGCAGCTACATTTCAGCTTCGGCCGGAGGATTTAGCATCAGTGCTACCGGATCATTCTATTATGACAGCTACGGGCTGTCTGGCGGCACATTCAACTCTCTGAGCATGAGCTATGGTAGCAGCCAGATTGTAACGGCCAGCGGCTTTTCCCTTAACGTGTCCGACCTTGCTTATGGCAGCCCTTCCAGCATAGAGCAGCGGCTTCTTTCCGGCTCCGACACAATTGTTTCAGCTTGGGCTCAAGGCGATTCCTATCGCACATTCGGGGGCGACGACCGGATCGAGCTTGGGACCGGAAACGATACTGTGGACGGTGGGACAGGTACGGATACTTTTGTGGTGTCCGTCCATTCCTCGACTGCTTCTATATCAACCACAAGCTCCGGTTTCCGTATCGACAGTTCTTATGGCAGGGACAGCCTGAAGAATGTAGAGATCGTTGCGTTTACGGATGCAACCGTTTCGCTTCTAAAAGGCGGTTCATCAAACGAGACCCTGACAGGGGACCGTGTCGCAGTTGCCCTGCCGGATTATATTTCCGGTGGCGCCGGAGACGATACTATTGATGGCGGACGCGGCGAGGATTTTCTGTTCGGGGATGCCGGCGCAGACGTGCTAATCGGCAAGGAATCCGGCGATAGTCTTTATGGCAATGCAGGTTCGGACAGGCTGCTGGGCGGAGCAGGAAGTGACCTTCTGAACGGAGCCAACGGGGCGGATACATTGCTTGGCGGGAATAAAGCGGACAAGATTTATGGTGGTCGCGGAAAGGATGCCTTGTCGGGCGGTAAAGGCGCTGATGTCATGGTTGCCGGTAATGGCAAGGACACACTGAAAGGCGGGGCCGGAGACGATCTGATGACCGGTGGCAAGGGGGCGGACACATTTGTGTTCCAGAACAAGTTTGGCGACGATGTGATCACCGATTTTGGTGCGCGCAATAGCAACGAAAAAATCGATCTAAGCAGCGTTACCCAGATTAAACACTGGAACGACCTTGCGAATAACCACATGGAACAAGCAGCAAACGGAACCGATGTTGTTATTTCGCAGGGCGGTAACTCCATCACGCTGGTTGGCGTGGATCTGGCCGATCTGGGGGCAAACGACTTTTTGTTCTGAACTTCAGAAAAAGCACTATGTGACCACCGGCTCGCACAAAGCCTGCCGGTGGTTGCAAAGGGGTAAAGGATAATCTTTCAGCTTTGTTCGGTTCCGCGGATCGCGCTTTCGATGCGTTCGATCATGAACTCCATGAACAGCCGCGCTTTGGGGTCTTGATGGCGGCGATGGGTATAAAGACAGGCCATCTGAACGGGCAGGGGCGGGGTCTCTTTCACCACGGGAACCAGGGCACCACTGTGGAGATGTTCAGCGATTTCAAACACAGGTTTCAAGGCGATGCCCGCACCCGCCAGCGCCCAATCCGTCAGCACATCCCCGTCGTCACATTCAATCCGGCCCCGCACGTTGAACTTTTGCGGGCCTTTTGGGGTTTCCAGCTCCCACTGGAATTCCGTGGCGCCCGGGTAGCGCAAGTTGAGACAATTATGCTGGCCGCGTTCAATCTCGGCGCCCGTCTTGGGATGGCCATGGGTTTCGATATAGGCGGGACTGGCGCAAAGCACCCGCTGGCAGTCGGCAATCTTGCGGATACGCAGGTTGGAATCCGCCGGACGCCCCAGAAAGAACGAGATATCCAATCCTTCGGCGGTCAGGTCGATGTTCCGGTCGCTTAGACGCAAGCGCACATCTACCAGCGGATATTGCGCGGTAAACGCCGGAGTATGAGGCGCAATCAAACGCCGCCCCACCCCGAGCGGCGCCGCGATATACAGCGTGCCGCGGGGGTTGTCCGTCACATCCCCGATGCTCGCCTCGGCAGATTCCACTGCCTCCAGCACCCCGCAGGCGCCTTCATAAAACAATTGTCCCTGTTCGGTCGGGGTCAGGCTGCGGGTGGTCCGCTGGAACAGGCGCACGTCCAGATGGGCCTCAAGCTGGGAAATCCGTGCCGAGGCCACCGCAGGGGATATGCGCTGGTCCCGCGCAGCCGCAGACATGCTGCCCAGTTCATACACCCGTATAAAGGTTCTGATATTGTCGAAATAAGACATTGTAAGTTTTTTTTTGACACTGTTTGCTGAATGACAGGCGTAGCGCGAAAATCAGGCGGACGATAGGGTGAATCCCGGACAAAGGAGAACAGATTAATGTATGATATCGCAATCTTGTGGGATTGGTTTGCTTTTGCGGTCCGCTGGCTGCACGTCATCACGGCTATCGCATGGATCGGGTCTTCCTTTTACTTTGTCGCACTGGATCTGGGGCTGCGCAAGGCGCCTGACCTGCCGGTTGGCGCCCACGGCGAAGAATGGCAGGTGCACGGGGGCGGGTTCTATCACATCCGCAAGTTCCTTGTGGCACCAGAAAACATGCCCGACCATCTAATCTGGTTCAAATGGGAGAGTTACGCAACATGGTTGTCCGGTGCCGCACTTTTGATGATCGTCTATTGGGTCGGCGCAGAGCTGTTCCTGATTGATCCGGCCAAGGCGGATCTGGCAGTGTGGCAGGCCATTCTGATTTCCGGTGGTTCGCTTACAATTGGCTGGATTTGTTACGATTTCCTGTGCAAATCCAAGCTGGGCGAAACCCCGACCGTGCTTATGCTGCTGCTGTTCGTAATCCTTGTGGCGATGTCATGGGGCTATAACCAGATCTTCACAGGGCGGGCCGCGCTGTTGCATCTGGGGGCGTTCACCGCGACCATCATGACAGCCAATGTGTTTTTGATCATCATGCCGAACCAGCGCATCGTGGTGAAGGATTTGCAGGAAGGCCGCACCCCTGATCCGAAATACGGCAAGATTGCCAAGCTGCGCAGTACCCACAACAATTATCTGACGCTGCCGGTTCTGTTCCTGATGCTGTCCAACCACTATCCGCTGGCTTTTGCGACCGAATACAGCTGGATTATTGCCTCACTGATCTTTTTGACTGGTGTCACAATCCGTCATTACTTCAACACCATGCACGCCACCGGACGGGGACCGACCTGGACCTGGGCGGCGACGGTGATCCTGTTTGTGATTATTGCGTGGCTCTCCACGGCCTCAAGCTGGGACGGAGATTACGACACGGTAGAGAACCAGCCGCTAACAAAATACGAACAGCGCTATGCACAGGCCGAGGGGTTTGAGAAAGTCCACGAAATCGTCCTTGGCCGCTGTTCCATGTGCCATTCCCGCGAACCGGCATGGGAGGGTATGCATTGGGCGCCCAAAGGGGTGCATCTGGAAACAAAATCCGACGTCGCCCGTGCCGCCCGCCAGATCTATCTGCAGTCCGGCGTCTCTCACGCGATGCCCCCTGCTAACATAACCTATATGCCTGACGAAGACCGCGTGAAGATCGTAAAATGGTTCCGAGGAGCAAACGAAAATGCACTCGCACGCCTGATGGAGTGACGTGAGGACTATTGGAGCGCAAGCCGCTCTTGCGTCGCGCTGCGCGATTTGGGATGTAGGTTTGTAGCGGCTTTGCAATGCCGCAGCGGGTGCAAGGTCTACAGTCTTTGATAAAAAATCTGGTAATTCACATTGGCGATCCCAAAAACGGGTCGAGTTCCATTCAAAAAACACTGGCAGAGGCGCTTTGGCAGAGCGAGCACCGGACGGTGCGTCTGTCCCGAAACCGCAACGAGGTTGCGCTGGGCAAGGCAATGCGGAAAAATGCCGGTCCGGGCGAAAAGGCCAAGCGATTTCCCGAACTGGCAGAGTGGGCGCATGCTGAAGAGGCGGATTACGGCGTCATTTCCTCCGAATTCCTCACCCGTGCGAAACCCCGCGAATTCAAGGATGCTCTGGACCAGTATCTGCCTGAATTTGCGGACAGTTGCCGGATCGTGGCCTATGTACGGCCTCATGCGGACCGGTTTGTGTCCACCTATGCCCAGAGGGTTAAAATGGGTTTGTTCGTGCAGGACATGGCGCCTCTGTTTGATACTATGGGAGCAGACCGTTTCCTGACCTATCACAAGCGGTTTACCCGCTGGAGATCCGTGTTTGGAGAGCGGTTTGTCCTGCGGCCCTTTGTGCGCGAAGGGCTGCGCGATCAGGATGTGGTTTCGGATTTCCTTCACATCGTGCTGGAAGGGGAGCCGTTTACATTGCAACAGGCTGACAATGTGAACCAGTCGCTTGGTGTGCGCCAGATCGCCGGTATGCGCGTTTTTCAGAACACGTTGATCACGGAGGGCGTTCCCAAGGTTCTGCGAACAATAATCGGCGGTGCTGTCGGGTATAGCGTTGGCCATGTTCCCGGCGCCAAGGACGAAAAACTCGCTCTGGATCGATCTCTTATGGAACAGGTAGACCGTCGGTTCCGCGCGGATGCCCGCCAGACCGATGATACATTCTTTGACAGCCCGTGGCTTGAAAATGCATTGGATCGGTCACTGGAGAAAGCCAGACCGGAACCTCAATCGACCCAGCCGCTGGATCATCTTACGTCTGGGAAGATAAAAGAAATCGAGCAGGTCGCGAAGGACTGCGTGACCCGGGCCGAAGGGACTCCGAAAATCTGGCGTGCGGTGAATTCTGTCCTGCGCGGTTACGTGGACCCGCAAGAGGCGGAAAATTTGAATGCCAATCAACGGCACGCACGGGATAGGGCTGTGGTTCTATGTGAACAGGCTGCCCGCCTGATCGCCTGATCGAAAGCCAAGCGCCGTTCTTTCTGTAGGAACTTCGGAACCGATAGCGCCCGCAGCCGTTTCTTTTGTAGGGGCCTCGTAGCGGGGCTTTCACGCATGGGCGATTATGTCCATGATGAAACCCAGAACCGGAGTGCCGAAATGCCAGATCAAGCCGATCCAGAACCAGAGCTGTCCGCCAGCGATGGCCCTTCAGTGCACCAGCAGCAGACGATGTTCCGGGATGAGACCGCGTGGAAGGTGGCGCGGGCGCATAAATTTGCGCTGATCGTTGATGCTGCGGATTACTTCCGAGTATTGCGCAAGGTGTTCATTGGCGCGAAAAAAGAGCTTCTGCTTATAGGGTGGGACTTCGATTTTGAACTGGAAATGCTGCCCGGAGAGGCGGACGAAAACGGGTTGGCCCCGGATGGTCTGCCCAACCAGCTTGGCAGCTTTATAGAAGCAATCGTAGAGCGTTCACCGGAGCTTAATGTTTACATGCTGAAATGGAACGGCGCCGTACTGGCGGCACCGGGCCGGTTGGCGCCCTCTGTCGCGCTCAGCATGTTCGGGAGTGACCGTATCCATTTCGCATTGGACGGGCATCACCCGTTCGGCGCCTGCCATCACCAGAAGATTGTCGTTGCCGATGATGCGCTGGCCTTTTGCGGCGGGATTGATGCAACGGAAAAACGTTGGGACACGTCAGAGCACCTTCCTGACGACCCGCGCCGGATTTGCAAGGATGGTACACGCTCGGGCCCTTGGCATGACGCCACTTCGGCCATGTCAGGCCCTGCAGCCGCTGCTCTGGCGAAACTTTCCCGCAGACGCTGGCACAGAGCCAACGGAGAGACCCTGCAACCGCCCGAAGACACACCGCCGACTCCCTGGCCGGAAGGTTTGGACGTGGATGCAAGAGACATTGACGTGGCAATCTCTCGCACGGAGCCACCGTTTGACGGAAAACCGCTGATTAACGAAATAGAGCAGCTGTATCTCGACGGGATCAAGGCTGCACAGCAGATTATTTACATCGAATCCCAATACTTCGCTGCGGAGAGCATATGCGCAGCACTTGAAGAACGTTTGAGAGAGCAGAACGGCCCCGAGATTGTCGTAATCAATCCGGTGGAGGCAGAATCCCAGCTTGAAGACGATGCAATGCACGTAACCCGCCAGAGGATGATAGAGCGTTTGGAAGCAGCGGACCATCAGGACCGGTTCCGGATCTATTACCCCGTGACCAAAGCAGGGGAGCCGATATATGTTCATGCCAAGATAATGGTCGTGGACGATTTCCTGCTGAAGATCGGGTCGAGCAACATAAATGACCGCTCGATGGGGTTCGACACGGAATGCAACGTGGCCATTGCGGAGCCTGCAGATGTAATCGAAAGCTTTCGCGTCCGATTGATCTCTGAGCACCTCGACGTTTCCACGGAAACCTTCGAACAGACCTTCGCACAAGAAAAAGGCTTCATCGCGACCATCGGGCGTCTGAACCGTGCATCGGGGCGCGGGCTTCGTGACGTAGAACGTGACAGCGCGACGGTTATGGGAGAGCTCCTCGCCAATACGCGGCTGTTGGATCCGCGATATCATCCGGGCGAGGAAACCAATGCAGGCAGGGGCCTACGCCCCCGCCACATCGCATTTCTCGTCACAGGACTGGCGCTCGGCTGGCTGGCATGGCGGAAGTGGGGCAACTGAACCAGTGTTGAACGTTCTGGCCAAGCCGTTCTCCTTTTAAAGAAGGACTAAGAGCTTACAGGCAAGAAAGAGATGCGATGCGCAGATTATGCCGGCTAACGGATATGTGAGCTGAAGTCCCCCCAACGTTTACCTTGGAATGGCCAATCCCGCGCCCGTAAGGTCCTCTCGACATCTGTTACTCGCAGAGTGGTGATACCTGAGCTTCAAACCTGCGCGTTCAATCGGCAGTTCGGGCTGGCGGACACGTTGAAAGTTAAAAAGCCTATCGGGTGTGGAAGGCGAGCAAAAGGCATCAAGGGGATCTACAGGAGGAATAATCAATACAGCTTGAGTGCTTGTTTTTTTCCGCCGACTTGAGCTGCTCCCCATTTGTCGGACAGGATCTGGCGTAAATTAAGCTACTCTCTGCTCCTGCTGATCGGGTTGTGTTCTGTCATTTCTCA